>NZ_QMBP01000001.1 GCF_003289945.1 Mesorhizobium hawassense
GCGGCCGCAACGGCCTGGGGATGGTGACGACGCTGAGACATGTAACGATGTACCTGTTGATCGGTGATGTGGAGGCCAGGCATCGGTACCTATCGCTGCTATGTTCGATAGGTGTTCAGATACCACCACTCCACGCGCCCCGATCAGATCCCCTCGCAAGGGGCTTCTGTCGCGCCCGCCCGTCAGACCCGCTCTCCGGTCGGGGCTCCGCCCCTCCCTGCGACCGGGCCCGACGGGCGACCCCACCGGCCATCATAGTTGTCGCTGAACCGGCCACCGTAGTTGTCGCCGCGCACTCGAACTGCGCCAGGGCCCCAAACAAATGAAAGACCAGACGGCCGCCGGATGTCGTGGTGTCGATGTTTTCGGTGATCGATCGAAAACCGGCACCTTTGGCCTCCAACTCGGTGATGATATCGATGAGGTGCTTCATCGATCGGCCGAGACGGTCGAGCTTCCAGACCGTGAGCGTGTCACCTTCCCGTACATAGCGAATGGCTTCCGCCAGACCGGGTCGATCGGTTCTGACGCCTGAAGCCCTGTCTTCGAACAGTTTCTCGCAGCCTGCTTTTCGCAGGGCGTCGAGTTGCAGGGCCGTGTCCTGATCCCCTGTGGAGACCCTTGCATAGCCGATCGAAGCCATAAGGTGTGATTTGTGGCGGGCTTTCGGAAGGCCAGAAGCGTGACCTCGACAAACTTCTCGACCCACGTGTGGGCACGAATGTGACCATCCTTGCGTGGGCGAGAACACCGGCATTGTCGCCTACCGCCATCAATCTCGACAGGATCGCCGAACGCGTCCAGTTTCTCCGGTCACTGAACCTGCCGATGCAACTGATGGAGCGCATTCCGGCCAAGGTTTTTGACGAACTCGCCGCGGAAGGGATGCGGATGAGCGCGCAGCATTTGCGCGACCTCAACCCTGACCGCCGGCACGCCGTGCTGGCTGCGACGGCTTTGCACCTATCTCGCCATTTGACCGACCGCGCGATCGACGTGTTCAAGAAGCTGATTGGTGCCTTGACGCGGCGAGCCGACCACCAGGCGACCGCCCGCATCACCAGTTCCGTCTGGGAAATTCAGAAGCCGCTGAAGGACGTTTCGAAAGTTTGCCACGCGATCATCGAGGCTAGGCAGAAGGGCGAGGATATCGGCAAGTCGCTCGAACGGGTCATTCAATGGCCGACCTTCGCGACCAGCGTTCAGGCGGTCGACACGCTGATTGCCCCGGACAGCATCGATGGAAAGATCGAAATGCTCCAGCGCTATCCGACGATCCGGAAAATGGCGCCGGAATTCCTCTCGACGTTCGTGTTTCGTGGCCACGCCGTGGCGGCGAATCTCCTGCGCGCGCTATCCATGGTCGCCGATCTGTACCGCAAAGGGAAAAAAGCGATACCCGACAGAGCACCCATATCCTTTGCACCGAAAGGCTGGATGCCGCTCATCCTGCAGGATGGCAAGATCGATCGCAGGGCCTATGAACTCTGCCTGTTCAGCGAATTGAAACGCCGCCTCGACGCCGGCGATGTCTGGGTGGCGGGCGCGAAGCGCTTCCAGTCCTTCGAGAGCTTCCTCATTCCCGCGCCGACATTCGAGTTGATGCGCGAAGAAGGTCCGCTTCCGATCGCGGTTGACACCAATGTGGAAACCTATCTGAAGCAACAGCGCCAGACCTTGAACGACGGGCTGAGCGAGCTTTCTCGTCTGGCGAAAGCCGGTGAACTCGACGATGTCGAATTGGCCGGCGCAGGTTTCAGCGTCACGCCACACAAGGCCATGTTGCCGGATATCGCAAAGGCGCTGAAACCAAGGTTGGAAAACCGCTTGCCTGCGATCCGCATCACCGACTTGCTGCTTGAGGTGGACGCCCGCACGGGATTTTCCAACGCCTTCACCCATCTGCGCACCGGGCGCACGGCCGACAACAAGCTTGCCCTGCTTACTGCCGTTCTGGCGGACGGCATCAATCTCGGTCTCACCAGAATGGCGGACGTTTCCCCCGGACTGACGATGCGCCAGCTCGCCTGGGCGCACGACCGGCATATCCGTGAAGAGGGTTACGCCGGCGCGCACGCCATCCTTGTCAATGCCCAGAGGCAATTGCCTCTCGCAAAATTGTGGGGCGACGGAACCACCTCATTCTCGGACGGGCAGTATTTTCCGGCAGGAGGGCAGGCCGAGGCGATCGGCGACCTCAACGCCCGCTATGGCCCTAACCCCGGCGCCAAGTTTTATCGCTTCACCTCCGACAAGTATGGTGCGTCCACATCATCGCCATGAACGCCAACGCAAGCGAGGCCATCTACGTTCTCGACGGTCTGCTCTATCACGGCAGCGATCTCACCATCGAAACCCACTATGTCGATACCGGCGGCGTCAGCGACATGAGTTTCGCTCTTTGCCATCTTGTCGGTTTCCAACTCGTGCCCCGGTTGCGCGGCCTCAAGGATCGCCGACTCTATCTCTTCCCGGGCGACGCGCCTCCCCAAAACCTCGCCCCGCTCGTCGGCGAACCCATCAACGTCGATCGGATCAGGGCAAACTGGAATGACATCCTGCGTCTTGTCACGACGATCCGTTCCGGCCAAGTGCGGCCTTCGACCTTGCTGGCGAAACTGTCCGCATTCCCGCGCCAAAACGGACTGGCGCTCGCGCTGCGGACATCGGACGCATCAATCGATCCATCTTCCTGCCGCAATGGTGGCAGAACCCTGAAATGCGCAGGAACGCCACCGCCGGCCTCAACAAGAGCGAGGCCCAGAACACACTGGCCCGGGCGCTGTTCTTCAATCGTCTCGGAGAGCTGCGGGACAGAACCTTCGAGAGCCAGTTCTACAGGGCGTCCGGGCTGAACCTGCTCATCAACGCCATTGTCTACTGGAATACGCTCTATCTCGAACCGACTTTCGCCGAGCTCAATCGCGAAGGCATTGCGACGCCGGCAGACGTGATCAAGCACATCACACCGCTCGGATGGCAGCATATCAGCCTCACCGGCGACTACATCTGGACCCCGACTGACAGCCTCGACCTCAGGCCGCTTCGGCGCGAAACGTCCATGCTCGCCGCCTGATCACCATATGTTCTCAAATGTCGGACGGATTCACCACTTTCGTGTCGTGACGCCACACTGGAGATTCGCCCCGGCTATATCTTCAACGTCCTCGTCGATCAGGACACGGTCTTTCCCAGCGCTTACCGCGAATAAGGCTTCGAAGGAGCGTAACGGCCTGCCATCATTCGCGGCGCTTTTGGCAGGATTGCCGATTCACCCCGGATCGCGGCTTGCGAAAGCTTGGCGTTCGTTCGGAAAGCTGATGACCTTCGGCTTCACGGTCGTGTTGACGGTGACCCGCTTGACGCCTTGGCTACATACTACCGCGTGCGCCACCTGAAATCTCTTGGCCAGCAACTTCCCCCAGTTTGTGGACACATATGTGTCGCAAGATGCGTTGGCTCGTCAGTGCCTGCAGCGGATGTCGCCGTTCGACCTCCGGATTGTGCGTATTCAGCCATGTCGGGTCGTAGACGGTTATGTCCGGAACTAGACACGAAGCATAGATATTCGACCGGTATGGCCTAAACACATGGCCTTTGCCTCCTCTGCATAGAACGCACGCAGAAACGTTTTCCGTGGCACATCGATTGCTTAGTGTGATTAGGGTTCGTGCGGTTATACGATGCCACGTCCGATCGTGCGCGAGGGCGACGGTCGCGTGGTTTACGAATACGTCGACTATCTTTCAGCTCTTGCCGAGGAAGCGAAACATGTACTGAATATGCTGCGAACGGCTATTACCGAAGCTGCAACAGAAGTGCGCCTGAATGCTGGGGACCTGCTGACAATGGACAACTCACATGTTGTCCATTGCCGAAGTCCTTATCAACCCAGTTACGATGGTAGAGATCGATGGCTGCAACGCCTTCTGATTTCCAGCAGGCTGGATAAAGGAAACCTGGGCTCCAGCGGGCAATTAATTGCCGATCCCTGCACTTCTGCATACGCCAGTGAATACCAAATGCTTCTGAAGCACCAACGGAAAACGGGAGGCGCCGAACTGATATCAGAATAGTCTAGCACTAAAAATAATGTATCCAGCGAGAACGCTTGGCGTTTCGTCCAATTCCTTCTAATAGGTGGAGTGTGACCATGGGTGACCCGAAAAAAAGAGCCGCAAAAGTCGACTTTGCTCTCGAGAATAGGCATGAAGTGCGTATCGAGGAAGTCTTAAGACTTGGCGCACTAAGAGACGGAATTCAGCTTCTCACGACCGGAGTGCGATTTCCGATTCTTGGGCAGGTCATACCGAGGCTCGAAATCGAAATACTAGGTCCTGAGTTTGTCAAAAAGATCACAGTACGTATCAACCAGAACTCACCGTTTATGTTCGACGGAGAGGTCATCACTGCATCAATAAACAACGAGATCGAACAAGTCCGCTGTCGACAGTGTATCGACCCAGAACGCTCGCCGACGGGCATGTATAATTTCGGCATGATGCGCGTGAATGGTGCCCGAAGCTTCGTGTTCGATTATCATGTTTACTGCTGCTATTCGTGCGATTTCTGTTTCAAGGAAAATGAATGGGAAGTGCTGGCGGTCCAGGGGGGAGGCGCTACGAATTACAAGGCCAACTTCCAAGAGTGTCTAAACTATGTCGACAAACATGGCCACACGTTTAATGACAAATTTGATATCGTTTGGTTAACCACTGGAAGCATCAAAGATGAGAAGACAGAATTGGATCGGCACGCTACAATCTCTCGTCACCTAAGGGAGGCCGGCTACACAAAGGGCATTTACGTATCCCAGGTAGTCCCGCCAAGCGTCCGGAATAACCAGGATAGGCGAATAGAGTACTTTTCAATTCTGAAAGATGCTGGCGTTTCGCGATTTAATACCGGGATCGAAATCGTCGATCCCGGATTGCGAAAAAAATATATTCGTGGCTTCAAGGGCGAATACACGTTTGACGAATACATGGCGATTTTTGCCGACGCGATTCACGTGTTTGGTCAGTTCAGGGTGGGAAGCTGTCTTCTAGCTGGAATTGAGGCTGCAGATAACACGATTAACGGATTGGAAGCATTGGCGAAGATCGGTGCGGTACCTGCCCCGACGGTGTTGACACCATTCGTGGTGACGCAAATGAACATTCCGTTCTGGTACGATCTCGAAGAACTGATAGATGCTCATGTTCGCTTCAACGATATTATCGCCCGCTATGAGCTGCCGGTCTTCTCCGGCGTATTCAGCCTCGCGTGACCCATCGGTGGCAACGACCGGCTGGCGAACCGGGTGAGGGCGCGCGCAAATTGTATGATGTGGCCCGTGAATCGCTATTGGCTGGCCTGGAAGAATGCCGCTCTGGCGCGCATGTCGCTGACATCGATAATGGTTCGCGTAAACCGATCGACCGTGCTGGGTTGGGCGATGCTGCGCAGATGCGTTTTGGGGTCGGCATTGGTATTGCCTATCCCCCGATTTGGTTGAGTTCCCTCCAGCTCGATAGATTTTCGACCGGCATACTGGAGCCGGGTATGACCTTCTATGTCCATTCTTGGCTATCGCTTCCCCGCGACGGCTTGGGTGTGATGTTGGGTGGCACTTACTTGGTCGTTGCCGAGAGCCATCTTTTGATTGAGGTCTCGCAAACCCGTCTCGGCCCGACGTGGGGCCGAATCCAGCAATGACGGTAGTAGCTCGCGGGGCTACCCGACGCCACACCATCGGGTACACGTCCTTCAAAGATGCGGAACTGCAGGATGAAAATCTCATCCTCCCTCGCGGCCGCCGCCTCTCCGACCGCTTTCCTTGCTGCCCGTTTTACACTCTTCACACCCGCTGCCCCGTCGAAGTTCAATGACGACGCATACTCCGTTGCATTCCGCCCCACAAATCCTCATGCTCCCCAACCACCTCGAAATGCTCAATGTGGCTCTCCGAAGTTACGACGTCCTCGAGAGGGTCGCCGAGTCGATCGGCATCGTGTTCGCTGGGCCGGCGCCACACGATCGGGAGCGCGCTTTCCTCGACGCACCGCTGCTCGGCGGCAAAAATGTCGGAAGACTGCTCGTTGGACAGAGGCGCCGGTGCCGGCATTTGGCGCCGCGCAAAGGACGTAAGGTCCAGCTCAGGAATGTCCAGCTGACGCAGGTCTATCGAGCTGAACCAGGAATCTTTGGACGCCTGAGGGATGTGGGGGAGGATAAGGAGATCCCGTGCCCGTGTGCACGCCACGTACCAGATACGCTCACGTTGATTGGCATCTTCCAGGCTTTCCGCGGCGCGCGCTGCAGCCAGCTCCGGCGGCGCGACGCCCCCCAGCATCCAGTGCAAGCTGTTGTCTAGCACCTGACCATTGCGCAACTCCGTTGGGGACTTGCAGGTCGGAGTGGAACGAACAGCTGAATCGAGGTGAGGCTGCCAACTGAACCGTCCTCGCCGACAAGCTTTGCCTTCGATGTTCTTCATTGATATCAGTCGGCGCGCCCGGAGTTGTCTGCCTACCACGTATCTTCACTGTGTGCCGAGCCACTGCCTGATGCCTTCGATGCTGCGGAAATCATCCACAGCCCGCACCTTCGCCCAAGGCAGCGTCGCCGCAGCCATCTCGGCCAAGGCATGGCCGGGGCCGAATTCGAGGATTTGGGTCACGCCGCGCTCGGCTAATATCTCCAGCACCGCTGCCCAATCGATGGTATCCGTCAGTTGCCTTGCCAGGCCGTTGAGCACAATTGAGGGGTTCGTCACCAGGGCAGGGCCGGTGGCGCTGACGAGACGCAGGCTGGGAGGCTTCGGCGCAACCGCGGCGAGGGCGTCGAGGAAGGGGGCCACCGCGGCAGCCAGGCGCGGCGTGTGGGAAGCAACGTATATCGGCATCGGAGCGGCTTTCGCCGCGCCATCCTCCAGAGCAGCCGCGCAAAACGCATCGATCGACGATCGAAGTCCGCCGACGATGAACAAGAGGCCGGGGTTCACGATTGCGAGCGCGCAATCGAAACGCCCGGCGAGACGTTCTACCGCCGGCCTCGACAAGCCCCGCAGATAGCAAAGCTGGTCATTCGACCCGCTGGCCGCGTCCATCGCGCGTGCCCGCCGCTCGGTAATCATCAGGGTCTCGTTCGTCGACCAGATCGAAGCCAGGCCACAGGCCGCGACTTCCCCGACACTGTAACCGGCCACAAAGGTTTCAGGTGGCGCGCCGGTCGGAAAAAGCGCCGCCGCGATGGCAAGGGCGCGAGTGACGCACAGAATTTGACCTTCCCGGTTTGCATGAAGAGCGGGTTCTGGCGCGGTTCGGCAGAAATCTGCCGGATCGGCGCCAAGGGCGATGCTCGCGCTATCGAGAATAGGCCGCGCCTGCGGAAGCACCGTCACGAGATCGAACATCTCGCGGTTCTGGTGCCCTTGACCCGAACAGAGCAGGGCAAGGCTCATGGCTCGAGCGCCTCGGTGAACAGTGCCATAGCGAGCAGGTCGGCACAGCCGCCCGGGCTTAGATTGCGGGCGACGAACTGACCATGCATGGCCTTGGCGTCCCAACGCCAATTTCGCCGCCCGACCCCACCATCGGCCAGGAAGGCGCGGGCCTCTTCTTGAGCAAAGCGCAGTCCGTCCTTGCCGCCTCGATAAAGCAGGTTGCTGTCGCCAACTTGCGCGATGAGAGCCATGCAGACTTGGACCCGCGCCGCTTCCTCGTCATCGTCGGCCAGGCGGCGCCCCTCGACCAGGGCCGGACGGGCCACCGCGTAGACGGATCCGAAGCCGCCGGCCGCCTCGGCGCGTGCACCGCCAACGCGGTAGCGCCGCGCCACGGCGCTGCCATGGCTGTCGCGCTCGGGCGGCGTCGCCAGAATTTCGGATCCCCAGCGTGCCGCGACCAGCGTGCCGAGCGACAAGCGCCAATCACATGCAGCGGCAAGACCGGCGGCTGCGGAAAGCAGGCCGAGGCCGAAGATGGCTCCGCGATGGGTGTTGACGCCACCGGTGGCGCTGCGCATCGCGCATTCCGCCTCCACGCCGATCTCGCGCAGGCGATCCATGCCGGCATCCGTGGCGCCTGCTTTGGCAAGCTCAACGAAGAACGGCTCAAGTGTTCTGGCGCTGCGCCGCAAAAGCTCTGCGTCCATGTCGAGATGGGCGCCGCTGTCGACGTGACTGACGAGGCCGGGCTTCGGCCAGGTTTCCAATTCCAGGATCAGGGCCTGGCGGGCGTGTTTGCCGATCTGCTCGGGATCGCTCTCGCCTATGGTCGGGCGGTCGGCTTGTATGCGCGTGGCAAGGCTCATGGAAACAAAGCCTCGCGGGCTGTCATGGCTGGCCCTGCGAGCGACTTCACCAGGAGTTCGGTGGCTCCCGAGGTCCACTCGCGCCATTGCACCGCAACTCCCGTGGAAGAGATCAGCTCGGCATCGATCTCCATCGGTGCACGCGCGGCGACGATGCTCAGCGCTCTCGTTGCCAGTTCTGCCTGCGCTTCGGTGCTGCAATGGATGAGCAGGTCGAGATCGGAGGCGTCCGTCAAATAGGGCAGGCCGGTCAGATGCTGCCAGGCGAGACTGCCGAAGCAGCGCCAGGAGATGCCTTCGGCCAGCAGTGCATCGATAGCCGCCCGCCATCTGTCCGGCGCCGTCGGCAGGGCTTCGCTCAGGAGAACCGGCGAAGCGATCCGTGCCACGCCGCCAGGAGAGCAGGCGAATGCCAGCCGTTTGCGATCCATCCCGGGCGGCAAGGGCAGGCCCAGCGGCACGCTATCGCCGGGATCGCCGCCAATGCGCCCGCGCAACACGGTCGGCCGCTCCAGCGCCGCCCAGCAAGCCAGTTCCTGATGGAGGTCACCCAGGTCGTGGCCGGCCAGCAGCCCGGGCCAGGCGCCGGGCTTGATATAGACCAGATCGTGGCGGCGCAGCACCGCGACCTCAACCATGGGCGAGGGACAGACGTTCGACTTCCGCTGCGATTGCAGCTGCTTTCAAACGTCCGCCTCGTTGGGCGCCAAGTTGCGCCCTCGGATCGTCGGAAGCCGGTCGGGCGAGTAGAGCTGCGAGCTGTCCGCTCAGGGGTTCACGCGGATCCCAGATCTCGACGATTGCGCCGGTCGCGAACAGATTGTCCAAGCCTGGCGCGAACACCGGCGTGGTTGCCGCCTTTTCCTTGAGGAGGTCGATCGGCAGTTTGGTAATCCGGGCCATGGACGGCAGGTCCATTACTTCCGGCCAGGCAGAAGGGAGCGCCACGAGCGATCCGCAGGCAAGGGCGGTCGCGATGAAAGCGCCGGCGGCGCTGCCGCCATAGAGCAGACCGACGGTGCGATGTCCCGCCCGGTCGGCGTGCCACAGCGCCTTGGCAAGGTGAGCCAGTGTTTCGCTGAGCCCCAACAGTTCATCGCGTCGGCTCATCCGCTGACTACCGGAATCGACAAGCAAGAGCAGCGGCGCTCGATCGGGGCGCGCCGCGACCTTGAGGATATGGCCGGCAAGCGCCACTGCCTCATCGACCCCGGGATATGTTTTGCCGCAGATGCCGACGACGTCGATTCGGTTGTTCGGGTCGAGCCGCCCGGTTCCGGTGACGAGGCCGCCGCTCTCGCGTATCTCGTGGCCGGCTGGAAAGAGCGAGGACAGAATTTCAGCGAGCTGCATCGGCGCCCTCCCGGCAGGCGTTGGCAGTGGCATGGAACGCGTCGATGTCGAGCTCGGGCAGTTCGGCAGGGCGGGCGACGCCAAGCTTTGCCCACACGTCGATGCCGTCGGCGGCATCGCCAAAGCGCCGAAGCCGCAGTTCGAGCCGTGCCTGTTCGCCAGCGAGCACCGACTGGTCCAGGACGGCTGGGACCCTCAAGGCCTCGATAGCCGCGAGCCGAAAAGCAGCGACATCGTCGTCGACGAAAATATCGGCAGCGCCGATCAGATACCGATGCTTGCCGCCCATGGTGCGCCAGACCAAGGCCCGATCACGCGAGTCGAATTCCTCCACGCCCTTGTTGGTCTCGATGACTTCCGGCCCGGAGACGGAGAGGCGTCCCTGTTCGGATATGACGAGGGCGGAACAACAGCCGGCAATGAGACTGCCGCCGCCGTAGCAGCCCGCCCGCCCACCGAGGAGCCCGACAACGCGCACGCCCTCGGCCCGCGCCTCCAGAAGCGCGCGGATCATTTCCGAGATAGCCAGCTCGCCGGCATTGGCTTCCTGCAGGCGCACGCCGCCTGTGTCGAAGGCAATGACGACATCGCGCTGCAATCGGCACGCCGCATGCAAGAGGCCCGTCAACTTGGCGCCATGTATTTCGCCAATGGCGCCGCCCATGAACCGCCCTTCCTGGGCAGCGCACAGCACCTTGTGTCCCTCAATGCTGCCGGTGCCGATGATGATGCCGTCGTCGAACTGTCTGGGCAGATCGAAGAGGGCAAGGTGGGGGCTCATCTCCCGCCTTTCGGGCCCCAGGAATTCGGAAAAGCTGCCAGGGTCGAGCAAATTTGCCAAACGGCCGCGGGCGGATTGTTCGTACCAGCTTTGACGGATCATTCGGGCCTCTCCATCAGCCGTATGCCTTGAGCCAGCCGCAGCGCCACCGTGTCCGGCCGGGCGCCGCCATCATTGATGGTGATGCGCAGCCCCCCGGCAGCCGAGCGGGCAACGAAATCCGAAGTGACCGCCGCCCAGAGATCCGCGAAACCATGGGCAGGCGTCGCCACGTCGATGATGCATCGGTCGCGCGCCTCGCCGCGTTCGAGCAGCACTTCGAGATTGCCTGAAGCGACGACGCCGACCAGGGCGGCGGGTCGGTTGCCGCGCGCAGGTTCGGTCGGGCCAAGTTCGTAGCGAAGGTTTTCCATGGGCGGGAACTCTACCAGTTTCGGAAACGGCTTGGCGGGCGATAGAGGCCGCCAGAAGCGAGCATCAAATCCTTGATGGAATGGGCGGAAAGCAGGCTGCGGTCGGCATCCAGCGGGTCGATGTCGAGATCCTCGGGGCACTGGATGACTTTGCGTTCGCGCAGGCGTTCCACCATCTTGCGGTCGCGAGCCCGCCCGACTTCGGTGTAGCCGGCGACACCGCGGATCGCATGCTCGCGCTCGTCCTTGTCGCGGCACAGGTGCAGGTTGGCGATCCCCTCTTCGGTGACGATGTGGGTCACGTCGTCGCCGTAAACCATCACAGGAGCGAGGTCGAGCTGTAGCTTGTCGGCCAGATCAAGAGCCGAGAGACGTTCGACGAAGGTCGGCGCGTTGCCATCGCCGAATGTCTCGCCGATCTGCACGACGAGCTTGCGACCCCGCCGCAGTGCCGGGTTGCCTTCTGGGTCGGCTTCCCGCCCGGCGCGCAGCCAGGGGTCGCTGGAGTGGCGCCGGCCGCGCGCGTCCGATCCCATGTTCGGCGCGCCGCCGAAACCGGCGACCCGGCTGCCGGTCACCGTCGAACTATGGCCGGATAGGTCGATCTGCAGCGTCGATCCTATGAACATGTCGCAGGCGTAGAGGCCGGCGGTCTGGCAGAAGGCCCGGTTCGAACGTAACGAGCCGTCCGGGCCGGTGAAGAAGATGTCCGGCCGGGCCCGCACATAGTCTTCCATTCCGACTTCCGAACCGAAGCAATGGATCTGTTCGACCCATCCGCTTTCGATGGCTGGGATGAGCGTTGGATGCGGGTTGAGCGCCCAATGCGTGCAGAGCTTGCCCCTCAATCCCAGTCGCTCGCCAAAGGTCGGCAGCAACAGTTCAATCGCGGCGGTGTTGAAGCCGATACCGTGGTTCAGGCGGCGTACACCATAGGGAGCGTAGAGGCCCTTGATGGCCAGCATGGCGGTGAGGATCTGGGTCTCGGTGATCGCCGCCGGGTCGCGCGTGAACAGAGGCTCCACGAAGAACGGGCGTCCCGCATCCACCACGAAATGCACCTGGTCGGCGGGAATGTCGACACGCGGCAACTGGTCGACGATCTCGCCCACCTGCGCGATGACCAAGCCCTTGCCGAAACTCGTCGCCTCGACGATCGTCGGCGTGTCTTCGGTGTTCGGCCCGGTGTAGAGGTTGCCGGCCCTGTCTGCGCTGACCGCCGCGATGAGCGCCACCTGCGGCGTTAGGTCGATGAAGTACCGGGCGAACAGTTCTAGGTAGGTGTGGACGGCGCCCAGCTCGATCTGGCCACCGAACATCATGCGAGCGATGCGGGCCGACTGCGGGCCAGAGTAGGAGAAATCGAGCCGGCAAGCGATGCCGACCTCGAACAGGTCGAGGTGTTCGGGCAGCACCACGCCCGATTGCACCATGTGCAGGTCATGGATCTTCGAGGGATCCACCTTGCAGAGTGCCTTGGCCAGCAGATCCGCCTGTTTCTGGTTGTCGCCTTCCAGGCAGACACGGTCGCCGGGTTTCAGGACCGCCTCCAGAAAGGCAACGAGCTTGCTTGGCTCGATGAACTTGCCGGCCGCAAGGCGTCCTCCCGCCTCGCGCCTTGCCTGCCTGTCTCGGCCTTTCGCGTTCCAATCCCGCATTCGCTCGCCTTTGTATACACGATGGGCTAGATGTCATCGCATTGTGCACACTATTGCAGAGAACGCAATATTGTGTATTTTATAATCCGCCGGATATTTGAACCGGTATGCATGGGAGGAGAAAATGACGGTCTTGCATATTGGCTGGACGCAACGGGAGTCACGCTCATGGTGATCTCCGGTGTGGCATTGCTTGCTATCTGTACACTCATGGGCGCCTTTCTCGGCGACCTGCTGGGTGTGGCCTTGGGCGTGAAGGCGAATGTCGGTGGCGTCGGCATCGCAATGTTCCTGCTGATTGCGATGCGCCTGTGGCTGACGCGGCGAGGCTTGCTGACGGCGCCGGTGAAATTCGGCGTCGAGTTCTGGGGCGCTCTCTACATCCCGATCGTCGTCGCCATGGCAGCCCAGCAGAACGTTGTTGTCGCTGCCCGGAGCGGGCCCCTGGTGCTGATTGCAGGCATCGCGGCGGTGCTCGTGTGCTTTGGCACCGTGGCCCTCATCAGCCGCATCGGCACGAAGGGGGAAACCATGGACGAGATCGAGGCAAGGGCTGGCGGCCAGTTGGCACGCTTAGGCGAGACGGTTTGAGGGAGCGGCGCAATGGAAGTCCTGACGCATGCTTTCCTCGCCAACGGCCTGCTCGCAGCCTTCGCCATCGTTGGCCTGGTGATGTGGTTGTCGAACGCAATTTCGAAACGTCTTTTTTTCGGACGCATTCACGGTTCGGCCATCGCGATTGTCATCGGCCTCGCCGCGGCCTTCGCGGCCGGTCTGTGGACGGGCGGCGAGAAAGGGGTGGTGGACATCCCGCTGTTCGCAGGGATCGGTCTGATGGGCGGCGCAATGCTGCGCGACTTCGCCATCGTCGCCACCGCCTTCGAGGTGGATGTGAGCCAGGCACGCAAGGCCGGCGCAATCGGCGCTGTGGCGCTAACGCTTGGCACGATCCTGCCCTTTATCGTCGGATCCGTTCTGGCCGTTGCCTTCGGCTACACCGATGCTGTATCCATTACGACGATCGGTGCAGGCGCCGTGACATACATTGTCGGCCCGGTGACGGGAGCCGCCCTCGGCGCAAATTCCGCGGTGATCGCGCTCTCTATTGCGACCGGGGTGTTCAAGGCGGTACTGGTCATGATCGGGACACCGATCGTGGCCAAGATGATCGGACTGGACAATCCGCGCAGCGCCATGGTTTTCGGCGGCCTGATGGGCACCGTAAGCGGGGTCTCGGGCGGGCTGGCCGCAACCGACCGGCGGCTGGTTCCTTACGGGGCGCTGACGGCGACATTCCATACGGGCCTGGGTTGCCTCGTGGCGCCCTCGGTCCTTTATCTTATCGTGCGGGCCATAGCTGGCGGTTAAGGGGGACTTCGAGTGTGATTGTCGATCTGGCGCAAGGTGAGCCCGAAGAGCGTACCCTGCTCTCACAGCGAATCCGCAATGCGCTGACGGACGAGATCGCCCGGGGCGACTTGCCGGCCGGCATGCAACTCGACGAGCAGGAACTGGCGGACCGTTTCGGCGCCTCGCGCACGCCAGTGCGCGAGGCGCTGAGCCAGCTCGCGGTCAGCGGGCTGGTGGAGATGCGGCCTCGACGCGGGGTGGTCGTCACACGGCTGACGGCGGAGCGGATCATGGACATGTTCGAGGCCATGGCGGAGATCGAAGCCATGTGCGTACGTCTGGCCACCTTTCGCATGACGCCGCTGGAGCGTAGTCGGCTGATGCATCTCCATGAAGAATCACTCGACATGGTCGAGCGAGGCGACGTCGACGCCTACGACGCCTTCAACCGCGAATTCCATGAGCATCTCTACCGCGCGACCCATAACAGCTTTATGGCGGAGCAGGCAGCCGCAACGCGCCAGCGCCTCAATGCTTTCCGGCGGACTCAATTGCGACAGGGGGATCGCATGGCGCGCTCCCGCGAGGAGCACGACACCGTCATGGCAGCGATCGCCGAGGGGGATGGAGACAATGCAGCCCGCCGCATGCGCGCGCACATGCTAAATGCCGCGACGGCCCTTGAGCGCTATATCGTGGAACACTTAGGCGCCTTTCAAGTGGGCGCAGATTAACGCTTGGCCAGGACTGCGCCCAAGGAGGCTCGGTCGTTGCGGTCGAGCCGATGGTGCCAGTTTCACGCTTTGGTAGGACGCTCCCGCGTGGCAAGTGATGCAGTTATATCGTTGGCGGCTGCTTCCACTCGCTCGCGCTGTTCCTTCGCCGATGGGCCGGGAAGGCCCAAGAGAATGCCGAGCAGACGGGTTCCTAGGATCCTGTCAATGAACTGAACGGCGAGCGCCTCACGGTGTTTCTTGCTGACACCACTAGCCTCCTGCTTCAGCCCAAGCAAGTATGCAACCATTCCTTCCAGGTGTCCGACAAGACTCTTGTGCGCCATCTCCGCCAGGCCCGGAAAGCGGGTGGCTTCTGCGATCACAGTGCGCATCAGGGCAATGGTATCTGGATCGCTCAAACGTCTCTGCGCCATTATTCCAGACCAAATGAGAACGTCCCTCAGGGGCTTTTTTAGAAGAGCCTCCCATTCTGCTCTTTCCCCTTCGTCGTCGGGATCGCAGGCATTCGAGATCACCGCCGAAAATAGGTCCTCCTTGCTCTCCGCATGGCGGTAGAGTGTCATAATCGATACATTCGCCGCCTTGGCGATGCCTTCCATGGTCGTGCCTTCATAGCCTGTTTCAAGGAAGCAAGCCTTGGCGGCAGCAAGGATATCGGCGCGCTTGCTCGCCATCAGCTTCGCTTTCGGATGGTCTGGGGACCACGATTTCATATGGCTTGACTCCTATACGATAATCTATCATATCGTACAAACGATAGTGAACAGTATCGTATCTCCGCGCCAACATACACAATGGTGTCCATCTATGAAAGCTGTCCGCCTCAGAGCCTACGGTGATGTCGATCAATTCGCGATTGAAGACATTCCCGCGCCAAAGCCGCAAGCCGACGAAATTCTAATCAAGATCGAAGCCTCCGCCGTCAATCACTTCGATCTGGTGATCCGCCAGGGCTATGTCGCCCAATACATCCCCCTGGAGCTACCAGCTGTGTTGGGCGGCGATGCCTCCGGGACCGTTGTCGAGGTCGGGGCGGGCGTGACGGGGCTGGCGGTTGGCGATCGGGTCGTTGCCGATTTCGCTGCGAATGGCAACGGTTCTCACGCTGAATATGGAGTCGTTCCGGCCTCGGCAGTTGCCAAACTTCCGGGCAATCTCACCTTCGAGGAGGGCGCGGCTCTGCCCAAGGCCGGTCTTACTGGACGGCAAACAGTCGATGCCCTCGGCGTCAGAACAGGCGACCGCGTCCTGATTTCGGGTGCTCTTGGCGCAGTCGGCCGTGCCGCGATCCAGTACCTGCAAGAGATTGGTGCAAAGCCTGTCGCTGGCGTCCGGCCCGATCGCGTCGACGAGGCGCGTCGACTGGCGGGAGAGGCACTGGACATAACGAAGGCGCCGATTGATGCAACGTTCGATTATGCCATCAGTGCCGCGGCGCCTGTCGCCGGAAATCTCATCGCGCATGTGCGAAACGGGGGCCAAGTCGCCAGCATAGTTCCGGTGCCCGAGGGCGCTAACCTCGCCAATGGCGTGCTGATCCGTGAACTCTATCATCGCCCGGACGCTGGCACTCTGAAGGCGGTGGCCGATGCGGCATCCCGTGGCGCGCTGGTCATCCCGATCGCAAAGATCTTTTCACTTGATGAGATTGGCGCGGCTCACAGGGCCGTGGGCGCCGGTGCCCAGGGCAAAGTCGTGTTGAGACACTGAAGGCAGTCGCTTCCGCCTCGACCGGAAGAAATTCTAGTCATCGAACCGATGGAAATAATCATGTCAAGTCTCGGCGCTCAGTCTGTTCGCTCGTCGTCCCGCTCTTGGAATATCGGCCTGTGGGTCGCGCAGGTTCTCCTTTTCATTCTTTTCGGCATGCCTGGCATTATGAAGACATTTCTCGATCCATCAGCGCTCCCGCCAATGGGAATCCTGTGGGCGACAGATGTTCCAGTCTGGCTGCTGCGGTTCATTGGCATCTGCGAATTGGCGGGCGCGCTTGGAATGATACTTCCAGCCGCGACCCGCATCCTGCCTTTCTTGACCCCCCTGGCTGCGCTTGGCTTCGTCGCCATCCAGGTACTCGCTATCGGGTTCCATGCGTATCGTGGGGAAACCAGCCAAGTGCTGCCTTTGAACCTCGTCTACCTGGCTCTGTCGATATTTGTTATGTGGGGCCGTGCGCGCAAAGCGCCGATTGCCAGTCGCCGATAAAATCGGCGCATCGTCGGCACATGCACCTTGAGCGTGCGCCGGTTTGCTCACAGGTCACTGTTTATGAGCAGTAGCGCCGATTGCGAAGTCAACCTATCGCTTTGACCGTGATGCTGTGGACCGCGTTCCGGGCGCCAGAGAGGGGCTGCTTGACCCCGGACTTGTCATACACCGGCACATCAAGACGTGCTCACCCTTTGTCGGTGTCCATGGCAGTTCGAACCGCTGCCAACTCCGGTCACGGCGAGGACGGACAGATGCCGTCTGCCAGTCCGCTCCTGCGTTGTGACTGATTTCGACGGTTTCGATAGGATTGTCTCCCCACGCCCAGCCCCACACGTCCACGGCCTCGCCGGCCGCAAGTGGTAACGTCGGGTCTGGACGTATAATTACGGATTCAGGGGCGACGGCCCAAACAGGCCACGTGCCGTTTGGGGTGGTGTCGTTGTAGAAGCGGGTCGTCCAGGGCCCAGGCGCACGCCGGTCTGCGGCTGTTATCGAACCAACCCATTTCACAGAATTGGTGCCGTACCAGCCCGGCACCACAAGGGGTCGGAACAAGATGGGGTGGTTGCCGCCCATCTTGTCCTGACCCCGAGCTCGCCGGCCGCCCTTATGAGCTGGTGTCCGTCGCCGGCGGCTGGCAGCACCGCACCAAAAAAGCCTTTGGCGGCATCATCCACGCCGCCTTCGGCACGGCCGCGGGTCAGGGGACAAAAGAACTGTCGCAGTCGGAGGCGCTTGTGCTCATGTGCATCGCCTATTTGGGGTGGGAACAAGAGCAGTGCGAAATCGTACGCGGCCTTTATCAACCAAAGACAGCAATATCCTTGTACACCATCGCTTTCCATGCGATTCTTTGGGCTCGAAGCGCAGGAGATCTGGATGTCTGAAACGATGCTGGCGGCGCTTTCCAACATTCGTACCGTTGAGGACATGATCGCGGCCTTCCGTGATGAAGATCATTGTCGGCGGCTGCTGGAAAGCATGGTGTGGCCGGATGGCAGGATCTGTCCCGCCTGCGGTTACAAACGCTCAATCGCGATAGCCGGCCGGGATACGGGCAAGCGACGCGCACGGCCGGGGCTTTATCAGTGCTCGAGCGGCGACTGCCGGTTCCAGTTCACGGTGACGACGCACACGCCCCTGCACTCCACGAAGCTACCTCTGCGTGTCTGGCTGAAGGCCATGTGGTTGATGCTGCAATCGGACAAAGGCATGTCCTCGGTGCGCCTGGCCGAAGCCCTTGGAGTAAGTCAGCCCACGGCCTGGCGGATGGGGCATGCGTTGCGTCTCATGGTGGCTCGCGAGCACATGCTCGACGGCACGGTCGAGGTCGATCACTTCCATCTCGGTGGAAGACCCCGAAAGCATCCTGATGATCCGCCGCCCGGACGGGGCCGGAAAGGCCAGGCGAACACGCAGAAAACACCGGTGATGGCAGTGGTGCAGCGGCCGAACGGCAACGCGCCTGGAACTGCGGCCGGTGACGCGCGGGCTGCAGTGGTGATGGGCCTTTCGTTGCGTGCCGCGGAGCGCATCATTGAGACACAGATCGAGCCCCATGCACGCTTGATGAGCGACGAAGCGAAAGCCTTCATGGCCATTGGCGAGAGTTTCGCTGAGCATGAGACTGTGAAGCACTCGAGCTGCGAATATGTTCGCGGCGCCGTCCACGTCAATTCAGCCGAAGGGTTCAACTCTCGCGTTCGTCGCACGATCGCCGGCGTCTTTCATCACATCAGCCCGCAGCATGCCGACCTTTATTTCCATGAGATCGGCTTCCGCTGGTCGCAACGCGTTGTCACGGGCAATGCCGTTCGCAAAACACGGCGCGGCCGCGAAACAATCCGGACGCTTTGGGCGCGCGTACAACCGGCGCTACAGCTGCCAAGCGTTTTTCGCGCCGCTACGGGACGCCAGATGCGCCGAAGTCCAGACGGCGGCATCATCATCAAATCGGCCGTTGCTGTCTTTGGTTGATAAGGGCCTCGTACGCTAAGGTCGAACGGAACATGAACCGTGCCGGAGCTCGGATGTGCAGGCTCCGATCTCTGTGGATTGCCACCACCAGGCACCAGTTTTGATTTCCTCGTCCGTCCGACTCGACAACGCTCCCGGCAGATTGGTCGTGGATGGTGTCGGGCGATGGCAAAACGGAAGCTGTCAAAGGTCAGGATCGACGGAAGGTTTTCGATATACCAGCCGACGAGGATAGCCTGATCCGGCGCTATTCGTTGTCACCGGCAGATCGTCTGGAGATTGAACTGCGGAGGCGTGAGCATAATCGACTCGGTTTTGCCGTTCAGCTATGTCTGATGCGATACCCGGGCCGAGTGCTGGGAGCAGAACAGACTCCGCCTCGCGCCATGCTCAGATATGTTGCTGATCAAATCGGCGCCGACCCAGAAGCATTTGCACTCTATGCACGCCGTGAAGAAACCCGTCGCGATCACACAGCGCGCCTAATGGTGTATCTGGATACGAGAAGCGCGACGGCGCAAGATCGTCGAGCCGCGCTATTGGCTGCAATTCAGGCGGCGACGATGTCCGACGACGGCGCTGCGATAGCCAGTTCCATTGTCGCCACGTTTCGTGAACGCGGATCTCTTCTGCCGGCGATCGACACGATCGAACGGATCGGCCTTGCCGGCCGCGCGATAGCCCGCCGACGGGCAGAGAGAACTCTGATTGAAGACATCCCGCTTGATAAGCTTCAATCGTTGGACAGGCTATTGGAGGTTGATCCGGTGATCGGCCAGACACGCTTTCATTGGCTGCGATCGGCGCCGGACGCGCCAGGTGGGTCAAACCTGGTCGAGCTGACCGAACGGATTGCTTTCCTGCGCACACTGGAGATCGATCCGAAATTGCAGGCGCGCATTTCGTCGGGACGATGGGACCAGATGATCCGTGAGGGTAACGCTACGCCTGCCTGGCTTGCCAATGACTTCAATGCCAGCCGTCGGCATGCTCTGATCGTCGCGCAAGTTATCAAACTCGGTCAGAAGCTCACCGATGATGCGGTGACCATGTTCATCAAGCTGATGGGTCGGCTGTTCTCGCAAGCCAACAACCGCAAGAAGCAGCGGCACATGGACTGCAGGCCGGATACCGCCAAAGCGCTGCGCATGTTCCCCGACACGATCACCCCCCTAGGCATCTCCGAAGGAAAGCCAACTCGCAAGGGCGCTACGGGAACTCGGCCGGATCGAGCGCTCGCTCTTCATGATCGAATGGTACTCAAGTCCGGCGCTACGCCGGCGTTGCCAGGCTGGCCTCAACAAGGGCGAGGCTGCGCACAAACTCAAACGCGCGGTCTTCTTCCATGAGCGCGGCGAACTCCGCGACCGATCGTTCGAAAGCCAGGCGTTCCGAGCCTCCGGCATCAACCTCGTCGTCAGTGCGATCGTACACTGGAATACGGTCTATCTCGACGCGCGGTCACACAGCTCAAACGAGCGGGAAGGAACGTTCCAGATCCGCTGTTGAAGCATGTCTCGCCGCTGAGTTGGGAGCATATCAACCTGACGGGCATCTACACCTGGGACAGCGAGCAACATCTCCCGGAAGGCTTCAGGTCGCTCCGCCTCCCGACTGGGCTACGGCGTGCCGCATCGACCTTAGCGTACGATTTCGCGCTGCTCTTGTTCCGACCCCAAAAAGGTCTTTGGCGACGTCATCCACGCCGCCTTCGGCACGCCAGCAGGGCAGGGGGCAAAAGAGCTGGCGCAGTCGGAGGCGCTCGTGCTGATGTGCATTGCCTATTTCCAGCCGATCACGCGCGGCGAGCTGTCATCCTTCTTCGGCAAGGAGGTGTCGCGCGATCTGATTGGCGTGCTGCGCGCGCAGGAGCTCATCGCCTCGGGGCCGCGCAGCCCACAGCCGGGCGCGCCCTACACCTATGTGACGACGAAGACCTTCCTGTCGCAGTTCGGGCTCGACACGCTGCGCCAGCTGCCGGATTTCGAGCCGCTCGAGGACGCCGGGCTGTTATCGAGAGAGAAGCTGCTGGCCGGCGATATCACGCCCGACTTTTCTTTTAACCAGCAAAAAGCCGATCTAGAAATCGAGGACTAACTAGTCGCAGATGGGTAACAGCCGATGGCAGTCCGACAAACCGCCCTTAGCGGCCGGAGACCAGAGGCCGTCAGCCGTCTTTTTTCTCTACCTTCTTGCTGTCGGACTTATTGATCATGTTCGTGATGCTCCGCTCACCTTCTTGCGCTTGGCATCCTCCGCCGTATAGGCGATATCAAGTGTGTCGCGCGGGTTCCAGCGGCTGTAGTCGGGCTGGGCCAGCCCGTAGCGTTTCCGCAGGTCGGCGGCGAGGTCGAGGGCGTATAGCCCGACGCGGCCATACTGGTAGCGCCTTTCCTCCCAGACTTCGTCCCAGTTCGGTGGCCCCGAGTGCTCGGCGAAGGCGGAGATCTTGCTGTCGGCTGCGGCGATCTCGTTGGGCAAGGACAGAGTCCGGTACATCAAGGCCGCGTCCATGGTTTTCCAGTCAAGGTCGGCCGGGAATTCCAGTCCCGGGGCGTCGACCTGCGGGGTCAGTTCGCCGTCGATGTACTCGCCCTGGTCATGTATCACGTCCACGCAGTGCAGCACGAACGGATCCAGTATGCAGACGACCCTGGTGGCCACGTAGGTGGCGTGCTTGGCGCGCTCCTCGTTGGAGTCCCTGCCAACGGTCAGCCGATGGTTGAAATAGGTAACCGCAATGGTGCCGACCGTCGTCGCCACGGCAGTCACGATTGCAAGTGGCCAGCCCGTCAGCAAGGAAACGGAATCGCCACCGGGCGTTTCGCCTGTCGACTGGGCAGCCGCGTGTATCGACGACAGCCCCGCCGCGAGGATGAGCGTTGCCGCGGGGACGATGACTTTCCAGCTAATTCTGACCATGTTCTTCATCAGGGGTGCGCCCGTCTAACCGGCCGTCTCAGTCTAAGGACGAGGTAAGCGAGCATCCCAGCGGAGATGCCAAGCATGGCGAACTCAACACCCGTCTCGAACGACCATGCGAGCGCGCCGAGCGGCACCGCCGACGAGCGTCCGGCCAGCCCAGGAGTCATGAACGCCGCCGCCAGCCATGTAGCAGCCGCCGCTACGAAGAGAGCGAGGGCTGTCGCCAGGACGAAGCCAAGCGTCCCGAGCAGGACCCCTGGCCGCATGCGCTGCGCGAGGTAGCCAGAAACTATGATGCTGGCCACGGCGACGGCTGCGTTGAAAGCGACGTAATGGTCCATCAGTGCGGCTTCGAATTCCTGCACGCTACCCCCCTCCGATGCTGGCCCGACACTCTAGGTGTCTAGCATGTCCCAGTCGTCGCCCATGACCCATCGGAGCGCTGACAGCTTGCCGTTGACCATTCCCCACTCGAAGTCGGTCCACGGGCCAAGATTCTCCAGGCCAACCTCTTCCTCTGTTTTCCGGGCGGCTTCCAGCGCGCCTTTCCAGATGCTGTCAATAATGACCCGGTTGTTACGGCTACGTGGTTCGGCAGCTTCCCATTCTGGCTTGGTGACGACCTTGGTATCTCCGCGCTCCACTTGACTGCGCAGGTTCCAGTGGCGGTTGTACCAAACCTGAAGCCCCAGCAGGCGCGCGGCCTCAAGGATTTGCGATAGCCGGCGAGGCTGATCCGTCCACGATAGCTCTTCGTCCACGAACTCAAGATAGTCAGCGTGCTCAGACTTCAGAAGGTCGCCCAGTGACGTCCAGTAAGTGGAGTGAGGCCCGTCGAAAAGTTCGGCGATGTCTGGATGGGGATTCCGCTGGTCACCGTTCGGGTCGCTGAAGTCGCGGGTATTGTGGGAAACGAACGCAACGCGCTGCCCCTTTGCCTTGGCAGCGCTCGCCAGATCGGCGTAGGTCTCTACAAGGATCGCATCGCCTACCGAATTCTTGGAGCGATGATAGGGCGCCAGCCCGGCGATCGCGCGTTCCGTCACACGTTGCTTGATGGCTTTGGTTGTAGCCTTGCTCAGTCCATGCGCCAGCAGGTCCTCGATCCATTCGATGGACTTGTTAACGGCCTCGCCCTTCATCGCGATGCGCTGGTCGATCTCGTTCAGGGAGTTCAGCGTCTCCGTCTTGTAGTCGTCCTCGGCGAAGCGGTCGACCGCCTCCCGGACGAGGCGGAAGTGAGCCTGCAGGCTACGCCGCGCGTCCTCGGCGACACGCGCCTTGTTGCGCGCAAACTCCGCCTTGACCACGTCCGGCACGACGAAGTCGATCTGTTGCCCGTCGAAGAGCTCTTTCGCCGCTAGGATCAAGGACTGCTGCCGATAGTCCTTTGCGAGATCGAGCCACACACACGTGTCAACGAGTATCTTGAGCATCGCCGCGCCCCTCCAACAATCGACTAGCGTCGCGGCTCAATCCAACGCGTGTATCGCCTGCGCAGGGCACCGTAGTCAGGCTGCTGCACCTCCCGCGGCCTGACCACTTCTTGTGGAGCGACCGTGTATTCGATGCCTGACTTGCCGCCGCAAGCGAGCTGCAGGTTGCGGATGAACAGGCTAACGTCGCCGAAGTAGTTCGGGTAGGTGGAGACGAGTTTGTCGATCTTGTCGACCTCGACGAGGACGACCTTGTCCTGGCTTTCTCCTGCCTCGATTGCCCTTTCGGCCAGCTCAAGGGCACTCGTTGCGGAGAAAGTGCCCGTGTAGGTCTCGATCTTGACGGTGTGATCCGGCCTGTAGCGCAGGAGGTAGTAGCGACCACGGTCATGGGTGAAATTCTCGGCGAAATGGGTGGCCGCCTTGATGTTCTCGAGCATGCTCACCGCGCCGAGCCGGGCATTAAGATCCTTTAGCTCCTTGACACGCTCTGCCTGATCTGGAACCCCGGTCGGAAGCGGGCTACGCTCCACTTGGGCGAACTCGGCGGAAGCAAGCTCGAACAGACGGAGCCAGTCGCCGTCTGCCTTGTGGTGCTTCAGGTCCTGATTACGGTAGAGACTGACGGCCTCGATGGCGGTCGCCCACGAGTGCTGCAGGCGCGTCCTCAACTGCAGTTCTATGCGCCGACCGGCAAAGGACTCGTCCTCCTTCCTTGCGGGCGTGAATTCCATGGAGAGATGGTGGCTGCGGTAGCCGTCGCCCTTGGGATTCTGGATGTAGTTCCATTCCTTGCGAATGCAATGCTGGGAGCGCTCGCGGACGCGTTCGACGAGGCGGTTCACACCATCGATGTCATTGAGGATCGCCCGGCACCCGCCGAGGTCCTGCATCTGGTCGAGCCGGATGGTGGTGTCGGCGAGCTTGCGCCGGATGGACGACATCCGCTTTGGCCGTGCGGCCATGTCACCTCGAATGTAGGCCTGCCGCATGGCGATCCGCACTGAGGCGCGGATGCTGCGCATGGGATAGATGTGGCTGTCACGCCAGGAGTTCGCTATCGAGAATATCTCGACAGCGACGGCGTTGTTTTGCGGGGTGAAGGAAACCGGGCCAGCAAGGCTTTTCCCCGCGGCGCGCACATCTTCCATGCTGTATTCGAGCCGCGGATACTGCGACATGGGACGAATCACTTATGGTTGAATCCACTTGAATCTACGGTTTTCCATCCCGCAGTCCAGCGCGGCGCAGGAGTTGTTCATGGTTGACGGGGGGTAGCGTGACATTCGCCGATGACGTCGTCGCACAGTACCACGAACACTGAAGGGCGTCGGACGAGACCTTTGCTCAGTGACGTGGCCCTCGCCGCGGCGATGCTGCTGATCATCCTGTTTCGTCCCCAGGGCATCACCGGCGGCCACGAGTTGGAACTCCCCCGAGACAAGAAGCCGATATCAGGCCTTGAAGCATCGACCAAAAACACAGGAATCTCCCATGTCTGAGCAACAGCCCAATCGGCCGACGCCGGTTGTCGACCCTGCCGCCCTTCGCGAAATCGCCGATGGGGTCTGGGTGATCCCCGACCATCGGGTGCCGCTGGTGCCCAATATCGGCATCGTGGTCGGCAGTCACTCGGCTTTGGTGGTCGATACCGGCATGGGCCGAAGAAACGGACAGTTGGTGCTCGAGACGGCGCGCCGCCTTGCCGGCACACGCGAGCTTGTCCTTACGCTCACTCATTTCCATCCAGAGCACGGCTACGGCGCCGAGCCGTTCAAGGGCGAGGCAGAGATCCTCTACAACAGCGAACAGGCCCGCGAGCTTGCCGACAAGGGCGAGGCCTATCTCGGCATGTTCAGGGGGATGGGACCCTCGATTGCCGAGGCTCTTGACGGAACGATGCTGGTCGAGGCGGATACGCACTATGACGACACCAGCCATGAAATCGATCTCGGCGGGCGCAGGGCTATCCTGAGGACATGGGGCAAGGCCCATACGCGCGGAGACCAGATCGTCTTCCTTCCTGATGACGGCATCCTGTTCACCGGCGACCTCGCCGAGGAAAAGACCTTTCCGATCTTTCCGTGGTTTCCACCTGAGGATACCGACATCGACGCGGACAATTGGATCGCCGCGCTAGACGACTGCTTGATTCTGCGGCCGGACATCGTCGTTCCTGGCCATGGCGAGATCGGCGGCCCCGAAATAGTCTCCGGCGTGCGTGACTACATCGCGAACCTGGGCGAACGTGTGCTTGCAGCTCGCAGAAGTGGCAAGGCCTCTGACGAGATCATTGCCGAGCTCGGGCCGAAGATAGGCGGTGAGCATCCCGACTGGCATTTCCCGGAATGGATCGATTTTGCAATCCGCTACCACGCGTCGTTGATTTAGGGTCGTAACAAGATGGGGTGGTTGCCGCCCATCTCAGACGGCATCGAATGTGCCAAATAGTGGGTAGGCCCACCAGCAGAGAGGACGGCAACCGCGATGAAAGATACGATGATCGGCGTGGATCTGGCAAAATCAGTTTTCCAGATTCACGGAGCGTCGATGACGGGACAAACGCATTTTCGCAGGAAATTGTCGCGTCAGCAGTTCCGGAACTTCATGAGCGAGAGCCGCCGGCGACAGTGGTTATGGAAGCCTATGGGAGCGCCCATTATTGGGCACGGGAGATGGTAAGTCTTGGCCATGAGGTGATGCTGATCGCTCCACAGTATGTACGGCCTTTTGTGAAAAGACAGAAGAGCGGTGTTGTTCCGGGCAAGGGAACGCCTGGTTCGACAGCGCACTGAAATGGTGAATGCGCTCCGCGCGGTTCTCTACAAGTTTGGGCACATTGTCCCCCGAGGGCTGGTCCAACTGGCCCGCATGCAGGAAATTGCGGAAGCGCCGAACAGTGACCTTCCAAAGCTGGTGCGGGAGGAATGCCTCGATATGGTTGAGCAGATTGCTGATCTGACTCGCATGATAGATGCCCGGACGAAGAAGGCGAAGGAACTTGCGTCGGAAGCCGATATGGCGCGTCGTCTCCAGACCATGCCCGGCGTTGGTCCGCTGACCGCATTGGCGGTTGAGGCGTTCGCGCCTGCGATGGAAAGCTTCAAATGCGGGCGAGATTTCGCGGCTTGGCTGGGCCTCGTTCCGCGTCAGCATTCTTCAGGAGGAAAGGCCCGGCTTGGGCGCGTCTCCAAGGCCGGACAGATCGATATTCGCCGGTTGCTGATCATTGGTGCGATGACGCGGTTGACCTGGCTCGGCCGCAAAGCGATCCGTCCCGACAGCTGGTTGGCCCGAATGGCGGAAAGGAAACCGAAGATGCTGGTGGCCATTGCGCTCGCCAACAAGATGGTGCGCGGGATATGGGCCATGCTGATG
Source organism: Mesorhizobium hawassense (assembly GCF_003289945.1). Lineage (GTDB taxonomy): Bacteria > Pseudomonadota > Alphaproteobacteria > Rhizobiales > Rhizobiaceae > Mesorhizobium > Mesorhizobium hawassense. Next base: position 26,515 of record NZ_QMBP01000001.1, read on the forward strand.
AAGGGCGAAGATTACAGGCTGCCGGCATGAAGAACTGCTGCCTGACAGAATGCAGGTTTTGGCGGCCGACAGATACCCCGTGAATGGGTGTAAGAAGGCGACGACCCGAATGGGCAAATGATCGAACAGATCGGGATTAGGCAACCCAGTACAGCTCTTGGAGCCCAGAGCTCGGGAACAACATTTGGACCTGATCCGCAGATCACCATACCGGCCCGCGGCGCCAAACAGGCCGCATCTTTGAGGCCTGACAGAAGACCGCACTCGATCGCAGCACATGACGGCCGGAAAACTCTTGCACTCCGGGCGGCAACCACAGAAGAGCTGTGCAGGATCTTGCGCTAAGAGCGAACGGATCGTGGACTCTATGCTGCGCGACGTATTGGGGTCGGAAGTCGTGGCGATCGGAATCCTTCAGGCATTTGATGTTCCGCGTCCCAAGTGTAGATGCCGGTCACGTTAATGTGCTCCCAACTCAGCGGCGAGATGTGCTTCAGCAGATGATCCGGAATCTCGCGACGTGCACTGCGCAAATGGGCAACCGCCCGTCCTATGTAAACTGTATTCCAATGCACGATCGCGCTGACGACGAGGTTCAAGCCTGATGCGCGAAACGCCTGGCTTTCGAACGACCGATCGCGGATTTCGCCCCGCTCATGCAAGAAGACGGCACCCTTGAGCTTGTGTGCCGCCTCGCCTTTGTTGAGACCGGCTTGGCAGCGCCGGCGCAATGCCGGACTTGAGTACCATTCGATCGTGACGAGGGACCGCTCGATGCGACCGAGTTCCCGCAGCGCCCTGGCGAGTTGGCTCTCCTTGTCGCGCCGCGCCGAAAAGCTCCTGGCAATAGCGCCAAAACTGCGCGCCAAGGGTGCCGGCGACGTGATTTTTCTGCTGCTCAATGAAGATGCCGTCGCCGGATCGCTGACGACCAAAACCTGTCGCGCTTTGCGGCGCGGCGGCTGTTCGAACGCCTCCAGCAACTGGATGCCGTGCGCGAGCTGTCGGGCCGTCCCACCTTCCGGCTGTTTGGGCTGTAGCGATAAGCCAGGCCTCCGTCCGCCGCAAGCCTGACGATCAGCCGGCGCTGCTCGACACCGAGCTCGAGCACCTGCCGCCAGAACTGCGCTGGCGCGAGTGGATGGGCTGCGTCGAAGCGGTGACCTTCGGGGCGAGCGAACCGGTGCCGCGCGAGGTGCTGGCGCGGGTGGTGGAAAGAAACTGCAATCTCGACCTGATCATCGACGACATCCGCGCCGAGCTCGCCGGTCGCCCCTACGAGCTGGCGTCAGTCGCTGGCGGCTGGCAGCATCGCACCAAGAAGGTCTTTGGCGATGCAATCAACGCCGCCTTCGGCACGCCGGCGGGGCAGGGGGCAAAAGAACTGTCGCAGTCGGAGGCGCTTGTGCTGATGTGCATTGCCTATTTCCAGCCGATCACGCGTGGTGAGCTGTCTTCCTTCTTCGGCAAGGAGGTTTCGCGCGACCTGATCGGCGTGCTGCGCGCGCAGGACCTGATCGCCTCAGGACCGCGAAGCCCGCAACCGGGCGCGCCTTACACCTATGTGACGACGAAAAATTTCCTGTCGCAGTTCGGGCTCGACACGCTGCGCCAGTTGCCGGATTTCGAGGCGCTTGAGGACGCCGGGCTATTGTCGAAGGAGAAGCTGCTGGCAGGCGATATTCCGGCCGGGCTGGCGAGCGGGGAAGGCGACAGCGAAGAAGAGCGAGTGGCCGATGTGGTCGACGACCAACTGTCTTGAGCGGGGCGTCGCCCCTTCCTAAACTCACAAATAGCCAGTCAACTCAGGGCCGCGATGACTGATTTTTCGGCAGCCGGTGATCCGGATCATGCAAAATGACTTGGTCGCGTTCGACAAGGTTCGCTGGAAAGATCACCAGGTTGGTGCCGCCGGCGTGACGCAGAGACGGAAACAGGATGGCGCGAAACCGGCCGTGATGCTCAGCTCCGCGAGCTTCCACGATGGCGGAATCTTCTTGTCGGAATTCACGCGTCATTCGGATTGCTATCCGCGCTGTGCAATGTCCGCCATGTCATGGCTTCTCCTAAATTCGCTGTGATCAGTCCGGTTGCAGAGATTGCATCCGCAGTCGGGCAGGTTTGTAATCTTTGTCGACAGAGTGTTCGGCCGCGGGCGAGCCGGCACACCTTTCCGGTTGTGACCAAATGCCCGATCCCGCATGCGGGATCATGTCAATAGCCGGTACAATGAGGACGCCGCGCCATTGCATAGGTGGCTCGGAACATCCGTCGAGGATGTCGGCAGCACGCGCTTCGACCATGTCGGATTTGTTTGATCCTCGACAAAATATTTCGCCCTTCTCTTGCTTCGCCCTCACATAAAATAGCTGAAGAGCAGTGAGAAAATTATGTTTTCGACCCAAGTCAGGAAACTGGCATGGGTTTTGCGATTTGTGGCTGCTTGAGAGCTGCCGGCGAAGACGCAACGTTGGCCGACCCGACGAGCTGCCAGACTGGGAGAAACTCATGGAGCGTTACAATAAAAAGTCGATTCTACGCACCGTAAGTAGCTTGCTGCTGCCTTGCATTTGCCTGCGGATGAGCTCCGCCAGGCGAGTGCCGAACTCTCGGATTACCTGCGGAGTGAATCGATCACCCACGCGACATTGCCTCCGGCCTTACTGGAGGCAAGACGGAGTGCAGGCTATTTGGCGTCGCACTCTCATTCTTGCCGGAGAGCTGCCGAAGGCCGAACTCATCCGACGTTTACCTGCAGCATCTGTTATCAATGCCTATGGACCGAGGGAAACGACAGTCTGTGCAACGACCTGGAGTTGCCCGGCTGACTTTGATGGGCGATTGTCCCGATCGGCCGTCCGATTGCGAACACGCGGGTGTACCTGGTGGACGGGCATGGCGCGCCTGTGCCGTTCGGGGCGGTGGGCGAGCTTTACATTGGCGGCGCAGGCGTTGCGCGTGGCTACCTGAACCGGCCGGAGCTGACAGCGGAGCGGTTCATCACCAGCCCGTTTGTGGACGGCGACCGGCTGTATAAGACTGGCGACCTCGCGCGTTATCTGCCGGACGGCAATCTGGAGTTTTTGGGCCGCAACGACGAGCAGGTGAAGATCCGCGGCTTCCGGATCGAGCCGGGCGAGACCGCGGCGCGGCTTTGCGAGCACGCCTGGGTGCGCGAGGCGGTGGTGGTGGCGCAACAGGATGGCGCCGGCGAGAAGCGGCTGGTGGCCTATGTGGTGTGCGCGCCGCAAGCGGGAGATGAGGCGGGAACCGAGGGCGAAGCGGGAGCCCGGGGCGAAGATCCAAGCGCGCTTGCCGAGGCCTTGCGCGTGCATCTTGGAGCGCGGATGCCCGACTACATGGTGCCGTCGGCCTTCGTGCGGCTGGCGGCGCTGCCGCTGACGGCCAACGGCAAGCTCGACCGCAAGGGGCTGCCTGTTCCCGACGAGGATGCCTATGCGCGAGCCGCCTATGCGGCACCGCAAGGCGAGGTCGAGACGGCACTGGCCGGCATCTGGGTCGAGCTTCTGGGGCTGGAGCGGGTCGGCCGCCACGACCACTTCTTTTAGCTCGGCGGCCATTCGCTCTTGGCGGTGCGGCTGCTTTGTCGGGCCTCGAACCTGGAACTGAAGTTGAGCGCCAGCGATCTCTTCCGGACACCCATTCTGATGGACCTTGCATCGAAGCTCAATTTGGAACCACATCTAGGCAATCTGGGAGTGATTCCCATCCGCGCGGCTGGATCGCAACCGTCGCTCTTCTTTCTTCCGACAGGGTTGGGGGACTGTTCCTACGCCGTCAAATTGATCAGCGAAATGGACATAGACTGTCCCGTCTATGCTGTGCCATGGCCGGATTTCAACGAACTTTGTCCCCCGACTCTTGAAGAGATGGCCTCACAGGCAGGCGGGGTGTTCATGGATATCCAGCCATCTGGGCCGTATCGCCTCGCACGATACTCGTCAGGCGGGATATTGGCCTACGCAATTGCGCAACACCTATTGAGGTTAGGCGAGACTGTTTCGTGCGTGGCGCTCATCGATGTTGCTGTACCTGTAAATGGCTCGACCATGTCACCCAAAATCGTGAACCACCTGGTTTTGGAACGCCTCGAATCGTTGGAAGACGAGCGCTTCGGAGAGCTTGAACGATTCGCTGAAAAAAGCTCCATTTCCCAGTTGCTTGAAAAGGCGCAGCAAATTGGAGCGCTCCCGTCAAATAGAGATCTGCGAGACGATGCGGTGATGTATAGAAAAGTCGCTCGGTTTCACGCGGCGCTGCAGGGGTACGAACATCAATCACTGCCAGTCGCAATACATCAGTTCTATGCCACCGAAATTTGCCGACCTCGCGGGGCACGAGCCAAAAGCTCAATAGGTCCAGAGGTAACTTCGCCTTTCCGGGGCTGGGACCGAGTTTTGAGTTCGGCGTCTATTCATACCGTGCCGGTTCCAGGCGACCACTTGACCATCATGAGCATTCCAGAAAACTGCAAATGTCTCGCGCTCTCATTGTCAATAGCTCTCAGTAATTCGGAAAAAAATGGCAAACGTGATACTGGGTGGGAGCTGTAAAGCTGTAGGATGCGATTGTTGGCTCCCGGTCTCGTTTGGGTGATTTTGCTCGAAGATGGAGGGAAAATAGTTGGAGATCATAACGTTTGCTCAACGGAAAATCCTCATGGGTTTTCGTACGATAGAACCCGCCGACGAGGATACTTTGGCCCCTTCCGAAGTTGCTGCGTCGGGACGCGCTGTTGCCAAAGTCCGTCGCCGAAGCGGTACTGCAAGGATCATAGCCCGAACTCTCCTCAGCGAATTAGGGTTCCCACCGATGCCAATCTTGAAAACGCGACTTGGCGTCCCGATCTGGCCAGACGGCGTAGTTGGATCTCTGGCTCATCACGATACGGTGGCCGCCGCCGCAATCGCACAGAGGAAAAACATTGAGGCCCTCGGCATCGACATTGAACCCGATGAGCCTCTTCCGGACGGTTTGATTGAATTGATTGCAACCCCCAAGGAGCAAAGCATGTACGACTTGCCCCTGCTGCGGCGGCGGGACCTCTTCGTTTTGAAGGAGGCAGTTTATAAAGCGTACTTCCCAATGCATCACCGAATGCTGGAATTTCAGGACGTTGAAATTGATATTGGCAGTCGGTCAGGCTACGTGCCCAAGGCACATTGTGCTTTTTCGGTAGATCTTCTTTCTTCTTCCACGAGCGTGATAGGTTTGGCGTACAAAGTGCCGCTACATGGGGCCGGGACAAGATTTGCTTTCCCAGACGGGCCAAGGTCGAACCAAGCACGAACATCTGTTTGCCCCCTGGCGCATCCGCAGTTCGGACGTGGGTGAATTGGTTGGCGAACCCAGTCTATTCGTGGACTTGTCGCAGCAGATCGGGCACCTCGATCAGCGGAAACATTTCACCTATCTCGGTATTCCAAATCTTCAGCCTCGCCGATGATCGGCGTGACGATCAGGGTCCCGCTTTCACGACGAACACCTTCGAGCTTTCCGGTTCGTGCCCGATAGGCAAGGCGTTTGAGGGTGAAGTCCAGCATTTGCCGAGCTTCAGTCAACCAGATCGCTCCATCAGCTTGCACGCCAAGGCCAAGTCGGTCGCCTTCCTTCATCGCAGTGGAAGGTTGGTCGAGGCATGAGGTGCTCATCGATGGGGCGGAACGAGCGACTCCCATCGACCCAGACATCGGCAAACGTAGCTGTCTCGCAATGCCGGCGAGTGCTGCAAGTCATAAAGACGGCGATCGGGCCTTTCCTGTCCGAAGATGAGTTTCCGATCGGCTTGGCTGAGGTGCAGGATCGGGGCGCGCTCCGGGAGTGTCCGGCGCTTCGTTGTCTTCTACCATAGCGGCAAGCTCGGGCTTCATCCGAAACAGTCGAGGCCAGCCAACTTCGCGATCGAGTGTCGCGATCGCATCATGGCCATTGTCATTAGCCACCTGGAGGGCAGGATTTCGAGGAACATCCGCAGAATCATTGAGGTCCCTGCCGAGCGTCCATGTGCCGCTGTTTCTTGCGATTGTTGGCACCGGTAGAATTATTGAAGAAAGTTTATCGTTTGCGAATTGTATTTAACTTACATTAACTAAAGTTTTACATATAATTAATTCCCACAAGCGCCAGTCACGGTTATCACCGTTCGGGTAATCTTATGCCGAATTGGCGACTATCCAATCCCGGAGCGTCGGGGGCTTAATCTAACAGGAGGGACTGTGGGAGCTGGTTCGTGTCGCGCGCACGAATGGCTTCGATATTAAAGCTATCGCAAGAGCTATACGGAGGTAACATACTTTGGAAATGGGATCCGATGTCTGCAGAAAGCGTGCCTCCTCGTGGCGTACTTGATTTTCAAGTCTCCGAAAAACAATATGTGCCGAAATCGATAGCTGTTCTACGCAAATAATGATCATTTACAAAAGACTATTTCATAAATCGCCAGTGGAGTAGGTAAAATGCCAAAATTACCTGGTGGAAAGAAGGAACTGCTTAGTACCATAAAGAGTGCAATTGACCCATCGTATCGGATAATTTGCTTCCCGCATGGGGGTGGTAGCGTCCAGTCTTTCCGTACCTGGTCAGACTATCTCCCCGACGATGTTGATCTTATTTGCCTCGATCTTCCCGGTCGCGGCAAACGGTCAGCGGAGGCCAACATTCGCAGCATGGACGTACTGGTGCCCATGGTCACTGAGGCGCTCAGCCGGTACGGCGATCTGCCTTTTGTTTTCTTCGGTCATAGCGTCGGTGCGCTCGTGGCTTACGAGATCGCCCGCTCCCTGGAGAAGGCCGGTCGGCCATCTCCCTTCCATGTTGTCGTGTCTGCTCACCCATCAGCGGATGTGCCGGTGGAAGGGCCGCCCATGTATAGATACGCGGATGACAAGTTAGCCGATGTGGTCCGGCTCCTTGGCATGGTCCCCGAGGAAGCGCTGACAAATGATGAACTCCTGCATGACTTCATTTTGCCGCCGCTGCGGGCTGACTTCGAACTTGCGGACACTTACGACCGGAATTTGCCGACACCTCTCGCCGCGGCAATCACCGCAATGGGGGGAGTTCAGGACGAAATGTTCAATGCCAATGACCTGGATCAATGGCGTAGGCTCACGACGTCGCGCTTCGCCCGGATTATGTTTGATGGAGATCATTTTTACACCCATTCCATGACGGCGGAAGTGGTGTCTACCCTCCTGAGTGAAGTTGGGGAAGTAAAGGCACAGCTCCCGGCGTCCATTCGATTTGGCGAGGTCCTGCCCTATCCCGAACTACCTCTGCATGATCAATTCCGTAAACAGGCGGCCCTCAATCCGGACGCCCCTGCCGTCGTCTCCGAGAGTCGGAGCTTGACGTTTAGTGAGCTCGACCAGCTGAGCGAGATTCTTTCCAGACACCTCTTCGGGCATGGTCAGAGCCGTGGTTCGCGCGTCGGTATCCTCTTGGATACCTCACTTGAATACGCCGTCGCCTTGTTCGGCATTCTTAAGACAGGGGCGGCCTACGTCGTGCTTGACAAAGCTCAGCCCGTTGCGGCGCTAAAGCGGATGCTTGAGAAGGCATGCGTTGAAATCGTTGTCACCAACAACCGTTTCGCAGCGAACCTTCCGCCTGACTGGTCGGGTCTTGCGCTGTCGCTCGACGAGGGTTGGGAAACGCAACTCGGCAAGGCCAGTCTGGCCAACTCGCAAGCGGTGGACCTCGATGCGCCGGCCCAGATTGTATTTTCATCTGGCACGACTGGTGAACCGAAAGGGGTCGTTTGCCCCCACCGAAGCGCTGTGCGCTCTTACCAGTGGCGCTATCACGCACTGCCATACAGGCCTAGTGAGCGCGAAGCGGTTAATCTCTTCTTGGTCCGGGAGATAATGCGGCCGATCCTTGCGGGTATGCCGGCCTATTTGATCCCGGACGACGTTATCTACGATCCACACCGGCTGGTTGAGTACTTGGAACGAAATCGCATTTCCAGAACATCATTTAGCCCCTCGCTGCTGGATGTGCTTCTCGGTAGCGAAGGCCTCGACGTCCGCTGCCGCCTGCCGGATCTCCGAGTGATTTACGTCTCAGGCGAGGTGTTAACAGCAGCGTTGCTGGCGCGGGTGAGGGATGCGCTGCCGCAAGTCAAGATTATCAATCACTACGGCGCAACGGAGGTCCATGATGTCTCACATATTGACTTGAGCGAGATCGATCCTGCGACAACACAAAAGGTCGTCCCGGTCGGTCCACCTCAGCACAATGTCAGTATCTATGTCCTGGGGAAACAAGGCGACCCCGTACCGCTGGGGTTCCTGGGCGAGGTTTTCGTCGGCGGCGATATATCGAGTCATGGCTATCTCGACAGCCCAAATATGACACGGGAAAGATTCCTTCCCGACCCGTTCCGCGCTGATGGCACAATGTTCCGCACTGGCGATCTTGGCCGCATGCTGCCGGGCGGCCAGTTGGAGATTCTCGGGCGTTGCGCATTCATGGTGAAAATCCGAGGTTATGGCGTTGTCCCCGGGTCTGTAGAAGCTGCTTTGCTTCGAGATTCCGTCGTCCGCTCCGCCGCCGTTGTGCCAGAGCTCGATGCGGCGACCGGTCAGCCTGATCGACTGATCGCCTATGTGGTCTTGCGGAACAGGTGCAAAGGCTGGGAGGCCGCTTTGCGGACGCACTTGAAGTCTGAGCTGCCGCACTACGCGATTCCGTCAGACTTTATCGCCGTGAGGGAATTGCCCATTGCAGCCAACGGGAAGCCTGATCAGTCGCGCCTCCGCAACCTCGCAAAAGAGACGTGCCCTCCAGTGACAGATGCCGACGAGGTCGAATCGGCACTTCGAGCAGCTTGGCGCGACCTTCTTCAGGCAGATGCTGCCGATCCGGATCACAACTTTTTCGACTGCGGCGGACACTCCCTTCTGGCTGCCCGTCTCTGCACGCGGCTTCGTGAGAGTCTGAAGATGGAACTCCGTGTCGTAGAGGTCTTCCTCAATCCTACTTTTAAAGAACTCGCGGCTCTACTCCGCAAGCGCGGCGGCGAGCAGGGCCGTCATCAAAACGGGAAACTCCCCAAAACACCGCCAGTCTCGGCGGGCAGGGCGCATAGTAGGGCGTTCGAAGGGCGACGAGGCCCCGGCATAGACATTGCGGTGATTGGTATGGCCGCGCGTTTCCCCGGCGCGGAAACAGTCGATGCGCTATGGGAAAACCTCTGTCAAGGGATCTGCTCGATCATCCCGCTGAACGAGCAGGAGCTCAAGGCCCGGGGCATTCCAGAGGCTGTCCTGAAGCGCTCCGATTATGTGCGCGTGGGCGCCCATCTCAACGACGTGGACCTTTTCGATCCCGATTTCTGGAACCTCTCGCGGCGTGAGGCTACGTTAATGGACCCGCAGCATCGCCTGTTCCTCGAATGTTGCTGGAAGGCCCTTGAGTCTGCCGGCTATGCGCCAACTCAGCATGAGGGTCGGACCGGGGTCTTCGCCGGTTCGGCCCTCCCTCTCTATCTCCTAAACCATTTGAAGGGGGGCGGCCTTATTGATCCCACCAACGCGCCGCTCGCTTTCCTGACGAAGCTCGGCAACGATAAGGACTATCTTGCCACGCGCGTGTCCTACATGCTGAACCTCAGCGGCCCAAGCATCGCGGTGCAAACCGCATGCTCAACTGGGCTGGTGGCAATCGCGGTCGCCACTCAGTCGCTCGCGGCGGGCTATTGTGACATGGCGCTGGCGGGCGGGGCGGGCATCACATTTCCTCAAGCGGGGTATCAGTATGTAGAAGGTTTTATCAATTCCTCGGACGGCGTATGCCACGCCTTTGATGCCGATGGCAGCGGCATGGTGCTCGGAGATGGGGTAGGGGTCGTCGTTCTCAAGCGCCTCGAAGAGGCTCTTGCGGCGGCCGATCCTATCCACGCAGTAGTAAAAGGATGTGCCATCAACAACGATGGTGGCGCCAAATCCTCCTACTCAGCACCTAGCGCGCGGGGTCAGGCCGCTGTTGTGCGCCAGGCACTTGCCTCCGCGGCACTCGACCCCCAAGACGTGGAATATATCGAGACCCACGGGACCGGCACGAAGATTGGTGATCCAATCGAAGTGCGCGCGCTGGCAGAGGTTTTCGCGGGGCAAGAGGACACGGGCAAAACCTGTGCGCTCGGGTCAATCAAACCAAATATCGGCCATGCCGGCGCTGCCGCTGGGGTGGCGAGCTTTATCAAGACAGTTCTCGCCCTTCAGCACGGGGTAATCCCCCCGACAATCAACATTAAACGGCTGAACGAGGACCTCGGTTTGGAGAACACGCCCTTCTTCGTCAATGAGCAACTTAGACCCTGGTCCCGTCCGCAGGGACGCCCGCGAACTGCCGGCGTCACTGGCCTCGGTATCGGGGGAACCAACTGCCATGTCGTGCTGCAGGAATGGACTGGCGAGAACGCTAGGGATTGGCCCGGTTCGGTCGAGCGGGGGTCCCACGCCCTTTGCCTTACTGCGAAGACGCCATCGGCGTTAAGCCGCGCCTGCCGGGATATGGCCGCGTTTCTGCGGCGCAACAGGGATATCAATCTCGGTGATGTCGCTCACACGCTACGGGTGGCGCGATGCCAGTTCGATCATCGGACGGTCGTTGTGGTGCGCAACTTGGACATGGCTATCATGAGGCTAGAGGAAGAAGCGGATCGCGCGGCTGATCGAATCCTTCCCTCGCCGTCGATTGCGTTCATGCTGCCGGGCGGTGGAGTGCAGCACGCGGGGATGTTCAAGGACCTGTTTGATCACGTGTCGGAGTTTCGCCAAGCGTTCCTGACTTGTGCCACGACTAGTCGCTCCATCTTGGGTCGTGATCTGGAGTCCCTCGTGTTTGGGGAAAACGACGGCCACGCGGCCGCATCCTTCGAAGAAATCAACGTGATGATCTTCTCCGTGCAGTACGCTATGGCACGTTTGCTGGAAACGTTTGGCGTGCATCCCGATTACCTTGTCGGACACAGCATGAGCGAATACGTCGTGGCCACCCTAGCTGGCATTCTGAAACTGGACGACGCACTGGCCCTGATGGTCGCTCGTGGTCGCGCGATGGCGAATCTTAGTGTCGACGGTGCTATGCTTGCGGTCAAATGCAGCCCGGAGGAGTCTGAGCGCATTCTCGAGGAGCACGCCTGGCGTGGCCGAGCTGAAGCCGGCGAGATCGGTGTCGGTGTCGTGAATTCCAAAACTAGTGTCGTGTTCACCGGAAAAAGGGAACTGATTGAAAGGCTTCAGGAGGGGCTCACAAAAGCAGAGATCCCCAACCAGATCCTCAATACAGCCGGCGTCCCCAGCCATTCTCCGCTGATGAAACCGGCGGCTGATACTATCGACGCACATGTCCGCACGCTCGAGAAGCGACCACCGGACTTGGCCATCGCTCTGAATTCAGGAGGATATCTTCACCCGGCGAAAGTCCCTCTACCCGAGACCTACTGGAGCAGGCAAGCAAGCGGAATGATCCGATTCGATCAGTCTCTCGCGGCCATCGTTGAGGCTGGCGCAACTGCGCTCATTGACCTTGGCCCCTCGTGCAACCTGACGCGTTTCGCACATGAAGCAATCGATTCAGCGGATAGTAAAACCAAGTTGCCAGCGATCGTCTCAGCCGCACGCGGGAAGGATGATCTGGAGTTCACCGACCGTCATGTTCTTCTGGAATGTCTTGGGGACCTCTGGTCCTTGGGTGTTGCGGTGGATTGGGAACAAGCCAGTGATCAATTGGAACCGTCCGGTTCTCACCGGCGGATATCTCTTCCAACATACTCGTTTGATCGTCAGCGTTGCTGGCCGGACGGTCAGCCGACTGGCTTGACGGTTCTGCCGCAGACCGAGGAGCGAGAGCGGCGCAGCGGAGAGGCGTTCATCTATGCGCAGAGTTGGACAGAGAAGAGACTTCCCCGCGCGGTTCCCGGTAACGGAAGCACAAAGTCGCTTCGTTGGCTGGTGTTGGCCGATCGGCCGTTTGGTGAGGCAGAGCATGCGGCAGACATCCTGGCGAAGAGCATTACGGGACAGTTGGAGCATGCGGGTCATGAAGTTGTTCGGGTTTGCCGACGAGCCAAACCCTCGAACCCACCCATGAAAGTCAAAGGGTCTATCATCATGATCGACCCCACCCGAGAGGGCCTGAAGGCGCTCGTCGACGCCGAGATCGCCTCGGACCGTCCCGTTGATCGGATTCTCTGCCTCTGGCACCTGAGTGGCTGCGCCGACGCATCCGGGGACCCAGGAACGGTGCAGACCGATCTTTTGCGGAGCTACGACGCGATACTCGATTTGGCGCGAGTTCTGTCGTCACTGAAATTCCAGACTCCGGTCGACGTCTGGATTGTTGGTGACCGGATGGTTCAGGTCGGTGAGGAACCTATCGATCCCGAAAAGGCGTGCGTCTTCGGTCCCGCCACCGTGCTGCCACAGGAGAACCCGATCTTCGATTGTCGCGTTGTGGACCTGAACATTGATGACCCTGGCGTGACCGATCATCTCTTTGCTGAAATCGGGAGGGACGTGCCAAATCCCGATGGGGTGGTCGCCCTCCGCGGGAACCGGCGGTGGGTCCCGCACTTTCCCGAGGTAGCCCTCGCCGCACGAGTTCCCGGTGAGGAGATCCTCCGACCCGAAGGAGTCTATCTGATCACGGGAGCTCTCGGGCGAATCGGTCTTTCCTTGACCGAACACCTCGTAAAGCTTGGGGCTACGGTTGTCGCGGTAACCCGTCGTGCAGTACCCGCCTCTTTGACTTCAGGGCGTGTGGATTTCAATGAGGATGGCTGGATGCGCAGATTGGCCGCCCTCGATGGTGAGAAGGGCCGGGTCATCCTTCGCCAGGCGGACGTATCCGATTTCGACAGCTTATCGAGTGTGCTCGACGTTAGTCTTCGGGAGTGCGGCCGCATCGACGGTATCTTCCACGCCGCCGCGTTGTCTGATCTAAAGTTCCTTTCTGAGATGGACGACACGACCTCTGCCAATGAGTTCGCGTCCAAAGTGATAGGGACGCGCAATCTCTATAATGCACTGAAACGAATTCACTCTACCTATACCCGAGTACCGGAATTCGTTTTCCTTTTCTCCTCGCTTGCTTCAATTCTCGGCGGACCGGCAACGGCCTCTTATGCGGCGGCGAACAGGTTCATGGACGCCTTTGCAAGCCAAGTGTCAGGCAAATTCGGCATCCGGTGGATCAATTCCAACTGGGATGACTGGGACTACGACTACGGGCGGCAGGTGACTGCCGCATACCAAACATCTCAGGCAAAAGCATTGGCACTCACTCCCGACGAAGGGATCGACATTATTGAGCGCATACTCGCAACCGTCGATAATGGTCAGGCCATCGTAGCGACGCGCCCCTTGCCTGCGCGCATAAGGCAATGGGTCGACCAGATCCGAACAACCACGCCCGACGACCTGCCGGCTGAAAAGAAAATATCTTCGTGCGAAGAAGGCACAAAAGGCAAGGACAACATGCCGGGAGAAGACGATTCGAGGAACCTCTTCCTTGAAGAAGTCAAGTCTCTTTTAAGCGCAGAAGAAATAGGTTTGGACGACAACTTCTTCGACTTCGGTGGAGACAGCCTTCTCGCAACGGCACTTCAATTTCGTTTGATGAAAAGCGATCGCTGGCGGTCGCCGCGACTGGATGAGATATTCAAGGCGCAGACGTTTGGCGACCTCTATGATCGAATTTCCAGAAATGACGGTCACCAGTCGCAATGACACTGGCGCACCATACCCTGCCTCGCTATCCCCCTCATCTGGGGCGACGATGCGGGCGGTTACTCTTGGAAGACGATAACGGTGATGCGGACATTTGGTGGAGGGGCCACGCCCGAGTCAAATCCTCGTCACGCTTTTTAGGACCGCGAAGATCGAAGAAGAGACGATCGAACGCGTCATGTGAATCGGCGTGCAAAATTGCCCCCCTAAGCCGGGGTATCGGCGTCCAATTGGACGCCGATCCGGGGTCAGTTTTGGAAGCCGTTTGACAGCTTACGACGGTTCTGGCCCGGTTTCGCGGCCGGAACCGTCGACTATTTGCGCGCCCTCGCATCGGCTCTATGCGGCTTCGTAGCTCCGCCTAACGATCTCAAACGGATCTTTCGCTATCCACTGCTGCGCGATGGACCCGTTGAAGCCAAAGGCCCAAACGGGATTTCCGGGATCTATGCCCCGAAGCTTGTCGTCTACAACCAAAGACTTGTCGGCAAGCGAAGTGATATATCCTGGGCGTACAGTGAAGCTCCACTGCTGAGATTTCGTAGGAGCGCCCTTGTATTCAGAGAGAACAAGCGGCACCTCTGGGGCAATCTTTCCTCCCTTAAAGTCAAGTGCCAAGATGTTCCCGCTCGCATCCAGCAAAATAACGTTCTTGCTGAGGTCGACGCTCCAAATGAGCGTGGCGGCTGATCCGAAGAGAGGGTAGATCCCCACGGGAGCACCCGCAATTTGATCATTTACGCCCAGGCCGCGACTGGTATCCGCTCGCCATTGTATAAACTTCTGAGCCATAATGCATACTCCGTTCTATACCACAGATGAGACTTAGCAAGCTCATGGTGCGCTTGTCGACGACAAAGTCAAATTAAGTCATTGAAATAAATCTGAAACATATATCGTCTGGTAAAGTCAGCCGATCTTTGGAAAACGGTTGTGAGTTAAAAAAGTCATCACCACGAATGGGCGCATTCTTGATAGCAAGTCATGGTCATTATGTGTGGATGCGATAGAGAATATGGGTTGTTTTTTTGACCGACAAAGAAAAAAATCTTAAAACGCAGACTGTGAAAAACAGCGTAATATAATATTCACAAATAATATCATTTGTATCACAATATACCGTGCTACAGTTCAGACGTCCTTTTTGACTCGGCAGGACGCGCGTTATCACCGTCCGCGTTATCACCGTCCTAGTGAGCAGCGGTAGCGACGATAACGGCTAGCGAACGAAAACCCGGTGTGGCTTGCCCTGCGCAAAAGGAGCCCTCGTGCAATGCAAAAAGAGCATGCGCACATTAGAGAAATCGTCAACCAGAAGGACAACGAAATGGCCAAGACCGAAGATCGAAACGTCGGGACTATCCACTTCCCGGCATTAGACCCTGCCAAAGCCGTCGATCAGATGCGTGTAGTGGCCGAACAGGCAAGCAAGCTGTCGACAGGAGCTCTTGTCAATTTCGCGTCGAGTGCTGAAGACGCCCAGAAAACGCTCGATTCCATCTTCGAAAACGCAAAAGCGGTCGGTGTCGAACTGTCGTTGAAGACGATCGCTGGATTGCGGGCCAATGCCGAGGCGGACCTCTCGCATCTACATGCGTTGGTTGACGCCAAGTTGCCGTCCCAAGTTATCGCGCTGCAGTCGGGCTTCTGGCGCAAGCGAGTCGAAATGTATGTGCAGCAGGCCAAGGAACTCCAGGCGCTCAGCTCTAAAGGAGTGGTCGACGTCACCAAGCCGATCACGGACGCTTTGGAGAAGGCGCTGACCGACGCCAAGGCAGCATGATTTGCCGGAAACTAGATGGAAGGCTCCCTTGGCATCGACCGAGGCCTGTATCCGGAGCCTGGCGAAATGCAAATCGAAAATAGAAGCGCCACTAAGAGGAGAAAGACCATGTATCAGGTGCCGGTTGCGAAACCCGCCGCGCGACCTCGAATACAATTATGCCGACGCGCGCTGCAGAGCACGGCGCTGCAAAGATACGCCAATCGGCTGACGCGTCTGTATCTTCAAGGAGCCAAGTTCCCTGAAATGGCGATCGAATCCGTGCCCCGGAATAGCGTCCCCCAACTAACTGTTCGCCGCGACGGGGCTAGCTGCCCTAAACGCCGGACGCGGTCGCCATGCCTCTGGACTCGGCGGCGTTACGGCTGATCGAACAGTCGGCAGACGACGTCATTGCTTTGCAGACGCAGGCGCGGACCACCTACGCCTGCCAAGGGGAACAGCCAACCCAAGGCCGGCCGACGCCGGAAATGATGATCGGCACCTCCCTGGTCATTGCTTCGTAAGCGCCCATGTTCTGGAACAAACGCTTTGTCCGAGTTGCAGTAGGAGTCCTGCTGCTGGTTGCCGCAGTTCTTGCTCTCTTGCCTGGACTCACGGGCTACACCAGCCTCGACGGCACCATCAATGCGCGTTTCGTCGAGATCTCGGCCCCGATCGAGGGCACCGTGCTGCAGACGCCCCCGAAAACCGGCATGCATCTGCCGGAAAATGCAGTACTGCTGACGATCCGGAACGAGCGAGTGAATCGCGCCGTCGAGACATCGCTGGCCGCGGAACTTGAGACCACGCGGAACAGAGTGCGGGCGCTCGAAAATCAGCGCAGCGAGTTGGAGGCGCTGCGTGCCAGATTGGGCCGACGCTTCGATGTCTATAGCAAGGCGATGATCAACAGCATCGAACAGCAGATTGCAATTTCACGTCAACGCATCACGATGCTGGCGGCCCGGCGATCGGCGAGTGCGGCGGATCTCCAGCGCAATTCGACGCTGATAGCGAGGGGCGTCGTTTCGCAGAGCAGTGTCGACGAGGCGCAAGCGACAGAGATCGCGGCCTCGGCACAGGTCGAAGTCGAAAACCTGACCCTGAAACGGCTGGAGCGGCAGCTGGAGGCGATGCGGCAAGGCATTTTTCTCGAGGACGGGCAAAACGACGTTCCTTACTCGCACCAGCGGCAGGACGAGTTGGCGATCCAGATGGCCGATCTCGATGCGCGTGCCGCAGAAAGCCGCACCCGTCAGGGCGAGATTTCCAAGCAGCTAGCAGAGGAGGCGCGACGGGTCGACAGCCTTGAACGCGCGGTCATGACAATGCCCTTCAACGGCGTAATCTGGCGTAACAACGTCGTTGCGGGAGCCAACGTCGTCGCCGGAAACGAACTGCTACGCGTGCTCGATTGCCGCGACCTCTTCGTGGATATTCTGGTTCCCGAGGTCGATTTCGACCAGATCTATCCGCGCCGAGCCGCGGAAGTCCGCATCCTCGGGACTGACAATGTCATTGACGGTGAGGTCACTTCGGTTCGTGGCAATTCGGCGGTGGTAGAGGAGCCGACACTCGCGGCGATGCCTCCAAGCGGCAGAGGGCGCAACGCCCGGGTCAGGGTGGCGCTCGCAAACTCGTCTATCAACACGGACTACAGCAATTTCTGCCATGTCGGGCGGTCGGTCCAGGTCCGCTTCCACACGCGCAGCTTCACGATGGCCCAGTGGCTGACGAGGCTATGGTTCAGTATCTGGTAGCGCTGGCGCCGACCTTTTTGGTCGGGGCATTCTTCCTCATCTTCGTCCAAGGCTGGTCGCGGTACCAGACCTGGACGCGCACCGTCACCTGCGCAATCGTTTTCGCGGTCGCTGTGCGGTATCTGTGGTGGCGTCTCACCGATACCGTGCTGCCCTATCCCGATGATGGCCTCGATTTCTATTGGGTGTGGTTTCTCTATGGCATCGAACTGCTCGCATTCTTCGACATAACGCTCTTCCTCATCATCATGAGCCGGTATGTCGACCGCAGCGCCCAAGCGGATGCGCTCGCAATCGAATTCTTCCGCCGGCCTCGACAAGAGCTTCCGACGGTCGACGTCTTCATCCCGACCTACAACGAACCGCTGGACGTGCTCGAGCGAACCATCATTGGTGCGCTCGGCCTCTACTATCCCCAAGAGAGGCTGAAAGTATACGTCCTGGACGACCTGCGCCGGGATTGGCTTCGGCGGTTCTGCGAAGAAAAGGGCGCAATCCACGTTACCCGACCGGATAATGCCCACGCCAAGGCCGGCAACATGAACAACGGCCTTACGGTGAGCGACGGCGAGTTCGTTGCAGTATTCGACGCGGATTTCGTGGCACACCGGAACTTTCTTCGACGCACACTGCCTTTCTTCACCGATCCCAGCATCGGCATCGTGCAGACGCCGCAGCATTTCTTTAACAGGGATCCCGTCCAGATCAATCTGGGATTGGAGCGATCCTGGCCCGACGAACAGCGCCTTTTTTTCGACGAGATGGCGGCCAGCAGGGATGCCTGGGACATAAGCTTCTGTTGTGGTTCGTGCTCGATCACGCGCCGCGCGGCACTGGAGGCAATCGGCGGCTTCCCGACGGAGTCAATCACCGAGGATCTGCTGACGACCCTGACGATGCTGAACAAGGGATACAAGACGCGTTACCTCAACGAGCGGCTCTCCATCGGGCTTGCCGCGGAAAACCTGAAGGGCTATTTCGTGCAGCGGCAACGCTGGTGCCAGGGCGGCATCCAGACGCTTTTCGTGCACAACGGACCCCTTCGCGGTCCCGGCCTCAGCCTGTTCCAGCACATCATGTTCCTGCCTGTGAGCTGGCTCGTGCAGTATTTCGTGCGCCTGGCGATCCTTACCGTCCCTGCCGTGTATTTCTGGACAGGGTATCCTCCGCTCTTCTTCACGGAAGTAGCCGATCTGGTCAACCATCAGCTGCCTGTTCTCGTCGCCTATTTCCTGCTGATGCACTGGATCACGCCGACGCGCTATCTGCCGGTGGTTTCGAGCGCTGTTGGCGCCTTCTCCACCTTCCGGATGCTGCCGACGGTGATTTCGAGCCTAATCCGGCCATTTGGGCGGCCTTTTCGGGTGACGCCCAAGGGAAGCTCGAACGTCGACAACAGATTCGACGGCTATACCTTTGCTTGCCTGGCAATATTAATTGCGGCCACAGCGCTGGGACTTGTGATCAATATCATTCCGGAATGGGCGCGCATTCCCCGGGGGGAATTCTCACCAGTCGCAATCTATTGGGCACTGGTGAACCTTGTGGTGCTCGTGATTGCGTCGCTGATCTGTTTCGAGAAGACGAATCCCGCCTCCGAGAGCCTCCGTGCTGACGAGCTAGCGCGGTTCGGCGGCATCGCCGGGCGAGCTGTCAGCCTCACGCTCGGGAAAGCCGTGGTCGAAATCCCCATCGAAACGGACGTCGAGACCGGCAAGGTCGTCGAAGTATCGCTGCACGGCGTCGAGCCCTTCGAAGCGGAACTCAGGGCCGTTACAATGCGCACACGGGGCCGCCGCCGGGATGCTGGCTCATTCAAATATGGCCATCTCCATTACGATTTGACCGGAGCGGCGCGCGACCAGATGATCATGAAGCTCTACACCGGCGACTACTCGCAGGATATCGAGGAGCTTCGACGGCGGACCGTGGCCGCCGGCCTGTTCTCGCGGACGTTCGGGCCGGACTATCAACGCGCATGGGGAGCAAAAGCGGTACGAAATTGATGGCATGAAAGGTTCTCGCTCCACCGGTGTTAGCTTGGCATCGAGTGAAGGCTCCCCGTCTAAACGAACTTAGTTCGGTCATGCGGCACGTCTCGAGCGCGCCGCCCACACTGGCATGCTCACTTCACGCCAACGTCGGCATCCTGGATCAATCAGGTCGAGCGGTGGTTCGCCGAGCTGACGCGAAAGCAGTTGCAGCGCGGCGTACACCGTTCCACCGCAGAACTGGAGGCCGACATCGACGCATTCATCGAAACCACAACGAAAACCCAACCCCATACAAGTGGGTCAAATCCGCCGACCAGATCCTCGCATCGGTCAAGCGTTTCTGTCAGAAGACAATGAACCAAACTTCCGATTCAGGTGACTAGGGTCGAATAGCATTAAACGGATGCGACAAATATTCTGTAAAAAAAAAGCTTCAGTCGAGCTTCATACGCAAGGGCGTCGAGATGAAGTTCAAACAGGTGAAGCAATTCCAAGCGCTTGCCGCAAAATCAGTAGCTGACATTTCCAAGCCGATCACGAACGTCGTCGATGGCCCAATGAACTGAAGGCCAGATGAAATGATGATGTGTGTGCCCCTTCGATCGAAGGCGTCTTGCGGGACTGGAGGGCGAAATGCTGTCACGGATTTCAGCGACGAACTCAAACCTGCAGTTGGCCCGCGTTAACTGTCCATCCGTGTCCGATCAAAGACGTGTATGTTCGAAAGCCGACGCTGAGGCGCAAGTATTCCGTCGGTGGTGGCCGCGCGGTGCACATAGCTTTCCCGTATTTTCGAGCAAAGACCGCAAAAAGGTCATTGGTGGCACGACGATTGCAACGAACACCAGCAAGCACCTGTGCGACCACGGCGGTCTCCCAGTTGTCCCCGCAGAACCCGAATGAAATTTCCTCGATTGTCCAAATCAATACCATAGACGCTGCACAGATGAGCGTGTTCCCTTCTAAACCACAGTCCGGATCCACTGGGAGCCACCGAATCCAAATCGCTAATTGAAATTGCGCTTACCTCAAGCAGAAGACGGCGACGTAGCCCGAACGCAACCTCTATCGCGCCTTGCCTTCCGACGAAAGCCAAAGGAGTCCTAAAGAAATGAACGTGCCGAGCTATTCCGAGGCCTTGGAGCTTGCGATCGACCGCTCGTATGACATCAACCTAGATATGTTGAGGTCACGAAATTTGCTCCTTGACACGTACAACGACTATCTCGTTGGCACGTATCCTCCTCTTAAGGCTATGGGCGACCTCAATGCCGAACAGCTGCTGGCCCGGGTTACGTCGTCGGTTGATCTCTATTTCCATATCCCCTTCTGCAACCAGTATTGCACCTTTTGCCACTTCGGAAAGGAAATAAACCCGCCCCCGTTCCGAGTGGACCGCTATCTAGCAGCTTTAAACCAAGAGATGATGTGGTCAGACGCGGCGCTCAAGGGAAAAGTTATTGAGACGGCCTTTTTTGGAGGTGGTACTCCGTCATTCTTGACCGCTCATCAACTAAAGACGCTCTTTGACATTATAAATAGGCGGTTTGATTTATCAAAGTCCGAAGTAAGTTTCGAATTGCACCCCTCTCTTGTGAAGAACGTAGATGCTGCGGATCGCATCTCGGCAGTCCTTCAAGGCGGCGCAAATCGTTTTGTCCTCGGTGTTCAAAGTCTAGATCCGAAAATCCTGCGCGTATTGAATCGCGGTCACGGCGTAGGGGAGGTGACGAAAACTGTAAAATTACTGGATGAGATGGGCGTGGGGAATCTATCCCTCGACCTTATGTACGGCCTACCGGAGCAAACGTTCCGAAGCTGGTACGACTCACTTATCGGCTTATTGGAGATGGGAATAGAGAAGTTCAACATATTCCCGCTGATGTTTAAATCGACCGACCCAATAGCCCGCCAACTGGCAAAAGGACGATATCAATTCGCTGGTTCCAAGGAGCGGATGATAATGCATTTCATGGCTGGGCACATCCTCACCGCGCTCGGCTATCGGCACGGGCCGATTTTCTATTGGACTAAGAAGTCACAGCCGCACTCCGTGCAGCAGTGCCGCAAATACGATTCATGGAACGACAATAATCTTGTCCCATTTGGGGTGAGCGGCTTTGGATACATGAGTCAGTGCCAGTTCTATAACGAAGCAAATTTGGATAGGTATCTATCTAGAGTTGAGGCGGGGGAAAAACCATTGTGGAAAGGGGCGGTGCTGTCGCAAGATGACCTTATGCGCAGGACGGTAATGTTCTCCTTGCGAAGCAGCGGAGTGTTGCTATCTCGATTCGAGCGTGAATTTGGCGTCCCAGTGGAAACGTACTTTAGCCGCGAGGTTAAAACGTTAAAAGAGGCGGGTCTCGTCAGAATTTCGAACGACGGCGTTCTTTCGTTAACTGCAGCCGGAATTATCAACTCAGGCGCTGTATCCCTACTATTTTTCTCGGACAATGTTCTAGAGCGGGTCGCGTACAACGATAGCCGGATAACAGACAAACGAACTGACCTGATCGAAAAACACGATTACTCGCCGGCGGGAAGATACGGGTCAAGTGAACAAATGCAAGCCGTCTTTCGGTGAAGTCTGGGGGCTCGTCAATGGCCGTTAGCTCGTCTTTTTCTGTCCCGGACCAGACGTCCCATCGGGCGCAGGGGATTTTTTCTCATCTGACCGACAGCATCGATCGCCGGCAGCGAAGACGCCCGCTCGGGACGGTTAGCGATTTTGTCGTTGAACAGCTCCCGCACTATATTGCAGAGATCAAAGGTAGTGAGCGGCCTGACGGGGCGGTCAAGGCGCTTGGGCATAGCATTAACACGATCATAGCGGGAGCGGACTATGAAGCGCACCTACTGGATCTGTCGCATTCCGAATTTGGAGTGGCTAAGACAGACGTTCATTATCTCGTCAATTGTGTCTATCAGATGTCCGCGGCTGCTGGCCTTGATCGCGTCGATGCCGAGTTAACGGTAGGAGAGCCGCTTAGGCGGATTGCACGCTTGAGCTGCCAGCGGCAGCGCAGCATTGATGTTCTCTCCTATGAAGATATGATCCTTTCCAATCCGCTGGAGAGCGATCCACGAGTATATTGCCTCGGCTCAGCCGGGGTCGAGGAGCGAGATTTTTGCCTAGGCCATCAACTCATTGAGAGCGACTTACAGGCGGCGATGGACGCACTACTAGAGTTGCGCGACGCGGTCGGCGCGGATGCGGGCCAGTGTCTCGCGCTTTGCGTGAAGTCGCTGGAATCCGCGAATGATGTCCTGGCGCGCTTTTATGAGCATATGTCGCCCGATCTATTCAGCGAATTTCGTGTGTTCTACGGAAAAAACCCTTACAAGGATAGGCTTGGCCCAAGCGGTCGTTTCTCTGCCCGGATCGTGGCGGTCTCGGTTCTACTGATGGGTGAAGAACTCTTCCACCAGAAACCGCAATTTTATAGGGATGTATATCGGCTGTCAGAGTACTATCCGCAAGGATGCATTCACGAGGTCTTCCGCTGGTTGTCACCAGACAACCGGAGCGCGCGGCTCCAGCCAAGCTGGCTAGAAGGGAAAGCGGGCTTTCCCAAATTTGCAACGATTTCGCCCGTCCTGAAGCGCCACGGAAGTGAAATCGGAAACATGCGAGCGTCCTGTGTTTGTGCGCTCGATCGGTTTACCCGGATGCACTTCAGGACGGCGTTGAAATATACGATTGACCCGGGTCGCCCGATCGTCGGAGTTGAGGCCGCGGAGAGTGTTGAGGCGGTGCTTTCACAGCGGCTTTTAACGGCGGTGCATCAAAAGTAGCTTCGGCACTTGTCTGGTTAGAAACGTATCATGAGGCCACGCAAGGCGTCGGAAACCAGAAAGGTGACGGCCGATGTCTCAAGACGAAGTGATCTTGCGTCGGTTCGAGACAGGGGATGCCGATGATGTATGGCACCTGCATAGAAGCGCATCTGAGGCTGTTGGTGTGTATGGTCCGCAAGGGGTGTGGGAGGATGATCTACGCAATGTCGGAGAAGTATACATCGCGTCAGGCGGAGACTTCGTGGTGGCGCATATTGGTTCCCTGCTCGCTGCTATGGGTGGATTGAAACCTGTTGACGATGATGTCGCAGAGCTGAAACGGATGCGGGTCCATCCCGCCTTTCAGCGACGAGGGCTTGGAAGGAGGATTCTTAGTGAATTGGAATCGCGAGCCGTTTCTCTGGGATTCAAGTGGATAGCGCTCGATACGACAACCATCCAAGTAGGGGCTCAAAGAATTTATGAGACGGCTGGCTATATTCGCCGCGCGGAAGGCATGTTGCACGGATATTCAGTGATCTTCTACAAGAAGCGGCTTGCCCGCCGGGATGACTGTTGAATGCTGCCGAGAAGTGCCCCGGATTTTTGCCAAGAACCGACCTGTGATTTGTATGCGGCCGAGTTTGGGGTCTGTCCGTTGTGAGTTCGTAGGCGATGGTGATTTTGAGTAGCCGGCCGACTTCGGAGCATGAGGATTTGTGAAGCGGTCATGCGGCGCGGACAGTTTGTCTGTACTCGTGATTGTCGTTCGACATGCCGGGATACCCACTGCCGAAAGGTTGAACGCAGAGATCCGTGAGGGGTCTGCGTGCGGGTTGCAGCAGAAGATGCGCGCCCAACCTGCTTCACTGCACCTGCTGTTTCTTGGCGAAACGCTTGCTGATGACGGCGTTGACGGTGCACTCCACGAAGGCCGAGGAGATGCGCTCACCGGAGCGATAGCGCTCACTGTAAGTGACCAGGCTCGCACCGTTGGAGGCGATGTAGGCCTGGAGCTCACCGATGGCTGTCAGGAACTTGTTTGGATAGTCCGTCGTGACCTTCTGCATCGAGTTGCGGGTCCGCGATTTCGTCACTGGCACGATAGCGGTTGCCCTGCCACAGATGCCACTTAATCCCGCGTAGGCCCTCAAACAGATCTTGCCGGCCTGCGGTTTTCCAGTCCCCTTGCGAAGTGGCGAAGGACCGTGATGCCCATGGTGATATGGAACCAGTTGAGCACATGCTCGCTCGCAGGCGCGATGATCTCGGCGAGCGAGCGGACCTCTTCGCCGCGATCTGTGATGAAAGTCATATCTTTGATTGGTCTGCACGTCCTGCTTCTTAATAGAATCAGGGATGCGCCGCTGCGGCTTATGGTCGTAACCGTGGACGAAACCGATGTATCGCGGATTACCGTCTTCGGGCAGCGAGCGGCCGACAATCAGCTCGAAGTTTCCGGTCGTTGCGGTCGCGGGATGTAGCCGCCATCCAGACCGATGACGATACGGCCATCTGGAACAGACAAGTTCATCCGGTCGCGCGGGCAGGCATCCTGTAGGATGGACACCCGCTCTTCCGTCAAATCCCGCTCGATACCGCGAGCGGTGCGCAGCGTATGCTGCCGGATTGTTGTGGCGTTGGCGCCGCAATCGATCGGTAGGACGTCGGTCAGCAGTTCGGCCGCGGCGGCACAGGGCACGAGCGAGGCCCAACGGGTCTCCAGATTGAGGCGTTCGTTGCAGGGTCGTTCCCTCCCGCCATCCGTGGCAGGCAATAACGCGGGCTGTTCAGCCGGACGTCGCCGAATAGGGTTTGGAAGGTGACGCGATAACTTCCCTTGCTGTGCAGGTGGCGGCCATCCAGATTACAATTTTCCTTGAGCCACGGTTCCACCTGCGTCTTCATCATTGCTTGCTGAAGTTTCGCAAGAAGGATCTTCGCCTAAGGCAGCGACAGCCCGAGATCCTCGGCACTGTGAGTTACCTCACCAGATCGGCGATGGTCTCAGTCGCGATCGTCTCGCGTCATCACCATCTGCAATATCACTCGCGCCCGCAGGTCGTCTTCCCGCATCGAGTTTTCCAGAATAGCTGGAGTGGAAAATCCGATGCTTGCAAAACATCCGTTTCCACACTTCGGCCTTGCCGGAAACAGTGATAGAGATCATCAATTAGCAATCCGAAAATTATCTGGCAAGCGGACCTGGCGGCGCGGGCCTTGCTTTCGGGCATCCGGCACGATCGCGGTGATGACGCCGCGCCCCTGGCAGGAGGTCTTCTTTCGAAAGATCGAGTTGACAGACGGAACCCGCCGCGAGGCCGTGACTAGTTCGCATCCGCTATTGGCAGACACTGCGGCGCGCAGAAGTTGCTGGCAATGCGAGTGAGGGCTAAGCCTTCTCTGCAGCTGCCTTGAGCATGGCCTCGCCGACGATGTGCTCGCCAGCGGCGATAAGAGCGTCGCCAGCGCCGCGAATGTCGCGTACCTCCTTGTTCTGGCTGAGCTTGGCCTTCCCGACCACGCTGGTGATCTCGATCTGCATCGCGACGACCGCTTTGACCATTGTATCGATGAAATCCTTCGGAGCGTCGCCCATCTTCCACGGAACTGGCTGGATGGATTCATGTCGGTGGGTGAGCTTGGCGACGTTTCTGCGAATGTACCGTTCGTCATCATGGATCGTCACCCGTCCGTGCGCGTGAACGACCATGTAGTTCCAGGTCGGCACCTGCTTGTGAAACTCGTGCTTGCTTGGATACCAGTTCGGCGAGACGTAGGCGTCGTCTGCCCGGAAGATGACCATCACCTCGTCCCCGTCACGCAGTTCCTCCCACACCGGGTTTTTGCGCGCGACATGGCAGTTTAGGATGCCGAGACCACCTTTTGAGCGGTCAAGTTCGAACGGGATGTGGTTGGCGTCGAGTGTGCCGTTGCTGCTGGTTACGAGCATTCCAAGCGGGTGGGCCTCGATGAGGCCATAAAGTGCTTCCGTGTCGAGCACGGCGAAGTGCGGCGGGATATACAAGGTGAACTCCTGTCCAAACGTTTACTGGTCAGCCAACGCCGCGCTCTCAAGCGCGGTTGGACCGTCGGATGAAATGAAGGCCAGGCGCTGCCCACCGCGCTCCAGCACAGCCATCGTGAAGCAGGTCCAGGCATCGGCTGTGCCGATGTAGGAATGTGACTGATCGGTGATGAGGTGGGCGCTTTCGCCTTCCTGCAAGGTAATTGATTCGCTGCCCACGACAACGGTCAGAGCGCCGGCAGTCACCGTCACCAGCTCGCGCGTGTCGGGGCTGTGGGCGTCCGCATGGAATTCGTCGCCGGGTGCCAAGGCCCAGGACCAGAGTTCAAACATAGTGCTGCCCGACATCGAGGCCTGCAGCTGAGCGCTACTGCCAGTGGGGCTCGTCCAGAGGGTTTTCGTCGCCGTGCGCTCAATACGCTTGTCAGCCTCTCCCCTGGGCGCATTGTTGATCAAGTCGCTTACGGACAGTGAGAACGCAGCCGCCAGCCTGCAAAGAATGCCTATGCTGGGGTTGGCCTTCCCTTGTTCGAGCGCCACCACCGTTCCCTTTGAAAGGCCGGTCAACTTGGCAACACCGTCAAGCGTCAGGTCGTGGTCGCGACGCAGCTGGTGCAACCTTGTGGCTATTGCCAGACCCAGCTCCTGCTCGCGATCCAATATGAATGATGCGTCGGTCATTATATTGACTTTAGCAGCTTTGATCGTTACGGTCAACATAATGACCGCCCCAAACAACCGACAAAAGGAGGCCGCCGTGCGTTTTGACACACAAGCTATTCATATCGGCCGGAGCGTGGATCCCTTGACAGGTGCGGTCTCCATTCCGCTGCATACCAGCACTACCTTTGAGCGAGGCGCGGATGGTTCCTTTCCGTCGGGTTATGAATACACGCGCGACTCTAATCCGACCCGCTTTGCTTTCGAGCAAGCGATGGCCGCGCTCGAAGGGGGCGGAGAGGGCATCGCTTTCGCATCCGGGATGGCTGCCATTGCCGCCGTCCTCGAAGCCCACCCTCCAAGGGGCAGGGTCGTTCTGCCGGACGACATGTATTTCGGCATCCGCTCGTTGATCAGGGAGACGGACATCGGCCGCCGTTTCGAGTTTGTGCCTATCGACATGCGCAATCTCGAGCGCGTGCGGACAGTGGTGCAAGACAAGCCTACTGGTCTGGTTTGGATGGAAACCCCGTCGAACCCGATGATCCGCGTTGTTGACATCGCTGCCATCTGTCAGATCGCCCACGAGGCTGGCGCTCTCGCCGTTGTCGACAACACCTGGGCAACCCCGGCACTGCAGCGCCCGCTCGATCTAGGCGCAGACGCGGTCGTCCATTCCGCAACGAAATACATTGGCGGCCACTCGGACATGATGGCCGGCATCGTTGTGGTGCCCGCTGCATCGCCCCTTGAGCGACCCCTGCAGATGATCCAGAAGCACAAGGGCAGTGTCCCAGCGCCTTTCGACTGCTGGCTGGCGCTCCGCGGGCTGCAGACGCTGCCGGTCAGGATGCGCGCGCACTGCAATGCCGCGCTGAAGGTTGCTGAAGCCCTATCAAAGTCGCCCCAGGTCGAGGAGGTCCTTTACCCGGGACTTGCTGGCGATCCCGGCCACGCGCTTGCTGCCCGGCAGATGAGTGCATTCGGCGGCATGTTGTCGTTTGTCGTGAAGGGCGGTGAGCCGGCGGCGATGGCTGCGGCCGGTCGCCTGAAACTGGTGGTGCGCGCCACCAGCCTCGGCGGCACCCACTCCCTGATCGAGCACAGAGCCTCGGTCGAAGGGCCCGAGTCGATGGCACCCGGCGGACTACTGCGCGTGTCGGTGGGGCTTGAGGATGTCCAGGACATCATCGAAGACCTGATGCAGGCACTCGCCGGTTCGGGGAACTGAACAACGTAGCATCTTATTCTGGTCTGAGCCGCCAGTCGTCGCTGCGGGCGTCTGGGCTCGGCCACCGTGAGGAACATGGGCGTCGCCCTCCGGCAGGGCCGCCAGGCCGGCCTTGCCTGTCCGCCGACGTCGTGACCGGCTCGATCTTCTGGGAGCTGATGGCAGCCACCGGTATCTCGGCTTTGCTGACTCAATTTGCCCATGCTCTGGCGTTGAGCAGTCGGGCTACCTCGTCGCGACTGAGCACCACCGCAGCTTGCGCGGACTGGTGAGATCGCCCGGCACGGTGCCTGAAGCGGCTGGCGCCAGTGACAATGACAGACTCGGTAGAGACGCGTGCTTCCAAGGTGAAATCAGTCGGCATGAGGGTCGATCGTCGCCTGATGACCGTTGCCTCAAACCGCAATGCCATCGCAACCGGTCGTATGTGGGGTGCATTCCTATTCCGACCGCGCCACGCAATGCTAAGTCGCTTTTCAGCGAGCCAAGCAATGACACCCACGAAACTGCTGATCGGGCAGCTCGCCGTTGTACTCTCGATCGTCCTTGTTGGCGTCTGGGCGGCAACGCAATGGTGCGCTCACATGCTCGGTTATCAGCCGCAACTCGGCGCGCCGTGGTTTGTCGCGGCGGGATGGCGGATCTACAAACCATGGAAACTGTTCGAATGGTGGTTCCATTTCGACGCCTATGCGCCCGAGATCTTTGACCAAGCAGGCGCGCTTGCCGGCGCCAGCGGGTTCTTGGGCTGTGCAGCCGCGGTCGCCGGTTCGCTGTGGCGCGCACGGCAGCGCGGACTGGTCACCACCTACGGCTCTTCACGATGGGCGGTGAAACAGGAAGTCGAGAAATCAGGGCTGTTTCGGCCCGCGGGCGTTTTCCTCGGCAAGCTGAATGACCGATATCTGCGGCATAATGGCCCGGAGCACGTCATGGCCTTCGCCCCGACACGTTCGGGCAAAGGCGTCGGACTGGTCGTTCCAACGCTTCTTTCCTGGACCGGCTCGGCCGTCATTCACGATATCAAAGGCGAGAATTGGCAGCTGACGTCTGGCTGGCGATCGAAGTTTTCTCATTCCCTTTTGTTCAATCCGACCGACCCGAGGTCGGCTCGCTATAATCCACTGCTGGAAGTGCGCAAGGGATCGAATGAAGTCCGTGACGTCCAGAACATTGCCGACATCTTGGTCGATCCGGAAGGTGCGCTCGAGCGGCGCAATCATTGGGAGAAGACCAGTCACTCGCTATTGGTCGGCGCCATCCTGCACGTGCTCTACGCCGAAGAGGAAAAGACACTCGCCCGCGTGGCCACCTTCCTGTCAGACCCGCAACGCTCGTTTACCGCGACGCTGCAGCGAATGATGACGACCAACCACCTTGGCGCGGCGGACAGGCCTCAGGTGCATCCTGTAGTGGCTTCGGCGGCACGCGAGGTGCTTAACAAGTCAGAGAACGAACGTTCGGGCGTTCTCTCAACTGCGATGTCGTTTCTCGGTCTCTATCGCGATCCGACCGTAGCCGCGGCAACATCGGGCTGCGACTGGCGCATATCCGATCTCATGGATGCCGAGCGCCCAATGTCGCTCTACCTGGTGGTGCCGCCATCTGACATCTCCCGCACCAAGCCATTGGTCCGACTGGTGCTCAATCAGATCGGCCGCCGGCTGACCGAGCGCCTGGAGGGTGATCCGAAGAAGAGCAGAAAGCACCAACTGCTCATGATGCTCGACGAATTCCCGGCACTCGGTCGCCTCGACTTCTTCGAAACCGCGCTTGCCTTCATGGCGGGATACGGCATTCGTGCCTATCTGATAGCACAATCCTTGAACCAGATCTCCAAGGCGTATGGCGAGAACAACGCCATTCTCGACAATTGCCATGTCCGAATTGCCTTTTCCTCTAATGATGAACGGACGGCCAAACGCATCTCAGATGCGCTCGGCACGGCGACGGAACTCAGATCCATGCGCAACTATGCCGGCCATCGGCTGGCGCCATGGCTTTCGCATGTAATGGTCAGCCGGCAGGAGACCGCGCGCCAGCTCCTGACGCCTGGTGAGGTAATGCAGTTGCCATCGGGGGATGAACTGGTCCTGGTTTCCGGATTGCCGCCGATCCGGGCTAAGAAGCTGCGCTATTACGACGATCAGAATTTCACTGAGCGGGTGCTGCCTGCGCCGGTGTTGCGCGAGGGTCCTTACGCCGACTGTCCTGCATCACGCCCGGATGATTGGACTGGACAGGTGCGCAGCGTCGATCGTCGTCTGGCCACTGACGAAGAAAGCGCCAGTGGGGCCGCTGAAGACGAGGGCGGCGTTCAGCAACAGCGCCATCCGGGATTGCCCGAGGAACACATTGCCATCTCTCAGGAGCCTGAGCAGGACGATCTGTTAAAGCCCGCAGACGATGATAGCGAGGCGCTCGCCGACAAACGTGTGATGGACCGAATTTCCACCGCGGCGCGCGCCTACGGTATCAACGAGGGCAGGGGCGACGACAAGGAAATCGTGCCCGGCTTCTGAGGGCCCCCAAAAGCCAAAGCGTATCTCGGCGTAGATAACGACGGTAAGCGATTTCGGGCAGCTGCTCCATGCTTGTTCTCGTCGCCGGCGCAATGCCGGCCTGTCGAGAACGAGTAGCATGAAGCCCCACCGCATCCGTCACCA
Organism: Mesorhizobium hawassense; assembly: GCF_003289945.1. Taxonomy (GTDB): domain Bacteria; phylum Pseudomonadota; class Alphaproteobacteria; order Rhizobiales; family Rhizobiaceae; genus Mesorhizobium; species Mesorhizobium hawassense. The sequence goes on from NZ_QMBP01000001.1 coordinate 57,156, forward strand.
GTTTCTGCTTGAGCCGGAGCTCAGCGAGAAACTAGACACGCTCAGCCGTGATCCGTCGACCACCAAGTCCGCGATCGTTGCGAAGGCCGTTGAGGCTTTCATCGAGCGCCGCGGTGAGAACGAGCTCGACCGGCGCTACGGCGTAAGGCTCGATCGTCTTTCCCGCGACGTCGCCCACGTCAGGCGCGATGCCGAGATGACCCTCGAGAGTCTGGCGCTCTTCATCCGCTTTTCGATCACGCTTCATGCCCACACGCCGGTCCCTGATCGAGCAACGCAGGCGATCGCACAGGAGCGCTTCGACAAATTCGTCGAACAGGTCGGCCGGCAGATCGCATCGGGGAAACGCTCGCTTCGCAAAGACAACGGCGTGGGAGGGGAAGGATGACCTCTCATCCGGAAGCCGACCACCGCCGCCGCGCCATGCTGCGCACCGCCATGGGCCAAGCGATCACCGAAGCCCTCGCCGATCCATTGGTCATCGAAGTGATGGTCAATCCCGACGGTGCGCTTCGGCTCGACCGTCTCGGAGAAGGTCGCGTCGATACCGACGTGCATATGCACCCCTCCGAGGCCGAACGCATCATCCGCCTGGTTGCCTCCCACGTGCGCGTCGAGGCGCATGCGGACAATCCGATTGTCAGTGCTGAACTGCCCTCAGGCGAGCGCTTCGAGGGGCTACTGCCGCCTGTCGTGCTGGCGCCATGCTTTGCGATCCGCAAGCCGGCGGCAAAGCTCTACACGCTGGCCAACTATGTCGCCGACCACATCATGTTCCCGCTGCAAGCCGATGCGCTCAGGAAAGCGGTGCGCGAGCGGCGCAACATTCTGGTCGCCGGCGGCACCTCGTCGGGCAAGACGACGCTTGCCAATGCCCTGCTGGCCGAAGTCGCCGAATGCGACGAGCGGGTGATCCTGATTGAGGATACTCGCGAACTGCAATGCGCGGCGAAGGACTGCGTTGCCTTGAGGACGAGGCGCGGCTCGGTCACGCTCGCCGATCTCGTCCGCTCGACCCTGCGGCTCCGGCCCGACCGGATCATCGTCGGCGAGGTGAGAGGCGCCGAGGCCCTCGACATGCTCAAGGCATGGAACACCGGGCATCCTGGCGGCATCGCCACCGTTCACGCTAACTCTGCACGCTCCGCACTTTACCGTGTCGAACAGCTCGCCCAGGAAGCCGTCGTCACTGTTCCGCGCCGCCTCATCGCCGAAGCCATCGATCTGATCGTCTTCATCGCCGGGCGCGGAACTTCGCGCCGCATTGACTCGATCGCCGAGGTCACCGGTCTCGACGGCAGCGGCGATTACGCCGTCACCCCGCTCACGCTTCCGCAACTCCAGCAGCTTTGAAAGGTCATCTCATGCGCAAGAAGCTTCGCTTTCTTTCGTCCACCGCGCTCGCGTTTCTTATCACGGCCCCGACGTACGCGGCCGGCTCCGGCATGCCTTGGGAACAGCCGCTGCAGCAGATCCTGGAGTCGGTGCAGGGGCCGGTCGCAAAGATCGTCGCGGTGATCATCATCATCACCACGGGCTTAACCCTTGCCTTCGGCGACACGGCAGGCGGTTTCCGCAGGTTGATCCAGATCGTGTTCGGCCTGTCGATCGCCTTCGCAGCATCGAGCTTCTTCCTTTCCTTCTTCTCCTTCGGTGGCGGAGCGCTCGTCTGATGGCCACCGCAGAACACCATATCGAAGGCTTCGAGGTGCCGGTCCACCGGGCATTGACGGAGCCGATCCTCTTGGGTGGTGCGCCGCGAGCTGTGGCGATCCTCAATGGCACGGTGGCCGCGGCAATAGGCCTTGGCTTGCAGCAGTGGATTGCCGGATTGGTGCTCTGGCTTATTGGCCACACGCTCGCGGTCTTTGCCGCAAGACGCGATCCGGACTTCGCCGGCGTGCTTGTCCGCCATCTTCGGCTGAGGGGGTGGCTGGCATGCTGAACCTTTCGGAATATCGCGGGAAGGCCGATCGGCTTGCCGACCATCTGCCCTGGGCCGCGTTGGTCGCGACTGGTATTGTTCTCAACAAGGACGGCAGCTTTCAGCGGACGCTGCGGTTCCGTGGCCCCGATCTCGAAAGCGCGACGGAAGCAGAACTCGTCGGTATCTGCGCGCGGGCGAACAATGCGCTCAGACGCCTCGGCTCCGGCTGGGCATTGTTCTTCGAGGCCGAGCGCATTGAAGCGCTGGGCTATCCAGCCTCGCGTTTTCCCGACGCTGCCTCATGGCTTGTCGATGAAGAACGGCGGGCGGCTTTCGAGGGCAAGGTCGCGCATTTCGAGAGCCACTATCACCTGACCTTGCTGTTCATGCCGCCACCGGATGCCCAGTCGCGGGCGGAGAGCGCACTGGTCGACTCTCATCACCCAGAAGACGAAAGAGACTGGCGCCAGGAGTTGGTTCGGTTCCGTGACGAGACCGACCGGGTCCTGGATCTCCTGTCCGGCTTTATGCCCGAAGTGCGTGGGCTCAATGATGCAGAGACGCTGACCTACCTGCATGGCACAATCTCGACCCGGCGACATCCTGTCGTCGTGCCGGAAACGCCGATTTATCTCGACGGCATCCTGGTCGACGCGCCGCTCATTGGTGGGTTGGACCCGATGCTGGGCGACCAGCATCTGCGAACCCTCACCATCTTCGGATTCCCGAATCTCACCCGGCCCGGGATCCTCGACGCGCTGAACCACCAGGATTTTGCCTATCGCTGGATGACGCGCTTCATTCCGCTCGACAAGTCGGAAGCGACCAGGACGCTGACGCGGCTCCGACGGCAGTGGTTTGCCAAGCGCAAGTCGATCGTCGCTATCGTACGCGAGGTTGTGACCAATGAGCCGGTACCGCTGGTCGACAGTGATGCCGACAACAAGGCGCTCGATGCCGACGAAGCCCTTCAGGAATTGGGTGGCGATCACGTCGGCTTCGGCTATCTCACCACGACGGTGACGGTGTGGGACGAGGACCGCCAAGCTGCCGCCGAAAAACTTCGCGCCGTCGAGCGCGTCATCAATGGGCTCGGCTTCACCACGATCCGCGAAAGCGTCAATGCGGTCGAGGCGTGGCTCGGTTCGTTGCCCGGTCATGTATACGCCAATATTCGCCAGCCGCTTGTTCACACACTGAACCTGGCCCATCTCATGCCGCTGTCGTCGGTGTGGGCCGGCCCGGCGGCGAACGAGCATCTCGCCAAGGTCACTCGGACCGAAGCGCCGCCGCTTCTCTTCGCCGAAACCAGTGGGTCGACTCCGTTCCGGCTTTCTACTCATGTCGACGATGTCGGCCACATGCTGATCGTCGGTCCGACCGGGGCAGGCAAGTCGGTTCTGCTTACCCTGATCGCGCTGCAGTTTCGGCGATATGCCGGCGCGCAGGTCTATGTCTTCGACAAAGGCAATTCCGCTCGTGCCGCAACGCTCGCCATGAGTGGAGAGCACCACGCATTGGGGGCTGACGGCTCCCTTGCCTTCCAGCCGCTGCGAAACATCCACGCTCCGGTCACGCGCAGCTGGGCAGCCGAATGGATCGCCGGCCTCATTGCCCATGAGAACGTCACCGTCACGCCTGAGGTGAAGGAGGCAATCTGGTCTGCGCTAGGCAGCCTTGCCACTGCGCCGGCGCAGGAACGCACGCTCACGGGCCTGTCGGTCCTGCTTCAGTCCAATGCGCTGAAGTCCGCCTTGATGCCCTACACGCTCGACGGCCCCTTCGGCCGGCTGCTCGACGCTGATGACGATCGGCTGGCCCTGTCGGATGTCCAGTGTTTCGAGACCGAGGAGCTGATGCACAGCCAAGGCGCTGTGCTACCGGTGCTCACCTATCTCTTCCATCGTCTCGAGGAGCGCTTCGACGGACGGCCAACGCTGCTCATGCTTGATGAGGCCTGGGTCTATCTCGACAATCCGCTCTTCGCCGCGCGCATCCGCGAATGGCTGAAGGTGCTGCGCAAGAAGAACGTGTCAGTCATCTTCGCCACGCAGTCGCTTGCCGACGTCGCGAACTCGGCGATCGCGCCGGCTATCATTGAGAGCTGCCCCCAACGGATTTTTCTCCCCAATGATCGTGCCGTGGAACCGCAGGCGCGAGCCGCCTACGAGCAGTTCGGCCTGAACGAACGCCAGATCGAGTTGGTCGCCCGCGCCACGCCAAAGCGTCAGTACTATTTGCAATCGCGGCGCGGCAACCGGCTGTTCGAGCTGGGTTTGGGCCCCGTCACGCTTGCGCTTTGCGGCGCCTCCGACCCAGCCACGCAGACGCTCATCGACAGCGTCCGGTCCGACGACGATCAGGAGAGCTTTGCCTCCCGATTTCTGAGTGCGCGCGGCCTCGATTGGGCCGCCGATCTTCTCCGGCAATTTCCTCAAGCAGACATGGAGCAATCGTCATGATGCGGCGCCGCTTTCTCTCAGGCCTGATAACCCTTTCGCTGATCGCCAAACCGTTGGCCGACTATGTCCAGCCGGCCTATGCCCTCATCGTGTTCGATCCCTCCAACTATACGCAGAACGTGCTCTCGGCGGCGCGCGCATTGGAGCAGATCAACAACCAGATCCAGTCGCTTCAAAACCAGGCGACCATGCTGCAGAACATGGCGCGTAACCTTCAGAGCCTGGATTTTTCGTCCGTCGGCCAGCTTACCGGTTCGCTACAACGGATCGACGGTTTGATGAACCAGGCAAGTGGTCTGAGCTTTAATCTCGGCAAGCTTCAGGACCTGTGGCGCCAGCAATATCCAGAAAGCTACGACGCCACGATCAAAGTCAGCGACGTGGCAAGCGCCGCGCGCGAGCGTTGGCAAAGCGCAATGCAGGCGTTCCGTCAGACCATGAATGTCCAGTCGCAGATCGTGGAAAATGTCCGCGGCGACGGCGACCTGCTTGCCGATCTCGTCAACCGCAGCCAAGGGTCTGCCGGTGCGCTTGAGGCAAGCCAGGCCACCAACCAGCTGATCGCGCTTTCGACCAAGCAGCAAATGCAGATCCAGACGCTGCTTGCGACGCAATTCCGCGCCGAGGCCGAGGACGCCGCCCGCAAGGCGCAGTCCGAGGAAGCTGCCCGACAGACGACAAAACGCTTCCTGGGCACCGGCTCCGCCTATCCCGGCAACTGATCACTGGCACTTCAACTTGAGGAAGGCGGCGGCATGAACGACCTTGGCGTCATCGATCGCTTCATGGAGACTTTTATCCGCTATATCGACAGCGGGTTCGGTCTGCTTTCGGGCGACGTCGCCTTCCTTACTACGACGCTCATCGGCATCGACATCACGCTTGCGGGCCTCGCCTGGGCATTCGGCGGCGAGCCCAACATTCTCGGCCGCCTCATCCGCAAGGTGCTCTATGTCGGCGTCTTTGCCTTCATCCTGAACAATTTCAAGAACCTCGCCGACATCATCTACCGCTCCTTTGCCGGCCTTGGCATCAACGCGTCCTCCGGCAATTTATCCGCCGACAATCTCCTGCACCCGGGCCGCATCGCCGCCACCGGCTTCGAGGGCGCCTGGCCGCTGCTCGATCAGGCGAGCCAGCTTCTGGGCTTCCCGGAAATCTTTGGCAACGCGCTCACCATTTTCGTGCTGCTCGTGGCCTGGTTCCTGGTCATCATCGCCTTCTTCATTCTCTCGATCCAGCTCTTCATCACCATCCTCGAGTTCAAGCTCACCACGCTTGCGGGCTTCGTTCTGGTGCCATTCGCGCTCTGGAATCGCTCGTCGTTTCTGGCCGAGCGCGTGCTCGGCAATGTCATCTCGTCAGGCATCAAGGTGATGGTGCTCGCCGTGATCGTTGGTATCGGCTCCACGCTTTTCGGCGAGTTCGCTTCGGCGCTCCAGGGCAAGGAGCCTGATCTGGCGGCGGCCATGTCACAGGTGCTGGGCGCGCTGGCGCTGCTTGGGCTGGGCATCTTCGGGCCGGGGATCGCTTCAGGGCTGGTGTCTGGTGCACCGCAGCTTGGCGCCGGCGCTGCGCTCGGAACCACGGCGGCCGCTGCCGGATCGGCGCTCGTTGCCGGGGGAACGGCATTCGCCGGTGCGCGCATGGCAACCGGCGGCGGGCTTGCCGCCGTCCGAGCCGGCACGACCATGGGTTCGGCAGCTTCCTCGGCGTGGCAGTTGGGGCGGGCAACCTCGCCCGGGACCGGCCTGTCCGGTGTGGCTGCTGGAATGCAGGGTGTGGCAAGCGCCGCCGGCGGCGCTGTATTGCGTGCAGCAGGATCCGCCGCGGGAAGCTTGGGGCCTAGCGTCAATGCCGGGCGCGAAGCCGCATGGACCGCCTCCCGCGGTGCGCCCACCGCGTCAATGACCGGAGGTCCGGCCGGTTCTGCCCCGAATACCGCACCCAATTGGGCGAGACGCATGCGTTCCGAACAGACCGCTCGTGCTCATCGCCACGCCGCCGTGCAAGCCGTCCGCGACGGTGACAGGCCGGGCGGCAGCGCCAATCCCTCTCTTAACGACAAGGACGACTAAATGCTCTTCAAACGACCCGTTCAACGTTACGGCAAGACGCCCGAGCCGGTCACGCCGTATCAGAAGGCCGGCCAGCTCTGGGATGAGCGCATCGGCTCATCGCGGGTACAGGCCCGGAATTGGCGGCTGATGGCCATTGGCTGCCTGGCTTTGGCGACCGGGCTCTCCGGCGGGCTGATATGGCAGTCGATGCAAAGCCGTGTCGTGCCTTACGTCGTCGAGGTCGACCGCTTCGGCGAGGCGCGCGCCGTTGCGCCGGCAATCCAGAATTATGAGCCCTCCGACGCCCAGATCGCCTGGCATCTCGGCCGTTTCATTCAGAATGTCCGATCCGTCTCCACCGACCCGGTCCTGGTGCGGCAGAACTGGTTGGCAGCCTACGACTTTGCCACTGATCGTGCATCGCTTTTCCTCAACGAGTACGCCAAGGCAAACGACCCATTTGGGCAGATCGGCACGCGCAGTGTGTCGGTGCAGGTGACCAGCGTGATCAGGGCTTCCGACAGCTCGTTCCAGGTCAAATGGACCGAGCAGATTTTTGAGCGCGGCAGCCTGGCCAGCACGACGCGCTGGACGGCGATCCTGACCATCGTGATCCGCCCGCCAAGCAATACCGACCAGCTGCGCAACAACCCGCTCGGCATCTTTATCAACGCTATCGATTGGTCGCGTGAGCTCGACAGCGCAGCACCTGCATCCGTTTCCCCAAAGGAGCCCGCCAATGACAAATAGAGCCCCATCGCTTCGTGCCGTGCTGATCTTGTCTGCGTCGGCAGCCGTCCTCTCGGCTTGCGCATCGAAGCCGGTGCCTCCACCAGAGATTTCTTATGATGCTGCCGACTTCAAAGCAGCGGCAATTGAGAAGCCGCCGGAGAAGGCGGTGAAGATCGTCGAGGTGCCGAAGCCGCTGCCTTTGCCCGGTCAGCTGCAGCCCGATCCGGGCAAGCTCGTCGAGGATAAACGCTCTCCTGAAGAACGAGTCGCGGACACCAACAAGGCGGCAACGCAGCAGCCCACCAAATACGGCTATGTCAATGCGGTTCAGGTCTATCCCTTTGCCGATGGCGCGCTTTATCAACTCTACGCCGCACCCGAGCGCGTTACCGATATCGCTCTGCAACCGGGTGAGAAGCTGACGTCCGTGTCCGCGGGCGATACGGTGCGGTGGGTCATTGGCGACACTGTGAGCGGCACTGGTGACAATCAGCGCACCCATGTGCTGGTGAAACCCTTCGCGCCAGGACTCAGCACCAACCTTGTGATCACCACGGAACGGCGGACGTATTACCTGCAGCTTCAAAGCACTGACAAGACCGCAATGGCGGCCATCTCGTGGACGTATAGCGAGGACCAAATCATCGCGATGCGCATGCGCAACGCTCAAGCTGAAGCTCTCACGCCGGTCGCGTCGAATGTGGCGCTCGAGAACATTCGCTTCCGCTATGCAATCTCAGGCGACGCACCTCCCTGGAGACCGACGCGTGCCTTCGACGACGGCAGCAAGGTCTACATCGAATTCCCGCGTCGCATCGATCAGGGCGAGGCGCCGCCGCTCTTCATCGTCGGGGTCGACGGGAGCAACCAGCTCGTCAACTACCGCATGCGCGGCAACTACTACATCGTCGATCGCCTCTTTGCCGCGGCCGAACTGCGGCTCGGCTCCAAGCAGCAGCAGGTGGTGCGCATCACCCGGACTGACGGGCGACAACCGCCGCGGCGGATCTCGCCGTTTTCTCGTCTCGGCAGGTGAGGGGATCCGCTCATGACTGACACGTCCCATTCCGCCCCTGCGCCGAAGCTTGATCCCGATCAGCTGCAGCTGCGAGCGTCGCCCCGCCGTGCTGTGCGGTTCAGGCGCGGCGTGATCATTGCGATCGCTGCAATCGGATCCGGTGCAATATTCGGTGTCACCATGGTCGCGCTTAGGGCCCCAGCTCTGCGCATCCAGGACTTAACGGAAGACCGCTATAACACTGAACGCAAGCCGACAGCTGAGGGGCTTGATAGCCTGCCTAAGGACTATTCGGCGATGCCGAAGGCGCCCGTGCTTGGACCGCCGCTGCCTGGCGATCTTGGCCGCCCCATACTTGAGCGACAGCGCCAGCTCGGTATCGCGCCGGGGCAGGAGACGTCCGCCGAGGAGCAGCGCCTCGCCCAGCAAGCTATCGAGGCACGCGAGTCGCAAGTCATGTTCCGGATCGACAACCGATCCAAGCAGACAGAAGTCGCGGGCGGCGGAAAGTCTGTCCAGCAGCCATTTGAAGCGCTTCCGCAAGCCGGGGCGGCACCCGCATCAGCTTCGGTCGCGCCGGCCGAGGGCGACCAGAACAACCAACAGCGGAAGCTCGATTTTATCAGCCAACGGAGCACAGGCGGGATCTACAATCCGCATGCGCTGCAAACGCCGGCTTCACCCTATCAGTTGATGGCCGGCAGCGTGATCGCGGCAAGCCTCATCACCGGCATCAATTCGGATTTGCCCGGTCTGGTCGTCGCGCAGGTCACCGAGAATGTGCACGACACTGTCACAGGCGGCAGCCTACTGATCCCGCAAGGCTCACGTCTGATCGGCACCTATGACAGCGTCGTCGCTTTTGGACAAAAGCGCGCATTGCTGGTCTGGCAGCGAATAATCCTGCCAGACGGCTCGTCGATCGAAATCGACAACCTGCCGGCGACGGACACTGCCGGTTATGCGGGCTTGGACGACGAAGTCGATTTCCACACCTGGCAACTGATCAAGGGCGTGGCTTTAGCCACGTTGCTGGGCGTCGGCACCGAGTTGAGTTTTGGGGAGAATGAGAGCGACCTCGTCAAGGCAATCCGGCAATCCACGCAGCAGAATGTCAGCCAAGCAGGTCAGCGCATCACGGAAAAGAACCTGAATATTCAGCCGACAATAACGGTCCGTCCCGGTTGGCCGCTTCGCGTAGTTGTGCACAAGGATCTCGCGCTGCGGCCGTACGCGGGCTGAAAAGGAGGGCCGATGGCAAACCTGAAACTAGGAAAACTTCCTGACCGGACGCCGTCGAAGATCACCATCACAGTTAGCGCGGGTCTGAGCCAGGTGCTGCAGGAATACGCGGCACTTTACCGTGACACGTACGGCGAGTCTGAAACAGTGGCTGAGCTCATTCCGTTCATACTGGCCGGCTTCCTGGAAGGTGACCGGGCGTTTGCCAAGGCTAGAAAAGAAGCTCTGCAGGCTGCCCGCATGCCAGGAAAACCGCGACGCCTGCCGGATTCAAATTCTGAGTAGTCAAGATCGAGGGTTGGTCAAGCTTGAGCATGGTGCGCGCCAACTCCTCACCGCTGCTCGCGGAGCTTGAACGATTTTTGGCTGTCACGGCCTATTTAGTCACTCGCCATGGCGAAGCCTATACACCGAAGCGCTTTCGGCGCCGCTTTCGAAGCACGGTGGGTCCGCCCGGCCCAAAGTGGGTCTGTGTACCGTTTGCAATTGGGGCCGGGTGGGATTATCTCGAAGCGTTCCGACAGCCCCTACAGGAGCGGTCGGTCGAAACATGGCTGAAAACAGCCCCGCACAGCGAACAATTCTCCCCCAAGGTGCCTGCTATAGTTCCAATCACGTACCGTGTTATTTTCAACATTTGCTAATTTATGTGTTGTTAATGAAAAGAGGCGTTCAGCGTGTGGATAACGTGCCGCCAATAACAGTGGAGCACGATGTGTCGCACGCTAAACCGGCGAGTTGAACTTTGCCAAGCCTGTCACTTATGTTATTTCTAGCCTAGGGGAGGGTAATTTATACCGATGGAGGTGGCCTTTGCGTCCAGAGGCATCAGGCGTCGGCACAAAGAGTGAGAAGCCCTCCTCGATCGATGTTTCACGTGTCGACGAAGCGCTTCTCGCTGACCTGTTAGCGAATACGACTGAACTTTTATCGCTCTACAATCGCGACTTTCGGCTAACCCACTACGCTGCCAGGCTCAAAGGCCTGTACGGAGACGCGGTGGTACCAGGCGCCGCCATTTGGGAGATCTACCCAAGCTTCCTGGATACCAGGTGCCGCGACGAATTCCTTCGGGTATTTCAGGGCGGCTCTGCGGCAAGCATCGAATTGCCGCGCTCATCGGGCGAAGCGCCTAGGTCCGTTTTCGTCTTCGGCACCGCAAATGGTGTCGGAATCATCGAATCACAGGGGCAGGGAGGGCGCAGCGCTGCGGAGGAGCAGGAGCATCTAATTCTGCTCCATCAGGCGACCCATGACGTGCTGACCGGGCTGCAGAATCGACGGCGATTTGGAGAGCGACTACAGGAAGCGCTGGCGGCAATCGGCGGCCCAAAGCCGAAAGCCGCCCTGCTCCAAATCGACCTTGACGATTTCAAGTCGGTCAACGACACGCTCGGCCATGGAGCGGGCGACACGCTTCTGCAACTCGCGGCAGGTCGAATCCGTGACGCGCTGCAAGATGGCGAATCTGCATATAGGTATGCCGGCGACGAGTTCGCTGTCATCCAATTGGGCAAGGAGCAGCCCGTGGAAGCAGAGCGCCTCGCCGGAACCCTGGTCAAAGCCTTCAAGGACCCGTTCGTCATCAACGGCATTCCCGTCTTTGTCGGTTCAAGCATCGGTATTGCTTTCGGGCCCGAGCACGGTACCGATGGCGAGCAGTTGATGAAAGCCGCCGACATTGCCCTTTATGCAGCCAAGACGGATGGTCGCGGCTGCGCCCGAACATTCAATCGCTCGATGCTGCTCTTACTCGAGCAACGCGAGAATCTCAGGCGCAGCCTTCGGACCGCGCTGGAGCGAGGCGAACTCTATATTGAATATCAGCCGCTGATCCGGCCTCCTTCATCGGTGATCGGTTTTGAAGCGCTGCTGCGTTGGCGACACCCCGAGATCGGCATCATCCCGCCCAGTGTGTTCATTCCTATCGCCGAAGCCGACGGTCTGATGGACGAGATTGGACGATGGGTGCTCGAGCAAGCCTGTCGCCAGGCGTTGGCATGGCCTTCCTGGCTTACAGTCGCAGTCAACCTGTCTCCGGCTCAGTTTCTGAGCGGCTCGCTGACAGATACGGTCGCTCAGATTATCGATGCAGTTGGAATTCGGGCTGACAGAATTGAACTTGAGATAACCGAAACGGTTCTTCTTGAGAAGACAATTGATAATATCGATACATTAAATACGCTGAATGTATTGGGGATAAGAATTTCGCTCGACGACTTTGGGACGTACTACTCATCGTTGAGCTATCTTAAGAATTTCCCGTTCGATACGTTGAAGATAGATCAATACTTTATTAAGGACTTGGAAATTGATCTCAAGAGCCAAACAATCGTGCGATCGATCATCAAGCTGGCTCACGGACTGGGTATAAGCGTCACCGCCGAGGGGGTCGAGACGTCGGCACAGGCACGGTGGCTGGTCGAGGAGCATTGCGATTGCCTGCAAGGCAATTTCCTGGGAGTGCCGCTTGGAGCCGAGGCAACCAGCGATTTCATCAGGCGGTCGCCGTCGAAGGGGGGGCGAGCGTTGGAGGAATCAAATCGGGCGCTCTAGCTCTGCACTCTTTGTGGAGGGGGAAAAGCGATCGAACTGGATACCGCGCAATGCGGAAACTCATCACGAGAGGCGGTCAAATTTCCGTCTCGCAGGTCAGGAGGATGCTGATGGGATCTGTTCATCACGAACCGGCTGGAGGGCCGACTTTTGAGCCGCTGATCCAGGTCGACATGGAGATCAAGACTTTTGTGTCCGCTTGGCAACACTGCGACTATGTCTCGACATACATGGCCCGGATGATCAGTCAAAAGCGATCAGACTCGGTCCGGCATTCGAATCTGTTTTCCTCTGCCTTCAACGAATTGCTGGAAGTCGCCTTCCGTACGCGCCATGCCGAGGGCGAGCTGGCCTGCAGGGTGTCTCGCCAAGGCGCGACGGACAGAATCGAGCTGACAATTCCTTGCGTGCCGGAGGAACGCCAGTTCTACCAGGAGGCCGTGGCGCAAGTCGCCGGATTTGAGGCCAGGGAGCGATATCTCAATTCCGTGTCTGGAGATCTGGCGCCCAGCAGGGAGGTCGTACTTCTGGAACTGGCTGTCGACTACAACGCGACACTCAGGGTGGAGGAGGCCGAAGGCGACGCGATCAAACTTGTCGTGGATCTTCCACTTGAGGGCTTGCAGCATTGAGCCCTTACATCCTCCATCCGCGCTTCAAGGCGCAATACGACCCCAACAACCAGGAATTCTCCATATCCGGGGTGGTTCGGCCGCAGGCGATCGATGAGCTTGGGCCCAGCCTGGCATTGCTGCGCGACGCGATCAGTTGTGTGCGCGGCGTCCTCTACGTCAACGTCAAACGCCTGACGCAGATGAACAACGCCGCGTTTCACGCTTTTTCGAGGGTCATCATTGACGCCTGCCGCGCGCGACCCGATCTCAGGTTCGTCGTCATCACGTCGAGCGTCGTCGGATGGACCTCGCGAAAATTCGGTCGCTTGAGCGGGATCGAGCCGAACGTCACGGTCGAGGAGTATGATAGCGAATTCTATCCAGGCCAGGGCTTCCTCGAGGAAGGCGGGTTCGTCCCAATCCTGCGCACGCAGACAAAGATGACCTGGCGCCACGAGCGCGCCATCCTGCCGCGACACGGCATGAGGCCCGGAATAGTCATGGCCGACATCTGTTGCGGGATCGGCGATTTCGCCGTGCTCGTGCAGAAAGAATTCCAGCCATCGCGGATCGTCGCCCTCGACCACTCCATATCAAGCCTGGACTACGCCCGGCGAGTGATGCGGGAGTTCGATATCCGGGGCATCGAATATACTTATGGCGATGCGTCCGAAATGCTGCTCGACGAAGCGCAGTTCGACTTGGTCACCTGCCGACATTCGCTTCAAATCTTCAATCGGCCGGAACTCATCCTCAAGGAACTCTACCGCATATGCAAACCCGGCGGGCGGGTCTACATCACCAACGAAAAGAATTCCCATTGCCTCGGCGAGCCGCGCGCAGAAAGCATTCGTTGGACATACAATGAAGTGGCGAAGCTGTTCGCGCATTTCGAGATGGACGTCGAGCTTGGGCCGAAGAGCAGGCGCTACCTGATGGAGGCCGGGTTCGAGGACATCCGCGTCGAATCCTTCATGGTCACCAACCTGGACGGCGATCCGCAGGACTTCGCGGATGTCATTGAAGCCTGGGCGGATGTCTACGCGGGCGAGATGGCTGCCAAACGCGGCGATGGACCGGAGTTCGTCGCACGGTTCCGGCAAGGTTTCCAGGACCACATTTTCGCTGCGCTCCACCCCAAGGGTTATGCGGGTTGGCCGATCTGGATCGCATCGGGGCGACGGCCGCAATGAAAGCCGACAACGAGCCCGCACCGCGCTTCGGCCTGCGCTCCTTTCGGGCGAAATTCGTGTTGGTCGTCGGCGGCGCGGTACTGTTCGATCTCTTGCTGAGTGGTGGTCTGGCGCTTTGGAACGTTCAAAAGCTGTCGCGCGACGCCACATCGGAAGTCGGCGAGGGCCTGACTACCGCGAACCAGGAATACATTCGCTCCTATGCCCAGTCCACGGCGACAAGTGTCGACCTGCTGCTCGATCGGGTCCATGGCGAAGTCAAGGCGCTGGCCGGCGTGCTGCAGGCCCAGATCGACGATCCGACGAGGCAGCAACAGGTCGGAGCGACCCTTGCACATGGAGCGCCCGCCTCAGTGAGGATCGTCTACGACGCGCAGGGCAATTGGGCCCAGAATCTGCCTGGCGCGCCGTCCGTAGTGAGCGTCTGGGGCTACCTGCTAGGCGCCGACCACAATCCGCTACAGGGCGTTCAACAGGAGATAGAAGACAGCGCCGTGATCGATCTCGTCGCGCCGTCTCTCATGGCCAGCGGGTCGTCCAAGCTACAGATGTATTATATCGGTCCGAAAGAACGGCCGATCTTCAGGACGGTGCCGTATACGAACCAGGCGCAGACCTTCGACCGGCTTTATCCAGGCCACAACAAGGCGGAGTTCTGGGAGTTCTTCTTTCCGGGGATCTATGGGTCATGGCAGCAATGGGCCAGCGATCCGGCCTTACGTCCGGTCGCCGACGACATCACTCAAACAGCGCCTTACACCGATGCGATCACGGGAAAGCTGATCGTCAGCTTTTTCCACCCGCTGTGGACGCGCGATCGCACCGGCATCGCCGGCGTAGCGGGTGCGGACATCACTCTCGATCAGCTCGCGGAAGTCGTCGAGCGCGTGAAGATCGCGGAAACCGGGTTCGGCTTCCTCACCATGTCGACCGGCAATGTGGTGGCAATCAATCCATCGGGCCAGGCGATCATCGGCCTGACTTCATCCAATGATGCGGGCACGCAGGGCGTCACCGGCCTGGAGAGGTCGCTGCGGACAAGCGCCCAACCGGCCATCGCGTCGCTGCCCCTCGACCAGAACAATGATGGCGTCATTCAGCATATCATGCTCGACAACAACGGCGCGCGTGTGCCTTACATCGTCGTCCTCAAGCGGTTGAAGCCGACCAATCTGTGGAGTTCGGGACCGATCAAGTCCGAAACGATGTCGGTCGGGATCGTCGTTCCCGAACGCGAGATTTATGCCTCCCTGTTCGCCGCGCAGCAGAGTATCTCCCGCGCGACCAATCGCATCCTTCTCTTTCAGGCGGGCGCGATTTTCTTTTCGCTTCTGATTGTCTTTGCGGCGGTGCTCGGAATTTCGAAGCGGATCACCGCCGGCCTCAGGGCGCTTGCCAGCGCCGCCCAGCGGCTCCAGTCCAAAGACTATTCCGTCCGCGTGAGCATTCCAACGCGTGACGAGGTTGGAGCGGTAGGCGTCGCCTTCAACCGAATGGCCGAGCAGATCAGCTTTCACACAGAAAACCTCGAGCAACTCGTCGACGAACGAACCAGGGAGCTCGGTGACGCAAATCAGGAGATTTCCGCGCTCAACGAAAAGCTACGGGACGAGAACATCCGGCTCGG
Organism: Mesorhizobium hawassense; assembly: GCF_003289945.1. GTDB lineage: Bacteria > Pseudomonadota > Alphaproteobacteria > Rhizobiales > Rhizobiaceae > Mesorhizobium > Mesorhizobium hawassense. Next base: position 72,587 of record NZ_QMBP01000001.1, read on the forward strand.
CGCCGAGCTCGCGGTCGCTAGGCGCATCCAGATGATGGTTCTACCGAAACCGTTCGAGCTCGAAGCGATTCCGGGGCTTGAGATCGCCGCCTATATGCGGCCGGCCGACGAGGTCGGTGGCGACTACTACGACGTTCTGCAGAACGGATCACGGATCAAGATCGGCATCGGCGACGTGACAGGTCACGGTCTCGAGAGCGGCGTGCTGATGCTGATGGTCCAATCGGTTGCACGTGCGCTGCAGGAGACCAACGAAGGGAATCCGCACCAGTTTCTCGATCGGCTAAACAGAGCAATCTACAAGAACATCGAGCGCACGAACACCGGCAAGCATCTCTCGCTAGCCTTTCTTGACTTTGAGGATGGACGGGTAACGCTATCCGGCCAGCATGAGGACGTTCTCGTCATGCGCGCGGGCGGGGAAGTTGAACGCATAGATACGCTTGATCTGGGTCTTCCGGTTGGTCTGGAGAATGACATCTCGCAGTTCATTGACACGCGTGACATCGCGTTCGGCAGCGGTGACGTGATCGTGCTGCACACCGACGGCGTGACCGAGGCGGAAGATGAGGACAAGAGACTATTCGGGTTCGAGCGCCTCTGCCAGAGCGTGCAAAAACGTCACGGCAGCAGCGCCGAGGACATCAAGACCGGGATCATCGATGATCTGATGGCCCATATCGGTCTCCAGAAAATCCACGACGACATCACCCTCGTGATCATAAGGCATACATAGGATGACAGCGCTGTTCGGTACCCCTGACATTGCAATCGGGATGAAGGAGAGCGTCAGTCGCCTGCGGCTGTTCGATGGACCTCTCGACCTGAGTTGGCGACATTGTGCCACGACCTCGGACTTCATTGCCGATCTTTTCGCGTTGCGCTTTCAGTCATCCCGCAACGACTACGTGGAAGTGCGGCATAGCATTGGATATGTAGTCAACGAGCTCATCGAAAATGCGGTCAAGTTTCGCGCACCGGGTGAGATCGTGATTGAGGCGTCGATGGATTCGGAGAGCTTCAAGCTGAAGGTGTCGAACGACGTCGATAATGAGAATGCGTCTGAGTTCCAAAGTCTCCTCGCGGACATCACAGTTGGCGACCCCAAAGACCTGCTGATCCAACGAATTGAAGCGAATGCCGCGAATCCTGATATGGCGGGCTCCGGACTTGGATTGCTGACGTTGATGAGCGACTATGGCGCACGCTTGGCCTGGATATTCAGCCCCGCCGATAAACGCGATCGGATTTGCCTGGAAACGTACGCCTCCATTCCGATGTCGCAAACGCACAACTAGATGAAACGAAGCAAGGCAATGGAAATCAAGACGGATGACTACCGGGTATGGGTCGAAGGAAGTGAGATTTTTCTAGACGGTGCAATGCGGCTTGCCAGTTCGGAGGCAGGTGCGCCCGTCATGGCTTTGGCAAATAGGGTCCTTGACTCGAATCCTTCGACCATTACGCTCAATTTGAAGGACCTTCAATTTCTTAACTCTTCCGGCATCAATCTGCTGGCGAAATTCACGATTGAGGTGCGCAAGCATCCCCATGTCCGTCTCGTCGTGCGTGGAACGCCCGACATACCCTGGCAATCGAAATCATTGCCGAACCTGAAGAAGCTGCATCCCGCCCTGGTGCTTTTGATGAATTAATCGGTTGTCAGAAAGGCAATGCGCCTCTGCAATCGTCAGCTGGCTGAGGCGGCGATGAAAGGCGCCAACCGAGATCGAAGCAACGCCCGATGCGCTTCGGCGCACGCGTTCTTGGGTCTTGCGGTCGCTGGTCGTGCTCCGACATAACCAAGCGCGATTTCGGGACCGCGACCGTATGCCCGCCGATGAAAATCACGAGATCAGCTGCTTAGCCAAGCAGTAACGGCTCACACCCGACTGCGTTCGGGAACTGATCGGCGTTGTCTATGCTGTTCCTCCTGATGGACAGACAACCGCAGCCTGCAGGAATGCTTCCCCTTTTCTCTCTCTACGCATCAGCTAACAGAACGCACAGCTGTGTGAGATTGAATCAACGTCGAGGGTCGCGTTCTCATCGTCACGCCGCGGAACGGGCATTTTCGTGCCGTCGGTGGAAAAGTAGCGAGCCTGTCGCCCGATGACGCCGAAGTGCATGTCGCTGGCGTTGCCTATCAGGAGCACAGGCAGGCGGCATAGCGCAAGCAAGCCGCAGAGAAGTGCCAGAACGCGAGACGCGCGTGGGTGCCTGAGCACTCCGTAGGGCTCCATGACAAGACCGGCGGCCGATGTATACTGTTGGGGAATGGACACTTGAAAACCTCGGCCGCCGGCACTGGGCGTGGCGCGCCAATAAAGGCGCATACTCAGAGTCAGGCGTGATTGGATCGCCTTCAATCAGGTTGCCCGTTTATTGTGAACAAGCGGTTACTTTTCATGGGGTCAGCCCGTACCAGCAAGACTTGTGATCCACTATGGCAGCAGCGCCGGCCCCCGATCCCAATCCATCGGGATGACGGTACTTTTCGGAAGGGGAGGCTACACGCCGTGGTCTCAAGGAAAGCTCCGATTGACCCACAAAGCCGGGAGGACTTGGCCTGCAGCTATTATGATTGTAGCAAGGCGCCACCATATCGCGCCCATATCCGATCGCAGTCCCATTTTCTCAGGCTCGGCCTCCCTGGCAACCCATAGAGGACCATCGCACCGCGAACATCGTAGCCGAGCACCGACGCGTTGGCTACGAACTGGATGGCTCGCCCCAAGCTGAGGGTGCTGAACCTAGCTTCGGTTTTGGTGGTGAGATCAACGACACCAAGAATTTCCGCATCGCTTCCTCTGCCGGCCAAAACGGCTGACGAGATCGCATCGTCCAAGGCAAGAAGCATGGCAGGTCCCCGTAAACGCATTCTAACTTTGGCGCGCGGAATTGGTTCCGCGCCCGGCACGGAAGATGGCTTCCCGCAGGGAATGGATTGGCGTCCGTCCGCGGTCAAAGACCGACAGGGAATTGAAAGAGCTACTGTCGACATTCGCGCAAGAAGCGTGGCGGGGTCAGAATGGCGGATCGGAACCGGCGACGCGCGACGGAATCCAGAACGCGACGGAATCCAGAAAATGAAGCGGGAGATCGGCGCCGCGAGCAAGCTCTCAACCTTAACAAATGAGGAGGCGGACAGTTGCCTCAACGTTCATACTAGAATGCTCTAGGCTCCCGAACTGAGAGCAACCACCTTTGCCCGCTGGCTTCGGCCGGGGAACTTTTGGACGTTGAGCAGAAAATATGACGCCGAACACGACAGCGCTGGAGCGGGCGTTTTCCCTAGCGGAATCCGGCAAGTATTCTACCGTACAGCACATTCGCGACACGCTTCGGCGCGAAGGTTATGACGTCCAGCAGCTCACAGGCAAAAGCCTGATTAAGCAATTGCGGGAGATCATCCGCCGCACCTGATCGGAACTTAAAACATGGAAGAGCATTTCTTAGCCATCTTCAGTGACAAAGAAACTGTGATCGTCGAAGCTTGCCTGCTGGTTGCCGTGCCCGTGTCGATCGGCATGGCCGTTCTATCGGCTGGCCTCTTCCACTGATGAGCACGCGAGGCACCATTTTCGTGCCCAGTTGGATCCCTAACAACGTGTCGGACCACACTGGCATGGACGTGCTGGCAGTAGCCGAGATGGTGGACGAGCTATTCCTCGCACCGGCTGGGCGATAAGAAAAAGCCCCCTCGAGAGTTCGAGGGGGCCGCATTTGTTTGAGCGGTGTGGCTCGGCGAACGCGATCTCGTTCGGCCTCGATGTCGTTATAGGGCTCTGCGGTGGAGTCGAACCCTGTCCAGAGGCCCGCCTCGTAAGCGCTACGCCGCTCGTCAATATTGACGGAACGCTCTCCACACAGGATCCGTTCCGCCTCGCCGGTAAGCCGATCATCCACCCTGGCTCTCACCAGACTAACGCCGCGGCGCGCGCCCCGCATAGGCCTGGAACAGCTTGACCGCGCCGTTGTTCGCGTCTTGCTGCATCTTCACCCTTGGCTCCGGCATCTCGATCAATACGTCCATTCGACGAGGCCGCTGCAAGCGATGGCATCTGATGTTTGCATAATGTCTGCATTGGGCCGCGTACGGACAATATGGAGGAGCGGCTCGGCCATCAGGGCGAGAATCTTTCAATATCGATCGTGATCTCAAGGACAATTCCGGTGGCGTCCCAATCTCGCACGACTCTGCCAAGCTCACTCGCCGCGGCGCGGATCAAGCGGCTGCCGAAGCCTTCGTCTTCGGTGGCGACCGGAGGTGGCCCTCCAACCTCTCGCCACTGGACAATCACCTTACCGTCGCTGTTGGAGCAAGTGATGTCTATCCAGCCGGCGGCTGCCGAGAGGCAGCCATGTTTGGCAGCGTTGGTGGCGAATTCATGTAGCAAGAGAGAAAGCGGCGTGATCATCGCCGGAGGCGCCGGCAGATCGATGCCACTGATCGTGAAGCGGGGATGTTCGTCGGTTCCCTGGCGGTATGGCTCGAGGATTGCGGCGATCAATGCATGTAGGCTCGTCGCGACGTGAACCGAAGGGCCAGTCGCGGGGAGCATCGTCAGCGCATGCGCCCGCGCGAGGGCGCTGAGGCGGTCGGAAACGGTGGAGGCGAGCGCGGCCGGGGTTTCAGCGGCTGGCGCGCTCAAATTGACGATGGTGCGTGCGATGGCAAAGAGATTCTTCACGCGGTGGTCCATCTCGCGAAGCAGCAGCTCTCGCTGCTCATGCGCGCGCAGCCGTTCGGAAATGTCACGGCCGATCTTGGAGACACCGACGATCGCGCCGGACGCGTCCGCGATCGGGGAAGCGGTCAACGAGATGGGAATGCTGCTGAAATCCTTGCGCAGGCGAACGGTCTCGAAATGCCCGACATGCTCGCCATTGCGAATGCGCCCCAGAATCTCGCGCTCCTCGTTCTGGCGATCGGGCGGTATCAGCGCCATGAGAGGACGTCCGACCATTTCCTCGCGGCCGTAGCCGTAGAGCCGCTCGGCGCCGCTGTTCCAGTCCGTGACGATGCCATCCATATTGGTCGCGATGATTGCATCATCCGAGGATTCGACCAGCGCGCTCAGTCGCGCTGCTGTCGTTTCCGCCCGCTCCCGTTCGATCGCAAAGCCGAGCTGACGGGCAATGGTCAACGCCAGTTCGCGTTCACGATCGCCGAAGCGGTGGGGTGCCGGGTAGTAGACCATGAACTTGCCGATGAGCTCGCGGGAGCTGGCAAGCGGGATAAAGGCCAACGCTTGGATACCCTCGCCAAGGACGATGTCGATGAGCTGCCGAGATTCACCGCTGAGACGAATATCCTCGACAAAGATTGGCTCGGCGTCGTGCTCATTGCAGGTCCAAGGTGTGTGACCGTTGACGGCCCTGCGATAGTCTTCAGAGAGAGAGCGCCACGCGACAAAGCTCATGACGCCATGGTTGTCGAATCTCAGGATCGAGGCGCGAGACGAACCGAGGGCGTCGCATATGGCATCCAGAGCTGCATCATAGATCTCGTCAAGGCCGTTGGCCCGGTAAAGTCGGTCGGTGAGACGAAAGAGGACGGCTTGCTCGCGGACAATATCGCCGTCGGCAGGCTTAAGCTGGCCTCGCCCCATGCCCGCATTACTCACGGCCCCGTGCTGCATGGCTCCATCCCACGGGTGGCTCTATTGAAGTTCGACCATCCTTGACCAGATATCACTGCGTCCAGGTCCAGGCCCCTGGATTGCCGACTACGACCCCAAAGCCAAACAATATGCGCCTTGCGCAGTTTCGCAATAGGGACTTCGGCCGTGACGATGGTTAGGATCGCCAGTCGTTGTGGCTTGCTTGGACCGGGTTTTAGACCGAGTTCAGGAACAATGCCCGGCGATTCGACGCCAGAAGCTGGCCGAATTGCTACGCCGTCAATTTGCGAGCGAGGCAGTGCGGTGGCATCTGCTTGGGCTTCAGACCTTTCACGTTGAAAAAGTGTTGCCCGATCGACTTAAGACGTTGCTGGACCACCTCGCCAAAAAGGAAGACGGTAGGCTGCGGCAATGGGCGGAGCCGAGAAAGCGCCGGCACCACCCGATTCGACAAAACGTGCAAAAGTCGCATTATCCCGTCCAACGGGATTTGGGGATGTGACCGGGATAGATAAATCGCGCTACGACAACCGCTCTGACCAGTGGTGGCGACGCACTGGCGCCAGACGCTCACGTGCCTCGCCATGGGCCGGCGTGCCGCTTCGTCTGGTGCTCGTAACAGTCGCTGCGGTCTCCGCCCTGCTCACGCAATTCGTCATGCACAACAGCGGGCCCCTGCCGGAAATCAATCTGCAGAACATCATCAAGCCGAGGCCGGTGTCGATCGTCGGCGTTGCCTCGGTGATCGACGGCGACACGATCGAGATCCACGGCCAGCGCGTGCGCTTCAACGGCATCGACGCGCCGGAGAGCCGGCAATATTGCGACGATGCGAAAGGCTTCGAATATCCCTGCGGCCGCCGCTCCGCCGAGGCTCTGGACAAGTTCCTGGCGGCTTTCAGGCCGGTGCAATGCGCATTCGTGACATGGGACCGCTACGGGCGCTTTGTGGGCAACTGCATGCGCGCAGACCGGGCCGATGTCGCCGCCTGGATGGTCGGGCAGGGGCAGGCGCTGGACTGGCCGAAATACAGTAACGGCGCCTATGCCGCGCAACAGGCCAAGGCGCAGGCGGCAAAGCTCGGCCTATGGGTCGGCAACTTCCAAGCTCCCTGGGATTGGCGGGCGCAGCACAGCGATGGGGCGCAGGCGCCGTCGACGCCGACCTTCGCGCTTGGCAGCGGCAATGCCGGCTGCAACATCAAGGGCAACATTTCGGCGGAAGGCGAGCGAATCTACCACGTGCCCGGGCAGAATTACTACAGCGTCACCATCATCAACCCGCCCAAGGGGGAGAGGTGGTTCTGCTCGGAAGCCGAGGCTGTCGCGGCGGGATGGCGGCGGTCAAGGCGATAGTTGATCGCGTCCGTCATTTCTACTGAAAGAAGTTTATCCGCTAAGTCGGACATTCGCCACATGAGCCGCATTGCTTATGAGGATGACATCGGTCCCCGCAACCAATTTTGTCATCAATCAATAACCGACCCGGTTTGAACAATCGGGGCGGTTTTTTGCGTTTGGACGAAAGAGCAATCGCCGCGCGGCGCTAGACAGCTCATCATGGCGTCGAGAAGTTGCGGGAGCGCGCCCAAGTTAGCGCGCCTAAGCGCGGTGTACCGCGCCCCTAATGGGGAACCCATTTCACGCCTCAAAAATGCAAGTCTGCACAATCGCCCTGCATTCTTAGAAGCAGACTTAGCAGTTGGACGAAATGGAATCGATCGGGCTGAGATCGATCGGAGGACGAGGTTTGACATGAGTCTGTCGCTTGCGGGTCACCACATTGGCCTTGATCAACCTCATGTATGCACTCCGAGCGTTTGCAGCAGACCTTCGAAGGTTACGGCGCTATTCTCCACACGCGCATCGAACTGGGCATCTGAACTCTTACGATGCGTGCGGATGTTGCTTGGACTGTAACCGAACTGCTGCGTGAAGGCGCGGCTGAAATTCGCGGCCGAGTCGTAGCCTATCGCCAGGCCCACTTCGGCAATCGTGCGCCGGTCGGACGGGTCCGTCAGCATTCTGTGGGCCGCCAGAAGACGATGTTGGCGAATGTACTTCGCAACACCGCCAACGGGTTCAAAGAGTTCGTAGAGCCGCGTCCTCGATATCGCAAGCTCGCGGCTCAAGGCCTCGGGCGTCAGGTCCGACGAGATGAGGTTCTTGCGGATCAAGCGCCGCGCCCGCGTCATCAAACCGATCTGAGATACACGCTCGCTGTCGTCGCGATCTAGGAATGGTGCCACGGTATCGAGGATCATTTCTAGCAAGCGGCTCTTGATGCCCGGCAGGTCATCCTGTGAGAGACCGCTAAGATTGGTCTCAAGGCCAACCATGTGATCGTAAAGCAGCTTCACCCTGCGACCACCGAGGACGGTATTGCTGCTTGCCGGCGGTAGGCCGCCGCGATCCGCAAACTGATCGTCCGGAACGACAAGCGTGAGCGACTCCGACGCCAGGGCACGCCCCCTGAATGGGCTGCCAAGCGAACGGATCTCCATCATGCCGGGCTCGTTTTCGGCTACCCGTCCGTCGATACCCGTCCATGAGCGGCCGGTCCTGAGAAATGTAATCAGCCAGTGGTCGAGCGGACTGAACCGAACCATGTCCGGCGAACGTTCATAGCTGAAGGCAGGCACGGTCTGTTGCAAGAGCAGCATTCCGCCGAGGTTCCAAACCGCCTGGCGAACGGGAAACCCATCATCCGGTGCGACGTTGTCCGGCAGCCGCGCTTCCACCAGCGGGGACATATGTCCGCGCCACGCCGGGAACTGCTCAGGAGGGGAGAGGCTCTCCGTTTCGAAGCGCAGCGCAACGAGGGACGCTGCCGTCTTCTCGTCCTTGCCGAGAGGCTCTTGAGACACGCGCGGCCAGCGTCGGCGTTCGACGGGCACTGGCGTAGCAGGGGTCGCGTTGTTTTCTTCAGGCATCTTGCAGTCCAGTCACTACCCGGAATGCGACCAAGCCAAGGCCTAGAACGGTTTTCGTTAAAGTTCTCCTAGTTTTGTTCGTTCGCGGACTTTCTGCGCGCCGTTTCGATACGATGCAGTTTGCCCCTTGTTTCGCACCGGTCACGGCATGGCGGCGAGGGTGGACGCGCCGGCACCCTGACACCCGGCGACGATGGTTGCTGGAAGTCCGCTGAACAGCAGATCGGAGCATCTGCGCCATCAATTGGAAGCCCAGCCGTTGCCGCAAGCATCGGGGGAGCCAACGGCATCCCGCAAATTTACCCTGGCAGATCGTCCGAGAAATGGACGTTTTGATAAGTATCCGGATTTCCCGATATCGCTACGCCCCGGGGGAAGCTGCTAATTCCGGCATCAGTTTGGGCCATGAAAGACAACTGCGGATTCTTCCGAGATCTTCTCGAGTAACGAAGGTCAAAAAGTCGTCTTCTGGGAGTTAGTGAGGCAGGCGGCGATGAGTATAGTTTTCAGCTCCAAGAATCTCAAACCTCTGTCTACTTCTAGGCGCAGGATCCTTGTAGCAGGTGGTGCAGGGTTCCTAGGTTCCCATCTCTGCGAGCGCCTCCTGATCGAGGGCAATACGGTCCTTTGCGTGGACAATTTTTCCACCGGCCGCTTGGAAAACCTGCGCCATCTCAGGGGCTTCGAAGGGTTCAGCTTCGTGCGCCACGACATCGTCGAGCCGCTCGATCTGCCGGTTGACGAAATCTACAATCTGGCCTGCCCTGCTTCGCCGCCGCACTACCAGCTCGACCCGATCCACACGATGAAGACGAGTGTGATCGGTTCGCTCAACCTCCTGGAACTCGCTGTGCGCAACCAGGCACGGATCTTCCAGGCCTCCACCTCGGAAGTTTACGGCGATCCCCACGTTCACCCGCAGCCGGAAGCGTATTGGGGCAACGTCAATTCGTTCGGTCCGCGGGCCTGCTACGACGAGGGCAAGCGCTCGGCCGAGACGCTGTTCTACGATTTCCACAAGCAGCACCGGCTCGACATCCGCGTCGTGCGCATCTTCAACACCTACGGTCCGCGCATGCGTCCCGATGACGGCCGCGTCGTGTCCAATTTCATCGTCCAGGCTCTCAAGGGCGAGGACATCACGATATATGGCGACGGGTCGCAGTCGCGTTCGTTCTGCTACGTGGACGACCTGATCGAGGGCTTCCACCGGCTGATGTACGCCGAGCCGGCCATCCACACACCCGTGAACATCGGCAATCCGGGCGAGTTCACGGTCCGTGAGCTTGCGGAGCGCATCGTCGCTATGACGGGCACCAAGTCCAAGATCGTTTACCACCCGCTGCCGGTCGACGATCCGCGACAGCGCCGACCCGATATCTCGATTGCCAAGAAGGAACTCGGCTGGGAGCCGACTGTCGCGCTGGAAGACGGCCTGAGGTCGACGATCGCCTATTTCGAACGCCAGCTGACGAAGACTTCCGCGAAGCTCGTCGAGGCTGCGTAAATGTCCGCGAACACTGTGCTTGTGGTTGGTGGGGCAGGGTTCATAGGCAGCCATACGTGCAAACTGCTGTCGAAGCAGGGTTACGAGCCTGTCGTCTACGACAACCTCTCGACCGGGCATCGCGAGGCGGTGCGCTGGGGAGCGTTCGTCGAGGGTGACATCCTTGACACAGCGCACCTGATCGCTGCGCTCGAGGAGCACAGGCCGTCTGCAATCATCCATTTTGCCGCCTCGGCCTATGTCGGAGAGTCCGTCGAGAACCCGGCCAAATATTACCGCAACAACGTCGCCGGTACGCAGTCCCTGCTGGAAGCATGCCGCCTGACGGGCACGCGCAACGTGGTCTTCTCGTCGAGCTGTGCCACCTACGGCGTTCCCGACAACCTGCCGATCCAGGAACGGGAAATCCAGCAGCCTATCAATCCTTACGGTCGCACGAAGCTGATCGCGGAACATATGCTCGCCGACTACTCGGCGGCCTATGGCCTGCGTTTTGTGGCGTTGCGCTATTTCAATGCATGCGGCGCCGATCTCGATGGCGAGCTGAAGGAAGCTCATGATCCTGAGACGCACCTCATTCCACGTGCGATGATGGCTGCTGCCGGCACGATCGATTTTCTCGAGGTTTACGGCGACGACTACGATACGCCGGACGGCACCTGCATCCGTGATTACATCCATGTTCTCGACCTAGCTCGCGCGCATGTTCTGGCGGTCGAGCGTCTCAGCAACGACGGTGGAAATCTGGCCGTCAATCTCGGTACCGGCCGCGGAACGTCCATCCGTGAAATCATTAACGCTATCGGCCGTATCACGGGTCGCAACGTGCCGATCGAGATGCGTGCCCGCCGTGCCGGTGACCCACCAGCGCTTTATGCGGACCCCTCGTTCGCGGCCGAGAAGCTCGGGTTTCTTGCGGCCTATTCGGACCTGGACACGATCATCCGCTCCGCAGCTCCGACCTTCGGCCTCGAGCTACGGGGATGACAAAGTCCCGGCTCGACATGCCCACAAGGGAGGATCCCTTGATGGTTCGGATATTCCCCGGCCGCAAGCGCGTCGAATATGTCATCGGCGTCGCGCTCTGGGTGGCCGCGCTGATCTACTTCTGGCAATGGTGGATCCTGGAAGCCGTCCATACACACCTTTTCGGCTCAATCATGGTCAGCGCGCTGCTGGCATGGATAACCATTCTTCCGGTCTACTTCATCACCATCTTCATCAATGCGCGCAAGCCCGCCGGACAGCTGCGCATCCCGACCGGGAGCCGGGTTGCGATGGTGGTGACGAAAGCTCCATCGGAACCGTTCCACGTCGTGGCGGAAACCTTGCTGGCAATGCTGGCGCAGAGCGTGCCGCACGACACCTGGCTTGCTGACGAGGATCCGTCACCCGAAACGCTTGCGTGGTGCCGCGATCACGGCGTGTTCGTCTCCACGCGAAAGGGGCGTGCCGACTATCATCGTCAGTCCTGGCCCCGCCGCACGCGATGCAAGGAAGGCAACCTCGCCTTCTTCTACGATCACTATGGCTACGAAGGCTATGATTTCGTGTCGCAGCTCGATGCGGATCACGTCCCCGAGCCGGACTATCTGTTCCAGATGCTGCGTCCATTTGCGGATCCGTCTGTCGGCTACGTTTCGGCCCCAAGCATCTGCGACCGCAACGCACGTGAGAGCTGGTCCGCCCGCGGACGTCTCTACGTCGAAGCAAGCATGCACGGTTCGCTGCAAGCCGGCTACAACGGCGGCTTCGCGACGGTCTGCATCGGATCGCACTATGCTGTCCGTACGACTGCGCTGAAGGAAATCGGGGGCTTAGGTCCCGAGCTCGCTGAAGATCATTCGACGACGCTTTTCATGAATGCGCATGGCTGGCGCGGAGCGCATGCGCTGGATGCCATAGCCCATGGCGACGGGCCACGCACCTTTGCCGACCTAGTCACGCAGGAGTTTCAGTGGTCGCGCAGCCTGGTGATGATCCTTCTCCAGTACACGCCCAAGCTAATCGGCCGCATGCCGTTGCACTTGAAGGTGCAGTTCTTGTTCTCTCAGTTCTGGTATCCGCTCTACGCGTTCTTCCTGGCCATGATGTTCCTGTTGCCAGTAATCACCCTGGCCTATGGGGACAATTTCGTAAGCGTGACTTACCCGGACTTCCTGCAGCACTTCATGCCGCAGTCGCTGATGATACTGGTCATGGCGTTCTGGTGGCGGGCCAGCGGAACGTTCCGGCCCGTCGACGGCAAGATCCTGAGCTGGGAGGCGATGCTCTTTCTGCTGGCCCGCTGGCCCTGGGTTCTGGCGGGAACCTTTGCGGCGTTCCGCGACTGGCTGACCGGAACCTTCGTCGACTTCCGCGTCACCCCCAAGGGCGCGGCCGATGTCGATGCGCTGCCGCTGCGTGTTCTGGCGCCATACCTGTTCGTGGTGCTGACATCGATCCTTCCCGTGCTGCTCGTCCAGGACGCCTATCAGACTCGCGGCTTCTACGTTTTCGCCATCGTAAACGCGTGCTTCTACATCGTGTTGCTGGTGATGATCGTAGTGCAGCACGCACGTGAAAACACCGTCCGCTACCGTACCCGCATCTATCAGCCAGCGCTCGCGGCCGGCCTGCTCGCCCTGGTCTCGCTACCGACCCTCGCCACCGCCGAAAGGGGTCGTGACGGCATCGAGGCGCTCGCCTGGGGAACGCGTAGCTTCACGCTCTTCGATGATCGCTTCTCCGTCGCCGGCGCAGGCGTCGGCGGTCGCGATACGCACAAAACCATATTCAGTCCACGCTGGCGCGTAGGCGATGCCGGCGAACAAAGACAGCAATAACAAGGGATGTGTTGACATGAAGATTGCGATCATCGGAACCGGCTATGTCGGGTTGGTGAGCGGGACCTGCTTTGCTGCCTGGGGTAACGAGGTCGTCTGCGTCGACAAGGATGCCCACAAGATCGGGGCACTTCAGGGCGGCGCCGTGCCGATCTACGAGCCGGGCCTGGACGAACTGGTTGAGCGCAATTCGGTCGCCGGCCGTTTGAGCTTCACATGCAACCTTGCCGAAGCCGTCAAGGGAGCCGCGGTCGTGTTCATTGCGGTTGGCACACCGCCGCGCCCCGGCCATGGCGATGCGGACCTTTCCTTCGTTTACATGGCCGCTCGCGAACTCGCGCCGCTGATCGACGACAATACGGTCGTGGTGGTGAAGTCGACCGTGCCCGTGGGGACAGGCGATATTGTTCACAAGATCGTCGGATCGACGCGCAAGGCCGGGACTTTCTCGGTTGCTTCCAACCCCGAGTTTCTTCGCGAAGGCGTCGCGATCGAGGATTTCCTGCAGCCTGACCGGGTGGTGATCGGCGTCGAGGACAAGGTCGCCGAGGCGCGCCTGGTCGCGCTTTATGGAATTCCGCTGGAGCCTAAGAAGACACCGATCGTCGTCACGCGCCGGCGCACTTCGGAGCTTATCAAGTATGCCGCAAACGCTTTCCTTGCGACCAAGATCACCTTCATCAACGAAATGGCTGATCTCTGCGAGCAGGTTGGCAGCAATGTTGGCGAACTGGCGCTGGGCATGGGACTCGACAAGCGAATCGGGACCAGCTTCCTCAATGCGGGCCCCGGCTACGGCGGCTCGTGCTTCCCGAAAGACACCATGGCGCTTCTGCGCACCGCGCAGGACTATGGCGTGTCGGTGCGCATCGTCGAAGAAACCGTGACAGCCAACGAAGCCCGCAAGCGCCGGATGGCCCTGAAGGTCATGGACGCTCTCGACAATGACGTGCAAGGCCGCACGATCGCCGTTCTGGGTCTCACCTTCAAACCCGACACCGACGACATGCGCGACGCGCCATCGGTTCCGCTGATAGAGACGCTGCAGCGTTTCGGCGCCCATATCCGTGCCTATGACCCGGTCGGCGCAGAGAATGCCAGCCGCATCCTTTCGGACGTCGAACTCCACGACGATGCCTATGAATGCGCGCGCGGTGCGGACGCCGTGGTCGTCGTCACGGAATGGGACAGCATTCGCAAACTCGATCTGGCGCGCCTGAAAAAGGTCATGCGTCAGGCCGTTCTGATAGATCTTAGAAACGCCTTCGCTCCAGGCGTTGCCGAAGCCCTCGGTTTCCGGGTTTCGGCAATTGGTCGACCAACGTCTCGACAGGAGACGACTGGCACGGTCTCCCGCACGCATGCGGGCCCTCAGGAAGCACCGAGATCGCAGCAAACTCACGAGAACAGCATCGGAGGCTAAGTTGTTAACACGTAGAAACACGTCACGTTTTAAACGCTGCGCCAACGCCTTGGGCGCCGTCACTCTCATGTGGTTTGTTGGATCGGCCTGGAGCGCTTCAGCGCAGGAAGTTGTGCTGCCCAAGGCGGCCCGTGTGATGACGCCGGCCGAAATTCACGCCCTCTACCACGACAGGAGTTGGCGGTGGAAGGCTGGCGCGGCTTATCTTTTGAACGAGGGGCGGCGCTTCAGCGCCTGGGTCGATGGCGACACCGGCAAGTCATGGGCAGAAGGTCGCTGGATGATCACCGAGACGGGACAGATGTGTCTCGACGCGACGTGGCATTCCAAGGCCGGCCAATTCCCGGCCATGACCTGCTTTTCGCATCGCCTCGACAACGGGACAATCTATCAGAAGCGTGAGCCAGACGGCAGTTGGTACGTCTTTCGCCATGCCCAGCCTCGTGACGAGGACGAGGGGAAAAATCTGGTCCGTACGGACCTCGTGTCAGCTCATATCTCGGCTGTGAAGACTGCAATCCACTGAGAGCGGTTTTCTGGACAGCAAAAAAGGAGAATCCTGTGAATAGTTTTTTGAAGACAACCTTCATCCTCTTTGGGGGTGTGGTCATTTCGGGCGCTGTCTACGCCGCGAGCGGAGTCTCCGGCGCGAGCGTGGACAGTCGCAACCTGTTCCAAGATAAGCGCCCGTTCATAGCGGCTGATGCCGTCACGCCCGGAGCTTACGATCCGCATGGAGACTATACCAACGACGCCAACTCCAAGATCGAGCATATCTTCCTTCCCTGGGAGGACGTGGATCTGGCAACCCTTGGTGTTGCGGACGATTACGCCAAGCAACGCGGCCGGTCGTTGCTGCTCACTATCGAGCCCTGGTCCTGGGCCCGCGACTGGCGCGTCAGCCCGGAGAACCTGCTGAGCGGAATTCTCGCTGGTCGCTACGATTCCAACATGTCCGCGGTTTGCTCCGCGGCGGCACAGCTGAAGAGTCCGATTACCATCCGGTGGGGGCAGGAAATGGACGACAAGACCGGTCAATTCACTTGGTCGTACTGGAATGCAGACGGCTATGTGAAGGCCTACAGGCACGTGATCGACGTCTGTCGCAAGCACCTGCCGAATGCCAAGTATATGTGGTCGCCGAAAGGGGACGAGGGTCTTCAGGCCTACTATCCGGGTGACAAATACGTCGACGTGATCGGCCTGTCAGTCTTCGGCTATCAGCCATACGACAAGCTGGAAGCCGGCCACGATACGACATTCGTGGAGAGGACTAAGCCGGGCTACGACCGCGTGGCCGGTTTCGGCAAGCCGATTGCCATTGCCGAGCTCGGCTACGAAGGTGACGACAGCTACGTACGGAACTGGGCTGCGGAAGCGAACAAGCCGCATGCCGAATTCCCTGCCATGACTGCGGTGGTTTACTTCAATGACAAGGAAGTCTATCCCTGGCCGCGAAACGTCGGCCGGCCTGACTGGCGCGTGGCAGACCACCCGCTGAATCTGACGACCGAAACTAACGGAGCTGCTACAGCGACTCCGGATTGAACCGCTCATACCCTTGTTCCGCTTGATTTGCGGACGGATCTTTTCCCTGCCACCTATCGGAAAACAAGAAAATGTCTTCAGTCCATTCTACTGTTGTAAGTGCGGTGCTGGTCGCACTCATGCTCGCGGCCGGCAATGCCGCGGCGGCGCCGAAGCCTGCTGTCGATGACATCGCCAAGCTCGCCGCGGCCGCAACTCCCATGAAGGCGGATGCGGTTGAGCAGCTTTATGCCAACCGCACCTGGCTGTGGGAGAAGCACGGAGCCGGATATTTCTCCGAAAACGAGCACGGCCGGAAGCGTTTCGTGGCGCGAACGCAGACTGGTTATGGCAAAGGCGACTGGTATGTAACCAGCGGTGGCGAGGTATGCATGCGCGCGCTCTGGACTTCCAAGAACGACGGAGGAAGCGGCGCCATTACTTGCTTCCTGCATCGCGAAAAGGACGGTGTCATCTACCAACGGCCCAGCTTGGGGGGCCACTGGTATGTCTTCGGCAACAATCCGGTGCGGAAGAATGACGGCGTGCGCAAGCTGGTGAAGGGCGATAGGGTCATGAAAGGACTCTAGATGCCCTGGACTTCCCGCAAATGCAGAATGGCCGCGCCTGTCCAGGCCCGGCCATTCTGTCGAACATTATCGACAATCACACGTCCGGCTGCTTGAAAGCGCGCATATAACAACGGGACTTCTGACCGAAGCCGCTTGGGGTGCAGACGTAGGGGTTGTTGTGCAGGTACTGCAAGAACGAGATCTTGCGCACCGTCGTGGGGTTCTTGTTATACCGGACCATGCCGTTGATCCGGTACTTGACCAGGTACACAGTTCGCGTTTCGTCACGCGGCTTGCGAACTTCACCCGCCTGCGCGCTCGTGCCGGCAACCAGCGAAAAGCCGAGACAAAACGCGACCGCCGCAGCCCACTTCACAAGAATCGAGAACATTTTCCCACCTCCAGGTTTTGTTCTTGAGGTGGTGTTCGCACGGCCGGTCATAAGATTCCGGCCGAAATGTCATTAAAATTGTAAGCGCATCCTTGAGTACGACAGTAACTGCATTCACCAGCGCTCCCTGGGGTCATTGGGGTGCTGCGACCCACACATATGTAGATTGTAGGTAATGCGTCTGCTTTGCCAGTGCGACGCGAGTTGACCTTTCCTTCCCGGCTCCAAGCGAAGCGATACGTCGCGGGTGTTCTCCGAGCCGGCGTTGTCGGCATAGGCGCGGGCGACGAAGCGCCCGAAGAGGCCCGACAGGGCCACCTTCACCTCGCGCGCCTGGCCGAGCGGTTCACGGAAGATGAAGGGAGTGCCGACGCCGGTCGGCGTCAGGAGCGCATCGAGAATGGACCATGCGCCATAGGCAGCGCCCGGCGTCTGAAGCACCTCCCGAATGCCGGCGTCCTCGATATCCCCCACGTCTAGGTCGACGGTAGCGGCGCTGACGGGGCCGACGGTGGATCGAAGCTGTGAAGGAGGGTTCTCGTCATAGGGCTAGCGCTCGTGTCAGGTCGTCATGCTCGAAGGCGCTGGCCATACGGTTGATCTCGGCCGACCGTGCGCCGACCGCCTTTGCGGTCTCGCGCCAGGTTGCGGTCACGATCGCCACGTCTTTGATGACCGTGCGAGCTTGCGCCAGCGTCAGGGCGAAGAACTCCGAGGCCTCCTCCAGGAGGTCGAGCGAGCAGGTGCCCTCATCGAGATCGATGTTGGTCGTCAGCACCCGCGCCTTGATGTCAGTCGGCACTGGATTGAGGTCATATGCTGGGGACAGCGACCATCCGGCCTTGCCGAGCCAGAGGAAACCGTGATTGCGCAGATGATCGTCGACATTGGAGATCAGCACATTGAAGGCGACACGGCGATAAAGGGCGTGGGCATCGGTCTTTGCCTGCGCGCCGTGCTCGGCCAGAGCATCGACGATCTCGGGATAGCTGCCGCGCTCGCCATCCTTGGCGCCCATCATCGCCATGGCCGACAGGAAGGGAATCCGGACCGCGCCATCGCGGTCGAAGCGCCGGGACAGCATGACCTTCTTGCCGGCGACATCAATCAGTTCGTGGAGCGGCGTGGCGATGCCGGCCTGGCCGGCCAGTCGCAGGGCGATCTCCTCCCATGTCTCCATGCTGTAGTCGTCGGTCTCCTTGGGGAACTTGGCGATGGAGAGATGACCATGCAGGTCAACAACCGATGCCTTAGGCCGTGCTCCGCCAAGCGACGAGCCGGGCGCGAAGATGAGTTGGAGGTCCTCGTCGGTTTCCTCATCACGCAGGATGCGTTCGGTGATCTGGAGCAGTCGGCCGAGTTCGATCAGGGCGGGCACGCCGGCGCGGATCGGCGCTTGGAATTGTTCTTCGCCGACCCAGCGGAAGCGAAGTGCGCCAAGCCGGGTCTCGTCGGCGACGCCGAGCAGGTAGTCGCTTTCGGCCAGACTGCGGACGGCGCGGCCATCGTGGTCGGCGCTGCGCCGCTCCGAGCGTTGCATGAGGCGGCGGCCCCAGGTGTCGGGCGCGGAATCACCGATAGAGCCGAAGGTCGCAAGACCAGCGGGAGGCGCGAAGGCGCCGCGTGTCAGGGCTAGAGCCGGTTCGAGCGAGAAGCGATCCGGGTCGACGAGCCAAGCGCGATCATATTCGAACATGATGGTCTCAGCGCCCCGGGCGCGGTTGCTCCGCGCCAGTCCGATCGGGCGCGTGTGGCCGTGAAGGTCGAGATGGACCTCGAAATCAGCCATCGCGCGACGCTCCGGTCGGCCGCTTGGGATGGGCGTGCTTTGGCAATTCAGCGCTGGCAAGCGCTTGGCCGATGCTGTCGTTGCCGATGTCGGCGATCTGGCTCAATCCTTCGAGGAGACCGAGCGCCTGAAGGACGCCGGCATAGATACCGATGCTGACGTTGGTGTCGCCGGCCTCGATCTTCTGGAGTGTGGAACGCGACGTGAAGGCTCGCTCGGCCACGACGGACATCGGCAGCCGGCGACGCCGGCGGGCATCGTGGATGTCGGCGCCAAGCTTGCGCAACGCGCGCCGCACAGCGGCCGGGGGATTGTGGGGTGTCGGCATTTGCCACCTTCGCGCTACAGATCGACGGGATGTGTAGCACGAAGCTTACAATTTTACTAGCCCAGGCTTATGCCCATGCAAGCGGATGCCACGGCCCCCAGGTTGGATCGTCAGGCGCTCCCCAAAGCTGTCAAAGAGGCTTACCTGAACTCTATTGCGAAGCACTCAGGGCGGGAGCTGTGCGGAAGCTTGGTCCCGGCCTGGAGAGCAGCCCTCGCTGTGGTGGCGAAATCCTGCTATAGAGGACTGACGGTACTTTTCCTGCTGGTGTCTGGGCGGTGAGTAGGTCCGAAAATCGGCTCTGCGAGACAATCGATCTCGATAGCTGCCGATACCGCACAAAAAAATTTCTGGCAATTTTCCCTTTAAAATCAACACCGTAAGATTTTGACGGCCGCTGGGTCGGGTTTTTCGCGTGTCAAGCGAGAAAAAACCAAGCTAGATCAATGGCCTACCTGGGTTTAGAACAATCGAGTGGGAGTAGAGGGATAACGGCGGCAGTTAGCGTAGTTTCGGCGGCGATTTTCGCCGTCGTATAAATTGCCTTCGTGTCCACATCCGGCTCCTTCTCGACTGGGAACCTCCATCTCCGATCCGGCAGACGCGATCTGCGCCCACATCCCGGATCAAGCAAAGTGCTTTCGAATGGCGCGAGCGCCGTGGCGAAGAATGGCGTGCGTAAAGGCGTGTCTTCTTAGCGCCGCTTGTCGGCCGCAGAGTGAAGCTTGGCAGTAACCCTGAAAGCGGACATCGCAGGCGAATACCGTGACCGTCGTGGGTGGCGTCACGTGTGGAAGGTCCATGGCTATTTGGCGGTACGAGACACAACCCGACGCAAAAAAATCTAGTCTAGTCTAGCTGAACTTTGGGCACGTGTGAGAACGAGATGACGGATTGCCAGATCCAAAGTCCGGGCTGCGGCAGCGCAGTAGGCTTCTTCCCAGTTTGGCGACTACTTGCCTCACGGCGATGCTCGACCTCACGATCGCGCCGCTGCGTTGGCGACAACGAACACCGCGTAGAGCGACTGCCGCGCCGTGATGAACAGGCGGTTGCGCTTCGGACCGCCGAAAGTGAGGTTGGCCACCGTCTCCGGGATGCGGATCTTGCCGATCAGCGTGCCATCGGGATCGAAGCAGTGCACGCCATCGCCGGCACCGGCCCAGACGCGGCCGGCCGTATCCACCCGGAACCCGTCGAACAGGCCGGCGGAGCAGGTGGCGAACACGCCGAGCTCGTGTAGCATGTCGCCTTCGACGGCGAATTTACAGATGTGCTTCGGTCCGTCCTTTTGATGTGTGATGCCCGTGTCGCCGACATAGAGGACCGTCTCGTCGGGCGAGAAAGCAAGCCCGTTGGGCTTGGCCATGGTCGAGACGACGCGCGCCACTTCGCCTGTGACGGGATCGGCGCGGTAGACATGGCAGCCTACGATCTCCTGCTCGGCGCGATCGCCCTCATAGTCGGTCGCGATGCCGTAGGGCGGATCGGAGAACCATACCGTGCCGTCCGAATGGACAACGACATCGTTCGGCGAGTTCAGCCGCTTGCCTCCGAAGCGGTCGGCAATGACCGTGATCGCGCCGTCGTGTTCGGTGCGCGTGACGCGCCGCGCCCGATGCTCGCAGGTCACCAGCCTTCCCTGCGTGTCGACCGTGTTGCCGTTGGCATTGTTCGCCGGCGCGCGAAAAACCGAGACCATGCCGCTGGTTTCGTCATAGCGCATGATGCGGTCGTTCGGGATATCGGAGAACACCAGGTAGCGGCCACCCGCGAACCATGCAGGCCCCTCCAGCCAGCGGCCCCCCGTCCACAGCCGCTCGACCGTTACATGGCCGACGAAACAGCTTTCGAACCGTTCGTCGAGCACTTCGAACCCGGTGCCTTCAATGTCTCCGAACATAACCATCGCTCCACGAAATCGCTGCATCGATAGCCGTCGCGTCGACTCATTTTCAAGACTTGACCTTCAAAAATGTTAGCGATAACATCGACGGCAATTCAGTCGTTTGCTTGGCTTGGGAGGGCCAAAATGCGGCCCAAGCTCATCGAATTCATCGGCATCTCCAAGCGCTTCGGCGGCACCCTGGCGCTGAAATCGGTCTCGCTCGACATCCACGAGGGCGAGATCGTCGCGCTGCTCGGCGAGAACGGCGCCGGCAAGTCCACGCTGATCAAGACGCTGGCCGGCATCCACAAGCGTGACCAGGGCACGATCCGCTTCCGCGGCGAGGATTATCATCATCGCCCGCCGCGTCCGAACCAGCCGCAGAAAGTCGCCTTCATCCATCAGGACCTCGGCCTGATCGAATGGATGACGGTCGCCGAGAATGTCGGCATGGCGCAGGGTTTCTCACGGCGCTCCGGCCTGATCGACTGGCGCGACACCGAAAGCCGCGCCGAGCGCGCGCTGGCGCTGGTCGGCTGCGCCTTCGATCCGGCGACTCGCGTCCAGGACCTGTCGCGCACGGAAAAATCGCTGGTGGCGATTGCCCGTGCTTTGGCCACCGAAGCCGACGTGCTGGTGCTCGACGAACCGACGGCAAGCCTGCCGGCGGACGAGGTCGAGCGCCTGTTCGAAGCGCTGCGGCCGCTACGCCAGCGCGGCGTCGGCATGATCTATGTCTCGCACCGGCTGGATGAAGTCTTCCGCATCGCCGACCGGGTCGCCGTCATGCGCGATGGCCGCATGGTGGCGGTGAAGCCGGTCGCCGAGACGACGCCGCAGGAACTGGTCGATCTCATCGTCGGCCGGCCGGCGCACCAGATGTTCGCCAAGTCGCGCTGGCAGGACGGGCCGGAGCGGCTCAAGGTCGAAAACCTCACCAGCGGCAATGTCGGCCCAGTAAGTTTCGAGGCGCGCTCCGGCGAGTTGCTCGGGCTGGTCGGCCTGCGCGGCGCCGGCCAGGAAGCCGTCGGGCGCGCGCTGTTCGGCGCCGAGCGTTTCGACGGCACGGTGCTGCTGGACGGCAAGTGCCTCGACCTGACTTCGGTAGGCGCCGCCCTTGCCGCCGGCGTCGGGCTGATCGCCCGCGACCGCACCGAGGAGTCGGTGGCGCTGTCGCTCTCCGTGCGCGAGAACATGTATCTCAACCCGTCGGCCGTCGGCCGCGGGCTCTTCTCCTTCATGAAGCCGGCGCGGGAAAGCGAGCTGACACGCGAACTCGGCGCGCGGCTGGGGCTTAGGCCCAACGATCCGCATTTGCCGATCGAGGCGCTCTCCGGCGGCAACCAGCAGAAAGTCGTCGTCGGCCGTTGGCTGGCGACGGGGCGCAAGCTGCTGATCGCCGAGGACCCGACGGCGGGCGTCGATGTCGGCGCCAAGGCCGAGATCTACCGGCTGATCGCCGCCGCCGTCGAAGCCGGGCTGGCCGTCATCGTCGTCTCGACCGATTTCGAGGAAGTCGCCCATATCTGCCATCGCGCGCTCGTCTTCTCGCATAACCGCATCGTGCGCGAGCTGGCCGGCGACGCCTTGACCACGGCAGCGCTGATCAGTGCCGCCTCCGTGTCCGAAGCCGCCTAGAGCCGGATGATTTCAGGTCGGGTCGACCTGAAATCTGAATCCGGTTCTAAATCAAAGAGATAGAGCATGATGTCGTCCGAAAGCCGCCTCACACTTTTCGGCATCATGCTCTGGGAGAAGCCATGAACTCGATCAAGTCGACGGCGCTGGAACCAACCCGTTCGGAACTCTCCGGATTGAGCCCTGCCCAGAAGGCGGCGCGCTATCTGCCGGTCTACGGCCTGCCGATCCTGATGCTGCTCCTGATCCTGCTGTTCTCGCTGCTCCTCCCGCGGACGTTTCCGACGCTGCTCAACCTGCGCTCGATCGTCTCCGACAAGGCGATCATCGCCATCCTGTCGCTGGCCGCCATGATCCCGATGGCCGCGGGCCGCATCGACCTCACCGTCGGCTACGGCATCGTGCTGTGGCACATCCTGGCGATCAGCCTGCAGACTGCCTTAGGCATTCCCTGGCCGATCGCGGTGCTGATCGTCATCGCGCTCGGCGTGCTGACCGGCTTCATCAACGGTCTGCTGGTCGAGGTGGCGCGCATCGATTCCTTCATTGCCACGCTCGGCACCGGCACCGTGCTCTACGCTTTGGCCATGTGGTACACGGGCGGTCGCCAGGTCGTCGGCGTGCTGCCCGACGGATTCCTCTCGCTCAACGGCACGATGCTGTTCGGCCTGCCGATCACCGGCTACTACGTGGTTGTCCTGGCGCTAGCGATGTGGCTGGTGCTCGAATATTTGCCGATCGGCCGCTACCTCTACGCCATCGGCGCCAATCCGAAGGCGGCGGCGCTCAATGGCATTCCGGTGCAGAAATTCGTCATGGGCGCCTTCGTCGCCTCCGGCGCGCTGACCGCGCTCGGCGGCGTGCTGCTCGCCTCCAAACTTCGGATCGGCCAGGCCAGCGTCGGCCTCGAATACCTCCTGCCGGCGCTGGTTGGCGCCTTCCTCGGATCGACCACGATAAAACCCGGCCGCGTCAACGTCTGGGGCACCATCGTCGGCGTCGTCATCCTCGCCGTCGGCATCTCCGGCATTCAGCAGTTCGGCGGCTCGTTCTGGGTCGAGCCGCTGTTCAACGGCGTCACCCTGCTCGTGGCCATCGGCATTGCCGGCTACGCGCAACGCCGCCGCGGCGCGGTTGTGCCGCCTCCACCGCTTGCCAGCCAACCAACAAAGACAAACGACAATGCTTAATGGGAGAAGAAACATGCATCGCAGAACAGTCCTTCAGCTCGGCGTCGCCTGCCTGGCGCTCGGCATCGCCTCGCCGACGCTTGCCGACCCAATGGCCGACGCCAAGGCGGTCGTCGACAAATATGCCAGCAAGGTCGAGAAATGGGACGGGCCGACGACCGGACCGAAGGGCGCCGCCGGCAAGACCATCGTCGTGCTGGGCGCCGACATGAAGAATGGGGGCATTCTGGGCGTCACCAAGGGCGTCGAGGAAGCCGCGGCGGCACTAGGCTGGACGGTCAAGACGCTTGATGGCGCCGGCTCCATTGGCGGCCGCACGGCGGCTTTCGGCCAGGCGCTGGCGCTCAATCCCGACGGCATCATCATCAACGGCTTCGACGCCGTCGAGCAGAAGCCGGCGATGGAGCAGGCCAAGGCGGCCAAGATCCCGATGGCCGCCTGGCATGCCGCGCCCACGGTCGGCCCGATCGACGATCTCGGCATCATCGCCAACGTCTCGACCGATCCGATGGAAGTGTCCAAGGCGGCGGCCGACTGGGCCTTCGTCGACGCCAAGGGCAAGCCCGGCGTCATCATCTTCACCGATTCCACCTACCAGATCGCCATCGCCAAGGCCGACCGGATGAAGAAGGAGATCGAGGATCTCGGCGGCAAGGTGCTCGAATATGTCGACACGCCGATCGCCGAGACCTCGCAGCGCATGCCGCAACTCACCACCTCGCTGCTGCAGAAATACGGTGACGCCTGGACGCATTCGCTGGCCATCAACGATCTCTACTTCGACTTCATGGGCCCGTCGCTGGCGGCGGCCGGCAAATCCGGCACCGACGCGCCGATCAACGTGGCGGCGGGCGATGGTTCGGAATCCGCCTACCAGCGCATCCGCTCCGGCCAGTTCCAGAAGGTGACGGTGGCCGAACCGCTGAACCTGCAGGGCTGGCAGCTGGTCGACGAGCTCAACCGCGCCATGGCCGGCGAGAAATGGTCGGGCTACATCTCGCCGCTGCATGTGGTGACGTCGGACAATGTCGAGTTCGACGGCGGCCCGGACAATCGCTTCGATCCCGGCAACGGCTATCGCGACGAGTACAAGAAGATCTGGGGCAAGTAAGAAATCTCAGGCAACGGCTTGCCGCATAGGAACGGCCGGCGATCATCCCGCCGGCCGCTCTCATCTCTCGGAAATAATCAGGTCGTGTGGCGCACGATTACCCTCGGCGTCATGCCGACCACCACCCGGTCCTCCGGCGCGTGGCGCCCGTTGAGGAGGTCGAGCACCAGTTCGGCGACGCGGATGCCGATCTCATGCGCGCCGACATCGATCGTGGTGATCGGCGGCACCGACTGCTCGGCTAGATCATAGGCGCCGAAGCCGGCGATCGCGACGTCGTCGGGAACACGGATGCCGCGCCGCACGCATTCCATCAGCGCGCCGAAGGCGGAAAGGTCCGACACGCACATCACCGCCTCCGTGTCCGGCCAGCGCGAGATCATCTCGACCATGGCGGCGGCGCCCTCGCGCATCGAGATCGGCGGCACGCCGGAGGCGATGACGCGCGAAGCGTCGAGGCCGCGGTCCTGCAACGCGGCGATGAAACCGCGCCGGCGGTCGAGGCCGCGCGTGTCGCGCGACGTGTCGCCGCCAATGAAGCCCAACTTCGAATAGCCGCGCGCGACGAAATGGTCGACCATCAGCCGCCCGGCTTCGGCGTTGGAGAAGCCGACGACGTGACCGATCGGATCGCTGGGCAAATCCCAGGTCTCCACCACCGGCACGCCGGCATTGGCGAGCATCTTGCGGCAGCGCGGCGTGTGCCGGCCACCGGTGACGATGATCGCCTCCGGCCGCCGCTGCAGCAATTGCCCGACCAGGCGCTCCTCCTCCTCGACATTGTAGTCGGTGAAGCCGAGCAGGATCTCCAGCCCGCTGTCGCGCAGGCCCTCGGTCATGCCGCGCACGGTGTCGGCGAAATTGGCGTTGTTGATAGAGGGGATGGTCGCAGCCACGAAGCCGGAGCGGCGCGAGGACAGGTTGGCGGCGATGCTGTCGAAGACATAGCCGAGCTCTTCAGCCGCCTTTAGGATACGGTCGCGCGTGTCGGCGCTGACCGACGTATCACGCTTGAAGGCGCGCGACACGGTCATCGTCGAGACGTTGGCGCGATGCGCGACATCGGCCATGGTCGGGCGTTTTGGCGAAGGCTGCATGGCCATACGTTATCGATATCACAGCGGAATGCAACGCGCCGTTGCAGCTCACGCGAAAGCGATCTGGACCTTCATCGCCCGGCTGCGGTCGTTGGCGAGCTCGAAGCCGGAAAGCGCTTCGTCCAATGCCACCGTATGGGTGATCAGCGGCTTCACGTCGATCAGCCCCTTGCGCATCAATTCGACGCCGACGGCGAATTCCGGATGGAAGCGGAACGAGCCGTTGATCGACAACTCCTTGGCGGTGACCGCCGACATCGGCAGCGCCATTTCGGCGCCGCCGAGGCCGAGCTGGACGATCGTGCCGCGCGGCCGCACCGCCGCGATGCCCTGCGCCAGCGCTGCTGCGGCGCCCGAGCACTCATAGAGGACATCGAACGTCCCCTTGTCGGCGAGATAGGGCGCCAGCCCTTCCGGATCGGTGCGGGTGTTGATCGCCTTGTCGGCGCCGGCCAGCTTCGCCATCGCGAGCGTAAAATCGGTGATGTCGACAGCGACGATCTCGGCGGCCCCGGCGCGGCGCGCGCTCAGGATCGACAACAGGCCGATCGGTCCGCAGCCGGTGACCAGCACGCGCTTGCCCAGCATCTCGCCTGCCCTGCGCGTGGCGTGGAGGCAGACGGCCAGCGGTTCGGCCATCGCCGCCTCGCCGGCGCTCAGACCATCGGCCGGGACGCATTGCGGCGCATCCGCCACCAGCATTTCGCGGAACGCACCCTGGATGTGCGGGAACGGCATGGCGCTACCATAGAAGCGCATGTTGAGGCACTGGTTGTGCATGCCTTCGCGGCAATAGCGGCAGCTGTAGCAGGGCCGTGATGGCGAGACGGCGACCAGTTGGCCGGGCTGCAACCCGCTGACACCCGAGCCGATCATTTCGATCACGCCCGAGACCTCATGGCCGAGGATCATCGGCTCCTTCAGACGCACCGTTCCGAAGCCGCCGTGATTGTAGTAGTGCAGGTCGCTGCCGCAGATGCCCCCGGAGGCAAGACGCAGCAGCACCTGGCCCGGTCCCGGTTCTTCGACCGGACGGTCCTCGATGCGCAGGTCCTTGGCGGCGTGGATGACGATGGATTTCATGGTGAGCGGGCTCCTCGGTCAGTTCCAGGAAAGGCGCATGACGGTTCTGCGCCTAGAGCACCGGCGTCAGCAGCGGCTGGCCGGCGAAATGGGCGGCAAGGTTGTCGCGCACCAGCTTGCCCATCGCCTTGCGCGTCTCGACGGTGCCCGACGCATGGTGCGGCTGCAACAGCACGTTGTCGAGCGCCAGGAAGCGCTGATTAAACTTCGGCTCGCCTTCGAAGACGTCGAGCGCGGCGGAGCCGAGCGTCTTCTTCTCCAGCGCGTCGAGCAGCGCGTCCTCGTCGATGTTGGAGGCGCGCGAAATGTTGATCAGCATGCCCTCCTCGCCGAGCGCGGCGATCACCTCGGCGTCGACGATGTGGCGCGTCACGGCCGACGCGGCCAGCGTCACGAACAGGAAATCGGAGCGCCTGGCGAGTTCCACCGGATCGGCGACGAACGCCCAGTCCGAAGCAAACTCCTTCGGCGCGACATCGCTGTAGGCGATGTCCATGCTGAAGCCGGCAAGGCGCTTGGCTACCTCATAGCCGATACGGCCGAGGCCGAGCACGCCGGCGCGCCTGCCCCAGACGCGGCGCTTGAGCGGATAGAAGCCCTTGGCTGCCCAGCTGCCGTCGCGCACCCAGCGCTCGGCGCCGATCATGCCGCGCGACAGGCACAGCATCATGGCGATGCCGAGATCGGCGACGTCGTTGGTGAGCACATCCGGCGTGTTGGTGACGCGCACGCCGCGCTCCCGGCACGCCGCGAGATCTACGGCGTCGAAACCGACGCCGTAGACGGAGACGACTTCGAGCGCCGGACAGGCCTCGATCATGGCGCGGTTGGCGCCCAGCTCGCCGCGCGTGGCGATGCCGCGCACCTGTGGGCCGACCTGGGCGAGGAAAGCCGGCTTGTCGTCCACGGCGAAATAGCGATGCACCGTGAAGGCTTCGTTGAGCGGCTCCTCGTCCCATGCAGGATAGGGTCCAACCTGAAGGATATGAGGCCGATGCATCGATGTTGCTCCACTTGACTTGACATTGAATGTTATCGATAACATAAAGCGCATAGCGGCGAGAGGCAATCGGGAAAATGGCGTTAACCTTGTTCGATCTCACCGGGCGCACGGCGCTCGTCACCGGCTCTTCCCAAGGCATCGGGTTCGCGCTGGCCCAAGGCCTGGCCGAAGCAGGCGCCAGGGTGGTGCTCAACGGCCGCGACGAGGCAAAACTCACGGCGGCGGCCATGGAAATTCCAGGCGCGGCGACGCTTGCTTTCGACGCGACTGACCATGACAAAGTCCGGGCCGCCATCGACGCTTTCGAGCAGGCCGGCACCCCGATCGACATCCTCGTCAACAATGCCGGCATGCAGTTCCGCACCCCGCTGGAGGATTTTCCCGCCGACGCGTTCGAACGCCTGCTGCAGACCAATGTCGCCAGCGTCTTCCATGTCGGCCAGGCCGTGGCGCGGCACATGATCCGGCGCGGCCGCGGCAAGATCATCAACATCGCCAGCGTGCAGACGGCGCTCGCCCGCCCGGGTATCGCGCCCTACACGGCGACGAAAGGCGCGGTCGGCAATCTTACCAAGGGCATGGCGACCGACTGGGCCAAGCATGGCCTGCAATGCAACGCGATCGCGCCCGGCTATTTCGACACGCCGCTCAACGCCGCCCTCGTCGCCGACCCGGCCTTCAGCGCCTGGCTCGAAAAACGCACGCCGGCCGGCCGTTGGGGCAAGGTCGAGGAACTGGTCGGCGCCTGCGTCTTCCTGGCCTCCGACGCATCATCCTTTGTTAACGGACACATTCTCTATGTCGATGGCGGCATCACGGCTTCTATCTGACCCGCCGCCGCGCATGGTCGTCATGGGCGTTACCGGTTCGGGCAAGACGACGGTCGGCGAGGCGCTGGCCGATGCGATCGGCGCGACCTATGTCGATGGCGACAGGCTGCATCCCGAGGCCAACATCGCCAAGATGAGCGCCGGCATTTCGCTCGACGACGACGACCGCTGGCCATGGCTGGCGAAAGTGGGCGAAACGCTACGCCAGCAACCGGCGCCGGTCATCGTCGGCTGCTCGGCGCTGAAGCGCGCCTATCGCGATTTCATCATCGAACAGGCCGGCGCGCCGGTGTTGTTCATCTATCTCGACGGTTCGCGCGACCTGGTCTCGACGCGCATGCACGAACGCACCGGGCATTTCATGCCGACCAGCCTGCTCGACAGCCAGTTCGCAACGCTGGAAGTGCCGGGCAAGGACGAGAATGCAATCGCGGTGCCGATCAACGCACCGCTCGACAGGATCGTCGCGGACATAACAGCCAAACTCGGGGAGCGAGCGTCATGAACAACAGCATCGCACTGATCGGCGCCGGCGCCATGGGTGGAGCGATCGGTGAACGCCTCCTCGCCACAGGCAATCGCCTCGCCGTGTTCGACCTCGACAAGGCCAAGGTCGAGGCCCTGGTCGCCAAGGGCGCGATCGCCATGGCGACCGCTGCCGAAGCAGCCGGCGCGGCCGATTACGTGATCCTCAGCCTCAATTCCGCAGCGATCGTACGCCGGGCCGTGTTCGGTGAGGATGGCGTGGCTTCCGGGGCCAAGCCAGGCACGCTGATCATCGACATGTCGTCGATCGACCCCGAGGCGACGCGCCAGCTCGCGGCCGATGCCAGCGAGAAGGGCCTGCGCTGGGTCGACAGCCCACTCTCCGGCGGCGCGCCGAAGGCGCTGATCGGTGAACTGACGCTGATGGCCGGCGGCGAAGCCGAGGATGTCGCCGACGCGCATAAGGTGCTGAGCGACGTCGCCAGCAATTACACCCATATGGGACCGGCTGGTGCTGGCCAGACGACCAAGCTGATCAACCAGGTGCTGTGCGCCCTGAATTTCATGGCGGTGGCGGAAGCGACGCGGCTGGCGCTCGACGCCGGCGTCGACGCGCTCAAGATCCCGCTGGCGCTGAAGGGCGGCCGCGCCGACAGCGCCATCCTGCAGGAATATTTGCCGCGCTTCGCCACCCGCGACTACCGGCGCACCGGCCGGATTGACAACATGGTGAAGGACCTCAACGCCGCGCAGGACCTGGCGCGGCGCACGCACACCGCGATGCCGCTGACGGCGCTCTGCGCCGAGGTGCATCGCCTGCTGACGGCCGCCGGGCTGGGCGGCGAGGACCAAGCCGCACTGATGGAATTTTTCCGCCGCAAGGACGAGGAGCCTGGGATATGATCACACGCTACGCATTGTTTGAAGGCAAGGTGAAGGAAGGCCGGACGGAAGCTTTCCGCGAGGACGTCATCAGGACGGTGCTGCCGACCTGGAAGGCGTTTCCCGGCGCGCTCGACGTGCGTGTCTCTTTTGCCGAGGAGCGCGACGACGGCGCGCCTGAATTCCCGCTGATCCTGGCCATCAACTACGCGGACATGGCCGCGGTCGAAGCCGCGCTCGCAAGCCCGGCGCGTGCCAAATCGCGGGCCGCGACCGAAGCGGTATTGGCCAAGTATTTCGAGGGCCGGATCCACCACCACGTCACCATCGCAAACGAGTTCCCGCTAGCCGGAGATTAACCGTTGTGATCTCCTGCGCGAGATGATCGGCTTTGCCGTCGAGCGGTGCCAAGCCCGCAACCGGGTCGCTTCAGGTGCCGATGTCGGCGACGACGGTTCCCGAGACGGGATCAGTCAAACCGAGGTCGCCGCCGAGATCCTCGAGCATGTCGCGCATCGTATCGAGGAGCCCAATCATCTGCGGCCGTGCCGCGGCCAGGCTGTCCATGTCGATCCATTCACCGACGACGCAGAAGGAGCGGTCGCCGGTCTTTATCAAAGCGGCCTTGCGGAAGCCCCTGACGTCGAGGCTCGCCTTCTTGTGCGCATCGATGAATGCCTGTTCCTTACCGGGCTTGGTGCGGAACCGAACGACGTTGTAGGCAGTCAAACCTTCCTCCAATCGATTGCGGATATCGTTGCTTGATCAACCTTACGGACGTGCCTCGAGGACCATGTTGAACGGCGTCTCGGTGGCGCGGCGAAACCGCTTGAACCCGCCGCCCGCCACGACCTTGCGCAACCTCGCTTCGCCAGCCTGGGCGCCGAGCCCCAGACCGACCTCCTGGGACAGCGAGGCCGGTGTGCAGATGAAGGTCGAAGCAGCGTAGTAGATGCGGCCGACCGGGTTGAGATTCTCGGAAAGCTGGTCGTGCGCAAAGGGCTCGACGATCATCCAGGTGCCGTCCGGCTTCAGCGCCTTGTGGACATGTTTGGCCGCGCCTTCCGGATCGCCCATATCGTGCAGGCAATCGAAGAAAGCGACGAGATCGTAAGTGCCGGGAAAATCCTTGGCCGGTGCCACCTCGAAACGGGTGTTGCCTGCGACGCCGGCTTCCTTGGCCGCGGCTCGTGCCCGCTCGATCGAAGGGGCATGATAGTCGAAGCCGACAAAACGGGAGTTTGGATACGCCGTTGCCATCAACACGGTGGATGCGCCGTGGCCGCATCCGACGTCGGCGACGTCTATGCCCTGCTCCAGCTTTTCAACCACGCCGTCGAGCGCCGGCAGCCAGGAACCGATCAGGTTCGCGTTATAGCCCGGCCGGAAGAAGCGTTCGGTACCGCGAAACAGGCAGGCGCTGTGGTCATGCCAGCCCAGTCCCTTGCCGGAGCGGAAGGCTTGCCGCACCTTCTCCTCGTCGAGCCACAGCGTCGAGACGACCTCGAACGCGCCGGCCATGAAGGCGGGGCTGTCCTCGTTGACGAAGACCTCCACTTGCTCGGGGCTGAGGTAGAAGCTGTCGACGGCCTCATCATATTCGACATAGCCGGCGGCTGCCTGCGCCGACAGCCATTCGCGCACAAGTCGTTCCTGCGTACCGGTCCTTTGGGCAAGATGTCCGGCCGTCATCTTCCCGCCCTCGCTCATTGCCCCGAAAAGGCCGAGTCTATCTCCCAGTAGCACCGCGGCGCCTGTAGTGATGGCGCCGAGATCGCCGAGCATCTTTCCCAGCAGCGCCTCAAGCTTTTCCTTGTCGGGTTGCGTCTGCTTGTTGCGTTCTAGCATTGGCTTTCTCCTCCCGGCTCGATCCCAAACACTGCCATGGGCGACAAGCCGGACCCAGCAACGGGGAAGGCCTTGCCATGACAGTCCAGTGTTCGCCCCGCCGCGAGTGCCCGTTACAGCTTCACGGCAATGTGACCGCTGATGGGATTCTCAGCGAGGGCAAGACTTCAAATCGCCGAGGCATGAGGGCGAACGTGCCGGCTCAGGAACTGCGGCTGGCGTGGCCTCCTGTGCCGCCGAACTGGACAACGCAGATTTCAAAACATGAGCGTCGTCGAAGTCTACGAGCTTCGGATAAGCAATAGTCGGCGCATGCTCGAGGTCGAGGACGCGTTCGCGGTAACGATCGAGGCACATCCGGCGATCATCGCCGCTGATGCGCGCTGGTGCGTGCACAAGGAAAGGCTCGATCACCGTGAAGCCGACAAAGTAGAGCATCCCGTGATTGATTGGGAAAAGGATTTCAGCAATCGGGCCGTTCAGTCCTCGGTCTGAATAGATCGGCGGCGGTCCGCCGATTGTGACGGAGCACATCGCGCGCTTTCCCGAAAAGACGCCGCGGTCATACCATTTGCCGCCGCCATAGATGCGGCCACCCGACGCGAACACGCGGTCGACCCAGCCCTTGAGGATCGCCGGCAGTCCAAACCACCAGAGCGGAAACTGCAGGATCAACACATCGCACCAGAAGAGCTTGTCCATCTCCGCCTGGATATCCTGAGCGAATCCGTCGTGGGCCGCCGCGTTCGCTTCCTCAACCTGCTGGCGGTAGTAGTTCGCGTCGCTCACGGTCGTGAAGTTGCGGCGATCCGATACCGGATCGAAGCCCATGGCGTAGAGATCGGAGACGACGATCTCGTGTCCCGCAGCGGACAAGGCACCTTGCGCGGCGCGGGTGAGGGCGCCATTGAAGCTGTTGGGCTCAGGGTGGGCGTGAACGATGAAGATGCGCACCGTGCTTTTCCCACCCGGTTCATTTTCCAGGCGCCAAAAGGGTTCGCTCGGCGACATAGTCGAGCGAGAAAACACCTGCGCCGCGTGTCAGCACCAGAAACAGCAACGATGCCCACAGCAGATGCTCCGCCCAGTTCTCCGGATAGACGAAGATCTGGATGACAGAGACGACACCGAGCAGCATCAAGGCCGCAAGGCGCGAGAATAGTCCAAAGAAGATCAACACCGAGCCGGTGATTTCAGCCGCCGTCGCCAGTGGCGCCGCGATCGACGGATCGATGAACGGCAAATTGTATTCGTTGGCGAAGAGCTGCAGCGTCACCGGCCAGGACGCCAGCTTGCTCTGCGCCGACTGCCAGAAGACATGGGCCGCCGCCACTCGCGCGGCGAGCTGAACCAGCGAGAGTGGAATGTGTTCGGGCAGCTTGATCACGCGCCTGTAGAAGCCGACCAAACCGGCATGGCTGGTCGAGGAAGGCTCTGAAATCGCGGTCATGATTGTCTCCATCAGTTTGAGAGGGAATGCACGGTGATGCGCACGTTTGTGACGAGCCCGTCGGCGAACAGACGCACGAGCGCGGACACCAGGTCGAAATTCGGTTCGAGCGCATTCGCGCGGCTTGCGGCATGTTCAAGGCCGAAGCCGTGCTTGAGAGAATGGCGGAAGGCGAAGTCCGCGCGGTCGAGAAGCACCAGGCGAACGCTGTTCTCGGCCCGCCACACTGCCACGCGTTCGGGGCGTCTCGTCCAAGTGCAATGCTGGTCGACCACCGTGCCCTGCTGGTGCGCCGTCCATACCGACAGGATCGACCAGTGTGAAACGATCAGCCTGAGCGACGGTTGTAGCAGGATATCGGGCGAAGGCCCCAGGTCGACTTTATCGTAGTCCGCCAGGGTGCGGGGTGGCAGTGAAGCCGTATCGAGCGCCTCGGCGATGGCCCATTCCAGCCGAGCTGTTTCGGCGATGATCGGCATGTCTGACAGCGTGTCGATCGTTTTCAGGAAGCGCGGGAAGCCGGCGCCATAGCGCGCAAGGCGCGATTCAACCGGCGGATGGCGTCGAATGAACTCGCTCGCCACGTAACGGAAGAACCGTTCGTCGACCAGGCGAACCGTGACCGGGAAGACCGCCATCAGCACTGCGGTGAGCGAACTGCGTGTGTTGTTCTGGTAGATGCGCAGGCGGGCCAACGGATCGGCCTTGCCGGCGGTCAGCATTTTCGCGGAGACCATTGGTTCGATGGCAAGCACCGAGCGCGCCATGGTGGTCTGCAGGTGTTCAAGCGGCAACATCGTATCTTCCCTCCATTGGCGTTAAAGCGTTCGACAGGACAGGTCCGGCCTTGGCGGCAGCAAATGCCGCAAGCACAGGCATGCTGGTCCTCACGTTCTCAAAGGGGGTAGGAGACCCGGGCCGGGATTTGGTTGCCGCGGCCTGTCGCGCGGCCTGCTTGCGGCTGAACATGATCGAAGCGGTCAGCATGTCGGCCCACATGGCTTCGCCAAGCAGAACGTCGAGAACCGGAACGTCGGTATCCCACTCGATCAGGGTGGGTCGCGGCCCGAGGCGCGTTATGGCGTGCTGATAGAGGGTCCAAACGACCGGCGGAACGCGAGAGCCATGGTCGTCGATGAGCACGGTGTCGGCCCCGACCTGATTGGTGGCATGACCGGCAAGATGAATCTCGCCGATAGCGCCCGCGGGCAGCGCATCGATGAAGGCCTTTGCATCGTATTGCAGATTGTGCGCCGAGACATGAACGTTGTTGACGTCCAGCAGCAGGCCGCAGCCGGTCCGCGCCACGAGCTCGGCCAGGAACTCGGCCTCGCTCACCGAGGAGTCCGCAAAGGCGACATAGGCAGACAGATTTTCGATCAGCACCTGCCGTTTCAGCGTGCCCTGAACGGTCTCGACATTGCGCGCCACGATCGCCAGCGCCTCTTCGTCATAGCGCAGCGGCAGCAGGTCGTTGAGATAGGCGCCGTCGGCGACGCTCCAGGCAAGATGCTCGGAAACGAGATCGGGCTGGAAGCGCTCGCAAACCCTGCGCAATCGCTCCAGATGATCACGGTCCAAGCCTCGCGCGCTGCCGAGCGACAAGCCCACGCCATGCACCGAAAGCGGGTAGATCTCGCGCAATTTCTCCAGCGCCTCGACGCCGGCGCCGTCTCCCATGTAGTTCTCGGCATGAACCTCGAGCCAGCCGGCGGAAGGCCGTCGCGTCAGCATTTCACCGATGTGGGGAGAGCGAAGACCGATGCCCGCCGATGCGGGGATCGCGAGAGGCTGAAACATACGGGACATCGGTCTGCTCCATTCTGGAAGATTGGTTCGAAGTCTGGATCGTTCAGGCTTTCGGCTTGTCGCTGCCGCCTGCGATCTTGGCGCAGCTGCCGGCGGGTACGTAGAGCCAGGAATCCGGCTGGTTGTCGGCCGTCGCGGTGCCGGCGCAGGAATGCGTCGCGGTCTGGCAGTCGTTCTGACCGGCTTTGACCACGCCGTAGCATTTCTCGAAGGCGAAGCCGGGCT
The DNA here is from genome assembly GCF_003289945.1 of Mesorhizobium hawassense. Lineage (GTDB taxonomy): Bacteria > Pseudomonadota > Alphaproteobacteria > Rhizobiales > Rhizobiaceae > Mesorhizobium > Mesorhizobium hawassense. Next base: position 108,049 of record NZ_QMBP01000001.1, read on the forward strand.
TGGCGGCGGGGCCGCTGTAGGCCGCTGTCGCGGCAAGGGAAGTGGCGGCAGCGAGGGCCGATCCGATAAGCGTCTTGGTGTTGATCACAGGCTTGTCTCCTGGTTGGCGTTTCGAGAGAAAGACCGGCCTTCGGGCCTGTCTGCAAAATCAGTCTCTCCGATTGCGATGCCGAGCTGAAATGCTGTCTCGGCATGGAATTGATACGCTGCCACTATGTTCTGGAACTCGGCGCGAAAAAGCCCTCCGGCGGGGAACCGGAGGGCTTGGCACCTGCATTCGGGAGTATGCGAAGCAGGGGCGGCTAGGCGGGGAGCGAGGCGCCTAGATGTATGGTCTTTCGCAGTTGGAGGCCGGGGCTTCTTCAGTGCGGAAAGGATCGGCGGCAAGCCAGTCTGCCGCATGCAGCCGCCCCCTGTCCCGCATGTCGGCCAGCTCGCCCCAGTCGATCCAGGGCCGCAGGAGCAGCGGGGCTCCGGCACGGTATCGACTGTCGAATATGGTGTGGACGGGCGCGCAGTTGGTCAAGCAATGGCCGGGGGTGGGGCTGCGATCCGGACACGAGGTGGTGAAAACTGAAGGTCTGCCGGTGACAACCAGGCGATGGCAAGCTTCAGGCGACAGGACAGGCGGCGACTGCAAAACGTCGCCGTCACCCCAATAAATATCGTTGTCGATCTCGACAGGCAGTGAGAGGAAAGGAAGCGTGGCCGCCGCCACGATCGCGTTGATCGACAGCTGGTCGCTTGTGAATATCCTCACCGCATCCGTGCGGGCGTTGACGGCCAGCACGCCCAGTTTCACCGGGCAGCCTTCATCACGAATTTGCTCGATATCGATGGACTGCTCCAGGATCGATCGAAGCAGGCTGGCCCTGTCATCGGCGAAAACCGAGGCGTGGCTGACGCGTCGCCAGAAATTGGCGAGTGCCGTCCTCGCGCCGCGCCTGCCGCCGACACTTAACCCATAGGCAAAAACCGCTGCCTCCATCGCGGCAAAGCCCGACGCGGTCACGCCGCTGACGCTGCAGTTTGCCTCGTCCAGCAGGCGATCGAGCACTCCCCAGACGAAAGCGCCATGTGCGTCGTTTGCCAGCACGATGTCGATCGTCAGGTCTTCCGCGCCAAGAGCAGCCACTGACATGGCGGCTTGGTCTGTTCTCATCGGGGACTGGGCAAGCATGGTTTGGTCTCCATCCCAAGATCGTCAACAAGGCGACTGGACACAGACTGCCGCATCTTCTCGTTCAGCCGAAATGCCAAGGTGGCATGAAGTCCATAGGCAGATTGCATTGGCTGCCGGTCTTCGCGTGCCGCACTCTGCATCCCGATCAGGCCAGGCGATGCGATACGCGTCGCCACAATTGGCACAGTTACCAGAGCCGTTGCCGGACCGGGAGATGAATGATGAGAACACAACTGGCCCGTGTGGCTGGGCTTGCAATTGGTCTTGGTGCGAGCCCGGCGTCAGCCGACCCTTTCAGCGACCTCGCCGCATTGCCGACGTTCTATACGGACGCCGCTATGAAGACGATGAAACCGATGGCCGGATTCAAGAGGGCTTGGTTCGCCTTGTCGAAGCATGACCGGGTCAAGATGACGAAGGCGTGCAGCGACCCGGCGATGAGCAGGCGCCACGCCAAATTTTGCGCCAACGCGCTTGCTTTGGGCGGAGACAATTAGCGGGCTCGTCGAGCACTCTTGGAATGCAGAACCGGCATAACCTCCATTCGCAGACGGCATTGGCGAGTTGAGCGTCGAATAAAGCAAAGTCCATCTCGGCAAGCGGGAACTACAGAGTTCCAAAATGCTGCCGGTCGTTCAGCGCAGTCGTCAAAAGGGGCGACTGCATAACTCCAGAGAAGGTTCCCATCATGAATATCAAAGCTATCTGCGTCGGCGCTTTTGCCCTTTCGGTTGTCGGCGGGGTCGCGTTCGCCGGAGTTCTCGACGAACCGTCCAATATGCAGCCCTTCTTCGCCGATTCCGGCATGAAGACGATGAAGTCGAGCGCCGATTTCGAGACGGCGTGGAAAGCCACGCCGAAGGGGATGCAGGTCTCGATGATGAAGGAATGCAACGACGCCGCCATGAGCAAGCCGCATGCTCAGTTCTGCGCCCAGCTCTTCGCTCTCGGTCATCACAGCTGACCGTCCCGAACGGCCAGTATCGGCTTGACGTTCAGATGGCGGGCCTCGGCCCGCCATCTGCCATGACGAAACGCTATCGTCTTTATAGCCCCCATGCATTGGCGGGATGGAGTGCTTTGCGGCAGGGTTCGAGTCCGCACTTTCTTCTTTATAGTTGGGGGACAAGCCGCATGGACATTCACCATATCCGTTATTTCCTGGCCGTCTGCGATACACGGAATTTCACGCGTGCCGGCGAAAGGTGCAACGTCACTCAACCGGCATTGTCGCGCGCGATCCAGCAGCTCGAGGATGAAGTTGGTGGCCTGCTGTTTCGGCGCGAACGGAACCTCACTCACCTGACGGATCTAGGCGCATTGCTGCGCCCGCGGTTCCAGCAGATCCTCGATGAACTGACCGGTGTTCGGCAGGAGGCCTCGAGGTTCCTTTGCCTGGAAAACGCCAACCTCAAGGTCGGCGTCATGTGTACCATCGGTCCGCGTCGATTTACCGGTCTGTTGACGGATTTCAACAGGCGCCAGCAGGGCATCCAATTGCAGTTGGTGGAGGGGGTGCCGGCATCGCTTTCGCAGCTGCTTGAGGCGGGCGAGATCGACGTCGCCATCATGGCCTCGAGCAACAGTTTTCCGGAACGTTTCGACGTCACTCCGCTCTACCGCGAACGCTTCGTCCTGGCGTTTCCCAACGGCCACCGGCTGGCACGCAACGACAATGTCGCCATTTCGGAACTCGACGGGGAAAACTATCTCAGGCGACTGAATTGCGAATATCGCGATCACCTTGCAGGTCTGTGCAGCGACCGGGGCGTGAAGCTCAGGATCTCCTACGCCAGTGAGCGTGAAGACTGGATCCAGAACATGGTTTCCGGCGGACTTGGCATCTGCTTCATCCCTGAATTCAGCGCAGTTATCCCGGGGCTGCAGATCAGGCCCGTCATCGATCCCGAAGTTTGGCGCGAGGTCTCGCTGGTGGTGGTCGCAGGCCGTCGGTTTTCACCGGCGACGTCGACGTTCGTCAAAAGCGTCAAGGCCCACAGCTGGCCGCAAAGCGGCATCGATCTGTCGGTCACGAAAACGGCTGCATAGACAAGTCGAGATGAAAGCGAACGCCGCCAGAATATCGTGGCGGCACGCTGGCATTGGTTCGGTCATCCACCATAGTTTTCAGGTATCGATTTAAGAGCCAGTCAGCATTTCTCTTTCTTCTCGGCGCCATTCACTCTCCTTCCATGCCCCGCCTCCCGCGATTGGGCAACGACAAAGGAGAATTACACATGGTTTCCAGGACTATCGCATTGCAGGCGCCGATGAAGCTGGCGCTGACGCTCGGTCTTCTCACGGCGACCGCCGCGTTTTCCGTGGCCCCGGTTTACGCCGGTGATTGTCCAGCCGGCCAAGCCGCCACGACGGACATCCAGGAGCATCCCAGCAAACCGGTCGGCGTTACCGACACGGTCCTCTCGGCGATCGATCTGAGCAGCAAGGGCGAGGCCTGGAAAGGCAATATGCTGCGCCTGCGCAAGCTCGTCGTTCAGCCCGGTGGCGTCGTGCCGTGGCACGAGCACAATGTGCGCCCGGCCAATATTCTGGTCGTCGAGGGCTCGATCACCGAATACCGCAGCACCTGCAAGGTTGGCATCGAACATCCCGCCGGCGACGTGACGGCCGAGTTCGGCCAACTCGCCCACTGGTGGAAGAACAACGGCAAGGTTCCTGCCGTCCTCTATTCCGCCGACGTCCTGCCGCCCGCCATGCATGACGATCATATGATGTGAGCTGCCCGTCGCGGCCACAGCAGATCCCGCATCAGCAACCAGAATGCGCGTCCTCGGGCGATTGCCGGGGACGCGTGGGCACGGAGCCTGTCATGACCACCAGTGAACATTCAGAACCGACGCGGCTTCGCATGGTGGCTGCCGACAGCTGGCGGTTCGGCCTGGTCGCTCTGATCGCATTCCTGACGCTCGTCGACCTGTTCGCCACTCAGGCCATCCTGCCTTCGCTGGTGACCAAATTTGGCGTCACCCGCGCGACCATGGGCTTCGCCGTCAATGCCAGCACCTTCGGCATGGCGGTGGCGGGTATTGCGGTCGCGCTTTTCGGCCGCCGCATCGATCGCCGCAATGGCATCTGGATCAGCCTGGCAATTCTGGCAATTCCGACGACGCTGCTTTCCCAGACCGACAACATTGTGGTCTTTGCCTTGCTGCGTGTGATGCAGGGCCTCTGCATGTCGACCGCGTTCACGCTGACTATGGCTTACCTGGCCGAGCATTTTTCCGCGCGGCAGACGACGAGTGCGCTTGCTGCTTATGTAACGGGCAACGTCGCCAGCAATTTCTTCGGCCGGCTGATGTCGGCCGCCGTCGCCGACACGTTCGGGATATCCACCAACTTCCTGACGTTCGCCGCTCTCAACCTGTTCGGCGCCGCTCTAGTCTGGTTCACGCTGCAAAAGACATCCGCAATGATGCGTGCCGACACGGCGGGCGGGCCCGCCCGCGCAGCCTGGAAAGGTCCGCTGAGCAATGCCGAGCTGCGCGCCTGCTTCGCGATCGGCTTCCTGATCCTGTTCGTCTTCATAGGCACGTTCACCTATGTGAACTTTCAGCTCGTCGCCGCGCCGCTGTCGCTGTCGCCCATGGCGCTGGGTCTGGTGTATTTTGTCTTCCTGCCTTCGATGCTGACCACACCGCTCGCCGGGCGCGTCGCGGCGGGTCTCGGTCCGCGAGGCGGAATCGGCGCGACGCTCGGACTGGCGATCGTCGGGCTGCTTCTGCTGCTAGCGGCCAGGCTTCCGGTGGTTCTTGCTGGGATGGCACTCGTCGCCATCGGCACCTTCCTGGCGCAGGCAATCGCCACAGGACACGTCAGCCGGACCGCCTCGCGCGATCGCGCCGCCGCCAGCGGCATCTATCTCGCGTCCTACTATGCGGGCGGGCTCGCCGGCAGCTTCGTCATTGGACAGCTCTACGATCGCGCCGGCTGGACCGCGTGCGTGTGCGTGCTCTCCGCGGTTCTTGCTGGTGCGATCATGACCGCGCGTGTGCTGCAAAGGCCGAGGACGTGAGACTCAAATGAAACTTCGCAACCCAATCAAGGAGACTGAAATGGCTAACCACCTCAAGGCCCTGCTTGCCGGCGCCGCCCTGCTGATGTCGCTTGTCCTTCCGGCCGCCGCCTCGGATGGCGTCGTCACGGTGAAGAGCGGCTATTCCGTCGCCGAGACCGTCGCGCGCATCAAGAAGGATGTCCTCAAGAAGGGCATCAAGTTCTTCGGTGTCATCGACCAGGCACAGCTCGGCAAGAATGCAGGCAATGACGTCAGGCCGTCGCGGCTGGTGATGTTCGGCAACCCGGCGCTCGGCACGACCTTCATCACGTCCAATCCGGAAGCCGGGCTCGACTGGCCGGTGCGGGTGCTGGTCTATCAGACCGCCGACGGTTCGGTTTACGCCGCCTACAGCGATTTCGACTGGATCGCCAAGCGGCATGGCATTACCGACCGTGCGCCGCAGTTCAAGATGGCCACCGAGGTCATCCAGTCCGTCACCTCGACGGTGAAGAAAGACTGAGCTGCGGGACTTTGCCGGATCCGATGCCGGGCAGGCGCGGATAGGTTGGCGTTGCTACTCGGCGGCGGACAGTGCCTTCGCCCGCTCGCCGAACCATTTCTTTTGCGTTGCCTCTCGCACCAATGCGCCTACCGCCGGTGAATGTCTGCGACCGCGCACCGTCACGAGATTGACCTCGCGCCAGAATTCCGGCTCCGTGATCGGCAAGGGCACCACGCCGGGATGCTTGGCGGTGTGCTCAGGCATGAATCCGAAGCCGAGCCCGGCGGCGATCATCGCCAGCGTCCAGTCGTCACGATCGCTCCAGTAGACGGGACTGACCGTCACGCCTTGCTCCGCGAGGATCGCATCCGCGTAGCCCGCAAACTCGCAATTGTTGCGATGGATGTAGCTTTCGTTGCTCATATCCTTCACCCGCACCACACGCTGGTTGGCAAGGCGATGAGCCAGGTGAACGGCCATCACCATCTGCTCCTGAAACAGCGGCAGGGAGTGCACTTCTTCGTCAGCGACGTTGGAGGGCAATGCATAAATGGCGGCTTCGATGTCGCCCTCGAGCAGCCTTCGTCTCAGGCTTACGGCATCGGCATCGCAAAGGTGCAGCTCAACGCCAGGGTGATGCGCGCGCACCGCCGCGATGAGTTCGATGATCTCGTCGGGGGCGATCGTGCTCATGATGCCGACCTTGAGCGGCATCCGTTTCAGGTTCACGTATTGCTCGGCGATCTGCTTTGCTTGTCGGGAATTCTCGAAGACGCCCTCGAGGTAGCTCTCGACCATGCGGCCGAGCTCCGTAAGGTGAGTGAAACGACGCTCACGATGGAACAGCGCCCCGCCAAACTCGTCTTCCAGCAGCTTGATCGCGCGCGACAGCGCCGGCTGCGTGACGTTGCATTGCTCGGCCGCCCTGGTGAAATTCAACTCCTTGGCGACGGCCAAGAAATATCTGACCTGGCTGATCTCCACTGCCACGCTCCCTCATCGGGCGCGCGCACGGCGCGACCACGCGTTGCCAGGCGATACTACTAGCTGCCCTTGCGTCAAACAACCCGATCGGTGGATTGATGCCTTGGGCGCGTCGATCTGACCGCCAGCTATCGAATCCATGTCTCAACGGCATTTCCGCGGCCCGGACCGGCTCGCCATACTGGTTTTCAGATCAGGACCGGGCCCCTGCAGCCCCGTCGACGGCAAACCGCCGGCATTCGCCAGCGGCTCAACACAAGGATGCGACGATGCTCAATGGCAAGACAGCACTCATCACCGGTTCGACCAGCGGCATCGGCCAGGGCATCGCCGAGGCTTTCGCGGCCCGGGGCTGCAACATCGTCCTGAATGGCTTCGGCGATGCCGCCGAGATCGAACTTATGAGGGCGAAGCTGGCCGCCGACCATGCGGTCACCGTCCGCTACGACAGTGCGGACATGAGCAAGGGCGGCGCGATCACCGAGATGATGGACAAGGCCATCGCCGAATTCGGTTCGGTCGACATTCTGGTCAACAATGCGGGTATTCAGCATGTCGCTCCGATCGACGACTTTCCGATCGAAAAATGGGAAGCGGTCGTCGCGATCGACCTGATGTCCTCCTTCTATACGATAAGGCGCGCGCTGCAGGCGATGAAGGCGCGTGGATGGGGTCGTATCATCAACGTAGCATCCGCCCACGCCCTCGTCGCCTCGCCCTACAAATCCGCCTATGTCGCCGCCAAGCACGGCGTGGCCGGCCTGACCAAGACGGTCGCGCTGGAAGTCGCCGAACAGGGCATCACGGTCAACGCGGTCTGCCCCGGCTACGTGCTGACCCCGCTGGTCGAAAAACAGATCCCGGATACTGCCAAGGCCCGAGGGATCACCGAGGAGGAGGTGATCAAGGACGTGCTGCTGGCGGCCCAGCCGACCAAGCAGTTCGTCACCGTGGCGCAGGTTGCCGCCCTCTGCTTGTTCCTGGCTTCCGACGACGCGGCCTCGATCACCGGCGCCGTCATGCCGATCGAAGGCGGTTGGACCGCCCATTGAAGCCGGCAACGAGGAGCAAGACGACCGTGAACAAGATCACCAGGAATCCGTCTACGTCCGAACCTCTGCCGGAGCATGGTCGTGCGACCGACGCTGCTGTCCAGCACCAGACCGTGCTGGTGCTGCAGGGCGGTGGCGCGCTCGGCGCCTATCAGGCCGGCGTCTACCAGGCGCTGTGCGAAGGCGGGATCGAACCGGATTGGGTTATCGGCACCTCGATCGGAGCCATCAACGCCGCATTGATTGCCGGAAACCGGCGCGAGGATCGCCTGCCGAGGCTTCAGGAATTCTGGGACGGCGTCAGCCGCAGCAGTCCGTTCGACGAGTTTTTCCGGATGATGGTTCCGAGCAACATCTTTGCCAATATGGGCACGGTGATGTGCGGCATACCGGGATTCTTCGAGCCGAACCCTAGCGCAATGTTCGGCGTGAACCGCGAAGTTGGTGTCGAGAACGCGTCCTATTACACGACCGATCCGCTCAAGAGGACTCTGTGCAACTTGGTCGATTTCGACTACCTCAACGCCCACCACACGCGGCTTACGGTCGGCGCGGTCAACGTCAACACCAGTGAACTCAAATACTTCGACACGCGCGACATGACTCTGTCGGCGGCGCACATCATGGCGTCGGGCGCCTTGCCGCCGGCGTTCCCGGCAGTATGCATCGACGGTGAGCCCTACTGGGACGGCGGCATCTATTCCAACACACCCATAGAGGTCGTGCTCGACGCGCGTCCGCGCCGCGATGCGCTGATCTTCGCCGTCAACATGTGGCAGCCTCGTGCCACCGAGCCGAAGTCGATTTGGCAGGTGATGGGACGGCAAAAGGACCTTCAATATGCAAGCCGCGGCCGAAGCCATGTGGCGCGGCAGGAGCAACTGCACCGGCTGCGCCACGTCGTGCGCGAAATGGGACGGCTTGTTCCCGAAGAGCGTCGTGATGATCCGATGTTCAAGGAGCTGGCATCCTATGGCTGCCGATCGGTGATGCACCTTGTCCGGTTGCTCTCTCCACGCCTCGACGGCGAGGATCATACCAAGGATATCGACTTCACTCGCGCGGGCATCCGCACGCGCTGGCAGGCTGGATACGAGCACGGAAAGCGCGTTCTGACGGAGAAGCCCTGGGAGTGCGAGGTCGACATGCTGCAGGGCATCGTCATCCACGAGTCGCAAGAGTGAACGCCGAACAAAGACGGAGAATCCCGATGCAGCTCACGACTCCGGGACTGCGCCTCATTCCGGAAGCGGTGCTTGCCGACAACGCCGCGCTCTTTCGCAAGATCCCTGAAACACCCTCGCACCACGACAGATCCCTGCACCGCGTGGTCATCGTCGGCGGCGGCGCTGGCGGTCTGGAACTCGCGACACGTCTTGGCCGCAGGTTCGGCAAAGGACGGCTCTCGGTCACCCTGGTCGATCGCAATCGAACGCATATCTGGAAACCGCTCCTGCATGAGGTGGCATCCGGCGCGCTCAGCGCGTCGCATGACGCGGTCGAATACATCGCCCATGCCAGTCGCAACCGCTACAGATACCGCATCGGCGAGGTCGTCGGCGTCGATCGCTTAAAGCGCCAGATTTTCGTGGCGCCCAGCTTCGACGACGACGGCAGGCAGATCATACCGCCGCGTGTCCTTGGCTATGACACTCTGGTCATGGCCGTCGGCAGTCTCAGCAACGATTTCGGCACGCCGGGCGCCGCCCTCCACGCGATTGCGCTCGATACCGCCGAACAGGCTGCCCTCTTCAACAGGCGCATGATAGACGCTTGCCTGCGCGCCAATGCGCAATACGAGCAGTTGACCCCCGGGCAGCTTCATTGCGTCATCGTCGGAGCCGGGGCAACGGGCGTGGAGCTGGCAGCCGAATTGCACAAGTCGATGCGCGAGATCGCTTCGCACAATCTCGACAACATCGATTTCGAAAAGCTGATCCGCATCACAATCGTCGAGGCCGGCTCGCGCATCCTGCCCGCGCTTCCGGAACAAATGGCACAAGCTTCGGCGCGACTGCTGATCAAGCTGGGCCTGCAGATCCGGTGTGGCATCAAGGTCACCGAAGTGACACAGGAGGGCGTCCGGCTCGGCGAGAAACTGTTTGTTCCTGCCGAGCTGGTGGTCTGGGCGGCCGGGATCAAGGCGCCGGATTTCCTAACGACTCTCGACGGCCTAGCGACCGACCCGATCAACCGCTTGATCGTGGACGAGACCTTGCGTGCCGTAGGAGACGAGCACGTATTCGCCCTGGGAGACTGCGCGAACTGCGTTCTGCCCGGAGAGGAAAGGGCCTTGCCGCCGCGCGCCCAGACGGCTCATCAACAGGCCGATCACCTGGTGAAGGTGGTTGCAGCGCGCCTCGCGGGAAAAGCCGCACCGCCTTTCCGCTACCGGGACTATGGGTCTCTCGTGTCTCTCGCGGACTACGGCGCCTTCGGCAGCCTGATTGGCGGGCTCAAGATTGAAGGGCTGCTTGCCAGGCTCGTGTATCGCTCGCTGCACAAGATGCATCTCAAGGCGGTGCACGGCCTGACGAAGACGGCACTGGCTTCGATCGGCGAGATGATCGCCAGGCGCGCCAGGCCCCGGATCAAGCTTCACTAGCGGCGGAGCGCTGCGATGGAAAAATATGACGTTGTGATCCTGGGCGGCGGCAACGCTGGGATGGGCGTGACTGTCGCGACGCGTGCGGCGGGACTTTCCGTCGCCATGGTAGAGGCCCGCGATCTCGGCGGCACTTGTCCCAATCGGGGTTGCACGCCGAAGAAGGTGTTGGTCGCCGCGGCCCACGCGCTCGATGAAATCGGCAAGGCCGATCGTCATGCGATCCGGGTCGACCGGCCTCACCTCGATTGGCGCGCTCTGATCGAACGCGAGAAGGCAGTAATCCGGGACATACCGCTCAGGGTATCGCGATTGATGGACAAGCGGGGTGTCGATGTAATCTCCGGTGAGGCGAGGTTCATCGGAAGCAATGCCATCCGCGTCAACGATCGGGAGCTCGAGGCCAAGAACATCGTCATCGCCACCGGTTCCAGACCGCGTCCCTTGCCGATTCCAGGCGCTGAGCTCCTGACCATTTCCGATGATGTCCTGAACGATCCGGAGCTGCCTTGCGCCGTGGTCTTTGTCGGGGGTGGCGTCATCGCTTTCGAGCTGGGCCACGTCTACGCGCGCGCTGGCGTGGACGTCACGGTCATCGAGGCGCTGCCGCAACTGCTCGCGGGCTTCGACGCGGACGCGGTTGCGCAGCTTCGGGGAGAAAGCGAGCGGCTGGGTATCGGCATCCATACCAAAGCTTGGGTCAAAAGGATCGATGAGTCCAATGGACGATTGCGGGTGAGTTTCGCCAAGGACGGCGTCGAACGCGTGGTGGAAGCGGACCGGGTCGTCAACTGCGCAGGGCGCATGGCCAATGTCGAAGGCCTCGATCTCGGCGCCGGCGTTGTCGTGCATCGCGAGGGCCGTATCGAGATCGACGATCGTCTGCGCTCGCGTTCAAACCCCGACGTTTATGTCTGCGGCGACGCCGTGTGGAATTCCCCCCAATTGTCCCCGATCGCGACCTATGAAGGGGGCATCGTCGGCCGCAACATCACCGAAGGACCGAAGCATCGGCCCGACTACAGCTGCGTGCCGGCCTCGCTTTACAGCGTCCCTGTGGTGGCCGGCGTCGGCTTGACAGAAGCAAAGGCGAAGGAGCTCGGTCTTCGCATCAAGGTCCACACCAACGACATGCGGGAATGGCTCTCCGCAAGGACATATGCCGAAACGGTGGCATGGTCGAAAATCATCGTCGAGGAAACCACCGACCGGATCGTCGGGGCTCATCTGGTAGGTCATTCCGGCGAGGAGCTCATCCATATGTTCGCGCTCGCCATGAAGCATGGCATACCAGCGCGGGCGTTGTCCGAGATGGTCTGCGCGTTTCCTACTTTTTCGGCCGACATCAGGAACATGATGTAACGGGCTGAACCGGCGCGGCGAATGGAACATGAACCTCTCGCCGGGCCGATGCACGCAGGGCATCGAAACGATGCACGAAAAGCATGGCAATTGCCGAGGGACTTTGGTGGTAGCCTGCGTGCGACCGGTGAAAGTGCAGAAATGGCCGTCGACGACCAGGCAATGACATTCGAGCAGTCCGTCCAGGCCGCCATCGAACTCGATGCGCCCCTCAACGAGCGTCTGGCGGTCGTCGCCGCGGCGGTTCGACGACTGAATTCGGAGTTCGCGGACGCCGTGGACCGGCTGGTCGAACGGCTCGAGAGACAGGGGGCAGGCGCCATGGCGCCAAGCCCAGGCGAACCCATGCCGGGCTTCCTGCTGCCCGACGAGGAGGGCAGGCTTGTCAGCCTGGCGGAGATCCTCGCCAAGGGACCGGCCGTCATCACGTTTCAGCGCGGACATTGGTGCCCCTATTGCCGCCTGAACGCCATCGGGATTGTCGAGGTGCAGCGCCAGATTTCCGAACTCGGAGGCCAGGTGGTCGCGATCATCCCGGAGCGGCGCAGATTCGCAAAAGCCATGAAGACGGCAGTCGGCGCTCAATTTCCTTTCCTGATCGACATGGACAACGGCTATGCGCTGTCCCTCAATCTTGCGATCTGGGTCGGGGCCGAGATGGAACGATTGATGGGGCTGGGCCTCGATGTCCCCAACTACCAAGGTAACAGCAGCTGGTTCCTCCCGATCCCAGCGACCTTCATCGTCGGAACCGACGGCATCATCACGCATCGCTTTGTGGATCCCGACTACCGCCGGCGCATGGACATTGACGACTTGATCGCGTCGCTCAAGCTGGCTCGCTGACGCCGAATGTGGACCAGTCAGCCGCCCTCAAAAGATTGAGCAGTGTTGTCGCGACCGGTGAGCGAAGCCTGCCGGCAACCGCGTAGACGGAAACGATGCGCGAAACGTCGAGATCACGAAGCTTGAGCCGGCGGCTGTTGGCGGATCGCGGCGACGTCAGCGACACAAAGCCGATTCCGACATTGGCTTCCAGCAATGCAAGCAAATCCTGATCGTTTTCTACCTCGTGAGCGGTTCGAGGCGTGTAGCCCTTCGCCGAAAGGCAACGCCACAATTCCTCGCTCGTCTCCCAATAGATCCGGCTCAGCACCGGTTCCGCCGCTAGCTGGCTCAAGTCGACATCGGCTTCGTTGCGGCGAGCCAGCGGGTGATCGGCATTTACCGCGAGCTCGATTCCTTCCTGGAAGAGCGGCCAAACATCGAGTCGATCCCAAGCCTGCCCCAGGGGCCCGGCGACCGCCAGTTCGGCCTGGCCTTCCTTAAGCGCTTCTATGACAGCACCGGGGGAACCGCGATTGATCTTCAGATGCACGCCCGGATAGGCCCGAAACAGCTCTGTGAACGTGGAAACCAACAGCGCGATGTTGACGCTGTTGGAAATGGTGACGTTGAGCGGCGCGACCTCGCTGCTCTGCACGGCCTTGGCAAGGGATTTGGCGGAAGTGGCCGCGTCGTAGCACTGCTGCAGCAGTGGGAGCATACGCCGCCCAAGTTCCGTGAGATGCGAGTGCTGACGCTCCCGGCGAAGGAGCTCGCCGCCCAGCTCGTCCTCGAGCGTCTTGATCGCACGCGTCAAGGCCGGCTGAGTTACATTGCATTCCTCAGCCGCCCTCGTGAAATTCAGCGTGTTCGACAGGGCCAAAAAATAGCGGACCTGCTGCATCTCCATAGATCTTCGCCCCCTCAGCGAAATGGTTCATCAGCGATTGCGCATATTGTCAGGTTAGCGCAGCGGAGCGGATTCGGCAAAGCATGGCCAGCCTGAAGTCTGCTTTCGCAATGATAGCGGACGTCATCGGCGACTGGATCGGGTTCAGGGGAACCGATCGTTGCGGACGCTATGGCGATGCTGGTGTAGGCGAATGGCATTGTCGCGGAGGGAAAAGGCAAAAGTTGCTGTTAATGCGGTCATGCTTCTGCATTCCAATCATGCCGGTCGCCATCATGGCTGGCATGATCGGGAACCACAGCGGCCTTGCATTTGTGCCCTCGACTTATGCGACCTGGGCGTTCGCGGCAGGAGGATTCATCCAGCCACGGCCGGTATCATCGCCAGTCCCGACAAAAGGTTGGGGCGGGCACCTGCGGCAAATCCCTTGCCAGCTCAGGTTGACTACGACCGGACCAGGCGCGACGAACAATCAGACTGCAAAGCCCTCACCGTCCGTCCCGTCGATGAGCGGGTCGGGAGCGCATGCGGCGGCGACGCGGGCCGCATCGAGAATTTCGATCGTCTGGCCGTCGACCCTGATGCCTGACTTTCCCAGGCTCGACAGTGCACGCGAAAAGGACTCGCGTGTTATGCCGAGCTCGGAGGCGATGAGCGTCTTCTCGAATGGCAGGACGGCTCGATCCGGCGTGCCCTGCCGCTTCGACAGGGCCAGGAGATAGCATCCGACGCGCTCGGTCGAGTTCCTCAGCTTGAGGTTCTTGATCTGCCGGACCATGCGTCGAAATTGCGCCGCGAGGCTTCCGATTGCCGCATGTGCCAGCAACGGTTCTTCTTCCACCGCCGCGCGAAACGCTGCCGCATGAATCAATAAGAACCGCGAAGGCTCTGGCACTCGGGCCTGCATGAGATAAGGCGCGCCGGTCAGGACGGCGGCGGGGATGACGAGATCCGGGGCTCTGACAGCCTCGATCAAGACTTCACGGCCTCCGGCCGATCGCCCAAACAGCTGGGCCGACCCTGCCAGCACGATCAGCTGGAAGTTCGGTACCTCGCCTTGTTCGAACAGAACGGTGCCTGAGGACACGCTGTGCACCATGGCATGTCGCATCAAATCGGTCCGGCGGGATACGGGTAACCCCCGAAACAACGGCAGCTCCTCCGGCGCCACGCCCTCATACGTCATTTCATCCAAATGTTCGTCTCCGATTTGAGGCCTTCCCGTTGCTTCCGCATCGTGTGTGACAAATGTCACGGCATGCCTTGATTTGAATCAATGCCAGATGATGCCGGCTTGGTCATGTTGGCCTTGAGCGGGCGAGAGTCCGATGAGGCCAATCGTCTAAGAGGCTGCCGACAATGAAAACAACCGCGTTTCCGAAGTCCGGTCAAATCCTGGGCGCAAGCACGACGGCATTTACGGTCTGCTTCGCGGTCTGGACCATCTTTTCCATCATCGGCATTCGCATCCGCCAGGAACTTGGCCTCAGCGAGACGCAGTTCGGCCTGCTTGTCGGCACGCCGATCCTGACGGGTTCGCTGCTCAGAGTCGCGCTTGGCATCTGGACCGACCGCTTCGGGGGCCGGATCGTCTTCACGCTGAACATGCTCGCGGCCGCGGTAGCGACTTTCCTTCTGTCCTATGCTCACACCTATCCGCAGATGCTGGTCGCGGCCCTCGGCGTCGGCATCGCCGGCGGCTCCTTCTCGGTCGGTGTCGCCTATGTGTCGCGCTGGTTCCCGCCGCAAAAACAAGGTACGGCGCTCGGCATCTTCGGTGCGGGCAATGTCGGTGCCGCGGTCACCAAATTCCTCGCCCCCTTCGTGCTCGTCGCCTTCGGCTGGCAGGCCGTGGCCGAGGTCTGGGCAGCGGCCCTCGTCGTCATGGCCGCCATCTTCTGGTTCACGACGGACGACGACCCGGTCATCGTCGAACGCCGGCGATCCGGCATCAAGCCGAAAAGCGCCTGGCTCGAGCTCGAGCCTCTGAAGAACGTGCAGATCTGGCGTTTCGCGCTCTACTATTTCTTCGTCTTCGGCGCCTTTGTCGCGCTCGCGCTCTGGCTGCCTCAATATCTCATCAACGTCTACGGCCTCGACATCAAGACGGCCGGCATGATCGCCGCCTTCTTCTCGGTGCCGGCGAGCCTGTTTCGCGCCTATGGCGGACACCTTTCGGACGGCTTCGGCGCCCGCCGCGTGCTCTACTGGACTTTCTTCGTTTCGGTGGTGGCGACCTTCATCCTGTCCTATCCGCCGACCGACTATATCGTGCACGGGGTCAACGGCACGACGACCTCCTTTCACATCGAGATGGGCCTTTTCGGCTTCATCATCACGATCTTCGTGCTCGGCTTCTTCATGGCTCTCGGCAAGGCCGCCGTCTACAAGCACATCCCGGTCTACTATCCCGACCATGTCGGTTCGGTCGGCGGACTCGTCGGTATGATCGGCGGCCTCGGCGGTTTCGTGCTGCCGATCCTGTTCGGCTTGCTGCTTGACTTGACCGGCCTCTGGACGAGCTGCTTCATGGCGCTCTTCCTGCTGGTCGCCGGCGCGCTGCTTTGGATGCATATGGCCATCCGCCAGATGGAGCGCGGAACGGTTGGCGAGGCCCTCGCCAAGCTGCCGCCTTTCCCCGAAATGCAGGACATGCCCGAGCCCGTGGCAAAGGCCCGAACGGGCGGTGCCCTTACTGACTGGCGTCCGGAGGACAAAACCTTCTGGGCTCAAACCGGCCGCCGCATCGCCAAGCGCAATCTGTGGCTTTCGATCCCGGCGCTGCTGCTTTCATTTGCCATCTGGCAGGTATGGTCGGTCGTCGTCGCCAAGCTCCCGCTCGTCGGCTTCACCTTCACCACGGATCAGCTCTTCTGGCTTGCCGCTCTGCCCGGACTCTCTGGGGCCACGCTGCGCATCTTCTATTCCTTCATGGTGCCGATCTTCGGCGGCAGGCTCTGGACGACGCTTACGACCTGGTCGCTGATCATCCCGGCGGTCGGCATCGGCTATGCGGTGCAGAACCCCGACACGCCTTATGTCGTGCTGCTGATGCTCGCGCTGCTCTGCGGTTTCGGCGGCGGCAACTTCGCCTCTTCCATGGCCAACATCTCCTTCTTCTTCCCGAAGGCGGAGAAGGGAAATGCGCTTGCGCTCAATGCCGGCCTCGGCAATCTCGGTGTCAGCGTCGTCCAGTTCGTCGTGCCGCTGGCGATCACCACCGGAATATTCGGCTGGCTCGGCGGCGATCCGGCCATGGTCAAGGGAGCGACCGGCGATGCGCCGCTCTGGCTGCAGAATGCCGGCTTCGTCTTCGTGCCATTCATCGTGGTCTCGGCTTTTGCCGCCTGGTTCGGCATGAACGACATCGCATCGGCCAAGGCGTCCTTCAGCGAACAGGCCGTGATCTTCCAGCGCCGCCACAACTGGATCATGTGCTGGCTTTACACAGGCACATTCGGATCCTTCATCGGTTATTCGGCCGGCTTCCCGCTGCTCACGAAGATGCTGTTTCCGGACGTCAACGCGCTCCAGTATGCCTTCCTCGGCCCGCTCGTCGGCGCCCTCTCGCGCTCGGGCTCCGGCTGGCTTGCGGACAGATATGGCGGCGCGCGCGTCACCTTCTTTGCCTTCGTGCTGATGATCGCGGGCGTTGCCGGGGTTTTGTGGTTCATCGGCGTCAAGGATCAGCCGGGCGCATTCGCGGGCTTCTTCGCGGCCTTCCTGCTCTTGTTCTTCGCCACCGGCGTCGGCAACGCCTCCACCTTCCAGATGATCCCGGTGATCATGGGCAAGGAGATGGGCCGCTTGTTGCCGAAGGCCAACGCGGAAGCGCGTCGCCAGCAGGCGGAGAAGGAGTCCGCGGCCATCACCGGCTTTACCTCGGCGATCGCGGCCTTCGGCGCGTTCTTCATCCCGAAGAGCTACGGCACCTCGATCGCGCTCACGGGCTCACCGAACGCCGCGTTGTGGGCGTTCCTTCTGTTCTACGTGAGCTGCGTCGGCATCACCTGGGCTGTCTATACCCGCAAAGGCGGCCTTCTCCACGACATCGAACGCGCCAAGCGCGGCGCGCCCGTCCATCCGGCCGCAGCCGAATAACTAGGGAAAAATCAATGTCGCATTTTCTCGACCGGCTAACCTTCTTTCGCAAGACCGTCGACAGTTTCTCCGACGGCCACGGGATCGTGACCAACGAGGATCGCTCCTGGGAAGACGGCTACCGCAAGCGCTGGCAGCACGACAAGATCGTGCGCTCCACCCATGGTGTGAACTGCACCGGCTCCTGCTCGTGGAAGATCTACGTCAAGGGCGGCATCGTCACCTGGGAGACGCAGCAGACCGATTATCCGCGCACGCGGCCCGATCTGCCCAACCATGAGCCGCGCGGCTGCGCGCGCGGCGCTTCCTACAGCTGGTATCTCTATTCCGGCGCCCGGGTAAAATACCCGATGATCCGCGGCCGGCTGTTGAAGCTGTGGCGGGCGGCCCGCGCCAAGATGACGCCCGTCGCGGCCTGGGCCTCGATCGTCGAGGACGCGGACAAGCGCCAGTCCTATATCTCGATCCGCGGCCATGGCGGCTTCGTGCGCGCCACCTGGGACGAGGTGAACGAGCTCATCGCGGCCGCCAACGCCTATACCGCCCGCAAGCACGGTCCCGACCGCGTCATCGGCTTCTCGCCGATCCCGGCCATGTCGATGGTCTCCTATGCCGCCGGCTCGCGTTATCTGTCGCTGCTCGGCGGCGTGTGCATGTCGTTCTACGACTGGTATTGCGACCTGCCGCCGGCATCACCGCAAACCTGGGGCGAGCAGACCGACGTTCCCGAGAGCGCCGACTGGTACAATGCCGGCTTCATCATCGTCTGGGGCTCGAACGTGCCGCAGACGCGTACCCCGGACGCGCATTTCTATACCGAGGTGCGCTACAAGGGCACCAAGAGCGCGGTCGTCTCGCCGGACTACGCCGAAGCGACGAAGTTCGCCGACATCTGGCTCAATCCGAAGCAGGGGACCGACGCCGCGCTGGCGCTCGCCATGGGCCACGTCATCCTTCGCGAATATCACCTCGACCGCAGCGTCGCCTATTTCGACGATTACGCCCGGCGCTATACCGACATGCCCTTCCTGGTGCGCCTTGCCGAGCGCGACGGCCGGCTCGTCCCGGAGCGCCTGCTGCGGGCCTCCGAGATCACCAGAGCTCTCGGCGAAAAGAACAATCCGCAATGGAAGACCGTCGCGATCGACGAGGTAACGGACGCGCTGGTCGCGCCCCTCGGATCGGCCGGCTACCGCTGGGGCGAGCAAGGAAAGTGGAACCTCGAGGAAAAGGACGGCAAGGGGCGGGACGTCCGTCTGAAGCTCTCCCTTGCCGGCGAAGGCGCCGATATTTCGGCCGTGGACTTCCCATATTTCGGAGGTCGGGCAACGGAACACTTCGTGGCCACCGAGCATGGCGAGATCCTTACCCGCAATATCCCGGTTCGCACGATCAAGGCCGCCGATGGGCCGGTGAAGGTCGCCACCGTCTACGACCTGCTCATGGCCAATTACGGCCTCGACCGCGGCTTCGGCGGCGCCAATGTCGCGGCCTCCTACGATGACGACGTGCCGTTCACGCCGGCCTGGGCCGAGCGCGTCACCGGGGTGAAGAAGGACGCCATCATCACCGTGGCGCGCGAGTTCGCCACCAATGCCGAAAAGACCAACGGCCGCTCGATGGTGATCCTGGGCGCCGGTCTCAATCACTGGTACCACATGGACATGAATTACCGGGGGATCATCAACCTCCTGGTGTTCTGCGGCGCAGTCGGCCAGTCGGGCGGCGGCTGGTCGCACTATGTCGGCCAGGAAAAGCTGCGCCCGCAGACGGGCTGGACGCCGCTCGCTTTCGCGCTCGACTGGGCGCGCCCGCCGCGCCACCAGAATTCGACGTCCTTCTTCTACGCGCACACGGACCAATGGCGGTACGAGACCCTGACGGCGGCGGAGATCCTGTCGCCGACCGCGCCCGAAGGGGACTGGAACCAGAGCTTCATCGACTACAACGTTCGCGCCGAGCGCATGGGCTGGCTGCCTTCCGCGCCGCAGTTGAAACAGAATCCGCTCGACATCGCCAAGCGCGCCTCGGCGGCCGGCCTCGAGGTCAAGGACTATGTGGCGGGGGCACTGAAGTCCGGTGATCTCGACCTCGCCTGCGAGGATCCGGACGATCCGGCCAACTGGCCGCGCAACATGTTCGTGTGGCGCTCCAATATCCTGGGATCTTCTGGCAAGGGCCACGAGTACTTTCTCAAGCACCTGCTCGGCACCACGCACGGCGTCATGGGCAAGGATCTCGGCGCCGAAGGCAAGGTGCGCAACAAGGAGGTCGTCTGGCACGACGAGGCGCCGCGCGGAAAGCTCGATCTTCTGGTCACGCTCGACTTCCGCATGTCGACGACCTGCGTCTACTCCGACGTCGTGCTGCCGACCGCGACCTGGTATGAGAAGAACGATCTCAACACCTCCGACATGCATCCCTTCATCCACCCGCTGTCGGCGGCGGTGGATCCCGCGTGGGAGGCGCGCTCGGACTGGGATATCTACAAGGGCCTTGCCAAGGCCTTTTCCGAGGTCGCGCCCGAGGTGCTGGGGGTGGAGAAGGACGTCGTCCTCACGCCCATCCAGCACGACACACCCGGCGAGATCGCTCAGCCCTTCGACGTCGCCGACTGGAAGCGCGGCGAGATCGAACCGATCCCCGGCAAGACGATGCCGGCCGTAACGGTCGTCACGCGCGACTATCCGAACCTCTACGCCCGCTTCACCGCGCTCGGCCCGTTGATGACCGAGGTCGGCAATGGCGGCAAGGGCATCAACTGGAAGACGGCGCATGAGGTCGAGGCGCTGGGTGCGCTCAACGGCGTCCAGCCCGCCGGCGCCGCCAAGGGCCTGCCGAAGATCGAGACGGATATCGACGCGACCGAAGTCATCCTGATGCTCGCGCCGGAAACCAACGGCGAGGTCGCGGTGAAAGCCTGGGAGGCGCTCTCCAAGGCGACGGGCCGCGAGCATGCTCATCTCGCCATCCCGAAGGAGGACGAGAAGATTCGCTTCCGCGATGTTCAGGCCCAGCCGCGCAAGATCATCTCCTCGCCGACCTGGTCAGGCATCGAGAGCGAGAAGGTCTGCTACAATGCCGGCTATACGAACGTCCACGAATTGATCCCATGGCGCACACTGACCGGGCGCCAGCAACTCTACCAGGACCATTTGTGGATGCGGGCCTTCGGCGAAGGCTTCGTCACCTGGAAGCCGCCGGTCGACCTGAAGACGATCGCTCCGGTCAAGGGGCTCAAGTCCAACGGCAACAAGGAAATCGTCCTCAACTTCATCACCCCTCATCAGAAATGGGGCATCCACTCCACCTACACCGACAATCTTCTGATGTTGACGCTCAATCGCGGCGGTCCGGTCGTGTGGATTTCCGAGATCGACGCCAAGGCCGCGGACATCGTCGACAATGACTGGGTCGAGGTTTTCAACGCCAACGGAGCGCTTACGGCCCGCGCCGTCGTCTCCCAGCGCGTCAAGCAGGGCATGATGCTGATGTATCATGCGCAGGAGAAGATCGTGAACACGCCAGGCTCCGAACTGACCGGCAACCGCGGCGGCATCCACAATTCGGTGACGCGCACCGTGCTCAAGCCGACGCACATGATCGGCGGCTACGTCCATCAAGCCTACGGCTTCAACTACTATGGAACCGTAGGCTCCAACCGCGACGAGTTCATCGTCGTCCGCAAGATGGCGGCCGTCGACTGGCTCGAGGAACCCCTGCAAGCCCAGGCTCCCAAGGAGGCCGCAGAATGAAGATCCGCGCTCAGATCGCGATGGTGCTGAACCTCGACAAATGCATCGGGTGCCACACCTGCTCGGTCACCTGCAAGAACGTCTGGACCAACCGGGAGGGCGTCGAATACGCATGGTTCAACAATGTCGAGACCAAGCCGGGCATCGGTTATCCCAAGGAGTGGGAGAACCAGCAGAAATGGAACGGCGGCTGGCATCGCAAGAAGAATGGCAAGATCGAGCCGAAGATGGGCGCCAAGTGGCGCATCCTCGCCAACATCTTCGCGAACCCTGATCTGCCGGAGATCGACGACTATTACGAGCCGTTCACCTTCGACTATCAGCATCTGCACACGGCGAAGGAATCGAAGGCTTTCCCCACCGCCCGCCCGCGCTCGGCCATCACCGGCGAGCGGATGGAGAAGATCGAATGGGGACCGAACTGGGAGGAGATCCTCGGCGGCGAGTTCGAGAAGCGGTCGAAGGACGTGAATTTCGAGGGCGTCCAGAAGGACATCTACGGCCAGTTCGAAAACACCTTCATGATGTATCTGCCGCGACTGTGCGAGCATTGCCTCAACCCGGCCTGCGCGGCGGTGTGCCCGTCGGGCGCGATCTACAAGCGCGAGGAGGACGGCATCGTCCTGATCGATCAGGACAAGTGCCGTGGCTGGCGCATGTGCGTCTCCGGTTGCCCCTACAAGAAGATCTACTACAACTGGTCGTCGGGCAAATCGGAGAAGTGCATCTTCTGCTTTCCGCGCATCGAGGCGGGGCAGCCGACGGTTTGCTCCGAAACCTGCGTCGGGCGCATCCGCTATCTCGGCGTGATCCTCTACGACGCCGACCGTATCGAGGCGGCCGCAAGCACGCCGCAGGAGAAGGACCTCTACCAGGCGCAGCTCGACGTCTTCCTCGATCCGAACGATCCGGCCGTCATCGCCCAGGCGCGTGCTGACGGGATTCCCGACAACTGGCTGGAGGCGGCCAACGTGTCGCCGATCTGGAAGATGGCGATGGAGTGGAAGATCGCCTTTCCGCTTCACCCGGAATACCGCACGCTGCCGATGGTCTGGTACGTGCCGCCGCTCTCGCCCATCCAGTCGGCGGCGGCCGCCGGCAAGATGGGCCTGGACGGCGACATGCCCGACGTACGCAGCCTGCGCATTCCGCTCCAATATCTCGCCAATCTGCTGACGGCGGGCAATGAGGAGCCTGTCGCTCTCGCGCTCGAGCGCATGCTGGCGATGCGAAGCTACATGCGGGCAAAGACGATCGACGGCCGCCTCGACGAGTCGATCGCGGCGCGCGTCGGCCTGACGGGCTCGGCTATCGACGAAATGTACAAGGTGATGGCGATCGCCAATTACGAGGATCGTTTCGTCATCCCGACATCGCACCGCGAATGGAGCGAGGACGCCCAGGACCTGCGCGGCTCCTGCGGCTTCTCCTTCGGCAACGGTTGCTCGGGCGGCTCCACCGAGACCAACCTCTTCGGCACCAAGCAGACCAAGCGGCCGACAAACCCGATGGAGATCGCGTGATGCTCTCGAACAGGACCTTCAAGGCGCTCTCGGCGCTGCTTTCCTATCCGACCGAGGAACTTTCCGCGGCGATCCCGGAAATCACCACAGCGATCGCGGACGAGGGACTGATATCGGACGAAGCAGACAAGCGGCTGCAGCCCTTGCTTGCCGATCTGGCCACCCTGGATCTCTACGATCTCCAGGAGCGCTACGTCGAGTTGTTCGACAAGACCCGCCGCCACTCGCTGCATCTTTTCGAGCACATCCACGGCGAGAGCCGCGATCGCGGCCAGGCGATGGTTGACCTGGTCGAACATTACCGCCGTGGCGGGCTTGACGTCGCGGCTAACGAATTACCCGACTTCATCCCGCTTTTCCTCGAGTTTCTCTCTGTTCGTCCCTTTGAGGAGGCGCGCGGCCTGCTCGCTGAAACCGCCCACATCTTCTCGTTGCTCGAAGAGCGGCTCGCCAAG
Organism: Mesorhizobium hawassense; assembly: GCF_003289945.1. Classification (GTDB taxonomy): domain Bacteria; phylum Pseudomonadota; class Alphaproteobacteria; order Rhizobiales; family Rhizobiaceae; genus Mesorhizobium; species Mesorhizobium hawassense. Next base: position 131,324 of record NZ_QMBP01000001.1, read on the forward strand.
CGCAACGCGGGCTATGCCGCCGTGTTCACGGCCATAAGATCGATCGTCAGCGAGCCTGCCGTGGTCGTGGATACTGCCGAAATCGACGAGCCCGACGACCTTGCGGCCATCGACGCTGCCTGGGAAGAGACCGCCGTCGCATTCGGCCCCGGGAATGCGACCGACAGTTGTACCGTCGACCGGCTGAGAATCCAGATGCGCGCCGCCAATCGCGATGCGCGCAACAATGCGGCCTGATGGAGGAAGCCATGTCCGACACGATCAACGCCGCGCTCTTTGGCTGGTATCCCTATTTCTGCCTGACCATCTTCCTGCTCGGCAGCCTGATCCGCTTCGATCGCGAGCAGTACACCTGGAAGACGGGTTCCTCCCAGCTGCTGCGTCGGCGCCAGCTGCGCTGGGGCTCCAATCTGTTCCATGTGGGCATCCTGGTGATCTTCGCCGGTCACTTCGTCGGCATGCTGACGCCGATCTGGGTCTTCGATGCGCTCGGCGTTTCCCACAGCTTCAAGCAGGGCCTTGCCATCACCGCCGGCGGCATCGCCGGTGTCGCCTGCTTCATCGGCATCGCGCTTCTAGCCCATCGCCGGCTGTTCGATCCGCGCATCCGCAACACGTCGGCGCCAGGCGACATCGCGATCCTGCTGCTGCTCTGGCTGCAGCTCACGCTCGGCCTCTCCACCATCTTCGTCTCGCTCGGTCACATGGACGGCCATGAGATGGTGAAGTTCATGAACTGGGCGCAGGGTATCCTTACCTTGCAACCGGCGGCCGCGGCCTACGTCGCCGACGTCAACCCGATCTTCAAGGCGCATCTCCTGCTCGGCATGACGATCTTCCTGGTCTTCCCGTTCACCAGGCTGGTTCATGTCTGGAGCGCGCCGGTCTGGTATCTCGGCCGTCCCGGTTATCAGGTCGTGCGCACGCGCTTCGCGGCCCGCCGGTCACCTGCGCCAGTGCCTGTGCGGTCGTCAGAGCCGGTGCGGCGCCCCGCCGCCGCTCCTTCCCACCAGCCCGCGGAGTAGACCATGACCGCGCTCGTCATCGATCATTCGGCCGGCCGCAAATCGTCCGAACATCCGCACGAACACCGACCCGCAACTCCCGACACGGCACCCTCTCGTGAACTTGTGGCGATGCCGCCGGTGACCGTCAACGGCGTGGCGATATCGCGCAAGGCGATCGCCGCCGAGGTGCAAAACTTTCCCGCCCGCAATCCCGGCGAGGGATGGCGTGCCGCAACCCGTGCGCTCGTCGTCCGCGAACTGCTCCTGCAGGAGGCCCGGCGTCTCGATATCGCCGCCGACCAGCGGACGGACCAGGATGGGCGCAGGGAGACCATCGAAGACGCGCTGGTGCGCGGCCTGATCGAGCGCGAGGTCCGTGTTCCCGAGGCAGACGAGGAGACGCTGCGGCGCTTCTACGAAAATAATCTTCGCCGTTTCATGACGCCGCCTCTCTATGAAGCCGATCATATTCTCATAGCGGCTCGTCACGATGATCGTGAAGCATTCGCCGCCGCGCGTGAAAGGGTGTCGTCGCTGAGATCTACTCTGGCAACTGCTCCAGAGCGTTTCGCGGCATTGGCGCGAGATTGCTCGGATTGCCCGTCGGGAACCTTGGGTGGCAGCCTCGGTCAGATCGGGCCTGGCGACACCACCCCGGAATTCGAGGCCGCTCTCATCGATCTCGTCCCAGGCGATATCTCGCAGCCGGTGGAGACGCGCTACGGCGTCCACCTCATTCGCCTGACGCGGCGCATCGATGGCCGCCAGCTTCCGTTCGAGGCCGTGCGGGAACGCATCGCGTCCTACCTGGCCGAGCACGTCAGCCGGCAGGCGACGGCGCAATACGTCTCCCTGCTTGTCGGCCGGGCGGACATCGTCGGGATTGCCATCGACGGCGCATCCTCGCCGCTGGTGCAGTGAGGGGGATGCAATGCTCGGAGATATCATCGCCTCGCTGGAAGACCCGAAAGCGGCCATGGCAATCGTCGCCGCGTTCGAGGAACCGGCCTTGGCCGCGCGGTTGACCGCCGTCGCGGATACATCCGGTCGTTCGCCGGCCGATATCGTCGGCTCTGCCGTTTCGTAATTTCGTGGACACCGCATCCGACGATCTTTGGACGCAACTCATCGGTATCATGAACCGCGCGCAGGATCCCGGTCTCGCGGCCATGCGCGCAATTCTCGACAAGGCGCTGCCTAGAACAGGCAAGACCTGATGAAGCCTCTCGTCCGACGTCGGAGCTGTTCCCGCCCGAGCGCGCGAACGGTGCCAATCGAAATAGCGGGACATGCGGGCCGGCAAAATTTCAATCTGAAGGAGGTTCCCGATGGGGAGCGTTCGCACTGACTGTCCTATCACCGCAATCGTCTACTCGAACGGTTCGGAATTCGAGGCATTCCTGCAGGAAATCACCGCCTCTATGGCTGAACGAGGCATGCGACTGGCTGGCCTCATCCAGCGAAGCGAATCGAAACCGGACCGCGTGAAATGCGACATGCATCTGCGGGATCTCGCGACAGGCATGCTCCACAGCATATCCGACGATCGAGGCCCCCATGCCCGTGGCTGTGTTTTGAATACCGATCGACTGCTCCGCGCCTGCGAAGCTGCGGAAGCGGAGTTGTCCCGCCAGACCGATCTCCTGGTTCTGTGCAAGTTCGGTAAGACGGAGGCCGAAGGAGCTGGCTTCAGGGCTCTGATTGCCAAGGCGTTCGAACTTTCCGTACCAGTGCTGATTGGCGTACCTTTGATCAATCTCGCCCCGTTCAGGGAATTTTCAGCCGACCTCGCTCGAGAAATCGAACTGTCTCAATTGTCGTCCGATCATTTGGCGGCCGTGGAATGTCTGCTCCATGGTAGCGTGAAGGTGCGCGGCGCCAATCAATCCCAGTATGGGAGAATAGTCGGTGCCGAAGTGGCGTGAGATCATTCTGCGCTCCGTCGTAGCCGGTGGAGCTACGTGTGTTTGGGCAGCCATCGTCGATTGGACGGGAGGCTCATCGGTTCTGATTTCCTTTGGAGCGATCTTGATAGCGTTCGGCGTCGTCGGTGATTTCAGCCAGAACTGATGGGGCAATCAGTCAACGATAGCCGCGCCAGATTCCCTCTGCCCGGCGCCGGCGGCCGGCCCGCCGCGCAGCGCCACGTGGATCGCCGGGATAACCAGCACCGTCCCGTGATGCATGGGGGGATGACAGCAGGTCCGCAATTTGGGGGCCCTCCGGACCGATATTCATGCCATCGTCCGGGCCTCCATGAGAGTTGGTCTTGCGCCGAAAAAATGCAGGCGGCGATTTTGGCTGCCGTATGAATTGCCTTCGTGTCCACATCCGGCTCCTTCTCGACTGGGAATCTCCATCTCCGATCCGGCAGACGGGATCTGCGCCCACATCCCTGATCAAGCAAAGTGCTTTCGAATGGCGCGAGCGCCGTGGCGTGGAAGGGTGTGCGTAAAGGCGTGTATTGCTTAGCGCCTCATCTCGGCCGAAGAGTTCAGTTTTGGTGCTGGCCGGAAGCGACTCTTCCCGCCCTCCTCGCTGCTGAATGCGGCCTCCGACCGATCCCTAATGGGATGTCGGCTTGGCTAGGATACGAGACACGGTCTCCTTGCTGACTAGGCCTCCCACGCCACGGATGCATCTACCCTAGACCTTCGCATCGCATGACAGATGCTTCCGTTCGATAGTCCGCGCATGCAGCCCCGGTGCATTGTCTGGAACGAAGACAGCTGATGCGCCGGGCCCTTGGCTCGATCAGACAAATCAACCCTGAAACACGAACGAGGAGGTTCGTTATGAAGATCGTTGTCATTGGTGGCACCGGACTGATCGGCTCGAAGACCGTCGAAAGGCTGCGCAGGAAAGGCCACGACGTATTCGCCGCGTCACCCAATGGCGGCGTCAACACGATCACCGGTGAAGGCCTCGCCGAAGTGCTCGAGGGAGCGCAGGTCGTCATCGACTTGGCGAACTCACCCTCCTTCGAGGACAAGGCGGTGCTGGAGTTCTTCGAGACTTCCGGCCGAAACTTGCTCGCGGCAGAGAAGGCAGCTGGCGTGAAGCACCACATCGCCCTTTCGATCGTGGGGGCCGAGCGTCTGCCTGACAGCGGCTATATGCGCGCCAAGATGGCCCAGGAAAAGCTCATCCGAGGTTCCGGCATCCCGTACACCATCGTCCACTCGACGCAGTTCTTCGAGTTTCTGGGCGGTATCGCCCAGTCAGGAACGGTCGGGGACACCACCACTGTTCCGAGCGCCTATTTTCAGCCAATCGCGTCTGACGACGTCGCGGACATCATGACCGATGTCGCGCTCTCGCCGCCGGTCAACGGCGTCGTTGAGATCGGAGGCCCGGAGCCGGTCCGCATGAGCGATCTGGTCGCACGGTTCCTGAAGGCAACGAACGATCCGCGCAGAGTAACCGCGGACCCCCACGCGCGGTATTTCGGCACACAGTTGGACGACCGCTCGCTCGTGCCACGCAACCATCCGCGGCTCGGTACGGTTCGCTTCGAAGAGTGGTTCAGCCACTCTCGTCCCAGCGGGCACTGACATGGCCTGCGCGCCGCGCGGGCCAGGATCGAACGGGAGTGAACGGAAGCCTAAGACGAACCGCTTTCTGTTCAGGTGCGCAGGGTCGGCGGGCGAGAAGTGTAGGAAAATGAAATGGTATACCATGTAAAAGAACAAGCTGACGGCAACGGTTACTATGGTTTCTACGTATACAATGACGAGAAATACGTAGCTGGTCCGTGGCTCGAAGATTGGGAGGCTGAACATTACATCGAGACGCTGACTATGGGCCGCTATATGGGAATGGCTGACAAAACAGCCGTCATGCGAGGCCGCAGAAGCGACGGCAAACTCGTTTTGCGCGATGAGCGCAAGCATCAATCCGGTGATACCGGCGACGCCGAACACGATGCGGATCATCGCGCATCGCGCCGAGACGTCTTGTTCGGCGCCTTCACCGCCGTTGCCGTGGCCGGTCTCGTCCGAGCCGCACCCGCTCAGGCAAAGCACCAAAACCTTCCAAGCAAAGGAGCCGCAGGCATGGGCATGATCACGACCAGCGACGGTACGCAAATTTACTATAAGGATTGGGGCTCCAGGGGCGCTCAGCCGATCGTATTCCACCACGGGTGGCCTCTGAGCGCCGACGATTGGGATGCGCAGATGCTCTATCTTCTCGACAAGGGCTACCGTGTCATCGCCCATGACCGGCGCGGCCACGGCCGCTCCGCGCAGGTGAGCGAAGGCCACGACATGGATCACTACGCCGCCGATGCCGACGCCGTGGTCAAGCATCTCGACTTGAGCGAGGCGGTCCACATCGGTCACTCCACCGGCGGCGGCGAAGCTACCCACTATGTCGCGCGGCATGGTCAGCGTCAGGGCCGCGTCGCGAAACTCGTGCTTATCAGCGCCGTGCCTCCGATCGTGGTGAAGACGCCCGCCAATCCAGGCGGCCTGCCGATCGAAGTCTTTGACGGCTTGCGCGAGGCGCTCGCCGGCAATCGGGCGGACTTCTATCTCGATTTCGCAAGCGGTCCTTTTTACGGGTTCAATAGGCCGGGCGCGAAGCCAATTCCTGGTGTCATCCAGAACTGGTGGCGGCAGGCGATGATGGGCAGCGCCAAGGCGCAGTATGACGGCATCAAGGCTTTTTCGGAGACCGACTTCACCGAGGATCTCAAGGCAATCGACGTGCCGACGCTCGTGATGCACGGCGATGATGACCAGATCGTTCCGATCGGAGACTCGGCACTGTTGTCCGCAAAACTCCTGAAGAGCGGGGCACTCAAGGTCTACGAGAAATTCCCGCACGGGATGTGCACGACCCACGCCGACACAGTGAATCCCGACCTGCTCGCCTTCATCAGGTCATAGGCTCGCGACCGCGTCCCCTCGGCGAGAGCCTGATCGCCGGCCGCCCCTCCCACGGCCGGCGATCCCCCCATCACAACTAGGAGCCAAGACAATGATCAGGACTACACTCTTCATCGCTGCCGCCGCAGCCATCTACGCAACCGGCGCTCTGGCCGACGATTCGCAAGGCCCAAAGGTCACGCTGGTCTACGATCAGCAGCTGCCCAACGTGCCGGGCAAGAGCATCAAGGGCGTGCTCGTCGAATATGGACCTGGCGGAAGCTCTGAGGCGCATACGCACGCAAAATCGGCTTTCATCTATGCCACGGTGCTCGAGGGAGCAATCAATACCCAGGTCAACCACGGTCCGGTGAAGACATATCGCGCCGGCGAAAACTTTTCTGAGTTTCCGGGTGATCACCACACCTTCGAGGAGAATGCGAGCAAGACGGAACCGGCGCGCATGCTTGCCGTATTCGTCGTCGATACAAACGACACCAATCTGACCACACCCGAAAAGTGAGGTCGACACCAGTAAGGTGATCTTTCGGAGGACTTTGATGCAAATCGAACAACTCAACGCGATGACGAAGGCTCGCCTGATGGTGATCGACGCCAGCGCGGCGGTGCAAGCCGCCGCGCATTCGCTTTCGAAGCCGGGTATTGGCCTTGTAATAGTATGCGACGACGATGGAGCCGCGGCAGGCGTCCTAAGCAAATCCGACCTCATCCGACACCTCACCAGCCCGAGATTGCCGGCGCCGCCGGCCTCCGCCCTCATGACCAGCCCAATCGTGTCATGCGGTCCGCAGGATGATCTCCACGCCGTCTACCAGACCATGGCTTCGCGAAGTCTGCAAAATCTCCCCGTGCTCGACGTCGGCGCAAAGCCTATCGGCATATTGGACATACGCGATGCGATGAGAGCTCTTTTCCGAGAAGAAGAGATCGAGGAGCAGATGCTCTTCAACTACGTCACCGGTGTCGGATATCGCTAGGTAATCCCTGTGACGGGAATGTACGGGTTTAAGATCAGGCCAGAGCAAGGTCCTCTGGCCCGATCGGCGTTAGCGCGGCATCCCCTGAGACGAGCCCTTGGCTTGCACGGCTTTGACGGTCCGCCGCGCGGTACGGCTGGAAGGCGCGCGCGTGGACATCGAAGCACATGGCCCGCAGCAGCATCACAAATATATAGTTGTTGTTGCTATCAGGCGCGGTTAACTCCAGTAAGATTGTTGTTATAATCCTAATATTCAGTTTTATGTATTAAACAATGGCGAAATATAGATTCGCTTGCGGATCATGTACATTAGAATAGATGCTTTTTGCTCAAGGTTCCTCAAAGTATTTTGCGAGCCGTGTCAACCGGACGAGACAGGGATGACGAATGCAGGGGTTTTTCCGGTTTCTCTCTGCAGCCAACGAATAGGCAGGCGAGCGTCTTACCTGTCCGGCTCCCCAATTCCAGCGTGAGTGTCGCCCATTTCATGTGACCACGAGAGGGCGCTGCTTGCGCGCTGTTTTTGCGAGATCACCTGAGACTGGTAGCTACGCAGCCTTCGAACCGTCATGACGGGCCGCATGCACCCGCAGCTGAATTTGATTTGTCGCCTCGATTTCCAGGCTCGTGGGAGAATGCATCCTGCACCTTTGCATGGGGCCACAGATACTCCCGTAGAATAGGTTCGCACGGCGGGTCGCGGCATTCTGCGCGTTAGGAGGAACGACATGTCCGAGATGCCCGCAACCACGAGATTCGGCAACGCAACCGAGGCGGCCGTGACTCAGCAGCAGCCGGCAGCCCTCATCGGGCAACCGGAGCAGCCTTCGGCGGAACAGCAAGGCCCCTTGTCGCTTCGCGCGGCCGGTGCTCCCGATGGCATCACTTCGCCGGTGTCCAAGCGGCGCTTCAAGCGCATGGCTCTCGCGTCCGCGGTTCTGGCCAGCATTATTGCGGGCGGTTATTGGGGGCATGGTTACTGGACCACGGGCCAGTACCTTGAGTCGACCGACGACGCCTATTTGAAGGCCGACTACACGACTGTGGCGCCGAAGATTTCAGGCTACATCGCCGCCGTGCTGGTGCATGACAACCAGGCGGTCGAGACGGGGCAGGTTCTCGCCCGCATCGACGACCGCGATTTCCGTGCCGCACTTGCGCAGGCGGATGCCGACGTCAAGGCCGCCGAGGCGGCCGTCCGTAATCTCGACGCACAGATTGCGCTCCAGCATTCGCTGATCGAGCAGGCAAAGGCGACGGTCGCCGCAACACAAGCCTCGCTGACGTTCGCCAGCGCCGACGCCGACCGCTATACGACGCTGGCCAAGAGCGGCACCGGCACTGCCCAGAAGGCTGAAGCAAGCCGCGCCCAAGCCGACCAGCTCGTCGCCGGGCTGCAGCGCGACGAGGCTTCCGTGGCTGCCGCGCAGGCCAAGATCAACGTGCTCGTCACCGAGCGCGACAGTGCCGTGGCCCAGAAGGATCGGGCCCAGGCAGCCGCCGGACAGGCCCGGCTGAACCTCTCCTACGCTACGATCACGGCGCCGGTCGACGGCACCGTCGGCGCGCGCACGCTCAGGGTCGGACAGTTTGTGGGATCGGGCATGCAACTGATGGCTGTCGTGCCGATGGACGCCATCTACGTCGTCGCCAACTTCAAGGAAACGCAGCTCGCTCATGTGCGCGACGGTCAGCCCGTGAGTCTCGTCGTCGACGGCTTCCCGGGCGTCGAGCTGAAAGGGCACGTAGACAGCCTGTCGCCGGCGAGCGGTTTGGAGTTCGCGCTGCTGCCGCCCGACAACGCTACCGGCAACTTCACCAAGATCGTGCAGCGTATCCCGGTGAGGATCGCCATCGACAATCACGAGCTCGGCGGGCTGCTCAGGCCCGGCATGTCCGTCGAGCCGACCATCGACACCAAGGCGACTGTGCTGGCCGAAGCAGGCAAGTCCGCCCAGGCCGACACATTCGTCGGGAACACGGAGGCTGCTGCGGATGGCGCCAGGTAAGCGCCGAGCATCCCGATCAAGCCGGGCTTAGCGAAACGCCAATCCGACGGTACGGGCCGACAGCCCTTCTACCGTTTGGGCGATGATCGACAAAGGGCTGTCAGGCCCATTCCTCCATGCGCTCGAGGAGCCGCAACCATGACCACCGCCGTGTCGTCGCTCCCAACTTCAGCCGGTGCCCAGAACCACGCCGGGACAGCCAGTACCGCCAGTTCGCCGCGGATCTGGGTGGCGGTGGTCGGCTCTGTCCTCGGCGCATTCATGGCCGTGCTCAACATCCAGATTGTCAACGCTTCGCTCGCCGACATCCAGGGAGCGATTGGGGCCGGCATTGACGATGGCGGCTGGATTTCGACTTCCTACCTCATAGCCGAGATTGTGGTGATCCCATTGACAGGCTGGCTGTCCCAGGTCTTCTCGTTACGTTACTATCTGATCACCAACGCGGTGCTGTTCCTGGCCTTCTCGGTTGCCTGCGCCTTCGCCGCCAACCTGGGTCAGATGATCGTTCTGAGAGCGGTCCAGGGTTTCACCGGCGGCGTTCTCATCCCGCTCGCATTCACCATCGTCATCACACTGTTGCCGAAAGCCAAGCAGCCGATCGGTCTGGCGTTGTTCGCCCTGTCGGCCACCTTTGCGCCGGCGATAGGCCCGACCATCGGTGGCTATCTCACCGAGAACTGGGGCTGGCAATACATCTTCTACGTCAATCTGGTGCCTGGCGCGCTCATGGTTGGCATGCTGTGGTTCTCGCTCGACCGCCAGCCGGTGCGGCTTAGCCTGCTCGGCAAGGGGGACTGGCCGGGCATCGTCACCATGGCGCTCGGGCTGGCGGCGCTGCAGACCGTGCTGGAGGAGGGCAACAAGGACGACTGGTTCGGCTCACCCTTTATCGCGCGACTGGCAATCGTCGCAGCCGTGTCGCTGACGCTGTTCGTTTGGATCGAGCTGACATCGAGCCATCCGCTGCTGAACCTCAGGCTGTTGCTCCGCCGCAACTTCGGCTTCGGCGTCCTCGCCAACTTCCTGCTGGGCATCGCGCTCTACGGCTCAGTCTTCATCGTGCCTGTCTATCTCGCCCGCATTCAAGGCTACAATGCCGAGCAGATCGGCATGGTGCTCGCCTGGACCGGGTTGCCGCAGCTGGTCCTGATCCCGCTTGTACCTGGCCTCATGCAGCGCTTCGACATCCGTCTCGTCATTGCGGTCGGCTTTGCGCTGTTTGCCACCTCCAACTTCATGAACATCCATATGAGCGGAGCATATGCCAGCGACCAGTTGTTTTTGCCGAACATCGTTCGCGCCATCGGTCAGGCCGTTATATTGGCGCCGCTTTCGGCAATCGCCACATCAGGCATCGAGAGTGAGAATGCCGGCTCGGCCTCGGCACTGTTCAACATGACCCGCAACCTCGGCGGCGCCGTTGGCATCGCGCTGCTGCAAACCTTCCTCACCAAGCGCGAGCAGTACCATTCGAACGTGCTGGTACAATCGGTGTCGTTGTTTCAAGAGGCAACCCGCATCCGCATTGCGCGGCTCACCGCCTATTTCCTGTCGCATGGTATCAGCGACCAGGCACTCGCCGCACAAAAAGCGATTGCTGCCATCGCGCTGAAGGTGCGCCAGCAGGCCTACGTCATGGCCTTCAACGACACCTTCTTCCTGCTTGGCGTCAGCTTGACGATTGCGTTGGCGGCAGTGCTGCTGCTGAAGAAGCCCGGCCCCATCACCGCCAGCGGCGCCCACTGAGTCGCTCTGTCCAACAAGACCGGACAAAAGGGAGCGGCGGTCACGTTTTAGATCAAGCCTGCGATTGCCGAGATCCAGTGCGTGAGAATGTTCGCCCGCCGGGCGGCAGCGAAATGGGTGATGTCGCCGAACAGGAATTGGCTGATTCTTGCCGGTGGACCGGTAGCGCGCAATATTATGGATTTCCATAAGATGCGGCTTTGGCATGGCGGCACTAGGATACGATGTGAATTTCGCCAGCCAGATATCGAGGACAGGCGCCAACCAAGCGCCGGCGGTCCTCACGCGGTCTTTGTCAGGCAGGAGAAGCCGATGATGCGCGTCTGGTCGCACCGTCCAAAATTCATGCTTTTGGGGCTTTTTGGGGCGGCTTATGTTCTGGGCTGCGGATTTGCTCAACTGCTCGCGATCGTACCTGGAACAGGCATTTCCGTTTGGCCCCCAAGTGGGCTTTTCATTGCGACGCTTGTCCTCGCCTCGAGGAGCAGCTGGCCATGGTGGATCCTCACCGGTTGTCTGGCTGAACTTTTCAGCAATTTCGTGTGGTTCCATAGTCCGTGGCCCGCAGCCTTGCTGATTTATGTCGGCAATGCTCTCGAGGCGACAGCCGGGGCATGGCTCGTGAACCGGACCAGCAAGCGTCCGGGACAACTGGAAAGCCTGCAGGAAGTTCTCGCATTCGTCGTGCTTGCCGCTGGAATTGCCCCGGTCGTAAGCGCGACCGTGGGAAGCGCCACCCTTGCCTGGTTTGACATGCAAGCGCAAACCTTCACGGGGGCCTGGCCCCTATGGTGGATCGGTGACGCCACCGGGGTTTTGATCGTGGCCCCGCTGGCGCTGGTCGTGTTCCGGAACTGGCTTGGCAGGGCCGACCTTTCGGCTGCGCGATGGTGGGAAGTCTGCATCCTGGGGCTAATCTTCCTGGGTGTCGCCGTACTTTCCCTGAGCGGTTACCTCCCTTACGCCTATATCATCATGCCACCTCTGCTTTGGGCCGCGGTGCGTTTTGAGTTCAAGGGCGCAGCCGTCGCCTTGGTGCTCCTTGCTCTAATTGCAGCTGTCTTCACGGTGTTCGGCGCCGGCGAATTTGCCGGTAATCCCGGCGCCTTGAAGCACAACCAGATCATGCTGCAGCTTTTCCTGGGGATCTCGGCATTTTCAGCACTCATCGTGGCCGCCATTTCCCGACAGCACCAGCTGGCGCTGCTCACATTGCGTCAAAGCGTGGAGGCGCTGCGCGACCGTGAGCGGGAGCTCTCGCTGCTCGTGGACATGGTTCCGAGCCATGTTTGGCGACTGACACCCGAAGGCGAGCCGACTTTCTTCAACAAGCGAATGGTCGATTTCCTCGGCCTGAACATTGCTGATCTGGGCAAGGCTGGGATGACCAAGCTCGATGCTGTTGTTGAGACAGTCCATCCGGATGATGCGGCAGCGTTCGGTGATTCGCTCCATCGTTGCCTAGACACCGGCGAGAGCTTCGCGATGCGATATCGCCTGCGTCGCGCCGACGGCGTCTACCATTGGATGTCGAGCCGGGCGGACCCGATGCGGGACCAGCACGGGCGCATCGTCCAGTGGTACGGGTTGTGCCATGACATAGACGATCAAGTGCAGGCCGAAGAGGCGCTCCGGCGAAGCGAGCGGCAGCTCCAGGAGATGGTCGACGCCGTGCCGGTCCGCATCTGGAGCGCAACGCCCGCGGGCGGGATGGTGTACTTCAACAAGCGATACCAGGATCATTTCCGCTCCGTAATCCCGGACTTCGAAACGATCGACAAATCGCGCATCGAGAATTTGCTGCAGGAGCTGGTTCATCCAGAGGATGCTCCTCAGGTCGAGCGCACCATGCAGAACTGTTTCGAGTCTGGCGGCTCGTCCGCCATGCGATTTCGCTGGCGCGAGAAGGACGGCGCCTATCGCTGGGCCGAGTGCAGGGTAGGGCCCCGGCGCGATCAGGATGGAGCGATAGCGCAATGGTACGGCGTTTCTCTCGACATCGACGATGAAATGCGCGCGCAGCAGGCATTGCGCGAAAGCGAGCGCGAGCTTTCGCAGCTCGTGGACATGGTCCCGGGTCACGTTTGGCGGCTGAGCCCAGAGGGCGAGCCGGTATTCTTCAACAAGCAGATGGTTGATTTCCTCGGCATGAAGGTTGCGGACACCGACAGGCCGGGCATGAGCCGGCTGCGGGTCTTGGTCGAGACCGTTCATCCGGACGATGCGCCGCGGTTCCAAGAGACCCTTCATCGGAGCCTCGTCACTGGCGAAAGTTTCGCCATGCGATATCGGCTACGCGGCGCAGACGGCATTTATCGGTGGATGTCGGGCCGTGCCGAGCCGATGCGGGACGAGAGTGGCCGTATTGTCCAATGGTTCGGTCTCTCGCACGACATAGACGATCAGATGCGCCTTCATCGCGAGATCGAGGAACGAGAAGCCAAGATCCGGCGACTGGTCGATTCAGATATTATCGGGATCGTCATCTGGGACTTGGACGGAACGCTCATTGACGCCAATGACGCGTTTCTGCGCATGGTCCAGTACGATCGCGATGAACTGAACGCCGGGCTCGATTGGCTCGCGATGACGCCGCCGGAATGGCAAGAAGTGCATGCCCAAGAGGAAGCAGAGGAACTTATGACGACGGGCAAGATGCAAGCCCGGGAGAAGGAATATTTCAGGAAAGACGGCAGCCGGGTGCCTGTGCTGATCGGCGGTGCATTCTTTGAAGGACAGTCCAGGCAAGGGGTCGCCTACATTCTCGATCTAACCGAACTCAAGCGTGCGGAAGCGGCACTGCGAGACCGCGAGCGTGAGCTTCAGCAACTTGTCGACGCCCTGCCGGTCCACGTCTGGAGCTGGACGCCCGATGGCAAGCTGGCCTACCTCAACAAGCGATCCTTGGAGGAGCTCGGTCTTTCCGGCGCGAACTTCGAAGATTGCGCCAGGGTGGCGCAGCAGCTGGTGCATCCCGACGATGCTCCCGAGGTGCTGCGCACGTCGCTCAATTGCCTCAAGACAGGCGATGCCTTCATCATGCGTTATCGGCGCCGCTGGAAAGACGGCAATTATCGCTGGATGGAGGGGCGTTGCGTGCCTCTGCGCGATGGAGACGGAACGATCGTTCAATGGTACCAGGTTTCCATCGACATCAACGACCAGATGCACGCGGAGGAGGCATTGCGCGAGAGGGAGCGCTTCCTCTGGCAGCTTGTCGAAACGCTGCCGGCGATGATCGATTGCGCGGCGCCGGATGGCGAGCCGGTTTATCGCAGCCAGCAGCTCCGCGAATTCCTCGGATATGAGCTCGAGACGTTGGACGGGACGGGAAAGTCGCGTCTAGCGGGCACGCTCGACGCCGGTGTTCATCCCGACGACGTCGCTGGGGTAAAAAAACAATATGCCCGTTCGCTCGCCACCGGCGAGCCTTATGCGCGAAGGCATCGCCTGCGGCGCTTCGACGGCGAATATCGCTGGGTCGAGACGCGCGCCGCGCCGATGCGCAACGCCGAAGGCGCCATAGTGCAATGGAATGTGATCTGCCTGGACATCGACGGTGAGGTTCGGGTGCAGGAACAACTGCGCCTGGCGCAGGAAAATCTCGCGCGTCAGAGTCAGGCGGCCAGTCTGGCCGAGCTCTGCGCTTCGATCGCTCACGAGGTCAACCAGCCCTTGGCGGCCGTCGTGGCGAATTCGCACGCCTGCCAGCGCTGGCTCATGGCTGAACCGCCAAATCTTGAGCGCGCGCAGAAAACCGTGGAGCGCGTCATTCGCGACGCCAACGCGGCGGCGGACGTCGTCAGTCACATCCGTGCCCTGTTCAAGCAATCCGCTGGAACAGGGACAAGCACAACGCTTCCAGGCGTGATTGCCGAAGCGCGCGACCTGATGGCCGAGGAGGCGGCGCGGCGTCGCGTCAGGATGAGCATTGATGTTGAAAACAATCTTCCGCCGGTCGCGCTCGGGCGCGTCCAGATCCAGCAGATACTGGTCAATCTCATCCGTAACGGCATGGATGCGATGGACTCGGTTGCGAGTGACAAAGTCCTCGGGATGCGTGTGCGCCGAACGGCGGATGCGATAGAGACCGAGATCAGCGATCGTGGATCAGGTGTCGCGTTCCCCGACAAGATATTCCAACCGTTCTTCACGACCAAAGACCACGGCATGGGTATGGGCCTCGCGATCTGCCGTTCAATCGTCGAGTCTCACGGCGGAAGGTTGTGGGCGGAGGCGAACGAACCGCAAGGGGCGAAGTTCATCTTCACATTGCCGATTGAAACGAAAACTGCGTCATGACGCCAAATGGATATCGGGGTCTCGGCACGGCTTACGTTTCAGCGAATGGTTGCGCACTGCGCTTGCAGGTCGTTGAGCCGCCCCTTTTTGCCCTATGCGAAGCAATCTTATGCGCAGAAGCATTTGCTCTAAAAGAGCCCGGCCAAATCGCAATACAATGCATGGATTTCCATGAGGTGCGCTCGGGGCGTGGCGGCATTAGGTTAGTGAGGTGAGTCTATCAGTCCAGGTTCAACTGCTGAGAGCGAGTGCCGTACGAAGCGCCAACAATCCCCCTAAGGGAGGTCCGCGCCATGACGACAGATGATCATGTTGTCTTCGTGGTAGATGACGATGAACGCATTCGCGAGGCTCTCAGCGAGTTGCTTGCTTCCCACGGCATGCATGCCGTCGCGTTTGGATCGGCTGGGGACTATGTCAGCGCGGACAAGCCAGACGTCCCAGCTTGCCTCATCCTCGATGTCGAGTTGCCGGATATCAACGGGCTCGATCTGCAGAAGCAGATCGCGGAGAGGGATCATCCACCGATCGTCTTCATAACAGGACATGGCGACATCCCGTCATCCGTCCGGGCCATCAAGGATGGCGCGGTGGATTTCCTGACCAAGCCTTTCAGCGACTCCGATCTCATGGCCGCAATTCGCGTGGCGATCGCCCGCGATCGGGAAATCAGATCGGAGCGTGCCGAACTTGGGGTGTTGAGGCGGCGCTACTTGGAACTTACTCCACGCGAACGTGAGGTGCTGCCGCTGGTGGTGAGCGGCCTGCTGAACAAGCAGGCCGCCGCCGAACTGGGGATCAGCGAGGTCACTTTGCAAATCCATAGAAGGAACGTCATGCAGAAGATGATGGCGGCGTCCCTGGCCGATCTCGTGCGTATCGCGGAGCGACTGGAAATACCGATAACCCACTCGCGCCGGGCGGGAGGGAGTGAGCATGCACAAGCATAAACCCATAGTGGCGGTGGTCGACGACGATCCAAGATTGCTCGAGTCGATGGAGGAACTTCTCGAGTCCGCCGGCTATGTGGCCCGAAGCTTCCCGTCGGCGCGACAATTGCTGATCAGCGGCCTATCGGGGCTGGACGTGCTCATCACCGACATCGGGATGCCTGGCATGGACGGCTTTGAACTTCGTGACCTGGTGAACAGGGCGCGCCCGGAGCTGCCGGTGTTTCTGATCACAGGCCGCCACGAGATAGCCGATCAGGACCGCGCGAAAGGGATCAGTGGGTTCTTCCGAAAGCCTTTCGATGCCCACGCGCTGCTTGCGGCCGTTGGCGAGACTTTGCGCAACCATGATACGGAGGACGGACATGAGAGTTGATCAGCCGCTCTTACGGAGATCGGCGCCGTTGATGCAGCGGAAAAGCGAAGCGGAGCAGCCGCTCATCATAATCGTCGATGATGATGCATCTGTTCGTGAGGCACTGTCGGAATTGATCCTGTCGGCGGGTTTCCGGCCGGTCTCCTTTGCTTCGACCCACGAATTGCTTGGTGCCGATGTGTTGGACAGTCCTGGCTGCTTGATAGTCGACGTGCGGATGCCAGGCGCGAGCGGCCTCGATCTGCAGCATCACCTGGCCGAAAGCGGCAATCCCAAGCCGTTGATCTTCCTGACTGGGCATGGAGATATTCCGATGAGTGTCCAGGCGATGAAGGCTGGCGCAGTGGACTTTCTGACCAAGCCAGTGCGGGACCAAACGCTGCTTGATGCGGTGATCGCGGGCGTTGCGGCGGATGCCTCGCGGCGGGCTGAAGCCGTGATCGTCAAGCGCAATATCGAACGTCGCGAGACGCTGACTCCGCGCGAGCGCGAGGTTCTGCGTGAAGTCGCGCGCGGGCGGGTCAATAAGCAGATCGCGTTCGATCTCGGCATCAGTGAAGTGACGGTCAAGCTGCATCGCGGCAATGTCATGCGCAAGATGGAGGCCAACTCCATTGGCGAGTTGATCCGAGCATGGGAAACGCTACCCGCTCCGATGCGCGAAGGCGGAGCGACCTAGACTAGACCTGGGCATTGAGCCTATCCAAGCCCTCGGTCCAATAGTGTAACCCTGCGGTTGGCCGTATTCGCGACTTTCTGCTTGTCGGCACGCTTGTGCTGCAACCCGCAATCCTCGTGTACTCCGGCTGGTCTTATTCGGGACCCGCGGCAAGGTCCGTACCGATGTCGACTACCCTGAAGCGACGTGCCGGCTGGAACCGCAAGTCGCTCAATTCGCTCGCACAACTTTCGTCGCGTTTGGGGCTGGAACAACGGCAGTTTGGCCGATACCGAGCCCTATGGGCATAGTCTACTCACCGCCCAGGCTTACCCTCGGCCTGCCTGTCCTGAACCTTGGCACTACATGAGAGATCCTTCCGTAGAATAGGTTCGCGGCCCGGATCGGTCCATCCTCCTTTGAGGTTACCACGAGTTTCGATCGCTCCTTCGCCGCCCCGCCGCGTATCCAACTGCGTAGGTCGATCCGACGGTCGCCATGGTTAGCCCGGTTGTTCAATGGCTCGTCACGGATGGATAGGATGAATCAGGATGGACTCTTTTGTATTGGCGCATCCCGCCGTGATGTGGCCCCGTCTGGCAGCCAGGAAGATCAGATAGTCCTCGTCGACCACTTGCGGATAAAGTCGATCCCCCGGAGCGCCGCATGGCATCGCAACCACGCGCCAGGGTCTGCTGAACACCGACCTGCTCACGTTCATGCCAAAATAAGATCGCGCGTCGTTAGCAATTTCCGCGGACGCGCTATGACCGTCCTTGGCAACCTTTCGCGCACATTGAATCGCATGTCGGGCGGCCCGCGAGGCCAGACGTTGTGCGCTCGCGTTGCTGAACGGCGGCCAGATTGCTGGTTCTGTCGGCTTATGTCGCGAATCGTAGAACCGAACCACTGCGCCATCGAACTCGCCTATTGGGTCAAGCATGGGACGCCGGCTGAGGCGGAATGGCGGATCGACGATCGATGAAGCCACGGCAGCAGATATTTGAAGTTACTGCCGAAGCGGTTGACTGTGCATCGCGCAGCCCGTCCGCGAACCAGCAAGCCGATCCTCATTGATGGGTCGTGGGCGGCCCGACGTGCCAGCATCCTATGCCTAGGCATAGGATAACCAGTGCCGAGGTCTCAATAGACCCCGACAGACCGGCAGTAGTACCGTCTAAGCGGTACACCGCCTGGTTTTCCCGCGAGGGTAGCGATCGAAGATTGAAGAACCATCATGGGAACGGCGTATTTTCAGTTCACGAGAACCTGAGGCCTCGTTGGCCACTGCATCGATTGTGGGCGTCCTTGCCGCAGCCCTTGAGAGGACCGAGCCCAACTGAAATGCCCATGCAGACATACGCCTACCCAACCAAACAACCCGGCAAGCGCAGCTTTTGTGTGCGGTTGCTGATACTTCTCGGTTTGCTGCTTGCGGCTTCGCCAGTCTACGCTGAAGGGGTGCTTCGCATACCCTACGTGGCCGATATAGGTACATTCGATCCGGACAATGGCTTCGAGACCGGCGCGATAAGCGCAATCGATAACGTCTACCAGGGTCTCGTCCAATACGAGCCCGGCTCGACCAAGATCGTTGGCTCGCTTGCCACGAGTTGGGACATTTCGGACGACGGACTGACCTACACCTTCCATTTGGCCGAAGGTGTCAAGTTCCACGATGGCGCGCCATTCAATGCGGCGGCGGTCATAAAGTCGTTCGAGCGCCGCCGCGATCATCGAATGATCCTGAGCTACTTCCTGGCCAACGTGAAGGACATGAGAGCGCCCGACGATTCGACCGTCGTGCTCACGCTCGGCCATCCTCAGCCTTCGCTCCTCGATGCCCTTTCCAGTCCATGGGGGCCGAAGATCATCAGTCCGTCAGCGCTCGCCGAGCATGATAACGGCGACTTCGCGACGACCTGGCTTAATGAGCATGCGGTCGGCACCGGTCCTTTCAAACTGGCTGAATTCAAACGCGGACAGCGCTATGTGCTCGAACGCAACGACGCCTATTGGGGCGACAAACCGTTCTTCCGGCAGATCCAGATCTCGGTCGTGCCCGATATCAGCCAGCAGATACTTCAATTGCAGGCGGGTGCGATCGATGCCGTGCCCATCAACTATCCGTTCGCGCAGCTGACCAGCCTGCCGGGGACTCTGGAGATCACGACTGCCCCGAGCATGATACCCTACGATCTCTTCGTTAAGCCGAACTCTCCGCTCGACGACTTGGAGGTCCGCAAGGCCGTCCTGACAGCGATCAACCCGGCGCTGTGGCTCCAGGACGCCTTTGGAGAGTTCGCCAGCCTGTCGAGGTCGGTCTATCCAAACGTTATGCTCGACCCGGTGACTCCGATCCGGTTCCCGACTGACTTCGAGGCAGCGAAAGCCACAATCGCCAAACATGGCGCGGTCCATTTGGTCATTGGCCTCCACAGCGCGGCCCCGGCCTACGCACGCATCGCCGACCTGATGATAGCGCAACTGGCGTTGATCGGAGTAAAGGCGACGGCTTACGTGCTGCCTTCAGGTGCCGCTTATGCGTTGAAGGGCGACCCAAATCCCCCCGACTTGCTGCTCACCATCGCAGGCCCGGACGCCGCTCATCCGGAGAACCAAGCCAAGGTGTTCTTCACAAAGGACGCTCCCCTCAACTTCTTTGGCCGGGTGCTGCCGGAAGCCGACGTCATCGTCAACCAGGCCGGGCAATTGACTGACATCAAGGAACGCAACGCTCTCTACGAGAGAGCGGGGCGGATGTATTTCGATGCCGGGATCGTCATCCCGCTTGTCAACGTCAACGACGTGGTGGTCCATGCCAAAGGTCTGAAGCATCTTGGACTCCGCCCCGTGAACCCACCCGGCAACATCGACTTCGCCACCGTTCGCTGGGGACCCTGAACTCCGCTCATTCGGTTCATTCCCAAAGCTCAGGCTCGTACCGCAGATGGTCAAGCTCTCGCACCGAATGTCCAGATCCGCGACCGAGCCTGTCCTCGCCGTCAAAGACCTCTCAGTCATACTCAGCCGCGAAGGCCGGCCTTCCCGCGTCATCGACAACATCAGTTTCGACATGTTTCCGTGCGAGATCGTCGCGCTGGTCGGAGAAAGCGGTTCCGGCAAGACAAGCATCGGGCTGGCCCTTCAGGGGCTGCTGCCGCGTGAATACCTGCCGCGGGTCGCCGGCTCGATCCGGCTTGCGGGCACCGAGTTAGTCGGCGCGGGAGGGCGTACCTGGCGGTCGGCTCGCCGTCACCTCGTACGCGCCATTCCGCAAGATCCGATGGGGGCGCTCAACCCGACGATGACGATCCGCCACCAGATGCGAGAATCCAATGGCGGGTCCGAGCGATCGATCAAGGACTGGCTCGCCCGAACCGGCCTGGCCGACCCCGACCGCATCGCCGATGCGCTTCCGCATCGCCTGTCAGGCGGGCAGCGTCAGCGCGTGCTTATTGCCATGGCGATGATGGCAAGGCCGAAACTGCTCATCGCCGATGAACCCACCACCGCGCTCGACGTGACCATTCAGGCGCAGATCCTCGACCTGTTGCGCGATCTCACCCGCGAGCAGCAGACGGCAATTCTGTTCGTGACGCATGATCTGAGTGTGGCGGCTTCACTGGCCGACCGCGTCCTGGTTCTCTACGCGGGACGCATCGTTGAAATGGGTCGCATACAGGACGTGGCCCGCAATGCCGCGCACCCCTATTCCGCGGGCTTGCTCGCCGCTCGATTCGATCTGGACTCTGATCGACGGCGGCCGCTTCCCACGCTCCCCGGCGAGCGCGCGCCCCTGATCAATGTTGCAAGCGCCTGCTCCTATGCGCCACGTTGCCCGATCGCCCAGCCGGATTGCATGGCAATCCGCCCTCCGCTGGAGGCAGCTTCCGCCCATGGTGGCGCAGTCGCCTGCCTTCATCAGGAACAAACCCCGTTGCTCTCAACGCAGCGCGCCGATGCGAAGCCATGGCCGGCCGTAGCGGTTCAGGAAACCGCCGCCTTGAGGCTGTCCAACGTCCGAAAGACCTATCCGACCGGGACCCGATCGTTTTGGGGACGGCGCCAATCGCAGCCTGTTCTTAGATCTGTCAACCTTACGATCAAGCCTGGCGAGTGCGTGGCCCTGGTGGGCGAAAGCGGCGCTGGCAAATCTACTCTCTTGAGAATAGCTGCCGGGCTCGAGGCCCCCGAGAGCGGTACGGTTACGCGCTTCGACAAGCTTGGTCCTCAGGTCGTGTTTCAAGACCCCGTGGCGACACTGACGCCGTGGCTCACGATCGGAGAACAGATCGGCGAGCGCCTGCGTGGGGTTTCGCTGGACAGTGAATACGGCCGACGTCGCGTCGGAGAGGCAATAAAGCTGGTCGGCCTCGATCCGGTTCTGATGGACGCTCTGCCGGCCGAGATCTCGGTCGGGCAGTGCCAGCGAGCCGTTTTGGCGCGCGCGGTAATCGTCCCCCCAAGTCTTCTGCTCTGCGATGAGCCGATCAGCGCCATGGACGTGTCGCTGGCGGCCACCACCTTGAACCTCCTCAGCGACCTTCGGCGGCAGCTCGACATGGCGATGCTGTTCGTGACCCACGATCTGGCGGCCGCCAGGATCATTGCCGACCGTATCGCAGTGCTAAAGGACGGTGAACTGGTTGAGGTTGCCGATCCAGATGCCATCATTGCCGCACCGCAGTCCGCCTACACGCGGTCTCTCATCGCAGCGATGCCGAGCCTGCCGGCGGGAGGCGGACGATGACAGGCAGGCCAGGCCAGGACACGCCCGCGCGGCCCCGGTTCAACTGGCGCGATTTCTTCCGGCGTGCCGGTTGGCTTGAAAGCATCGGCATTGTCGGAGTGCCTGTCGTAACCGTTCTTGCCGTGCTGGCGCCGTGGATCACCCCGTTCGACCCACAGCTGCGCGTCGCCGGGGCCTACCTGCCACCTTCGGCCGGACATTGGTTCGGCACCGACGAGATCGGTCGTGATCTGTTCTCGCGCATCATCCTCGGCGTTCGATACACATGGCTGTCGGGGCTTGCCGTTATCGGTTTCACTCTCATTGTGGGTTCTCTAGTCGGGCTGATTTCCGGCCTGATGGGGGGCAAGGTCGATCTTGTCGTCGAGCGGATCGTCGACTTGTTCATAGTCCTTCCCTCAACGCTGATCGCGCTCGCTTTCGTGGCTGCGGTTGGCCCCGGGCTCGTCAACACGATGATCGCGCTCGCCATTTTCTGGTGGCCTTGGTACGCGCGCATATCCCACGATGAAATCCGTCGTCTCAAAGCCCGTCCACATGTTGAGGCTGCGCGTATGGCCGGGGTGCGCGGTCCGCGGCTGCTGTTGCGCTACCTGTTGCCGGGAGTGGTCCCGGCCTTGCTCATCGGGGCGTCGCTGGACCTCGCGAACGTGATCATGACGCTGTCGCTGATGTCGTTCCTTGGTCTTGGCCTTCCTGCACCGGCGCCCGAGCTCGGAGCGATGACGTCGCGCACCCTTGACAGTCTCACCGTGCATTGGTGGCTGCCGATCCTGCCGGCTGCGATCATCTTTTTCCTCTGCCTTCTCGCCAACCTTGCGGGCGACGGAATTCGCGCCGCGCTAAGGGGGGCCTAGATGCTGGCATATCTCACCAAAAGCATCGTCGGCGCCGTCGTCGTTCTCCTGATGATGAGCTTCATCGTTTTCGGTCTGCAAAGCATGATCCCCGCCGATCCAGCGCGAGCCGTCGCCGGGCCGAACGCTCCGCCGGAAACGGTCGAGGCAATGCGCAAGCAACTCGGACTGGACGACCCGGCTTTCGTTCAGTACGGGCGCTTTCTATCGCGTCTGGCACATGGTGATCTGGGGACGTCGGTAAGGACGCGTCAGCCGGTCTCTGACGACATACGGCAATATCTCCCCGCTACGCTTGAACTCGGACTGGCGTCGATCGCTTTGGGAGCGGCGCTTGCGCTCGTGATGGCAGTCCTCCAGTTTCTGGTTCCGGGATCGGGCGGCATAAGGCTCGCCATGGTGGGCGTGGGCTCCACGCCGATCTTTCTGTCGGCCTTGCTTCTCAGCTACTTTTTCTGGTTCCGGCTCGGTTGGCTTCCCGGATCGGGTAGGCTTGGCTACCGCGATTTCGCAGGCCCGACGGGACTCAATCTCCTCGATGGAATACTGGTCGGCCGGCCCGACGTCAGTCTGGACGCGCTGCTGCACATGATCTTGCCCGCGCTTGCATTGGCGCTGCCCATCGGCATCGCGGTTGGGCGAAGCCTGAACGGCGCGCTCCACGAAGTTATGAGTCAGCCATATGTTCGGACGGCACGTGGCAAGGGTCTCAGCGAGACAAAGGTGCTGTTGCGGCACGGTTTGCGCAATGCCGCCACTGCGCCACTGTCCATGCTCGGCCTGCAGGTCCGGCTTCTTTTCGGAAATTTGCTGATCGTCGAGCGCGTTTTCGGCTGGCCCGGTCTGGGTCTTTACACGGTCCAGGCCTTTGCCAGCGCCGATCTCCCGGCGGTGCTGGGCGTCGCCATCGTCTTCGGAATCTTATACATCCTGGTCAACACTCTCATAGAGATCGGACAGTCGATTGCCGATCCTCGGATCAGCCTCTGACGAGCCCGCTCGGGCGCTTACCGTCGCGCCAGTATCTTGTCAGCCCCGGCGGCGCGGATGGGCAGGCTGAATGTTATGGATGCCCCTCCTGTATCGACATTTTCCGCCCAAAGTCGTCCGCGGTGTGCCTCGATGATAGAGCGGCAGATTGCAAGGCCCATTCCCATTCCATCCGGCTTGGTCGTGTAGAACGCGTCGAAGATGCGTTCCGGATTGCTTAGCCCACGGCCGCGATCTCGCACTTCGACCTCGACTGTTCCGTCATTCTGATGCCGCGATATGACTTGCAAGCTTCGCCCGGTGAAACTGATGTCCTGCATCGCTTCGATGCCGTTGCGGACGAGGTTGAGAACGACCTGCTCCATCTGAACGTGGTCGGCAGTCGTCGCAGG
This sequence comes from Mesorhizobium hawassense, assembly GCF_003289945.1. Taxonomy (GTDB): domain Bacteria; phylum Pseudomonadota; class Alphaproteobacteria; order Rhizobiales; family Rhizobiaceae; genus Mesorhizobium; species Mesorhizobium hawassense. The sequence goes on from NZ_QMBP01000001.1 coordinate 155,238, forward strand.
GAGAGCGGGATCGAGCTGAAGGTCCAACTCGACGTTGGTCGATGCGAATCTGTCACCCAGGAGATCACACACTTCGCGGATCACGGTGTTCAGATCGATCGCGCGCGGTTCGCTTTCGGTCTTGCTGAATAGTGCTCTGATGCGGCTGATCACCTGCGCTGCCGCGTCGGCGTTCTTGATGATCTTCTGGGCGACGCGGCTGGCGTGATTGAAGTTTGGCGGGTCGGCGTTCAGCCATCTCTGGAATGCGCCGGCGTTGGCCACGACCGCCTGCAGCGGCTGGTTGAGTTCGTGCGCAATGGACACTGACAGTTCGGACAGGCTGGCGGCGCGCAGGGCGCGCGCGAGCCGCTCGTCCGCCAGACGCAGGGATTCTTGTGCGCGGACCTCGTCGTCGATGTCGAAGTTGACGCCGTACCAGCGAAGGATTGTGCCGTCTTCGTCGCGCAGCGGTTCGAAGCGGGAATCGATCCAGCGATATTCGCCGTCCTTGCGGCAGAGCCGACCTTTGTGCTGGAGTGGCTCCCCGCGGGCAAATGACATCTGGAACACGGCCTTGACGCCGGCCTTGTCGTCGGGATGGAACAGCTCCACGTGCGAGGCGAATTGCCGAGTGCCTCGCGGCTCATCCTTGGGCACGTCGATGCCTGCCCAGTCGACGAACCGTTTGTTGAAGTAGTACGGCAACCCCGCCGGCGTCATCAGCCAGATCATGGTGGGAACCGTATCGACCAGCAGCCTGAGCTCCCTCTCGCTCCTACGCAGGGCCGCTTCCGCTTTGTGCCGGTCGTCTATGTCCTCGGTATGGCCATTCCATCCGACGATTCGCCCATGCTCATCGCGCGAGGCAACGCCCGTATCGCGAAACCAGCGATAGGTTCCATCGAACCGGCGCAAACGTTTTTCTTCGATCATCGGCTCGCCCGACCCCAGGCTGTGGCGCCATTGCGCCATGCTCGTCTCGACATCGTCGGGATGGACAAATCTCCGCCACCAGGAAAAGTCGTCCGCATCCATGATCTCGCGCATTTCTTCGGCCGTAACGCCAACGTACTCGAGGGCTGCGGGATTGAGGAACCGAAGGCGCCCGTCTGGATAGGCGGACCAGCCGAGGTCCGGCGTATCGGCAGCAGCAGATCCGGCGCCCTGGTAAACCCGGTCATAAAAGCTGATTGTCCTGAAGATCTTAATTATCAGCCATAGTCCAAACGCCCCGAAAACAAACGCGGCGAACCGAGCAAGACCGTTTTCCGTTGCGTGTCCAGGCAACAGCAAGATAGCCGCCGACATCAGGCTGGCGGCAGATGCGGCCACCAATCCCGCCTTCCAGCCCATGCAGATGCATACGACTGCGACCACCACCAATAGGCCAGATGGCTCGCGGGTTAACAGGGTAACCAAGAGGCACGCAACGCCAATTGCCGCAGCCACGGCGCGACGCTGCTGCGATGACGTTAGCTCCATCTGAGACCCTCTGGATGCCGCTTCCGCGGTCCGTCTGTCGCCGCCGCCCCGTCTACTCAGCGAGCAAAGTGCCCTCTTGCTCCCGATTCTGCGGCTGCTTGCCTGCGGCGGAAGCTATCTTCAACCGGCTTTGGATATCGGCTGGCAACGACTGACAGACGTTGAATAGATGAGAGACGGACCGCGCGTTCATCTTCCTCATCATATTGCTTCGATGGAGCTTCACGGTGATTTCGCTAATACCGAGATCGAACGCGATCTCCTTGTTCATCGCACCGGAAACCACAAAACTCAGTACTTCCCGCTCGCGAGGCGTCAATGCATCATACAAGGCTGAATTCTTTTGGGTTACGGCAGAGGCCGCTCTTCGAGCTATGTCGGCCGCAATGGCTATCGACACGGCGTCCAGGAACGTTTGGTCGCGCACCGGCTTGGTGAGGAAATCCACTGCGCCCGCCTTCATCGCCTCGACGCTCATGGCAATGTCGCCATGACCCGTCAAGAATATGATGGGCGTCATGATGTTTCTGGCTGCGAGGAGCTGCTGGAGATCGATGCCGCTCAGACCCGGCATTCGGACATCGAGTACCAAACAGCCCGGGCGGCTCGGAAGGTTCGTGTCGAGCACTTCCTGGGCCGAGGAAAACGATATCGTGTCGATCCCAACCGATCTTAGCAACTCCTCCAGGGAGTCGCGAACCTCCGCATCATCGTCGACCAGAATTGCTATGGGGCTGTCTGCAGTTTCTGGATTTGCCACGCCCATAATCCTCATCCGGGGCGATCTGGACACGAATTGACCGTGTTCGGTAGGTCATTATCAACCGCACGTCCGTCGCACGTCAACTAAACGGCCCTTGCATCGGCTTGTGAAAAACCCGTCACGGTCCCCAAAAAAGGGCGGGGATCGGCCCCGATAGGGCAATTCCCTCAGTATCTGACGTAGCGGAATGGTCGAGGGCGGCGCAACACGACAATGGGTGATTGGGCATAGAGTTTTGATTAGTCAGCCTAGACTTCGGTATAGGGCCGTTTTGATCCCGGTCTGAACGCGGTCGCCATGCTGCAGACCCCTGGCGCGAAACGGCGCGGCAAACGTTGGAGGCGCCGAGGCACAGGAAGCACACTGATGGCGTGCCGTTGCTGCGCCGCGACGACCTCCGGCAATCGATGTCAATTGGTGCTCGAATGAGCGTGCGCCCTGCGACTTGCCACAAGTTGCAGGGTGGCGAATGTCGCTACGCAAATCCCGATCAGGACATGCGTCCACATCGGACCCTGCGCCGATCCGAAGCCGAGCAGAAACGGAGCTGCCACCGCCCAGCACCCTAAGGTGAGGTTGGACCATTCCGCCCAATCGCCATAGCGATAGAGGGCCATGGCAGAGGTGCACACGATCAGCGCGCCCACGACCCCGGCGTTCCAAGCCGCGGCAGGCAGCCCGACGAACATGATTGCGGCGCAGGCCAAGCCTGCGCCGAGGATAAGGTTGGTCCATTCCAACCCTTTGCTTGGCACATCACTTCTCATTTTCATCTCCTTCTTCAGCCCTGCCACGGAGGTGGCCGGTAGGCGAAGGATGAGACAGTCCGGGGCAGCAGCCTATTCTACGCAGGCACCTGTCCGCCGATGCTGAAGTCTAGGTCGCCCAGGCCCGGTGATGGTTGAAGATATCGAAGCGCCGGTATCGCAGCTGGCAGGGGATCGGCGATGCTGCTGGCCGTATTATTCGGGATAGTCGGCCTTGAGGTTCTCGAACGTCAGCCTGCTATCGACATTGTCGCCGACCTCGATGTGCCTTTCCTTGTCTTGCAGCACATCGGTCCAATTCAGCGCGATGCGAAAGTCGGCAACACGCATCAGCGTCGCGCGCCAGTCTGCGATACTGCCGATGTTGTTGATGAACCAGCGCAGAGACGAATGCACCTGGTTGAAAGCGCCCACCGCCATCATCATTCCGCCGAAGCTGATATCGCCTGAGAAGTAGACCGGCGAAGCCACCAGAACGGGCGCCACGACGGTGATCCAGCCATAGGTTTCGGTAACCCAGGACAGGTTGAGTTGAGCCGCATAGATGCGCCGCATGGCGCCCAGTACCGCACTGAGATCGAGTTCCAGCCGCCGCCGCGCATCGGCTTCGCGATGGTTGCGTGCAATGGCATCGACGTCCTCGTTGACACGCACCATCGAGGAACGCAGTTCCGCTTCGCGTGTATAGCGATCGCTGTCGAGGCTGATGAGCGGACGCCCTACCAGCCAGCTTAACCACGATGCAATGCCGGCATAAAGCAGTGCCGCCCATACCATGTAACCTGATATCGCCAGGGCATAACCGCCAAGGTGAAAGACGAAGCCGGAAGAAAGCTGCCAGAGCACGCCGACAAACGATGCAAGCAGCACTAAGGACTGCAGCAGGCCGACGCCGAGATCCGTCGACAGGTCCGACAGATGCGCGGCATCCTGCTGCATGCGCTGGTCAGGATTGACGGCAATAGCGCCGGCATTGGCCAGCCGAAAGGCCTGCGCCGGACGCATCCATTGTTCGATCAGATCCAGCGTCAGCGCCTCGCGCAACCTCAAACGGATATTCTGGTTTAGCCAGGTCTGGCCGATACTGAGCACCAAAAGGCCGCCGGCAATGGCCGCGAAGACGAGAAGCTGGTGCAGGAAGTCCGTCACGTCGCGCCGGGCCAGGGCATCGTAGAAAGGCTGGTTCCAGCGGTTGAGCAGAACCTGTCCGATCGCGCTTGCGACGATGACCGCCACGATGCCGGCCGATGTCCAGAGCAGCCCGGTTCGGACCGGTGATCCCTTCAAACCCAGCCTGATCGCCGCCAGTTGCTCGCGGAGGCTGCTGGCCCCGACCGAGTCGGCGGTCTTCTCGACGTCGGATTGATCATCCGCTCGGCCAGCCATAAATGAGATCCATGTTTGCGCGGCGGGTCAAATCAACCGAAGCCGCGGCGCGAACTTCGGCATTGCGGCCGAAAATCCCAACCGCGTCTCGGTCGGCGTCTTTCCTGACAAAATGTCGGTTACGGCGCGTCGCGGCGACGCTCTGACCTGGATTGGGGCGCACTTCGCCGGGCTGTGATGGCCTAAGGGCCGAGGCCTTATGCCCCGGTCCTCGCAATTTTTGCCATCGGGATTAGTGGCCCCAGATGCCCTGGCCGTATTCTTCGTGAGGAACAATCGGCCTGCGCACGGTCCGCGGCCCGCCGACGTTGTCGTCTGCCTTCTTGGTCGATGAAGTGTGCATGGCATCAGTGGCAATTGCGGGCTGTTGATCTGCCCCTGACCCACAGCAATGGTCACTTCCGGCAAAAGCGCCTCCCGCGGAAAGAAAGAGAGCGGTGGTAACAAGGATCATTTTCATCGTGGTGACTCCGTATTTGATCTTGATGGCATTCACTCCAGCAAAGATACAGGCGGAGCACCTGCCAAACGATCAGACCTGCAGGCTGGCTGACCCATACGAAGGCATTGTGCTGTGCAGGCTGGAGGGCAGGGGATGCTGCCGTTGCCGAGAGGTTTTGGTGCCTATGTGCCGGCTCCTTGCGGGAGATCAAAGGCGATCGCCGCCAACTCCGTATGACGCGCGAAATGCAAGAACACGGCTGCCGTGTTCCTTGCGGTCCTGACCGTCAAGCCAATCGATCCTGCACTTTTGCATCGTGTGGCAGATCCTTCTGCACAATAGGTTGTCGGGTCGGTTCGGTGCAGTCTCCTCAGCATCGGCCACGATGTGCCGCATGGTATGGATTGCCCTCTTCCTCGAATCCGATCGACCGCAACGCCCTCCACTTTAGCGTCTTCCTGCAAAGCCAAATGCCGACTGAGAAAACGGGGGAATGGAATGTCGCACTCAGAACCGAAAGAGGACGTCTTCGACCGTCCGGCAGACCGCCCTCCAGGGGCCGGTCCCAGACAGATGTCGGCCGCCGGTATCGTTCATGACCTGGGCAATCTGATCCAGGTCGCCTCATCCGCTTTGAACCATTTGGCTCGCGACCCCAACGTTTCGGCGGCCCCCGATCTTGGGTCTGTGATTGCAGGCGCCAAAACCGCCTTGGAACGAGCTGGCGGCCTGGTCAGGCAGACAATCGGCGCGGCCGGAGGGATCTGTTCGGACATCCAGCAGGCGAACGTGTGCGATTGCCTTGCGGAGATCGAGACGCTCATTCGAAGCGCCTGGGATGCTGGTATCCGTCTTGAGGTCAGAGTTAGGCCCGACCTGCCTTTGATAAGGTGCGATCGGATCGGGTTGCAAAATGCGGTTTTGAACCTTCTGTTCAACGCGCGCGACGCGATGCCTGACGGCGGGCTGATCTCGGTTGAAGCCGCCTTTGTGCCCGAACGGGCTACTGTCGGTCAGATCGTTATTCGTATCCAGGACAATGGAATTGGAATGACCGGCGAGACGATGGTCCGCGCATTTGATCCCTTCTTCACCACAAAAGGCGAAGGCCTCGGCGGCGTTGGCTTGCCGATGGTGAAACGCTTTGCCGAGGAGTCGGGGGGAAGCGTCGCTCTGCAGAGCACGCTTGGGGCCGGCACAACTGTGACGTTGCGATTTCCAGCAATGCGGTAGGGCAAACCAACCCTCGCGCGAATATCCACAATCAGGCGAGCCCGGCAGATAATCGCGAGTATCAGAAGATGCATGCACAGGTCGTTGAAAACGTTCCCCTGCATCGTTTCGAGCTGCCGATCGCCACCGAAACACTGGCTGCGGCCCATTACCTGATCGAGAGCGGGAAAGTGGTCCTGATCCACACTGAAGTTCCGCCGGAATTGTCCGGGCACGGCATCGCATCGCGACTGGCGCAAGGGACGTTTGAACTGCTCCGCAAAACTGGTCGCAAGGCAATCCTGAAATGCCCATTCATGAGCTGGTTCTTCGAAAAGCATCCAGAGTATGCCGATGTCGTCGACGGATAATTTTGGGCACGACAGTCGCCGCTCGCAAAAGGGCCAGCGCTAATGAACGACGAGTATAATTTGCAGAGATTCATCACCGCTCAGGATCCGGTCTATGAAGAGGCGCTCGGCATTCTACGCCAAGGGATGATGTGTACCCCCTACTTGGAAATCATCTTTCCGAGACTGGCAACCGCACGGAGCGACAAAGCGCCTGATCCCTATGCCATCGCATCGCTGGACGAAGCGAGCGCCTACCTCTCATCTCCGATATTGGGTGGCCGTTATCGAGAATGTATTGGCGTCCTGCAAAGGCTTTCGGATTTGAGTGCCCGCGCGGTCTTCGGTGATGACGATGCGAAGAAATTGCACGCATCTCTGACATTGTTTTCCGAAGCCAGTAACGACGAGTTCCTGCTCGAGACCATGTTTGACGTATGGTTCGACGGTTTGCTCGACGAGGACACGGTGAACGAACTCAATTTGATTTCGTAGAGACCGGCCGGTTCGCGACCACCTGGCCGCGTGTGTGCGGGCTAGACATATCTATTCTATTGATCCCTTGGCCCTAGGAGGAGACGAAATCAGGTCTTGGGGCCCGTTTGCGAGCGGCTCGCCACCGATGAGCATTAGTCGCGCTGCGTGGAAGGCGGGCGGTTGAAGCACGACTTCCACGCCTGGCGTCAGCACTATCAGTGCGGCCTCTCCGAATGTCCCAGATTGGCCGACAACCCCAACTTCACCGGCGACCACATAGATTGCACGATCGCTGTGCTCGGGTTTCACCTGATATTGCGCGCCGCCTGTGAGCACGATTTCGGCAAAGATCGTTTCGGAAAAGACTTTGACTGGCGAGGTCAGCCCTTCGGCAGCCCCAGCGATTAAGGTGAATTCAACGCCATCGGCGCAGATCCTGGGAATTTCAGGTGAGCTATAGTGCGCGAAGTCGGCGGCAACATCCTCGTGCCGGGAGGGGAGCGCAATCCAGGCCTGAATGCCGAGAAGATTGCTTCCCGACGCTCGGAATTCTGTCGGCGCACGCTCGGAATGGGCAATTCCGGAGCCGGCCGTCATCCAGTTGACCTCACCCGGACGGATGGTGTGCACTCTGCCGAAATTGTCGCGATGGGTGATTTCGCCGTCGACCAGATAGGTCACGGTAGCGAGGCCAGTATGCGGTCGTGGCCGAATGTCGAAGCCGCGATCCGCATCGAGTTCTTCGGGGCCAAAATGGTCGAATTTGACAAAGGGTCCGATCATGCGCCGGTTCGCGGAAGGCAATGCGCGCCGCATCATGAATCCATGGACCAAGTCACGGGCCGCTGGAGGATGACGATGTCGATTCCAGCGATGCTGCCTTGCCGGTTGGTCATGACTATCGATCCTTTGTACGCGCTCATTCCACGAGTTGCTTGAACGCAGATGAACCGGAACTGTGTGAACAGACGCCTTGCCCTGAGCAGCGCAGATCTGGAACCCGCATGCTACCGACCCGGAATGTTGATATCGCCAGGTCGACAGCATCCCCATCGTCAGACCCACGCCGACCGTGATCTCAACCTCATTCTTCCGCCTTTGAGCGGGCCGCATTCTTTTCGAGCACTGCTTCGGTGATCGAATGCGGCAAAGGGCGCGGCGTCTCGATCAACCCGAGCAACGGCATCACGATGATGAAGAAAGCGAAATAGTAAAGCGTCGCCACCTGGGACATCGTGACGTAGGCGCCTTCCGCCGGCTGTGAGCCGAGCCAGCCGAGAAAGAGCGCGTTGGCCACGAACATCCAGAAGAACAGCCTGTACCAGGGCCTATAGACCGCCGAGCGCACCTTGGAGCTGTCGAGCCACGGCACCAGGAACAGCACGGCGATCGAGCTGAACATCGCCAGCACGCCGCCGAGTTTGGAATCGATCGGTCCCACGTTGAAGGTGATGGCGCGCAGGATCGCGTAGAACGGCAGGAAGTACCATTCCGGCACGATATGGGCAGGCGTCTTCAGCGGGTTGGCGACCGTGTAGTTGTCCGGATGGCCAAGAAAATTCGGCAGATAGAAGACGAAATAGGCAAAGAAAAACACGAACACGATAATGCCGACCGCGTCCTTGACGGTGGCGTAAGGCGTGAAGTCGACGACATCGGTTTTCGATTTCACCTCGATGCCGGTTGGATTGTTCTGGCCGACCACGTGAAGGGCCCAGATGTGCAGGGTCACTGTTCCGACAAGCAGGAATGGCAGCAGATAATGCAGTGCAAAGAAGCGGTTCAGCGTCGGGTTGCTGACAGCGAAACCGCCGAGCAGCAAGTGCTGGAGCCAATCGCCGACCAACGGAATTGCGCTGAAGAAGCCGGTGATGACGGTGGCGCCCCAAAAACTCATCTGGCCCCAGGGCAATACATAGCCGATGAAGGCTGTCGCCATCATCACCAGCAGGTTGGTGCATCCGAGCACCCATAGAAACTCGCGCGGCGACTTGTAAGAGCCGTAGTAGAGCCCGCGGCAGATGTGGATGTAGACGGCGATGAAGAAGAATGATGCACCGTTCGCATGCAGAGAGCGAAGCAGCCAGCCCGAATTCACATCGCGCGTGATCTTCTCGACCGAATTGAAGGCCAGCCCCGTGTCTGGAGCGTAGTGCATTGCCAGCACGACTCCGGTGATGATCTGCGACGCCAGCATGATCGTGAGAATGCCGCCGAACGTATACGCGTAGTTCAGGTTGCGCGGCACGGGATAGACGATGAAGGAATCATGAACCAGCCGGGGCAACGGCAGCCGGGCATCGAACCAGCGCTCGATACCGGTCTTGGGTTTGTAGGTCGAATGTCCCTCGCTCATTGAAATGTCCTTTGCCTCAGCCGATACGAATCTTGGTGTCGGAAATGAACTGGAACACCGGCACCGCCATGTTCTCCGGTGCCGGACCTTTGCGGATGCGTCCTGCGCTGTCGTATTGCGAGCCGTGGCATGGGCAGAGCCAGCCGCCGAACTCGCCGTCCTGGCCAATCGGGATACAACCAAGGTGAGTGCAGACCTGAACCATCACCAGCCAGGCCTCCTTGCCGGGCATGGTGCGGTTGGCATCCGTCGCGGGTGCGTCGGCGGGCAGATTGGCGTTGCGGGCAATCGTATCCTCGAGGGTACCAAGGTCGGCGGCCTCGGCATCCTTCATTTCCTGCCCGGTGCGGTTACGCACGACCACCGGCTTGCCGCGCCATTGCACGACGAGCGACGTTCCAGGCGTCAAGGAAGAGACGTCGACCTCGACGAAGGTGAGTGCCTCGGCAGGCGACGCGAGCTCGGCGGAGACGCTTTCGAGGTAGGAAGGATCGGTCATGATGACGGGCTCCTTTTGCTGGAAGAGCTGCTACATCGCGCCGTCGGCTTTCGAGCAAAGCGAGGCGGCTGCGGTCGCCTTCGAGGTTCCTGGTATCGGACTGAACCATGCAGGTCGCGACAGGATGCGAGCCATCGTGCCAAGGACACGTGCGTCCAATACTTTCGTTCATGATTTCCTGAGCGAAGGACTGGCCTGACAACCGAGGGAGCCATGCGTGTTGACAGGGTTCTGGATTCTTCCAGCTACCGCTTCTTGATGTCGATGTAGCGCGAGCGGCAATCAAGCGACGATTGTTTCAACCCGATCATACCTCGGCATAGGCATGCCTACCGCTCGGCGTCGTGGCCGTCCTCCATGCCAAGTGCGAAGCTCTCGGGTGCGCTGTCGAGGATGACTGGCGCCGGGGTCGCCTCGCGGGCTCCCGCTGCCAGTTGCGCAATGTCATCCGCGTTCAGAAAGAGAGAAATCGTGAAACTCTACTACAGCCCTTTCGCCTGCAGTCTGGCCGACCACATCGCGCTTCAGGAGGCAGGCGCCTCCTTTGAGCGCGAGGCGGTCGATCTCAAGACGAAACGAACGGCTTCCGGGGGAGATTTCTTCGCGGTCACGGCCAAGGGCTATGTTCCGGCTCTTGTGTTGGATAGCGGCGAAACGGTCACCGAGAACATCGCCGTTCTCGATTGGATCGCTTCGCAGTATCCGGCGTTGGGTTTAGCGGCTCCATTGGGCCGCACACGCGTCCTGGAAGCGCTGAGCTACATTTCGACCGAGATTCACCGAAGCTTCAAGCCGATGTGGCACCCCGGCCGGGATGCCGAGAAATCCAAAGCCAGAGTGACGTTGGCAAGGCAGTTTGAAATCGTCGCCGACGGGCTGGAGACAGACTATCTGTTTGGCGATCGGCTCAGCGTCGCCGACTGCTATCTGTACGTAATGCTGCTCTGGGCAGCGCGCTTCCAAGTTCCTGTTCCCGCCTCTTTGGAGGCTTTGCGCAACCGAATGGATGCTCGGTCGGCAGTGCGCATCGCCATGGCGGATGAGGGTCTCGTCTAACATCGCCAGGTGAGCCGGAAATCAACGAGGAGGTCTCTACGCCATGTTGGCATTCTTGCAGGCACTTCACCCGATCGCGGCCAAGCGCGGCGATGGACTGCGCCCCGAACTTCTGCGGAGGCAAATCGACGACGTGCTCAACCTGAATTTGCCGAACAGCCAACCGGTGCTGGTCGGCCCGGTTGAGGAAGAGGGCGCGAAACCAATGACTGCGATGCATCGAGCGCGAAATGAGCGGTGCGTCGATGACAATCCGTCAATCGTGGAACCAAATGCACCTCGAAATCGACGGCGGCCGCCGCATGTTGGCGCTTTCGGCGATAGCAGTTAGCGAGGCCGGCTTGGACGCGCCCGTGCTGGTGGCGCCTCGGTGCCACCCACCAAGGTTGAGACACTCGCGTCCTTTGTTCGTGAAACTCATCTTCTTCCGGAACCCGCCGTTCGCCGAAAGCGCGTCGGCGGGCATCACACTCGGACTGTAACCGTGGCGAGGAGGCTCGATATGAAAATAGTTGTCATTGGTGGCTCGCATTACGTCAGAGCAAGCACAGTCAAGAAGTTGCAACGCGAGGGCCACGAGGTGGAAGCGGCGTTTACGCTCCGCAGTGTCAATGCTCCCATTACGGACTATCGCGATGCTGGCTACGCCGGCCAATATCTGAGGCGTCTGCTCCTGCGTTTGGCGTCGCACGTTCGCGAGGTGTGGCACCAACGGCGCGCTTGGCGCAGGAAGCTTGGCTTTCGGCTCTAAGGGCGTGGTCCACCCCAAACGTTCGCTTAGTTGGCCAATCAGATTGGCAGGGTTTTCGTCGCTGCAAGTCCGCAGCGGATATCCGTTGACATAGCGGTAAAGAGGATCGCGCTTCCAGGGCAAGGTCGCGTGAAGGACTGTTTACGCACTCTCCGGTTTCGGCCCGATTGAGGTCATGGGAAATCGGCGCGAATGACCGCCTATCGGCTCTTCCGGCCAGTTTGTCTGCCCGCCGTTCAATAGCCACAATGTCAGCATGGATCGCCCACCGGGAGCGTGTCATCCGCCTCTCGTCCATAGAGCGTCATGGCGCCGCGGTGAGCATGGTTGAGGCGGCTAATCCATCATTTTCCCCAGCGACCTTGTCTTCCGGGTCTGAAGCAATTCCCTTGCGTCTGTTACGTGCTGCCGAAACTGTTCCGAAAACTTCCGAAACGTCTAATATGCGTATATGCGCGTCGCTTTTGGTCCGTTCATATTCGATTCCAACATCGGGACCCTCCTTAGGGACCAGGTCCCGATCACGGTTGGGCATCGCGGGCTGACGCTGCTGGCTGCGCTTACTGCACGGCCTGGTCAGATCCTGACCAAGGCCGAGCTGATGGACGCTGCCTGGCCTGGCGTCGCCGTCGAGGAAGGCAACCTTACCGTCCAAATTGCGATACTGAGAAAGGCCCTTGGTCCGGCTGACAATGGTGGTGAGTGGATCGCCACGGTGCCGCGCGTCGGCTATCGCTTCACCGCGACCGTCGAGCCGGTGGCGAGCGCGTCCTGCAGACCGATACCGCCGTCCGGCAAGCCATCGATCGCAGTGCTGCCTTTTGCCAATTTGGGCGGCGATCAGGATCAGCAGTACCTCAGCGACGGCATAACCGAGGACATAATTACGGAGTTGGCCAGGTTTCGCTCTCTCCTCGTCATCGCGCGCAATTCATCTTTTCAGTTTCGCCATCGGGCATTGGACAGTGCCGAAGTACATCGCGAACTCGGAGTTCGCTATCTCGTCGAAGGCACCATACGAAAGCTCGGTGATCGCATTCGGATCACCACGCAATTGATTGACGCCGCCACCGGCACCCACCTGTGGGCCCAACGGTACGACCGAGCCCTCGACGACATCTTCGCATTGCAGGACGAGGTTGCGGCCCTTATCGCCTCGATGGTCGAAGGCCAAGCGGAGGCCGATTCGGCGAGCCGTAGCAGACGCAAGCGTCCGGCCGATTGGGACGCGTACGACTACTACCTGCAGGGGCGCGCGCACTTCCACCGATATGAACTGGACAAGTCAGAGCCCCTCTTCGCGCGGTGTGTCGAGCTCGATTCGACATTCGCTCAAGGCCACGCCTTCCTCGCGCAGGCCCTCGTCGGCAGATTTTGGTACGACAACGATCCGCTGACCCTACAGGAGGCCTGGGGCTCGGCACGGACGGCGCTCGATCTCGACAGGAGCGATGGTGTCTGTCACCAGAGCATGGGGCTGGTGCTTACGCACATGCGCCAACATAGCGATGCGGGATTGCATTTCGAGCAAGCCCGCTCGCTGAACCCGTTGGACGTGAACATAGCGGGGGACTACGCAAGCTGGCTCAACTACGGCGGACGGGCCGAGACGGCGCTCAACGTGCTCGAAACAGCGCTCCTGCGCGACCCGTTACCACCGATTTGGTTCTGGGAGGTGAAGGGTAGCTCTCTCTTCCTGCTTGGGAGGTACTCGGAAGCCGTAGGTTCGTATCAGAAGGCCGGCGACCAATTCTTCATCCATGCCTTCCTCGCAGCGTCGTACGCCCATTTGGGCGAGACGGAGAAGGCGCGCGCTGAAGTCGAGGAAGCATTCAAGAGAAAACACGACCTGACCGTCCGGCTGATTTCAGGTCTCCCCTTCGCCGACCAAGCCGCCCTCGGACTTTTCACGTCGGGCTTCACAAAGGCCGGATTTCCCGCGTGAGCCCACTTTCGGCAGGCAGCGTTCCCTATTGATCGGGCGCCAGGGTTGCCGGGTGGCCTGCTGCCGGTTTTTCGGACACGCTGTCAAGCTAGCATAGTTTTGTGCTCGAGCCCGACGCTAAGTGACAGCTATGCACCTCATGTCCGACATTTGGACCGGCGGCGCTTAGAACAATTCTATCGAGTCCAGAAACGGCAACTGGATAAGCCAGCCAAACAGCAGACGTGCTCAGCCGGATAGACGAGCACTCGATAGATCAGTCCTAGGCCAATTTTTTGCCCGCCACGCTCCTCGTTGTGCAAGAGGTTCAAATTTGAGCTTTCGCACTCATGCTTTGTCGAGAGTATCGCCCTTAGTCTCTTCCGCACCATAAGTCTTGGCCGTTTTGAAGCGCCGCCGGCGACGACGAAAGGAGAACGAAATGACCCGCACTCACGTTGAACGTCTTGGTGAGTTCAGGGAAATCCTGGTCGCGACTCGACGCGAAGGCGTCCGTAACGTGCACCATACTCGCGATGCAATGCGGGCAAGCGGCTTTCAGATCGGGGATAGCGAAGGGTCCAGCTATGGTGCCCAACTGATGGCGCTCCAAGAGCAAATTGAGGCGGTCGATCGCGCCATCGAAGACGAGAAACGCTTGGCCTTGGCTATCGAGGGCGCGGCCCAATCCCGCCGACCGACTAAGCCGAGAATCGTCAAGGGAGCGTAGAGCCAGCTACGGCCGTGGCGGGGAACTGCGCAAGCGATCATGAGCGTATGAGTGCGCTAGCGGATCGAACCGTCGCGTTCAGCTTGTAGCCGTGTCGAGATATCGTGACGGTCTTTCGAGGGAAAATCCGCCATTGGAACTCCGGTTCGCCGTCGCGAACCCTTTCGATCATTGCGGTGCCGCCCCCCCTGCGGTAATCTAAAGTTTGATTGGATGAGACGCATGCTTCCTGTCGTTAGTGCAGGGGGTTCCCATCCTGTCTGGGCAGATTGTGAACTCTTTAACAGACCGCTGCGCCGCAAGCTGCGTTCTTGGGGCCGACAGGTCATAGCGTTAGGGATTTTGCCATGCTGCGACGCTGCGCGCTGATTGCAGCCTTGATCCTCGTGGGCCTCACGACAGTGCAGGCGCGAGCCGATCGAAGGGTTGCGCTTGTCATCGGCAATTCGGACTACCGCGAAATCCCGGCCCTCAAGAATCCCGACAAGGACGCCGAGGATGTGTCGAGCACATTTCGGCTGGCCGGGTTCGATGTGTTCGTCGCCAAGGACCTCACCAAACTTCAGTTCGAGAAGGAATTTCGCAATTATCTCGCAGCGGCGGACGGGGCCGATCTGGCGGTCGTCTATTATTCCGGTCATGGCTTTCAGATCGGCGGCGAGAATTTCCTGATCCCGGTCGATGCGTCGCTGAAAGGTTCAGCCGACATCGAGGTCCAGGCGGTCAAGCTCGACGACGTGCTGCAGCAATTGCGCGCCAAATCGAAAATCCAGGTGATCATCCTAGACGCCTGCCGCAACAATCCGTTCCCGCGCAAGGACTATTGGCTGCGCGACCAGTTGATCGCGGCGGGCGGCACCGGCCTTGCGCAGGTGAAAAGTTCGCTGAACACGCTGATTGCATTCGCCACCGAGCCCGGTGCGGTCGCCTATGACGGAAGCGGCGACCTCAGCCCGTTCTCGTCCGCCTTCTCGCGCCGCGCGCTGGCGCCGAACCAGGAGATACGCTCGGTCATGGCGGCCGTTCGCCGTGACGTGGTCGAGGCCACCAAAGGCGCGCAGGTTCCGTGGGAGAATTCCTCGCTGATCGACGAGGTGGTGCTGATGCGTCGCGCCAGCCGGCCCGCGCTGCCCCCGGTGCTGGAGAAGGTCGTGCCGTCGGGTGTCGGGCCTGTCGCGCTCGGCCTGCCGGAGCCGGTCGATGTCGACGGCGGCGCGGTGACCATCAGCATCGAAAGACCGCCGGCTTTGGGACGCCTGATCCTCGACGGTAAGCCGGTCGCAACGGGCGAGCCGATCGAGGGCAAGGATCTGCCGCGGCTTCAGATGGATGTGCCAAAGGGCACTGATGCCGAGGATCAGGTCGATATGCTGGCCTACGCCACGCATGACGAATGGGGCGGCGGATCGCAAGGCATCCTGGTGTTCAGGGTCAAGAATGGCGACGCTGCTGCTGGCAAGCAACTCGTGGCTTCGCTGGAGTCCGAGCAGAAGCAGCAGACGGTGGAGCGCGGCATCCACATCAGCGGCGCCGCGGAGGCGATCGACAACCGCGACGTGAACGTTCCGGTCGGTGTCGGGCCGGTTCCGCTGAAACTGGATTTTCCAACGAACGATCCGGCGGTCAGCGTGAAGCTGGCGAGCTATCCGGCAACCGGGACGCTTTCCTTGCCGGACAGGACCTTGTCTCCCGATTCGAGCCTGATGGCCGATGAGGTCGATCACTTGCGGTACGAACCCCAGATCGGGGCCGTCAAGCCGCTCATAGTCGGCCTCGAAATCCGGGCCGACAACACGTCATCGAAGCCGGCGACGATGAAGCTTTCGCCAAGCGTCGATCCGTGCGACATGGAGGCTGGCGAGCCTCTCGATCTGCAGGGCGTCGTCCCCGGCCTGTTGCCGAACGAAATCAGCAGCAACGCAGTGGACGTCTGCCGGGCGGCGGTGAAAGCCTATCCGGACGTCGCCCGCTTCCGCTACGAACTCGGTCGAGCGCTGCTTGTTGTCGGTAAGGTCGACGAGGCCAAGAAGGCGATCCAGGAGGCGGCCGACAAGGGCCATGTCCGCGCGGTGTTCGAGCTTGGCTACCTCAACGCGACCGGAACGGGAATGCCCGCCAACCGCAAGCAGGCCAACACCTTCTACGCAGCAGCGTCCGACAAGGGCGATCCCTACGGTATGACGTCATGGGGGCGCGCCTTGTTCAACGGCTATGGCGTCGAGCGGGATACCGCCAAGGGGCTGGACTTGTTGCTCAAGGCGGCGGCAATGGGGCACACCTATGCCATGAACGACCTCGCGGCGATCTTCACGGAAGGTCGCAATGGCGTGCCCGCCGATCCGACTCGCGCCGTGGCCTTCCTCAAGGCTGGCGTCGAGCGGCAGGACATGTATTCGATGAACCTGCTCGGCCGCAACTATCTCGCCGGCACGGGAGTCGAGAAGGATCCCAAGACCGCACTCTCGCTCTTCCAGAAATCCATGGATCTCGGCCAGCCTTACGCTCCTGGCAGCCTTGCGCGCATGTACAGGGATGGTGTCGGCGTTGACCAGAATCTCTCCGAAGCACAAAGGCTGTTCGAGCTGGCGACCGACCGCGGCGATCAGTCCGCTGCCTATGACCGCGCGGCTCTGGAGATGCAAAGGGGCGATAAGGCCGACCAGGCCGTGGCTGCCCGCTATCTCGCTTTCGCGGCGGCGCTCGATCTTCGCAACGAAATTCCGGACGCAAGGGCCACGCTGGGGAAATTCGGAGCCAAGGCCAAGACTGCTGCTCTGAAGAAGATGCGCGGAGAACTCAAATCCAAGATTTCGGCGGACGGTTCGTTGGACGACCAACTGGTCAAGACGGCCAGGGCAGTCTGGGAACAAGCCAATCCGCGCCGGGATTTGTTCTGATCAACAGGAGACAATGTGGTGGGCTGGGCATCAAAACAGGCGATCGTCGCAACAATCCTATCGGGTGCTCTAGCTGTCGCGGGCTGTACGACCATAATGCCCCAGCCCGAGCCGACACCCCACAGGACGAAGGTCGTTCGCACGACGACCGCGCCAAAGGTGGTCAAGCAGAAGAAGGTCGTCACGAAGAAATTGATCAAACCAGTTGGAGCGGCACCTCAAGCTGCTCCCCCCGTCATACCCACTGCTGGCGGCGGTGGCGGCGGTGGAGGTGGAGGTGGCGGCTGGGGAGGCTGACGAGCAGATCGCGGATCATTGCGTCCGAACCTTAAGGGCCACTCGCCACCGACGATTATGCGGTAATTGTGCTCACTCTTCTGCTCACTGCAGCTGGAACCGCTCGCCAAGCAAAGGCAAGTGCTCTATGGTTTCGGCACGTGCCGGTATCGAGATCGGGTTGTCCTGCGGGGGGCGTTCCATGTTCGAAGTCGTTGCATTGTGGCGCAAGCCGCGGGCGAAAGCCGTGGCCCTTGGCCTGGCCGCCGCCACGCTTCTTGGTTTGCTGGTCGTCGGATCGCAGGCGGCGAGCGCCGCGCCGAACTGGACGCTCGATCCGTCCGCCTCGGTGCTCACCTATCAATCGGTCAAGAAGAACACGATCGTCGAAACCAACAAGATCAGGAACATCACCGGCTCGCTGAGTTCGGCCGGTGACGCCAAGATCAGCTTCGACCTCAATTCCGTCGACACCGGCGTCGACCTGCGCAACGTCCGCATGCGCTTTCTGTTCTTCGAGACATTCACCTATCCGACGGCCGAGGTGACGGCGACGGTGGACCCGGCGGCATTCGCCGACCTGGCGACCAAGCGCCGGGTGAAGACGACGTTGCCGTTCCACCTCAACCTGCATGGCGTCAGCAAGGATTTGGAGGCGAGCGTCGTCGTCACCATGATCAGCGACACAGAGGTCTCCGTTGCTTCGGAAGCGCCCGTCGCCGTCCATGTCGAGGATTTCGGCCTGCTTCCCAACATCGACAAATTGCAGCAGGCCGCCAACGTCACCAACATCGTGCCCACCGCCTCGGTGTCGTTTGATTTCGTCTTCACCGCCGATGGCAGCAAGCCGGCCGCCGTGCAGACCGTAGCGGCCAGCACGGCCGAAGTGGGTCCCGTCGCCACCGATGCGGCGAAAGCCAATTTCAGCGACGAGGAGTGCCTGAACCGGTTTGCCGTGCTCTCGCGCACCGGCGCCATCTATTTCCGCCAGGCGAGCGCAAGGCTCGACGCCAAGAGCCGCCCGCTGCTGGCGGAGGTCGAGGGCGTCGTCGGCAAATGCCCGACCCTCAAGGTCGAGGTGTCCGGCTACACGGACTCCGACGGATCGCCCGAAGCAAACAAGGCGCTCTCCGAACGGCGCGCCCAGGCCGTCGCCGCTGCATTGGTCGCCGACGGCGTTCCGCCCAAGCAGATCAGTTCCGCCGGCTATGGCGAGGACAAGCCGGTCGCCGCCAACGACACGGCCAAGAACAAGGCGCTCAACCGGCGGATCGAATTCTCCGCCAGCAAACTCGCCAACTGAGGTGGCGGTGCGTCCCGGTCCGATCGCCCTTTGCGTTGTGTTTCGCGCCGCCGGACTCGTGGCGCTTGCGCTGCTGATGACGTTGACGGCGGCAAGCGCCGAGCGGCGCGTCGCGCTGGTGCTCGGCAATTCGCAGTATCAGCATGCCGCGCCGCTCGCCAACCCGGCAAGGGATGCGCAGGCCATGGCCGAGCGGCTCAAGGACCTCGGCTTCGAAGTGGTCTCCGGTTTCGATCTTACCAAGCAGCAAACGCAAGCTACGGTCGCCCAGTTCGCCAAGCAGGTGCGCGGTGCGGACATCGCGCTGTTCTTCTATGCCGGCCACGGCCTGCAGGTCGCGGGTAAGAACTACCTGCTTCCGGTCGATGCGGCGCTCGAGGACGAGACCTCGCTCGATTTCGAGGCGGTCTCGGTCGATTTCGTCCTGCGCCAGATGTCGCGCGAGACCAGCATCAGGCTCGTTTTCCTGGACGCATGCCGCGACAACCCGCTTGCCGACGTGCTGGCGAAGAGCGCCGGTATAAAAGGCGCAAGCAGTGGTCTCGCCGAAATCCCGATCGAGAATGGCGGCGCCGGCACGCTGGTCGCCTTCGCCGCCAGTCCGAACCAACTGGCCTATGACGGGTCGGGAGACCACTCGCCCTTCACCGGGGCACTCCTCCAGCATATCGGCGAATCCAACGTTTCCATCACCGAAGCGATGAACAGAGTGACCAGTGACGTCTTCAAGGCGACCGCTGGCAAGCAGCGTCCCTGGCTCAACGTTTCGCTGACCACCGAGGTCGTGCTGCACAAGGTCGACCTCAACGCGCCGCTGATCGTCGGCGAGGCGAGCGCGCCGCAGGCCGAGGCCGGCTCCGAGACGCGCAATACCGGGGCGGCATCGGGCCAGGCCGACGACCAGCTTGCCCTCAATGCATTGCGCGAAAAGATCCCGAAGCTGGCGACGGATGGGCCGATCCTTTTCGATCGTCCGGTCAAGTTCGGCGATCCGGCGATCGACGGCAAGAGCATCGCCCAACTGATCAAGGGGCAGCCGCTTTTCAGCCCTGTCGAAGGCCTCGACAAGTCGGTCTGGCAAGGCAGGCACTGCGACGGCTGTCATGAGTGGAACGAGACGCGCCTGTGCGAGCAGGCGAAGAATTTCGCCGCCAACGACGTCTCCGTCCTGCGCCTGCAGCATCCGCTCGGCACACGCTTCAAGGTCGCGCTCGCCAGATGGGCGCAGGGCGGCTGCAAATGATGTTGGATCAGGGTTTCGGAGGCTTATCTCCCGCGAACCCCTAATACACGTCCACCGATTGTCGTTGCGCTTCCATCTCCACCATCTGGATGCCCATTTCCACGAAGGCGGAAAGCACGCCAAAGCGGTCCGCCGTCGAGACGCGGGCGAGCCCCGCCAGGATCCCGGCATTGACGGCGTGGGCGGCGGGAAATCCGGTCGATATCATGTCGAAGGCCGGGTCACGCCATGCCGCCGACAATGCGATCCACGCCGCCGGCGTCGTCGGCGTCAAATCAACGACTTCGCCAAGGGCCGCTCGATGGCCGGGATTGGCCGGCTCGCCGACCCAGTCATTGACCAGCGCCAGCAATTCGAGATCCCCGTCGACAAGCAACTCGGCAAGGTTGCTCAGGCATTCATGCCCCCACCAGACCGCGGCGCGTTCGGGCAGCAGATAGGCACAGAAGGTGACGGCTTCCTCCGGCACACGCCCAGCAAGCAGGGCGCGGCAGAACTCGAGCGGGGGTTGAGCGACGGCCGGTGATTTCATGTCCCTGGCGATAGCGGGACAGGCAAGGAAGAGGTCCCTTGCTGTTCGATAACCGAGTTCATTGGCCATGGTTGCCACACCCCGAGCACCGGCTGAACAGCACTCAAGCCTGCGGCAGGGCGCCGGTCAAGCGTTAAGCATTAGCAGACGTCGGCATCCGGCAACGTGCGTTTGTTCACAGACAACCGCCCCGCGATTTGATATGGTTCGCGCCAGCAAAATCCCGCTCATACAGGAGTGACGGTCATGCGGTGGGGCAGTTCAGCCTTGACATTGGCGGCCGTGCTTTTTTCGACGCACGTCTTCGCCGATCCGCTTCAGAAGTCGGAAGATATCGTGAAGTTTTTCGCCGGCCAGAGCAATCTCGGCGCCTCGCGCGGCATTTGCGTCGGCACCGAGGAAGAGTGCAAGAGCAAGGCCGAGAAGGATGGGGCGACCCAGAAGGGCGGCCTCGACATGATGATCAATTTCGCGCTGGATTCGGCCCAACTCGACCAGACCGCGCGCACGGAGCTCGACGAGTTCGCCAAGGCGCTGAAGGACAACCGGCTGAGCACGTTCAGCTTCGTGGTCGAGGGCCATACCGACGCGACCGGCACGGACAGCTACAATCAGGGCCTGTCGCAGCGAAGGGCGCAATCAGTGGCTGCCTTCCTGACGGCGAACGGCGTTCAATCCACCCGCCTCGAAGCGATCGGCCTCGGCAAGTCGCACCCGCGCGTCGCCAATCCCTATGATCCGGTCAACCGCCGGGTCGAAATGCGGATCAGGACGGAATAGGCCGCCGGCGCGGAACATAGATCCGCAGCTAACCGGGCTCGAGCGTATCCTCGATCGAGCCGATCAGCGTGGTGATCGCCTGCTTGTATTTTTCGAATTCCGGCGACGTCTGCCGGACTTCGGTCGTCGTCGTCGGCTGGCTCTGATCGGTCGCCATGCGCGGAGCTTTCTGTCCCATCTTCCGCTCGGCCCAGTCGACGACGTAGCTCGCGGTCTTGCCGGTCAGGAACGGATTGGCCTGGATAACCGCCGATCCGAGCACCGCGCTGAGCTGCGCCGAACCTGGCGCCGCCAACACCTGATGCGCGCCTTCCATGCCGAGGAAATGGCAAAGATAGAGGCGCCCCGCGGTGATCTGGTGGCCGCGGGCGCGCAGGTAGGCCTCCCCCTCGCGCGCCAGATTGCGCACCATTTCGCGCGACAGCGTGGCGTCGTAGCGAAGCGCCAGCAGATCGGCGGTCGATAGCGAGCGGGCAAGGTCGGGCCGATACGTGTTCATCATCCGGACCCAGGTCTTGGAGATGAACTGGCCGGCGCCGGTCGCCGAGGAAAGCGGGTTCTTGGCGCGGGAGCTGCCGCCGCTTTCGACATGGACGATCCGGTCGGTCAGCGTCTCGACCGCTGCGTCGCCGGTGCCGCCGGAGCTGACGGAAACGGCCGTGGCCACCGTGGTGACCGTGCCCAGCGGATCGATCGCCTCGCCGTTCTGGTAGAGCTCGAAATGCAGATGCGGGCCGGTCGAAAGCCCCGTGGTACCGATATAGCCGATAACGTCGCCGGCCTTCACCTTGGTGCCAACGCCGCTGGCGATGGCGAATTTTTGCATGTGCGCGTAACGCGTCTCGCGGCCGTTGGCATGCGTGATCTTCACCAAATTGCCATAGCTGCCGCCATCGCCCTGGAAAGAGATCTCGCCATCGAAAGCGGCCATGACCGGCGTGCCGACCGGAGCCGCCCAGTCGACGCCCTTGTGGATGCGAACCGTGCCGAGGATCGGATGCTTGCGCGGTCCGAAGGTCGAGGTCATCACCCCGCTGACCGGCGTGACCATGCCGTTGGTGACGGTCAGCGACCGGACCTGGTCGTCGCCGGTGACACAGGCGTACTGGCCGTCGCTTTGCTGGAAGACGAAACAGTCGAGGTTGCTGTCCTTGCCCTTGACGCCGACATAGAGCACCCGTCCTGAGATCTCGCCCTGGCCGCGCGGCGTCTGCGAATAGATCAGCAACAGGCGCTGGTCCTCGCTGGCGAAGGCGTCGAGGTCCTGTCCTCGCGAGAGATACATGATCGCCTCGCCGATGACGCTGGTCGGCACCTTGTTGCGCGCCGCCGTCGAATAGATCGCGTCGAGCAGGCGGTACTGACGCTTGGGTCCGCCCTGATCGGAAGCGCCGGAATAGTTGAACAGATCCTCGCGCACCCAGGGGTCGACGCCCGACACGAAGGCGCCTGCTGCATTGCGCGTCAGCGTGCCGACATAGACGTTCCTGGCATAGATGGAGACCTGCATCAGCGACATGGTCGTCGTCTCGTGGCTCGGCCTGAACCCGCGCATGGCGACGACAAAGCCGGACTCCAGCCCATCGCGATTGAACAGCGTCTTCAGCGCCTCGCCGGCAAGCTTCGCGTCATCGGCTGAGAAATGCGCGTCGAGCGCCACGCTGTCCAGGCTGCGGTCGTTGAGGATCTTCACGAAGGTGTCCTCGGTCGCCTCGAAGCGCTGATATTCGCTGGTGACGGTCGCAACGGTCGTGTTGTTCTCGATCGCGGTTTTCTTGAAAGCGGGAAGGGCGGCTTCACCCTGGTCGATTGTCTCGCCCCAGCCGGCCTCGGAGTCGTCCGCGCCAGCTTTGGGCGCGGAACCGGCGGGGACGTCGCTCTCGTCCGGCGCCGCCTGGAGGTCGTTCTCCAGATCGCTCTGCTGATCGGCCTGTTGATCGTCCGGCGCAGCGGCTGGAGCCGGCGCGGCAGTTTGCTCATCATTGGGTGCCGTTGCCGAAGGCTTGGGGGTTGCCTGCCGCTGCGCCTGGAAGAAGGCGAAATCCTCCTGCGTCGACGGGATGGTCGTCATGAACTTTTCGCTGGCGCTCAGCATCACGTCGGACAGGATTTCGATCTGCGGCGAAGCCCCGGAACTGTCCAACTCGGCCGGGCGCGCGACCGTATGGCCCTTCGTTGCGGTGTCGGCATCGGGCGCGAGCGTGATCCACATCGGATCGCCGGCGAGATCGATGATCGCCGGCACATAGACCGGAGCGTCGGGCGGCACGTCTTCCATGCCCTCGACGGGGTGCAGTTCCTCATCCTCGTCGCCGAACGACCAATAGTCCTTGGTCAGATAGAAGCCGGTGGCCAAAGCAACGACCGCGAGCGTGGCAAGGCCGGCGAGAGCCCGGCGCCAGAGCTTACGCCGGCGCTCGGCAAGGCGGGCCTGTTTCTTCTGCCTGAAGCTCGTGTCGATCGAGTGCGTCACGGGCTGCTTCCGGTCAGGAAATAGGTCCAGCGCACCTGCTCGAGCGTATCGACTTCGACGAAGCGTGCTGCGATATGGCCGCGCTGCCAGCATTCCTCGATGCCGCGGATCGAGAAACGCCTCCGGTCGATGCACATCTCGGTCGATCCGTTGAGGATCGCGTGGCCGAAGACGTCCGTCGCGTAGAGGTAGATGTAGCGGTTGGTCAGTTCCTCTCGAATGACGTTGACGCACTGATTGGCGCCGATGGTCCACCAGCCATCCGTCTGGTCGGCATTGTCGACCTTCTGTCCGACGGCGAGGTTGACGACGTCGAGCGTCTGGTTGCAGACGGTGAACTCGGCGTGCGCATTGTCGGGCGAAAGGATTGCGAGCAGTGCCGCGCCAAGCAATGCGGCAAGCGTCGCGCGGCCGGGGCAGCCGGAGCAATTCCAGGAAAAGTATGAAACGGTTTTCCGTCCGGACTTGCGTAAAAACAAAAAGGTGGAGCGGTTCGGCGTTTCCGTGAAACGATGAAACGCTCTATGGAGCAATCTAAGCCGGCTACGCTGCATGCGTGGCGAGGGCTGGTGCATTGAACGCGGGCGGCGAAGGTCCATCGGCGTTCATGCTATCCGCCAAGCCGGAAATACGTGGCCGTGGCGGAGAACTGCGATCCGTCGGCCTCGATCTCCTCGAGGATCCTGGGCAACAGCTCCGAGGCCGGCGTTGGTCTGGAGAACATGGCGGCCTGGAGATCCTTGGGTCCGGTGATCACCAGCATGATCTGCGGCACGGCCTTGCCGGCTGCCTTGTCCGTCGGGCCAAGGCCGATCGGGATGTTGAAGGTCACCTTGTCGGTTTGCGGCACCATGCGGTCGTCGAGGTTGAACGCGACGCCCTTGTGGTCGATCAGCATCACGTTGGAGATGAGCCCGCCCCCCGTGTAGAGCGCGCCGCTGACCGGCGTACCGTCCGGCACCGACGTCCGGTCGAGCACAAGCTGAGGCTTTTCGGCCGAGCTTCGGTCGAGGAAGCGCAAGAAGGTGGGCACGCCGCACTGGGACGGGGTAATGAGGCGCACGCTGACGTCCGGCTCGATGTGGAACCTCGACTGAAAATCGTTGAGCATCTGCTCGAAAGGCTGCACCGCCGTGCCGAATCCCTCGATCGCGGGAGAAGCGCCTGGTCCCGATGTCACGTTCGCGTAAAAGCAGCTGCCGCCGCTGAAATCGCGCACCCAGGAGCGGCGCTCGGTCCACTTCGCCGTTTCCTGTTCCAGTGACGGAAGCGCCGGTTTGATCACATTGATGGCGACGTCGGTGTTGTCGGGCTGCTTGGCCGGCGGCGGCTGCGGTTGCTGCGCCGGCTGTGCCGGCGCGATCGGCGTCTGAGGCTGCCTGGCCGTCGGGGTTGGCGAAGTCGGCGGGCTGGGCGGCTGGCTTTCCGGCGCCGGCGCCGGAGACGCCTTCGGCTTGGGCTGCTTGGAAAGCATGTCCACGATGTCTTTCACGCTGGGCTTGGCCGTCGGCGGATTTGCATCCTGTTTCGGCTTGTTTTCAGTCGTCTGGCTCGGTTCCGGCGTCTTGACCGCCGGAGGCTCGCTGCTCGGTCGGGCCGGCTGCTCGCTCTCTGCAGCCTTTGGCGCAGGAGTTGGCAGAGGCGTCGGCGATTGCTCTGCCGGCGCTTGCGCGGGTTTTGTTTCGGCCTGGGGTGGTTTCGTCTGGTTGTTGGCTTCGTTCTCCGGCTGCGTTGCAGGCGGTGCCGGCTTCGCGACCGGCGTCTTGACCTCGTCGGGTTGGGCGGGCGGCTTCGCCGTCTCGATGGTGGCTGAGCTGTCCGGTTTTGACGCTTCCGGCTGAGGCGAGGCCGGTGCCTGCGGCTGTGGTTTCGGCGTCTCCGGTGGCTGCGCTTCGGTTGCTGGTTTGGCGGCTTCCGCGACCGGTTTCGGCGTCAGCGGCTTGGCGTGTTCCGCTGCCGGCGGAGGCGCCAGGACGCCGCTGAAATAAAGGCCGGTCCCCACCAGGGCCGCGAGCGCCGCGACGCCACCGGCGATGGCCGGCGTCCGCGAAGCCTTTTTCGGCGCAGCCGGCTTGGGCGCGCCGGCCGGAGCGGCGGCCGGAGCAGGCCGTGGCTCCGACAGATGCGCTGGACGTACATGCTCGACGAAGCGCGGCTCGCCGGGCGGCGGCGCCGGTGGTTGCGGTTTGGAGCCGGGCGGCGCCGTCCAGCCGGCGCGCGGCAGGCCCGAGCGTTCGCGTGCGCCAAACGGTGCGGGCGGCGGCAATGTCGCCTCGAGATCCTCGCCACGCGTCGCCCTGGCGATCTCGGCCATACTGGCTGGCCGGTCGCGCGGATCCGGCTGCAGCATGGCTTCGATGAGTTCGTGGAAGTCGGGATCGATATCCGACAGGTCCGGCACGGTCCGGCGCTTTTCGATGACCTCGTATTGCGAGCCGCTCATGTCGAGCGGCTCTCCGCGCAGCGCCGCGGCCAGCACCAGCCCGAGGCTGTAGATGTCGGATTGCTCGCTGACGTCGCCGCCGTAGAGCCCGAGCTGCTCCGGCGAAACATAATTGTATTTGCCGGCAAACCTTCCGCCGATCAGCGTCTCGCCGCCGGTCGCCGAGCGTGCGATGCCGAAATCGATGATCTTGGCGCGCTCGACCCGCCCGCCCGGCAGGATGATGTTGTCGGGCGAGAGGTCGCGATGCACGGCGCCCGCCTGGTGAACGGCGCTCAAGCCCGAGGCGAGCCGATGGCAAAGCCGGCGCACGTCGTCCGCCGGCATCGGCCCGCGCCGCATGACGTCGAAAAGCGACTCGCCGTCGACGAACTCCATGGCAAGGTAAGGGCGGCCGATCCCCGTATCGATCGTAAACACGTGGTAGCGCACCACCGCGTCATGCGAGAGATGGTTGAGGATCGATGCTTCCTTGCGGAACAGCGACAGGATCGTCTGATCGCGAGCGAATTCGGGCAGCACGATCTTGATCGCCACATGGTCGCCGGTCTGGATGTTGTGGCCGCGATAGACTTCGCCCATGCCGCCGGAGGCGATCCGCTCGTCGAGTTCGTAGATGCCGCTGAGCTGCGTGCCGACGCCCGCATAGGCGATGTTCGGCGATATCCGCGTCTTGTCGTCGTCGCTCACCGGGCCAGGCCCTCCACTGCGGACCGATCCGAATGGAGTGCGCCGTTGCGCCCGCCGCCGATCTTAACGAGTACGATGGTCACATTATCGGTGCCGCCGCGCGCCAGCACCATGTCCAATAGACCCTGGCAGGCCGCCCGCGGCGTGGCGGATTTGACGGCGGCCTCGATCTCGGGGTCGCTGACATGCGCCGTCAGTCCGTCGGTGCCCAGGACGAAAACATCGCCGGGGATCAATTCGCCCTGCTGGAAATCGATCTCCAGCTCGTCGCTGACGCCGACCGCATGTGTGATCACGTTGCGGCGCGGCCAGGTGAGCGCCTCCTCGGCGCTGATCATGCCGCGGTCGAGCAACTCTTGCACCTCGGTGTGATCCTTCGAAACCTGGAAGATCGCGCCGTTGCGCACAAGATAGATGCGGCTGTCGCCGGCCCACAGGCAGGCAAACCGTCCATCCATGGCGAGAAGGGCAGCGAAAGTGGAGCCGATGGTGATGCCGCGCGATCGCGATATGCCGCGGATCTCGGCATTGGCGCGGCTCAGCCGATCCTCGAAGCGGGCGCGGAGGTCCGGCGCGGAGCTCGCAATGCCGATGGTCGCCAGGTGGTCGACGATGCTGGCCGAGGCGACTTCGCCGGCCTCATGCCCGCCCATCCCGTCAGCCACCACCCAGAGGCCGGTCTGCGGTTCGATGAGGTAATTGTCCTCGTTGTGGTCGCGCACGCAGCCTTTGTGGCTCACGCCGAAGCTGTCGATGGGGAGGGCGACAGTGCTCAATTTGCCACCAAGCGCCTCGCGAGCGTCCTCTGTGACCAACCATGGGCCGCGTGCCCACGCCACTCTGCCACAAGCGTATGCATTAGAGTACCGAAATGAAGGCTGGAGCCGGCCATGTCAGAATGCCTTCGGACAGCTGAAGCCGGACAGGGCCGGCAGCAGCAGGGGGTTGGCGCCCGACCCGACCTGCATCGTGTAGGCGACGTCGCGTCCGCCAATTACGAAGCGCGCCTCGGTGTCGGAGCCGTCGCCGGTGACGGTCGCCTTGTCGAACAGCCGCTTCAACGCCCAAGGCCCCTCGAATTTGAGCGCGGACTCGCGGCCGGGCATTTCCGGCACGAGGCTGAGGCTCGCCGATCCAGAAGCGGCTCCGCTCGGCCACGTCACGATGCTCGGCGCGTTGCCGGCTTGCGCGCTCTGGACCGTCTGTCCGTCGACGTTGAGCACGGCGCTGTCGACTTCGCTGTTCACTGAGATGGGGGTGATGGTGATCGACACCGAAGGCACCGAGCCGCCGGATGGGAAAAAGGCGCTACGGATTTCCGCGGCCGACTGGAACGCCTTCAAAGTCGACTTGGCCAGGTCGCGGCTGGAACGGGCGTCCTGTTTCCAGGTCCATTCCTGGCCCGTCATGTCGATCAGCGGCGCAAGATTCTGCGCGAAGAAACGATCCATCAGGCCGCCAGGCGCGAACAGCTTGGTGAAATCCGCCATCGAGATCTCGTCCGTGCTGTCGCGGGTGAAGGGATAGCGGCCGTTGACCGCCTCCTCGCAGGCGCGCGTCACCGTCTGGTCGAGGTTCTGGTTGAGGTTGGCGACGGAAGTCTCGGCGACATTGCCTTCGAATTCGTCCGCCGCCGTGTTGACCATGCGTGCCAGCGGCTTGGGCAGGCGCGAGACATTGGCGCGCAATGTCGAGATCTGCAGCTGCAGATTGGCGTTGACGCGTTCGGTCTGCGAGGGGACATCGGCCGCGAGTTTCAGGCTCTGGTAAATGTCGTGGAAGTTCTGCGTCAGGGCGTCGAGCGGCCGGCGTCCGGCCGCCCCGCTGACCAGCGCCTGGAAGGACCGGAACTGCGCCTCGACGCTCCCGCCGGCATTTTGCGCAACGGCCGAGCTTGCGCCGGCACGGCTCTGCGACTTGCCGCCGGCGACCTGCAGCCCGATACGGGCCAGGCCCTTGGCCATGGCGGCAGGATCCTGCTGCGGCGCGCCGGTCTCGCCCTCGGCGGCCGCCGTATCCTTCGTCAATGCGGTTTCATCGGCGATCGCCGTGAACAGCTGGTCTAAAGGCGAGTCCGGCGACGCGACGGCCGAAAGCGCCAGATATTGCGGCTTGTCCTTCAGCATCGCCTTGAGCTTCAGCTGGTCGAGCACGCCGTTCCAGGCGGAGGCGAATTCCTTGCCGTAGCGGTCGACCAGTTCGGAACCGAGCTTGGGCAGGTCCTGGTCGATGCCGCCCTGTTCGCCACCGCCGCCGAGCACCCACTGGTCGTCGACGAGCGTCTGCGCCATGCGCGAGAGCTGTGGCAGGAAGAAGCGGTTGAAACCGGCACGCGTGTAAAGGCCGGCGACGTGCAGATCGGCGAGCTCGCTGCCGTCCATGCGCTCGAACAGCAGCTGTGCCTCCGGACCGGCCTTGGCGGCGACGGAGAAATCCTGCAGCCTTGCCGCGTAGACCGCCGACCTGATCTGCGCCGAGGCGCGGTCGGCGAGGCTCATGCGCCCCAGCGAGCGTTGCGCGGCCTCGACCAGCGGCTGATTGAGTTCGAAGACCGGATCGTACGCGTCGTCGAGCGCAAGCATGGCGCGCAGATGCTTTTCCAGCTGCGCGCGGCCCTCGCGGTTGTTTTCGCCGGGATAGCGGTTCTCTTCCCAGTCCTGCTTCATCCACGAAACGATCAGCTCGTCATCGACCTTCGGCGCCTTGCCGCCCAGCATCAGGTAGATTTTGAGGGGCTCGTAGAGCGTGATCGGATCGGCCATCTTGGCCTGGATCGTCCGCTCCGCCTGCACCAGTAACCGGGAGCGGAAAGTCCGCTCCAGCGCCTGCCGGTAGGCGGTTTTGGAGGCCGACAGCAGCCTCTCGCGCTGGCTGAGCCCGAACGTCTCCTCGATCGGCCTTCCTTGGTCGCCGTCTTCGAAACCGGCAGGCAGGTTGCGCAACTGGTCGAGCGGACCGATGACGTTTTCGAGATCGACGTCGGTCACCGTCGTGCTCTTCAGCAGCGAATCGGCGCTGTCGCGATAATGCGCCATGGCCTGCCTGGTGGAGGCGATCAGCTGCTTGTTGGCGAAGAAGCTGAGGCCAAGCACGCCAAGCGCTGCCAATGCCGCCAGCGCGACCGCGGAAAGGCCGCCGAACCTGGCGAGCCTGGCGCGCCGCTCGGCGGCCCTGTCGAACGACACCCAGCCCGATTCCGGGAAGATCACATCGGTCAGGAGATCGTGCAGGAAGAAGCTCTTGCCGGCGCCGGAAAGATGCGCCTGGGAAGCGTTGCCGAAACTGCGGCCGATCGCGCCGAGCACCTGGTCGAAGGGCGTCCCTTCCTGGGTGCCCGAAGAAAAATAGAGCCCGCGCAGACTGACGTTGACCTGCGACCGAGAGGTGTCGAACAGGCTGCCGACGAACTGCGTTATCCGGTTCTTCAGCGCGCCGAACTGCGCCGGAAAACCGAACAGCGCGATCCGCGTCACCGGATCGGTCTCTTCCTGCAGGCGGTCGGCGACCTCTTCGGCGAGCCGCTTGGCCAACGCGTCGAATTCCGGTGGCGCCTCGCCGGCCATGTTCTTGGTGCGGTCGGCGGTCTGGAATGTCGCGCCCCACACCTTGCGCCTGCGCGCTTCGTCGAAAGCGCCGAAATAATCCATGAAGCCGGACACGAGGTCGGCTTTGGTGAAGAGCAGATAGACCGGGAACTGAATTTTCAGCGTCTCGTGCAGCTCGCGCAGGCGGCTCCTGATTTCACTGATATGCGCGTCGAGCTGTTGGTCGTCGAAGCCGACCAGATCGGCAAGGCTGATGGCGAGGATCACGCCGTTGATCGGTTGCCTGGTGCGGTGTTTCTTGAGCAATCCCAGGAATGCGAGCCAGCTCGCCTTGTCGCGTTCGCGGTCCGACTCCTGCGTCGTATAGCGGCCAGCCGTATCGATCAGCACCGCTTCGTCGGTGAACCACCAGTCGCAGGATCGGGTGCCGCCGACGCCGGCGACCGGCTGCGCGCTGCCGGAACCGGCAAGCGGAAATTTCAGCCCGGAATTGACCAGCGCCGTGGTCTTGCCGGCGCCGGGCGGGCCGATGATGATGTACCAGGGAATGTCATAGAGGAAATTGCGCTTGCCGCTCGTCCGCTTCAGCGTCGCGACGGCTTCGCTCATGCGCGATTCCAGCACCTGCGAATCGTCGTTGCGCTCGTCGCTGCGCGCGATGGCCGTTTCCAGCGCCTTTTGCGCCCCGCGCCGCTGCCAGAAGCGGATGCCGTAGAACAGGGCGAGCACCGCGACGGTGACGCCGATGATCGTGGCCCTGAGCCACACGGGCCCAAGCGGGTGCGTGTCGGCGAAGCGGATCAGCGGCCCGGCATACCAGACCGCCGCCGAGAAACCGGCAAGCGCAAGCAGGCTGAAGATCCGCAGCATCCAGCGCATCAATTGCCGTTCTCCGCCGCCGCGCCGGTCTGCAAGGTCTCCTGTTTCGGGATCATGACGTCGACGCGGCGGTTCTTGGCGCGGCCGTCCGCCGTTCCATTGTCGGCAATGGGTTCATCCTCGCCCTTGCCGTCGACACTGAGCCGCGACGGGTCCTTGAAATCTTTGGCCATCATCGCCTGCACCGCTGTGGCGCGGGCAACGGACAGATCGAAATTCGATTTGAACGTGCTCGACTTCTTAGGCTTCACATTGTCGGTGTGGCCGACGATCCTGATCGGTCCGGGTTCGGCGTCGAGCGCCGTGGCGATGTCGGCCGCGATCGGCTGGAACTGCGGCTTCAGCTCCGCCTGGCCGGAAGCGAACAGAAGCTGGTTGCTGATCTCGACGACGATGAACTCGCCCTTCGTGCCGACGCTCAGTCCACCATCGGCGATCTCCTTGGCAAGCGCGGCGCGGATACGGTCGATCTGGGTGGTATCCGGGACCGAGGGCGGTGGCGGGCTGGCTTGCGCCGGTTCGGCGGGCGCCGCCACGCTGGCGCGCTCGATAGTGACGGGCGTCGACGGGTTGAGCGCCAGCAACTCGCCGGCGGTCGCGTCGCCTTCATTGGTGATCAGCACCCGCAGCCCGAAGAAGGTCGCCGTCACCAGCGTTGCCGCGGCCGCCGCGACCGCCCAGAGCGGCAATCGCGCCCTTGGCTTGGGTATCGCCGCCGCCATGCCTTGCCAGCGGGGCGCGATGTCCTCGTCGGCGCGTGGCTTGAAGTAGCGCAGCGTGTCGTAGACGTCGCGCCGGACACGTTCGAGTGCGTTGCGTTCGCCCGCCATCCCGCGATACTGGCCTTCGAAGCCAAGCGACAGGCAGGCATGCATCAATTCGAGCAGGTCGTAATGCGCTTCCGGCTTGGCGAGAACATTGTTCAGCGCTTCATAGAAGCCGGCGCCAGTCGGTTGCGTGTGGAAGAACTGTGCCACCAGGCTGTGCGGAAGCCAGCTGTCCTTGCTCGGCCAGGGCAGATTGCCGACGAGGTCGTCGGCGGTTTCGCAAAGGGCGAATTTGGCGATCCGCCCGTCCTCCTCGCCAATACCGGCTTTCGCGATCGTACGGTCGAACGTCTCGATCGCTTCGGCCATGTGCTCCGCCAACGGCGCCGCTTGCCGTTCGACCGGCATCAGCCGCAATTGGCCGAGAAGCATCAGCAGCGGCGCCGCGGCGGCAAGCAGCGGATTTGCCGCGGCGTATTTCACGCCGGCGGCGGCGTCGAGCAGGGCATCCTGGTGCACTCCCGGGGCGGCACCTGCGGCTGCCCCCGGAGCAGATGCTTGAAAGAGCACGGTTCCGGACGACCAGCCGGTCGGCACCTGCCGGCCGCCGCCAGGATCGAACACCGTCGATTCCCGGGCAGGCGATGGGGCAGGCCGGACGCTTTGCGGACCGGAACTCGCGGGAGCCGCAAGCGGCCGTTGCTTTGGCCGTGGGGCGCGGATGACGGTTTTGTCCGCCGGCTTTGAGGGATCGTCCTTTGAGCTCATCGGCGGCGCACGACCGTAGAGGCGCAAGGAGCATGTCCGCGCCCGGAGGGAAGCGTTCCAGGTTGAGTTCCGGCGGCGGGCCGCATGGAAAGGCTCATCTCGCCGAAACATGACATTGCTGCACACGCCCCAAGCCACGCCGCTTTGCCCGCCAGGCAAGCTTGCCCGCACATCCTAATCGCCAAGGCATCCGATTGAAACGGGGCTGCCGATTGAAATCCGAAAGCAAGATGCTCGAAGAGGCGGCTTCTTCTATGAGACCCGTCACATACAGCCGGCGCGGTCCGTGCCGATCCAGGCTATTTCTGCTTGCCGGCTTTTGCGTAGGCCTCGGCGAAATAGGCGAGGAACACATCCAGCATGCCGTTGTCGTGCTTGTCTTCCATCGTCCGCCATGTCGCGACGAGCGCATCCCAGGCCTGGCTCTTCCTGGATGAGAAGGATGCGGGCGGAATTTTCTTGGCGATTGCCTCCGGCGACAGGTCGTCGAGCAATCGGGACAATGCGGCCTGCATGGCGGCGTAAGTGGCGATTTCGTGTGTCTTCAGATCCCGGAACGCGTCCTCGATGCTATGCTTGGCATCGAGATAGCCGGCCCTGCGCTTGGCAAACATGATCTCCAGTATGTCGTCGGTGCCCGGCACGAATTTCAGCGGGTTGTTGTCCTCGGCGCCGATCATCGTCCGGTTGGCGCTTTTGGCGAGCACCTTGGCGGCCGCGCGGGCCTTGAGCAACAGGGACAGTTGCTCGACCGTGATCCTCAGCACGGCGCCGATCTCGGCCGCGACGTCATGCGGGTCGCGCGACTGCAGCAAGTCCGGCGCGATACCTGCCGCCCTGGCGATCTCGCGCAATATCGCGTCCGTTTCCGCCGGCCGGTTGGCCGGAGCCGCCGGGCCGGGCTGCAGCGCCGATGATGTCGAAACGGCCGCTGCCGCGACCTGGCGCTGCCCCGTCTGATTGAAGAATGGCTCGTGGCCGAGATCCAGCGGGCGGCCGGTCGAGGGCGGCGGTTCGCGCAGCGTCGACCCGGTCCTGGCCTGCGGATGTCCGGTCGCGACGCGTTCGTCTTCTATCGAAACGCCGACGACATAACGGCCGATCAACAGCCGGTCGCCCTGGGCCAGCCGATGCGGCCCGGCCATGCGCTGGCTCGAACCGTTGAGGAACGTGCCGTTGCGCGAGATATCGTAGAGCCAGAACGAACCCGCCTGGTAGCGGACCTCGCAATGCCGGCCCGAGATGAACTTGTCCGGGTCGGACAGCGTCCAGTCGCAATTCTCGCGGCCGATTTCGAAGCTGCGGTCGCGGGCGGCGTAGCTCGCGGTGGTACCGGCCGGCAGCCTATCGACATTGCTGATCTGGAGAGAGATGAACATCCGCAAGCGTCGCCGAACTTGGTCAATAAATGCTTATTTTCGTGCAAATTCCTGAGGGAAATGCGCCAGGCGTTTCCCCGGGATTGCCTCGGTATTCTAACAGCTTGCATGCGTAACGGGAGAGGAGCGTTTCACACCGGCGCGTGGGTGCGGTTTAGCCATCGCTGTTATTTGGCCTCCATCAAACATGTGCTAGGCTGGCGGCGGTCCGGAGCGATGAGTTCGAAAACGTCCCGAACGTGATGCAGTTTACAGAGCGGGGGTTTCGATCCATCACACTGGCGGCCGCGTCGAGGAGGGGCACGACCATGCCGAACGAACGTGCCACGGTTGTGCATACGCCGGCCGGCGACGACCTGACCTTCACCCATCTCATCGGCCGCGATGAGATCAGCCGTTGTTTCGCCTACACCGTCGGCTTCGTCTCGAAGAACCGCGACGTCGATCCGTTGAAGATGCTGGGCGGCGTCGTTTCGGTCGAGGGCGAATCCGATCCGAAGCGCTGGTTCAGCGGCCTCGTGGCGGATTTCAAGCTTACCCGCATCGAGGACCGGCTGGCCTTTTACGAGGCCACCGTCAGGCCATGGCTCTGGTTCCTCGGCAACACCACCGACTGTCGGATTTTCCAGAACATGACGGCGGTTGAGATCGTCGAAAAGATCTTCTCCAAATACGGCATCGCCAAATTCGAGAAGCGGCTGCAGGGGTCCTATCCCTCGCGCGAATATTGCGTTCAGTATGACGAGAGCGATCTCGACTTCGTCCAGCGGCTGCTTGAGCACGAAGGCATCTTCTATTTCTTCGAGCATGACGAGGGTAAGCACACGCTGGTGCTGTGCGATGCGATGAGCAAGCTGAAGCCGGCGCCCGGTTACGAGAAGGTGCTCTATAATTTCGAAGGCCACGGCTCGCGGCGCGATGTCGAATACATAACCGAATGGATTCCGGGCAGCGCGGTGCGGCCGGGCGCCTATGCCCATACGGACTATGATTTCGAGAAGCCCGGCGCCGATCTGATGGCGAAATCCGCCCAGCCCTTCGCCCACAAGGAGGCCTCGGGCGAGAACTATCGTCAGCCCGGCGCGCATCTCGATGTCGGGCGGGGCGACAAGATTGCCGGGATCCGCCGCGAGGAACTCCAGGCGGTGCATCAGCACAGCACGGCGGTGGGAACCGTGCGCGGCCTTTTTTCCGGCTGCAAGTTCACGCTGGAAAGCTTTCCGCGCGACGACCAGAACCAGGACTATCTGGTGCTCAGCGCCGAATACCGGCTGTTCGATCCCGGCTACCGCACCCAGAACGAGGCCCACAGCGAGAACTTCAAGGTCGTGCTGGGCGTCGCGCCCACCAAACTGCCCTACCGCCCGCCGCGCATCACGCCGCGGCCGATCATGCGCGGCCCGCAGACGGCAACCGTCGTCGGCCCCTCGGGCGAGGAAATCTTCACCGACAAATACGCGCGGGTGAAGGTGCAGTTCCACTGGGACCGCCTCGGCAAGAAGGACCAGAACTCATCCTGCTTCGTGCGCGTCTCGCAGACCTGGGCCGGCAGCAACTGGGGCTTTATCCAGATCCCCCGCATCGGCCAGGAGGTGATCGTCGATTTCATCGAGGGCGATCCGGACCTGCCGATCATCACCGGCCGCGTCTACAATGCCGCCGAGATGCCGCCTTACGCGCTGCCCGGCAACGCCACGCAATCCGGCTGGAAGTCGAATTCCTCGAAGGGCGGCGGCGGCTACAACGAACTGATGTTCGAGGACAAGGCCGGTTCCGAGCTGGTCAATTTCCAGGCCCAGAAGGACCACCATCTGCTGATCAAGCACGACCGCAACAAGACGGTCCAGCACGACCAGTCAGACCGCATCGACCACGACGCCAAGCACTCCGTCGGCCACAACCTCGACGAGGACGTCGGCAACAACAAGACGGTCAAGGTGGGTGTCGACCAGACGACGAATATCGGCAGCAACGATACGGAGACGGTGGGTAAGAGCCGATCATTGACGGTGATGGCAAACGAGACGATCCACGTCGTCTCGAACTCGACCGAGAACATCGACGCAAACCATTCGCAGACGGTGGGTCTCAACCAGACGGTGACGGTGGGTATCGCGCGCGTGGACACGGTGGGAGCCGCTGAGGCGAGGACCGTGGGCGCCACGCAGACGAACACGATCGGGGCGACTCGATCGGTGAGCGTCGGCATCAGCCAAAGCCACGATATCGGCGCGGGCGATAGTTGGAACGTCGGAGCCGGGCAAGACGTGAACATAGGTGCAGATCAGAGCTTCAATGTCGGCGGTGCCCACTCTTCGCAGATCGGCAAGGGTCGTGATGCCAAGATCGCCGAGGACGACGCGACGGAGGTGGGCGGAGCGCGCTCGCTGAAAATCGCTAAGGGTAGCCTGGTCGAAGTCGGCGAGGATGGTGCCATCAAAATTGGCAAGGATCTGCTGATCGAAGCCGGTGACTCCATCGTGATCAAATGCGGATCGGCGGCGATCTCGATGAAGAAGGATGGAACGATCAACATTGAAGGCAAGGACATTTCCGTTAAAGGCTCTGGCAAGATCAACGTGAAAGCTTCGAGCGACATCACGATGAAGGGCTCGGAGATCAAGCAGAATTGAAGGTGGCTGGATGACGAAGACCCGAAAGCGGATCGAAGGAGTGATTATCGGCGTCTTCCTTGGCTTCGACGACGAAGCGCCGCTCGTTGTATTTCCAGGCAACGCAAGCGAGACAGCTGT
The DNA here is from genome assembly GCF_003289945.1 of Mesorhizobium hawassense. Lineage (GTDB taxonomy): Bacteria > Pseudomonadota > Alphaproteobacteria > Rhizobiales > Rhizobiaceae > Mesorhizobium > Mesorhizobium hawassense. Next base: position 192,143 of record NZ_QMBP01000001.1, read on the forward strand.
GAGAGCCAGAAGTCTGGCAGAGTTGAACTCCGACATGGTCGGCTCGGAGGTCGCCCTGCTCTTCGAGGGAGGTAATGTCGGCCGGCCGCTGATCGTGGGCCGTATAATCGAGCCAAGTCGCAAGTCGCGGGCGCAAGTCATACGCGATGGTGAGAAGGTAAGGATCGTAGGCGAGGAACGGATAGAGCTGCGCTGCGGCAAGGCCACGATCATTATGGAAAAGGATGGTCACATCACCATCCGCGGCACTTATGTGACGAGCCAGGCCAGCGCTACCAATCGTATCCGTGGCGGCTCGGTGAACTTGAACTGATGGCAGCGCCGGTCCTGCGAGAGATTGTCCGGCAGCATGCCGAAATGGCGGCGTTCCTCTGGACGGTTTACGATCATCACCTGCTTCATCCCGATGAGAACCCGGAGATGGACGACGTGCGTCTTGGCCGCCTGATCGAAAGGCTGGAGGCGCATCTTGATGGTCTGCGCGTAGCTGGAGATCAGGGTCGAAAGATAGCTCAGGAATGCTACGAGGAATTTCCAGAAGCGGGTGAGCTATTCGTGCTGCGAATGCTGGCGGCGCCGAAACCGATTGGGGTTGTAAATTTGGACCTCGCCAAGGTCAGGCGGTACCTGGCGGCCACACTCAGCCAGAACCGGTAATCCGCACCCTAACGGTAGTTGTTCATGTCGACGGTCCGAAGAAATATGTTGCCATCATAGCCCATCTCGAAACCGGACCAGTCGGTACCGTCGAATAAAAAGAATTCGTGCCAGCCGGCGACGACAAGAAATTCGTCGGTTGCTGTCATTGTAAAACCCTGTTCCGTTTCGAGCAGAGGCACGAGCTCGCGTCCCTTTTGCACCGAAACACCATAGCTCATGTCCGACCAGTAGCGTTTGCCGCGAAACTCGCAAATGTCGTAGTAGTCGACATCATCGGCCTTCAGCGCAATCAGTTCGCTGTCCCGAAGCTCGTATGCTGCCCCGTTTGCTCCGCCGATATATATCTCGCCCTGTGGCCCCGCGAGGACAGTGTTGAAATTCTCCTCGACTCCAAGATCGATGCGGCTCCAGCGCCGCCCATCGAGTTTGAGCAGAAGCCCGCGGTCGCCGGCGCAATAGACCGGGCTTCCGTCGCGGCCATGGATATCGTTGAGCACGGCTTCTTCGAAAGTCTCCAACTGCCCCCATCGGCCCCGCTCACGCAGATAGCTTACGCCAAGATCTCCGATCGCAAAGACGCGGTCGTGGGATGGCGCCCACAGCCGCGACAGCGCGCCTTCGGGCAGTTCGGTGCGAGACACCGAGCCCGGCGGAAGATCGTGGATGATGCCGCCAAGCTCAAGCGCGATATGGTTCTGCGGCCCGAAACTGACATGGGACCGGATCGCGTCCTCGATCTGCAGCCTTGCATTGAAGCGAATGGTCGGCCCAAGCTCGATTTCAAGAAGATAGGACCGGCTGAACTCGTCATCGGGGTCGCTCAGTTCGAAACTGGCGCTGAAGCGATTGCCGCCGTGATGGTATCCATCCACGGCCTGGACATCGATTTCCTCCGGATCAAAATCGGCGATGGTTTCGGGCTCACGCATCACTTCTTCCTTATCGGTTTGGCCAATATCTGGGCGGGTGTTGGCTTCGGGGCTCTGGCACAATCAATTAGGTAGTCGATGAGCACGAGCTTCAGGCATTCGAGCGCATCGTCCTTCTCTTGCTTGGTGCAGCTCTGCAGCTTTTCGTGATGGTCGCCGACTGCCTGCTGCACCTTTTTGATCGCGTCGCCCAGGGTTGGATTGCGCTTCTTTTTCAGAAAATCGCGGACAACCTTCGTCTTTTTGTTGTGCGGCGAGCCGCGCTTCGCCCCTGAGCCGGATTTGCGGTATCCAGTCGCTGTCTTCTTATAGGATTCCATGCAGATGCACGGCGCAGTGTCGACGTCGTAGTTTCCCCAGCCGGAATAGTTCTGACCGCCGCGACTCCTCTGGAACATCTGGTTCTCAAAGCAGTGCTCCGACTCCGTTGGATGCTTGCAATCGGAATCCTTGTGTTGATGAACGTATATCCCGACGTTGTTCAAGATCGTCGCGCAATCCTGTCCGTTGACAGTTATGGCCGCCGTATGTGGCCAGGTGACCGTGTTTCCAATCGGCGATGCATGGTTGTTGGTAGCTAAATCCGTCATACGAATGACGGGCTCGCCGTCGAACTTCACATCGTTGGACCACGAATTGAAGTAGCCCTTTCCAGTGTTTTTTGAGGTAATTACGCCTTTCTTCGCCGCGCAGCCGGCCTCCGTTCCGGATGTTCTGGAGAGGTCGGACTTGTTCTTGATGTTGACGGTCTTGCCGCCGATCTTGACCGTGCTGGTGCCTTGCTCGGTGTCGCTGGCCATCCCGAAACTGGGGTAGGGTATAGGCACTCCTGGTGGTGTCGCCGGATTTTCCGGGGGCGTGAAGCAGACGTCCGGGAAGGCGGCTATCGTCTGGGCGTTCACAGCCTTGCCGGAAATCTCCAGACCGTTGGCGAACACTCCGCCCATCATGCAGCCCTCGATGCCACGATGGCTGCGCCACAGGCGCCGGCATCGTTCGACGCCTCTATCAGGACCGGGTTACCCGCCGCGTAGCCCTTGCGGGCAGCGGTGAAAGCCATGCCGAGCATGAGCGGCACCACGGCGGCGCCGACATTTCCGAGAGATTCGCCTGGCGACCATATGTCCTGGAATTCGTGTCGGCCTCGCAGCAGGCGCAGGCTGGCCAGGGAGCTTTGCTTGAACCAATATTGTTCTCCCACGAGATCGGCGATGCGATAGCCGAGACGGTTCATTTCGATCCCGGTTTCTTCGAACGCCGAGCGATATGCGGCTGTCATGCCGTCGCCGCGCAACGGCAGATCCTCGGCGTTGTAGATCGATGCATTTTCTCGCGAGAGTCCGAGGCCGAACAGGCGCATTCCCGTTTGCCGCCGTTGTGTGCAAATCACCGCTGCAGCGGCTTCACCGGGTAGGAACCCGTTAGGGTTTTGCGGTGTCAAGATACGGTTCTGTGAGAGGTAGTGCGCGACAGTCTGGCTTGTCAGATAGCTGTCGACCCCTGCAATCATGACAAAGGGCAAGTCGCCTGATGCCAGTAGCCGGCGAGCATGATCCAGAGCGACAATGCCCGAAGGCCGCCCATGCGCTATTATCCTGGAGCTCGGATGCAGTTCGATTTCCGCGATTTGGGCGATGCTCCGGAGCAAGCCGGAATTGTCTCTGACGACGCGGCCCGGCCGGTCTTCTTCGGGAAGGCAGAGGATGAGTGCAGTCTGCCCACGTGCTTCCGGTACGCCCTCAAATGCTTCGCAAACGGCCCCCGCCGCCATGTGCGCCATGCGTCTGTCGCCAATCCAGTTGCGAGGCAATGCTATCGGCGCGCCTGTTTGCCACTCGCCGGCTGAGCCAAGAAGCCGCGTTTGCCTGAATCCGTCGAGCCTTGCGCGCATCGCCGCGCATGCCGATGGGGCGTCGAGGCCGACAGCCGTGACCATGCCGATCGAGACGATATCGAGTCTCGTGCTCATGCGGCTTCGCTCTCTCGGGTCGACTCGATGCGGTCGATGCGAACGTAGCGCTTTCCCTTCATCCTCGCCCTCAGCATGGCCGGCGTCGGCGGGCCGACCCAGCATTCCGAGAAATCGAGAATGGTCCTCTGGATTCGTTGCGAGACCCGCCAGACCAGGGAGAAACGGCGCTTTTCAGGATCGAGCAGAACGGTGTCAGGGTAAAGGTCGGCCTCATAAGCCATCTGCCTGCCCTTGAACAACGTGATCGGCAACGCCGTCGGCGGCATCCGGAAGCTCACGCGCCCCTCGGGGGTCAGGTTGACCAAAACCACCTCCTCGCCGCCGCGCGGATGATCGATCTGCTGGTCATCAGGCGCCATCTGGAAATAGCGCTCGTCGAAGTCCGTCGGCAGGAACGGAAAAATGTCCTTCGCCCAGTTGTCGTCGTAGGTGCCGCCATATTCGATGCGGCCAGGCCAGCCGCGGCCCATCGGCCCGAAGCTCATCGGCTTGTAGTCGCCGAAGGGTGAACGGATCTCTTCACCAACGGCCTGCGTGTTCGGCAGCCGCAGGCCAGGAATGAGACGCTGGTTCTTCGCACGAGACCAGCCGGTGCCGACCGGGTTGTATTTGTAGCTGGCCGGCAGCTTGTCCTCCGGATCCAGCCGGTCGACGCCACCCCAGGCGACGTCGTAGGAGATCGGCAGTTTCAGGAAGGGCTGGGGCGCGGTCGCGGTGAACACAGGTCCGATAGCGCGCCACTCGCGGTGGCCGACGACCTCGAACAGCTTCGACCAGTTGCCGACCTTGATGCCGACCGGCACGCGCTCGGCCGGGCGCCCTCCCGGCGCATAAGCGCAGCCATTGGCGATGACATCGCAGCGTGGCTTGCGGAAGGCGAAATCCGTCTCCCACAGCGTCGCCGAGTAGCCCGGCACGCCGGTGTGCGTGTCGGCCATCACCAGCGGCACCTGCTCGGCCGATTTCTGCACCAGTCCGCCCGGCTTCGTCGGAAAATCGAAGGTGCCCTTCACCACCACGACGAGCCACTCGTGGCCGGCCTTGTCCATGCCCATGGTGAACTGGTGCGGATAGCCCATCTGGTTCCAGATCTGCATCAGCTGGTCTCCCAACTCGCCGCGAAGATCTGCTCAAGCGTCAATTGCGGCGCCTGCGGATCGATGTCGAAAATATCCGTATGCGCCGTCCACATGACGAGGTCTTCGATGACATCGAGCTCGCCGTCGACCAGCGGAATGGGCAGGGCGGCCAGTGCCGCATCGAGTTCGTCGGGCGTCAGCTCTCCGCGTTGCGCGGCAAGCGCCGCATTCTCGACCCCTTCGAACCACGCGTCTGCGTAAGCCAGCTTGAGGGGTGCTTCCGACAGCCTTGCGACGACGCTCAGCGGAAATTGCCGGCCGACCCGGTCGGCGCTTTGCAGCACGATGCCTGCCGAGGCGCCGAAGGAACCAGGGCCGGCCAGAAAACGCAGCGCCGTGTCCGCCGGCCAGGCTTCGAGGCCGAACAGCGGCACGATATGCTGCGCCAGCCAGCGGTCCCACACGCGCACGAAATCGCCCGGCAGCCGGCGCGCCACGAAATCTCCGGCGGCGGGCATCTTGCCGTAGAAGCCGGGCAGGATCAGATCTGTGGCGGACATGTGAACTTCTTGAACATCTCTAACGTGTAGGGGTTCTCGACGCTGGCCGCCTTGAGCTCGAAATCGGCCCACATGCCCTTGGTGCCGAGCCGCAGGCTGTAGACGTCGGTGAGCTTGGTCGCGTTGAAGCGGCCGCCGCGCAGCATTCTCAGCCACGCCCAGCTGCCGGTTTCGTTGAGCATAACCTCCGGCGAGCCGTCGACCGGCTGGAAGGCGAGCGAGATCACGCCTGTGCCGTCCTTGCCGGGCCATGTCATCGGCTGCGGCCTGGTAGCGTTGTTGTAATAGACGAGGCTCTGGCCATCGAGATTGAGCGTCATGCGTGTGACGTTGGGCGACAGGTCCTTCGGCTCCAGGGTGAAGTTCATCACCGGTCCGGTGCCGCCGGGGAAGAGATCGTCACGGATATGCCGCGCCTGCTCGAACGCCGCGAGCGCTGCCGGATCCAGGCCGAAATCGGCACGCCATTTCCACGGCTCGCTGGCGGTGTCGACATAGTTGATCAGATGGTCGTTGGTGAAGGCATCGATCAGGCCCGTCGGTCCGAACAAGCGCTGGAAGTCGCGCACGTTGACGTCGACGGCGCTGTCCGGGCTGAACGGATAGCGGTTGTTGAGCGCGGCCTGGCAGAAGGGCAGGATGTCGGCGCGCCAGATGGCGTTGAGCTCATTGGTGACCGCCTTCTGTGACAGGCCGCTGGTGTCGCCGGCAATGCCGCCCAGCCAGTCGTTGATCGGCGAAGGCAGGATCTGCGCCTGCCTGGCGACCGCGCCTGTCAACTCGGCGAGACCACCCTGCTTCTTGATCGCATCCTGCGGGTCAGGATTGGCGGTCACCGTCTGCAGCACATTGGACAGCGCCGTCAGCGCCACGACCGCGGCGTCGAGCGCCGGCGGCTGGCCGTCGACCTGCGCGATCGTGCCCTTGAGCGGCTTGAAATGCTCGGCCACCAGACTGCCTGTCATGTCGACCTGATCGGCCGAGCCCGCGCGCGGCAACAACTTCGCTCCCGTCTTCACCACCTTGCCGAGTTTGCCGAGCTTCGAAAGCAGCTTCGATCCGGTCTTGGCGGCGCCGCTCTTGTCGTCGGCCGGCGCGTCGTCGGAGCGGGTCAGGTCGGTCTCCTGCACCACTGCCGTCAGCAGGCGCTTCAGCGCGGAGTCGGCGCTGGACAGGTCCTTGAGGTTCTCGCTTGCGACGTTGAGGTCCGTCAGCGGCGCGAGCCGCATGTCGCGCAGGAAGGAATCCCACTGCGCGATATAGTCGTCGTAATAGAGCTTCAGGATGTCCTCGGAGAGCGCCGACACCGAGGTCTCCGAATTCTCCGAGCAACCGCCGGCAAACACGGCGCGGTCGAGCGCGGCCTGGCCGGCGACATCTTCGACCCGGTCGAGGATCGCGTCGTGGAAGCCCGCATAGGTGTAGGGGCCTGGAACGCCGACGCGCAGCGTCTTGTCGGAGCGGCGCGCGAACACCTTTGCGCCGTTCGGTCCGGCGAAATTGGCCGGCACCCATTCCTTGACGGCGGCGACTTCCGGGTCGGCCAGCAACTGCTTGTAGGCGCGTTCCGGCAGCGAGATCGTGCACACCGTCTTCAGCGCCTCGGCGACCAGCTCCTTGTCGGGCGCGATGTAGCTGTCGTCGACGGCCATGCGGCGAATCGCGGCAAGTTGATGCTCTTCGGCGTCCGCGGTCGGGAAGGGCGGCGCGGGCGCGAATTGCGGCAGGCTGTTCACCCACCAGTTCTGGACGAAATCGGTGTCCATCTGCGACAGGCCGGTCATCATGCGGTAGGTCTTCAGCGCGCCGAGCATGAAGTCCGGATCGCGGATCTGCCGCCACATCGTCGCCTCGAGCAGGGCGACCATATGCGGCTCGAGCACGTTGCGCAGCGCGTGGTCGTAAGTGTCGGTCTGTGCGCGCACCAACTCCGCCGAAGCGGTCGGGCCGACCAGATTGTGGACCGCGTCCGGCGGCGCGGTGCGGGCCGCCGCCACCGCGTCCATCGCCGCCAGCGCGCCATCCATGGTCGGCTGCTCGACGGCTGCCGGCATGGCGGCGACGTCGGTCAAAGGCTGCTGCAACGCCTCGAACTGGCCGGCCTGCTCGGTGATCGCCTTGCGGTTGTCGAGATAGGACCAGGTGAACAATCCGGCGGCCAGCAGCGCCGCGAGCGCGCAAGCCGCGGCCGCCCCGCGCCAGATCCAGGCGCGGCGGCGCTGCGCCAGCGGATCGAATGTGCCGAGGCCGGCTTCCTTGAAAATCACTTCGGTGAGCAGGTTCCTGAGGAAAAAGCTGCGTTTCTCGACACGCGATGCCGGCATGGCGCGACGCGGCGGCAGGCCGAAGGACGACGACAGCGCCGCGGTCAGCCGGTCGATGGGCGCGCCTTCCTGCGTCGCCGACGTCAGATAGAGGCCGCGCAGCCAGGCGGCTTCCTCGTAACGGCTCTCGCCGAACATGGCCTCGATCAGCACCTGGATCGGCTCGGAGAGGCTGGCGAGCTGCGCCGGGAAGCGGAAGATTTCGGCCCGCTGACCAAGCTTGTCCTCGTCCTCGAGCCGCGGCACCAGCCGGCGCTCCAGTTCGGTCGCAAGCCTGGCCAGCTCGGTTTGGATCGTGCCGGCGTTGACGCGGGCATCGAGCGGGAAAGTCGTCCCCCACACCTGCTCGCGCGCCGTCGTCGACAGACCGCCGAAGAAGGCCTCGAAGCCTTTGATCAGGTCGGCCTTGGTCAGCATCAGATAGACCGGAAGCCGGATCTCGAGCCGATCGTTCAGCTCCGCCAGCCGGCGGCGGATTTTTCTGCCATGCGCCTTGATCGCTTCGTCACCTTCCGACAGCGCGTCGATCGATAGCGCGACGATGACACCGTTGAGCGCACGGCGACCCCGGTGCTTCTTCAAGAGGTCGAGGAACCCCAGCCATTCTGTGGCGTCGACATCCGGCTGGCTTTCCTGTTGGACGTAGCGGCCCGCGGTGTCGATCAGCACCGCGTTCTCGGAGAAGAACCAGTCGCAGTTGCGCGTGCCGCCGACGCCCTGCAGATCGTCGGTGAGGTCGATCGGGAAATTGAGGCCTGACTGGCGCAAGGCCGTGGTCTTGCCGGTGGCCGGCGGCCCGACGATCACATACCACGGCATCTCGCGCAGGAATTTTCTGCCGCCGAGCTTGCGCCGCTTCAACTCCGCCATCACCTCGCCGAACTTGGCGCCGACCGCCGCTACGCTCTCTTCGCCAGGTGTGAGTTGCTTTTCGGCTACGGGCGCCGCGATCTCGGCGACGAACATGCGGTTGGCGCGGATCGCACGGCGCTGCGCGATGATCAGCCAGATCAGCCACAGGATGATCAGCCCCGCGATCATGGCGATGCGCACATTGTCCGATTCGAACGGCGCGTAGGGACCGACCTGCACGATCGGGCCGAACACCCAGATCAGCAGCGAAAGCAGCGCGATGCCGATCAGCGTCCACAGGAATCGCGAGGTGATGACGGCCCAGAGGAAGCGCAGGATGAACATCTCAGAGCCTCTTCTCGACCAGAACCTCGACGCGCCGGTTGAGCGCGCGGCCCTCGCGCGTCGAATTGTCGGCCACCGGATCGGTTTCGGCGCGGCCCTCGGAAGAGATGTTCTCCTGCGGCACGCCGGCTTGCACCAGAAGCTTGGCTATGGTTTCGGCGCGCGCTTCCGACAGGCGCTGGTTGCTGGCAAGCGGATTCGACTTTTGCAGGCGCACATTGTCGGTATGGCCGACGACGGTGATTTTTCCGATCAGTTCCTTGTTGTCCAGGATCACCTTGGCGATCGACGCGATCAGCGGCTCGTAGCCTTCGGTCAGCGTCGGCCGCGAAGACTGGAACAGCTCTGGATTGGAGGACTGGATGACGAGCTTCGCCAGCGAAACGCTTTCCGTGCCGCTGAGCGCGCCTTTGAGGTTGTCCGGCGCTGCGGCCTTGAACTCCGGCAGCAAAGCGAAATCGACCGGCTGCGGGGCTTCGGGTTCGGGGGCATCCTGCTTTGGCGCAGCCCGGGTAACGTCGCCGCGCGAGGCCGGCGGCAGCGTGCGCACGAGCGCGGAGAGTTCGACCGCCTGGCTGCTCAAACCCATCGACAGGCCGATATAGGCAGCGGCGGCGATGACGACCGCGGCAAGCGCCATCACCCAGATCGGCACGATGAAGCGCTGCGGCTCGTCGGAGGCGATCACGCCCTTCCAGTTCGGCGCCAGCGGCGAATCCTCGGCATCCGCATTTCGGAGGAAGCGCGCCGCCGCCACGCGTACGGCGTTGAGCGACCGGTCGCCGGCGCGGCCGGGCACGCGATACTTGCCGCGGAAACCAAGCGCCAGGCAGTAATACTGCAGCTCCAGCATCTCGCGGTCGCGGTTCGGATGGCGCTCCAGCTCGTCGAGCCGGGTGAAGAACTGGGTGCCGGCATCGACGTCGCCGCGCAGCATGACCACCAGCGGCTGGCGCGGCCAGGCGCTGGCGCCGCCCCAAGGCGTGTTGAGCGCAAGGTCGTCGAGCGTTGCTGCCACGGCCCAGGCCGCCTGGTCTGCGCGCTCCAGCGACGAGCCGGCCGCCACTGCGGCGTCGCGGGCCCGCACCAACTCGTCGAGCAGGCGCGTGCGCATCACTTCCGGGTTCTCCGGCGCCAGCGCGCTTTCGAGCTCGGGCGCGAATTCGAGCAGCGGCGCGAAGATGTTGATCAGCGTGTTGGGATGGGCGCGCGCCCGCTTGACCGGCGCGCCGGGCGCCAGCGGCGCCATCGGCCGCGGCGACGCACCCGTCAGCCTTATGCGGGTGCGCTCGCGATCCTCCGACAGTCCGAAAGGATCATCCCGGCTCATGGCCTCACCTGTTCACCGAATAGCAGTCGACCTGCGGCTCGCTCGGCAGCACACCGGAAACGCCGATGACGAAGCCCGGGGCGTCGAGCAGCGAGGCCCAGTGCTCGCTCTTCTGGTCCAACTCCAGGCACAGCCGGTCGCCGTCATAGGGGATCTCGCGCGGCTGCGAATGGAGGGGTTTGAGCGGGATACCGGGCAGACGCGACTTCCACAGTCCTTCGAACTGATCGGCGGCGCCGACCGTCGCCTGGTTGACGAAGATCTTGCGCAGTGCGTCTTCCGAAAGCTCGGAGCCGACGCGGATGACGATGCGGCTGGCGACCAGGAGTTTCGGGTTGTCGATGCGCACCTTCCAGACATTGGTCGCGTGCCGCATGACCGGCAGCGCGCGTGATTTCGGCTCGATGTAGCGCAGGCTGAGGATGAGCGAACGCAAGGCGTCGGCCAGCGCCATATAGGCCGGACCCGGCGCCATGTGGTCGTAGGCAGGCAATTCGCCGAGCCGTCGCGAGCTCGAGCCATAGGTAGCCATCTCGCCTGCGAGACCGGCAAGCTCGAGATAGAGCTCGGCCGGATGGAAGACATCCTGGGTGAGCATATGCGCCAGGCGCGGCCGCGCCGCATTGGCGAGGTGCAGCATCAAAAGGTCCTCGACGCTGCGGCCGGCGCCGCCCATCACCATCTTGCCATGCGCCTCGGCGATCTGGTCGAGGCCAGTGACGACCTCCTGCAGCAATTGCCGGTACCAGGCGACGGCGCCGGTGATCAGCGTCGGCGGCAGGAAGGCCTGGTCGAGCGAGACGCCGCCATCGGCGCGCACACCTTTGATGTCGGCGATCGGCAGCGCCGTGTAGCCGCCGACCGATTTGCCGGGCGCCAGCAGCACGGCTTGCGGCCGCGCGATCTCGATTTCCTCCGGATCGGCGCCGCCTTGCACGGCATCGCGCACCGGGACGATCTTGCCGTGGTAGCGCGCGCCCGTCGAGGCTGCATGCGCCGGATCGAAGCCGACGCCGCCTGGCGGCTCGAGCGGCAGCGCGACCAGCACCGCGCCGGCGCCGGTGTCGGCCGTGACCGGCAACGGCTTGGGCGCGTCCATCAGCTCCGGGATGGAGAAGGGCGTGCCGTCCGGGAAGATGCCCCGGGCGGACACGATCGACACCTGGCCGGCATCGAGCAGCGACTGGTCGAGCGTCAGCTGCTGGAAGCCGAACGTATGGAGTTGGCCGGCCTGTAACGCGCCGCGCACCATCCCCTCGAAGAACCGGTCCTGCTGCTGGAAGTGCTGGGTCCTCAAGAAGAGTCCCTCGGACCACAGCACCCTGTTTGCGTCGCTCATGCTGCCACTCTCTGCACTGCCGTGGTTGTCTCGCCGTCAGGCGGAAATGCCGCCCTTGCCGAGGCTGACGTTGATGGTGAATTTCGACCCCGGCGATACCGACTTGGTCGTGCGCCAGTTGCGTCCGCCGGGTTCGCGGATCAGCGCGACGAAACCGAGCGCCGCGGCGTTCGGCTCGACCGTGATGGTCTTGGCCGCCGTTTTGCCCGGAGCGACCGAGATCGAGTCTGAGCCGATGAGGTCGGCGCCGAGCGCCGAACCGGCATCGCCCTGCAGCGCGAAATAATCGGCCGAATTGAACTTGCCGGTGCTGGCAAGCCGCATCACCAGCACCGTCACCGGCCGATCGCCGCCGCCCGGTCCCGGGTTCATGCCGGCGCCGCCGGTCACGTTGACCGAGATGACCGATGGTTTCGGCGGGCCGCTCTGGCAGGCCGCAAGCAGGCCCGTGGCGCCGATGGCAACGATGAATTCGCGTCTGTCGATCATGTCCTACTCCTCTTCATATGCATCCCTGAAGTCTGCGCCGATCTCGCCCAGGAAGCTCGATTCCGCGCTCTGAGCGATGTCGCGGTGGCGTCTCTGGTAGAGTTCCCAAAGCTTGGCGCTGCGTCCGCCGGACAGCAGATTGCCGAGCGCGGAATTGGATTTGAGCTCTTCCTCGATCGCGGCCGGATCGAAACGGTCGATCATGCGCCGCAGAGCCGCCTGCACGCCGCGCCAGGCGCGCACGTGATGCTGCGCAAGGTCCTTCACCGCGTCGCCGATCGCCGCCTCGCCGGAGAGAAAGCCCGGACTGCGTTCCGCGATGATGGTGACGATGACGTCCTCCACCGTCGGCAGGAATTTGAGCGGATTGACCTCGGAGGCGCCGACCATCGTCTGGGCGACGCGCGCGCTTCCTTTTTCCTCGGCGCGCTTGCGCAGCAACTGCATCAGGCCATCGAGCATCAGTCGGTATTCCCGCCCGAACTTCTCCATTTCGGCGATCGCATCGCGCCCGGGAAACTCGGCCTCTTCGACGCCCATACCGCGCAGGAACGCCGCGCGCAGCGCCGTCTCGCTGGGCGCCGGTTGTATTGGACGTGACGGCTTGGGCGCTGGAACGGGGCGCGGCGGCGGAGCAGGAGGGGCGGCCACCTGCGCCGGTATCTCCCAAGGACGCGCGGGTTGCGGCTTTTCGGCGCCGCGCTCGACACGGCCGGCCGGCTCGGCGCCGCTGGCTGGCGCGGTTGTCGCGGCCGGCCCGAAGCTGAAATCATCGTCGAAGCCGGCCGCTTTCTGCGCGGGTTGGGGCGCATCGTTGCGCGATGGCATGTCGTCGAAGCCGAATGGATCCGACCGGCCGGCGGCAGGCGCTTCGTTCGAGGCCGGCGTCGCCACCGGATCGAGGCTGAACGGGTCGTCGAAGGCCGGTGAGCTGCGCGGGCTCGAAGCGCGATCGTAAGCTCCTCGCACTGGCTGCTCGAACGGATCCGGCAGCCCGGCCGGGCGCGGCCGCTGCGGCTCTTCCTCGACCTTGGCCGAGAAGAAGTCGTCGCCGCCGATGCTGGGCGGGGTTCTTGGCTGCGGCGCCGACCATGCCGGCGCCGTATGGTTGGCGATCGGCGCCTGACCGATCGAGGTGTGGCCGGCGCTCGGCTGAACCTCGACATGGAGCACATAGTCGCCCATGCGCAGCCGCATGCCGCTTTGCAGCCGTGCCGACCTGCCGGTTCCCAGCGGGCTGTCGGAGTCGTCGATGAACAAGCCACTGCTCGACGTGTCGGTGACATAGTAGCCGTCACGCCCGCCACTGATCTTGCAATGGGCGCGCGAGACGAACATGTCCGGATCGTCGATCTGCCAGCCGGCATCGGCGCTGCGGCCGATCACCAGTTCGCCTTCATCCAGCCGGGTCTGCCTGACCACCTGCGAGCGCGGGCCTTGTTCCAGGGTCAGCAGCAGGCTCATGGGGCTGCCTCCGCCATGTCCGGCCGCCAGCCGACGATGGTGCGCAACCTGAGATCGTCGGCGTCCCCCTTTTCGGCCGGACGCGAAAGCCAGGAGGTGCGGCCAAGCTGGACGGTTCCCATCTTCGGCGGCGGCACGGCGTCGCGCGCGAGCACGATGCGCAGATCGACGTCGAGCGTTTCGCCGATCATCTCGCGCACCGCCTTCTTGAACAGGGCAAGGCGCCGTTCTCCGGGCAGAAAGGACTTGAAGTCGTCGAGGCTCAGCGGGCCGACGCGCAATTCGATCCTGCTTTGCCGGCTGAAGACGCGCGGGCCGATCGTTGCTCCGCCGCCCAGCGCCGCATAGGCCTTGCCGACTTGGCTCTGCAGCGCCTTCGGAATGGTTATCCAGGCGGCTACGAATTCCTTGATCTGCACCGGCACCTTGAAGGCCGTGGCGAGAAACAGCGTCAGCCGCTCCGCGCCGTCGACCTGGTTCGCCAGCGATCCGGCCTGGCGTAACCGCACCGTGTCGAGCTCCGGATCCTGTGTGCCGGGAAGGCCTATCCCGGCCATCGCCTCCAGCATGGCGCGGACGCGTCCGCCAACTGAACGCTCGACCTGCACCGCCGGATGCGCGTCGGCCCACGCGCGGTAGTAGAGCGCGATCATGCGGTGCTGCAGGATGTTGACGAAGTCGACGAACGTCGTGTCGCTGGTCTGCTCGGCGTCGGCGCCGGTGAACCAGCGCTGCGACAGGCGGTCGAGCACCCAGCGCGTCAAATGCAGCGGCATCGGTCCTTCCGGTCCGAGCAGGCCGAGATTGGCGACGGTCACCCGCGCCGGAGCCTTGTCCCTGGCGTCCTGGAACTTGACCACGTCCCTGGCCGAGAAGCTCAGGCGCACATGTTGGCCGAGCCTTGCCGGCTCGCGGTCGGCGGTTCCGGCATGGCCGAACAGTCCGCGCCGCTGCTCCAGGCGGCGCAGCAGCTCGAAGAAGTCGGAGCCCTCCGACAGCGCCTCGGCTTCGTTCGGGGCCGGCTGCGCTAGATCAGGTAGCGATTGCCGGGCGTCATCGGCCATGGCACATCCTCCTGTTTCTGCAGCAACCGCGTACGCGTCCGCACGAAACCATTTATCCCGGCATGGCGGGCAAACAGCCGCGCCAGCAGGGCCGAAAGCAGCAGCGAGCTCTGACCCGCCAGCACCGACTGGTCGACATGCAGAGTCACCTCGGTGCCGCGTCCGAAACACATCGGTCCGTCGATCTGCAGCCGCTCGATCACCGGGCGCGAGTCGATACGGGTGATCGAATGCACGTTGCGGGCAAGGCTCGGATCGCCGCGATCGGCGTAGAGGTCGAGCAAGGCATGCAGCGGATCGACGCCGCGGCCTTCCTTGGCGAGGCTGAGGAAGTTGAGCGAGAGCTGCGCCACCAGCCGCCAGGCGAGATTGTCGGCGCGGGATTCGCCTTCGGCCCCAGACGGCAGCGCTGCCGGGATCGCCGGTTGTGGCGGCCGCAGCGCGCCGAGCAACCGCACCGCTTCGACCGGATCGGCGGTCTCCAGCGTCAGCGTCGGCGTGTCGTCCAGGATCGGCAGGTCGCGGTTGGTGCAGAGCGCCATGATGTCGAGCCGCTTGAGCGGCCGGTTCGCCGGACTTCCCGCCGGGCGCGAGATCGCGATAAAGACATCGTCGCCGGTGTAGGAGGTGCGGGTCAGGCCGTCGCGCCGCTCGTCTTCGGTGGCTCGGCGCGGGCGCCGCTCGGTCGAATAGACCCAGCCGCTGCCGCGGTTCTGCCCGAGGCTGAACAATTCCGGAATGATCGCCTCATTGCCTTCCGCGTCGGCATCCTCCACCCGGATGACGCGGAAAATCTCGAAATCGCGCGCCCGCGTCCGATCGGCATGCAGCACCTGGCGCGTCCGGCGCTGGTCGATCTCGATGACGTTGCATTCGCGTTCGAAGAGATTGATCACCGGCGTCACGAACAGCTCGAAATCGGCCGCCGCTACGTCGGCGAGTTCCGGCACCGGACGGCGGAACAGGAAGATGACCTCGATTCCCCCATCGCATTTGCGCACCACCGGCTGCAGACCGGTCACGCGCACATAGTGGAAGCGCTCGGGGATAATGAAATACTCGCGCAGCAGCCGGTATCCCTCGAATGTCGGGCGGGTGCGTGGCATCAGCGCTTCGTCGTCGCTTATGCCGATCATCTCTGGCTCGGGCAGGGCCGTGAGCGGATTGGTCTTGCCTTCCGCCCGCGCGCCGACGGCCGAGCACGCGCCGAAGATCGCGTCGAACAGCAGCGGCGCCTTGGCGCGTCCGGCGAAATAGAGGTCGAGGCGATCGAGCGACAATTCGCTGAGCTTGCCCTTTCCGGACCGCGCCAGCGTGATGCGAAACGCCGCCTCGCCGCGCACGCCGCCGAGCGGCGCGATGCCGGCCGCCGCCAGCGCGCTGCGATCCTGGAAATAGCTGACCGAGGTGATCGCGATCGGCCACAGCGTGACCTCCTGCGCGGTGGTGAAGGTTGAGCGCGACGAAAGCCCCGGATGCAGGCCGGAGACCAGCCGCGTGCCGCGCGCGACGGCGTGGCCGGCGATCATCGATTGCACCTGCTGGCCGGGTCTCAGCACGGCCATCGCCGTCGCCGGCGCCGGCGTCACCAGGTCCGGATAGAGCACGTCCAGCACGGCGCGCGAAAACCGCGAACGCTCCGCGTCGACCTTCAGCCGCGTGCGCGCCGCCAGAAAGGCCACGCCGTCGAGCAGCCGTTCGACATAAGGGTCGGGGCAGGGGACCGTGTCGAGGGAAAGGTTGCGGGCGACCGCCGGATGCATGTCGGCGAATTCCGCGGCCAGCGCCCGGATATGGGTCAGTTCCTCTTCGTAATACTCCACGAAGACCCGATCCATCTCAGGTCTCCCGGAATTCGGTTCGCGCCAGGCCGTTGTCGAGATTGATCGTGGTGCGCAACCGCATGCGTTCCGGCGTCGGCGTCATGATCAGTACGGCGTCGATCTCGATCTTGAGGCCGACGCTCTTGTCGCCGAGCGTGACACTCACGGTCGTGGCGCTCTCCTTGAGGCGCGGCTCGAAGGTGGCGAGCACCGCGCGGATCTCGCGCGCCAGAGTATCGCGGTCGAAATCCCGCGACGAGCGGCCCGAGAAGGACGGCACGCCGTAATTCACGACGCTGCGGCGCACTTCCGGAAAATCGGCGAGCGGCGGCAACTCGTCCAAAGGCTGTTCGTGCTCGGCATCGGAAAGCATCGGGACGGATTCGAAGCGCTCGGTGTTGAACAGGGCCTCGATGTCGCGCCGGACGGCTTCGCGCAGTACACGCGCCGAGACCACCACGCCGCGGCTTTCGATTTCGGCGCGATGCTCGGTCTGGAACACCAGCCGGTGCAGGCGCCGTTTTTGCTCGGACGTCGATACCGCATCGGCATCGATGGCGCGCGCACTGCCGGCAAGAAGAGCCTCGACGCGCTCGGCGCCGAGTTCTTCTTCCAGCAGGCGACGCAGCCCGTCGATCTCCGACGTCAGCCCGGGCAAGTCGTTGACGAGACGGTCCCAGAGGGAGGGCTGGACCGCCTCGCGCTTTGCCCGGGAGCTGCCGGCAAGCTGCGCTTTCCCGCCAGGCCGTTTGGCCTCACTTGCCGACATAGACGTCCATTTCGATCTCGTCGTCCTTGTCGTAGACGAACTTGATCTTCTTGTAGGCGAAGCTGACTTCTTCCTCGATCAGGTCCGCCTCGTCATGGGCCTGCCGCATGTCGTATTCCATGATCGAAGCGTCGGTGAGCGTCACGACCAGATAGTCGCTGGTCTCGCCGTCGATGGTGCGGCGTGCCGAAAACACCACCTCGTCGAGCGCTTTGTTCTCGAACAGCGCCTTCTTCAGGTAGGGCGACGACTTGTCGTAGTGCTTGAAGAACTTGATCATTCCCATCGATACGCGGCCGCGCCGCGACAGCGAATTGGGGTCGTAAGGCGCGATCATCTTGTAATCGACGCCATGGATCTCGATCTCGTCTTCATGGCCGTCGCGCTTGCTCGGGCCCTTGATGTCCGGAACTTTCAAAAAACCATCGATCTTCATGGAAGGAGCCTCGCTTCTCTCTGTGGTAGGCATTGTCTTTCTCCACCGCTTTCAAACGAAACAAGATGACTTTGCTTATGATTTCAGCCCTTCACTGACGGCAGTTCGGACACCAGCCGGAGCGAGGCATTGATGCCTTCCAGCTGGTAGTGCGGACGCAGATAGAAACGGGCATTGTAGTAACCGGGCCGGCCTTCGACGCTGTCGACCTGGACCTCGGCCGCGGCAAGGGGACGCTTGGCGCGCGCCTTGTCGTCGGCAAAGGCTGGATTGGCCAGCACGTACCGGTTGATCCATTCGGTCAACCAGATCTCCATGTCGGTGCGTTCCTTGAACGAGCCGATCTTGTCGCGCGCGATCGCCTTGAGGTAATGCGCGAAGCGCGACACCGGGAACAGGTAGGGCAGGTTGGCGCTCAGCCGTTCGTTCGACTGGGCATCGGGATCGACCAGACGCCCGGCGCGCGTCTCGTCGTCCTGCAGCGAATGCGCGCCGATAAAGGCCGCGAGGTCGGTGTTCTTACGGTGCAGGATCGGCATCAGGCCGAGCTTGGCCAGTTCCGCCTCGCGCCGGTCGTCGATGGCGACTTCCGTCGGGCATTTCATCGCGATCGAGCCGTCGTCGGTCGGAAAGGCGTGCACCGGCAGGTTGAGCACCGTGCCGCCATTCTCGACGCCGCGGATCTGCGTGCCCCAGCCGTAGAGCTTATGGCTGCGGTTGATGTTCACGCCCATCGGGAAGGCGGCGTTCATCCAGACATATTTGTTGTGATCGCCACCCACCTCTTCCTCGAAGGTGAAGCCTTTCACCGGCACCGTTTCCGAGCCGTAGGGCAGCCGTGCCAGCACGCGTGGCATGGTGAGCCCGATATAGCGCGCGTCCTCGCTTTCGCGCAGCGACTGCCACGAGGCGTAGGCCGGGTTGTTCACGATCATCTGGAGGTCTTGCGGGTTGGGCAGTTCCTGCCAGCTGTCCATGCGGAACAGCCGCGGCGAAGCGGCGGCGATGAAGGGTGTATGCGCCGAGGCGCAGACGCCCGAAATGTTGCGCAGCAGGCCGACATCGCGCGGGTGGTTCGAGAATTCATAGGCGCCGATGATGCAGCCGACCGGCTCGCCGCCGAGCATCGAATACTCGTCCGTGTAGACCTTCTTGAAGATCGGGCTCTGGTCCCACATCTGACCTTCATAGTCTTCGAGCGTATCGGCCAGCTTTTCCTTGGAGATGTTCATCACCCGGATTTTCAGCTTGGTATCCGTCTCGGTGTTGTTGATCAGGTACCAGAGGCCGCGCCAGGTGCCTTCCATCTCGCGCACTTCGGGCGCATGCAGGATCTCGTTGACCTGCGTCGTCAGCATCTTGTCGATGCCGGCGATAAGCGACTTGATCGACTTGATCGCGTTGGACGAAATCGTAGTCGTCTCGGAGCGCGATTGTGCGGCAAGAGCCAGGTTGCGCACCAATTGCTGCAGCTTTTCGCTGTCGTCCTTCTTGACCTTGAAGTCCTTCTCTAGGAGTCCGCTGAATTCGCCGAGATCGATGGCTTCCGCCTCGGCGGTGGCGGCTGCGGTCTTTTGCTGTTCGGCCATGACTTACTCCTCGCCCTTGCCGTCATCCATCGCCTGAGTGGCGATCTTGCTCAGCAGCGGCTCGTTGTTCAGAAGTTGCGCAATGCGCTTTTCGGCGTCGACACGGCCGTCCATGAAGCCCAACAACTCTTCGAGCTGACGGCGCATCTTCAGGATTTCGGCCAGTTGCGGCACCTGCTCGGCGACCTTGTCCGGCGCGAAGTCACCCATCTTGGAGAAGGTGAGGTCGACCGCGAGCTCTTCGTCGCGCTCCTGGCCCTCGGCCTGCGGCAGGGTGTTCTTCACCCGCGCCTTCACGCGGGGACCCATCGCCTCCATGAATTTGGGGAACCGGTTGGCGTCGGTTTCGACGAAGTTGCGGTCGAGCACCGACTTCGACGCTTCCTTGGTCTGTGAGGCGCCCGAAAGATCGGCCATCACCGCCATGACGAACGGCAGTTCGATCGTCGTCGGGCTGCCGTAGGTTTCGACGTCGTAGGCGATCTGCACGCGCGGGGCGCGGTTTCTTTCGATGACCTTCGCTTTGCTCTCTGCTGGCATGCTCGTTACCTTTCATCCTTCTGGGCCGGCTTCTTGGGATCGGGAACGCCGGCAAGCTGCCGGAACTCCTTCAGCCCCGACGGGGCGAGATCTTCCATCAGTTCCACGAAATCCATGTGCACCATCCGGCGCACGCGACGCGCCAGATGCGGGATCGGGCTGGACGGCTCGGTGCGGTCGTAGAAGGCGACCACGAGGTCCAGGCATTTGACGACCTCATCGCGCGAGTTGATCCGGTCCGGCAGACCGGCGCTCGCTTCCACGGAGCTAGCCACACTTGCCATCGTCTCGGTTCCATGACCGTTTCGGGCGGGTGTCGATGCCGGCGGCGGTGCCGGCTGCGGGGCGGTTTTTGCAGCGCCATTGGCGGCGCCGGCGCTGGAATTGCGCTCCAGCGTCGTCAGCAAACGCTGCAAGAACCTCTTCAATTCCGGAACGGTGGCGCCATTGCCGTCGATGCGGGGATTGAGCGCGCTATCCACCGCCTCCAGCGCGGAAATCGCGGCCTGGGTGTCAGCCAGCAGCGACGTCATGGCGTCCGCCGCCTGATCGAACTGCGCCGCGCACCCGGTGCGCACACGGTTCAACAGCTGGTTGTGGGCGCTCGTCAGCGCCGCCTTTTCGCCGGCGCCAAGGCCGGAGGCCGCCTCCTGCAGCATGACGCGCTCGTCGAGCGACGCCTGTTCCAGGTCCCGGCCGCTGATCGGCCCGATGGCGCGCGGCGAGAAAAAAACCGCCTGCCTGAGGTTCGCCAGGAGGCCTTCCTGGCCGTTTTGCAGATCGAGCAGCGCATTGATGCGGCGCAAGGCGGCTTCGCGCAGCGCGCCGGTGCGCAGAGCCGGGTGCATCGTGTCCCAGTACTGCTCGAAGGTCCGCGCTATCAGCGTCAGGCCCTGGGCTAGGCCGGCCAGCCCGTCTTCATTGGCCAAAGCGCGTGTGACGAGGACCAAGAGACGCAAATCGCGGCCGTGCGGCCGCAATTCCTCGGCCTTTTCCAGGACTGCCGCCCAGTCGACCGCGACAGTGCCCTGCGAAGCGTTGTTGCCGTCGTGGGAAACTTTGAGCTGAGTTTCCGTCAACCGCTCCAGCTCGTGGAAAGCCGGGTCGTTGCGCAAGTCCTCTCCCGACGGATTCGCACCGTCCAGAGGATTCAGCCAGAGTGCGAGATCAATCACACCTACCCCCAGCCAGCGGTCCTGAGACCTCTATGTGACGCAACGTTATCACCGGCCCCACGTCACGACAATTGAGCACCTGCGCAAAACCTAACGGAAGCTAAACGCAATCGTTCTGTTCGGTGAAACCCATTGCGCGATTGACGGACCCGGTATGTGAAATGGCTCGCATAGTCTGGACGGCAATCCAGTGTTTGTTGGGCGAGTTTGCAAGGCTTGTGTAACCGGGCGGTGCCGCCCGGATAGATTCAAAAAACCTTATCCCCCACGCGGCTTTGTCAAGCAGCCGCTTATGTGGCAGGGTACGGTCGGCAGGTTGCGGGAGCAGGTTCGATGGAACAGCGCCGGTCATCGCAGAGCTTCAAACGTAAGGAACTGGTCGCCAAGCTCAACGCCACGGGGGTGCGCGCCTTCAAGGCAGCGGCCGACACGGCCAAGTTGCGCGGCAATCCCTATGTCGAACTCGTCCACTTCATTCAGCAACTGGTCCTGTCCGAACGCTCGGACGTACAGATGATCGTTGCCGACGCAGGTATCGATGTCAGCCGGATGACGGCGGACATGACCCGGGCCATCGACAAGCTCCCTTATGGCGCCACTTCGGTGGAGGAGTTTTCCGACCACATCTTCCACGCCATCCAGGAAGGTTGGAACCTCGCCACGCTGGAATTCGGCGTCGAGGAGGTTCGCAGTTCTCATATCCTGCTGGCCTGCCTGAAGACGCCGGTGCTGGAAGGCTTGGTCTCGAAGATCAGCGCCGAGTTCGACAAGATCGACGCCGACGGGGTCATTTCCCGCTTCACCGATGTCACGGAAGGCTCGCTCGAAACCGGCGCGCCGCCCGCCGCTGCTGCCACCGAAACGCCGATGAAACGCGGTCCGGGCGGGGATTCGGCTCTAGCCAAATACGCCACCGACCTCACCCAGCGCGCCCGCGACGGCAAGATCGATCCGGTCGTCGGCCGCGATCCGGAAATCAGGCAGATCGTCGATATCCTGATGCGACGCCGCCAGAACAACCCGATCCTGACCGGCGAGGCGGGCGTCGGCAAGACAGCCGCGGTCGAGGGCTTTGCGCTGCGTATCGCCCAGGGCGACGTGCCGCCGACACTGCAGAATGTCAGCGTGCGCATGCTCGACGTCGGGCTGATGCAGGCGGGCGCCAGCGTCAAGGGCGAGTTCGAGAAGCGGCTCAAGTCCGTCATCGACGAGGTCCAGGCCTCCGAAGTGCCGATCATCCTGTTTATCGACGAAGCGCACACTCTCATTGGCGCTGGCGGCGCCGCCGGAACAGGCGATGCGGCCAATCTCCTGAAGCCGGCGCTGGCGCGCGGCGAGCTGCGCACCATCGCGGCCACCACCTGGGCCGAATACAAGCAGCATATCGAGAAGGATCCGGCGCTGACCCGCCGCTTCCAGGTGGTCAAGATCGACGAGCCCTCGGAAGCGGTGGCCGTGCTGATGCTGCGCGGCGTCGCCGGCGTGCTCGAGCAACACCACAAGGTCCAGATCCTGGACGAGGCGATCGAGGCGGCGGTCTCGCTCTCGCACCGTTACATTCCGGCCAGGCAGTTGCCGGACAAGGCCGTCAGCCTGCTCGACACCGCCTGCGCCCGCGTCGCGGTCTCGCAGCACGCCACGCCTGCCGAGGTCGAGGACATACTGCGCCGCCGCCAGGCGCTCGAAGTGGAGAATGGCATCATCGGCCGCGAGGCGGCGATCGGCATCGACGTCGCCGACCGGCAGGCTCGCGTCGACGCCGGGCTTGCGGAAACCGAGACCGCTTTGGCCGCCGCCCAGGCGCGCTGGGATCGCGAAAAGGCGCTGGTCGCCGAGATACTCGATCTGCGCTCCAAATTGCGTGGCGAGGGCGTGCCGCTCGATGAGGCGGCGGCGGAAGAAGCCGCTGCGGAGACGCAGAGCGCGGAGGGCGCGGCAAAAGCACCTGTGCAAAAGGGTCCCGATAAGATTGGCGAGGGTAAGGCTGCCGAGACCAAGAAGACAAAGGCCTCGAAAGCCAAGGGGGCCAAGGCTGCAAAGGCCGAAACAGCCTCCGCCGAACCGGCGGACGAGGCCGCCGCCGACCTGGCACGGCTGCGCGAATTGATGGCGGAGCTCGCCACGGCGCAGGGCGAGACGCCGCTGATCCTGCCTTCGGTCGACCGCAACGCCGTGGCCGCCGTCGTCCAGGACTGGACCGGCATCCCGACCGGGCGGATGCTGTCCAGCCAGACCGAAAAGGCGCTGAAGCTCGCCGCCACCCTGTCCGAACGGGTGGTCGGCCAGGACCATGCGATGGAAATGATCGCCAGGCGGGTGCAGACCAGCCGCGCCGGCCTCGGCGCGCCCGAAAAGCCGGTCGGCGTGTTCCTGCTTTGCGGGCCTTCCGGAGTCGGCAAGACCGAGACCGCGCTGGCGCTGGCCGAGACGCTCTATGGCGGCGAGCAGAACCTGATCTCGATCAACATGTCCGAATTCCAGGAAGCCCACACCGTCTCGACGCTGAAGGGCGCGCCGCCCGGTTATGTCGGCTACGGCAAGGGCGGCATCCTGACCGAGGCGGTGCGCCGGAAACCTTATTCGGTGATCCTGCTCGACGAGGTCGAGAAGGCGCATCCCGACGTGCACGAGATTTTCTTCCAGGTCTTCGACAAGGGCATGATGGACGACAGCGAAGGCCGGCGCATCGACTTCAAGAACACGCTGATCCTGCTGACCTCGAATGTCGGTTCCGACGTCATCATGGACCGCACCAGGAACGGGACCGTGCGCACCGGCATCGACGATCTGGACACCGCGTTACGCGCGCCATTGCTGAAAGTCTTTCCTGCCGCCTTCCTTGGCCGCGTGGTGACGATCCCCTACTATCCGCTGTCGGATTCGATGATCGAGGCGATCGCCCGGCATCAGTTCGGCAAGATCGCGCGCCGTCTCAGGGCGACCAACGATGCCGAACTGGTCATCGGCGACGGCGTCATGGACCTGGTCAAGGCGCGCTGCACCGAGATCGAGTCCGGTGGGCGCATGATCGACGCCATACTCACCAACACACTGCTGCCGGAGCTCAGCCGCGGCGTGCTCAATCGTTCGCTCGAGGGCAAGAAGATGACGAAAGTCATCGTCGGTGCCTCGGCGGAAGGATTTACCTACTCGTTCGAATGAAGCTCGATTGAGATCAGCCGTTCGGCCTCGCCGAGTCCTTGGCGCGCCAGTGTCGCGGCAGGAACATTAGCCGCCTCTAAGGGTTCATGAGGGATACCGTCGACACCCTGGGTGGAACATGGCTGAGCTGGCATTCACTCTCGTATATTACTTAGGGCTGACCGGCCATGACATGTTCGGTGCCATCTTGTCGTTGATGGCGGGCCTCGTTCTCTACAGCGTCTTGCGGGAGGATCGGCCAAACCGATAACAAATCCGTTCGGAGAGACGGGTGATCGGGCGGCCCGGCTCGAAAGCGGGGGAGCCCACGAGCCGGGCCTGACCGGCGGGGGCACGGACTAGATACAGGTCGCCGGCTGACACTGTTGTACCAGCGTTTGCCAGACCGACTGCCATCCGAACGAAGGACGTATGGACCCGGCATGCTGCAGACGGAACATTAGGGCGCGCTGACTGTTCACCTCCCACAGGAGGAAATCCCATGCACAGCATCATCTACATTGTCGGGCTCGTTGTCGTCGTCCTCGCCGTCTTGAGCTTTTTCGGGCTGAGACGATAGGCGCTCGCCCCCAACGAGTATCGACCTCGGAAGCCGGGAATGCGTCCTAAAATTGTTCTATCGGAAAGCGCGTGACATCTGGTCGGTGAGCGGCTTCAGCAGATAAGACCAGACACTGTGCCGGTCTGTGCGTATGTGAACCTCGGCCGGCATGCCCGGCTTGAGCACCTTCGCGTCTGTCAGGCAACCCGTCTTGTTTTCGACACTGATACGAGCCGAGAAATAGGAGAGCTGGTGCTGCGGGTCCTTGATCAGATCCGCGGAAATCCATTTCACCGCGCCCTGGCAGGCCGGCGTCGTGCCGGAATCGAATGCCGGGAAACGGATCGAGACAGGCTGACCGGGACGAATGTCATCCACCCGCGACGGAGGAATGAGCGCGTCCACCACAAGATTGTCCGCATCGGGGACGATCGTCATCAGCAACTCCCCTGGAGCGATCACCCCGCCAACCGTGTGGATGGTGGATTGCTGTATCGTTCCCGATTGCGGGGCGCGGATTTCGGTTTTGGTCAGCTCGTCCTGCGCCACTATTCTGCGCTCGTCGAGTTCGGTCCGCTTGGCTTCGGTTTCACGCAGCTCTTTCGTCACTTCGCTGCGCCGTTGTTCGTCCAGTTGCAGAACCTGCAACTCGGTTTCGGTGATCTTGACCTGCGCTTCCGCGACGGCCGCGGCCAGCCGCCCGGACTCGCCCTTGGCTCGTGTCGCGTCCAGCCTGACGTTGCTGAGCCTCTCTTTCGAAACCAGTTTCTTGGAATAGAGAGCATCCACATCCGTGAGATCGCGGCCGAGCAAAGCCGCGGATTCGTCCATCGCGGCCTGCTGGGCTTTCAGGCCTTCGAGCTGACGCTCAATCTGCTCGGTCTGGCTGCGAAGAAGCGTTTTCTGACCGGCCAGTTCCGATGCCCGCGTTTCGAGCAAAGTGCGCTCGCCATCGATCAGCGCCACCACGTTCGGATTGGCCATATCCGCCTGGAGACTGCTTGGGATCTGCATCGTCGACAGCCCCTGACGTTCGGCCTCCAACCGGGCAAGCCGCACCGTGGCGCGGTCGAAATCCTCGCTGATGATGTCAAGGTTTGCACGCGCCAGCGTATCATCCAGCCTGACCAATATGTCGCCTGCCCGGACATGATCGCCGTCTTGCGCAAAAATGCCGCTGATGGTGCCACCGGTCTGGTGTTGCACCTTCTTGGTGTTGCTTTCGACGACCACGGTCGCGGGGGCGATCACGGCACCTGCTATCTTGGTCAAGCCGAGCCATAGCCCTCCGCCGAGAACCAGCAGGCAAGTCACCGCCAGTCCGAGCGCCAGGCTGGGTCCGAGGTTGCCGGGGGGCGTGAGCGCCTTCGTACCCGTCGAGCGCGGGCGGGCATCGAACCAGACGAAGGATGGCAGGAACGCAAGGACGCGAGGCAGCACATCACGCATGTCCGCTCACACCCCTTTGGATGGGAATAACCGGGGAAGGGCGGTGCGCCGCGGAAGAGGGCGGTCGTGCGATGCTCGCCAACACCTCCTCGCGAGAGCCGAACGTGCGAACCATGCCGTTGGCCAGCACCAGAACCTGATCGATGTTGGTGAGAGCGGACGGACGGTGCGCAACCACTATGACGATGCCGCCGCGC
Source organism: Mesorhizobium hawassense (assembly GCF_003289945.1). Classification (GTDB taxonomy): domain Bacteria; phylum Pseudomonadota; class Alphaproteobacteria; order Rhizobiales; family Rhizobiaceae; genus Mesorhizobium; species Mesorhizobium hawassense. The sequence goes on from NZ_QMBP01000001.1 coordinate 218,231, forward strand.
TGGCGCACGGCCAGAATCGCTCCGGCTAGCGCGGCGTCTCCTTCGACATCGAGATTTGAGTTTGGCTCGTCCAGGACGACGAGAAACGGGTCGCCGTAGAGCGCCCTGGCGATGCCGATCAATTGTCTCTGGCCGGCCGACAAGGCCCTGCCTGCCTCGCCGATGCGCGTTTGGAAACCTTCCGGCAGATGCATGATCATCGAATAGACGCCGGCGGCCCTGGCGGCGGCAAGCACACCTTTGGGGTCGCTCTTGCCGCCGAACCTGGAGATGTTGTCCGCGACCGTCCCGTCAAAAAGTTCAACGTCCTGCGGCAGATAGCCGATATGGCAGCCAAGCGACCGCGGGTTCCACTGATCGAGGGAAGCCCCGTCCAACCGCACTTTGCCATGCAGCGGATTCCAGGCACCCACCAACGCCCGTACGAGCGTTGTCTTGCCTGAGCCGCTGGGGCCGACGATGGCCATGCCTGCGCCGCTGGACAGCTGGAAGCTTACATCGAGCACGGTCGGCTTTGGCATGCCGGGTGGCGCGACCGTCAGCCTCTCGACGGTCAGCTGTGTTTGCGGCCGTGGCAACTCCATGGGATCGGTCGGGTTTTCGAATGCCTCGAACGTCGCCTTGAGCTGGAAATAGCTGTGTCGGGTCGACAGGAAGCCTTTCCAGTTTGCGATCGCCGCATCGACCGGAGCCAGCGCGCGGCCAAGCAATATCGATGATGCGATGATCACCCCGGGGGACGCTTCGCCGCCGATGACCAGGTAGGCGCCGAGGCCAAGCACGCAGGACTGGAGCGCCATCCTCAGCGCCTTCGACAATGAACCGGTCCCGCCAATGATGTCGGATAGCCGCTCCTGATAGGCGAGGTAGCTATGAACGACCTCGCTCCAGCGCCCGGCCAGCCTGGATGAGAGGCCCATGGCCTGAACGACCTCCGCATTGCGACGGCCGGACTCGGCAAGGACGCGTTGCGAGATCATGGCTTCGGATGTCAGCCTGGCAGGCCTGCGACCGAATATTTCCGCGACCGCGGTCAGCGCCACCACTACAAGGGCACCGATCGTCGCCAGCAAGCCTAGCGACGGGTGCAGCATATAGATGACGAGAAGATAAAACGGGATCCAAGGCGCATCGAAGATGACGGTCGGCCCGGACCCTGAAAGGAAGCCACGCAGGTGGTCGAGGTCCCGCAACGGATCCAGCCGATCGGCTTCCCGGCCGGCCTTGAGCGGCAAAAGCATCGAAATGGCGAATGCCCTTTGATGCAGGTTCCTGTAGAGCCGGCTGGCGATGCGGACCAACAGGCGAAGTCGAACGAAGTCGAGCAGTCCGTAGGCCGCGTAGAGTCCCAGCATGCCGACAGTCAACCCGACCAGGGTCGGAACGCTCTGGGACGGCAGCACCCGGTCGTAGACCTGGAGCATGTAGAGGGACCCGGTCAATGCCAGGAGGTTCGTCACCGCGGAAAAAAGCCCAACCCCAAGCAACCCCGGCGCGCAATCCGACAGTGCGCTACGCAAAAGGGACGATAATTCTCGTTTGGTCTTCATAGCCTTTTGTTCTCCACGCGGAAGTGCCGCGCGGCTTTCTTGGCTTCGGCCAATATTGGAAACCCCAACTGCTGAAATGCCTAAGGCCCAGGCGAAGTCCCCCGAAAATCCTGAACATGAGGCGCTGCTAAGATATTCGAACTTTAATCAAAATGTAGCAAAATCGTGGCGGAGTCCGCGGTCACCGGCGGGCAAGACGGTGAAATTCGGGGATAATGAGGGGGAAAGACCTACGCAAAAGCCCGGCTTTTCTGGAACCACTGCGCTGAAAATGTGGAGTTTTTCCCCCGCCAGCGTTTGTCGGTCACGCGGCGGCAATCAATTATTTTGACCGGCGAAATCTGTATGTGATTTCTGTCTAATTTACCTTTCGTTTACGCAAGCGCTGTTGGGGGCGTTGCCGATAAGAAGGGATAACCATGGCAACTCTTCACTATGCTGCTGGCGGTACGGCCGCCGAAGTCGCACCTGATGGATTCAATCTCGTCGACGTTCAATATGTTTCCCAGGTGAATGCACTCCCTGACGGAATGAAGGCGCTGGTCTACCTGGGCGCCCATGACGGCGCCACCCAGTCGTTCATCGATCAGGTCACCCCTTTCCTCAACAATCCGAAGGTGTTCGGATTCTATCTCATGGACGAGCCCGACCCGACCGGGAGATGGGGAACCTATGCCAGCGCGGCAACTCTGAAGGCCGAATCCGACTGGATCCATTCGCATTTTCCGGGCGCCAAGACCTTCATCACGATGATGAACATGGGGTCTTCCACCAATCCGGATTTCACCAACACCTACAATCCGGCGAACACCGGCATCGACTATTACGGTATTGATCCCTATCCGGTGCGCACCGGCACCACCACCGTCGACTACGACATGATCGACAGGGCCGTGGCCGCGGCCGTGAAATCCGGCATCCCGATCGATAAGATCATTCCTGTCTATCAGGCTTTCGGCGGCGGCGGCTGGACGACCGACACGGGCGGCAAGCATGTCATGCCCACTGCGGCTCAGGAACAGATCATGGTCGATCACTGGGCCAACCTCGTTCCATCGCCGGCATTCGACTACGTCTATGCCTGGGGCTCGCAGAATGGCGACACCGCGCTGGAGAATTCGCCGGAATTGCAGGCCTTCTTCAAGCAGCACAATGCCAGTACGACCTCCTCGACGCCGCCGGTGACCACTGATCCGACACCGCCACCAACCTCCGACCCGACGCCCCCGTCCACCGACCCGACGCCGCCGACAACGACCGATCCTTCGCAAGGCGACCATGTGATCCAGGGGGGCAAGGGCAACAACACCTACCATATCGACAACGCGCACGACAAAGTCATGGAGGCTGCCGGCGGCGGCTTCGACAAGGTGATGGCCTCGGTCAGCTATGCCCTGTCCACCGGCTCGCATATCGAGCAGCTCTCGACCTCCAGCACGCGCGGCACAACCGCCATCGATCTGACGGGCAACGAGTTCGGCCAGACGATCATCGGCAACAATGGCGACAACAAGATAAACGGCGGCGGTGGGTCCGACCTGTTGAAGGGCTATGGTGGCCACGACGCCTTCGTGTTCAGCACGGCGCTCGGTCCGAACAATATCGACAGGATCGCCGACTTCAACGTTTTCCAGGACAAGATCTATCTCGACCACACCATATTCGCCGGTCTTCAAAAAGGAGCGCTTTCAGCCTCCAATTTCCACATCGGTCCTGCCGCGCACGACGCCAATGACCACATCATCTACAACAGCGCGACAGGCGCCCTCTCTTTCGACAGCGACGGAATTGGCGGCCATGCCCAGACCCAATTTGCAAGCCTCGCTCCGCATCTGCATCTAGGCGAGAGTTCCTTTCTCATAGTCTGACGAAGCTTGCTCACCGGCAGGACCGCTCGGTCCTGCCGGTGAGCAGATCCCGCTGTTCATGTCGCCTGCGTTCAACCTCAAACCGCAGCCGTCGCCGCCTTCTTCGGAACATTTCGAAACGATCGAAGTTTCTGGTCGTTGGGAACGAAATGGGCGGGAAATGGCATGCCTAATTATGAGGTCGAGGAGATGTTTGCCGAAAAGGTGGTCGTAGCGCACAAGGTCTTGGCGCCGACGCCCTTTCGGGCTGCAAAGCTCGCGACAAACCGGGACGTTACCCTGCGCGCCTCCGAGGTCCGGTGGATCAGGGTGTTCGAGGAAGGGGGACGGCATCGAGCCTACGAATATACCTTCATTGAGCGACCTCGAAATCGGCTGCGCGGCCGGCAATCGTGACCGTCCAATTCTTGCTTGCGTTCCACCGCGCTGCTCCGCCCGACAGGTGCCTCCCAGCCACCTCAACGGGAGACAAAGTGGCGCTTGAGGCCTGGTTCTAAGGGCCTCGGCTTCATCGCTGAATACACTTAGGTTTTTCAACTTTCTGTGATTGCCCGACTGCTGTCGTGGAGCGGTCCTCCTCCCCTCATTCGAACGGACGAGGACAAGCGTTGGACCTGCCCATAGCTTTGGCCTGACTGAGCGCATTCTCGCAAAGATAGCGGCCATGAGAGACTACTTTGGTTCCAGCCATTTCGGGCTGCTGGTGGACCGCAATGTTTCGGGAGCGGCAAGATGAAACCGCACCTGGTCTGCGTCGGCGGCGAGGATCACGCGCTAAGAATTCCATTTTTCATGGAGCTGCGCGACAGAGGCTTTCAGGTCACTGCCGTGTCGACTTGCGATGGCGCCTCCTTCCAAAGACACGGGATAGCCCACAGGCGCTATGGGTTCGACCGCTTCAGCAGCGGCAGCGGGAAGGCAGGCACGGTCAGGACGCTTCGCGGATTGATCGCGGAGTTGCATCCGGACATCGTGCAGAGTTTCGACACCAAGCCAAACCTCCTGACCCCGCTCGCGGCGCGCGGGCAGGTGCCGGTTGTCCGCACGATCAACGGATTGGGCTGGACCTTCTCGTCGCTTGCGCCGCGCGCGTTGGCGCTGCGGCCGGTTTTCTGCGGTCTGCAATGGCTGGCGTCCTTTTGGACGGCGGCGACGGTCTTCCAGAATCGTGACGATCAGACGTTCTTCCAGCGATATCGACTGCTCGGACATGGCACCAACCGCCTCATTGCCGGCTCAGGTATCGACACAGGCAGTTTCGCGGCTGCGAGGCATCTTGGTCCGTCAGCCGCGCGGATGCGCCAGGAATTCGGGCTTGAATCGGCTGAAGTCGTCATGTTTGTCGGCCGGTTGACCCGTCAGAAGGGGATCCCGACGCTCCTCAAGGCCGTGCCGAAAGTTCTGGCTAGAAGGCCGAATGCACGCTTCGTGTTGATAGGACCCTGGCAATCCGAAGGGCCGTTCGCCGTCGAGGAATCGGAAATTCGACAGCTTGGTTCCGACGTGCTCGTGCTGGGAAAACGCCAGGACATCCCGGCGCTTCTGGGTATGGCTGACGTGTTTGCGTTTCCAACCGAATACCGCGAGGGGGTTCCGCGCGTATTGCTGGAGGCAGGGCTTGCGGGGCTGCCCATCGTTGCTTCGAGGATGCCGGGCTGCACCGATGTCGTCCAGGATGGCTGGAACGGCTATCTGGTCACGCCGCGCGACCCGGACGCGTTGGCCAATCGCATCGTCGACCTGCTCTCGGATCGCCAGCGCGCCGTGACCATGGGCGGCCGTTCCGTCGACCTTGTCAAAGAGCGTTTCGCCCTTCCTGGAGTGGTCGACCAATATTGTGATCTCTACAGGGCCGTCCTTGCGGCTCAATCCAAAGGCAGTCTTTCACATCCGATCCCAGCGGACCGCGTCGCGAAGCGCCGATTGGGCGAGGCGCGCCGATGATAAGGGATGCATTGCTCGGCGCCGGCGTCGCCTTGTCCTTCGCGTCGCAGATCTCCGTGCCGGGTTTGCCATTCGGTTATGGCGAGCTTTTCCTCGCGCTTTGGATCATGCTCTCGTTGGCCCGGATACTGGCGGGCGGACCCGTCGAAGCGACGCCGGCCTTTCTGCAATTGGCGAAGTTCTGGCTGCTTTTGTCGCTGACTTTGGCGGTCGGGACCGTTGTCGGCTACTTCACCTCGATCCTTTATCTGACGGGGCTATCCCACGACACGATGGCCTATGTGCTGCTGGCCAGTGTCACCTGCCTTGCCGCATCGGAGCCCGGCGCCGCGTTGCGCCTGCGGCGGAGCGCCTGGTGGGTGATCGCCGTGGCCACCGGCGCTTCCATGGTGCAGCTCGGCCTCGCATGGGGCTGGATACACCAGTCTGGGGTCGAGGCATGGTACTGGGATCGCTTGCGCGGCTGGTCAGAGAATCCCAACCAGCTCGCCCTCTATTGCGCGGTCTTCGGTCCACTGGCACTGCACCTTGCAGTGACCACCGACAGGCGGTGGGCCCAGTTCCTCGCGCTCGCCAGCCTTGTCCCGATCTTCTATGTCGGACGGCTGACCAAAAGCGACACCTATCTCTACACGACCATCCTGAGCTGCCTCGTTTTCCTTGGGCTGCGGCTGAAGGCATGGTTCGCATCCGGTGCCGGCGGGGCCAGTCTTTCCCGGCAGATTGTGCTTCTGCTGATCGTCGGCGCCGTTCCGCTGGCGGCCGCAGCTGCGCCATATGCCGTCGCCGAGGAGAGCAGCGTGGCACAGTTCGCCAAGAGCCTCACCAAGGACGGAGGCGGCGACGCAACGGTCGAGACATTCGACCTGCGGATTTTCTTGTGGCGGGAGGCGATCGAGAAGGGGCTGCAATCCTGGTCGCTCGGCCTCGGGCCTGGTCCGCACCTGGAACGTCCCCCGGTCGCGGACAGGCAGTTTCTCGAGCGGCCGTTCGAAGCTCACAACACAATTCTCGATCTCTACCTCCAGGGAGGGCTGGTGGCGGTTCTCGCCCTGGCTTGGATCGTCGGATCAGCCGCCATGTCGGCCTGGCGCAGCCGGTTTGACGCGCTGTCGGTGCTTGTTGCCTCGGTGGTCGTCTTCAGCATGCCGCATCTGACCATCCGCCACCCGATCGTTTGGTTCGCTCTGACTTTCTGCCTTGTCGCCGGAATGCGCCACGAAGTCCGCTTGCGGCCTCAGTATGTGAGGGTGGCGTAATGTGCGGGATCGCTGGAATTCTACTCTCGCCGGAGCAGATGGATCCGAAGTCGCTTGAAGCGATCGGGCAGATGACGAGTTCGCTTCGGCACCGCGGACCCGATGGCCAGGGACTGTGGATGGATCGGGACGCGGGCGTTGCCCTCGGCCACCGGCGGCTTGCCATCGTGGACCTGTCGAGCGCCGGACGGCAGCCCATGCGTTCCGCCAGCGGCCGGTACGTGATCACCTTCAACGGCGAGATCTACAACTTCCGCGACCTGCGGCGCGAGCTCGAGGGTGCGGGCTGCCAGTTTCACGGCACGGGCGACACGGAAGTCCTGCTCTGCGCGGTCGAGTTCTGGGGTCTGGAAGCCGCGCTGAAGCGCTTTGCGGGGATGTTTGCCTTTGCGCTTTGGGATCTGAAAACCCGAACCCTTCACCTTGCCCGGGACCGGATGGGCAAGAAGCCGCTTTATGTCGCATTGGCGGGGGGTGCCCTGGTCTTCGCCTCGGAGCTCAAGGCGATCAGGTGCTTTCCGCTCTTCTCCGCCGAGCTCGATCTCGATGCCGCTGCGTCCATGCTGTCGAAAGGATGGGTTCCGGATCAGGCTTGCATCTGGCGGGGTGCGTTCAAGCTGCCGCCCGGTTCGGTGCTTTCGGTCAAATCTTCGGACCTCGCGAGAGCGGGCAGCGCGGGTTCACTTGCCCAGCGTGCCGATCATTGGTGGTCGCTGGCCGAAGTCGCCAAAATGGGGCGTGCGGAACCAACCGCCGGCAGCGACGATGACCTGACCGACGAGCTTGACGATCTGCTTCGGCTCGCGGTTCGCGAGCGGATGATCGCCGATGTGCCGCTGGGCAGCTTCCTTTCCGGCGGCATCGACAGCTCCACCGTCGTGGCTCTGATGCAGGCTCAATCGAGAAGCCCGGTGCGCACCTTCACGATTGCTTTCGCGGAGGGCGGTTTTGATGAGAGTGGCTATGCGGCCGAAGTGGCGCGGCATCTGGGCACCGACCACACGGAGCTTCACCTTTCGCCCGATGCCGCGCGCGACGTCATTCCGGAACTGCCGCGGATATGGGACGAGCCGTTCGCCGACGAATCCCAGATACCGACCCTGCTGGTGGCGCGGCTCGCTCGCCAATACGTGACGGTCGCGCTGTCGGGCGATGGCGGCGACGAGTGCTTCGCCGGCTATGGCCGCCACTTCATGGCGAACCGGCTGAAGCGCCAGCAAAGCCTTCCTTTGGCAGTACGGCGAACGATGGCCACGGGTCTGAACCTGGTGGCCCGCGCGGCGCATGAGGACATCCTGCGCAGGCTTCCTCTCGGGGCAAATCTGCGCCACATGCTGCGGAGCGATCGCCTCAATCGGTTCTCCGGCCTGCTCAGCGCAAGGCATGAGGACGAATTGTACCAGCGGTTGGTGACGTCCCCGACTGCAAGCCTCACTCGCCATGGCAAGCCTGGATCAACCCACAGCACACCGAAACTCGACGGGCTGCTGTCGCGACTTCTCTACGACGACATGGCCGGCTACCTGCCCGGCGACATACTGGTGAAGCTGGACCGCTCCACCATGGCCAACGGGCTCGAAGGGCGTTGTCCCCTGCTTGACCATCGGGTCGTCGAATACGCCTGGCGCCTCCCGTCGGATGCAAAGGTGCGTGACGGCAAGGGCAAATGGATCCTTCGCAATCTGCTGCGTCGTTACCTTCCGGACCGGCTGATCGACCGGCCGAAGCAAGGTTTCGACGTTCCCGTGGCCACCTGGCTGAGAGGTCCGTTGCGCAATTGGGCGACCGATCTTCTCGCGGACGTTCGGCGCGATGGCGATGAGGTGCTGGACAGCGCCAAGGTGGACGGTTGCTGGCGCGATCACATGCGGGGGCAGGATCGCTCGCGCGAATTGTGGTCGGCGTTGATGTTTCAGGCTTGGCGCAACGAGGCCAGGCAGACGCCCTACGCGGCTCCGTCGCGTGAACTCGACATGGCAGGAGTATGAAAATGGCAGGTTCCGCCGTCAGCCGGATCAAACTTCCGCGAGCCGTTCCTCCGCCTGTCCCGACAGTCGTCGAATCCAGGGAACGCATGCGGCCCCGGCGCGAATACGAGCCACCCACTCCCACGCATGAGCTGGTGGCCGTACTCGCAAGGAGAAAATGGCTGATCCTTGCCTTTGCGGTCATCGGTGGGATCCTGGCTGCAATCGTGGGCCTCGCTCGGCCGGTGATGTTCGAGGCGACCAGCCAGTTGATCATCGATGCGCCGGCACGCAGTTCTGTTGCTCCCGGCGGTTCTTCCGCGCAGGACCTTATCGATTCCAGCATCGATGATCACATCACCATGCTCTCGTCGCAGGGCCATCTGCGCCGTGTCGCGACGGCGCTGCATACCATCGAAGGCGGCGCGCCGGGTGCCTCCAACACCGAAACTTCCGGATCCGGTACGAATGCCCCATCAAAACAGTCGATTGCAGCCGGGATTGTCGAGCGGCTCTGGCCGCAAAACGGGCAAGCGGCGGTCGACCCCGATCTGAAGCAGTTGCGCAATAGAATAAGGATCGGGCAGGAACTGCGCTCGAGGATCATTTCAGTCGCCTTTGCGGACGAAGACCCGGCGCGGGCCGCTTTGGTCGCCAACACGTTCGCCCAGGTCTATATCGATGAGCTCGCGAAGCGGAGGCTGGCCGAGGACAAGCAGGATCTCGATGCGGTGGTCGCCAGCCTGCCTGGCGTGCAAAACGACTTGATTGCGGCGACCGATCGGCTGGAGAAGTACCGGCTGAGCCATGGCGCCGTAGATCAGGGCTCGGCCGATAACGCCGCCAGGGAAAGGGCCGATCTCAGCCAGCAGATTTCCATGTCCAGGGCCGATCTCGCGGCGATGGAATCGCGCCTTCAACATATCCAGGACCTGCGCAAGCAGGGCGCGCCGGTTGCCTCGCTGGCTGAGGCCCTGGGCGCGCCGGAATTGGCTGATCTTGCGGCTCGCCAGGCTAGTGCGCCCGCGGACAAGGATCTCGCCGCGGCTATCGAAAATGAAATCCGGCAAGGCCTTGCCAAGGTCGAGGCGGAGGTGAGCACCTATCGGGCTCAAGTCGGCGCGCTGGAAGATCGCCAGAATGTTCTCGATGCGGTCGGGGCAGACACCGCCAGCCGGCTCTCCGGGTTGCGCGCTCTCGAGCCGCAGGTAACTCTGCTCACCCAGAGATACAATGAGCTCCTGAGCCGGCAGCAGGATCTGACGAGGCGCATCGCGGCCCCTTCGGCGGGCGTCTCGATCCTTTCCCCGGCATGGCCGCCGTCCAAACCCCAGACCCTGCCGCCGGTCTTCCTGGTCCCTCCCGGGATGATCGCGTTCGCCATCCTCGGCGCCGTCCTGGTGCTGATCCGCAATCGATCCAATCGCACCTTGCGGGGCGAAGCCGAGACCGAGGCAGCGCTGAGGGTTCCCTGCGTCGGCATGATTCCAGAACCCGGCAAGATCGCCATGAAGCAAATGCGGGAATTGATTCTGGATCAGCCCAAATCCGCCTACAGCCGTGCCGTCACGTCGCTTTTGGTTACGGCGGCGCCAAATCAAGCCAGGACACGTTCCTCACAGGCGATCCTTGTCGCGTCCAGCCTGCGTTATGACGGTGCGAATGAACTTGCCTGGAGCTTGGCGTTGGCCGCTACACGGCTTGGTGGCCCGGTTCTTCTGATCGACCTCGAGCGCACGCATCATCAGCTCACGCAAGAGTTCATCCGCCAGGCCGGCGGTCCGAAAGCCTACCGTTCGTTCGGCGATTTTATCAGCAATCGCTGCAGCCTGGAGGACGCGGTCGTGACTGTGCCCGGCGCAGGCGTCGACCTGATGACCGTTGCGCCCGGCGACGATCTGCTCGGACTTTTGACGCGCGTCGACAGCCTCGAATGCAGGGATGAACTGCGTGCCGAATACAGCCTGGTGATCATCAACGGGCCATCCGGCCTTGCCGGACCGGAAGCCAGGCTCCTGACGAACTGGGCGGACGCGATCCTTCTCGCCGTCCGTTGGGACAAGACGCCGCGCGATATCGCTCGCGGAGTTCTGGAGCTCCTTCAAAGGGACGGTGCGGTTTCGGTTCCAACCGGGAGCGTCCTCACGCGGGTCGATCTCAAACGGCACGCCAAATATCGTTTCGGTGATAGCGCGGATCTGTTGCTCGCGCGCATACCTTGAGTACCGCAGCCAGCCGCCATGTCGAGTGTTGAACCTTGATCGTCGAACTCTTCGGACCGCCCGGTTCGGGCAAGACAACATTTGCCCACGCACTTGCTAGGCGATTGCGCGAGGGCGGATACAGCGCCGAGGTCGTTCGCAGTTACCGACCTGCGGTAAGGTCCGGAACCCTCGACCTGGGAGTCTTTCTGTTTGTGGCCAGGGTCGTCTCGGCGACCGTTTCCACGGCCAGGGAAGTGTGTTTCCCGCGAAACGGCGGGCAAAATTTGACGAAATCGATGTCGATGCTCAAGGCAATGCCGCCGAAGAAGCCGATCTGGCGTGTTCGAATCTGGCAGCACATATTGAAGCTGTCGCACGCTTGGGATCGAGCAAAACGGGCTCCGAATATCCTGATCTTCGACGAAGGCTATGTTCAAGCCGTTGGATCTCTGGCCTTGCTCAATGGGAATGCCGACAAGGCGGCCCTGGCAACGACACTGGGCAATGTACCCGTCGCGGACTTGACCATTAGAGTGGTGGTGCCTCGAGCGACGGTAGCGGCTCGTCTGCGCCAACGCATCGAAAGCGAGCCCCCCGCGGAACGCCTTTTCGAAGCCGATTTTGAAGTGAATATGCGCTCTTTCGGCGTCTTCAAAACGATAAGCGACATACTTTCAGTGTCGGGGCGAGAGTTTATTTCCGCGGAAACGTCAACCAAGCAGGCAACGGCAAAGAGCACCCAGGACGTTGAGCGGGCGATCATCGCCAAATACAATCTGGACAGGGCAGCGATGCCGCCTCGAGACACCGGCCCGAAGCTGGAGACTCTCGGCGCCGTGGCCAAGGCCCCTTTCGGCCTGTCCAATCTGCTCATCCACTTGCAAAGACGCAGGTGACGGCGATGCCGGTCGCCGACACCAGAGCGGTTCAGCGTTTCACGGAATCGCCTAACCGCTCTAAGTACTTGTTTCTACGAAATTCCTGAGGGAAGACCGTTACACACCTTTCCTGGAATTGCTCTAGCTTTATCCGCTTCATCATCGGCGCTTCATATAGGCATCAGGGAGCCGCGCCGGCGGCGGGGCGCGCAACATCATTCAGGTGAATGATGGCGTGCCGCGACCCCCACCGTAAGCTCCCAACTCCACTCGTCAGCCGCTTCTCGGAATCGCCAGCCAATGTCTTACAGCGAGTTTCTGAGATCCAGGGAGGGGCAGGTAACAGCAAGCCCGATCCGTAAGATCGTCCGCGCGGCGAGCGGTGTTTCGGCAATGGCGATTGCAGGGCAGCTCATCCTGGTCGCCACCATTCCAATACTGGCCCGCCTCTATTCCCCGGCGGACTTCGGCGTCTTCACGATCTATCTCTCGACGGTCAACATACTCGGCGCGGTCGCGGCGTTGCGCTTCGAACCTTCGCTCTACGGCGTCAAGGAGACTGAGCAGACCTATGTCACCGTCAAGCTCATTCTGCTGGCTGTCCTGACCACCGGTGTGCTGACCTTTGCGGCCGGACAATTGCTTTTGGACCTTACACCTGTCCAGCTCAAGCATCTGGTCTGGCTGGTTCCAATGGGGATGAGCGGCGCAGCGCTCGTTGAAACGATGAACTGCTGGGCTCTGCGTGCGGGGCTCTTGCGTGACTTCGCGGTCGGCCGCCTGATCCTCCCTACGACCATGGCCCTGCTGCAGTTGGTTTTTGGCTTCGCCAACCTCGGCGGTGAAGCGATGATACACGCGCATATCCTCAGCCAGTTCGTCTTTCTTGCGTTCCTGGGCCATCGCATTCTGAGCTGGGATGACGTCCGCGGCATCTATCGAGCGCCATGGCGGAGTGCCTTGGACAAGGCCAGGAGGGAATACAAATTCCCGCTGTTCGACATCCCCGCGACCCTCGGCAGCTATGCCATCAACAATCTTCCGGCGATTCTGGTCGGTTCGCTGTTCGGCGCGGCTTTCGCCGGATATCTCGGTGTCGCGTCGCGGCTCGTGACCGGGCCTATCGTGCTCATTGCCACCCCCTTGAGCAACGTTTTCGTCGCCGAGGCGAACAAGAACAGCAACCGCGGCCATATGCTCGGGATCGCGAAAGGCCTGCTCATCCTTGCCGCCGGGCTTACCGCGCTACCGATATTGGCGCTTGGGCTGGCAGCCCCATACCTAGTCGTCCCGCTCCTGGGCGAGGCTTGGATCCCGACCGCGCAGATCATGACCGCATTGGCATTCATGGGCGCGGTGCAGGCGTTGTCGACGCCGCTGAGCGACGTTCCCACGCTTTTGCGGCGGCAGGAGGTGCGTCTGGTCGTTGACGCCGCGCGGATGGTGCTCGTCTTCGGTCCGCTGCTCGCCGGCGCCAAGGCGGGCTGGGAACCGATCGACGTCATTTATCTCATGGCGATCGGCGGGACGGTCGGCTTTGCCCTCAAGACCGCGGCCTCATTGTACCTTCTGAAGCGGGACGCCGAACTGGCACAGGCCACGGTGCCGGGTTCATATACAATCGCGAGGAAAGAGCCCCATGAAGCTCCAGTTGAATAGCGGTGCGCGCCTTGGCGGGGCCAAGCTATCGGTTGAGTCCGCGGCAAGCGATGACGGTGAGACGAACTTGCCGCGGCCTGGTGCTTACGATGTGAACGACGTTGCTCATTTTGCCGACGCCTCGACCGTACGCCCGTTCATTTCCGTTGCGGTCCCGACGTTTCGCCGGCCGGACACCATTCGCCGCACCATCGACAGCATCGTGGGGCAGGACTTTTCCAACTGGGAACTCGTTGTCAGCGACGACGAGGGAAAAACAGGCTCGAGCTGGCCCATCCTGGAGGAGTACGCGCGAAATGACCCGCGCATCCGAGTTGTGGAGAACCAGCTGGGCAGGGGGCAGGTGGAGAACACCAACAACGCGATGATTGCCTGCAAGGGCAAGTGGATCAAGCTGCTGCATGATGACGATTGGCTGACCCCCGGAGCCCTGAAGAGGTTTGCTGAAGTTTCAATAAAACACCCGTCGGCAGCGTTCATGACCTCCGCGGCGCATGTCGTTGAGGAGAGGCGGGTGGTGATGCGTTCGGACCCGCCGGAGCAGAACCGGGTTTCGCTCTATTCGAGCCAGCAGTGCCTGACGGACCTGTATCTGGTGCGCGTGACCAGGAGCCTTGGCATCATACCTTCGACGCTCCTGATCAACAGCGCCGTAATTCACGCCGGATGCCGGATGCGCGCGCATAAATCCATCCCGGCCGGCGTCGACCAGTTGTTCTTTGTCGACCTGGCCCGCTACGGGGAGATGGTGGCCATCAATGAAGGTCTAATCTTTTATGATGCGACGCATCATCCGAGCATTACGACGTCGAAGAGCTACGAGGACGTGGACGAGGTGACCCTTGCCGTCAAGGAGCTCAATTGGAGTCTTATCGAGGACAGGAAGGGTCTTCCCGATCCGAAGACCCTGTTGCGCGCGTTGAAGGTTGCCCGTATCCCGACCCGGTTCCATCATCAGTCCTGGGGCACGACCATTCGAGACGCGATACAGATCCTCCGGCCGTCGGTGATGAAGATCGCAAACCAGTACGCCCGGGAATACCTTTTCAAGATCCGCCCGAAACTCGGCGCGTTGCGGACGCGCAAGCGCTGACATTCACCGGCTGCGGGCTCTCGCGCTCTTGCATGTCGAAGGGCGCAAAATGCAATTCCAGCGGAGGCCAATTGGCCCGACCCTAGACCCGTCCAACGAGGTCGGCGGCACGTGACGTAGCTATGCGCTGTTGCGTGAAAAACCCAAAGCGGATCGACTCTCTGTCGAGAGTCGATCCGCTCCGATTGGCAGGAATGATTGCAACGCTACGGCAGCACCGAGATGCGGCCTAGCAGCGAGACCAGCTCCGCCTGGCGCCTCGTCTCGGTTTTGGCAAACAGCGATGCAAGTTGTGTTCGAATGGTGGTCCGGCTCAGCCTGCTTCGCTCCGCGATCTCCAAGGGCGCATCGCCTTTCGCCAGCCGCAACGCCAGATGCGTCTCGGCGGTCGTCAATCCGAACATCCTCTGCAATGTCTGCGGGTTCGGCCCGGTTCTTGACTGACGATCGAGAAGTGCGACGATGATCGACCGATCGCCGGCGAGCGCGCCATCCTCGTTGAGAATGACCGGCCGGTCTCCGGCGCTGCGGATGACGATCCAGGATAGCGATCCGGGCACAAAATGAGTGGGTACGCCTGCCGTGAGGCTCCTCAGTGCCGCCGACAGATCGCCCGGCTGATCCAGAGGATCTTCGAGTTCGGTGAGGATGGTTTCAGCGGCGACATTCCATTCAAGCACCCTTTTTGACTCGCTTAATATGAGCCACCCGCAGCCTATGCGGTCGAGCATGCCGGTTATCGAATAAAGGCTTGGCCGCTCGAAATTATCCATCGCGGGCGGCCTCACGGTTTTGCGCTCGGCGCCCCTGGTCATGGCGGTCGACGGCCTGCTGGCCGAGGCAACCGCTATTATGCCGGATCGCGCAATAAGTCTCGCATCGTTTTGCCCATCGATTACGTTCATCGGTCGTAAATCCCCGTTCCCTACCCTGCTACCTGTGCTTGAATATCGAAATCTCCAAGGGGTAGCTGCCGACCCTATAAGACCTTGATTTTTCACAACCTGAAATCGGGCAGAGGTACTAGATACGTGTTGGAAGGTCTAAGCTCGATGGCCTAAGCTCGACGGCCTAGACCAAAAGTTGTATTAGATTGGATGAAAATACCGAGGAGGCTCAATCCTGTCGCGAACTCACGTGGCGTCGACTGCAGTCCTGATTGCTGCGCTGCTCTTCGAGGCAGTGGTTTCCCGAACTGGTGCCTTCGAGCCCGCCCTGCTTAGTTTTGTTCCGGCAATAGCGGTCATCGCCTTCCTCGAGAGCCGTTGGATTGCCGTGGCGGCAACTCTGGTGATGGCGGTTGCCAGCATCGGTGCGGTCAAAGCCGCGGGTGGAAACGTACAGTCCGATGACTGGACACGCGCCATTCTGCTTCTGCTTTCAGGGGGTATGATCGCCTTTCTTTTCGATCGGTCGCGGCAAAGCTTGCGCGCGGCGCTGGACCTCAAACTGGCTGCCGTCGAGGCGACCGAGTCGCGGTATCGCCGAGCTTTTGAGCGGGCCGCCATGGGCTTTGCCACAGCTGATACCAATGGAGAGTTGCTGCGGCTGAACAGTCGCTTCTGTACCCTTCTAGGCTACTCGGAGGATGATCTCGTTGGACGGCGGATGGATGGGCTTGTCCATCAAGATGACCGCGACCGGTTCAGGAAGTCGCTTGCGGAACTGAGAGCTGAAGCACCGTCATTGGGTGCAGAGCTGCGCCTGGTTAGAAAGGACAACAGCATAGTTTGGGTACGGCTGACCCTTTCCTTGTCCACGCCGGAAACAGCGCCGTCGGACAGTTTGTTCGTGGTGGTTGATGACATCAGCGAGCGAAGATCTGCGCGTGAAGCGCTCATAGCTCAGAAAGAGTGGCTTGACCTTGCTTTGTCTGCCGGCCGGTTGGGAACCTGGCGAATAGAATACGGTCAAAAGGTCATCTCGGGCTCCAGCCAGTTTTGGGACATTCTTGGGTTGCCTCCGGCTGCGTTCCGTTCGCTGGCCGATCTATCTTCGATTATCCACCCCGCCGACTGGAACGCGCTCGCGTCGCCACCAAGAGAGGCCCAGCCAGGGGCCAATTACGACGTCGAGATACGCATCAAGCGGCCAGACGGGCAGATCCGCTGGGTCGCCTTGCGGGGACGCGAGGAAAGCCAGAACGGGCGCAACCAACGAATTGGCATTGCCGCGGATTTGACGGAGCGGCGCCAAACGACTCTGCTGCGTGCCGCGGTTAGAAAGCAGGAAAGGCTGATGCTTGTACAGCGTCACCGGTTCAGCAATCTGTTTCCCGTCATCACGGCGATCGTGAAGATGCTGAATGCTCCCGAGGGCGACCTCGTCAAGTTCAAGGAGACGCTCGTGGAGCGAATTCGCGCGCTCGAGGCGACGCATTTGCTGCTCTCGAACAGCTCGGACGGATCATCCACGATGCGGGATCTCATTCTTCAGGAGCTAAGGCCCTTCTCCGGCGCCGGCAAAACGTCAATGAACGGTCCCGAGATCAAGATATCAGGCGGGGCGGCAGAGAGCTTCGCAATGATGGTCCACGAACTCACCACCAACTCGATAAAGCACGGTGTGCTGGGCGATGCGCAAGGCAAGCTTGAGGTACGCTGGGCTCTCGGCTCCGATGGGGCGGATGATGGAATTGTATTCGAGTGGATCGAAACGGGGCGTCCCCGCTCGGCGAACATCAAGCGCAAAGGTTTTGGATCCATCGTTCTGGGGACCGACGGGTCCCCGCTCGTCGGCCACTCTTCGCACATGGAATTGCGGGATGACGGGCTGCGGTATTCGCTACGGCTTTCGTCAAAAGAGGTTCGAGCCTAGCTCATATGTTTCCCAGCCAGGGCTTTATCAAAATGGCCGCTTCCGTACGGTTTCGAACGCCCAGTTCCCGCATGATCGCGGCGGCGTGAATCTTCGTCGTAGCCTCGGCGATATCGAGGTCTCGAGCGATTTCTTTGTTCGAATATCCTTCCGCCATTAACCTCAGAACATCCTTTTGCCGAGTGGTGAGCCTTTCCAGCGCACCGGCTCCCGCGCTGCTTCCATGCGCGATCTCAAGCACCTCCTCGTGGGATCCCGTGTGTCGGGACAGCAGAGCCGGCACATAGATACGACCCGACAGGATCTCCTTGACCGCCAGCACCACCTCGTCATCGCTCTGCGATTTCACGATATAGCCGTGCAGCCCGACCGAAAGAGCGGTGAGTATTTCGGAGCGTGAATCGTTTCCGGAAACAATCGCGAACCGCGTGTCCGGATACGCAGCCAGAACGTCGCCAAGCACCTCTTGATTGAAGAGCCCAGGCATATTCAGGTCAAGGATCGCAAGGTTGACCGACTTGTGTTGGTCCAGAAGACCGACGGCAGCATCGAAACACGTCGCCTCGAAGATTTCGACGTCCTCTATGCCGGCTGTCAAGGCGAAGCGTAAGCCACGCCTATAGAGCCCGTGATCATCGGCGATGACAATCTTGTACATGTTACCCCAACGCACACACATGCCGCACATTGGGGATCCAACGGCAATCGCCCCGAGCTTTATCTGCCCCGATACAGCTTGGTGGCGATCTTGCAACCTGCGGTTAGTTCATCCCCAACGATGCGCGCCCGCACATTAATCATGCACCTCTAATGTACTCCCTCGCAAGCAGAAAAGCTACTTTGTGTTAACCACGCTGCAAATGTCGGCTGTAACCCTCGGCCTTCAGCGGTGGGCGAAGGGCTTAGGCGGCTAATTGCAATCCCGCCATCATCTCAGCGAGTTGGATAGCTTTGAGCCGGAAATCAGAGCGCCATTCGAACGCACGACGACAGCTCTCCGGTCCGGACCTAATTTTCTCGGAACAGGTCTTGGATCAGGTCGCGTTGATCCTGTCGGTCGACGAGTGAGGTCATTGACCGTGTCGGTCACGTGTGCGGGAGGATCGTATGAAAGCGGTTATTCAATGCGGTGGAATGGGCACGCGGCTTCGGCCGTTCACCTCGGTGCTGCCGAAACCTCTGATGCCGATCGGCGCCCGGCCAGTGCTTGAATTGCTGCTCAAATGGCTGCGGCGCAACGGCATCGAGAACGTCTATGTCACAACCGGCTACCTTGGCCATCTGATCCGCAGCGTCTGCGGCGACGGCTCGCAATGGAATATCAAGATCCGCTACACGCAGGAGATGGAACCTCTGGGGACCATCGGGCCGCTCTCCTTGATCAGGGACGAGTTGGATGAACCGTTTCTTGTTCTCAACGGCGACGTGCTCACCGATTTGAGTCTCAGCCGGTTCGTGGCGACGCACAGGGCCCACAAGGATCTGGTCACCATCGCGACCGCCTCGCGCATCACCAAGATGGATTTCGGAGTCATCGACGAAGTCAATGACACAGTCCAGGTGTTTCGCGAGAAGCCTGCGCTGTCACACCTCGTAAGCATGGGAATATACTGCATGAATCCGGGCGTTCTGCAGTTCATTCCATCTGGCATTCCGTTCGGGTTCGACGATCTCATGCTGCAGATGCTTCAGAGCGGCCAGGTCGTGCATGTCTACAAGCACGAAGGTCTTTGGTTGGACATTGGCCGTGTCGAGGATTTCCAGAAGGCGCAGGCAACCTCCTGGGAGGAGCAGTCGGCGTCCATCGAGGTCGCAGCAGCATGAAGCTGTTTGAAGCCACGCGCGTTCACCGGAGGTTGTGATGCTCTTGGTTAGTGAGCCCGTGCTGGGCGTACCCGAAAAGGCCGCTTTGTCGAAAGTGATCGACAGCGGCTGGCTGACCATGGGCGAGCGGGTCAGGGCGTTCGAAGAGGCATTCGCCGCGATGCACGGCGCCGATGATTGTGTCGCGGTCAACTCGTGCACCGCGGCCCTTCACCTCATCCTGCACGGACTTGGGATTGGACCCGGCGACGAGGTCCTTGTTCCTTCGCTGACCTTCGTGGCGACCGTCAACGCCGTGCTCTATGTCGGTGCCACGCCAGTCTTCGTGGACATAGAATCCGAAGACGTGCCTCTGATGTCGGTCAAGGACGCGGAGGCACGCTGTACGCCTCGCACCAGGGCCGTGATCCTGGTCCACTTTGCGGGCTATCTGGCCCACAAGGAAGAGTGGCAGGCATTCGCAAGCGTGCGCGGCCTCTACATCGTGGAGGATGCAGCCCATGCACCTGGGCTGAAGGAGGTTGGGACATTCGGCGCCGGAGCGGCATTCAGCTTCTATGGCAACAAGAACATGACCACCGCCGAAGGCGGCGCGGTCATCTCACGCGATCCGGAACTGCTCGAGACGATCCGCCAGGCCCGTGGCCACGGCATGACCACGGGAACGCGTCAGAGACTGAACAGCCGCACGCCGCAATACGACGTGACCATGTTGGGCTTCAACTACCGCATGGACGAGATGCGGGCTGCGATCGGCCTGGTTCAATTGCGCAATCTGCAGGAATGGAATGACGTGAGGCGCATCCTCGTTGCGCTCTACCGGCGTCTCATCGCCACGCGATGCCCGGACATCTCGATGCCATTCAGCGAGCCTCGCACCTCCGCATATCACATCATGCCAATTCTCTTGCCGCGCTACGTCAACAGGCAAGATGTCATCGACGAGATGCGTGCCCAGGGCATACAGACCACCATCCACTATTCCCCCGTGCATCAAATGACGTTGTACCGGGAGCGTTGTCCTGGAGTCCATCTGCCGCGTACCGAGGATTTCGCCTGCCGCGAGCTGACCATTCCGCTGCATCCCCAGATCACATCCCCGGTTGTGGAAGCTGTCGTGGATGCCCTGGCGTCGGCCCTCACCAAGAGCGCCCGGGCAGGGGCCGCGGCATGAACGCGTTCGACTTGCCCATTCATCGGCTGACAATGAGATCCGTGCACCACGGGCGCGGTCGGCGCGCCATGGATATCATTGCCGCGGCCGCGGGCCTCATCGTGTTCTCGCCGCTGATGCTGCTTGTGGCGGTGGCGCTGTTGATCGAAGGCGGTCGCCCGGTGATCTTCGTCCAGTCTCGCATAGGCGCCGGCGGTCGGCTTTTTCGAATGTACAAGTTTCGAAAATTCTACCCGCGATGCGATTCAGGAGGCCTCGCGCTGACCCTTGCCAATGACGAGCGCATGACGACGGTTGGCAGGTTCCTCGCGTTCAGCAAAATGGATGAACTGCCGCAGTTGTGGAACGTCCTGAAGGGCGAAATGGCCCTGGTCGGCCCGCGCCCGGAGAGCTTGTCGTTCGCCGACTGCTTCAGGGACGGCTACGAAGCCGTCCTGCAATACAAGCCTGGCTTGTTCGGCCCTGCTCAGATCATGTTCCGCCACGAGGCACTTTTCTATCCTCGGGATGTCGAGCCGACCGCTTTCTACAAGGAAGTTCTGTTTCCGGCCAAAGCCAGGATCGATCTTTCCTATTATGCGCGCCGGACCATCGTATCGGACGCGGCACTGATCGTTCGAGGCGTTTTCATCGTCCTTGGCATGGCCGTGGAGCGTCCAAGCGATACGTGAGCTTCCTCAGTTGGTTCGCGGTATTCGCAAAGTCGGAATCTAGGTGCTGCAGGGATTGTCTGTCATGACCTACAAGGGCAAAAGAGTTCTGGTCACCGGCGCCGATGGGTTCATCGGATCGCACCTGACCGAAGCCCTGGTTCGCGGCGGGGCTGATGTGACGGCCTTGGCTCTCTACAATTCATTCGACAGCCACGGGTGGCTGGACGACCTGCCGGACGATATCCGCAGCCAGCTCAAGCTTGTCCGCGGCGACGTTCGCGACAGCGCCTTCCTGAACCGGATCGTTCGCGGCCAAGCCGTTGTGTTTCATCTCGCCGCGTTGATCGCCATCCCATATTCCTACGCGGCCGCCCAGTCCTATGTCGAGACCAACATCATGGGCACGGTGAACGTCCTGGAAGCGGCTCGCCAGTGGGACACCGAGCGTGTGGTGCACACCTCCACGAGTGAGGTTTACGGCACCGCCTTGACCATGCCGATCAGTGAATCCCACCCGTTGCAGGGGCAGTCGCCATACTCGGCTTCGAAGATCGGAGCCGACATGATGGCGGAGTCCTACGCGCGCTCATTCGACGTTCCGGTCGTGCTGCTTCGTCCATTCAACGCATTCGGGCCGCGGCAAAGCGAACGCGCAATCGTTCCGACCCTCATCAGGCAGGCGATCGACCCAAAATGCCCGGCCATCATGGTGGGGGATACAAGTCCGATCCGCGACCTTACCTTTGTGGAAGACACTGCCGCGGCGTTTCTCAGCGCCGGCTCGGCCGAGCTCGAATTCGGCCATGCCTACAACGCCGGAAGCCAGCGTGCCGTGACCATATCGGACGTGCTGGATCTGGTGGTGGAGTTGAGCGGCGCCAACAAGCCGGTCCATCGCGACGAGAGCCGGTTGCGCCCGCAGAATTCCGAGGTCCGGGCGCTGCTGGCGGATTCGTCCCGCCTCGAGCGCGCAACCGGATGGAGGGCGCAAACGGACTTGCGCGAAGGCCTGAAACGGACCATCGCCTGGTGGCGGGCGCGTCTCAACAAGGGGCTGGTGCGTCATGAGATGGGCTACATGACATGAGGCTGCCCGCGCTATCCGCCGCATTGCTGCTGGTTTGCGTTGCCGCGCTCCTCGGCCTGCGGACGGCAGGCGGTCACGGAAGCAACGACGCCACCGGCTTCGTGGCGCCCGTGGCGATGGATTTGCCGAATTATCTCCGTCCCGCCGCGGATCCCGCATTCGGCACGAGCATTATTCGCATCACCAAGCCTGGTGCCCTTGGGAATGGCGTCGTTTGCGGCCCCAAGTACTGCAGCCACCGCTATTCGAGCGCTCAAGCCTGGAACGCGGACCAGACATTGCTTCTCCTCGACAATGGCTGCAACGGAATGTGTTTCCTCGATGGGCACACCTACGAGGCGCTGTTTTGGCGCAAAAGAGGTGGCGAGTGCGAGTGGCATCCCCGAAGTGCGGAACTGATGATCTGCGTTCAGGACCGGGCCGTCTCGACCTGGGCGCCACGGACGAACCACGAAGACGTCCTTTTCACATCTCCCGACTATCACGATCTGCAGTTCGGCCCGTCGAAAGGCAATCCCAGCCGGGACGGTAGCCGCATCGCGGTCCGCGCGGTCCGCAAGGACGGCGCGGACGTCGTCTTTGCCTTTGACCTGAACCAGCGATCGAAGTTCCCGGACATCGATCTTTCTCAGGTTCCCGGAACGGCAAGTTCCTGCACGATCTCCCCGCTCGGCACCCATATCCTGTGCTTCCAGAACCTTCTGGACGGCACGGAGCAGCGGGCCATCTTCACGGTGGACGGCACCCTGAGCCAGAGATGGACAGACCATCATCGGCCCGGCCATGGCGATCTCACCATCGACGCCGACGGCAGCGAGGTCTATGTCGGCATAAGCAAATCCAATCCCGACAAGTTCCAGGTGATCAAGCGCAGGCTGTCGGACGGGAAGGCGACCTCCCTGACCGCATATGGCCAGGCGGAGCATGCATCCGCCCGCGCCATTGCCAAGGGCGATTGGGTTTTCCTCAGCTATGGCGGCGATCCCGACGAGGTATCGGCCAATCCCGGCTGGGCTCCTTATGCGCGCGAGGTGATCGCGCTTCGCATCGATGGCAGCGGCGCCGTCCGCCGCATCGTGCAGACGCGGAATCCGCCTTCCGACTACTGGAGCGAGACGCATGCCTCGCCCTCTCCGGACGGCTCCCAGGTGATCTGGTCGAGCAATTGGGGGGTGCCGGGCGGTCCCGTCTATGAGTTTGTCTCGCGCCTTGACTGGAGCGAATACAAAAATCCGAAGGAGGTTGTTTCCAATGACCAGCCTTAGCCGGTTCTCCATCGCGGTTCTTGCGGTCTTGGGCACCGCGCCTTTGGCCGCAGCAGCCGAGACGTCGACCGTCTACCGGATTTCGCCCGGCGACACGGTCGAGATCGGAATAGCGTCCATTTCCGATCGGACGCAGCGCGCGGTCGTCCAGGTGGACGGCACGATCGTGCTGCCTGACGTCGGCGCGGTCTCGGTCGGCGGTCTGACACCGCCGGAATTGCAGGCGCGCATGCAAACGATCCTGCCGACCAGGATCTTTCACATCCGCATGCCCGACGGCCGCGAACAGATAGCGGTCGTAAGGCCGAGCGACGTGACGGCGATTATCGCCGAGTATCGCCCGATCTATGTAACCGGCGATGTGCTCACCCCCGGACAACAGGCCTACCGTCCGCTGATGACGGTGCGACAGGCGATCGCGGTCGCCGGTGGTTTCAGCCTGTTGCGGGCGCGGACCAACCAGGCAGGCCCGGACCCGACGGATCTACGACGCGATTACGAGATGATCTGGGGAGAATATACAAGGGACTACTTCCACAGCGCGCGCCTGCGCGCCGAGCTGGACAAGCAGGAAAACTTCGACACGCAGCCGCCGCAAGGGTCGCCCCTTTCGCCTGCGCTCGCGGCGGGAATAGCCAAGGCCGAAGCGGAAGCGCTCAAGCTTTCCCTGGATAATTTTCAGCAAGAACAGAGCTTTGTCGAAAAGGGCGCCAAGGATGCCGCGACGCAGATCGAAACGCTGACGAAGCGCGCGCAGGATGAAGCCGATGGTGTCAAGGCCGATGAAGACGACCTGGAGCAGGTCACCAAGGCGTTCAAGGCTGGAAACCTGACGAACAACAGACTTGCCGACGTCCGGCGCGCCGTCCTGCTGTCGTCAAGCCGGGCGCTGGAAACATCGGTCGAGCTGATGAGAACACAGCGTCAGCGGGAAGACTTTGCCAGGCAGATGGAGCGCAACGAGAACCAAAGGCGCATCGGTCTGCTGAACGAATTGCGCGACACCGAGGTTCGGCTGGCCGACATCGGCACACGGCTTCGCGCCGCGAGCCAGAAGTTGCAGCCCCTGGGTGCCACAGCCGCGCCTCTGTCGATCGCCGGCGAAACTGTTCGAGCTCAGATGACGATCGTTCGCAACGTCGATGGGCAATGGCGCAAGCAGGCTTCCGACGAGGACGCCGAGGTCGCGCCGGGAGATACGATCGAAGTCAGGTTCAGCAACGAGTTGGAAAGCGCGGCGGCCCAATAGCGCTGGTACGTCCGCGCCGCTCGGCGATCGCCTGCTTTGAGAATGGAGGCAAGTCTTGAGCGAGGACATCGACGTCGCTGACGCCTATAGCAGAGGCAGCGCGGTCTTCATGGGGATGGAGATGCTGGTTGCTTCCGGCGCGCTTGTCCCGCGGCCGGAGACGGAGCTGCTAGGATCGACCGCGATCGATGTCTTGCGTCAAATGAAGCTGTCGGCGCCGCGCGTCGTCGATATGTGCTGTGGCGCCGGCAATCTTGCCTGTGCCATCGCCCATCAGGTTCCGACGGCGCGGGTCTGGGCAAGCGATCTCACCGATGGATGTGTCGAGGTGGCGTGCCGGAACGTCATCCATCATGGATTGGCCGACCGGGTGTCGGTTCTGCAGGGCGATTTGTTCGAAGCGCTGGCCACCCCGGTGTCTCCAGGCTCGATTGACCTTGTCGTCTGCAATCCGCCCTACATCTCGGAGAAACGGCTTGAAGGCGACCGCTCTCATCTGGTCACGCTCGAGCCACGTGAGGCCTTCGCGGCCGGGCCTTACGGTATCGCCATCCACATGCGCGTGGTGAAGGATGCGCTGCGGTATCTGCGGCCCGGCGGCGCACTCCTGTTCGAGGTCGGGCTCGGCCAGGAACGCCAGGTAGCAAGCCTGTTCGAGCGCAGCAGGAGCTATGAGGGTGTCCGCGCCGTCACCAACCGCGCCGGCGAGGCGCGTGTCGTGCTCGGATACGCGAAGCCGCAGTCTTAGAGCAATTCCAGGAAAAGTGTGAGCGGTTTTCCGTCCGGAATTGCGTTCAAAACAAGGAGATAGAGCGGTTCGCCGCTTCGGTGAAACGCTCTAATCTAGATGGCAATTCCAGGAAGTGCGCAGGCGGTTTTCGCGCTTTGGATTGCGCGGAAAGCGAAGGCTCCGCCTGGTTCGGCACTTCACTGAAACGCCCAACGCTCAACTTTCTTTTTTTGACGCGACCCTCGACGGGCTCATCCCCTCTTGCGGGCGATGAACTGCGCTATTCCCTGGATGGAATCGAGGTTCTCCGGCAGCAGCTCGCTGTCCTCGACGATGACGCCAAAAGTCTCTTCGATGAAGCCGATGACCTCGAGCACGCCGGTGGAATCGACGATGCCCTGATCGAGCAGCGATTCCGTGGCGCTGAGCGATTTCACATCGGCGATGTAGAAGTTCGAAGCCAGAAAATCGCGAATTTGTTTGGTGTAAATGTCGCCCGCGGGCTTCGTTGCCAAAATCGTATCCATAACCCACCCTCCGATAAAAAACTAAGTACGTCCGCACCGTCCCGACAAGCGCTACGAAAGAGCCACCTTCTTCAATTTCCCTGTGTCCGTCTTCGGCAGGCTGGGCACGATGACGATGGACTTCGGGACCATGAAGTTTTCCAGCCGTTTCTGGCATTCCATTTGGAGCTGCCGCTCGCCGACGATCCGGCCCTGCTCGATCACGACGAACGCCTTCACCGCCTGGCCGAGGAGCTCGTCGGGAACACCGACCACCGCGGCCTCCTTGACGCCCGGAATATTCACCAGCACGTTTTCGACTTCCTTCGGGGCAACCTTCTCGCCCCGGGATTTTATGATCTCGTCGCCACGGCCGATGAAGTAGAGATAACCGTCCGCGTCTATTCGGCAGTAATCGCCGGTGTAGAGCACCTGCTCGCCCGGCAAGGGGCCGGGCTTGAGCTTCCTGGCGGTCGCTTCCGGCTTGCCCCAGTAGCCCTTCATCACCGTCGCGCCACGGATGACGAGCTGTCCGACCGTCCCGGGCTCGACCCGTTGGTCGTTGTCGTCGACGATCCACATCTCGGTGTTGGGGATCGGTATCCCGACGCTTAGAGGCTTTCGCTCCAGATCTTCCGGCGGCAGATAAGTGCAGCGCTTGCACTCGGTCAGTCCATACATCGAATAGATGCGGGCGCCCGCGAACAGGTCCCTGAGCATGGTGATGTGCTTGAGCGGCAGGGCGGCCGCTGTGTTGGTGACATAGCGAATGCTTGAAAAGTCGTGATCCTTCAGCGACTTGAGCTCCGCCAGCGAGGCAAAGATGGTGGGCACGCCTGGGAAGCCCGTGACGCTTTCGTCCTTGATGATTTGAAGGATCTGCGCCGGAAAGGCGAAGGAACGTTCGAGGACCAGCCGGGCGCCGGTGCGGAATGCCATCAGCATCTGATAAAGGCCGTAGTCGAAGGCGAGAGGCAGGACGTTGAGGATGACCTCGTCCTCGCGAAGCTCCAGATAGGACGCGATCGAGGTGCATGCCGTCGTCATGTTGCGGTGCGTCAGCATCACGCCTTTTGGTTCGCCCGTGGACCCGGACGTGTAGATGATGGCGGCAAGATCGATGTCGATCGATTTGCGTACCGGCGCGGCGACCTTTCTTTCGGCGGCCGCATCCCAGGCTATCGCGTGCGGCAGCCGGCTGAGCTCGTCGTCTCCGATCGGCCCCGACACGATTACTTTTAGAAGCGAGGGACATTTGTGCACCGGCCCATCGAACACCGAGCGCAGATGCTGGTCGGTGATCAGTGCCGCCGGCCGGCAATCATTCAGCAGGTAGTCGAGCTTGTCGCTTTTGGTGAGCGGGTTGACGACGCACACCACGGCGTTTGCCTTCAGCACCGCCCAGAAGCTGACGACTGTCTCCATCGTGTTGTCGGCGAAGATCATCACGCGATCGCCGCGTTGCACGCCGGTTGCTTCCAGACATTGCGCGATCCCATTCGAACGCTCGTCGATTTCGGCGTAGGTGAAGCGTTGCCTGTTGCAGACCAGCGCCACCTTGTCGCCGAGCCGGCCGGCGGAGTGGATCAGATAATCATGCAGGAGCGGTACGGCACCGTGGATCATGCTGGCACCCTTTCCCGATGCTCGTAGTCGACGTCGATGCTGAGGTCCGGCTCCGTCACGCCGGCCGGGCGGGTCGCGACAAACTGCTGATGGAGAAGCTGCGTCGACAGCACGCCCACCAACGCCATGTTGTCGGAGTTCGACATGTCGCCGTCCCCGGTTCTGGCCTGGCACTTCCCGACCAGGCGGGTCACCGACTGGGGGTCGAAGACGCCGGCTGCACGCAACGCCGTCTCGGACAATGCTTCACGAATGTACGCCGGCGCGCCGCCGGCGAAGAAACTCAGCGCGTTCGGCGCCCGATAAGGCTGCTTCTTTCGGGCGACGACCTCAGGCGGCAGGATCGGCGCCGCCACGCGTTTCAGCACGTGCTTCTCGTCGAGGCCGCGCAGCTTGTAGGCGTCCGGAAGTGCATTCGCCAGCGCGGCGACATTGTCGTCCAGGAACGGGAAGCGGCCCTCGATGGAATGCGCCATCAGCATCCTGTCGCCCTGCGAGGAGAGCAGATAGCTCGACATCAGAGTCCGGATCTCCAGATACTGGTCCTGGGCGAGGGGACTCCAGCGCGCGAATTCGGCCGGCATCGTGGAGATCAGTTCGCCAACAGCGTCGCGGCGTTCCGAGGCGGCGCGGATATCCGGGCAGAACAACCGCTTGACCGCGCTCGTCGTGCGCCAGCGCGTGTCGTGCGCGAACCCGGGCGCGTCATGGGCCTGAATGTTGCGCCCGAAGAATTGCCGGGCCAGCGCCTGCTGATGAACCGGCGAGCGCGAGAGATAGGGGTAAAGCCGCTCGAGCAGCCGGGCGCGCCTGGTCGAGGCTGGCTGGCGTCCCCAGAAGCGGCGCACCTTGCCTTCGCGGAACAGGTCATAGCCGGCGAACATCTCGTCGGCGCCTTCCCCGGTCAGCACCACCTTGATGCCGTGTTCGCGCACGAGCCTCGACAGCAGGAAGAGCGGCGCCGGGGCGGTTCTGAGGACGGGGCGCTCGGTGTGGCGGACCACTTCGGGAAAGACGGCGGCAATGTCGCCGCGCGAAACGACGATCTCGTGGTGCTCGCTTTTGGTCCGGGCGGCAACGAGCCGCTGGAAATCGGTCTCGTCATACTCGGCATCGGCAAAACGCAGCGAGAAGGTCTGGAAACGCTCGCCGGCGAAGCGCCTGCCGAGCGTCGCGACAAGCGAGCTGTCGAGCCCACCCGACAGATAGCAGCCGACCGGCACATCGGCCTGTACCATTCGCAAGGCCGTCGCGGCTTCCAGTGCCGACCGCACTTCCTCGACCGCGTCGTCGAGAGAGCCGTCGAACCTGTCCCCTTCCTGGCCGCCCTCAATTTCCGGAAAGCGCGGTTGCCAGAATGCGTATTCCCGCGCCACGCCCTTCTCATAGACGCGGACATGTCCAGGCCGAACCTCCTGGATGCCCTGGAACACGTTCTGCGGGGCAACAGCCGTCCACAGGGTGAAGGTCTGGTCGAGGCCTGCTGGATCGAAAGCGCGCGGGATGGCGGCCTCGGCCGCGAAAATCGCTTTGACTTCGCTGGCAAACAAGAGGCGGCCGCCATGCTCGCAGAAATGCAGCGGGCAGATGCCGTAGCGATCGCGCGACAACACCAGCCGGCCGGCAACCTGGTCCCAGATTGCCAGCGCCCATTGGCCGTTCATGCGCTCGAATGCGGCCTGACCCCACTCCTGATAGGCATGTAGGACGACTTCGGTATCGCAGCGGGTGCGGAACCGATGGCCTAAGGCGATCAGCCTATCCCGCAAGTCGAGGTAGTTGAAAATCTCGCCGTTGAAGACAATCCATGTCAGGCCGTCGGCGTCGGCGAGAGGCTGCTGCCCGTGCTGAAGATCGACCACCGACAGACGCGCATGCGCCAGACCGGCGCGTCTGTCGCGGTACAGCCCCCGCTCGTCGGGACCGCGATGCGCAAGCGCGCCAGCCATGCGCAGCAACGCTTCGCGCGACGGCGGCTTGGCGGTGGCGTTCAGCGCCACGATTCCGGCGATCCCGCACATCGGGGTCAGTCCACGTCCATCGGCACGGATGGCAAGGGCCGAGAGTGCAGGTAACGCGCCCCCCGGCGCTTGGCTTCGATGTCCTTGAAGACCTTCTCGACCTGGCTGCCGGTGAGGCCCGCGGCCGCCGCGACCTCGTCGGCGCCTATCCCATGGTTCACGCCGTAGAGGCACAGATCCGTGAGGTGGTAGGGCAGCGCAAAGTAGAATTCCTCCTGGCTTTGCGCCAGGGAGAACGTGTCGGTGGTCGGCGGCCTGCGGCGGATTTCCTCGTCCACGCCGAGATATTCGGCCAACTGGTAGACCTGTGTTTTGTACAGGTGCACGATCGGCATGACATCGGCGATACCGTCGCCTTGCTTGACGAAGAAACCCTGGTCGTATTCGAGCCGGTTGGGCGTTCCGGCAACGGCGTAGCCGAGGCGGTCCGCGTGGTAATATTCGGTCATCTTGCG
This sequence comes from Mesorhizobium hawassense, assembly GCF_003289945.1. GTDB lineage: Bacteria > Pseudomonadota > Alphaproteobacteria > Rhizobiales > Rhizobiaceae > Mesorhizobium > Mesorhizobium hawassense. The sequence continues at coordinate 248,060 of NZ_QMBP01000001.1, forward strand.
GATGCGCTGCTTGTAGTTGGTCGCGGCAACGATCTGCAGATAGGCTGCCAGGGGCAGCCGAACCGTGTTGGTCTTGCCGTCGGGATCCTGAACCGTGAGACGGGTGATGTTGAGGCCTTGGCTCTCCAGAACCGAGGTCAGCACCAGCTTGCATTTCCATCCTTCGTCATAGTCGGGAACGACTGAGCGGATGGCCTCGATCTGTCGGCGATACGCGCCGATGGCATCAAGCGCCGGGGCGATGTCTTCAACCAACGTGTCGATGCCGAGTTGGGCCGCGATGACACGTCCGAGCCTCAGCGAGTCCCCGGAGGAGTCCCGCTCCGGCATGAATACCCCGAGCACCTTGTCCTTGCCGAAGGCGCGCACGCACAACGATGCGACGACGGAACTGTCGATGCCGCCCGACAGCCCGACCACCACGCCGCGCCGCCGAAGCGTGACCAGAACCTGCTCGCGCGTCGACGATATGATGCGGTCCGCCTCAGCGGCGGCGTCCAGTGCCAGTGCTTCCTTGGTAAATCGCGAGATCACGCTGCTTGGCCCCCCAGTTGCAGAGATTCGGCTGCCGTATAGGTTTGCAGAATGGCTTTTTCGATCAGCGGGCGGTTGCTTGCGACATGCGGCTCCACGACGAGATCGATGTGGCTGCCGACGACCGGAACGACCTGCAGGTCGCTGAACACTCGATCCCAACCGATGGCGAGGGACATCCCTGGGCGAGCGCAGCGAAACAGCGTGCCGTGGATCGGAAGCGCTGCCTTGGGTTCCTCCAGCCAGCGGTAAAACGCCTGAGCCCGCAACACTTCCTGCAATTCCAGCTTGATACGGAAGCAGGCTCCATTGAACTGGCCGTCGGTGTAACGGTCGATGGCGTTGGCGAGACGGGTTTCATGACCCATTCTGACCGTGATTTTCGCCAGGGCGCGGCAGGCGACGCGATGGAACGAGATGCGGTTGGAGCGCAGCCGGCGCATCGTGCGGGTGACCGTATCCCAGAGGCGGCTGCGCTCGCCCTCGAGGCTGGTGTCGAGGATACCCACGAACCTTACGGACCGGCCGGCCTCGAGCAGGCGTACGGCGACTTCCATGGCAACCGCTCCGCCGAGCGAGTGGCCAAGAAGCCGGACATCGCCCGAAGGCTGGGCGCGGTTGATCTGTTGGACCGCGGCGTCTGCCATGTGCGCCAGGTCGCGCTGTCCCTTGAGGATCATCGCGAGGCCTGGATATCGAACCGGCACGACCTTTGCGGTCGTCCCCATCGCCGATGCGAAGGCGGCAAGGCTTGGACCGTAGCCGACAGATCCGGGAAACAGGAAAAGCAGCGGCGGATCATGCTCCGGGGCGGTTTTGCCAGAAGAAGCTGCCTGCGCCGCGACGACTGCCCTCGCCATCTCGTCCGCGGTCATCCCGACGGTGAAGCTCTCGAGCCCCAGTTCCTGGCCGATCAGCGTCTCGATCTCCATGACGCAATGCAGCAGTTTGAGGGAGTCCCCTCCGGCTTCGTCCCACCGCCCCGCGGCTGCTCGTGTGTTGAGAACCTTGCCCCATGCCTTTTGCACCACCTGACGCGCTTTGAGGTCGCTTCCCGGACTTGGCGGATCGGCGACGGTCGTCGGCTTCCTGGCCAGGTGGTCCATCTTCCCGAGTTTCGCCAGGTCGACTTTTCCACCGCTCAGGCGCGGGATCTCGTCCACGCGGTGAAGGCGCAGCGGCCGCAAGGGTGAGGGCAATGCGTCCGCGATCAACTGACGAAGGTCGTCGACGAAGTCCGGGCCGGCGGTATCATTTGGGACCGCGAATGCGATGAGTTCGGTTGCCTCCGTCACCACCGCCACGGCGTCCTGAACGGATGAAGCGGATCGCATTACCCTCTCGAGTTCGGCCGGCTCTATGCGTCGGCCATTGATCTTTATCTGCCGACCTTTTCGGCCAATGACCCTCAACAGGCCGTCGCCGCCCAATTGCACGAGGTCGCCGGTGGCAAAAATCCGATCATTTGGACTGGCCGGGTCCGCTTCGGTGGGGACGACGGCGCCGTTTTCCCAGTGCCCGAGGAGCACATATGGGCTTTTTACCACGAGCTCCCCCGTCTCGCCGGGCAGGGCAGCACGTCCCTCATCTGTCAGGATCGCAAAGGAAATTCCCGGCAAGAGGCACCCAACCGGCACGTCCGCCGCGGCGTCTGGCGGCTCCGGCGGCAAGAACCACTGTGATCCGGTCGTTTCCGTCGACGAATAGCCGATCTGAACGAGGCAGTCCGGCGGAACGGCTTTGCGCAGCAGCGCAATGTCGCTCCAGAGCACTCTCTCGCCGCCGACCCGGACAACCCGAAGCGAGCTGAACGTCTCGACGGGAGCTCCAGCCAGGAGCGTGCGAAGCAAAGCGGGCACCAGGTAGGTGATGGTCGCGCCCTGGTCCTGCATCCTCGCGCGAACGCCGCGCAGGCCGATCGCTTCCAATTCGGCGAGCTGCAAGGTGGCGCCGGTGAGAACGGCCGTGAGAATTTCGCGACAGCCGGCGATCGTGGCCAGACCCGTCAGGGGAAGGAAGACATCGTCTGAATTGATGTGACATGCGTCGACATATTGTTGCACGCGCCAGAGCAAGGCGCGCTGGCTGTTGACGATGCCCTTGGGACGCCCCGTGCTGCCGGACGTATAGAGAATGATCGCCGGCTCATCGACCGACGGCGATGGAAGCGGCGTCGCCAACACGCTAGCGTCCGCGGCCGAACCTAAGGCCATGTCGATCCATTCGACATCGGCAGGCAGGTCGTTGGGCCTGTCGCCCAGGCCCAACATGGCGGAGAGTTTGGCCGCTGACACAATCTCCATGATCCGGGTGCCAGGATCCCTTGCGTTGAGCGGAACTGAAATCCGCCCGGCGGCAATTGTCGCGAGCATGGCAACAATGTTCCAGACGGAGTTTGGCTGGCAGATACCGACCGGCCTGCCTTCGGGCGCAGCTTGAGCAATTCGGCGGGATAGGTTTTCGACCGATGCGCCGAGCGTCGAGTATGAGAGTTCGTCCGCGCCATCGTTGATGGCGACTTTGTCGGGATGCCGCCTTACGACGGCCGCCAACTGGGGACCGATCCCAATATCCGCAAATCCGGCTGGCAAAGGCAGATACGGGCGCAGGACAGGCCCGCCATCATCCAGTGCGTAACCAGCCACGTCTGACCACTTGGAGGACCCCAGCGCAAGAGGAGCCTCATCAAGATCCTGATCCGCCGCGGTTGCCTTCAAGTACGCCGGGAGCATGGCTTGCCTGAATTAGAGGTGATGTTCGGTTATGGATCGGCATGGCGGAACTTTCATCGATCATTCTGATGATGCATCGCGGGATAAATAGACGCGAGGTGGAATACGCTGATGGACTTGGTCGGTGTCTAAACTTTAGGGATATGCCGTGGCGTCAAGCAGGCGCGTTCTGATCACTGGAGCAGCCGGGTTCATCGGTTTTCATCTTTGCCGGAGGCTGCTTTGCGATGGCTGGAAAGTCGTCGGCCTCGATTCCATGAATGAGTATTACGACGTCAACCTCAAACGGGCCCGGCTCGATCGGTTGCAAGAATTTCCGCATTTTCAATTCGAGCACGTCGATCTCGTCGATTGGGATCGCATTTCGGCGCTTTTCGCCTCAGTCGATCCGGAAATCGTCGTCAATCTCGCAGCCCAGGCCGGCGTCCGCTATTCGCTGGCCAATCCTCACGCCTATGGCGAAAGCAATCTTAGAGGGTTCCTCAATGTCCTCGAAGGATGCCGGCACGCCTCGGTTCGCCACCTGGTCTATGCATCATCGAGCTCGATCTATGGTGGCAGCACGCGGATGCCGTTCTCCGAACGAGATTCCGCTGACCACCCGTTGAGCCTGTATGCCGCGAGCAAGAAGGCCAATGAGTTGATGGCGCACACCTACAGCCATCTTCTCGGACTGCCGACGACGGGTTTGCGGTTCTTCACTGTCTACGGCCCATGGGGACGGCCGGATATGGCCCTGTTCATCTTCACCAAGGCCATACTTGCCGGCGAGCCGATCAACGTCTTCAACCATGGCAACATGCAGCGTGATTTCACCTACATCGATGACATCGTCGAGGGTGTGGTTCGCGTGATGCAGCAGCCAGCAAGACCCAACACGCAATGGAGCAGCGCGGCGCCTGACCCCGCGACCAGCAGCGCGCCCTTCAGGATCCACAATATCGGCGGCAATTCGCCGGTCGAGCTGAACCGATTGATCGAAGTGCTCGAGGACGCGCTGGGCAGAAAAGCCAACCGCAACCACATGCCGCTGCAGCCAGGTGACGTTCTTGCCACCTGCGCGGATGTCAGCTCGCTGGAAAAGGCAACCGGTTTCAGGCCCACGATTCCGGTCGAGATTGGAGTTCCGCGCTTCGTCCAATGGTATCGGGAATTCTATCAGGTGTGACTTCGGCTGCGTCTCGAGAAGGGAGTAGCCTCCACCAAGAAGCAGAGTTCAACCGTTGCATTCTCTGCCGCTGGTCGCAGCGAGGTGCTTGTGCCTTTCGAAGATCCTCAGTTTTTCAGGGTATCCGAGCCGAAGCGTCTTATGACAGGCCGAGCATCTGAATGTCGATATCACCTTGAACCATGAGCCCTTCCGGATGATCGGGTGTTTGCACCCCGGGCAGTCGAAGCTGAGATGTGCGTCGTTTAGGTTTTTCGGGATCGGCACTGGTACACCATTTCGATGGTTCCCCTCATATCGTTCGTGATATCGGGCGTGAAAGTTGGCTAAGAAGAATTTCACGCTCGAAGATAACGATATAACCGCCGATATTGTTTCGCGGTTCGGACCGAGAGTTTGGCTGGTGCCCGCCATGAGCGGCCCGACAGTTCCGCTGTTGGGGTGCGTTTGGTGAACCATCGGGCCTAACCGACTCGGGCAGAGTCGGCTAACTTCGAAATATCAACATTTGCTAATGTAATCGCCGTGCAAATGGACGATGGCTACGCCACGACGACCTCTATTCCTGGCGATCGGTCTGCCTTTGAACGGCAGTTCGCAGCGGGCTAGAGCAATTCCAGGAAAAGTGTGAGCGGTTTTCCGTCCGGAATTGCGTCAAAACAAGGAGATAGAGCGGGTCGCCGTTTCCATGAAACGGTGAAACGCTCTAGCGGTCGACAGGCCGGCAGATCAAATGCTTGTGGCTTTCAAAAATTCGTAGCTTCTCGGGGTACCCAAGACGCAACGTCGCATGGCAGGCCGGGCATTCGAATATGGCGATGACCTTGAACCATGAGCCCTTCCGAATGATTGGGTGCCGACACCTTGGGCATTCGAAGCTGAGGTTCTGATCGTTCAGATATTGAGGGATTGGCACTGCCCTGCCTCACCGTTCTCATTGCCGTAATGCGCATCGCCCTCGCAAGCGATAGAGGGCGTCCATGGGCTGGCGATGAAGAGATCCGGCCAGCCCTCGTCAATGAGGGGGCGGGCTAAATGTTTCACGCCATGGACCAATGCGGCGGAGCATGGGACCTTGGTCGGCAACTGGAAAGGCAGTGTCTCCTGACGCCGAAGGTGCGTAACAGGCCCGGCGTGATCGCCGACGTCCCTGGCCGACGAGAGTCCATCGCATCCCGACTAGGCACAGATGGCCGCGGCGGCCTGATTGGCGGCGGAAGCCGGCTGAGGCGCCCAAGGCGATGCGATCTCGATCCTCCGTGACGATCAGGCCGCGCGGCCGAAGCGATCCACCCTGAAATCGTCGAGCGGTGTTTCGCAGCGGCCGGTCGCGATGAGCTCCGCCATGGCGTCGCCCACGCCCGGGCCGAGCTGGAAGCCGTGCCCGCAGAAACCGAATGCGTGGAACAGGCCCGGCGTCGTCGCCGATTGTCCCATCACCGGCAGCATGTCGCGCACATAGCCTTCGCATCCGGACCAAGTGCGGATGACCGCGACCTTCGCGATCGCCGGCAACAGTCGCGCGACGGCGCGCAATTGCACCGGCAGCCGCATCGGGTCGGCGGCCGCGTGGCCGGGATCGAGGTCCACCGCCACCCGTTCGGCCGCGCCGCCGAAGACGATGTTGCCGCGCTCGACCTGACGCAGATAGGCGCCATAATCCTTGTCGCGCGTCCAGATGCCGACCACCGGCAGGATCCGGTGCGGCAGCGGCTCGGTCACACCCATCTGCGGGCCGCGCGCGTCGAGTGGCACCTCTTCGCCGAACGCGGCGGCGACGCGCGCACCCCAGGCGCCGGCGGCGTTGAGCAGGCACTCCGCCGCGAACGAACCTTTCGAACTGGCGACAAGGAAACCGGAACCCGTATGCCTGATCGTCTCGACATCGGCCTCCTCGACGATTTCCGCGCCGAGCCTTTGGGCTGCCTCGGCGAAGGCCGGCGCGATCAGCCGCGGATTGCCGCTACCGTCCTGCGGCGAGAACGACGCCGCGATGGCGTCGGGACCGAGGCCCGGAAACCGGGAACGGATCTCGCTCGGGCCAAGCTCGTCCAGTTCGAGCCCCCAGGGTCGTGCTGCTTGAGCATAGGCCCGCATGTCGGCGAGGCCGCCTTCGTCGAAGATCAGCCTTATGTGGCCGGTGGCGCGGAATTCAACGTCGCGGCCAAGCATTTTCTCCGCTTCGCCCCACAGGCTGAGCGAACGATGGGCCAGCGGCAGCTGAGACAGGTGACGGCCGGTGCGCCGGATGTTGCCGAACGAGGCGACGGTCGCCCCGCTGCCGATCCGGTTGCGCTCGATCAGCGTCACGCGCGCGCCGCGCCTGGCGAGGAAATAGGCCGAAGCCGTCCCCATCAGGCCGCCGCCCAGCACGATCACTTCCATAGTCGTTCCTTGATCCTTGGATGCATCCATCTTGTCGGCGCCGCGGCGTTGCGTCAAAGATGGGTTTGGGCAAGACCCATAAGCTTTACCTATGGAGTGGAAATGCGGGCCCGGCAGCTCGAAGTGTTCATCGCCGTCATGCGCGCCGGCACCGTGACCGCCGCGGCGCGGATGCTGAACATCTCCCAGCCCGCGCTCAGCCAGATCCTGCTGCATACCGAAGGTGAGCTGGGCTTCACGCTGTTCGAGCGGGTGAAAGGCCGGCTGCGACCGACGCCCGAGGCGCTCGAGATATTCGCCGATGCCGAGCGTCTGTCGGCGGGGCTGGAGGGCCTGCGCCGCAAAACCACCGACCTGCGGCTCGGCCGGACCGGCCTGGTGCGGGTCGCGGCCTCGCCGCCGCCGGCGATGGCGATCTTGCCGCGCGCCTTTACCGCCTTCCGGGCGCAGCATCCCGACATCTTGCTGCGCTCCCACATGGCGCCGATCGCCGCGATCATCGACATGCTGCGCGCCGGCGATGCTAGCCTGGGCGTGGCCCTGGACGACCGGCTGCCTCCCGATATCGAGGCGGAAGTGATGGGCAGCATCGGCTTCGCCTGCCTGCTGCCCGCTGGGCATCCGCTGCGGAAGAAGACCGAGCTGACGCTCGCCGACCTCGCCGGCGAGGAGCTGATATCCTATCGCGGCAACACGCGTCCCGCCGACGAGCTGGCCCACGCCGCCCGCGCGCAAGGCGTGGCGCTTTCGCCATCGCTGGAGATCGACGTCTCCATTTCCGCGGTCGGCTTCGTCCAGGCCGGCTTAGGCATCGGCCTGGTCGACGCGCTGCTTCCTTGGGACCAGTTCGCCGGACTTGCCGTCAAGCCGCTGGCGGCCGGACCGGAATTCCCGATCGCGCTGCTCACATCGCGCGCGCGGGCCCTTTCGCGGGCAGACGAGATGATGCGCGACGCAATCCGCGCAGCCTGTTCCGCCGTTCTCGGCGAGCATCGCGCTAAGGCATAAGCAAGACTTATATCCTTGCCCTTCATCCATCTTGGACCCTGGCCGCCCGCTCGTGCCAGTTTTCGGTGGCAGACAGGAAGGGACACATCATGGATGGTGCCGTCGCGACGGGTGAGACGCGGAGCAAGGCCGACTGGAAGGTCGGCGTCGATATCGGCGGGACCTTCATCGATTTCTGCGCGCTCGAAGCCAACTCCGGACGCATCGCCTCGCTGAAGGTGCTGACGACGCCGGAGGACCCGGGCGCCGAGCTGATGACCGGCCTCACCCTTCTCGCCGAACGCGAGGGCTTCGATCCCACCCATATGACGCGCTTCGTGCACGGCACGACCGTCGGCATCAACACCATCATCCAGCGTAAGGGCGCGCCGCTGGCGCTGCTCACCAATGCCGGCTTCGAGGACGTCATCGAACTGGCACGGCTTCGCATGCCGGACATGTATTCGCTGTTCTGCTCGCGGCCGGAACCGCTGATCTCGCGCGATATGGTGTTCGGCATCCCGGCCCGCATGCGCGCCGATGGCGGCGAGTCTCGGGCGCCGGACATGGCGGCGGTGGAAGGCGCCGTCGCGGCCGCGAAGGCAAATGGGGCGCAGGGGATCATCGTCTCCTTCCTCCATGCCTGGCGCAACGCGGCGCAGGAGGCCTCCGTGAAGGCAGCGATCGCGCGTCTCGCGCCTGAGCTGTTCGTCTTCACGTCGGCCGAGGTCTGGCCGGTCATCCGCGAATATGAGCGCAGCTCGACCGCCATCCTCAACGGCTATGTCCATCCGCGCGTCTCGGGCTATCTGACGGCGCTGGAAGAGCGATTAAAGAGCCGCGGCGTGCCGGCCCGCCCGATGTTGACCAAATCGAATGGCGGGCTGATGAACGCCGCCGAAGGCAAGCGGGCCTGCGTCAATATGCTGTTGTCGGGCACGGCTTCCGGCGTCATCGGCGCCTCTTGGCTGGCGCGCCAGGCGGGCGAGGACAGGATCCTTACCCTCGACATCGGCGGCACATCGGCCGACTTCGCGCTGATCATCGGTGGCGAGGCGCAGTTCGGCACCGGCGAGCTGATCGGCGAATTTCCGCTCCACATCCCGTCTGTGTCGGTCAGCTCGATCGGTGTCGGCGGCGGCTCGATCGCCAGCGTCGATGCGCAAGGCGTGCTGCGGGTCGGGCCGGAGTCCGCCGGTTCGTCGCCAGGGCCGGCATGCTACGGTCGTGGCGGCGAGCAGGCGACGGTGACCGACGCCATGGTGGTGTGCGGATGGCTCGGCCACAGCGAGATGGCCTATGGCCAGCTCAAGGTCGATACCGGGCTGGCGCAGCGCGCGGTCGGCGAGCTTGCCGCCCGGCTCGGCCGCCCGGTCGAGCAGACCGCGCAGGCGATCCTCGACATCGCTGTGTCGGAAATGTTCGTCGAGGTCGAGAAGCTCGCCTCGCGCGCCGGCGTCGACCTGCGCGATTTCACGCTGATGCCGTTCGGCGGCGGCGGCCCGATGCTAGGCGCCTTCCTGGCCCGCGAGCTCGGCATGAAGCGTGTCATGGCGCCGCGCCGCCCCGGCGTGGTCTCGGCGCTGGGCGGGCTGGTGGCGGATCTGCGCGGCGACTTCATCCGCACCATCTTCAGCCCGCTGTCGGCCACCTCGCTCCCCGCGATCCGCGAAGCCTTCGAGGCGCTCGCGCAGGAGGGCCGCGACTGGCTCGCGATGCAGGGCCATGATGCGCCCGCCGAGCTCAATCTCTCCTGCGACATGCGCTATCTCGGGCAGAGCTATGAGATCGAGGTCGTGCTTTTGCCGGAATGGCTGGTGAGGGGCGACGCGGAGGCCATCGAGCAAGCCTTCCACCGCACGCATGAGCAGCTCTATGATTTCCACGACCCGGAGGGCGCGATCGAGCTTGTGAATGTCCGGCTGTCGGCGATAGGTGCGGGGCCGGCGCTCTGCTTCCCGGAGATCGACGAGATCGACGCCCCGGCCAGTCCGGCGCGCCGGCTCCCCGTGTATACGGGCCTGAGCGTCGAGATTGTCGACCTCCACGACCGGCAGACGCTGGTGCCGGGCAGTGTGTTCCAGGGGCCTGCCGTGGTGGTGCAGGAAGACACCACCTTCGCCATCCCCACCGGAACGCGGGCACGCGTCGACCGCCACCTCAACCTCCTTCTGACCTTCGCGGAGTGACGCCCTTGTTCGACCGCACAAACCTTCAGGTTCTGGCCAATCATGCCCGCGCGGCCGCCGAGAACATGGCGCATACGCTGCATCGCACCGCGCACTCCGCCTTCGTCAAGGAGACGCAGGATTTCACCGTAATGCTGATGGACCGTTCGGGCGCGACTTTCGCCGTCCCGATGGAGCTCGGCGCCACCTGGTATCCGGGCCTTTCCTACCACCGCGCGATCGCGATGGTGGACGATTATCGGCCGGGGGATGTCGCCTTCACCAACGATCCCTATTCGGGTCACGTCGCCACGCACGCGCCCGACACGCATCTGTGGAAACCGGTCTTCGTCGACGGCGAGATCGTCGCCTGGACCGGCGGGCATATCCACAACACCGATATGGGCGGCGCGGTGCCGGCTTCGCTCAGCCGGGCGCTGACCGAGATCCACCAGGAAGGCATCCGCTTTCCGCCGATGAAGCTGGTGCGCGAAGGCGTCTTCGACGACGCGATCCTGCGGATCATGAGCACAAATGTGCGCAAGCCCGACCTCAACATCGGCGACATCAAGGCGCTGGTCGGCGCGCTCAACACCGGCGAGCGCAAGATCCAGGCGATGGTCAAAAAATTCGGCAAGGCCGGCTTCGTCGAGGGCGTTGCCGCGCTTCTCGATCACGCCGAGGCGCAGGCGCGCGACGTGCTGCGTTCGATGCCCGACGGCACCTGGGAATTCGCCGACTATGCCGACGAGGATTCGGTCGAGGCCAATCCCTGCCGGCTGAAGCTGCGGCTGACGGTCAAGGGCGACGAGGCGGTGCTCGACTTCACCGGCTCCGATCCGCAGCTCGGCTCCTCGCTCAACGTGCCATCGGGTGGCGATCCGCGCCACACCATGCTGCTGGTGGGCGTCTACTATGTGCTCTACACGCTCAATCCGAAGATACTGCTCAACACCGGGCTGACGCGGCCGTTCACCTGCATCACGCCGCAAGGTTCGGTGCTGAACCCGGTCCACCCCGCCGCCGTCGGCATGCGCTCGCTGACCTGCGCCCGGCTGCGCTCGGTGATCTTCGGCGCCTTCTCGCAAGCGGTGCCGGAACGTTTGCCGGCGGCGCCGGCCGGCAACAACTGCATCGTCAACGTCATGACCACGGACGAACGCACCAGCCGAAGCGTCATCGCGGCGGTGAACCCGGTGGTGGGCGGCGGCGGCGCGATGCCGCATCGCGACGGCACCAACGGATCGGGCGCCGATGCCGCCTATCTCAAGAACACGCCGATCGAGATCACCGAGACTGAGACGCCGGTCGAATTCGTGAGATATGGCCTCGCCCGGGACAGTGGCGGCGCGGGCCGTTGGCGCGGCGGACTGGCGACGGAAATGGCCTTCCGCGTCTTTGCCCCCGACTCACGGATCACCGCGCGCAACCGCGACCGCAGCTTCTTCCGTCCCTGGGGCGTGCTGGGCGGCAAGGCGGCTGGCCTGTCGGACATGGTCGTCAATCCTGGAACCGCGCACGAGCGGCGGCTGGGCAATATCGACACAGCGGTGCTGCAGCCCGGCGACGTGCTCGAGATCCGCTCCGCCGGCGGCGGCGGGCGCGGCGATCCGCATCAGCGCGAGCCATGGCGGGTCGCGGAGGATGTGCGGCGCGGCTATCTCTCGGTGGCAGCCGCCGAGCGCGACTATGGCGTCGTCCTCTGCGATGGCGAGGTCGACGACAAGGCGACGGAGGAATTGCGCAAGCGGCACAAGCCGGCCGCCGGCCATTTCCATTTCGGTCCGGAGCGCGACGGCTACGAGGCGCAATGGACGCTGGCAGCCTATGACCAGTTGCACGCGATATTGGACGTCTTGCCGATCCATTGGCGGTTCTTCGCCAAGACCGAGATTTTTCGACGCATGAAAGGGCGCTCCGGGGCGGATGGCGTCCAGGCGGCCTTCGATGCGGTCTGCGAACGCTTCCCCGAACTGCCACGTCCGCGTCCGGTGCAAGAGGCCGCGGAATGATTACCACCGGCCGCATCGTCCGGCTGGCCGAGCGCGACCGGGCGGACGTGCATTTCCTTCTCGACGGTGAGAGGCGCAGCGCGCTTGCGGGCGACACCGTGCTGACCGCAATGCTGGCTGCAGGGCACGCGTTGCGGAGCTCGGAGTTCGGGCCTGAGTTGCGTGCCGGTTTCTGCCTGATGGGCGCCTGCCAGGATTGCTGGGTGTGGCAGGAGGAAGGATCGCGCCTGCGTGCCTGCTCCACATCTGTCGCTGAAGGCATGCGGTTGCGCACCACGCCGCCGGAGAGCTGGCCGTGAGCGGAACCTCGTCGCCTCGGATCGTGATCGTTGGCGCCGGTCCTGCCGGTATAAGGGCGGCCGCAACGCTTGTCGCGGCCGGGCTGCATCCGGTGGTGATTGACGAAGGCCATCGCGCCGGCGGGCAGATCTATCGCCGCCCGCCGGACGGGTTCGTCCGCACACCGAACCAGCTCTACGGGTCGGAGGCGGCCAAGGCCAGCGCACTGCATGCGCTCTTCGACCAGTTGGCCCGAGAAGGGCGGCTCACGCATTGCGCGCGCAGCTCCGTCATCGCCGCGCATGACGGTCGGCTGTATGTGCTGGGGGAGGGCGGGGTGAAGGTGATCGGTTATGACCGCCTGGTCCTCGCCACCGGAGCGTCCGACCGCGTCGCCCCGGTCCCCGGCTGGCAGAGCGCCGGCGTCTACAGCCTCGGCGCGGCGCAGATAGCGCTCAAGGCGCAGGGCGTAGCGCTCGGACGGCGCATCGTACTGATCGGATCGGGGCCCTTGCTGACGCTGGTCGGCGCGCAACTCATCAAGGCCGGAGCGGATGTGGCGGCGGTGCTCGATACATCCTCCTGGCGCCGGCAGATGCGGGGGTTCTCCGGACTTGCCGCCCGGCCGACCGTTGCGCTGCGCGGTCTCGCCCTGCGGGCGCGACTCGGCGCCCGCTATCATGCGGGCGTGGCGCTGGAGCAGATCGAAGCGGACGCGTCGGGTGTCACGGCGATGCGCTGGCGCGACGCCGGCGGACGGCAGCGCCTAACCCCATGCGACATGGTCGGCATCGGCTGGCACCTGCGGGCGGAGACGCATCTGGCCGACCTGACCGGATGCGCCTTCGCCTATGACGAGCAGTGGCGGCAGTGGCTGCCGAAGACCGACGCGATGGGTCGAGCCGGCAACGGGGTCTACCTTGCCGGCGACGGGGCTCGTCTCCTCGGGGCGGATGGCGCCGAAATCGCGGGACGCCTTGCCGCAGCGGCGTGCCTTGCCGACCTCGGACGTTCGGCGCCTCCTATCCAAGCCGATCTGCGCAACCTCGCGCGGCTCGAGCGCTTTGCGCGCGGTCTGGCTCGTGCCTTTCCTTGGCCGGCCGAGATGGTGCGGACACTTCCCGATGATGCCATCGTCTGCCGTTGCGAGAACGTGGCGGCAGGAGCGGTGCGCGAGGGCGCGGATTTCGGCGGCGGCGAGGCAAACAGGGTGAAGTCACTGTCGCGTGCCGGCATGGGGCGCTGTCAGGGGCGCTATTGCCAGTTGGCGGCCGTCGAGATCGTCGCGGCGCAGGCCGGCTGCGCGTCAAGGGAAGTCGGCCGGTTTCGCGGGCAGGCGCCAGTCCGGCCGGCGCCCGTCGCCGCCTTCCTTCGAGAGGACTGATGCTAGAAGTCGGCGACCTTGCCCCAGGACGAAGCGTCGAAGCGCCGCGGATCATAGGATGTCGGATCGACGATCGGCTCCGCGCCGGTCACCAGGTCGGCGACGAGGTGCCCGGCGCCAGGTCCGATGCCGAAGCCGTGTCCGGAAAACCCGGCGGCCAGGAAAAAGCCTGGAACGGAATGGACCTCGCCGATGGCGGGCACGCCGTCCGGAGTGCTGTCGATGTAGCCGGCCCAGGCAGCACTTATCCTGGTCTTTCTGAGGTCGGGCAAAAGCTCGAGCGCGCGGGCATGCGTCAGGCGGATGGTCCACTGATCCGGGGCTGGATCGAGGATGCGCATGCGCTCCATCGGCGTCGGCCGGTCGAGCCGCCAGCGTCTAAGCGTCTCGTGCCCCGAGCGCACGCCTTGCAGCCCGCCGGGGCCGAGGCTTCGCCAGCGCTTCAGGAACATCGGGACGAATTGCGAGGAGAAGCGCAGCTGCTGTGGCGTCACGTCGACGCGGCCGCGTCCGCTGATCGCGAGCGTATAGCCGCCGTCGCCGCGACGCGTGGCCGAGATTCTCGCCGTGTGCAGAGCATCCGGCAGCCCTTCTGCGCCGGGCGAGACGGACAGGATGGAGGAGCGGACCGACGCCTGCGGGAAGCGGAAGCCGAACTGGCGGCAAAAGGACGACGCCCAGGCGCCGCCGGCCATGATAGCCGTCTTCGTGCGGATCGTGCCGCTTTCCGTGACCACGCCGCTCAACCGTCCGCCCTCGGTCTCGATGCCGCGCGCCGCGCAATTCTGCAGCACGCTGCCGCCAAGCTTGAGGATGGCGCGGGCGACCGCGGGCGCGGCCCGCGATGGATCAGCCGTGCCGTCGGTCGGCGAGAAGACGCCGCCCTTCCACGTCCTGCCGGTGGCGCGGCCCCGCTCGCTGGCCTCGGCGCTGTCGAGCATATGCGTGGTGACGCCGGCGGTTCTGGCGAAGTCGCGCCAGCGCGCCCAGCCGGCCAGTTCCGCCTCGTCATTGCTGAGATAGAGCAGGCCGCAGCGCCGGAAACCGGTGTCCTCGCCGGTCTCCATCGCAAAGCGATCCCACAGATCGAGGCTGCGGGTTGCCATAGGCAGCTCGCGGGCGTCGCGGTTCTGCTGGCGGCACCAGCCCCAGTTCCTGGAGGACTGCTCGGCGCCGATGCGCCCCTTTTCGACAAGCGCAACCTTCAGTCCACGCCGCGCCAGGTAATAGGCCGCGAAGACGCCGACGATGCCGCCGCCGATCACCACCGCATCCGCGGATTGCGGCAGTTCGCCGGACGTCTCGATTTGCTGCAGCGGCGCGCGCATGATCCTCTCTGCCTTGAAGCGCCAGTCTACCGCGTCGCGCAGGCAGCCGCTGCCGCAGTTGAGGCCCAATCAGAATTTTATTCCGCTCGCGCTGTTGAAATCGGGAGCCCACGCTTTTCAAAGCGGTATCCGTGCGGATGGACAGTGCGGCGGGCTATGGTAGTTTGGACGATCATCGGCGCGACGGCATTTTGTGCTGTGGCCCAATTTCCTCGGAGACAACCCATGAAACTGGATCGGATCGACATCAAGATTCTGCACGAGCTGCAGAAGAACGGCCGCATCACCAATGTCGAACTGGCCGAGCTGGTGCATCTGTCGCCGAGCCCGTGCCTGATGCGGGTGAAGAAACTGCAGTCGGAAGGCTACATCGAGGGCTATTCGGCGCAGGTCAACATCGGCAAGCTCGGGCAGACGCTGACCGTCTTCACCGAGATCACCTTGAAGAACCATCGCCAGGTCGACTTCGCCCGCTTCCTCGCCGTCGTGGAGAAGATCGATCAGGTCATCGAATGCCACCTCGTCTCCGGCGGCTACGACTATCTGATGAAATTCGTCACCGCCGGCATCGGCGAATACCAGACGATCATGGAACGGCTGACAGACATGGATATCGGCATCGACAAATATTTCTCGTTCGTCGTGCTGAAGTCGCCCATCGTCAAGGCACACATACCGCTGCCCAGCCTGTTTCCGATGTAGGGCTTACGCGCGATCACTGAGGCAAGAAGATCAGCATTTCGAACTTTCATTCCTGCCGCGCATGGCGCGCTTGTCCCGTCGCTCGTAGAACGAATAGACCAATGGGATAAACCAAGGCTTGCCGCGGTATAACGGCACTGCCTTCGGCGGCGGATCGACGCCGAAAGCCGACTGGGCCTTCTCTGTCTGGCCAAGAAGCTTGAACGCCGCTTTCTTGCCCAGCCAGCGCGCCCAAACCACACCCGATCCGCAGAAGCCGGTGGCGTAGATCATATCGCCAACGGTAAACATTCGCGGGATCATGTCCCGGTTCATCGCGACTTCGCCGAACCAGCTATGCGTTATACCCACACCCGCCAGTTCGGGAAATATACGCCCGAGTTCCGAGCGCAGATGCGTGGTGGGCGCAAGCGGATCGCCCTCGGTCGTGCCGTCGCGTCCACCGAACAGAATGCGCGATCCATCCGGCGATGGGCGATAGTAATAGCTGAGCTGTCTCGTGTCGCCATACATCATCTTCCTCGGCATCAGGCGATCCATCACGCCTTCGCCCAGGGGTTCGGTCGCTATGATGCGGCTGCGCACCGGCACGAGGCGGCGGCGTAGCCAGGGATCGAAGCCGTCGGTGTAGGCGTCGGTGCATACCAGCAGCTTTTTTGCCGACACCGCGCCGCGTGACGTTGCGACGCGTACGCCAGCGGCCTCCTGGCTGGTCCCCAGAACCGTCGTGTTCTCGTGAATGACGGCATCGGTTGATCGCGCGACTCGCAATATGCCCGACAGCAGCTTGGCGGGATGAAGGCCTCCGATGTCCATCCGCACGAAGCCGCCAGCGTAGAAGTCCGTGCCGATATACCGCGATACTTCGTTGCGGGGGACAGCGAATGTCTCGATCCCGAGGAAACGGTGCAACAGCTCGGCATGGCGGCTTAGTTCATCGCATTCGCGGTCGTTTATGGCTCCATCGAAGAGACCCGAGAGGAAGAAGTCGCACTCCACCCTCTCGGCTTCGAGGAAGCCTGCCAGATCCTCACGCGCGGCCTTTCCTTCCGCCAGGATGCCATCGGCCCGCGCTTGACCAAACCTGCGGATCAATTGCTTGCGGCTTGGCCTTATGCTGCCGCTGGCCATGCCGCCGTTCCGGCCGGACGCGGCTTGCCCGATAGGTTGCCGGTCGAAGAGCTGAACGCTGCGTCCGGCTCTCGCCAGTTCGATGGCCGCCGAAAGTCCCGCATAGCCGCCACCGACGATGGCGACGTCGCATCGGGGGACCAGCGGCACCACCGGCAAGCCAGGGAATGCGCAATCGTCCCACCAGTACGGCGTGGCCTTGAACGGGCGCGAGGCGGTCGTATCCATGGTGTGCATCTGTGATCCGATCATCGCGCTCAATCGCGGGAGACCCAGAGCTTCCGGGTGGTTTCGATCACCCGCCAGACGCCTGTGAATCCAGGGTGCATGACGAAGGCGTCGCCTGCCGCGATGCGGCGCGGTTCGGCCCCATCCTCGATGAGCTCGGAAACTCCCGAAAGGATGTAGCAGACTTCGAAGGTTCCGCCCTTTATGGAGCGATAGGCGCCCGGCGTGACCTCCCATACGCCGGCCTGCACCTGGCCGTCAGGGGTTTGCGCGATATCCCAAGTCAGGAAACGCGGGTCACCCTCGACGCGACGTTCCGGCAGTGGCTCTCCCTTCCTGGGCTCCGGAAGATTGTTCTGATCGATAAAGGTGAGTTTGGACATGAGGCACCCTTTCAGCGCGTGGAGTGCCGCTCGAAAGACAGGTGCCTTTCGATGGCATGCAAAGCGGTCAGGCAGACGACGTTGATGGCAAGATAGAAAACAGCGGTGATGATGAAGATGTCCATGATGGCGAATGTTTCGCTCATCAGCCGTTTGGCATAGCCAGTGATTTCAAGCACCGTTATGGTGGAGGCAAGGCTCGATTCCTTGACGATGACGGCGACCTCGGTGCTGTAGGAAGGCAGGGCCTGGCGCAGCGCCAGGGGAAACTTGATACGGTGGAAGACCACCCAAGGGGACATGCCGCAGGCCTCTGCCGCCTCGATCAGTCCGCGCGGCAGCGACAGCAGTGCAGTACGGAAGATCTCCGCCGTATAGGCACCGGTATTCAAGATGACGGCAAGGATGGCGGCATGCAGGCTGTCGCCGATCAGCCACCACAAAACGGTATTGTGCCGTATGAAGCCTATCTGCGCGAGGCCGCAATAGATCACAAAGATCTGCACGAGCATCGGCGTGCCCCTGAAGACCGCGCAGTAGAAGTCGGCACATTTGCGAACCGTGCCGGTCTGGGAAATGCGGGCTTTCGCCAGCAGGATGCCGAACGGCAATCCAAGACCGACGCCGAAAGCTGCGATCAGCAGTGTCGTCTTCACGCCGACGAGCAGAAACGGAACCGCATAGGTGACGATGCTGAAGTCCATCCTAACCTCTGCTGAAGCCGCGATTGAAATGGTTTTCGGCGCGGTTGAACAAAACTTGGCTCACGGCGGTCATGGCGAAGAACATCGCGGCCGCCAAGCAATAGAATAGAAGCGGCGAGCGCGTGATTCCTGCGGCGACCGCTGCCGCTCGCATCAGTTCCTGCATACCGACGACCGATACGAGCGAGGTATCCTTGATCGTCATCTGCCACACGTTG
This sequence comes from Mesorhizobium hawassense, assembly GCF_003289945.1. Classification (GTDB taxonomy): domain Bacteria; phylum Pseudomonadota; class Alphaproteobacteria; order Rhizobiales; family Rhizobiaceae; genus Mesorhizobium; species Mesorhizobium hawassense. The sequence continues at coordinate 266,403 of NZ_QMBP01000001.1, forward strand.
TTGATCCCACCCAGAGCCAGTCTGAGGGCGAGCGGTAGCGTTACGCGAAAAAAGGTCACTCGTGGCGACAAAGAAAGCGATCGAGCCGCCTCGAGGAGGCCAATGGGAACCGCCTGCAGCGCGCCTCGTATGACTTCTATCGAGTACGCGCATGAGATGGCGGCGATCGCGATAATGCCGATAAGGAATGGATAGGCGTTTTCGGCGCTATCCGCGTAGCCGAACGCCGAGGCAATTCTCTGCACCCAGTCGACGGAGCCGAAGAACAGGAGATAAATGACCAGTAGGCCCGGAACGCCGCGGATGATGATGCTGTAGGCATCGACAAGCTGTGACAGAACAGGGACCTGTCGCCAACGAAGGATGGCAAGCGGTATCGCCGCCGCCAATCCTACAACCACGCCGACAAAGCCGATCAGAAGCGTGATACCGGCCCCGCGCAGCAGCGCAAGGAGCCAGCCCTTCTCGACCATCAGCACCCAGATATCGTGCAACATGAAGAACATTCCAACAGGCCGTCGCGGCATCCCGCGACGACCTGTTCCCCGTCGGATGATTACTTGTTGCACGCGATGGTGTAGTCGTCCTTGAACCAGCTTTCCGAGGCAGCCTTCACCTTGCCGCTGTTGATCATGTCGCAGAGCGCGCCGTCCAGCTTGGCCTTCAGTTCGGCATTGCCCTTGCGCAGGCCAACACCCATGCCGTAACCCAGCGCCTCGTGGTCGTCAGCTCCGGTGACCTTGACGTCGATGCGGACAAAATTGGCGCCTTCAGCCGTGCTGAGGAAGTCGACCCAGGTCGGAGAGTCGCCAAAAGCAGCATCCAGCCGGCCAGCCGCAAGATCGGAATTTTGCTGGGTCGTTGCGTCGTAGGTCTTCAGGTCGGCGGTCGGAATATGTTTCTTTATGAACTGCGCGTATGTGGTGCCGTTCACCACGCCTATGGTTTTGCCGGCCAACGCTTTGTCAATCTCCGCAAGGCTCTTCAGGCCAACCAGAGGAGAGTCCTTCGGGACCACGAAATATTGGGGGGTGGTGGCGTAAGGAATGGAGTAGTCGATCTTCTTCATTCTCTCGTCGGTGATGCCGAGACCCGAGATGATGACGTCGAAGCGATCGCTGTCCATGGATGGAACCAGGGAACTGAACGTCTGCACCACGAATTTGCATTTGACCTTGAGTTCGGCGCAAATACCGTTGGCGATGTCGGCGTCGAAGCCGGTGACGTTGCCGTTGGCGTCGGCCATGCTGAACTGCGGGGCATCGCCTTCGGTGCCCACGCGCAGGACGCCGTCCTCGGCCGATGCGACGCTTATTGCCGTCACCATCAGGGCGGATACGCAGATTGAGCGAAGTGTGTTCTTGACGAGCATTCTGAGTTACCCCTCTTTGCTTTCTATTTGATGGCCGCCATCAGGCAGCGGTTGAAATAACGCTGGAAAGGAACTGCTTCACCGCCTGGGTTGCGGGATTTCGAAACAGTTCTTCCGGTCCGGCATCCTGCGCAACGACACCCCTGTGCAGGAATATCATTCGGTTCGACACCTCCCGAGCGAACCTCATTTCATGTGTGACGAGGAGAATGGTCGCTCCCTCATCGGCAAGCGTTCTGATGACCTTCAAGACTTCGCTGACCAGCTCAGGATCGAGCGCGGAGGTTGGTTCATCAAAAAGCATCAGCTTGGGCTGCATCGCCAAAACACGCGCGATTGCGACGCGTTGCTGCTGCCCGCCCGAAAGCTGGCTTGGATACCGGTGGCCAAAATCGGCCATGCCCACTTTGGATAGCGCCGAAAGCGCTGCTTCATTCGCCTCCCGCTTGTCCTTGCGCAGCACGTAGACCAGCGCTTCGGTCACGTTCCCAAGCACGGTTCGATGGGGCCACAGGTTGAAGCTCTGAAACACCATTCCGATGCGGCGACGGAAAACGCTGATGTTGGCGGCGTTGATGATTCTTGTCTCGGGATGTTCGTTCTGCAATGCGGAAATCGCATCGCCCATCACCTCGATCTCGCCCGAACTCGGGGTCTCCAGAAAATTGATGCATCGTAGCGCGGTGCTCTTTCCCGAGCCGGAAGAACCGACCAGCGAAATGACCTCGCCCTGCCGCATCTGGAAGCTCACTCCGTTGAGAACGCTCACTGCGCCGAATGCCTTGTGCAGTTCGTGAACTTTCAGAACGGGAGCCATGCCGAAGGACCTCCCGTCCGTGCCGTTTCTATTCTCTCCACTTTGCTCGTCGCCTTCAGTTTTCGATCGTTTGCGCGACATCGTCGACGGGTGCCTTCGCGGTCGAGAACATCTCATCAATTTTCGGATTCCGGATTCCGTCATGACAAGACAAAACCCCGCCCGCTGGCCACCTGGATGCGGACGCCCTTGCCGGTTTGCATGACCGTAGGCTCGTTCACGCCAAAGGCGTAATCTTTCAGGTAAGTGAAGGGGTGTAGAACCGATCGACGGTCCATTTCGGCGACATCTTCGCTGGTCGTCATTCTCGGATCCCTAGGGGGCCAGATCGCGGAGACAGACGAATTTCGGCTCGACGATCCGACGACGGATGATGTCGCGACCCCCCCGTTCCAGGCCGACTGCTTCCAACTCCATTCCACCCTCGAGGATTACAAGCGCAACCTCAGCTTATCTCCGTCGGGGCACGCAATTCCGTCTCATTCCATTGAGTTTCCGCAGAATTCCTGCCAATTCTGGGTCCATAAGAGGAAACGCTCCGAATGGGTCGGACTCCGACCGCGGCCGGGCAAACCAGTTCTTCGGATCGGCGCTCGCCTACCCCATTTTCGCGGCACGTTCTGGCAGAGGTTCAGATCGCGGGCTGCCTTCACCACAACGTTGACAAGCCTAAACGCATTATCAATCAAGAAAATGCTCGATATCGATTGGCATGGAAAACCCAACCTTCACTCGATCCATGACAACCATTGTCTTGAACCCCTTGATGTCGTGATTCTCGTAGAAAAATCTCCGAGTAAAAGCTTCATAATCTTCCATGCTTCGGGATGTGACAATGAGAACGAAATCTGCTTCGCCCGTAACGTAGTAGCCGTTCATCACTTCCGGAGTCTGGCGGATCGATTGTTTGAAGCGGTCGACGATGTCAGCCCGTTCGCGCTCGAGGGAAACCAGCACGAGCATTGCAATAGGCCGGCCGATAGTCTTGGGTTTCACGATCGAAACGTCAGCTTCGATTGCTCCCCCTTCGCGAAGCCGTTTGAGACGACGCTGGACCGCCGTTGCCGACAGGCCGACCATTTGGCCAAGCTCTTCCGTGCCGTGGCGATTGTTGGTCTGCAGAATATTAAGCAAGCGAGAGTCCAGTCGATCAAGCTTCATTCTGCCTGCCTGCGCGTTGATCTGGTGACACAATCGTGGTTGAAAAACTTGTCGCACCCTTCAGTCTTCCAGGCTGTCCCCCATGTAGTCAGCGGTGGCCGTACTGGCTGACGAGCTCCGGATCGCGAACGAGGCCGTCCAGCCAGGTCGGATCGAGCTTCGGCACGGAGGAGAACAGAAGCTTGGAATAGGGGTGGGTGGCCGCCTTGACCTTGTCGGGGGTGATCTGCTCCACCCGCTGGCCGTCATACATCACCATGATCTCGTCGCAGATGGCCTCGACGACGGAGAGGTCGTGGCTGATGAAGATGTAGGACAGCCCGAGTTCGCGCTGCAGCTCCTTGAGCAGCTCGATCACGGCGGACGCCACCACCGTGTCGAGCGCCGAGGTGATCTCGTCGCAGATGATCAGCTTGGGGTCGGCCGCCAGCGCGCGCGCAAAATTCACGCGCTGCTTCTGGCCGCCCGACAGCTCCGAGGGATGGCGGTAGCGCAGCGCCTTCGGCAGGCGCACCATGTCGAGCAGCTCATCGACGCGCTTGGAGCGCGCCTGCCTGTCGAGGCCGTGGTAGAAGGCCAGCGGACGCGCGATGATGTCTTCCACCGGCTTTGCCGGATTGAGCGCGGTGTCGGCGTACTGGAACACGATCTGCATCTCGCGCAGCTGGTCCTGGCTGCGTTTGCGCGCCGCGCGCTGCAATTGCTTGCCGTCGAACGTGATGTCGCCAGCCGCCGCCGGATGAATGCCGGCGATTACCCGCGCCAGCGTCGACTTTCCACAGCCGGATTCGCCAATGACGCCGAGATTGCGCCCCTTTTCCACGATCAGGCTGACGGAATCGACGGCGCGGATGAGCGGCAGTCCGTCGTCCCGCATCGCACCATAGCCGGCTGTCACATTGTCGATGCGCAGCAGCTGGTTGGCCGCAGCCTCCGCACCGGCGTGCGCCTGCCGCCGCTTCGGTTCGAAGGCGGCCAGCAACTCGCGCGTATAGGGCTGCTTGGCGGCTGAAAGGATTTCGGCCGTCGTGCCGGTCTCCTGCACTTCGCCACCCTTCAGCACCACGATGCGATCGGCGATCTGGGCGACGACCGCAAGGTCGTGGGACACATAGACACCCGCTATGCCGCCCGCGCGCATCACCGACTTGAAGGCCTTCAGAACATCGATCTGCGTGGTGACGTCGAGTGCCGTCGTCGGCTCGTCGAAGATGACCAGCTTGGGATCGCCGATGAGCGCCATGGCGGCCGCGAGCCGCTGCAATTGTCCGCCCGAAACCTGATGCGGATAGCGCGCGCCGATCCCATCCGGATCCGGCAGCGACAAGGCCTTGAACAGCTCGACCGCGCGCTTGCGTGCCTGCGCGGGCGGCATCAGCCTGTGGATGCGCGTGACCTCGATCACCTGCTCCATGATCGTGGATGCGGGATTGAAGGAGGCAGCCGCACTTTGCGGAACATAGGCAATGTCGGTGCCGCGCAGCTTCGCCCGTTCTTTCTCGGAGAGCGCCGCCATGTCCATGCCATTGACGTTGATCTCGCCGCCGGTGATCCGGCAGCCCGGTCGCGCATGTCCCATGAGCGAGAGCGCCAACGTCGTCTTGCCGGAGCCGCTCTCGCCGATCAGCGCGACGATCTCGCCGTCGGGGATATCGAGGCTGACGCCCCTGATGATCTCGACGACACGTCCGGCGTCGGTCGTCGCTTCGATCTTCAGGTTCCTGACCTCGACGAGATTGGTCATGCGTCGCGGTCCCTGATCTTCTGCGGCAGGTTGTCGATCAGCAGGTTGACGCTGATGGTGAGGCTGGCGATCGCAAGCGAGGGCACGACGACCGCCGGGGCCGCGAAGGGCAGGCCGCCGATGTTCTCGCGCACCAGCGCGCCCCAGTCGGCCAAGGGCGGCTGCAGGCCGAGGCCGAGGAAGGACAGGCCTGAGAGCAAGAGCACGATGAAGACGAAGCGCAGGCCGAAATCGGCGAGCACCGGGCGGATGATGTTGGGCAGGATCTCGGAGCCGATGAGATAGGCCGTGCTTTCGCCGCGGACGCGGGCGACGGTCATGAAATCCATGGTGTTGATGTTGACCGCGAGCGCCCGGGCGAAGCGGTAGGCGCCGGGGATGTAAATCACCGCGAGCGTCAGGATCAGCACCGGGATCGACGAGCCGACCGCGGCGACGACCACGAGGCCGAACAGCTTGCTCGGGATCGAGTTCATCGCGTCGAGGAAGCGGCTGAGGCAGGTGTCGAACCAGCCGCCGGTCACGGCCGCGAGCATGCCGAGCACGACACCCGAGAAGCACGCAATGGACACGGCGGCGAGCGATATGCCGACCGTATAGCGCGCGCCCATCAGGACCCGCGAGAGCATATCGCGCCCCAGATAGTCCGAGCCGAGCCATAGGCCCTGGCGCATCGGGCCGAAATAGTCGTCGTCGACGATGTCGCCGATCGAATGGGGAATGATGTAAGGCGCGAAGATCGCGACCAGCGTCCACGCCAGGATGACCAGCGAAGCCACGACGCCGACGAGGTTGTAGCTGTGGCCCAGGAAGGACCGTCGGGAGGCTGCTGCGCGCGCCATCGTTATCTCAGCCTCGGGTTGGACATGATGGCGACGATATCGGCGGCCGTGATGAGCAGGAGATATCCGAGGCAGAAGATCATCGCGCAGCTCTGGATCAGCGGCAGGTCGCGGGTCGCGACCGCATCGACCATCAGCTTGGCGATGCCGGGATAGTTGAAGATCGTCTCGACGATGATGACGCCGCCGACCAGATAGGACAACGACAGCGCCACTGCGTTCACGATCGGCCCGAGGGCGTTGGGCAGCGCGTGCCTGAGCACCATGCGGCTGCGCGAGGCGCCTTTGAGAAGCGCCATCTCGACATAGGGCGTGGACAGCGTTTCGATCACCGCGGCGCGGGTCATGCGGATCATCTGGGCGGAGATGACGAAGGTAAGCGTGATCACCGGCATGGCGTAGATGCGCACCAGGTCGGTCAGCGAATGCGCCTCGTTGACCGAGGACAGCGCCGGCAGCCATCTAAGATAGACGGCGAAGAGCAGGACCGCGAGCGTCGCGACCATGAACTCTGGAACGGAGATGACGCCGATGGAAAGCACGGTGACGGCGCGGTCGTAGAGCGAGCCGCGCAGCATCGCGGCGGTGATGCCGAGCGTCAGCGCCAGCGGCACGGAGATGAGCGTGGTTATGCCGGCGAGCTTCATCGTGTTGAGCAGCCGCCCGCCGATCAGCGCCGCGACCGGCATGTCATTGGCATAGGAGGTGCCGAGGTCGCCGTGCAGCAGTCCGAAAAGCCAGCGCAGGAAGCGCAGGATCGCCGGATCGTTGAGATGCATGGCCTCGCGCAGGCCGGCGACCGCCTCGGGGGTCGCCGCCTGTCCAAGCAGGATCGACGCCGTGTCGCCAGGCAGCATGCTGGTGGCGAAAAACACCGCGAACAAAACGATCAGAAGGGTGACGACCGCGATCCCCAGCCGCTTCACCACGAGGTTTAGAACCCCAGACTTCATGGAAGCTCCCTGCGGTTGCGTTCGGCCAGACAAATCTTGCGCAATGCAGTGCCGGGGCCGGCCGACCGGCCCCGGCAGGCGCTTCTCAGGCTTCGAGCCAGAGATATTCCGCCATTGCGTAGCCCATCATGCCACCGAGCGGGTTCGCTTCCAAACCCTTCACCTTGCTGGAGAGGGCATCGACGTTGGAAATATAAGCCGGGATGATGGTGCCGGCCTCTTCGGAAACCATGGTCTGCATATGGCCGTAGATTTCCTTGCGCTTGGCCTGATCGAGCGAGCCGCGCGCTTCGACGAGCATCTTGTCGAACTTCTCGGACTTGTACTGGCTTTCGTTCCACGGCGCGTTGGAAGCGTAAAGCAGCGAGAACAGGATGTCCGGCGTCGGGCGCGGGTTGATGTTGCCGAAATGGATCGGCGCCTTGAGCCAGTAATTGTCCCAATAGCCGTCGGACGGCACGCGCTGCACGTCGAGCTTCATGCCGATGTCGGCGCCGGCCGCCTGGATGATCACCGCCATGTCGATCGACGAAGTCGCGGCGTCCGAGGCGATCACCGGGATGGACTGGCCAAGCAGGCCCGCCTTCTGGAAGTGGAACTTGGCCTTATCCGGGTCGAAGGCCTTCGGCTTGAGGTCGGCATTGTGGAAGATGTTGGCCGGCGAGACGGGCTGGTCGTTGCCGATTTCGCCGAGGCCGCGCAATGCCGATTTGACGATCTGCTCGCGGTTGACGAGGTACTTCATGCCGGCCACGAAATCGGCCTTCTTGCCCGGATCCATGTCGAGCCGGATGTTGAGGTCCGTATAGTTGCCCGAGGTCGTCTTCGACAGTTCGAAGCCCTGCTGGCTCTCCAGCAGCTTCATCGAGCGCGGATTGATCGAGGCGGCAAAATTGATGTCGCCGGAAATCAGCGCGTTGACGCGGGCGCTGTCGTCGGTGATGGCGATGAACTCGAAGGAGTCGAGATAGGGCTTGCCCGACTTCCAGTAGTTCTTGTTCTTGGTGACCACCGAACGCACGCCCGGTTCGAACGTCTGCAGCACGAAGGCGCCGGTGCCGTTGCCCTTGGAGAAATCAGTCGTGCCGTCCTGGACGATCATGAAGTGATGCAGCGCCAGGATGGTCGGCAGGTCGGCATTCGGATCGGCGAGTGTGATTTCCACGGTCGACTTGTCGACCGCCTTGAAGCCGGTCATCTGCGCGGCGATCTTGGCGACCTTGGAGCCCACTGCCTTGTCGAGATGGCGCTTGAGCGAGAAGACGACGTCGTCGGCCGTGAGGTCCTTGCCGTCGTGGAAGGTTACGCCCTTGCGCAGCTTCACGGTCCAGGTCTTGGCGTCCTTGCTGTCGAAGCTTTCAGCCAGCTCCATCTGCGTCTTGCCGTCCTTGTCGAGGAAGGTCAGGCGGTTGTAGAGCGAGCAGCAGCGGACATAGTCCGTGGAGAGCGACGCCTTCGCCGGGTCGAGCGTATCGGCGGTCGAGGACGACCAGCCGGCCGCCTTGAAGTTCCCACCGGAAACCGGCGTGGCGGCGACGGCCTGGGTCGCGCGGCCGAGCACCACGCTGCCTGCGGCAATTGCGGCGCCGCCGGCCAGCAGCATCTTGAGCAGCTCGCGGCGGCTTGCGCCCCGCCGGATGGCGTTTTCGACCATGGCATCGTCGGCGCTGGTCCAGTTGGTGATTTTGTCGGTCATGTTCATTCCCCTTTCTGTTGGTTTGGTCGGTATGCTCGTCTTGCTGCGGCTTTCCGGGCTTCGGTTCAGGTTTGCTCCTTCAGGCTTTCGCGCACGGCCGTCGCGAGGGCGGCCATCGAGGTGAAGTGATAGTCCGGCACGGTGAAGCGCTCGGGCTCGATCGTGCCGCCATAGCCCTTCTGGGCGTGCCGGCGCTCGATCCAGCAATTGGTCATGCCGAGCGCCCGGGAGATGCCGATGTCGTGGTACTGGCTTTGCGCGACATGCAGGACGTCGTCCTTGCCGTCGCCGCGCGACGCCACGAAATCGAAGACCTTCTGGAAGAAGGCGGGGTCCGGTTTCTCCGTGCCGGTATCGTCGGCGGTGAAGGTGGCGAAGAAGGGCGATCCGAGCTGCTTCTCGAAATGGTCGAGCGCCCAGCGCCGTGCGTTGGTCATGGCGATCAGCTTGTGCGACCTGGCAAGGTCGGCCAGTGCCGCCGCGCTGTCGGGGAAGCCTTTCCAGACGCTCGCGGAATCCCGCAGGCGGACGCCGTATTTCTCCTCGGCCGGCAGGCCGAGCCGCGGCGCAATGACCGTATAGACGCGCACGAGATCATCGGGGAACAACCCCACGCCAGGCATGTAACGGGCCTGCCGATAGAGCGCCAGCGCTTCCTCTCCGTCGATGGCCACGCCGGCCTCGGCGGCAATGCCGGCCAGGCAGGCCGTGATGCCGCCTTCGAAGTCGATCAGCGTGCCGACCACATCGAAGGTCATGTATTTGAATTGGCTGAAGGCCTTGGCCAAGAACTAGCTCTCCTCTATGGCCGAACCGTGCTGAACAGCACAAAATTCCGTGCTGTCCGGGGCGTCGGCCTTTTCAAAGTCCGGCAACTCCGGGCTCTGTGGCCTTGTCTTAACGGTAGTCTGGCACTTCCCCCGCGCTGGATTCGCCGAAAAGGCGCGGGGCAGCGGCACAAAATTGCGAAATCGTCCGCCCCGGCGATATTTCGAGATGCTAAAAATCCGCTGCTATTCATGCCAGCGCCTTGCGCACATCCGGATCGTCCAGCGTCTGGTCGAGCGTGAGGCGCGTGCGCTCGATGATCGCATCGATATCGCCATCGGTGCAGCAGAGTGGCGGCGCGTAGCCGAGAACGCCATTGGCAAAGGCGCGGATGATGAGGCCGTTGTCCCAGGCCCGGTCGAAGACCCGCCGCGCCGGCATCGCCGAGGCGGGAAGCGGCGTCTTCTTCCGCTTGTCGGTCACCAGCTCGACCGCGGCAAGCATGCCGCGACCGCGCACGTCGCCGACGAGCGGATGGTCCCTCAGACCTTCCAAGCCTGCCATCAGGCGGGCGCCGGCCTTGATGCCGTTCTCCAGAAGGCCGTTCTCATAGAGCTTCAGCACTTCGAGCGCGACGGCGGCGCTGACGGGATGGGCGGAATAGGTGTAGCCGTGGCCGACCGCCGCGTTGCCCGCGCCGTCGGCGATGACCTGGTAGACATGGTCGGCCATGAAGACGGCGCCCATCGGCACATAGCCCGAGGTCAGGCCTTTCGCGGTCGTCATGAAATCGGGAACGATGTCCTCCTCCGTGCAGGCGAACAGCGGTCCCGTGCGGCCGAAGCCGGTGATCACCTCGTCGGCGATGAACAGGATGCCGTATTCCTTGCAGAGCTCGCGGATCGCCTTGATCCAGCCCTTTGGCGGCACGATGACGCCGCCCGAGCCTTGGATCGGCTCGGCGTAGAAGGCGGCGACCCGCTCCGGCCCGATCGCCTCGATCTTCGCCTTCAGCGCGGCGAGCGATGCGGCGATGATCGCGTCGCCGTCCTCGCCGACCGGGTTGCGATAGGGATAGGGCGACGGGATCTTGTGCTGCCACTCGAAGGGGATGCCGAAGCCGGCGTGAAAAGCGGGCAGGGCCGTCAGGCCGGCGCCGACCACCGACGACCCGTGATAGCCTTGCTCGATCGAAATGAACTGGTCACGCTGCGGCTCGCCCTTGGCGTTCCAGTAGTAGCGGACGAAGCGGATCGTGCTGTCGACCGCGTCCGATCCGCCGAGGGTGAAATAGACGTGGTTGAGGTCGCCCGGTGCGCGGTCAGCCAGTTCCGAGGCGAGCCGGATGGCCGGCTCCGAGCCGAGATCGAAATAGGCCGTGGCGTAGGGAAGCTCGCGCATCTGCCTGGCCGCCGCCTCGACGATGCTGTCATGACCATAGCCGGCATTGACGCACCACAGCCCGGCGAAACCGTCGACGAGCTGCTTGCCGGACGCATCGGTTACCGTCGCGCCCTTCGCCGACTTTAAGACGCGCACGCCGAGCGCCTCATGGCCGCGATAGGAGGAGACCGGATGGATGAGATGGGCGCGGTCGAGTTCGATCAGGGAGTTGGCGAGCATTTTTGTCCTCGTGACTAGCCGAGCGCCTGGTTGGCGAGGGCGTAAACTTTTGGCCGGGCCTGTGCCGCGTCCGTCCTGGATGGGCGGTCCATGGCCACGCCGCCGCCGACATGGGCAAGGCCGATTTCCGTGAGCCAGCCGGCGATGCCCGTCCTGCTGTCGGTATCGACGCGGAGGAAGGCGCCGGGCCGCGACGCGGCGAAGAAGCCGATCAGTGCTTTGGCCTCCTCTGCGCTGCCCGCGATAACCGGGCCGATCACCTCGCCGCGTCCGAACGGGCGGATCGCTGCATAGGCCTCGATGGCGCCGTTGCGGCGGATGACGGCGAACTGGCCGCGCTCGGCCAGCGCATCGATCAGGGTTTCGCGGTTCGCGCCATAGGCGTCGCGGTCCAGCACCTTGATTTCTGGCAGGTCATCGGCGCTTGCCGCTTCCACGCCGTCGAGCGCGTCAAGTGGGGCGACGTTGCCCTGATGCTGCAGAATCGTGCCGGAAGGCGCGAAGCCGAGTTTCTCATAGAGCGGCATGCCGTCGGCGGTAGCGACAAGCCGCAGCGGGCGATCCTCCGCAAGGGCCAACGCCTGTTCCATCAGCCGGCGCCCGAGTCCCTTGCCGCGCACGTTCCGGTCGACGATCACCATGTTGATCATGGCGCAGTCCGCGCCATAGGGCGTCACCAGGATGGTTCCGGCGACGCGGCCCTGGTCGTCGAGCGCGACCGCGCCGCTCGAAAGCTGCAGCGCCATCTGCCAGTCCTGGCGGCGATGCGGCCAGTTCTCCTGGCGGGAAAGCGCCACCGCGCCCTCGATATGGTCCGGCCCGAAGTCCCGGAGTTCGATCTCGCCCTGCTGCATGAGGCATCCTTCCGTCTACTGCCAAGTCTCGGTCATCGACGCGCCGCAGATCGTCTGAAGGTTTCGGTCTCTACGATATCTTTCGCCTTTGCGCGGGGCGTGCGCCGCATCTTCTGCTGGCAGCGTCCTCGGCGGTCGCTTCATAGTCGCGCAATGGCCTCTTCTCGACGGGCAGGATGCTACAGCGTGCCAAAGCGGACGTGTGATACGGAACTTTCTGCTTTCGGAGAGCCGAATTCGGTCAAGTGGCTCGCCGCCTGCCCGCATATGATGACGTAAATCCCAGAGCGGGTGCGCTTCCACCGGAGATCGACGGACATGGCTTCCTTCAGGCCCAAATACATCACCTTCGACTGCTATGGCACGTTGACCAATTTCCAGATGGCGGAAGCGGCTCGCGACCTCTATGGCAGCCGGCTCGACGAACCGCGCATGCAGGAGTTCATCAAGAACTTCGCTGCCTATCGGCTGGACGAGATCCTGGGCGACTGGAAGCCCTATGCCGACGTCATCCACAACGCGCTGGAGCGCGCTTGCAAGCGCAACGCCGTCGTCTTCAGTCCCGACGACGCCAAAATGGTCTATGAACGTGTCCCGACCTGGGGACCGCATGCCGACGTTCCGGCAGGCCTTGCCAAGGTCGCCAAGGAAATTCCGCTGGTGATCCTCTCCAACGCCATGAACGCGCAGATCATGTCCAATGTCGAGAAGCTCGGCGCGCCATTCCATGCTGTCTACACGGCCGAGCAGGCACAGGCCTACAAGCCGCGCTTCAAAGCCTTTGAGTATATGCTCGACATGCTGGGCTGCGGCCCGGAAGACATCCTTCACTGCTCGTCTTCGTTCCGCTACGACCTGATGTCCGCGCATGACCTCGGCATCAAGAACAAGGTCTGGGTCAACCGCGCCCACGAGCCGGCCAACCCCTATTACGGCTACACCGAGATCGCCAATATTTCCGGTCTCCCGGGCGTGGTTGGTCTCTGAAACAGGCGGATTGCCGATGAAGCTGGTCTCCTACTGGCACGACACCGCCCCGGTCTTTTCCGGCGGAGCGCAAGGCCCCGTCGAAGGGCACTACGACGCAGCCATCGTCGGCGGCGGCTTCACCGGTCTCGCCGCCGCGCGCCAATTGGCGAAGGCCGGCGCCAAGGTGGCGGTGCTGGAAGCGGAGCGGGTCGGGTGGGGCGCGTCCGGGCGCAACGGCGGGCATCTGAACAACGGCCTCGCCCACAGCTACCTTGCGGCCAAGGCGGAACTCGGCAAGGAACGGGCGATCGCGCTTTATCGGGCGCTGGACGACTCCGTCGACACCATCGAGGCGCTGGTCGCCGAAGAAGGCATCGACTGCAATTTCCGCCGTGCCGGCAAGCTCAAGCTCGCCTCCAAGCCGCAGCATTTCGAAGCCATCGCGCGCAACTTCGAAGCCGTCCATGCCGAGGTCGATCCAGACACGGCGCTGCTCTCGGCGGCCGATCTCAAATCCGAGATCGGATCGTCCTTCCATGGCGCCATGCTGTCGAAGAAGAGCGCCATGATGCATATGGGTCGCTATGTGGCGGGCCTCGCCACGGCCGCCACCCGCCACGGCGCCGTCATCCACGAGAACACCCGGGTGACCGACCGCAAACAAGCCGGCACCAGACATGAGCTGACCACCTCGCGCGGCCGCGTCAGCGCAGATAACGTGCTGGTGGCGACGGGTGCCTACACGACCCCGAATTTCAGCTACTTCCGTCGCAGGCTCATCTCGGTCGGCAGCTTCATCATCGCCACGCGGCCGCTGAGCGACGCCGAGATCGCTGCCACCATGCCGGCCAATCGGACATGCGTGACCTCGATGAACATCGGCAACTACTTCCGGCTCGCACCCGACAAGCGTCTGATCTTCGGCGGCCGCGCCCGCTTCTCGGCGACATCGGACCAGCGCTCGGATGCCAGGAGCGGCCAGATATTGCGGGCAAGCCTCGCGGCGATTTTTCCGCAGCTCGCCAGAGTCGAGATCGACTATTGTTGGGGCGGGCTGGTCGACATGACCAAGGACCGCTTCCCGCGCGCCGGCTATCATGACGGGGTCTGGTACGCGATGGGCTATTCCGGCCATGGCGCGCAGCTTTCCACCCAACTCGGCATGATCCTGGCCGATGCCATGCTCGGCCGCGAGGACCGCAATCCGCTGAAGGGGCTCGAGTGGCCTTCCATCCCAGGCTACTCGGGCAAGCCGTGGTTCCTGCCGATGGTCGGCCTCTACTACAAGGCGCTCGACCGGATTCAGTGACCTCCGATTCAGCGGCTGGGTTTCAGCCGAGCCCGCCCATGTGAAAGCTCTTCATCTCGAGATATTCCTCGATGCCGGCCTGCGCGCCTTCGCGTCCGAGGCCGGACTGCTTGACGCCGCCAAAGGGGGCCACCTCCATCGACACCGAGCCGGTGTTCAAGCCCACCATGCCGAACTCCAGCGCCTCGCCGACGCGCCAGGCGCGTTTCAAATTCTCGGTGTAGAAGTAGGAGGCAAGCCCGTAAGGCGTGCCGTTGGCCAGCGCGATCGCTTCCTCTTCGGTCTCGAAGCGGAAAAGCGGCGCGACCGGACCAAACGTTTCCTCGCCGGCGAGCTGCATCTCTGCCGTGGCGCCCGTCAGCACCAGCGGCGCGACATATTGCGGGCCCTCCGGCAATACCGGTTTCTCGGTGGCGATCGCAGCACCCCTGGCGAGCGCGTCCTCGACATGGCGGTTGATCTTCTCGACCGCCGCCCTGTTGATCATCGGCCCGATAGCGACGCCGGGCTGCGTGCCGGGCCCCACCGTCATTGCGTTGACGCGGGCCGTGAGCTTCGCGGCGAAGACATCGTAGACACCGGCCTGGACGAGGATGCGGTTGGCGCACACACAGGTCTGGCCGCCATTGCGGAATTTCGAGACGAGGGCGCCCTCGACGGCGAGATCGAGATCGGCGTCGTCGAAGACGATGAAGGGGGCGTTGCCGCCGAGTTCGAGGCTGAGCCGCTTCACGCTGTCGGCGGCGCCGCGCATCAGCAGCGAGCCGACCCGCGTCGAGCCGGTGAAGGAGATCTTGCGCACCGTCTCGTTGGCCATGATCTCGTTGCCGATCCCGGTCGGCATGCCGGTGACGATGTTGATGACGCCGGCGGGGATGCCCGCACGTTCGGCGAGCGCGCCGAGCGCCAGCGCCGAATAGGGCGTGAACTCCGACGGCTTGATCACCACCGTGCAGCCGGCGGCCAGCGCCGGCGCGACCTTGCGGGTGATCATCGCGTTCGGAAAATTCCACGGCGTGATGATGCCGCACACGCCGACCGGCTCCTTCAGCACGATGATGCGTCGGTCCGGGGTCGGCGAGGGGATGGTGTGGCCGTTGATGCGGCGCGCCTCCTCGGCGAACCATTTGACGAAGGAGGCGCCGTAGCGGATCTCGCCCTTGGCCTCGTCCAGCGGCTTGCCCTGTTCCGTGGTCAGGATCAGCGCCAGATCGTCCAGATGCGCAAGCATCAGGCCATGCCAGGTTTCCAGGAGCGCCGCGCGCTCGGCATTGGTCTTCTTCCTCCAGTCCCGATAGGCGGAGGCTGCCGCTTCGATGGCCGCGCGGGTCTCTGCCCCGGCCATGTCGGGCACCGTGCCGATCGCGGCCTGCGTCGCCGGATCGATGACGTCGACGGTTTTGCCGGAGCCGGCAGCGACCCATTCGCCGCCGATCAGGCCGGCTTCGCGCAAGAGGCTTTTGTCCTTCAGGTTTTTCATCGGAAACGACCTTGCATTCAACTGAGCGCCGCGACGACGGCGGCTGTGATGGCGTCTGTTTTGTCCTTGCCGGCGATGGTTCCGATGCCGCGCCCGGTTGTCGCTTCGACCGCTTTCATGATGCGGCCGGCCGCATCCTTTTCGCCGAGATGCTCGAGCATCATCGCGCCCGACCATATTGTAGCGATCGGATTGGCGATGCCGAGATGGGCGATGTCCGGGGCGGAGCCGTGCACCGGTTCGAACATCGACGGCGCCGAGCGGTCGGGGTTGATGTTGGCCGAGGCGGCGTAACCCAGCCCGCCCTGGATCGCCGCGCCGATGTCGGTCAGGATGTCGCCGAACAGGTTGGAGGCCACGACCACGTCGAGGCTGTCGGGCGCCATGATCATGCGCGCGGCGAGCGCGTCGACATGGTAGCTGGTGACGGTGACGTCAGGATGCTCCGGCGCCAGCTTGCGCGTGATCTCGTCCCAGAACACCATCGAGTACTTCTGGGCGTTGGACTTGGTGACGGAGGCGAGCTTGCCGCGCCGTGCCCGCGCCTGCTCGAAGCCGAAGCGCAGGATGCGCTCGACGCCGGCGCGGGTGAAGATCGACGTCTCCACCGCGACCTCGTCCTGCGTGCCCTGGTGAACGCGCCCGCCGGCGCCCGAATATTCGCCTTCGGTGTTCTCGCGAATGCACAAGATATCGAAGCTCTCGGCCCGCAGCGGACCCGTCACGCCCGGCAGCAGACGGTGCGGCCGGATGTTTGCGTACTGCACGAACGCCTTGCGGATCGGCAGCAAAAGACCATGCAGCGAAACGGAGTCCGGCACTTCCGCCGGCCAGCCGATGGCGCCGAGCAGGATGGCGTCGAAGCCGCGCAAAGTCTCGATGCCGTCTTCCGGCATCATGCGGCCGGTCTCCTTGTAGAATTTGCAGGACCAGGGGAACTCGGTTGCCGTCAGGGCAAAGCCCGCATGTTTGGCCGCGGCCTCCAGCACGGACCAGGCAGCGGCGATTACGTCGCGGCCGATGCCGTCACCGGGGATCAGGGCGATCGAATAGGATTTCATCGGCATCTCTCTAGAGGCTGATCAGGACGCTCTTGGTCCTGCGATTGGCGAGATAGGCCTCGCGGCCGAGGTCCTTGCCGATGCCCGAGCGCTTGTAGCCGCCGGTCGGCAGGATGTGGTCGCGCGATCGGCTGTAGCGATTGACCCAGACGGTGCCCGCTTCGAGCTTGCGCGCGAGACGGATCGTGCGGGACAGGTCGGTCGTGAACAGACCGGAGGCCAGCCCGTAGGTCGGATGGCTGGACAGCGCCAGCGCCTCTTCCTCGGTCTTGAAGGTTTGGACGGTCAGGACCGGGCCGAAGATCTCCTCGACGATCGCCGGATTGGCCTGGTCGACATTGGCGATCAGCGTCGGCGCGTAGAAATAGCCGGGATCGTCCATGGCCCTGCCGCCGGTCATGCACTCGCCGCCGGTTGCGATGGCGGCCCGCACGATGCCGTCGACACGCGCCCGCTGCCGCTCCGAAATGATCGGCGAATACTGCGTTGTCTCGTCCCAGGTCGGGCCGGGCCGCGCCGCCTTCATCCGCTCCACGATGGCCGTCGTCAGCCTATCGGCGACACTCTTCTCGACGATCAGGCGCGTGCCGGCCACGCAGGCCTGGCCGGCATTGAAGATGACGCTGCCGGCGATCGCCGCCGCGGCCTTGTCGAGATCGGCGTCGGCAAAGACGAGCTGCGGGCTCTTGCCGCCAAGCTCGAGCGTCATCGGCTTGACGCCGGTGCGGGCGACATTCTCCATGATCGCCGAACCGGCGCGAGTCGAGCCGGTGAAGCTGACCTTGGCGATTTCGGGATGGCCGGTCAGCGCCGTGCCGGTCGTCGGACCGTCGCCTAGCACCACGTTGATCAGCCCGGCCGGCAGGCCCGCCCTGACAGCGAGCAGCGCCAGATAGACCGCCGAGAACGGCGTCATCTCGGAAGGTTTCAGCACCACCGCGTTGCCCGCGGCCAGCGCCGGGCCGAGTTTCCAGCCGGCCATCGAGATCGGAAAATTCCAGGGCGTGATGGCGCCGACCACGCCATAGGGCTCGCTCATGATCATGCCGAGGCTGGCGTCGTCGGTCGGCGCGAGCTCGCTGCCTTCCTTGTCGGCGAACTCGGCAAAGAAGCGGATCTGCTCAGCGGTCACGGCGATGTCGCCGGCGACGAGCTGGCCGACGGGCCGGGTCGAGCTCAGCGCCTCGATCCTGGCCAGCGTTTCGGCTTCCGCCTCGATCAGGTCGGCCCAGGCCTGCAGCGCCCTGGTTCGCTCGCGCGGACGGACGCCGCCCCAATTGCTGGTTTCCAGCGCCGCCTTGGCGCTCTCGACCGCACGGTCCACCATGTCCGCGCCGGCCACGGGACAAGCAGCATAGGCTTTGCCGTCCGAGGGGCGGCGCATCTCGATCCCGCCCTCGGCCGGGATCAGTTGCCCGCCAATGAAATGGCCGACGGGGAGAGGAATTGTATCGGGATCGAAGCTCAGGCTCATCGACAACCACTCTGCGGCATCGGCCTGAGTCTAGTGCGTGGCGGCACGCAGCATGCGCTGTTCGGCGTTCCGCTACCGACGAATGTTGCGAGCCAGGCGTGAGAGACGGCAAAATCTTCCGCGCGAGGATGTGCCTCGCTATCCGACGGTCACGTAGATCTTGCGCACCGTTTCGATAGTCTTCCAGACGCCGGTGAAACCGGGCTTCATGACGAAACTGTCGCCGGCTCGGTAGGTCACGGTCTCGCCGGCGTCGGGGGTGATTTCGACCACGCCGGAGAGGATATGGCAGAACTCGAAGGTCTCGCCCTTGATCGAGCGCGTCGCGCCCGGTGTGGCCTCCCAGACGCCGGTATGGACGAGGTCGCCCTTGGCGACGTCCTGCGCCCAGGTCTTGAAGGCGGGATCGCCGGCGATCAGCCGCTCGGGCAACGCCTTGGATTCACGCGGCTGGAAGGCGGGGTTGGTGTCGACGGACTTGAGCAGGGACAAGGGATGGCCTTTCGGTTGGGAGCTTGATTTGATGCATGTCGTTCTCCCAGAACCGCTGCACACTTCTGGCCGACATGCATTAATAGCCGCGTGAGCGGTCGACGAGCCCGATCGGATCGAGCCCAGCGCGGTGGCGTCGGATGTTTTCGATGACGGCACGCGCGGCGGTCGCGGGCTGGGTCACGCTCGCGACATGCGGGGTCAGGATGATCTTCGGATGCGACCAGAACGGATGGCCCACGGGCAGCGGTTCGGGGTCGGTCACGTCGATCATCGCCGCCGACAGATGGCCGCTGTCGAGCGCGGCGACAAGCGCTTGATGGTCGAGCTGCGGCCCCCGGCCTGTGTGAACGAGAGCCGCGCCCTGCGGTAGTTTCGCAAAGAGGTCGGCATTAAGGAAACCACGCGTGTCCTCGGTCAGTGGCAGCAGGCAGACCAGTATGTCGCTGGCCGCGAGCAATTCCGCAAGCCCGGGCTCGCCATGATGACAGGTCACGCCGTCGATCTGGCGCGGCGAGCGGCTCCAGCCGGCAAGCGGGAAGCCGAAAGGCTTCAGCCGGTCGAGGACGGCCTGGCCAAGCTGGCCGAGGCCGAGCACGCCGACGCGGCGCGAACCGGCCTGCGGTTGCGGAATGTCGAGCCATTCGCCGGCGCGCTGCTGCGCCAGATAGGCCGGCAGGTTGCGGTGCAGCGCGAGCACCGCCAGCGCGACATACTCCTGCATCATGCGCACGATGCCTTCCTCGATCATACGCACGACCTTCACCGTCGCGGGCACCGCGTCGAAGCGGAACTGGTCGACGCCTGCGCCGATGGAAAACAGGATTTCGAGGTTGCGGTAGCTGGAGAGATTTTCCGGCACTGTCCAGGTGATGAGATAGCGCACCGCGTCGGCATCGACCGTCGCGACATCCATGGCGAAGGGGAGGTCCGGCAATTCCTTCGCGAAGGCCTCGGCGAAGACCGCGCCGCGCCGCGCGTCGGAGTTGAACAGGAAGGTCATTCCGGTTGCTCCTTCAGGCCGCGCAATGCATGCCGAGCGCCTCGATCATCCGCTGGCAGCCGATGAGTTCGCTCGCCAGGATATACTCGTCCGGCTTGTGGGCGCGTGCGATATCGCCGGGACCGCAGATGATCGCATCGAGCCCGGCGGCTTGGTAAAGCCCGGCCTCCGTGCCGTAGCTGACGGCGGCCAAAGGCGTTTCGCCGGTCAGTTCGCCCAGCAGCGCCGCCACCGGCGCGTCCTGGTGCAGCGAGAGTGCGGGGTAGGCGCTCACCGGTGTCCACTCGACAACATAGCCTTGGGCGGCAAGCGCTTCGGCTTTTGCCTTGACCGGCGCGAGCAGTCCAGCCGGGTCGACGCCAGGCACGGCGCGCGCCTCCAGGTCCAGCGTGGAGCTGTCAGGGATGATGTTGACCGACTGTCCGCCCGAGATCACACCGGCCTGCAGCGAGGAATAGGCGGGCTCGAAGGCCGGGTCGAACGGACCGTGTGTCAGCCGCTCGGTTTCACGCACGGCCGCGCTGAGGATGTCGGCCATCGCATGAATCGCGTTCAGCCCAAGATCGGGCCGCGAGGAATGGCCGGAGCGTCCCTTGATGACAACGCGGGCCGCCGCCTTACCCTTGTGGCCGCGCACGGCGCGCAGGCCGCTCGGCTCGCCGACGATGACGCCGAGCGGCCTGGCGCAAAGTTCGGGAAGCCGGGCGATCAGATGCGGCACGCCGCGGCATCCGATCTCCTCGTCATAGGAGAAGGCGAGGTGGATCGGCTTGGCGAGGCGCCGCCCCGCCAGTATGGGCACGGCGGCGAGCGCGGCGGCCAGGAATCCCTTCATGTCCGTCGTGCCGCGTCCATAGAGCCGTTCACCCTCCTGACGCATTGCAAAAGGGGACGAGCTCCATTGCGGCTCGGCAGCGGGAACGACGTCCATATGGCCGGACAGGATATAGCCCGGAACATCGGCGGGGCCGATCGTGGCGAAAAGATTGGAACGGTCGCCTTCCGGTCCGGGAAGCCGGGTGACCTTCGCTCCCTGTTGCGCGAGATAGGCCTCGATCCAGTCGGCTATGTCACCGTTCGGCTTGCCGGCGACCGACGGAAAGGCGACGAGACGGTCGAGGATGTCGAAGACGTCCATTCCAGCCCTCAAGGCGTTTTCGGGTCGCGGAGGCTCGGCGCCGCTGGCCATGACTTCAGAATTGTCGCGGAGCATGGGCGCGTTCTTTCGCGATTGCGTGCCGAAAGCGGAAGTGTTTCAGTCGAATCTTGCGTTGGCGCGTGGCATTCGAGCAAATCGTATCGGTCTGGTTGTTTAGCGTTGACAGGGCAGGGGGCGTTGAATGTCACCCGTTACGCAATCTTTCAGAGGCAAGGAATTGAAGCCGTCCGAAAGCTTGAAAATCGATGCTTTCTCGATGCGTATCGCCGACATCGAGGGCATCGAGCTCGACCGCTTGCATGCGCACTCGCTGTCCGTGGGATGGCCGCACCGGGCCGAGGACTGGCAGTTTCTGCGCGAATCTGGGCACGGTTTCGTGGCGCTCGACGAGATCGGCCGAGTCCTCGGTTCGGCAATGTGGTTCGAGCACGGCCCTGATTTCGCAACCGTCGGCATGGTCATCACCTCGCCCCGGCTTCAGACGCTGGGGGCGGCGCAATGGCTGATGAAGCGGGTCTTCGACAAGATCCCCGGGCGCGACCTGCGCCTCAACGCGACCCGCGCCGCGCGGCGGCTCTATCTCTCGCTCGACTTCCAGTCGGAGAAGACCGTCTACCAATGTCAGGGCATCGCCCGCATGCCGGCGACAGGCAGCACGGCGGAGGCGCCAGGCGACATCCGGACTTTGGACGCAAGCGACATTCAAGCAGCGATCGCCCTCGACGCTGCGGGCTTTGGCGTGAGGCGACCGGCGCTCATTGAAAGGCTCTTCGCGCATTCGGCCGGCTATGGGCTTTTCAGGGGGAACAAGCTGGCTGCTTTCGCGCTCTGCAGGCCTTTCGGGCGGGGCCATGTCGTGGGGCCGGTCGTGGCCGAAAGCGATGCCGACGCCGTGGCGGTCGTCCGGCCGCACGTTGCCGACCATTCGGGATCCTTCCTCAGGGTCGACACTCATATGG
Organism: Mesorhizobium hawassense; assembly: GCF_003289945.1. Classification (GTDB taxonomy): domain Bacteria; phylum Pseudomonadota; class Alphaproteobacteria; order Rhizobiales; family Rhizobiaceae; genus Mesorhizobium; species Mesorhizobium hawassense. The sequence continues at coordinate 288,139 of NZ_QMBP01000001.1, forward strand.
ACAATGGCGAATTCGCCGCCTTTCTGTCGCACGCCGGGATGCCGGTCTTCGACACGGTGCTGACAATGTCGCTCGGCAAGCGCCTCGCTGATTTTCCCGCTGATGGCTCGGCTACAAGAACCTATGCCCTGGCAAGCCAAACTCTCGGATAGGTCCTCGGGCGCTCTACCGACCACGGCTTGATCGGGGCAGCATGGAGCGCGGGGCCTGTCAGCCCTCCGCCGAGCTGGACGCCCTACTTGACGGAGCCCGCCGTCATCCCTGCGAGGAAGAACCTCTGCGCCACGAGGTAGATGACCAGGAGCGGCAGCGAGCCGAGCACGCTCATCGCCATCATCTGGTTCCACTCGAAAGCGTGCTGCCCCATCAAGAGCTGGATGCCGATCGGGACGGTGCGCATCGACGTCGACTTCGTCAGCGTCAGCGCGAAGAGGAACTCGTTCCAGCACAACAGGAAAGTATAGACCGACGTCGCCACGATGCCGGGCAGTGAGATCGGCACGATCACCCGCCAGAGCGCCGTCCAGCTGGAGCCGCCATCGACCGCGACGGCTTCGTCGAGATCGCGCGGCAAGGTGTTCAGGTATCCCGTCATCAAAAGGATCGCGTAGGGCAGCGTGAACACCAGGTAGGTCAGGATCAGCGCGACATAGGTGTCGAAGATGCGATAGGAGACGACGAGCCCGAAGAAGGGGATCAGAAGCGTGATCGGCGGGATCGTCTGCGTGCTGATGATGAGGGTGTTGAGGCTGCCCTTGCCGCGAAAGTTGAAGCGGCTGAATCCATAGGCCGCCAGCAGGGCGATCAGCACCGTCAGCACCGTCACCGCTCCGGCCACGAAGTAGCTGTTGAAGAAGAAGCGCAGCTTCACCGGGTCGCCGAGGATCGCGGCATAGGCTTCCAGCGTGAACGCCTTCGGCAGGATGGTTGGCGGCAGGGCAAAGATTTCGGTGTTCGATTTGAACGAGCTGCTCAGCATCCAGTAGATCGGGAAGGCCGCGAAAAACAGCCCCGCGGCAAGCGCGACATGCAGCGCGACGGTGATCAGCCTGTCCTTCGGCGTGTGCCTTTTTCTCATGGTGACTACCGGGCCTTCTGATAACGGATGTAGAACAGCGTCAGGCCGAGCGAAATCAGCAGGATGACCACCGCGCTTGCCGCCGCCTGTGACAGGTTGTAGCTCGAAAACGCCAGCTTGTAGGTGTAGGTGCTGAGCACCTCGGTCGAGTAGATCGGACCGCCGCCCGTCGTTATCCAGATCAGCGGGAAGACCTGCATCGTCCAGATGAAATCGAGCAGCGAGATACTGATGATGATCGGCATCAGCTGCGGAATGGTAATGAAGATCAGCTTCTGATAGGCCTTCGCCCCGTCGATATCGGCGGCCTCGTAGAAATCCTTGGGAATGCCCTGCAGGCCCGCGAGCAGGCTGACCATGAAAAGCGGGTAGCCCGCCCAGATGTTGGCGAAGGTGACGGCGTGCAGCGCGGTCTCGGGCGAGGAAAACCACTCGATCTTGGAACCGATGATGCCCAGCTGCATGAGAATGCTGTTCACGACACCGTTCGGCTCGAGCAGCAGGCGCCAGATCACCGCGATGATCACCGCGGTGAACAGCCAGGGCAGGATGTAGAGCACGCGCAGGATATTGCGCAGCGTCGGATTGATGCGGTCGCTGTTCAGCATGAGCGCGAAGATCATGCCGATGGTCATGTGGAAAACGACGCTCATGCAGGTGAAGTAGAGCGTGTGCCATAGCGAGGCCCAGAATACGGGGTCGGCAAAGATCGCCTGATAGTGCTTCAGTCCGGCAAAAGACGGATCGCGGCGCAGCACCGCGCTGTTCTGGAACGAATAGGAAATCACCGTCACCATCGGCAGCAGCATCAAAAGGCCGATGATGAGCAACGAGGGCGACAGATAGAGATAGGGTGCGACCGCTCGTTTCAGTCTGTGGTGAGAGCGCTTCTGCCGGGCCATGTGCCAACCTTGGGATACGCCTTCAGAAGAAGGTAAGCTTCAAAAAAACAGGTCCATCTCACATTGCCGATCCGATGTTGCCGGGTGGCCTGACCGAAGTCAGGCCACCCGGCCGAAGATCGCAATGAGAAAGGCCGATCAGAATTTCGCCATCCAGCCCTTCTGGGCGGCAGCGGCCGCCTGTTCCGGAGATTGCTCGCCGGCGAGCATCTTCTGGGCTTGCACGTCGAACTGGGTCATCAGGTCTTCGGCCACCGGCAGCCCCGTGAACTCGTTGGCGAGATAACCGGTCTTGAAGATTTCGAAGGCCTTGCCGAAAGCCTTGTCGGAGGTCACGAAGTCGGGCTTGGCGTTGACGTTGCCCGGGAAGGCGTTTGCAAGCGACACGAGCTTGGCGTTGACCTTTTCACTCATCAGATATTGGACGAGTTTCCAGGCCTCCTCCTGATGCTTCGAGCCGGCGGAGATGCCGATGCCCCAGGAGGCATAGGGAAGGCCGCGCTTGCCGTTGTAGTTCTCCACGACCGGGACCGGGATGAGGTCGAAGTTCAGCTTGGGATTGCGTTTGCGGATGAGGTTCACATGCGCGAGCGAGTCGATCATCATCCCGACCCGGTCGTTGACGAATTCCTCGACCTTTTCCTGTTCCGTCTTGGTGGCGATGCCTGGCGAGACGGTGCCGGCATCGTTGAGCGACTTCACGAAGGTGAGCATATCCACGACCGGCTTGCCCTCGAGGTCGGGCTTGCCGTTCGCCATCATCGACTGGCCCGAAGCCCAGACCCACGACATCATGTCGTTCTGGACGCCGGACGGCGTCTGCAGCGAGAGCGGCAGCACCCAGCCATACTGGTTCTTGTCGGCATGCGTCATCTTCTTGGCTGCTTCGAGAAACTCCGCGCGGGTCGACGGCAGCTTGGTCACGCCGGCCTGGGCGGCGAGGTCCAGATTGACGAAGACCGGATAGACGAAGGAAGCGACCGGGAACATCACCGCCTTGCCGTCCACCTTGATGATATCGGCGACTTGGGCTTTATCGAACTTGCTCGCATCCATCATCGGGTTCATGTCGGCGAGCGCGTTCTGCGCGTTCAGATTGTTCACCCAGGCGCCGTCGAGACCGACGACGTCGCTGAGCGTCCCGGTTGCGGCACCGACCGAGATCTGGTCTCGCGTGGTCGCATAGGGGCCGCTGACCAGCGTCACCTTGATGCCGGGATTCGCGGCCTCGAAATCATCCATGATTTTCCGCAGCGAGCCCGCGGGCAGCTCCGGCTCCCACCACTGGGTGAATTCCAGCGTCGTGTCGGCCATGGCGCCGGTTGCGCCGAGCAGCCATGCGGCCGCGGCCATTTTCAGCATCGCGGGTCGTATCCGAAACGTCATTTTCTCCTCCTTCTTTGGGATCGACCGCACAATGCGGACGATCATTCTGGTTTATTCAGAAGCCTTCTTTCGCAGGCGCCTCGCCCTCGCCCGCGGGCCTTGCCGCAATTCTTCAGATCGCCAGATGCGTCTCGGGATCGAAGAAATGCAGCTTGGTATCATCCAGGGCCAACCGGATTTCCGAGCCGGAGCGGACTGCGCTGTCCGGTTCGAATTTCGCCACCGCGTTCGACGCCATGCCGAAATCCTGCACCGCGTCCGGATCGCCTGAGTCCACCCGGGCCGCGTCGATGCTGAGATGGACGATGTGTTCGGACCCGAGCTCCTCGATCGAGGTCACCTTTGCCGGTATCGTCTGGTACTTGCGACCGGATTCGAGGCTGCTGTCATGGAGATGCTCCGGCCGGATCCCGAACACCACCTTGCGCCCCGCATACGATCTCAGGCCAGGCCTGCGCGCGAAGGCTGCATCCTGCAGCCGGATGGCGAAGGCGCCGGTCGTCAGCTCGTCGCCCGTCAGGGTCGCCTCGAAAAGGTTCATCGACGGAGAGCCGATGAAGCCGGCGACGAAGGCGTTGACCGGCGCTTCATAGAGCCGCTTGGGTGTGTCGACCTGCTGCAGCACGCCGCCTTTCAACACCGCGACCCTGTCGCCCATCGTCATCGCTTCGGTCTGGTCGTGGGTCACGTAGATGGTCGTGACGCCGAGCTGTTTTTGCAGGCTGGTGATTTCGGCGCGCATTTGCACGCGCAGTTTCGCGTCCAGATTGGAAAGCGGCTCGTCCATCAGAAAGGCGGCCGGCTCGCGCACCATGGCCCGGCCCATGGCAACCCGCTGACGCTGTCCGCCCGAAAGGTTGGCGGGTTTGCTGTCCAGCAGCGACGTCAGCTGCAGGGTTTTGGCGATCTCGTCCACGCGCTTCTTGCGCTCGGCCTTCGGCTTGCCCGCCAGTCGCATCGAAAAGGCGATGTTTTCGAACACCGTCATATGCGGGTACAGCGCGTAGCTCTGGAAGACCATCGCGATGTCGCGGTCCTTGGGCGGCATGTCGACGACGTCGGTACCGCCGATCCGAAGACTGCCGCTGGTGACGTCCTCCAATCCCGCGATCATCCGCAACGCGGTGGATTTGCCGCAGCCGGACGGCCCGACGAGGATCAAGAACTCACCGTCCTCGACCGACAGGTTCAATTGGTCGATTGCGCGAAAATTGTTCCCGTAGGTCTTGCAGATATTCTCAAGAATGACTTCTGCCATCTTCCTCCTCCACAAGTCTAAGCCATTGATTTTTATAATTCTCCTCGGCTTAGTCGGCTTGCAAATATTTCCTCGGATAGTTTCAGGCTATGTTCCGGTATCGAGCTGCGCGGATTTGAGTTCGGCGGCCGACGGAGCTTTCGCCGATCCCAGGAGTTCCGTGACCTGGTCCTCGGTTGGAAGCGCCGCGCGCCCGCCACGCCCTGTGATCGAAAGGGCCGCGGCCGCGGCCGCGAATGCGACCCGGCCGGCGGTGTCGGCGCCTCGCGTCAACGCATGCGCATAGGCGCCATGGAAGCAGTCGCCGGCGCCTGTCGAATCGACGACGGCAACCTGGTGCGGAGGCAGGTGCCAAAGCCCCGCCTCGTCGCGTCCGCGATAATAGACACCCCTGCCGCCGTCGGTCAGAACCACGGCGGACCGCGACGGCAACCACAATGCATCGAGCATCTCGGCGGGCGATCGGCGGCCCGTGGCGGTTCGTGCAAAGGCAAGTGGCAGAATGAGATGGTCGCAGAGCGCGACCAGCCTCTCCGTGGCCGGGCCGGCGCTCCATTCGATATCGCCGAGGATCGCAAGGCCGAGATCGCGAGCCCGGGCCACGACATCCAGCGACCGGATCGCGTAGCTGTCGACGATCAGAACCGTCGCGCGGCTGAGGATCCCGTCCGGAAAATCCGGCGCGGTGCCCAGCATCGCGTCGTCGTCATACGCGATGAACCGCTCCCCGTCCGAGCCGACGGTAATGCGCGAACGTACCGGACGCGCGTTGGGGTGGCGCGGCGCGAATGCGGTTTCAACACCGCTCTCAGTGAGATCGCAGAGCGCCGCGTCGTCCGCGGCGCTGCCCAGCCATCCGACGAACCCGGCGCTTCCGCCGAGCCGCGCGACGGCGGCAAGCGCCGTCGCGACATTTCCCCCGAAGGCGCGGGCGCTTTGCAGAACCTTCCCCTTGCCCGCCGACAACGGCTGATCGACATAGACGATGTCGTCGATCGCAATGGCGCCGAAGCCGAGGATTGAGGGAACGGTGGGCATCGTTCAGGCGCCCGCCTTGGCCAAAGCATCTTCCGCCGACAGGCCGTCATGGATGACGCCCCGAAAGGCACGCGCCGCCTTCTGCGGATCGCCATGTCCCCAGAGATTGCGTCCCACCACGGCACCGCGCGCACCGGCACGGATGGCGTCCGCCGTCTGCTGAAGCGCGCCGAGCAGCGTATCGGTCTTCGGGCCGCCGGCGATCACGACCGGCACCGGGCAGGTCCGCACGGTCTCCCGGAACGACTCGAAATCGCCCGTGTAGCCGATCTTGATCACGTCGACGCCGGACTCGTAGCCGATGCGCGCCGCATAGGCGATCTCGTCGGGGGTGAAGACGATCTTTGCCCCGTCGGTGAAATCGCGGGGGTAGATATGCGCCACCACCGGCATGCCGTAGCGGGCCGCCGCATTCACTGAATCGGTCAGCCAGCGAATATACTTGCCCTCGGTCGCACCACGCACCGGGATGGCCACTGCCAACGCGTCGGCGCCGGCGCGCACCGCATCCTCGGGCGTTGCGATAAGCTCGCTGATGCGATCGTCCGGAGTGAAGCAGCCCGCCTGGATCACCAGGGAAGCCTTGCCCGCATATTGCGGCCACAGATGGCGCGCGGTGCCGGGCTGGATGCTGACGTAATCGGGTTTGCCCGCCATGACGCGCGCGAGCGCGCCCGGCAGGTCGGCAAGACCGCCTTTGCGCACATCGCCATAGCCGACGAAGTGGTCGACCGCGCCGCCAAAAAGATTCCCCGATGGATGCGAGAAGAGGCGCGCAAGCCGCACCTTGGTTCCTAGGCTCATGAGTCCAAAATTCCCCAATCGTTTGATTTCGAAATCCTGAACCCAGTCTTTGCGAAAGAAACATGAAATACAATCTTTCGAAAGCTTTCGAAGTCGCGTATTTTTGGTAGAGTGAGCCGAGGCCAGAGCGGTTGCTCGGCGCAGGGAGGCAAGGGCAGGGCAATGTTGTCGGAGCAGAGACGCCAATCGATCCTCATCGAGGTCCAACGCAGCGGACAGGTTCGCACGAAGGACCTGTCGGACGGGTTTGGCGTGTCGGAAGTCACGGTGCGCTCCGATCTTGAAATCCTGGACCGCAAGGGACTGCTGACCAAGACCCGTGGCGGGGCGGTGACCCGGACCACCGATTCGACCACGGCCGCGTTCGCCCGGCGGATGCAGACCAACCTCGAGGCAAAGAAGCGCATCGCCCGGGCGGCGGTGGAGCTGTTCGATGACAACCAATCGGTCATCTTCGATGGCGGCTCGACGTTGATGCAGCTCGCCATGCAGTTACCGCCGCTCAGCAATGTCGTGGTCGCCGCCACGGGCATGAATATCGTGCAGCATCTGATGCATCGTCCCGGGCTCGACGTGCACATGATCGGCGGCCGCGTCTATCCGGACACGGTGAGCACGCTGATCACCGATGCCGACACGGCACTCAGCGGCATGGTGGCGCATCAGGTTTTTGTTGGAGCGCATGCGATCGACGCCTCGCTCGATGTGGTCGACGTGAACGAGGACATGGCGCGAACGAAGCGATACCTCGTGCGGATGGGGCGGCGCGTCGTGCTGCTCGCCGATTCGAGCAAATGGGGCATCAGCGGCACCTCCAAGGCATTCTCCCTGTCGAGCGTCGATGTGGTGATCACCGACGATGGCCTGCCTGGTCTGATACGGGCCCAGCTCGAGAAGACGCGAGCCAAGGTGATCTATGTCTGACCCGTCGCGCTCGCTGGTTCTTGTCGGCATCGAGAGTGGCTCCGCTAAATCGCCGATCCGGCCTTGAGGCCGGCGGTCTCGCCCTGTCGCATCCGCTCGACGATCTCGGCCATCAGCGCCAGGTCGCGACGCGAGTCGGCGAGGTCGGTGAGCGGCTTGGTGCCTTCGACGATGTGGCGATGGAATGTCTCGAGCTCGGTGGAGAAGGCGTCGCCATAGAGCGGGCCGAACGTCTTCGTCACCGGGCCGAGCGGGCCGGCGTCGGTCACCTCCAGCCGGGTCGGCAGGCTGCGGATATAGGGCGTGTCGTAGATGATGCGCACGCGCCTGGTGTTGGAGCGCACCTCGATCATGGCATCGAACAGGCCGAGATCGTCGACGACGGCATCATAGAGACAGGCGAAATGACCGTAGTCGAAGGTGACGGATGTGTTGGCGCCGCCATTGGTGCGGTGCGCGGCGATCACGCGTGACGGCTCGCCGATCAGGCCGCGCATGGCCGAGATGTGGTGCGAGGAGAGCGCGGTCAGACCGCGATAGGCGCGCACCAGATCGGCGGGAGCGTCGGTCCCCACCACCTCGCGGATCAGCGCGTCCCGCTCCCTGGCGCCACGCGCCAGAAGGGCGGGGTCGATATCCCGGGGATAGAGGACGTTTTGGCTCTTCTTCAGGAAATGCCGGCCCTCCGAAATCAGGTCGAAGATGCGGACATGGGTGATGTCGGCGTGGTCGGGAAGTTCGTCCCTGGCAGCCAGATAGGCCGGCGCGTAGCGGCGCATGTAACCGACGAAGAGCGTCTTCCTGTAGGCCGGCATCAGCGCCAGCAACTCGTCGATCTCGCGCACCGTCAGGCAGGCGGGTTTTTCGAGCAGGATGTGCTTGTCGGCTCCGATCGCCGCGCGCACGAAGCGGCTGTGCGTGTCGTCGGACGAGAGCACGAACACCACGTCGATGTCTGGCGAATTGATCAGCGCCTCGGCGCTCTCGAAGGCTTTCGCCGTCGCATATTCCGACGTGAAGAGCGCCACCAGGCTCGGCGAGACGTCATAGGCGCCCGCTATCGTCCAGCGGTCGCGCTGGTCGGCCAGAACAGGCAGATGGATCGACTGCGCCACTTCCCCAAGACCGACAAGACCGACACGAAGTGGTGCCACTTAGAACTCCTTCCGATTTCAAACCCGAGGTTGGCCGCACCGGCCAGCCGTTGATTTCATGGCGCGATCACGCCGCGCCGGTGACCAGCGCGACGAGCTCGTTTCCCGATGTTTCGGATGCCCGCACGGTCGCGGCCATCTTTCCCGCGCGCATCACCCAGATCTGGTCGGACAGGCGGCGCACCTGATCGAAATTGTGGCTGACCAGGATGACCGAGACCGACTGTTCGCGCAGGCGCCGGATCAGCGCCTCGACATTGGCGGTCTCCTGCACGCCGAGTGCCGCTGTCGGCTCGTCCATCACCACCAGCTTGGCGCCGGAGCCGACGGCGCGGCAGATCGAGATTGCCTGCCGCTGGCCGCCCGAGAGGCGGCGCACACGCTGGTTGATCGACGGCACGTTGATCGACAGGCGCGACAGCATGGAGCGGGCCTCGCGTCTCATCGCCTTGCGGTCGAGGAAAGCGAAGGGGCCGATGCGGCGCACGAGCTCGCGGTTGAGGAACAGGTTCTGCGCCACCGTCAGTTCGTCGATCAGCGCCAGGTTCTGGTGCACGGTCTCGATGCCGGCCTTGCGGGCCCCGTCCGGATTGGAGAAGGGGTGCTCGCGGCCATCGAAGACGATTGAGCCGGCATCCGGCACATGCACGCCGACCAGGCAGCGGATCAGCGTCGACTTGCCGGCGCCATTGTCGCCGATGACGGCGGTGACCTCGCCGCGACGCGCCTGGAAGGCGACGTCGGTGAAGGCGCGCACGCCGCCGAAATGCTTGCTCAGGCCATTGCAGGCGATGATCGCGTCAGGGAAGGGGATGACGGCGCTCATTTCTGGTACCGCATGATCAGTGCCGCCAGCACGACGATGGTGCCCACAGCAAGCGGTTGGTAGAAGGCCGAGACGCTGAGCAATGTCAGCCCGTTGACCAGCGCGGTCAGCATCAGCGCGCCGATGGCGGGGCCGAGAATGCTGGCGCGGCCGCCGAACAGGCTGACGCCGCCCAGCACCACCGCCGCCACCGAATTCAAGAGCAGGCTGGTGTTGATCAGCGGTTCTGCCGAGCCGATGCGCGCCACCAGCAGGATGGCCGCGATGCCGGCGCAGAAACCTGAAATGGTGTAGGCGGCGACCTTGACACGGTTGGTGCGGATGCCGAGCGCGCCGGCGCTCTCGGCCTGGCCGCCGGTCGCCAGGAGATGGACGCCAAAACGCGAGTGATAGAGCGCGATATGCGCCACCACCACCGCTGCAATCGCCACCCAGACCGGATAGCCGAGCGGCCCGAACGAGCCCGAAGCGAGCTTCAGCAGGAAGGTGGAACCGACCATGGTCGGCTCGCCGCCCGACAGGATCAGGCCAAGCCCGGTGATGCCGGACAATGTGCCGAGCGTCACCACGAAATCGGGGATTTTCCCGGCGGTGATGATGAGGCCGTTGAAGAAGCCCAGCGCGCTGGTGGCCAGCACGCAAAGCACGCAAGCGATGAAGATGCCGTAGCCGGCGGCATTGACGAGGCCGAGTATGACGGCGCCAAGCATGACTGCCGCTGCCAGCGACAGGTCGATGCCCGACGTCGCCACGACGAAGGTCTGGCCGATCGACAGCACGACCAGGATGGCTGCCGCCAACAGCAGCGCCTGCAGGTTGGCTACGCTGAGGAAGACCGGTTGGGCGATGCCGAAGATGACGACCAGCCCGACCAGGCCGACGACGGACGCCCAGTCGGCCCAGAAGGAGGGATCGAGGAGGAGAGCCGCAAGGGAGGAACGGCTCTCCTCCGGCGCGCCCGCCGAGTGGGCGACGGGCGCGTTATCGGTGGAATTGCTCACTTCAGCAGCTCGCGCAGCGGATCGGGATAATCGCCGCCGGGGCGCGGGAAGTTCTTCAGCGAGGCCTCGGCATTGTCCTTGTTGATCAGGAGCACGGGCGCCGGCACGTTGGCGGGCAGTTCCTTGCCCTTGACCGCCGCCTTGCAGGCCTCGACGCCCATGGCGCCGACGACATAGGGATATTGGGCGACGGTGGCGGTGAGTTCGCCGGCCGCCACCGATTTCAGCGCGTCGACGATGCCGTCGAGGCCGATCACCTTGACGTCCTTGCCCGAGGTCTGCACGGCGCGCTCCACGCCGAGCGCCATGATGTCGTTGGCGGAGAAGAAGCCGGCGAGATCAGGATGCGCCGCCAGGATGTCGGTGGCCGCGGTCAGCGCCTTCTCGCGATCCCAGTCGGCGCTCACCATCACCACCACGTCGAGCTTGCCCTCGACGGCCTGCTTGAAGCCCTTGATGCGGGCGTTGGAGCCGACGTCGCCGACGATGCCGGCGACCAGCGCGACCTTCGAGCCCTTCGGCACCAGCTTCAGCATCTCCTCCCCGGCGAGCGCTCCGGCGGCGACGTTGTCGGTGCCGATATAGGTCGAGACGGTGAAGCCGGCGGCCTTGGCCTGCTCGGCGTCGATGGTCGAGTCGATGTTGATGATCGGCTTCTTCTTCTGGGCCACTGGCACCAGCGCCTGGACGAGGTTGGAGACGCTGATCGGGTTGACCAGGTAGCAATCGAAGTCCTGCAGCGCCATCGCGGTCAGCCGGTCGGCCTGGCCGGTGGCGTCGCCCATGTTGGCGGCCGCCTGCACCGTGACGTTGACGCCGTCGGCCTTGGCCTGCTGCTCGATGCCCTGCTGCATGGTCTGGAAGAACGGGTTGTCGAGACCCTTGACGATGGCCGCGACCTTGGCCGCGTCCTCGGCATGGGCCGGGGCCATCATTGTCGTTGCAAGCAGGCCCGCGCCGATCGCCAGGCAATTGAACATGCGCATATGTCTTCCTCCTCCGGATTTCCGATTGTCGGGTCCTATTTCTGCGGACGGCATGCCTGACGGGCGCGAGCGACCCCGGCGCTCGCGTTGGAAAACTGACGACCGGTTGGCACGCGGATAGCGGCCCCGGTTTGGGTCTGTTCTGCGCCAGGCATTGCTCCTCCCGAAGCGCTGGCCGGTGCCTTGCCAGCATTTCCGCATGTTTTATAAGAATTTGACACGCGTCAAGAATTAAAGTGATTTGCAGTGCGTTTTTATGTGCTGCGATGCAACAGGGGAGTGCAGCAAGCGCAAGCCTGCAAAGTCTTGCAAATGTCGGAGAACTCGCCGCAAACCCACGCCGAAGCGGCCCGCCTGCCGAGTTGAAACGGGCGGGATCGATGACGTGGTGTCGAGCGTGATCAGACTATGCGGTGCGGGCCGTGTCGGCGCCTTCGTCCTGAACCATCGACAGCGCCGTGCCCGGCTCGCCTTCCCACAGGATCAGGCTGGCGGCGCCGACCAGCCCGGCGCGGTCGCCGAGCTCGGCCGGTACGATCGGCACGTCGCGATAGGCCTGCATAGCACGCTCGTCGATCGTCGCTCGGATCCCTGGCGCCAGGAGGTCGAAGCCGTTGGAAAGCCCGCCGCCCATGACGATCACCTCGGGCGAGTAGAGATGCAAAAGATTGGTGAAGCCGATGCCGAGCCAACGCGCCTCCGCGTCGACCAGGTCGCGCGCGGCCGCATCGCCAGCCCGCGCCGCCTCGACGACATGCCGCGCGGAAACATCGCCGTTCCCGGAAAGCCGACGGAGAGCCGAGCCGTCGCCTGGCGCGGTCAGCTGCGTCGCCCGGCGCCCAAGCGCGGTGCCGGAGGCGACTGCCTCGAAGCAGCCGACATTGCCGCAGAAGCAGCGGTCGCCTTCGCCGGTGATCGTCATGTGGCCGATCTCGGCGGCCAGTCCGCGCCGTCCATGGTAGATATGGCCGTCGGCAATGACGCCGCCGCCAATGCCGGTCGACACGGTGACGAAGACGAGCGACTCCGAGCCACGCCCGGCACCGTAACGCCATTCGCCCAGCGCTGCCGCATTGGCATCATTCTCCAGCCGCACCGGCAGACCGAACTGCCGGCTCAGAATGTCGATCATCGGCACATTGTGCCAGCCGGAGAGTGTCGGCGGTCCTATGACGATGCCCGCCTTGGGGTCGAGCGGACCCGGTGCGCAGGCGCCGATGCCGATGACCTTGGCCTGCGGGTGGTCGCCCAGTAGTTTGCCCGCCAGCGCGATGATCCGGCCGATCACCGCCTCCGATCCCGCTTCAGCCATCGTCTGCTCCGAGACGCGCGCAATGACGTCGCCGCCGCGCTCGACCAGCGCGCCGCGCAGCTCCGTGCCGCCGAGATCGAAGGCCAGCGCGAGCGTGCGCATCAGGCGGCGGCCCTCAGCCCGTGCAGCCAGGCCATGCGCTGGGCAAGGTCGGGATCGCCGAAGGCGAGCGATCCCAGCACCACCGTATCGGCGCCGGCGGCGCGCAGCAGCGGCACCGTCTCGTGGCGGATGCCGCCATCCGCGGCAAGGATGATGTCGGCCTCGCGGCCTGCTTTTCTCATCAGTGCGCGCGCTTCGATCAGGCGCGGGCAGGCTTGCTCGGACAGGCTCTGGCCCTTGACGCCGATCGAGGTGCCGAGAAGCGTCACGAAGGCCACGTCAGGCAGGAAGGGGACGATTGCCGTGACCGGCGTCTCCAGCCGCAGCACCACGCCGGCCTCGGCGCCGAGCTCACGCGCCAGCCGCATGGCGCGTAAGGCTGCCTCGCCGTTCTCGGCATGGATGGTGACGAGGTCGGCGCCGGCTTCGATGAACTGGCGCGTCTGCGCCTCGACGATCTCTGCCTCGACCATCAGGTGCACGTGGATCGGCCTGGCCGTCAGCTTGGCGATGCGCGCCACCAGGTCCGGGAAGAACAGGAAGCCGGGCGTGAAGCGGGCGTCCGCCACGTCGATATGATGCAGGTCGGCATGGGCTTCGATCCGCTTCAGGTCGCGCTCCATATTGGCGAGGTCCGCCGACCACAGCGAGAATTCGCCGATCAGCCGGTTGCGGGGCAGGGCAGCGATGGCGGCGGGGCCGGAGAGAGGCTTGGCGGTCATGACGGAATGGGACTCCGGACGTTTGAATGCGTTTGCAGGAAGAACGTGATGTGCTGGTGCAACTCGCTGAAATGCTTCGCGCTGTCGCGCGCTTTCGGCGTGATTTCGGCAAAGATCGCGTTCGGCATGACGGCGGCCAGCGTATAGGCGGAGGACAGTGGGTGCACGGCATCCATCGCGTTGCCGACGACCAGTGCCGGAACGTCGAGTGCCGCTGCGTCGCGTTCGGAAATGCCTGGGCCGTCGCTGGCGATGTTGGCCAGCACTTGCACGAACGTCTTGGCGTCGGGCCGGTCGAAATAGCCGAGCAGCGAGGAAAGATTGTCGGGCGCCTCGCGATAGAGGCGCGTGGCGGTTTCGGATTGCGCGAACATCCTCCGACCCTTGTCGGTCCCATGTTCGAGGATGAGGTCGGCAACCTCGGCGATAGGCTGCATGTTCTGCGGTGCCGATGAAAACGTCCAGGCCGGTCGCACCAGGATGAGGCCGGCGACGCGCCGTGGGTAATGGCACGCAAGACGCAGCGCGATCGCCGCGCCCATCGAGACGCCGCCGGCAACGAAGCGGTCGAGGCCGGCCTGGTCGGCGGCGGCAATGACGTCATCGGCGAACATTTCGAATGAGAATGGCCGCCCCTCGCCGAGCCCGGAGCCGCCATGCCCGCGGCATTCGAGCGTGATGCGCCGGAAGCCGTCGGGAAATGTCTGCGCGACCTGCGCTTCGCCGCCGCCCAGGCCGTGCTGGAAGACCACCGCCATGCCCGCGCCGTTGTCGGTGATCCGCAGCCTGGTTCCGTCGCGCAGCAGCGTCGCCATCACACGAGCTCTTTCAGGAAGCGGGCGACGCCGGGTGCCTCTTCTGCCGATAGCCCGTGCGTTACCAGCGGTCCGTCGAAGCCGGTGGCCTTCAGCCGGGCGATGAAATCGGCAAAGTCGACCACGCCTTGCCCCGCGGTGGCGAAGCGACCGTCGGCGAAGCGATCCTTGGCATGCGCCAGCGCCACATGGCCTGCCGTGCGTTCGACCGCGCCGGCGACGATGGCGCGCGCCTGGTCGGCATTCGCCTGTTCGAACAGATTGGCCGGATCGAGCACGACGCGCAGGCGCTTCGAGCCCATCTCGGCGATCAGCCGCATTGCGTCGCCGGCCGAGGTGACGATGTTGGCCTGCTCCGGCTCGATGCCGAGATCGACGCCGTGGCGCTCGGCGATCGGCAAGGCTTTTTCCATCTCGCGCGCCATGTCGGCCCACGCCGAAGGATCGGCATTGTCGGGGTGGTGCGCCCATTGGTCCTCGGCATTGCGCGTACCGGTGCAGAGCGTCACGAGCGGGATCGAAAGCCTGGCTGCTGTCTCGATGATGATCGCCAGCCGCTTGAGCCCGTCATCGCGCACCCGGCTGTCCGGATGCGTCATGTTGTAAGTGCCAGACAGCGCGACGAGGCCGACACTTGTGGCCTTGGCGGCGGCATCGATGGCGCGGATCGCATCGTCGGGAACCGCTTCCGGCATCGACGGCAGGCCGGCGCAGGCAAGATTGAACTGGGTGACCCCAAAGCCCGCTTCGCGCACGGCGGCCAGCACGCCGGCCGGCTCGCTGCCCGCAAAGGTCTTAGCGAACACCCCGATTTGCATCAGACCGCTCCGATGACGCCGGCGAGCTCGACGCGCTCGCCGCTTTCGACCGAACGCGCGATCGCCACCATGGCGCGGATCGAGGCGATCCCGTCCTCGACGGTGGCGCCGCGCTGCGGCGCGCCATTGAGCACGGTATCGGCGAGACCTTCCAACTGGCGGCGGAAGAAATGGCCGTCGGCGCCGAGCGGCTTGCGCGAGGTCGCATCCTTCTCGTGGAAGATATCGACTTCGCTGGCGCGGAAATACCAGGGATTGAAGGTCTTCGCGATCACCGAGCCGTTCTCCCCATAGAGCTGGAAGCCCTCGTGCCAGTCCATGCGCACGGCGACGGTCAGATCGAGATGGCCGAGCGCGCCACTGGCGAACTCGGTCTCGACGAACCAGCAATAGGCGCCGAATTTTTCGTGAAGACGCGCCCGCACGGCGGTGATGTCGCCGCACAGGAAACGCGCCGTATCGACCAGATGCGAGCCATGCGCCAGCATGAAATATTGCCGCAGATCGGCCTTCGGATTGCCGCCCGGCTTCTTCGCCAATTTGCTGGTGACGGGCAGCGGCTGCACGGCATCGGTGTTGGTGTAGCGATGGGTGGAGTCGCAATACCAGGCCTTGAGCGCCAGGATCTCGCCCATCTCGTGGCGGACGAAATCGCGCGCCGCTTCCAGCGCCGGATCGAAGCGCTTCATGTGCCCGACCTGCAGCACCTTGCCGGAGCGCTTGACGGCCTCGGCGAGCTTCTCGCCTTCCTCGACCGACACGCCGATCGGCTTTTCGCACAGCACATGCTTGCCGGCTTCGAGCGCCTTGATCGACATCGGCACGTGATAGGCGTCCGAGGTGGCGACGATCACCGCTTCGAGCTCGGGATCGGCGAGCATCTCGTCATAGTCGCCATACATCTTCCGCGGCTCGTAGGTGGCGCCCATGCGGGCAAGCAGATCGGGCGCCGCGTCGCAGATCGCATAGAGGTCGGCATTGGCTGCCTTCACGCAGCTTTCCAGATGCGCGAACTGCGCGATCGGCCCGCAGCCGAGCACACCGACACGAAGGCGACGGTCTTTCTTGGCGATCATCGTCAGGCTCCGTAGCCGCGCATGGTCTGGCGGTTGGTCTTGACCGCGCCTGCCGGATCGGCGGCGGCGGTTTCGGACTCTTCCTCGAGCACCAGCCAGCCGTTGAAGTTGGGGGACACGCCGGCGATCTCGATCACCTTTGCCGTGTCGCAGACGCCCTTGCCGAGCATCGCCCAGGTGCCGCTCGCGTCGACGTCCTTCAGATGCACGTAGCGGATGCGGTCGCGATAAGTGGTGAGCGTGTCGGCCATGTCCTTGTGACCGCGCAAGATGTGGCCGGTGTCCGGCACCCAGCCGACCAGCGAGGCGTCGAGCAGCCCGAAGATGCGGTCATAGTCGGCGCGGTCGTAGAGCAGCGTGTTGTGATGCGAGCTCGGATGCACCGCGACCTGCACGCCAGCCTTGCGGCCGAGTTCGCCGGCCCTGTTGTAGACCTCGGCGGCAATGGCGAACTTGTCGTCGCGCGGACCGTCGGAGACGACGGTCGCCGAGCCCATCGAGACGAGCGCGCCGCGGAAAGCAGCCGCGAAGTCGATCCAGCGCTTGGCGGCCTCGAGATCGGTGCTGATCTGTTCCTTCAGGGTAAAACCGCTCTTGGAACCGAACGCGAAGGAGACCAGCGTCAGGCCTGACGACTTCAACGCTGCCGCGAACTCGGCCGGTTTGCCGGCGTAGCGGCCGATCATCGTGTCGGTGATCTCGATACCGGCATAGCCGCCATCGGCGATTGCCTTGAGGAGATCATCCGGGCCGCCGGTGAACCGGTCGCCGAGCATTTCCCAGGTGAAGGTCTGGCAACCGACTTTAAGCTCTTTCACGTTCATCCTTTCAGTCCTTGATGCCGCCCTGCGTCGAGTCTCGATGGTCTGGCCCTGGAAGAAACAGCCCGAAGGCCGGCAGGCTCCAACGCAGCGTCGGCATTTTCATATGCTCTCGAAAAATTTTACGCGCGTCAATATTTAAAATGCTGTATAGCGAATCTCGAAAAACGGTCCGCCGCGCCCGCGGGAGGATAGACCGGAACGCTGCCGAATTGGGAGGCTGGAACGAAAATGCACGCGAAATCAGGTGCGAAGCTCGGCATAGGGGTCATCGGATGCGGCAACATCTCGATGACCTATCTGCGCAACGCGGCTCTTTTTTCCGGTGTGGAATTGCGCGCCTGCGCCGACATTTCCGCCGACATGGCCGCGCTTCGGGCCAAGGAATATGGTATCCGCGCGCTCGGCGTCGATGCGCTGCTGGCCGATCCCGAGGTCGATCTCGTCCTCAACCTCACCATTCCGTCGGCGCATTTCGATATTTCCCAATCGGCGCTTTCGGCCGGCAAACATGTCTTCACGGAAAAGCCTCTCGCGACCTCGGCCAGCGACGGCCGCAAGCTCGTCGCCGAGGCCGCCAGGCGCGGGTTGCTGATCGGTTCCGCTCCCGACACCTTCCTTGGTGCCGCCGGCAGGCGGGCGCGCCGGCTGGTGGATGAGGGCGCGATCGGCCGCGCCGTGACCGGCACCGCCTTCATGATGGGGCGTGGCATGGAACACTGGCATCCCAATCCGCAATTCTACTATCAGCCGGGCGGCGGTCCGGTGTTCGACATGGGGCCGTATTACCTGACGATGCTCGTTAACCTGCTCGGTCCGGTCGCGCGCGTCATGGCGATGGCGACTCGCGGCCAGGAGGAGCGGCTGATCACCGCCGAGGGTCCCTACAAGAACACCAGCTTTCGGGTCGGCACGCCGACCAACGTGCTTTCGCTGCTCGAATTCCGTTCCGGCGCCACGGTGACCTTCGGCGCCTCCTGGGACGTCTTCAAACATTCCAACCACCCGATCGAGCTGCATGGCACGGAAGGGTCTCTGCGGCTTCCCGACCCGGACACTTTCGGCGGCACCGTCTCGCTGTCCGCGCACGGCGCCGACTGGGAGGATTTTGCCAGCGAGAGCGAACTCTACGGCGCGCGCAACTGGCCCTATGCCGCCCCCAACCGAGCCAACTACCGCATGCTTGGCGTCGCCGATCTGGCGCGGTCGCTGTCGGAGGGCAGGAGGCCGCGCGCTTCGGGCGAGCTCGCCTTGCATGTGCTGGAGATCATGGAGGCCATCCTGGCTTCGGGAGAAAGCCGCGGCTCGGTTGCCGTCGTGGGCACCGTCGACCAGCCGCAACTCCTCGGCGAGGACGAGGCGGCGAGCCTGCTCGCCTGAGGACGGATCGTGACCGCATCGCTCGATCCGCAGGCCCAAAAGGTTCTCGATCTCGGCCGGCAGGCGGGCGAGCCGCCGTTCGAGGCCGGCACGCCGGAGCGGGCGCGGCGCGCCTATCTCGACTGTCTTCCCAGTCTGCAGGGCGAGCGCGAAGCGGTCGCCTCTGTCCGAGAGCGCTCCATCGCCGGACCTGGTGGGCCGCTGATGCTCCGAATCTATCGCGGGCAGGGCGCGCCCGCGCTGGGCGCCTCCGCGCTGCTTTACCTGCATGGCGGCGGCTGGGTGATCGGCAATCTCGATTCGCACGACGAGATCTGCCGCTGGTTCGCCACCCTGGCGGCTTGCGTGGTCGTCTCACCCGACTACCGGTTGGCCCCGGAACACAAATTCCCGGCGGCGGTCGAGGACTGCGGCGCCGCTCTCTCCTACATTCAGGGCGCGGCTGACGACCTCGGCATCGATGCGCGGCGCATCGCCGTCGCCGGCGACAGCGCCGGCGGCAATCTGGCCGCCGTGCTCGCCCTGCTGGCGCGCGACGACTGGCATAAGCTGACCGCGCAACTGCTGTTCTACCCGAACACCGATGCGGCACAGACGGCGGACAGCTATCGCCGCTTCGGCGAGGGTTTTGGCCTCACCGCATCGACCATGGCCTGGTTCCGCGACCACTATATCCGCAGCGCCGCCGATATCGATGACTGGCGCGTCTCGCCGCTCAAGGCCGAGAGCCTTGCGGGCGCCGCGCCGGCCTTCATCGCCATCGCCGGTCATGACATCCTTGCCGGCGAGGGCGAAGCCTACGCGCAACGCCTGGGGGCGGACGGCGTGCCGGTCGCAATCAAGCGCTGGCCCGGACAGATCCACGGCTTCGTTTCGATGGGGCGCCACGGCCCGGCGTCGCGGCAGGCGGTCGAGGCGGCGGTGGCCGCGTGGCGAAAATTCGATTCCGCGTTCTAAGGTTGATTGCGATCAGGCCGACTGGCGCATCACCAGCGTCGCATCGAGATTGACCTTCGGCACGACGGCCGTGCCGTCCTCGTCGAGCAGGGTGAGCAGCGTCTCGACACTGCGCCCGGCCATCGCCGCGAAATCCTGCGCCATGGTGGTGAGCGCGGGACAGGTATAGCGGCTGAGCGGATGGTCGTCATGGGCAGCGACCCGGAGGTCGCAATCGGCTTTGCGACCGACCTTAAGCCCGCTCGAGAAAGCCGCCGCCATAACGCCGAAGGCGAGGCGGTCGTTGTTGCACAGGATCGTCTTGCCCGGCAGGCCACCCTGGCTCAGCATCTTCTCCGTCTGCTCGTAGCCGATCCGCTCGAAATCCCAAGTGTAAGCCTTGGTGTTGCCGATGACGACCGGCTCGTTTCCAAGCCGCTTCATCGACGTGACATAGCCGTTCAATCGCTCCGGCGAATTGTGGTTGATGTGCGGGATGTCGAAATAGATCGGCGGTTCGCCGGACCTGCAAAGATAGTCGACGATCGTCGACATGCTCTGACTGTTGTTGTTGCCGACAAATGGCGTGCTGCCTTCGAGATAAGTGTCGAAATAGACGATCGGAATGACCTGCGTCAGCTTCTCCAGCGCACGGCGGTCCGAGCGCTGGCCGAGCGGCGCGATCAGCGCGCCGGACACTTTCAGCGACAGGATGGTTCGTGTCGCCTCGGCCTCGAGCTCGGTCGAGCCGTGCGAGGAGATGACGATCGGCCAATAGCCTTCATCGCGCAGCCGAAGCTCGATGCGGCTGACCATCTCGGAATAGAAGGGATCGGCGACCGTCGGCACGACGATGCCGATGCTGCGGGTGCGCTTGCGGTTGAGGTTGCGGGCGAAGAGATTGGGCTGGTAGTCGGACGAGCGCAGCGCATCCTCGATGCGCTTGCGCGTCGCCGGCTTGACGCTGGTCGGATCGTCGAAATATTTCGACAATGTCGGCCGGGAGACACCACAGGAGCGGGCGAAATCCTGCATCGTCTTGTGTGTCATCGGCATTCAAACCCTCGCGATGGATTTCCAAACCGCAAGTCCGCGCGCCGCCCGATGATCCTATCCACTGCGCCGGCGCGGGACCTCAAAGTTTACAACATGCTCTGCAAGCTTTAACGCGTTGCGAGAAATTATTCCGCACGTAAATTTGTAAATTGACATAAAATTGCAAGCTGGACATTGCCCCTTTTCATGCCAGCAACTGCGTGGGCACGCCGAGCGGTGGGCCGGCTTCGGCAAGGCGCTGGTCGAGCGTATGCAACGTGGCGCCATGCTCCGATGCGATTGCAAGGTGAAGCGCGTCTCCCGCGCGCAGCCCAAGCATATGTTGATCGGCAAACTTCGCCGCCACGCGGAACTGCGCGCCCGTCACCGTGATCAAGGTGAAACTCTCGGCGACCAGCTTGTTGAACATTGCAAGCGCCGATGCGCGCTGCTCCATGCCGATCTGTCCGGTCCGCAGCTTGATTGCCATGGCCGAGGACATCTCGGCAATGGTCCAGTCGCTGATCAAAAGCTGTTCGGGAGCCTGCGCTGCCAGCCAAGTCTGAACGCGCGGTGTCATCGTTTCGTTGGAGAGCGCGGCGACGATCAGCGACGTGTCGAGATAGGGCATCAGTAGCGATCGCCGTCCCGCATCGATCGGACAAGATCGGCTGCGGTTTGGGTCTGCGGCGGCGTGGTCGCCGTCAGCGACCGCAGCAGGGCGAAATCGATCGGCTTCCGGGGTTTGACCGCCGCGGTCAGCCGCGCGACCGGCTTGCCGCGCCGGGTAATGTCGATCGAATCGCCAGCCTCGACACGGTCGACCAGCTCGCTCAGATGGGCTTTGGCGTCCGCCAGATTAATGATAGCCATGCTGCGCTCCTGACCATGTAGATGGTCATATAGCGTATCGAGCTTAAGAATTCCAGCGAGCCTTCATTCTTGCGCGCTCTCTTTCGCGGGTGTGGGCGGTGCGAAACGACGCCGCCGATCTCGGGCGCGGCTTGCCTGGCTTGGCAAGCCAATTGGCTTTGGGATTTACGCCGGGCGGTTCTCAGCCGAATATGAGCGGAGGCGGAGGCTCGACAGGTTGCCTGGATCCGTTTGTCCTGTTTGCCGAACCAGCGCCTCGACGAAGCTGGCGCTGCCCAGCCAGTCACGTTCCATGACGAGCGACGGTTCGATCGTCGGCCGTGCCCTCCGGAAGGCTTCGTGTCTAAGCTGCGGGCATTGCTTTCATACCGTCCCGCTGAAGTCCGAGGAACGGGACGCCTTGTATGGTGACGGATACGACCTTGGCCTGGTCGAGCCGGCCGCCGACGCCGCCCGCGCCGAGGGCTATGCCGATTGCATAGATGAATCCGTCACGACGCTGCTGGGGCACGCTCTTCGCCCCCGCAGCGTCGTCGAGTTCGGGGCCGGGACAGGCGCCCTGCTCGAAAACCTTGCGCGGCGCTGGCACTTGAGCGACGCGCTGGGCTTTGAAGCCGCCCCTCGACTGGTTGTGGCGGCGCGACGGCGAGACGATGCGCGGGCGACGGTCCGCCAGGGTTATGCCGAACAAGCACCGGACGAAATCGCGGGACGGTATGATCTCTGCCTTTCGGTAAATGTGCTCGAGCACGCGCTTGACCCGCAAGCCTTCCTTTCCGCGTCCAGGCGCGTCATTTCGGAAGAGGGCTACGTGCTGGTGATCTGCCCGGACGGTGAGGTCGCCGATACCGAGCTGCTGTTTCTCGACCACGTTTCGAGTTTCTCCACACGATCGCTGCGGATGGTCGCCGCCGCGGCGGGGCTGCAGGTCATTGGAAGCGTCGCGCTTGGTGGACAGCAGAAGGGCTTTCGGCTGACCGTCCTCAAGTCCAACCCGACCGTGCAGCGAGATCCCACTGACCTCCAATACCTGCCGCTGGCGCAGGCGCGATCGGATTTTCTGAAGGGCTGGTCGGAAATCGATGAAGGTGCGTTGAAGTGGCGGGGCGAAAGGTCTTACGCGATCTTCGGCGCCGGGGAATTTCGAAATCTGCTGCGGGTCTATGCGCCCCGTCTGGTCGAGGGAGCCGAAGCTTTCCTGACGGACGAGCCATTCGCGGCCACTCTCGACGGCCGGCCATGGCTGCGCGCCGGCGAGTATATTTCCCGGCATCCCGGGAGTGCTATAGTGGCCGCGGTCAATCCACGCAGCTGGCCGGCAGTGGCCGGTAAGTTTCGGGGCAGCGGCACAAAGGTCTTCCATCCGTATCATTTCTCCAGCCGCCTCGAGGAGCGCCTGTGAACGAGATAGATCGCTATGGGGTGAAGGAGGCCGCGGTCGCGCGCGACGACATCGACGTCCTGATCGAGGACCTCCGGCTCACTGGCTATACGACGCTCGACGCGGGCTTGACGGGCGAGCAACTGGATGCGCTGTCCGACGACTTCGACATCGCCGAAGCGAGCTACGCCGAACAGGCGGCGGCCGCCGGCTACGATCTTTCCGCAATCGGCGAGCGGGACATCATCCGCGTCCTTCCCAAATACGCCCCGGTGTTCATGAGCCTGGCCTTCAATGAACGGCTGGCGCAACTGCTCTCGCGCATGCTCGGCGGCTATTACATCGTCAATCAGGTCAACGGGCTGATCAATCGCGCCAACAGGAGCAAGTACGCGCAAGCCGCCTTCCATCGCGACATTCCGTACCAGCATTTTGTCAGTTCAAGGCCGCTCGCGATAAACGCCCTGTTCGCGCTTGACGATTTCACCGCCGAAAATGGCGCCACCCGGGTCATACCCGCCAGCCATCATCGCGAGGATTTCCCTTCGGACGAAACGGTGCGACGGCGTCAGGTTCAGATAGCGGTGCCGCGGGGATCTTTCATCATCCTGGACTGCATGCTCTACCACGCCGGATCCACCAACCGCACCGGCCGCGACCGGCGCGGCGTGAATCATGTCTTCACGATCCCGATGCTGCGGCAGCAGCTTCATCTTCCCTCGGTCTTGTTCGACTTCCCGGGACTGAGCGCGGATCAGAAGAAGATTCTCGGCTTCGGCTTGGACGAGTATCGCTCGGTGGAGGCGTGGCTCGATGCCAGGGCGAAGAAGTAGAGGCGCTGAACCATCCTAAGGCCCAGCTCGCTGGAGGGTGACCGACTTGAACGCCACCTCGCCATTTCCCAGGGCCCAGACCCGAAATTCCATGGTCGATGTGCGGTCGATCGAGAACTGCAACTGTTGCGGCCCGTGGCTTTCCGTCAGCTCTTTCTCCGCCATGACTGTTCCCGCAGGCGATGATGCCGCGTCAATCCGGGCAACCGCGGCCGGATTGCTGCCGGCTTCGAGGTCAAACGTAAGGCGATATGTTCCCCGGGCGATGCTCACATAGGGGCCATAAACCAGGGCTCCTTTCACGTTCGCCGGCGCCACCAGCGCCTTGCCGTCGCCACGCGCCTGCAGGGAGCCCACCAGGGTAGGCGCGCCTTCGGCATGAAAGGTCACCGGCTGCTTGAAGCGGATATCCCAACCCGGCAGCTTCGCCGCGAAGTTTTCCCCGAAGACGAAAATGCCAAGCTCGCCGAATTGAAGTTTTCGCGAGACGGGCAGCCCGAGCGCCGCCAACTGCTTCCAGTCGACCTTGTTTGCGTCCTCCTGCTTCAGCAGGAGAAACGTCTCGCCCTTCCACGCATCGGCAAGGTACCATCGGTCCGAGGACAGGAACCGCATCGGCATCGGCAGCGGGCCATCAAGGGTGATCTGCCGGACCAGGACATGTTCATCGGACAGCACGCTGAGCGGACCGGCATTCCAGTAGGTGGCGTAGCCATAGGCCAGCCCATTGTCCTCGAGATAGCGCGCCAGGCCCGAAAAATCGATGGCTCGGGGTTGCTGCTGTGCCAGGCCCAGATGCGACCTGAGATCCGATTTGACGAAGGTCGGGTAAGCGCTTGTCAGCAGTCCGGCAAGCACGACCGCCACGCTGAGGAACTCGATGGGTCGCTGCCGCATGTCGAGAGGCGTTGCCAACGCCACGATGGCCATCGTGACCAGCGACGGCACCAGGTAACGGGAACTGGCGATCGGTTCGGCCAGGTTCGGTATTGTCGTCGCCACTTGCAGAAAGCACACTGACAGCAGCGCCACCGATCCATAGATGGCGAGCGGCCCGACCTCGCCGTCCAGCCTGGCCGATGTCGCCACCGCCCGTAGGATCAGCCAGATCAACAGGATCGCCACGATCATTCGCAGCGCGCCGTACAGGCCGATCACGGACAGAAGTTCGCTATCTGCCGGCGGCAGCCCGCCGAAAATGATCAGCACCTCCTTGCCCAGGACCGCGAGATTGCCGACGATCGTGTCGTATGGCAGCCATTTGATCGAGGACGCGTCACGCGCGGCATTGTTCACATGCGCGAAAGTCACTGTGTAGAGGATGGTCCCGCCGCCTATCCCCGCGCAGATCGAAGCGGCCGCGCCCAGCAGGGATGCTCTTCCCACATGGCTCCGATGGTCGCCTGGCCTGCATGTCGACCACAGCGCCGCGATGACGAGCGGCATTCCGATGGTGATGAGCGCGCGCTGCGGATTGCCCCAGAACTCGGCCATAATCAGCGCGCAGAGCAGCACGCTCCATAGGACGACATGCTTCGTCGACTGCTGCCTCATCAGCTTGACGAGGCAGCATATCAAATAGAGCGACATATAAAGGATCGTGCCGTATGAGGCCTGCCCGTAGAGATTTTCGGCCAGCAGCCCGGAAATCCCCGCCGCCATGGACGCCGTTATCAACGTCCGCTGTGTTTTGCCGATCTGTGTCAGGCCGGTTGCGAGCCAGACGCTGTGCAGCACGAGAACGGACGTGACAAGACCCGAGATCGCGTGAACGGTGAAACCGGCGGGAAGAAAAATCATCGCCGGAATGGCGAAGAGCTGTCCAAATACGACGACGATGTCGTTGTTTCCGTAGTACCAGTCCGGCGGGAAGAAGGTGTGGCTATAGATAATCTCCCTCGCCAGCAGCATCTTCATGGCGCTGTCGGCGTGAAAGAACTTTTTGTACTCCACGAAAACGTAGAACACGAGAAAGCAGAAATTGACGGCCAGGATCAATAGGGCCGCGGGAAGCCAATAGGATCTGGCCTTGGAAAATCCCTCCGCCGGAAAATTCTGCACAGTCGGGATCGCCAGCGACGGCTCCTGGATCGACATCGTTCGGTTGGCCCCCCCTTGGCCGTGCATGCTGCCGAAAACGGGCCGGGCACGACAACGGGCCTAGATGGACTGTCTGGCATTACCTTTGTCAACCGGCACGGGCCAATCGAAATCGGTATCGACGGTTCCTGGCGGAAGGCGGTCCGATCGACCGGAGACAGAGGCGCTGGCGAGAGGCCGCCCAGTGCCTGCAGCCTCACCCCACCCCAAAACCGAAATCCGGCATGCTACAGTCCAGAAGTTGCGGCGCGGCCGATTCGAGGGGATGGAGAGATAAACTGGACAACCGCGCCATCGGCATCACGCTCATCGTCGCAGCCGTATTCCTGCTCACCATGGCCCAGATCATCATCAAGTCCCGGTTGACCGAGCACGGTGCCGTGCCGTTCAGCCTTGCCGAGGGCTGGCCCTATCTTCTCGGCCTGCTCGGCGACTGGCGGGTTTGGCTGGGCGGCTTTGGCCTCGTGGCCTCGAGCGTCCTTTGGTATGCTGGGATCTCGAGAATTCCGCTGTCGTTGGGCTTCCCGTTTGCGGCACTTGCCTATCCGCTGGTCTTCGCCGGTTCGGTCCTGTTCCTGCACGAGCGATTCAGCTGGCAGTCGCTTGCCGGCAACGGTTTGATCGTGCTGGGCGTGGTGCTGGCGGCGACCCGATTGCCTTGAAGGCTGGCTTCGTCAAGCGCGCCGCCGGTCACGGACGCCTCGCCACAACCAGCCGGGAGCCGCCGACGGGAAGGGTGAGGCCCGTTCCGAGGATCAGGCCTTCGATCGCCATCACGGTCCGCAACGAGGCATTCACGACCGGCCCGATGCGGAATTCCCTACTGGCATCGAATTCGCCGCTTTCGCTGTTGCGTCGCCGCGACAGGAACATCAGCGGCAACAGAAGCGACACGAACGAGGTGCTGTAGACGACCTCCAGTCCCACGCTTTCGATCTTTTCATGCAGCTCCTGTCTTTCATAACGCCGGTAGTGAAACGACTGCTTGTCGAGTTCGCTCCACAGCCATTTGTGCTGCGGCACTGAAATGATCACGCCGCCCCTGGGCTTCACCGCGCGCTTCAGGTTCTCCAGCGCTTCGACGTCTTCCTTGATGTGCTCGATGACGTCGAAAGCCCCCACGACGTCGAATTCCGCCGCGTAGGGTAATCGTCTTGCGTCCATCTGGGCAAAGCTTGCCGACGGCAAGCGGGCCGCGGCGAAGGGTAAGCCGGCAATGAAGATTTCGGTCCCGACGAGCCGGGCACGTGGGAAGGCCCGAGCTACGCCGCTCAGGACAAAGCCTGTGCCACAGCCGATCTCGAGGAAGGAGCGGAACTGCGGAAAGAACCGCCTCAGCGTGCGCGTGATGATGGTATTGCGGGCCTCGAACCAGAAATTGCCGACCTCGCGCTGTGCCAGTTCGGCAAAGAAGCTCTCGTGGAATCCCCCGCCTTCGCTTGCCATCTCGGGCGCCCACGTGGGAAAGCCTTTCTGGTTGGCCGGTGCAAAGCCGCAGTTCGGACAGCCCGGGTCGGCGGACGCATGTTCCAGACTGCAGCGCGGGCAAACGATCATGCGTCGGATCAAACCCCGCTACACGAGCACGGCCAGGCCGAAGCCGGTCTTTCCGTAACCATTGCCGTTATAGAGCATGTAGCGCCGCCCCTCATGATCGAACACGAAAGGATATTCGATCATCTCGCTGTCCCAGCCTGACTCAGCGCGCGAGATGCCGGCGGCATGGTCGAGGCGCACCCAGTTCAGGCCGTCGGCCGACTCGGCATAGCCGATCCGGTAGCTGTCGCCGCGATAGGAATACCACATGCGCCACAGCTCGCCGTCCCGCATGACCGCCGGGCGAGAGATCGCATATTCTTCTTCGTTCGCGAAATCGATGGCGACACGTCCGTCACGGCGCCAATGGATGCCGTCGTCCGAACTTGCATATTTGATGTGGTAGCGATGGATCGGCCCCTTCGCCGATGCGGCCCAGCCGACGCAGGACGTGTACCACATGTGCCAGAGGCCGTCATCGTTCAGCACGCAGCAGCTGCCGGCGAAATGCGGTTCGCTCATCGAGCGATCGATCAGCGGACCCGTGGCGAAACGCGAGAACGATCCGTCGAGCGAAGCCGTGGCGAGGCCGATGGCATTGCGGAAAGGTACGGTCACGCCAAGGTTCCATCCGACATAGTAGAGATGTCGTCTCGGACCTGCCGCTGTGAGCCAGCTCGCCAGGGCGCCGCTGTCGTCGAATTCGCCGAGATTACCCGGCACCAGGACAGGCGAGCGGGCTATATCGAGGATGCGCTCCGGCGACGAAAGGTCAATGACGACATAGCCGGTGTGGGAGCGTTGCGACGCGTCGCGGGAACCGAAATAGATCCTGAACAGATCGCCGGAGACATGTTCGGCAATCGGCATGGTGGCGTGCGAGCGCATCCATTCTACGTCGCCGGCCGGGCAGAACAGGCGGCCGAGTTTTTCCCATCGCACCGGACCATACTCCTTTCAAGGCAAAAGCCTGCCTCGCGATGTTTCCAGTTCCATCACGATTCCAGGAGGGCGGCGCCGACCCCGTCTTTCCCGTAACCATTGCCGTTGTAGAGCAGAAAGCTGCCTTCGGCAGTGTGCAGCAGACTGGCGTAGCAGACCATTTCGGAGTCCCACCCGCTCGCGCTGGTGTCGAGCAGCGGCGCCCTGTCGCGCTGCCAATGGATACCGTCGGCGGATGTTGCCTGATAAACCCGGTAGGTCTCGCCCAGGCGCCTGGCGCAATAGAGCATTTCGTAGCCGGCTTCGGTCCTTTGAACGACCGGTCGGGCGATGGCGTGTTCTCCCTCGAGGAAAGGCAGGCAGATGTGCTCGTCGGTCTTCCACGTCAGGCCGTCGCTGCTCGTGGCGTGTTTGACGGTGTAGTAGTGGATCGGCGCATCCTTGCCTTCCGGGTCGACCTCCCACCGCAGGCCCGACACGTACCACATTCGGAAAGCGCCATCGTCGACGAGCACCCAGGGCGCTCCGGCAAGCAAGGGATCGTGATGGTTGCGGCCGAGCACGGGCGCTTCCGATACACGCTCGAACTGACGGCCTCCGTCGCGTGATTCCGCGAGCCCGATGGCGAAGGTGAAGGGCACCGGGCGGGTCAGCGACCAGCCGGTGTGGTAGAGCAGCAGGCGGCCATCGTGATTGACGAGGCAGCCAGGCATGGCGCCGCAATCATCGAATGTTCCCGGGCGGCCGAGGTCGAGGGACGGACCATCCGAACGAGCGGTCGGGACGAGGCCGCCGGCCGTTGCCGCGACATCGACCCAGCCGCCGCGCGAGCGGTTGCTCTCGTCGCGGCTGGCAAAATGGATGCGGTATCTTTCATTACCCAGGCTTTGGGCAAACGGGTTTTGGCAATGCGACCGCTCCCAGGCCGAGCCGCCCGGGCGACATACCAATCCGGTGCGCTTGAAACGCGACCGCGTCATATCCGTCTCAGCCGCGAACTCGGCACCTTCGACCGCTCCGTCTCGCCGCCGAGATAGACGCCCTCGGGCGCCGCATCGGCCAGAAGGAGCGCTCCCGCCCCGATCACGCATCGCTCGCCGAGGCGGATATGGTCGCGCAGCGTCGCGTTGACGCCGATGAAGCAGGCCTCGCCGATATCGACGCCGCCCGAGACCACGATATGCGAGGCGAGAAAGCAATGATCGGCGACGCGGGAATGATGCCCGATATGATTGCCGCTCCACAGCGTCACATTGTTGCCGATGGACGCAAAAGGCTGGACGACATTGTTCTCGAGGATGAAGCAATTCTCACCGATCCTGCCGTCATTGAGCAGGGTGGCCTTCGAACTGAGATAGCTGACGAGATCGTAGCCCAACGCCTTGAGCGCCAGATATTTCTGGCGGCGAAGCTCGTTCAGCTTGCTGTAGCTGAGCGCGACGAATGCCGCAAACGAGTCCGGGGGATAGTGCTCGGCCAGCGTCTCGAACGGCACGACCGGCAGGCCCGCCAGGCGCTCCTGCGTCAGGAACGCGCCGTCCACGGTAAACGCCGCGACGTCGTGCGCGGAATCGCGGGTGAAATAATAATGGGCAAGCTCGGCGACATCGCCTGCTCCGAATATGACGATGGGCCGCTTCATGTCTTTCTGACCAGCATGGTGAATTCATAGAGGCCGTAATCGTGCAGCAGTGCCACGCGCTGCGAATATCTTCTCTTGCAGATGTCGAAGAGATGTCTCGGGTCGGCGTAGAAGAGGTCGGCTCTTCGCTTGTCGATATCCGAATAGGAGGTCAGGCAGTTGAAGGCAAAGCCACGCCGGCTGGTGGCATGGAGCACATCCAGTGTGGCTTCCAGATAGGCCGCCCATTGGTCGTCCGGGCGCGTCAGCCTGACGTTGAAGATACCGCTCGCGAAGCCGAAGTCGGCCATCTGCGCAGGCGCCGCTCCGACGGCAAACTGCGCGTCGCACCGATCGCCAAAAAGCCTGAACGCCGCGTCGATCATCTCTTCGGCCACATCGCAGCCATGATAGCGAATGCCCGGAAAGCGGTCGGCGAGGAAGGGCAGCAGGGCGCCGTAACCGCATCCGAGGTCGTTGACCGTGAAGTCGCCCGGCAGGTCGATCACATTTGCCAATTGCCCGAAACGGAGGAGCTGACCTTCTTCCGTGTTCCAGTCCACGCCCCTCGGATTGGCGCCATGCGCCTGCACCTTGCCGGCATAGTAGCGGGCGACCTCGCGCAGGATCGCACCGCTTTTGTCCGTTGCCGGGGCGCCGATAGACGTCATGGGCACAACCATAGGTGAGGTGTCACGCGCGGAATCGTGTATCGTGGCCGATACTAAATGGACGATTGTGCGAATGATACCGGAATCGAGTTTTGTTTCCCCCTCGACAAAGCAGCCGCTGACGAAGACGCCGGACGGCTCTGCTTTGCTGGGCGGGCCAGGCGAGCGCTATCCCTTGATCGAGGGCATACCGCAGTTGCTTGTCCACTCCGGCCAGGCCCAGGCTTCCGGCGAAAGCCAGGCCTACTACCGCGACCGTGCGAGCGAATACGATCGCGGCATCGAGGCACTGTTTGCCATGCTCCTTGCCAATGAGGAGCAAACCCGCGGGGAGATGTTTGCCGAGCTCGAGGTTCGGCCGGACAGCAGGGTGTTGGAGATCGGCTGCGGGACCTGCCGCGACACCATCCATCTGCTGGATATGCCCATCGATGTGTTTGCCGGCGACCTGTCGCTCGAGATGCTGCTGACGGGCCGGGACCGGCTGCGCCGCGCCGGCAAGGACACCTCGCGCCTGCGGTTGTTCTGCGCCGACGTGATGCATTTGCCCTTCGCGGACGGGTTCTTCGATGCCGTCTATCATTTCGGCGGCCTCAATCTGTTCCCAGACCATAGGAAGGCCTTGGAGGAAATTACCCGCGTCGTGAAGCCGAACGGCCGGGTGGTTGTCGGCGACGAAGGTATCGCCCCTTGGCTGGCGAACAGCCAATTCGCCAATATCCTCCAAAATTCCAATCCGCTGTTTCGACATCGCGCGCCGCTGGACTGTCTCCCGGTCGCGGCGCGGCAGGTCGCCTGCCGGTGGATTCTCAGCGGCTCATTCTATCTGATCAGCTTCGTCAAGGGCGAGGGCGAGCCGCGGCTCGATCTCGACGTGGAATTCCCGGGGCGGCGGGGTGGATCGCATCGGACCCGCTATTTCGGCAAACTGGAAGGCGTTTCGCCCGAATTGCGCGGCCGCGTGCTGGACGCGGCGGCGGCCGAGGGACTGTCCGTTACCGCCTGGCTGGAAAAGACGCTTGGCAGAGCGACACGGAACGTGGCGCGGGATGGCGCTGGCGATTAGAGCAATTCCAGGAAAAGTGTGAGCGGTTTTCCGTTCGGAATTGCGTCAAAACAAACAGATAGAGCGTTTCACCGTTTCTGTGAAACGGCGAAACGCTCTAAAGCATGTCTCCCGAAAGTGGGACCGGTTTCGGGACAAAGACATGCTTGAAATCAAAAACTTAAAGCAGGTCGCGTGAATCTTCTTTCACGCGACCTGCTTTAGTGGATGACACCTTCCGGCCGGGAAGATGACCGGTCCTGGTCCGTGCCGGCGATGCTCCGCCCGCCGCGATGAACATCGCGGATGATCGTGTAAGGGCGGCGTTTGGTTTCGGACAATATGTTGGCGATGTAGATGCCCAGAATGCCCAGAACGAGCATCGTCATGCCGCCGAAAAACCAGATGGAGACGATGATGGAGGTAAAGCCATTTACGCCTATGCCGGAAAACATGTATCTAAAAATATAGAAGAAAATCAGCAACGCGGACAACGTTGAAATAGATAGGCCAAAATACAGAATTATATAGAGAATCCTGGTCGAAGTCGTCATCAGATAGCGCACCGCCATTTGGATGCGGCGGCTGATCGAATAGGTCGTTGGCGACAGGGAATGCTTGACGACGACCTGTTGCTCCTGCCGGAAACCGGCCAGCTGAAACAGATGCGCGATGATGAACTCGCGATCCTGATGGCTGACGAGGGCTGTGACATAGGCGCGGGTCATCAGCCGCGCGATCACCAGATTGCGTGGCAGATGGAAGTCGCTCAGCGCATCGTTGATTGAGAAGAACAGCGCGCCGGTCCACCTCTCGAAAGCGCCGCCGCGCCGGGTTTCCTGCACCCCATAGACCACGTCGAGCTTGCGCTCCGACATCCGGTCGGCAAAGGCGAGCAGCCACTCCGGCTCCTCCTCGAGGTCACTGTCGATGAGGAAGACCCGATCGCCCGTTGCATGAGCCAGCCCGGTCATGATGGCCTTGTGGTGGCCGAAATTCCGCGACAGGTCGATAACGGTCACATGCCGGTCGGCCGCGCTGCGCGCGACCGCGAGGTCCAGGCTGCGGTCCGGAGAGCCGTCATTGACCAGGATGATCTCGAAATCGTCGCCCACCAGCCGGCGCGCGGCGGCGGCGGCCCGATCGCAAAACTCATCGATATACGGCTCGGACCTGTAGAGCGTGCTGACGATCGAAAGCTTCATGAAAGCGGCGGATCCGTTGCTGTGCGGCGCTTGCGCCCGGCGATACCGGCTATCGATGCCTCAGTAAAAGCAACGCCGTCAACCGGACTTGCTTCGTTCGACGCTTTCTATGCCAAAATCCGATGTTCTCGGGCATAGTTTTCGACATTGGCTTGCTTGAGTCGACGATTGATGGGACTGTGATTGGCGAGGTTTCGGAGATACTTTCCTTCAGCGATACGAGAGCGCCGATTGGCGGGGGTGACGGTGTCCAATTCCTTGAACAGGCCCTTGGCGGCTGCGGAGTCGCAGTCAATCGCATTCAACCGCCTTCACCTGACCGGCCGCGAGATGCGCTACATCGCCGAAGCGCGGGTTGCTCAGCATCTTTCCGGCGATGGGGCTTTCACCAAACGCTGCCATGCCTGGCTCGAGGAAAATGTGGGCTGCGCCAAGGCCCTTCTCACCCATTCGTGCACCGCGGCGCTGGAGATGTCCGCCATCCTTCTGGATATCGCGCCCGGCGATGAGATCATCATGCCGTCCTACACGTTCACCTCGACGGCAAACGCGTTTGTGCTGCGCGGCGGCGTGCCGGTGTTCGTCGACATCCGCGAGGATACGCTCAATCTCGACGAGCGCCTGGTCGAGGACGCGATCACCCCGAGGACGCGCGCCATCGTGGTGGTCCATTATGCCGGTGTCGGTTGTGATATGGACGCGATACTCGACATCGCGCGCCGGCACGGCCTGAAGGTCGTCGAGGATGCCGCCCAGGGTGCGACGGCGCGCTACAAGGGAAGGCCGCTCGGCAGCATCGGCGATCTGGGCACGTTGAGTTTCCACGAGACCAAGAACCTGATTTCCGGCGAGGGCGGGGCGCTGCTGATCAACGATCCCGGCCTCAGCCAGCGCGCGGAGATCATCCGCGAAAAGGGAACGGACCGCAGCCGGTTCTTCCGTGGCGAGGTCGACAAATACACCTGGCAGGACGTCGGCTCGTCCTACCTTCCCAGCGATCTGCTGGCGGCGTTCCTGCTGGCCCAGCTCGAGGATGCCGAATCGATCGCCGCCGAACGGCTGCGGATCTGGAACCGCTATCACGAGATGCTCGGGCCGCTCGAACAGGCCGGGCAGCTTCGCCGGCCTGTCGTTCCGGACGCGTGCGAGCACAACGCCCATCTTTACTATGTGCTGCTCCCCAAGGGAGCGGACCGCCCTGGCATGCTGGCGCGTTTTCGCGATAACGGCGTCAACGCCATTTTTCACTATGTTCCGCTGCATGAATCACCGGCGGGGCGGCGTTTCTGCCGGGTCCACGGAGACATGCGGGTCACCACCCAAACGGCCGAACGCCTGATCAGGCTGCCTCTGTGGCATGGCCTCACCGCAGCAGCTCAGGAGCGTGTCGTCGCAGTGCTTGGCGCCGTTGAGCACTGACCAGAGCAATTCCAGGAAAAGTGTGAGCGGTTTTGCGTCCGGAATTGCGCAAAAAAAGGGAATAGAGCAGTTCGCCGTTTCCGTGAAACGGTGAAAGGTTCTAGATCCGCGCGAAGGATCCAGGCCGAAGCTGCGAGCAGATGACGAAGCGTGTAGCGATCCTGCAGTCCAACTATATCCCCTGGAAGGGCTATTTCGATCTCATCGCGTCGGTCGACGAGTTCATTCTCTACGACGACATGCAGTATACGCGCCGTGACTGGCGCAATCGCAACAAGATCAAGACCCCGACCGGCCCGCAATGGCTGACCGTTCCGGTGGTGACCAAGGGACGGTATTTTCAGAAGATTTGCGAAACCGAGATCGACGGCAGCGACTGGGCTCAATCGCATTGGCGCCAGCTGCAGGCGAACTACCGTCGGGCAGGCTGCTTTGCCGAAATCGCTGAATGGCTGGAGCCGCTCTATGGCTGCCATTACACGCACATTTCGGAGCTCAATCGCAGCTTTCTCGCGGCAATATGCGGCTATCTGGGCATCGCCACGACCATAAAATCATCCAGCGACTATGAACTTCACGGCGAAAAGACCGAGCGCCTGGCAAGCATTTGCGCCCAGGCGGGAGGGACCGTCTATGTTTCCGGGCCGTCGGCGAAGAACTACATCGTCGAGGACGTCTTCGACACCGCGGGCATAAGGCTCGAATGGTTCGACTATCAGGGCTATCCAGCCTATCCGCAGCTCTGGGCCGGGTTCGTGCACGAGGTGTCGATCGTCGACCTGCTCTTCAATTGCGGCAGGCAGTCGGCGCAGTTCATGAGGTTCGTCGCCAGGTGAGCGCGGCGCAATCGTTCGAGCTCACCGTTCCAGGCAGATCGCCACGCCCTGGCCGCCGCCTATGCAGAGCGAGGCCAGGCCCTTCTTTGCGTCGCGGCGGACCATCTCGTGCAGCAGCGTCACCACGATGCGGCAGCCGGAGCCGGCGAGCGGATGTCCAAGCGC
Organism: Mesorhizobium hawassense; assembly: GCF_003289945.1. Lineage (GTDB taxonomy): Bacteria > Pseudomonadota > Alphaproteobacteria > Rhizobiales > Rhizobiaceae > Mesorhizobium > Mesorhizobium hawassense. The sequence continues at coordinate 323,140 of NZ_QMBP01000001.1, forward strand.
GATGGCGCCGCCGCTCATGTTGATGATGTCCTCGTTCCAGCCCATCTCGCGGTTGACCGCGATGGCCTGCGCGGCGAAGGCCTCATTGATCTCCATCACGTCGAGATCGGCGTGGTGCCAGCCGGCCTTCTCCAGCGCGCGGCGCGAGGCCGCGACGGGGCCGAGGCCCATGTCCATAGGCTCGACGCCTGCCGACGCGTAGGAGGCGATGCGGGCGAGGGGCGTCAGGCCGAGTTCTTCCATCCGCGCTTCCGACATCACCAGCACCGCCGCCGCGCCGTCGTTGAGGCCCGACGAGTTTCCGGCCGTGATTGTCCCCGCCGCATCGAAGACCGGTCTCAGCCGGCCAAGGCCTTCGATCGTTGTCGAGGGATTGGGGTGTTCGTCACGCTCGATGACCGCCTCGCCTTGCCTGGTCTTGATCGAGACAGGCGCGATCTCGTCGTCGAACCTGCGAGAACGGATGGCTGCGTCCGCTTTCTCCTGCGAGTGCAGCGCGAATCGGTCCTGCTCCTCGCGGGTGATCTGGTAGCGCTGCGCCAGCGCCTCGGCGGTCACGCCCATATGCACCTGATGGAAGGCGTCCCATAGGCTGTCGGTGATCATGGAATCCTGGACGATGCGATCGCCCATGCGCACGCCGCCGCGGACACCGTGAATGACATGCGGCGCCGAGGTCATCGAATCCTGCCCGCCGGCGATCACGCAATCGGCATCGCCGCAGCGAATGGCCTGCGCCGCAAGGTGGATCGATTTCTGGCCGGCGCCGCACACCTTGTTCACGGTCATGGCGGGCACGCTGACCGGCAGACCGGCCTTGAGCGCGGCCTGCCTGGCCGGATTCTGCCCGGCGCCGCCAGTCAGCACCTGGCCCAAGATCACCTCGCTGACGGCGTCGGGTGCGATTTGCGCATCGGCCAGCATCGCATGGATCAACTGCGCGCCCAGCTCCGCCGCCGAGAGGCCGGAAAACGCGCCATTCAGCTTGCCGATGGGCGTGCGCTTGGCGGCGACGATGTAGATCGCGTCCATTTTCTCGTCCTCCACAAGCGCCAATCCCCAACGCATCGTCGCCGCTTGACATTCTGGTTATAACCAATAATCTGAAACGCATCGGCAGGCAAGGTCGCGGCATCGAGCCGGCCTGCGTTGCGGGAGGAATTCCATGTCATCCGTGCTTTGGGCGCCGGCGCCGGCCGCGTTCCAATCGTCCAGCCTTGCGCGCTTTTCTCTCGCCAACGGCTTTGATCCGCGCGACTACGAGACGCTGCATCGCTGGTCGATCGGCGACCCCGGCGCGTTCTGGCGCGCGGTGTGGGATTTCGCTCAGGTTATCGGTGATCCCGGCGCGATCTCTTTCCTGCGTGATGACCAGTCACCGATGACCGGGAGCCGTTTTCTGCCGGAAGCAAAGCTCAATCTCGCGGAAAACCTATTGCGCGGTGACGAGGGCAGGGCTGCTGTTATCGAAGCCGACGAGAGCGGTCATTTCCGCGCCATCACGCTCGGCGAATTGCGCCGGCTCGTCGCCCGCACTGCGCACGGCCTGCGCGCGGCCGGCGTCGGCAAGGGCGATTGCGTCGGCGGAATCCTGTCCAATCGGGTCGAAGGCCTCGTGGCGCTTCTGGCCGCGCTGTCGATCGGCGCCATCTGGTCGTCCTGCTCTCCCGATTTCGGTGCTGCCGCGATCGTCGACCTCCTCGGCCAGATCGGCGTCAAGGTGCTGTTCGCCGCACCGCGCTACCGCTATGCGGGCAAGGAGCATGACATCTCAGGCAGGCTGGCCGAGATCGTCGCCGCGATGCCGACGGTGACGACGCTGGTGCTGACCAACGAACCAGGCGCCAAGCCGGACTGTGCGGCGGCTTGTATTTCGCTTGACGATTTCGGCAGCGACAGCCCGCTCATCTTCGAACGCGTGCCCTTCGACCAGCCGGCCTATGTGCTCTACACCTCCGGCACGACAGGCGCGCCGAAGGCGATCGTCCATCGCACCGGCGGCGTGCTGCTCCAGCATCTGAAGGAGCATCTCTTGCACGGCGACGTCCGTCCGGGCGACGTCATGAGCTGGTACACCAACACAGCCTGGATGATGTATCACTGGCTGATCTCGGGGCTCGCCTGTGGCGCGACCGTGGTGCTTTATGACGGTGCGCCCATCCTGAAATCGCCTAGTGGGCTGGACCCCAGTCCGCTGTGGACGATGGCCGAGCGCGCCCGCGTCACGCATTTCGGCACCAGCCCGAAATATTTGGCCACACTCGCCGCTGAAGGCTACGCGCCGGGACGCCTGCACGATCTCTCATCGCTGCGTTCGCTGCTCTCGGCCGGCGCGCCGGTTTCTCCGGGACAGTTCGACTGGGTCTACGAGCATGTGAAGCGCGACATGATCTTCGCTTCCATCTCCGGCGGCACGGAGATCATCGGCTGCTTTCTGCTCGGATCGCCGATCCATCCCGTGCGGCGTGGCGAGCTGACCGTGAAAGGTCTTGGCCTCGCGGTCGCCGTCATGGACGAGCGCAACGCGCCGGTCATCGGCAGGCAGGGCGACCTCGTCTGCACCGAGCCGTTCCCGTCGATGCCGCTGACCTTCTGGGGCAAGGACGGCGACGCGCGTTACCACGCCACCTATTTCGCCGCCCGCCGTGAGATCTGGACGCATGGCGACGTCGCCGAGCTGACCGTTTATGGCTCGGCCGTCATCCATGGCCGCTCCGACACGACGCTGAAACCTGGTGGCGTGCGCATCGGCACGGCGGAAATCTACGCGGCCTGCGAAAATTTCGCCGAGATCGAGGATTGCCTGGTGTTCGGCGCACCGGTCGAGGGCGACGAGGAGATCGTGCTCTGCGTCAAGCTCAATGACGGTTTTGCGCTGACCCTGGATCTCGCCGCGCGGATCCGCCGCGCGATTCGCGAGGGAGCCTCGCCGCGCCATGTGCCGCATCGCATCCACGCCGTGCAGGCCGTGCCCTACACGCTGAACGGCAAGCGGGTGGAGGGCGCCGCCCGCACCACGCTCGAAGGCAAGCCGGTCAAGAACATGGCCTCGCTCGCCAATCCAGCGTGCCTCGGCGAATACCGCGCGCTCGACCGGAGCAAGGCGGCATGAGCCGGTCCAAGGGGGCTATCGTCGGCATCGGCGAGCTGAAGCCACAGCGCCTGACCAGCGGCGTGACGACTCTGGAGATGATCGCCGAAGTCTCGCGCCTGGCGGTGCGCGATGCCGGACTCGAGCCGGCGGCGATCGACGGGCTGCTTGTCGGGCCGCAGGTCGGCGAGACGCCGCAGCATGTGCCTGCAACCATCGCCGAATATCTCGGCCTCGCGCCGACCATGGCCGATGTCGTCGATCTTGGCGGCGCGTCCGGTGCCGGCATGGTCTGGCGCGCGGCCGCCGCGATCGAGGCCGGGATGTGCGAGGCGGTGCTGTGCGTGCTCGCCAACAACCGCGAGGAGGCCGCACCCCGCTCGCCCAACCGCAATCCGATCCGCGAGTTCGACGTGCCGTTCGGCGCCTCGGGCGCCAACATCTCCTACGCGCTGCTCATGCAGGCGCATATGGCGGAGTATGGCTCGACCGCGCGGGATTTCGCCATGATCGCCGCCGCGGCACGCGCCAACGCGCAGCTCAATCCCGACGCCATTTTCTGCGGCAAGCCGGCCGATGTGGAGGCGGTGCTGGCCTCGCCGATGATCGCCTCGCCGCTGCATCTTCTCGAAATCGTCATGCCGGTCGCCGGTGGCGAAGCGGTGGTCGTCACCTCGGCCGAACGCGCCCGCTCGCTGCCCAAAGCTCCGGTTCATCTGCTTGGCGCAGGCGAGAAGGTCACACACCGCGCCGTCAGCCAGGCCCCACACCTCACTTCCGGTCCGCTGAAGAGCGCCATGGCGCGCGCCTTCGCGCAGTCCGGCACGCAAGCCGGCGAGATGGACCTTCTGTCGCTCTACGACTGCTACACGATCATGGTCGCCACCACGATCGAGGATGCCGGCCTCTGCGCGCCGGGGCAGTTCGGCGCTTGGCTCAACGACCACGACCTTTCCCACAAAGGCGCCAAGCCGCTCAACACCCATGGCGGCCAGCTCGGCTTCGGCCAGCCCGATCTTGCCGGTGGCATGACCCATGTCGTCGACGCGGTGCGGCAGCTGCGCGGCGATGCGGGCGAACGCCAGATCGGCAAGGCCGGGCTCGCGCTGGTCACCGGCAATGGCGCGACGATGAGCGAAGCCACCGCGCTGGTGCTGGGAGCCGCCTGATGTCCATCGATCTCAACACGCTGAAGACACCCGGCCCGACGATCACGGCTCTCACCAAGCCTTTCTGGGATGCCGCCGCCGAGGGCCGGCTGACGATTCAGCGCTGCAAGGACTGCTCCACGGCCGTTTTCTATCCGCGCCCGATCTGTCCGTATTGCTGGAGTAAGCGCCTCGCCTGGCATGACGCTTCCGGCAAGGGTCGGCTCAAATCCTTTTCCGAGGTGCACAAACCCGGCAATCCCGGCTGGCTGCCGGCCGCTCCCTATGTCGTCGGCCTTGTCGAACTGGCCGAAGGCCCGACGATGCTGAGCTTCATCCTGCCCGGCACACGGTCGCTACAAGTCGGGGCCATGCTGCGGCTTGCGCCGACGGCCATCGGTGGCCGCGTCCTGCCGGCCTTCAAGCAAGTTGAATTTGGACCAGAGGAGAAGCCGAAATGAGCGCGGAGACGAAAGACGGTTGGGCGGGTGTGATCAAAGGCCGCCCGCGGGTCGGCGCTTTCGCCGAACGCACGCGCCGCACGCGTATCAGCGACATCGAGGCCTTCACCGACATCACCGGCGACCGCAATCCGCTGCATTACGACCGCGCGCTGGCCGAGAAGTCGGTGTTCGGCAAGCTGATCGTCCAGGGCGGCGTCACGTCCGGCATCCTCAACGCGCTGGTCGCCGAGGATCTGCCGGGACCTGGAACCGTGTTTCTCGAAGTGGCCTGGAAGTTCGTCAAGGCGGTCGGCGTTGATGAGGAGATCACCGGTCGCGTGGAGGTCAAGGAAGTGCGCCCCGACAAGCCGATCTGCAAGATCGAGACCAGCGTGCGCAACGGTCAGGGCGAACTTTGCCTCACCGGCACGGCGACGGTTTTCACCGTGCCGCTGCAAGCCGCATGAGCACGGTCGGCGACAGCCGGCTCGGCATGGCGGCCGACGCCGAACGCTGGCGCGTGCTGTCGCTGCTTTGCCTGGCCGTCGTTTTGTCGCTGACCACCTGGTTCTCGGCGACCGCTATTTTGCCGGAACTGAAGCAGGAACTGGCGCTCGGCGCGGGCGCCGAGGCCTGGCTGACCAATGGCGTTCAGGTCGGTTTCGTCATCGGCGCGCTGGCCGCCAGCCTGGTCAATCTTCCCGATCTTGTACGGCTGAGCCGGCTGATGGCGGCCGCTGCCCTTGTCGCCGCTTTGGCCAACGCGACGCTGCTGCTTCATCCGGGGCCGGGCGCCGTGATAGCCGCGCGCATTGTCACCGGCGCCGCGCTCGCCGGCATCTATCCGCCGGCGCTGAAGCTGGTCGCGACATGGTTCACCCGCGACAGGGGGCTGGCGCTCGGCGCCGTCATCGGCGCGCTGACCATCGGCTCGGCGCTGCCGCATCTCTTCCGCGCCGTGCTCACCACGCTCGACTGGCGTCCCGTGGTTGCCGCCGCCAGCGTGGCGACGGCGGTCGGCGCTCTGCTGTTCCTGCTGTTTGCCAGGGAGGGACCCTATCCCTTCGGCAAGGCGGTGTTCGAGCCCTCGCGCATCGGCCAGGTGTTTCGCGAGAAGCCGCTGCTGCTCGCCAATCTCGGCTATCTCGGTCACATGTGGGAGCTCTACGCCATGTGGTCGTGGCTGCTTGCCTATACGCGCGCCGCCTTCGAGGCGCAGGCGATCGGAACCGCCGCCACGGCCTCGCTCTCGACCTTCTTTGTTGTCGCGTCCGGTATTCTTGGGTGCCTGCTCGGCGGCTATCTGTCGGACCGCATCGGCCGCACGGCCACCACCGCCGGCATGATGATCGTCTCGGGAAGCTGCGCGCTGCTGATGGGCTTTCTCTTCACCGGTCCGATCTGGCTGTTCATGCTGGTCGCCATCGTCTGGGGCATTTCGGTGATCGGCGATTCGGCGCAGTTTTCCGCCGCCGTCACCGAGCTTGCCGACCGCCGCTTCGTCGGCACCGCGCTGTCGGTGCAACTTGGGTTGGGTTTCGCGCTGACCGTGCTCGCCATCTGGCTGACGCCGCGCTTCGCCGATTTCATCGGCGGCTGGCGCTGGGCCTTCCTGCTGCTGGTTCCCGGACCGCTTCTGGGGGCGGCCGCCATGCTATGGTTGCGAAACTTGCCGGAGAGCGAGAAAATGGCTGGCGGGCTCCGTTAGGGGCCGCTGCTGCGCCTTGAGTCGCGGCAAACATTCATACCGGGCGGTTTGCCCGCAGCCTGAAGACCGATGATGGAACAAGCAACCAGAATGCGCGGGCGTCCTCGTTACGACCAGGAAGATGCCGAGGCGGCAGAGGCTTTCCGCTCGATAGGCTCGAAGGTCCAGCTCAACCGCGACGAGGCGGCGCCGCTCTGGGTGCAGTTGCGCAATCAGGTCGAGGAGGCGATCAACACCGGCCTGCTGGCCGCCAATTCGCGCATTCCCTCCGAGCAGGCGCTTTGCGATTTCTTCGGCGTCTCGCGCCCCGTCGTGCGCGCCGCGATCGGCTCGCTGTCCAACGAAGGCCGCATCATCAAGATGCCGCGCAAGGGCATGTTCGTCGCGGCACCGCGCGAGCATGTCGACTTCATGACCGCCAATCTCGGCGTGTTCGACGATTTGACCGCCAAGGGCCACAAGGTCTCGACGCGCACGCTGGAGATCTATCGCTGCCCGCCGAGCGACAAGGAGTCCAAGGTCTTCGGCATTCCCGCCAATGGCAGCGTGGTCCGCATCAGCCGCGTCTACATGACCGACGGTGCGCCAATCACCATGACGCGCATCAGCCTGCCGGGGCACCGGGTTCCGGGGCTGGAAAACATCCTGTCGGAGAACCAGTCGGTCTTCGGCACCATCCGCGCCGTCTTCGGCCTGACGGTAAAGCGCGCCGACCGTTGGCTGCGGGCCGCACTGCCGACCAAGGAAGAGGCCGAGCAGATGGGGGTGGCCGCCAACACGCCGCTGATCGAGATCGAGTCCATCGCCTATGATTCCGACGGTGCGGCGCTCGAATATTACGAGGCCTTCTACAACTCCTCCGTCGCCCGCATCCACATGGCGGTCGAGCAGCCGTCGGCGACGGTGAACGGCGTCGATCGCACCTGATTTCTTAGTCACCAAAAAGATTCCAGTTTCTGGTTATAACCAGATTGACGGACCCGGGAAGCTTCTGTAACGTCCCTGTCATGGGGTCGGGAGGAGCCTGACCCGGAGGCATTATCAGGACCTGTCGGCTTGCGGCGCTGCTTCGGCGGCGAGGGCGAAGCTTTGCCCGCGCCCAAGCTCTGTCCTGATGGAGGACGTGCATGGATTACCGGTCGCAATTCGATCTGGCAGGCGAGGTTGCCGTCGTCACCGGCGGCGCCAGCGGGATCGGCTTGGAGGCCGCCAAGGCGCTCGGCATTTGCGGCGCGGGTATCGTCCTGCTGGATATGAACGCCGGTGGCCTGAAGGCTGCCGCCGAAGCGCTCAAGGCTGCCGGCGTCGCAAGCGTCGATAGCCGTTTGCTCGACGTCACCGATCCGCAAGCCGTCGAAGCGATGGCCGCCCGGATCGTCGCCGATTTCGGCCAGGTCGATATCCTGGTCAACAGCGCCGGCATCGCGCGCCTCAACACAGCGCTCGACACCTCCGACGAGGAATGGCGCCTGGTGATGGATGTCAACGTCAACGGCGTCTACTGGGCATCGCGGGCCTTCGGCCGCTCGATGGTCGCCCACAGGAAGGGCTCGATCGTCAATCTCGGCTCGATGTCGGGGCTGATCATCAACCGTCCGCAGACGGCGCCGTCCTACATGGTGAGCAAGGGCGCCGTGCACATGATGACCAAGGCGCTTGCGGTCGAGTGGGCAAGGTCCGGCGTGCGCGTCAACGCGCTGGCGCCGGGCTACGTCGGCACCGAGATGACGCTGAAGATGCGCGAGCGTCCCGAACTCTTCAACACCTGGATCGACATGACGCCGATGGGCCGGCTGGGCACGCCGCAGGAGATCGCCTCGGCGATCCTGTTCCTGGCGTCGCCGGCGTCGAGCTACGTCACCGGCGCGATCCTGTCGATCGATGGCGGCTACACGGCCTGGTAATGGGCTGGACAAGGATTGGAATATCGCATGACCCTTTCGGACCTAGAGGCGCGCCAGGCCATCATCGATGCCTGTATCCAGATGAACGCGCTGGGCATCAACCAGGGCACATCCGGCAACATCAGCCGGCGCCACGGCGACGGCATGCTGATCTCGCCGACCAGCACGCCCTACGACACGCTGACGCCCGAGGACATCGTCTTCATGGGGTGGGACGGCGGGGTCGACGGACGCCTGCCGCCGTCGAGCGAATGGCGCTTTCATCTCGACATCATGAAGGCGCGGCCGGAGGTCAACGCCGTCGTCCACGCGCATCCGACCTACTGCACGACGATTGCGATCATGGGCAGGAAAATACCGGCGATCCATTACATGGTCGCCGTCGCCGGCGGCAGCGACATACGCTGCGCGCCCTACGCCACTTTCGGCACGGCGGAGCTTTCGGCGCATGCGGTGGAGGCGCTGCGCGACCGCAAGGCCTGTCTCCTTGCCCAGCACGGCATGATCGCCGTCGGGTCGAGCCTCGCCCAGGCGATGTGGCTTGCCGTCGAGGTCGAGACGCTGGCGCGCCAATATCACGGCGCCCTGCAGATCGGCGAGCCGCCGGTTCTGTCCGACGCGGAAATCGAGAACGTCATCAAGCGCATGGCGAGCTACGGCCTGCGCGACGACGACGCGGCGGCCTGAGTGGAGGGCTCGGCCCGAAGCGACCACGCCAGGGACTGAGCGGAGGTCGAGAGTCTCGCATATCCTCCGGGAAGGCCCGGAGCGATCAACAAGGGAGGAAATGAAAATGACCAATTCAATGAAAGGCCTCGTCAAGGCGCTTGCTCTGGGGTTGGCGGCGGCTTGCAGCCTGGCAGCCATCTCCGGCGCCAGTGCCGAGGATCTGTCGCTCAAGGGTAAGCGCATTGGCGTCTCGGCAATAGGCACTGACCATTATTGGGACCTGATGGCGTTCCGCGGCATCCAGGACCGCGTCAAGGAACTCGGCGGTGAAGTCATCGCGCTCGATGCCGGCCGCAAGGACCAGCAGCAGATCGCGCAATTGCAGACGCTGATCGCGCAGAAGCCGGACGCGATCATCGAGCAGCTCGGCAACCTCGAAGTGCTGAACCCGTGGCTGCAGAAGATCCGCGACGCCGGCATTCCGCTGTTCACGGTCGACACCGCGACGCCGCATGCCATCAACAACACCACCTCCAACAACTACAATATCGGCGCCGAGATCGCATTGCAGATGGTCGCCGACATGGGCGGCAAGGGCAACGTGCTGGTGTTCAACGGTTTCTACAGCGTGCCGGTCTGCAAGATCCGCTACGACCAGCTGAAATATGTGCTGACCTCGTTCCCGGACGTGAAGATCGTCGAGCCGGAGCTGCGCGACGTCATCCCGAACACAGTGCAGAGTGCTTATTCCAACGTCACCGACATGCTGACCAAGTCGCCCGAGAAGGGTTCGATCGGCGCGGTCTGGGCTTGCTGGGACGTGCCGCAGATCGGCGCCACGCAGGCAGTCGAGGCCGCCGGCCGCAACGAGGTCAAGACCTACGGCATCGACGGCAGCCCGGAAGTCATCAAGATGGTGATGGATGCGAAGTCCTCGGCCGGCGCGGTCGCGGCGCAGCAGCCTTACGAGATCGGCAAGACCTCGGTCGACAACGCCGCAAAGTACCTGGCCGGCCAGAAGGTGCCGCCCTTCACCTTCGTTCCGTCGGTGCTGATCAACAAGGTAAACGCAGCCGAAAAAGGAAAACCGTTCCTCGAAGCCGCCGAAAAGGCTGGCGTAAAGTAGGACGGTATCAACAAGGTCCGCAGCCGTGCCGGAAGGCGCGGCTGCGCCAAATCGGGATTGACGGCCATGCAGACAGCAAAGCGTGACATTGCTGTGTCGATGACGGGCATATCGAAGCGGTTCGGTCCGGTACGCGCTTTGGAAGACGCGAACCTCGAGATCGCGCGCGGCTCGATCCTCGGACTCGTCGGCCAGAACGGCGCGGGCAAGTCGACCATCATCAAGGTGCTGGCCGGCATCATCAAGCCGGACAGCGGCAGCATCGTCATCAATGGTGAGACCGTAGCCTCCCTGACGCCGGCATCGGTGGAAAAGCTCGGCGTGCACTTCATCCACCAGGACAGGCTGCTGGTGCCGACCGCGACCGTCGGCGAGGCCGTGTTCCTCGGCCACGAGATCGGGCTTGGCCCGTTCGTCAGCCGCCGCGCCATGGAGCGGAAGGCCGCCGAGCTGTTGAAGCGCTTCTTCGGCATGGAATTGCCGGCGGGAACGCTGGTGAAAGACCTGACCACGGCGCAGCAGAAGGTGGTGCAGATCACCCGAGCGCTGGCGCAGAAGGCATCGGTGCTGGTGCTGGACGAACCGACCGCGGCACTGGTCAAGCGCGAGGTCGACAGCCTGTTCGAGGTGCTGCGCCGGCTGCGCGACGACGGCATCGCCGTGGTCTTCATCTCGCATTACATGCAGGAGATCGAAAAGCTCTGCGACCGCGTCACCGTGATGCGCAACGGCACCGATGTCGGCACGGTCGATCCGCGCCAGACGCCGATCGACGGGATCATCGCGATGATGATCGCCCGCGATGTCGGCGAGATGTTTCCGAAGCGCGCGGTCACCCTCGGCGCACCGGTGCTGGAAGTCGGCAATCTGCGGCTCGGCGGCAGCTTCGAGAACATCGGCTTCAACGTGCGCGCCGGCGAGATCGTCGGCCTCACCGGCCTGCTCGGCTCGGGCGCCAAGGAAATTGTCCAGTGCCTGTTCGGCCTCAAGACCGCTGAGGGCGGTCAGGTCAAGGTCGAGGGCAGACAGTTGTCTCTGTCGACGCCGGTCAAGGCGGTGCGCGACGGCATCGCCATGCTGCCGGAAGATCGTCGCGCGCATGGCGTGGCGCTCGGCCTGTCGGTGCGCGAGAACATCTCCTTGGCCAGCCTGCGCCGCTATTCGCGGACCGGCATGGTCAGCCGGAGCAGCGAGAACCAGGCGGTCGATGGCCTGATCAAGGAACTGTCGATCAAGACGCCGCATCGCGATGCGCTGGTGCGCGAACTCTCCGGCGGTAACCAGCAGAAGGTGGCTATCGCCAAGTGGCTGAGCTGCCAGTCGCGCGTCTACGTGCTGGACGAGCCGACCGTTGCCGTCGATGTCGGCGCCAAGGTCGAGATCTACAATCTCCTCAATCGCCTGGCGGGAGAGGGCGCGGCGATCCTGCTTCTGTCTTCCGACCTGCTCGAGCTGGTCGGCGTCTGCGACCGCGTGCTGGTCGTCTATCGTGGCAGGCTTGCCGGCAGCTTCTCCGGTCCGTCGATGAACAGCGACGCGCTGCTGGCGGCTTCGTCCGGCGCCCGCTCGAACGCCGATGGAGTGGCCGCATGAGCGCGACCGTTCTCCACGGCGAGGTCGGCGTTTCCGACGAGAAACAGGCCGCCGCCAAGAGCGCCGGCCGCCGCTTTGGCGCGCTGGTCGTGCGGCTTGGCGCGATCGCCGCCTTCGCCGCGATCATGGCCTATTTCGTCGTCTTCGCGCCGGGCTTCACCTCGACCTTCAACCTGATCAACGTCGTCGAGCAGTCGGCGATCCTGGGCGTGCTTGCCTATGGCATGACGGCCGTCATCATCGGCGGCGGCTCCGACGTCACCGAAGGCGGCATCGATCTGTCGATCGCCGCCAATATGGGGCTGTGCGCCGCGGTCTACGCCACGCTCCTGTCGATGGGCTATGGTGACTTCCTCTCGGTGCTGGCGGCCATCGCCGTCGGCATGGCGGTCGGCGCGCTGAACGCGATTGCGGTGGTCGGCCTCGGCATCCTGCCGCTATTGGCTACGCTTGCCGTGCTCAACGTCGCGGCCGGCATGGAACTCACGCTCACCCAGAACACGGTCGTCGGCGCATCCTCGCCGCTGCTCGGCCTGCTGGTGTCGGGCAGCTTTCTCGGCATCTCCGCGCTTGCCTGGGCACTGATCGTCTTCTCCGCGATCATGATCGCTGTCATTCACGGCACGGCATTCGGGCTGCGGCTCTACGCGGTCGGCGGGCATCCGGAAGCGGCGCGCGCGGCCGGGCTCAGCGTTCCCTTCTACGTGTCCTTCACCTATGTGCTCAGCGGCTTCTGCGCCGCGGTGGCGAGCATCCTCACCGTCTCGCGCCTGTCGGCCAGCACACCCGGCTCCGGCGAACTGCTTCTGTCGGTTCTGGCGGCGGCGCTGCTCGGCACGGTCTTTTCGCGCCGCTTCGTGCCGACCATGGGCGGCACGCTGCTCAGCGTGCTGTTCATCGGTCTCTTGGCCAATGGCTTCCAGCTGCTCAACGTCTCCAGCTACTGGGTCAACGGTGTGCAGGGCGCGCTGATCCTGCTGGTGGTGGCCATCACGTCCTTTGCCCGCGGTTCGGAGGGTTCGCGATGAGCGTCTCGGCCAACGACTCAGCCAAAGTGAGCGTGCGCGGCTTCCTCGCCAAATACAGCGTGCTCATCGCTTTCGCCGCCATCGTCATTTTCTTTGCGATTGCGAGCCCGACCTTCCTGACGCCGGCAAACCTCTTCAACGTGCTGGTCAACAACGTGGTCATGCTGGCGATCGTGGCGCTCGGCCTCACCATCGTTATCTCGTCGGGCGGCATCGATCTGTCGGTCGGCGTCTCGGTCGATATGGCGAGCATGATCTTCGTCATGCTTCTGGCCGCCGGCTACAGCGGCGTTGTCGGCGTCGCCGGCGGACTTGGCGCGGCGCTGATCGTCGGCATCCTCAACGCCATCCTGATCACCAGGCTCAACATCAGCCCGTTCCTGGCGACGCTCGGCGTGCTCTTCATCGGCCAGAGCACCCAGCAACTCGCCACCAGCGGCGGCCAGCCGATCTACCTCACCAGCGGGTATGCCGCCGATCAATTCAACGCCATCGCCCGCACCGCTCTGCTCGGGATACCGACGCCGGTCGTCGTGCTGATCGTCCTAGCCGTCGCGGTCCATCTCCTTCTGCACCGCTCGGTCTTCGGCCGCTACGTCCAGGCGATGGGCGCGCAACCGGGTGTGGCCTGGTATTCCGGCATCCGCGTGCCGCGCGAATTGTCGATGGTGCATGTGCTGTGCGCGTTGCTCGCCGGCGTCACCGGCATTCTCTTGTCGGCAACGGTGAAGTCCTACGTGCCGCTCTCCGGCAATGCCTTCCTGCTCGATGCCATCGGCGCCACATTCATCGGCACGACGCTCAGCCACGAGCGCAAGCCTTCGGTCATCGGCACGCTGCTCGGTGTGCTGCTGCTCGCCATCGTCAAGAACGGGCTGCTGCTGGTCGGCTGGAATTTCTACTGGCAGCAGGTCGGCATCGGCGTGCTCGTCTTCCTGGTGCTGGCCGCGAGCTTCGGCCTGCGCCGCGCCGCCCATTGAGTTCGAAAGGTCCGCCAACCATGCCACAATTCGACGTCAGCTCGATCGGCTTCTACGTCCTCGACATCCTCGGGCGGCCGGTCTCGCGCATCCCCGAGGGCGGCCGCGCCGATTACATCGATGAGATCCGCATGACCGTTGCCGGCACGGCGGGGGCCACAGGCATGGACTGCGCCATCCTCGGCCTGAAGACCCGCGCCGTCACGACGCTTGGGCTCGACGACATGGGCGACTGGTTCCTCGCCAAGCTCGAGAAATACGGCCTGGAGACGAGCCTCGTGCGCCGAGACGGCAGCGTCCAGACGTCCTCCACCATTCTCCCGGTGCGGCCGAACGGCGAGCGTCCGGCATTGCATGTGCCTGGCACCGCCACCTTGTTCGAAGTCGCCGATGCCGATCTCGACGCGGCGCTCGACGCCACCGTCGTCCATGTCGGCGGCACCGGTCTGCTGAAGCGCTTCGATGGCGAGCCAACCGTGCGGCTTCTGAAGCGCGCCAAGGAGCTTGGCCGCGTTACCACTTTCGATCTCATCCAGGCGACGACGGAGACGTGGAGGCTGGTCGAGCCGTGCCTGCCCTATATCGACTATTTCGTGCCGAGCATCGATGAGGCCGGCGAGATGGCGCATGACCGCGACCCGGCCCGCGTCGCCGCCTTCTTCAAGGCGAGGGGCGTGAAGAACTGCATCCTCACGCTCGGCGCCGGCGGCGTCTATGTCTCGCCCGTGCATGGCGAGGATTTTCATCTGCCGGCCTTCGAGGTCGAGGTGTTCGACACCACGGGCTGCGGCGATTCCTTCACCGCCGGCATCATCGTCGGCATCGTCAAGGGCTGGGACCTCAAGCAGTCCGCGCGCTTTGCCAGTGCCGTCGCCGCCAAGGTGGCGATGGGGCTCGGCTCCGACGGCAAACTCGTTTCATTCGACGACACGATCGCGGCGATGAACTCGTTTCCGGTCAAGACATCAAAGGTTCAAGCAGCATGACCATTCTTCCTGAAGCCAAGGGCAAGACGGCTCTCGTCACCGGCGCCAGCCGCGGCATCGGCAGGGCTCTCGCCAAGGGGCTGGCCGAGGCCGGCTTCGATGTCGCCATCACCGACCTGCCGTCGCAGGCGGCAGAGCTCGATGTAACAAAAAGCAAGATCGAGGCGGCCGGCCGCAAGGCCTATGTCTACACGATGGACGTCAGCAAGAAGAAGGACATCGAGGCGACGGCGCAGGCCTTGCTCGAGGCCGCGGGCAGCATCGATGTGCTGGTCAACAATGCCGGCATCCTCAAGCCAAGCCTGCTGCAGGATCTCGACGAGGCCAATTGGGACGCGCATTTCGACGTCAACGCCAAGGGCGTGCTGATGATGTGCCAGGCAGTGCTGCCGCATATGCGCGCCAGGAAGTCGGGCAGGGTGATCAACATCGCCTCGATCGCCGGCCGACAGGGCGTGCCGACGCAGGGCCACTACGCCGCGACCAAGGCGGTGGTGATCACGCTCACCCGCGTGCTGGCGCAGGAGGTCGGCATGGATGGCGTCACCGTCAACGCGATCTGCCCCGGCATCATCCTGACCGAGATGGGCAAGAACAATCTGGGCAGCGAAGCGGCGATCCGCCATTGGGAGGATGTCGCGGCGCTGAAGCGGCTCGGCGCGCCGGAGGATGTCGTCGGCCCGGTGCTGTTCTTCGCGTCGGACCTGTCGGCCTTCGTCACCGGTCAGGCGCTGAATGTGGACGGCGGCATCTACTACCACTGACGCCACGGCACAATCTCGAAAAACGCGCCGACTGACGCGGCGCTCGTAACGGGTCTCGCGGCGCGCTCTGGACTAGAGCCGCGGCCCCGCCACCATGCGCGCCACCCGCGCCATGTCGGCGCTCATCTCGCGGTCGTCGTCGAGCGGGGCGACCAGCGCCCTCACGGCTTCATAGCTGCGCCGCGGGCCGTCGCCCATGCTGTCCAGCACGCCGCGCAGCTCGACGCCGGTCGCCGCGAAGATCAATTCCATCGCCACCAGATAGCGAAGGCGCTCGATGATCCCCGCCGTCTTGGCCACCACGCGCGGCGCCATCGACGACTGGTCCTCGACGCCGTCGGAGATGGCCAAAGGGCTGAGCGACATCGGATTGGCAAGGTGGCGGATTTCCGCTTCGAGCGCCGCGACCGGCTTCTGCAATTCGGCATAGCCTTGACGGCTGCCGCCCCTGGCCGACAGGAAGCGCGGCAGCTCCGCCACCGTCGGCGACATCAGCTTCATCGAGCGGTTGGCGGTGCCGACCGCGCAATGCGCCAGTGCCTGGCCGAGGTTTTCCCAGGTCAGCGTGAAGGCCGTGAGGTCGAAATTGCCGTTGGAGACGACCCGTTCGGCTTCGGACAGGATGACCGGATTGTCGCCGGAATGGCCGAGCTCGATCTCGGTCGCGAGCTTGGCCTGCTCGTGCGCATGCAGCAGCCCGCCCCACACTTGCGGCACGCAACGAAAACTCAGCGGATCTTGTAGGCGCCGCGCGGCGCTCTCCTGCCACAGCCCGCTGCCCGAAAGCTCGGCCCGCAGCCTGGCGCCGATCTCGCGCTGGCCGAAGGCCGGCCGCGCCGCCAGCGCGTCCTGATCGATGGCCTTGAGCGACGCGCGGAAGGCCTCGTAGTTCAGCGCCACCGCCGCCAGCGACCAGTCGATCAGGCAGGCGACCTCTTCCAGCGCCAGGCACGCCGTCCCGGTCGAAAGGCTATTGGCGACGATGATGGCGTGGCCATCTTTCTCGCGCAGGCCGAGCGGCTCCAGCCCGGCGAGCTTGAGCGCTTCGGCCGATGGCATGATCCGGCCTTGATATTCACTCTCGCCGTCGCCGCCCAGCGCCCGCGCCAGATGGCCGAGTGGAGCGAGGTCCGCGGCGCCCACCGATCCCCAGCTCGGAACGACCGGATGAACGCCGGCGTTGAGCGCCGCGACCAGCCCGAGAACCACGCCTTCCGAGGCGCCGGTGCCGCCGGCGGCCATGCCGCAGATGCGTGCGGTGATCAGCGCCCGCACCGCTTCGGTCGGCAGCGACGGGCCGGCGCCCATCGAGTGGCTGAGCGGCACGCTGTGCTGGAAGGCGATCAGGTCGGCCTGCGCCAGCGGCGTGTCGACACAGGCGCCGAGCCCGGTGGTGACGCCGTAGAGCGGCTTGCCGAGCTGGGTGAGATGCTCGATAAGGGCGCGGCTGGCGCGGATACGGTGCATGGCCTCTTCGCCGAGCACGAGCCGGGCGTTGCGCCGCGCGATCTCGGCGACATCTTCCGCACCCAACGGCTTGGCATCGAGCACGATCACTCTGGTTGTCATTTGGCGGCTATTCCTATGCATCCGCGGGGCTGGCTGGCTTGGGATCGCAGGATAACGGCCTTTGGCGCCGGCCATTGTCGAAAATCCGCCGTCGCAATTGCCGTTATTTTTTGGCGGTAGGGGCACGGCAGGCAAAAAAAGGCCGCGTCCGTGTCACAACGGGCCAAGCCTGGCTCGTCTTGAGGTCGGAAGCAACGAAAGGAACCCGACCATGACTGTCAGACTGGACCCCCTTGCCGCCGCCCCTTCGCTGATGAAGGAGTGGCACCGCGCCTCTTTGGCCATCGCCGGCAGCCTCGATCCGGCGCTTGCCGAGCTCATCGAGATCCGATCCTCGCAGATCAATGGCTGCGCCAACTGCATCAACATGCATGCGACCTATGCCCGCGAGCGCGGCGAGACCGAGCAGCGCATCTATCTCCTGTCGGCCTGGCGCGAGGCGCCGTGCTATACCGACCGCGAGCGCGCCGCGCTCGGCTGGACCGAGGCGCTGACCAGGATTTGCGAAGGCCATACGCATGAAGCGGCCTATGAAGCGCTAAAACCGCATTTCTCCGATGAGGAACGGGTGAAGCTCACATTGATGATCAACATAATCAATGGCTGGAATCGCATCGCCGTCGGTTTCGGCGGCTTTGTCGATCCGGCGGCCATCAAGGCTTCCAACAAGGCGGCTGCCGCCAAGGCGGTTGCGGCTTGACGACGGAGCCGGCATTGACGGGCGCGGCGGCGGAATTCGAACCGCTGCGCCCGAAGCTGATGCGGATCGCCTACCGCATGCTGGGCTCGGTCGCCGATGCCGAGGATGTGGTGCAGGACGCCTTCATCCGCTGGATGCGGACCGAGCGTGCCGCGGTGCGCCAGCCCGAGGCGTTCCTGCGCCGCACGGTGACGCGGCTCTGCCTCGACCAGCTCAAATCCGCGCGCCGCCAGCGCGAAACCTATGTCGGCCCCTGGTTGCCCGAGCCGCTCGTCGAGGAAGACGAGGCGGAGGACGTCACCTTGCCGCTGATGCTGGCGCTGGAGCGGCTTTCGCCGCTGGAGCGCGCCGCCTTCCTGCTGCATGACGTGTTCGGCCTGCAGTTCGAGGAGGTTGCGGCCGAGATCGAGCGCGATCCGGCCGCCTGCCGCCAGCTTGCCGCCGCGCGCGTGAGCATGTGCGCGAGGCACGGCCGCGCTTCAAGATCGAGAAGCAGCGCGGGCTGGAGATCGCCGAGGCCTTCTTCAACGCGTCGCGCGGCGGCGACATGAAAGCGCTCGGCGCCATGCTGAGCGCCGACGTCACCGCTCACGCCGATGGCGGTGGCAAGCGTCCGGCGGCAACCGAGCCGGCTCTCGGCTTCGAGGCGGTCATGACGCAATACGCAGTCGTGGCGGCGTGGCTCAAAGACAACCGCTCGAAGCTGGTCCGCTACGGCTTCATCAACGGCCTGCCCGGCTTCGTCACGCTCGAAGTCGACGGCGAGCTGCAGACCACGGCCCTCGACATCGAGGACGGCAAGATCAGGGCGATCTATGTCATGCGCAATCCCGACAAGCTGCGGCACCTGCATTAACGGCGCGCGCACCAACCCATGCGGGAACTTTTGCGCCACTGGCGATTTTGGGTATGCTGCAGGCCCAAACCGCCAGAAGGCTGCCGTCGATGATGAAATATCTCGCTGTCTCTGCTCTCGTGCTGGCCACGGCCGCGAGGCTGTCCGCCCCGGCAGTTGCGGGCGAATGGCATCATCATCGCCACTATCGTCATCAGCCGCCGGTCGAGCAGGAGCGTTACGTTCCGGCCAGTGACGATATCCTCTACCAGTTGTTCGGCGGTCCGCGCTATTACGACCAGCAGCTGTCCACCACGGCGGCGGGCGCCTGCTCCTACGACCGCGTCGGACCGGATGCGAATGCGATAAACAAGATCAACGACCACCATTGCGGGAAGTAGCCGTCTTTAGCGGCGCCTTGGCCAGCGATCGATAGCCTTCGACCATTTCACTAGATTCGCGGACGACTGACGCTGTTCAGCGGCGGCTGCTCGCTGCTTGCGTTTGAGAACCGTCGAAAACATTCCGTCGAAACATTGTATACAAAACATAAGAAAGATGTTGACAATCTGGCGCGGCCGGTTTCCCTTAACGCTATCCGCGCAGCCTACGAGCAAAACACAAAGCGCGATAACCAAGGGGAACTACAGATATGATCAACCGTCGCTCGACTCTGAAATCCATGGCGCTCGGCGCCGTCTCGACCCTGGCCATTGCTGCTGTCGGCATTTCGTACGCGCAGGCTGAAAACAAGGAACTGAAGATCGGTTTTGTCGGCGTCACCAGCGGCCCGGCGGCCGCCTGGGGCACCTCGAACGTGCGCTCGATGCAGACCCGCGCCGCCTGGATCAACGAGACCGGCGGCGTCAAGATCGGCAACGACACCTACAACGTCGACATCGTCACATTCGACGACCAGAAGGACCCCAAGCGCGCCATCGCCGGCATGGAGAAAATGGCGCAGGAAGGCGTCCACTATGTCGTCGGCCCGAATGTCGATGACGGCGCCGCTGCTGTGCGCCCCGTCGCCGAGGCCAACGGCATCATTTATTTCCCCTATGCTTTCCCCAAGGCGCTTTACCAGAAGCCGGCCTCCAATGCCGTGCTCGGCATGATCGCCAACTACCAGTCCGGTCCGGCGATCTATAAATACCTCAAGGAAAACAAGGGCGTGAAGAAGATCGCCTTTGTCGCTGCCAATGAATCCGACCCGCTCAGCCAGCGCGACGGCGGCGTCGAGGCGGCGAAGGCGCTCGGCCTCGAAATCGTCGCCCAGAACGACACCTACCAGAACGACACACGCGACTTCACGCCGGTGCTGACGCCGATCGTCGCGCTGAAGCCCGACCTGCTGGTCTTGTCCGGCGTCGCGCCGGCCAACGCGCCGCTGCTCATCCGCGCCGCGCGCGAGCTCGGCTATGAAGGCCTTATCTCGACCGAAACCGCACAGGACGCCAAGGTTCTGGAGGAAGGTGCCGGCGAATACGCCAACGGCTTTATCTCCGTCGGCGGGGCTTCCACGCCGGAGATTGCCTCCGACACGATGAAAGAGTTCGTCACGCGCTACACCAAAATGTTCGGCGAGTACAACGACGAGTCCAACACCAAGGTCTACGCGCTGGAATACATCCTCGACACGCTGAAGGCCAACCCTGCCGCGATCAACGACGTCGCCGAATTCAAGAAGACCATGGACACCTTCTCGGCGCCCAATCCGTTCCTGAAGGGGGATGCCAAGCTCGGCTATGTCGGCACGACGTCCTTCGGCCAGAAGCGCCAGCTCTCGGTGCCGATGGTGGTCAACGAATACAAGGATGGCGCTTTCCAGACCCTGTTCGTCGGCTCCGTCGACTAGCATTACCTTCGAGCGTCATTTCCTCCAGCTTGCCGCGGGGGCCGGACGATAGGCCGGACCCCGCGGAAGATCGAAGGTATCAATGGAACAGGTCATCGCCAACGGATTGTATCTCGGGGCACAATACGCGCTGATCGCGCTGGGCTTGACCCTGATCTTCGCCCTGATGAACGTGCTCAATTTCGCCCACGGCCAAATGTATGTGCTGGGCGGGTTCATCACCTACACCGTCTACGGCCAGCTCGGCCTGCCTTTCGTGGTGGCGCTGCTCGCCTCGGGCGTCACGCTCGCCGTCATCGGCGCGCTGATGGAGAAATTCCTCTTCCGCACCGTCATCCGGCGCAGCCATCGCGAGGAAAGCACCATGCTGCTTGCCGCCGCGACGGCCTTCTTCTTCGACGCCGTCATCCTGCTTCTGTTTGGCGAAAAGCAGCGCGGCGTTCCAAAGATCGTCAAGGGCGTCTTCAACGACGCCGGCATCATCATGCCTTACGACCGGCTGGTGGTCGGCGCGCTTGCGATCGTCTTCATCGCGGCCTTCGTCCTCTACATGCAGTACAGCAGGGTCGGGCGGGCCATGCGTGCGCTCGCCCAGGACCGCGTCGCCGCCCAGCTTATGGGTGTCCGCGTCGACCGCTATTCGATGATCGGCTTCGCCATGGGCGCCATGCTCGCGGGCGTCGTCGGCGGACTCTTGGTCACCATCACCGGCGTCAATTCCGGCATCGGCGGCCCGATCTCGATCAAGGCCTTCCTGATGGTGATGATCGGCGGCGCCGGCGTCGTCGGCGGCGCCATCGCCGGCGGCTTCATTCTCGGCATGATGGAGTCGGTCGGCCTCACCGTGCTGCGCGAATATGGCGACGTCACCTATCTCGTCATCTTCGCCGCCCTGATGGTGTTCCTGTCGGTCCGCCCCAACGGGCTGATGGGCAAGCCGTGGGGTTGATCGCGCCATGACTCTCAGTCGCAACATCAAGATCGCCGCGGTCGTCGTTTTTCTCGCGATCGTCTTTATCGCCGTGCCGGCCGTGATCTCGGCCAGCGGCCGCTTCGACCTCTATTACACGCTGACCTCGGTGGCGTTGCTCAGCATTGCCAGCGCCGGCGTCTGGCTCACCTTCTATATCGGCCGCATCAACATCGGTCAGGGCGCCTATGCGCTGATGGGCGGCTATGTCTCGGCCATACTGGTGATGAACCATGGCTGGTCGTTCTGGCTGACGCTGCCGGTCGCCGGTCTGTTCTGCGCCGCCGCGAGCGTGCTGATCGGCCTGCCGATCCTGCGCCTGCGCGGCGTCTATTTCGCCATGGTCACGCTGGTGCTGACCGAGGTGGCGCGCCTGCTCGCTTTGGCGCTGCCGATCACCAATGGCGCCAAGGGCATCGTCAGCATCCCGCTGCCCGGCGCGCTGTCGGTCTTCGGCATTACGCTGATCCCCGATTTCGCCACGCTGCAGAATTCGCGGCTCGCCTTCTATTTGCTTGCGGTCACGCTGATGGTGGCCTGCTTCGCGGTCATGTACCGGCTGGTCAATTCGCGCATTGGCAAGCTTTGCCAGTCGCTGCAGCAGAATGAGGAGCTCGCTTCCTCGATCGGTGTCAACATCGCCTATCTGCGCGTCATCGCCTATGCCGTCTCGTCCTTCTTCGGCGGCGTTTCCGGCGCCATCTTCGCCGCCATCTCGCAATCGATCTACCCGTCGAGCTTCACCGTCACCGATTCCGTAAACTTCATGCTGAACTGCTTCCTCGGCGGCCTCGGCTATGTGTTCGGCCCGATGCTCGGCACGCTGGTGCTCTATTTCGGCTGGGACCTTTTGTTCCAGACCGGCCAGTTCCAGTTGCTCATCTATTCCGGCCTGATGATCGTCCTGATGCTGGTGCTACCCAACGGCCTGCTCAGCCTTGCCGAAATGACCCGGAAGAAGGGTTGAGCCATGGCCGAAATGCTCGAAGTCTCCGGCCTGACCAAACGCTTCGGCGGTCTCGTCGCGGTCAACAACGTTTCCTTTTCGGTGCGCGAAAAAGAGATCCTGTCGGTGATCGGGCCGAACGGCGCCGGCAAGTCGACGCTGTTCAAGCTGATCTCGTCCTTCCTCAAGCCCACAACGGGCGAGGTGCGGCTGAAGGGCGAACGCATCTCCGGTCTCGCCCCGCACATCGCCGCCCGCAGAGGCGTGGTGCGCACCTTCCAGGAGACGACGATCTTCAAGAACATGAGCGTGCGCGACAACGTCATCATCGCGCACCATCTGCGCTCGAAGGCGAGCCTGTTCGGCTTCTTCCTCGGTACCGGCGCGGCGAAGGTCGACGAGGCGGCCTTCGGCCAATCGGCGGACGAGATCCTGGCGCTGCTCGGTCTCTCCTCGCTCGCCAATGAGACCGCCCGCAACCTGCCGCACGGCCATTTGCGGGCGCTGGGAATCGCCATCGGCCTGGCCACCAGTCCTTCCATCCTGCTGCTCGACGAACCCTTCGCCGGCATGAACCACGACGAGACGATGCGCATGGTCGAGATGGTACGGCGCCTGCGCGAGCGCGGCCTGACCATCCTCTTGGTCGAGCACGACATGCCGGCCGTGATGAAGATCTCCGACCGGCTAGTGGTCCTCAATTTCGGGCAGAAGATCGCCGAGGGAACGCCTTCGGAAATCCAGGCCGATGAGAAGGTGATCGAAGCCTATCTCGGCAGCGAAGACGAGGCGATCGGCCTATGAACCAGATCCTGAACTTCGCCAATGTCGAGCTCTATTACGACCATGTCTACGCGCTGAAAGGGGTCTCGCTCGAGGTCAACGAGGGCGAGACCGTTGCGCTGATCGGCGCCAACGGCGCCGGCAAGTCGTCTATCCTTCGCGCCATCACCGGCTTGCGCAAGATCAGGTCCGGGGAGATCCATTACGGCGGCAAGCGCATCGACGGCGCCGCGCCTGACGAGATCGTCAAGATGGGCATCGCCATGGTGCCGGAAGGCCGCCGCGTCTTTCCCTACATGACGGTCAGGGACAATCTCCTGATGGGCGCCTTCACCCGCACCAGCAAATCCGAGATCGCCGCGTCGATGGAAATGGTGCTGGGGCGCTTTCCGCGGCTGAAGGAACGCTTCTCGCAGGCCGCCGGCACGATGAGCGGCGGCGAGCAGCAGATGCTGGTCATCGGCCGCGCGCTGATGGCGAAACCGAAGCTTCTGCTGCTCGACGAGCCCTCGCTCGGCGTCGCGCCGAAACTCGTCCAGGACATCGCCCGCTCGATCGTCGCCATCAACCGCGACGAGAAGGTTAGCGTGCTCCTGGTCGAGCAGAATTCGCGCATGGCGCTGCGCATCTCGCAGCGCGCCTATGCGCTGACCACCGGCAGTGTCGCGCTGAGCGGCAACTCCGCCGAATTGCTGACCGACGACCGGGTCAAGCGTCTTTATCTCGGCGGCGAGATCTGAGGCTGATTGGAATGCGCATACTCGTCATCAACCCCAACACCACCCAATCGATGACTGCCAAAATCGGCGAGGCGGCTGCAAGTGTCGCCTCCGGTACGACCCAGATCGTCGCCGTCAACCCAGTCGACGGCCCGCCCAGTATCGAGGGCTATTTCGACGAGGTCTTCGCCATTCCCGGCATCATCGCCGAGATGAGTAAGGCGCCGGCGGCTGATGCCTATGTCATCGCCTGCTTCGACGACACCGGGCTCGACGCCGCCCGCTGCGCCACCGAGGCTCCCGTCATCGGCATCGGCGAGGCGGCGTTCCATATGGCGAGCCTTGTCGCCGGCAAGTTCAGCGTCGTCACCACCCTTGCCCGCTCGGTGCCGGCGATCGAGCACAATCTGGCGAAATACGGCCTCGCCTCGCGCTGCGCCAAGGTGCGCTCGTCGGAAGTCGCCGTGCTCGAGCTCGAACGTCCTGGCTCGAATGCAAGACACCGGATCTCGGAGGAGATCGCGCGCGCCATCGGCGAGGACAGGGCCGAGGCGATCGTGCTCGGCTGCGCCGGCATGGCCGACCTTGCGCACAGCCTGTCCGAAGAGCACGGCGTTCCGGTGCTGGACGGCGTCGTCTGCGCCGTCACGCTGGCCGAGAGCCTGTTCAGGGTCGGTTTGAAGACATCGAAGATCGGCGGCTATGCGGCCCCGCGCGGTAAGCGCTTCGCCGGCATGTTCGCACCGCTGTCGCCCACGGAAGCCGAGATCGTTTAGGCGGCTTGATGCTGCCGGGCGGCCGGCCGACACCTGGAACGGGTGGGATTGACCGCCGCGCGAGCGATACTAGATTGGGCGGGCTGCTGGCGATTTGGGGCAAATCGGGTCATTTCGGGCCCGCGCATGAAAGATGTTGACGGTACTCAGGGAAGAAGATCGGGACGACAAGCCGGCTGCGCGCTGGTCGCCGATCTATTTCGGGCTGCGGGACGCCATCGTCAGCCACCGTCTTGCGCCCGGCACCAAGCTGCCGGAAGACGAACTAGCGTCGATCTATTCGGTAAGCCGCACCGTCATCCGCGCCGCGCTGCAGGCGTTGGCGCATGACCGGCTGGCACGGCTGGAGCCCAATCGCGGCGCCTTTGTCGCCCAGCCGTCGAAGATCGAGGCGCGCGAGGTGTTCGAGGCGCGTGCCTTGATCGAGCCGAAGGTCGCCGCGCTCGCCGCCAAGGTGGCGGTGCCGTCCGACATCGTGCAATTGCGCCAGCATCTCGAAAAGGAGCACGAGGCGCTGCATGACGGCCGCGACAGCGATGCCATCATGCTGTCGGCGCGCTTCCATGTCGGCATCGCCGAGATCGCGGCGCATTCGGTGTTCACCAATTTCGTTCGCGACCTCGTTTCGCACTCCTCGCTGATCATCGCGCTTTACTGGAAGCGTCGCGACGCGACCTGCGAGAAGCACGCCCATCACGCGCTCGTCGACGCCATCGAGGCCGGCGACAGCGCCAACGCCGCCGCGTTGATGAACAGCCATCTGGTCGACCTGCTGTCGGGACTGGATCTCACCGACAAGGTGGAGAAGTCCGACAGCTTGGCCGACCTGCTGCGCCTAGACACGTGAGGCAGTTCAGTTGGATTGCCGAACCGCCCGGAGCGGGCTAGGCCGCGGCCGCCTGCGAATAATCCATCCGCTCGAGGTCGGCGATGAGGCCGGGGCCTGTCGGCTGCCAGCCGAGATGCTTGCGCGTCCATTCGCTCGAGGCCGGCATATCGAGGCCGGCGAATATGGAAAGCCATCCGAAATGGTCCGCCGCTTCGTCCTGTGACAGCGATACCACCGGCACGTCGAGCCCGGCGCCGATCACTTCCGCGATCTCGCGCATGGCAATACCTTCCTCGGCCACGGCGTTGTAGCGCACGCCGGCTTCCTGCTTGTCCAGCGCCAGGCGGTAAAGCTTCGCGACATCCAGCACATGCGCCGCCGACCAGCGGTTGCGGCCCTCGCCGAGATAGGCCGACAAGCCCTTGGCGCGCGTCTGTTCGATGAGCGGTGTGATCAGGCCCTGCTTCACCGTGTCATGCACCTGCGGCAGCCGCACCACCGAGACCTTGACGCCCTTCTCGGTCATCGCAGCACCGGTAAGCTCCGACAGGATGCGCGGATTGGGATGGTCGGTGTTGAACACGTCTTCCCTCGCCGGCTGCCCGTGTTCGGCGGAACCCATGCCGACGCCCGATGTAATGAGGAGCAGCCGGTCAGAGCCGGCGAGCGCGCCGCCGAGCGCTTCGATGACGCGCTTGTCCTTCTCGCAATTCGCGACGAAGTTCGAGAAATTATGGTCGAAGGCGGTGTGGATCACCGCATCCGATTTTGCCGCGCCGTCGCGCAGGCTGTCGAGGTCTTCGAGGTCGCCGCGATGCGCCTCGGCGCCTTGGGCCGCAAGCGACCGCGCGCCGGCGTCGGAGCGGGTAAGGCCGAGCACCTGGTGCCCCGCGGCAAGAAGCTCGGGTACGATTCTGGAACCGATGAAACCGGTCGCGCCGGTAAGGAATACACGCATGGGAGGTCTCCGCTTGTTGTTCGGAGGCCCTTCTCGCGCTATAAGTCATTCTGTTAAAGTAGTGACTTTATCATGGTATAATAGCCAACAGGATCGCAATGCCCCAAGAGGCCGCCAGCAAAGAAACGACCAACAAGCTTGGCACCTTTCTCCGCGATCGCCGCATGCGACTCGATCCGACGGCTTTCGGCTTCGCCATGGGTCGTCGACGCACCCAGGGGCTGCGCCGCGAAGAGGTGGCGCAGCGCGCCAATATCAGCCCGACCTGGTACACATGGCTGGAGCAGGGAAGGGGCGGCGCGCCTTCGGCGGATGTGCTGAACCGCATCGCGACCGGGCTGATGCTGACCGAGCACGAACGCGAGCATCTGTTCATGCTGGGCCTCGGGCGGCCGCCGGAAGTCCGCTATAAAGGCGTGGACAAAGTGACGCCGCGCCTGCAGCGCGTCCTCGATGCTTTCGATCCCAGCCCGGCAATCATCAAGACCGCGACATGGGATGTGGTCGCCTGGAACCGCGCCGCGGCGGCGATGCTGACCGACTATTCCAAGCTGCCGCGCGAGCAGCGCAACATCCTGCGTTTGATGTTCGGCAATCCGCGCGTCCAGGAGGCGCAGGACGACTGGGAGAGTGTCGCCCGCTTCGTCGTCGGGTCCTTCAGGGCTGATGCTGCCCGTGCCGGCGCCGGCGCGGAGATCACCGACCTGGTCGAAGAATTGTCCCGCATGAGTCCGCAGTTCGCGGCGCTGTGGCGCGACAACGACGTCGTTCCAGCGCATGGCGAAGGTGTGAAGCGCCTGCGGCATCCCGAGATCGGGCTGATCGAGCTGGAGTTCTCTGTCTTCGCGGTCGACGGCCGTCCGGAACTCGGCATGATCGTCTACAATCCTGTCACGGAGGCGGACGCCGAACGTATTCAGTCGTTGATCGAGACTCGTTCCGCAAAATGATGGGCCGCCATGTCCGGCGGCCCATCACAAGCGCTGAATTCGGAGGGCTCAGTACCCGACGGTGAAGCGCTGCCGGATATGCTTCGGGTTTTCGATCTCGTTCGCCATGACGATGGCGTAGTCCTCGAAGGAGATGCTGCTGCCCTTGTCGTCGGTCAGCAGCGTGTCCTTGCCGAGCCGGAACTTGCCGGTGCGCTCGCCCGCCACGAACAGGGCCGACGGCGACAGGAAGGTCCAGTCGAGATCGTCGACGGTCCTGAGCTTGTCCAGGAAGTCCCCGCCCTTGAGCGCCTCCGCCTTGTAGATGGCCGGGAATTCCGGCGTGTCGACCAGGCGCTTGCCTGGCGCGACTTCGAGGCTGCCGGCGCCGCCGACGATGAGATAGCGCTTGACGCCCGAGGCGCGCACGGCCGCGATCAGCGTGTCGGGATCGCTGGCGGTGAAATGCACCGAACTGATCACCGCATCGTGGCCCTTGATCAATGCGGCCAGCGCGTCCTTGTCGAAGGCGTCGCCTTTGACGGCGGTGACGCCCGGGAGTTTAGCGATCTTCTCCGGATTGCGGGCAATCGCGGTGATGGCGTGGCCGCCATCGGAGAGTTCCTTGAGCAGGCGCGAGCCGACCTGACCGGACGCGCCGATGAGTGCGATCTTCATGGAAGTTTCCTTTCGCTTGGGGGGAGGGATCGGGGTCACGCCGCCTGGATATGGGCGACGAGGTTGTCGTAGCTGCCGAACAGCGCGTTGGAGCCGATCAGCCGGGGCGTGTCGTTGCGGATGACGGCGAGTGACGGAACGCCATTGGCATGCAGCCGCTGGAACAGCGCGCGTCCGCGCCCGACCAACTCGCGGTGCGCCGCAAGAACGTCATCAGTCGGCGTCTTCACTGCTGTGGCCGCGTCCGCCATGCCGGCATCGGCCAGCACCTGCGCGACGCCGTCGGCGGTTACGATGTCTCGACCATCGACATAGCGGGCGCGCTGGATCGCCTTCAGCGCCGCAAGCCGCCGGTTCGGATCGACCAGATCCGCCGCGTTGACGCCGAGCGTTGCGGCGCCGGAGTCGAGCACCGTACCGCGTACATTGAGCACATTGTCGAGATAGGCCTGGCTGAAAACCTGTCCGCTCAGCCGCTCGATGCGCTGGTCGTTGGCCCAGGCATGGGCGGCAAAGCCTGCATCCAGCGGCCGCGCGCCGGAACCGGAGAATAGCCCGGTCGGCAAAAGCTCGAATGCAACGCCGCTTGCGGCTAACCTGTCCAGCATAGACGTGGCGCCGTAGCACCAGCCGCAAAGCGGGTCGAAAAGATAGGTCACGGTGGTGTCGGTCATTGCCATCTGGTCCGGAAACATTGTCTTCTTGGCTAGATGGCAGTCCGGCCGGTTGCGAAAAACCGCAATCAATCATACAAACTGTCCGATCAAATCAGACAATAGCGATGGCCGACCTTCTCAATCTAAACCGTCTCGTCTACTTCACCACCGTGATGGAGACCGGATCGTTTACCGCCGCCGCCGACCGCCTCGACGTCGCCAAGGCCGTGGTCAGCCACCAGGTGGGCAGGCTGGAGCAGGAGCTTGGCGCGACGCTGCTGCAGCGCACCACCAGACGCGTCACCGCGACGGAGGAGGGGCGGCAGTTCTACGAACGCGCCGCCATCATCCTGCGCGAAGCGGAGGCGGCCTATGGCGACATCTCGCAAAGCGTCGGCAGGCCGACCGGCACGCTACGCCTCACCGCCTCGCTCGACTATGGCGCGAAGATCGTCGCCCCGACCATTGCCGAATATCTCAGGAAATATCCGAAGATGAAGGTCGAGGCGATCTTCGACGATGCGATCAGCAACCTGGTCGACGAGCAGATCGATCTCGGCATCCGCATCGGCTGGCTCGCCGATTCCTCGAACCAGGCGCGTCGCCTGGGCACCTTGCAGCAATTCGTCGTCGCAACCCCGAAGCTCGCGGCCGGCCTTCCAGCCGATGTGAGCCCGAAGCTCGCAAAATCCCTGCCATGGGTCGGCAATGCGCAGCTGCGCGGCACCGGCCAATGGCTGTTCTCGAAGGACGGCGAGACGGTGCTGCCCGAGCTCAAGCCGGTGATGATCTGCGACAAGACACCGGCCGTGCTGGCCTGTGTGCTGGCCGGCATCGGGCTCGGCATCTTCCCCGACTTCGCCGTCGAGGACGACATCGCCGCGGGCCGCCTCGTGCGGGTCTTCGCCGACTGGACCCTGCCGTCGGGCGGCATCCATGCCGTCTATCCACCGGCCCGCTTCAGGCCGGCGAAGGTCCGCGCCTTCGTAGACCTGCTGGTGGCGGCGGAACGGAAGCGGGCGCGGAGTACGGGTTAGTCAGCGCCGCTTCGAACCGCCGCGCGCCTCAGCGCCTGTGGCGGCTGGCCAAAGCTTCGCATGAAAGCGCGGCGCATACGCCCGGCATCCCTGAAGCCGCTGTCCTCGGCTATGCGGTCGAGCGGTGCGTTGGTGGTCTCCACCGCCATCCGCGCGGCTTCGAGGCGCAAGCGTTCAACTGCCTTGGCCGGCGTGGCGCCGGTCTCGGCGGCGAAGGCGCGGGCGAAGTTACGTGGGCTCATCGCGGCGCGCTCGGCGAGACGCTCGACGGTCAGCTTTTCGGCAAGCCTTGCGCGCATCCATTCGATCAATTCGACGAAGCGGCCCGAGCGCCCGCCAAGTTCGACAAGGCCGGAAAATTGCGACTGCCCGCCCGGCCGGCGCTGGTGGACGACCAGCTGCTGCGCGGTGCGGCGCGCGATCGCTGGGCCGAGATCGTCCTCGATCAGCGCCAGCGCCAGGTCAATGCCGGCGGAAATGCCGGCCGACGTCCACACGCTGCCGTCCTGGATGAAGATGCGCTCGGCGTCGAGTTTTATCTTCGGATAACGGCGGGCGAAATCGTCCGTGCTCCACCAATGCGTGGTTGCCGAGCGGCCGTCAAGGAGCCCGGCTTCCGCCAGCAGATAGGCGCCGGTGCACACACTTGCCGTACGGCGCACCGTTGCCCGCCGCAGCCAGGCGACGATTTCCTGCGCCGCCGCCATCGAGCGGATGATCTCGCCGCCGGAGATGACCGCCGTGTCGAGCGGCCCGGCATCTGACAAAGGCCGTGCCGCAAGCCGCATGCCGGACGAGCTCTCGATCTCGCCGCCGCCGGGCGCCAGCATCTCCAGCCGGTAGCTGCCAGGCTGATAGTGCTCGGCCAGCTCGAAGGCCGCCGCGGGGCCGGCGACGTCCAGCAACTGGAAACCCGGATGGATGATGATGCCTATCGCCCGAGCCATGGCAGTTTTTGCCCGATATATGTCATTTCGGACAAAATCTAACGGAGCTAGCCTGCCGGTCAAGCGTTTAGGATTGAGAAGGATTTAGCCGTGAGCCTGCGAATAGTGCTGTGGAGCGTCCTTGGCGTCCTGCTGATCGTCGCGGCTGCCGGTGCCATCTGGTTGCTGTCGCTGCCATCCACGTCGCTGGCCGCGATGCAGCCGGCGATCGATGCCAGGGAAGCTGAAGCCACGCTCGCGGCGCTGAAGCCGAAACGGCCGCGCCCGCTGATCGCAATCATCGGCGTCAACGACGGCACCGAGACCACCGATTATCTGATGCCCTACGGCATCCTGCGCCGGGCCGACGTCGCCGACGTCGTCGCGCTGGCGACGCAGCCCGGCCCGGTTCAACTGCATCCCGCCTTGCGCGTCGAGCCCGATGCGACGATCGCCTCGTTCGATGCCGAGCATCCGGAAGGTGCCGACTACGTCATCGTTCCCGCCATGATGCGCGACGACGATCCGGACGTGCTGAAATGGATCAGGGAGCAGTCTGCGAAGCGCGCCATGGTGATCGGCGTCTGCGTCGGCGCCACGGTGGTCGGCAACAGCGGATTGCTCGACAACAAGCGCGCGACGACACACTGGTATTCGCTGAACGAGTTGCGCCAGAAACATCCGACGATCCGCTATGTCGCCGACCGCCGCTACGTCGTCGACCAAAATGTCGCGACCACGACCGGCATCACCGCTTCGATGCCGATGATGCTGACCCTGATCGAGGCGATCGCTGGCCGTGACAAGGCCGAAGCCGTCGCCCGCGATCTCGGCCTTGACCATTGGGATGCGCGCCATGACAGCGGCGCTTTCAAGTTCACGCGGCCTTTCGCGCTGACGGCGATCGGCAACACGATGGCGTTCTTCAATCATGAGCAGCTAGGCATTCCGCTGACGCCGGGCATGGACGAGGTATCGCTGGCGCTGGCGGCCGACGCCTGGTCGCGAACCTTTCGCTCCGGCGCGGTCACCTTCGCCGCGAAGGACGGCGCCGTCGTCAGCCGCGACGGCATCCGCATCTTGCCCGACCGGGTCGCTGCCGACTGGCCGGCGGACCGGAAGGTTCGGGCCATGGCGGATATACCGCCGGCCAAGGCGCTGGACCGGACGCTCGCGGATATCACGGCGCGCTACGGCGCGCGCACCACCGATTTCGTCGCCATGCAGCTCGAATATCCGCGCGCACGGCCGACACCGTGAAGCGTCAGCTTTGCCGCCGCCTGCCCGAGCGCTTAGGGGAGGCATCAACGCCAGTCGGCCGCCTGATGTGGTCGATGAAGGCGCGCAGCTTGGGCAGGACCTGGTGCCGTTCCGGGTAATAGAGAAAAACGCCCGGCGTAGTCACCGCGAAGCGGCCGAGCAGCGCCTGCAGGCGCCCGTCGGCGATCGGCGCTTCGGCGATAGGGCCTGGCACCTGCGCCAGCCCGACACCCTGGATCGCCGCGCCGAGCAGCGACGGATAGTCGTGCGCGATGAGCGGTCCCGAGACGATTGCCTCTATCGTCTTGTTGCCGTCGACAAAGGACCAGGGTGCGACCGTACCATTCGAGCGCCGCAGGCGCAGGCAGGCATGATCGCGCAGGTCCTCAATGCGCTCGGGCGCTGCCCGTCGGCGCAAATAATCGGGACTGCCGACGACCACCATTGGGAAGGACGGCGTCAGGCGGACCGCGACCATGTCGGGCGCGATCAGATCGCCCATGCGGATGCCGGCATCGAATCCTTCGGCGGCGAGATCGGCAAGCTCGCCGCTGGCGACGATCTCCAGCTCGATCTCCGGATAGGCCTGGCAGAAAGAGGCGATCATCGGCTCCAGCAGCACCGGCACCACGGCCGGCGGCACCGAAAGGCGCAACAGCCCGGCTGGGCGCTGGCCCATTCCGCGCGCGATCTCGCTCGCGGCGATCAATTCCTCGAAGGCCGGCCGCGCGCGGGCGAAAAAGCGCTCGCCGGCTTCCGTCAGGCCGACGCTGCGCGTCGTGCGGATGAACAGCGCGGCGCCGATGCGCGCCTCGAGCGTGCGTATCGCCTGGCTGATCGCTGACGGCGTGACGGCAAGCTCCGCCGCCGCCTTGCGGAAATTGCGGTGCCTGGCGACACTCAAGAATGCCTCGACGCCGTCGAGCGCGCCATGCCTGACTGTGAAGTTCTGCTTCATGACCCATCGACATTATCGCGGATAGTCGCCGGCAGAAAGCGGCCGTATTTCTTCCGCAACCGGAACACCAAAGGAAACTGGCAATGACCGATGAACTCGATCGCGTGCGCGATCACTACCGCGCGACCGGCCTGACCGAACGCCTGAGGTCGGCTCTGGCAATCTTCGGGCCGGAGGAAGAGCGGCTGAAGCCAGAGCAATTGGCGACGCTCGACCAGTTCCACACCCGCGGGCTGGCTGCGACGGCCGAGCTCGCCAATCTCGCGGTCATCTCGACCGACATGTCGGTGCTGGACGTCGGATCGGGTGTCGGCGGGCCGGCTCGCTTCCTGGAAGCGGCCTATGGCTGCGAGGTGACCGGCGTTGACCTCAGCGAACCCTTCGTCGAGGCCGCGCGCTATTTGACCCGGCGAACCGGGCAGGACGGCAAAGTGTCGTTCGAAGCCGGCAGCGCGCTGGCGCTGCCTTTCGAAGACGGCTGGTTCGATGCCGCGCTGTTGCAGCATGTGGCGATGAACATTGCCGACCGGCCACTGCTCTACCGCGAGATCAGGCGCGTGCTGAAGCCGGGTGGAAAATTCGCGACCTTCGACGTCGTGCTGAACGGCGGCGATCCGCTCTATCCGGTTCCATGGGCGAAGACGCGGGGCGAAAGCTTCCTGCTGCCAGCCGAGGCGACCTGCGAGGCGATCGAGGCCGCCGGCTTCGACACGCTCGTGCGCCGCGACGACACGGCTGCCGCCAAGGCCTGGTTTGCCGAGCTCCGCGCCTCCGGTCCGCCCCCTTCGCTCAATCTCGGCGTCGTCATGGGGCAGGGTTTTGGCGAACTTGCCACCAACCTCGGGCGCAATCTCATGGAGGGACGGTTGGGCATTCTGACGGCGGTGTTCGAGGCCGTTCCGGTTGAGGTTTGAGAGGAGGCGAAAATGACACCCGCGGTGATCCTGAATATCCACCTCGCGCTAGGCTACGTGCCGTGGCTGCTTTGCTTCGCCGTCTATATCTGGCCAAGGCTGAAGACGATGGAGCCATTAGGGGCGCAGCGCGCCATCGCCACGCTGCACAGCTTCCGCTTCTTCGGGCTCGTCTTCCTCATTCCGGGCGTCACTGGACCGGACCTGCCCGCCGGCTTTGCCGCTTTTGCCGCCTATGGCGACTTCGCGACCGGCCTGCTCGCCATGCTGGCGCTGCTTGGCGTGGCGAGGCCAGCGATCTTCTGGCCGCTGGTCGTCGCCTTCAACGTCGTCGGTGTGGTCGACCTTCTTGGCGACTACTATCACGGCGTGATGCTCGACCTTCCGGGGCATGCCGGGCAGTTGGGCGCGACCTATGCGATCCCGGTCCTCTACGTGCCGCTTTTGATGATCACGCATGTCGCGGCCTTCTATCTGCTGGCGCGTTCCAGGCGCCATCAGCCAGCAACGACCTAATACATAGGGTTCGCCATATGCTTCGGCGCCGGCCATTCGGGCGTGATTTCCGGCTGCACCGGACGTTCGAGATAGGTCGACAGCACGACATAGCTGCGTGTCGAGGTGACACCGGGCGTGTCGTAGAGACGGGCCAGCAGTCCTTCGAGCGCGCGCGTATCCTCGGTGCGCACCTTGAGCAGCATGCAGGTGTCGCCGGCAACCGTGTGGATCTCCTCGACCTCCGGATATTTGGAGACCGCCATCAGTTCCGGCGTCTTACCCCAGCCCCTGGTGTCGATATGCACGAAGGCAAGCAGCGGCTTCTTCACTGCCCTTGGATCGATGATCGCCGATGTGGCGCGGATGGCGCCGCTGCGCTTCAGCCGCTTGACGCGCTCATGCGCCGCCGGCGGCGACAGGCCGACACGCTCGCCGAGCTCGGCATAGCTGATGGTCGCGTCCTCGACGAGAACGCCTAATATCTTTCGGTCGATCGGGTCGAGATCGCGGGCCGGCTGCTTGTTCTGCCGAATGTCATCTGTTTCTGCGTCCATATGGAAATTCTCCATTGATGCGGAATTTAATTCGGCCATTATGATGATATGTCGAACAGTGATCAATCAGCAATTTTGACTGCGGCGCCCCGCGCGCCGATCCCGGCCGCAGCCTATCTGCTGACCGGCTGCATTGCGGTTATCGGCTCCAACTCGCTGGTTCTGGGACCCATCGCGCCGGCTGTCGCCGCATCCTTCGCGACAAGCGTGCCGGCGGTGATGACGGCTGCCGCCGCCTTCGGCCTCGGCACGTCGGCCAGCGCGCTCTTCCTTGCCCGCTATATCGACCGGATTGGCGCGCGCCGCATGCTGCAGGGCGCGTTGCTGCTGCTGGCGATAGCGCTGGTCGCCAGCGCTCTAGCGCCGACGGTTGTGTTACTCGTCGCCGCCCAGTTGGTCGCGGGAATCGCTGCCGGCATCGCCATGCCGGCAATCTATGCCAGCTCGGCCGCGATCGCACCGCCCGGCCGCGAGAGCGGCACCATCGGCGTCGTGCTGACCGGCTGGACGCTGTCCATGGTCGCCGGCGTCTCGCTGTCGGCGGTGCTTGCCGACCTCATCCACTGGCGCGCCGTCTTTGCCGCCGTTGCGTTGCTCGCCGCAACCGCCGTCGCCGGCCTGGCGATGAGCGCGCTTCCCGACAGCAGGAAAACCGGTCCGGCGCCATCGCCGCTCGGCGCGCTGGCCGTGTCCGGCATCCTGCCGCTGCTCATTGCCTGCGGCGCCTTCATGACCGCCTTCTACGGCGTCTACGGATATCTCGGCGATCATCTGCATGAAGCCCTCGCCGAGCCGGTCAGCGCCAACGGCCTGGCGGCCGTCGCCTACGGCCTCGGTTTCGGCGCGGCCGCCTTGCTCGACAGCCTCATCGACCGGCTCGGCGCGCGCCGCGTCATGCCTTTCGCCTATCTGCTGGTCGCCGCCGTCTATGTCGCGATCGCGCTGGCCAGCGGCAGCTTCGGCCTGCTGCTTGCGTCAATAGCCGTCTGGGGCCTTGCCAACCATTTCGGCCTGAATGTGCTGGTCATGCGCCTCACCGCGCTCGACCCGTCGCGCCGCGGCACGATCATGGGCTTGAACAGCGCGGTCACCTATCTGGCCGTCACCGTCGGCACCGCCGGTTTCGGCCCACTCTATACGAGCCTCGGTTTTGCCAACTGCGCTTTGATCGCGGCCGGACTGATGCTGGTCGCGGCATCGGCTGCGATACGGCGGTCGGGCGATACCCGGCAATAGGCTTGCGTTCGAGTTTGCTCCTTCGCTAAGGCTGGCTTCCGAACCGGAGTCGCAGCCGATGAAGACGACGCTCGAAATCACCGCCGAGCCCTTGCCGCAGGACCTCGCTTTCCTGAGCGGGAGCCTGACCGCCTTCAACGATGCCGATGTCGGCGCCTCAGGCCGAAAGCCGCTGGCGGCTTTCGTGCGCGACGAGCACGGCGCCGTGGTCGCCGGCATTTCCGGCTATACCGCCTGGGGCTGGCTCTATGTGCAGTGGCTGTGGGTCGACGAAAAGCTGCGCGGCCGCCGCATCGCCGCCGGCATGCTCGACGCCGCCGAACAGGAGGCCGTCGTACGCGGTTGCCACGGCGCCTGGATCGACACTTTCAATCCGACAGCCGAGAAGGTCTATCGGCGTCAGGGCTATGAGCCGTTCGGCAAGCTGCCGGACTTCCCCGTCGGCCGCAGCCGCATCTTCCTGCAGAAGAAGTTGCCCTAACCTGCAAGCTTTCCGCCGCGCATCGGCTCAGGCGCGCCGGTGGTGCTCGGGAAGCTGATCGGCAGGCCGCGCAACACGCGCACGGCGAGGAAAGCAAAACACTCCGCTTCCACCGCGTCGCCCTTCCAGCCAAGCGTTTCGGCCTGCACCACTTCGACCCCGGCGCGGCTTTCGAGCATCGCCATCATCGTCGGATTGTGACGGCCGCCGCCGCTGACCGCGAGCCGCTTCGGCCGGTGCGGCAAAAGGTCGAGCGCCTTGCCGACAGCCGACACGGTGAAGGCCGTTAGCGTAGCGGCGCCGTCCTCCGCGCCGAGCCCTTCGGCCATCGCCGCGGTGAAGTCGAAGCGATCGAGCGACTTCGGATAGGGTTTCGTCAGATACGGATGTTGCAGCAGCCTGGCGAGCCTTTCCTCGTCGACCTTGCCGGCGGCAGCCAGCCTGCCGTCGCGGTCCATCTCGCCGAGGCCTTTCGCCTTGATGAAATCATTGACCGGCGCATTGGCCGGCCCGGTGTCGAAGGCGACGATATTGTCCTTGCCGTCCCACCAGGTGATGTTGCCGACGCCGCCGAGATTGAGCACGGCGGTGTCGCCGCTGGCGTCCGCCTCCTTGAGCAGCGCCGCGTGATAGGCGGCGGCCAGGGGCGCGCCTTGTCCGCCAGCCGCGACGTCGGCCGAGCGGAAGTCATAGGCGACCTTGGTGCCGAGCAGCGAGGCCATCAGCTCGCCATCGCCAAGCTGTCGCGTGCGGCCGATCCGTCCCGGCTGCGGCGCGCGGTGCAGCACGGTCTGGCCGTGGAAGCCGACGACGCCGATATCGGCCATGCTCATGCCCTGGCTCTCGACCAGGTCCTTCACCGCCGCCGACTGCGCGCGCGTCAGCGCCTCCTCGGCCTCGCGGAAGATTGCCGGTTCCGCTCCCTCGAAATTCCAGGCGCGCGCCCGGCGCAGCGTCTCTTCGAGCAGCACGCGGATCGATTGCGGGTAGGGGGCGAGCGTGTAGGTGCCGGTGTCGGCGATGCGCTCGCCATCCGTCTTGATCAGCGCCACGTCGATGTTGCCGTCGAGCACCGTGCCGGTCATCAGCCCGACGGCCCAGATTGGTTCCATGGTCGTTCCTCGAATCGTCCTTCAACCACGTGTCGGACGGATCGGTCCGGCAGGCAAGTCTTTCGCCCCGCCCATCCAGATGGCCTGTTGCGCCAAATGACGGAAATCGAGCATCCACATCCTTGCCTCTTGTCGCGGAAGGCGCGAGCCTGCGCGTCCGACATCGAGCTATCGCAAGGAGGAACGCCATGGCAGCCAATGTTGCAGTGATCGCGGGCGCCGGCTCCGGGCTCAGCGCCTCGCTGGCGCGGCTTCTCACCAAGCAAGGCTTGCGCGTCGTCCTTGCCGCGCGCAACGTCGACAAACTGGCCGCGCTGGTCAAGGAGACTGGCGCGTTGGCGATGGAGACCGACGTGTCTGACGCCGCCTCGGTCGAGCGGCTGTTCGAGGCGGCCGACAAGGCGGGCCCGCTCGAGATCGCCGTCTTCAACGCCAGCGGCCGCACGCGCGGCCCGATCGCCGAGCTCGATCCCGAGGCGGTCAAGCAAGCCCTGCTCGTCGGCGCCTATGGCGGCTTCCTGGTCGGCCAGCAGGCGGCGCGCCGGCTCATAGCGCGCGGTTCCGGCTCGATCCTGTTCACCGGCGCCAGCGCAAGCCTCAAGGGCTTTTCCGGTTCCGCCGGTTTCGCCATGCCGAAATTCGGCCTGCGTGGCCTGGCGCAATCAATGGCGCGCGAGCTCGGCCCGAAGAACATCCACGTCGCGCATTTCATCATCGATGGCCAGATCGCATCGCCCGCGAGGACACCCGAGCGACCGGACAGCCACCTGTCACCCGATGCGATCGCAGAGGCCTATCTCGCCACCCATCGTCAGCATCGCAGCGCCTGGACCTTCGAGGTCGAGCTCAGGCCTTGGGTTGAAACATTCTGACAGATTGAGGCCGGTCCGGCGATACGGTGGCTGACGTTCTCCTCAGTTCTATCAGAGGAAACGCAACGCCCTGCTACGCTCGCATCGCCGAAGTGTCGCTGCGTGAGGTCGATCACGGCCTGATCGAGGCGGCGCGCGCCATGGGCGGCAATCGCTGGACGATCATTGGCGAGGTGCTGGTGCCGGAAGCGCTGCCGGGCATCGTCGCCGGCTTCACGGTGACCTTGGTGACGCTGGTCGGCGCTTCGGCCATGGCCGGCGCCATCGGCGCCGGCGGTCTGGGCGATCTCGCCAGCCGGAGCCGCGCGAACGCAATTTGCCGCAAAAGCCGGGAATTGAGCGCCGATATGCTGCGTTTGCAATGAGATTGGTCGGTGCGTTCCTTCACCCGCAATCACACGCATGTCATCGTGTCGAGGGGTTGAAAGTCTCGCCAAGAGGAGCCTGTCCATGCCCAGAATAATTCCGGTGCTCGATCTCGACCGCTTGGAGCAAGGCGCGTCGGAGCTTCGGACGTTTCTTTTCGATCTGCGGACGGCGGCCCGCGATGTCGGTTTCTTCTATCTCAGCGGCCATGGCATCACCCAGACGGAGATCGATGCGGTGTTGGGCGCCGCGCGCGGCTTCTTCGCTTTGCCGGAGGCAGACAAGCTCGCCATCGAAATGGTGAAGTCGCCGCAGTTCCGCGGCTATACGCGCGCCGGCGGTGAATTGACCAGGGGCAAGGCCGACTGGCGCGAGCAGCTCGACCTCGGTGTCGAGCGCACGACGATTTCGCAAGCGCCGGGCGTGCCGGCCTGGACGCGGCTGCAAGGCCCGAACCAGTGGCCCGCGGCACTTCCCGACCTTAAGCCCGCGCTGCTTGCCTGGCAGGCCAAGGCGACCGACGTGGCGATCCGGCTGCTCAAAGCTTTCGCGCTGTCGCTCGACCAGCCGGAGGACGCCTTCGATCCGATTTATCGCGGTGAGCCGAACCATCGCATGAAGATCGTGCGTTATCCCGGCCGCGACGCCACAGGCGACGACCAGGGCGTCGGCGCGCACAAGGATGGCGGCTTTCTCACCCTTCTGCTGCAAGACGAGAACAAGGGCCTGCAGGTCGAGTATGACGGCAGCTGGGTGAATGTGGATCCGATCCCACGAACGCTCGTCGTCAACATCGGCGAGCTGCTGGAACTCGCCTCGAACGGTTATCTCAGGGCAACCGTGCACCGCGTGGTGACGCCGCCGGCCGGCGTCGAGCGGATTTCCGTGCCGTTCTTCTTCAGCGCGCGCCTCGACGCGACGATCCCACTGCTCGACCTGCCCGAGGAACTGGCGGCCGAGGCGCGCGGGCCGGCCAGCGATCCCGACAATCCGCTGTTCCGCAATGTCGGGACCAATGTGCTGAAAAGCCGGCTGAGGTCGCATCCCGACGTGGCGCGGCGGCATTATGCGGATCTTCTGGAAAAAGCATCGACCGCTGGCTGACGATTTCGTCCGATTAGAGCGAGATTTTTTCGCAATTTCGATCTTTTTTGGAATTCCGTTCGTGGAAAATACACTGCTCAAGCCCCAAATAAGAACCATCGCTCGGTGTTTTCCTCCCATTGCGCCGGGCGATGTTCCCCTCTGAAGGTTATGACCTTCATTCTTGGCCGGGCTGCTTTCGCGCCCGGCCTTTTTCTTCCCGTGCTGGGAAATGCGCCGATCAGGCGAAACTTATGCGGATGGTTCCGTATGGGCCGAAATCCGATACGATCCGGTCGCCATGCCGGCATTCGACCGGCCGGATGAACGAGCCTGACAGCACCACCTGGCCGGCCTCGATCCGCATGCCGTATTGATGCAGCCGGTTGGCGAGCCACACGATGCCTTTCGCCGGATGATCGAGCACGCCGGCGCCCAGGCCCGTCTCCTCGACCTCGCCGTTGCGCGACACGATCGCGCCGATCCAGCGCAGGTCCAACTCGCGCGGTCCGGCTGCGAGGCCGCCGACGACGATGCCGGCATTGGCCGCGTTGTCGGAGATCGTGTCGAAGAAGGTTCTGATCCTGCCGGTCTCCTTGTTCAGCCGCTCGATGCGGGTGTCGAGGATCTCGAGCGCCGGCGTGATGTGATCGGTAGCGTCGAGCACGTCGTCGATCGACACGTCCGGACCGGCGAGCGTCGCCTTCATGACGAAAGCGATCTCGGCCTCGATGCGCGGCTGGATGAAGCGATCGGCCGGCACCATGCCGTCATCCGCGAAGAACATGTCGTCGAACAGGATGCCGGAATCCGGAATGTCGATGCTGAGCGCCGACTGCATCGCCTTCGAGGTCAGGCCGATCTTCCAGCCCTTGATGGTGAGACCGGAAGCGACCTTTCGCTTCACCAGTGCCGCCTGCACGCGATAGGCGTCGTCCATCGTCGCTTGCGGAAAATCGAGGCTGAGCAGCCTGATCTGGCGACGTTCGCGCTCGGCCTCAAACAGTTTTCGTGCGGCGTCTTCGACTTGCTCATCCGTCATCATCGGCCAGCCTCTTCGTCGACGACGCCATTGCGCAGAAGCCCGATGCCGTCGGCCTCCACCTCGATCACGTCGCCAGGCCTAAGCCAGATCGGCGGATCGAAACGGGCGCCCGCGCCGGGCGGCGTTCCGGTGGCGATGACGTCGCCGGGCGTCAGCGTCGTGAAGGTCGAGATATAGTTGATGATCTTGCGGAAGGAAAAGATCATGCGCCCGGTGCGGTCCTGCTGGCGGACCTCGCCGTTGACGCGCGTGACCAGCGAGATGTCGGCGATCTGAGCCTCGTCGGTGAACGGCACCAGCCACGGCCCGATCGAGCCGGTGCGGTCGAAATTCTTGCCTTGCGTGACATTGAACTTCGCGTGGCGCACCCAGTCGCGGATCGTGCCTTCGTTGCATAGCGAAAGTGCTGCGATATGGCCAAGCGCATCGGCCTCGGCGATACGTCGCCCGCCCTTGCCGATGACGATGACCACCTCGCCCTCATAGTCGAGCTGCGGCGACTCCGGCGGGCGCACCAGCGGCGCGCCATGGCCGACGAAGGAGCACGAGAAGCGGATGAACAGCGACGGGTTGGAGGGCGCTGCCTGCCCGTCCTTGTACTCCTCATTGCGGTCCGGATAGTTGACGCCGACGCAGATGATCTTTTCCGGCGAGGGGACCGGGATTTCGTAGGCGATGTCCTCGACGCTGAAATCGGCTGCCAACCCTTCGGCTTCCTCCGCGAGCTTTACGAGCGCCCCGGCCTCGATCACCTCGCGCAGCGTCGGCCATTCGGGATGGCGCGCCGAAAGGTCGACCACGCCTTTGCCGGTGATCGCGCCGTAGCGCGTCTTGCCGCCGACGGCGAAGGTGGCGAGGCGCGCTACGCTCATTTTGAAACTCCGGTTCTATTGGCCAACCGGAAGCGTCGAGTTCTACGGCGCCCCCCTCTGTCCTGCCGGACATCTCCCCCACAAGGGGGGAGATCAACCGGCCGCGCCGTCAGCGCTTTTCTTGCAGCGTAGAAAATTGGCGAAGGCAGAGATGACAGCCAATCTCCCCCCAAGTGGGGAAGATGTCCGGCAGGACAGAGGGGGGCGCGAAGGAACGCTGCTATCGCAAAATATGAACTCATGGCGCCACGATCGGCGATGCGGCCAGATCGGACTTGCGCGGCTCGACGCCCGCAAACATGCTGCCTTCCTCGAACCAGCTTCGCGGCGCCGGCGCGCCCCACAGCGTCTGGCGCTGCGGGTCCTTCAGGTCCCATTTGATCGGCTCCAGGTCCGGGTCGACCGTCTGATAGTCCGAGCAGTAGATCTCGATGCGATGGTTGTCCGGATCGCGGATGTAGAGGAAGAAGGCGTTGGAGATGCCGTGCCGGCCGGGGCCGCGCTCGATATTCGGCAGCCAGCCGGTGGTCGCCATCAGGTCGAGCAGGTCGATGATGTTGAGCGGCGTCGGCACCCAGAAGGCGACATGGTACAGCCGCGGGCCAAGGCCGTTGGTGAAGGCGATGTCGTGCACGCCGCCCTTGCGGTGCGTCCAGGCGGCCCAGAGCTTTCCGGTCTCGGCGTCCTCGGTGTATTCGGTCACGCGGAAGCCGAGCTCGTTGTAGAAGGCTACCGATTCATCGACGTTCGGCGAGAAGCAGTTGAAGTGGTCGATGCGCAGCGGCTTCACGCCCTTATAGAGCGCGTATTTCTGGTGGATCGGCGGCAGCCGGTCCATCTTCGAATAGAATTCGAGCGGAATGCCGTGCGGGTCGCGGGTGCGGAAGGTGCGCGACTGGTAGGGCCGCTCGACCCATTCCACCGGCAGGCCCTTGGTCTTGAAAAAGTGCGCGGCCTTGTCGAGGTCCTCGTCGGAGAACACCTTGAAGCCGAGGTCGCGCGCTTCGGGCTCAGCGGCCTTGCGCAGCACGATGCAGTGATGGCCGCGCTCTTCCATGGCGCGAAGATAGATGGCGCCGCTGGTCTCGTCGGTCACCTGCAGGCCGAGCGTGTCGACGTAGAAGGCGCGGGATTTCGCCAGGTCGGTGACGGCGAGCTCGACGTGGCTGAGCCGCACGATGTTGAAGGCAGGGTAGAGATTGGGTTGGGGCAGGGCCATTGGGTGTCTCCGGTCAGCCGCCGAGTTTCTGGATCGAATGCGGTGCCGTGGCGAACGCGATGTTCTTGGTTTCCATGTAGAAGTCGAACGACCAGTCACCGCCGTCGCGGCCGATGCCCGAACTCTTGACGCCGCCGAACGGCGTCGGCAGGTGCCGGACATTCTCCGAGTTCACCCAGATCATGCCGGCATCCAGCGCATCGGTGAAGCGCAACGCGCGGGTCACGTCCGAGGTCCACAGATAGCCGGTGAGGCCATATTGTGTGTCGTTGGCGAGAGCCAGCGCCTCGGCCTCGTCCTTGAACGGGATCGCCGTCAGCACCGGCCCGAAGATTTCCTCCTGCGCGATACGCATCTTGTTGGTGGCGCCGACGAACAATGTCGGGCTGACATAGCAGCCGCCGCCCGGACCGGCGAACTTGCCGCCGCCGGCGGCGACCACCGCGCCTTCCGATTTGCCGATCTCGATATAGGAGAGAACCTTCTCTTCGTGCACCGGGTGGATCAGCGGCCCCACCACGGTCTCCGGATCGAGCGGATGGCCGATCCTGATGCGCTTGGCCTTCTCCGCCACCAGATCGGTGAACTTGTCATGCACCGAAGCCTCGACCAGCAGCCGCGAGGACGAGGTGCAGCGCTCGCCGTTCAGCGAATAGATCATGAAGACGGCGGCGTCCGCCGCGCGCTCCAGGTCGGCATCGGCAAAGACGATCACCGGGTTCTTGCCGCCGAGCTCGAAATGCACGCGCTTCAGCGTCTCGGCGCCCTGTCTCATAATCATCGAACCGGTGCGGCTTTCGCCAACAAAGCCGATCGCCTTGATGTCGGGATGCTCCGTCAGCGCCCGGCCGGCGTCCTCGCCAAAACCGTTGACGAGGTTCCACACGCCCTTGGGCAGGCCGGCCTCCTCGGCGATCTCGACCAGCAGCCGCGCCGTCAGCGGTGACAATTCCGCCGGCTTGTGCACCACGGTGCAACCGGCTGCCAGAGCCGGCGCGATCTTCCAAGTCGACAGCATGAACGGCGTGTTCCACGGCGTGATGACGCCGACCGGGCCGATCGGCACACGCATCGTCACATTGAGCTGGTTCGTCGCCCTGATCGAGCGGCCGTCACGCGCCTCCGGCGCGCGGTCGGCGTAGAAGCGGAAATTTTCGGCGCCGCGCAGCGCCGCCTTGGCCATGAATTTCAGCGACTGGCCGGTGTCCATGCATTCGACGAAGGCGATCTCTTCGGCGCGCGCGACGATGGCGTCGGCGATTTTGTGCATGAGCTTCTTGCGCGCATCGCCGGAGATCGCCGCCCAGTCCTTGAAAGCGGCCTTGGCAGCCTTGGCGGCGCGGTCGATGTCGGCGGCCTTGCCGCGCGCCACGGTCGCGAGTGGCTTCAGGTCGATCGGCGAGATCGTCTCATAGGTCGAACCGTCGGCCGAGGG
Source organism: Mesorhizobium hawassense (assembly GCF_003289945.1). Classification (GTDB taxonomy): domain Bacteria; phylum Pseudomonadota; class Alphaproteobacteria; order Rhizobiales; family Rhizobiaceae; genus Mesorhizobium; species Mesorhizobium hawassense. Next base: position 367,651 of record NZ_QMBP01000001.1, read on the forward strand.
CACCGCCTCGCCGGCGATCTGGTTGAGCACGCCGCCTTTGCGGAAGCGTTCGAGATAGGCCTCGGCTTTTCTCAAATTATCGTCCAGTGCCGCCATGGGGTCTTTCCTGTTGCTTGCCGCGACCGGTTTGCTTGCGATGCTCACTTGCCACGCAGGCGCGGATGGATGGCGTTCTTCTTCCAGCTTAGCTCGGCGTCGATCTCGCGGATCTCCAGCGACAGCGCGAAATGCGGCGTGGCGAACAGCGATGAAAGATGGTCGGTGACCGCCGCGAAGATCGCCTCGCCGGCGCTTTTCTTTTCATCGGCGCTGCGGCCCTTGCCGATGCGGAAATTCATGTCGATGAAGCCGTTCTCAGGCAGAAGGTCGGCGATCGCGTAGGCCTCGGCGCGGAAGGCGCGCACCCTGACCGCGCCCCGCTCGAACAGGCCGGTTGCGAGGATGGTGCGTGAGACCAGCGCGCAGAGCTCGCCCATATCGACCTTGGGGTCGAGATTCGCCGAATATTCGATCGACATATGGGGCAAGGGTTCCCTCCACCTTGTAGTTAACATGTGAATTACATCTAGACGACCGAATGTCAAGCGTCGTTGTCTATGTCGATGCGGCTTCCGGCGGTGGGATTGCCGCTCCCGGCAAAATCGCGGATATAGCTGCGATCCCGGCTGTTAATATTTACCGCGAGTCGTACTGGATTGGATTTTTCGGAGACCTGATTTGCTACCACCGAGCACTCGTCGCTCCCTGCCGATGGCTCTGCTTCGCGCCCGCGAAGTGATCATGGCGCATTTCCGGCCGATGCTTGCCCGCCACGACATCACCGAGCAGCAGTGGCGCGTGCTGCGCGTGCTCGCTGAAACCGGCCCCCTGGAGGCGACCGAGCTCGCCAACCGCGCGTCGATCCTGCCGCCGAGCCTCACCCGCATCATCAAGGCGCTGGAGGAGAGGGAATTCATATCCCGCAACAAGGTCAAGGATGACGGCCGCCGCGCCCTGCTCGCCATCAGCCCGACCGGCCTGGCGCTGATCGAGGAACTGGCGCCCGAGCGCGCCGCCATCTATGAGGCGATCGAGAAGCGCTACGGCGCCGCGGAGCATGAGCGCCTGCTGGATATGCTGGACAGCCTGATCCAGTCGGAATCGACGGAGGGGTAAGCGCTCACCCGCCAAAACTGCCCAGCGCGCTCGGCTGCATGTAGTCGCGTCCGACATAGAGCAGCGCCGCCTCGTCGCTGCCGTGGCGGATGTCGACGACGCGGCCGAACATCACATTGTGCGTGCCGACCTTGTTCACCGCCCCGATCTCGCAATCGAAGCTGACGATGGCGTCGAGCAGCGCCGGCATCCCGGACGGCATGGTCTGCCAGCGGGCGGCCTGATAGCGCTCGGCCATGTCGCGGATCGCGCCGGCGAACTTCGCCGCCAGATGCATATGCGACTGGGTCAGCACGTTGACGCAAAAACGCTGGTTGGCGAGGAACATGCCGGTCTGCGCCGAGCGCTCGTTCATGCATACCAGCAGCGTCGGCGGGTCGTCGGAAACGCTGCACATGGCGGTCGCGGTGAAGCCGCCGCGCCCCGCCGGACCATCGGTGGTGACGATGTTGACGGGCGCGCAGACCCGCGCCATCGCCTCGCGGAATTCCAGCCTCGCGACTTGTGTTGTCATGGCCGCCTCCATCGCCGGCCTCGCTCAGTTGGCCTGGGCGCCGAGCGGCGGCAGCCAGGTGTCGCCGGTCCAGCCCTTCTCGTCATAGTCGGCCATGCATTGGTCGACGAGCTCCTCCATCTGCTTCAGCCTGCCGCCGCGCTCGGCGCCCTTCAGCACCTGCAGCCGCACCTCTTCCGGCGCGCCGGCATAGTTGAGCTCATAGAGCGCGTGGCGGCCGCCGAATTCGGTGCCGGTCGCATCCCACAACAGCTTCATGATCTTGATGCGCTCGACATGGCCCATGTCGTTGGAGCCGCGCACATATTGCGCGAGGTAGCGGTCGATCTCCGGATTGTCGAAGTCGCGCGCCGAGGAGGGCAGGTAGATCAGCCCCGAGGCGATCACGCGGCGTACCGTGTCGATGACGCGCGGATAGGCTTCCGACATGAAGGTGCGGTAGGCGAGAGCCGCCTCCAGATTGGGCAGCACCGCGCCGTTGGCCCACGGGATAGGGTTGTGCGCCATGGCGTTGGAGAAGCTCCAGAACATGTGGCGTAGCGCGATCACCTCGCCGAGCGCCGCCTGGTTGCCTCGAAAAGCGTCGCCGCCGGTCGCGCGCAGCGCCTTGGCGAGCAGGCCGGCGAGGAAGTCGAGCTTCACGGCAAAGCGCGTGCAGCCCTGAAAACAATAGCCGTGCATGAAGCCCGACGCCGGATGGAAGGACAGGATCTTCTGCGCGTCGCGCAGCACCAGCACGTCCTCCCAGGGGATGAAAACATTGTCGAGCACCAGGATCGCGTCGTTCTCGTCGAAGCGCGACGACAGCGGATAGTCGAACGGGTGGCCGACGGTGTTGGCCGTCTGCTCGTAGGAGACGCGGCAGAACATCTTTATGCCCGGCGCGTTCATCGGCACGATGAACATCACCGACAGCGACGGATCCTCGGTCACCGTCGCCGAGCTTTGCGCGAGGAAATTGTAATGGGTGAGCGCCGACGACGTCGCCACCACCTTGGCGCCCGACACCCAGATGCCGGCGTCGTTCTCCTTCGTGATGTGCACGAACACGTCCTTCACCTGTTCGGCCGGCTTGTGGCGGTCGATCGGCGGATTGACGATGGCGTGATTCATGAACAGGACCGCCTCCTGCGCACGTTTGTGCCAGGCGCGGGCATTGTCCTTGAACGGCCCATACCATTCGGCATTGGCGCCGAGCGTGTTCATCAGTGCCGCCTTGTAGTCGGCGGTGCGGCCCATCCAACCATAGGTCATGCGCGCCCAATGCGCGATCGCGCCTTGCTGCGCGGCAAGCTCGGCGGAGGAATGCGCGACGCGGAAATATTTGTGCGTGAAGCCGGCCGAACCGGTGTCGGTGGGCGAGGTCAGCACCGCCTGCTGGGCCGGATCATGCAGCGCGTCGTAGAGCCGCGCCAGCGAACGCACCGAATTGCGCATCGCCGGATGGCTGGTGACGTCGGCTACACGTTCGCCGTTGATATAGACCTCGCGCCCGTCGCGCAGGCTCGCCAGATATTCTGCGCCCGTGAACGGCCGCGATTTGTCGGCCCGGAATTCTTCCGATCGCATCATGATCCTCCCTTGGATTGGCTGGAGAGTAGCCGGAGGCGCCCTAATGGTTTATGGACGAAAGCGCAAAACCGCTTGGACTTTTTCCGGTATCCCATGAGCCAGACCGCCATTCCGGAATTCTTCGTCTACGGCGAGCCTGCGCGAGCGCTCGACGTCGGTTTCCTGCATGTCGAGACCGTGCAGGCCCGGGCTGCAGTGCATCGCGGCCGAGTTCTGGCGCACAAACACCCGCAAATGGCGCAGATTACCTTCTGGACGAGCGGGCAGGGCATCTATCGGATCGAGGACAGGACCTGGAGTTTTTCGGCACCGACGGTCAGCTTCATGCCGAGCGGCGTGGTGCATGGGTTCGACATCGAGCCGGGCACCGACGCGACCGTCGTTTCGATCGCCGATGAGGCTCTCGCGGCGATCGCCGAGCATTCGGCGCTGCCGCTCGACCAGCCGGTTCTCATCACTGCGCGTGGTGAGGAAGCGCTTTGGCAAAGGCTCGGCGACACGGTCAGGATGATCCAGGCCGAATATGCCGAGGCGCAAGCCGGCGCGGAAATGATCCTGCCGCCACTGGTCGCCGTGGCGTTGTCGCACATCGCCCGTCTCGACGCCCAGTCGCACGCGGTCATCGTGCCGGTGGCCGTCGCTCTGGGTGGCCGGCTCAGGCGGCTGATCGACCGCCATTTTCGCGATGATTGGCCGGTCGAGCGCTATGTCGAGGAGCTCGGTACCACGCGCCATCTGCTCGACAAGGCTTCACACCAGGTGCTGGGTTCCGGCGTGCGCCAGGCGATCGGCGAGGCGGCTGGTCGAGGCCAAGCGCCTGCTCCTCTTCACCATCCGCACGGTAGAGGACATCGCCTACGAAACCGGCTTCAACGATCCGGCCTATTTTTCGCGCTTCTTTCGGCAGGCGGTTAGCATGGCGCCGGCTGCGTGGCGGAGGAAAAGGGTGAATGGTGAATAGTAAATGGTGAATAGGCGAGGTCAGTGCAGCTTGACTGGCAGCGCTTGGAGGAATTTCTCACCATTCACCATTCACCATTCACCATTCACGCCGCGGCCGCCGCCAAACCCACATCCAACCCCTCGGCGATCTTCGCTACATCCGCCGCCGAAATCACCAGCGGCGGCGACAGGATGATGTTGTTGCCCGAGACGCGCAGCATGACGCCGGCGCCATAGGCGGCGTCGGCGACAGTGGCCATCGTCTTCTTGTCGACCGGCTTCTTGGCTGCTCTGTCGGAGACCAGCTCGAGCGCGGCCATCAGGCCCTGGTAGCGGACATCGCCGACCAACTGGTGCTTGGCCTTCAACGCTTCGAGCGCCTTGCCGAGTTCGACGCCGCGCGCCGCCGCATTCTGGTCGACGGCAAGTCGCCTGGTTTCGGCGAGCGCCGCAAGCCCTGCCGCGCACCCCACGGGGTGGCCCGAATAGGTATAGCCATGGCCGATCGAGCCGAAGCTCGTCTTGTCGGCCTCGAAGACGTCGGCGACCTTGGCGCTGATCAATGTCGCGCCGAGCGGGAAGTAGCCGGAGGTGATCGCCTTGGCGATGGTCATGAAATCCGGTCTGGTGCCGGAGAGGCGCGAGCCCGACCAGGCGCCGGTGCGGCCAAAGCCGGTTACCACCTCGTCGGCGATCAACAGGATGTCGTCGCGGTCGCAGATCGCCCGCACCATCGGCATGAAGCTTTCATGCGGGACGATGACACCGCCGGCGCCGAGCACCGGCTCCATGATGAAGGCGGCGATGGTGTCGGCGCCCTGGAAGGCGATCTCCTCCTCGATCGCCCGCGCGCAGAGTTTCGCCAGTTTCGCCGGATCGGTCTCGTCGAACGGGTTGCGGTAGGTCATGGGCGCCGGGGTGTGGAAGACGCCGGGCAGCAATGGCTCGTAGTTGCGGCGGAAATTGGCGTTGCCGTTGACCGAGGCGCCGCCGAAATGCGTGCCGTGGTAGCCCTTCTTCAGCGCCAGGAATTTCGTGCGGTCGCCCTGGCCGCGGATCTTCCAGTATTGCCGCGCGACTCGCAGCGCCGTCTCGACCGAATCCGAGCCGCCCGAGGTGAAGAAGGCGCGCACCATGCCTTCGGGCGCGAACCATTCGGTGAGCTCATAGGCGAGCTCGATCGACGGTCCGGTCGAGGTGCCGCGAAAGCCGGAGTAATAGGGGAGCGCATCGAGCTGCGCGGCCATCGCCTTCTTGATCGGATCGCAGCTGTAACCGAGGTTGACGTTCCACAACCCGCCGACGGCGTCGAGCACGGTGCGGCCCTCGGCATCGGTGACCGAAACGCCTTCGCCCTTCATGATGATCTTCGGCGGGCTCGCCCGCATTTCGGCCGGATGCGCCATCGGATGCCAGATCGGCTTGGCGTTGTTTTCGGTGAGGAAGTTGATGTCACGCATCGGGAGGGACTCCGGTTTTTCCGATCAGGAGAGTGTCAGGCCGAAAGGACTGAGCGCCTCGGCATAGCTTTGCGCCGGTCGGGCGACGTCGAAATGAACTGTGGGCATGCCGGCGGCAATCGCGCCGTCGACATTGCGTTTCTGGTCGTCGACGAAGACGCAGGCCGAAAGCGGCAACTGCAGCGCCTCGCCAACCATCGCATAGGCGCGCGCGTCGGGCTTGAGGATTTTGGTATAGGTCGCGTCGACGATCGTCTCGAACAGCTCGAGCAGCGGCAGCCGCTCGCGAAAGGACTTGCCGTAGAAGAGGTCGAGCTCGTTGGAGAGGATGGCGAGCCGTATGCCGGCTTCATGCGCGATGTGGATCGCCCGCTCGGCCTGTGGCCGCACCACCGCCTGCGGATCGGCGCCGCGTGCCCGCTGCACGAAGGTCGACATGTCCTGCCAGTCTTCGCCGACCAATTGGGCGACTTCGCGCGTGCGCGTCTTCCAATAATCGCGCTCGCTGATCTCGTCGGCTTGCATCGAACACCATAAGGGATCGGAGGCGGGATCGAAAGGTCCGCGCCAGTCAAGCGTGCCGGGTTTTAGCCCCAGCGAGTGCTCGGTCAGCCCATGCGTCTCGAACAGCGTGCGGGTTACGACGCCGCCGAAGTCGAGCACCAGCGCCTGCGGTTTCACTTCGCTCATGCCGCCCGCCTGCCGGTCACGCCGGGCGGCACGATGCCTTCGGCCACCCAGCGGTCGAAGATCTCCAGCGCTTTGGCGCTGAAGGCGGCATCATTGATGTGGCCGGCGATCTCATGCAACTCGGCATTATCGGGCACACGCACCCGCATCTCCTCGACAAACGCCGCAAGTGCCTCGGGTTCGTGGAGCGGTTCGCCTTCCTGGTCCCATTGCTGGATACCGCCGACCGGCAAGATGAACGCCGTCGCGCCGGTCGCCGTGGCAAGCTTTTCGCCGATGGCACGCGCGATCTCCTGGCGTGTCGCGCCGTCGGAGGTGACCGAGGCGAGCAGCCGGTTATGCGCATGATAGGGCCGCTCGGTGAAGCGCGACGGCACGGCCTGCCAGGTCGGGAAATCGACCATGTCGATGGCGCCTGGCGCGACGATCTGCGGAATGCCCTGGCGTCCGGCATTCTCCAGCCGGTCGGTGCCCGAATTCACCACCGAGCCGGTGAGCTGGTTGGCGAGTTCCTGCAGGCTGAAATCGAGCACCGCGACGAAGCCCTTCTGCGCCGCGATCGCCTCCAGCGCTCGCCCACCCATGCCGGTGGTGTGGAAAACGATGACCTCATAGCCGCGTTTTTCCAATTCCGGCTTCAGCGTCACCATGTACTGAAGGCAGCTCTTTCCCAGCGAGCTCATGCCGATGCGCGGCCTGGACCGATCGGGCTTCACGACGGCCCGGGCAGCCCCCACCACCGCGCCGCAGGCCTGCGACAGCACCGCCTTGCAGGCGCTGTTGAGGCCGTAAAGTCCGCCGGCCCACAGGATCATCATCAAGTCGGTGGCGATCCGTTCTGGCGGCACGAGATGCGAATAGGCGATCGTCGAGACGACGAATTTCGGCACGCCGAGCGGCAGCGCAAGCGCAACGTCGAGCGCAAGATCGGTGCCCATTGTGCCGCCCAGCGCGATGAAGCCCTCGATATTGCCCTCGTCATGCAGTGAGCGCGCGAGCCGCGAGGCGCCGAGCGCCATCAAGGTCATCGCCGTATTCTCGTCACCGCTGGCGATGATCGCCTCGACCGTCCTGCCGGCGGCTTTGGCCACGGCATGGCGGTCATGCTCCGGCCTGTAGGGCGGATCGCCAAGCACGCTCACGTCCATCATCACGGCGACGCCGCCTACGGCCTCGATGCGCTCGCGCATGAACAGAAGCTCGTCGGCCTTGGTGTCGCCGGTGCCGATAACCAGGATTCGGCGTTTCTCCTCCACGTCAATCTCCCTGCAGTCTCTTGTTGGTTGTTATGCCCGTTTCTGGCCGGGCAGGCGGCCGAACAGCCGCTCGCCGATCTCGCGACCCGCAGCGATCACACTGACGCCGAGCCGCTCGATATCGCCCTTTTGCGTTCGCACGCGCGGCGCCGCCACGGCGATGGCACCGAGGGCGTGGCCGTCGGCGCCGAGGATCGGTGCGGCGACGCTCATCACGCCTTCCTCGAAACCCTGCGCGCCGATCGAATGGCCGCGCGCGCGGGCAGCGGCGACATGGTCGGCGAGCGTATCTGCATCGCCGATGGTGAAGGTGGTGAAGGCGGGCATCGGGCCGGCCAGTATGCGTTGCCGGATGCGTTCCTCGGTGAAGGCCAGGAACACGATGCCGGACGCCGTCGCATGCATCGGCAGCACCGCGCCGAGCGGCACGCTGACCCGGTTGGCCTTGGCGGATTCGACGACGTGGACGGAGATCAGCCCGCGCTTAGAATATTCTGAAAGATGCACCGTCTCGCCGGTCTCGGCAGCCAGCGCCTCGACGACCGGCACCGCCATGCGCAGGAAGGGGAACTGCGCCTCGCGCATCAGCGCCAGCCGCGTCAGGCCGGCGCCGAGGCGGTAAAAGCGCGTCGTCTCGTCCTGCTCGACCAACCCTTGCGCAATCAGCGAAACCAGCAGCCGGCGCACCGTCGCCTTGTCGAAGCCGGCGGCCTTGGCAATATCGGCAAGCGCTGACTCGGGCGCGCCGCTGCCCAGCAGCTCCAGCAGCGAAATGGCTTTGGCCACCGTGCTCATCGCCTGTCCGATCCTCCGTCAGATACTTAACGTGCGAATTAACTTGACAGCAAGTCGATTCCTTTGCAAGTCTAATATCGAAATGCCGTTGCAAATAGTGAAATGAACATCAGGCCCGCCAGAAGGCCCTCGGCATCTCAGGGACACTTGGCTTCCGCAGCGCGGAATGGAGGGAAAAATGACCACACTTGAAGCCTGCGAAGTGAACCGGCTGAGGAAGAACAGCCTTGGCGTCGGCGCCATCACCTTCATGGTGATCTCGGCTGCCGCCCCGCTCACCGCCGTTGCCGGCGGCACGCCGCTCGGCATGCTGATGGGCAACGGCGCCGGCTTTGCCGGCACCTATCTGATCGTGACGCTGTTGCTGCTCCTGTTCGCGGTTGGCTATGTCGCCATGTCGCGACACATCGGCAATGCCGGCGCCTTCTATGCCTATGCCGCGCGCGGCCTCGGCGGGCTCGCCGGCGGCGCCGTCGCGCTGATCGCCATCCTTTCCTACAACGCCATGCAGATCGGCGTCATGGGTCTGTTGGGCGCTGCCACCTCAGGCCTGTTCGCCGGCTGGGGCATCAACCTGCCCTGGTGGGTGTGGAGCTTCATCGCCATCGCCATCGTCGCCGTGCTTGGCTACCGCCAGGTCGACCTGTCGGCCAAGATCCTGACGGTGCTGGTGCTCGCCGAATATATCGTCGTGCTGATCCTCGACCTCACCATCCTCAAGACCGGCGGCGACAGCGGCCTGTCGGCCGCGCCCTTCAGCTGGAGCCAGATCACCAGCGGCGCGCCTGCCATCGCCATCCTGTTCTGCTTCGCCGCCTTCATCGGCTTCGAGGCGACGACGATCTATGCCGAGGAGGCGCGCGACCCGAAGGTGACCATCCCGCGCGCCACCTATTTCTCCGTCATCCTGATCGGCCTGTTCTACATGGTCACCGCCTGGCTGATGGCGGTCGGCGCCGGCGTCGACAAGCTCTTGCCGTCGCTGCAGGCTTTGCAGGACCCCACCACCTTCCTGTTCGGCCTCTCTGACCGCTATTCCGGAACGCTGCTCACCCACGCCATGAGCATCCTCTTCGTGTCGAGCCTGTTCGCCGGCGTGCTGGCCTTCCACAATGCGGTCGCCCGCTACATCTACGTCGCCGGCCGCGAGAAACTGCTGCCGCAGTCGATCGGCGTGACGCATTCGGCGCATCAGAGCCCGCATGTCGCCTCGGTGATCCAGACCGTGCTCGCGGCTGTCGTCGTCGGGCTGTTCGCGGTGCTCGGTCTCGATCCGGTGCTGGCGCTGTTCTCGTGGCTCACCAACGTCGCCACGCTCGGCGTCATCGTGATGATGGCGGTGGCCTCGCTCGCCGTCGTGATGTACTTCCGCGCCAATCCGTCCAGCCAGGAGAACGGGCTGAAGACCACGATCCTGCCGGCGCTGACCTTCATCGCCTTCGTCATCATCATCTATCTGATCGTCATCAATTTCGGCAGCCTGTCGGGAGCCGGCGGCTTCCTCGGCGTGTTCCTGCCGGCGCTGGTGCTGATCGCGGCCGTCGTCGGCCTGCTGCTGGCAGGCGCTCTGAGGAGCCGGGATCCGGCCGCCTTCGAGCGGCTCGGCCAGCCGCTGAGCGATTGATGGACAGGTGACTGATGGCTAGGGGCGGCGTCCGCGCCGCCCCACCTCAAGACAGCGGGAGCAGCGGCATGAGCTTTGCCGATGATATCACGGTCGAGGCGCTGGAAGCCGACCCCAATCCGATCTACGCCGAGCTGAGGCGCAGCGCCCCGGTCGCTTTCGTGCCGGCCGTCAATCTCTGGTTCGTCACGCGCTGGAAGGACGTCGAGCTGGTGGCGAAGTCGCCGGACATCTTCTCCGCGGTCGTCAAAGCGGGCGTCTCTCCGGTCGAGCGCTCCTTCGGCAAGCCGACCATCCTGACCAGCGACGGCGAGGTCCACAGGGACCTGCGCCAGGGTATCGACCCGAAATACCGGCCGCGCACCGTCGCCTCTTATGCCGGCGATCTCGTGCGCTCGATCGCCGAACCCTATCTCGATGAGATCGCCGAACGCGGTTCCGCCGAGCTGATGGCCGATTATTTCGAGCCGGTGTCGACGCTGAGCCTGGCGCGCTCGCTTGGCCTCATCGACATCGACATGCCGACCTTGCGGCGCTGGTTCTACGGTCTCGCCCAGGGCGCCATCAATTTCGAGAACGACCCGAAGCGCCAGGAGATCGCCGACGCGATCGGCGCCGAGGTCAGCGATGCGGTGATGCCGACCTTGCAGCAGCTCGCCCGCGAGCCCGACGGCTCGGCGCTGTCGCATATGCTGCATGACGGCATGCCGAAGGGCAAAACCCGCGCGATCGATTTCCTGATGCCGACCATCAAGGTCATCCTGCTTGGCGGCATGCAGGAACCGGGTCATGGCGCCGGGTCGATACTCGTCGGCCTGCTGACGAATCCTGAACAGTTGCGGCAGGTGCTGGACGACCTGGAAACTTTCGTGCCCAAGTCCGTCGACGAGGGTTTGCGCTGGGTGGCGCCGATCGGCACGCAGACGCGCGAAACGACCCGCGCCGTGGAGATCGGCGGCGCGACGATCCCGGCCGGCGCGCCGATCGCCGCGCTGGTCTCCTCGGCCAGCCGCGACGAGAGCCGTTTCACCGATCCGGACCGCTTCGACATTAACCGCGGCGAGGGCAACCACGCCGCCTTCGGCTTCGGCCATCATTTCTGCTCGGGCCGTTTCTTCGCGCGCGAGCAGATGTGCCTTGCGCTACGCCTGCTGCTGGAGCGCTTTCCGGATCTCAGGCTGGTGCCAGGCAAGGAGCCGGTGTTCCGCGGCTGGGAGTTCCGCGCGCCGGCGACACTTCATGTGGAATTTGGAGCAAACGTATAATGATCAACCAGGACATCATCGACACGCTGCGCAAGATGGAGGTCGGCGCGCGGCGTCTGTTCATCGATGGCGCCCATGCTGTTGCCGAGAGCGGCGCCAGCCTCGAAGTGATCTCGCCGATCGACGGCCGTCCCTTCGGCAGCATCGCTGACGGCGGTGCCGCCGATGTCGATCGGGCAGTCGCCTCGGCGCGCAAGGCGTTCGCGAAGGGCTCCTGGTCGCGCGCGGCACCCGCCTTTCGCAAGAAGGTGCTGTTGAAATTCGCCGAGCTGGTCGAAAAGCACGCGCTTGAACTGGCCGTGCTCGGCGTGCGCGACAACGGCACCGAAATCGGCATGGCCTACAAGGCCGAACCGCTGTCCGCCGCCGGCACCATCCGTTACTACGCCGAGGCGATCGACAAGGTCTATGGCGAGATCGCGCCGACGGCCGACAATGTGCTGGGTCTGATCCACAAGGAGCCGCTCGGCGTCGTCGGCATCATCGTGCCGTGGAATTTCCCGCTGATGATCGGCGCCTGGAAGATCGCGCCGGCCTTGGCCGCCGGCAACTCCATCGTCGTCAAACCGCCGGAGATCGCCTCGCTGACACTGCTGCGGCTGGCGGAGCTTGCCGCCGAGGCCGGCCTTCCGGAGGGCGTCTTCAACGTCGTCACCGGTCGTGGTTCCGTCGCCGGCGAGGCGCTCGGCCTGCATATGGATGTCGACGCCATCGCCTTCACCGGCTCCGGCCCTGTCGGTCGCCGCTTGCTCGAATACTCGGCGCGCTCCAACCTCAAGCGCGTCTTCCTCGAGCTTGGCGGCAAGTCGCCCAACATCGTCTTTGCCGATGCGCCTGATTTGAAGCAGGCGGCGGTCGTTTCGGCCAACGGTATCTTCCGCAATTCCGGCCAGGTCTGTGTCGCCGGCTCGCGGCTGCTGGTCCAGGCCTCGGTCTATGACCGCTTCATGGAGGAGCTGCTCAAGGCCACCACCAAGCTGAAGGTTGGCGATCCGCTCGATCTCGGCAGTGACATCGGCGCGGTGTCGAGCGCCGAGCAACTGACCAAGAATCTCGGCTTCGTTGCAAAAGCTTCGGAGGAGGGCGCCCGTCTCGTCACCGGCGGCGAGCGCATCCTGGCGGAGACCGGCGGCAGCTATATGGCGCCGACGATCTTCGAGAATGTGACCGAGAAAATGCAGCTCGCCCGCGAAGAGGTGTTCGGGCCGGTGCTCGGCGTCATGCGCTTCGACACCGAGGAGGAGGCGGTGCGGCTTGCCAACGCCACCGTCTATGGTCTCGCTTCCGCCGTGTGGACCTCGAACCTGTCGACCGCGCACCGCATGGTGCGCGCCATCAATGCCGGTGTCGTCCACGTCAACACCTATGGCGGCGCCGACATCACGGTGCCGCTCGGCGGCGTCAAGCAGTCCGGCTTCGGCCGCGACAAGTCGCTCCACGCCATTGAGAAATACACCGACCTCAAGACGGCGTGGATTTCGCTCTGAAGCAGTTCCAGGAAAAGTGTGAAGCGGTTTTCCGTTCGGAATTGCGTACACTTAAGCTCGCAGGCGCAAGCCCTCTGGATCGAAGAACGGCATCGGCGCGACGACGGCCTGCACCGGTGTCCCGTCGATGTCGATGCTGAGCTCGGTGCCGATCGTCGTGAAGGGCACCTTGATATGCGCCGTGGCCAGCATCTTGCCGATGGAATAGCCATGGTCGCTATAGGTGACGATCCCGGCATCCTCGCCGTCTGACGACCGTACTCGTGCGTCCGTCGCGGCCGGCTTGTCGCTGTCGAGGATGAGGCCGGTCCATCGCTCGTCGATGCCCTTGTCGCGGATCCGCATCAGCGCGTCGCGGCCGACGAAGTCGCCCTTGTCGAAGCGGATCCAGCGGTCGAGGCCGACATGGAACGGCGTGCGGCTCTCGTCCATGTCGATGCCATGCGCCGGATAGGCCTTTTCCAACCCCAGCGTGAACATCGCCAGCACGCCATAGGGCTTCAGTCCGAAGTCCCGCCCGGTCCGCATCAGCGTATCCCAGACGGAAGCCGCTTCGTCGGCCGGCACGAACAATTCGAAGCCGAGCTCGCCGGTCACCCCGGTGCGTGAGATGCGCACGTTGGTCTCGCCGATGCGCCCCGAAATGAACGACCAGCGCTTCAGCCCGTCCAGGTCGGCATCCGAAACCATCGCTTTGAGCAACGCGCGCGAGCGCGGGCCCTGGATGGTCGGGAAGGCGACGGCCGCGGTGATGTCGGTGACATAGGCCTTCCGGCCCTCGGCATGGTGCTGCAGCCAGGGCAGCATTTTCAGCCGGTTGACCGAACCGGTCACCAGCATGAAGTGCTCGGGCGACAGGCGGAACACGGTGAGGTCGTCCATGATGCCGCCGTCGTCGCGGCAAACGGTCGAATAGCGCACCTGGCCGGGCTTCATCGCCGAGGCATCATTGACGATGACATGATTGACCAGCGCCTCGGCGTCCGGCCCCTTGATGTCCATCTTGCCCATGGTGCTGAGATCCTGCACGCCGACATTGGCGCGGGTGTTCAGGTGCTCGTCCTCGATGCCGGAATAGTATTTGGCGGAGACGAAATTGCCGCCGACCCGACCCATGGTCGCGCCAAGTGCGACGATGCTGGCATAGAAGGGGGAGCGCCGCTCGACCAAGGAAATGGATCTCCGTTGACTGGCGGAGTCTACGGGCTTTCAGGGACGCGACGGAGACGGAAACGACATGTCATGCGCCGATCACGGCGCACGCGATGCCGGCCAATCTGCGCGGCGCCTATATCTCGCCCAGGATGAAATCGGCGCAGCGCATCGTCGTGCCGGACTTACCACCCAGTGATCTCGGGCTGACGATCATCCTGGCTGCTGTTTCTGCCGAAGGGGACGATGCGGCTGGGCAGCAAGGCACGGACAGCCTGAGCGGTCAGTCTGCGGTAAACTCGAAATCGTCGAGATCGGCCGACCTGATCACGACATCCTTGTTCGGCCGCCGGATCAGCCCCTTGTCGTTGGCGCACCCAGGAAACGGGCGCGCATGATGCAGCCAAGGTAGCGCTATCCGCGCTTCTCAATCACCGCGTAAAGCACGTTGCGGTTCTCGCCATAGAACACCTGCGCGTCGACGGTGTTGCGGTCGACGCTGGCATTGATGATGTTCCACATGTCGGCCTCCGAGCGTAGCAGCAGCACCCAGTCCATGAAGGTTTCGCGGTAGCCGGCGTCGGGAGTGCCGTCGGCGTAGTTGGCGAACAGGAACCTGCCGTTCGGCTTCAGCATCTGCAGGCAGGTCTTGGTGAGCTTCACGGCGACGTTGTGCTGGAGATAGTCGTAAAGCCCGGAGGCGTAGATCAGGTCGAACTTGCCGAGCTTGTGGCCCCTGGTCAGCACCGTCCGCACCGAACCGTCGACGGCCTCGACCGCGGTGCCCTGGAAGTCGCGCGCGATCAGCCCGACGCTCTGCGGATCCTGGTCGAGCGCAACCCAGCGCTTGAGCCTGCCCTCGGCGAGCGCGGTCGAACGATTGGCCTCGCGCAAATGGCCGGCCGCGATCGCCAGCACCTCGGCGTCCGGTCCGTTCCTCGCCGCGGTCTCATCGACATAGCGGGTCAGGAGGTCGCGCCGTTCGCGGGCCGCGACGCAGGACGGCACGTTCTGGGTATGGCTGTACAGCGCTTTGCCGACTTCCGAAGCGTTTGCCACGTCATCGGCCACATGCGGGTCGCAGTAGATGTAGTCGAGCAACTGCGCGTCGCCGGAATAGCCCCTGGGCTTGGTGAAGGACCAATGCGTGAGCGGGTCCTGGAGGAAGTACTGCTGGATCGGGTGGCTCTGCGCCACCGGTATCAAGGCCTGCCAGACGTCTGGGTGGACCCTGGAGCGCAAAGCATTGAGCACCGACAGCAGCCGGCGAACGATCTCGGCGGGATCTTTCCGCAGCTCGATCTGCTGCTGCGTCGTCAACAGGATGAGCGCCAGCTCCGCGCGCGCCGCTTCGAACGCTTCGCCGTGGCGCTCGGGCTTCCCTCGATGCAGGCCGGCGGCAATCGTCTTGGCAGTAATCAGGCTCTTGCCATCAAAAACGGTCTGCACCGGATACTCCGTGGTTAACAGTTCATTAATTTATTACGTAGAATGTCGGATTTGCCAACGGCGATCGTTAGCATTTTAATAATATGATTAATTTCCCGCTAACCATCTCGCTTCATTGGATATTTTGCAGGTCGGAATCCGGGTTCGAGTTAACGCAAACTTGTCTCCCGCCGTGGCATTTTATTGCTCGGCAAACCGTTGTTTCCCTAGGAGCGGGCCCGCGTGGGGGCAGAAGCGAGAAAAGAGCTCGAAGCGCAAAAATCCCTTGACCAGGGTTTCATCGCCAACGAACGCGTCGCGTCCAGATTGGCCGATATGGCGCATGTCGAGCCCTACGAGCCGCGCCCCGGCCCGGGGCCGAACGAACTGCGCGTCCTTTATCGTGAGGAATCGCAGGCGAAGCGGCGCAAGGAAGCCAGGCCCGGGCTCTGGATGGCCGTTGCCATCTATGTGCTGTTCTCGGCGACGGACCTGCTGCTGATACCGGATGTGGCGCTGTACACCATCACGGCGCGCTTTGCCGTCGGCCTCACGGCGCTGCTGACGCTGGAGGGTCAGCTTCGCCGCGGCGTTGCCACGCAATGGCTCGACATGACCTGCGCCGCCGCCATCATCTTCGGTTATATCGGCTGGCTGTGGCCGACATCGTTGGGCGCGGAACGGGAAGCCGTCGCCTATTATATGGTGTTCGGCACGATCTTCATGATGAGTGCCAACCTGTTCTTCACGTTCAGCTTCAAGACGTCGATCATCACGTCGACCATAATCCTGTGCATACTGTACGTGGTGAATTATTTCGTACCCGCTTCGCTCACCTACAAGCTGGTGTTCGGCACGTTCTACGTCTCGTGCTTCACCTTCACCTCCTATGTGAACTGGAAGCTGAACGAGGAGCGCTACAACGTCTTCCTCAATGCGCTGGAAGCCAAGATCCAGCACAACGAGGCGACCGAACGCGGCAAGGCGCTGTTGCGGTTGTCGCGCACCGACCCGCTGACGGGCCTGGAGAACCGCCGCGCGATCGACGAGAAGCTGCGCGACTGCTGGAGCGACTGGCAGAAGCTCGGCATTCGTTTCGCGGCGATCCTCATCGACGTGGATTTCTTCAAGAAGTTCAACGACTGCTACGGCCATCAGGAAGGCGACCGCTGCCTGATCCATGTCGCCAACGCGCTGAGCGATCTGGTCAGGCAGCACAATGGCTCGATCGGGCGCTACGGCGGCGAGGAATTCATCGTGCTCGCGCGCCTGAACGACAAGGACCAGGTCGCGGACCTGGCGCAGGCCATTTGCCGTACGGTGGAGGACCTTGCGCTGACGCACGAGCTGCGGCGGGACGGCACCTCGGTCGTGACGGTCAGCGTCGGTGCCGCGTTTACCCGCACGCAAGCCGGCGGCAAGCTCGAGAAGATTATCCACGAGGCCGACCGCGCGCTTTATCTGGCGAAGGCCGGCGGTCGCAATTGCGCGCGATTGTTCGATCCGACCGATCCGCAATCGAGCGACGAGAGCGAGAACATCGCGGCCCTGCTGAAGATCGCCGTTGAACGGGATCTCGTCTCGCTGGTCTATCAGCCTATCCAGGATCTCGGCTCGGGCCGGTTCGACGCCGTCGAGGCGTTGATGCGCCTGAAAATGCTCGACGGCATACTGGTTCCGCCGAGCCTGTTCATTCCCGTCGCCGAACGCACCGGCGCCATCCTCGAACTGGGGCGCTGGGCGATAAGGACGGTGTGCACGGATATGCTGGCGCACGACCATGTCCGTCTCGTCAGCGTCAACGTATCGCCGATTCAGCTCAAGACACCCGGCTTCGCCACGTCCGTCGCCGGCATCCTCGGCGAGACCGGCGTCGCCGGCAGCCGGCTGGCGTTCGAGATCACCGAAGGGCGCGAGTTGGAGATGGACTCCGACATCCTGCGCTGCATCAGCGATCTGAAGCTCCTGGGCATCAGGATCTGGCTCGATGATTTCGGCACCGGCTTCGCCGGCCTGTCGTGGCTGCGCCTGATCGATTTCGACACGGTCAAGATCGACCGTTCGTTCCTGCACGATTGCGGCACGCCGAAGGGCATGGCCATGCTCCAGGACATCATCGCGCTGGTCCGCAACCGCGGCCACAAGATCCTGGTCGAAGGCGT
This sequence comes from Mesorhizobium hawassense, assembly GCF_003289945.1. Lineage (GTDB taxonomy): Bacteria > Pseudomonadota > Alphaproteobacteria > Rhizobiales > Rhizobiaceae > Mesorhizobium > Mesorhizobium hawassense. The sequence continues at coordinate 385,153 of NZ_QMBP01000001.1, forward strand.
GGAAACCGATGAGCAGATGGCGCTGATGCGCGAATTCGGCATCGACAAGGTGCAAGGCTACCATGTCGGCCGTCCGGTGCCGGCCGCCAGCTTCCAGACCAAGCGGCCCGTGCAGAAACGGCCGTTCACGGTGCTCAAGTCGGCTTGAGGGCAGCGTAAGGCTCAGCAGGCCGCGGCGGAGCCCGGTGTGGCCTGAAGGCGGTCGATGTCCCGGCGAGGCGGCGCGCCGAACAGGCGGCGATATTCGCGGCTGAACTGCGAAGGGCTGTCATAGCCGACCGCGAAGCCGGCCGCACCCGCGCTCGCCCCATCCGTCAGCATCAGCCTGCGCGCTTCCTGCAGGCGCAACTGCTTCTGGTATTCGAGCGGGGTCATGCGGGTGATCGCCTTGAAGTGGGCGTGCAGCGACGACGAGCTCATGCCCGACGCGGCGGCAATCTCGTCGATACGCAACTGCGTGTCGAAGCCGCCGCGGATCGTGGCGATGGCGCGGCTGATCTGGTTCAGGTGACTGCCCACGGACGCCATCTGACGAAGCGTCGCGCCGTGTGGCCCGGTGAGCAGCCGGTAGAGGATCTCGCGCTCTATCAGCGGCGCCAGGGCCCCGATGCTCTCGGGGCAATCGAGCAGCCTGACAAGCCGGCAGGCGGCATCGATCAGGTGGGGGTCACCCGGATAGACGGCAAGCACGGGCAGGTTACCGCCGGGAGGAGCACGCCCCTCCGTCATCAGCAGGTCGGCAAGTGCTGCGGAATCGAAATCGATCTTGCAGCAAAGATACGGCGCGGCTGGACTTGCCTCCAGCACATGGCCAACCAGATGCAGGTCGACCGAGACGAGAAGATAGCTGGAAGCGTCATAGACCACGCTCTGGCCAGCCAGCGAGACACGCTTCGACCCTTGGGCGATTATGCAAAGCGAGGCTTCATAGACAGCCGGCAGCGGCGCGCTGGGATGGTCGGCGCGAAAGAGCGTCAACCGCGGCACTGCGGTGCCCGACATGCCGGAAACCCGCGCGAACCGCGAGATCATCTGCGCCAGATCGGTGATTTTGTCCATGCCGCATAAATCGGCATCGCGCGCCATGTTGCAAGGCTAGGCCGGGCTCATTTGGAGGATCGTGCAAACTCTTTGGACGATCACGCTACCGTCATCCGGCTTCGAGCCACCATCTTGCGTTCCGTCACCGCAAACGAAGAAGGACACGATCATGACGGGACTGAAAGACAGGGTTGTACTCATCACCGGCGCCTCGAGCGGCATCGGCGAAGCGACGGTTCGCGAGCTTGCCGCGGCGGGCGCCAAACTGTTCATCGGCGCCCGCCGCACCGAGCGGCTGGCGGCGCTGGCGGAGGAACTCGGCAAGGGGATTGCCTGGCGCGGGCTCGACGTGACGGATGCGGCGAGCTTCGACGCTTTCGCAAATGCTGCTCATGCGCAATTCGGGCGGATCGACGTGCTGGTCAACAATGCCGGCGTCATGCCGCTGTCTCCGCTTGCCGCGCTGAAGCGCGATGAATGGGAGCGTATGATAAACGTCAATATCTTCGGCGTGCTGAACGGCATCGCTGCGGTGCTGCCTCGCTTCGTCGCGCAGAAGAGCGGGCACGTCGTCAATGTCGCGTCGGTCGGCGCGCACATCGTGCTGCCCACGGCGGCGGTCTACTGCGGCACGAAATACGCGGTGTGGGCGATAACCGAAGGCCTGCGGCAGGAGCACGACGACATCCGCGCCACGATCATCTCCCCCGGCGTCACCGCGACCGAACTCGGCGACGACATCAGTGACCCCCAGGTAGCTGCAGCCTTGAAAGACTGGCGGCAGAAGTCGCTGACCCCGGACGCCATAGCCCGCGCGATCCGCTTCGCCCTCGAACAGCCCGACGGCGTCGACGTCAACGAAGTGATCGTGCGCCCGACCGCGGCGAACATGTAGACGCTATGCTTTGTAGCGAATATCGGCTTGCGGGTGAGCGACTGAGCTCCCCGCAAGTCAGACGGGGCCGCCTGCTGTCGATCAGGCATGAGTTTCGTGACGATCGGACGGATCGGAGCAGGCTCCGCGATGGTCCAGAACATTACTACGGCCGTCTGCATCGCGGCCAAGAGATCTGGCGAGTGCTGGGTCGATTTCACCCTCACGGGGGCGCTTCAGCCAGTTTAGCAGGGCTTAAAGACGCCGAGGTCAACCATCATTTACCGGGAGGTGCGTCAGCCGCTCATTTAGTCTGGCCTGTCTCAGTGATCTGTTTCACACCGGTGTCTTGCTGGTTGCAGTATGCAATGGCAACCAGGGCTGGAGCGTCATCGACTGGCAACCGGAACAACAGCGGCTGGGATTGTGAAGATGGCTGGACTTGCCGTTTCCGACTTGAGGCGAGGAATTTCAATCCTCCAGGCGAATCCGTCCGATCCCCCGGCTGACGTGCCGGCCCCCGCCGGGTTCGGCCTTCCGTACGGCTTGGCCCGCCTTCCAGACGGACGGTTGTTGACAGCCGACCGCAGCCAAAGCCGGATCATCGCCTGCGCCGAAGACGGCACGAATTGGGAAAGTTTCGGGTCGCAGGGTGCCGGGGGCGGCCAATTTCAAAACCCGATGGGAGTTGCCGTCTCCGACGAGGGACGGATTTTCGTGGCCGATACCGGCAATTTCCGAATAGTCGCCATGGATGCCTTTGACGGGACCGGTTGGCAGGCTTACGGCCAGAAAATTGCCGCAGGCTCCGTCGGGCCGGGCAGGTTCGCAGGTCCGGTCTGCATCCAGCACGGACCGGGTGGGCTGGTGGTGGCGGATCCAGCCGCGGCGCGTATCGTGCAGCTTGCTCAGCTCGACGATGCTTACTGGGATGTGAGTTCGCAGGGTACGTTCCGAAATCCCGCCGCGGTCGCCGTGCTGCCCGACGGTACGATCATCGTGGGAGACCTGACACGCGAAGGGCTTTCCATCATGGCCTCGCCGTCAGGCGGGATCACGGAGACGATCCTCGGGGATGTCCTGCGTTATCCGGCGGCACTTGCCGTGACAGGCGCGGGGGCCTTGGCCGCATTCTTCCTTCCTACGCTTGCGCTCTGCTCTGTTGTTCGCGACGCCTCGGGCTGGAATGTGTCCCTCGATGCCAGGCTCGATCAAGTCGGCATCCGCCGGCCAACCGCCCTGTGCCAACTGCCGTGAGGACGAGATGAGCGCGTCGATTAGAGTTCTGACCTACAATGTCCAGATGCGGTCGTGGGCCATGGAAGCCGGCGCGCAAGGATCCCTGACGCCATACGAGAACGTAGAGGACCGCGCCAAGCTGATCTCGAAGAGGATTCTCGACAGCGAGTGGGACTACGACGTCTTGTGCTTCCAGGAAGTATTCGACGAGGACGGGCGCGATGCGTTGATCTCGCATCTCAAGGCCAAATACCCATTCCGCGTCGAGAAGGCGCAAGGTGACTCGGTTTCCACCGTGTGCGCTACGCTTTTGGGTATTGCCGGCTATGCGGCGACCATTCCCGGCGGCGCCGCGCTGTCGATCGTCGCTGGCGCCATCGGGTTGATCCTGATCCCTTTCAGCAAGTTCGAAGACTCGGGCCTGATGATTTTCAGCCGCATTCCGTTCGACGGCACACCGGTCCCAGCCGACCTGCAGCACATTGTTGGACAGGACAAGATCCCCATCGTCGCGTTCGTGGAATACGAAGACTCGGTTTGGGACGATTCCGCCGCCTCCAAGGGCGTGCTGTACGCCAAGCTCGTACAGGATGGGAAGGCATTCCATCTGCTGAACAGCCACACACAGGCCGACTCGACCGACAATGTCGAGGCACACAAGGACATACGCCGCAAGCAACTCAACCAGGCCTTCGATCTGATCAAGACAATGTCCGGCAACGTCGAGGATGCCGAGATCCTGATGTGCGGCGACCTCAACATCGATGGCATGAGTCATCCGACCACTGGTTTCCGACAGGAGTGGACCGAGCGCTTCGACACGCCGAGCGCCCCTTTCACGAAGGTGCTGCACGACTCGTGGATGCACGAACAGTCGCCGGGCGACGTGCGCCTCGGCATGCTGACTTTACCTGATTGGTTCGACCGGGGAATGACCGTGCACAACCAGCGGCTCGACTACGCGTTGCGCGGCCGTGGGCCACTGAACGGACGGCGGGCGATGCAGCATATGTGCATCGCCTATGACATTGCGACAGACGCGACGAATCCGACGTCCTATGTCAGCGACCATCTTCCGGTCCGCATCGATCTCGACCTTGACCGACCTTTCGCGTCGATCGCCACGTCCGAGCAGATCAACATGCCGATCGGAAGCGGTGACAAGATATTCGACGGCTTCCTGGTTGAAGGCCAGATGCATTGGATCTGCATCAAGGATCCCGGCGGCTATGCGATCGACCTTAAGCTGGGTGGTCCCGACGTGAGGATGGACATCTTCACCGCCGACAATCTGTCGGTTCCGGTGAAACCATTCAGTATCCAGGACGAAGGCGGGCCGCGCCAGGAAAAGATGACGCGCTTCGCATTGCCACTTGCTCCGTTCCTCATCCGCATCGCCCATCCAAGCCGGCGCGGCGAGCGACGCTACAGGGTGCGGGTCCATCGCTATGCCGGCACGAGCCGCCTGGACGCCATTCCCTTGCAGCGCAACGTGCCGTTTGTCGCCCAAGCCAAGGTCGGTGCACCGCACTCGCTGGATGACCCGTCCACGCCCGATTTCGATGAGATGGACACGGTCTGGTTCTGCGCGGCGCTCGACACCGAGCCGGATGGCAGCTTGAACGCCAACTCGACCATATCCATAAACAATGCGGACATGGATGCATTCGGTCTGCTCGTGGTCGCTTCGAAGCCCGGATCGAACGACTTGGCTCTATTGGACAAAGTGGATGCCGGCCCTGCTGTCGTCTCGCAGGTAGGCTATGACCGCCCGCTGAACGGCTATTTTCTGGCGCAACGTCAGGATCCAAGCTTTACCGCGGAGCGCTTCACCATCACGCTGAAGTCGAACGTCAGCTACCTCTACGGCAACCCGAACAACGCCGGCTCCCGCGCGCGGACGATGGCGCGCCTCTTCTGTCGCGACGAGACGGACGGCTTCCTGGGCAGCGAGGCCGGTTCCGATGACATCCAAATCAATGTCAGCGTTGGTGGTCTGCTTCGCGTTCATATTCCAAACAGCGACGAATTGGAGTTCGACGACGATTCGTTCCGCGATCTGCCCCAACTCAACATGGTTCGGTACATCGATTCGGCTGAATTCGAGTTGGTCGAACTGGACGACCTCAGCGCGGCAGACCGGACATCGATCCACATACCTTCCTTCGACATGCTGGCCAACACGGATAAGGTTCTGGAGGGAGTAGGGGCCAGTCTCACAGTTCAGCTTCCGCTGGTCTTCAACCCGGCTGAGGACGATGACGACGACGATGACGGGGTATATGACCTTCAGATAACCGTATCGTGCGAGCCGCCCCCATAATCGGCGGCGAGTTTCCGGCTTGCCACGTTACCGTTATCCAGCGGTTATCGCGGAGCGTTCGTTTCTGGCGAGATCAAAGTTCAACCGAAAGTCCGACTTAGGCGCATATCGGTCGTTCGGCTACATACTTTTTTCGACCGAACGGATCGAGCTCCCCTCCCGACTTGCGCTGCATCAGGATCTTGATCGCGTCGGGATCGAAGCTGCGCCAGAAGGCGCGGTCGTTGAGGACCAGATGCGACTTGGCTTGGATTTCGGACAGGCGGCGGGCGCCGAGGTTGACCGAAACCAGCTTCGGCAGCGACGGTGCCTCGCCGCGCGAGAAACGCTGGGTGATCGGGCCGAACAGCATCCGCGAGGCGGACAGGAAGGCTTCGCCGTAGGCGACGCTCACATGATGGCCGTGCATCGTTTCCTCCTCCGGTTCATTGGGCCCCGTCTTGTCTCGGGATTGAGACGCCACGGCGGGAGCCGATGCAACCGGAAAGGAAAATGACATGCTAACCATCTCTGCCGCAGCGGCGGAGATGAGCAATGAACCGGCCGGCGTTTTCGCGCCGGCCTGTTCATTGATCAGATCAGGCGGCCTTGACCTTCAGCTCTTCGGCGCCGCGCACCATCCGGGTCACGCCGGCGAAGTCGAGCTTGCCGGAACCGAGCACCGGCACCTTCGGCACCACGCGCACTTCGGCCGGCACCATCAGGTCCATGGCGCCGTTCGCCTTGGCGAAGGCCAGGAACTCCGCGCGGGTGGCGCCGGAGGCCTCGGTGATCAGGATCAGCTTCTCGCCCTTGCGGGCATCGGGCAGCGTGGCGACGGCCGACAGCGCGCCTTTCCAGAGTTCGCCGGCCAGCGCCTCGACCGCTGCCAGCGAGACCATCTCGCCGGCGATCTTGGCAAAGCGCTTGGCGCGGCCGCGGATCGAGATGAAGCCCGCATCGTCGACCGTGACGACGTCGCCGGTATCGTGCCAGCCATCCGCCAGCGGCTCGATCACGCCGGGGTTCTCGGCGCGCAGATAGCCGGCCATGACGTTCGGGCCGCGCACGAACAGCCGCCCGCCTTCGTCGACGCCGGGCACCGGCTCCAGCCGGTACTCCATGCCGGGCATGATTTTGCCGACACTGCCGGACTTGTTGTACATCGGCGTGTTGATGGCGATCACCGGCGCGGTTTCGGTCACGCCATAACCTTCCAGGATGCGCAGCCCGAACTTCTCCATATAGGTCGTGCGCGTCGCCACCTTCACCGGCTCGGCGCCGGCGAAGCAGTAGCGCACCGAACGGAAGTCGTAAGGATGCGCCGTGCGGGCATAGCCCGACAGGAAGGTGTCGGTGCCGAAGATGATCGTCGCGTTCGAGGCGTAGATCAGTTCCGGCACGATGCGGTAGTGCAGCGGCGAGGGGTAGAAATACACCGGCACGCCCGAGATCAGCGGCAGCACCGTGCCCGCCGTCATGCCGAAGGAATGGAAGATCGGCAGCACGTTGAACACCTTGTCGCCCGAATGGAAGTCGATGCGCGAGGCGGCCTGGGCGGCGTTGGCCAGGATGTTGCGATGGGTGAGCGCCACGCCCTTCGGCGTGCCTTCCGAGCCCGAGGTGAACAGGATCGCGGCCGCATCGTCCGCCTTGCGCGCCACCCGCGGCGTCGCCTTGCGCAGCAGGCCGAGCAACTTGTCCTTGAGGCCGATCGTGGCGCGCAGGTCGTCGAGCCAGACGATGTCGAGGGAACGGCCGATCTCCTCGACCACCGGCCCGAGCTTTGCCTGTTCGACGAAGGTGCGCGAGGTCAGCACCGTGCGCACCTCGGCCGCCTTGCAGGCCGACAGGATGTTCGCGGCGCCGGCGGTGAAGTTGATCATCGCCGGAACCTTGCCGGCCGACATGACGCCGAGCAGCGCTGCGCAGGCGCCGTTGGCGTTGGGCAGCATGATGCCCAGCGTCTGCTGTCCGGCATAGAGATGCTCGAACTTCTCGCCGAGCACCGCGGCGGCGGTGAGCAGCTTGCCGTAGCTCAGCGAACCGGTGACCGGATCCTGCACGGCGAGCTCCTTCATGCCGCGCTCGTGCGCCGTCTCGATGATCTTCTCCAGCACCGTCTTGTTGGTGTCCTGGGTGCGGAAGACGAGGTCGGACATCACCTGGTAGAGCGCCGAGCCGGCCGCGCCGCGGCGCTGGCGGCCCTTCAGTTCCTGCTGAACTTCGAGTTTGACCGGCTCCAGTATGGTCACCTTGACCTTCGGGAACAGGCGGCGGCGCACATGCTGCGAGGAGAGCCGCGAGAAGTAGCTCTTCTCCAGCCCGTCGATGCGCACGGGCACCACCATCGAGCCGGTCCTGTCGGCGACCATGGCGGCGCCGTCATAGACCTTCATCAAGCCGCCGGTGACGGTGATGCGGCCCTCCGGGAAGATCACCAGCGGATCGCCGCCCTGCACGATCTTGATCAGCGTGCGGGTCGACATGGGCTTCGCCGGGTTGAGCGGCAGCGCGCGGGCGAGCTTCATGAACGGCTTCATCCACCAGGCCTGGGCGATCGTGTAGTCGATGGCGAAGACCGGCTCCTCGTCGGTCAGCGTCAGCGCCAGCGGGCCGTCGAGGAAGCTGACATGGTTGAGCGCGAGGATCGGCGCCTTGCCGGCAGCCTTGAGATTGTCCAGCCCCTCGACTTCGAGGCGCAGGAAGGCGCGAAACAGGATCGAGACGAAGTCGCGGAACGGATTGGTCGGCAGGAATTTCAGCATCAGCCAGGCGGCAACGGCGTTGGCAACGACGAGGCCGAACAGGATGCCCGCGATCGAGACGCCCGCCGCCTGGATCAAGCTGACCAGCAATCCGCCGACTGTCATGAAGCCGGCATTGACGATGCTGACCGCGGCGACGACGCGGGCGCGGCGCGCCTCGGGCGACCAGGCCTGCACGGCGGCGAAGGTCGGCACCACCAGGAAGGCGGCCGCGATAGCCATGCCGGCGAGGTCGATGGCGACTCGGATGGTGTTCGAGCCGACGAAGAAGGCGGCGAGCGTCTCGGTCTTCGGCGACGGCTGCATGGCGCCGATGGTCCAGGCCAGATGCAGGCCGAACAGCGCCAGCAGCGCGGTGCCGACCGGCGCCGGCAGCAGAACCATGCGCCCCTGCGACATCCAGGCGGCGATGGCCGAGCCGATGGCGATGGAGACGGCGAACACGGCGAGATAGGCGGTGACCGCGATCTCGTTGCCGCCGAGCGAATCCTTGATCAGCGACGGCAGGATCGACAGCACGATGGCGCCGACCAGCCAGAACCAAGACGTCATCAGGCCGGCGCGCCAGATGCGCATGTCGGTGCGCAATTCGGCGACCTGCCGCCAGGTCGAACGGAAGATGTTCTTGTCGATGACGAGGTTGGGGGCGGCCGAGCCGGTGGAAGGGATGTAGCGGCTGACGAACCAGCAGCCGACGGCCAAAGCCATCATGATCGGCCCGAACACCGTGACGCCGATGCCGTCGGCGGAAACGACGCCGCCGGCGATCGTGCCGCCCAAGATCGCGGCGAAGGTGGCCGACTCGATCCAGGCGTTGGCCTTGGGCAGTTCCTTGCGCTCCAGGTGATCCGGCAGGATGCCGTATTTGATCGGCCCGAACAGCGCCGAGATGATGCCGAACATCAACAGCGCCGTCATCAGCACCGGAATCGAGGACAGCGCGATGCCGACGACGGCGACGGCGGCTGCGGCGATCTCGGTGAATTTCAGCCGCCGCGCGATCAGCGCCTTGTCGAAGCGGTCGGCGATCTCGCCGCCCAGCGCGGAAAGCAGCAGGAAGGGCGCCATGAAGATGGCGCCGGCAAGCGTCACCAGCGACGCGGCCTGATCCTTCGCCAGCGTGAAGAGAATGAGGAACACCAGCGTGTTCTTCAGGAAATTGTCGTTGAAGGCCGAGAGGAATTGCGTCCAGAAGAGAGGCGCGAAGCGCCGCGACATCATCAGATGGGTGTTCATGGCAATTTCCATTGGGCAGGGCCGTCTGGCAATCCGACTGGACTGAGCGGACACTTGCGCGGTTTGAGCCTTGTTTATCGGGAAGCGGTTAAACTTCGTTACCGCGATTTATTCCAATCCATTTGTTTCTTGCCCTTGGCGCCCCGCATCTGTCGTCCGCGATCGGTCTCCAGGGCTTGCAGGCGCTCGAATATTTGCGGGCATGGCTGTCGGTGAGCATCGATATGGTCCTTTCGTTTCAGGCTTAGGCTGCGTCGGCGCAGGCTTGTTTCAGGCCGGATACGTTCTCTTGAACGCCGTTCATAGGTGCACGATAGCACATCGTGAACGACGTTCAAGAGAAAAATGAACGATGTTCACAAGCTGGGCCGGTAGGAAAAAAATGGCGAAAGGCGGGGAGCGGCGGCTTTCGGCGCTTAAGGCGCGGCTCACGCCTCGCCTGTCAGTCGGGCCGTGATCAGCCTTGCCGCCCTGAGCGCCGCCTCGCCCTGGCTGCCCGCGATCGCGTCATCGATACGCGAGATCGGCGAGGCGACCGCCAGAGTGCCGATCGGCTGGCCGTCGGCGCCGAGGATCGCGGCGCCGATGCTGTGCACGCCTTCCTCATAACCCTGGGAACTGCGCGAATAGCCGCTTGTGGCCGCAAACGCGATGGCTTTGGCCAGCGTGTCCGGCCCCGTCATCGTATGCGCGGTGAAGGCTCGCAAAGGCTTCTCGAGATAGGCGCCGACCACTTCCAGCCGCGAGGCGGCAAGGAAGGCGATGCCCGACGCCGTGCCGTGCAACGGCAGCACCTGGCCGACATCGACATTGACGCGGTTGGCCTTGGCCGACAGCTCGACATGCAGCGTCAGCAGCGCGCCGGCGCTGAACTCGGACAGATGCACCGTCTCGCCGGTTTCGAGCGACAGCTCGCGGATGACGGGCGCTGCGAGGCGTACGAAGGGGAAATGCGCGTCGCGGATGCGGGCGAGCCGAGACAGGCCGGCGCCCAGCCGGTAGCGGCGACTCCGGGGTTCCTGCTCGATCAGCCGATGCGCGGCGAGCGCCATCAAGAGCCGCCTGGCTGTCGCCTTGTCGAGCCCGGCGCGGCGGGCGAGATCGGAGAGCCCGATCTCCGGCTCGTGCAGCGTGAACAACTCCAGCAGCGACACCGCCTTGCCCACCGTGCTCATCGTCCATTCTCCGAGATACTTCGCATGTGAATTAACTTGACAGGCGCCTGTCCTGCCTTCAGTGTAACCTATAACATACAAAACAATGGTTCAAATAATGGACCGATTGGAACGGCTACGCACCCCAGATTTTGCGCGCCAGGGAGAGTTCAGCGCCGTGACGGCCGCCAGCAAGACTGCTTTGCAACCCGTAACCATCGAAGACCTGCTCGACCGCGAGCAGGCGCGGTTCCTCGCCACGCATCCGCGCTCGGCGGCGGCCTGGGAAGAGGGCAAGACACATTTCCTCTATGGCGGCCCGTCGCACTGGATGCGCCGCTGGGCCGGCGGCTTCCCGGTCTACGCCGCGTCCGCGAGCGGCGCGCATATCCGCGACATCGACGACCACGACTATGTCGACTTCGCGCTGGGCGACACTGGCGGCATGTGCGGCCACGCGCCCGAGGCGGTGACGCGCGCCGCGCTCCACCAACTGCGGAACGGCACCATGATGCTGCCCACCGAGGACAGCCTCTGGGTCGGCGCCGAACTGACGCGCCGCTTCGGTCTGCCTTACTGGACGCTGACCACCTCGGCCACCGATGCCAATCGTGGCGCGATCCGCATCGCGCGCATGATCACCGGGCGCGACAAGGTGCTGGTCTTTTCCGGCTGCTATCACGGCGGCGTCGAGGAGGCGCATGTCGAGATCCGCGACGGCAGGATCGGCATGCGCAACATGATCCACCCGAACGGCGTCGATCATTCCGCCGTCTCAAGGGTGGTCGAATTCAACGACGTCGCGGCGCTCGAGGAAGCGCTGTCGCATGGCGACGTCGCCTGCGTGCTGACCGAACCGCTGATGACCAATTTCGGCATGATCCCGGTCGCCGAGGGTTTTCACACCGCACTTCGCGAAATCACCCGCCGCACCGGCACCGTGCTGATCATCGACGAGACCCACACCATCTCCAGCGGTCCTGGCGGCTACACCGCGCTGCACGGGCTGGAGCCGGACATGCTGGTCGCCGGCAAGGCGATCGCCGGCGGCATTCCGGCCGGCATTTTTGGCGTCTCGCGTGAAATTGCCGAACGGTTTTGGAAAATCGTGCCGATGGTCAATCCACGCGTGCGCCAGTCGGCGCATCTCGGCATCGGCGGCACGCTGGCGGGCAACGCGCTGACCGTCGCCACCATGCGCGCTGTGCTGGAAGAGGTGCTGACGCCGGCCAATTTCGAGCTAATGATCGCGAACGCCACGAGCCTTGCCGAGGCGGCGTGGGACATCATCCGCGCCAACGCCTTGCCCTGGCATGTGACGCAGACGGGCGCCCGCGCGGAGATCATGTTCATGCCGAACCCGCCGCGCAATGGCGCCGACGTCATTGCCGGCCGGCGCGGCGACCTGGAGACGCTTTTGCATGCCTTCTACATGAACGAAGGCATATTGGTGACGCCGTTCCACACCATGTTCCTGATGTGCCCGGCGACGTCGGCCGGCGATGTCGACCGTCACACGGAAGTCTTCGGCCGTTTCGTCGACCTCATCCGCGGCGCGGGCGTCGTCTGAGCGATGGCGAACCCATTCGCTGCCGCGCCACGCGCGGCCGACTATTAGCAAAATTTAAAACGTTTGCAATTTCGAAAAAGGCGATTACAAACGTTTCAACACCGCGTTCATGGAGGAGCGATTGCCGGCCCGCGTCACCACGCTGAAGGAGCTAGCCGCGAGCCTCGGCCTGTCGATCACGACGGTATCGCGGGCGCTCGCCGGCCATCAGCAGATCGCCTTGAAGACGCGCGAGCGCGTCGCCCAGGCGGCACGCCAGGCCGGCTACGTGGCCAACACCGCGGCGCGCACGCTGGTTTCCGGACGCAGCGGCTTCGTCGGCCTGGTGCTGCCGATCCGCGGGCCCCACCTGGTCGATTCCTTTCTTGGCGAATTCGTCACCGGGCTCGGCGAAGGGCTGGTTGCGCATGGCGCGGATCTCATCCTCGCCACCGCCGCGCAGGACCAGGCCGAGCTTGCCGTCCTGCGTCATGTCGTCGAGTCCGGACGCGCCGACGGCGTCGTCATCACGCGCATCGCCGAGGTCGACGAACGCCTCGCTTATCTACGCAATAGGGGTTTTCCGTTCGTCGCGCATGGCCGCCTGCTCGACAGCGACTTTGCCTACAACTGGCTCGACACCGATGGCGCCCATGCCTTCGGTGAAGCCTTCGACATGCTTTACGATCTCGGCCACCGCCATTTCGGCCTCGTGACGATTTCCGAGCCGATGACCTTCCGGCATCTGAGACAGGACGGCCTCGCCGCCGCGATCGCCCGTCGCGGCGATCCGTCCGTGCGGCTCGACGTGGCGACCGCTTCGCGCTTCGACCGGGGCGCCCGCATCCAGGCTGTCAACCGCCTGCTCCAGGGTCCTAGCCGGCCGACTGCGATCATCGCCCTGTTCGACGAACTAGCGCTGACGGTCATGGAGGAGGCGGCGCGGACCGGCCTCACGGTGCCGCGCGACCTCTCCGTCATCGGCTTCGATAATGTCTTGGCCTCAGCCTATGCGCCGCCGGGCCTCACCACTTTCGACGCCTCGATCCGCCAGTGCGCGCGCGAGATCGCGGACATGCTGCTCACCATCATCGCTGAAAAACCGGCTGAGCCGCTGACCCGTCTGATCCGGCCGGCCCTGGTGTCGAGGGCGAGCCATGGACCCGCGCCGAGAACAAGAAAGATGACGCCGGCGTGATGGCGTCAATCCAGGGAGGAAGAGCATGACCAATGTGTTGAGGAAACTGGCGGGTGCGGCGCTGGCGCTGTCGTTTGCCCTTGGTGCTGCCCAGGCCCAGCAGGTGCTGTTCTGGTCGACGCAGGCGCGCCCTGTCGAGGAAACGCAGAAGATGCGCGACGAAGTGCTGAAGGGCTTCGACGGTCCGGTCGACTATCAGGTCGCCGAGGACGGCCCGTGGCTGACACGCCTGCAGGCCGAGTTGCAGGCAGGCTCCGGCACCATCGGCCTGCTCGGCGGCCTGCATGGCGACTTCTCCACGGTCGGCGCCAACCTCGTCGATCTCTCCGCTGTCGATGTCGGCGGAGTCAAAGTCAACGAGGCCTACAAGAAGCTCGGCACGCTCGGCACCGGCGAGCAGAAATATATGCCCTGGATGCAGGCCACCTATCTGATGGCCGCGAACAAGCAGGCGCTGCAATATCTGCCGCCCGGTGTCGATCTCAAGACCATCACCTATGACCAGCTGATCGAATGGTCGAAGACCATCGCCGAAAAGACCGGCTCGCCGAAATTCGGCTTTCCTGCCGGTCCGAAGGGGCTGAAGCACCGCTTCTTCGAAGGCTTTCTCTACCCGTCCTACACCGGCTCGATGGTCACCAAGTTCCGTTCCGCAGAGGCCGAGACCGCCTGGAACAAGTTCAAGGAGCTTTGGCAGTACACCAATCCGAACTCGACCAATTACGCCTTCATGCAGGAGCCGCTGCTGTCGGGTGAAGTGTGGATTGCGTTCGACCATGTCGCGCGCCTCGCCGATGCCTTCAACCAGAAGCCTGACGACTTCGTCGCCTTCCCGGCGCCGGCCGGTCCTGCCGGTCGCGGCTTCATGCCGGTGGTGGCCGGCGTCGCCATCCCGAAGACCTCGCCCGACATGGCCAAGGCCAAGGCGCTGGTCGCCTATATGTTGAAGCCGGAGACGCAGATCGCGACGCTGAAGGCGACCAACTTTTTCCCTGTCGTCGACGTCAAGCTGCCCGACGACATGCCTGCCTCGGTGAAGGCTTTCGGCCCGGCGATCGCCACCATGACCGGCGCGCCCGACGCGCTGCCGGCGTTGCTGCCGATGGGGCTGGGCGATCTCGGCGGCAAGTTCAACCAGGTCTACACCGACAGCTTCGAGCGCATCGTGCTTGGCGGCGAGGACGTGCATGGCGTGCTCGAAGAACAGGCTGCCGCGCTCAAGGCGATCATCGACCAGGCCAAGGCGCCGTGCTGGGCGCCCGACAAGCCGTCCGAGGGGGCTTGCCCGGTAGACTGACCGATCCTCCCGAGGGGCGCCCGGAGTTTGTTGCACTCCGGGCGCCGGACCGTCGCGCTCGACGGCGGCGCGTAAGGACAAACACCATGAACGGCAAGGCTCTGCCCTATCTGCTGCTGATGCCCGCGACTTTGTTTCTGTGCGTCTTCTTCCTCTATCCGTTCGCGCTGGTCGCCTTCGAGGCAGTGACCCGCGACGGCGCCTTCACGCTCGACAATTTCCGCACCATGGCCGGCAGCTGGAAATTTCCGGTCACCGTGAGCAACACGCTGCTGCTTGCCGCGATCGTGGTGCCGATCCAGCTCGCCATGGCGCTCTTGATGGCAAGCGTCGTGTCGCGGCTGGAGACCGGACGCAGCGTGGCACTTTACATCTTCGCCATCCCGCTTGGCATTTCCGACCTTGCCGCCGGGCTGATCTGGCTTGCCATCTTCGACCAGTCCGGCTTCCTCAACACGCTGCTCTCGACGCTTGGCATCGTCGACCGGCCGATCATGTTTCTCGGCTACCAGGACAAGCTCACCATCTTCGTTGCCGTGGCGCTGGCCGAGATCTGGCGCGCCACCGCGATCATGATGGTCATCCTCGTCGCCGGCATGGGGCTGATCCCCAAGGAATATTGCGAGGCGGCTGAAGTGTTCGGCGCCGGCCCGTGGAAGCGCTTCATCCGCATTACGCTTCCGCTGCTTCGCCCCAGCCTGCAGACGGCGATCATCTTGCGCGTCATCCTCGCCTTCGAGGTCTTCGCCGTGGTCGCGGCGCTCGGCGGAACGAACCTGCCGGTGCTGATGGGTGAGACGTACAACTGGCAGTTCACGCTGCAGGACCGCAATGTCGCCGCCGCCTCGGCACTGCTCATCCTCGCCATCTCGATTGGCTTCACGCTGTTCTTCCTCAGAGTGCTGCGCGTGCCCAAGGAAGCCCGGATATGAAGGAGGCGCGGATATGAGCGTCGCCGCGGAGGCGCCGGTTGCCGTGGCCGCCGACGCCCGCAGGGCCGGCGACTGGCTGCTCGTCGCCACCGCCGTCCTGCTGTGCGTCTGGGTGCTGCTGCCGATCTATCTGCTGATCGTCAACGCGCTGTCGTCGCCGGATCAGGTCACCGCCTTTCCCAAGCGCTTTTTTCCATCCTTCGATGTCGGCAGCCTGTCCTTCTTCATCAACTTCGCCGGTGTCGCCAGGGCGCTGTGGAACTCGGTCCTCGTCGCCACGCTGACGATGATCCTGTCGATCGGCTTCGGCGCGCCGGCCGGCTACGCGCTGTCGCGCTTCGACTTTCCGGGCAAGGGCACGTTCCGTTTCCTGGTGCTGATGACCCGCGCCTTCCCGCTGCCGCTGCTCGCGCTGCCGCTGGCGGTGATGTTCATCCGCACCGGCCTCGACGACACCGCGATCGGTCTGGCGCTGGTGCACACAACGCTGGCGCTGCCCTTCGCCGTGCTCATCACCTTCTCGCTGTTTTCCGGCATACCGGTCGAACTCGAGGAGGCGGCCTGGACGCTCGGCTGCACCCGATGGCAGGCCTTTCGCAAGGTGATCCTGCCGCTGGCGCTGCCGGGCGTCGCAGCCTCGGCAGTGTTCGCCTTCACCATCTCTTGGAACGAGGTGTTCGCCGCCGCCGTGCTCACCATCGAGAACCGCACGCTGACGGCCTTCCTGCTGCAGAGCCTCGGCGAGTCGCCGCTCTACCTCAAATTCGCAGGCGGCGCGGCCCTGGTCGTGCCGGCGCTGATCTTCATCTTCGCCGTCCGGAAATACCTGTTCGCCATGTGGGGGATCGCCAACCGATGACGTGCGAGACGGAGAACGATCATGGCTGAAATCGCCATCAAGGGAGTGGCCAAGCGCTTCGGCGGTTTCACCGCGCTGCATCAGGTCGACCTCGCCATCGCCGACCAGGAATTCATGGTGCTGCTCGGCGCCTCCGGCTGCGGCAAGACCACGCTGCTCAGGATCGTTGCCGGGCTGGAGACGCCAAGCCAGGGCGAGGTCTGGATCGGCGGCCGCCGCGTCGACCATCTGCCGCCACGCGAGCGCGGCATCGCCATGGTGTTCCAGAACTATGCCGTCTTCCCGCATCTGACCGTGTTCGAGAACATCGCCTTCGGCCTGCGCATGAAGAAATTGCCGCAGCAGGAAGTCGAGCGCCGCGTCAACCGCACCGCCGAGCTGATGCATATCGAGCAGCTTCTGAAGCGCTACTCAGGCCAGCTCTCCGGCGGCCAGCGCCAGCGCGTCGCCGTCGCCCGCGCGCTCGCCGTGGAGCCTGACGTCATCCTGATGGACGAGCCGCTGTCCAACCTCGACGCGCTGCTGCGGCTGGAGATGCGCGCCGAACTGAAGGGCGTGCTCGCGGCCTCGAAGACCACGACCATTTACGTCACCCACGACCAGGTCGAGGCGATGAGCCTCGCCGACCGCATCGCCGTCATGCATCAGGGCCGCATCGTCCAGGCAGCGTCTCCGGTCGAGGTCTACCGCGATCCGGCGGCCCGCTTCGTCGGCTCCTTCATCGGCAACCCGCCGATGAATTTCCTGCCCGCGTCCAAGGCCGCGAACGGCGGCTGGAGCGTTGCCGGGCTGACGCTGCCCGGCCCGAGATCGGAAAGGCAGAATATCGAATTCGCCATCCGGCCCGAGGACGTCGATGCCGGCGACGACGGGTTGCAGGCCACGGTGCGCGTCATCGAACCGCTCGGACCCCACACGCTGGTCACTTGCGACGTCGAGGGCGGCCTGTTCCGTGCCGTCCTGGACTCCGGCGCCACCGTTGCCGTGGGCGACCGCCTGCGGCTTGCTCCCAAGCCCGACCGCATCCGCTGGTTCGATCCCGAAACCACCAATGCCCTCTGAAAGACCTCGATCCCCTATGACCGCATCCGCCGCAAAAGACATCATTGCCCGCGCCGTCGAGGTGCTGAAGGAAAACGACCACGGCGACTACACCGTCCCGACGAAGGGGCTCTACCCGTTCCAGTGGAATTGGGATTCCTGCCTGACGGCGCTTGGCCTCGCCCATTATGACGAGGCGCGCGCCTGGACCGAGATCGAGACCCTGTTCGCGCATCAATGGCCCGACGGCATGGTGCCGCATATCGTCTTCCATGTCTGGAACGATGGTTATTTTCCGGGGCCCGAGGTCTGGCGCACCGGCCGCCCGACGGCGACGTCCGGCATCACCCAGCCGGCCGTCGCCGGCTTTGCCGTGCGCCGCCTGTTCGACCGGGCGCGCGACAGGAAACTTGCCGCGGCGCGTGCTCGCGCGCTGCTACCCAGGATCGACGCCTGGCATCGCTGTTTCTATGAGAACCGCGACCCCAAGGGGGAGGGGCTGGTTGCGATCGTCCATCCTTGGGAGTCCGGTCGCGACAACTCCATCGATTGGGATGAAGCCTTCGAGCGCGTGCCGACCGAAGGCGTCGAGCCCTACACCCGCCGCGACACTTTGCACGCCGATCCGGCGCACCGTCCGACCCAGGCGCAATACGACCGCTATCTCTGGCTGGTGCAGCATTTTCGCGGGCTGGGATGGGATAATGCCAGGCTGCACGACGCCTCGCCGTTCCAGATCGTCGATCCCGGCTTCAACGCCATCCTGATCCGCGCCTGCGCCGACCTTGCCGATCTCGCCGAGGCGCTCGGCGAAACCAGGATCGCCGATGCCAATCGAGCCCGTGCCGTAAGAGGCCTTGCGGCGATGGAGCGGCTGTGGAGCGAGGCGCACGGCCAGTATCTGTGTCTCGACCGCATAACCGGCAAGCTTGTCGACAGCGCCTCCGTTGGCGGCATCCTGGCCGCCTTCGCCGCCATCCCGCAGGCGCGCGCCGCGGCGATCGCCGCAACGGTCGAACGCCTCGCCGGCAAGGCGCGTCACGTCGTCCCCTCGCACGATCCCGGCGATCCGCGCTTCGACGCCAAGCGCTACTGGCGCGGTCCGGTCTGGCTGGTGGTCAACTATATGGTCGCCGACGGGCTTCTGGCAGCCGGCCACGTTGAGGTCGCCCGGCGTATCACCCAGTCCAGTCTCGACCTGATCACCGAAAGCGGCTTCGCCGAATATTACGACCCGCTCACCGGCGAGCCGCTCGGCGGCGGCCGCTTCACCTGGACGGCGGCGATGGTCATAGAGTTTTTGCGCGAAATGTAAGCGCCCTTTTATTGGGGCGTAAACTTTGCGACGACTGGAGCTACACCGGCGCGTCGCAAACGGCTATCTATCGTTGCGGAATCATGCTTCGGGGGTGAGGCGCGGCTTGCAGCTGGATTTGAAAACAATCGAGGCGCTTGCTCCCGACCAGGCCTCGCTTGGCGCAGCCGCGAAGCTGACCAAGCGCTCGAACTGGCCCCGGCTTGAAGCGTATGAGCATCTGCCGCTGATCTGGGGCGAATGCCAGGGCTCGGGCTCCAATCCCTACCGCGTTGCCTTCGACACGTCGGATCACGGCTATAAATGCACCTGTCCCTCGCGGAAATTCCCCTGCAAGCACATACTGGCGCTGGCGTGGATCGGCGCCACGGCACCAGACAGCTTCGCGCTCGTCGACCAGACGCCCGACTGGGTCAACGATTGGCTCGGCCGGCGCCGCAAGCCCGGCCAGTCTCCAATACCGGCCGCGGCCGGTTCCGAGGGCAAAAGCATCGACGAAGCCACGCGGCCCGCGGAAAGCGCGCCGGTAGAGGACACGGCTGCCGCGGAACGCCGCGAGGCGACGCAGCGCAAGCGGGCGGAGGACACGCGAAGCGCGGTTTCTGCCGCGCTTGACGAGCTCGACCAGTGGATCGCCGACCAACTGCGGCTCGGCCTTGCCGGCTTTGTCGATGCCTCGAGCGAGCGCTGCCGCCGCATCGCGGCGAGGCTTGTCGACCTGAAGGCGACGGCGCTCGCCGGTCGCATCGACGAATTGCCGGCGCGGCTGATGGCGCTGCGCGGCGAGGAGCGGCCGGACGCTGCGATCCGCGAGCTGGGCAAGCTGGTGCTGCTTGCCAAGGCCTGGCGCGCCGCGCCCGACGATGCCGAATTGAAACGTCTGGTCTCGACATCGGAGACGCGCGACCAGATCCTCGCCAATCCCGATGCGATCCAAGTGGAAAGTGACTGGGAAGTGCTCGGCGAGAAGATCGAGACCCGCCGCGACGGCCTCGTCAGCCACGCGACCTGGCTGTTAGATCTTGGGAGCACAACCCCGCGCTTTGCTCTGTTGCTCGATTTCTTCCCGGCTTCGGCCGGCCGGCGGTCCGGTGCTTTCGCGCCAGGGGACCGCTTCAAAGCGAGGCTGGTGTTCTATCCGTCGCGCAATCCGCTCCGGGCCCTGGTCGCGGAACGGCTGGGCGATGTGGTGGCCGGTGCATGGCCAGTGTTCGCTCCGAACACGGCCGGCGATCCGCTGGCCGCCTATGCCGCCTTTCAGGACGGCGCGCCATGGCTGGCCGAATGCCCGGTCATCCTGCCGGCCGGTGCGATCGCGCTGGACGAAAAGGAGGGCGCCTGGTGGCAGGCGGCAAGCGATCCGCACGGCATTGCCCTGCCTGTCGCGGGCTCCGTCAGCCAGACTTTGCTTGGGCTGGATCTCGCGGCGACGGCAGCGCTCTGGAACGGCGCCAGGCTCGAGCTTCTGGCCTCGCAAAGCAGCATCGGGAGGCTCGATCTGTCATGAGCGAGCTCGATCAAGCCGGACTGGCGCGGTTGCGCGACGGCTGGATTTCGGGTGGCGCGGCTTTCGAGCTTGCGCCCGCCGAATGGAAGGAGGTCGCCTCGGCTGCCAGCCCCGACGAACAGGAGCGGCGGCTGTTGGCCATCGCCGCGCAGGCGCTTGATGTCGCGCTTCGCCCGGCCGCGCCGAAAACGTTGAAGCGGCGCCAGCCGCTGCCGGTTCTGGCCTTGCCGATGCTCCCTGAACGGCTACGGCCGTTGCTGCGTGCGGCGCTGAAATATGCAGCCGATGCGAGGCTCAAGACGCGCGTGGCCACGCTCGTCGCCAGCCGCGGCTTCGTCACCCATCCCATGGACTGGATGCCCGCCGCATCCGACCAAGCCGCCCCGGAGGTCTATGCCCCCTGGGTCGACTGGCAGGCTGGCGCGGATGGCGAAAAGCACTCCCGACGCGAACAGCTGACGGCGGAAACCTGGGATGATTTCTATCCCGCAGCGCGCCGCATTGCTTTGGCCGATTTGCGGCGCGCCGCGCCTGCTTTGGCAAGGACGCTGATTGAGACCAAAGGGGCAAGCGAACCGGCGGAGGTCAGGCTCGCCCTTATTGAACTCATGCGTGTCGGCTTGAGCGCCGACGACATTTCGTTCCTGAAAAGCCTCTCTGCCGATCGCTCGGGCAAGGTGCGGGAAATGGCGGGCCGGCTGCTGGCAAGGTTGGGGGAGCGTGGCAATCCAACGGATGCCGGGCCGCAAGATCCGACAGCCGAGCTGGCCGCTTTCATCGAGGAAGGCAAATCCGGCTTCCTTCGCCGCCGTACCACCTACGCACCGATAAAACTCAAGTCGCCCGCGCAACAGGCCCGTCGCGCCGACTTGTTCGCTTCCTGCTACTTCGGCGATCTCGTCGCCCGCTTCGGCAAGACAGAGCCTGATTTGATCGGCGCATGGCAGTTCGGCGTCGATGACAATGCCGATCGTTTTCTCGTTCTAATGGTCTCGGTGTCCGGCAGCGATGCGGCGGTGGCCTGTTTGGCGGATATGCTCGTCGCCGAAGGCGGCAAGCTGACGCTTCTCGTCCTCCAGCTCATGTTGCGTTTGGACAGCGGCAGGAAGCGTCTCCTGATCAGGCAGATCCTGAATGACGCGCAGAATCTGCACGCGCTCAACTTGGTCGAAGGCGCGGAGGCAGGCTGGCTGGAATGGGGCGACCTCGCAAACGGCAAGACGCTTTCGGCGCTGCGCTCCGCCGTCTCGGGTGACAACGACGTCATGAAACGAAGCGCCGAGCAGTATATCGAGGCCATAGGTTTTCTCGCCACGGCGGCGACGGCGGAGAAACTAATCGGCGACGTCGTCGCCGCCGGCCTGCCGCCCGCATCCCCATCGCTCGGCCTGTTGCGGCTCAACGCGGCGCTGGCCGAAAATCGTTCCCAATCCGACAGATGATCAATCCGGAGAAGATCGCATGAACGCAGCCATCCGCCTCCCGGCCGAGCAGGTCTATGCCGCCGAACTGCAGGCGCTCGCGCGCGGCGACGATCGCCAGAAGCCCGCCGGCTGGAGCCTGTCGCCCAAGGCCGTGCTGACCTATCTGATGGGCGGCAAGGCGAGCGACGGCACGGTGATTTCGCCGAAATATGTCGGACGCCGGCAATTGATGGAAACGGCGGTCGCCACGCTCGCGACCGACCGCGCGCTGCTTCTGCTCGGCGTCCCAGGGACGGCGAAATCCTGGGTCTCGGAACATCTCGCTGGCGCCATCATGGGCAATTCGACGCTGGTCGTGCAATGCACCGCCGGCACCGACGAGAACCAGATCCGTTATGGCTGGAATTATGCCCAGCTTTTGGCAAAGGGGCCGAGCCAGGAGGCGCTGGTGCCGACGCCGCTCTACCGCGCCATGCAGGACGGCAAGCTCTGCCGCTTGGAAGAATTGACGCGCATGGGCTCCGATGTGCAGGACACGCTGATCACCGTGCTGTCGGAAAAGATGATGCCGGTGCCGGAGCTGAACACCTCCATCTACGCGCAGCGCGGCTTCAACATCATCGCCACCGCCAACAACCGCGACAAGGGCGTCAACGAGCTCTCCTCGGCGCTGAAGCGGCGCTTCAACGTCGTGGTGCTGCCTTTGCCGGACGACATGGCGGAAGAAGTCTCGATCGTCTCCCGGCGCGTCGGCGAGATGGCCGGTGGGCTGGACCTGCCGGTGCCGAAGAATGTCGGCGAGGAGATCGCCCGCGTGCTCACCATTTTCCGCGAGCTGCGCTCGGGCGCGACCGCAGACGGCAAGGTGACTTTGAAGACGCCGTCCGGCTCGCTGTCCACCGCCGAGGCGATCGCCACGATGGTCAGCGGCCTCAGCCAGGCGGCATGGTTCGACGACGGCAAGTTGCATGCCGAAGGCCTAGCGCCGAGCCTTGTCGGCGCCATCGTCAAGGACCCGGTGCAGGACAAGGTCGTGCTCGAGGAATATCTGGAGACGGTGCTGAAGAAGCGGCCGGATTATGCCGGCTACTACGCGGCGCTCAATGCGGCCATCTGAGCCATGACGCAAGGCGGCATCAGCTATTTCGGCATTCGC
This sequence comes from Mesorhizobium hawassense, assembly GCF_003289945.1. GTDB lineage: Bacteria > Pseudomonadota > Alphaproteobacteria > Rhizobiales > Rhizobiaceae > Mesorhizobium > Mesorhizobium hawassense. The sequence goes on from NZ_QMBP01000001.1 coordinate 408,045, forward strand.
CACCACGGGCCGGGCTCCGCCGAGAGCCTGGTCAAGGCGTTGCGGGAATTGCAGCCCTTCGCCGTGCTGATCGAAGGGCCGGTCGATGCCTCGCCGCTGCTGCCGCTGCTCGCCAGCCCCGACATGAAGCCGCCGGTGGCGCTGCTTTGCTATCCGGAGGACGATCCCGCCGCAACCAGCTTCTGGCCCTTCGCCGAATTCTCGCCGGAATATCAGGCTGCACTTTGGGCCGTCGCCAACGGGGCGGCGCTGCGCTTCATCGACCTGCCGTCCGCCGCACGGCTCGCCGAGCAGGCGCCTGAAGGGTCAGCGGACACTGAAGCAGCCGAGGCAGAAGTCACAGAAAAGCAGGCCGAGGAACCCACGCGCATCCAGGATCCGATCGGCACTTTGGCGCGCGCCGCCGGCTATGAGGACGGCGAGAGCTGGTGGTCGGACATCATCGAGCAGAATCCCGAACCCGGCCCGATCTTCGCGGCCATCGCCGACGCGATGACGACGCTGCGCGACGGCGAGGGCGCGATCGGCAAGTTCGAGGCGATGCGCGAGGCGCATATGCGGCTCGAGATCGCCGCCGCGCGGAAAGAATTCGAAGGCCCGCTGGCCGTCGTCTGCGGCGCCTGGCATGTGCCGGCCTTGCAGGCGGCGCACACGCAAAAGAGCGACCAGGCGCTGCTCAAGGGTATCGGCCGGCGCAAGACCACGATGACTTACGCGCCTTGGACCGGACCGCGCCTGGCGCTGGGCTACGGCTACGGCGCCGGCGTCGTCGCGCCCGGATGGTGCAAGCATCTGTGGCAGACGCGCGGGCAGGGCGACGCCTCGGTCCTGTGGCTCGCGCGCATCGCCTCGGTGCTTCGCGCCAAGGGCCACATGATCTCGACCGCCTCCCTGATCGAAGCGGAGCGTCTCGCCCGCGCGCTTGCCGCCATCCGCGAGCGGCCGAAGCCGGGCTTCGAGGAACTGCGCGATGCCTCGATCTCGGCCCTCTTCAACGGCGAGGCCCTGCTGTGGAAGATGGTCGAGGCCGAGCTGCTGCTCGGCGCCGATGTCGGCGAGATTCCGCCCGACACCCCGCTGGCGCCGCTGATCGACGACTTGCAGCGCAACCAGAAGGCGGCCCGGCTGAAGCCCGAGGCGCTGGAGCGGGAGCTTTCGGTCGACCTGCGCAGCGAGAGCGGGCTGTTTCGCTCGACATTGCTGCACCGGCTGAACGTGCTTGGCGTCAGCTGGGGCAGGCTGACGGATGTCGGCCGCAGCCGCGGCACGTTCCGCGAGCGCTGGATGCTGGCCTGGCAGCCGGAATATGCCGTCCGCCTGGTCGAGAACCTGGTCTACGGACCGACCATCGAGAAGGCCGCCAATGGCCGGCTGATCCAAATGATCGGCGCTGCCGCGACGCTCGATGCTCTGGCCACGCTGGTGCAAAGCGCGATCACGGCGGCATTGAGCGAAGCATCCGCCGCTGGCCTCGCGGCGCTCGAGGAAAAGGCGGCGCACAGCAGCGAGTGCCTGGAACTGCTGGCCTCGGTGCCGCCGCTGGCCGACATCATCCGCTACGGCGAAGCCCGCAAGACCGAGACGGAGCGCCTCGCCGGCCTGCTGGAACGGCTGATCATCGAGGGTTCCATCGCGCTGCCTTATGCGGCGCGCGATCTCGACGCGCAGGCCGCAGCCGCGCTGATGGCAGCACTGCGCAAGGCCGACGGGGCGATCAAGCTGGTCGAACCGGGCGAGCATGTCCTGGAGGCTTGGCGTAACGGACTGGCGGCCGTGCTCGATTCGTCGCGTTCCACGGCGCTGGTCGCCGGCTGCGCCGCGCATCTGCTCTACGAGGCCGGGCGACTCTCAGCGGATGAGACCGCCAACCTCCTGGCAAAGCGCCTGTCGCCGGGGACTCCCGTTCTCGATGCGGCTGCCTTCTTCGAAGGTTTCTTCAGCGGCGCCGGCCAGCGGCTGATCTACGACGAGGGTTTGCGTGGCGCCGTCGACGCCTGGCTGGCATCGCTCGACGAGGAGGCTTTCGTGGCGCATCTGCCGCTGCTGCGCCGCGTCTTCTCCAATCTCGACAGCATGGAGCGCCGCCGCCTGATCGAGGCCGTGCTCGGCAAGAGAGCGAGCCTGCCCGCCGGGCTCAAGCCCGCGCCGGACGGCGGCGAGGCATGGCGCAGGCATTTCGCTCTCCTCGGCAAGCTGCTTGCGGGGGAGGCCAGCCATGGTTGATGAAGCTACCGGGCCGAAGCTCGATCCGACGGGAGACAACAGGGAGCGCCGCTGGCGGCTGGCGATCGGCGCCGACGATGAGTCTTCATCCGCGCTGTCGGCCGAGGACCGGCGACTGTCGGCGGCGCTAGATGCGCTCTATGGCGACGGCAGCGGCGACACCGCCGGCGACCCGCGCAAGCGGCGTGGCGGGCTCGGCCGTTCGGCGCCGCGCGTCGCGCAATGGATGGGCGATATCCGATCGTTCTTCCCCGAGCAGGTCGTCCAGGTGGTGCAGAAGGACGCCTTCGAGCGGCTCAACCTGAAACAGATGCTGATGGAGCCGGAGTTCCTCAAGGCGATCGAGGCTGACGTCAATCTCGTCGCCGATCTGATCTCGCTGCGCTCGGCGATGCCGGACAAGACCAAGGATATCGCCCGCTCGATCATTGCCGACATCGTCGCCAAGCTGATGCAGCGCCTGGAGCAGAAGACCGCCGAGGCTATCCGCGGCGCGCTCGACAAGTCGCGGCGCACCAACCGGCCGCGCCAGCGCGACATCGACTGGCCGCGCACGATCACGGCCAACCTTCGCCACTACCAGCCGGACCACAAGACCGTGGTGCCGGAAAAGCTCGTCGGCTTCATGCGCCGCCAGCGCCGGCTGGTCGACCTCGACGAGGTGACGCTCTGCGTCGACCAGTCCGGCTCGATGGCAAGCTCGGTCATCTACGCCTCGATCTTCGCCGCGGTAATGGCCTCGCTACCGGTGGTGCGGACGAAACTCGTCTGCTTCGACACCGCGATCGTCGACTTGACCGAAGAGCTCAGCGATCCCGTCGAGGTGCTGTTTGGCGTCCAGCTCGGCGGCGGCACCGATATCAACCAGGCGGTCGCCTATTGCGCCGAACGCATCGAGCGGCGGACCAAGGCGCATTTCGTGCTGATCACCGATCTCTACGAAGGCGGCAACGGCAAGGAGCTCTTGCAAAGGCTGGCGACGCTCGTCCGTTCGGGCGTCAACGTCATCGTTCTCCTGGCGCTCACAGACCAAGGGCGTCCCGGCTACGATCCGTCGATGGCGGGGTCTGTCGCGGCGCTGGGCATTCCCGTCTTTGCCTGCACGCCCGACCATTTCCCGGACATGATGGCGGCCGCGCTGCGCCGCGAGGACATCGGCGCCTGGGCAGCTGGGGCCGACATCAAGCTGATCCGCGCCGACGCTGAAACGCCGAACGCCGCCGAATAGCCCTCGGCGGCGTTCGGGACGACTTTTGCGCGACCGGATGGCGACCGGTCGCATGGGGTGATGCTCAGCCGAATCTCGGGTCGAGGCTGCCCGACTTGTAGCGCTTGGCCATTTCCGAGACCGGCAGCGGCTTGATCTTCTGGGCGTTGCCGGCGGTGCCGAACTCCTCGAAGCGCTGCTTGCATAGCTTCCGCATCGCGGCCATCGCCGGCGTCAGATATTTGCGCGGATCGAACTCCGACGGGTTCTCGGTCAGCACCTTGCGGATAGCGCCGGTCAGCGCCATGCGGTTGTCGGTGTCGATGTTGATCTTGCGCACGCCATGCTTGATGCCGCGCTGGATCTCTTCCACCGGCACGCCCCAGGTCGGCTTCATCTGGCCGCCATATTTATTGATGATCTCCTGCAACTCCTCCGGCACCGAGGAGGAGCCGTGCATGACCAGATGCATGTTGGGCAGGCGGCGGTGGATCTCCTCGATCACGTTCATCGCCAGCACCGCGCCATCCGGCTTGCGCGAGAATTTATAGGCGCCGTGGCTGGTGCCCATGGCAACGGCCAGGGCATCGACATGCGTGTCCTTGACGAACTGCACGGCCTGTTCCGGGTCGGTCAAAAGCTGGTCGTGGCTGATCGCGCCTTCGACGCCGTGGCCGTCTTCCTGCTCGCCGCCGCCGCTCTCCAGCGAGCCGAGCACGCCGATCTCGCCTTCGACGGAAACGCCGCCCCAATGCGCCATGTCGACGACGCGGCGCGTGATGCCGGAATTATAGGCATAGTCGGCCGGCGACTTGCCGTCCTCCTTCAGCGAGCCGTCCATCATCACCGAGGTGAATCCGTACTGGATCGCGGTGACGCAGGTGGCTTCGTTGTTGCCGTGGTCGAGATGCATGCAGACCGGGATGTCGGGGTGGATCTCGACCAGCGCGTCGATCAGCTTGGCCAGCACCACGTCATTGGCGTAGGCGCGAGCGCCCCGGCTGGCCTGCAGGATGACCGGCGACTTGGTCTCCTCCGCCGCCTCCATGATCGCGAGGCCCTGTTCCATATTGTTCATGTTGAAGGCAGGCACGCCATAGCCATGTTCGGCGGCATGGTCGAGCAATTGTCTCAGTGTGATGCGAGCCAACGACTAGTCTCCATATCTGGTTCGAGCCTATGTTTGAAAAGGCCGCCTGGGTCTCGGGCGGCCCCGTTGCTTCTGGCCGGATTTCGAACCTACCGCAACCTTTTGCAGCCGCAATTCTTGTTGCAGCGCTGAAATCCGGTCTTTGGCAGGCCTAAGCAGCGATGCGTGCTCGTGCGGCGAGGATCTCGACGCAGGCCTTCGCCGCTTCCTTGCCCTTCACGATGAAATGCTCGTGGAAGAAGCGGTGATGCTCGACGCTATCGTGAAAATTGTGCGGCGTCAGCACGGCCGACAGCACCGGCACGCCGGTCGCAAGCTGCACGTTCATCATCCCGTCGATGACCGCGCTCGCCACGAAGTCGTGGCGATAGATGCCGCCATTGACGACGAAGGCAGTGCCGAGGATCGCGGCGTAACGGCCGGTCTCGGCCAAGGTCTTGGCGTGCAACGGGATCTCATAGGCGCCCGGCACGTCGAAGACGTCGACGGTGAAGCCACCGAGCGCGGCAAGCTCCGCCTCGAAGGCTTGCACGCATTGATCGACGATATCGGCGTGCCAGCGCGCGCGAATGACGGCAACGCGAACAGTCTCATAGTCTTTAGGGGAATGCTGATTCATGGGTCCTTCCTTCCGTTTCGAACCAGAATCAGGACGCACGACGCGAAAACGCGACCCGCGCGAGCGGATCGTCTTTTAGCGATCGTTCTCTTCCATCCGGACTTTAACCGTCGGCCCCGGAATCGCACCGGATCTGCTGACCCTCCCGTCGCCGGGAGGCGCTCGCGGGCTCGGGTCGAAACCCTTACCGCCGGTGGGGACTTTCACCCCGCCCTGAGAACATTAACGGGGGCAGGTATGGAGGGGGAGGCAGGCGCTGTCAATTGATGATTGGCGGATCTCCCCCCTCGTGGGGAGATGCCCGGCAGGGCAGAGGGGGGCGCGAAGGATCGCGGCGCCGCAAGATCAAGGTTCCTCGCCCCACGAGTGTGGGGAGAGGTGGCTCGGCGAAGCCGAGACGGAGAGGGGAGCGCCCTACGAAGGCCCCTCTCCGTCCGCTTCGCGGCCACCTCTCCCCGCCTTTGGCGGGGCGAGGAACCCAAGCACTGTAACGTCGGCGGGACGGCGCCCGCCTCTGTCCTGCCGTCACCCCCGCTCCGGGAACATCGCCTTCAGCCCCTCACGCGAGGCTTTCGCCACACCGCGCTCTGTGATGAGCCCGGTCACCAGCCTTGCCGGCGTCACGTCGAAGGCCGGGTTGGCGGCCGGCGTGGCATCCGGCGAGACGCGCACCTGTGCGATCTTGCCGTCCGCCGTCTTGCCCCAGACCAGCGACACCTCATCGCCGGAGCGCTCCTCGATCGGGATTTCGGCCAGCCCGTCGGTCACGGTCCAGTCGATGGTGGGCGAGGGCAGCGCGACGTAGAAGGGCACGTCATTGTCGGCTGCGGCCAGCGCCTTCAGATAGGTGCCGATCTTGTTGCAGACGTCGCCATTGGCGGTGGTGCGGTCTGTGCCGACGATGACCATGTCGATGTCGCCATGCTGCATCAGATGGCCGCCGGCATTGTCGACGATGAGCGTGTGCGGCACGCCGTGGCCGGCCATTTCCCAGGCGGTCAGCTGGGCGCCCTGGTTGCGCGGCCTGGTCTCGTCGACGTAGACATGCACGGGAATACCGGCCTCCGTCGCCAGATAGATCGGCGCGGTGGCGGTGCCGTAGTCGACCGTTGCCAGCCAGCCGGCATTGCAATGGGTGAGGATGTTGACGCTCTCGCCCTGCTGCTTGCGCGCCGCGATCTCTTTGATGATGGCAAGCCCGTTCTCACCGATGGCGCGATTTAAGCCCACATCCTCGTCGGCGATCTCGGCGGCGCGCCGGTAGGCGGCCTCGGCGCGCTCTTCGGGCGCCAGCGGCTTGAGGAAGCGCCGCATCTCGTCCAGTGCCCAACGCAGATTGATCGCTGTCGGCCGCGTCCTGTTGAGCGTTTCCCACACCGCGTCGAGCGCTTCGTCCGACGGATCGTCCTTCATCTGGATGGCGACGCCATAGGCTGCTGTGACGCCGATCAGCGGCGCGCCGCGCACCCACATGTCGCGGATGGCGGTGGCGACGCCTGCAACCGTTCCTATCGTCTCGACGCGGAACTCATGCGGCAGCCAGCGCTGGTCGATGATCTCGACCGACCGCTTGTCGTCGCTGAGCCAGATGGTGCGGTAGTGGCGTTCGCCGACGTTCAAATTCTGTTCTCCCGTTCGATCAGCGCGGCGAGATTGTTGACCTCGTCGATGCTGTGGATCTGGCGCCGGTTGACGGCGATATGGCGGCCGAAGCGCAAAGCCTTGGCCTCACATCTGGCGCGCAGGTCTTGATCGGCAATGGTTTCGAAATCGGCGTTATGGGCCAGCCCGAGGATGCGCCGGTGCACCTCGATGCCGGCGAAGCCGAGCAGGTCGGTCCAGATCGAATGCAGCATGTGATCGAGCGCCTGTTCGGCGCCGAGCAGATCGCCCTGATCCTCGAACAGGCTTTTCTGGTAGAGCATGCCGCTGCGCTCGGTGCGCCACAGATGCGAGAATTCGGCGCGGAAGGTTGCCCAGGTCTCGGCCGTGACGCCGAGCAGATAGGCGCGCATCGGCGCGCGGCTGCCCTTTTCCTCATGGCCGCGCTGCGAGAAGAAGGCCATCCAGAAATTGGCAAGCAGCATGCCGACGTCGAAGGCGATCGGGCCGTAGAAGGCGAACTCCGGATCGATCATCCGGGTCTCGGTGTCGGTGACCATGATCGAGCCCGAATGCAAATCGCCATGCAGCAGCGTCTCGGCATTGGCGGCGAAGAGATGCTTCAGCCGCTGTGCCTCCACCTTGAGGTCGCGGTCGGCGCGCAGTTCGGCCACCAGGCCGTCGAGCTGCGGGCTGGTGTGCCGGTTCATTTTGGCGTCGAAATAGGGATCGGAGAACACCAGGTTCTCGGTGATGTCGCAGAGCTCGACATTGTCGGCGAACAGCGCGAGATCGGCCTTGCGATCCTTTGCCGCCATCGCCAGGTCCGAACCGCGGAACAGCGTGCGGGCCATGAACAGGCCGATGTCGGGCGCGATATTCGGCAATTCGCGCCCGTCGATCAGCGCGCGCCTGAGGATGACGTGCGGCGGCGCCAGATACTCCATGACGATCAGCGCCTGGCTCTCGTCGAAATGATAGATCGCCGGCACCGAGCCGGGCGCCCGGCGCTCCTGCCTGGTAAGCGCATGATATTCGAAGAAGGAACGCTTGAGCGGCAGCGGCCAGCTGTCGCCGACCAGCCGCACATAGGGCAGTGCCTGTTTCACCACCGCCGCGCCCTGGTCGCCCTCGACGATGAAGACGAGGTTCAAATTGCCGTCGCCGACCTCGCGTACCTTCCAGCGGCCGGCATCCTTGCCGATGCGCTCGGTCAGCGCCGCGGTCCCGCCAAGGCGCTTCGGCAGTGTCTCCACCGACAATGCTTCGAACTTTCCGGTCATTCTCTCCCCTCCTGCGCGTGGTTTCCGACGATAGCGGAGCCACGGCGGCGAGGCCAAGCTAGGAAGCGCTCTGGCAAATGTCAATCGTGTTGACAATTGACGAATGAGCCCATAGCGTCACGGATCAGGGAGGAACGAATGGGCGCAGATGCCGTGTTCCGTGTGGAGGGCCTGAGGAAATCCTTTGGCCAGAACGAGGTGCTTGGCGGCATCTCGCTCGAACTGCATTCGGGCGAGGTCACAGTGCTGATGGGCGCCAACGGCGCCGGCAAATCCACCCTGGTCAAGATCGTCAGCGGCGTTTATTCGCACGGCGCCGGCTCCATGCAGCTCGCCGGCAAGGCGTTCGACCCGCAGACCCCCGCCGAAGCCATCCGCGCCGGCGTCGTCACCGTGCATCAGAACATCAATGATGGCGTGGTCGCCGATCTCGACGTCGCCACCAATCTGACGCTCGACCGGTTGAGCGGCAAGGGCGCGTCGATGCTGTTCAAGCCGCGCAACGTCCGCAGGGAGGCTAGGGCCGTCGCCGACCGTATGGGGCTGACAATAGACCTCAAGGCGCGAGTTGCCGACCTTGCCTTGGCCGATCGGCAGATGGTGGCGATCGCGCGCGCCATGGCTCACGAGCCCAAAGTGCTGATCCTCGACGAGCCGACCTCGTCGCTGTCGAGCGCCGAGGCCGATCGGCTGTTTTCGCTGATTGACCGGCTGCGCGGTCATGGTGTCGCCATCCTCTATATCTCGCATCGCATGTCCGATATCAGGCGCCTGGCCGACCGGATCGTGTCGATGCGCGACGGCGTTATCTCCGGCGCCTTCGACAAAAAGCCGCTCGATTACGAGGGCGCCGTCAACGCCATGCTCGGCCGCAAGATCCATCTCGACCGGGTCGTCGCCAGAAGCTCGGCTCGCGCTGTCTTCACGGCGGAAGCCCTAAGGATCGCGCATGGCGCAAAACCGATTTCGATGACGCTCGGCACCGGCGAGGTGGTGGCGATCACCGGCCTGGTCGGCGTCGGCAAGACGGCCTTGGCCGAAACGCTGTTCGGCGTGCGCAGGCCGCTCGCCGGCACCATGCATATGGACGGCAAGCCCTACGCGCCGGGTTCGGCGCGCGAGGCGATCGCCGCCGGCGTCTTCCTCGTCGCCAAGGATCGCGCGGCAAGCGGCATCGTCGGCGACTTCAACATCGAGCGCAACATCAGCCTGCCGTTCCTCAAGCGCATGTCGGGATTCGGGGTCATAAAGAAGCGCGCCGAGCGCGCTGTCGCACGCCGGCAGATCGACGAGCTCGGCATCGTTTGCCGGTCGGAGAAAGACGAATTGTCGGCGCTCTCCGGCGGCAACCAGCAGAAGGTGATGGTGGCGCGCTGGATGTCGCAGGCCTCGCGCCTGTTCATCCTCGACGAGCCGTTCCAGGGCGTCGACATCTCGGCGCGGCGCGACATCGCCGCCAAGCTCAGGGCCAGCGCCGACGGCCGCGCCACGCTGATCTTCGTCACCGAGATCGATGAGGCGCTGGAGACCGCCGACCGCATCCTGGTGATGTCGGAACAGACCATCGTCGGCGAGCATAGGAACGCCGATATCGACCTCGACCGGCTGCTGGCGGAAGTGGCCGGCGGACCGCTGAACAGCGCCCCATGAAGGTCGAGAAATTGCAGGGAGTGGATTGGGAATGCGTTTGAGTTTGAATGCCGCGCGGCGGGGCGCTGGGTGATGTTGCGCGACCACGCCATCCGCTACGGCTTCATCGTCCTGCTGGTCGGGCTGATCGCTTATTTCGCGGTCGCCGCCGACGGTTTTGTCTCGCCGCAGAGCGCGGTCTTCATCTTCCAGTCGGTGGCCATCACCGGCGTGCTGGCGCTCGGCGTCACCGCGACGCTGGTCGTCGGCGGCTTCGATCTGTCGATCGGCTCGGTCGCGACCAGCGCCATGATGGCGGCCTCCTACGCCATGGTGGTGCTGGAGCAGAACGCCATCGTCGCCGTCATCGCCTGCCTGGTCATCGGCGTCATCGTCGGCCTGATCAATGGCTGGCTGATCGTCTATATGCGCGTGCCCGATCTTCTGGCCACACTCGGCATGATGTTCCTGCTGCTCGGCCTGCAGCGCATCCCGACCGAGGGCCGCTCGATCGCCACCGGCATGACCATGCCCGACGGTTCGGTCGCCAACGGCAAGTTCTCGGAAGCCTTCCTGGCGCTCGGCCGCCACCGCATCGACTTCTTCATTCCGAACCTGATCCCGGTCTCGGTGGTGGTGCTGGTGGTGCTTGCGGTGCTGATCTGGTTCTTCCTCGAATACACCCGCTTCGGCCGCATGATGTATGCCGTCGGCAGCAACGAACGCGCCGCCGAACTCGCCGGCGCGCCTGTCAAGGCATACAAAATCTGGGCCTATGTGATTTCGGGAGTTTTTGCCTCGATCGGCGGGATTTTGCTCGCCGCCCGGCTTGGACGCGGCGACATCGCCTCGGGTAATAATCTGTTGCTCGACGCGGTGGCGGCGGCGCTCATCGGCTACGCGGTGCTTGGCGCTGCCAAGCCCAACGCCTTCGGCACCGCCGTCGGCGCGGTGTTCGTCGGCGTCCTGCTGCAGGGCCTGACGATGATGAACGCTCCTTACTACACGCAGGATTTCGTCAAGGGCGCGGTGCTCGTCGTCGCCCTTGTCTTCACCTTCGCCCTTTCCGGCAGGGGCAAGAGATAGTTTCGACCGGGGTATTGAGACAAAACGGAGGAAAACAAAGTGAGCATCACAAGAAGACTTTTGGGGAAGGCGGCGCTCGGCCTCGCCGGCGCGGCGCTGCTGATGCAGGGAACCGCATCGGCGGCGGACAGACCGGCGCCGTTCGACAAGCCCGGCGTCAAGATCGCGCTGGTGCGCTATCTGTCAACCGGTGACTTCTTCCAGGCCTATCTGTCGGGCGTCGAGGCGCAGGCCAAGGCGCTCGGCGTCGACCTGCGCGTGCTGGACAGCCGCCAGGATGCGGCGCTCCAGGCCGACATGGTCGACCAGGCCATCGCGCTCGGCGTGCAAGGCATCATCATCCAGCACGGCCTGACGGAATCGATGAAGGACGCCGCTCAGCGCGCTGTCGACGCCGGCATCAAGGTCGTCGCCTTCGACGTCAATGTCGAGAACCCGAAGATCCCGCAGATCGAACAGTCGGACAAAGACCTGGCCAAGCTCGCGCTCGAGCAGGCCGTCAAGGACAATGGCGAGAGCTGGAAGGCCGGCTATGTCTATGTCGCCGGCATCGCCCCGCTCGACCGCCGCAACGAAACCTGGGTGGACGTGAAGAAGAAATTTTCGGGCATCAGCGAGGTCGCCATGTTCGGCACGCTCGACAACCCGATCGCCAACTCCGTCGCCAACCAGGCGCGCTCGGTGCTGCAGGCGCATCCCGATATCAAGGTGATGTTCGCTCCCTATGACGAGTTCGCCAAGGGCGTGAAGATCGCCGTCGACGAGGCCGGCCTGAACAAGGGCATCAAGATCTACTCGGCCGACATCTCGACCTCGGACATCGCCGCAATGCGCGAGCCGGACAGCGCCTGGGCGGCGACCGCCGCCACCAACCCGGCCGTCGTCGGCCAGGTCTCGGTGCGCGCGCTGGCGCAGCTTCTCGCCGGCGAGGATCCTGGCCACAACGTCATCGTACCGCCGACGCTGATCACCCAGAAGGAGCTGATCGACAAGGACATCAAGAACATGGAAGACCTGTCGGCCAGGCTGCCGCAGTTCGCCCATGCCGATGTCGCGATGCCGGCCTGGATGCCGAACCCGAACGCCAAGTAAGGTTAGGGCAGTTGCAAACGAAGAGAGCGGTCCGATGGGCCGCTCTTTGTCTTTCCAAGGCGACTGTTGCGGCCTCATCGCTGCCAGAAGGGCAGCTTGGCGATTTCGGCCTCGACCTCTTTCTTTGTCAGCCCGATATCGTCGATCAGATGCGGATTGTCCCTCGCCATCCGCTTGAGCTCGAAGCGGAAATAGGTCTGCCTGCGGTGCTCCGCGATGAGGCTGCGCAGAACCGCGAGGCTGTAGCGCCGGCGGCCCGTGTGCATTGCCGGTGCCGCCAGACAAGTGGAAGACGCAAAGCTGTCGTTCATGGCAACCTCCATCGAATGAGGGTTCCGAAAACCCTCGACCTGATTGAGATTGCAGTGTGCCGCAGGCGGCCGGCGGCGTAATTAAGCCCTCCCAAATAGTTCTCAAAACTTCCAAATCCGCTATAGATCGCCGCATGCAGGGATCGCGCTTTGCCTTTGGACCGTTCGTGTTTGATCCTGGCGCGGGAACGCTGCTCCGGGGCGACGTTCCCGTTGCCGCCGGTCACCGCGGGCTGAAGCTGCTCGAGGCGCTGGTCGGGCGTCCGGGCGAAATCCTGGCCAAGGCCGAGCTGATGGATGCGGCGTGGCCCGGCACCGTCGTCGAGGAAGGAAATCTCACCGTCCAGATCGCGCAGCTTAGAAAGCTGCTTGGCTCGACGGCCGATGGCGGCGAGTGGATCGCCACGGTTCCGCGCGTCGGCTACCGCTTCACCAGCGTCGTCGAAAAACTCGACGGCACGCAGCAAAGGCCTCTGCCGCTGCCGGACAAGCCGTCGATCGCCGTGCTGCCCTTCGCGGCCTTCAGCAGCGATCCCGAGCAGGAGTCCTTCGCGGACGGCCTGACCGAGGATCTGATCACCGACCTCTCCAGGATGGGCGGCCTGTTCGTCATCGCCCGCAACTCGGTGTTTGCCTACAAGGGCAAGGCCATGGATGTGCGCATGATCGCGAAGGACCTCGGCGTGCGCTACCTCCTGGAAGGCAGCGCGAGGCGCGCCGCCGGGCGCGTGCGCGTCAACGCCCAGCTGGTCGACGCCTTAAGCGGCGAGCATCTGTGGGCGGAACGCTTCGATCGCGGCCTGGAAGATATCTTCGCCGTCCAGGACGCGGTCACTGCCAGGATCGTCGAAGCGCTGCTCGGCCGGCTGCGCGCGCCGCCGGCCCGCAATCGGCCGCGCAATCTGGAAGCCTATGATCTCTGCGTGCGGGCTCGCAAATCATTCGACGAGTCGCCGCAGATGGCGCGCGAAGCCCATCTGATGCTGACGCGCGCGATCTCCCTCGATCCGGACTACGCCGAGGCCCATCGCTGGCTGGCAATGAACCACTGGATGAGTTGGGTGCATTGGGGCGAGCCGTTCGAGCCTGCGCGCAGCATCTCCCTGGAACTGGCGCGCAAGGCCGTGGCGATCGATCCCAACGATGCCGGCTGCCGCTGGGTGCTGGCCAATTTGCTTGCCTATGAACGCGATTTCGACCAGTCGGACGTGGAATTCGCCAAGGCGATCGAGCTCGACCCGAACGAGGCCGACATCTGGGCGACATTGTCCGATATCGACGTGCTTGGCGGGCGGATAGACGAGGGCCTGGAGCACATTCGCAAGGCGTTCCGGCTGAATCCGTTTCCGCCGAGCTGGTATTACCTGACGCTCGGCCAGGCGCAGTATGCTGCCCACGACTACGAGTCCGCCGTCGAGACGCTGCGCCGCGACGAAACCTATCGCACCAGCTCACGCCGGTTCCTGGCGGCAGCCCTTGCTCAGCTCGGCCGCCTCGACGAGGCTCGCACGGAAGTTGCCCTGTTCCTTGTCGGCAATCCGCATTTCTCCACGCAGCGCTGGGTCGACACCGAGCCGTTCCGCGACGACTCGACACTCACGCATTTCGTCGACGGCTTCCGCAAGGCCGGCCTGCCGGCGTGACGGGCTGACCTGAGCGGTTGGTCGCTTAGCCCCGGCCTCAGCGGCCGGCGCGCGCCAGCCCATGCGCCACCAGGCGGTCGATGAGCTCCGGGTAGCTGACGCCGCTTGCCGTCATGGCCTTGGCGTACATGCTGATGTTGGTGAAGCCGGGAATGGTGTTCAGCTCGTTGATCAGGAAACTCGTGTCCGGCATCAGGAAGAAGTCGACGCGGGCCATGCCGTCGCAGCCGAGCGCCCGGAACGCCCTTGCGGCCATACCGCGCATGGCCTCCTCGACCTCCGGCGGCAAGTCCGCCGGCACGATCAAGGCCGCGCCATTCTCGTCGATATACTTGGCGTTGTAGTTGTAGAAACCATGGCTTTCCGCCGGCACGATCTCGCCTGGACGCGAGACGAAGAGTTCGCCTTTAGGGCTTTCCAGCACGCTGTACTCGATCTCGCGGCCACGAACGAATTCTTCCGCCAGCAGCTTGCGGTCGTGCTGGAAGGCTTCCGTCAGCGCGCGATCGAATTCCTGGCTGGCGTTGACCTTGGCGACGCCGACGGACGAGCCCTGCCGCGCCGGCTTGATGAATATCGGCAGGCCGAGTTGGTCTTCCAGTTCGGCGAGCGAAGGCGCCGCACCCTCGTCGATCGTCACCGAGCGTGCGACGGGCACTCCTGCCGCCTTCAGCAGCCGCTTGGCGATGTCCTTGTCGAGGGCGGTCGCCGAACCGAGGATGCCGCAGCCGGCGAGCGGCATGCGCGCCACTTCGGCCAACCCCTGCACCGCTCCGTCCTCGCCATGCAGCCCGTGCAGCACCGGAAACAAGATATCGATGGCGGGCAGTTCGTGGGCAGCGCCGCTGGCGGGGAGCGCCAGCATCCGCCCACGGCCACCCGGCACCAGGCAAAGCTGCGTGCCGGCCGACGGTGTCGCCAGCACACCGCGTTCGAAACTGCTGAGCAGCCATTGCCCTTCGCGGGTGACGAAGATCGGAACGGCGTCGTATTTCGCCGGATCCAGCGCGGCCATGACGTTGGTCGCCGAAAGCAGCGATACCTCGTGCTCGGCGGAGCGCCCGCCGAACAGCACACCGATACGCAGTCGATTCGCGGCCATGGATATCTCCAGGAATGATCAGAGTTGGAAATCGACGGTGATGCCGCGATTTGCGAAAAAGCGGTCGAAGCTGACGAGCGGCAGCGCGACGTCTGCCTGGCTAGGCCGATCATGGCCGGACGGGTTATGAAAACGGATCGTCTCGGGCAAGGCCGCCGTCACCAACACCAGATGCCCGCCCTTCGATGGCGGCTCGCGCCCCGGCCAGCGGATGCTGCTGCTGACGGACGCGATGAAGAACCGATGCTTCGACAGCAATGCGGGAAGGGCGGCAATGTCGACATTCGTCATCACCTGCGCCGCCAACCCGAAGCGCTCGGCCACGAAGGTTACGAACGGGGCGTAGATCAATCCCTTGATCGAACCGTCGACCTCGTTGACGACATAGCCGCCATAAGCCATGCAGGCGCGGGCGAGCTCTAGCGTCGGGTGGATATCGCCGCGCGCGGCAAGGATCATCTTCAGGCAGGCCATGCCGCAGACATTGACCGCCCAGCGCGCATAGTCCTCGATCGTCTCGGCGCCGGAGTTGCGCCACAGCGGATCGCGGTGGAGCGCCGACGGTCCCTCCGCCAGAACCGGCAAGGTCATGCCGGGCGATTCCCACTGGCTGAAAAAAGGCACTTCCCTGGATTGCATGCAAACTCCGCCTTGCGCCTGGATATGAGACGCAAGTCACCCCCTAAAGCTGCGCAAACAATAAGCGGAGCATTGGAGCGGGATTTTGATCGGTTAGCGCAGTTTTCCAGCAGAAGCCGCGAAACGGCTTGCTGTCCGGAAACGCATCAACACGAAGAGGCGGTCCATCGTTGCGAGAAACGACGAACCGCTCCAAGTTCTACGCCGTCAGCGCAACGCCGCCGCGATGTTGCCGCCATCCACCGTCGTCACGTTGGCGGTGGTGCGTTCGGCCAGCGCCTGATGCAGGAAGGCCTGCGCCACGTCGTCGGCCGTCACTTCCTGCCCGAGCAGGTTGCCGGACATGTATTCCTTCTCCGAGACGCCGCGCGCGCCGGAACGGCTGGCGATCATCGCATCGGTCAACAGGCCCGAGCGGATTCGGTCGGCATTGACCGCGTTGGAGCGGATGCCGTCAGCGCCATAGTCCAGCGCATATTGCCTGGATAGGAACAGGGTCGCCGCCTTCGGGATGCCGTATGCGCCGAACTTTGGCCCGGGATTGATCGCCTGCTTGGAGGTGTTGAAAAGCAGCACGCCGCCGGTGCCCTGTTCCAGCATGATGCGCACCGCGTTCTGCGCCGCCGACTGGTGGGCGAAGAAGTTGAGCTCGAAGCTCTTGCGCAGTGCGGCGTCATCCAACTCGCCGATGCGGCCTTCCCAGGCGGCGCCCGCATTCGAAACCAGAATGTCGACGCCGCCATAGACGGCGACCGCTCTGTCGAAGGCGGCGCGCATTTCGGCCGGATTGGTGATGTCGGCGCCGACGCCGATCGAGTTGTTGCCGGCCGCCTTCGCAGCGCCCGCGGCCTTGGCCGGGTCGAGGTCGACGATCACCGCATGCGCGCCGTTGGCGGCGAACAGTTTCGCCGTCGCGGCGCCGATGGCGCCAGCGCCGCCGGTGATCAGCACCACCTGGCCGGTCAGCGGCTTCGGCTTGTTGGAGGCAAGCTTGGCCTGCTCCAGCGACCAGTATTCGAGCGGGAAGAGATCGGCCTTGGAGAGCGGATGGAAATTGCCGACGGCTTCGGCGCCACGCACCGCCTCGATCCACATCTCGCCGACATCCGAGGCGATCTTCGCGTCCTTCAGCGTGCGGCCATGGCCGAACATGCCGAGGCCCGGCACCAGCGTCAGGCGCGGCATCGGGTCGAGCATGGTGCGCTTGACGTCGTCCAGCGCGTCATTGGTCTCGAAATAGGCGGTGTAGTCCTTGACGAAAGCCTCGACATGGCTGCGCACCACGGCCTTGTAGTCGCCGAGCTTGTCGGCGTCGGGCGCCGGCACCGCCATCGGCCCGGTCTTGATGCGGATCGACAGGTCCGGCGTCGACACGCCGCGGCCGGCATAATCGGCGATCTTCGCCGAATTGATGAAATCGACGATCGCGTCCGAGGTACGGAAGTCGCTGATCATGCGGTCGAAGCGGCCTTCGCCGCGCGCCACGGCGACGGCGCCGCGCAATGTCGGCGCGATGTCGCTCGGCTTGCCAAGCTTAGCCGGCAGCGCAGCCTTGGCCGCTCCTGGCTTGCCGTTCCTGGCGACATAATCCTCGGCCACGTTCACGTAATGGATCATGCGGTCGTAGGCCTGCCTGGCATCGTCGCCGAAGGTGAAGATGCCGTGCTTGTCGAGGATCAGGCCCTCGACTTGTCGGTCGGCGTCGAACACTTCCGCTGCCACCTTGGCGAGGTCGAAGCCCGGCTTGATGTAGGGCACGTAGCCCATTTTGTCGCCGAACACGGTCTTGATCAGCGGTTTGCTGTCTTCCTGGTCGACGATGGCGAGGATCGCCGTCGAATGCGTGTGGTCGACGAAACGGTGCGGCAGGAAAGCATGCAGCAGCGTCTCGACCGACGGGTTGGGCGAGGCGGGGTCGATGAGGTTGGAGCGCTGCAGCGCCACCATGTCCTCGTCGGAGAGCCTATCCAGCCCACGCGCCTTGAGCAGCGCGCCCATCTTCACCGCCGGCAGGCCTTGCGGCTCGATGACTGCCATGTCCCAGCCGCTCCCCTTGACGCAGAGCACGTCCCATTCGTCACCGACCAGGTCGGTGGCCCTGGTCTTGCAGGAGGTGTTGCCGCCGCCATGCAGCACCAGGCGCGGCTCGCCGCCGAGCAGGCGGGTCGTATAGACGCGCAGCGCAAGGTCGCGGCCGACGCCTTTCTTCGCATAGTCCGCAACCATCTTTTCCGCGTCGGCGTCATTCCAAAGGTTCTGCATGTCGTTCCGTCCGGTTTCAGTCTTTTTTTGCTCATGAACAGAAAGCCGCGACGTCTTGATGACAGAAGCGGCGAGGGGTGGTCTCTCTAGGATGCTTTTTTGCCGGCTTCGCCCGCGCGCTCGAGAAGGCGTGCGGCCATATGCGCGCCGATCACCAGATGCGTGCAGAGCCCACCGGCGATCGCTGAAAGCAGCGGCTCGAATTTGCTGTCTTCCTGCACCACCATCAGCCGTTTTTCGATGGCGCGCAGCGAGGCGAGCTCGGCGGAAATGACGCGCCGGTTGTAGCTGCAATCCAGCGCTTCGCCCTTGGCGTCGATGATCTGCCCGGCAATGACGCCGGCCGCGCCTTCCTCGCGCAGCGCCGCCATCTCGGCCGGCGCCAGCGCGCCGCATTTGACCAGATGGCTGTCGGCATCGACCGCGCCGACGGAATAGAGCGCGAGATCGCAGTCGGCGACGCCGGCGAGCTGGTCGCGGATCACCGGTTCGGCGCGCAGGCCTTGCGCCAGTTCCTCGGTGGAGAGCACCAGCGGCGCGTAGAAATTAAGGCCCTTGGCATTCAGCCGCCGCGCGATCTCCATCGTGCATTGGTCAGGCCGGTAGGAATAGGGCGCGCCGAGATTGCCGCAGAGTTGCACCACGGTGACGTCCTGCAGGTCGGCATAGGACATGATGTCGGCGATCGTGTAGACGGTGCGGCCCCAGGCGACGCCGATGCGGTCGCCTTTCCTGACGAGCTCCAGGAAGACGCTCGCCGCCAGCACCGCGATATCGGTCGAGGGATCGGCGAGATAGGCATTTTCCGGCGCGATCCAGACGGCGTCGAGCTTGAAGGCGTCCTCCAGCCGGCGCGCCATGACGTCGTCGGTGAAAAGCTGCGTCGAGGTCGAGATGTTGACGATGCCGGTCTCGCGCGCCTTGCGCAGATACATGGCCACCGAAGCGCGCGAAATGTTGAGCTGGCTCGCCACCTCGTCCTGGCGCAGGCCATGGGCATAGTAAAGCCAGGCGGCCTTGTGGATGAGCTGTTCTGCCGGTCGGATCGCCATGCCGCCTCCTGGGCTGACATTAGTCACGGCTCTCGACAAAAGTCAAATTTGGATGTGCGGAAGGCGATCGCCTCTCGGCGGGGGCGGATCGTGGATCGCCATTCCACCAAGCTGGCGCAGCATAGCATTTTCAGCCATTCAGGGGGATGGCTTGACGACAGGCCTAAGGTTAGAAAGTTCGAAAAGAACTTTGGGGAGAACGGGATGGCCAATCCCTACGAACAGGATCTCGACAGGAACGCCGCCAACCACCAGCCGCTGACGCCGCTCACCTATCTCGAGCGCGCGGCCAGGACCTATCCCGACCATATTGCCATCATCCATGGCAGCCAGCGCATCACTTACCGCGATTTCTGGCGCCGCTCGCTGAAGCTCGCCTCGGCGCTTGCGAAGCGCGGCATCGGCAAGGGCGATACGGTGACGGTGATGCTGTCGAACACGCCGCCGATGCTGGAGGCGCATTTCGGCGTGCCGATGACCAAGGCGGTGCTGCATTCGCTGAACACCCGCCTCGACGCTGCCGTCATCGCTTTCCAGCTCGACCATGCCGAGACCAAGGTGCTGATCGTCGACCGCGAATTCTCGGGTGTGGTCAAGGAGGCGCTGGCCTTGGCCAAAGCCAAGCCATTGGTCATCGACTATGACGATCCCGACTACGCCGCCGATGCGCCCTATCCGAAGGGCGAGCGGATCGGCACGCTCGACTATGAGGATTTTCTCGCCGGCGGCGACGAGGCTTTCGCCTGGTCGATGCCGGATGACGAATGGGACGCCATCTCGCTCAACTATACCTCGGGCACGACGGGCAATCCGAAGGGCGTCGTCTACCATCACCGCGGTGCCGCCCTGATGGCCTACACCAACACCATCCATGCCGGCATGGCCAAGCACGCCGTCTATCTGTGGACGCTGCCGATGTTCCACTGCAACGGCTGGTGCTTCCCCTGGACGCTTGCCGTGCAGGCCGGCACCCATGTCTGCCTGCGCTGGGTGCGGGCAAAGCCGATGTACGACGCCATCGCCGACCATGGCGTCACCCATCTCTGCGGTGCGCCGATAGTCATGTCGGTGCTGATCAACGCCAAGGACGAAGACAAGCGCGAATTCCCGCAGACCGTCACCTTCAACACCGCCGCGGCACCCCCGCCCGAGGCCGTGCTGTCCGGCATGGCCGACGCCGGCTTCGCCGTCACCCATCTCTACGGCCTGACCGAAACCTACGGCCCG
Organism: Mesorhizobium hawassense; assembly: GCF_003289945.1. Lineage (GTDB taxonomy): Bacteria > Pseudomonadota > Alphaproteobacteria > Rhizobiales > Rhizobiaceae > Mesorhizobium > Mesorhizobium hawassense. The sequence goes on from NZ_QMBP01000001.1 coordinate 428,172, forward strand.
GCGGTCGTCAACGAATGGCACAATGAATGGGACGCGCTGGACAAGGGTCCGAGGACGCAGAAGAAGGCGCGCCAGGGCGTACGCTACGCCTCGCTCGAGGGGCTGACGGTGATGGACCCTCAGACGATGGTGGAGACGCCGGCCGATGGCGAGACCATCGGTGAGGTCATGTTCCGCGGCAACATCGTCATGAAGGGCTATCTGAAGAATAGGAAGGCCACCGACGAAGCCTTCGGCGGCGGCTGGTTCCACTCCGGCGATCTCGGCGTCATGCATCCCGACGGCTACATCCAGCTCAAGGACCGCTCCAAGGACATCATCATATCGGGCGGCGAGAACATTTCCTCCATCGAGGTCGAGGACGCGCTTTACAAGCACCCGTCCGTCGCCTCCTGCGGCGTGGTTGCCCGCGCCGACGACAAATGGGGCGAGGTGCCGGTCGCCTATGTCGAGCTGAAGCCGGGCAAGGCCGCGACCGAGGCCGAGATCATCGAGCACTGCCGCGGGTTGCTTGCGCGCTTCAAGGTGCCGAAGGCGGTGGTGTTCGCGGAAATCCCGAAGACGTCGACGGGGAAGATCCAGAAGTTCCGGCTGCGGGAAATGGCGAAGGGGGCGTAGTACGCTCCTTCCAGTATGGCCGTGACGCCGACAGTTTGCGCCAGCATCCGCGGCGTCGTCATCCTAGGGTGGAGCAGTCGCGAAGCGACGTCGCGGAAACCCTAGGATCCATGCCGTGACCTCGCGGCAGTGCTCCGGCGGTCGAGAATAGCTTGCAACGGACGGGCAGTGCCGAGCCGGCGTAACTTATTGATACCGTGCCATTCTTCGGTCGATGTTCCGGCATGGATCCTCGGGTCTGCGCGCGTCGCTTCGCTCCTTGCTTCGCCCGTGGATGACGACGGCACAGGCGTTAACGGCTAATCGCCATCGTCGCCCTGCCGACCCTCGCAACTGTCACCATCTGTCACCAATTATACGCGTACGTCGATTTCGCGTTGACTCCTCGCTGCTTTCGTTTTACGACTGACGAAAATTGAAATTCATCACTAGTCAAACGAAAGCGCTATGTCAGAAGCCGCCAACATCGTGGCAGACCCCGCCAGACAGGAGAATGTGACCCGCATTCTCGACTGCGCCGAGCGGCTGTTCCGCCATTACGGCTACGGCAAGACCAATGTTGCCGACATCGCCCGCGAGCTTGGCATGTCTCCGGCCAACATCTACCGCTTCTTTGCCTCCAAGGTGGAGATCCACCAGGCCGTCTGCGGTCGCATGCTCGGCGCCAGCTACAAGATGGCTTACGAGATCATGCATCTGCCGATCAGCGCCGAGGAGCGGCTGCGGCGCTACATCCATGCCCAGTACAAGATGACGCTGGAGGTCATGCTCGACCAGGAGAAGGTGCATGAGATGGTCATCGTCGCGCTGGAGCGCGACTGGGGCGTCATCGACAAGCATGTCAACAGCATCCACGACCTGTTCGCCGAAGTGATCCGCGACGGCATCGCGACCGGCGAGTTCAGGGAACAGGATCCAGAAACGGCCTCGCGCTGCTTCGGCGCCGCGACCGTCATTCTGTGCCACCCGCAGATGGTGGCGCAGTGCCTCGCCAAGACCAACCGGGCGATGCCCGACGAGCTTATCGACTACGCCATCAGGGCCTTGAAATAGAAGCTGCCCGCCGGGCGCGGTATCGACAGATCATCTCCAGTTCGGGAGCGTTAAGGTGTCTTTGTCCAGTTCCATCCTCCGCAAGCTGCCGGCCGCCGGCCTCCCAGCCGCCGCCATCATGGTCGCGGCGCTCGGCCTCGCCGGTTGCAGCCAGGAGAAGGCCGAGATCGTCCAGGAAATCGTCCGGCCGGTGAAGGTCGTCGAGATCGGCGAGGCGCAGACCACCCGCCAGCTCGAATATTCCGGTTCGGTGCGCGCCCGCACCGAGATGAATCTCGGCTTCCGCATCGCCGGCAAGGTCACCGAGCGTCTGGTCGACATTGGCCAGCATGTGAACGAGGGCGACGTGCTAGCCCGCGTCGATCCTTCCGACTACCAGCTTTCGGTGAAGAGCGCCGCGGCGAGCCTCGACGCCGCCGAGCGCCAGGTCGAGACGGTCGACCTCGCCAGGACGCGCGCCGAGCAGCTCTATGCCAAGAATTTCGCGCCGAAGTCGCAGCTCGATCAGGCGCGGCTGACCTACGACCAGGCCGTGGCGACGCGCGATGCCGCTCGCTCGACACTGGCGCAGGCACAGAACCAGGTCCAGTACGCCGATCTCAAGGCCAGCAAGAACGGCATCGTCACCGCGATTTCGGCCGATGTCGGCCAGGTGGTCGCCGCCGGCACGCCGGTGATGACGGTTGCGGTCGACGGCGAGAAGGAAGTGTCGATCGCCGTGCCGGAGATGGACATCGCCGGCTTCAAGCCCGGCAAGGAAGTCAAGGCGAGTTTCTGGTCGGACGAGGGCTTGACGCTTGACGGCAAGGTCCGCGAAGTCGCCGGCAGTGCCGATCCGCAATCGCGCACCTTCGCGGTCCGGGTTTCGCTGCCCAACGATCCGCGCGTGCTGCTCGGCATGACCGCCAATGTTGAGGCGACTGTCGGCAACAAGACGCAGCTTGTGTCGGTCCCGCTCACGGCGATGACGGAGAAGGACGGCAAGCAGATCGTCTGGACGGTCGATCGCGGCTCCGACACCGTCCATCCGCGCCCGATCAAGGTCGCGAACTTCACCGCTGACGGCGTCGCAGTGGCCGACGGCCTCAAACAGGGCGATGTCGTGGTCGCGGCCGGCACGCAGTTCATGACCGAGAATCTGAAGGTCAAGCTTTCCGGCGACGCCCAGCAATCCGCCTCGGCGGAGGACGACGTCGCCACGACTGGCAGCCTGCACTAACCAGGCGCAAAGAACGCCTTTCCCGCTCTCGCGGCGTCAAGCCGCGAGCCGGGGAGGGCATGGGTTCCGGGCGGCGGACGCCCGATCGCGGGACGCCGGCATGTTGGCTTCCCCCGCGGCAGTGCCGCGTCCAGCGCGATTGCGTTTCTCTCTCCGCTCGAGGGGTCTCGCCGCCCGGAAACCCGATCGAGAATTCATGGAACTGCGTGGCAAGCCTGGCTTGCCGATCAATTGGACTGGACTTGTGCCATGACCACCACGACCGACAGCAGCACTGAAAAGCGGCCCTTCAACCTCTCGCGCTGGGCGATCGGACATCCGAGCATCGCGCGCTTCCTGTTCGGGCTGATCATCCTTGCCGGCGCGCTCGGCCTGATGCGCATGGGCCAGAAGGAAGACCCGGACTTCACCTTCCGCGTCATGGTCGTGCAGGCGATCTGGCCGGGCGCCTCGATCCAGGACATGGAGGACCAGGTCGTCAACAAGATCGAGCGCAAGCTGCAGGAAACGCCGCATCTCGATTTCGTGCGCTCCTACACCCGCGCCGGCAGCGCCATCATCACGCTGCAGGTGAAAGGCGACACCAACGCCGAGGAGGTGAAGGACGCCTTCTATCAGGTGCGCAAGAAGGTCGGCGACATTTCAAGCGACCTTCCGCAGGGCCTGCTCGGTCCGTATTTCAACGACGAGTTCGGCGACACCTTCATCACGCTGCATTCGATCAGCGGCGACGGCTTCACCTATCCGGAGCTGAAGAAATTCGCCATCCAGGCGCGCGACATGCTGCTGACGACGCCGGGCGTCGAAAAGGCGGTCATCATCGGCGACCAGCCGGAGAAGATCTATATCGACGTCTCCTCCAAGGCGCTGGCCGAGCGCGGCCTGACCATTGTCGACCTGCAGAACGCCGTCAAAGGACAGAACGCCGTCGATCCGGCGGGTTCCGTGGACACCGGCCTGCGCTCGGTGCGCATCTCGGTCGAGGGCGACGTCACCAAGGCCGCCGACATCCGCGAGCTGAGACTGCGCTCCGGCACCCAGGTGACACGTCTCGGCGACATCGCCACCGTCTCGTCCGGCCTCGAGGACCCTTACGAGCGCAAATACCGCTTCAACGGCCACGAGAGCGTCCAGCTCGGCGTCGTCATGGCCAAGGGTTTCAACGTCAGGGACGTCGGCAAGGATGTGGAGGCCACCTACCAGCGCTTCGAGGCCGGGCTGCCCTACGGCGTATCGGTCGACCAGATCTCCGACCAGCCCGAGGTCGTCAAGGATGCGGTGAGCGAGTTCATGGAAGCGCTCGGCGAAGCGCTGCTCATCGTGCTTGCCGTCTCGCTGCTGTCGATTGGCTGGCGCTCAGGCCTCGTGATCGCCATCGCAATCCCGCTGGTTCTGGCCGCTACCTTCGCCATCATGTACGAGATCGGCATCGACCTGCAGCGCATCTCGCTCGGCGCCTTGATCATCGCGCTCGGCCTGTTGGTCGACGACGCTATGATCGTCGTCGAGATGATGGAGCGAAAGCTTGAGGAAGGGCTGGTCAAGATCGAGGCGGCGAGCTTCGCCTACACCTCGACCGCCTTCCCGATGCTCACCGGCACGCTGATCACCACCGCGGGCTTCATCCCGGTCGGCTTCGCGGCGTCGACCGCCGGCGAATACGTGCGCACGCTGTTCTATGTCGTCGGCATCGCTCTGATCGTGTCGTGGTTCGTCGCGGTCTATTTCACGCCGTGGCTCGGCTACATGATCCTGAAGCAGCGCAAGCATGCCGGCACGCATCACGATGTCTTCGACACCGGCTTCTATCGCCGGCTGCGCGCGACGGTCACCTGGGCGGTGCGCCACCGCATCATCGTGCTGGTCATGACGCTGGTTACCTTCGCCACCAGCCTGTGGGCCTTCCAGTTCATCCCGCAGAACTTCTTTCCGCAGTCCTCGCGTCCGGAAATCCTGGTCGATCTGTGGCTGCCTGAAGGCACCTCGATCAAGGAGGTCGAGAAGCAGGCCCAGGCGCTGGAAGCCAAGATGATGGACGATCCCGACAAGCGCTTCATTGCCACCTATATCGGCGAAGGCGCGCCGCGCTTCTTCCTGCCGCTCGACCAGCAGCTCCGCAACCCCAACTTCGCCCAGTTGCTGGTGATGGCCAAGGACGAGCCGGCGCGCGAGCGGCTGATCGTCAAGATGCGCAGGATCCTGGCGCAGGATTTCCCCTCGATCCGCGGCAAGGTCGACCGCCTCTTCCTCGGTCCGCCGACCGGCTGGCCGGTGCAGATGCGCGTCATGGGTCCGGACCGCAAGGAGGTGCGTCGCATCGCCGACGAGGTGAAGGCCAAGTTCCAGGCCAACCCGTTGCTTGGCGCCATCCATGACGACTGGCTGGAGCCGGTGCCGGCAATGAAGCTGGTGATCGACCAGGATCGTGCCAGGGCGCTCGGCGTCACCTCGCAGCGCATCCGCCAGATGCTGCAGGCGACCATGTCCGGCGCGCCGCTCGACGACTTCCGCGACGGCGAGGAGACGGTCTCGATCGTCGCCCGCGAGCCGGACGCGACCCGCCACCTCCTGTCCTCGGTCGACTCGGTCTATATCCCCACCGATTTCGGCGGCTCGGTGCCGCTGTCGCAGGTGGCCAAGGTCGTGCCCGTGATGGAGCAGGGCATCGAATGGCGGCGCGACCGCCTGCCGACGATCAGCGTGCGCGCCACGCTGCCGGATGGCGTCCAGTCGAACGACGTCGTCACCAAGATGTACAACGACATGAAGGACCTGCGCGCCGGCCTGGCGCCCGGCTACAAAATCGAAATCCAGGGCGGCGCAGAGGACTCGGCCGAGAGCCAGGCCTCGATCGCCGCCAAGGCGCCGATCATGCTCGCCATCATCGTCGTGCTCCTGATGGTCCAGCTGCAGCATTTCGGCAAATCGATGCTGGTGCTGGCGACCGGTCCGCTGGGCATCATCGGCGCCGCGGCGGCGCTCCTGATCAGCGGCGCGCCGTTCGGCTTCGTCGCCATCCTCGGCGTCATTGCCCTGCTCGGCATCATCATGCGCAACTCGATCATCCTCGTCGACCAGATAGACCAGGATATCGCGGCCGGCATGGAGCGATCAGAGGCGATCGTGGGCGCTGCCGTGCGCCGCTTCCGGCCTATCATGCTGACGGCGCTGACCGCCGTGCTGGCGCTGATCCCGATCTCGCGCGCCGTGTTCTGGGGGCCACTGGCCTACGCCATGATGGGCGGCATCCTGGTCGCCACCGTGCTCACCATCCTGGTGCTGCCGGCCGGCTATGCCCTGTTCTTTGGCCGGGAGCCGAAGAAGGCGAAGACCGACGAGCAGTCGCCCGAGCCGGAACAGATCGAAGGCATTGAAAGACCGCAGCTGGCACTCGCCGCGGAGTAGAGCATGATCCCGAAAAGTGCACGGCGGTTTTTGCTGCGCTGACCTTCGGTTCGGAAAAGATCATGCTCAAACGATAAGGTGGCAACCTTGGATCATCCGCCATCGGCGAAAGCCGTTGGCGGATGATCCGCAATGCAGGGGTCTCGCCGGGCGAAAATGCTCCGCGGCAAGCCTTCCGAACCGCTTCTTCGAAACAAGGCGGTACGCAAAGCGCCGAATAGAACCTGTTCACGGCCGGCGCAAAAAAACGGGCGCGGCGAAGCGCGCCCGTTTCCTTTCAGGTTGCCAGGTCAGATGACGAACACCCAGTTGGCGATCAGCATCACCACCACACCGGCCGCGAGCGTCAGGTAGGGCAGCATGCCCGCCTTCTTGACCGAGAGGTCGGCGCCCGTCATGCCGAGATCGGCCAGCATGTGGTCGGGGAATTTGCCGCCGTCCTGGATGTAGTGGCGGAAGCAGAACACCGGGATGATGAGCGCCGCGGTGATCAGGCCGGCCCACAGCGCCATCGGGTTCCACACTTTGGCGCCGGCGCCCATGAAGATCGCGTTGACATAGGCGAAGATGGCTCCGATGCCGAGCAGCCAGCTCGGCGCCTTCCATGGGCGGTTGATGTGGCCGTTGTCGATGCGATGGATCCAGCCGGCATTGAGGTTGAGGAAGTTGAAGATGATGTAGCCGCAGTTCGACACGGCGAGGATGAAGAAGAAGCTCGTCGCGTCGGCCGAGGCGATCGCCAGAACGGCCAGGTTGAAGCAGAGGTCGGTCCACATCGCCCTTGTCGGCGCGCCGTGTTCGTTGACGTGGCTGAGATAGCGCGGCAGCCAGCCGTCGACCGAGCCCTGGTAGAGCGTGCGCGAGGAGCCGGCCATCGCCGTCATGATGCACAGCACCAGCGCCAGGATCATCAGCATCACCAGCAGGGCGTGGATCAGCTTGCCGCCGCCGACCATGCCGGCCAGTGCGTCTGCGACGCCCGAGCCGTCGACGATCGGCGTCGCCAGCATGCCGTTGAGGCCCAGCACGCCCTGGAAGGTGAAGGGCACCAGGATGAAGAGCAGCATGCAGAGCAGGCCCGAATAGAAGATCGCCTTGAAGGTGTCGGTGCCGGGGTTCTTGAACTCCGACGTGTAGCAGACCGCGGTCTCGAAGCCGTAGGTCGACCATGCGGCGATGAACATGCCGCCGAGCGCCAGCGTCCAGCCGGCGATGTTCCATGAGCCTGGATCAGGTGCATAGGCGGCCGCGAGCGGCACCAGCGGCGAGAAATTCGCCCAGTCGATCTGGCCGGTGAAGATCGGCACGACGCCGACGATCAGCATCGGGATGATGACCAGCAGGCCAATATATTTCTGCACGTTGGCCGTGCCGAGGATACCTCGGTGCTGGATGGCGAAGATGACCAGCATCAGCACCGCACCGATGAAGAAGGTGGCGTTGAGCGTGAACGAGACGGGCCCGAGCGTGTGGCTGAACAGCGTCCAGTTGCGGATCGCCGGCGTCGCTGCGGCGGCCACCGCGGTGATGGCGTCGGCCGGTGCGGTTCCGGCATGCGCCGCGATATAGGCGACCACTTCCGGCGAGGTCTCGCTGAAGACCGGGATCGGCGCCAGCGCGTTGAGGATGTAGGCGGCGGCGATCGAGCAGCCGAGCGACAGCACGGGCGACCAGGCGAACCAGTTGCACCACACCGACAGCGGCGCGATGAACTTCGAGTAGCGCAGCCAGGCAGTTGCGCCGTAGATCGAGGCGCCGCCCGACTTGTTCGGGAACAGGCCGGCGATCTCGGCATAGGTGAAGGATTGCAGGAAGCCCATGATCATGGACACCGTCCAGATCACGAAGGCGAGTTTTCCTGTCGTGCCGGCAATGCCGCCGATCGAGAACAGAACCAGCGCCGGAACGCCGCTTGCCACCCAGAACGCGCCACGCCAATCTATATGCCTGAGCAGCTTGCTGTCGGCAGGCTGCTCCAGGGCCGTGCTTATGGTGCTCATATGTTTGTATTCCCCTTTTTGTTGTTCCCCGCCAGCGACGCTTCGGCTCTCGCGAAGCTTGCTCCCCGGCACATGATCGGCACGATTGTCGTGTTTCCACTCAGTCGTATTTTTTTCTTAAGAGTGAAGATTGATCCGGCGCGCTTTCGCGTCAAGCGTTTTGTGAATGTCATGCACATCACGCTTGCGAAACATGCTCTTTCCCTTCTCCCTTGTGGGAGAAGGTGTCGCCGAAGGCGACGGATGAGGGGTGTTCCAGCGGAGTGAGGCGTCGGCGTTCCCTGGAACACCCCTCATCCGTCTCGGCGCTTGCGTGCCGATCCACCTTCTCCCACAAGGGAAGAAGGCAAGGGTTGCCGCTATCAGGACCGCGGCTTGGTCTTCTGCGGATCGTAATGGGCGAAGGCGACGACTCGCGCCGGCAGCCGCTTGGCGTGGCCGTCGAGCTTGCCGATCTCGACTTCCGTGCCGATTTCGGCGTGGGTGACGTCGAGCCGCGCCAGCGCGATGTTCTTGCCGAGCACCGGCGAGCGCATGCCGGAGGTGACGACGCCGATCTGGGCGCGGCCGACATGGACGCAGTCGCCATGGCCGACGGCGACATTGGCGTCGATGTCGAGCCCGACGAGCTTGTGTTGCGGATGCTCCTTGCGCCGGATCAGCGCGTCGCGGCCGATGAAGTCGTCGGCCTTGGTCTTGAGCGGCACGGTGAAGCCGATGCCGGCCCCGAACGGATCGGTCTGGTCGGAGAACTCGTAGCCGGCGAAGATCAGCCCGGCCTCGATGCGCACCATGTCGAGCGCCTGCAGCCCCATCGGCTTCAGCCCGTGCGGCTGGCCGGCTTCCCAGACGGTGTCGAACACCTTTTCGGCGTCGCGCGGATGGCACCAGATCTCGTAGCCGAGTTCGCCCGTATAGCCGGTGCGCGAGACCACGACCGGCACGCCATTGCCGCCGCCGATGCGCGCGACCGCGAAGCGGAACCATTCGAGCTCGCCGATCGAGGGCTGCACCGGCGAAGTCCAGACGACTTCCTTCAAGATGTCGCGGCTCTTCGGCCCCTGCACGGCGATGTTGTGCATCTGGTCGGTGGAGGAGCGCACCAGCACGTTGAGGCCGAGTTTCTTGGCGGTGTCGCGCAGCCATTCGCCGGAGAGATCATCGCCGCCGACCCAGCGGAAATTGTCCTTGCCGAGTCTCAGCAGCGTGCCGTCGTCGATCATGCCGCCATGCTCGTAGCACATCGCGGTATAGACGACCTGGCCGACGCCGAGCCTCTTGACGTCGCGGGTCAGCGTGTATTGCAGCAGCGCTTCGGCATCGGGTCCGGTGACCTCGAATTTGCGCAGCGGCGACAGGTCCATGATCACCGCGTCCTGCCGGCAGGCCCAGTATTCGGCGATCGGCCCTTCCTTGGCGAAAGAATTGGCGAGCCAATATCCCCGGTATTCGACGAAGTCGCGCGTGTGCTTGGCAAAGCTCGAATGAAAGGCTGTCTCGCGGGTCATTTTCGGTTCCGAGTCGGGCTTCATGCGTCTGGCGATCGCTCGCGAGAATTTGTGCTGGCCGGAATAGCTGCGCACATGGATGTCGGTCAGGTCCCAGCCATTGGAGGGCGTGGTGTCGTCCGGGCAGGCCGAGGATACGCAAACGATGTCGGTCAGGGCCCTGAGCAGCACATAGTCGCCCGGCCGCGACCAAGGCTCGTCCGACACCATCACGCCATGCGCGTCGATTGCGGTGTTGAAGAAGAAGTTGATCGCCATCCAGCCGGCGCGCGGCGTCACGCCCTTGTCGGCAAGCGCCTTGTTGAAATTCTCCGAGCAGTTGACGTGGCCGGGATAGCCGATGTCATCGTAATATTTGGCGGCGCAGGCGAGCGCGAAGGCGTCGTGCCGGCCGCATGTATCCTGCACCACCTCGACCAGCGGCTCCATGTCCTGGTCGTAGTATTTCGAATGCAGTCCCGGCATCGGATAGGCCGCGCCCATCAGGGTGCGGGTCGTCGTCACGTCGAGCGGCAGGTCGCTTCCCTTGTCCAGCTTGCGCGCCGAAAAACACTGGAAGTCGGTGCATTGCCGGCCATCGACGTCGATGATCTGCAGATAGTCGCCCGCCTTGACGAAATAGGATTCGGCGGTCGCCGAATGCACCCGGAGATCGAGCACCGGATCGGCGAGCGGATCGGGAAGCTGCGACCTGTTCTTCAGCCGGATCGTGGCGCGGCGCACCAGGACGGTCAGCGGCGTCGTGGTGTTGTGGCCGTCGACCAGCATCGGCCCGCCGGGCGCCGCGATCAGCAGCGCGCCGTCGCGCTGCACGGAAAAACTCTGCTCGACGCCGGCCGGCGTGGCGCCGCCGAACACGCGCACGGCCTTCGGCTGGTCGAGCTGCACGTTGCCGCACTCGAGGTTGAGGCGCAGCGCCGCGAGGCTGTCGTCGCCCTCGGCGAGCAGCGCCTTGATGCCGGCCGCGTTGCTGTTGGACCGCTCGCCGAAAATGCCCGGATCGGTGATGCCGGATTTGTCCCAAGCCAGCAACTCGCAAGGCTGGCCGCCCTCGACATTCGTGACACTCACGCTGTCGCCGGCCTCGACGTCGATCAGCACAGCGCCATTGCCTTGTACAGTGTAGCGCTCGACGCCCGGCGGCAGGCTGACCTGGCCCGGCCTCAGGATCAGACTCGGACGCGGCGGCCCGGACAGGACGGCAGGGTAGGGCGACTGGCTCATCTCAAACCCTCCTCCGAGCGAGAAACAAGTTTGCCTAAGGGTAAAATTATTTTCGCTCAGAGAATAGCAGCGAGGTTGAATTTGGCAAGGTGGAGTTGGTTTTCGGCCCCCTCAACGCTTTGATCTCTGCCGGTCCTATCGCGTGAACGTCGGCGCTGCCCCTCATCGCCCTGCCGGGCACTTCTCCCCGTATAGTGACGGGGAGAAGGGGCTGTTTGGAACGCCGGCGCTTCTCCTGCAATGTTGGCGATTGGCGAAACCGGCGACAACAGCGTCCCTTCTCCCCGTCACTATACGGGGAGAAGATGCCGGCAGGCAGATGAGGGGCAGCGCCGAGTTTTGGTCCACTAAAGCTCCTCGGAATGGCTGATCGTGACGCCATACTCCGCGGCCGAGTCCAGAACCGTGTGCCACAGGCTTTCCGCAAAAGTCGCGAACACCAGCAGATTGAACACCGCCTGCCCGCCGCGATCTTGGCCGCGCCATAGCGTCACGCTCGTATGATCCATCGACGTGGCAGCGGCCGCACCCACGCCAAAAACATCGGGATGCAGATCGATCGACGACAGCTTGGCGAGCATCGTCCGCGCCTTCATTCCCGATATGCTGATCAGCGCCCGCGCATGCGACTGGTCGGAAAGCGAGGCCGAGCCGGCAAAGCCAGGGGCAAGTGCCTCGATTGAATGCTTGCCGCCTTTCGACAGGACGAAGAACTGATCCGGCCCCGACCATATAAGCGTGGCATCGGACGTGCCGATTGACTTCGGCGTCTCCGGCGCAGCGACACCGAAGCGCGCCTGCGCGGCCTGCGCCATCTCGCTTGCCTTGCCGCGCCGCGCCATCACCTGCACGAGGTCGAAATTGCGAATCTCGGTCAGCGCCACGCCGGCATCACCCTGTGCACCATAAGGGCCGGCTACCAGCGCGCGGTCGAGCGGGCTGCGGACCTCCCAGGAAAACTCAGCCACGCTGGAGCCCTCCATCGGGATCGTAGAAGACGGGATTGCAGAGTTCGACATCGTAGTCCTCGCCGCGCAGCGGGTCGTGCGCGCGCACGATCTCGCCTATGCGCTCGCGGCCGCGCTCGACGAGGCCGAGTCCGATCCACTGGTCGAGCACCGGCGAGAAGCAGACCGAGGTGACATAGCCCTGGTCGTTGTCCGGTCCGGGGACTTCGCCCTTCGGAATGACGTGCGCGCCGGAACGCAAACGTCGCGCCTTGTCGGTCGGCTTGATGCCGACGACCACCTGCCGGTTCGGCGCGACCAGCGCCTCGCGGCCGGCCATGACGCGGCCGATGAAATCCTTCTTGGTCGACATCATCTTGCCGAGGCCGAGATCGGCCGCCGTCGTGGTGCCGTTGAGCTCCGGTCCCGCGACATGGCCTTTTTCGATGCGCATCACGCCAAGCGCTTCGGTGCCGTAAGGCGTCACGCCGAACGGCTTGCCGGCAATCATCAGATTGCGCGCCATCGCTTCGCCATAACGCGCCGGCACCGAAATCTCGAAGGCCATCTCGCCGGAGAAGGAAATGCGGAACAGCCTGGCCGTCAGCCCGCCGCGCAGCTTGACCTCGCGCGCCCCCATGAACGGGAAGCCTTCGTTCGACAGGTCCTCGGCCGGGTCGACGATCTCCTTCAAGAGATCACGGGTCTTCGGCCCGGCGATCGAGAACTGCGCCCACTGGTCGGAGACCGAGGTCAACTGCACGTCGAGCCCGGGGAACAGGACCTGCCGGCAGAATTCCAGATGCTGCATGACCAGTCCGGCCTTCGCCGTCGTGGTGGTAAGGAAATAGTGGTCCTCGGCCAGACGCGACGTCGTGCCGTCGTCATAGACGAGGCCGTCCTCGCGCAGCATCAGGCCGTAGCGCGCCTTGCGGACGGCGAGGCTGGAGAAGGCGTTGATGTAGACGCGGTCGAGGAATGCGCCGGCGTCGGCGCCGTGCACGTCGATCTTGCCGAGCGTCGAGACATCGCAGAAGCCGACGCCTGAGCGCACCGCCTTGACCTCGCGCGTAACAGATTCCAGCCAGTCCTTCTCGCCGGCGCGCGGATACCATTGCGCGCGTTTCCACAAGCCCGTGTCGACGAAGATCGCACCCTGTTCGGCCGCCCAGTGATGCGACGGCGTCAGTCGCGTCGCATGGAAATTCTGGTCGCGGTGATGGCCGGCGAAGGCGCCGATGGCGACCGGCACGTAAGGCGGCCGATAGATCGTCGTGCCCGTCTCCGGGATCGATTTTCCGGTGACCGCCGCCATGATGGCGAGGCCGGCGACGTTGGAGGTCTTGCCTTGGTCGGTCGCCATGCCGAGCGTCGTGTAGCGCTTCAGGTGCTCGACCGACTCGAAACCCTCGCGCTGCGCCAGTTCGACGTCGGAAGCGGTGACGTCATGCTGCTGGTCGACGAAGGCCTTGCCCTTGCCGGCGACATGCCAGAGCGGCGTCAGCGAGAAGGCCGCGTCGTCGGCGACCGGCATCGAACCGGTACTGCCGGTGCGTCCGGCGTCGCGCGCCGCGGCCGTACCCGCTTCGAACCCTTCGCGCAGGCAGGCGCCGAGACCGAAGGCGCCGTTGGCCGCGCCCGCTGCGACCATGCCGGGCGGTGCGCCGTCCGGCACGAAGGCGGCGATGTCGTCGCTCCATTTCGGCCGGCCGCGATGGTAGGAGGTGAGGCCGACCGTGGGGTTCCAGCCACCGGACACGGCAAGCCCGTCCGCCTCGACTTCGGCACGGGCGCCGCCGGCCAACGATACCGAAATCTTGCGCACGCCGGTCTTGCCGCCGTCGACGCCGGCAACGGAGCCGTGCAGCACCGGGAAGCCACCCTTGCTGGCAAGCGAACGATGCGCCGGCGAAACGTCCGGCCGCGCATCGATCACCGCCGCCACTTGCAGTCCGGCCGCGATCGCCGTCTCGACTGTCCGCCAGCCATCCTCGTTGTTGGTGAACAGCGCGATGCGCCTGGCCGGCGTGGCGGCATAGCGGTTGATGTAGCTGCGCATCGCCGACGCCATCATCACGCCCGGCGTGTCGTTGCCGGCGAAGACGATGGGACGTTCGATCGAGCCCGCGGCAACGATGGAGCGCTTGGCCACGATGCGCCACAGCCGCTGCCGTACCTGGTGTTCCGGCGGCACCGGCAGATGGTCGTTGACGCGCTCGATCGCGCCATAGGTGCCGCCGTCATAAACGCCGAACAAAGTCGTGCGTGTCATGATGCGCACATCAGGCATCGTTGCCAGTTCGGCAAGCGTGCGCGCAACCCATTCGGCAGCTGGCAACCCGTCGATCGTGCCGCCATCGGCCAGCAGGCGCCCGCCGGGGACGAAATCCTCCTCGCACAAGATGACGCGCGCGCCGCTGCGGCCGGCGGCCAGAGCGGCTGCTAGCCCCGCCGGACCGGAACCTGCGATCACCACGTCGCAATGCGCCCAGGCCTTGTCGTAGTGGTCGGGGTCGGGGACCTGCGCTGCGCGGCCGAGGCCGGCGGCGCGACGGATCGCCGGCTCGTAGATCGCTTCCCAGAACTTCGCCGGCCACATGAAGGTCTTGTAGTAGAAGCCGGCGACGAAGATCGGCGCGAACAGCTGGTTGACCGACATGATGTCGAAGTTGAGCGACGGCCAGCGATTCTGGCTGGCAGCGTCTAGGCCGTCATAGAGCTCGGCCGTCGTCGCCCTGGTGTTTGGCTCGCGCCTTGCACCGCTACGCAATTCGACCAGCGCGTTCGGCTCTTCCGAGCCCGCCGTCAGGATGCCGCGCGGGCGGTGATATTTGAACGAGCGTCCGACCAGCTTGACGCCGTTGGCGACCAGCGCGGAGGCCAGCGTGTCGCCCTTGAAGCCAAAAAAAGTCTTGCCGTCGAAACGGAAATTGAGCGGTGCCGAGCGGTCGATGAGACCGCCATTGTTCAGCCGGTTTGCCTGATCGCCGCGCATTAAGCACCAACCTTGGCGGCGCCGGCGCCTGCCGCCGGCTCGACGGCCGAAATCTCATGCGTCAGCGTGTTGCGGGTGACCTTCAGCCAGGCCCGGCAGCCGGCGCCATGGTACCAGTGTTCGTTCATCACACCGGCAATGTTGTCGCGCAGATAGACATAGTCGTAGACGGCCTCCTCGCCGGCATCGGCCGCGGGGCGTTGCGGCTTGGCGTCGCCGAGATAGGTGAACTCGCCGAGTTCACGTTCGCCGCAGAAGGGACAGACAATACGCATGGTTTCGGGCTGTCCTCAGTGCAGGTTCGGTTGGGCGCCCTGGCCCTTCTCGTCGATCATCGCGCCGCGCTGGAAGCGGTCGAGGCGGAAGAGTGCCGCTTCCTTGTGCGACTCGTCGCGCGCCAGAAGGTGGGCAAAGACGAAGCCGGAGCCCGGCGTCGCCTTGAAGCCGCCATAGCACCAGCCGGCATTGATGTAGAGGCCGTCGACCGGGCTCTTGTCGATGATCGGCGAGCCGTCCATCGACATGTCCATGATGCCGCCCCACTGGCGCAACAGGCGCACGCGGCCGATCATCGGGATCAGCGCCATGCCGCCTTCGCAGACGTCTTCCATCACAGGCAGATTGCCGCGCTGGGCATAGGAATTGTAGCCGTCGATGTCGCCGCCGAAGACCAGGCCGCCCTTGTCCGACTGGCTGACATAGAAGTGTCCGGCGCCGAAGGTCATGACGCCGGGGATGAGCGGCTTGATCGCTTCGGAGACGAAGGCCTGCAGCACATGGCTTTCGATCGGCAGGCGAAGACCCGCCATCGCCGCAACGCGTGACGACGATCCGGCGACGGCCATGCCGACTTTGCCGGCGCCGATCTTGCCCCGTGACGTCTCGACGCCGGTCACCGTGCCATTGGCGTCGCGCGTGAAGCCGGTGACCTCGCAGTTCTGGATGATGTCGACGCCGAGTTCGCTCGCCGCATGCGCGTAGCCCCAGACCACGGCGTCGTGCCGCGCCGTGCCGCCGCGCCGCTGCAATAGCCCGCCCTGCACCGGGAAGCGTGCATGGTCGAAATTGAGGAACGGCAGCATCTTGCGCAGCGCCGCCTGATCGAGCAGTTCCGCGTCGATGCCATTGATGCGCATCGTGTTGCCGCGCCGGGCGAAAGCGTCGCGCTGCGCGTCGGAATGATAAAGATTGAGCACGCCGCGCTGGCTGACCATCGCGTTGTAGTTGAGGTCCTGCTCCATTTTCTCCCACAGCTTCATCGACAATTCGTAGAAGCCGGTGTTGCCGGGCAGGCCGTAATTGGAGCGGATGATGGTGGTGTTGCGGCCGGCATTGCCGGAGCCGATCCAGCCCTTTTCCAGCACCGCGACATTGCGGATGCCGAACTCGCTGGCCAGGAACCAGGCGGTGGCGAGCCCATGGCCGCCGCCGCCGATGATGATCACGTCGTAGCGATCCTTGGGTGCTGCGTCGCGCCAGGTCGGCTTCCAGTTCTTGTGGCCGGAGAGAGCGGCGCGGGCGAGCGAGAAGATCGAATATTTCATAAAATCATTCCAAGGCCGCTCGCCCCGCTAGAGCATGATGCCGAAAGGTGTGAAGCGGTTTTCGGACGACATCATGCTCCACTACAGGACGATCAGATGTCCAGCGTGTGGTCGCGCTCCCACTGCGTGAAGTGCGAAGCATAGGAATTCCATTCCTGGTGCTTCAGCTTTAGATATGCCGACGAGAATTCCTCACCCAGCGCCGCCTTGAGCGATTTGTCCTTGTCGAACTCGCGCAGCGCGTCGAGCAGGTTGAGCGGCAGTTTCGGCGCGCCCTTCACGGTGTGGCCGTACTGGTACATGTCGATGTCGTAGCGCTTGCCCGGATCGGCCTTGGAGCGGATGCCATCGAGACCGGCGGCAATGATCACCGCCTGCAAGAGATAGGGGTTGGCCGCGCCGTCCGGCAGGCGCAGCTCGAAGCGGCCGGGGCCGGGCACGCGCACCATGTGGGTACGGTTGTTGCCGGTCCAGGTCACCGTGTTCGGCGCCCAGGTCGCGCCCGAGATGGTACGCGGCGCGTTGATGCGCTTGTAGGAATTGACAGTCGGGTTGGTGATCGCGGCAAGCGCCGAGGCATGCTTCATGATGCCTCCGAGGAAGTTCTTGCCCTTGGCGGACAAGCCCAATTCCATCGAATTGTCGGCGAACACATTGGTCTTGCCTGATTTGTCCCACACCGAGATATGCGCATGGCAGCCATTGCCGGTCAGGCCCTGGAAGGGCTTCGGCATGAAGGTCGCGCGCAGGCCGTGCTTTTCCGCGATCGACTTGACCATGAACTTGAAGAAGGAGTGCTTGTCGGCGGTCGGCAGCGCGTCGTCGAACCGCCAGTTCATCTCGAACTGGCCGTTGGCGTCCTCATGGTCGTTCTGGTACGGGCCCCAGCCCAGCGCCAGCATATGGTCGCAGATCTCGGCGATCACGTCGTAGCGCCGCATCACCGCCTGCTGGTCATAGCAGGGTTTCGAGGCCGTGTCGTATTGGTCGGAGATCACGCTGCCGTCCGGCGAGATCAGGAAGAATTCGGCCTCGACGCCGGTCTTGACATGCATGCCTTCGGCCGCCGCCTCGGCGATCACCCGCTTCAGCGTGTTGCGCGGGGCCTGGTCGACCTCCTTGTCGTCCATGATGCAGTTGGCCGCCACCCAGGCGACGTCCTTCTTCCATGGCAGTTGGATCACCGAGTCCGGGTCCGGCACCGCCAGCATGTCGGGATGCGCCGGCGTCAGGTCGAGCCAGGTCGCGAAACCGGCAAAGCCCGCGCCTTCCTTCTGCATGTCGGCGATCGCCTGCGCCGGCACCAGCTTGGCGCGCTGGCCGCTGAACAGGTCGGTGTAGGAGATCATGAAATATTTTACGCCGTTCTCCTTGGCGAATGCGGCGAGATCGTTCCCCATTTATGCAGTTCCCTCGCGAATTTTGGATGCTGGTAGTCTGATGTCTTTGTTTTGAGGCCTGTCGTTTTTCCCAAAGCCGCTGCGCGCTTTTGGGCGTCAGGAATTAGAAGCCGTTCTTCCCCGGTATCCAGTTGGTGCCGGCCAAAGGCACGCCGGCCATGGCGGCGGCTTCGATCGAGAGCGCGACGAGATCCTCGGGCTCGAGATTGTGCAGGCTGTTCTTGCCGCAGGCGCGGGCAATGGTCTGGGCCTCGAGCGTCATCACCTTGAGGTAGTTCGCGAGGCGCCGCCCGGCCGCGATCGGATCGACCCGCTTCATCAGTTCGGGGTCCTGCGTGGTGATGCCGGCCGGGTCGCGGCCCTCGTGCCAGTCGTCATAGGCGCCGGCCGTGCTGCCGAGCGCGTTGTACTCCGCCTGCCAGCGCGGATCGTTGTCGCCGAGCGCGACGAGTGCTGCCGTGCCGATCGACACTGCGTCGACGCCGAGCGCCAGCGCCTTGGCGACATCGGCGCCGTTGCGGATGCCGCCGGAGACGATCAGCTGCACCTTGCGGTGCATGCCGAGGTCCTGCAGTGCCTGCACCGCCGGCCTGATGCAGGCAAGCGTCGGCTGGCCGACATTTTCGATGAACACTTCCTGGGTCGCGGCCGTGCCGCCCTGCATGCCGTCGACCACCACGACGTCGGCGCCGGCCTTCACCGCGAGCGCCGTGTCGTAATAGGGGCGGGCGCCGCCGACCTTGACGTAGATCGGCTTTTCCCAGTCGGTGATCTCGCGCAGTTCGAGGATCTTGATCTCGAGATCGTCCGGCCCGGTCCAGTCGGGATGGCGCGAGGCCGAACGCTGGTCGATGCCCTTGGGCAGCGTGCGCATCTCGGCGACGCGGTCGGAAATCTTCTGGCCGAGCAGCATGCCGCCGCCGCCCGGCTTGGCGCCCTGGCCGACAACCACTTCGATGGCGTCGGCGCGGCGCAGGTCGCGCGGGTTCATGCCGTAGCGCGACGGCAGATACTGATAGACGAGCTGCTTGGAATGGCCGCGCTCTTCCTCGGTCATGCCGCCGTCGCCGGTGGTGGTCGAGGTGCCGGACAGCGTCGCGCCGCGCCCCAGGGCTTCCTTGGCCGGGCCGGAAAGCGAGCCGAAGCTCATGCCGGCGATGGTGATCGGTATCTTCAGCTCGATCGGCTTCTTGGCATGGCGGGAACCCAGCACCACCGAGGTGTCGCAGCGTTCGCGATAGCCTTCCAGCGGATAGCGCGAGATCGAGGCGCCGAGGAACAGGAGGTCGTCGAAATGCGGCAGCTTGCGCTTGGCGCCGGCGCCGCGGATGTCATAAATGCCGGTCGCGGCCGCGCGGCGGATTTCGGAAAGCGTGTAGTCGTCGAAGGTCGCGGATTTGCGCGGCGTCGTCGGCGGGTTGCGGTAGGTCATCTTGCCTCAATACGCGTCGGCGTTATCGATGTTGAAATTGTAGAGTTTGCGGGCCGAGCCGTAGCGCTTGAACTCCGACGCCTTGACGCCGGTAACGCCGGCCTTGTCGAGCAGGCCCTGCACCAACTCTATATGCTCCGGCCGCATCTCCTTGGCGATGCAGTCGGCGCCGAGGCTTTCCACCTTGCCGCGCACGAAGAGCCGCGCCTCGTAGATGGAATCGCCAAGCGCATCGCCGGCGTCGCCCAGCACCACCAGGTTGCCGGACTGCGCCATGAAGGCCGACATGTGGCCGATATTGCCATGCACGACGATGTCGATGCCCTTCATAGAGATGCCGCAACGCGACGAGGCGTTGCCCTCGATCACCAGCAGCCCGCCACGGCCGGTGGCGCCGGCATACTGGCTGGCATCGCCCTTGATGACGATCGAGCCCGACATCATGTTCTCGGCGACGCCCGGACCGGCTGAGCCATGTACGGTGATCGCTCCGCCGTCATTCATGCCGCCGCAATAATAGCCGACGCTGCCGCGCACATCGATCGAGACCGGCTGGTCGACGCCGACGGCGACGGAATGGCTGCCCATCGGGTGGAGCACTTCCCAGGCGGTCTCGTTCGAGCCGGGCGTGAGCTTGTGCAGCGCCTGGTTCAACTCGCGCAGCGGATGTTGCGAGAGGTCGAAGACCCTTGCATGGCTCTGATCGCGCTCGGCTTTCGACATCGTGTTTGCCGGCATCGGCTCAATGCTCCCAGAAGTAAACGGTTGCGGGCTCGGGCTCCCAGACCCGAGCATTGTCGATGCCGGGCAGCTTGGTGAGCGCGCGATATTCCGAGCCGAAGGCGACATACTGGTCGGTCTCGGCCATCACGGCCGGCTTGCAGGCGATCGGGTCGCGCACCACGCCGAAGCCGTTCTTGGTGCCGACGACGAAGGTGAAGAAGCCGTCGAGGTCGGAAAGCGTGCCCTCCAGCGCCTCGCCGAGATTCTTGCCATGCGCCATCCGGTTGGAGAGGTAGGCGGCCGCCACTTCGGTGTCGTTCTCGGTCTCGAATTTCATGCCGTCGCGCACCAACTCGCGGCGCACATTGTTGTGGTTGGAGAGCGAGCCATTGTGCACCAGGCACTGGTCGGCGCCGGTCGAGAAGGGATGCGCGCCCATCGTCGTCACCGCCGATTCGGTCGCCATGCGGGTATGGCCGATGCCGTGCGTGCCGGTCATGGAGCGGACATCGAAGCGGTCGACGACGGCTTCGGGCAGGCCGACTTCCTTGTAGATCTCCACCGCCTCGCCGGCGCCCATGACGCGGATGTCGGGCCGCAGCGCCTGCAGCGCCTCGCGCGCGGCGTCGACCTTGTCAGGCGTGGTCCTGATGACCGCGTGGGTCGACTTGACCGCGACGCTCACCGGCGCGCCGATCGCCTTTGCGAGATCGGCGTCGAGGCCGCGGAAATCGCGATCGGGCTTTGGCGACTGCACCGTGATCTTGGCCTCGTTGCCCGTGGCAGTGCCATAGATGGCGATGCCGGCGCTGTCGGGACCGCGGTCGGTGAGGCAGATCAGCATCTCCGACAGCATTGCGCCGAGCTTCGGCTCCAGCGCCTTGTCCTTCAAGAAAAGTCCGACGATTCCGCACATGCCAGCCTCCGATGTTTTTTGGCTTTCAAATGATGTACCCAATGAGTTTGCCGAATTCAATGGTATGAAAGAAATTTTCCTGTAGTTATATATTAGACGGCGCATCGCCGCCGGCACTATCACCGGCCGGACGCGCCTTGTGAACCCAGATCGCATGGCGGATACGCGCGATCCGGTAGGCATCGAGGACCGACAGCGCATAGATCAGGAAGCCGCCGGCATGGCGGCCGATGAAGCCGGCGTCGGCCGGCGCCAGCTTGGTCGTCACCCAGCCAAGGATCACCATGAAGAACAGGAACTGCAGGCCGCGCACCGGCACGCCGAGCATGACGTGACCGCTTGCCGGCAAAACGACCGCCGCGCCGAGCACGAGATACGGATTTACCGGGGTAGCAGTGCCGTCGGTCATGCTGCCTGCCTTTCGCGCCGGTTGATGGCTTCGCGAAGGCCCGACGCCGCCTCGAGCAGGCGTTCGATCAGGGCGGGATCGATTGCGGCATCGCCGAACGCTGCCTGCCGGAAGACTCCGTAGCGGGCGCGCTCGGCCTCGGCCATCAGCCAGACGATGCGTACGCCCTTCGGCGTGATCAGCAACTCCTTGGCGCGGCCTTCCGCGAAGATGTCGGTATGCAAGGCGATCAGGTCCTGCGGGAAGGCCACGCCCTTGCGGTCGGTGCGCAGCACCGCTTCGGCCGGAAGGCCGAGAACCTTGGGCAGGATGTGAGGGAGATGATCGAAATTGGAGAATGTCGTCGCCGAATTCGGCCGCATCATCATATCGAAAATTCCAGGCACCGCGACCGGCTCGGTGATCGAAACGCTTAGCCAGCGCGTCGGCAGCTTTCGCGTCGCCAGCGTGTCGACGATGGTGCGCAGTTGGACGCGCTGGCCGTTCCAGGAGCCGGCCCAGGTGATGACACCGGCCGTGCGATCGGAAATGTCGGCGGCATCCGCAATGACGCTGCGGACCTTCGCCATATCGGCGGCCAAGGCCGCCTTCGCCCTGTTGCGGCTGGCGCGCGCGAGCCAGGCAACATGGGCGACGACGGCCAATGCGATCGTTCCGGTAAGCAGTACTGACGCCAGTTCTGACATCTCGACACGCCACGGCCCGCCGTCAACAGGCGGGCCTTACTCCACTCAATAACCCTGCGGCTTCGGCCACGGCATGGAGAACTGGTCGCCGCGCCGCACGAATCTGTAGCGGTAGAAGTGGAACCAGAGCGAAATCAGGAAATAGAAGACGGTCATCGCGATCAGTTGCGAGCCGAAGCCGAGGAAGATGGCGAAGAAAGTCACCATGCACAGGCAGAACAACACGATCGCCGGCAACGGGTGGAAGGGGTGCGTGTAGCCGCGACGGATCGTGCCCAGCGGCCACTTCTTGCGGAACATCATGATGTTGATGCTCATGAAGGTGTATTGCAGCACGCCCGACAGGATCGAGAAGGTGATCGCCTGGTTGAGGTCGGCGATGAACGCGAAGGCCAGCGCGATCGGCAGCAGGAACAGGATCGAGCGATAGGGCGTCCGGTACTTCGGATGCACCGCCGAGAACCAGCTCGGCAGATAACGGTCGCGGCCGAGCGAGAACCAGGCGCGCGCCGCGTCGTTGATGCAGCCATTGGCCGAGGCGAGTGCTGCCAGCAGCGTCGCGATGAAGAGCAGGTTCTCAAGCAGCGGACTGCCCGTCAATTTGCCGGCGTCCCACAGCGGATAATAGGTGATGCCGAGATACTCCCATGGCATCAGCGAGGCGCAGACATACCAGGTCATCGCGGCGGCGATCAAAAGCGTGATCATGCCGGCCATGGTGCCATAGGGAAGGGAGCGTGCCGGCGAACGCACTTCCTCGGCGGCCTGGGTGGTGCCTTCGATGCCGAGATAATACCAAATGCCGAACTGGAAGGCGGCGATCACCCCGATCCAGCCATAAGGCAGCGCATTGCCGGGGGTGACCAACTCGTTGAGCTTCAGCACGGCGCCTTGCGTCCACGGGCTGACCGAGAAGAACAGGATGACGATCGAGACATAGGCGATCGCGGTGATGACGAAATTGACGTTGAGCGTCATCAGCACGCCGCGATAATTGAGCCAGGCGAGCACCACGATGGTGGCGGCGATGAAGGAATTATGCGTCAGCCCCTCGACGCCGGCCTTGGCGACGATCGTGTCGCCGAGCAGGATCGCGTCGGATACTTCGAGCATGGTGTAGGCAAACACCAGGAACAGCGCGACGTTGAAGGCCATCAGCGGCCCGACGATGTGCTTGGCCTGCGCATACTGGCCGCCGGCGGCGGCGACGGTGGACGTCACCTCCGAGTCGATCATGGCGACCGAGGTGTAGAGCAGACCGACGATCCAGCAGACGATCAGCGCGGCGAGCGCGCCGCCCTTGTCAGCCGAGAAATTCCAGCCGGTGAACTCGCCGACCAGCACGATGCCGACGCCGAGTGCCCACACATGCGCCGGGCCGAGCACCCGAAGCAGCGAGACCCTGTCGCCGTGGATTGTCGTCGTTAGTCCCGTTTCAACCGCAGCCGTCATTGCTCAGTCCCCACTCAGATCCGGTGCTTTTCGGAAACGGCTTCAAGCTCGCCTTCGCGCGAGGAGGTCAGCACGTCCTCGGAATAGGTCGTGTCGACCTTGAACCAGTCGTAGAGCATCCACAGCGCCAGCACGACCGAGATGCCCCAGCAAACGTAAGACAGTCCCATCCACATGATGTTTTCTCCGGACTATTTGCGTCGTCGTCGAAGGTCTATTTGTCGTCGAACTTCTCGTTGATCACCTCGCGATATTCCTTATCGGAGGCGCGGAACAGGAAGACGAAATAGGCGATCAGCACGATCGCCATGATGATCAGCGTCGGCCAGTCGATGATGTAGTGGAAGCGGTTCTGGATGATGTCGTGCGCCGTCTCCGGCGTGTAGCCGAGCTTTTCCCAGATCGAGGCCATCGTCGCGTTCTGGCCGAGCGCGTCCCATGTCTTGGCGTCGAGCGGGTCGATCGACTTCGCCGCCCCGGCCAGGCCGAGCTTCAGCGGTAGCCAGAGCGCCACGAAGATAGCGACCACCACGACCGCGATGTCGAAGACCTGTCCGGCCTTGCTCTGCTCCGGAGGGGTATAGCGGGCCATGGTTTCTCCCTTCAGGATTGACGGTTGCGGGCCGCGTCGGCGTTCTTGATGTCGAGCCCGTAGATGAAGTCCTTGTCTTCCTTGTAGTGGTTGAGCATGGCGAGGATGGCGGCCGTGTTGAAGATCAGCACCGCGGCGGCTGCAACCGCCACCACGAGCTTGATGCCGCCGTGCGGGATGTATGGCCATGTCATCAGGAGGACGAAGAGGATCGTTGCCCATAGGCACACGATCAGGAGCACGGATCCACGCACGTCGGAACGGTACAGCGCTTCGATGCGCTGCTGCAGGTCGGACATCGGTTTTCCCCTTCTGGCGACGCCCGGCCCTGAAATCGACCGGGCGTCCACTCTTTCAACAGAGTGAAATTTTTTTCATAAATTCCGCTCGATTCCCGGAATTGTCAAGCCGCATTTACGCACCGTAAACTGTTTGTTCCAGGCAAGAAATTTGCCTGACAATGAAATTATTTGCTTCAAGGGGATTGCAGCGCTTCACCGTTTGCGGTCAATATTCGGTCAAGCTCCGCCGCCAAGCAGGAGCAGGGAACAGCAACCGCTTAGAGCGACCTAGATTGCACGGAGGACGATCGGATGACGGCATCCTGGAGATTCTCGACCCTGGCGGATCGCCATCGCGCGCTCGGCTCGAAACTCGAGGACTGGAGCGGCATGGGCACCGCCTGGACCTACGACAAGAACGCCGACGAGGAATATGTCGCGATCCGCACCAAGGCCGGGCTTATGGATGTCTCCGGCCTGAAGAAGGTGCACATCACCGGGCCGCATGCCTCGCATCTGATCGACCTCGCCACGACGCGCGACGTCGAAAAAATCTATCCCGGCAAGTCGGCCTATGCCTGCATGTTGAACGAGGCCGGAAAATTCACCGACGACTGCATCCTCTACCGCACAGGCCCGAACTCCTGGATGGTCGTGCACGGCTCCGGCACCGGCCATGAGGAGTTGCAGCGCGCCGCGATGGGGCGCGACGTCTCACTGCGCTTCGACGACAATCTGCACGATTTGTCGCTGCAGGGGCCGACGGCGGTCGACTATCTCGCCAAGCATGTGCCGGGCATCCGCGACCTCAACTACTTCCATCACATGCAGACACAGCTGTTCGGCTTCCCCGTGATGATCTCGCGCACCGGCTACACCGGCGAGCGCGGCTACGAGATCTTCTGCCGCGGTCAGGATGCCGGCACGATCTGGGACCGCATCCTCGACGAGGGCAAGAGCGCCGGCATCATTCCCTGCCGCTTCACCACGCTCGATATGCTGCGCGTCGAGAGCTACCTGCTCTTCTATCCCTACGACAATTCGCAAAAATATCCGTTCGAGAACGAAGGCCCCGGCGACACGTTGTGGGAACTCGGCCTCGACTTCACCGTCAGCCCCGGCAAGACCGGCTTCCGCGGCGCCGAGGAGCATTACCGGCTGAAGGGCAAGGAGCGCTTCAAGATCTATGGCGTTCTGCTCGATGGCAAGGAGCCGGCCGACGAGGGCGCGCCTGTCTACCGCGACGGCAAAAAGGTCGGCGTGGTAACCTGCGCGATGTATTCGCCGCTGGTCGAGAAATCGATGGGCATCGCCCGCCTCGACGTCGACTGCGCCGTCAAGGACACCAAGCTCGAAATTCGCAACAGGAGCGGCTCCATCAAGGCGACGGCGCAGCCCTTGCCGTTCGATGACCCGAAGAAGGCCAAGCGAACCGCCAAGGGTTGAGGCAGCATCGACGGGGAGGGGTTTTGAGGTACTAGAACATGATCCCGAAAAGTGGGAACCGGTTTTCGGAAAAGATCATGCTCCAACAAAGGGGTTAGATCAGGATGACGATTCAACGAAACGTCATCATGATCTAAGGAAGCATGGCAGCCAAGACGATCATCAGCCGGCCCATTTATGGAACGCTCTCTCCGCAGCCCGGCAAGCACCATCTGTTCATCGCCGACGCGGAAGGAGCGCTGGCGATCACCGACATGGCCGGCAAGGCGCCGCCCGGCTTTTTCGACGGCGCCGAGATCGTCTTCATTCCAGGACCCGAGGGCAAGCATATCGCTGCCCTCGAAGCGCTGAAGCCGGCGCAGCTGCATCTGCCGCCATCCTTCGCCAGCCTCCTGCCGCGCCTGCGGCAGACGCTGACCAACGCGCATATGGGCCTGCGCCTCTACCTTGCCGGCACCGAGGGCCTGATCGGCCAGGCGATGCAGGCCGCGCTCGAAGCCGGCATCGACCACACGTCCATGCAGACCGAGCATCGCGGCTCGCTCGCCCGGCGCATGCAATGCGTGCACTGCAAGGGCATCACCGAGAATGTGACCACGCAGCCCGCGCTCTGCGCGCATTGCGGCCTGCTGCTTCTGGTGCGCGATCACTATTCGCGCCGGTTGGCCGCCTTCCAGGGCGTCTGTATCAACGCCGAGGATCGCTCCGAGATTCCTCCGATGGAGGAGGCCTTCCCATGAGCACCGGTACTACCAAGCTCGACGTCGTCGTCAGCGACGTCGTTCCGGTCAACGACCTCGTCACCCGTTTTCATTTCCGCCGCCGCGACGGCGAATTGCTGCCGACCTTTTCCGGCGGCGCTCATGTCGTGGTCGAGATGCGCGACGGCGACCGCACCCGGCTCAATCCCTATTCGCTGATGGGTTCGCCGCTCGACACGCGCGAATACACGGTTTCCATACGCCGCGACGATGTCGGTCGCGGCGGCTCGCTGTTCATGCACCGGCAGGTCAAGCCCGGCCTGGAGATGGTGATCAGCTACCCGGTCAACCTGTTCTCGCTCGATCTGCGAGCCAAAAAACACCTGATGCTGGCCGGCGGCATCGGCATCACGCCCTTCATGGCGCAAACCTCGCAACTCGCGGGTGCCGGCGGCAATTTCGAATTGCACTATACCTGCCGCACCGCTTCACTCGGCACCTATGCCGATGTGCTGCGAGAGCGCTACGGCAATCGGATCAGGCTCTATCACGACGACCGCGAGGAGCGCATCGAGCTCGACCGGCTGTTGTCCTCGCAGCCGCTCGGCACGCATCTCTATGTCTGCGGCCCGGCCGGCATGATCAACTGGGTGCGCGACCGCGCGGCAGCGCTCGGCTGGCCCTCGGAAACCGTGCATTTCGAGCATTTCGCGGCGCCCCAGCCAGGCGCGCCCTTCGATGTGACCTTGGCCGTCAGCGGCAAGACGATCCGCGTCGGCGAGCAGCAGAGCCTGCTCGAGGCGATCGAGGCCGCCGGCGTCGACCCGCCATATCTCTGCCGCGGCGGCGTCTGCGGCCAGTGCGAGACCAATGTGATTTCCCACGACGGCAAGTTCATCCACAACGACCACTGGCTGAGCGAGGAAGATCACCGTTCCGGCTGCAAGATCATGCCTTGCGTCTCGCGCTTCGAGGGCAAGTCGCTGGTCCTGGAAAGATAGGAGGCGTCAATGGGCATCACCTTTCGCAAGGAAACGTTTCGCGACGATTTCACCTTCAAGAACAGCCCGGAGCACATCAGGCGCTTCCCGTTCCCGTTCAACGAAGATGCCTACATGTACGCGGTCAACATCGAGCCGCACGTCGTCGGGCCCAAAGGCAGCGTGCTCGAAAATCTGATCGACGTCGACGAGCACTATGTCGCCGAGATGCAGGACCGCGCACTGGTGCTGGCCGAGGATCCGCTGCGCTGCCAGTCGCTGCCGCACATGACCTTGGCCGGTTGGGACCTGCTCGAGCTTCTGATGGAGCAGCAGGCGCTCGGTTATCCCGAGCATTTCACGCTGGAGCGAAACGGCGACCGCTGGCGCTGGATCAACCGTCCCCTCGGCATCGACGACACCTTCACCTTCGGCGACACCTCGACGCTGCCATATGGCCCGATGGAATACATCACCCGCCAGAGCCAGGGCGATTTCTGCATCCTCGACCAGCGCGACGGCAATCTGTGGATGGATGCCGGCATGGTCACCACCCAGGCCGACTGGTCGCTCGATTTCGACATCGGCATGAACTTTTTCGAATGGCACGCGCCGGTGCCGCTGGCGCATGAGAAGGGCATCTTCACGCGTGCGCTGAAATTCCTCACCAACATCCAGCAGGGCAAGCCGGCCAGGCGCTTGAACTGGACGATGACCATCAATCCGCGCCTCGACACCAGCCCTGAGAATTATCACAAATGGGGTCCGGACCGCGCCACCGTCACGCCCGAGAATGTCGGTGACAAGGTGCATCTGCGCGTCGAGTTGCAGAGCTTCTGGCGGCTGCCGCGCTCCAACGGCATCGTCTTCCCGATCCGCTGCTACCTGATCAAGATGGACGAGCTGGTCACCCAGCCCAAATGGGCGCGCCGCCTGCACCGCGTCATCCGCGATCTGCCGGAAGAACTCGCCACTTATAAGGGGTTGACGCGATACCGGCCGACCCTGGTCGAGTGGCTGTCGAAGCTCGACGACGGCAGCCCGACGAGCTCGGGTTTCGGGCCGGATTAGAAGCTGCCGATCTCCCCCCTTGTGGGGGAGATGCCCGGCAGGGCAGAGGGGGGCGCGAAGGAATGCAAACCTTGCCCGTCCAGCCGAAAGACAAATAACATCTGAGAGGGTGCGACCGCGATAGACTGATATGCTGGCGGGACAGCGCCCCCCTCTGACCTGCCGGCCATCTCCCCCACAAGGGGGGAGATCGGCCAATCACCCCGCGCTGTTTTGCGGATAGCAGATGATCGACAGATACCGCATCGGCAACTGCGTCAGCTCTTCCGGTCCGTGCGGCGCGTCGGCGTCGAAGAACAGGCTGTCGCCCGGCTTCATCGGATAGAGGTTGTTGCCGTGCCGGTAAACGACCTCGCCTTCGAGCATGTAGAGGAACTCCATGCCCGCATGCTGGAAGGTCGGGAACACGTCCGAATTCTCGGTCAGCGTGATGAGATAGGGCTCGACCACGACGCCGCTGGTGTTGGCGCCGATATGTCCCAGCAGATTGTACTGATGGCCGGCTCGCGTGCCGCGCCGCTCGACGTCGACGCCCTGGCCGGCCTTGACGAAGACGGCGCTGTGCTCTTCCTCGAAGCGGCGGAAGAAGGCGGTGACGGGGACGCCGAGCGCCCGCGACAGCGCCTGCAAAGTGGTCAGCGACGGCGATGTGATGCCGTTTTCGATCTTCGACAGCATGCCGAGCGAAATGTCGGTGGCCGCGGCGAGGTCGGCGACGGTAATGCCGAGCTTCTTGCGGAAGGCGCGCACCTCATGGCCGATCGCCACTTCGAGCACCTTCTCGCGCGTGTCGCGGATGGCGTGCGGATTCTGGGTCAGCGGCGTGCGGATAGAGCGCCCGTCGGCCGAGACGCGCTTCGGCGGTTCCTTGCCCTTGGCGGCCGTATCGGTGGGCTTTGTACCAGAAGTCTTGTTCGCCATGTTGCCCCCGATTTGCGCTGATTTATTTCACTCGAGGTGAACATATTCGTTGGCGATACAGGAGCGCAACCGCCACGACAAGCCACGGTATGTCGCAGGGCGCGCCGGCTTCAACGTGAGCGCCGCCGCCTTTGCACGGAAAAACCGTTTCACGCAAACGCCGTTGCCGCAGATGTTTGTTGACAGCACCGAAGACCCAATTACTGTCACTGTCAGTGAAATTTGTTTCGTGAGAGCAATTCCAGGAAAAGTGTCGAAACGGTTTCCGCCCGGAATTGCGCCGAGACAAAAGTCGAAATCAAAAAGAGGAGGCCCGCAATGAAATCTCGTGTTGCCGTCATCGGCGCCGGACCGTCCGGTCTGGCGCAGCTGAGGGCCTTCAAGTCGGCCGCCGACAAGGGCGCCGAAATCCCGGAAATCGTCTGCTTCGAAAAGCAGAGCGACTGGGGCGGCCTGTGGAACTACACTTGGCGCACCGGCCTGGACGAGCACGGCGATCCGGTGCATGGCTCGATGTATCGCTATCTGTGGTCGAACGGCCCGAAGGAATGCCTCGAATTCGCCGATTACACCTTCGAGGAGCATTTCGGCCGGCCGATCGCCTCCTATCCGCCGCGCGCCGTGCTGTGGGACTACATCAAGGGCCGCGTCGAGAAATCCGGCCTGCGCGACTGGGTGCGCTTCAACAGCCCGGTGCGCATGGTCACCTTCTCGGACGAGACCAAGAAATTCACCGTCACCGCGCATGACCGCACCAACGACGTGACCTACTCGGAAGAGTTCGACAATGTCGTCGTCGCCTCCGGCCATTTCTCGGTGCCCAACGTCCCCTATTTCGAAGGCTTTTCCACCTTCAACGGCCGCATCCTGCACAGCCATGACTTCCGCGACGCGATGGAGTTCAAGGGCAAGGACATATTGATCATCGGCCGTTCCTATTCGGCCGAGGACATCGGTTCGCAATGCTACAAATACGGCGCGAAATCGATCACCTCCAGCTACCGCTCCAAGCCGATGGGCTTCAAATGGCCGGAGAACTGGAAAGAGGTGCCGCTGCTGCAGAAGGTCGTAGGCAAGACGGCGCATTTCAAGGACGGCACCACCAAGGATGTCGACGCCATTATCCTGTGCACCGGCTATCTCCATTCCTTCCCCTTCTTGACCGACGACCTCAAGCTGAAGACCGCCAACCGCATGTGGCCGCTCGATCTCTATGAGGGCGTCGTCTGGGAGAAGAACCCGAAGCTGTTCTATATCGGCATGCAGGACCAGTTCTACACCTTCAACATGTTCGACGCGCAGGCCTGGTACGCCCGCGACGTCATCATGGGCCGCATCAAGCTGCCGTCCGCCGAGGCGATGGCCGAGCACGGCGCCAAATGGCGGGCGCGTGAGGAGACGCTGGAGGATGCCGAGCAGATGATCTGGTTCCAGGGCGACTATACCAAGGAGCTGATGGACCAGACCGACTATCCGGGCTTCGACGTCGAGGCGGTCAACCACACCTTCATGGAGTGGGAGCACCACAAGGCGGAAAACATCATGACCTTCCGCGACAACGCCTACCGCTCGCTGATGACCGGCACCATGGCGCCGGTCCACCATACGCCCTGGCTGCAGGCGCTGGATGATTCCATGGAGAGCTATCTCGAAGTAAAGGGCGTCGCGGCCGAGTAGAGGAGAGGGCCGGCCCGCCACGGCGTCGCGCCCTAGTCCTACTGACTTGGCGAACCGCTAGTCCGCGGGTGCCCCCCGGGGATCGGCAGCTAATCCCGAAGGCGTCCGTATGAAAGCGGATCCGACGGGAGCATCAAGCAATGGAATGATCTCGGGATCATAGTTGGCAATTGTGTTCACGTCGTAGATGGCGTGATTGGCAGAATTGCTCATGTAAGCGTCGGTCTCGTCTCCTGCGAGAAAAGCCCAGCCGCTATCCATCTCGTTGTGTGGTCGCGTTCGATACATGTACCCTACGGGTCTTCCATCGACCGTAATTCGATCACTCGCGATCGCGCCGCCGTAGCCTGTTGCTAGTGGCTGAATTTGCTCGGCTGACAGTTTGAAGCGCTTGTTCATGGTCGTCTATATTACTCTCCGATTGTTCCGGAGAAACACGCTGCATTCACGAGGCCCGCCGATGGACGGTCGTCTCTACCAGCACACGTATCCGCCATCGACGATCAGGTCGAGGCCGGTGACGAAGCTTGCGGCGCGGCTGGCCAGGAACACGGTCGGTCCGACCATTTCCTCCGGCGTTGCCATGCGGCCCATCGGCGTGTCGCGCTTGAAGATCTTTATCTCCTCCGCCACTTCGGGCCGCTTGTTCATCGGCGTCAGCGTGTAGCCGGGGCTGACGACGTTGACCCGCAAGCCACGGCCCGCCCATTCCATGGCCAGGCTCTTCGACAGGTGGATGACGGCGGCCTTGGAGGAGTTGTAATGCGCCTGGGTCAGCCCGCGGTTGACGATGCTGCCCGACATCGAAGCGATGTTGATGATCGAGCCAGCGCGCCGGGGAAGCATGACGCGCGCTTCGGCCTGACAGGACAGGAACACGCCAGCGACATTGACCTCGTGCACCTTGCGCCATTTTTCCAGCGGCATGGTCTCGGCCGCTTCCGAACCGGCTATGCCGGCATTGTTGACCGCAACGGTCAGCGCGCCGAGCTCGGCTTCGACGCGGTCGATCGCCGTCGCCAGGTCGGTCTCGGAGGTCACGCTGCCGGTCAGCGCCAGCGCGTTGCGGCCGAGCGCCTTGATCCTCGCAGCCGTCTCCTCGAGCCCGCCATTCGAGGTATGGCCGAAACAGGCGACATCGGCGCCGGCTTCCGCAAGCCCGATGGCGATCGCCTGGCCGATGCCGCTGCCGGCGCCCGTCACAAGTGCTACGCCGCCGTCCAGTTTGAAAAGATCCATCACACCCTCCCTGGTCGCAGGGAAGGTATGCGCAGTCGCCTCATGCGATCAACCTCTTCAGAAATCACAGGCCTTGGGGCGCATGTCCGAGGACCAGTCCTCCAGGGGCACCGGCTTGAACTTGCCCTTGACGGGCTTGCCATCCTCAAGGTCCTTTGAGGCGGTGCCCTTGCCGGTAAGATAGTTGATGTCGCAGTCGCCGAGCGTCGTCTCGACGCCGCTCGATGTCTGCCGGTTCCAGTCCCAGTTTCGGCTGTAGCCGCCGACCAGGAATTCTCCCCGGCGATAGACGATCGTCAGCGTCTCTTCCGTCGATTTGCTGGCGCCGCAGCCGAAGCAGGACGTGATCGACAGCGATCCCTTGCCCTTGCTTTCGAGGCCGATGACCTGGTCTTCGGTCAGCCCCATTTTGACGAAATCCGGCCGGCGCGCGGGACCGGTTTTCTGCTCGTTGAGATAGATGTAGAGATCGGCGGCACCGCCGGCGTCCTGTATCACGACCGCCCTGTCGGTCCTGCCGTCCCGGTCGATGTCGAGCTTCAGTTCGAGACCGGAAGCATTTTCGGCAAGCACCGGAACCGGCGTCGCCGCCAGGACGACAAGCCAGGGCCAAACCGCATGATGGAATGCGTTCCTCATAGGCATGTGTCCGCCGCGCGGCGCAAAAATAGCACCGGCACAGGCGGACGCAAAATATGAACCGAGCCCGGTCCTGGCCAACCGAGCCTGAAGGCTCAGAAATACCCGTCCGACGCCGCCGTCGCTTCCTTTGGAATCTCCACGCCGTCGACCAGGATCTTGTCGACCAGTTCATGGTGGAAGCACACCAGCCCCTTGATGCGCTCGGCCTCGTGCACCGGCTCGGGATAGTACCAGACGAGGTTCTCGTGCCGCTTCTTCGGCGTCGTCACGTGGTAGTAGTTGGACATGCCCTTGTAGGGGCAGCGCGAGATGTAGCGGCTGGGCGAGAACATGTCGAGCCTGGTGTCCGAGATCGGCAGATAGTGGCGCACCGGATGTCCGGTCTCGAACAGGAACACGCCGCGCCGTGAATCGGCCACCTGCTCGCCGTCGAGGATCACCTGCACGCGTCGCGACGAGGGCAGGCAGTCGACGCGGCGGAACGGGTCGCGGGCGTGGACGAAGATCTCCTCGTCCTCTTCAAACCAGTGGGTCATCTTCGGCCAATAGAAGGAGATGTAGTCGGCGATCGGCGGGCAACCCTTGACCGGATCGAGGTAGCGCCACGCGCCGTCCTCGACCAGCGTGATGCCGGTGTTCAGCGAATAATGCGTGGCGACCCCTTTGAACGGGTCTTCGGTCGTCGTCCGGCTCGGCAGCAGGAACTCCTCGCGCACGTCGCTCATAGGGAAGTAATAGACCGGCAGATGATCGCTCTCCTGGAACACCAGCGCCTTGGTGGTGTCGGCGACGATCATCGGCCCGACCTGCACGCGCAGCCGCTTGGGCGAGGGCATGGTGAACGCGACATAGCCCGGTTCGAACTCATATTGCACGATATTGTCGAGCACCGGGAAATGCGGCCCGCGGCCGCGCAGATGTGGCTTGCGAATGGTCGTCGTCCTTTTCTCGTCGTTGGCGGCCGGGCTCTTTCGCGCAACCATGGTCATGATGCCACCGATACGCGATCGAGCAGCAGGCCGGCGGCGATCGGCGGCACGCCGCTGACATTCTTGCGCACCGGCACCAGAAGGTCCGGGAAATAGCTGAAGATCACCGGCGTCTCGTCGAGCAGCAGCTTCTGGATGTCGGAAGCGGCCTTGCGCTGCGCGTCGAGGTCGAGCGCCTTGAGATAGCCGGTGACCAGCCCGTCATAGCTCGCGTTCTTGAAATGCGCCGCGTTCCATGGCCCGTCGCTGACCAGCGGGCTTTTCAGGAAGACGTTCGGTACGCTGCGATGCGCGTAGTCGGTGATGCCGAGCGGGCTGTCCAGCCAGTCCGACTGGCCGAACACCGCCTTGCCGTAATATTTGTCCTGGTCCTCGATGTCGAGCGAGATGCGGGCGCCGATCTCCTTGGCGAAGTTCTGGAAGAGCTGCGCATAGCCGGGGATATCGGAATAGCGCAGCGTCGTCAGCGTCATGTCGAAACCGCCACCAAGCCCCGCAGCTTCCATAAGCTGCTTGGCCTTGGCGATGTCCCGCGTGCGCTGCGCCACCGACTTGTCGGTGACCGGGAAGGCCGGCGCGAACGGGCTGTCATTGCCGGTCGCCGCCATGCCGCGGCAGAGGCCGTTGACCAGTTGGGTACGGTCGATGCACAAGGCCAGCGCCTGGCGCACGCGCTTGTCGGTGAAGGGCGCCATGTCGCAGCGCATGTGGAGCTGGCGGTGCGCGGTCGAGGCGACGCGCAGCACGGTGATGTCGGGGTTGCCCAGCACCACCTGGCTGACGTCGAGCGGGATGGCATCGAGCACGTCGACCTCGCCCGCCTGCAGCGCCAGGATGCGCGGCTGCACGTCGCCATAGAACTTGAACTCGAGCCGGTCGGGCAGGGCCTTCTCGCCCCAATAGTCGGGGTTGCGCACGAAACTCGCGCCGACCTTCGGCGTGTAGCTTTCGAGCCGGAACGGACCGGTGCCCTCAAAGGTCTTCTCGTAGTCGCCCTTGTAGCTCGCCGGCAGGATGACGGCGTTGTAATTGTCGATCGACACCGAATAGGGGAAGCTGCCGTTCGGCGCGTCGAGATGGAATTCGACGGCGTGGTCGTTGACCTTGCGCGTGCCGCCCTTCGACAGCAGGCCTTTGAACACCGACAGCGCGTTCGACGTGCCGCTCGGATCGGCGAGGCGGTCGAACGTCGCCACGACGTCGTCGGCCCTGAAATCCTCGCCATTGTGGAATTTCACGCCCTTGCGCAGCTTGAAGGTCCACACGCTGCCGTCGGCATTGGGCGACCAGCTCTCGGCCAGCACCGGCTTCAGCGTCAGGTCAGGCTGCGTCACACACAGGAACTCGGCCACCTGGAAAACGAGCTGATAGCTGCCGCTGTCATAGAAGGTGACCGGGTCGATGGCGCCGCCGGGCACCGCGATGCCGGCGCGCACCGTGCCGCCGGGCTTGCCTTCGGCGCGCGCCTGCGGAGCGCCGAGGCCGACCGCCGAAGCGATGCCGCCGAGGAAAGGCAGCGACAGGCCGAGCACACTGCCATGGCGCAGGAATTCGCGCCTGCCGATCTTGCCGGCGAGCAATTCATCGATAGCGGAATTTTCGATTGCGCTGAGCGTTTTGCGAGCGGCGTCGATCGTCCTGAAATGCTTCGGCATGGTTGCATTCCTCGCTTCTTGTGGAGATGCCGTCATCTAGGTCACTGTTGACCGCAGCCGGAAAGCGATATTTTTTGATTGCGGCCATCGGAAATTTCGATGGCTTCAGATTGAAAGGCGGGAAGCCATGGACACCGAGAATCTGCGCAGTTTCCTGGAGGTGGCGACGCATGGCAGCTTCACCGTCGCGGCCAATCGGCTGAACCTCGCCCAGTCGACCGTCAGCGCCCGCATTCGCGGCCTCGAGGAGCAGCTGGGCC
Organism: Mesorhizobium hawassense; assembly: GCF_003289945.1. GTDB lineage: Bacteria > Pseudomonadota > Alphaproteobacteria > Rhizobiales > Rhizobiaceae > Mesorhizobium > Mesorhizobium hawassense. The sequence goes on from NZ_QMBP01000001.1 coordinate 464,157, forward strand.
GCAAGCTGTTCGTCCGCGACAGCGACGGCGTTTCGCTCACGCCGGCCGGCCGGCAATTCCTGCCGCACGCCTCGACGATCACCCGCACCTGGGAGCAGTCGCGCCAGGACATCGCCGTTCCCGATGGTTATGAGACGCTGCTCAGGCTGACCGCGCCCGCCTATCTCTGGGACAGCATCACCTCGCCCTGGATCGGCTGGATGCGGCAGCGGCGGCCGAATGTGGCGCTGCGGCTGGAAGGCAGTTTTCCGGATCTGGCGATCGACCAGATAGCCGAGGGCCTGCTCGACATCTGCATCCTTTATTTGCCGAAGCCGCATCCGGGCATCGTCTATGAGACCTTGGCCGTCGACCAGGTGGTGCTCGTCCAGCACGCCGAGCAGCCCGGATCGTGGACCGACAACTACATCCTGATGGATTGGGGGCTGGAATTCCGCATCGAGCACGACCGCGCCTTTGCCGGTGTCGTGAAGCCCGCCATCTCGGCCGGGCTGGTGTTCATCGGGCTGCAGCACGTCCTGTCGCAGAAGGCGGCCGCCTACCTGCCGCTCAGCGCGGTGAGCGCGCATATCGAGCGCGGCGAGCTGAAGCGCGTCGAAGGAACGCCGGTGTTCCAGCGGCCGATCTATCTTGCCTATCCGGCCAACCCGGCTTCGTCCGACGCTCTCGACATCGCTTTGACGGGGCTGCGGATGCTGGTGCGGGATTGGTCAGGCGCAATCGGCTTTGCCGAGGGCGATCGAGCCCTCAGCATGGCGGACGCGCCGGCGCCCTGACTGCCGTCAAGCCGGCTCCACCGCCCTCGGCCTCTGCAGCTTCGCCAGTTCCGCATAAGGGATGTGGCAGCGGATGGTGTGGCCGGGCTGGGCCTCGGTGAGCTGCGGCTCCTGGGTTTCGCAGATGGCGCCGATCTTGCGCGGGCAACGCGTGTGGAAGACGCAGCCCGTCGGTGGATTGGCGGCGCTCGGGATTTCGCCGTCGAGGCGGATGCGCGAGCTCTCCGTCCGATCGAGCTTCGGCACTGCCGACAGCAGCGCTTCGGTATAGGGATGGTGCGGACCGGAGAACACCGCTTCCGACGGTCCGAACTCCATGATGCGGCCGAGATAGAGCACGGCAATCTTGTCGGAGAGATAGCGCACGACGCCGAGGTCGTGCGAGATGAAGATGTAGCTGACATCCTGCCTCGACTGCAGGTCGGCCAGAAGGTTGAGGATCGCCGCCTGCACCGAGACGTCGAGCGCCGAGGTCGGCTCATCGCAGACGACGATGCGCGGATCGCCGGCGAAGGCGCGCGCGATCGCCACGCGCTGCTTCAGCCCGCCCGAGAGCTGGCGCGGCTTGACCGCGAGGTGCCGGTCGGTGAGGCGCACAGAACGGACGAGCTCTTCGAGGCGTGTGTCCAGCGTCTTGCCGCTGAGCCCGCCCAGCCGCTTCAGGGCTCGGCTCAGGATGTGGCGGATCGAATGCGAGCGATTGAGCGCGGAGTCCGGATTCTGGAAGACGATCTGCACCGCCTTGACCTGATCCTCCGAGCGGCTGGCAAGCCGCGGCGCCAGCTTCTTGCCTTCGAGCTCGATCGAGCCGCCGTCGTCGGGCGCGACGAGGCCGAGCAGCAGCCTGGCGAAGGTCGTCTTGCCGCTGCCGGATTCGCCGACCAGCCCAAGCGTCTCGCCGGGCCTCAAACTAACCGAGACGTCCTTGACCGCCCGTAGCGGATGGCCGTGGCTGCCATAGGTCTTGTTCAGGCCTTCGACCTGCAGCACCGGCGGTGCATGCTTCGGCGCGACGGCGGGGACGTCGGCCGGCGTGGCGCGCGGCAGCGACTGTGCGTTGTCGTGATAGTGGCAGCGCGACAGCCGGCCGTCTCCGAGCTCGTAGAGCGGCGGCGGCTCTGTGCGGCAGCGCTCGGTCGCCAGCGCGCAGCGGTCGGCGAAGGCGCAGCCGACGATGGTGGCGCCGATGCCGGGCAGGAAGCCGGGGATTGTGTCTAGGCGGCCCTGGTCCTTGCGCTGGCCGCCGCGCGGCAGGCAGCGCAACAGCGCCACCGTGTAAGGATGGCGCGGGTCGTTGAAGACGTCCTTGGTCGAGCCTTCCTCGACCAGCATGCCGGCATAGAGCACGCCGACGCGGTCGCACATGTTGGAGACGACGGCGAGGTTGTGGCTGATGAACAGGATCGACGCCGACAGCTCGCACCGCAACTGGCCGATCAGGTCGAGCACCTCGGCTTCGACCGTTGCGTCGAGGCCGGTCGTCGGCTCGTCGAGGATCAGCATCGACGGATCGTTGGCCAAGGCCATGGCGATCGCCACGCGCTGCTGCATGCCGCCGGAGAGCTGGTGCGGATAGCGCTGCATGACGCTGACCGGATCGGAGATGCGCACCCGGTTCAGCATCGCGGTCGCCTTGTCGGTGGCCGCCTGTCCGGTGATGCCGGCGAGTTCGAAGATCTCGGTCAGCTGGCGGCCGATGCGCAGCGACGGGTTCAGCGCCTTGCCGGGATCCTGATAGACCATCGACACGCTGTCGGCGCGGGCGCGCCGCAGCGCCTCGCTGTCGAGCTTCATCACATCCTGGCCGTCGAGCGCGATCGAGCCGCCGGTGATCGAGCCGTTGCGCGGCAGGTAGCGCACCACCGATAACGCGACAGTGGATTTGCCGCAGCCCGATTCGCCGACCAGCCCATAGGCTTCGCCGGCCTTGATGGTCAGGTTGACGTTGCGCAGCACCGCGCGGTTGCGGCGTCCGACGCGATAGGCGACCGAAAGGTCCTTCAGCTCGAGCGCGTTGGCGGCGTGGCTAGGCTCAGTCATTGAACGCTCCATGCACACCGTCGGCCACCAGGTTGACGCCGATCACCAGCGAGGCGATGGCCAGGGCATCGAACAGCACCGTCCACCAGAAGCCGCCGCCGATCATGCCGTAATTCGACGAGATCGAGAGGCCCCAGTCGGGAGAGGGCGGCTGGATGCCGAAGCCCATGAAGGAGAGCGTGGCGACGGCAAAGATGGCGTAGCCAAGCCGCACCGTCGTCTCGACCAGGATCGGCGGGATGACGTTGGGCAGGATTTCGACGAACATCGTGTGCAGCGCGCCTTCGTGGCGCAGCTTTGCCGCCGCGACGTAGTCGAGCTCGCGTTCGGCCAGCACCGCCGAGCGCACCGTGCGGGCGATGATCGGCGCGAAGCTCAGGCCGATGACGACGATGACGGTGATCTTCGAGGTGCCGAGCGCGACGATGGCGAGCAGCGCGATGATCACCACCGGGATCGCCATGAAGGCTTCCAGCACGCGGCTGACGATGTCGTCGACGATGCCGCGGAAATAGCCGATCAGCAGGCCGAGCGCGGTGCCGGCGATGGTCGCAAGGATGGTCGCCAGCGGCGCCACTGTGAGGATGTCGCGCGAGCCGACGATGACGCGCGAGAACACGTCGCGGCCGAGCTGGTCGGTGCCGAACCAGTGATCGGCCGCCGGCGGCGTCAGTGCGTTGATGATGTCGCTTGCGAGCGGATCGTAAGGGACGAAGTACTGGCCGAACAGCGCGCAGACGACCCAGAACAAGAGGATGAAAAGCCCGGTGAGGAAAGTGCCTGATCTGAGCAGCGAATGCAGCACCTCGCCCCATGGGCTGCGTGATGCGGTGTCGGGCGCGGCGGGCGCCGGCGGGCTGGCGGGCGTGTCTGTGGCACTCATTGCTCTGCTCCCAGCCGGATACGCGGATTGAGCACGGAATAGAGGAAGTCCGCGACCAAGGTCGCCACTGCATAGACGATGCCGATGGTCAGGATGCCGGCCTCGAGCATTGGAAAATCCTTGCCGCGCGCGGCGGTGAAGATCAGCGAGCCGATGCCCTGATAGCGGAACAAAGTCTCGATCACGACCAGGCCGCCGATGAGATAGCCGGTCTGGGTGGCGATCACGGTGATGGTCGGCAGCAGCGCATTGCGCAGCACGTGGCGCCAGATCACCGTGCGCCACGGCAGTCCCTTCAGCACCGCGGTGCGCGTATAGTCGGAATCGAGCGCCTCGATCATGCCGGACCGCGCCATGCGCGCGATATAACCGAACAGCACCAGGAACAGCGGCAGCGAGGGCAGGATCAGGTAGTAGAGCTGGGTGAAGAAGCCGGCGCCTTTCGGCCATGCGGCGGCGATCGGCAGCCAGCGCAGCCAGACCCCGAAGATGAGGATCAGGATGATGCCGGTGACGAACTCCGGCAGCACCGTGACCGAGAGGCCGCCGAGGCTGATGATGCGGTCGAGCGGCCGGTTGAAATTGAGCGCGGCGATCACGCCGCCGAGAATGCCGATCGGCACCACCAGCACGAAGGCGACGAGCGCCAGCTTCATCGAATTGCCCAGCGCATCGACGACGAACGGCGCCACCGGCGCGCGGAACACATAGGACGTGCCCATGTCGCCATGCAGGAAGTTCCAGATCCAGCTTCCGTATTGGACGAGCAGCGGCCGGTCGACGCCGAGCGAGTGGTTGAGCGCATCGACCGCGCGCTGGTCGGCGAAGGGCCCGAGAATGGCGCGCCCGACATTGCCCGGAAGCACCTGGCCGCCAAGGAAGACCATGACGCTGAGCAGGAACAGCGTGATGAGCGACAGAGCCAGGCGCCGGGTGAGGAAAGCTAGAATGGCAGCGTCTCCTTACGAAAGGTCTTGGTGTCTGGCCTCGCCGGACATGTCGGACGAGCTGATAGTGGCAGGCGGATCGAAGGCTGTCACGGGCGGAACCGGTCCGGCAAACCGCGACACCTCAACCAGCGTCGAATTGCAGGTTGGCGATTGCGCGAGACGCGACGTGCCGCGATCGGGCGTCAGCACATTCGGATTGCCGTGTTTTTCGAGGCCCTCCGGTTCGCCTGGACGGGCCGGGTCGAACCAGGCGCCGGTCGGCAGTTGCACGACGCCCGGGATCAGGCTGTCGGTCAGCACGGCGCCGGCAAGGCATGATCCACGCTCGTTGAAGACAAACACGACCATGCCGTCCGCGATGCCGCGCACCGCGGCATCCTGGCGGTTGATCAGCAGCGGCGCGCGCCCCGCGACCTTGCTCGCCCGGCTGACCGACCCGTGGTCGTACTGGCTGTGCAGCTTGTCGGCCGGCTGCGGTGACAGGAGGTGCAGTGGAAACCGCTCGGCGAGGCGGTCATTGCCCAGCCACTCGCGCGGCTCGCGCCACACGGCATGGCCGGGGCAGTCGTCATAGCCGAAGGACTCGATCGTCGCCGAAAACAGCTCGATGCGCCCCGACGGTGTCGCCAATGGGTGCCGCTCCGGATCGTCGCGGAACGCGGCAAGGAATGTCTGCGACGTCACCGAGCGGGCAAGCTCGGCATGGCCGTCCTGCCAGAAGCGGTCGAACGGCGGCATCGCCACGCCGGCGGCCTCGGCATTCTCAACCGCCTGGTCGTAGAGATGCCGGATCCATTCGTCGGCGCCGCGTCCTTCGGTGAAGGCATCGCTTGTGCCGAGGCGCGCCGCGAGCTCGGCGAAGATGGCAAAATCGTCGCGCGCCTCATGGAACGGCTCGATGGCCTGCTTCATGGCGACGATGAGGTTCTCGCGGTTCGAGAAGGCGAGGTCGTTGCGCTCCAGCGGCGTCGTTACCGGCAGCACGATATCGGCGTGGCGCGCCGTCGCCGTCCAGAATTGCTCGTTGACGATGATCGTCTCGGGCCGCTGCCAGGCCTCGACCAGGCGGTTGAGGTCCTGGTGGTGATGGAACGGATTGCCGCCGGCCCAATAGACGAGCCTGATGTGGGGATAGGTCAGTTTGGTGCCGTTGAAGTCGAACGATCCGCCCGGATTGAGCAGCATGTCGGCCATGCGCGCGACGGGTATGAAATGCGCCACCGCGTTTCTGCCCTGCGGTACCGAAGGCCAGCGGAATCCCATCTCCGGCCTGCCGGCGCCGTTCGTCGAAGAATAGCCGAAACCGATGCCGCCGCCCGGCAGTCCGATCTGGCCGAGCAGCGTCGCCAGCGTGATCGCCGCCCAGTAGGGCTGCTCGCCGTGGTCGGCGCGCTGCAGCGACCAGCTGACCATCAGGATGGTGCGCCTGGCGGCCATGTCGCGGGCCAGCGCATCGATCGTCGCCGCGTCGACGCCGCTGAGTTTCGCCGCCCAGGCCGGATCCTTCGGCTGGCCGTCGCTCTCGCCCAATATATAGGCGCGAACCGCCTCGAACCCGGTGCAATAACGTGCGAGGAACGCCTCGTCGTGCAGCCGCTTGCTGATCAGCACATGGCAGAGCGCCAACATCACGGCGGTGTCGCTGTTCGGCCGCAGCGGCAGCCATTCCGTGTCGGCTCCGCGCGGCGCGTCGTCGCGCACCGGCGAAACGTTGATCAGCCGCGCGCCGTTGGCGACGGCACTGCGCAACGCCGCCGACGCCTCGTGCCGCGCCGAGCCGCCGCCCTGCACCTGCGTGTTGCGCCAAGGCAGTCCGCCAAAGGCGACGATCAGCTTGGCATGCCGCTCGATCCCGTCCCAGGTTGTATGGTTACCGGTCAGCGCGTCGGTGCTGCCCAACACATGCGGCAGGATGATCTCGGCCGCGCCATAGGAATAGCTCAGCACCGAACCCGTATAGCCGCCGATGGTGTTGAGGAAGCGATGCACCTGGCCCTGCGCATGGTGGAAGCGCCCGGCGCTCGCCCATCCATACGAACCCGCATAGATCGCGCTGTTGCCATATGTCGAGCGGACGCGGTCGAGCTCAGCCGCGACGATGTCCAGTGCGGTCTCCCAGGACACCTCGACGAAGGGCTCGTCGCCGCGCCTGCTTGCCGGACCGGACCTGTCTCCCTCCAGCCAGCCGCGCCTGATGGCGGGGCGGGCAACGCGCAGCTCGCCCTGCACCGTGCCGAGCAGCGACCTGCCGATCGGCGACGGGTCGGGATCGCCGCGCCACGGCTCGACGCCGACGAGCCGGCCGTTCTCGGCGCGGACCTCGTACGTCCCCCAATGCATGGTGGTGAGCACGGTTCCCATGGGACGCGTCATCCCGCTGCGGCGATGACGGGCAGGACGCACGGCGCCTTGTCCCGATCTCGCCGGCAAGCGCCGGCCCCTTTCGAGGCCGGCGCCGTGGGATCTACGCTTGCCTCATGCTCAGCCTTTCGACGCTTTCTCGAGGAACAACTGCGACATGGCGGTGGGCTGCACGCCTGCCACGCCTTTCGCCGTCGCCGTCAAGTAGTCGTAGAAATAGCCGAAGACCACCGGCGTTTCCTCGAGCAGCAGCTTCTGGATCTTGCCGGCGTCGGCCTTCTGCGCCTCGAGGTCGAGGGCGCCAATATAGCTCGCCGCGAGCTGGTCGTAGTCCTTGTTCTTGAAGTGGGCGGCATTCCAGGTGCCGTCGCTCTTCAAGGGAGCGGCAAGATAGACGTTGGGCACGCCGCGATGGCCGTAGTCGGTGATGCCCATCGCCGAATCCAGCCAGTTCGACTTGCCGAACACGGCGTCGCCGTAGTAAGCGCCCTGGTCGAGGATGTTGAGCTCGAGCTCGATGCCGATTTCCTTGACCCAGTTCTGAATGAGCTGCGCGTATTCCGGGATCTCCAGATAGCGCTCGGTGGTGAGCGTCATCTTGAAGCCCTGGGCGAGGCCGGCCGCTTCCATCAGCTGCTTGGCCTGGGCGATGTCCTGCTTGCGCTGCGGCACGCTGGTGTCGGTCGAGGGATAGACGGCGGCGAACGGGCTGTCGTTGCCGAGCGCCGAGCGTCCCTTCATCAGGCCGGCGGCGAGTTTCTCGCGGTCGAGGCAGAGCGCGATGGCGCGGCGCACGCGGGCGTCTTTCGTCGGGCCCTCGTCGCAATGCATATGCAGCTGCTGGTGCGCGGACGACTTCAGGCTGATGATGTCGACATTCGGGTCGTTGAGGACGGCGACGCCCGCCAGCACCGGCATCTGGTTGATGATGTCGATCTGGCCGCCCTGCAGCGCCAGGATCTGCGGCTGGATATCGGTGAAGAAGGTGAATTCGGTGCGATCCGGCAGCGCCTTGTCGCCCCAATAGTCGTCATTGCGCACGAAGGAGGCGCCGACCTTCGGGGTGTATTTCTCGAGCTTGAAAGGCCCGGTGCCGTCGAAGCTCTGCTCGTAGCCGCCCTTGTAGCTCGCCGGGATGATGACGGCGTTGTAGTTGTCGGACGACAGCATGTAGGGGAAGTTGCCGTTCGGCGCGTCGAGGTGGAATTCGACAGTGTAGTCGTCGACCTTCTTGGTGTTGCCCTTCTGCAGGATGCCGGTGAACACCGACAGCGCGTTGGACGAATTGGCCGGATCGGCGAGCCGGTCGATGCTGGCGATCACGTCCTCGGCCTTCATCTCGCCGCCTGAATGGAACTTCACGCCCTTGCGCAGCGCGAAGGTCCACACCGTGCCGTCCGCATTCGGCTTCCAGCTTTCCGCCAGCGCCGGCTTCAGCACCAGGTCGGGGCCGTCGATGCAGAGGAATTCGGCCACCTGCTGCATGACGAGCAGGCCGCCCGCGTCGGCGATGGTGACGGGGTCGATCGCCGCGGCCGGCACGCTGCTGCCGACGCGGATGGTGGCGCCGGCCGCTCCGGCGGCGCGAGCGAGCGAGGGCGCGGCGCCGAAGCCTGCCGCCATGCCGATGCGGCCGAGCAGCGGCAGCGACAGGCCGAGCAGGCTGCCGTGGCGGACGAATTCGCGGCGGCTGATGCGGCCGTCGACCAGGCCGTCGATGAGGTGGTTTTCAAGCGGCGTGCGGCCGCGCCGCAGGAGATCGAGAATGCGATAGTTCTTGCTCATGGTCTGAGCCCTTTCCCCAGTTGTTGTGGTTGGCGAGTGCATTCCTGTTGACGAGTTCCGCGGAGTTCTCCTGTTCCTGGGCCTCATCAATATCGGTCGATGTACAGTAGCATGCGGCTCCGACCGATCCATCCGCTCGTTGGGACGGAAAAGTCAGATTTTCTTGATGAATTGTCTGTCGGCCAGGCGACCCGTGGCCGCCTCTTTCCAGATAAATCCTGCTTGCTTTTCGACATCCCTCCTAATTCAGCGGCAGTCTGCGGTAAGTCCCGGGTTTTTCCGGGTCGTGATATTTGTTGCAGGGGCCGTTCTCGACGAAATCGCGATGGCAGGCGGCAAGCCGCTCCTGCGACAGCGTCACCCCGAGGCCGTGGCCTTCGGGCACCGGCACGGTGTTGTTCTTCGGCGAAAACGGGCCTTCCTCGATGATGTCCATCGGCTGCATGCGAAACAGGGACTGGTTGGGCTCCCTGATCCAGCCGAGCGCGGCGCACAGATGCAGGTAGCAGGCGCTGCCGATGCCCGTGTCGCCGCTGTAGCACCAATAGTCGATGCCGGCATGCTCGCAGGCGCCGACGAAACGCAACATGCGGTTGATGCCGCCATGCGCCGTCGGGTTACCGACGAAGGCGTCCGGCACCTTCAGCTCCATGGTGCGGGCGATGTCGATATTATGGGTCGAGAACGGGATTGAGGTGTGCCGGCGCAGTTCCCGCATCTCCTCAGATGTAGCCACCGGATCCTCCCAATTGCGCACGCCGAGTTCTTCCAACGGCCGCGCCAGTTGCCTGGCGGTGGCAAGCGAATAAGCTTGGTTGGAATCGATGCGGATCATCGCCTCGTCACCGAGCTGTTTGCGGATCAGCTCGACCATCTTCATCGAGACCTTTGGGTCCTGCGTCGAGAACTTGCCCTCGAAGAAGGTCGTGCCGTGGCCCTCGTTGAGTTCGACGCAGTAGTCGGCGACTTCCTCCGGCGTCTTCTCGCCCTTCACCCTGGCGCCGTCGCCGCGCAGCGAGAAATAGTCGGTGAAGGGGATCTCCTTGCGCACCGCGCCGCCAAGCAATTGATAGAGCGGCTGCTTCCAGGCCTTGCCGCGCAGGTCCCACAGCGCCATCTCGATGGCGCCGAAGGCCATGATGCGGGTGCGGTCGTTGATCGACTGCACGCCGTTCCAGAACGGCAGGCAGACTTCCTCCGCGCCGGCGATGTCGAAGGCGTCGCGGCCGGCGAGCCTCGGCGCCAGCGCGTCGTTGATGATGGCAGCGGCACCCGGTGTCGGCGCCTCGCCGATGCCGACGAGCCCGTCCTCGGTCTCGACCTCGACGATGGTCGGCGAGAAGCCGTCGAGCTCGCCGAAGACCCAGACATAAGGGGCCTCCAGCCGGTAGTTGATCGGTGTTGCTTTGACCCGCCTGATCCTCATGTCAGGCGATCTCGAAGAAGGGTTCGCCGAGCAGGCCCGGGTCAACGTCGATGCCGAGGCCGGGGCCGTCGGGAATGCCCATATGGCTGCCCGTCACCGGCGGAGCGTTCCTGGCCGTGCGCACCGTCACCCATTCGTGGAAGGCGATGGCATGCAGCCGGCGCTCCGCCGGTGTCGACAACGACAGATGCGCCATCGCGGCGGTATCGATCTCGGCGCCGCCGGTGTCCTCGACCGTGATCATGAAGCCGAGATCGACGGCGACGTCGCGGATCAGCCGGGTCTGCGTCACGCCGCCCAGCCGCGAAATCTTCAGCGTCAGTCCGTCGGCAGCGCCGCGGCGGTGGATTTCAAGCATCTCGCCGAGCGAGGTGACGGACTCGTCCAGAACCATCGGCTTGTCGAGCATGCGGCGCACGGACATGTTCTCGTCGAGCGTCGTGCAGGGTTGCTCGAACGTGTAGTCGATGCCGCGCGTGGCGTCGGCGAACTGGCGCGCCTGGTAGGGCGTCCAGCCGGCATTGGCGTCGCAGAAGATCACCGTGCCCTTTGGCACGGCGGCGGCCACGGTCGTCACCCGCTCGATGTCGTCATGCACATTGCCGCCGACCTTGACCTGCAGGCGGCGGCAGCCTTCGGCGATGATCCGCCTAGCCAAAGCCGCCATCTGGTCGAGCGTGCCGTGCGTGACGACCCGGTAGGTCTCCGCCATATCGCTTTCGCGGCCGCCGAGCATGGTCACCAGCGGCACATCGGCCGCCCGCGCCGCCAGGTCCCAGCACGCCATGTCGAGCGCCGACTTGACGTAGGGATGGCCCTTGAACACCGTGTCCATCAGCCTGCCGATGCCGGCAAACCCGCGCGGATCCTGGCCGATGAGATGCGGCGCGATTTCCGGCACGCCCGCGCGGGTTCCGGCCGGGAACGCGGCAGAATAGAAATTGCCGAGCGGCGCCATCTCGCCCCAGCCGGTCACGCCGCCGTCGGAGGTGATTGCGACGATCACCGCGTCGAAACAGTCGGCGACGCGCCCCTTGGACATGCGGTAGGGTCCGTCCACGAAGGGCTGCACGACATGATAGGCCTTGATGCTCTTGATCTTCACTTTTGCTGTCCGCTGTCAGGTCCGTCAGTTCTTCAATGCGCGCTTTTCGAGGCCGCGCGCGTAGGCAAGCAGCTCCTCGAAATCGAGGTCGATATGCTCGCGCGCATGGCGCTGGGCGGCGCGCATGTCCGAACCCTTCATCAGCGCCACATAGGTTTCGTGCACGTCCTCGGCCGGCACCGGCTCGTTGCGCGCTCGCTGATGCAGGGCAAAATACATCTGCAGCCGGCTGGTCAGCCGCTGCCAGGTCTCCAGCAGCACCGAGTTGTCGGCCCATTCGTAGATCAGCCCGTGCAGCTGCAGCGCCGTCTCGATCTGGCGCGTGGTGTCCTTTGCCCGCGTCGCCTCTTTCACCGCGTCGTGGCGGCGGTCGAGCTCGTCGAAGAAACGCTGGTCGCGCAGCGGCCAGGTCCGCTCGATGGCGAATTCGTCGAGCACCTGGTTGAGCGAATAGGCGTCGATGATGTCCTTGGCGGTGACCTCGATGACGAAGGTGCCGGCATAGGGGATGCTGGTCAGGATGCCTTCCTGCACCAGCTCGCGCATGGCCTCGCGCAGCGGCGCGCGGCTGACCCGCATCTGCTCCGCAATCCTGAGCTCATTGAGCTTCTGCCCCGGTTCCAATTGCCCGGTGAGGATGGCGCGCCGCAGCAGGGCGACGATCTCCGCCCTGCGCGTCGTATCCGCGATCGGACTGAAATCCAGCTTTGCCATAGGTCGACTCCCAGGAGGAATTCCTGCAAGACAAGCAGATTGTCGACAATCTAACAAGAGCCGATTTTTCACGAACTCCGGATCTCAGATCGACAGCCTCAAGCAGCCCTGCCGTAGAAGCCGATGCGCTCCTCATCGGTGAACATCACGCCGGGATGTTCATAGTAGGAGAACACCGCGATCATGCGCTCGCGATTGCCCTCGACGGTGGTGACGCGGTGCGCGGTGTTCTTGCCGCGGAAGACGTTCAGCGTGCCGGCCTTGATGCGCAGGATCTTCGCTTCGGGGTCGCGCCCCTCGAGCAGCTTCGCCACGCCGTCATAGTTCGGGTCGCTGTCCGAGCGCAAGTCGGTTCGATACTCGAAATCGCCGCCGATCTCCGGCGCCTGAAGAAGCAGCGTCGTCGTGAATTCCGAGCGATCGAAGTGCCAGTTGAGCGCTTCGCCGGCGCGGTAGCCCATGACATTGGCGCGGGCGAGAGGGTCCTGCATGACATGCAGTTGCGGCTTGTCCATCGTCGCCGCCAGGAACCGCACCAGCGGCGCGTACTCGTAGATCGACAAAACGGTGCTGCCCGGGATCTGGTCGGCGCAGACGGTGTGGCTGATCGTCTCGACCTTGCGCAGCGCGGGATGATCGGGCGCCAATTCCGGGATCGACGGCTTGAAGTAGATGTTGTGCATGCGCTTGTGGACATGCGAGTGGGCGTCCATCACCGGCCGGATTTCGGCGACGGCCTTCTCGGCGATGCCGGGGCGCAGGAACCCTTCCAGGTTGAACATGCCGTTTACCGCGAGCGCGGCCTTGGACTCGTCCACCAGGCGCTGCCATTCGGCACTGCCTTCGCGGTTCAGCGGATAGCGGTCCAGGTCGAGAATGTCTTCGATCATAGCGTCCTCCAAAATCCGGGGTCACTACACAGCAAGAAAATCTTTGCCACAACGTGGAAAATTGTTAGGATTCCCCTAGAAAAACTTTCGAGGAAAATGTGGAAAAGCTTCCGCCTTTGAATGCGATGCGGGCCTTCGAGGTCGCGGCCCGCGCCGGTTCCTTCACGCTTGCCGCGAGCGAGCTTGGCGTCTCGTCGGCTGCGGTCAGCCAGCAGATCCGCAACCTGGAGGACTGGTTCGGCAAGCAGCTCTTCATGCGCAACGGCAACCGCATCGCGCTGACCGATGCCGGCCACGCCATTTACCCGCAGACGGCGCATGCGCTGGGCGAAATCGCGGCTGTAGGCCGGCGAATGCTGGAAGGCGGCCTGCGGACGCGCCTTGTGGTCAGCGTGCCGTTCTCCCTGGCGGAGCTTTGGCTGGCGCCGAGGCTTGCGGTGCTGCTCGACGGTTTTCCGCGGATGGCGATCGATGTCCGTGTCGAGGACGATCCCGTCGACATCGTGCGCCAGAACATCGACCTGCGCATCTCCTATGGCGACTACCATTATCCGGCGCTGAAAATGGTCCGCCTCGTCCACGACGACGTGCTGCCGGTGGCATCGCCGGATTACTGGCAACGCCACGGCGCCGCCGATCTGGCGGATGTGCATGAGAGCCAGTTCATCCACACCAATTGGGGCCCGAACTATGCCTCGCATCCGAGTTGGGCGGACTGGTTCGTGGCGGCCGGCGGCAGCCGTGCGCCCGACCCCTCGCATGGTCGCCGCGTCGGCCTGTCCAGCCTGGCGATCGGCGCCGCCCGGCTGGGGCTTGGGATAGCTTTGGGGCAGAGGGTGATGGCAAGTGCCGACCTGGAAGTGGGTCGACTGATCGCGCTGTCGTCCGTCTCCGTTCGCCTTGGCCAGCCCTATTGCGCCTTCATGCTTCCGGCGAAGGCGGAACGCGCAGACATTACCGGTCTGGTGGAGCTGCTTGGAAGCAACCCCGGGAGGCCACGCGCGGAACCGACTGAGCCCAGATAACAAAACGGCGCCCTCGGAGTAGGAACCGAGGGCGCCGTCGGACCGGAAACTGATGGGGGAATCAGCTGGCCGGTTTCGGTTGCGGCAAGGGAGAAACCGGCATTCCGGGTCCGATCTTCTGCAGATTGCCCGTGATCACCTGGTCGGTCTCGGAGATACCGGAGGTCACGGAAATCAGGTCGCCGTCGGTCGGGCCCAGCGAGACCAGCTTCTGGTCGACGGTGTTGCCCTTGCCAAGCACGTAGAGGTACTTGCCGAGCTGGCTGGAGCCCAGTGCCACCTGCGGCACCATCAGCGTGTTGGGCTGCTCCTTCACATGCAGGCGCACGCGCACATATTGTCCCGGCAGCAGCGCGAACTTGGCGTTGCCGATCGTGGCGCGCGCCGTGATCGTGCCGGTCGAATGGTCGATCGTGTTGTCGATGAAGGTGAGCTCGCCCTTCTGACTGGGCTCAGTCTCACCGGGCAACAGCACGTCGACGGCGATCGGACCGTTAGCCTTCGCCTGCTCGATCTGCACGAGGTCGGTCTCGCTCGGATTGAAGGTCACGTAGATCGGGTCGAGCTGCACCAGCGTGTTGAGCACGGTGCCGGCGACGCTGACCAGCGTGCCGACAGAAGCCTGGTTGCGGCCGATACGGCCGTTGAACGGTGCCTTGATCTCGGCATAGCCGAGATTGAGCTCGGCCGTCCGCACCGCCGCCTGGTCGAGCGCGAGCGCGGCTTGCGCCGTGCGCAGATTGCTGGTGCGCTGGTCGAAGCTGTCCTTGTCGAGATAGCCGGCCTTGGCGAGGTCGCTGCCGCGGCCGAGATTGGACTTGGCATAGTCGAGCGTCGCGGTATCGCGCTGCACCTGCGCCTTGGCCTGGTCGAGCGCCGCCTGATAGTCCTCCGGTGCGATCCGGTAGAGCAGGTCGCCCTGCTTGATGTCGCTGCCATCGGCGACGGTCTGCTCCTGCAGATAGCCCGGCACGCGCGCCTGCAGCGTGATGCTGCGGATCGACTCCACCCGCGCGGCGTAGTCGAGATAGATCGGCAGCGTCTTCTTGACGACATTCACCACCGGCACCGGCATCACGAAGGCCGCCGGCGCGGGCGCAGCGCCCGCCGTGCCGCCGCTGAGATTGCCCATGTCGAGCAAATGCACGCTCGCCACCGAGATCGCGCCCAGCGCGACGGCCGTTCCCAAAGCGATTTTCCATTTACGCATCTTGGTTCTCCAATCCTATTCGGCCGCCTGGGCGAGCTGGAGCGCCGGCTCGGCGGTCGGTTCAATTTCTTGCTGCTGAGGGACGTCGTGATGTCCCTTGGCTGGTTCCTTTTCGCCGCGCTCGCGCAGCTGTTCGATCACCGCGTAGAAGACCGGCACGAAGACCAGCGACAGGATGGTCGCCGCCACCATGCCGCCGAAGACGGTGGTGCCGATCGACTGCCGGCTGGCAGCACCCGCGCCGGTCGCGAACATCAGCGGCAGCACGCCGAGGATGAAGGCGAAGGCGGTCATCAGGATAGGCCGCAGCCTCAGCCTTGCGGCTTCCATGGACGCCTCGACGATGGTCAGGCCTTCCTCGCGCCGTCGTCTTGCGAACTCGACGATCAGGATCGCGTTCTTGGCCGCGAGGCCGATCAGCATGACGAAGCCGATCTGCGAGTAGACGTCGATCTGCATGCCGCGCAGCAAAAGCACGACGAAGGCGCCGAACAGGGCCAGCGGCACGGCAAGCAGCACCATGAAGGGCATCGCCCAGCTTTCATACTGCGCCGCCAGGATCAGGAAGACGAAGACGATCGCCAGTCCGAAGACGACCGAGGCGATCGATCCGGCCTTGAGCTCCTGATAGGTGATGCCGGTCCATTCGTAGCCGAAGTCGCGCGGCAGCACGTTTGCCGCCGCCCGCTCCATGGCTGCCACCGCCTGTCCGGATGAGAAGCCGGGGGCAGCACCGCCATTGATGAGGGCCGAGGCATTGTTGTTGTAATGCGGCACGGTTTCCGGTCCGACGATCGGCACCAGCTTGCCCAGCGTGCTCAGCGGCACCATGCCGCCCGAGGCGTTGCGCACATAGAGCCGCGAGATGTCGGTGGCGTCGGCGCGCGCGTCCTTGTCTGCCTGGATGGTCACACGGAAGGTGCGGCCGAACAGGTTGAAGTCATTGACGTAGAGCGAGCCGAGATAGATCTGCAGTGTATTGAAGACATCAGGCAGGTTGAGGCCGAGAAGCTTCGCCTTGCTGCGGTCGAGGTCGTAGTTGAACTGCGGCGTCGAGGTCGAGAAGGACGAGAACAACTGCTGCGGATTGAGCTCCGGCTGCTTGCGCGCCTCGGCCAGCAGTGCCTGCGTGACATCGTTCAGCGCGGCGCTGCCGCGGCCCGACAGATCCTCCACCTGGAACTCGAAGCCACCGGTGGTGCCGATACCCGGGATCGAAGGCGGATCGAAGGAGAGCGCGAACGCATCCGGCATCTGCAAGAGCTTGCCGCGCACCTGCTCGACCAGTTTCGACGCGCTCTGGTCAGGGCCGCGTTCGTCCCATGGCTTCAGGATGGCGAATTCCACCGCCGAATTCGACTGCGCGGCGCTGGTCAGGAAGTTGAGGCCGCTGATCGAGCCGACGATGTCGACGCCGGGCGTGTTCTGCAGGATATCGCGCGCCTTCTGCGCCACCGCGTCGGTACGCTCCAGCGAAGCGCCGTCGGGCAACTGGATGACGACGAAGAAGTAGCCCTGGTCTTCCACGGGAAGGAAGGTCGAGGGCAATTTCTGCCAGACGAAATAGGTTGCGACCAGACCGGCCGCGAACAGGCCGAGCATGGCCCAGCGCAGCTTGATCAGGATGCGCACGCCATGGGCATAGGCATGCGACAGCCAGTCGAAGCCGGCGTTGAACCAGCGGAACAGCACGAACTGGGTTTCGCCGCGATGGCGCAGGAAGGCGGCGCTCAGCGCAGGCGAGAGCGTCAGCGAGTTGAAGGCCGAGATGCCGACCGAGATCGCCACGGTGAGCGCGAACTGGTTGTAGAGCCGTCCGGAAACGCCGGGGATGAACGCGACCGGGATGAACACCGCCATCAGCACCGCCGTGGTGGCGATGATCGGCCCGGTCACTTCGGCCATCGCCGCGCGCGTCGCGGCGAGCGGCTTCAAGCCCGCTTCCAGCTGTCGTTCGACATTCTCGACCACGACGATGGCGTCGTCGACGACAAGGCCGATCGCCAGCACCATGCCGAGGAGCGAGAGCATGTTGAGCGAGAAGCCCAGCATGTACATCACCGCCAGCGTTGCGATCAGCGACACGGGTATGGCGATGGTCGGAATGATGGTGGTGCGCCAGCTCTGCAGGAAGATGAACACCACCGCCACGACCAGCACCAGCGCTTCGCCGAGTGTGATCAGCACGTCATGCATCGAGGCCGACACGAAGCGCGTCGTGTCGTAGTGCATGGCGTAGTTGACGCCCTTCGGGAAACGGCCCGACAGCTCCTGCATCTTGTCCTTGACCCGCTGCTGCAGGTCGAGCGCGTTGGAGCCGGGCATCTGATAGACGGCCAGAACCACGGTCGGGTCCTTGCCGAAGAAGGCCGAGGACGAATATTGCAGCGCGCCGAGCTCTATGCGGGCGACGTCACGCAGCCTAACCAGCGAGCCATTCTGCGAATCGGCGCGCACCACGATGTCGCCGAATTCCTTCGGGTCGCTGAGGCGGCCGACGGCATTGACCTGCATCTCGAAGGCGGTGCCGGCGGGCGCCGGCGACTGGCCGATCTTGCCGGCCGCCACCTGCACGTTCTGCTCGGCGATGGCGTTCTGCACGTCGACGGCGGTGATGCCGAGATTGGCCAGCTTGTCCGGATCGAGCCAGACGCGCATCGAATAGCGGCGCTCGCCGAAGATCTGCACGTCGCCGACGCCGGGCAGGCGCTTCAGCGGATCGACGACCTGCAGATAGGCGAGGTTGCTCAGCGCCACCGGATCGACCGAGCCGTCCGGCGAGGTGAGGTCGACGATCAGCACGAAATTGGGGTTCTGCTTCTTGATCGTCACGCCGCCCTGGTTGACGATTGCGGGCAGGGAGGATGCCGCTTGGCTGACCCGATTCTGCACGTCGACGGCCGCCGTGCTCAGCGGATAGCCGACGTCGAAAGTGATGGTGATGGTGGACGAGCCGTCATTCGAGCTCGTCGACGACATGTAGGTCATGCCTTGCACGCCGTTGATCTGCTGCTCGAGCGGCGTCGTCACGGTATCGGCGACGACCTGCGCGCTGGCGCCCGGATAGTGGGCGCTGACCACGACCTGCGGCGGCGTGATGTCGGGGAACTGCGAGACCGGCAGAAGGAAATAGGCGATCGCGCCGGCGAGCACCATGATGATGGCGATCGCCGACGCAAAGATCGGGCGGTTGACGAAGAAGTTTACCATGATGCGGATGCCTCGCCGAAGGGCTTTGCGAAATGGCGCAGGCGCCGGGCCCGGCCGGAGCCGGAATCCGCCAGGAAGGATGGCAGGACGTCATCGTCCGGCGCCTGTTCCGCCGCGCGCGAGCGCAGCATCCTCTCGAAGGCTTTGGGATCGATTCCGTCAGCCTTCATCACCAGCCGGATCATCGGATCCCGGATGGCTTCGTCGATTGTCAGGTCTTTGCGCTTTTGCATAGGAGTGGCTCCTTGCTCGTCCCGCATCGGTTGATCACGGGCCGCTTTTTTCTCGTTCTTCACCGGCCGAAGCCGCATGACAGGCAGGTTTTGCGTCCTATCTCACTCTTGGCAGGCCATCGGTGGGCCTTGTCGTTTGACGGAGAGTGATATAGGTGTTACCAGTAAGTAACATGCTAAAAGTTACAGACCGGTAACACCCTAGTCAAGAGGTGACCTCGGTTTTTTTGGAAACGACGAAAGGAGAGCATGATGACTGACGGCGTTGCGGAGCGTTCCCGCCCCCGGGATCGAATCCTGGAAACGGCGCAGGACATGTTCCACAAGCACGGCATCAAGGGTGTGGGCGTCGACGCCATCACCGAGGCTGCCGGCACCAACAAGATGACGCTTTACCGTCATTTCGAGTCCAAGGACGAGCTGATCATCGAATGCCTGCGCGCGACGGCCGCCAAGGCTTCACGGATATGGGACGAGTTCGAGGCTCAGCATCCCGGCGACAAGCTCGGCCAACTGCATGCCTGGGTTCAAAAGGCTTCCGAGCTGCTTAGCGCCGACAGCCGCGGCTGCGACATGGCGAACGCCGCCGTAGAGCTCAGCGAGGCCGATCATCCGGCCAGGCGCGTCATCAAGGAACTGAAAGAGGCGCAGCGGGAAAAGCTGGTTATGCTGTGCCGCGATGCCGGCATAGGCCAGGCCGAGCTGCTCGCCGACACGCTGTCGCTGCTGCTCGAAGGCGCGCGCGTCTCGATGCAGAGCGTCGGTTCGGAGGGTCCGAGCGCGCAATTCGTGCGCATGGCCGAGAGCTTGATCGCCTCGTTCCGGGCGCGCTGATGTCTTCGCCTCATCCTGGTTCTGTTATGCTGTCTCGGAATCGGGAGCTGCGCGATGGGTCAGATAAGTTTTCCGGAGATGTATGAGCGCTGGCTCGTGGGGCCTCTCTTCCGCCCTTGGGCCGAAGTGACCTTCGATGAAGTGAAGCTATCTCGAGGCAACCGGGTCTTGGACATCGCCTGCGGTACAGGAATAGTCGCGCGCGTTGCTAAGGAGCGGCTCGGTGCCGCTGGATATGTTGTCGGCATCGACATCAACACGGATATGCTTGCCGTCGCGCGCGCTGAGGCGCCAGACATCGATTGGCGCGCAGGTAATGCCAGTGCTCTGCCACTGCGCGACAGAGAGCAGTTCGACGTGATCGTCTGTCAGCAGGGGCTGCAGTTCTTTCCCGACAAGCCCGCCGCGGCGGCGGAGATGCGGCGAGCGCTGGCGCAGGGCGGCCGCTTGGCAGTTGCCACGTGGCGCTCCGACGAGGAAATCCCCTTCTTTCGAGAACTCCGCCGGGTCGCCGAGCGGTTCCTCGGCCCAATCACGGACCTGCGCCACAGCTTTGGGAATGCGGCGTTGCTCGAGGCGCTGCTCCGGGACGCCGGCTTCCACGATGTTCGATCAAGGACAATATCGCGCACGATACGCTTTGAGGACGGCGCGCCTCTACTGCGATTGAATACGATGGCGCTGGTCGGCATGAGTGCTGCCGGCAAGGCAATGGCCGATCAGGAACGCAAGCGCGTCCTGGAGGATATCGTGAGCGGGAGTGCACCCGTGCTGCAGTCACACGCCGATGGATCGGGAGTCGTTTTCGAGATCAGCTCCAATCTGGCGACGGCTAAAGGCTAGAGCAATCCCAGGAAAAGTGTGACACGGATTTCCGTCAGGGATTGCGTCAAAACAAAGAGATAGAGCGGCTCGCCGTTTCCATGACGGTTATACGCTCCAGACGCATACCTGGCCAGCATCAGATGGACGCTCGCTCCACGCGGCTGACGTTGCTTCCGTGTTGTCCATGCGGGCAAAGAAAAAGCCCGCTGCCGGGAGGAGGTGGCAGCGGGCTCGATTTCGAGTACGGCACGGGAGGAGGTGTACCGCACTCACCGTCGGCATCACATCTGGGAGGAGGAGACGGCCGACACCCAGACATTTACGAATTGCCTAACGATTCGGCAATTGCGAAAGTTGCATAGCTGGTGTGCAGATTTGTAAGATCAATTGTCATACAAATCCGGAAAGAGCGGCTTTTCCAAGGCGGCCGCGTCACTGCACCGGCACGTTTTCCTTGAAGATCAGCCGCGGCTCGATGAATTTCTTTGTCAGGTACGGCGCCGACGAGGCAATCGAGCCGAGCAGGCGGATCACCGACTGCTCGGCGATCAGCCGCGCATTCTGGTCTATGACTACGTCGGCGAGATCGTCGACGAGATAACGGCGCGTTTCCTTGGTCAGGTCGTGGCAGATGAACACCGGCTTCCGGCGCGGCCTGACCTCGAGCAGCGCCTTGGCGACGCCGGAACGCCCGGCCCCGACGCAATAGATGCCAAGCAGCTCCGGTTCGTTATGCAGCGCCTTGATGGTGGCGCTGTAGCTGGCCTCCGGGTCGTCGTTGCTCTCGGCGGCACTGGAGACGGTGAGGTTGGGAAACTCTTCGCTCAGCACCGAACGAAAACCCATCTCGCGCTCCTCATGGCCGCGATAGGAGCGCGAGCCGACCACCATCGCCAGATGTCCTGTACGGCCGCCGACGAAGCGGCCCATCAAGAGCGCGGCCGTGCGACCCGCGACCCGGTTGTCGATACCGACATAGGCCGAGCGGGGCGCTGCCGGCACGTCCGAGACCAGCGTCACCAGCCTGATCCCGGCCTCGACAAGCTCGCGTAGGATGTTGCGCGTGCGCGGGTGGTCGACGGCGATGACGCCGACGCCATTGGCCTTGAGCGACAGGTTCTCGACCGCGCCCTGCAGCGCGCCGGGCGAGATGCCGGCAAGGTTGTGGATGCGGCAGGAGGCGACCAGCGGCAGGCGCTGGGCATAATCCTCGATGTGATGGGCGAGGTCGGCCATGAAGGCGTTGGACCCGATCGGCAGGAAGAATTCGAGATGCGCCGGCTTCGACGGCAGCACCACCTGGTCGAGGGTCGGCAGATAGCCGAGCTGCTTGGCCGCCTCCATCACGCGCTGCCGGTTGGCGGCACTTGCGCCCGGACGGTTGTTCAGCACCCGGTCGACGGTCGCGGTCGATAGGCCGCAGCTTCTGGCGATGTCGGTTACGGTGGCTTTCATGGGTCCAGTCATAGGCGCTGATGCAATCCCGTGCCAATGGCCGGCGTGAAACTGCGTGCGGTCGCCGACGCGATCCGCCCGGTCAGCAATCAACCATGTTGCTGCGGGCCGTCGGCGATCGCGTCGCGGATTTCCTTGTCCGACATGCCGGTGATGACGCGCTCGACCTCGGCGACCGTGGTCTTTTTCGGATCGATATCGTCGGCCACCACCTTGCCCCGCCGCATCACCACGATGCGGTCGACCACCTGGAAGACATGGTGGATGTTGTGCGCGATGAAGATGCAGGAATGGCCCGAGTCGCGGGCGCTGCGCACGAAGCTCAGCACGCCTTGCGTCTCGGCGACGCCGAGATTGTTGGTCGGCTCGTCGAGGATGATGAGATCGCTGTCGAAATGCATGGCGCGGGCGATCGCCACCGCCTGCCGTTCGCCGCCCGACAGCGAGCCGATCGGCGTCGTCGGCGGGATGTTCTTGGTGATGCCGACCTGCCTCAGCAGGTCGCGCGCCACCGAGTTCATCGCCTCCTGGTCCATGCGGTTGAGGAAGCGCGGCGGCTTGATCGGCTCGCGCCCGAGGAACAGGTTGCGCGCGATCGACAACTGCGTGACCAGCGCCGAGTCCTGGTAGATCGTCTCGATGCCATGCGCGATGGCGTCGCTGGTCGAGCGCAGCGTGACCTTCTTGCCGCGGATGAAGATGTCGCCGCTGGTCAGCGGCACCGCCCCCGACAGCACCTTGATCAGCGTCGACTTGCCGGCGCCGTTGTCGCCGAGCAGGCCGACGATCTCTCTTTCGTTGACGTGGAAATTGGCGTCCACCAGCGCCTGCACGCGCCCGTAGGACTTGCGGATGTTTTCCATGCGGATCAGCGGTTCGGCCATGGTTTCACGTCCCTGCCTGGTGCCGGCGTTCGAGCCATGAATGCAGCGCCATCATGCCGAGGATGATCGCGCCGATGAAGATGTTGTAGGCGAGCCCCGGCACGCCGATCAGCACGATGCCGTTGCGCATGACGCGCAGGATCAGGATGCCGAGCACCGTGCCGATGATGGTGCCGCGCCCGCCAGTCAGCGCCGTGCCGCCGATCACCACCATGGCGATGACCTCGAGCTCGTAACCGGTGCCGCTGTTGGGGTTGGCGGCCGATGTGCGCAGCGACGAGATCACACCGGCGAGCGAGGCCATCACCGCCGACAGGATGAACAGGCCGACCTTGACGCGGTTGACGTTCACGCCGCGCGCCCGTGCCGCAAGCGGATTGCCTCCCGCCGCCTGGATCCAGTTGCCGGTGCGGCTCTGCGTCAGCACATAGCCGAGCACGATCGCGGCCCCGATGAACCAGAACAGCGAGGCGTAGATGCGGAACGGCCCGACATAGAAATCGCCGACCAGGATGTTCGCCAGCCAGCTGCCCTCGGCGCTCCAGGTGCGCTGCGGGAAGCCGTCGGTGACGAAAAGTGCCGTGCCACGCACCACCAGCAGCATGCCGAGCGTGACCAGGAAGGACGGGATCTTGAGCTGGGTGACGAACCAGCCATTGACCAGCCCGATGACGGCCGCGACCACCAATGCGATCAGCAGGCCCACTTCCAGCGAGGTGACGCCGCTGTTGTAGAGCGTCCACATCAGAACCGGCGAGAAGCCGAACAGCGAGCCGACCGACAGGTCGAATTCACCCGACGTCATCAACAGCGTCATCGCCAGCGCGATCAGGCCGAGCTCGACGGTGAAGGCCAGGATGTTGGAGATGTTCTGCGCCGACAGGAAGTCGGGATTGATGCCCCAGAAGACGACCAGCTCGATGACGAGCAGGACGAGGGGGCCGAATTCGGATCTGCCGATCAGGCGCTGGATGAAGGAACGATTTTCCACGAGGTACCCGCGACGTGATTAGAACTGGCCGGATCTTGCGCCGCGTGTGTGACGGCGGCCTCCGGCGGCGGCATCCAGCGCCGCGCCTTGAGCTGGAAAGCGCGGCGCTGGTGAAACGCGCGGGACTTATTTGCCGGACAGGATCTTGTCGTAGACGCCGGCGGTGTCCTTCTCATAGAGCGCGCCGGTGATGACGTTGAAGCCTGGAGGGATGCCGCTGGCGGCCATATTGGCCAGCGAAAGCGCCACGTAGCTCGTCGCCTGCGGATCTTGCCACTGCGCGGCATTGACGTAGCCGTTCAGCACTTCCTGCGTGGTGTCGAGCGAGTTGCCCCAGCCGACCACCGGGATTTCGCCGGGCTTGACGCCAACCTGGTCGAACACGCGCTTGATCGAGCCGGTGACGAGGTCGCCGAGGCCGATGATGGCTTTCACCTTGCCTTTGTGCGCGGTGAGATAGTCGGACATGCGGCTGATCACTTCGGCCTGGTCGAGGGTGGCCTCGGTGATTTCATAGGTGACGCCGAGCGGCCCGAAGACGCTCTTGATGCCTTCTTCCTCCTGCACGCCATAGGTGGCGCCGGGCACCTCGACGGGCATCCAGACGAAGTCGCCTTTCTTCACCAGGCCCTTGTCGACCAGATATTGCGCCCAGTGCTTGCCAAAGGTGGTGTTGTCGCCGCCGACATAGGCGTTGAAATTGGCTTTCGGATCGGGCGTGTTGAAGTTGATGATCGGGATATTGGCGGCGCGCGCTTCCTTGGCCAGTTCGATCAGGCTGCCCGGATCGGGGCTGGTGGTGACGATGCCATCGGCCTTGGCCGAGATGGCGGCGCGGATCGCCTCCTGCTGCGAGGCGACGTCGCCATTGTGGAACGAGGTATTGACCTTGTTGCCGGTGTCGGTCGCCCATTGCTTGGCGCCGGCGAGGAAGTAGGTCCAGACCGGGTCGGCCGGGCCGCCATGCGAAATCCAGTAGAACGTCTTGGCCTGAGCCATCGCCGGGATGGCGATGGCCGCGATCAAGGCAAGCACGAGCAGTCTTAGCCGCGAAAGCATTCGATTTCCTCCCATGTTGAAATTCTCCTCCTGGATCAAGCGTGGCGCGATCGCCTGGGACCGCACCTCCTGCCAGCGCCGACCGGAACGTCCAGAGCATTCCCTTTTTCGGGCGGTGGCAAGCCTCCATCGCCAATGGATGTTGGCACAGGCGCGCACGCCATCAGCAATCCCATCAGATTGCATCAGCTATGGTGATATTTTCCAGGGCAACCGCCACCGTCGCCCATCGCGCTGCGTGGACGGCCTTTCGACGACTTCGCTCGTGGTGCAGCGTTAGATGAGATTGGCCTTTGCCAGGTCGCGCATCAGGTGGCTGGCGCCGTAGGTCCAGTGCGGACAGTCCGGCGAAAGGCGCACGCGGTTGGTGAGCGCGCCGAGTTTTTCCGACGAGATGGTGACGATGTCGCCGACCTTGTGGGTAAAGCCTTTGCCCTTCTCGCCGCGATCCTTCGACGGCACGAACATGGTGCCGAGATAGAGCGCCAGCCCGTCGGGATACTGGTGATGCGGGCCCATCGCGGCCTTGACCAGCTCTTCCGGCGAGCGGCTGATTTCGGCCATCGAACTGGCGCCCTCCAGCGAGAAGCCGTCTTCGCCTTCGACGCTCAGCCGCACCGTGGCCCGTTTGACGTCGGCGATCGCGAAGGTGTCGTCGAACAGCCGGATGAACGGCCCGAGCGAGGCGGAGGCGTTGTTGTCCTTGGCCTTGCCGAGCAGCAGCGCCGAGCGTCCCTCGACATCGCGCAAATTGACGTCGTTGCCGAGCGTGGCGCCGACGATACGGCCGGAACTGTCGGCAATCATGGCGATCTCCGGCTCCGGATTGTTCCAGGTCGAGACCGGGTGCAGCCCGACATCGGCGCCGAAGCCGACGGAGGCCATCGGCTGGCATTTGGTGAAGATTTCGGCATCCGGCCCGATGCCGACTTCCAGATATTGCGACCAGGCGCCGCGCGAAATCAGCTTGGCCTTGATCTCCATCGCCTCTGGCGAGCCAGGCTTGAGCTTCGACAAATCGTGGCCGATCAGCCCGGCGATGTCGGCGCGGATGGCGTCGGCCTTTTCCGCCGAGCCGCGCGCCTGCTCCTCGATGACGCGTTCCAGCAGGCTGACGACGAAGGTCACGCCGGAAGCCTTCACCGCCTGCAGGTCGACGGGTGAAAGCAGGATCGGCTTAGTCGCATCGCGTTTGGCCTCGAAACTGTTCGCCCCGATGTCGGCGAGCGCGCCGATCGCCTTGCCTTTAGCAGAACGCAGGTAGCCGGCCGGATCCGTCAGCTCGCAAAGGTCGCGCACGGTCGGCGCCGCACTCGAGGTGATGTCGATGACCTCACCGTCCCGCACCGTCACCACCAGCGGATGGGCAGCCTGGCTGGTCCGGGCACGGCCGACGAAAATGCCGTCGGCGGGCAGGCGGGTCGGATCGGTCATGGCAATGGTCCTCTCGATTTTTCGGGCGGCACTTTCCCCGGATTTTGCCCGAACGTCTATCCCGTTGATGGCGTGGTCTATGGGGCCAATGGGCTTGTGTCACAGCCGCCGGCGATCTGGCCTATGGAAACGCGCTTTCAAATCTGTGAAATCGACAATAGGATTTTCATGCAACTCCAGCGCCGAGGTGGTCTTTGCCCGCAGCCTTCTCCGATCCGGTCTGGCGGAAGCCCCAAACGGCACCGGCGTTTCGGTCCGAACTGTCATTCGGCGGCACGCTGGACGCGATCATCGTCGGCGGCGGCATCATGGGCCTGTCGACGGCGCTGCATGCGGCCCGCGCCGGGCTTTCCGTGCAGGTGCTGGACGCCGGCGCGATCGGGCAGGGCGCTTCGGGCCTCAATGGCGGACAGGTCATTCCCGGCCTCAAATACGATCCAGAATGGCTGCTCAGGCATTTCGGCAAGGAGCGCGGCGAAGCCCTGGTCGCGTTCGCTGCCTCGACGGCCGACGCGGTGTTCGACGTGATCCGCGACGAGAGGCTGGCCGTGCCGTTCACACGCAATGGCTGGATCCAGGCGGCGCACACCGAGACCGCCCTAAAAGCCGCGGCGAACCGCGATCGCCAATGGCGCTCGCGCGGCGCCGACGTCGAGTTGGTCGACCAGGCAGAAATCGCCGCGATGACCGGAGCCAGGGGCTATCTCGGCGGCTGGCTCGACCGCCGCGCCGGCGTCATCGATCCGCTGTCCTACACGCTCGAACTCGCCCGCGTCGCCTCGGCGGCCGGCGCCAGCATCGCCGAGCAGCAGAAGGTGGTGAAGCTCGCCAAGAAGGCCGGCGTCTGGTGGGTTTCGACGCAAGGCGGCGTCGAATTGCGCGCCAAGTCGGTCGTGCTCGCCACCAATGCCTATACGGACGGGCTGTTGCCCGGGCTTGCCCAGACCATCGTGCCGCTGCACTCCTTCCAGATCGCCACCGCGCCGCTGCCGGCCGAGCTTGCCGCAAGCATCCTGCCGGGCGGCCAGGCGGTTTCGGATTCTCGCCGCATCCTGGTCTATTACCGCCGGAGTCCCGATGGCCGCATGGTGCTCGGCGGCCGCGGCCGTATGGCGCTGCCGTCAAGCGCCGCCGACTGGGCGCATTGCGAACGCGCGCTCACCCGCCTCTATCCGGCGCTTGCCGGCATCGCGATCGAAAAGCGCTGGTTCGGCCGTGTGGCGCTGACGCCGGACCACCTGCCGCATCTGCATGAACCGGAAAAGGGGCTGCTCGCCGTCGTCGGCTGCCAGGGCAGGGGTGTCGGCCTGATGAGCGCGCTGGGCAGGCGCGTGGCGAACTACCTCGCGAGCGGCGATGCCGGCCAATTGCCGTTCCCGCTGTCGCCGATCCGGCCGATCCCGTTCCACGCTTTCCGCCAGGTCGGCGTTGTCGCGGCAATCACCTGGTACCGGATGCTCGACGCGTTCGAGCGCTGACCAATGCATGTCGCCCAGAAGTTTGCAGCGGTTCTGGGAAAACGACATGCATCAAAACAAAGACTTAAAGCGCGTCGCCTGAATCCGCTTCATCGCGACGCGCATTAAGCATGCAGCGCACAAGCGATTCAGCTTGACAGTTTCATGAATATGAAAAATCATTAGGTGATTTCAGAATTCCGATGGGCAGTTC
This sequence comes from Mesorhizobium hawassense, assembly GCF_003289945.1. Taxonomy (GTDB): domain Bacteria; phylum Pseudomonadota; class Alphaproteobacteria; order Rhizobiales; family Rhizobiaceae; genus Mesorhizobium; species Mesorhizobium hawassense. The sequence continues at coordinate 491,918 of NZ_QMBP01000001.1, forward strand.
GATGTCATCGACCATCGTCGCAGCACGGCCACTGCCGGAAAACCGCATCTCGCCGGTGTTCCGCTTCGCCATGCTGCTGCCGGGCGGGCTGGTCACCTTCTTCCTCATCCTGTTCGCGCTCGGCCTCGTGGTCTTCCTCGCCTTTCGGGGCAATGACGGCTCGCTGCTCGGCGTCGGCCTGACGGCCGAAAATTTCCTCACCGTCGCGACCGATCCGCTTTACTGGACGGTGACGCTGCGCTCGCTGGTCATTGCCGGTCTGGTGACGCTTGCCACCGTCGTCACTGCCTATCCGGTCGCATATTACCTCGCCTTCCATGCCGGGCGACGCCGCAACCTGCTGCTTTTCCTGGTCACGCTGCCGTTCTGGACCAGCTATCTCTTGCGCGTCTTCGCCTGGAAGATCGTGCTTGCCTATAATGGCGTGCTCAACTCGGCCTTCATCGAGACCGGCCTCTGGTCGCAGCCGACGCTCGCCTTCCTCAACACGCCGGCCGCGGTGGTCGTCACGCTGGCGCATGCCTATGCGCCCTTCGCCATCCTGCCGATCTATGTGGCGCTGGACACCATCCCGAAATCGCTGCTCGAAGCCGCCTCCGATCTCGGCGCGCGGCCCTTCACCAGCTTCCGCCGCGTCGTGCTGCCCAACTCCATGCCGGGCGTGCTGGCGGCGGCGCTCGTCGTCTTCGTGCCGACGGTCGGCGATTATGTCACGCCGGCCATGGTCGGCGGTCCGGCGAGCACCATGATCGGCACGCTGATCCAGTCGCAGTTCGGCAAGGCCAATGACTGGCCGTTCGGTGCCGCGCTCTCGGTCTGCGTCATGCTGGTCATCCTGTGCGTCGTCCTGGTCGCGCGCGGCGCCGACCGCAGATTTGGCAGCCGCACATGAGCGCGCGGACCGACATCAACGCAGGCGGCGGCTGGCTCGGCCTCTATGTGCTCGGCTATCTCGTCTTCCTTTATCTGCCGGTGCTTTTGATCCCGCTGTTTTCCTTCAACAACTCCATCCAGGCGGCGTTTCCGCTGCAGGGCTTCACGCTTGACTGGTACCGCACGCTCTATGGCAATCCGGCGCTGTCCGGCGCCTTGGCCAACAGCCTCGTCATCGGTGTCATCGCCGCCTTCGGGGCAACGCTCTGCGGCATCACCGTTTCCTATATGGACCTCTATGGCCGTTCGCCGCTCGCCACCATCATCAGCGCCATCGCCCGGCTGCCGATCCTGATCCCCGGCGTCATCGTCGGCATTTCGCTGCTGATCCTGGTCAACCTCGTCGGCCTCGGCCCGTCGCGCGTTTCCATCGTGCTCGGACATATCCTCGTCGCGCTGCCGACGACGGTGGTGGTGATGCGCAGCCGCTTCGCCGCCATCCCGAAAACGATCCGCGAGGCGGCGCTCGATCTCGGCGCCTCCGACTGGACGACGTTCCGGCGCGTCATGCTGCCGCTCAGTGCGCCCGCCGTGCTGTCGGCTTTCATGCTCTCTTTCCTGATTTCCTTCGACGAGTTCATCGTCGTCTTCTTCCTCGCCGGCACCGAGCCGACGCTGCCGCTCTACATCTGGAGCCAATTGCGCTTCCCACGCTCGCTGCCGACCGTGATGGCGCTGGGAACGGTGATCCTCACCGTCTCCTTCATCATCGCCGGCAGCGCCGAAATCCTGCGCCATCGCGGCCTTGGCGCCGCGCGCCGCAATCCAGCCTGAACCACAACAAAGAAGAGGAGAACGAAAATGACATTCCACCTGAAATCGATCACCGGACACAAGGCTCGGGCCGGCCTTGCCGCGCTCGCCCTCGCGCTGTCGTCGACGGTCGCCCTAGCCGCCGACAAGCTGCAATATTTCACCTGGTCGGGCTACGAATTGCCCGACTTCAACAAGAGCTTCCTCACCGCGCATCCGGACGGTGTCGAGGCGACGATCTTCGGCGATGACGACGACGCCTTCACCAAGGTCAAGGCCGGCTTTCGGCCCGACATAGCGCATCCCTGCTACGACAAGGTGGCGCGCTGGAACAAGGAAGGCCTGCTGCAGCCGATCGACACCAAGCGCATCAAGAACTGGGATTCGATCTTCCCGGTGTTCAAGAACCTGCCCGATCTGCAGGCCGGCGACGGCAAGGTGTGGATGGTGCCGTGGGACTGGGGCAACACCTCGATCCTCTATCGCACCGATCTGGTGAAGAACCCCGAGGCGAGCTGGAACCTTCTGTGGGACAAGCAATATGCCGGCCGCATGGCGACCATTGATGCCGTGCATGACACGCCGATCGTCGCGGCTCTTCTGGCGGGCGTGAACCCCTTCGACATGACGCCCGAGCAGATGGACAAGGTGGCCGAAAAGCTGCGCGAGCAGCGGCCGCTGCTGTCGAGCTACACCACCGACATGACCTCGGTAGAGCAGGCGCTGGCGAGCGGCCAGCTGGTCGCCGCCATGACCTGGAACGCGTCGGCCACCTCGCTGAAGAAGCAGGGCGTGCCGGTCGAGTTCATGAAGCCGAAGGAAGGCATGCTCACCTGGGCCTGCGGCTTCGTCATGCTGAAAGACGCCAAGAACGTCGATCTTGCGTATGACTTCATCAACAGCCGGCTCGACGCCGACTCGGGCAAGTTCCTGATCCAGTCCTACGGCTATGGCAGTTCGCTCGCGACCGCCTTCGCCGGCGTGTCGAAGGACGAGCTGGAGAAACTGCAGCTGCCGGCGGATCCGGACGTGATGCTGAAGACCACCATCTTCACCGGCCCGATGAAGCAGAACGACGATATGGCAAAGATGTTCGAGAAGGTGAAGGCTGGCGGCTGAGCTGAGGCCTCCCCTTCTCCCCTGTGGGAGAAGGTGGATCGGCGCGCAGCGCCGAGACGGATGAGGGGTGTTGGACGGATCACCGTCCTTGCCAAGCTGGAACACCCCTCATCCGTCGCCTTCGGCGACACCTTCTCCCACAAGGGGAGAAGGGGGAGCCTGGCGGCGCTGCGCCGCACCGGTGGAAAGACAACGAGGACCGATGCATGGATGTTCTTGACGAAGCGGCGACAAAACCGAAGGACGATGCCGATATCCGCGTCGGCCGGCGCGTGCGGGCGCTGAGGCTCGAGCGCAACCTGTCGCTGGCCGATCTCGCGGCAAAAGCAGGCATTTCCATTGGCGCGCTCAGCCAGATTGAACGCGGCATGTCCTCGCTGCGCGTCAAGGTGATCTGGCCGCTGGCCGCCGCCCTCGACATCGAGCCTTCGGCGCTGATCGCCGACGGCAACGAGGCAGTCAACGACCTCTATTGCGTGCGCGCCGACAAGCGGCGCGCGATCCCGGTGAAATCGGAAGGCATCGCCAAGGCGCTGCTGTCGCCGCCCGCCGCGACGCTCACCGGCATGCTGGTGACGGTCGAGGCCGGCGGCGGCACGGCGGAAGCCTACGCCCATGCCGGCCACGAATTCGGCTTCGTCATGGCCGGCGAGGTCGAGCTGGTCGTCGACGCCACCACCTATTTGCTGAAAGCCGGCGACAGCTTTGCCTTCAAGAGCACGCTGCTGCACGCCTTCCGCAATCCCGGCGCCGAGCGCTGCCAGATTCTCTGGGTCAACACGACGAAACCCTCCGAGGTGCGCGATGGCGCCTGATGCGCTCGTTCGACTGCAGAAAGTCTCCAAGGTTTTTCCGGGCGGTATTGTTGGCCTCGAAGCCGTCGATCTGGACATTGCTCCCGGCGAGTTCCTGACCCTGCTCGGCCCCTCCGGCTGCGGCAAGACGACGAGCCTTCGCGTCATTGCCGGCTTCGAGAGCCCGACCGGCGGCAATGTCCTGCTCGAAGGCCGCGACATCACGGGCTTGAGGCCCTTCGAGCGCCCGGTCAACACCGTCTTCCAGGACTATGCGCTGTTCCCGCATATGGATGTCGCGGCCAATGTCGGCTTCGGCCTGTCGCTGCGCAAACTCACCAGCGCCGAGCAGGTAAAGCGCGTCCGCGACGCGCTCGACATGGTCGGTCTCGCCGACAAGCTGCGCGCCCGCGTCTCGGAGCTCTCGGGCGGCCAGCGCCAGCGCGTCGCTCTGGCCCGCGCCATCGTCTGCGAACCGCGCGTGCTTTTGCTCGACGAGCCGCTCTCGGCGCTCGACGCGCATCTGCGCGAGCAGATGCAGATCGAGCTGAAGCGGCTGCAGGCGCGGCTCGGCACCACTTTCGTCATGGTCACCCACGACCAGACCGAGGCGCTGTCGATCTCCGACCGCATCGTCGTCATGAACAAGGGCCGCATCGAGCAGACCGCCGCGCCGGCGACACTCTATGACCGCCCGGCGACGCGCTTCGTCGCCTCTTTCATCGGCACGATGAACCTTTTGCAGTCGCGCTTTATCGGCCGCGACGGCGAGCGCCTGCGCTTTGCCGCGGGCGAACTGCCGCTGGAGGCTACCTCCGACAACGGCGACACGCCGGCTGCTGGCGACACGCGCACCATCGGCGTTCGTCCGGAGGATCTTCTGGCTGCCGGCGAAGCCGCCGAGGGAACCGCACCGGCGCGGGTCAGCGGTGTCGTCTTCCATGGCCGCACGCTGCGCCTTCATGCCGAGCTCGGGCAGGGGACGCCGATTGTCATCGACGCGCCGCGTCGCGCCGACGGTTCTCAATTCGGTGTCGGCGACGTGGCACACATAAGTCTGCGGCGGGGCGCCAATTGCCCTGTGCTGTCGAACTGAATGTCTAGCCAAGGGGTTACGACGCCTTGGCGAAAAATCCCTGATAGTCGGACTTGGCCTGCAGCAGGCGCAGGATGTTCTCGCGCGAGCCGCGCACATGCGCCCGGGCGCGCGCGCCGGCTAAAGTAACATCGCCATCACAGATCGCATCGACGATGCCGGTATGCTCCTCGCGGGTGAGCTTCCACTCGTCCAGCCACAGAAGCTCGGTCCAGACATATTGCTGGCATTTGTCGAGGATGCCGCCGAGCATGCCGGAGAGCATCTCGTTGCCGCTGATCTCGGCGATCACCCGGTGCAGGTCGATGCCGACCTGCAATTCCTCGAATTTCTCCCTGGTGTTGCGGTCCGGAATCGCCGCCAGCCGCTCGCATTCGGCGAGCATCTCGCGCAGCCGAGCCTTGTCGGCGGCGGTCGCGTTGGCCGCCGCCAGCTCGGTCGCGCGCCCGTCGAGCAGTTCGCGGATATCGAAGGCCTCGCGGAACATGGTCAGGTTGAACTCGGCCACCACATAGCCCTGGCGCGGACGCCCGATCACCAGTCCGTCGCGCTCCAGCCGGTTGAAGGCCTCACGCACCGGCGTGCGGCTCACCTTCAAGCGCTCGGCGATCTCGTTTTCCGTCACGCGCCCGCCCGGCGGGATCTGGCCGGTGATGATCAACGCCTTCAGCGCCTCGAACACCGAGTCGCGCAGCGTGTTCTTTCTCTCTTTCAAGCGTCCCGCCTCCAACGTTGCGTCACGGATTCGCGAGTTTAGTTCGTTTTAGGGCACGCTTGAACAGGAGCATTTCGCGGGAGGCAATTGCCTCCTGCGGAATGGGCCTGTCTCTCCCGTACCAAAAAACACGAAAACCCGAGTTGACATCGGCCTCCGAGAAATTACACTCAAAATTGTATACAAATTCGCATACCAAATCAACGATAACGGGAACACCGATTGGAGAAGCGAAAATGACGAAGAGACTTTGTATTCACGGGCTGACCGTTGCCGGCCTGCTGGCTTCGGTCGCCGTTCCGGCGTCGGCCGCCGACACCATCACCGTCGCCTCATGGGGCGGCACCTACCAGGAGGCGCAGACCAAGGCCTTCTTCGATCCGACGGCCAAGGATCTCGGCATCACCATCAAGCAGGACACCACCAACGGCCTCGACGACGTGCGCCTGCAGGTCACCGGTAATGCCGTCAAATGGGACATCACCGAGCTTGGCGCCGACGAATGCGCCCGCGGCTCCAAGGAAGGCCTGTTCGAAAAACTCGACTACAGCGTCATCGACAAGAGCGGCATCAATCCCAAGCTCGTGCATGACGACTGGGTCGGCATCTCCTACACCTCCGTCGTGCTGATCTACCGCACCGACGTCTTTGGCGACAAAGGCCCGAAGACCTGGGCCGATTTCTGGAACGTCGAGAAATTCCCCGGCCGCCGCGCTCTCTCGGGCAGCCAGGCGACCGAGACGCTGAGTGTCGCCGCCCTCGCCAAGGGCATTCCGATCGACAAGGTCTATCCGGTCGACATCGACGGCGCCTTGCAATCCGTCGACAAGGTCAAGGGCCACATCGATGCCTGGTGGACATCCGGCGCGCAGGCCATGCAACTCGTCAAGGACGGCGAGGTCGACATGGCGAGCATCTGGAACGGCCGCGCTGGCACGCTGAAAAAGAGCGGCGCCCCGGTCAGCTTCTCCTTCGACCAGGGCGTGCTCACCGCCGATTGCATGGTCATCCCGAAGGGCTCGAAGAACAAGGATGTCGCCATGAAGGCGCTGGCCAAGTTCGTCAGCCCTGATCTCCAGGCCAACCTGCCGCTCTATGTCGATAACGGCCCGGCCAACGAGAAGGCATTCGAGACCGGCAAGATCCCGCCCGAGCGCATCAAGGACATCAACTCCGCGCCGGAGAACGTCAAGAAGCAGGTGCTGCAGGACCCGGCCTTCTGGCGCGACACGCTCGTCGAGGCGACGGAGAAATTCAACAACCTGATCCAGCAATGATGAACGTGTGTGGAGCGGCGCAAAACGCGCCGCTCCGCATCGTTTTCGCGAAAAAGATCCGGAGTTGAAGGGAGATGCTCTTGTCTCTTGCGCAGTCCGCGCTTCCCATCGCGATCGGCGGTATCGAGAAGCGCTTCGGCGGCGTGTCGGTGCTGCACGATCTCGGCCTCGATGTCGCCGCGGGCGAATTCCTGACGCTGCTCGGACCGTCCGGCTCGGGAAAGACGACGCTGTTGATGATCCTGGCCGGCTTCGTGCGGGCCAATGCCGGCTCCATCAAGGTCGGCGGCGAGGAAATCATCACCATGCCGCCGCACAAGCGCAACATCGGCATGGTGTTCCAGAACTATGCGCTGTTCCCGCATATGAACGTCTTCCACAACATTGCTTTTCCGCTGAAGCAGCGTCGCGTATCGGCCACGGAAACGGCGGAACGCGTCGAGCGGGCGCTGGACCTGGTGCAGCTGAAAGGCCTCGGCGAGCGCCGTGTCGACCAGCTCTCCGGCGGCCAGCGACAGCGCGTGGCCCTGGCCCGCGCCATCGTCTTCGAGCCGCGCATCGTTTTGATGGACGAGCCGCTGTCGGCGCTCGACAAGAGCCTGCGCGAGCATATGCAGATCGAATTGCGCAACCTGCATCGCAGGCTCGGCATGACGACGGTCTACGTCACGCACGACCAGCGCGAGGCGATCACCATGTCGGACCGCATCGCGGTCATGAATGCCGGACGCATCGAGCAGATCGACCAGCCGGAAGTTCTCTACGCCAAGCCGCAGACCAAGTTCGTCGCCGGCTTCATCGGCGAGTCCAACTTCGTTCCCGTCGAATGCCGCAATGGCAGCGTCTGGTATGAGGACAGGAAGCTTCGCATGACCACGGCCGCGCCGTCCGCCGGCCGGCATCTGATGGTGGTGCGGCCGGAAAAGCTGCGCCTGATCAACGGCGAACAATCGGGCGACGTCAATGCGTTGCCGGCGACCGTCGGCGACGTCATCTACCAGGGCGACAGCTTCGTCTGCTACGCGACGCTCAGGGACGGGCGGCAGGTGACGTTGCGCGACTATTGCCGCTCCGACGTGCTGGCGAAACTGCCGGGGCCGGGCGAGCCGATCACGCTCGGCATCGACGCGCAGGACGTCGTGCTGGTGGCGGACCAATGAGCATCGTGTCCGCCAGTCTCGATCATGCCGGCAGGCCCGATCGCGCGCTCAACGCCGATGCGCTGGCCGCCGACGCGCGGCGGGAATCGCGCGGCCTGCTCGCGCTTCTGTCGCCCGGGCTGTTCCTGGTCTTCGCCGTCATCATCGTGCCGATCGGTTGGCTGTTCTGGCTCTCGCTGTTCGACGAAACCGGCCAGCTGAGCGCCGCCAATTACGCCCGCTTCTTCGAGCAGGCGTCCTACATCAAGACCTTCGTCACCACCTTCAAGGTGGCCTTCATCGTCACCGGCGCCTGCGTGCTCTTCGGCTATCCGCTGGCCTATATGCTGTCGCAGCTCCCGCGCCGCGCCGCCTCGATCTGCCTGATCTTCGTCATCCTGCCGTTCTGGACCTCGGTTCTGGTGCGCACCTATGCCTGGCTGGTCATCCTGCAGCGCAAGGGGCTGGTCAACAGCTGGCTGATCGATCTCGGCGTGATCGGCCAGCCGCTGCCGCTCGCCAACAATTTCAGCGGCGTCGTCATCGGCATGACCCACATCATGCTGCCCTTCCTGGTGCTGCCGCTTTACGCCTCGATGAAAACCATCGACGTCGATTGCCTGCGCGCCGGGATGAATCTCGGCGCCAGCCCGGCCGCTACCTTCCGGCAGATCTTCTTCCCGCTCTCGCTGCCGGGGCTGGCCTCGGGCGTGGTCATCGTCTTCGTGCTGTGCCTCGGCTTTTTCGTCACGCCGGCGCTGATGGGCGGCGGCAAGGTGATCATGTGGGCGATGCGCATGGAGCAGACCACCAGCCTCTATTCCAACTGGGGGGCGGGCGCTGCGTTGGGCGTCGTGCTGCTTGGCTTCACGCTGGCGCTGCTCGGCCTCTTCCAGTGGCTGCTCGGCGCCCGTGCCACCGGGGTCTGGAGCCAGCGATGAGCGTGGAAAACGCCTTGCCTATCACGCATCGCCAGCGCCTCTGGCTTTACACGCTCGGCGGCCTCGTCATGCTGTTCCTGATCGCCCCGTCGGTGATCATCGTCATCATGTCCTTCTCCGACTCGACGCTGCTGCAGTTCCCACCGCAGGAATGGTCCCTACGTTGGTACGAGAGCTATTTCGGCTCCGTCGAATGGCGCGACGCCACCATCGTATCGGTCAAGGTGGCGGTGATGACGGCGATCGTCGCGACGCTGCTCGGCACCGCCGCCGCCTACGCCATCAATGCCCGCACGCTGCGGCTGACCGGCTTGATCAACGCGCTGCTGACGGCATCGCTGATCATCCCGGTCATCCTGATCGGCATCGGCACTTTCTTCCTCTATGCGCGCATCGGCCTCAACAACACGCTGACCGGCCTCGTCATCGCGCACACGGTGCAGGCGCTGCCGCTGGTCGTGCTGACGGTGCTGTCGGGGTTGCGCTCCTACGACATGAACCAGGAGAAGGTGGCGCGCAGCCTCGGCGCCGGCCGTTTCTCGGCCTTCTTCCAGGTGACGATGCCGCAGATCCGTTTCTCGATCGTCTCGGGCGCGTTGTTTGCCTTCATCACTTCCTTCGACGAGGTGGTGGTGTCGCTGTTTATCTCCGGCGGCGAGACCACGACGCTGACGCGGCGCATGTTCAATGCGTTGCGCGACCAGATCGATCCGACGATTGCCGCCATTTCGACTTGCCTGATCGTGCTATCGATCGTCTTGTTGTCCGCCGCCCAGCTTTTCGGCCGCGAACGTTGATTTGAGGGATACCAAAACCAGCATGCGTGACTTCCAGTTCCCAGGCCGCTCGCCGGTCCGTGCTACCGAGGCGATGGCCGCGACCTCGCACCCGCTCGCCACTTTAGCCGCCATCGACATGCTGCGCTCCGGCGGCAACGCCATGGATGCCGCCGTCTGCGCGGCGGCCGTGCAGGCGGTGGTCGAGCCGCAGTCGACCGGCATCGGCGGCGACTGTTTCGTCCTCTGCTGCCCGAAGGGCGACGGCAACGTTCTTGCGTTCAACGGCTCCGGCCGTGCGCCCAAGGCCGCGACAGTCGACTGGTATCTGGACAAGGGCTTCAGCGAACTGCCGAAACAGGGGCCGCACGCGGTTACGATTCCCGGCGCCATCGACGCCTGGTGCCGGCTGCTGGAGGATCATGGCCGCAAGGGCATCGCCGACGCGCTCGCTCCGGCTATCCGTTATGCCGAAGACGGCTATGTCGTGCACGACCGGGTCGCGTTCGACTGGGAGGATCCGGAAACCGACCTGTCGGCCGACGAGGTGGCGACGCGCATCTTCCTGCCCGGCGGCAAGCCGCCGAAAGCGGGCGACGTGCACCGCCAGCCGGAACTTGCCGAGACCCTGCGCATCATCGCCAGGAAAGGCCGCGCCGGCTTCTATGAAGGCGCGGTGGCTGAGGACATCGTCGGACGTCTCCGCGCGCTCGGTGGTCTGCACACGCTCGACGATTTCGCCGCCACGAAGGGCGATTACCGGGTCCCGGTCAACACCTCCTATCGCGGCCATGACATCCACCAGATGCCGCCGAACAATCAGGGCCTGACCGCGCTTCTGATGCTAAACGTGCTCTCCGGCTACGACCTTGGCGCGCTCGACCCGAACGGTCCTGAGCGCCTGCATCTCGAGATCGAGGCGGGTCGGCTTGCCTATCAGGACCGCGACGCCTTTTTCGGCGACCAGGACCATGTCGACGTGCCGGTAAAGGCGCTGCTCTCCGGCGCCTATGCCGACCGGCTGCGCGCCGCGATCGACCCCGCGCGCGCCATGACCGATCTGCCGCGCCTCGATCTTCCGGGCAGCGACACGGTCTATATCAGCGTCGTCGACCGCGACCGCAATGCGGTGAGCTTCATCAACTCGACCTACTATTCCTTCGGCAGCGGCGTCGTCGGCCCGAAGACCGGGGTCGTGCTGCAGAACCGTGGTTCCAGCTTCCGCCTCGATCCGAAGCATCCCAACGCGATAGCGCCGGGCAAGCGGCCGATGCACACGATCATGCCGGGCATGATGACGAAGGGCGGCCGCGCGGTGATGCCCTTTGGCGTCATGGGTGGCGGCTACCAGCCTTTCGGCCATGTGCATCTTTTGACCAACATGATCGACTTCGGCATGGACCCACAGCAGGCGATCGATGCCGCGCGCGTGTTCTACAACCACGATGTCGCCGAGGCCGAGCGAAGCGTGCGCGCCGAGACGATCGAAGGCCTGCGCCGGCGAGGCCATAAGGTGGTGGAGCCGGATCATCCGCTGGGCGGCGGGCAGGCGGTGCTGATCGACTGGGAAAAGGGCACGCTGACCGGCGCGTCCGATCCGCGCAAGGACGGCCTCGCGCTCGGATATTGAGAAGGCCTTTGCTGGACATCGGCCGATCCTTCGAAACATAGTCTGGAACCATGACAAACAGCGAAAACGCCACCGATCTCGCCCATCGCCTAACGCCCGGCGACGAAGACGCGCCGGCCATTGCCGCGCCCGAACGGCCAGCCCTGTCGCATGGCGGGCTGCGTCGCCTGATCCGCGATACGTTGGCGCGGCTCAACGCACTCGGCATTGGCCGTGGCGACCGTGTCGCCATCGTGCTGCCCAACGGCCCGGAAATGGCGACGGCGTTCATAGCCGTGGCGGCCGCCGCGTCCACCGCGCCGCTCAATCCGGCCTATCGCGCCGACGAGCTTGACTTCTATCTCAGCGATATCGGCGTCAAGGCAATCCTTGTCGGCAAGGATGAGGTAGGCCCTTCGGTCGAGGTTGCCGAACGCCTCGGCATCCCGGTGCTGCGGCTGGTGGTGCCTGACGATGCGCCGGCCGGTGTCTTCACGATCGAGGGCGACCCTGTCGCATCGCCGGTCTCATCCGGATTGGCCGAGAACGGCGATGTCGCGCTGCTGCTCCACACCTCAGGCACCACTTCGCGTCCAAAACTTGTTCCGCTCAGCCACGCCAACCTTGCGGCGTCGGCGGCGCATATCGGCGCCACGCTCGGCCTGACGCCGGCCGACCGCTGCCTCAACATCATGCCGCTATTCCATATCCATGGCCTGATCGCCGCGGTGCTGTCCTCTCTCGCCGCCGGCGGCAGCGTCTTCTGCACGCCGGGCTTCAGCGCGCTGCGTTTCTTCCAATGGCTCTCTGAGGCCAGACCCAGCTGGTACACCGCCGTGCCGACCATGCATCAGGCGATCCTGCCGCGCGCCGCCCGCAATCCCGAACAGCTTGCGGAGGCGAAATTGCGCTTCATCCGTTCGTCTTCGGCCTCATTGCCGGCGCAGGTCATGGCCGAACTGGAAGCGACCTTCGGCTGCCCGGTGATCGAATCCTACGGCATGACCGAGGCCGCGCATCAGATGGCCTCCAACCGTTTGCCACCCGGCCAGCGCAAGCCCGGCAGCGTCGGCGCGTCGGCAGGACCGGAAGTCGCCGTGATGGCGCCGGATGGGCGGCTGCTCAAGGCCGGCGAGGTCGGCGAGATCGTCATTCGCGGCCCGAACGTCACCGCCGGCTATGAGAAGAGCCCGGACGCCAATGCCAGCGCCTTCGCGCATGGCTGGTTCCACACCGGCGACCAGGGCGTGCTCGACGAGGACAACTACCTGCGCGTCACCGGCCGGCTGAAGGAGATCATCAATCGCGGCGGCGAAAAAATCTCGCCGCTCGAGGTCGACGAAGTGCTGATGGACCATCCGGCGGTGGCGCAGGTCGTCACCTTCGCCATGCCGCATGACAAGCTGGGCGAAGAGGTCGCGTCCGCCGTCGTGCTGCGCGAAGGCCAAAGCGCCAGCGAGGCCGACATCCGCGGTTTCGCCGCGACGCGTCTCGCCGATTTCAAGGTGCCGCGCAAGGTGGTGATTCTCGACGAGATCCCGAAAGGCGCGACCGGCAAGCTGCAGCGTATTGGTCTCTCGGCAAAGCTCGGGCTCGGCTGATGCGCGTCACGGTTTTCGGCGCTGGCGCCATCGGCGGCTATCTCGCCGCCAAGCTGGCGATCGCCGGCTCGGTCGATCTGTCGATCGTGGCGCGCGGCGCACATCTTGAGGCGATCAAAGCCGATGGCCTTCGCCTGATCGAGGGCGGCAAGGAAACGGTGGCGCGGGTAAGGGCCGTCTCCCGCGCGGAAGAACTCGGCGTGCAGGACTATGTCGTGCTGGCGATGAAGGCGCATTCGCTGGCGCCGGCGCTTGGCGAGATCGCGCCGCTGCTGGGTGAAGGGACCGCCGTCGTCACCATGCAGAACGGCGTGCCCTGGTGGTATTTCCACAAGGCGGGCGGCGCGCTCGAAGGCACGCGGCTCGATGCGGTCGATCCAGGTGGCGCGATCTGGCAGTGCATCGGACCGGAACGCGTCATCGGCTCCGTCGTCTATCCCGCCGTCGAGGTCGATGCGCCAGGCCTGATCCGCCATGTCGAAGGCACGCGCTTTTCGCTGGGCGAACCTTCGGGCGAGAAGAGCGAGCGGGCGACAGCGCTCGCCCGCGAAATGGTCAAGGCCGGGCTGCAGGCGCCGGTGCGCGAGGACGTCCGCTCCGAAATCTGGGTGAAGCTCTGGGGCAATCTCTCCTTCAACCCGATCTCGGCGCTGACCGGCAGCACGCTCGCGGCCATCGTCGCCGATGAAGCCACACGCGCCGTCGCCCGCGCCATGATGCTGGAGGCGCAGGCGATCGGCGAAAGCCTCGGCGTGCGTTTCCTCATTCCCGTCGACCGGCGCATCAAAGGCGCCGGCGATGTCGGCGAGCACAAGACCTCGATGCTTCAGGATCTGGAGCGCGGCCGCCCGATGGAGATCGACGCGCTGGTCGGCGCCGTGCGGGAGCTCGGCCGCCTGACCGGCCAGCCGACGCCGACCATCGACACCGTGCTGGCGCTGGTGCGGCGGCTGGCGACCGAGCGCGGGTGTTATTCTCCCTCATAGTTCTTGCGGCAAGCCAACGCGCTGACTGTCATGTGGGCATCTCAGACGGTGACTATCATTCACCGGCTGGCGCCTGCATCCTGACACGAATTGTCACCTTGGAACGGCGCGCGGGTGGCAGCCGAACAGTCGGCAGCCTACCTGCAGTTCGTCTGAACAGGAGGACATCATGACCACTGCCGATATTGCCAAGGACTTCACCGAACTCCTCAAGCAGGGCGACCACAATGGCGCTGCTTCGAAGTACAATGCCGACGACATCGTCAGCTACGAAGCGATGGAGGGGCCGATGGCCGTCTGCCACGGCAAGGATGCCCTCAAGCAGAAGAGCCAGTGGTGGCAGGAAAACCACGAAGTCCATGGCGGCTCCGTTGAGGGCCCCTATGTCAACGGCGATCAGTTCGCGGTTCGCTTCAGCTTCGACATCACGCCCAAGTCCACCGGCGAACGCGTCAAAATGGACGAGGTCGGCCTCTATACGGTCAAGAACGGCAAGATCAGCGAAGAGCGTTTTTACTACTAGGCCGCTGCATCACCTTCGACCACGGCGGCAGGGGCGCCACGCCCCAGCCGCCATGCTTGGACAAAAAACTCAAATCGTCTTCGCATAGTCCGCGAGCTGGTCGGCAACCGTGCCCCAGCCGTCGAAGAACCCCATTTCCTCATGGTTGTTGCGGGTCGCCTCGTCGCGATGGATGGCGGTGGCGGTGTAGCGCGTGCCCTTGCCTTCGGGCGCCAGCGCGATTACCGCGGTGATGAAGGGCTGGCCGGACGGCCGGTAGCCCGGCAGCAGCGCGTCGGTCCACACCAGCCGTTCGTTCGGCACGATTTCGAGATAGCAGCAATGGCGGTCGCTCACCTCCTTGCCGTCGGGCGACTGCATGCGCGTGCGGAACAGGCCGCCGGGTCTGAGGTCGATCTCGCAATCGATGATGACCCATGGTTTCGGCGTGAACCATTGACGGACGTACTCCGGCGTCGTCAAGGCACGCCACAGCAATTCGCGCGGCGCGTCGAGGAAGCGCTCCAGCGTTAGGTCCAGGTTCGGATTCGGCTTGAACGGATAGCTCACTTTTCACTCTCCTTGAGGCTCATCACATAGGCGTCGAACTGGTCGAGGCGGCGTTCCCACAGCGCGCGCTGTTCGGCGAGCCAGTTTTCCGCGAGCTTCAGGGGCTCGGGCGAAAGACTGTAAGTCCTGACCCGGCCGGCCTTTTGCGACTGCACCAGCCCGCAGCCCTCCAGAATTTTCAGGTGCTCGATGAAGGAGGGCAGGGCCATCTCGAACGGCTCGGCCAACTCGCTGACCGATGCCGGGCTCCTGTTCAGCCGCTCCACCACGCGCCGTCTTGTCGGGTCGGCCAGCGCGCGAAAAATGCCGTCGATCTGCGGCACACTTTGGCTGACGCTTTGCAGGTTGATCATTGGCCGTTGCTCCAAAGTTCGAATAATACTTAGGGAAAAACCTTAGTGTTAGCAAGAGCCAAATCGGCGTCGATGCAAAGCGCTGGCAAAGCAGCTAGGGCGCGCCTAGGGTTTTGCCGGATTCGCAACCCCATTCGACCGAGGCCTGAATTGACCATCACCATGTACGGCATCACCACCTGCGATACGATCAAGAAGGCGCGCGTCTGGCTGGAGGGCCACGGCTTGCCGTACCGCTTTCATGACTACCGGGCCGAGGGGATCGAAGCTGACAAACTGAATGGCTGGGTCGGCAAGGTCGGTTGGGAAAAGCTGCTCAACAAGGGCAGCACGACCTTTCGCGAGTTGCCGGAGGCGGACAAGGCCGGGCTGGACGAGAAGAAGGCGAAGAAGCTGATGCTCGCCAGGCCGACAATGATCAAGCGGCCGGTGCTGGAGGTGGGCGATCGGGTGTTGGTGGGGTTCAAGCCGGAGGTTTATGAGGGGGCGGTGAAGTAGGATTAGGCTGGACCCTACCTATCGCGTCGTCATTCTAGGGCGGAGCAAGGAGCGAAGCGACGCGCGCAGACCCTAGAATCCATGCCGTGACGCTAACGCGTTGCAGCGGTTGAGAATTCTACTCCGTTGCGCCCTTCAGTGACGGTCACGGCATGGATCCTCGGGTCAAGCCCGAGGATGACGAAGTAGATAGTCGGCCAGCGCCACGGCATTGTTGTGCTTCTCGTCATGGGCGCCGTAGAGCAACGTCACCTTGCCTTCGCGCAATAGCTCACGCAGCTCCGCCACCGCGTCACCATTCGCGTCGAGCTCCGCTCGATACCGCTTCTGAAATTCCGCCCAGCGCTCCGGCTCATGCCCGAACCATTTGCGCAGCGCGTCGCTCGGCGCGATATCCTTGAGCCAGAGCGCCAGCGCGGCGTCCTTCTTGGCAACGCCGCGCGGCCAGATGCGGTCGACCAGCACCCGCTGGCCGTCGGCTTCTGCCGGCGGCTCATAAATGCGCTTCACCGGTATGTCGAAGGCCATCGCGTCTCCTGGTCAGGGTCTGTCAGGCCCACTCGCCCTTGCGCATAACCGGCACGCGGCTGCCATCCTTCGCCACGCCGTCGATGTCGATCTTGTCCGAGCCGATCATCCAGTCGATGTGGATGAAGCTCTTGTTGCCGCCGCGCGCGGCGATCTCGTCCTGACTGAGCGAGGCACCGTCGACGAAGCACTTCGAATAGCACTGCCCGAGCGCGATGTGGCAGGCGGCGTTCTCGTCGAACAGCGTGTTGAAGAACAACAGCCCACTCTTCGAGATCGGCGAGGAATGCGGCACCAGCGCCACTTCGCCGAGGCGGCGCGCGCCCTCGTCGGTGTCGAGCACTTTCTTCAGCACGTCCTCGCCCTTCGACGCCTTGGCCTCGACGATCCGTCCGCCTTCGAAACGCACCGAGATCTCGTCGATCAGCGTGCCCTGGTAGGACAGCGGCTTGGTCGAGGAGACATGGCCTTCGACGCGCCTCGCATGCGGCGTCGTGAAGACCTCCTCGGTCGGGATGTTCGGGTTGCAGGTGACGCCGTTCTTCGCCGTCGAGGCGCCGCCCATCCATTCATGGCCTTCGGCCAGTCCAACGGTCAGGTCGGTGCCCGGCCCGGTGAAATGCAGCGCGTGGAAATTATGCTCGTTCAGCCATTTCGTGCGCTCGGCCAAGGCCGCGTTGTGCGCCTTCCAATTGCCGATCGGATCCTCGACGTCGACGCGCGAAGCCGAGAAGATGGCGTCGGCAAGCTTGACCACCGCGACGTCATCCGGCTCGCTCGGAAAAACCTGCTTGGCCCACGCAAGGTCGGGATAAGCGACGATGTTCCAATTGATGTCGAAGCCGGTGATCTTTTCCAACGCCGGCTGGTAGGCCATCGAGTTCGCCTTGTTGGCGCGCGCGACCTTGGCCGGGTCCTGCGCGGAAAGCAGCGACGGGTCCTCGCCGCGCACGGCAAGCCGCGCGGCATTGTTGGAGAAGGCCTTCGCCATGCCTTCGTAGAGCCAGCCGGCGGCGCGGTCGAAACTGGCCTCAGCGCCATAGCGGAAGCGCGCCAGCGTGATCTCGTCGTCGTTGAAGATCGGCGTCACCAGCCCGGCGCCGGCCTTGTAGGCATGCTCGACGATGCGGCGGGTCAGCGGCAGCGCCGCGATCGAGGAGGTCAGCACCAGGTCCTGCCCGGGCTGCAGCTGCAGCCCGACCTTGATGGCGACTTCCGCCAGCCTGTCGAGCTTCACCGGGTCGATGCTTGCCGAGACGCCGCGTGAATGTGTGGTCATGATCCTGCCTGCCATTTGTTGGGGTCTGGCTCTTACATAGACCGCTGGGCCTGGCCTTTCCACCGCGATCGACTGGGCCTGCCGAACCGCGGGACCGCGTCAGCGAAAAACGCAGAGCGATTCAAGCGGCGCTGTCCAGCGCCTGGAACTGCGCCATGGTCGCTTCTATCTCCTCGCGTACCCAGGCCTTGAAGTCGCGCACCTTGCGGCTTTCGCTCTTGGTGGCGGACGTCGCCATCCAATAGCCAAGCCCGCTCTCGGCGCGCACGCCGAAAGGCGCGACCAGCCGGCCGTCGGCCAGCGCATCGGCGGTCAGCAACTGCCAGGCGAGCATCACGCCATGGCCGGCGATCGCCGATTCCACGCACAGCATCGGATCGGTGAAGCGCGCGCCCTTCTGAAAGGTCACCGGCTCGACACCGGCCGCCTTGAACCAGCCGTCCCAGTTGAACATCGCCCGCTCGTCGGTGATGGCGCAGGTCTGCGCCAGATCCTCGATCGAGTGCAGCCTGGCCGCGATCGACGGCGCGCAGACCGGAAATACTTCCTGCGCCAGCAGTAGTTCCGAATGCACGCCCGGCCATGCGCCATCGCCCATCCGGATCGCGACGTCGATATCGGAATGGTCGAGATCGGAGAGTTTGCCCGATGCGTCGATGCGCAAAAGCACATTCGGATGACGCGCGAAGTGCCGCGACAGCCGCGGCAGCAGCCATTTCGAGGCGAAGGCCGGCGCCACCGAGACGACCAGCGTGCATTGGCTCGTCTCGTCGGCAAGCGCCACCGCCTGCGCGAGCTCGCGGAACCCGGCGCTGAGTCGCGCGGTGAAGGCGGTGCCGAATTCCGTTGGCGCGAGCCCGCCTGGCGTGCGTTCGAACAGCGCCTGTCCAAGCTGCTTTTCCGTGCGCTTGACCTGCTGGCTGACGGCGCTGACCGAGACATTGAGCTCTGCCGCCGCCGCGGCGAGCGAGCCCAGCCGGGCGACGGTTTCCACGGCGCGCAGGCCGTTGAGATGGACGCGGTTCAGCATAGCCATTCAGTTTTTCTAAAGTGCATGGGCCGAAATCTCAATTGAAACCTGATGGCAAAACGCAGAATTTAGCCGGACTGGCCTTGAGGTAGCAGGTTCGTCCCATGAAGATTTTATCTTTGCTGAAAGGGCTTTCCGGCGCCGAGGCCAAGCCGCGCGACGATGGCGAGCTCGCCCGCTGGGTCGCCGATCCGCTGTCGCATCCGGTGCTCGACACCATGTCGGAGCGCGAGCTTGGCGACATGCCGTTCCGGCTGACGGCGCGCCGGACGGCGCATGAAACGGCGAGCTGTTGAGGAACGCTCTCCGGAAATGACGCTCATCAGGGGCAAGGCGCTGCGACCATGGTGTACAGCCGGCTGTCGTCAGCGCTGCCCCTCATTGCCCTGCCGGGCATTTCTCCCCGTATAGTGACGGGGAGAAAGGGCTAGGCGCCGGCGTCGCGACGCTACCTTCTCCCCGTTTCACGGGGAGAAGGTGCCCGAAGGGCGGATGAGGGGCGGCGCTGACATAGAGGATTTTGGTACCAATCCGGTGTAGGCGATCCTTCCACATCGCCATTCTGGCCCAACGCAAGCGCATTGTTTCGCGGGCCTGCACACTTATTGTGCGCCGCAATGAACGCCTCGCCATCTCCCTTGCGTCTTGCCTTTGCCGGCATGACGGCGCTCGCCGTCGCCATGGGCATCGGGCGCTTCGTCTACACGCCGATCCTGCCCGGCATGATGGAGGCGCTGCATCTGACGCCGGCCGATGCCGGCTGGATCGCGTCCGCCAACTATCTCGGCTATCTCGTCGGCGCGCTGGCTGCGGCGGGCGGCTGGGCGCATGGCCGCGAGCGTATGCTGATGTTCGCCAGCCTCGCCGCCAGCGCCCTGCTTGCCGGCCTGATGGGACTGAACGAGACGATGGCCGCCTTTCTCGTCATCCGCTTCCTCGCCGGCCTCGCCAGCGCTTTCGTCATGGTGTTCATGTCGTCGATCGTCTTCAGCCATCTCGCCGAAGCCGGGCGCGGCGATCTGCAGGCGCTGCATTTCGGCGGCGTCGGCCTCGGCATTGCGGCGTCTTCGGCCCTGCTGGCAATCCTGGTCACCGAGCATGCCGATTGGACGGCGGGCTGGCTCTGGTCGGGAGCGATCTCGCTGGCCGGCCTGATTCTGGTCGCGCTGCTTGCCGGCGCCGCCAGGCCCGCCAACGGCGTAGCCGGCCGCGAGCCGGCGCTGCCTAAGGACAGGTCGCTGACGAAGATGATCGTCGCCTACGGCCTGTTCGGCTTCGGCTATGTGGTGACGGCGACGTTTCTGATTGCCATTGTTCGTCAGGGCGGCGGTAGCCGCGTCTTCGAGGCGAGCGTGTGGATGGTCGCCGGCCTTGCCGGTTTTCCCTCGACCTGGTTCTGGCACAAGCTTGCCGGCCGGATCGGGCTCAATGCCGCCTATGCGGTCACCTGCCTGATCGAGGTGGTCGGCGTCACCGCCAGCGTCGTCGTCAAAGGCGCTGCCGGACCGCTGATCGCCGGCGTCCTGCTCGGCGGCACCTTCATCGCCATCACCGCGCTGGGGATACAGATTGGCAGGCAGCTCGCACCGCAGGCACCGCGCCGCATCTTCGCGGTGATGACGGCGGCCTTCGGCCTCGGCCAGATCGTCGGCCCGATCGCCGCCGGCCTGCTCGCCCAGGCCTCGGGCAATTATGTGCTTGCCTCGATCATGGCGGCGGCAGCCCTGTTGCTCTCCGGCGTCATTGCCTGGTCGGCCGCGCCAAAATCGCCATGATTTGCGGCCTTGCTCGCTGACGGGCATCGGGCAAGGCATTTTCTTTCCCACTAATGTGTGACCTTATGCCCGCCGAACAGCAATGCCGCTGATTTGCGGTCAGACCGAGGAAACCCGCCACAGTGTTCGTATCCTTCTTCCCGCAGCCGAAGCTCTTCTTCACCTCGGCCGCCGCCTGGAGCCTTGCCGCGATCCTGTTCTGGTTTTTCGGCGGTGAGCAACTGGGCGCTCTCTTGGGCCTGCCGCCTGCTGCCGCCGATGCGCCGCCTATCATCGGCATCGCCGTGCTGTGGTCGAAGCCGTTCCTGTGGTTCTACATCTACTTCGTACTCTGCGTGGCTGCCTTCTATGCATTCTGGGCCTGGTATTCGCCGCATCCGTGGCAGAACTGGTCGATCCTGATGACCGCCGTCATCCTGTTCTTCATCTATTTCAATGTTCAGGTCAGTGTCGCCGTCAACAACTGGTATGGCCCGTTCTTTGATTACGTGCAGAACCTGATGTCGGGCAAGTCGGAGTCGACTAATTCGGAATTTTACATAGGGTTGGCCGATTTCTCCTGGCTAGCGCTGGTCGGCATGAACGTGCAGGTGGTCAATGCCTTCGTCGTCAGCCACTGGATCTTTCGCTGGCGCACCGCCATGAACAATTATTTCATGGCGCACTGGGGCCAGTTGCGGCATATCGAGGGCGCCTCGCAGCGTATCCAGGAAGACACGATGCGCTTCTCGCAAATCATGGAGGATCTGGGCTCGACCTTCGTCCAGTCGATCATGACCCTGATCGCCTTTCTGCCGGTGTTGATTCGATTGCAGGCCCACATTACCGAGTTGCCAATCATCGGCGCGGTCCCGCAGCCGTTGGTCGTTGCGGCATTGGCGTGGTGTCTGTTCGGAACGATTTCCGTTATGGTCGCCGGTCTCAAACTGCCGGGCCTGCAATTCCGAAATCAGCGCGTTGAAGCGGCCTATCGCAAGGAGCTCGTCTATGGTGAGGACCACGCGGACCGCGCACAACCCGCGACGACGGCCGAACTCTTTGCCAATGTGCGGCATAATTATTTCAGGCTCTACTTCCACTACATCTATTTCAATGTCGTTCGCTACACCTACCTCCAGGCCGACAACATCTTCTCGCTCCTCATCCTTGGCCCCTCATTGGTTGCCCACAAGATCACCTTCGGCGTCCTGAGCCAGATATCGAATGCTTTCGGCAAGGTGACCGGATCGCTGCAGTTCCTGCTTACGTCGTGGTCGACCATTGTCGAGCTGCAGTCGGTGCATAAGCGCCTGCGCGCCTTCGAGGCGACGCTGGAGGGGGCGCCGCTGCCGGACATCGACCAACGCTATCTCGCCCGGCAGAGTGCCGAGGATCCCGCCTGAATCGGATTAGATAGCGGGCGGCTCAGCCGCCCGCTACCGCCTGCGCCTGGCCGCCGCGCTGGCGCTGGATATAGTCGCGAAAACTGATGCACTCGACGTCTGCCTTCACGCAAACCTCGCCGGCGAAGCGTTCCAGCGCGTTCCAATAGGCGCCGTCGTTCATCAACGTGAAGTGGAAGCCGAGTTCCAGCGGCAGTCGCTTGCCGTTGTACTGCGCCTCGAAGGCGGCACGAAATGCCTGATAGGCGCGCTCGGTGAATGCGTCCGCCAAGGCCGGCTTCTCGGTGCCGTCTGAGTGGCGGACATAGAGGTTGTAATCCATGGCGACCACCGGCTTCGCCTTCGGCCCCTCCGGAATGAGCGGCAGGGCGAAGCGGGTTATGCCGTTTCGGGTCGGCGGCAGCTCGGGGCCGTTCGAGACGCCGCTGGCGTCATATCGGAAGCCGGCCTCTGGCAGCGCCTCGTAAAGCGCCTTGTTCGTCGAAAGATAAGGCGCGCGAAACCCGACCAGCGCGGATTGGGCGAAATCGTGCCAGTCGGCCGGTTCCGGAATGCCGTTGATCGCATAGGCGTTTTGGAAAATGCGCCGGACGGATGCGAATTCGGCCAGCCAGTCGGCCTTACTCCAGTCCTTGCCGTCGAAATGGCCGCAGGCATGGCTGCCGATGTCGTGGCCCTCGGCAGCCGCGAGCCGGACCTGCGCCAGACGCTCGGCGACGTCCTGCTTCGAGGCGCCGAAGCCGACATTGGATTTGCCGGCGGCCTTGCCGGGGCCGGCATAATACTGCCGTGTTTCCGGCGAGAGCAGGAAGACGCAGGACAGGAAATAGGTGAAATGCGCGCCGGTGCGCTTTGCCAGCGCCCGGCTGCGCTCCCATTGCGAAATCTCGCGCGCGGCGTCGAACGAGATCAGCACCACCTGCTTGGGTTTGGCCGGCGACGCGCCTGGCGATTTCGGCGGATCGGCCAAGGCCGCATTGGCGCAGGCGAGCGAGGCGAGACTGAATGCAAGGACGCGGTACGAACGAAGCATTGGCAACCTTCTGGCAGGACCCTTTCCGGCCGATCAGAAGCCGGCTATCGCGCAAATGTGGCGTCGGTGCGTTCCGGCAAGCCCTGCGGCGCATCTGCGGTTCTCAGCCGATTTTCCGGGCCGCCCCCTTCCATGCCGACAAATTTTCGCTAAAACGCGGGCTCAAGAAGCGCCCCCTCGGGGGCAACAATGGTTTTTGATTGATGTCGGACGACAGTTTTATCCGCGAAGTCAACGAAGAGATGCGTCGCGAGCAGGCGCAGAAGCTTTGGGATCGTTTTGGCCCGGCCATGCTCGGCATCGCGATCCTGATCGTGCTGGGAACGGCAGCCGTCGTTGGCTACCGCTATTGGGACGAGAGCCGCGCCAACCGCTCGGGTGACGCCTTCTCGGCCGCGCTCAAGCTCGCCAATGACGGCAAGAACGATGAGGCGATCGCCGCGCTCGACCAGTTGGAGAAGGACGGCTACGGCGCCTATCCGCTGCTCGCCCGCATGCGTGCCGCGACCGTCAAGGCCGACAAGGGCGACGTCGACGGCGCTGTCAAGGATTTCGACGAAGTCGCCGCCGACAACGCCATCCCCGGCGGCATCCGCGACATCGCTCGACTCAGGGCAGCGCTGCTGCTCGTCGATCACGGCTCCTACGCCGATGTCTCCAGCCGCATCGAGGCGTTGACCGCCGACACCAATCCGCTGCGCCACTCGGCGCGCGAGGCGCTCGGCCTCGCCGCCTGGAAGGACGGCAAGTCGGCGGATGCGCTCAAACTCTTCGACCAGATCTCTTCGGATGAAGGCGCCCCGCGCAATGTGCGTCAGCGGGCGCAGCTGATGTCCGAACTGATCCGCGGGTCGGGCAACGCCTCGTGACCTCGGATGAGCTTCAAAGTCGCCATCATCGGCCGGCCTAACGTCGGCAAATCGACTCTTTTCAATCGGCTGGTCGGAAAGAAGCTGGCGCTTGTCGACGACACGCCGGGCGTGACGCGCGACCGTCGCGTCCATGCGGCAAAACTCTACGATCTTCATTTCGACGTCATCGACACCGCCGGCTTCGAGGATGCGGCCGCCGCGACGCTGCCCGGCCGCATGCGCCAGCAGACCGAGATCGCCATCCGCGAAGCCGACCTGATCTTCTTCACCGTCGACGCCAAATCCGGCCTGATGCCCGACGACCGCACCTTCGCCGAAGTGGTGCGCAAATCCGGCAAGCCGGTGGTGCTCGTCGCCAACAAGGCCGAGGCGCGTGGCGCGCAAGGCGGCCTGCTGGAAGCCTGGGAGCTCGGCCTCGGCGAACCGATCCCGGTCTCGGCCGAGCACGGCCAGGGCATGCCCGACCTGCGCGACGCGGTGGTCGAAGCGCTTGGCGAGGAACGCACCTTCGGCGAGGACGACGAAGACGACAGCGACGAGATCGCCGCCAGCGAGGTGCTGATCGGCGAGGACATCGCCGACCCGGATGCTGAAGCAGCCTATGACGACACCAAGCCGCTGCGCATCGCCGTCGTCGGCCGTCCCAACGCCGGCAAGTCGACGCTGATCAACGCGCTGATCGGCGAGGAGCGGCTGCTCACCGGCCCGGAAGCCGGCATCACCCGCGATTCGATCTCGGTCGACTGGGACTGGCGCGGCCGCAGGATAAAACTGTTCGACACCGCCGGCATGCGGCGCAAGTCGAAGGTGCAGGAGAAGCTCGAAAAGCTCTCGGTGCAGGACGGCCTGCGCGCCATCCGCTTCGCCGAGATCGTCATCATCGTGCTCGACGCCACCATCCCCTTCGAGAAGCAGGACCTGCAGATCGCCGACCTCATCATCCGCGAGGGCAGGGCGCCGGTGATCGCTTTCAACAAATGGGACCTGATCGACAACCCGCAGGAACTGCTGGCCGAATTGCGCGAGAAGACCGAGCGGCTCTTGCCGCAGGTGCGCGGCATCCAGGCAGTGACTGTTTCGGCCGAGACCGGGCGCGGCCTCGACAAGCTGATGGACTCGGTCATCAAGACGCACAAGGTGTGGAACAGCCGTGTCTCGACCGGCAAGCTCAACCGTTGGCTGGAAGGCATCCTGGCGCACCATCCGCCGCCCGCCGTCGCCGGCCGCCGGCTGAAGATCAAATATGTCACCCAGGCAAAGACCCGTCCGCCGGGCTTCGTCGTCTCGTGCTCGCGGCCGGACGCGATGCCGCAATCCTATGTCCGCTATCTGACCAACAGCCTGCGCGAAGCCTTCGACATGCCTGGCGTGCCGATCCGTATGGCGCTGCGCACGTCGGACAATCCGTTTGCTGGTCGCGCGAAGAAGCGTTGACGCTCAGGCGACCTTCTTCAGCACGTCATAAGTCCGCGCGCCCTCGGGTAGCCTCTCCAGCGCCGCCTGCAGCAATATCTCCGCCAATCTCGCCGCCACCGGGTCGAGCTCGGCGTCCTTCTGGTGCAGATGCAGCGCCATCATCGGCAGGGCGGGAAGCCCGAGCACGCCCGGCGCGATCGCCCTGACATTGGCGGGCAGGCCGATATCGGTGCGGATCGTCAGGCCGAGCCCCGCCGCCACCGCCGCCCAGATGCCGCCGAGGCTGGGGCTGGAGAAGGCCATGCGCCAGGGCATGCCGGCGCGGTCGAGCGTTTCCGTCGCGACAGTGCGCAGAAGACAGGGCGCCTCGAATACCACCAGCGGCAGCGCCTCGCCGTTGCGCGGACCTGCCTCGATCGGTTTCGCCGGACCGATCCAACGCGCCTGCACGTCGGCGATATGGCGGCTGTAGGGCAGGGTGGTGCCGTCATGCCAGGCGAGCGCGATGTCGAGACTGCCTGCAAGGACACGCTCGGCGAGATCGTGGCTGCGTCCGATCCGCGCCTCGATGCGCACCTTGGGATGGGCGCGGGCGAAACGGCCGAGCACGTCGGGCAGCACCGCCTCGCCGAAATCCTCCTGCAGGCCGAGCCGTACCCAGCCTTCCAGTTCGACGTCGCGTATGGCGGAGACCGCCTCGTCGTTGAGTTCGATCAGCCGCCGTGCGTAGCCGAGCATGGTTTCGCCGGCTTCGGTCAATGCCAGGCCGCGTCCCGCCTTGCGGAAGATCGGCGTATCCGCCTGCTCCTCGAGCTTCTTCAGTTGCGCGCTGACGGCCGACGTCGAGCGCCCCAGCCGTTCGGCTGCCTTGGCGAAGCTGCCCAGCTCCATACCGGTGACGAAGGTTCTGAGAACATCGAGATCGAATGTGACGCGGCGCATGAGATAGTCCTGATTTTCAGGATTGTTGGTCAAAAACTTCCTGATTTTATGAATGAAGCTATGACGCTACATCCCCTCCGTCAAGCCGGGCAACCGGCCGCCACGGGAATGAGCTCATGTCCGCCATCGTCACACGCAACGACTGCCAACCGCCTGAGGCGCGCGCCGACAGGGCCGCCGCTCGCCGCGCCTTCGGTCCCAACCACCGGTGGAAGGTGCTGGGCATCGGCGTCGCCGCCAATGCCGGCTTCTCCGCCACCTTCTCCGGCATTCCGGCGACTGCCGTGGCGATGCGCCAGGCCTATCATCTCGACAACGCCTCGCTCGGCCTGGCGCTCGGGCTTCTCGGTCTTGGGGTGGCGCTCAGCGAACTGCCCTGGGGCATGCTGACGGACCGCTGGGGCGACCGCCGCGTGCTGCTGACCGGGCTCGGCGCGACGGCGGCGTGGCTGCTCAGCATGGCGCTACTCGTCGTGCCGACCAGGTCTGTCGTCCCGGGCGTCACGCTGCTCTCGGCGAGCCTGCTCGTGGCCGGCCTGCTCGGCGGCAGCGTCAACGGCTCCAGCGGCCGCGCCATCATGGGCTGGTTCGGCGAGGGCGAGCGCGGCTTCGCCATGAGCATAAGGCAGACGGCGGTGCCGCTCGGCGGCGGGCTCGGCGCGCTCGTCCTGCCGTCGCTGGCGCTGGCTTTGGGCTTTACCGCGGTCTTCGGCCTGCTTGCGGCCGTCTCCTTCATCTCTGCCTATTTTACCTGGCGCTGGCTGCACGAGCCGCCGGTGGGAAGCGGCGGTCACGCCGCCGCAGCGGCAAGCGGCCCGGCGCCGCTTCGCAACATCGAGGTATGGCGCATATCGAGCGCGATCGGCCTGCTCTGCTTCCCGCAGGTCGCGGTGCTTACCTTCGCTTCGGTCTTCCTGCATGACTTTGCCGGCATGGGCACCTGGGTCACCAGCGCCAGCCTCGCCACCGTGCAGACCGGCGCCATGGTCATGCGCGTCTGGAGTGGCCGCTTCACCGACCGCCACCGCAACCGCCGTCTGTTCCTGAGATTCTGCAGCGCATTGAGCACCTTTGCCTTCCTGGCGCTGTGGCTGCTGGTGATCGGCGCCGCCGCAATCCCAGCGCTGGTGCCGCTGCTTCCGCTGATGGTCGTTGTCGCCGGTATTTCCGTCTCGGCCTGGCACGGCGTCGCCTACACCGAGCTCGCCACGCTTGCCGGTGCCGGCCATGTCGGCACGGCGCTCAGCCTGGCCAACAGCTTCGTCTTCATCGGCTTCTGCCTGGTGCCGATCACCATCCCGTGGCTGCTGGTGGTCTTTGCATGGCCGGGCGTGTGGCTCGCGGCCGCGATCTGCGCGGCTGTCGCCTTTCCGATTTTCCTGCGCCCAGCCTGATTCTTCGCCGGCTGCCGTGAAAACCGCAAGCCGGCTTCACTCAAACATGAAAAGAACACGATCGATGTCGTTAACCCCGCATCAAGGTTAATGCATCATTGTGACTCTCCGGGGTCAGTAGCGTTCTGGAGAGTTCCGTGCATCGACGCGTTTCATTGCGGCTTGCCGCCGCCGCCGTTGCGAAAAAGCGTTCCTTCCTTCCTCCTTTGGTGCTCGGGCTCGGTATCTGGATCGGCTTTCCGTCGGTCGTCGCCTATCAGGATATGACCAGCCTGATTTCCGGCCTGGAATCGCCCAACGTCCGCTGGAACGCCTATATCGAGAAATCCGCCGCCGGCTCGGTGCACGCCGCCGAAATGCCCTTTGTCGATTCCGTCACCACCGGCTCGCTCTCCGGCTCCGGTGTAAATTTGCCGGGCGTCGGCACGGTAGCCTTTCGCGGCAAGGGCAATGTCGCCGGCGCCACGCCCGACGAAGACCGCGTCATACGCGCCGACAAGAAGGGTCGCCTGGTCAAGGTGGCGCCGGTCGCTCCGCCAAAGAATTTCAGTGCCGGCTCGATCTTCGAGCGCACCTCCTCGCTGCTTCGTCCCTCGATGGACAGCAATCTGAAGCTCACCTTCGCCAAGCCCGGCATCAAGGGCAAGGAAGTCCAGATCGCCCAGGCTTTTCACATCCGCGAGGACAAGCAGCCCGATCCCGAGCTGCCGGCCGCGCTGGTCGCCCTCGTCAACAACGACAAGCCGGATATCCTCGCCACCGCCTACGCCCAGTCGGCGCCCGATTACGCCAAGTCGTCGCCGTTCGAGGCGCTGCTGCAGGACGATCCGAACGATGGCCGCTTCATCCCGCCGATGGGCAAGGGCGACCATGCCTGGATGCAGAACCCGCTGCCGGCGAGTGTGTTCTCCAAGCCGGAGCAGGCTTGCCTTGCCAAGGGCATCTATTTCGAGGCGCGCAGCGAGCCCGTTCGCGGTCAGGCGGCGGTCGCCCAGGTGATCCTCAACCGCGTCCGCAACCCTGCCTATCCGAAGACCATCTGCGGCGTCGTCTATCAGAACGACGACTGGTTCAACCGCTGCCAGTTCTCCTTCGCCTGCGACGGCAGGAAGAAGACCATCACCGACCAGGCTTCCTACAAGACCGCCCAGGAGGTCGCCATGGCGGTGACCGCCGGCAAGATCTTCATTCCCGAGGTCGGCTCCTCGACGCATTACTACGCCAATTACGTTCATCCCGGCTGGGCGCGCGCCATGCAGCGCATGACCAGGATCGGCCTGCACATCTTCTACCGCACCTATGGCGGTGGCTGGAGCTGAGCCGTTAGGCGGCTCTGGTTGAGCCGGTCAAACGACACCTTCCTCCAACCCCCGGCATGCTCCGGCGGGAGCGCCTTGCCGCGCGGATTCGCCCCGTTGCCTCACGCGGGCGTGAAGGGCACGATGTCGCACCTCGATAAACCATTGATTTAACAGTCAAAAATACATCGCTTCGAAGTTCGGCCCGTGGCTTGACGGGGGCGGACCCTCTAACTATGTTGCCGGCGACTTTAGAAGCGGACGGACGGCAATCGTCTGCCCGGGCAGGGGGGTTGCGATGGCCGACAAAACCGGGCCAGACGGAACCGGAGAAACCGGCCGCGGCAGGCAGCCAGAAGCCACCATCCGCGACGACGAACTTGAGCGCCGCCGGCGCGATCTCGAGGCATCGCTTGCGACGAGACGCACGGACCGGCTCGAGGGGAAAGACGAAGCGAAAGCTGCGACCGGCTACGGTCAGGCGCTGAAACTGTCCAGCGAGTTCATCGCCGGGGTGGTGGTCGGTGTCGGCTTGGGCTGGTTCATCGACCGCGTGGCGGGAACGGCGCCGTGGGGTCTGATCGTGGGCCTTTTGCTCGGCTTTGGCGCAGGTATACTCAATGTCCTGCGTTCGGCGGGACTGGCATCGGAATTCGGCCAGAGCGGCGAGCCGCGCGAACCGAAGAAATGAATGAGGTGCCGCAAGGCGCCAAAGAAACTTAAGAAGCCGGTTGTGGCTTTGACGGGGATAAAAAGTGGCTGCTGCTGACAAGGTCGACCCGATCCACCAGTTCCAGATCCATCCGATCATCCCGCTGCATATCGGCGGCTACGACGTCTCGTTCACCAATTCCGCTTTGTTCATGGTCGTGACGGTCCTCGTCGCTTCCGCTTTCCTCTATATGAGCACCGCCAGCCGCGCCCTGATCCCGGGCCGCCTGCAGTCCGTTTCCGAAATGGCCTACGAATTCGTCGGCAACATGCTGCGCGACGCGGCGGGCAAGCAGGGCATGCAGTTCTTCCCGTTGGTGTTCTCGCTGTTCATGTTCGTGCTGGTCGCCAATCTGATCGGCCTGTTCCCCTATTTCTTCACCGTCACCAGCCACATCATCGTCACCTTCACGCTTGCCGCGCTGGTCATCGGCACCGTCCTCGTCTACGGCTTCGCCAAGCATGGCCTCGGCTTCCTCAAGCTGTTCGTGCCGCATGGCGTGCCGGGATATCTCCTGCCGCTGGTGGTGGCGATCGAGATCATCTCCTTCGTCTCGCGCCCCGTCAGCCTTTCGGTCCGTCTTTTCGCCAACATGCTGGCCGGCCACATCACGCTGAAAGTGTTTTCGGGCTTCGTCGTCAGCCTCAGCGCATTTGGCGCCGTGGGCATTGCCGGCTCTGTGCTGCCGCTTGCCATGGCGGTCGCGCTCACGGCGCTCGAACTGCTGGTCGCCTTCCTGCAGGCTTATGTGTTCGCGGTGCTGACCTGCATGTATCTGAACGACGCGCTGCACCCGAGCCACTGATCGATTTTTACCGGCGCCCCGGCGCCAGCATACCCAACGTACCAACTGCAACGAACAAGCAACCACAGGAGTTTTGAAATGGACGCAACTGCAGCAGCTGCTATCGGCGCTGGTATCGCCTGCATCGGCATGGGCGGCGCGGGCATCGGCCTCGGCAACATCTTCGGCAGCTACCTCTCGGGTGCGCTCCGCAACCCGTCGGCTGCCGATGGCCAGTTCGGCCGCCTGATCTTCGGCTTCGCGGTGACCGAAGCTCTGGGCATCTTCTCGCTCCTGATCGCTCTGCTCCTGGTCTTCAAGTAAGAGCCAGAGCTGACGAGAGGGGCCGCATGGTGCGGCCCCGCCGAATGGACAGGGGAATGAGATGTTCGTGACATCTGCCTATGCGCAAGAAACAGCGCCGGCCGCAGCCGAGGGCGATACGCATGCGGGCACCGCGGTGCCCGCCGCGGAGCATGAAACGTTCCCGCCGTTCAATGCCGCAACCTTCCCGTCGCAGATCCTGTGGCTGGTCATCACCTTCGGGCTCTTCTACCTGTTCCTGAAGCGGGTTGTGATGCCGCGTCTTGGCGGCATCATCGACGTCCGCAACGACCGCATCACCCAGGATCTCGATCATGCCGCAAGGCTGAAGGGCGAGGCGGACGCCGCCGTTGCTGCCTATGAGCAGGAACTGGCGGAGGCCAAGGCCAATGCCAACAAGATCGGCCAGCAGGCGAACGATGCTGCCAAGGCGCAAGCCGAAGGCACGCGCAAGAAGCTCGAGGCCGAGCTCGAGAAGAAGCTTGGCGAGGCCGAGGCGAGCATCGCCTCGATCAAGGCCAAGGCGATGAAGGAAGTCGGCACGATCGCCGAGGACACCACGTCGGCCATCGTCGAGGCGCTCGTCGGCGGCAAGTCCGACAAGTCCGAGATCGCGGCCGCGGTCAAATCCGCGAGCCGGTGAGGAGCGCATAATGGACGCCACATCACTCGCCACGCTCTGGGCTGCTATCGCCCTGTTCATCTTCCTCGGCGCCGTCATCTATCTGAAGGTGCCGGGCATGCTCGCCAAGTCGCTCGACGCCCGCGCGGCCAAGATCAGCGGCGAGCTCGAGGAAGCCCGCAAGCTTCGTGAAGAGGCCCAGCAACTGCTCGGCCAGTATCAGCAGAAGCGCAAGGAAGCCGAGAAGGAGGCCGCCGACATCGTCGCCGCCGCCAAGCGCGAAGCTGAATTGCTTGCCTCCGAGGCGGCCAAGAAGACCGAAGACTATGTCGCCCGGCGCACCGCGCTTGCCGAGCAGAAGATCAGCCAGGCCGAGCGCGAAGCGGTCAGCGAAGTGCGCGCCAGCGCCGTCGACATCGCCGTCGAGGCCGCCCGCGCGCTGCTCGCCGCCAAGGTCGACGCCAAGGCTGGAGCCGACCTGTTCAAGTCGGCGCTGGACGACGTCAAGGCCAAGCTGAACTGAGCTGACGTCGAAGCTTCGAGAACAAAGCCGCCTGGGCAACCCGGCGGCTTTTTTTGTTGTTTGAAAGGCAGCGCGTCGCTGAAGCTGCCAATCTCCCCCCTCGTGGGGGAGATGCCCGGCAGGGCAGAGGGGGCGTTAAGGATCGCGGCGTCGCAGGATCAAGGTTCCTCGCCCCACGAATGTGGGGAGAGGTGGCTCGGCGAAGCCGAGACGGAGAGGGGAGCGCCCTACGAGGCCCTCTCCGTCCGCTTCGCGGCCACCTCTCCCCGCCTTTGGCGGGGCGAGGAACCCAAGCATCGTTAGGTCGGCGGGACAGCGCCCCCTCTGTCCTGCCGGACATCTCCACCACAAGGGGAGATCAGCCGTCACTCCAGTCCGGCGAAGCTCTCTTCCTCAATCACCTCGGCCGCACCCAGCCTGAACGGCGCGAACGACGCGCGGTGCAATCTCGCCACCGGTCCATGCGTCTCGATCGCGGTCCGGTGCCTCACCGTCGCATAGCCCATATGGACTTCGAAGCCGTAATGTTCGTGGTGTCCGCCGCAGCCGCACATCATGCGGTCGCGCATCACCTTGGCGACGATCGAGGCGGCGGCGATCGACTGCGAGCGCTGGTCGCCCTTGATCAGCGCCCGGCCTTCGCAGGCAAGACCGGGCGGGATGTCGCGGCCGTCGGCCAAGGCAAGTTTCGGCTGCAGCGACAGGCCCGCGGCGGCGCGGCGCATCGCTTCCAGGCTGGCTTTCAGGATGTTGCTGTTGTCGATGCCTTCGGCGCTGATCGAGGCCATCGAGACGCCGAGCGCCGAGCCGAGAATTTTGAGAAACAGCGCCTCACGCTGCAAATGGGTCAGGCGCTTGGAATCGTCGAGGCCCTCGGGAATGTTGGCGGGGTTGAGCACCACCGCTGCGGCCACCACCGGCCCGGCGAGCGGACCGCGGCCTGCCTCGTCCATGCCGGCGACCGGCCACAGCCCGTCGGCCATCGCCTTGGTCTCGATCGAGAAGTCGGGCTTCTCGACCATTTCAAAGAGAAGCGGAGAATCGGAACGCGCGCGAGCCATGGTGCGGCGAGGTTCGCATCGGCTCCGATTCTCCGCAAGTCCTTCCGGGTCGGATGGGGCGTCGGACCGGGAAGGCACCGTCTCGCGGCCGGGGGACAGTGGCCGGACGGGATTCTTCAAAAGGACTGCAATGCCAGGCGGAAAATCGCTTTGCCTGGAACTGCTTGGCGCCGGCTCGTCACGGCCGGCACCGACGTTAAAGCAGCATCAACTGCTCGCCGGCGCCGGAGCCTGCGACGAATTGATCGGTGCGGAGTTGCCGTCGCTCGACATTGAGGCCGAGCCGCTTGGCGGCGATCTCGAAGCGCCGGCCGATCTGCCAGGCATAGGGGCCGGCGCCCTTCATGCGCTTGCCCCATTCGGAATCGTAATCCTTGCCGTCGCGCATCGAGCGGACCAGCGACATCACATGCCGGTAGCGGTCCGGATAGTGGCGCAGCAGCCAGTCCTTGAAGATCGGCGCCACTTCGAGCGGCAGGCGCAGGATGACGTAGCCCGCCTCCCGCGCGCCGGCGGCGCGCGCCGAATCGAGGATGCGCTCCATCTCCGGATCGTTGAGGCCGGGAATGATCGGCGCCACCATCACCGAGGCCGGGATGCCGGCGTCCGAAAGCTGCCTGATCGCCTCCAGCCGTTTCGTCGGCGTCGACGCGCGGGGTTCCATCGTTCTCGCCAGCATGCGGTCCATCGTCGTCACCGAAAGCGCCACCTTGGCGAGGCCGCGTTCGGCCATGCGCGACAGGATGTCGATGTCGCGCGTCACCAGCGCCGACTTGGTGACGATGCCGACCGGATGGCCGCGCGCCTCCAGCACTTCCAGGATCTCGCGCATGATCCGGTATTGCTTCTCGATCGGCTGGTAGGGATCGGTGTTGGTGCCGATGGCGATGGTGCGCGGCTGATAGCCCGGCTTCGACAATTCCCGGTCGAGCATGCGTGCGGCGTCCGGCTTGGCGAACAGCTTCGATTCGAAATCGAGCCCCGGCGACAGGCCCATGAAGGAATGCGTCGGCCTGGCGAAGCAGTAGACGCAGCCATGCTCGCAGCCCCGATAGGGATTGATCGAACGGTCGAAGGAAATGTCCGGCGATTCGTTGCGGGTGATGATGGTGCGCGGCTTCTCGACCTGCACTTCGGTCCTGAACGGCGGCAGTTCCTCAAGCGAGTTCCAGCCGTCGTCGAAGACGTGACGGCTGACCGGCTCGAAGCGGCCGGACGGGTTGATACCGGCCGAGCGGCCGCGATTGCGGTCGGGCCGCACGCGCATGCCGCTCTGCTCGATCATCGCGTCTGCCATCTCGGCTCTGCCTGCTCCGAAAGCAGCAATGTCGGCGCGCACGATCTGTTCCATTTTCGCCCTCTCCCAGGGACTGTCGGCAGGCTGTCGAATCGCTCTGTTCATGAAACTATTCCTATTTTGCCGATGAGAACAAAGCAAGAACTTTTTCGGCAAAAAGCGTAACTGGCGCAAGCCGCGGCTTTCCGCTATTCGGCTGGGAATGCTCAGCGTCCTTATCGAAACCCGCAACGACGAAGAGGGGCTTGCCCGCACGCTCGCCTCTTTGGTCGGCGGCGCGGTCGAGGGCGTGGTGCGCGACGTCATCGTCTGCGATCAGGGTTCGACCGACCAGACGCATCGCGTCGCCGAGCATGCAGGCTGTCACTATGTGACGGGCGGCATCGGCGCCGGCATCGGCCAGGCCAAGGGCGACTGGCTGCTGCTTCTCGAACCCGGCGCCCGGCTCGCCGAAGGCTGGATCGACGAGGTCGTCGCCCACACGGCCAAACAGACCATGCCGGCGCGTTTCTCGCGCTCCCGCGCCGATCGCGCACCTTTCCTGGCCCGCGTCTTTTCCGGCAATCGCGCGCTGGCCGAGGGCCTCGTCGTCAGCAAGCGGCAGGCCGCGGCTCTGGCCAAGGGCACGCGCAGCGCCGAAGCCCTGGCCCGGGGCCTCGCGACCAGAAGGCTGAACGCCGAAATCTGGGTGGCGCCGCCGAAATGAGCTCGGTGTTCGCTATGTGCGGAAGACGCTCGCGAGTCGAAAAGTGGGAAAATTCACCACATTGTGCATTGCACAAAAATCTCCGGCGTGATTAGCATCGTCATTGATGCGGGACAATCGGGATGGGGTGACGGCGAGGCGGCTGACGCTTCGTTGTACGCCATGCATTTGAGGGACCCCGATGAATCTTGCAGACAACTCCGGCGCGGCCAGCCTTGAGGCGATCGCCTGCAACGGCAGCCTGTTCAGGCGCATCGCCGTGCGCATCCCGACCTATCTGAAGGACCTGCGCGAAAATCCGGCCTGGCTGCCGATGTTCGTGCTGGCACGCACCATGTCCGGGCGTCGCCTGCATTGGCTTAGCGCCAGACGCGCCCGCCCGCTCGACGATGCGGGGGAGACGATGTTCACCGGCATCGACCGCAAGGCAGTGGTCGAGAGTTTGCGCGCCGAAGGCCTGTTTTCGGGCTTGATGCTGCCCCCGGCGATCCACCAGGAGATCGCCGCATTCGCGCAGCGCACATCTTGTTTCGGCAATTTCGACCGCCGCCTCGAATTCATGCCGGGCGACTATGCCGAGGCCGAGAAACGTCTCGGCCGTTCGCTGCTCAGCGGCCATTATTTCGAGCGCATCCTGGACTGCCCGGCAGCGCTCGCCATCCAGAAGGACCCGCTGCTGCTCGACATCGCCCGGCATTATCTCGGCGGCCAGGCGAAGCTGATCACCACGCGCGTCTGGTGGAGTTTTCCAACCGGCAAGGCTTCGGACGCCGACAAGAACCTCGCCTCGTTGGGCAAATATCATTTCGACCTCGACGACTGGCGGATGCTGAAGTTCTTCTTCTACCTGGTGCCAGTCGATCAAGGCACCGGGCCGCATGTCTATGTCCGCGGCAGCCACAAGCGCCGCGCGCTCAGGCATCAGCTGACGCTGCTGGTAGGCCATCCCGCAGAGGACGTTCTCGGCGTCTACGGCCCGCAAAGCCCGGTCACGTTGACGGGCGAGGCGGGCCTCGGCTTCGTCGAGGATCCGTTCGGCTTCCACATGGGCACGGTGCCGGCGCACACGCCGCGGCTGATGATGGAAATCGGCTTCGGCGTCTCCAATCCGTCGCGCCGCCGTTTTCACGGCGAGCCGGTCATCCGCTAAATCTGTCATCCGCTGAACTCGACAGGTCAGCTCAGCTGGATATCCACCGGCATCCAGGCGCTGCGGCGCCTGGCCAGGCGTTGCTCGCGGCTTTCGGCGTCGTAGCTGACCGCGACAGGCTCGCGCGAGAACCGCTCACGCTCGTAGAGCGCGTTGACGATGACGATTGCCCTGGCGTCGTCTTTTTCTCCGGCGATTGCCGCGACATAGACGCCGCAGTTGCGGCAAACGAGATAGTCGGCGGTGCGCAGGCCGAAGCGATAGACCTGCAGGCGTTGCCTGTCCGAGACCGAGACGACCAGCCTGCCGTTCGGATCGGCAGCCGCCCGCGAACCGTGCCGGGTGCAGAACGAACACTGGCAGGCACGGATTTCCAGTGCGGCCGGATCGAGCGCGCTGGAGAAGCTGAGGCGGATATTGCCGCAATGGCAGCCGCCGCTGTGAACGGTCATGGCGGATTGTCCCTTGTTCGCTCACACAAGGTACTTCTCCGGGATCGGCTTCGGAATGGCGCCTCGAAGGCGCAAGCGCCATTTCGCTTGCGAACCGGATGCCGATCGGGATGTCTTGCCTTCAGTTATGCACCGGGCTTGCCGCCGCGCCTGAGATGCTCGTCGAGCCGCGGCATGATCTCGACGAAGTTGCAGGGCATGTGGCGGTAGTCGAGCTGCGTCTTGATGATGCCGTCCCAGGCATCCTTGCAGGCGCCGGGCGAGCCCGGCAGCACGAAAACGAAGGTGGCGTTGACGACGCCGCCCGTCGCCCGGCTCTGGATCGTCGAGGTGCCGATCTTGTCGTAGGAGATGCGGTGGAAGACTTCGGAAAACCCGTCCATGCGCTTTTCGAAGATCGGTTCCAGCGCCTCCGGCGTCACGTCGCGGCCGGTGAAGCCGGTGCCGCCGGTGGTGATGACGACATCGATGTTGTCGTCCTTCGACCAGCCGAGAACCTTGTCGCGGATCTTTTCGCGGTCGTCGGTGACGATATCGCGCGCGGCAAGGGTATGGCCGGCCTCGGTGATGCGGTCGGCCAGCGTCTGGCCGGATTTGTCGTCGGCGAGGCTGCGCGTATCGGAAACGGTCAGCACCGCGATGCGCACCGGGATGAAGGGCCGGCTCTCGTCAAGCTTCGCCATCGCTCGCCTCCATGCTGCGGGTGGCGGCGACGAACCAGTCGGGGTGTCGCGCGCGGATCTCGATCGCGGCGCGCTTGGCGACATTGCCGGTCTCGAACAGGCCAAAGCAGGTGGCGCCGGAGCCGGACATGCGCATGAAGGCGGCGTCGGCACGCTTGAGCGCCTTCAGCGCTTCGCCGATCGCCGGCTCGATCGATCGGGCGGGCGCCTCGAGATCGTTGCGCGTCGTCTCCAGCCAGTTGCGGACGGCGTGGAAATCGAGACGCTTCGGCAGCGGCGGCAGCGCCTCGTTGTCGCGCCGGGCGAGCGCCTTGAACACGTCCGGCGTCGATACGGCGACGCCGGGATTGACCAGAACCAGGCCAAGCGCCGGAAACACCGGCAACGGCGACATCTCGTCGCCGATGCCGCGCGCGATCAGCGGCTTGCCCTTGAGGCACATCGGCAGGTCGGCGCCGAGCGAAAGCCCGATCCGGGCCAGCGAAGTGCCGTCGATGTCGAGCTTCCAGAGCCGCGCCAGAGCGTTGAGCGCGGCCGCGGCGTCGCTGGAGCCGCCGCCGACGCCTGAGGCGATCGGCAGGTTCTTTTCGAGCCTGATGGCCACGGGCGGCGCAGGCTGCGCGCCGGCTTCCCGGCGCAAGGCATCGCGCGCCTTCACCACCAGATTGTCTGCGTCGAGCGGCAGGCCGGCGGCATACCGGCCGGATACCGAGAATTGGTCGTGCTCCGCCGGCTCGATCTCGAGCCGGTCGCCGAAGCGGGTGAACACCCCAAGGCTGTCGATGAGGTGATAGCCGTCGGCGCGCTGTCCGGTGACATGCAGCGCCAGGTTGATCTTGGCGGGCGCAAGCCACGTCCGGACTTCCGTGCCGGGCTCCAGAATGTCGGCTGCTGGCGAGATGGGATCAGTCCTTGGCGAGATGGTATTCGCCGGTCTTCGGATCCTTGACCAGCGTGCCCATCGTGCCGTTCGCCGCCTGTTTCTCGGTGCGCCGGATCTTGGCCGTCACGCGCTCGGCCTCGCGCACGAAAGCGCGGTAGCCAAAGTATGCGGCGGCGCCGACGACGGCGAAGAAAATGATCTGCGGCATCTCAAAACTCCTCCCGCGTTCTCGCGGCAAGGCCGGCCGGATGGGTCGGTCAAGCGGTCATGCTAGACGCAATCATGGCTTTTTCAAAGCCCGAAGCGTGCCCACAGCGCGCGCTCTTCCGCCGCATCGATGACGCCGCTGGCCGCGGCGGCGGCGATATCGGGCGCCGATGCACGCGAGCCGAACAGGCCGAAACGCCCAAACAGGCCACGCGGCGCGGTGATCAGCTTGAGCTGCGTCTTGTCGCCGAAACGCGTCCTGAGCACGCCGCGCATATCGCCCAGTGCATCGACAAGGCCGAGCTCGAGGCCTTTCTTGGCGGTCCAGAACAGGCCGGTGAACAGGTTCGGATCGTCCTTCAGCTTGCTGCCGCGCCGCTCCTTGACGAGGTCGATGAAGGTCTCGTGCACTTCGAGCTGCAGCGCCTTCAGCCGCTCGACGTCTTCCTCCTTCTCGGGCTTGAACGGATCGAGCACCGCCTTGTTCTGTCCGGCGGTGTGGACGCGCCGCTCGACACCGATCTTCTTCATCAGCTCCGGGAAGCCGAACGAGGCGGAGACGACGCCGATCGAGCCGACGATCGATGACGGATCGGCGAAGATCTCGTCGCCGGCGATCGCGATCATGTAGCCTCCGGAAGCCGCCACGTCCTCGACGAAGACCAGCACCTTCTTGTTCTTTTCCCCCGCCAGATCACGGATGCGCTTGAAGATCAGCCGCGACTGCACCGGCGAGCCGCCCGGCGAATTGATCGAGATGGCAACCGCCGGCGCGTCGAAGCCGAACGCCTTTTCGATAAGGCCTGCCGTCGAGGCGAGCGACAGGCTCGGCCGGAACTGGCCGCCGCCGGCCATGATGGCGCCTTGCAGCCGGA
This sequence comes from Mesorhizobium hawassense, assembly GCF_003289945.1. Classification (GTDB taxonomy): domain Bacteria; phylum Pseudomonadota; class Alphaproteobacteria; order Rhizobiales; family Rhizobiaceae; genus Mesorhizobium; species Mesorhizobium hawassense. The sequence goes on from NZ_QMBP01000001.1 coordinate 530,808, forward strand.
CGACCGGAATGGTGACGACTGTCGAGCGCCAGGATTTCGGCAGCAGGCGGTTTAAGAGGCGTTTCACGAACGAGTGTCTCCGGTCGATTTGCAGGAGTGAAGATGAGAAACTCATCTTTGCTCCCGGGCATGTAAGGAACTCGCCAGCCAACGGCAATGCCGCATCGCCGGCCCCGGATCAATCGCCGAACAGCGATGAGAGCCCGTTATTGATCATTTCCGTCCGCTCCGTCGGCTCGTTGCCGGATGGTCCGTGCAAGGTGAGCGGCGGGCGGATCGACAGTTTTCCGCGCGCGCCGAGCACCGCCCTGACGACGATGCGGATCGCCGCCGCGTCCGGCCGCGGATGCACGCACAGCATCTCGGCATCGCCGAAGCGCCCCTCCATCGCATCGAGAATCGCGACCAACTGCTCGGGCCGGGCGATGACGGCCAGCCCGCCGCGCGGCCTGACGACGGCGGCCGCGCTCCTGATCCAGCGCTCGAACAGCCCATCTTCCGTCACATGCGCCTGCTTACGCAGGACATCCGGTGTCGAGCGGTCCTCGGCGGCGTTGAAAGGCGGATTCATGATGACGAAGTCGAAGGAATTGTCGGCAAGCCCGGCCTCAGTGCGCGCCCGGCCGGTCAGCGTGACATCCGCCGTCAGCACCGAAGCGCGGTCGCCGAGATGCGCGTTGCCGGGATGCGAAAGCGTGGCGGCGGCGAACCCCGCCATCTCGGAGGAGCGCTCGACGAGCACCGCCCGCGCCGCCGGGCAGCGCGACAGCACGGCAAGGGCGCCGGCGCCGGCGCCGGCGCCGAAATCGGCGAGTCGCCCGGAAAAGGCCGACGGCACCGCGGCCGCCAGCATCATGGCGTCCATGCCGGCGCGATGGCCGCCCCGGCTCGGCTGCACCAGCCAGAAGCGCCCGCGATGGAAGGCATCGACCGTGTGCGCCGGCGTATCCGGGACGGGGGCGGTGGTCGTTGCCATTACTTCTTGCGGATCTCGTTCTCGATACCGGCATCCTTGAGGATGCGGCGCGCGGCATCGACCTTCTCGGCGTCGACCATCACCCGCCGGGGCAGGATGCCGAGCGAGCCGTCGAGCACGCTCATATTCTGGTCGGCGACGAAACAGGCGATGCCGGCATCGCGCATCAGCGATTCGACAAAGGAGATGACGACGGCGTCGTTGGTGCGGACAAGCTCGATCATGGAATGAAAATCGCAGGTTGCGGCGTTCGTGTAAACGTGCGGGTAGACACACCGTCGGCATGGCCGCGCCAATTCGCCTCTTGCCGTGCCCGGTTGTGCCGCCCTAGAGTCGGCCTGGGACTAGTGCATGTCGCCCAGAAGTGCGCAGCGGTTCTGGGACAACGACATGCATCAAAAATGACTTGAAGCACGGCGCCTGAATTCGTTTCAGCGCGAGGCGCTTCAAGCGTGCTGTCGTGCGCGTCAATTGAGACGGGAGTGATTGTGGTGGGAGTCGTTCTCAACATCGAAGGCAAGCGGGAACCCGCTTCCATCAAGGACCTGATCGATCTGACGGCAGCCGACATGGGGCGCGTCAACGAGCTGATCCTGTCCAAGGCCGGCTCCGACGTCGAGATGATCCCGGAGATCGCCAACCATCTGATCTCGTCGGGCGGCAAGCGCCTGCGGCCCATGCTCACCCTCGCTGCCGCGCAGATGTTCGGCTATTCCGGCGAAGGCCATGTCAAGCTCGCCACCGCGGTCGAGTTCATGCACACCGCCACGCTTCTGCATGACGACGTGGTCGACGAGAGTGCGCTGCGCCGCGGCAAGAAGACCGCGCGCATGATCTGGGGCAACCAGGCAAGCGTGCTGGTCGGCGATTTCCTGCTCGGCCAGGCTTTCCGCATGATGGTCGAGGTCGGCTCGCTCGAAGCCCTCGACATCCTGTCGGCGGCCGCCTCCATCATCGCCGAGGGCGAGGTGATGCAGCTTGCCGCGGCGAAGAACCTCGAAACCACCGAGGACGAGCATTTCGCCGTCATCAAGGCAAAGACCGCGGCGCTGTTTTCGGCCGCCGCCGAAGTCGGGCCGGTCATCGCCCAGGCCTCGCGCACCGATCGCGCGGCGCTGCGCTCCTACGGCATGAATCTCGGCCTTGCCTTCCAGCTCATCGACGACGCGCTGGACTATGGCGGCTCCAGCAAGGACCTCGGCAAGAATGTCGGCGACGATTTCCGCGAGGGCAAGGTGACGCTGCCGGTGATCCTCGCCTACCGGCGCGGCACCAAGGCCGAGCGCACCTTCTGGAAGCGCGCCATCGAGGACAATGTCGCCGACGATGCCGGGCTCGAAAAGGCGATCGGCCTGATGGCCCGCCACGGCGCCATCGCCGACACGATCGGCCGCGCGCGCCATTTCGGCGAGATCGCCCGTGATGCGCTGGCGCCGCTCGAAGCGACGCCGCAGAAGTCGGCCTTGATCGACGTCATCGATTTCTGCATCAGCCGCGTCAACTGAGCCTTTCAATCCCAAAGCCGGCCAGGCTGCGAGTGGTTCGATCTGTGCGGTCGCGGTCGCGGCGGGCGGCCTTCCAGGAAAAGTGCGCAGCGGTTAGCTCGGCGCCTTGCCGTGGCCTTCCGTCCGGAATTGCGCAAAACAAGGAACTTTAGACCGCTCATCCCGGCATTTGTCGAAATTCAGCCGCCGATCCGCATATTTTCGCTGCTTGCCATCGTTTGTTAAGCGGGATGATTGGATTGTGATTCGCTTGCCGATTGAAGCCTGACCGCAAAAAGGCCATGCTTTGACCGGAAAAGTTCGAGTCTGTGGGGCGGTCCTCCAAGGGCGGGATCGCATCTGGCTGAAAGGGATACGATGCAAGGACGTGCGCGCTGGCTGACGAGGTTGGCATTTTTGACCGGTGTGGCGCTTTGGGTGCTTCCGGTCCAGGCCAAGGAAGAAGCCAAACCGCTGCAGATCACGTCTTTCTCGGGCGCCTATCTTGCTGCCCATATCGCCGAAAGCGACAACGACCTTGGCGACGCGATCACCTATTACAAGCAGGCGCTGGCCTTTGCGCCGGACGACAAGGAACTGCAGCAGAGCCTGATGCTGGCGCTGGTCGCTCAAGGCCGTTTCGAGGAATCGCTGGTCTATGCCGACAAGCTGAAGGAAGTGCCCGACGTCGAGCGCTTCTCGCGCCTGGCGCTGGCGGTCGATTCCTTCCACAAGAAGGACTACACCAAGGCGCAGTACTGGCTGAAGCTGTCGCTCGAATCCGACCTCGACCGGTTGCTCTCCGGCGTCATGGACGGCTGGGCCAAGGACGGCGCCGGCAATGCGTCCGAGGCCATGGATGCTATCGACAAGCTGAAGGGCCCGGATTGGTTCGGCCTGTTCAAGTCGTTCCACCGCGCGCTGATCGCCGACGCCGCCGGCCTGAACGACAAGGCCGATGAGATCTACGCCGCCACCATGGCCGACACCGCCGCCGGCGGTTCCGCGCCCGAAACCTGGATGCGCAACGCCCAGGCCTATGCCTCGTTCCTTGCTCGCAAGGGCGACAAGGCGAAGGCTCAGGCGGTGTTGAACCAGGCGGAGGCCTTCGCGCCCGGCAAGCTCGAGATCACCACGCTGCGCGACCGCATCGCCAAGGGCGAAAAGATCGAGCCGCTCGTCGCCAGCCCGGCGGACGGGGCGTCCGAAATCCTGCTCGACCTTGCCACCGCGCTCAACCGCGGCGGCGGCGAGCCTTTCGTGCGGCTTTACCTGCAATACGCCCTGGCGCTGAAGCCGGACAGCGACTCAGCCCTTGTGCAGCTTGCCGCCGTCGCCGAGCAGTTGAAGGACGGCGAAGGCGCCGTCGCGCTCTATCGCCGCATTCCGGCGTCCTCGCCGCTGAAAGAGCTTTCCGACCTGCAGATCGGCCTCAACCTTGCCGATCTCGACAAGCATGACGAGGCGATTTCCCACCTCAAGGCCTATCTCGACAAGCACCCGGACGACATGCGCGCCTATCTGGCGCTCGGCGGCGTCTATGGTTCGAAGGAAGATTTCCGCTCGGCCGCCAATCTCTACGACAAAGCCGTCGAGCAGCTGAAGACGCCGACCGCCGCCAACTGGAACATCTTCTACCAGCGCGGTATCGCCTATGAGCGGCTGAAGGAATGGCCGAAGGCGGAACCCAATTTCCGCAAGGCGCTGGAGTTGCAGCCCGACCAGCCGCAGGTCATGAACTATCTCGGCTATTCCTGGGTCGACATGAACATGAACCTCAAGGAAGGCTTGGCGATGATCCAGAAGGCCGTCGACCTGCGGCCGAACGACGGCTACATCGTCGATTCGCTGGGCTGGGCTTATTTCCGCATGGGCCGCTTCGACGACTCCGTGCGCGAGATGGAACGCGCCGTGTCGCTGAAGCCGGAGGATCCGGTCCTCAACGACCATCTCGGCGACGCCTACTGGCGCGTCGGCCGCAAGCTCGAGGCTACCTATCAGTGGACCCAGGCGCGCGACCTGAAGCCCGATCCGGACGTGCTCGCCACCCTGCAGCAGAAGCTGCTCAAGGGCCTGCCGCCGATCGAATCCAGCACCGCGCAGGAAACCCCGAAAGTGAAGCCGGACCCGACGCCCGCGCCGAAGGGCTGAGCGACTTTCGTCGACGTTCAAGAATGCGGGGCTCGTCGAGCCCCGTTTTCGTTTCGGCCTGGCGTCTTAGCCGAAGCGCCCATCGCGATCGTCATTCTATAGCGGAGCAAGGAGCGAAGCGACGCGGCGCAGACCATAGAATCCATGCCGTGACCTTAAAGCGTTGCAACGGCGCAGAATTCTGCTCCGCTGCGTTCTTCGATCAAGGTCACGGAATGGATTCCAGGGTCTGCGCGACGCCGCTTCGCGGCTGCTCCGCCCTGGAATGACGAGGTTGGGAAGGCTTTAGCCAATCTCCAGCGTTGGCGCTCATCTCGCGGAAATGGACGATGAAAGTCTTTCTTCCCGACGAACGGCGACCTTTCAAAATCCCTGTGTCAGAGAGCTAGAACATCTTTCTGTAGACGACGAACCCCGACCGCTCGCCGATCCGGTCGTAGAGCTGCATGGCGGTGTGGTTCGTCTCATGCGTCAGCCAGTAGACGCGGTTCGCGCCCGCTTGGCCGGCGCGGTCGTAGACGCCTTCGATCAGCGCCCGGCCGACGCCCTGGCCGCGCGCCGCCTGCGTGGTGAAGAGATCCTGCAAATAGCAGGTCGGCGCGATCGACGTCGTCGAGCGATGGTAGAGATAGTGGACGAGGCCGAGCAGGTTGCCGTCGCGCTCGGCCACCAGCGCATGCACCGGCTCATAGGCATCGAAGAAGCGCGACCAGGTCATCTGCGTGATCTCGCCGGCAAGCGCCGTCGGGCCGGAGCGCCCGTAAAACGCGTTGTAGCCGTCCCAGAGCGGCAGCCACTGCTCGTAATCCTGCCTTGTGACGGGTCGTACGGTGAGTTGACCGGACATGACGGAACCTTCGTTGTTGAAGCTCGCCGGAGCAAAGGATCACCGCCGCGCGCCGGCAATGGGCCAGCCGGCCGCAAAGCGTTCAACCTCGTCGGATGCGGGCCGCCGCCTTGACGCTCGGCGGCCCGGCAACTAGGGAAGCGTCATTCTGCGCTTTCCGAGGCCGCCGTGACCATCGAGATTCCCGCCCATATGCATCCCAGCCGCTCCTTCCAGGGGCTGATCCTGACCTTGCACAATTACTGGGCGGACTATGGTTGCCTCATCCTGCAGCCCTACGACATGGAAGTCGGCGCCGGCACCTTCCACCCGGCAACCACCTTGCGGGCGCTCGGTCCGTTGCGCTGGAACGCCGCTTATGTGCAGCCCTCGCGCCGGCCGAAGGACGGCCGCTACGGCGAAAACCCGAACCGCCTGCAGCACTACTACCAGTACCAGGTGGTCCTGAAGCCCAATCCGCCGAACCTGCAGGAGCTCTATCTCGGCTCGCTCGAGGCGATCGGCGTCGATCCGCTGCTGCACGACATCCGCTTCGTCGAGGACGACTGGGAAAGCCCGACGCTGGGCGCCTGGGGGCTCGGCTGGGAATGCTGGTGCGACGGCATGGAGGTTTCGCAGTTCACCTATTTCCAGCAGGTCTGCGGCATCGAATGCGCGCCGGTGGCGGGCGAACTGACCTACGGGCTTGAGCGGCTCGCCATGTATGTGCAGGGCGTCGACAATGTCTACGACCTGAACTTCAACGGCCGCGAGGGTGCCGAGAAGGTTACTTACGGCGACGTCTTCCTGCAGGCCGAGCAGGAATATTCGCGCCACAATTTCGAATTCGCCAACACCTCGATGCTGCTCAGGCATTTCGAGGACGCCGAGGCCGAGTGCAAGGCGCTGCTCGATGCCGGCACGCCCAAGCCCAGCGACAATCTGGCGATGCACCGCATGGTTTTTCCGGCCTACGACCAGTGCATCAAGGCAAGCCACGTCTTCAACCTGCTCGACGCGCGCGGCGTGATCTCGGTCACCGAGCGGCAGAGCTACATCCTGCGCGTCCGCAACCTCGCCAAGGCATGCGGCGAGGCGTTCCTGAAGACGCGGGCGGGCGGGCTCGCGGCGGCTTAAGCCGACAGGGTTTTCACGGTAGTGGGATCGGCCGGCAATACGATCTGCGCCGTCGCGCCGTCGATCGTGCGCATGGCCTGCCTGACCCCCGGCATCGTGATCGTGCCGTGCGCCTGGGCGGCGAAGCAGGCGCTGAGCGCCAGGATCTGCAGGGTTCTCGATGCCGTTTTCATCGTCGTTCAGCCAATACGTCTCTGCCTGAGCGTTTGTCGCTTCAGCGCAGCGTTAGGTTCATGGGATGTCTGCACTTAGGACGGGTGGACCCGCTGCGTCCCGACAAAGACCTGAAAATTTCCTGAAATCGATCGAAATGGAGATCGGCATGCAGGGTGACAGCGGCCGGTCGAGTTGCTATGCCGCCCGGACAATTCGCCCGCATGAGCTGAACCAATGCCTGACCTGCTTCTAGAACTTCGCTCGGAAGAGATTCCCGCCCGCATGCAGCGCAAGGCTGCCGGCGACCTCCGGAAGATGCTGACCGACGGTCTGGTCGAGGCGGGTCTCACCTATGAGGCGGCGCGCGAATATTGGACGCCGCGGCGCCTGGCGCTCGACATCCGTGGCTTGACCGCGCGCTCCAAGGATATCCGCGAGGAGATCAAGGGTCCCTCGACCACCGCGCCCGAGCAGGCGGTGCAGGGTTTCCTGCGCAAGGCCGGCCTGTCATCGGTCGCCGAGGCGCATGTCCATTCCGATCCGAAGAAGGGCGACTTCTATGTCGCCCACATCTCGAAGCCGGGCCGGGCGGCCGAAGAGATCATTGCCGAACTGGTGCCGGGCATCATCAAGAGCTTCCCCTGGCCGAAATCGATGCGCTGGGGGCCGGCCTCGGCCAAGCCCGGCTCTCTGCGCTGGGTGCGGCCGCTGCAGTCGATCGTCTGCACCTTCGGCCCGGAGACCGAGGAGCCTGTCGTGGTCGATTTCGAGATCGACGGCATCCGTGCCGGCAACGTCACCTATGGCCACCGCTTCCATGCGCCGGGCGCCATCACCGTGCGCCGCTTCGACGATTATGTGTCGAAGCTCGAGGCCGCCAGGGTCGTGCTCGATGCCGACCGGCGCAAGGAGATCATCCTCGCCGACGCCCGCAACATCGCCTTCGCCAACGGCCTCGACCTGGTCGAGGACGAAGCCCTGCTGGAGGAAGTCTCCGGCCTGGTCGAATGGCCGGTCGTGCTGATGGGCGAGTTCGAACGGGATTTTCTCACCATTCCGGGCGAGGTGATCCGCCTCACCATTCGGGCCAACCAGAAGTGTTTTGTCACGCGGCCGCATGGCGCGGCCGAAGACCTCTCCAACCGCTTCGTCCTGGTCGCAAACATCGAGGCGAATGATGGCGGTAAGGAAATCGCGTATGGCAACGGCAAGGTGGTCAGGGCGCGCCTGTCCGACGCGCTCTATTTCTGGAAGACCGACCAGGGCGACCTGCCGGACCTCGACCAACTCGCGGAATCGGCAGCGAAGTTCGGCCTCGATTTGAACAAGCCGCTCGATCAGCGCATGGCGCGGCTCGACCATCTGAACGTCACCTTCCACGCCAAGCTCGGCACGCAAGGGGAGAGGGTCGCGCGCATCAAGAAGTTGGCGAGTCAAATCGTGCTTAGGCTGTCGAGGCAGCCAAATTTCTTTCAGGGTGACCAACGTTCTGGCGCGACTTTGGACGCTGAGCGGATTGGTCTGCATGAAGCGGCGACACGCGCTGCTGTTTTAGCTAAAGCGGACCTACAGACTGAAGTCGTCGGCGAATTCCCTGAATTGCAGGGCGCGATGGGTCGGAAATATGCGGCGCTACAAGGCGAAGACTCGGCTGTAGCGAATGCCATAGAAGAACACTACAAGCCTCAAGGACCGTCTGACTATGTGCCAAGCCATCCTGTATCGATAGCTGTAGCGCTGGCCGACAAGTTGGATACGCTGGTCGGCTTCTGGGCCATCGACGAGAAGCCAACCGGGTCGAAGGACCCTTACGCCTTGCGGCGGGCCGCACTCGGAGTAGTGAGATTGGTATTGGAGAATGAAATCGATCTCAGGACACACTACTCAAGCGGAACAGTATCGCTTCTGGGGCTGTTTGCTGCCTCGTTCGTAGATCATTCCATAGGGCTCCGGCTGCGAGGCTACGCGGAATATTTGCAGGCTGCACAGAAGCTCGAAGGTGTTGGATTAATGCCATCGGGATTCCAGTCTGAGATTCTTGACGGACTTATCAGTCAGGAGGCCGCCGACAAATTCGAGGAGGGCTCGGCCGACAGGTATTGGGAAACAGCTTTAAGTCTCCTCGCCTTCTTCCACGACCGCCTGAAAGTTTACCTCCGCGACCAGGGCGCGCGGCACGATCTGATCGACGCCGTTATCACCCCGCAGTCCGACGACCTGCTGCAGATCGTGCGCCGCGTCGAGGCGCTGGGTTCCCTGCTCGACACCGACGAGGGCAAGAACCTGCTCGCCGGCACCAAGCGCGCCGCCAACATCCTGGCCGCCGAGGAGAAGAAGAAGAAAACGCTCGTCGCCGAGACTGTTGAGCCGGCATTGTTCCGCGAGGACGCGGAAAAGAAGCTCTATGCCGCGGTGAATCAGGCCGAGAAGGAAGCCGGCCAAGCAATTCAAAACGAAGATTTTTCCGCCGCCATGCTGGCGCTTAGCGTGTTGCGCGAACCGGTTGATTCATTCTTTGAGCGTGTTCTCGTGAATGATGAGGACCAGGCCGTGCGCGCCAACCGCCTGGCGCTGCTCGCCCGCATCCGCGCGGCGACCGATCAGGTCGCGGATTTTTCAAAAATCGTCGGCTGACGGCGCGAAAAATCGTCCGTCGGCGCTGCTCGCATCCGCTAGGATGCGGGCATTCCAGAACAATCTGGCGCTGGAAATTTAATGCGCCGGAGCCGGCTTACAGTCATATGGCGATGACCTCCGCGTGGGAGAACGATGCGTTCCCAAAACCACGGAGGCATGCCATGAATTCCGTTGACGATATCGACCTGATTGAAGAGACCCCGGCCGCCGCCGAGGCCACCGAATCCGCTTCCGAAAACGTCCTCGATCACGCCGCCGCCGCGGCTGCCGAAGCCGCCGATCCGTCCGACGATGACGAGGAAGATGGCGACGACGAAGACGGCGACGAGGAAACCACTGCCTCGGTCGACGACGAATCGGACGATGAGGATGAAGACGACGAGGATAGCGACGACGAGGACGAAGAAGCCAAAGCCTCAAGCGATGACGACTCCGACGACGAGGATGAAGACGCCGAGGACGAAGACGAGTCCGACGACGACGACGACGACAAGGAGGAGGCCGCCTGAGCCGTTTCCCGTCGTCTGAAAAATGTGGGGCGGCGTCCCAGGCGCCGCCCTTTTTTGTCAGCGTCTCAATCTTCCACGATGCTGACCCGCACGGCGTCGGAATAGACGTCGACCTCGATCAACGGCTCGCCGTTGACGATGGCGCGCCTTGTGGCGCTGCTCATGGCGCCGCCGCGTTCCAGCATGCGCTGCAGGTCGGCGCGCGAGCCGTCGCTGCGAAACCAGGGATCGCCCTGGTCGTCGCTGTCGCGCCGGTGGAACTTGTGCCAGTTGGCGCGGTCCTGCCGCACCATCTGCGCCGCGCTGCTCAACGGATAGCCGTCGCTGGCGCGATGGTCGCGATCGGAAATCCGCGCCACGTAAGAGCCGAGCATGTCGTCGGCCCGCGCCGTGCCGGCACCCAACGCTGTGGCCGCCACCAGGCCGGCAACGGCGATTGCTTTCGAAACAGTCATGGAAAACCCCCTTTGAAACGTCTGAGCCATCGTGCCCGATCCGGGTGACGGAAATCGGACAGGCTGGCCAAAGCAATTTCCGGAAAAGTGTGGAGCGGTTTTCCGGAATTGCGTCAAACCAAACAGAAGCCGCCTAGCATAGAGGGGCGAAGTTCAATGTGAACTACATCGCCTTGCCGACGCGCGGCGGTGGCGTGGTGTTTTGCGTCTGCGTCTGCGTCTGTGGCTGCGCGCTGGGCGACGCATTGGCCGTCGCGGCAGGCTGGTTGCTGGTCTTGCCGTTGCCGTTCGAAGCGGTGCCGTTGGCGGGCGTCGCAGGCGAAGTGCCGTTGGCCGGTGCGGTGGCCGCGGGTGTCGCGGGCTTGGCCGCCGCAGTCGGCGCGGGCGTTGCGAAAGCGCCGCCGACCACGCCGCCGCGAATGATCATCGGGGCCAGCTGGTGTCCGGACTTTTCGGGAATTGCCGCGACCTTTTCGTCGGTGACGGCGGGCATCGGATCGCCCAGCGCTATTACCGACGGCGTCACGGCCGCGGACAGCTTGGCCGGCTCGATCACATTCAGCCTGATCACCGACGGCGTCGAGGTCGAGGGGCCAAGCACGATGATCGACGAAGCATGCGCCGCGCCGTGCATGGCCAAAAGGCCGATAGCGAACGCTCCGAGCAAACGCATCACAAGAACTCCCCAGCCCGCAAAGACATCAAACCCGCACCTTAGGGCCGGCACATTGAAGCCGGCTTGCGCGGAACCTTAACATTTTAGGGATTGATAAATCGCCAATGCCCGCACTTGCCCGAGAGAAGCGGCCGTATTACGGGACCGGCATGTTCGAGACTGGTGGCGCATTTGGCTGAGATATTGGCGGTCGGCGAGGCTCTGGAGCATGCTTTGGCGCTGCTCGAAGGCGGCGATGTCGTCGCCATCCCGACCGAGACGGTTTACGGCCTGGCGGGCGATGCCACCAATGGCGTTGCCGTAGCGCGCATTTTCGAGGCCAAGGGCCGGCCGCGCTTCAACCCGCTGATCGCCCATGTCGCCGATCGCGCCATGGCGGACCGCATTGCCGTTTTCGATCCGCTGTCGGCCAAGCTCGCCGAGGCGTTCTGGCCCGGTCCGCTGACGCTGGTCCTGCCGCACCGCGCCGACAGCGGCATCCATCCGCTGGCCACCGCGGGGCTGGATACCATCGCGCTGCGCATGCCGAGGGGCTTCGGCGGTGAACTGATCGCGCGGCTCGGCCGCCCGCTCGCCGCCCCCAGCGCCAATTCCTCAGGCAGGATCAGCGGCACCACCGCAGGTGCTGTCGCCGCCGATCTCGGCGACAGGATCAAGCTGGTCGTCGATGGCGGCGCGACGCCCGTCGGTCTGGAATCCACCATCGTCAAGGTCGAGCACGGCGAACTCAGGCTGCTGCGGCCCGGCGGCATCGGCGCCGAGGAGATAGAGGCGGTGGCCGGCGCGAAACTGTTGCGCGGCGCCAGTGGCATCGAGGCGCCCGGCATGCTCGCCTCGCATTACGCGCCGGGCGCCGCAATGCGGCTGAACGTCGACAAGATTGCCGGGGGCGAGGCGCTGCTCGCTTTCGGCGGCAAACGCGCCGCGGGCTGGGAACAGGCGATTGCGCTGCGCAATCTCTCCGAAGCCGGCGATCTGCGCGAGGCGGCCAGCAACCTCTTCGCCTTCATGCAGGCGCTCGATCGCGTCGGAGCCGCGACCATCGCCGTCGAGCCCATCCCGTTCGAGGGACTGGGCGAGGCGATCAACGACCGGCTTGCCCGCGCTGCCGCGCCGCGTGACAAGATCGGCTGAGCGCCCCCCAAGTCAAGGAAGTAGAGTATGTCCGAAAACCGCTTCACACTTTTCGGCATCATGCTCTAGTTTCGAACCATGAACGATCAGCCCTTCGATCTCGATCCCGCCGTCATCGACCGTTTCGCTTCTATCGTCGGCGAAAAATACGCGCTGCGCGACCAGGCCGATATCGCGCCTTACATCACCGAACGGCGCGGTCTGTGGCATGGCCGCACATCGCTTGTGCTCAGGCCGGGCAGCGTCGAGGAAGTGAGCCGCATCATGCGCCTCGCCACCGAGACCGGAACGCCGATCGTACCGCAGAGCGGCAACACCGGGTTGGTCGGCGCGCAGGTGCCCGACAAATCCGGCCACGACATCGTGCTGTCCCTGTCGCGATTGAACCGCATCCGCGAGATCGATGTCTTGTCGAATACGGTGACGGTCGAGGCCGGCGTCATCCTGCAGACGCTGCAGGAAGCCGCCGACGCCGCCGACCGGCTGTTTCCGCTGTCGCTCGCCGCGCAAGGCTCCTGCCAGATCGGCGGCAATCTTTCCTCCAATGCCGGCGGCACCGGCGTGCTTGCCTACGGCAATGCGCGCGAGCTCTGCCTCGGCGTCGAGGTGGTGCTGCCGACCGGCGAGGTGTTCGACGATCTGCGCAAGCTGAAGAAGGACAACACCGGCTACGATCTGAAGAACCTCTTCGTCGGCGCCGAAGGCACGCTCGGCGTCATCACCGCCGCGGTGCTGAAACTGTTCCCGAAGCCGAAGGGCAGGGAGGTCGCTTTTGCCGGTCTTCCGTCATCCCCGAACGACGCGCTGTCGCTGTTCACCCTGGCGATGGATCGCGCCGGCGCCTCGCTCACCGCTTTTGAATTGATCGCCAAACGGCCTTACGACTTCACGCTCAAGCATGGTCAAGGCATCACGCGGCCGCTGGCCGATGACTGGCCGTGGTATGTCTTGATGCAGGTTTCGTCCGGCCGTTCCGAAGAGGACGGCAAGGCGCTGATCGAGGAGATTCTTGCGGCCGGCCTCGAACAGGGCATCGTCGGCGACGCCGTGGTGTCGGCAAGCCTCGCCCAGGGTGACGCCTTCTGGAATTTCCGCGAGACGCTGCCCGAATGCCAGAAGCCGGAGGGCGCCTCGATCAAGCACGACATCTCCGTGCCGATCGCCTCGATCCCCGAGTTCATCGAAAAGGCGGCCGGCGTGGTCGAGACCGTCTGCCCCGGCGCGCGCGTCGTCTGCTTCGGCCATATGGGCGACGGCAATCTGCACTACAACATCTCGCGCCCCGTGGACTGGCGGGACGAAGCGTTCCTCGACCTCTACCACCTTATGAACCACGCCGTGCACGACGTCGTGCGCTCCTTCCACGGTTCGATCTCGGCCGAGCACGGCATCGGTCAGTTGAAGCGTGACGAGCTCATCGCCACGGCGCCGCCGATGGCCATCGATCTGATGCGACGGGTGAAGGCGGCCTTCGATCCGGCCGGCATCATGAATCCCGGTAAGGTTATCTGATCCTTCCTGGATCCGGCGGCCGGTCGCATTCCGATAACCATCGCTGCGATCAGCAAAATTTAACCGAACTTCTTAAGCGCGACGGTAAGAAGCGAGCGCTAATGTTTCTTCCCATAACGAGGCCGGAAAAACCGGCCCTGAGAGAACCGGAAAACGGCCCTCAGGAGTAACAGGGAAGACATTCGATGAACACTGGACTGAAGCCAGTCTGGGCCGGGCGCAACATGCGTCTCGACCCGTTTCGCCTGCCGCAGATGGTGAGCTACGCCACCCGCGACGACTATGGCGATGTCACCTTCACCATCGACCAGCGCGGCGCCGTCATCCGCCGCATGCTGGAGATGAGCGGCGTGCCGGCGATCATCGCGCTGCCCGCCAAGGCCTTCCTCGGCGTCGCCGCGCGCGCCATGGAAGATCCGGACGGCAACGTCACCGTGACGCTGGAACTCCTGCACAATGACCCGATGCTGTCGGTGCCGCTGCTGGTCGCCGACGACCTCGAGGACGTCGCCGCCGACTGGCGCGCCTGGGCCGACGCCTATCGCCTGCCGATGCTGCTGATCGAGGCCGACGGCATTGCCCGCACGCTGGAGGAATCGCTCGGCGTCGCCATCAAGGCGCTGCCGCCGCAGGAGCGCCGCAAGGGCCGCGTCTCCAACATGCGCCGCCCGCGCTTCCTCGCCCGCCGCAAGGCCGGCAACCTTGGCCTGAGGCTGGTCATCGACGGCCAAGAGATTATTGCAAGGGAGTAGCCGATGACAGCCTTCTTCTCCCCGTCACTATACGGGGAGAAGTGCCCGGCAGGGCGATGAGGGGCAGCGCTGACCTCCGCCATTTTGGCCATCTCAAACTTTGATGGAATACACGCGCTCTGTCGCCGCCGTGCGTTTCACCTTGCCTCCCAGGTCGGCGCTGCCCCGCATCCGGCTGCCGCCACCTTCTCCCCGTGGAACGGGGAGAAGGGAGAACTACACCAGCGGCTTCAGCCATATCCAGACCGAGCCGCCGATCAGTCCGAGGAAGATCAGCCAGCCGACCTGGTTGTTCGACTTGAACAGCTTCAGGCATTGGTCCGGATTGTTGATGTCGAGCCGGATGATCTGACGCGCCATATGCGCGCCGGCGGCGATCAGCCCCGCCAGTGACACCACCGGCACCTGCGCCGAGGCAAAGGCGATGGCGAAGCAGACCAGCGCGCCGCCATAAAGCCCAACCAGCCAGGTCTTGGTGTTGTCGCCGAACAGCCGCGCCGTCGAGCGCACGCCGACGATGGCGTCGTCTTCCTTGTCCTGATGCGCATAGATCGTGTCGTAGCCGATCACCCACAGGATCGAGCCGATATAGAGCATGATCGCCGGGTCATCGATGTCGCCGAACTCGACCGCCCAGCCCATCAGCGCGCCCCAGGAGAAGGCGAGCCCAAGCACGAATTGCGGCCAGTTGGTGATGCGCTTCATGAAGGGATAGACGGCGACGATCGCCAGCGAGGCGATGCCGAGCGGAATGGCGAAGCTGTTGAACTGCAGCAGCACGGCCAGGCCCACGAGCGCCTGGATGATGACGAATGCCCAGGCCTGGCGGCGCGTCACCTTGCCGGCCGGCAGCGGCCGCGAGCGGGTGCGCTCGACCTGATTGTCGATATCCTCGTCGGCGAGGTCGTTATAGGTGCAGCCGGCGCCGCGCATGGCGACCGCGCCGATGAAGAACATCAGCAGATACCAGGGCGCCGGAAGCAGCGTCAGCAGCGGGTCGGTCGGGCGCGGATAGGCGCCCGCGGCAAGTGCGGCGGACCACCAGCAAGGCCATAAAAGCAGCTGCCAGCCGATCGGTCGGTCCCAGCGCGCCAGCTGCGCATGGGGCCACAGCCAGCGCGGCAGCACCCGGTAGACCCAATGGCCGCTCGGCGCATCGGCGACACGGCCCTGGATCGCTTTCGACTGGACGGTTTCCATCGTGCTGGAGTGGCAGCAGCAAGGGGCGCCGTCAAGCTGCCGCGTTGTCGCTCAGCCGGTGAAAACATCGTGACCGGCAAACCATGCCTTGGCGACCTCGATGAAGGCCATGGCCGCCTTGGACAGGCGCTGACGCGTGTCGTGGGTCAGGATGATGCGCTGCATCGGCAGCGGGTCGGAGAGCGGCTTGCAGATCAGCGGCAGTCCGTCATAGCTCATATCGCCATGCGGCCTGGTGTAGCTGACGGCGACGCCGAAGCCGTTGGCCACCATCGAGCGCTGCAGCTCGAACGAACTCGTGGTCGCCCGGGCGATCGGCGACAGGCCGCGGCTGAGGAAGAGGTCCAGCATGTGCTGCCAGCTGTGCGGCTGGTCGGTGGTGATCAGCGGGTAGGTCGCGAGCTCTGCCAGGCTGACGGCATGCTTGTCCGCCAGCACATGGCCTGCGGGCAGAAGCGCATGCGGCCGCAGTTCATGCAGCAGAATGCGCTTGAAATGCCCGGGCAGGCCGAGATCGTAGGTGAGGCCGAGATCGACGGCGCTGTCGGCGAGGCGCCGTCCCAGCGTGTCGAAGGTCTCGTCGCCGATGACGACGGTGACGGCCGGGCAGCGCTCGGCGAAGGCGCGCATCAGCGCTGGCGCGAAATAGGGCGCCAGATCCTCAAAACAGCCGAGCACCAGTTCGCCGCCGATATCGGCGTCGCGCGATCCGAGCGCCGCCAGTTCGTCCGCCTCGCCCAGCACCTGCCTTGCCTTGGCGACGGCCCTGCGGCCGAACGATGTCAGCGCAACGCCGCTGCCGCGCTGGCGCACGAACAGTTTCTGGCCAAGCGCGTCCTCGACATTGTCGATCGCCACCGAGATCGACGGCTGCGAGACGTTCAGTGCCTGGGCCGCCATGGTCACGCTGCCATAGCGGGCGACGGCAACGACATAGCGCAATTGCGTGAGTGTGAATTTCATAGGCTAAAACTATAAGCAGGATGAGAAGTTATTATTTTACCCGATATGAGACGACTGCGATAGTTGGGTATCGCACCCAAGGAGAGAGCCATGGCCAGCCCAAAGATCGATGCTTCGACGATTGCCGATTATCAGCGCGATGGCGCCGTCTGCATCCGCGGCGCCTTCAAGGACTGGGTCGACGTAATCGCCGACGGCATCGAGCGCAATATGCAGAGCCGCAGCGCCACGGCCTCCGACATCGCCGGCGGCAAGGGCAGCTTCTTCGACGACTACT
This sequence comes from Mesorhizobium hawassense, assembly GCF_003289945.1. Classification (GTDB taxonomy): domain Bacteria; phylum Pseudomonadota; class Alphaproteobacteria; order Rhizobiales; family Rhizobiaceae; genus Mesorhizobium; species Mesorhizobium hawassense. The sequence goes on from NZ_QMBP01000001.1 coordinate 547,653, forward strand.
GCAACTGGGAGCGCATCCCGGAATTCGTCAGGATCGTCAGGGAATCGCCGGCCGCCGAGCTTGCGGCCGCCGTCATGCAGTCGCGCAGCGCGCAGTTCTTCCACGACCACGTGCTGGTCAAGGAGCCCGGCACGCAGAAGCCGACGCCCTGGCACCAGGACATCCCCTATTACTTCGTCGACGGCAGCCAGACGGTGAGCTTCTGGATCCCGATCGATCCGGTGAAGGAGGCGACGCTTCGGCTGATCGCCGGCTCGCACAAATGGGAGAAGATGGTGCTGCCGGTGCGCTGGCTGAACGACGACAATTTCTATGCCGGCCAGGGCGATTACCGGCCGGTGCCGGATCCCGACAACGATCCGTCGATGAAGGTGCTCGAATGGGAGATGGAGCCGGGCGACGCCATCCTGTTCGATTTCCGCACGGCGCATGGCGCGCGCGGCAACATGACCGCGGCGCGGCGCCGGGCGCTGTCGTTGCGCTGGGTCGGCGACGACGCGCACTATGTCGAGCGCCCCGGCCGCACCTCGCCGCCCTATCCCGGCCATGACATGAAGCCCGGCCAGAAACTGCGCGAGGACTGGTTTCCGGTCGTCTATCAGAGCTGAGTCGTTCTTCCGGACTGGCCTCATCACATCTTGATGAACGCCATGTTCCCGTGCGCAATTGCCGCCAAAATGCCAATGTGCCTTGACCCGTCGCCCGCGGACCAATAGCGGGTTCTCTCGACGGGACGAGCGGCAGCAAGAGGTGGCCATGAATGTTCTTCTTCTCGGCTCGGGTGGCCGCGAACATGCGCTCGCCTGGAAGATGTCCGACTCGCCGTTGCTGACCAGGCTCTATGCCTCGCCCGGCAATCCGGGCATCGGCCGTGTCGCCGAACTGGTGAAGGTCGACGTCGCCGACCATTCCGCGGTCGCTGCATTCTGCCAGGAAAAGAAGATCGATCTGGTCGTCGTCGGCCCGGAAGGTCCGCTGGTGGCGGGCATCGCCGACGATCTGCGCGCCTGGGGCATCCGTGTCTTCGGCCCGTCCAAGGCGGCGGCGCGGCTCGAGGGCTCGAAAGGCTTCACCAAGGATCTCTGCGCCCGGTTCAACATCCCCACCGCCGCGTATGGGCGCTTCAGCGATCTCGCTTCGGCCAAGGCCTATGTCGAGAAGGTCGGCGCGCCGATCGTCATCAAGGCCGACGGGCTGGCCGCCGGCAAGGGCGTGACCGTCGCCATGACGCTTCCAGAGGCGATTGCCGCGCTCGCAGCCTGTTTCGACGGCTCCTTCGGCGCCGCCGGCGCCGAGGTCGTGGTCGAGGAATATCTGACCGGCGAGGAGGCGAGCTTCTTTTGCCTGTGTGACGGCGTCACCGCGCTGCCCTTCGGCACCGCGCAGGACCACAAGCGGGTCGGCGACGGCGATACCGGGCCGAACACCGGCGGCATGGGCGCCTATTCGCCGGCCCCGGTGATGACGCCGGAAATGACTGAGCGCACCATGCGCGAGATCATCGAGCCGACAATGCGCGGCATGGCCAATATCGGCGCGCCGTTCGCCGGCATCCTGTTCGCAGGCCTGATGATCACCGATCAGGGCCCGAAGCTGATCGAGTACAACACTCGCTTCGGCGATCCCGAATGCCAGGTGCTGATGATGCGGCTGAAGGACGATCTGCTCGTCCTGCTCAACGCCGCCGTCGACGGCCAGCTCGCGCATATGTCCATCCGCTGGAGCGACGAGGCGGCGTTGGCCGTGGTGATGGCGGCGCGCGGCTATCCGGGCACGCCGGAAAAGGGCTCGGTCATCCGCGGCCTCGACAAGCTGGAAGGCGAGGGCGTCCAGGTCTTCCATGCCGGCACCGCCGTCAATGGCGGCGCGCTGGTCGCCAATGGCGGCCGCGTGCTCAACGTCACCGCGCTTGGCAAGACCGTCGGCGAGGCGCAGGCCAAGGCCTACGCGGCGGTCGACCGTATCGACTGGCCGCAGGGCTTCTGCCGTCGCGATATCGGCTGGCAGGCCGTGGCGCGCGAGAAGGCTGGGACCTAAGCCGCGGCGCTCTTGCGGCCTCCGCGCGCCCAGGCCGGCAGCCAGTCGCCATGCGCGGCGAGCAGATCGTCGACCAGCGACCAGATCTGGTCGAGGTCGAGCTCGGCCGCGGTGTGCGGATCCATCATCGCCGCGTGGTAGATATGCTCGCGGTTCTCGCTCATCAGCGCCCGCACCGTCAGCTCCTGCACGTTGATGTTGGTGCGGATCAGCGCCGTCAGCTGCGGCGGCAGCTCGCCGATATAGGTCGGCTGGATGCCCGAGGCATCGACCAGGCATGGCACCTCCGCCGCGCAGTCGACAGGCAGCGAGGTGATGCAGCCATTGTTGCGGACATTGCCGTAGATCACCGACGGCTCGCCGGTCCACACCGAGTTCATGATCGAGGAGGCATATTCCCTGGATTGCTCGACCTCGATCCGGTCGGCGGAGCGGTAGGCCTCCGCCTGGCCCTTCCAGCGCTCGATCTGCTCGATGCAGCGCTTTGGATATTCGTCGAGCGGAATGCCGTATTTCTCGATCAGGTCGGGCCGGCCGTCCTTGATGAAATAGGGCGTGTATTCGGCGAAATGTTCCGAGCTTTCAGTGACGAAATAGCCGAGCCGGGTCAGCATCTCATAGCGCACCTTGTTCGGGCAGCGCGGATTCCAGCCCGGCTTCGGCGCGCGGCCTTCGCGGTAGGCGCGCACGAGGTCGGGGTAGAGGTCGCGATAGGAGCCGTCGGGCTGGCGATGCTCGAATTTGAGATAAAAGGCCATGTGGTTGATGCCGGCCGAGCGGTAGCGGATCTCCTCATAGGGGAGGTCGAGATCGTGCGCCAATTCCATCGCCGTGCCCTGCACCGAATGGCAGAGCCCGACCTGCTTGATTTGGGGGTATTTCTCGGCGATCGCCCAGGTGTTGATCGCCATCGGGTTGACATATTGCAGCATGATCGCTTCCGGGCAGACGGCGAGCATGTCCTCGCAGATCGTCCACAGATGCGGCACGGTCCTGAGGCCCCGCATGATGCCGCCGACGCCCAGCGTGTCCGCGATCGTCTGGCGCAGGCCATATTTCTTCGGCACCTCGAAGTCGGTGACGGTGCAGGGTTCGTAGCCGCCGATCTGGAAGGCGACGACGACGAAGTCGGCGCCCGCCAGCGCCTTGCGCTGGTCGGAATAGGTCTCGGCCTTGGCCTTGACGCCGAGCGTCGCGATCAGCTTGTTGACGACGATGGCGCTTTCTTCCAGCCGCTGCGGATTGATGTCCATCAGCGCGATGGTCGCGCCCGACAGCGCCGGCCGCTGCAGCACGTCGCCGACGATGTTCTTCATGAACACCGTCGAGCCGGCGCCGATGAACGTGATCCTGGGATTTCTAGCCACTGTAAGCCTCCGGCACTTGTCTACGCCACCTCAAAGGCGGCCCTGACGAGCCGTTCGGTGTAGGCGGTCTTGGGATTGGAAAGGACCTCGTCGACAGGCCCCTGTTCGACGATCTTGCCCTGCTGCATGACGATGACGCGGTGGCAGAGCGCCCGCACCACCTTGAGGTCGTGCGAGATGAACAGATAGCTCAAGCCCCGCTCGTCCTGCAGCTTGCGCAACAGGTCGATGATCTGCGCCTGGACGGAAAGGTCCAGCGCCGATGTCGGCTCGTCGAGCAGGATGAATTCGGGCTCCAGCGCAATCGCCCGCGCGATCGCGATGCGCTGCCGCTGGCCGCCGGAGAATTCATGCGGAAAGCGCGACAGGATGTTGCCGGGCATGCCGGCGCTGACCAGCGCCTCGCGCACGCGCTCGACCCGCTCGCGCCGCGTCGCGCCCAGTTTGTTGACGACCAGCCCCTCCTCGATGATCTGGCCGATCGTCATGCGCGGATTGAGCGAGGAGAAGGGGTCCTGGAAGACGATCTGCATGCGCGAGCGCAGCGGCCGCATCTCGGCTCGCGACCGGCCCTGGATCGGTTGTCCGTCGAAGCTTATTTCGCCGCGCTTGGCGTCCTGCAGCCGAAGCAGGGTAAGGCCGAACGTGGTCTTGCCGGAGCCGGACTCGCCGACCAGCCCCAGCGTCTCGTGTCGGCAAAGCTTCAGGCCGAGATTGTCGACCGCGACCAGTTCGCGCCAGTCCGGTTTCAGGAACGAACCGTGGCGCAGCATGAAGCAGACGCGCACGCCGTTCGCCTCGAGGATGGCGCCGCTGCCTTCCGGCAGTGGTTGCGGCCGCCCGCGCGGCTCGGAGGCGAGCAGCCGCTGCGTGTAGGGATGCTGGGGGTCAGCGAACAGCCTTTCGGTGACGTTGTGCTCGCGCATCTCGCCATTCTGCATGACATAGACATAGTCGGAGAACTTGCGCACCACCGTGAGGTCGTGGGTGATCAGGATCACCGCCATCTTCAGCTCTTTCTGAAGATTGCGGATCAGGTTCAGGATCTGCGCCTGGACAGTGACGTCGAGCGCCGTCGTCGGCTCGTCGGCGATCAGCACGTCGGGTTCGTTGGCCAGAGCCATGGCGATCATCACGCGCTGGCGCTGCCCGCCGGAGAGCTGGTGCGGATACTGCTTGATGCGTGCTTCCGGCTCGGGGATCTGGACATGCTTGAGGAGTTCGAGCGCCCGCGCCCAGGCTTCCTTGCGGCTCACCTTGCGATGCACCCTGATCGCCTCGACGATCTGGCTGCCCACCGTGTAGATCGGGTTGAGCGAGCTCATCGGCTCCTGGAAGATCATCGAGATCCGGTTGCCGCGCAGCTTGCGCCGGGCGCTCTCGGGGAACTTCAGAATGTCCTGCCCGCAATAGTCGACGCTGGAGCGTGGCGATACCGTCGCCCGGCGCGACAATAGCCCCATGACCGTCCGCGCCGTCACCGACTTGCCGGAACCGGACTCGCCGACGATGGCGATGGTCTCGCCGCGATAGAGCTGGAACGACACATCCTTCACCGCCTCGACGGTGCCGTGTTCCACCTTGAAAGCGACCTCGATGTTGCGCGCATCGATGATCGGCTGTTCATGCCGCGCGGCATGGTCGTGCCGGACGGCGGGTGCGAAATCATCTGCGAGGGCGATCGTCGTCATCCCGGCCACCTCAGTACGGATCGACGGCATCGCGCAGGCCGTCGCCCAGCGCGTTGAAAGCAAACACGGTGACCAGCACGAAGCCGACCGGCGACAAGATCCACGGATAGGTGCCAATGACCGAATAGGTCGCCGTGTCCTGCAGCATCAGCCCCCAGGAGATCAGCGGCGGCTTCACCGCAAAGCCGAGGAAGCCGAGGAAGGCTTCGAGCAGCACCACCGTCGGAATGGCGATCGTCACCGCGACGATCACATGGCTCATCACATTGGGGAAGATGTGCTGCATGATGATGCGCCGGTCGGTGGCGCCGACCGCCATGGCGGCGCGCACATAGTCGATCCGCGCCAGCGCCAATGTCTTGCCGCGCACCTCGCGCGACATCTGCGCCCAGCCCAGCGCCGACATGACGATGATGACGAAGGCAAGGAAGACGTTGGTCGGCGCGGTGACCGGGATCAGCGTCGTCAGCGCCAGATAAAGCGGCAGTTGCGGGAAGGCGAGCACCAGCTCTACGAAGCGCTGCATCCAGACGTCGAACTTGCCGCCGAAATAGCCGGAGACCATGCCGATGGTGGTGCCGATCAAGGTGATGATGAAGACCACCGTCAGCGCGATCATCAGCGAGACGCGCGAGCCGTGGATGGCGCGTGACAGCACGTCGCGGCCGAACTTGTCTGTGCCGAGGAAATGCACCGGCTGGCCGTCCATCGAGGCAAAGAAATGCCGGTCCGCGGGGATCAGACCGAGAAGCTTGTAGGGCGCGCCTTCGGCGAAGAAGCCAAGCAGGCGTGGATGGTCGTAGTCGGGGCCGACGATCGGCTGGAACGTGACCGGATCGAGATCGGCCGAGTCGGCCAGTGCGTAGACCCGCGGCTGCCAGACGAAATTGCCGTCCTTGTCGTGGAAACTCATGACCTGCGGCGGCGCGAAAGCGACATCGGTGGCCTTCGGGTCCATCGGCGCCAGGAAATCCGCGAAGACAGCCATGATCAAAAGCAGCACGACCAGGATCAGCCCGGCCATGCCGGTCCAGGAGCGCTTCAGGCGGCGCCAGACCAGCGCGATATAGCTCTCGTTGGCGTGCGCCGGTTCGGCGATCGTCACGCCCTCGGCCGGCAAGGGCGTAAGGGATGGGGGCGTCGGGGAGGGGTCGCGCGCCAGCATCTAGTGTTCCCCGAACTGGCGGACGCGCGGGTCGAGCAGCACGAGCAGCAGGTCGGCTATGATGTTGCCGACGATCAGCGTCGCCGACAGCACCATCATGAAGGTGGCCGTGACATAGACGTCGCCGACCGCCATCGAGCCGACGATCGCCGGGCCGACGGTGGGCAACGCGAAGATGATCGCCGTCTCGATTTCGCCGGTGAGCATGTAGGGCAGCACCACGCCTTGATACATGATCAGCGGATGCAGCGCATTGGGCACGGCATGACGCATCACCACGGCGCCGCCGGTCAATCCCTTGGCCTTGGCCGTCTCGACATATTGGGCGTTCAGCGTGTCGAGCAGATTGCCGCGCATGACGCGCATGTTGTAGGCGAGGCCGCCGAAGGTCGCGATCGCCACCACCGGCCAGACATGCTTGACGAGGTCGACGAATTTCGCCCACGACCATGGCGCGCCGCCATATTGCGGCGAGAAGAACGAGCCGATCTCCGAAACGTTGAACTGGAAGACCAGCAGATAGACGATGATCAGCGCCATCAGGAAGCGCGGCACCGTCATCCCCAGGAAGGAGATGACCGAAAGCGTCGAGTCGATCCAGGAATACTGCCGCGTCGCCGCCCATATGCCGAAGGTGATGCCGAGCACCGAGGCGAGCAGGTGGCAGACCAGCGCCAAAAGCAGCGTGCGCGGCAGCCTCTCGCCCACCACGTCGGCCACCGGCTTGTTGTAGTAGAGGCTGTAGCCGAAATCGCCGCGGGTGACGATGCCGCCGATCCAGTTGAGATACTGGATGGGCAGCGGCTTATCGAGACCATGCTCCACGCGATACGCCTGCGCCTGCGCGTCAGCCTCGGCATAGGAGGCGCCGCCCTGGTTGATCAGCTGCGATTTGATGTAGTCGGCATAGTCGCCCGGCGGCGCCTGGATGATGGCGAAGGTGACCAGGCTCAAAATCGCCAGCACGGGAACGGCCGACGCGATGCGCATGAGCAGGAATCGCAACATGGACGGTCTGCTTCCTTTCTGGCCGGTCACGCATTCGATACGTTCGGAGGATCTGCTCTGTCCGGCCGCGCCGCAACGCGGCCGGACATCTCTTCGTCAGGGAGGTAAAGCTTAATCCATTGGTCCCTTCTTTCCAGGCTTGCCGGGAAGTTCCTGGGGAAAGAGTTCATACTTGGCCTGCTTGTCCGCGTTGACGAACACGCGCTCGCGGATGATCGAGTCCTCGGCCCAGTTGAACATGAAGATCGGCGTGCCCTGCGGGATGTTGGAGAAGCGCTTGTTGACGATCAGCGCGCCCGGATACTCGGTCAGGCCGACATTGTAGACGTTCTCTGTCGAGATCTTCTGGAACTTCCGCATCAGCTCGGCACGCTGGTCGTTGTCTTGCGTCGAGACGAACTTGTTGACGATGTCGACGAGGTCCTTCTCGAACGGCATCAGGTCGACCTCGCCGCTTTCCGGCGCCCGATGGTTCCAGCTGGTCTTCGGCCCGACCGGCGCGAGCTGCTCGGTGTTCTGTACCACCGAGGTGAGCTCCTGGTCGTTGCGCCGGATCAGCCAGTCGAAGCGGCCCGAGTACTGCGAGGCGTCGCGCTGCGTCCCGTTGAGGCCGTTGAGCACGACCCTGAGGCCAAGTTTCTCCATCTGCGCCACCACGCCTTCGGCAAGGCTCTTGTCGGTCGTGTAGTCGTTGTTGACCAGCATCACGATCTCGACATCCTTGCCGCCGGCGGTGCCGGCCCGGAAGTTCACGATGCCGTCGCCGTCGGTGTCCTTGAGGCCGGCCTTGGCGAGCAAGGCCTTGGCTCCCGCGAGGTCGAAGGGATAGTAGACCGTCGACTTGCGGTCATAGAAGCTGGTGCCGGACGAGAAGCCGCCCGGATAGATGGCAGTGAACGGACCCTTGACGAGGGAGTCGCCCAGCGCCTTGCGGTCGAGCGCCATGGTGACGGCCTTGCGGAAGTCCTCGTTGCGGTTCAATTCGCGCACCGCCTGGCTGCGCTCGTCTGGGTTGCCCCAGCCATTGGCGGAAAAGTTGAGCCGCAGATTGTAGCCGATCAGGCGCGGCCCGAAGGCGAGCCGCGCCGGCGCTTTCGGGTCGGCCGCGCGCTTCAGCGAGGCGACGAAGTTCTCGGGCTGCTCGAGATTGGAGAAGTCGCCCGAGCCCGCCACCGCCTGGACATCGCGGTCGGCCCAGGTCGACAGCTTGTACTGCAGCTCGTTGAGGTAGGGTAGCTGGTTGCCCTTCTCGTCGACTTTCCAATAGTACGGGTTGCGGCGCATGACGATGATGTCGTCCGGCCTGTATTCGACCGGCACCCAGGCGCCCATCACCGGCATGTTCATATATTCCGGCGGGAAAGCGTTCTTGAACTGGTCGTAGGTGTTCTTCGAATATTTCGGATGCTGCGGCTTGAGGATGTGCGACGGACCGGGACAGAACGTGCCGTAGGCCATGGCATAGAGATATTGCCGCGGGAACGCCTCCTTGAAAGTCCATTCGACGGTGTAGTCGTCGACTTTCTTCAGCGTCGTGCCGACCCCGAAGGTTTCAGGCGTGGCGCCGTTCAGCGGCGAGACGTTCGGATCGACGACCTCGTCGTCCCAGTAGAACATGACGTCGTCGGCGTTGAAGGGCGCACCGTCGGACCATTTGGCGCCTTCGATCAGATGCATGGTCAGCTTGTGGCCGTCGCTCGACCAGTCCCAGCTCCTGGCGAGATTGGGCAGCGGCTCGGTGTCCTTGGCCTCGACCTGGAACAGCGGTGCCGTGCGCGTCAGGCATTCTGAAAGCCCGATGTCGATGCCGCCCCAGCCCTGCGTCTGGCCGGCGCCGTAGTTCCAGCCTTCCGGCCGGCCGCCGATGACATGGCGCATCGTGTCGCCGTAGACGCCGACGCCGTCCGGCATGTTGCCGGTCTTGAAGACCAGCGGCTCCTTCGGCAACCGGTCCTTGACCGGCGGCAGCTTGCCGGTCTTGACGAATTTCTCGGTCACCCAGTCCGGCTCGTGATAGTCGGGCAGCGCCTTGAACTCCAGGATGGAGTCGCGCGCTACAAACTTGATCTTGCCTTCGGCGGGGAACGTCGCCGGCTCCGGTGGCACTGTCGGTTCGGACGCGAAAGCGTTGAGCGCATGGACCGAAACGCCGAGCATCAACCCGGCGGCAATGCCAATTCTACGAATACTTCTCATAGTTCTCCTCCCAGATGTTTGGACGTTCCTGTTGCCCGCCTCTTATTTTCGGATGGCTGATCCGACGGATGTCCCTCTGTCTCGGATCTCAGCCGGCCTGTTTCAGCGCCGCCTTTTCGGCGCGCAATTCCTCGATCGAGCGCACGCTGCGCCGTGCCGCGCCCGCCCATTCGCGGGTCTTGACCCTGGATTTCGAAAGCCGCTCCTTCGCCGCCGGAACCGCATCTCCATATTGCGGCAGCCATTGCGCCTGGGCGACGATCATCTCGTCCACCATCTGCCAGACCTCTTCCGGCGTCGACACGGCGCCGACGAGCGGGTCGTGCAGCACGGCGAGCTTCAACAGATCGATGTCGCCGGCAATCGCGGCGTGCACCGACATGCGCTGCACGTTGATCGAGGCCATGCAGGTGGCGGCGCAGGCTTCCGGCAGCGTGATGCCGGCCGCCATGTTGATGCCGAAGCGGTCGACGAAGCCGGGCGACTCGATGATGGCGTCCCGCGGCAGGTTGGTGATCACGCCGTCATTCTTGACGTTGAAGTGGCCGCGATAGACGCGGTTGGTTTCCAGCGCCTCGAGGATGTGGCTGGCATGCTCGTTGGAGCGTTTTGCCGGGTCGATCGGCTTCGAGGCGGCTTCGAGGAACTGCGGATATTCGGTCTCGAACCAGTTGCGGGTCTCGGTCGAGTAGCGGAGATAACCACCGGTCTCGCCATGGATCCAGTCGGACATGTCGATCCATCGCGTGATTTCGTCGGGGCGCTTGCGGTACCAGGGCAGATACTCCGACAGATGGCCGTTGCTTTCGGTCGAATAGACGCCGAAGCGCTTCAGCACGTCGATGCGCAGCTTTTCCTGTTTCGAATAGACCGGGTGCGCCTCGAAGGCGGCGACCAGCTCGTCCTTGCCGATCGGCCGGCCGTTCAGCCGCAACTCGATGAACCAGGTCTGGTGGTTGATGCCGGAGCAGACATAGTCGAGCTCGCGCGGCGATTTCGCGCCGAGCACCTCGGCGATCTGCTCGGCGCCGTGCTGGACGCCGTGGCAGAGCCCGACCGTGTCGACCTTGCCGTATTCGATCGCCGCCCAGGTGTTCATCGCCATCGGGTTGGCGTAGTTGAGGAACTTGGCATTCGTGTCGGCGACTTCGCGGATGTCCCGACAGAAGTCTAGGATCACCGGAATGTTGCGCTGGCCATAGAGGATGCCGCCGGCGCAGATCGTGTCGCCGACGCACTGGTCGATGCCATATTTCAGCGGAATGCGGATGTCGTCGGCATAGGCTTCGAGGCCGCCGACGCGCACGCAGCTGATGATGTAGCGCGCGCCTTCCAGCGCCTCGCGGCGGTTCGTCGTCGCCGTGACTTTGGTCGGAAGCTTGTTCGCCTCGACGATCCGGTCGAGGATCGCCTTGATCATCCCGAGATTGTGCTCGCTGATGTCGGTCAGCGCGAATTCGATGTCCCTGAATTCCGGCACGCACAGAATGTCGGTGAACAGCTTCTTGGTGAATCCGACGCTGCCTGCGCCGATAATAGCGATTTTGAAGCTCATCACCTTCACCTCGATCCAATCGAATGCTAGGCAAGGAGCAGCAAGGGAGGATTACGGTCGCGCGCCATGGCGCACGCACCGCTCAAATCCGGAAATCCGGCTTTTTCTCCTCCCGCCCGCTCCTCGACCGCGGGTCATTCCCGTTCTTGAGGGCCCGATTATGCGCTTATTCGCCGGCGCGACCAGAGAAGGATTATGCTTTCGAGGGTAATTTTGTGCTGCGGGACCTGATCGCCAACGGCAAGCTGATGCGGACGATTTCGCTGCCGCGCGGCCGCCAGCGTCTGCATGCCATGCCGACCAGCACGGGCTATGAAGTGCGCGAGGATGAGACCTATGACTGGGACGGGCGAAAGCGCGGCCAGACGCCCTTCACCGTGCTCCAGCACACCATCAGCGGCGCCGGCCAGCTACGCTACGAAAACCGCAGCTATCGGCTGCAGGCCAACGACACGCTGCTGGTGCTGGTGCCGCACAACCATCGCTATTGGCTGGCGAAGGGCGACCGCTGGGAATATTTCTGGATCTCGATGAATGGCGAGGAGGCGCTGCGCGTCCACAAGTCTATTCTTAGCGTCTCCGGCCCGGTGCTCCGGCTGCAGCAGGCGACCATCGATCATCTAGCCGATTGCAGCCTGCGGCTCATCAAGGGTGCCGGTTCGCCCGGCGCTGCCTCGGCGATCGCCTATGAGGCGGCGATGGCGCTTTACGACGATGTCTTCGGCTCGCATGCCTTCGCCGAAAAGCAGAGCGCCATGCAACCGGTCATCGACCACATCAACGCCAATCTCGACAAGCCGCTGCCAGTGGCGGAACTGGTCGAGATCAGCGGCCTCAGCCGCGCCCATTTCTCGCGTTGCTTCGCCGAGAGCGAGGGACTGCCGCCGGCGGAGTTCGTCCTGCAGCAGCGGCTGCAGCGCGCGGCGAAGCTCCTGACCAAGGCGGACTTCCTGCCGGTCAAAGAGGTCGCGGTGCTGTGCGGGTTCGAGGACGCGAACTACTTCTCCAAGGTCTTTCGGCGCTGCTACGGCATCAATCCGACGCAGTTCCGCACCACCGGCATGTATGCCAGCCTGGGGAACCATCGCTGACGATGCTCAATGCACGTCGCCCAAAAGTGCGCAGCGATTTTGGGACAACGACACGCGCTTTAGAGCTCAGTGCCGCTTCTGGTCGAGAGCGGTCGAAGCGGTGTTGACCGGATCGGCGGCCGCGAACGCCGCGTCGATCTGCTCGGGCGTGCGCTGCTCGGTCCGCTTCCAGGCGACATATTGCACGATGCCGAAGCCCGGGCGCCGCGGCACCGTCTTGACCACCGGCATGTGGAAACCGGCGCGGAATTTGTCCCAGCGCGATCCGAGCACGGCGACCATTTCCTCGACGGTCGGCGGCGTCGCCACATCGGCATAGGTGATCGTCACCTTGCCGGCCAGCGCCGTCTCGCGCGGAACTGGCACCGGGATCGAGGCGAGGTAGTCTGACGGCACGTCGAGCAGGCCGCCAAAGGCCCACTCCTGGCGCAGCTGGTCGGCGCTCATCGGCGCGACGCTGACGTCGATGTCGTTGGGCGTGCCCGGTACACGATAGGGGCAACGGAACCGGCCGCAATTGGCCTGCGCCGAGAATTGCCACAGCGCGTAGCCCTGCCAGTTGCCCATCGGGAAATGCACGTCGATGTCGGGCTTGTAGCGCGCATACCAGAGCGGCAACCGTGACAAGAGGCGATACTGGTAACGGTTGTCGGCGATGTACTGGGCGGTCTTGCCGTTGACGTAGAGCACCGGAAAGCGGCCGAGGCGGCGGTGCACCTGGCGCACGAACTCCTCGGCGTCTTCCAAAGACATCCATTGCGCAGGATCGATTCCTTCGATGTCCAGGGCCATCAGCTCGTCGGGCGCCGGCTCCGCGAAATCGATGAAATTGTTGGCCTGCTCGACCGGGTTGCCGGGGCGCGCGAGATGATAGGCGCCCCATTTCAGCCCAAGCGCCTTGGCCACGACCTTGCGCGTCTGGAACAATTCGCGCGTCACCGCATAGCGCTTCCACTGCGCCTTGCAGAGTTTGACGTCCGCCTCGGCGCCGAAGCAGAAGTAAGGCGGCGGCAGCCCGTCGGACGCCTTGTTGATGAAGCCGGCGATGCGCTTGTCGGTGACGAGTTGCTGCCAGTCGATCGAATTGTATTCGTAAGCGTCGATCACCAGCGGGCGGTCGGCATTCTTCCACGGCTCGGAGAAATCCGAGGCCTTTGCCGCCGTGCCCAGCACCATCGCCGCAGCGATCAGAGCCAGGCGGCGAAGAGGGCGCGCCGGCTTTTTCAATCAGGGTGTCCCCACTGACCAGGGAACGATCCTGAACGGCTATGGTTAAGGAATTGCTTTCAGAACATCGGCTGCTTCGGCCTGCTCCAAAACGTCAAAAAAGTATCGGTCGGGTGGACAAGCCGTGGTGGCAGGCGCTTCAATTGCCGCCTAAGCTTTCAATCATGGCGGCCAGTGGGAATACACGGCCCGCCGAACGAAGCGCAGCAACCGGTCACAAGCCCGGACCCGCGCGGGGAGGAAAATGAGCATGAATCCGGACCTGGAAGTCGTCCAGATCAGACAAGGAGAGTCGTTCAAGGCCTGGGCCCACGGCTATCCTTTCCGCACCGTGCGCTGGCACTTCCATCCCGAATACGAGCTGCATCTGGTCGTCGCCACCACCGGCCGCTATTTCGTCGGCGACTTCATCGGCGAGTTCGAGCCGGGCAATCTGGTGCTCACCGGACCCAACCTGCCGCACAACTGGGTCAGCGACGTGCCGCCGGGCGAGACCGTGCCGCTGCGTGGCCGCGTCGTGCAGTTCTCCGAAGAATTCATCGCCGACGCTTCTGCGGCGTTACCTGAACTTGCCGCCTGCGCCGGGATTCTCGAGACCAGCCGTCGCGGCGCGCTGTTCTCGCCGGCGACGGCCGAGCTCGCGGCGCCCCTGCTGGCGGAGCTGACCGAGGCGCAGGGCGTGCGCCGCCTGTCGCTGTTCATGGCCGTGCTCGATGTCTTGAACCGCGCCGGCGATGTCCGCACTTTGGCCAGCGCCGGCTATCTGCCGGACCCCTCGGGCTTCATGTCGGCAGGCATCAACCAGGCTCTCGCCTATATCAACGGCCACCTGACCGAGCCCTTCAGCGAAGGCACTTTGGCCGAGATCGCCGGGCGCAGCCCGAGCGCCTTCTCGCGCAGCTTCCGTCGCCACACCGGAATGGCGCTGGTGCAGTATGTCAACCGGCTGCGCGTCAACCTGGCCTGCCAGCTGCTGATGAGCGAGGGCCAGATGTCGATCACCGAAATCTGCTACGCCGCCGGCTACAACAACATCTCGAATTTCAACCGCCAGTTCCTGGCGCAGAAAGGCATGTCGCCTTCGCGCTTCAGGGCGTTGCTGGCGCAGAACATCAACGCGGAGATTGCCGCCTAACAGGGAGGAAGCGGGAGGAGCCAAAGGCAATTTCGGCCTGAAAGATTTCTGGCCGGAATTGCGTCGAAACGAAGAGAATTCAGGGAGGGAAAGACGCGGGGTGCGAGGCATCCTGTGCTAGGGATCGTTTGTCCTGAAACCAGCACGTCAGGAGGATGTTCGCGGCCAACCGGGATCGGATCGATCCTCGGCCGCCGCCGATCACACTCCTTGCAACAGTTCGACATGCAGTCAAGGCCTGATGCGTCGTTCATCGCGCAGGTCATCGTGAAACCATTTCTCGAAACGGAGACATTCGAATGACCAGAAATACTTGGAAATCGCCGTTTGCCTTGAAATCGACGGTCGCGGCCGTTTTCGCGGCCTCGCTGCTCGCCAGCACGGCGGCATTCGCCGGCGCCGTCACCGACGCCACGGTTGCCTTCCTGATGCCCGACCAGGCATCGACACGCTACGAGCAGCACGACTATCCCGGCTTCGTCGCCGAGATGAAGAAGCTCTGCCCGGGCTGCAAGGTGATCTACCAGAACGCCGATGCCGATGCGGCGCGCCAGCAGCAGCAGTTCAATTCGGTGATCTCGCAGGGCGCCAAGGCGATCGTGCTCGATCCGGTCGATTCCACCGCCGCCGCCTCGCTGGTCAAGCTGGCCCAGAGCCAGGGCGTCAAGGTGATCGCCTATGACCGGCCCATCCCGACCGCGCCCGCCGATTTCTACGTGTCCTTCAACAATGAGGGCATCGGCAAGGCGATCGCCGACTCGCTGGTCGAGCATCTCAAGGCGCTCAAGGTCGACCCGGCCGGTGGCGGCCTGCTGCAGATCAACGGTTCCCCGACCGATGCCGCAGCGGGCCTGATCAAGAAGGGCATCCACGAAGGTCTCGACAACAGCGGCTATCCGATCCTGGCCGAGTTCGACACGCCGGAATGGGCGCCGCCGAAGGCCCAGCAATGGGCGAGCGGCCAGGTCACGCGTTTCGGCGCCAAGATCCTCGGCGTCGTCGCCGCCAATGACGGCACCGGCGGCGGCGCGATCGCCGCCTTCAAGGCGGCCGGCGTCGATCCGGTTCCGCCGGTGACCGGTAACGATGCGACGATCGCGGCTTTGCAGCTGATCATCGCCGGCGACCAGTACAACACCATCTCCAAGCCGAGCGAGATCGTCGCGGCGGCCGCGGCCAACGTCGCCGTCAAGCTGTTGTCGGGCGAGACGCCGAAGGCCGAGATGACGCTTTACGACACGCCCTCGCAGCTCTTCACCCCGGCGGTGGTGACGCAGGAGAACCTCAAGGCCGAGATCATCGACAAGAAGATCAACACGGCCGCCGAACTCTGCGTCGATCGCTATGCCGAAGGCTGCAAGAAGCTCGGTATCACCAACTGATAATATGGCATCCGGCCGCCAGTCGGCGGCCGGATGCCCAGGGAACGACTGTCAAGAAAGGCGGCGCATGAGTGAGAGTCCTGAAGGGTCGGCTTCCGTCGGCGAGCTGGTGCTCAGCCTGCGCGGCATATCGAAGAATTTCGGCGCCGTTTCGGCGCTGACCGATATCGATTTCGACGTCCATGCCGGCGAGGTCGTCGCTTTGGTCGGCGACAACGGCGCCGGCAAGTCGACCCTGGTCAAGATCCTCGCCGGCGTGCATCAGCCGAGTTCGGGAACGATCAATTTCCGCGGCAGGGCGGTGACGCTGCCCGACCCGCGCGCGGCGCTGACGCTTGGCATCGCCACGGTGTTCCAGGATCTCGCGCTCTGCGAAAACCTCGATGTGGTCGCCAACATTTTCCTCGGCAACGAGCTCAGCCCGCTGCGTCTGGACGAGGTGGCGATGGAGATGCGGGCCTGGACGCTGCTAAACGAATTGTCGGCGCGCATTCCGAGCGTGCGCGAGGCGGTCGCCTCGCTGTCCGGCGGCCAGCGCCAGACGGTCGCCATCGCGCGCTCGCTGCTGCTCGAGCCGAAACTCATCCTGCTCGATGAGCCGACCGCCGCCCTTGGCGTCGCCCAGACGGCGGAGGTGCTCAACCTCATCGACCGCGTCCGCGCGCGCGGCCTCGGCGTCGTGATGATCAGCCACAACATGGAGGATGTCCGCGCCGTCGCCGACCGCATCGTGGTGCTGCGGCTGGGGCGCAACAACGGCGTCTTCGAGCCCGACGCCTCGAACCAGGATCTGGTGAGCGCCATCACCGGCGCGTCCAACAATTCGGTGTCGCGCCGCGCCGAGCGCCTGCGGGCGGAACGCGATCAGGCGAGGGAGCAGCATCCATGACGGAGCAAGGCAATTCGGCTCCCATGGCGCTCGACCGCGCCGATGCGCGAGTGAAGCATGAAGCCGGCCTCGGCGGCGCGGTCAGCGCCTTCCTCGACCGCGTGCGCAGCGGCGATCTCGGCTCGCTGCCGGTCGTCGTCGGCCTCGTCGTCATCTGGACCGTGTTCACCAGCCTCAACCCGGTGTTCGTCTCCAGCAGCAATCTGGTCAATCTCCTGTTCGACTGCTCGACGGTCGGCGTCATCGCGCTCGGCATCGTCTGCGTGCTGATGGTCGGCGAGATCGATCTTTCCGTCGGCTCGATCAGCGGCTTCGCCTCGGCGATGGTCGGCACGCTCTGGGTCAACCAGGGATGGCCGGTCGCGCTCGCCATCGTCGCCGCGTTGGCCTTTGGCGCCCTGATCGGCTCGCTCTATGCCTTGCTGTTCAACCGGCTCGGCATGCCGAGCTTCGTGTCGACGCTGGCCGGCCTGCTCGCGGTGCTGGGCATGCAGCTCTACATCCTCGGCTCCACCGGCTCGATCAACCTGCCCTATGGCTCGGCTCTGGTCGATTTCGGCCAGCTGATGGTGATGCCGAAATGGGTCTCGCACACGCTGGCGGCGATCCCCGGCCTGGCGATGCTGATCAGCGGCCTTCGCACCTTCGCGCGCCGCCGCGCGGCCAACCTGTCGACGCCTTCGGTGGCCGGGCTCATCCTGCGCGTCGCCGCCACAACAATCGGCCTCGAGCTGATCGTCGCCTACCTCAACCAGTCGCGCGGCATCCCATGGATGTTCGGCCTCTTCGTCGGCCTCGTCGTGGCGATGAACTATGCGCTCACCCGGACCAAATGGGGGCGTTCGATGACCGCCGTCGGCGGCAACCGGGAGGCGGCGCGGCGCGCCGGCATCAAGGTGCGCGCCATCTATCTCAGTGCCTTCGCGCTGTGCTCGCTTTTCGCCGCGCTCGGCGGCGTGCTTGCGGCGGCGCGGCTCGCTTCCGCCAGCCAGCAGGCCGGCACCGGCGATGTCAACCTGAACGCCATCGCGGCCGCGGTCATCGGCGGCACCAGCCTGTTCGGCGGCCGCGGCAGCGCCTATTCGGCGCTGCTCGGCATCATCGTCATCCAGTCGATCGCCAGCGGCCTGACGCTGCTCGATCTGTCCTCGTCGCTTCGCTACATGATCACCGGTGCCGTTCTCGCCATCGCCGTGATCGTCGACTCCCTGGCGCGCAGGTCCCGTGCTTCGCACGGCCGCGCCTGAACAGTTCAAACGAGAAGGGTACACATGGCTCACGATCTTTCGGGAAAAGTCGCCGCGATCACCGGCGCGGCATCGGGCATCGGCCTCGAATGCGCCAGGGCCATGCTGGCGGCCGGCGCCCGCGTCGTGCTGGTCGACAGGGCAGGGGACAAGCTGAAGGAGATCGTCGGCGAACTCGGCTCCGGCGCGATCCCGCTGGTGGTCGACCTCACCAGCCCCGCCAGCGTCGCGACTATGCTGCCCGGCATCCTCGACAAGGCCGGCCAGCTCGACATCTTCCACGCCAATGCCGGCTCCTATGTCGGCGGCGAGATCCTGAACGGCGATCCCGACGCGTGGGACCGCATGCTGAACCTCAACATCAACTCGGTCTTCCGCTCGGTGCACGCGGTGCTGCCGCACATGGTCGGACGCAAGACCGGCGACATCATCGTCACCAGTTCCATCGCCGGCCTGGTTCCGGTCGTCTGGGAGCCGGTCTACACGGCCTCGAAGCATGCCATCCAGGCGTTCGTTCATACGCTGCGCCGGCAGGTCGCCAAGCACGGCCTGCGCGTCGGCGCCGTGGCACCGGGGCCGGTTGTGACGGCGCTGATCAGCGACTGGCCGAAGCAGAAGCTCGAGGACGAGCTCGCGGCCGGCGGGCTGATGCAGCCCACCGAGGTCGCGGACGCCGTCCTGTTCATGCTCACACGGCCAAGAAACATCACCATCCGCGACCTGGTGATCCTGCCGCAGAGCAATGATCTGTAGGCAGTAGGTACTAGGCAGTAGGGAATAGGGAAAGAGGTTCTTGCGTCCGGCCATTCAACACTGACCATCTCCTACTGCCTACTGCCTACTGCCTACTGCCTACTGCCTACTGCCTACTGCCTTAACTTGAGGTCCCCCATGCCTTCCCATTTCCTCGGCATCGATGTCGGCACCGGCAGCGCGCGCGCCGGCGTCTTCGACGAGCGCGGCGAGCTGCTCGCTTCCGCCAAGCGCGATATCGCCCTCTTCGTCGAGCCCGGCGAGATCGCCGAGCAGTCCAGCCGAGACATCTGGCAGGCGGTGTGCGCCAGCGTGCGCGAGGCGGTCGCGAAGTCGGGCGTCGGCCCCCGGAACATCGGCGGCATAGGCTTTGATGCGACCTGTTCCCTGGTGGTAGTCGGCGACGATGGCGAGCCGCTGCCTGTGGGGCGTTCCGGAGACAGCGATCGAAACATCATCGTCTGGATGGATCATCGCGCCCTCGACCAGACGAGGCGCATCAATGCGCTGCGGCATCCGGTCCTCGACTATGTCGGCGGCGTCATCTCGCCGGAAATGGAGACGCCGAAGCTTTTGTGGCTGAAGGAAAACCTGCCCGCGACCTTTGCCAAAGCGAAGCATTTCTTCGACCTCGCCGATTACCTGAGCTGGCGCGCCACCGGCAGCCTTGCCCGTTCGGTCTGCACGCTTTCCTGCAAATGGACCTATCTCAGCCACGAGCGGCGGTGGGACGACGGCTATTTCCAGGCCGTCGGACTCGGCGAGCTTGCGGACGAGGGTTTTGCTCGCATCGGCACGGAAGTGGTCGATCCCGGCGCGGCGGTGGGTGCCGGCCTGACGGAGGCGGCCGCGGCCGAACTGGGACTGTTCGCGGGCACGATCGTGGCCGCCGGGCTGATCGACGCCCATGCCGGCGGCGTCGGCACGGTGGGGGCGGCCGGCGATGCCGGCACCACTCTCTCGCGCATGGCCTATGTGCTCGGCACCTCGGCCTGCACCATGGCAAGCAGCGAAGGTCCGGCCTTCGTGCCGGGCGTGTGGGGACCCTACTATTCCGCCATGGTGCCGGGGTTCTGGCTGAGCGAGGGCGGCCAGTCGGCGGCCGGCGCGGCGATCGATCTCCTGGTGCATTTCCACCCGGCCCAGGCCGAGGCTTCCGCGCGCGCCACGGCTGAAGGCAAATCGCTGGTCGACTGGCTGGCCGCGGCAGCGACGGCGGGTTCGCGCGACCTGTCGGCCGCCGTCGCGCTCGCGGGCAGCATCCATGTGGTGCCCGAATTCCTCGGCAATCGTTCGCCCTTGGCCGACCCCGATGCGCGCGGCTTGATCGCCGGGCTCGGCACCGATCGCTCCATCGAAAGCCTCGTCGGCCTCTACGTGGCCGGGCTTTGCGGCCTCGGTTACGGCGTGCGCCAGATCGTGGCCGCGATGGCGTCGTCTGGCCATGCCGTCGACACCATCGTCATCAGCGGCGGTGCCGGGCAGTCGCCGCTGGTGCGTCAGCTGCTCGCCGACGCCGCCGGCCTGCCGGTCGCCGCCTCGCAATCGCCGGAACCGGTACTGCTCGGCGCCGCGATGCTCGGAGCGGTGGCGGCCGGCAGGTATGCGGATTTATCGACTGCCATGCCTGCCATGTCCCGGCTCGGTGACGTTTTCGCACCTGCGACGGGCGCCACGCGGGCGTTACACGACAAGCGTTACGAAGCCTTCCTGGCCCTGCAGGCGGTGGGCCGCAGCATACGCTGAGGGATCGATCAGCGCCTGAAGGCAACAAAAGCCTCGAAAATTGGCCGAACCCGTCGCGTTCGTGGGCGGAGCAAGGAGCGTACCGACGCTCGCAGCCCGTGGATGACGAAGTCTATGCAAAATCCGCGTGACAAAAGTTGACGTTTACGTAAAAAGAAGGTGCGAGATCGACGATGGTTTCGCTTCAGCCATGCGACTACGCTTGGCCGGAACGGAGGAGGAGCAGCAGACATGTATCGCGCGCCGGTCGAGGACATCGCCTTCACGCTGAAGCACGTCGCCGGGCTGAAGCCGGCGCTGGATGCCGGCACATTCGGCGACCTCGGCGAGGACCTGGTCGACGCGATCCTGGCCGAAGCCGGCCGCTTCGCCAGCGAGGAGGTGGCGCCGCTCCACAAGATCGGCGACGAACATGGCGCGGTGCTGAAGGATGCTTCCGTCACCACGCCGCCCGGCTGGAAGGAGCTTTACCGGCGCTGGATCGAAGGCGGCTGGAACGCGCTGTCCGGGCCGGAAGAGTTCGGCGGACAGGGCCTGCCGACCATGCTCGGCGTCGCCGCGCTCGAGATGTGGAACTCCGCCGCCATGGCCTTCGGCATCGGCCCGACGCTGACCATGGGCGCTGTCGAGGCGCTCGACAAGCATGCCTCCGAGGGACTCAAGGCCAAATACCTCACAAAACTCGTCTCCGGCGAGTGGATGGGCACGATGAATCTGACCGAGCCGCAGGCGGGCTCCGACCTCGCGGCCCTGCGCAGCCGCGCCGAGCCTGTCGGCGACGGCAGCTACCGCATCTTCGGCCAGAAGATTTTCATCACCTATGGCGAGCACGATTTCACCGACAACATCGTGCATCTGGTGCTGGCCAGGCTGCCCGACGCGCCGGCCGGTACGCGCGGCATCTCTCTGTTCTTGGTGCCGAAGTTCTTCGTCAACGACGACGGCTCGCTCGGCGCCCGCAACGACGTCTTCTGTTCCGGCCTCGAGCACAAACTCGGCATCCATGCCTCGCCGACCTGCACCATCATCTATGGCGACGGCTTCCAGGGCGCGACGCCCGGCGCCATCGGCTGGCTGATCGGCGAGGAGAACAAGGGTCTCGCCTGCATGTTCACCATGATGAACAACGCTCGCCTCGCCGTCGGCATGCAGGGCGTGGCCGTGGCCGAGACCGCGACGCAGAAGGCAATCGCCTATGCGAATGAGCGCCGCCAGGGCAAGGCCTCTGACTATTCGGGGCCCGGCATGGCGCCGATCGTCCATCACCCGGACGTGCAGCGCAATCTGCTCACCATGCGGGCGCTGACGCAGATCGCTCGTTCGATCAGCTATTGCTGCGCGCACGCGCTTGACCGTGCCCGCCTCGGCGAGGGCGAGGCAGCCGCCAACTGGCGCGACCGCGCCAACCTTTTGACGCCGCTGGCGAAGGCCTTCTCGACCGACGTCGGCGTCGAGGTTGCCTCGCTGGGTGTTCAGGTGCATGGCGGCATGGGCTTCATCGAGGAGACGGGCGCGGCGGCGCTTTATCGCGATGCCCGCATCGCCCCGATCTATGAAGGCACCAACGGCATCCAGGCGATCGACCTTGTGGCGCGAAAGCTGCCGCTCGGCGGCGGCGAGCACGTCCATTCCTATATCGGCGAGTTGAAAGCGGTTGCCGATGCGGTGCGCACGTCGAACATCGACGGCTTCGGCCGCACGGCCGACAACCTCGACCGTGCGCTGGCTGATCTCGACGAGGCGACCCGCTTCCTGCAGAAGCTCACGGCCGACGGTAAGGCCGACGCCGCGATGGCTGGCGCCACGCCCTATCTGCGCCTTTTCTCGCTTGCCGCCGGCGGCGCCTATCTGGCGCAGGGCGGCCTCGCCGACCGCAACCGCATCGCGCTTTGCCGCTTCTTCGCCGAGAACCTGCTCGGCGAGACGCGCGCCCTGAAGGAGCGCGTCATCGACGGCGCCGAAAGCCTCGCCGCTGCCGGCAAGGCGCTGATCTCCGCTTGACGTTCACAGGGAAAAAATCGTGACCGACCATGTCCTTATCGAGCGCCGCGGCGCGGTGCAGATCATCCGGATGAACAGGCCGGACAAGAAGAACGCGCTGACACGCGCCATGTACGCGAAAATGTCGGCCGCACTTGCCGAGGGCGACGCCGATCCGGCGGTTCGCGTCCATGTCTTCCTCGGCGTTCCCGGTGCCTTTTCCGCCGGCAACGACCTTGCCGACTTCCTGGTCATCGCCACCGGCGGCGAAGGCGGCAACGAGGTCTGGGATTTCCTGATGGCGCTGGCCAGGGCCGAAAAACCAATGGTGTCGGGGGTCGACGGCATCGCCGTCGGCATCGGCACCACGCTCAACCTGCATTGCGACATGACCTTCGCCACGCCGCGTACGCTCTTCCGCACGCCCTTCGTCGATCTCGGCCTTGTGCCGGAAGCGGGTTCGAGCCTGATTGCGCCGCAACTTCTGGGGCGGCAGGGCGCCTTCGCTCTGCTCGGTCTCGGCGAGGGTTTTTCGGCCGAGCGCGCCAAGGCCGCGGGTCTGATCTACGACGTCGTCGCGGAAGACGCGCTGGAAGCCGCTGTGCTGGCCGCCGCCAACGCCATCGCCGCCAAGCCGCCGCAGGCGCTGAAGATCGCGCGCGACCTCATGCGCGAGCCGCGCGAAGAACTGGTCGCCCGCATCAAGGTCGAAAGCGAGCATTTCCGCGAGCGCCTGACCTCAGAGGAGGCGCGCGCGGCGCTGAACGCTTTCATGACGCGCAAGAAGTCGAGCTGATCCCGCGACACTGTCAGGTTGTGTCAGCTTCGCGCGAAACTCGCGTAAAACGCGATTTTCGGTCTGCACACTCTCAGCCCGCCGCCCTATCTCGTAGAGCCGACGGGGCGGGGGCTTGGTCGGTGGAGAAGACATGGCCCGCAAAATTGCCGCCCACGCGCAATCTTCCGAAACGATGAGGCATGCATTGACGGATTGAGCGTCCGACATGCTTGCCGTTGCCGTAAAACCGCTGGCGCTGACCCTGAAACTCTGGTGGCGCTTCTGGCCGCAACTGGTTGCCATCGTGCTTTTGGGCATCATGTTCGGCGACCTGTTCATGCAGGTCGCTGCGCGCATCGCCCTGCTCAACCACATGGCGGGCCTCGCCCTGCTGACGCTCGTCGCGCTGACTCAACTCATCGTCACCGTCGCCTTGTTCCAGACGCTGCTGCCCGCCTTGCCTTCCGTGCGCGCCGCGCAACAGGCGGCTCAGGGTGAAAGCGAAACCGGACCGCGCAGCGGCAGCGCCCGGCTGGCGCGTATGGTCAGCGTCGCGCTGCTGCCCTTCTTCGCCTATTACGCCGCCTGGGGCTTTTTGGGCGACACCGTGCGGCAATATTCGCGCGTCACCCTCGACATGGCCCCCTTCGGCGAAGGCGCCGGCAACGTGCTCGACGTGCTGGATTCGCGCTGGCTGATCGTGTCGGTCGTCATCTCCTGGCTGATCAGACGCCTGGCCACCGCCATGCAGAAGCGCGGCGCCTCGCGCTCCTTCTGGCAGATCGTCGTGGTGATCTGCGAGACCAACTGGATC
This sequence comes from Mesorhizobium hawassense, assembly GCF_003289945.1. Taxonomy (GTDB): domain Bacteria; phylum Pseudomonadota; class Alphaproteobacteria; order Rhizobiales; family Rhizobiaceae; genus Mesorhizobium; species Mesorhizobium hawassense. Next base: position 571,714 of record NZ_QMBP01000001.1, read on the forward strand.
TTCATCGGTCTCTATGTGATCTCGCGCTGGAAGGACGAGGCCGTCGGCTGGATCATGAGCCGCAACATCTTTTCTGTCCTGCAGGCCGCCGCTGACGGCGCCACGCATCCCGTCACCAGCGCCTTCGCCGCTCCAATGGTGCCGGTCGAGGTGAGCTCGATCGACACGGCCACCAAGCTCATGAACCTGTTCTTCTACATGCTCTTGCCGGTGATCTGGCTGGTGCTCGCGGCGCTGATCTATGGCTATGACGTGCGCGACGACAAGGAACTGATACGCGTGCACCGGCGCGTCGAACGTCTGGCGAGCGCTACCGCGCCATCCCGAAATTCCTGCGCGACTTCGCCGAGCATTTCATCTCCGGCTACCGTTCGCGTTACCTGCCTATCGCCAATGGCGTGCGCATCACGCTGAGCTCGGGCGTGGTGCTGATCGTGACCCTGATCGTCGGCTACCGCCTGATCGACTGGCTGGCCGCCTGGGCGTGGCTCGGCATGACACGGCTCATCGGCCCGCACGAGCTTGACACATGGCAGGTGCTTTCCCAAGGAGTGTCGCTGCTGTTCGGCAGCCCGTTCCAGGATTCCTCGACCGGCATCCTTGTCGAGCCGCTGCGCATCTCATTCCTCGCCGCGATCCTCGAAACCGCCTTTGCGCTGCCCAAGCACCAGACCAGCGAGAACACCGAGCCCGCCGGACCGGCCGACGCCCGCCAAGTCGAGGCGCAGAATGCTTGAAAGCGCTCGTTCACGGCTGAAAGCCTGGATCGTCGCCGGCGTCGGTACGGCGGCGGCAATCGCCGTTGCCGGCGTCTTGGGTGCTTTCGCCGCAAGGCATGAGCCATTGCCGGCTCTGGCGCCGGCCGGCCGGATCGAAACCGGGCAGTGGCTCCTGCGGCCATTGAAGGCCTATGCCACGGCGGAGAAATACACTTACGGCGCGTTGCTCAGGCCGGGCGGCAAGGCGCTGGTACTCGAGCTCGAAATGACCAACCGGACAGCGAAATCCACCAAGGATTATTTCGACTTGCTGCAGGCAAGCCAGAAGACGGTCGATCCGGCAACCAAACCTTTCATCGTGCTGACGCGCGATTCGACGATGTCGCCGGAACTGCATCCCGGCATGCCGGAACGCATGGCCTATATCTGGCAATTGCCCGATGGGGCGGCGGTGCCGGCAAGCTTCAACCTGACGGTCATCAGCAAGACCTACAAGCCGCGCGACAATCTTTACGGCCTGCCGGGCTGGTTCAATCCGACGCCGATCGGCACCATGACCATTCCCGTCGGCGCCGGGCCTGACGGCGCGGATATGCAGCCATGATGCGCCATGATGATGCGTAAGTCGGCCAACACCATCCTGCTGCTTGTCGCGGTGGCGTTCTGCTACGGTCTGCAGGTTTCGAAGCCGCGTTATGGCGACCTGATCGGCCCGATCCCCGCGCGCGGCAAGCTGGGCGACACCGTCGTCGGGCGCGGCTTCGAGGTCCATGCCGAGAAGATCGAGTTCGCCCGCAAGCTGACAGTCGATCAGTACGGCCAGAGCAAGGTCCTGACCACCGGCGGCGTCTGGGCGGTGGTTACGGTTGAGTTCGCGGCGCGGGCGCAGTCGACGGTCGTCTCCGTCGCGTCCTGGCGCGGACCGACGGGCCTCACTTACGACCAGACGGAGCGGCTGTCCTTCATGAACGGGCTTTTGCCGGTCGCGCTCGATCCCGGTCTGCCGAGGAAAGCGAGGCTGATTTTCGAACTGCGGCCGGACGAGGTGAGCAACGCGACCTTGCTCGTTTCCGAAAAGCTGGTGGCGGCACTGGATTCGCAGGCCGAAATATCACTCGGGCCGGTGACCGTCGCGGCGGACGGCCTGCCAGCCGGCACGGTCGACATGCTGGACATGGCGCAGCCACTCTGAGGATAGCAAATGACGGCGGAGGTTCTGGACCAGGAACGTAGGGTCGGTGAGCGGAAATGGCGCCGCCGCAGCCTGTGGTCGCTCGTCCTCCTGATCCCGTTGGCCTTGGGCGTCGAGGCCTATGACAGCGTCAAGGCGTTGCTCGGCGACAACGACCTGTTCGCGCGTCGCGTCGCCTGGGGGCAGAGCACGCATTTCGGCGGCAGCGACTGGAAGCTGACCGACCTGCGCGGGGCTTTCGGCATGTCGAACCTGCCGCCGGACTCGGTGCCCGTGCTGGCCGACTTCCAGGTGAAAGTCGGCGATCCGGACCTGCAGCACCTCTGGCTCGGCTGCAAGGTCATGCTGATCGACAAGGACGGCCGGCGCTGGTCGCCGACCTCGATCGTTTCGCTGAAAACCACCGACAAGGTTGAAACCTGCGTCTCGGCTATTTTCTCGGGCGCAAAAAGCGGCGACACGCTCAACCTGCGCGAGACGTTTCTGGTGCCGAAGGAAGCGACCAAATCCATCCGCCCGGCCGTCAGCGTCGCCGGCGAGCGGCCGCGTTTCCTGCTTTTCCAGCTGGAGAAGGACTGATTTCCGGCAGGCTTTGGAGATTAGGGGTAAAGCCGCTCCTTGTCCCAGCCGCCGGCGTTGCGCGAAAAGACGACGCGGTCATGCAGGCGGAACGGCCTGTCGTGCCAGAATTCGATCGTTTGCGGCAGGATGCGGAAGCCCGACCAGTGTTTTGGCCGCGGGATTTCGCCGATGGCATAGCGCGCCGTGTATTCGGCCACCGCCTTTTCCAGCGCGAAGCGGCTCTCGAGCGGCCTCGACTGCTTCGAGGCCCACGCGCCGATGCGGCTGCCGCGCGGCCGCGTCGCGTAATAGGCGTCCGCCTCGGCGTCGGTGACGATCTCCACCGGCCCGCGTACGCGCACCTGGCGGCGCAGCGATTTCCAGTGGAAGCACATCGCCGCCTTCATGCTGCCGAGAATCTCGCGGCCCTTGGCGCTCTCGAAATTCGTGTAGAAGACAAACCCCTTTTCGTCGAACCCCTTGAGCAGCACCATCCGCACGTCCGGCATGCCGTCGGCGTCGACGGTTGCCAGCGCGACGCCGTTCGCGTCGTTGATCTCGGTCTTGGTGGCGTCCTCCAGCCATGCGGCAAAAAGCCGGAACGGCTCTGCCGCCTCGGTGAAGTCACTCCTTGTTAACTCGGTTTCGTTCATAGTTTTCCAAATTTTTAACGTTGCGGGAGGAGTTCGCCGATTGTCGCGTATCGCGCAAGCTTTTGACAGCAGGCAATGGGGCTTTATCGCTTCGGCCAGCGTCAAGGCTGTGGTCGTGACACTGGCGCTGCCGCTGGCCGCTTGCGGCGCCGGGGGCTTCAGTCTGGAAAAGGCCGATGTCGACCGCTCGATCGTCACCGCCAGCGCGCCGTCCGTGCCCGCCGCGCCCGCGGCCGACAAGGATTCCGACCAGACCACCATCGGCAACGCCGTTTCCTCCGCCGACATCAAGGAACTGGGTGGCCAGGCGGTGCCATGGGCCAATTCCGGCACCGGCTCGCGCGGCGCGATCACCGAACTGGTGGAACTGAAGGATGGCGGCGTGACCTGCCGCCGTTTCAGCGCCACGCGCGAAAGCTTCGACGGCGTTGCGCTCTACAAGGGAACGCTCTGCCTGGCCGAAGCCGGCGGCTGGCGCATGCAGGAATTCAGGGCGCTCTGATTTCGGGGCGCTCCGACTTTCGGGCGTTAATCCCCCTTGCGGCACTGGAATTTCTTCCTATGCGAGCGCATATAGGGAACAACCGTGGACTCAATCTCTCTTGCAGGCAGGAAGCATGCGCGACCCCTATGAGGTGCTGGGCGTTGCCAAGAACGCATCGGCCAAGGACATAAAATCGGCCTACCGCAAGCTCGCCAAGAAGCATCATCCGGACCAGAATCCGAATGATCCGAAGGCGAAGGACCGTTTTGCCGCCGTCAATCAGGCTTATGAAGTCGTCGGCGACGAAAAGGCGCGCGGCGCCTTCGACCGCGGCGAGATCGACGCCGAAGGCAAGCCGAAATTCCAGGGTTTTGAAGGTGCTGCCGGCGGCGATCCATTCGCCGGGTTCCGGCGTCAGCAAGGCCCCGGCGGCGCGCATTTCGAATTCCGCAGCGGGCGTCCGGGCGGCGATCCGTTCGACGGCAACAGCGACATCTTCAGCCAGATCTTCGGCGACGCCTTTTCCGGCGCGCGCGGCGGCGGCAGGGGCGGCGACCGTCGCCAGCCTTCCCAGGCTGCCGACTTGAACGTCACGCTGGACATCAGCGTCGAGGAAGCCGCCACTGCCGAGAAGGTGACGGCGATGTTCCCCGACGGCCGCAAGGTCGCGGTCAAGCTGCCGGCCTATGTCGAGGACGGCCAGACGATCCGCCTGAAGGGCCAGGGCGAGCAGGGTCCGGGCCAGCCCGGCGACGCGCTGGTCAAAATCCACATCCGCCGCCATCCGCGCTATCGGATCGAGGGGCGCGACCTGCATGTCGACCTGCCCGTCGATCTGGCCGACGCCGTGCTCGGCGCCAAGGTGGCGGTCGAGACGCCGACCGGCAAGCTCGCGGTCAATGTGCCCGCGTGGTCGAGCTCGGACAAGGTGCTGCGCCTGAAGGGCAGGGGCCTGCCGGAGAAAGCCGGCGGCCATGGCGATCTCTACGCCCATGTGCGGCTGATGCTGCCGGAAGGCGGCAATGCCGAGCTTGAGGCCCTGATGCGCCGCCAAAAAGGCTGATCGGCGGAATTTTGTTCCTGTTACAGTGTCTTTTGAGCGCTTGAAGGGGCTCTGTGCCTGTGCGATAGGGCTCTCCACAAAGCAGATATTCTTGCGGAGAGCTTGCACATGGCAGGTGGACAGGGCCTGATGGCCGGTAAGCGGGGCCTGATCCTCGGCGTCGCCAACAATCGGTCGATCGCTTACGGCATCGCCAAGGCATGCGTCGATCACGGCGCCGAAATCGCGCTGACCTATCAGGGCGAAGCCTTCAAGAAGCGCGTCGAGCCGCTCGCGGCCGAACTCAACGCGCATGTCGCCGGCCATTGCGACGTGACCGACCCGGAGAGCCTCGACGCGGTCTTTGCCGATATCGCCAGGCATTGGGGCAAGCTCGACTTCCTCGTCCATGCCATCGCCTTCTCCGACAAGGACGAACTCACCGGCCGATATGTCGAGACGACGCGCGACAATTTCCTGCGCACCATGGATATCTCGGTGTATTCCTTCACCACCATCGCCAAACGCGCCGAGCCGCTGATGACGGACGGCGGTTCGCTTTTGACGCTGACCTATTACGGCGCCGAGAAGGTGATGCCGCATTACAACGTCATGGGCGTCGCCAAGGCGGCGCTGGAAGCGAGCGTGCGCTATCTCGCCGTCGACCTCGGCGCCAAGAAGATCCGCGTCAACGCCATCTCGGCCGGGCCGATCAAGACGCTTGCCGCTTCAGGCATCGGCGACTTCCGCTACATCCTGAAGTGGAACGAGTACAATTCGCCGCTGAAGCAAACGGTCACCCAGGAAGAGGTCGGCGATTCCGGCGTCTATTTCCTGTCGGACCTGTCGCGCGGCGTGACCGGCGAGGTCCATCATGTCGATTCCGGCTATCACGTGGTCGGCATGAAGGCGGTCGACGCGCCGGATATCTCGACCGTCAAGGACTAGTCTTTATCCCCGCTATCTTCGTCCAGGCCCTGGCCCGACCTCGGAAGACCTGATGTATCCGCTCGTCTACATCGCGCGCCACGGCCAGACCGAGTGGAATGCCGAGCGCCGCCTGCAAGGCCAGGCCGATACCGATATCAACGAACTTGGCCGCGAGCAGGCGACGCACAACGGCCGCCGGTTGGCGGAACTCATCGGAAATGCCGCGGGTTTCGATTTTGTCGCCAGCCCGATGCGCCGCACGCGCGAGACCATGGAGCTGATGCGCGCGGCGATGGGGCTCGACCCGCTCGCCTATCGCACCGATCCGCGCCTGGTGGAGCTAAGCTTCGGCGACTGGCAGGGTTTCACCTTCGCCGAACTCGAAAAGCGTGTCCCGGGTTCTACCAAAAGTCGCCGCGCCGCCAAGTGGGATTTCCAGCCGCCGGGCGAGGGCGCGGAAAGCTACGAGATGCTGCTGGAACGGGTGAAGCCATGGTTCGATGCACTCGACCGGCCTACGGTTTGCGTCACGCATGGCGGCGTCATGCGCTGCTTCTTCCGCTTCGTCACCGGCATTTCCAAACAGGAAGCCGCCGGCCTGGAAATCCCGCAGGATCGCCTGCTGCGGCTTGAGGGCCGCAGCCTGGAGTGGTTGTGAAGGCTGCGACCTTTCGAATTCAGGTCAGGCCGAGTCGAGAACGGTGGATTCCGAGAACCGGCCTACGCCGACCGTAGCGTTCATAGCGGAGACACTTATGAGGGCTTCGGCCGGCGAAGGCCGGAGCGGAGCGTACTTCTAGTACGTGAGCACCGGAAGCGCAGGAAGCCGGCTTTCGCAGGCCGGCCTCACCTGAATTCTAATTCTGGTCGCTGTCGGGCAACTGCATATCGGTAACGACATTCTCGCCATTGCTCACGTCATAGGCGATGACGATGTCCATGCCGGGCTTCAGCGAGTCGAGATCGGTCTCGGCGTTGAGCTTGTAGGCTTTTCCGTCGTCAAGCGTCAGCGTCAGCGTGTCCTTGTCGACCTTCTTGATCAGGCCTTCGGTCTGGCCGGCGAACGCGGCGGCGGTGGAAATCAGCAACATGGCGCAGGCGGCGCCAATCAGGGTACGCATCGTCGTCCTCTTTGGTCATTGCGCCGGCTGGTCAGCGGCGGGTCCTCAACGGCGGATGGGAAGAGAGCAGAAACCAACCGAATGTGTCAAAACTAAATCAGCCACATCACAGTTTGATGCATCCGATCACCGTTTGACCCCTGTGGAAAACGCCAATAGAAGGCAGCCGTGGAGCGCCGCGCGTCCTTTTGGATGCGCAAGGGACGCTGCACCACATTAAGTTGCCGGCGTCGCCGCCGGGGCAGGGTGCTTTTCATGTCGCACAACACATTCGGCCACCTCTTCCGCGTCACCACCTGGGGTGAAAGCCACGGCGCCGCGCTCGGCTGCGTTGTCGACGGCTGCCCGCCCGGCATCCGCTTCAAGCGCGAGGACATCCAGGCCGAGCTCGACCGCCGCCGCCCCGGACAGTCGCGTTTCGTCACCCAGCGCCGCGAGCCGGACGAGGTCGAGATCCTGTCCGGCTTCATCCTCGACGAGGACGGCGAGACGATGATCACCACCGGCACGCCGGTGTCGATGCTGATCGAGAATGTCGACCAGCGCTCCAAGGACTATGGCGAGATCGCCCGCCAGTACCGGCCGGGCCATGCCGACTACACCTACGACGTCAAATACGGCTTGCGCGACCATCGCGGCGGCGGCCGCTCCTCGGCGCGCGAGACTGCCGCCCGGGTCGCGGCCGGCGCGCTGGCGCGCAAGATCGTGCCAGGCCTGACGGTGCGCGGCGCGCTGGTCTCAATGGGCGAAAAGTCGATCGATCGCGCCAACTGGAACTGGAATTTCGTCGGTGACGCCGAAAACCCGTTCTTCACTCCGGATCCGGCCTCGGTTCCGGTCTTCACCCAATATCTCGACGGCATCCGCAAGGCCGGCTCCTCGGTCGGCGCGGTGATCGAGATCGTCGCCGACGGCGTGCCGGCCGGCCTCGGCGCGCCGATCTACGCCAAGCTCGACCAGGACATCGCTTCCGGCCTGATGTCGATCAACGCCGTCAAGGGCGTCGAGATCGGCAACGGCTTCGAGGCGGCCCGCATCACCGGCGAACAGAACGCCGACGAGATGCGCATGGGCAATGACGGCAAGCCGGTGTTCCTGTCCAACAATGCCGGCGGCATCCTGGGCGGCATCTCGACCGGACAGGCGATCGTCGCCCGCTTCGCCGTCAAGCCGACCTCCTCGATCCTGACCCCGCGCCAGTCGATCGACAAGGATGGCAAGGATGTCGAGGTGATGACCAAGGGCCGCCACGACCCGTGCGTCGGCATCCGCGCCGTGCCGATCGGCGAAGCCATGGTTGCCTGCGCGATCGCCGATCATTATCTGCGGCACAGAGGACAGACAGGAAAGGGAATAGGCAGTAGGGATTAGGCAGTAGGCGAACCTGCCCACCCCGAAACAGCCTTTTCTCTAGTGCCTACTGCCTAATTCCTATTCCCTGCGAGCGAAGCGAGCGCCCCATGCCATACGACCAGAAGAAGATCGTCGAAGCGATCCGCGCCTTCGAGCGCGGCGAGATCGTCGTCGTCATGGACGATGACGGGCGCGAGAACGAGGGCGACCTGATCGTCGCCGCCGTGCACTGCACGCCGGAGAAGATGGCCTTCATCGTCCGCAACACCTCCGGCATCGTCTGCACGCCGATGCCGCGCGAGGAGGCCAAGCGGCTCAATCTGCAGCCGATGGTCGCCGACAATGATTCCGCGCACACCACGGCCTTTACCGTCAGCGTCGATTTCAAGCATGGCACCACCACGGGCATTTCGGCCGACGACCGCACGCTGACCGTGCGCAACCTCGCCAACGGCAATGTCGGCGCCTCGGATTTCGTGCGTCCTGGCCACATTTTCCCGCTGATCGCGCGCGAGGGCGGCGTGCTGATGCGCTCGGGCCATACGGAAGCCGCGGTCGATCTCTGCAAGCTCGCCGGCCTGCCGCCGATCGGCGTCATCTCCGAGCTGGTCAATGACGACGGCACCGTGAAGCGCGGCCCGCAGGTGCAAGCCTTCGCCGAAGAGCATGGCCTGAAGCAGGTTTCGGTCGCCGATCTCATCGCCTACCGGCAGCGCAAGGAAACGCTGGTCGAGCGCGTCGCCTGCTCGGACATCGACACGCTCGGCGGCAAGGCGCAGGTTTTCACCTATACGCTGCCGTGGGACACCATGCACCATGTCGCGGTCGTATTCGGCGATATCCGCGATGGCGAGGACGTGCCGGTGCGGCTGCATTCGGAAGATGTCGTCACCGACGTCTTCGGCACCAGCCATCGGCTCGACGGCATCATGAAGGCGATGGGCGAGCGCAAGCGCGGTGTCATCGTCTATCTGCGCGAGGGCTCGGTCGGCGTCGCCCATCAGGAGCGCAAGCGTCCGGTCAGCGGCGACCGCGAGGACCATGATGAAGCCCGCCGCCGCGAGAACGAATGGCGCGAGATCGGCCTCGGCGCCCAGATCCTCAAGGATCTCGGCATCTCCTCGATCAACCTGATCGCCTCGCGCGAGCGCCACTATGTCGGTCTCGAAGGCTTCGGCATCCACATCGCCAAGACCGAGATCCTCTAGGGTCCCGGATCGCCGGCCAGGGTGATGAGCAGGTCGCTCCCGTCCAGTCAGGACAGCAAAAGGCTGTTGCTGCGCCGGCCGGCGGCTGCCGATCTCGACTTCCTGGTCGATCTGTTCTCGCGGCCCGAACTGGTCGCGCATCGCCCCGACCCGACACCCGACACGCTGCAACAGAGCGCGGCGAGGCTCGCCCGCGACATCGACCACTGGGACAAAAACGGTTTCGGTCGCTGGGCAGTCGAGGCGGAAGGCAGGCTGGTCGGCTTCGGCGGCGTCACCCTCTCGAGTGACTTCGAAGGCCTGAACCTCTCCTACCATCTCCATCCCGGCAGTTGGGGTCACGGCTATGCCAGCGAGCTGGTCATGGAAGCCTTGCGCGCGGCGTTCCTGACTCTGGAAGCCGAGCGCGTGATCGCTTTGGCGCGGCCGGCAAATCCGGCCTCGCGCCGCGTGCTGGAGAAAAGCGGCTTCACCTTCGACAGGGACGTGATGCTGCATGGCGCGCCGACGGGCCTCTTCATCGTCACGGCGGCGAGCTATAAAGGGCGGCGGCCGGCCTGACGCCCGGCGGGCCGCCGGACGTGTCGAACTACTCGGCCAGGATCACCGCTTCGCCTCTGTCCGCATCGCAATCATCCGTCGCCAGCCGACGTTGGCCGGCGAGCACGGTGACCAGGGCGATGGCGCCTGCCGCGACGGACACGAAGAACCCGTTCTGCGGACCGAAATTGTCGACCATCCAGCCGGCGGCGAAGGAGCCCAGCGCCATGCCGATGCCGATCCCGGTCGTCACCCAGGTGACGCCTTCGGTCAGCATCGCCGGAGGCACGTGGCGTTCGATCAGGCCGAAAGCGGTAATGAAGGTCGGCGAGATCGCGACGCCGCTGACGAAAACTGCAAGTGCCAGAACCGGCACCGTGTCGGCAAAGAGCAGCGGCAGGGTGGTGAGCGCGACCACGCCGACCGCGACAGCCAACTGCCGCTGTAGCGGCGCCTTCAGGCTGAGCGCGCCGACGACGACGCCGAGCACGAACGAGCCCAACGCATAGACGCCGATGACAAGGCTTGCCGCTTCGGGCTGGCCGAGCGCCTTGGTGATGGCGACGGTGGTGACTTCCGTGGTGGCGAAGGTCGCGCCGACGAAGATCAGCGCGAAGGTGATGATCTGGACCGGCCGCAGGCCGATCGCCGAGCCCGCGGCGCCATGCTCGGCGAGGCGCGCAGGCGGCTCGGACGAGCGCTGCAAAAGGAATGCCGTCGAGCCAAGCGCCAGCAGCACTGTGCTGACCACCATGCCGGCTTCGGGAAACAGCGCCGCGCTCAGGCCCACCGACAGCGACGCGCCGGCGACATAGACCAGCTCGTCCGCGGCCGATTCGAAGGCGAAGGCGGTGTTGAGCTCCGGCCGGTCGCGAAAGATCTCGGTCCAGCGCGCCCTGACCAGCGCCGGGATGTTGGGCATGGCGGCGGCGAGCAGCGCCGACCCGAACAAGGTCCAGGCCGGCCAGTGCTGGTTGGCGGCAATGATCAGTGTCGAGAAGGAAAGCACAGAGACGACCGTCATCGGCGCGGCGATCGCCGTCTGGCCTCGCCGGTCCACCAGCCGCGACACCTGCGGCGACACGAACGCGTTGACCAGCGCATAGGTCGCGGAGACCGCTCCGGCCAGCCAGTATTCGCCATGCGTCTGCGACAGCATCGCCACGATGCCGATCGGCGCCATGGCGATCGGCAGCCGGGCGATGAAAGCGGCCGCGGCAAAGCCTTTCGTGCCGGAAGCCCGAAAGATTTCCGCATAGGGGTTTCGCATGCTCTGGCTCCTCGACAAGGGTGTATACCACAACTAAATACGCTGCGTATGAACGTCAGATAATTCATACGCCGCGTATGTCAATTGGCATACAGTGCGTATGTGAGTAGGGCCAGGACCATGCACAGACCGCGCAAGGAGATGATCGCCGCGACCCGCGGCAAGCTGATCGCGGCCGCCCGCCACGCTTTCGGCACGATCGGCTATGCCGAAGCCTCGATGGACGATTTTACCGCCTCGGCCGGCCTGACGCGCGGCGCGCTCTATCATCATTTCGGCGACAAGAAGGGGCTGCTGCAGGCGGTGATCGCCGAGATCGACGGCGAGATGGCCGTGCGCGTGAACGAGGTGGCGTCGAAGGCGCCGACCCGCTGGCAGCATTTCGTCGACGAATGCACCACCTATATCGAGATGGCGCTGGAGCCTGAGATCCAGCGCATCATGTTCCGCGACGGCCCGGCCGTGCTCGGCGACCCGGCGCAATGGCCGAACGCCAATGCCTGCACGGCCTCAATGACCGATCACTTGACCGCGCTGCAGCAGGAGGGGGTGGTCGTGGCTGATCTCGACCCGGAGACGGCGGCGCGGTTGATCAACGGCGCCAGCAGCCAGGCCGCGCAGCGCATCGCCAATTCCAAGGATCCCGAAGCGACGTCCAAGAAGGCGATCGCGGCGTTCAAGCAACTGCTCGAAGGTTTGCACAAGAGGGCCTAACCGCACGCTTGGGTAACCAAGCCACCGGGTTTTGCACCGGTTTCGGACCGGCGCAACCCTGCCGTGATTGACAACAGCCGGGGCGAGCGCATCCTCCACCGCCAACTCTTAGGGTGTGGAGAGTCGGGGCCATGTGGGACTTCAGCATCGGCCGGTCGGTGTCCATCATGATGCGGACATGGCCGTTCATCGTCTTTCGCATGATCGTCTATTTCGGCATCACCGTCGCCTACATCATGGCGACCGGCACGGGCGCCAGCGTCGGCTATGGCGTCGGCCATATCTCGACCGATCCGGACGGCCCGGTGTCGTTTGCCTTGTGGGGCGGCGTGGTCGGCTTCGGCGTCGTCTCGATCGCCGTCTACTGGATCCGCGAATACATCCTCTACGTGCTCAAGGCCGGCCATATCGCCGTCATGGTGCATCTGATCGACGGCCATGACGTTCCCGACGGCCGGGGCCAGATCGCCTATGCCAAGGAGGTGGTCACCCAGCGTTTTGCCGAGGCCAATATCCTTTTCGTCGTCGACCAGCTGGTCAAGGGCGCCATCCGCGCCATCACCGGCCTGATCGGCGGCGTTGCCGCCTTCCTGCCCATTCCGGGCCTGAGCGGCATCGTCAGCTTCATCAACACCGTCATCCGCATCTCGCTGACCTATGTCGACGAGATCATCCTAGGCTACAACATCCGCATCAATTCGAGCTCGCCCTTCGAGACGGCACGGCAAGGCGTCGTGCTTTACGCCCAGAACGGCAAGCACATGGTCAAGAACGCCGTCTGGCTGGCGGTGATCATGTGGGGCGTGTCCTTCGTCATCTTCCTGTTGATGCTGGCGCCCGCGGCCACGATCCTCTGGATCATGCCGGGACAGCTTGCCGGCTGGGCCTTCGTGCTGGCCATCGTCTTTGCCTGGGCCTTCAAGGCGGCCTTCATCGAACCCTTCGCCATCGCCTCGCTGATGCAGGTCTATTTCGAAGCCATCGAAGGCCAGACGCCCAATCCCGAATGGGACCACCGGCTGGCCGAGGCCTCGTCCAAGTTCAGGGAACTCCGCGACAGGGCGCTGGGCTCCTTCGGCGGCGGCTCGCGCTGGGATACGCCCCGGGCTGCTTGATCATTGCTTTGGCGGGCCACTAAGCCTTGCAATCGCCGATTTGAGCGGCGCTTCGCCGGCGCCGCGAAACGTCTCGCTCATCACCAGCTCGGGCAGCGGCAGGCGCTTGCCCCAGCCATGCGCTTCGAGGTCAGGCTTAGGCGCGAAAGCCGAGACCCGGCCGACGCAGAGATAGGCGATCGGCGTGACATGCTCGGGCATCGACAGGAGCCGCTTCAGCGCCTCGGTCTCGATGATGCTCACCCAGCCGACGCCGACGCCTTCGGCCCGCGCCGCCAGCCAGAAATTCTGCACCGCGCAGACGGTGCTGTAGAGGTCCATTTCCGGATTGTGCCAGCGCCCGAGCGGCGAGTCCTTCGAGCGCTGCCGGTCGCAGGTGATGCAGAGGTTGAGCGCGCTTTCGCAGATGCCTTCGAGCTTCAGCTTGCGGTAGAGCGCCTGCCGTTCCGCCTCCATCGCCGGCAGTTCCTGCTCGCGTGCGGCAAGAAACAGGTCGCGCACCTGACGCCGCCTTGCTGGGTCGCGGATGACGATGAAATTCCACGGCTGCATGTAGCCGACCGAGGGCGCATGGTGCGCGGCGGTGATGAGCCGCGCCAGCACGGCATCGTCGAGATCGTCGGCTGTGAAATGGCTGCGCACGTCGCGCCTGGTGAACATCGCCCGGTACACCGCGTCGCGCGCCAATTGGTCAAAGTCATCGCCGCTCGCGGCGATCGCTGCTGCCGTCATCGCTTTTCCCCTTGCGACAAGCAGTCACCCGCCTGACCAAGCGGATAACCATGTCTGCCAGGCCGGTCTTCTGGCTCGGGATCGTCCCGCATCCGGCGCCTTCCCGTCTTTCGACAGTGGCTTTGCCGGCGCGGTCCCCCTCACAGCGTTGGGCACGCCACGGATTTTCACCGTGTTCCCGATTCTCCCGCGTCGCGGGCACCAGGCAGCTAGGTGACCTTATCGCGAAGCGCGGGCCGCGCCAATGGCGCGGGCGACACCGGCTGACGCAATTTTCCCCAGCCATTCGGCTTTCAAACATGGTCATCCAGGCCACGGGTGCCTAGATTAGGCGTCATGACAACCCGTCTCTACACGCACCCGATCTTCCTCGAACACATCACGCCGCCCGGCCATCCCGAGCGGCCCGACCGACTGCGCGCCATCGAGCGCGTGCTCGACGACGAGGCTTTTTCGGCCCTTGACCGCGTCAAGGCGCCGGAGGGCGACGAAAAAACCATCCTCTACGCGCATCCCGAGGATCACGTCGAGCGGGTGCGCGCGGCGATCCCCGAAAGCGGCATCGCCTCGATCGACGCCGACACCAGCGCCAGCCCGAAAAGCTGGCAGGCCGTGGTGACGGCGATCGGCGGCGCCAACGCTGCCGTCGACGACGTCTTCGAGGGCCGTGCCGCCAATGCCTTCGTCGCCGCCCGTCCGCCTGGTCACCATGCCGAAAGGACCACGGCGATGGGCTTTTGCCTGTTCAACACGGCGGCGATCGCCGCCCGCTACGCCCAGAAGAAGCATCAAGCCGAGCGCGTCGCCATCGTCGACTGGGACGTCCACCACGGCAACGGCACGCAGGACATCTTTTGGGACGACCCGTCGGTGCTCTACTGCTCGACGCATCAGATGCCGCTTTATCCGGGCACCGGCGCGAAGAGCGAAACCGGCGCTGGCAACATCGTCAACGCGCCGCTCGCGCCGCGCACCGGCAGCGACCTATTTCGCGACGCCTTCCTGTCGCGCGTGCTACCGTCCATCGACGCGTTCGCTCCGGACCTGATCATCATTTCGGCCGGCTTCGACGCGCACCACCGCGATCCGCTGGCCGAGATCAACCTGACCGAGGACGATTTCGACTGGGCGACCGGCAAGCTGATGGAGCGCGCCGGCCGCCACAGCTCCAACAGGCTCGTCAGCCTGCTGGAAGGCGGTTACGATCTGCAGGGACTGGCATTTTCAGTCGCCGCCCATGTTGGGCGGCTGATGAAGGGATAGGGTATGGCAGTGGAAGGCAATGAGGACGTCAAGGCGATGAGCTTCGAACAGGCGCTCGACGCGCTGGAGAAGATCGTCGATGATCTGGAGCGCGGTGACGTCCCGCTCGACCAGTCGATCAGGATCTATGAGCGCGGCGAGGCGTTGAAGGCTCATTGCGACCGGCTGCTGAAGGCGGCCGAGGACAAGGTCGAGAAGATCAGGCTGTCGCGCGACGGCAAGCCGGTGGGAACGGAGCCGCTCGACGGCGAATAGTTGGAAGAGGATGGGCAGAGCAAGGAAGGTAAGGAGTTCAAGCCATGTGCCGCAACATCAAGACCCTGGCCAATTTCGAACCGCCGGCGACCAATGACGAAGTGCATGACGCAGCGCTTCAATTCGTGCGCAAGTTGAGCGGCTCGACCAAGCCGTCCAGGCGCAACGAGCATGCCTTCCACCACGCGGTCGAGGCGATCGCGGCGATCGCGCGCGAGCTCATCGATTCACTCGAGACCAATCAGGAACCGCGCAATCGCGAGGAAGAGGCCGCCAAAGCGAAAGCAAGGTCGGCGCTTCGTTTCGCCTGAGGAACCGACATGAGCTTCTTTCCGGGAAACGATCCTGAACCCGGCGATGCCTTCGCCTGCGACCAGATCGAGCTGATGGTGGTTCCGAACGCCAAGGACATTGGCGGTTTCGAGGTGCGCCGGGCCTTGCCGACGGCCAAGCGCCGGCTGGTCGGGCCATTCATCTTCTTCGATCGAATGGGCCCGGCCATCCTGCGCGCCGGCCATGCGCTCGACGTTCGCCCGCATCCGCATATCGGCCTGTCCACCGTCACCTACCTGTTCGACGGCAAGATCAGGCATCGCGACTCGCTCGGCACCGAAATGGTGATCGCGCCCGGCGATGTAAATTTGATGACCGCTGGGCGTGGCATCGTTCACTCCGAGCGCACGCCGGAAGAGCTGCGCGGCGCGCCGATGTCGGTTTCCGGCCTGCAGACCTGGCTGGCGCTGCCGGATGGCAAAGAGGAGATTGCCCCGATCTTCGCCAACACATCAATGGCTCGCCTGCCGGAGATCGATGCGGAGGGCGTCAGCGGCCGCGTCGTCATCGGCGAATTCTCAGGATGGCGCTCGCCCGTGGCGACCGCTTCCGACACGCTTTATGCCGACCTGCGCCTGGCGGCGGGTGCTGCCGTGAAAATTCCGGCCGATGCCGAGGAGCGCGCCATCTACACGCTGGAAGGCGACGTCTCGATCGCCGGCGATGTCTTCCCGGCTGAGCGGCTTCTGGTCTTCAAGCCGGGCGAGGAAATCGTCGTTTCTTCCGAGCGTGGCGCGCATTTCATGCTGTTCGGCGGCGCTTCGCTCGGCTCCAAGCGCTATATCTGGTGGAATTTCGTCTCGTCCTCGAAGGAACGCATCGAACAGGCCAAGCAGGAATGGAAGACAGGCCGCTTCGATATCGTTCCTGGCGATGAGGAGGAGTTCATTCCGTTGCCGGAAGGCTAAGCATACCGTCCGTATGGCGGTTGCGCGTCACTGACGCACATTTACATTCGCCCGCCGGCGGCCTATGCCGCGCATGATTATGGCGCAATTCATTGCTAGCGCCGTGTTTGACGGATTTCAGCAGGTAGCGCCTGAGTGAGCCCAAAGCTTGAAACACCGCTGCTCGACAAGGTCCGCATTCCGGCGGATGTGCGGACGCTTGACGAGAGCACGCTCCCGCAACTCGCGGCCGACCTGCGCGCCGAGCTGATCGACGCTGTGTCGCAGACCGGCGGCCACCTCGGCGCCGGCCTCGGCGTCGTCGAGCTGACGGTTGCCCTGCATTACGTCTTCAACACGCCGCAGGACCGGCTGATCTGGGATGTTGGCCACCAAGCCTATCCGCACAAGATCCTGACCGGTCGCCGCGACCGCATCCGCACGCTGCGCCAGGAAGGCGGGCTTTCCGGTTTCACCCGCCGGGCGGAGAGCGAATACGACCCGTTCGGCGCCGCGCACTCCTCGACCTCGATTTCGGCCGGCCTCGGCATGGCCATGGCCCGCGACCTGTCGGGCCGCCGTAACAACGTGATCTCGGTCATCGGCGACGGCTCGATGTCTGCCGGTATGGCTTTCGAGGCGCTGAACAATGCCGGCGCGCTCGATGCCCGCCTGATCGTCATCCTCAACGACAACGACATGTCGATCGCCCCGCCGACCGGCGCGATGAGCGCCTATCTGGCCAGGCTCGCCTCCGGCAAGGCCTATCTCGGCCTGCGCGATTTCGGCAAGAAGCTGACCTCCTATCTCGGCAAGCGCGCCGACCGCGCCATCACCCGCGCGGTCGAGCATGCGCGCGGCTATGTCACCGGCGGCACCTTGTTCGAAGAGCTCGGCTTCTATCACATCGGCCCGATCGACGGGCACAATCTCGAGCACCTCATCCCGGTGCTGAAGAATGTTCGCGACAACGCCGACGGCCCTGTGCTGATCCATGTCGTGACCCAGAAAGGCAAGGGCTATGCGCCGGCCGAGGCCGCGGCCGACAAATATCACGGCGTCAACAAATTCGACGTCATCACCGGCGCGCAGGCCAAGGCGCCGGCCAACGCGCCGGCCTACACCAAGGTCTTCGCCGAAAGCCTGATCCAGGAAGCGCGCGAGGACGAGCGCATCGTCGCCATCACCGCCGCCATGCCGAGCGGCACCGGCCTCGATCTCTTCGGCGAGGTGTTTCCCAAGCGAACCTTCGATGTCGGCATTGCCGAGCAGCACGCGGTGACCTTCGCCGCGGGGCTCGCCACCGAAGGCTACAAGCCGTTCGCCGCCATCTATTCCACCTTCCTGCAGCGCGCCTACGACCAGGTCGTCCACGACGTGGCGATCCAGAAATTACCGGTGCGTTTTCCCATCGACCGCGCCGGTTTCGTTGGCGCCGACGGCGCCACCCATTGCGGTGCCTTCGACACGACCTTCCTGGCCTCGCTGCCGGGCTTCGTCGTCATGGCCGCGGCCGACGAGGCTGAGCTTCGCCACATGGTGCGCACGGCGGCGTCCTACGATGACGGCCCGATCGCCTTCCGCTATCCGCGCGGCAATGGCGTCGGCGTCGACATGCCGGAGCGTGGTTCGGTGCTCGAGATCGGCAAGGGCCGCATCGTTAAAGAGGGCACCAAGGTCGCGCTTCTCTCCTTTGGCACGCGGCTGCAGGATTGCCTTCTGGCCGCCGAGGAGCTCGGCGCCGCAGGCCTGTCCACCACCGTCGCCGACGCCCGCTTCGCCAAGCCGCTGGACGAGGATCTTATCCGTCGTCTCGCCCGCTCGCACGAAGTGCTGGTCACCGTGGAGGAGGGTGCCATCGGCGGCTTCGCCAGCCAGGTGCTGCATTTCCTCGCCCATGAAGGCTTGCTTGAAAGCGGCCTCAAGGTGCGCCCGCTGGTGCTGCCGGACGTGTTCAGCGATCACGCCAAGCCCGAAAAAATGTATGCCGACGCCGGCCTGGACTCGGCAGGCATCGTGCACACGGTCTTCGCCGCGCTCGGCCGTGGCGAGCAGGCGCAGCGCGCCTGAATCGAAACGTCAATTCCCTGAATCAATTTGCCGGCTTCCGGCTTTAAGCTTCTGTTAACGCTCCCGTTTGGCGGTTCGCTTACCCTGTCTCTTGGCCGATTTTCAACGGCGCCCTGCTAGAAGTTGGAGCCAGGCAGGGGGTTGACAATGATCAAGTCGTTTCTGTGCGGCATGGCCTTTTTGGCGGCCATGATTGCGCCGGTGGCAGCCGAAACGCGCTACGACCGCAATATCGAAAAGGCGGCGATGGATATCGTCGCCGGCAAGATGGGCAACATCCGCGGCGGCTTCTCCTATAGGCAGAGGCCTCAACTCGTGGTGCTGCCGGAAGCGGCGCCCGTCGCGCCCGCTCCGGTCGAGCCGCCGCGCAAGGAAGCCTCCGGCAATGACGGCCTGACGCCGGCAGTCGAGCGCCAGGTTTCGCGCACCGTTTTCTAGAGCAATTCCAGGAAAAGTGTGAGCGGTTTTCCGTCCGGAATTGCGTAAAAACAAAGAGCTCTAGAACCACATATCGCGCACGCAGCGTCCGTCGCGCGGCAAGTCGTCGAAACTGTCCAGGCCGTCGAAATGGTCGATCGGCAGGTCGGCGACTTCCTCCGGCGGCGCCAGCCTGAGATTGACGGCGATGCGCCTGCGTCCGCTCTTGCCCGGGCGCAGGCCGCGCCAGGCGACCACGCAGGCGCAGGTCGGGCAGAACAGGATTTCCAGCGCGGGTTCCGCCACCTCGGCGCGCGTGTAGGATTTCAGCGGCCCGGCGACGCGGATGCGCTCATCGACATAGTCATAGGCCCAGAGCGTGCCGTAGCGGCGGCAGAGCGTGCAATTGCAGGCGGTGATTCCGCCCGGATCGCCTTCCAGCGTCCAGCAGGTCGCGCCGCAATGACAGCTGCCTTTCAGCATTGCCACCTCCACCGGCCGATCGCCGGCCCTTTGCGTCGGCATTCTGCAGCCTCTTGCGCCGTATTCAACCCATTGCGTTCGCGCCCCGCTTTCGCCAATGAAGGCCGATGAGTTCGCCTTTGCCAGCCAGCCAGCGCCAGCGGCTCGACGAATTGCTCGTCGAGCGCGGCCTGTTCGCAAGCCGCTCGCGTGCCCGCGACGCCATCGAGCGCGGCACGGTGACGGTTGACGGCATTCTTGCTCGCAAGCCCGGTCAGTCTGTCGCGCCGGACTGCCTGATCGCAATCGACGATCCGGCGCGGGCCTATGTGTCGCGCGCCGCGTTGAAGCTGATCGCCGGCCTCGACCGTTTCGGCCTGGACCCTTCCGGCAGCGAGGCGCTCGATATCGGCGCCTCGACCGGCGGCTTCACCCAGGTGCTGCTCGAGCGCGGTACAGCGCATGTCACGGCGATCGATGTCGGCCACGGCCAGATGCATCCCGACATTGCCGGCGATCCGCGCGTGACGGTTATCGAGGGGCTGAACGCTCGCGATTTGACGCCGGCCGATCTCGGCGGCCGCGTGCCCGATTTCCTGGTTTGCGATGTATCCTTCATTTCTCTGAAGTTGGCACTGCCGCCGGCGCTGGAATTGGCCGGCGAGGGCGCCAAGGCAATCCTTCTGGTCAAACCGCAATTCGAGGCCGGGCGCGAGGCGATCGGCAAGGGCGGGCTGCTCAAGGAGCCTGAAGATGCTGAGCGCGTTGCCGTCAGCTTGCGCGACTGGCTCGCCGGCGTTCCCGGCTGGTGCGTGCTGGGTGTTCACCCGTCACCGATCGAAGGCGGCGACGGCAACCGCGAGTTCCTGCTCGCCGCCGTAAAGGGATCGCGATGAGCACACGTTTCACCATCGCCAGGCTTGGCTCGCAGGGCGACGGCATCGCCAGTGCCGAGGGCGGAGAGGTCTTCATCCCGTTCACGCTGCCCGGCGAGACGGTCACCGCCGCGCGACAGAATGGCCGCGCCACGCTGATGTCGGTGCTGGAAGCCTCTCCGCTCAGGATCGATCCGGCCTGTCGGCATTTCACCGAATGCGGCGGCTGCGCGCTGCAGCACTATGAGGCGGAAGCCTACCGGCAATGGAAGCGCGAGAAGGTCGTGCAGGCGCTGAAGGTCAAGGGCATTGCTTGCGACATCGCCGCGCTGGTGCCTTGCGCGCCGCACAGCCGCCGTCGCGTGACCTTCAGCGCCAGGCGCACCGAGGCCGGCATGCTGCTCGGCTTCGTGCGCGCGCTGTCTTCCGAGATCATCCCGATCGAGGAATGCCCGATCTCGCTGCCGGCGATCGTCGGGGCGCTCGATAAATTGCGCGCCCTGGCCGGATTGGTCTGCGCCACGCCCAAAACCTTCCACATGACGGTGACCGTCACCGCTTCCGGGCTCGACATCGCCGTGCAGGATGCCGGCAAGCTCGGCGACAGCCAGCGCCGCATCGCCTCCAACTTCGTCATGGCAGAAGGCCTGGCCAGGCTTTCCGTCGATGGCGAGATCATCGTCGAGCCGAAGAAGCCCGTGGTGCAGTTCGGATCGGTCGCTGTCGCCGTGCCGCCCGGCGCCTTCCTGCAGGCGACGGAAGCCGCCGAACAGACGATGGCAAGCCTCGTCGGCCAGCATCTGGCGCGCGCCAAGAAGGTCGCTGATCTGTTTGCCGGCTGCGGCAGCTTCGCGCTTCGGCTGGCGGCGAAATCCGAGGTTCATGCCGCTGAGGGCGACGCTCCGGCGCTTGCCGCGCTCGACCGCGCCTTCCGCTTCGCCAGCGGTCTGAAGCGGGTGACCAGTGAACGCCGCGACCTGTTCCGCCGGCCGCTCACCTTCAAGGAGCTGAACGCTTTCGATGGCCTCGTCTTCGATCCGCCGCGCGCCGGCGCCGAGGATCAGTCAAAGCAGATAGCGCGCTCCGACGTGCCGCTGGTCGCCGCGGTCTCGTGCAACCCGGTGACGCTCGCGCGCGACCTGCGCATCCTCATCGATGGCGGCTATGCGCTGAAGAGCGTCACCCCGATCGATCAGTTCCTGTGGTCGCCGCATGTCGAGGCCGTGGCGCTCTTGGAAAAGCCAAAGCAGCGGCGATAACCGGCCCGGGCACGATCACATTTCGTTGAAGCCGCCGCTTCTGGCGCGCTTGCTGGCAAGCTGCCGAAAGCGCGCCGCAAAGCCGCCTTGTTGCACGGTCTAGTCTGGATTCGCTGGAGGAGGGGAAGGGCCTCGACAGCGTCGGTTGCTCTTACGATGGTGGCCTGAAATGCGGATGCTCCAGAAATTCCTCGGTTTCCTTGTCCTCTTCCTTGTTCTCGGCGCCTCGGCGACCGGCGCGCTCGCGCAGCAGCAAAAACGCCTCGCTTTCGTCATCGGCAACGCCGCCTACCCGTCAGGCGCGCTGGCAACGCCGGCCAACGATGCCGGACTGATCGCGCAAACCTTGCAGGCGGCGGGCTTCGACGTGGTCGGCGCCCGCGACGTCGACCAGGAATCGCTGCGCGGCGCCTATCGCGATTTCCTCGCCAAGGTTTCGGCCGCCGGCCCCGACGCCGTCGTCTTCGTCTACCTTGCCGGCCACGGCGCCCAGTTCGAGGGCGACAACTATTTCCTGCCGGTCGACGCCAAGATCGGCAATCCGGCCGACGTGCCGATCCAGGCGGTGCGCGTTTCCGACCTCACCAGGCCGCTCGCCGCTCTGCCGACCAAGGTCAACATCGTCGTGCTCGACGCGGCGCGGCCGAATGACTTTCCCCAGTCGGACCAGCCGCTCGCCGGCGGCCTCGCGCTGGTCGATCCCGATCCCAACATGCTGATCGCCTTCAACGCCGCGCCCGGCACGGCGGCGCCGGAAGGCAAGGGGCCGTATGGCGCCTACGCCCAGGCGCTCGCCGAGATGATGCGCGATGGCGGCCTGTCGCTCGAGGATCTGTTCGATCGCACGCGCTTGCGCGTCAACGAGGTCACCCAAGGCGCGCAGGTGCCGTGGGACGTCTCGAAGATCAATACGCCCTTCGTCTTCTTCGACCGCGCCCCGGACGCGCCGGCGCCGAAGGTTTCGGAAGCCGAGTCGCAGGCCGACCGTACCAGGGAAATCCGTGATTTCGACGCTCACGACGCCTATGTCGCGGCGCTCGATCGCGACACGATGCGCGGCTACGAGGATTTCATCGTCGCCTATCCGCATGATCCGATGGCCAAGCGCGTGCGCGCCATCATCGCGGCGCGGCGCGAGGCCATCACCTGGCGCCAGACCTGGATGCGCGACACGCCTGAGGCCTACTGGTCTTATCTGGAACGCTATCCGCATGGCCCGCACGCCTGGGACGCGCGCCGCCGGCTCGAGCATTTCGACGCGGCATTCGATCCGCCGCCGAGCTTCTCCGTTATCGTCTACGACGTGCCGCCGCCGCCGCCGGAGGAAATCATCTATGTCGACCGTCCGGTGCTCTATTTCGACGATCCGGATTTCGATTTCGATCCGCCGCCGCCGGTCGCGGTGGTCTTCCTGCCGCCGCGTCCGCCGGAGTTCATCGTGCTGGCGGCGCCGCCGCCGCCGGTCGGTGTCTTCGTCCTGCCGAGCCCGGTCTTCGTACCGTTCCCGAGGTGGATCAACCCGCCGCATGACATCGTGCCGCCGCCGGACAACATCATCTTCAACAACATCCACAACACGACCGTCATCAACAACACGACGATCAACGAGAACAACCAGGCAGCGCAGGGCGGTGGTCTCACGACTGGCCAGAAGCTGACCGCCGGCGCGGTCGGGCTGGGCGCCGCCGCCTTGGCCACCAAGGTCGCGCTACCGCCGCTGCTGCAGAAGCGGGCGGCGCTCCAGCAGGGCAAGCAGCCGGGCCTGGTCGCGCCATTGTCGAAGACGCTTGCGACCGAGCATGCCTTGCCGGGCGCCGACGGCAAGACACTGCCACTCGTCAACGGTAAGACCGTTCCGCTCGCCAATGGCAAGACGCTCCCGCTCGCCAATGGCAAGACTGCGGTTCCGCTCGTGAACAACGGCAAGACGCTGCCGCTCGTCAACGGCAAGCCGGCGGTGGCGGACAGTCGCCTGAAGACGCTCGGCAAGCAGGGCGAGGTCGTCACCGGGCAGGGCGCCGGGGCGCAGACCGGCAAGGGCAAATTGCGCAAGCTGCCGACCGTCAATGGCGTGCCCGTAACGAATGGGCCGACCGTGCAGGACAAGCTCGGCAAGAACAACCCGGCGATCCTGTCCGATCAGAATGGCGGCAAACCGAAGAAGTTTACGCGCAAGGACCTGGCCGCCGGCGCGACCCTGGCTCCGGACGGGCAGGGCACGGGCAATGGTGGCGAGGGCGGCAAGAAGTTCCGCAAGCTGACTGGCAACGGTGGCGGACAGGCCGGCGCGGACACCAATGTCCAGCGCAACGTCAAGGTCAACAAGCCGAACGTGCAGGTCCTGTCCAGGCAGGAAAAGCCGCAGTTCCAGGTGCAGCCGAAACCTCAGGCCCATCAGCAGGAGCGGCGTCTGCCGGAACTGGCCAAGCAGCAGCCCGGCAAGAAGCCGACCTGCGGGCATCCTGGCGAGCCGCCCTGCAAGCAGTAGGCTTGCCGCACGTCTGACAGCTCTTGGTCGATGGGCCGGATTTCTCGGCCCATCGACCTGCAAATCAACAGATCGCTGGCTCGCGTCGTCTCAGCCTAGGCGGGTGAGCGGACGGGAAGATAAATTCAGCCTACGAGCTTGGTGTCAGCCGTTTCGCCGTGCCGCCACGCTGGTTGATCGAAACCCACGTGTTCGGGTTTTGCTGCGACTGGCGTTTCAGGAAGTAGTAGCCGGTGGCGTTCCAGGGCCTGACCTCGTCGACCAGATTGTCGAGCACGAGATCGCCCTTGTCGGTCTTCACCGTCAGGATGGTGTGGCCCTCGTTGTGGAGATCGCGCACGACGGTCATCAGCAAGGCCTGCCGGGGGAAGCCCGCTTCCAGGAGGAGCTTGCGCTTGTAGAGCGCGTAGATCTTGCAGTCGCCCTTGCCGTCCGTCGGATAGTCCCAATGGTCCATCATCGTGCCCCAGTGGTCGTAGTTGCTGACCGGCTTGATGGAGCGGTTTGCCTTCTGGTTGACCCGCTGGAGAGTGCGCATGTTCTGCGCGGTCAGCTTGACGCTCGCGGCCGGCAAGGCGGGCACCTTGCACTCCTTCGGCCGGCGATGACAGAAGTCGAGCCAGCCATACGGGACGCTGGTGCTTGCGCCAACCATTGCCGAGCTCGCAGCAGGTTGCGTCGACATTCGCTTGAACAGCGTCGACTGCGCCGCCGCCGGGCTGACACCGAGCGATGAAACACCAATCAACGAAACAACGCCAAACAGGAAGGAAGAGGTCAGTACAGAAGGGGATCGCTTCACTGCCAACACCACCGCAACGAGGAGACTGGCGGCAGGCTAATGCGCAAACGCCGGCCCGGCCAATTAAACTATTGATAATGTCCTAACACGATTGTGTTCACTTCAAGGTGCGGTCGTCGTTCAGGCGGGGAAACGCAACCCGTCAGCCCTTGCCGGACAGAATGCGCTCGACGAAATCCGGCACGACCTGCGTGGCCGGTCCCTCGATCTGCTCGTCGAAACGCGACGCCCAGCCGGCGCATTTCAAGTTGAGCTCGACGGTCAGCGCGCCGCCGGCGCGCGCCTCCTCCACGAACCCCGCCGCGGGATAGACACTGCCGCTTGTGCCGATCGCCGCGAAGAGATCGCAGCCGGTCAGCGCCTCTCCGATCTCTTCCATGCGATAGGGTATCTCGCCGAACCAGACGACGTCCGGCCGCAACCGGCCTTTGGCGCTGCAGGCCGGGCACTGCGACTGGACGGTGATGTCGTCGGCCCATGCGCTGCTTTCGCTGCAGCCAAGGCAAATCGCGCGCGCGAGTTCCCCATGCATGTGGATCAGGTTGCGCGAGCCGGCGCGCTCATGCAGGTCGTCGATGTTCTGCGTGACGACGAGCACCTTGCCGGGCAGCGCCTGCTCGAGCGCGGCCAGCGCAGCATGCGCGGCATTGGGATCGACCGTGCCCATCTGACGACGCCGCATGTTGTAGAAATCCTGGACCTTTGCCGGGTCACGGGCAAAGCCCTGCGGCGTCGCGACATCCTCGAGGTTGAATTTTGCCCAGACGCCGTCGGGATCGCGAAATGTCGCGACGCCCGATTCCGCCGAAATTCCGGCGCCCGTCAGGATGACGATCTTGGGATTGGACATGATCGATGTCGCCAGGGAAATATCATTGCGGGGAATGTTATCGCAACGCTCCGGCGCGCTCAAACCCCGGAGGCTAGGCTTATGCTTCCCGCACAGTCTGGAACCCAGCCGCTTTTGCGGCTTTTACGAAATTGCGGTCAAAGGTTGCAAAGCCGGTACAATGGGCTGATCTACCGAGATGCAGCGCATCCGCGAAATCAACACCCGCCTCGACCAGATCGAGCGCGGAAGCGACAACAGGGGCATCTTCGATCTCGACCGTGGAAAGCCCGCCAAACTGCCGTAGCGCCCTGACGATATCGGCCCGGTCATAGCCATAGGCGCTGCGCAGCACCCACTCGGCTTCCAGGATCACCGTGGCGGCGGCAAAAACCGCTTGACCGTCGATCAACCGCCTGGCGCGCGTGGACTGCTCGGGATGATCGTTCGTCAGGTAGCGAACGATAACATTGGTATCAATCGCGAGCATGGCGCCGCCGCGCTTCGGCGAGCACGCTCGCGTCCATCTCTTCCAGGGTCTTCGGCGCGCCGCGGGATGGTAGGGAGCCGAACACGTCTTTCGGCTGCGTCGCCGCGAACACAGGCGCCAGCTTCAAAAGCACGCCCTCCGGAGTTTCCTCGACCTCGAGCCTCGTTCCCGCGCCCCATTCCCTGCGTTTGCGGATGGCACTGGGCAGAATTACCTGCCCCTTGGTCGAGATAGTGGTCGTGAGCTTTTCTGAAGCGGACATGGCACTTACCTATGTAAGACAAAGGTAAGATAGATGGCGCCAGGGCCAAATTCAAGCCATCTCGGTTCAAACCTCAAACCTCGTGCCGCCCACCGTCATCCGGTTCATCCGCAGATGCGGCTGGCCGACGCCGACCGGCACGCCCTGTCCGGCCTTGCCGCACATGCCGATGCCGTTGTCGAGCTTCATGTCGTTGCCGACCATGCTGACGCGGTGCATGGCATCCGGGCCGTTGCCGATCAGCATCGCGCCCTTGATCGGCTGCGTCACCTTGCCGTTCTCGATCATGTAGGCCTCGGTGCAGCCGAACACGAACTTGCCTGAGGTGATGTCGACCTGCCCACCGCCGAAGGAGACGGCGTAGATGCCGTTCTTGACCGAGGCGATGATCTCGTCCGGCTCCATGTCGCCCGCGGTCATGTAGGTGTTGGTCATGCGCGGCATCGGCTGGTGCGCATAGCCCTCACGCCGACCGTTGCCGGTCGCCTTCATGCCCATCAGCCGGGCGTTCTGGCGGTCCTGCATATAGCCGACCAGTTTGCCGTCCTCGATCAGCACGTTGCGCGCCGAAGGCGTGCCTTCGTCGTCGACGGTAAGCGAGCCGCGCCGCTCGGGGATCGTGCCGTCATCGACCACGGTGACGCCCTTTGCCGCCACCTGTTGGCCCATCAGGCCGGCGAAGGCCGACGTCTTCTTGCGGTTGAAGTCGCCTTCGAGCCCATGCCCGACGGCCTCGTGCAGCATGACGCCCGGCCAGCCGCTGGACAGAACGATGTCGAACGTGCCGGCGGGCGCCGGGACGGCTTCGAGATTGACCAGCGCCTGCCGCAGCGCCTCGGACGCTGCGTGCTTCCAGCTTTCCTCGCCGACGAACTCGCCAAAGCTCTTGCGGCCGCCCATGCCGTAGGAGCCGCTTTCCTGGCGGTCGCCGCTGCCGACCACGACCGACACGTTGATCCTGACCAGCGGGCGGATGTCGCGTACGATCTGGCCGTCGCCGCGCACGATCTCGACATGCTGCCAGGAGGCGGCGAGCGAGGCGGTGACCTGGCGCACGCGCGGGTCCTTCGCCCGCAGCCAGCCGTCGATCTCCTGCAACAGCTTGGCCTTGGCCTCGAAGGACGGCGAGGGGATCGGGTTCTCGTCGCCATAGAGGTGGCGGTTGGTGCGGGCCGGCGCGCCGGCGAGCTGGCCGGAATAGCCGCCCTTGACCGCCGAGACGGCATCGGCGGCGCGCAGCAGCGAGGCTTCGGAAAGATCGCTCGAATGCGCATAGCCGCTGGCCTCGCCGGCGACGGCGCGCAGGCCAAATCCCTGATCGGTGTTGAAATTGGCCGTCTTCAGCCGGCCATTGTCGAACATCAGCGCTTCGCTCTCGCTGTATTCGAGGAACAACTCGCCGTCGTCGGCGCCCTTGATGGTCTCGGCGACGATCTCTTTGACGCGATCGTCGGAAATGTCGAATTGGCCGATCAGGCTGTTCATGGCGGGTCCATTCATGGAGACAAATCGTTGCACCGGATGTAGGCGCGAAGCAGCCGCCAGACAATCGCCAACAGGATTCAAGGCGGCGACCGCCGCCGCAAATCACTTGCCGTTGACGAAATCCTTGATGTTGCCGGACATCGAGCCCCAGTTGGAAAACTGCTCCTCGAGATTGGCTCGGGTGATGCCGCCGGCGAAGCTGACATCCATCTTGAAATTCGAGCCGTCGCCGGAATAGGCCTTCACCCAGCGGTACTTGCTGTTCCAGGCGTTGGCCTGGTCGGCGGTCAGCGGGTCGGTGTAGCCGGCCGAGAATTGCAGCGACTTGCAGTCCTCGTGGTCTTCGCAGCCGTAGAAATAGATCAGGTATCTGACGCCCTCGATCCGCCCGGAAATCATCGGATCGCCATTGTCGTCCTTGTCCATCCTGGCCGAGCCGAAACCCTTGGCGATGTCGAGGATCGTCGCGGGGTCGGGCGCCCGCAGGATTTCGGCATCCTCCGCCGAAGCGACCGAAACCGCGCCGGTCAATGCCAGACCAGTGATGAAAACAGGTAACGTCGCGCGCATCAGACCTCCTGGCCGCCGAACGCGCATTCGCCACCGGACCTCCGCGTCAGGAGCGGCGCATGGGCAAGATCAAGGTAGGGCGGCGAAGCCGTCCGCAAAGCCCTTGAGGTCGACGGGGATGCCGATGCCTTCTTCCGGCGTCTGGAAGACGATGAAAGTGGCCGAGGTGCCGCTTTTCAGCGTGTCGAGCAGCGGCTTTTCGAGGATCACCTCGGCATAGCAGCCATCCTGGAAGCAGCGCACGAAATAGGCGCGGCCGATATCCTTGCCGTCGACATTGAGGCCGAGGCCGTTGGGCAACAGCACGCCGAGCGGTGCCAGCACGCGCAGGATTTCGGCTTTGTTGTCGGCGGTGCGCAGCACCACCACCGAGAGCCCCATTTCAGGGCGATCCTCGGCGACCACGTTCTGCATCATCACGCACTGTTCGGAGGTAGCGCCCGCCGGCGTGTCGCAGATGATCGACCACGCGCCATGCGTCGACTTGACTGTGCCGCTGGGCGGCGTGGCATTGTTCGGCGAGGCGGCCGCGCCAACGGCTATGCCGACACCGAGCAAGGCGACGGCAAGGACGACCTTAGCCAGGGTTCTCGAAAGCCAGGAAGTCATGACGGCTCCATTGCGAATCACGGCACTTTAAGCCGCGCCGGGGCCAAGTAAAGGACGAGACCGTCGCCGGCCCGCCCCGACACCGGCAATTGCGTGCTTTTCCAGAGCAAATTCGCCCGAATTGCGACCGTCGCGCACATAGCACGGCGAGCGCCGAACACGGCCTTCCGCTTGCGCGCAAAAATGCCGCACGGTTTCCTCCGCTCCTTTCTTGCGGAGGGAAATAGAGTATGGTTTGAACCACCCTAGGGACAGACCGGGATTCCCAATCCCGGCATCGTCCGTTATTGGTGCGACCAGATCGCGGGAAGCGGGAGACGAGAGGGCGATGAGGAAATTCCTGGCAAGCGCTGAATTCTTGGCAGGTACGGCAGCTTCGGCCGTGCTCTTCTCCAGCGCGGCGGCCCGTGCCGACCAGCCGCGGGAATGGGAGATGACCTTCCAGGCGCCGGCGACCGACATGATGCGGCAGATCGAGCGGTTCGGGAACTACACCATGTGGTTCATCGTCCCGATCACCATCCTCGTGCTGGTGCTTCTGCTGGTCTGCATCGTCAAGTTCCGCGCCAGCGCCAATCCGGTGCCGTCCAAGACCAGCCATAACACGCTGATCGAAGTCATCTGGACGGTCGGGCCTGTGATCGTGCTCTTGCTCATCGCCATTCCCTCTTTCCAATTGCTCACCGCGCAATACACGCCGCCGGAAGAAGCCAAGCTCACTGTCAAGGCGACCGGCAACCAGTGGAACTGGGATTATGAATACCAGGTCGACAAGGCCCTCACCTTCAACTCGGCGGTTCTGCAGGACGGTGACCGCGCCAAGGCCGGCAAGGAAGATCGCGGCCTGTATCCGCGCCTGCTCGCCGTCGACAACGAGCTCGTCGTGCCGGTCAACACCATGACCCGCGTGCTGGTCACGGCCACCGACGTCATCCACTCCTTCGCCATGCCGTCCTTCGGCATCAAGGTGGACGCCGTGCCCGGCCGCACCAACGAGACCTGGTTCAAGGCGGAAAAGGAAGGCCTCTATTACGGCCAGTGCTCGCAGCTCTGCGGCAAGGACCATGCCTTCATGCCGATCGCGATCCGCGTCGTCTCCGACGCGCAGTTCAAGACCTGGCTGGAGGCTGCCAAGACCAGCCTGCCCAACGCCAACAAGGCGTTGATGGCCGAGGTCGATGGTACCAACAAGGTAGCGGCCGCCGGCAACTGATGTCGCGGGTTAGCAAGAATTAGGGAACGGAGCGGAACATGGCAGAGGCTGCAGCTCACGACGACCACGACCACAAGCCCTATCATGGCTGGGTCCGGTGGGTGTATTCCACCAATCACAAGGACATCGGCACGCTCTACCTGATCTTCGCGATCTTCGCCGGCATCGTCGGCGGCGCGCTTTCGGTCGCCATCCGCATGGAGCTGCAGGAACCGGGCATCCAGATCTTCAGCGGTCTGGCGCAGATGGTCTACGGCATGAATGGCGACGCCGCCATTGATGGTGGCAAGAGCATGTACAACGCCTTCGGCACCGCGCACGCGCTAATCATGATCTTCTTCATGGTCATGCCGGCCCTCATCGGCGGCTTCGCCAACTGGATGGTGCCGATCATGATCGGTGCGCCCGACATGGCTTTCCCGCGCATGAACAACATCTCCTTCTGGCTGTTGCCGCCGGCCTTCATCCTGCTGCTCTCCTCGATGTTCGTGCCGAGCGCGCCGGGTGCCTTCGGCGTCGGCGGCGGCTGGACGATCTATCCCCCGCTCTCGACATCCGGGCAGCCTGGACCGGCGATGGATCTGGCGATCCTGTCGATCCACATCGCCGGCGCGTCGTCGATCCTCGGCGCCATCAATTTCATCACCACCATCTTCAACATGCGCGCGCCCGGCATGACGCTGCACAAGATGCCGCTGTTTGCCTGGTCGGTGCTGGTCACCGCCTTCCTGCTGCTGCTCTCGCTGCCGGTTCTGGCCGGCGCCATCACCATGCTCTTGACCGACCGCAATTTCGGCACGTCCTTCTTCGTGCCGGACAATGGCGGCGATCCGCTGCTCTTCCAGCATCTGTTCTGGTTCTTCGGTCACCCCGAAGTGTACATCCTGATCCTGCCGGGCTTCGGCATCATCAGCCACATTGTCTCGACCTTCTCGAAGAAGCCTGTGTTCGGCTATCTCGGCATGGCCTACGCCATGGTCGCGATCGGCGCCGTCGGCTTCATCGTCTGGGCGCACCACATGTACACGACCGGCCTGTCGCTCGACACGCAGCGCTATTTCGTGTTCGCCACCATGGTCATCGCGGTGCCGACCGGCGTGAAGATCTTCTCCTGGATCGCCACCATGTGGGGCGGTTCGATCTCCTTCAAGCCGCCGATGCTGTGGGCGCTGGGCTTCATCTTCCTGTTCACCATCGGTGGCGTCACCGGCGTGCAACTGGCCAATGCCGGCCTCGACCGCTCGCTGCACGACACTTATTTCGTGATCGCCCACTTCCACTATGTGCTGTCGCTGGGCGCCGTGTTCGCCATCTTCGCCGGCTGGTATTACTGGTTCCCCAAGATGACCGGCTACATGTACTCGCCGGTCATCGCCAACACCCACTTCTGGGTCACCTTCGTCGGCGTCAACCTGATCTTCTTCCCGCAGCACTTCCTTGGTCTTGCCGGCATGCCGCGCCGCACCATCGACTATCCGGATGCGTTCGCCGGCTGGAACTATGTGTCGTCGATTGGATCCTACATCTCCGCTGTGGGTGTCGCGATCTTCCTCTACGGCGTGTTCGAGGCCTTCCAGAAGAAGCGGGTGGCCGGCGCCAATCCGTGGGGCGAGGGCGCAACGACGCTTGAATGGCAGCTGCCTTCGCCGCCGCCGTTCCACCAGTGGGAACAGCTGCCGAAGATCAAGTAAGGCAGCCCCGAATACGAGGCCGCCGGTTCGCCCGGCGGTCTTGGCCAACGGAATAATGGACTTAAGTACGCATGGCCCTTGCCGACGACGGATTGATGGAGGACGCGGGCTTTCGCATATCGGAAGCGACCGCGGGCGATTTTTTCGCCCTGCTGAAGCCGCGCGTCATGTCGTTGGTCGTCTTCACGGCCTTTGTCGGCCTGGTCGCGGCACCCGTCTCCGTCAACCCGCTGCTGGCGATGATCGCCATCCTGGCAATTGCGATAGGCGCGGGCGCCTCGGGCGCGCTCAACATGTGGTACGACGCCGACATCGACGCGGTGATGACCAGGACGGCCAGCCGTCCCGTGCCGGCCGGTCGCGTCACGCCCGGCGAGGCGCTGAGCTTCGGTCTTGTCTTGTCGGTGCTGTCGGTGATGACGCTCGGCGTGCTGGTCAACTGGCTGTCGGCGTCGCTGCTTGCCTTCACCATTTTCTTCTACGCCGTCATTTACACGATGTGGCTGAAGCGCTGGACGCCGCAGAACATCGTCATCGGCGGTGCGGCCGGCGCTTTCCCGCCGGTGATCGGTTGGGCCGCGGTGACCGGGTCGGTCAGCCTCGAAAGCGTGATCCTGTTCCTGATCATCTTCCTGTGGACGCCGCCGCATTTCTGGGCGCTGGCGCTGTTCAAGTCCGACGACTATGCGCGGGCCGGCATCCCGATGATGCCGAACGTCGCCGGCCAGGCCTCGACCCGCAGGCAGATCTTCGCCTATGCGCTGATCCTGGCGCCGGTCGGCGTGCTGCCCTGGGCGCTCGGCTATACCACGGCCGGCTATGGCGCCGTCGCTGTAGTGCTCGGCCTGGGCTTCGTCTGGTATGCCTGGAAGGTGCTGGGGATGAGCGACGACGACCGGGCGATGAAGCCGGCCAAGGCGCTGTTCGGCTATTCGCTGCTTTATCTCTTCGCCATCTTTGCCGCCTATCTCGTCGACTGCGTGGTCGCGCGCGCCTTCATGATGGGGGGAGCATGATCGTGGCCGACAAGAAGCTCGAACTGGTCACCTTGACCGAGCGCCAGAAGAAGGCACGTCGTAATCGCTCGATCGCCATCGGCTTCGCGCTGGCGGCATTGGTCATCATCTTCTACGTCGCCACCGTCGTACGCTTCGGCCACCAGGGCGCCAGCATCACCGGCTCCGGCCTGTTGGGAGGCGGCTGATGAGCGGCGAGTCGAGCAAGCCCCGCAAGGTCAACAACGGCATCGTCGCCGCCGTCTGCCTCGCCTTCTTCACCGGCATGGTCGGCATGGCCTATGCGGCGGTGCCGCTCTACAAGATGTTCTGCCAGGCCACCGGCTATGGCGGCACCACGCAGCGCGCCGAGAAGCAATATGCCGGCCGCGTGCTCGATCGCGAGATCACCGTGCGCTTCGACGCCAACACCAACGGCATTCCGTGGCAGTTCGAACCCGTCGGACGCTCGGTAACGATGAAGATCGGCGAGACGACGCAGGCGCATTACAGCGCCACCAACAAGTTCGACCGCCCCATCACCGGCCGCGCCTCGTTCAACGTGCAGCCTGAAATGGCCGGCGCCTATTTCAACAAGGTGGAGTGTTTCTGCTTCACCGACACGACGTTGAAGCCCGGCGAGACGCTGGATATGCCGGTGGTGTTCTATGTCGATCCGGACATCGTCAACGTGCCGGAACTCAAGGACTTGAAGACCATCACCCTGTCCTACACGATGTTCCCGGTCGAAAAGAAACAGCCGGTCGCCTCGTCCACGCCGGCCGCCGGCAGCAGCACCAACAAAGTTTCCGATACCGAAGCAAGCCTCGGGGGTTGATATGGCAGACGCGCACGCAAAACCACAACACGACTACCATCTCGTCAACCCGAGCCCCTGGCCGTTCCTGGGCGCCATCGGCGCGCTGATCATGGCGATCGGTGGCATCTGCCTGATGCGGTATGCAAATCCCAAGCTTGGTCCTTTCCCGGTCTTCGGCCACGACATCGCCAATCCATGGCTGTTCTTCATCGGCCTGATCATCGTGCTCTACACGATGTTCGCCTGGTGGTCGGACACCATCAAGGAGGCGCATGAGGGCCATCACACGCGCGTGGTGTCGCTGCACCTGCGCTACGGCATGATCATGTTCATCGCCTCCGAGGTGATGTTCTTCGTCGCCTGGTTCTGGGCCTTCTTCGACGCCAGCCTGTTCCCCGGCGAGGCGAACCAGTATGCCCGCACCGCTTTCACCGGCGGCGTCTGGCCGCCGAAGGGCCTCGAGGTCCTCGACCCCTTCCACCTTCCGCTCTACAACACCATCATCCTGCTTCTGTCGGGCACGACGGTGACCTGGGCGCACCACGCGCTGCTGCATGGCGACCGCAAGGGCCTGATCAACGGGCTGGTGCTGACCGTCGGCCTGGGCATGCTGTTTACCATGGTGCAGGCCTACGAGTACATGCACGCCCCGTTCGCGTTCAAGGACTCGATCTATGGCGCCACCTTCTTCATGGCGACCGGCTTCCACGGCTTCCATGTCATCATCGGCACCATCTTCCTGCTCGTCTGCCTGATCCGCGCCTGGCGCGGCGACTTCACCCCGAAGCAGCATTTCGGCTTCGAGGCGGCGGCCTGGTACTGGCACTTCGTCGACGTGGTCTGGCTGTTCCTGTTCAGCGCGGTCTATGTCTGGGCCTCGAACGGCGCGCTGATCGAAGGCCACTGATAAAAGCAATTCCGGGAAAAGCGGTAGCGATT
This sequence comes from Mesorhizobium hawassense, assembly GCF_003289945.1. GTDB lineage: Bacteria > Pseudomonadota > Alphaproteobacteria > Rhizobiales > Rhizobiaceae > Mesorhizobium > Mesorhizobium hawassense. Next base: position 606,362 of record NZ_QMBP01000001.1, read on the forward strand.
CTTCCGGAAGTTGCTTTCAGCAGTTTTTCAGGAATTTCGAAGGCGGTCGCGGCGACGGGGCCGCCTTCTTCTTTTCGGCGCAATGGCCGGCCATCGGTAAGCGATGTGGTCGCGAATCCCGGTTGCCATATGCGCATGTCTGATCGGAACGATCCCGATAACGGAACGGGGTAGGTTTCCAGGCCAGAAGGTCGATCTCGTGCGTGTGGAAAAGGCACGGCGCCAGCTTGATCTGCTCGGCGGTGGACAAATTCTGCGCAGCTACGACATCGCGCTGGGCGGCGATCCTGTCGGCCAAAAACACCGGGAGGGCGACGAGCGAACGCCGGAAGGGCGCTACGTGCTCGACTGGCGCAATCCCGACAGCGTCGCGCACAAGTCGATCCACATCTCCTATCCCAATGCCGACGATCTGGCTTCGGCAAGATCGCGCGGCGTCGATCCGGGCGGCTTCATCATGATCCATGGTCAGCCGAACGGCTTCGGCTGGCTGGGCGGGCTGCTTCAAATGGTCGACTGGACCGACGGCTGTATTGCGGTTACGGACTCCGATATGGATGAAATCTGGACAATGGTGGCCGACGGCACGCCGATCGAGATCATTGAATGAGCGAAGATCATTAGATGAGTGAAGATAAGGCGATCTGGCCACCCATCGACCCCATCCCGGCGGGCCTGCACGGCCGCTGCCCGCGCTGTGGCGAAGGCAAGCTGTTCTCGGGTTTCCTCACCGTCGGCAAGCGCTGCTACAATTGCGGGCTCGACTATTCCTTCGCCGATGCCGGCGACGGACCGGCGGTGTTCGTCATCCTGATCATCGGCTTCGTCGTCGTTGGCCTCGCGCTCTGGATGGAGGTGACGTTCAGCCCGCCGCTCTGGCTGCACTTCATGTTGTGGATACCGCTGGCGCTCGTGCTCTGCCTGACGGCGCTGCGCCTGATCAAGGGCGTGCTGATCACCTTGCAATATTCGAAGAAGGCCTCCGAGGGCAGGCTGGATTCCAACCAATGACCGAGGCGACCGCTCTGGCTGCCGGCCGTTCGCGGCCGCGTTCGGCGTTGCTGCTCGGCCTCGGCCTTTTCCTGTTCGCCATCCTGGTCGGGCTCGGCACGTGGCAGGTCCAGCGCCTGCACTGGAAGGAAGGCCTGCTCGCGACCATCGACAAGCGGACGCATTCAGCGCCGCTGCCGCTGGCCGATGTCGAGAGAGAATTCGCCGCCTCGCGGGATGTCGATTACACGCCGGTGACGGTGACCGGCACCTTCCTGCATCAGGGCGAGCGGCATTTCTTTTCCACCTGGGAAGGCGACAGCGGCTTCAACGTCTACACGCCGCTTCAGCTCGATGACGGCCGTTTCGTGCTCGTCAACCGCGGCTTCGTCCCTTACGAGCTCAAGGATCCGGCCAAGCGAAAGAAAGGCGAGGTCGCCGGCAAGGTGACGGTGACCGGGCTCGCCCGCAATCCGCTGCTCGCAAAGCCGTCGATGATGCTTCCCGACAACGACGTCGCCAAGAACATCTTCTTCTGGAAGGACCGCGACGTCATGGCGGCATCCGCCGGGCTGCCGGCCGGCGCGGTGCTGGTGCCATTCTTCATCGACGCCGACAGGACGCCCAATCCCGGCGGCCTGCCGGTCGGCGGCGTCACCATCATCGATCTGCCGAACAACCACCTGCAATATGCCGTCACCTGGTTCGGGCTGGCCGCGGCTCTCGCCGCCGTGCTGATCCTCAGGCTGCGCCGCCCGGCGAGGGAAGCGTGAGGCCGGCCGCTCTTGACAGGGCAGGGGTGCGCACCTCATTTCGCCTTGCGTCAAAACAAACAGATAGCTTCCGACTGAAATCGGCCTTGAATTCATGACTGAGAAAAAGCCACCGCTCACGATCCGGCTCTGCCAGCCGCGCGGCTTCTGCGCCGGCGTCGACCGCGCCATCCAGATCGTCGTGCTGGCGCTGAAGAAATACGGCGCGCCGGTCTATGTCCGCCACGAGATCGTGCACAACCGCTACGTCGTCGAAGGGCTGCAGAGCCTGGGCGCCGTCTTCATCGAGGAACTGTCCGAGATCCCACCGGAGCATCGCCAGTCGCCGGTGGTCTTTTCCGCGCATGGCGTGCCGAAATCGGTGCCGGCGGACGCCCAGGCGCGCAATCTCTTCTATCTCGACGCCACCTGTCCGCTCGTCTCCAAGGTGCACAAGCAGGCGATGCGCCACCAGCGGCTCGGCCGCCATGTGCTGCTGATCGGCCATGCCGGGCATCCGGAGGTGATCGGCACGATGGGCCAATTGCCGGAAGGCGCCGTGACCTTGATCGAGACCGAGGCCGACGCTGCCCGCTTCGAGCCGGTCGACGCTACGGCGCTGGGCTTCGTCACCCAGACGACCCTGTCGGTCGAGGACACCGCCGGCATCATCCGGGCGCTCGAGGAGCGGTTCCCGGAGCTGCATGCGCCGGCCGCCGAATCGATCTGCTACGCCACCACCAACCGCCAGGAAGCGGTGAAGGAGACGGCCGCCGGCGCCGATCTGTTCCTCGTCGTCGGCGCTCCCAATTCGTCCAACTCGCGTCGCCTTGTCGAAGTGGCGGAGCGCGCCGGTGCCGCGATGTCGCTTCTCGTGCAGCGCGCCGCCGAAATTCCATGGGAAGAGATCGCCGGGATTTCGACGCTCGGCCTGTCGGCCGGCGCCTCGGCGCCGGAGATCATCGTCGATGAGATCATCGACGCGTTCCGGCAGCGTTTCGACGTCACCATCGATCTGGCCATCACGGCCACGGAAACGGAGGATTTTCCGGTGATGCGGGTGCTGCGCGATGTCGAACTGACGGCGGCCGACATGGCCTTCGTCAACGGAGCGGCGTGAAATCGGATGGCCGTCTACACCGACGTCAACGAGAACGAACTCGGCGCGTTCCTGAGGGCCTATCCGGTCGGCGAGCTGCTGTCCTACAAGGGCATCGCCGAAGGCACCGAGAATTCGAATTTTCTCGTCCATGCCTCGACCGGCTCCTACATCCTGACGCTCTATGAAAAGCGCGTCGACAAGGCCGACCTGCCGTTCTTTCTCGGCCTGATGGGCCATCTCGCCCGGAAAGGCATTTCCTGCCCGCTGCCGGTCACCGCGCATGACGGCACCGTCATCGGCACGCTTGCCGGCCGGCCCGCCGTCATCATCACTTTCCTCGAAGGCCTGTCGCTCAGGCGTCCGACCGCCGCGCATTGCGCGGAGGTCGGGAAGGCGCTCGCCAGCCTGCATCTTGCCGGCCAGGATTTTCAGATGAGAAGGCCGAACGCGCTGGCGATCGACGGCTGGCGCAAGCTGTGGGACGCCTCGCGCGGTCGCGCCGACGAGGTCGAGCCTGGCTTGGCGGCCGAGGTCGATGCCGATTTCGGCGATTTCGAGCGCAACTGGCCGGCCGGTCTGCCGAAGGGCATCATCCATGCCGATCTGTTTCCGGACAATGTCTTCTTCCTCGGCGAGAAGCTGTCGGGGCTGATCGACTTCTATTTCGCCTGCGACGACCTCTACGCCTACGATGTCGCCACCTGTCTCAACGCCTGGTGCTTCGAGAAGGATTTCTCCTTCAACCTGACCAAGGGGGTGGCGCTGCTCGCCGGCTACCAGTCGGTGCGGCCGCTCTCGGGCGACGAGAAGGCGGCGCTGCCGATGCTGGCGCGCGGCTCGGCGCTTCGCTTCATGCTGACCCGCCTCTATGACTGGCTGACCATTCCCGATGGCGGGCTGGTGATGAAGCGCGATCCGACCGAATATATCCGCCGCATGCGATTCCATCGTGCGATCAGATCGCCATCCGAATACGGGCTGACATGACCAAGCAGGTTGAAATCTTCACCGACGGCGCCTGCTCGGGCAATCCCGGGCCTGGCGGCTGGGGCGCCATCCTGCGCTTCAACGGCAAGACCAAGGAATTGTCGGGCGGCGAGGCCGAGACGACCAACAACCGTATGGAGCTGCTGGCGGCCATCTCGGCGCTGAGCGCGCTGAAAGAGCCTTGCGCCGTCGAGCTGCACACCGACAGCAAATACGTCATGGACGGCATTTCCAAGTGGATCCATGGCTGGAAGAAGAACGGCTGGAAGACCGCCGACAAGAAGCCGGTGAAGAATGGCGAGCTGTGGCAGGCGCTCGACGAGGCCAACAGGCGCCACAAGGTGACCTGGAACTGGGTCAAGGGCCATGCCGGCCACCCGGAGAACGAGCGCGCCGACGAGCTGGCGCGCGAAGGCATGGCGCCTTTCAAGAAGGGTTCGGCCGTGTCCGCGGCGCCGAAGCCTGCGGCCGCGCCGGCAAGGCAGCCCGCGGCCCCGAGGGCACGGCGCTCGACCCAGAGCTATTGATTTCGAGGATCGGGCCTGCACTCTGACAGGGGAAGCATGTCGTGCCGATCGCCTATTACATCACCCATCCCCAGGTCCGCATCGACGCCAGCATTCCGGTGCCGGAATGGGGGCTGTCCGATATCGGCCGGGCGCGGGCGGTCGCAATGCTCGGCCAGCCCTGGATCGGCTCGATCCGGCGCATCGTCTCGTCCGCCGAGCGCAAGGCGATCGAAACAGCGGAAATCCTGGCGCGGCATTTCGGCCTTGTTGTCGAGATGCGCGAGCGGATGCATGAGAACGACCGGTCGGCGACGGGCTTCCTGCCGCCGCCGGAATTCGAAGCGGTTGCCGACCAGTTCTTCGCCAGGCCGCATGAAAGCGTCCGTGGCTGGGAACGGGCGATTGATGCGCAGCAGCGTATCATCAGCGAGGTCGAGGCCGCGCTTGGCGTCGGCCCCGATGGCGACGTGGCCTTCGTCGGCCACGGCGGCGTCGGAACGCTTCTGCTGCTTCATCTCGGCGGGCGTGAAATCAGCCGTGTCGCGGACCAGCCGACGGGCGGCGGCAACTATTTCGCGTGGGATACAGCCGCGCGCCGCGTCCTCCACGATTGGCGACCGATCGACAATCTGACGCCGCATCACGGCATTTGACGGTCAGCGGATCAGCAGCGCCGTCGAGAACATGCCGAGCGCGAACACGGTGTGCGCCACGAGGTTGAGGGCGCGCACCTTCGTCGGGTTGGGCAGTTTTGACGCCGCCCAGCCGGCGCCCATGCCCGGCGCCAGCAGGAACCAGCCGGCGCCGACGGTGACGATGCCGAGGATGAAGGCGGGCAGGAAGGTCGGCGCCGCCAGCCAGCCCGCGCCCGCCAGCACGACCAGGATCACGCCATAGAAGATGCCGACCAGATAGTGGAAGGCCCAGCCCAGCGCCTTTTCATGCGCATAGGGCGCGGCCTCGCCGATATCGTCGTGGAAGACCTTTTCGGGCAGATGCCGCACCCAGCGCCCGACCATGCCCCAGTTGGGCAAAGGCTGGCCGATCGCCTTGTTGAGGATGATCGCCCAGATATCCATGAACATCGTGGCGCCGATGCCGATCGCCACCGCGCGCCAGACGGTATCGAGCATCAGAGCATGATCCCGAACCGGAGGTCAGCGCACGCAAAAAGTGGGAACCGGTTTTCGGACAAGATCACGCTCCAACAAAGAGTTGGATCAGGATGGCGGGTCGACGAAACGTCATCCTGATCGAGAGCAATTCCAGGAAAAGTGTGATCGGTTTTCCGTCCGGAATTGCGCAAAAAAAAAGATAGAGCGTTTCGCCGTTTCCGTGAAACGGTGAAACGCTCTACAGCTGCTCGAGGATCTTTGCCGCGCCGCTTTCATCGACGCCCGGCTTGGTCTCGACGTTGATCGCGGTGACTTTGCCGTCGTCGACGATCATCGAGAAGCGCTTCGAGCGCAGACCCATGCCGGTCGCGGAAAGATCGTTGTCGAGGCCGACCGACTTGGCGAAATCGCCGCTGCCGTCGGCGAGGTAGAGGATCTTGCCTTCGCCGCCGGTGAAGCGCGCCCAGGCGCCCATGACATGCACGTCATTGACCGAAACCACGGCGATCGTGTCGACGCCGCGCGAAAGAATGGCGTCATGGTTTTCCAGATACCCCGGCAGGTGGTTGTTGCTGCAGGTCGGCGTGAAGGCGCCGGGGACGCCGAACAGCACCACCTTCTTGCCGGCGAAGATCTCGTCGCCGGTGATCGGCTTCGCGCCGTCCGCGGTCATCACCTTGAAGCTCGAGGCGGGCAGTTTTTCGCCAACCGAAATGGTCATGGGTTTCCTCGCTTGGGAGATGGGGAGGGATCGGTGCCTTCGATATCGGACTGAGCGGGCTCCGGCAACTCTTCACAATCGCTGGATCAAGGGAAAGGCAGAAGCCCATCCACCGAACCCTCGGCGCTGGTCAGCGTATAATAGAGCCCGCCATCGGTCGGCGTCGCCGACGGGCGGTCGAGGATCGGCACGGTGAAGAGCAGCTTGCCGTCCTTCTCGCTGCGCACCGGCGCGCCGAACATATAGTCGCGCTCGCCGGCGATGAAGAAGTCTACCGATTCCGGATCGCCGGGCGACTGCGCCTGGACGACGAGCGTCTCGTGGTCGCCGGACTGCACTGTGATGCCGAAATCGGACCGGGCCGGGGAGGGTAGCGTCGCGAGCGCCGTCTTCACCAGCGCCGCGTCGGTGGCGTTGTCGGGATCGGACCCCGGATCGACGCTGAGCCGGGTCTGCACCGGAATGCAGATCGTCTCGCAGATGCCGAGGAAGATGTTGGCGTCGATGCTTGCCGGCTGGCCGGGCGAAGACAGGGTGAAGGTCACCGGCAGCGACACCGGTCGGTCGTAGCCGGCCCATTTGCCGTAGCCGTCGTCATGCCGTTGCGGCGGCGGAAACGACAATTGCGCGTCGGCGACGTTGGTGCTGCCCGATATATCGAGCTGCGGCGGCACGCCGGCGTCGCCCGGATCGCGCCAATAGGTCTTCCAGCCGGGTTTCAACGCGATGTCGAGCACGCCGTGGATCTTGCCGGCCTCGTCGGGCTTGCCCGTGGTCACCAGCCGCACCTTGCCGCCTTCCGAATTGTACCAGATCGAGGAGGAGGCCTCGGCCGGGAGGCCTGTAGCCCACCCGAAAACGACGCCGAGAACCAGTATTTTCATGTATCGCATGGCGGTGATTTGATCGTCCGTTCTTGGCCGCGCAATGGCTTCGTCAGCCTCCCGGTATCATATTTGCGTGACATCGGGGACCGCCACCATCTTTTCGGCGCTGCCGAAACGCGTTACGCTCATCCCATGGACTTGCTGCGCCACAAGAAGGCGGCCGCCGGACGCGGCTTCCTCGACGACCAGTTCCTGATTGCCATGCCCGGCATGAAGGACGACCGTTTCGCGCGCTCCGTCATCTATATCTGCGCCCACAGCGACGAGGGCGCGATGGGCCTCATCATCAACCAGACGCAGCAGATGCTGTTTCCGGACCTGCTCGTGCAACTCGGCATCATGAACGAGCAGGAAGCGATCCGCCTGCCGGCGCATACGCGCGATTTCGTCGTGCGCAATGGCGGGCCTGTCGACCGCAGCCGCGGCTTCGTGCTGCATTCCGGCGACTATCGCGTGGAATCCTCGCTCAACGTCTCCGACGACATCTGCCTGACCGCGACGGTCGATATCCTGCGCGCCATCTCGACGGGCCGCGGGCCGCGCCACGCGCTGATGGCGCTCGGCTATTCCGGCTGGGGCGCCGGCCAGCTCGAAACCGAGATCGCCGAGAATGGCTGGCTCACCTGTCCGGCGACGCCGGAGCTGCTCTTCGACACCGACATCGAACGCAAATACGACCGTATCCTAGCCTCGATCGGCATCGACCTCGCCCATCTGAGCGCCGCCGCGGGGCATGCGTAACCGTCAAGCCGTCTAGGCTTGCGTCAGCGGATACTGTTCCTTCAACGTCTTCAGCACCTGATCGCCGGGCATCGGCGCGCCGAACATGAAGCTCTGGACATATTCGCAACCCATCTGGCGCAGTTCCAGCGCGTCGCTTTCGTCCGAAATGCCTTCAGCCACCACCGAAAGCCCCAGCTCATGCGCCATGTTGACCATGGATTTGAGCAGCACGGCGCGCTTCGGCGTTGCGTCGTCGACGAAGCTCTTGTCGATCTTGATCGTGTCGAAGGGGAAGCGCGTCAGATAGGAAAGCGAGGAATAGCCGGTGCCGAAATCGTCGAGCGACAGCCCGATGCCGAGCTGCTTCAGCTTGGTCAGCACATGCGCGGTCTGCTCGGGATTGTCCATCACCAGGGATTCGGTGAGCTCGAGCCGGAAGCAGCGCGGCTTCAGATTGGCGCGCGCGATGACGGAGCGGACGTCGCTGACCAGATCGCGGCGGATGAGCTGGCGGCTCGACAGATTGACCGAGATCGACAGCGGTGCGTCGCCGATCTGCTTTTGCCAGCCCGCGAGGTCCTCGGCCGCCTGCTGCATGGCGAACAGGCCGAGCTGCACGATCAGCCCGCAATTCTCGGCCACCGGGATGAAGTCCCCTGGCGGGATCATGCCGCGGCGCGGATGGTCCCATCGCAGCAGCGCCTCAAAGCCGGCGACGCTGCCATCCTCCAGCCGCACGATCGGCTGGTAGGCGAGCGTGAACTCGCGCCGCTCGATGGCGCGGCGAAGGTCAGATTCGAACTGCAGCCGGTCGGTGCCGACGGTGCGGAAGGCCGGCCGGAACGGCTCGATCCTGTCGCCGCCGAAGCGCTTGGCCTGGTGCATGGCAAGCTCGGCATCCTTGACCATGTCCTCGGCGGAGGTCTGCGCCGTCGTCCAGGTGATCAGGCCGATCGAGGCGGTCAGCACGATCTCGCGCTTGGCGAAGGTGATCGGATTGTTGATCGCGTGCTTGATGGCGTCGGCGATTGCCGCGATGCGGGCAGGGTCCTGCTCCGAAAGCAGCATCAGCGCGAACTGGTCGCCAGCAAAGCGCGACAGAGAATCCTTCGGCTTCAACAGCCGGTGCAGCCGGCGCGCGACAGTCAGCAGAATGGTGTCGCCGGCGGAAATGCCAAGCCCGTCATTGACCTGCTTGAAGCGGTCGATGTCGATGATGAAGACCGTCGGGCGCACCTTGTCCTCGGTGCGGGCGATCGAGATGATCGCCTCCAGCCGGTTCATGAACAATTCGCGGTTGGGCAGGCCGGTGAGGTTGTCGTGCACGGCATCGTGCAGCAGTCTTTCCTCGGATTTCTTCTGCTCGGTGACGTCGACCATGGTGCCGACGCAGCGGATCACTTCGCCGTCGGAGCCGATCACCGGCCGGGCGCGCAGCGAAAACCAGTGGTAGTGGCCGTCGGCGCCGCGCAGGCGGAAATTCTGCGAGACTTTGCCGCGCCGGTGTTCCAGCACTACGTCGAGCGTGGTGCGGAAGGTGTCGCGGTCGTCGGCATGCAACACCGGCAGCCAGTTGCGGGCCGCACCGCCAAGGCTGTTGGGCGCCAGGCCGAGTTGCAGGCTGATGTCCGGCTTGGTCACAACGCGGTCGCGCAGCACGTCCCAGTCCCAGACGATGTCGCCCGAGCCGGCGACGGCCAGCGCCTGACGCTCGAGGTCGGAGAACAGGCCCTGATGCGCCCCGCCGCCGGCGAAGGCGTGCTGCATGACCGTGAAGCCGATCAACAGGATGATCAGGATCAGCCCGCCGCCCAGCGCCGGCTGGGCGATGTCGTTGTCCAGCATGCCGGTGATCGCCATCCACGACCCGCATAGCCATAAGAGCACCATGACCCAGCTCGGCACCAGCATGATCGCGCGGTCATAGCCGCGAATGCCGAGGAAGATGATGAGGCCGAGGCCGGTGAGCGCGGTGGCGGCGAACGAGATGCGGGCAATGCCGGCGGCCACCGCCGGATCGACGATGGCGACGCCCGCGATCAACAGCAGTCCGAGGATCCAGACCAGCGCGCCATAGCTGAAATGGCCATGCCACCGGTTGAGGTTGAGATAGGCGAACAGGAACACCACGAAGGTTGCGGCCAGAGCGACCTCCGTGCCGGCCCGCCATATCTGCTCGTTGCCGGGCGATATCTCGATGATCTTGTTGAGGAAGCCGAAGTCGACGCAGATATAGGCCAGCACCGCCCAGGCAAGCGCGGCGGTCGCCGGGAACATCGAGGTTCCCTTGACCACGAACAGGATGGTCAGGAACAGCGCCAGAAGCCCCGATATGCCGATGACGATGCCACGGAACAACGTGTAGGAATTGACCGAGTCCTTGTAGGAGTCCGGCTCCCAGAGATAGACCTGCGGCAGCTTCGGCGAGGCGAGCTCGGCGATGAAGGTCACCACGGTGCCGGGGTTCAGCGTCACGCGGAACACGTCGGCGTCGGGGCTAGTCTGGCGGTCGAGCGCGAAGCCTTCGCTGGGTGTGATCGCCGCGATGCGCGTCGAGCCGAGATCGGGCCAGAAAATGCCGGAATTCACCAGGCGGAAATGCGGCGCGACGATCAGCCGGTCGAGCTGCTGGTCGGTGGTGTTGGCGAGCGCGAAGACGGCCCAGTCGCCGCTCGAGCGTGCGTCATTGGCTTCCACCTCGATGCGCCGCACGATGCCGTCGGGTCCAGGCGCGGTCGAGACCTGGAAATTCTCGCCCTGGTTTCGGTAGATCTGGACGGCTTCCGAAAGGTTGAGCGCCTTGTCGTCGCGAGCGATCTTGATCGGCTCGACGGCGAAAGCCGGCATGGCCGCCGAAAACGTGATGATAACCGCCAATATGAGGGCGAACAGCGACGCTAATCGCGAAAAATTCGTCACAATCAGCCCTTCGTTCCATCGCCCGGCGGATCGTCCGCGATCCGGGCGTAGAGGTAGTGATCCTGCCAGATGCCATTGATCCTGAGATAGGATCGCAGCAGTCCTTCGCGCCGGAATCCGGCTTTTTCAAGCACGCGGATCGATCGGGCGTTTTCGGGAATACAGGCAGCTTCGATCCGGTGCAACCTGAGCGTATCGAAGGCAAAGCGCGACACCAGCTTGACCGCCTCGGTCATCAGGCCGCGGCCGCCGAAGCGTTCACCGATCCAGTAGCCGATATGGCCGCTTTGCGCGACGCCGTGGCGGATGTTGCCGAGCGTGATGCCGCCGGCAAGCTTGCCGCTCGATTTTTCGAAGATGAAGAAGGCGATGGCCGTGCCTTGCGCGTAATCCTCGCGGTAGCGGCTGATGCGCAGCCGCCAGGCGGTGCGGTCGAGCTCGTCCGGCTGCCAGCGAGGCTCCCAGGGTTCCAGGAAGGCGCGACTTTCGCCGCGCACCGCCGACCATTCGCGGTAGTCGTTGGTGAAAGGCACGCGCAGCGTGACCTTATCGCCTTTCAGTGCCGGCAGGTCGCGGCGAAAGAAAGGGAGCGCGAACACGGCGTTGGTTCTAGGCAGATATTCGTGGGATGCCCCACGAATATCTGCCTAGATTCCCTGGTTTCTCGCAGGTTCTGATCGCAAAACCGTGGGACACTTTCGCGGAACCTGCTTAGGGTCAGACGGCGAGCCGGCGGGCGGTCGTCTGCGGACCCGCAAGCGATTCGAGGATCGCCTCGTAGGGCGCAAGCGTGCCCACGGGGCCGACCGCGGTAAGCGTCGGCTTGGTCGAGAACAGCCGCGAGGAAAGGTCGGTCAGGCGCTCGACGGTCAGCGCCGAAAGCCGCTCCATCAATTCCTCCTTGGCGATCGGCCGCCCGAACAAAAGCAGCTGACGGGCGATCTGCGAGGCACGGCTGGCCGGGCTTTCGGCCGACATGATGAGGCCGGCGCGATACTGCGCCCGCGCCCGGTCGAGCTCTTCCTGCAGGATGCTTTCGCCGGCCTTCTGCAATTCGTCGATGATCACCGGCACCAGCTTGGCGATGTCGCTCTGGCCGGTCGCGGCATGCACGCCGAAAATGCCGGTGTCGGAAAAACCCCAGTGAAAGGCATAGACAGAGTAGCAGAGGCCGCGCTTTTCGCGCACTTCCTGGAACAGCCTCGACGACATGCCGCCGCCGAGAATCATCGACAGCACCTGCGAGGCGTAGAAGTCGCGCACGTGGTAGGCGCGACCCTCGAAGCCGAGCACGATCTGCGCGTCCATCAGGTCGCGGTCCTCGCGGAAGTCGCCGCCGACATATTGCGCATATTGCGGGATGTTGCCCGCCGCGTTGGCGCGGAAGCCGCCGAGACGGTTCTCGACCTCGCGCACGAAAGCGTCGTGCTTGACCTCGCCGGCGGCCACGATGACCATCCGCTCGGCGTCGTATTGCCGCTCGATGAAATCGTGCAACTGTTTGGAGGTGAAGGATTTGACCGTCTCCGGCGTGCCCAGGATCGAGCGGCCGATGGTCTGATGGCGGAAGGCCGTTTCGGTGAAGCGATCGAAGACGATGTCGTCGGGCGTGTCGTGCGCGGCGCCGATCTCCTGTAGGATCACATGCTGCTCGCGCTCCAGTTCCTCGGGATCGAACTCGGATTCCTGCAGGATGTCGGCCAGGATATCGACCGCCAGCGGGACGTCGTCGGAAAGCACCCTGGCATAGTAGGAGGTCGTCTCGACGCTGGTGGCGGCATTGATCTCGCCGCCGACATTCTCGATTTCCGAGGCGATCTCGAAGGCGCTGCGGCGCTTCGTGCCCTTGAACGCCATGTGCTCGAGCAAATGGGCCATGCCATGCTCTTCGTCGCGTTCATTGCGGGCGCCCGACTTCACCCAGGCACCTAGGGCAACCGATTCGATGCTTGGAAGGGTTTCGGTGGCGACTGTCAGGCCGTTCGACAGACGGCTTACCTCAACACCCATATGGCAAATACTCCCTAACGCGCCGCCCGCGAGTGGCGGCTCACGTAATCTTCCACCATTTTCAAGTCGGAGGGAAGTATCGTGTATTTTTCGTCGGCTGTCATCAAGCCGCCGAGCCAGGCGGGAAGTGCCGGGTTGACCCCGCTCGCGGCTTCGACCGCGGCCGGGAACTTCGCCGGATGCGCGGTGCCGAGCACCACCATGGGCACGGCGCCGCCAGCATGGGCGGCGGCCACATGCACGGCGGCGGCCGTATGCGGATCGAGCAGGTAGTTGCTCGCGTCCAGCGTCGCGCGGATGGTGGCAGCGACCTCGTCGATGCTGGCGCGGCCGGCATCGAACTCGGCGCGGATGCGCTCGAGTTGGCCTTCCTCGATGGTGAAGGCGCCGGACTGCTTCAGCCCGTTCATATAGCGTCGCACCGTCTCGGCGTTGCGGCCCGCCGCCTCGAACAGCAGGCGCTCGAAATTCGACGACACCTGGATATCCATGGACGGCGAGGTCGTGGCGAACACCCCCTTGGTGCGGTATTCGCCGCTGGCAAGCGTGCGCGCCAGGATGTCGTTGTCATTGGTGGCGATGATCAGCCGCTCGATCGGCAGGCCCATGCGCTTTGCGGCGTAACCGGCGAAAATGTCGCCGAAATTGCCCGTCGGCACGGTGAAGGAAACCGGCCGGTCCGGCGCGCCGAGCGATACGGCGGAAGAGAAATAATAGACGATCTGGGCCATGATGCGGGCCCAGTTGATCGAATTGACGCCCGACAGCGACACCCGGTCGCGGAAAGCGTGGTCGTTGAACATGTCCTTCACCAGGCCCTGGCAGTCGTCGAAATTGCCTTCGACCGACAGCGCATGGACGTTTGCCGCGCTCGACGTCGTCATCTGGCGCTGCTGCACCGGCGAGACCTTGCCGTGCGGGAAAAGGATAAAGACGTCGGTGCGGTCGCGGCCGGCGAAGGCATCGATCGCGGCGCCTCCGGTGTCGCCCGAGGTGGCGCCGACGATGGTGGCGCGCTGTCCGCGCTCGGCAAGCACATGGTCCATCAGGCGGGCGAGCAACTGCATCGCCACGTCCTTGAAGGCCAGCGTCGGGCCGTGGAACAGCTCGAGGATGAAGGTGTTTTTCCCGGTCTGCACCAGCGGGCAGACGGCCTCATGCCGGAAGGTGGCATAGGCTTCGCGCACCAGCCGCTCGAAGACGGGTGCCGCGATCTCGCCGCCGAGGAAGGGCGTCAAGACGCGGATGGCAAGGTCAGGATAGGCAAGGCCGCGCATGGCCCGGATGTCGGCGGCGGAAAACTGCGGCCATTCGCGCGGCACGTAAAGCCCACCGTCGCGCGCCAGGCCCGCCAGCACCGCATCGGAAAATCCAAGCGCGGGCGCATCCCCGCGGGTACTCACATATTGCATCGTAAAAGGCCCATTGCTGCCGGTCGCGTCATCCACGGCAATTGGTTAATTTTCCGAGCCGGCTCAGTCGCATTTTTGCCGCGCGGTTGCTATACGTCACCGGCTTTGTGAGAGGGAAGTGCAGTTTCATGGCGTTTTATTCGGTCAACCGTCGTTTTGTCGCGGGTCTGGCGCTCGCCGGCTTTATGCTTGCCGCCGCCGGCTGCCAATCGAGCGACAATGGCATCCTGAACCTCGGTTTCGGCAAGAAGGATCCGACCGCGCCGCCGCCGCCGCAGGATCCCAAGATTGTCGCCAGCCAGTTGCGCGCCTACTGTCCGAAAGTGACGCTGCGGGACGGCACCGCCTTTTTCAACACCTATGCCAAGGGCACGACCGCAAAGCCCAGGAAGAAAAAGGGCGACACCGCGGCAGATGCCGAAGCCCATGCAGCTGCAGCGGCCGCGCAGACCGGCCCCAACGGTCAGCCGATCGATCCCGATCACGATCCGTCCAAGGTCGTCTATCAGGCTTCGATCTCCGACGTGACGCGCGATTGCACGCATGCCAACGGCCAGTTGTCGATGAAGATCGCGGTTGCCGGCAAGGTTGTGCCGGGTCCGCTGTTCGCGCCCGGCACCGTCACCATGCCGATCCGTATCGCGGTCCAGCATGGCAATGACGTGCTCTATTCGCAGCTTCATCAATACCAGGTGCAGGTCACCGATCCCTCGGCCGCCACCCAGTTCGTCTTCACCGACGCCAATGTCGTGGTACCGGAGCCCAGCGCGACCGACTACCAGGCCTATGCCGGCTATGACGAGAACACGCCGGCGCCGGCCGCCGACAAGGCGAAGGGCAAGAGGAAGAAGCGCGCTCCGGTCACGAACTGATCAGTCGGCGAACGCGTGACCGGTTTGGAAGGCGCTTATGCGTCTTCCGACCACTCCGACAGCGCCGCGATCGTGCCGTTCAATTCGGCCCAGCGCCTGATCACCGTCTCGGCGCCGGCCTCGGTCAGCGCATCGGCGTGGCCGGGATAGCTGTGTCCGGCGCCGGTGAAGCCGATGACGCGCATGCCGGCCGCCCTGGCGCCGGCAATGCCATGCACGGAATCCTCTATGACGAAGGTATCCTTCGGGTTGGCGCCGAGCCTTTCGGCGGCATAGAGGAACACGTCGGGCGCCGGCTTGGGCTTCTTGCTCGGGATATCCAGCCCCGAAAAGATGCGGCCGGCGAAGAACGGCAGCAGCCGCACCTTCTCCAGCATGAATTCGACGCGCTCGGTGCGCGAGTTCGAGCAGACGGCGCGCGGCGCGGTGACGGCCGCGACCGCTTCGCGGGCGCCGTCGATGATGCGCACGTCCGCGCGCAGCTTGCGGTCGACCAGTTCCTCGGCGCGGTCGATCAGCGATGCCTGGAATGGGATCTGCGACTTCTCCTCGACCCGCAGCATGATGTCCTTGAAGGTCAGCCCGGCATAGGTCTCGCTGAGCTCCTCAGCCGAAATCTCGAACCCGGCCGCGGTCAAAAGCTCCGCCTCGATGCGCGCGGCGACGATCTCGGAATCGACGAGCACACCGTCGCAATCGAAAATGACAAGATCTGGCTGGGGCATGGCAATCCGAAAAAATTGGGGGAGGGCCTGACTGGCTCAAGCGGCGCGGCATACACTAACGGGCCGGCTTTCGCAAACTGCGTGAGCCTGCGGGCGGGCCTTCACCGAATGTTTACGCTGATCGGTAACCATAACAGCCAGTAAACCGTAACGCGTTTTTTTGGGTGTTTTGATGTCTGCCGTGCGTCTTCTCGACGAGCTTTCCCATGCTCCCCTTAAGTCCGAATGGCTGGACACGATCCTGAAGGGCGATTGCGTCGCCGCTCTCGACAGGCTGCCGGAAAAGTCGGTCGACATCATCTTCGCCGACCCGCCCTACAATCTGCAGCTCGACGGCGACCTGCACCGTCCCGACCAGTCCAAGGTCGACGCCGTCGACGACGACTGGGACCGGTTCGAGAGTTTCGAGGCCTATGACGCCTTCACCCGCGCCTGGCTGCTCGCGGCGCGCCGCGTGCTGAAGCCCAGCGGCACGATCTGGGTCATCGGCTCCTACCACAACATCTTCCGCGTCGGCGCCCGCATGCAGGATCTCGGCTTCTGGATCCTCAATGACATCGTCTGGCGCAAGACCAACCCGATGCCGAATTTCCGCGGCCGCCGTTTCCAGAACGCGCATGAGACGATGATCTGGGCCTCGCGCGACCAGAAGGCCAAGGGCTACACCTTCAACTACGAGGCGCTGAAAGCTTCGAACGACGATCTGCAGATGCGCTCCGACTGGCTGTTCCCGATCTGCACCGGCGGCGAGCGCCTGAAGGACGAGAACGGCAACAAGCTGCACCCGACGCAGAAGCCGGAGGCGCTGCTTGCCCGCATCATGATGGCCTCGACCAAGCCTGGCGACGTCGTGCTCGATCCCTTCTTCGGCTCAGGCACCACCGGCGCGGTCGCCAAGCGTCTCGGCCGGCATTTCGTCGGCATCGAGCGCGAGCAGGCCTATATCGACGCCGCCAATGAGCGCATCGCCGCGGTGCGCCCGCTGGAAGAGGCCGACCTGACCGTGCTTTCGGGCAAGCGCGCCGAGCCGCGCGTCGCCTTCATAAGCCTGATCGACAACGGCCTGGTGGTGCCCGGCGCCACGCTCTACGACGCCAAGAAGCGCTGGGCGGCGAAAGTGCGCGCCGACGGCACGCTGGCGATCGGTGGCAGCGCCGGCTCGATCCACAAGATCGGCGCCGAAGTGCAGGGCCTCGATGCCTGCAACGGCTGGACCTTCTGGCACTATGAGCGCAGCGGCGGCTTGAGCCCGATCGACGAGCTGCGCCGCATCGCCCGGCTCGGCATGGAACGGGCAGGGGCCTGAATCAAAACCTTAACGGATCGCCGCAAGCGATTCAGTTCAGACCGCAATCCCGAACCGTTCAAGGTCCGCTTTAAGCGTCCGAGCGTCAATGAACAGCACCGACTGCCAGCCGGCGGCCTTGGCGCCGTCGACATTCTTCTGGCTGTCGTCGATGAACAACGTGGCGGATGGTTCGAGGCCGAATGCGGCGACGTGATGGTCGTAGATGGCGCGGTCGGGCTTGATCTGCCGGATATCGGCCGACACGGTCACGCCGCGCGGCCGGTTGAGGAAGTCGAACCGCTGTCGCGCTTCGGCAAGCGTGTCGGCGGCGAAGTTGGTCAGCATGGTCACATCATGGCCGCTCTCGATCAGGCCGAGCATGATGGCGACGCTGTCCTCATAGGCATGCGGCACCATCTCGTGCCAATGGCGGCGGAAGTTACGGATGTTCTCCGTATGGTCCGGGTGCTCGGCAATCAGCAGCGCTTCCGCCTCTTCCCACGTCCGGCCACGGTCCTGCTCGATGTTCCAGTCCTGCGTGCAGACATTGTCGAAGAACCACTTGCGCTCCTCGGCATCCGGGATCAGCCCACTGAACGCAAGGTTCGGATCGTAGTGGATCAGCACCTTGCCGATGTCGAACACGATGTGGCGGATTTCGGTCATGCAGGCCTCTTTGCACTGTGCGGCGACGGCTTTTTCGTCGCGCCCGGTATCGCCGCCTCGATTGCCTTTTTCATGACAGTCGGCAACGCCTCCCCGGAAATCTCGTGGGCCAGCGACCAGAAATGCCCGGCCGGCGCATCGCCTTTGACCTGGGCATGGAAGATTTCGAGTTCGAGCGCGAAATGAGTGAAGACATGTCCGATCTGTCCGGCGCGCCGCCAGTCGGCGAGAAAAGGCGCGGCGTCGGCCGTCGTGGCGCCGTCAACCCGCGCCGTCCAGCCGGTCGTCGGCACCTCCGTCATACCGCCGAGCAATCCTTTCTCCGGTCGCTTGCGCAGCAGAATGGCGCCGTCGTAGCGCTCGGCGACGAAGGCTGCGCCCTTGCGCAGCGGCTTGTCGTCCTTCGGCAGGCGGACCGGGAAGCGCTCCGGATCGCCGGCAAGGACAGCGCTGCAATCCTCGCGCACCGGGCACAGCATGCAGCGCGGCCGCTTAGGCGCGCAGATCGTAGCGCCAAGGTCCATCATCGCCTGGGCGAAATCGCCGGGCCGAGCCTGCGGCACCAGTTTTTGGAGCAGCGCGCGGATTTCGGACTTGGCTTCGCTGAGCGGTGTTTCGATCGAATAGAGCCGGGTCATGACCCGCTCGACATTGCCGTCGACGACCGCCGCCGGCCGGTCGAAGGCGATGGCCGCGATGGCCGCCGCGGTATAGGCGCCGATGCCCGGCAATTCGCGAAGGCTCGCCTCGGCATCGGGAAAACGGCCGCCTCTAAGCGCCACGAGGTCGGCGCAGGCTTTCAGGTTGCGCGCCCTGGAATAATAGCCAAGCCCGGCCCAGGCCTTCATCACATCCTCTGAGGGTGCCGCCGCCAGCGCCTCGACCGTCGGCCATTTCTCGACGAAATTGCGAAAATAGGCTTTCACCGCCTCGACCGTGGTCTGCTGCAGCATCACCTCGGAGAGCCAGACGCGGTAGGGGTCGGCCCTTGCGCCGCGCGCAAACGCCCCGGGCGTGATACGCCAGGGCAAATCGCGGTGATGCGCGTCGTACCAGCCCAGCAGGCGGGAGGCGATGCTGCTGTCCACGGATGCGGCCTTGCGGGTCTGATCGTGCGGTGCCATTGATCGGATGAGCTGGGGACTGGAGCACGCACATGGCAGGGAAAAAGCCCTTCGGCAATCCCGTTCCGGTTAGCGATCTCGCGACCGAGATCCTCGATCCGGTGCTGAAGAAGCGCGCCGGCATCTCGATCGGCCTGGTCCAGTCATGGGAGGAGATCGCCGGGCCGCGCCTGGCCACGCATTCCCGCCCGGAAAAGATCCAGTGGCCGCGCCGCCTGCATGAGGACGATCCATTCGAGCCGGCGACGCTGGTCATCGCCTGCGAAGGCATGGCGGCGCTGCATCTGCAGCATGAGGCGGGCGAGGTCATCAATCGCGTCAACGCCTTCCTGGGTTTCAACGCGATCGGCCGTATCAAGATTCTGCAGAAACCGGTGCTGTCGCAAAAGGCGCGGCAGAAGCCGCAGCCGCGACCGTTGAGCGAGGCCGAGAAATCGAAACTTTCGCACCTGGTCGGCAAGATCGAGGATGACGGCCTGCGCGCTTCGCTGGAACGGCTCGGCGCTACAATTATGGGTGAAAGGAAGCCCAAAGGGTCGTAAGAGACGTCATGAATGCGTCACCAATCTCGCGCATTCGTGATGCTGACAATCAAGTTTCGCGATTGGATTGGGGATCGCGATGCCTTAATTCGCGCCAACTCTCGCCTTTTCTAGCCCTTGCATTGCAAAATCCAACCGATATCAGGTGATTCGCATGAACCGTGCCCCGTTTGGCAAAAGTCTGTCCCGCAGAAACCTTCTGACCACGCTGGCCGCTGTTCCGGCGGTGGCGCTGCTTGCCGCATGCAGCGACTCCGGCGAGGAGGCGAAGGCGGCCGACGTCAAGCCCGCCAATCCGTCGACCCCCGCCAAGCCCGCGGCGACGCCGACGGCTGCCCAGGTGCCGGAGCCGCAGGGCACTGTCGACATGGCCGAATTGCTGAAGCCCGGCGCGCTGCCGGACAAGCAGCTCGGCAAGGACGACGCCAAGGTCACCATGGTCGAATACGCCTCGATGACCTGCCCGCATTGCGCGCATTTCAACGAGACCACATTCCCTGAGTTGAAGACCAAATATATCGACACCGGCAAGGTGCGCTACATCCTGCGCGAATTCCCCTTCGATCCGAGCGCCGAGGCAGGTTTCATGCTGGCGCGCTGTTCCAAGGACAACTACTTCGCCATGGTGGACGTGCTGTTCAAGCAGCAGCCGAGCTGGGTTGGCGTCAGCAACACCAAGGAAGCGCTGCTGCAGATCTCCAAGCTGGCCGGTTTTACACAGGAGTCCTTTGAGTCCTGCTTGACGGACCAGAAACTTCTGGACGATGTGAGAGCAGTCCAGAAACGCGGAGCGGACGAGTTCAAGGTCGACTCGACGCCGACCTTCTTCATCAACGGAAAGACCTACAAAGGGGCGATGTCGATTGAGGAAATGTCGGCCATCATCGACCCTCTGCTCTGACGTCCAGGCCGCGCCGAAGCGGCACGGCTTCGGCGCGCGCGCCTGTAGTGTGGGCAGGCGCGAATGAAGTTTTCGCGCCTTCGCCTCCTCGGTTTCAAATCCTTCGTCGAGCCCGGCGAGTTCGTCATCGAACGCGGGCTGACCGGCATTGTCGGGCCGAATGGCTGCGGCAAGTCGAACCTCGTCGAAGCGCTGCGCTGGGTGATGGGCGAAAGCTCCTACAAGAACATGCGTGCGTCCGGCATGGACGACGTGATCTTCTCCGGTTCCGGCGCCAGGCCGGCGCGCAACACCGCCGAAGTCACGCTGTTCCTCGACAATAGCGACCGCACCGCGCCCTCCGCCTTCAACGACGCCGATGAATTGCAGGTGTCGCGCCGTATCGAGCGCGAGGCGGGCTCGCTCTACCGCATCAACGGCAAGGAAGCGCGCGCCAAGGACGTGCAGCTTTTGTTCGCCGACCAGTCGACCGGCGCGCGCTCGCCTTCCATGGTCGGCCAGGGCCGCATTGGCGAGCTGATCCAGGCCAAGCCGCAGGCTCGCCGCGCGCTGCTCGAAGAAGCCGCCGGCATTTCCGGCCTGCACACGCGTCGCCACGAGGCCGAGCTGAGGCTGAAAGCGGCCGAGCAGAACCTCGAGCGTCTCGACGACGTCGTCGGCGAGCTGGAAGGCCAGATCGAGAGCCTGAAGCGCCAGGCGCGCCAGGCCTCGCGCTTCAAGAACCTCTCGGCCGACATCCGCAAGGCTGAAGCGACGCTCCTGCATCTGCGCTGGACGCTGGCGAAAGCCCAGGAAGGCGAGGCGCGTTCCGCGCTGGCCGTCGCCACCACGCTGGTCGGCGACCGTGCCGCGGCCCAGATGGCCGCCGCCCGGGAGCAGGGTATCGCCGCGCATCGGCTGCCGGACCTGCGCGACGCGGAAGCCGCCGCGGCCGCGGCCTTCCAGCGCCTGTCGATCGCCAAGACGCAGATCGAGGAAGAGGCCGGCCGCATCCGCGCCCGCCAGACCGAGCTCGAACGCCGCCTGCAACAGCTCGACGCCGACATCGCCCGCGAGGAGCGGATGGTGCGCGACAATGCCGACATCCTGGAGCGGCTGCGCGCCGAGGAAGCCGATCTCAATTCGGACAACGCCGGCGCCGCCGAGCGCGAGGCCACCACCCGCGCCGCCTTCGAACAGGCTGGTGCCACGCTCTCGCAGAGCGAAGCTAAGCTTGCCGCGCTGACCGCCGAGCGCGCCGAGGCCGCCGCCTCGCGCAACCAGATCGAACGCACGCTGCGCGAGACCGCCGAGCGCCGCGACCGCTTCGCCCGCCAGTTGGCAGAGGTCGACCGCGAGCTGTCCGATATCGTCTCGAAGGTCGCAGGCCTGCCTGATCCGGCCGAGAAGCGGCTGCTGGTCGAGGATGCGCTGGCGCGCCTGGAAGAGAGCGAAGCCGGCGCCATTGCCGCCGAACAGGCGGTCGCCGAGGCCCGCGCCGCTGAAAGTGCCGCGCGCCCGCCGCTGCAGGATGCCAGGGCGGAACTGGCGCGCATCGAGACCGAAGCGCGAACCCTGGCCAAGATCCTCAACGCCACCAGCGGCGGCGATCTCTTTCCCTCGGTGCTGGAGCAGATCAGCGTCGAGCGCGGCTATGAGACCGCGCTCGGGGCGGCCCTCGGTGAGGACCTTGAGGTCCCGCTCGACCGCAGCGCCCCGGTGCATTGGGGCGAGAGCGCGGTGCAGCCCGGCGATGCGCCGTTGCCTGAAGGCGTGAAAAGCCTGGCCAGCGTCGTTCGCGCGCCGGCGCAGCTTGCCCGCCGCCTGGCGCAGATCGGCATCGTCGATGCCGCCGATGGCCGCCGCCTTCAATCATTGTTGGCCCCCGGACAGCGGCTGGTCAGCCGCGATGGCGCGCTCTGGCGCTGGGATGGCCTGACCGCAAGCGCCGATGCCCCGACCGCTGCCGCGCAGCGGCTGGCGCAGAAGAACCGTCTGGCCGAGCTCGATGCCGAAGCCGTGCAAGCGACGCGCCTCGTGCGCGAGGCCGAGGAAGCGCTGGCCCGCGCGGAGCAGGCGATGCGCCAGGCGAGCGAGGCCGAGCGCAATGCGCGCCAGGCCGGCCGTGATGCCCAGCATGGGTTGGACGCCGCCCGCAACGCGCTGGCCGAGGCCGAGAAGGCCGGCGGCGAGCTGGCGAGCCGGCGGGCTGCCTTGGACGAGGCCCGCGCGCGCATCGTCGACAGCCATGAGGAAACCCAGGCCGCTTTCCTCGAAGCCGAGATACTGCTGCAGGACGCGCCCGATCTCGGCGATCTGCAGCTGCAGCTCGAGCAATCGGCCGCCAACGTTTCGCGCGATCGCGCCACGCTTGCCGATGCGCGCGCCGTGCATGAAGGCCTGCGGCGCGAGGCCGAAGCCCGCATGCGCCGGCTCGACGCCATCGGCGCCGAGCGCAGGAACTGGCTGGAGCGTGCCGAGAACGCCTCCACGCAGATCGCCGCCCTTGGCGAGCGCAAGGCCGAGGCCGAGGCCGAGCGCGAGCGGCTGGCCGATGCGCCCGACGAGATCGACGCCAAGCGCCGCGCCCTGCTGTCGCAGCTTTCCGAGGCCGAGGCGCTGCGCCAGGCCGCCAGCGACCGCCTGCAGGAAGCGGAAAACAAACAGGCCGAGCTCGACAAGGCGGCCACCGCCGCCATCCAATCACTGGCCGAAGCGCGCGAAACCCGCGTCCGCGCCGAGGAGCGGCTGACCGCCGCCGACGAGCGCCGCGCCGAGGTCGAGGCGCGCATCCAGGAGGCGCTCAACACGCCGCCGCATCTGGTCATCAAGCATACCGGGCTCGAAGCCGACGACCCGATGCCGGACGTGGCCGAGATCGAGCGCCAGCTCGACCGGCTGAAGATCGAGCGCGAGCGGCTCGGCGCCGTCAATCTGCGCGCGGAGGAAGAGCAGAAGGAGCTGTCCGAGCGGCTGGAGACCATCGTCTCCGAGCGCGAGGACATCATCGAGGCGATCAGAAAACTCAGACAGGCGATCCAGAGCCTCAACCGCGAGGGCCGCGAGCGGCTGCTGTCCGCCTTCGAGGTCGTCAACGGCCATTTCCAGCGGCTGTTCGCGCATCTGTTCGGCGGCGGCACGGCGGAACTGCAGCTCATCGAGTCGGAAGATCCGCTGGAAGCAGGCCTCGAAATCCTCGCCCGCCCGCCCGGCAAGAAGCCGCAGACCATGACGCTGCTTTCCGGTGGCGAGCAGGCGCTGACCGCGATGTCGCTGATCTTCGCCGTCTTCCTCACCAACCCGGCGCCGATCTGCGTGCTCGACGAGGTCGACGCGCCGCTCGACGACCACAATGTCGAGCGCTTCTGCAATCTGATGGACGAGATGTCGAAGACGACAGAAACCCGCTTCGTCATCATCACCCACAACCCGATCACCATGGCGCGCATGGACCGGCTGTTCGGCGTCACCATGGCCGAGCAGGGCGTCAGCCAACTGGTCTCGGTCGACCTGCAGGCCGCAGAGGCGATGCGCGAGGCGAGCTGAGCGACAATCGCGGTTGCCGGCTTTCGCCTTGTCCAACGAAGATTAACCGACAGGCCGCCACGGCCGATCCGCCCTGCTGTGGTTCCCCGTTCGGACAATGAATTTCGCAAACATCAGGATATAGTGGCTATCGCTGACCGCGAATGACACTTGGGTGTCCGCGAGACCGGAGGGTCGGCTCACTCCCAACCGCCCGTCGGTCATTTCGCGCTCCCATATCCTGGGATCGCGAGACCCAACTCAGGAGCAAAGGGAAATCGCTATGCGTGGCGCACAACAGAGCGAAGACATCAAGATGGAAGATATCGATTGCCGTCGCCGGACCTTTTGCGGCGCCGCCGTCGCGGCCATTGCCGCAATGCCTCTGAGTGTCATTGGCACCTCAAGCCGAGCAGCCGCTCAAACCTCCAAACCGGTACAGTCGATATCGGCCGCGACCTTTGCGCCTATCAAGCTGGCGCGGACTGGGTCGCTCAACGTCGGCTATGCCGAAGCGGGGCCGCCGAACGGTCCTGTCGTGATGCTGTTGCACGGCTGGCCGTACGACATCCACAGCTTCGTGGAGGTGGCGCCGATCCTTGCAGTGAAGGGGTATCGGGTCATCGTGCCCTACCTTCGCGGATTCGGCGACACGCGCTTTCTGTCGGCTGACACGATGCGCAACGGCGAGCCGGCCGCGCTGGCGCGGGACGCCATAGATCTGCTGGATGCGCTGAAGATCGAGCGCGCGATCCTGGGCGCCTTCGACATCGGCGGGCGCACCGCCGATATCGTCGCCGCGCTTGCGCCCGAACGCGTGCGAGGGTTGGTCGCTGTCAGCGGCTATCTGATCAGCAGCCAGGAATCGAACAAGCAGCCGCTGCCGCCCGACGCCGAATTTCAATGGTGGTATCAATTCTATTTCGCGACCGAGCGGGGCCGGCTCGGTTACGAGAAGAATACCCGCGCCTTCAACAAGCTGATCTGGAAGCTCGCCTCGCCGCAGTGGCATTTCGACGACGCGACTTTCGATCGAACCGCGGCGTCCTTCGACAATCCCGATCATGTCGCCATCGTGATTCATAACTATCGCTGGCGGCTTGGCCTGGCTGAAGGCGAAGCGCGTTACGCCGATGTCGAGCGCAAGCTGGCATCGAACCCGGCGATCACCGTTCCGACTATAACCATGGAAGGCGACGCCAACGGCGCGCCGCATCCGCCGGCCGAAGCCTATCGCGCGAGGTTCACCGGCCGGTACGAGCATCGCAAGATCGGAGGCGGCATCGGCCACAATCTTCCGCAGGAAGCGCCGCGGGACTTCGCGCAGGCGGTGATGGACGTGGCGAGCCGATAGGCCCGGATAATCGCAACGCTGGGGCGAGCAGGGCCTCAGCGCAGCTGGTCTCGGTCGACTTGCAGGCCGCCGAGGCGCGAGCCAAGCCGGGCAAACCACGTGGTCGGGTTGCTCAAGACCGAATCTACTTCTCCGGCGCAGACGCCGGCGCCGTATAGCGCCTCCGCACCGCATCGATCACCAGTTTGCGGCTGTCGTCGGCTGACAATGTCTTGTCCTTCTCCGCCTCTGCCGTCTCTCGCGCGAGTTCCTTGTCCCTGATCTGGTGGCGGAACCATTTGGAATAGTCGCCGGCGCGCAAATGGTATTCCCAAGTCTTGTCGTCGATGCCCTCCGCCATCCGGGCGAAGATGATCAGGTTGTGGGCTCTGAGATTCATCGCCTTCTTCGGCCCGGTGAAATAGAAGCTGCCCGCCTCGTCGAGTTCGCCCTCGGCATATTTGCGGCTGTGCCGCTTCAACGACTGGCTGGGCTCGATCGCCTTGACCGTGCACGGCTTCTTGCCATCATGCGGCCGCCAGAGCAGCACCCGGTCGCCCTTGGGCAGCGGAATATCCTTTGGCGCCTTGAGGCCTGTTTCCCTGCAGAAGGTCTTGATCACGCCTTTGGCCTTGGGTCCGAGCGCGATCACCGCCGTGACCAGGCGCAGGGCGTCTGTCGAGATCGCTTCGGGATGCACGGTGATCAGCACCGTGCCTGGCAGCTCGATCGAAAGCACGGATCGCGTGTCGCCGCGCCGCTTGGGCATCAGATGATGCGCCTCGTCGATGATCAGCCAGTGCGGCCTTGCCGCGCGATAGCGGACATTGCCGAGGCCGGGCAGCAATTCGGCGAAGAAATCGGGGCGCTCGTCCACCTTCAGCGCCAGCCCGTTGACCACGACATTGTTTTGCGGCTTCTCGATCAGTTCCAGCAATTGCTCCTTGTTCGGCACGGTCGAGCCGTTGCCGAGCGGCACGGCGCTCTTCAGCCCGTCATAGTCGCCTTCGGGATCGAATATGCAGAACTGCAAACCCTTCTCGACCAGCCGCTCGGTGAGCGCGGTGGCTAGAGTGGATTTGCCGATGCCCGAGCTTCCGGCGATCAGCACCGTCTCCGTCGGCGACAGATAGATGTCCTTGCCGCGCGAGGTTCCAAGCAGCACGCCGCGCGAGCGCTTCCTGGCAATCAGATGATCGCGCTTGGTCAGCGGATGAGTTCCTCGACGCCCTTGCCGCGCATCTCCCTGGTGACGAGGTCGGCGGTTTCCTTGACCGCGGGCAGGGCATTGGCCACCGCGACGCTGCAGCCGGACGCTCTGAGGAAGGCGTGGTCGTTCTCGGCATCGCCCACCGCCACGACATTGTGCGGCGACAGTTTCAGGTCCTCGAGCGCGGCCGCCAGCCCGGTCGCCTTGTTGATACCCGTGGGCAGGATCATGACCGCGCCCTTGTTGAAGATGATCTCGAGCTCCAGCCCGAGCTTCTTGATGACGTCGAGCACGGTGGCCTGGTGCGGCTCCCAGGTGGCGACGATCGAGCGGCCGACAGAAAGCGGTTTGACGCCGCGACGCTTCAGCCGGTCGATGAGATCGGCGGAAGGCGCTGGCGAAATTGCGCGCTCTTCCTCGCTGGCGGGCGTGTAGATCAAGGCGCCGTTTTCGGCGACGACCTTGTCGAACAGGGAAAGTTCCGGAAAGACTTGCCTGAGATCGGGCAATTCACGACCGGTGACGAGGATCAGCTTGCGGCCGGATTTCTTCAGCTTCTCCAGCGCCGAGACCGTGCTTGCGTTGACCAGCCCGTCATGCGCCAGCGTTCCGTCGTAATCGGTGGCCAATGCCATGAAATACATCGGGTAGAACCTCTTCGCCGGTATCGCGCGAGCCGCCGAAAGAACGGCGACGCGAACGACAACGCATGGAGGCGCAAAAGGTTTAGGTCGACGGCTTGCGGAACAAACTCCGCGGCGTCTCACCCAGCTCGCGGCGCATCCAGCGCGCCATGTGCGACTGGTGCGAGAAGCCGGCTGCAAGCGCCACTTCGGCGGCGCTTAGCGCACCCTGCGCCAACAGCAGTCTTGCCCGCTCGAGGCGCCGGCGCACGACGTAGCGGTGCACCGTGGTGCCGGTGGCCTGCTTGAAAGCCTGGCGCAAATGCGAGCTGCTGGCGCCTGCCTCGCGCGCCAGCATATCGATCGTCAAAGGCCGATCGATATGCGCCTCGATG
This sequence comes from Mesorhizobium hawassense, assembly GCF_003289945.1. Taxonomy (GTDB): domain Bacteria; phylum Pseudomonadota; class Alphaproteobacteria; order Rhizobiales; family Rhizobiaceae; genus Mesorhizobium; species Mesorhizobium hawassense. The sequence goes on from NZ_QMBP01000001.1 coordinate 633,672, forward strand.
AAATCGCGCAGGCGCTTGAGTTGAGCCGGCGACAGGCCGGATGCGAAACTTGCCGCCGGCTTCATCAGGCTTACAAGCTGGGTGGCCAGCGCGAGGCCCAGCGTATCGGCATAGAGCGTCCCGCCAGGCGCGCCCGCCTTGCGCTCGCTTTCCAGCGCCATCGCCAGGAAGACGATGCGCTCGTTCTTCATGATGTGGCGCATGTCGAGGCCGCTTCGCCTGCCGGATTCCATCTCGAAGGCAGCGTGCTCCAGCACTTGCGGCGCAAGCCGGATCTCCAGCGCCTCGCATGCGGTCTCCGCCTGATAGCCACCTTCCTCGCCGGCAGGGACCAGGTCAATATCGCCTTGCCGCCGCAAATGCCGGCCACGGCTTGTCATGCACAGCGACCAGGTCTCCCGGCTCGCATGCACGACGATGCGATGGTCTTCGATCGGTGACAACAGGATCGGACCGGCTCGGTCGTGGCGCGGCAGGATGCTGATGCTTGCCGACCGGCGGATTGTTTCAGGCAGGCCAAGCATCAGGCGCTCCGAACTCAAGGCAGAACATGCTCAAAGATCGGCGCTTCCTGCGCGACTTTCAACGTTCGCAGACAGAGATTGCCTCATCAGTTCAACATCGATGAGGCTTTGGATGTCTGTGTTTGTTGTGGTCGGCGCCGGACCGGTCGGGCGTGAGACCGGGCGTCTTCTGGCAAAAGACGGTCATGAGGTCCGGCTGGTGAGCCGAAGCGGCACGGCTGCGGGTGGTTCGGTTGCCGCCGTTGCGCTCGATGCCCGCGATGCAGACGGCCTGGCCCGCATCGGGGCTGGCGCCGAAGCCATCTTCATGTGCGCCATGGCGCCATACACACGCTGGCCGACGGATTTTCCGCCGATCATGGAGGGCGTCACCGCAGCCGCGGAAAAGCTGCAGGCGCGCCTTGTCGTGCTGGGCAATGTCTATGGCTATGGCAGCGAGGCGCAGTCTCCTTTGACTTCCTCCGCGCCGCTTGCCCCGACGAGCGTGAAGGGTCGCGTCAGGGTCGCCATGTGGGAGCGTGCGCTCTCAGCGGGCGTTCCGGCGCTGGAGGTCCGTGCCAGCGATTACCTGGGCGAGGGGGCCGGTTCGCTGTTCACGCTGATGACGCTCCCGTCGCTGCTCGCCGGCAAGCCCGCGATGGTGGCCGGCGATCTCGATTCGCGGCATGCCTGGACCTTCACCCGGGACGTCGCCCGCACCCTGGTCGCCGTCTCGCGCTATACTGGCGAGTGGGGGCGTGCCTTTCTCGTGCCGTCGCAGCATGCTTCGGTTCGAAACTTGGCGCAGCGCTTCTGCGAACTCGCCGGCAAGCCGGCTCCCGACCCTCAAATGCTCACCGAGCAGGAGGTCGAAGCGATGGGACGCGAGGACGCTCTCATGCGCGAGCTGCCGGAAATGGCCTATCTCTTCCGAAAGCCATGCATCGTCGACGCCTCCGATACCGAGCGCCTGCTCGGCATCTCGGCCAGCAGCCTCGATGCGATGATCGAAGACACCCTGCGCAAAGACTGAAAAGCAATCCTTGTCGGATGTCAGAGAGGAAAGACCCGGGACGACTTGACGGTGCCGTAGACGAGGCTCGTCGTGATCGACCCGATGCCCGGAATCCCATGCAGGCGGTTGCGGACGAAATGTTCGTATTCGTCGAGGTCCGCCACGACGACACGCAGCAGATAGTCCGCCTCGCCCGTCAGCAGGAAGCAGTCGAGGATCTCGTCGGCGTCCTGAATGCGCTTCTCGAACCGCTCCACGGCGTCGCCTTCATGCCGTTGCAGGGCGATGCGGATGAAGGCCGTGATCTGAAACCCGCAGGCCCGCGTATCGACATCGGCGGAGTAGCCGACGATCACGCCCGCCTCTTCAAGCAGGCGCACCCGTCGCAGGCACGGCGACGGAGAGAGGTTGACGCGTTCGGCCAGGTCTTGGTTGGTCAGCCGGCCATCGCGCTGCAGCTCCCGAATGATCTGGCGGTCCTTGGCATCTATCTGTTTCATCTACAGGCCAAACAGTCGAGATATTCCAATATTCGAACACATAGTGGCATTATTTGGCAGCACATGCCAGAGGCCTCATGCAAGGATTCAGGCCATCCCAAGCCATGAGGTCGCCATGAACTCCCGCCATCCCGCCAGTTTTGCCACCCGCGCCATTCACTTCGGCCATGATCCGGCGCAGCATGAAGGCGCGCTCACGCCGCCGCTGCATCTGACTTCGACCTTTGCCTTCGACAGTGCCGAGGCGGGAGCCGCGCTCTTTGCGGGTGAGGCGCCAGGCCACATCTATTCGCGCATCTCGAACCCGACGCTCGATCTCCTCGAGCGCCGCTGCGCCGTCCTGGAAGGCGCCGAGGCGGGCGTTGCGCTGGCTTCGGGAATGGGCGCCATCTGTTCGGTGTTCTGGACCTTCCTGTCTCCCGGAGACGAGATCATCACCGACAACACGCTCTACGGCTGCACGTTCGCCTTCATGCGCCACGGCCTGGCGAAGTTCGGCATCACCATCACCCACGCGGACCTGACCGACCCGGAAGCGCTGCGTGACGCGCTCTCGCCCAGGACCCGGATCGTCTATTTCGAGACCCCGGCCAACCCGAACATGCGGCTCGTCGACATCGCGGCCGTCTCGGCGATTGCCAAGGCGCACGGCGCCAAGGTGATCGTCGACAACACCTACGCGACACCGGTGCTGACCCGGCCGATCGAGCTGGGCGCCGATATCGTCGTGCATTCCGCCACCAAATATATGGGCGGGCACGGTGACCTCGTCGGCGGCATCGCCGTCGGCAGCGCCGAAGACATGACGCAGGTGCGTCTGGTTGGCATGAAGGACATGACCGGCGCGGTCATGGCACCCTTCAACGCGATGCTGGTTCTGCGCGGTCTCAAGACGCTGAAGCTGCGCATGGAACGGCATTGCGCAAGCGCCATGACGGTGGCACGAATGCTGGAGAGCCACCCGGCGGTGGCCAAGGTCTATTATCCCGGACTGGAAAGTTCCTCGCAACATGCCCTTGCCAAACGCCAGATGCCGGGCTTCGGAGCGATGATCGCTTTTGAGCTGAAGGGCGGACTGGCAGCAGGTCGCACGATGATGAATCGCCTCGAAATGATCCGGCGCGCCGTGTCCTTGGGCGACGCCGAAACCTTGATCCAGCATCCGGCCTCCATGACCCATTCGACCTATACGCCCGAAGAGCGCGCGGCCCACGGCATCTCGGAAGGCCTGGTCCGGCTGTCCGTGGGGCTGGAAGAGGTCGAGGATATCCAGGCGGACCTGACGCAGGCGCTGCGTGCGCCGGCGTCGCTCGCCGCATAATCGGAGTTCGCCATGATCGACCTCGACCATCTGGAAACGCTGCATCGCCGGCTTCTGTGGCTGTCCTGCTGGACGATCCACAACGCCAATCATCTGCGCGACAAGGGCGAGGGGGAGGTCAAGGTCGGCGGTCATCAGGCCTCATCGGCCTCGATGGCGGCGATCATCACGTCGCTTTACTTCCACGCACTGCGTCCCGAGGACCGCGTCGCGGTGAAGCCGCATGCCGGGCCGGTGTTCCACGCGGTCCAGTATCTGATGGGCAACCTGCCGCTGGAGAAGCTGAAGAATTTCCGCGGCTATGGCGGCGTGCAAAGCTACCCATCGCGCACCAAGGACGTCGACGATGTCGATTTCTCGACCGGCTCGGTCGGCCTGGGCGCGGCCTTCCCGATCTTCGCCTCGATGACGCAGGACTATCTGCGCGGCCATGACTGGACCGGCAAGGAAGGCCGGATGGTCGCCCTGATCGGCGACGCGGAACTCGACGAGGGCAACATCTACGAGGCGTTGCAGGAAGGCTGGAAGCATGACCTGCGCAATGTCTGGTGGGTGATCGACTACAACCGCCAGAGCCTCGACGGCGTTGTCCGCGAAGGGCTCTGGCACCGCATCGAGGCGATCTTTTCCGCCTTCGGCTGGCGGGTGGTCCGCCTCAAATACGGCGCCCTGCAGCGCGCGGCCTTTGCCGAACCGGGCGGCGAGGCGCTGCGTGACTGGATCGATGCCTGCCCCAACGCGCTCTATTCGGCCCTGACCTTTCAGGGTGGCGCGGCCTGGCGCAAGCGGCTCATGGATGATCTTGGCGACCAGGGCGCCATTACGGCGCTGCTGGATCGCCGCGGCGACGCCGAGCTCGCGGGGCTGATGGAAAACCTTGGCGGACACTGCCTGTCGTCGCTCTGCGAGGCCTTCGATGCCGCGGACGACGACCGGCCGACGGTCTTCCTCGCCTATACGATCAAGGGCTGGGGCACGCCGCTGGCCGGGCACAAGGATAACCATGCGGGCCTGATGACGCCGGCGCAGATGGAGATATTCCGCGGCGCCATGGGCGTGCCGGTTGGCGTGGAGTGGGAGCCGTTTGCCGCCGTGCCCGACGAGAGCGGCCTGCGCGCCTTCCTGTCCGGCGTGCCGTTCTTTGCCAAGGGCAGGCGCCGGTTCGAGGCGCCCGCTTTGCCGCGCCCGGAGAGGGTGAAACTGTCGGACAGGATGCTGTCCACGCAAGCCGGCTTCGGCAAGATCCTCGACGAGATCGCCAAGGCCGGTGGGCCGTTGGCCGACAGGATCGTCACCATGGCGCCGGACGTGACCGTCTCGACCAATCTCGGCCCCTGGGTCAACCGGCGTGGCCTGTTCGCGCGCGCGGCGCGGGCCGACACGTTCCGCGACGAGCGTATCCCTTCGGCGCAGAAATGGGCTTTCTCGCCCAAGGGCCAGCATGTCGAGCTGGGCATCGCCGAGATGAACCTGATGCTGATGCTGGGCGCGACGGGGCTGTCGCATTCCCTGTTCGGCCAGCGCTTGATCCCGGTCGGAACGGTCTACGATCCCTTCGTCGCGCGAGGCCTCGATGCGCTGAACTATGCCTGCTACCAGGACGCCCGGTTTCTTCTGGTCGGCACGCCGTCGGGCGTGACGCTGGCGCCCGAAGGGGGAGCGCACCAGTCGATCGGCACGCCGCTCATCGGCATGGCGCAGGACGGGCTGGCCGCTTTCGAGCCGGCCTTCCTCGACGAGCTGTCTGTTATCATGGACTGGAGCTTCGACTATCTGCAGCGCGACGGCGAGGGCGATCCCAACGAACGCACCTGGCTGCGCGACGAGACCGGCGGCTCGGTTTATCTGAGGCTTTCCACCCGCCCGATGGAGCAACCGCAGCACCGCGGCGATCCGGGATTCGCCGAGGGCGTGATCGACGGCGCCTACTGGCTACGCGAGCCGGGATCGAATGCCGAGGTGGTGATCGCCTACCAGGGCACGGTGGCGACCGAGGCCATCGAGGCAGCCGGCCGTATCGGCGGCGACCGGCGCGACATCGGCGTGCTCGCGGTGACATCGGCCGACCGGCTGAACGCCGGCTGGACGGCGGCTCGGCGCGCAAGGGCGCGCGGTCACGCCACGGCGATGAGCCTGGCCGAGCGGCTACTCGCCCGCCTGCCAGCGCATTGCACGCTGATCACCGTGATCGACGGCCATCCGGCGACATTGTCCTGGCTCGGCGCCGTGGCCGGGCATCGCACGGTGCCCCTCGGAGTGGAGCATTTCGGGCAGACCGGCACCATCGGCGATCTCTATCGCCATTTCGGCATCGATGCCGACGCCATCGTCGCCGCCGCAAGCCGCATCGCTCCCGGCCGGCCGATCCGACTTTCGGCCTGACAAGACCTGCCGAGGCCTTTAGCGCTGTCTTGTTGTGAAAATCAGAGTGGCTGGGGTTCCTGGAAGCTTTTCGAACTTTCTTGGTCGCGCCTCAGCCCGAATTGCGGGTGCTCATGGGCAAAGTGAGACACTAGATTCGGTTTCTAGATTGGAAGGCGGCGGCTTCTGGCACGCGTGGCGTCCTGATAGCGCGCGTCTGCCCTGCTCAATCCAGATCAACGCTTTCAGGCGCAACTGAGATTGCGATGAGCAATGAAGGCGACGCCGGCTGATCAAGCGGCGTTTCCAAGAAGAGCTTCATTCCACGGTCAGGACCCCGCTGAAATCCTCGGTGTTCAGGAAGAAGCCGAGATCGATTGCCTTTGCCATGAACGCCGGATCGGCATTCATGGTCTGGTGTTCCTTCTTCAGAAGCCCGTGGAGATCGAAATACTGCTCGCGGAATGATGCCCGGTCCATGCCCGCGTAGGGCGCGTTCTTGGCCTCCTGGACGGTGCAAGCCTTCAGGATTGCGGGGTCTGCGGCGGCGGCAGGAAACGACGGCCTGGCAAAATCCAGCGGCCCCAGCCCCGGCACGATCGCCAGCGGAAATTGCGTAATACAGCGAACCGGGCCGGAGGGGCCCCCCAAAGCCAGATCGTAGAAGGGCGGCCTTTGTCCCTTAGCCGCTAGGTAGGCGAAGGCGCGAATGCGATTGGCGGCCTTGAGCGTGGCAAGGTCGGTCGTCTCAAGCATGGTGTTTTGAATCTTCGGCGCGTTGACGACACCGAGGGCAGCCAACTGCTGCCGCAGCCAGCCGGGATCCTTGTCGATCCAAGCGAGGAAGTCGAGGGGAACCGCCTGCGGTTCTTTCAGCGGCTGGCTCATCAACGGGGCAAATACAGCGGACCCGGCCAGCATGGCAAGGGCTGCGAGGGCCGCCTTCAAGGTGTGGAAGTGAATCACGGTCAACCTCCCAATCTGTGCGCAGATCATGGATGGAATGGCGAGTAGTTGTTGCGCGGCAGAATGCCCAGCATGTCGCGCAACTGGTTCTCGGTAATATCGTCAGGCCGCGGCGTGCCGCCCACGCCGACGGTGCGAGCTTCCTCGTCCATGGAGGTGTGGGTCGAGCCATCCAGCCCCTTGTAAGTTGCCGGACCCATGCCCGAAATCTGTCCGGACTGAATGTGCGAGGCGTGAATTTGCTCATGGGCGAGCACGATGCCCGGATCCGCCGCATTGTTGGACACAGTGTTCGTGGCCTTGTCGAATTCCGGCGATGTCCGTGTCCGTGCGGCGGCGGGGTCGTACTTGATGATCGCGCCGCCGGGCGTGGTTGTAGGGTCCTTCGTTAAGTCGGTGGGAACGGTGCCGGTCCTGCCTGGCACATTCTGAATTGTCACCGTTTCCGGACTGTCGACGATGCGCTTGGTCAGTTCGCGCCCAGTGTCCATGCTGGTGCCCGGCACGAAGAAGTTCTTGATGTCGAGCCAGGCGCCGTGCAGCCAGCTTTGCGACACTTCGCCGGTCTTGCTGTCGACGCGGGCCGTCGGGTCGGTGCGCTGCATATCCTCTTCGACCTGGCGCCGGTAGGCGGCGTCGCCCGCTACGATCTCCTTGAGACCGGTCGGATCGATATACGCCATAGGGTTGTTGTTGGCGTAAGCAAAGAGGTTGCACGACACAGGATTGCCCGTGCAGCGTTCGGGATCGCCCACATAAAGGGGATCGGGCGAAATGAACCGGCCAAGCACGGGGTCGTAGTAGCGCGCCCCGAAGTAATAGAGGCCGGTGTCGTCGTCCAGGTACTTGCCGGTGTAGCGGTGGTGCGTTTTTTCACGCGGCAGTTCCGCGGCCACTTGCGTCACATGCTGGCCCCAGGCAGGTGCCACCACCTCCGGCTGATGTTCGGTACCATAGGCGCGGTAGAGCATCTGCTCGACGGGTGTGCCATCTGAAGCAATCACATAGTCGGAACTCTCGATGTGATCCTTCAGATAGTAGAACCACTTGCCGGTGCCATGTTCGAGGCGCACCAGCTTTGTCGACGCGATATTGACATAGCTTTCCTCGCCCTTGGGGCCGACCTCGAAAGTTTCCACAGGGTAGAGGTAGAGCTGGTCCGGCGCCGAGCCATCAGTGGTGACGACCTTCTTGTAAAGGCGTCGTCCGGTCTGGTCGTAGCCATAGAAAACATCCTTGGCCGCGGCCTGTGCCCGGATCAGGTTGCCGTTGATATCGAACACCGTGCCGGTGAGGCTCGGCGAATTGGCCAACTGTCCAAATGCGTCGAAGCCGTAGCGCTTTGCGGCGGTGCTGGCCGGGACGAGGCCCGTATCCGCCACCGGCACCAGCGGGGCGCGGGCATCGAATTCGTCGTCGCGGGCAAAGGCGCCTGCCGGCGTGTATTCGAAGTTCGCCTGCTCACCGTAACGCTTGAACGAGACGAGCTGGTTCTTGAAGTCATAGTGGAAGGTGCCCGAACGGTCGACATGAGTAGGCCCGCCCGACCCATCGCGCAGGGCATCGACGATCTCGGTGATCGAGCCGTTGGAGTTGAAGGTCATCGAGAGATCCTGCAGCGGCATGCCGCCGGCTTTTGACACGATCTTCGTCATGAACAGAGTGGCAGGATCGTAGGTCATTTCGGTGAAGGCGCCCTGCCGATAGTCGACGCGCGCAATGCGGCCTTCGGCGTTGTAGGTGATGTTCTCGATCACTTTCTGCGGCCCGTTAAAATCCGAGTGCATGACGGTCACCGACTTCAAATTCTTGTCGGGACCGAGCGCGAATTTGGAGGCAAGGCCGCGCGGCCCGACAGATGAATCGATGCGCCCGTCGAGCGTCTGATGGAAATGATCGGCATAGGATGCGCCGTTGATTTCAACCTCGTTGGTCACCATGCGGCCGTTCTTGTTGTAGGCATAACGTTCGACCGCATTCAGCAGGCCGTTCGGATCGTGAATGGTGACCTGTGTTGTCTTGTCCAGCGGCAGCGGGATGCCATCTTCGAAGCCTGCCGCCGAAGCAACTTGGACAGCGCGGTCATACTGGTATTCGAGGTGCAGCACACCATCGTTCACTTCCGTCAGCTTGCGGTTCAAAAAGTCATAAGTGTAGGTCTGCACGGACGTTTCGCCATTCTTGCCAATGCGGGCAACCGCCGACTGGCGGCCCCGCTTGTCGTAAAAGGCATAACGCTCGCCCATGCCAGGCAGGGACTGATATTCGATATCTCCGACTGAATTGTGGGTGAGGCGGCGCGGCGTGGTTTCGCCGGGCAGCCAGATTTCGCTGAGGTAGCCGAAGCTATCGCGCACGAAACGGGTGATGTCGTTGCGTCCGTTGCCGTCGCTGGCAATCACGGCAGTGATGCCGTTCTCGTTGCTGAGCGAATACTCACTGGTCGTCACCGTTCCAGCAAACTGGTCGGTATAAGTCGTTTTGATGATCGTGCCCCACGGCTCATAACTCGAATCCGAGAACTTGCCGGAAGGATGCGTCTCGTGGACCATGCGGGCCGCAGCGTCGTAGGTATAGGCGTTGCCGATCTCATGATCGGGACGTGGAATGTCTCCCAAACCAAAGGTTGCTTGCAGATCGAGATTTGCCACCCCGCCGAAACTCGTCACCACAAAAGGTGTCCAGCGGAAGGTCTCTTTTTCGTTGCGGTTGTAGAACAGGAAGTTGCTGACCCTGACGCCGCCATCGGCTGCGTTTTCGAGATCGGCAATCTTGTCGCCGCGCGCGTTGTAGGCGGCCATCTCGTCGATCCACTCGGTTTCGCCCTGGGGCGTTGCGGCGGCATTCGGATACCGGCGCTTGGAGGTGAGGATGAGCGACGGCAGGCCGTTCTCGCCGATCTTGTAGTGAAACACCTTTTCGGCGCCATCTGCGGCTACTTCGCGGATCTTGCGGCCGAGCGCGTCATATTCCTGCGTGACCACCATGCCGAGAGGCGTGGTCATGGTGTTGACGGCGCCCTGGCGCGGGCCGTCATAGGTCATCGCCGTCACCTGGTCGAGCTCCGGTGTGCCGCCAGCCAGCTTGGCGTGGCGGAGAGGCAGCGTGCCGGTCTCCTCGTAAGAAACGGCTTCTGTCTGGCCGAAATCGTCGGACATGGCGATGACGTTGCCGAACACGTCGTAGGCCATCTTTTTGGTGAGCGCTCGGACCGGAGTTTTGAGTGACTCGAGGGTCGCTGGAACCGTGCCGAGGCCCGAGAAAACCTCAAGCATGCGCGAACCCATGCGGCCGCCGAAATCCGGGAGGTAGACATAGCTTTCGCGGCTGAGGAGGCGTGTGCCGGTGAGCACCCGCCGCTGCGAGCCGGCATTGACAATGCCGAGCGCAGCGAGCGCGCTGCGCGACTCGGCATAGTCCGTCTCCGTGGTTCGCGTGAAGCCGGGCACGGTGAGACCTTGAGGACCGGGAATATCACGGACCTGAACGGTCTCGATTGCCGGAATGTTGTACTTGTCGAACTCAGAATAGGTCTGCGTTTTGACCGGATCCTTGCATTCGGGATCGGCGGGGTCCTGCTGCTCGGCCGTGCCGGCCTGTTCGACAAGGGTGTCTTTCACCTTGCGCAGATACGAAGAGCCATCGCCATTCGGATGCGCCTCCCAGATCGAAGACTCGCATTTCAGCATGGCTCCGGTCTGCGGCAATTTCTGCGACCGGGTGGATGTTGACAAAGAATGCAGCGTAACCATGGCGGGATCGAATTGCAGCGTTGCATCGGCGCTGGCCAGCAATGTTGCATCCGGTTTCAGCTCATAGGTCTTGCGGATCTTCAGCTTGCCGGCGAGGTTCAAATCGGCGGCGGCTTCGGCAAAAGTGTAGAACTGCTCGCGGGTCATGCCGGAGCGCTGGGTGACACGGCCGGTGCCGACGGTTTCATCGCCGTAGGTCACTTTCTCGACATCGGAGAAGCCGATGAAGCGGCGGTTGATCACATCGTAGTATGGGTTGTGATAATAATACTCCTCGGTCTGCGCTTGGGCCCGGGCCATGCCCGGCACGCCCTGCGAGGTGACGATTTGCTTGGCGACGACAACGGGGAAGTGAAGGTTGTGCGACGATAGGCCATTTGCACGGTCGCGCAGCATTTCGTCGATCGAAGTGGCATAGCGGATGTCATGCCGGCGGCCCGATGCGAAATCCACCGACGTCAGCAGGTTTGCCTTCACCAGTTGCATCGTATCGGTTCGGTTGAAGTCGATCACCACGACCGGCTTCACATCCTCCCCCGACGGTTTCTGGAACACCAGAATTTCGGCTTGCCCATCGCCGTCGATATCGGCCACGCGCGAACTGAAAGTCTGCGAAGAGGTGCCAACCTGAACGCGCAGATTGAGTTGGATGTTGATCGGGTCGCTCAGATAGCTGCCGTTGCCGAACCCAAGCCACACCTTCATCTGGTCGGTGCGGTCGCCCATCGACGCGAAATCGATGATGCCGTCGCCATTAGCATCGATGTACCACATGGTCTGCAGGTTATCGCCCGGCTGCATGCCCCCGATCTTGGAGAAGGTGCCGTGCCCGCAGATGCGGTCGTTCAAGGTGGCGTCGCCAAACAGCAGGGCGTTCGGGTCGGTCGAGAAGATGTTGCCCTGGTTTTCATACAGGCAGAAGCCCTGATCGGCCGGCCTGATCACCACAAGGTCGGGCAGGCGGTCGCCATTCACATCCACTAGGCGCACATTGCCGCGGCTGAGAATCTGGCCGTCGTTGCTTTCGAACGGAAACCGCTTGGTGATGGCGCCGAAATTGACGGCATAGCCGCCGTCGGGCTGGCGCCGAGTCAGATTGAGAAAGATCTGCCATTCGGTCTTGCCGTCCGCATTGAGGTGGGTGGTGACGATGTCCGAAAGGCTGTCGTTGTTCAGGTCGGCGAACCGGCCGTGGCCGCCGGCGAAGCTGGTGGGCGAAATGCCCGGCACCTGAATGCTGCGGCCGATATACGGAAACGAGCCATCGGCATGGCCATCGTAGATGTACATGACACCATCGCCGATCTCGACGATGTCGACATAGCTGTCGCCAAACAGGTCGGCGAAGGCAAAGCGGTCGTCGGTGAGCCGCGGCGCAATCTGCCGCACCATGCCGCTGTCAGTGGGCCGGCTCAGCAGCAGCTGGCGGGTTTCGGAGAATGCGCTCGAGAGATCGCCGCCACCCAGATAAACGGTCGCGCCATCGTCCTTGGTTTGCACGATGTCGGTTAAGCCATCCATGTTCAAATCGGCGAGTTCGAAATTCTGCGGCGGAATATCGCCGGCGAAGGCCATTTTAGGCGCTTCGAAAACGACCGGGCGCGACGCGAGTTCGGAAGCGGTCCACGACGAATAGTCGAAGCGAACATCCGGAAACTTCAGGGTGTTGGCGGCCAGCGCCGCACCGCCCGTTTCGCCATAGCGATAGAGTACGCGAAGCTGATCGAGCACGTTAAAGGAATTAGCATCGATGCGCGGCTGCAAATCGGCCTGCGCCTGAGCCAGGCAATCGGGATGCGCGCGGACTACGAATTTCGTGGTGTTTGACGTATCGCGGCCCACATAGCCCATGCACCACTGGGCATAGACCGTGTTGTTGAAGCGGGCCGTGACCTTGCCATAGAGCTTGGCATTGCGCTGGGTTGCGCCGGTCGTGTGGCTGACCAGGGTAGCCTGCGTGTCGATCAGATCGAAGCTGTAGGTGCTTTGGCCGCCGGCGAAACTGATGGTCTTCAGATAGGCGCGGCCGCCGAACTTCTGGTATTCGTAGCGTACCGCCTCGCGATTGGCATTGAGCTGCAGCACCAGGGGCCAGTTGGCGACATAAGGTTTCGAGGATGAAAAATTCCCCTCGGCGATAGCCGGGTCGCCCGAGAAGATCATGCGCGAGCCGTCGGCCCCCTGCACCTCGAAGCCCGATGGAATGGTATCGGTCTGCAAAGCCCCAGTCTTGTTCAGGCTTACCACATCGAAGGGACCCGTGTGATAGAGAATTTTCGAATAGTCCTCGGCGTATTCGGGCCGGTATTCCCACACGCCGTTGGTGTTGCCCTGAAAGATCAGGCGGACGCCGTTGTAGGACAGATGCGAAAAGAACCCGCCCTCGGGCCGCGTTCCCGGTATGGCCGTGCCCAAATCATCATTGAAGGCGATGGAGCTGATGCCGAAACGCCAGCCGATTCCGAGGCCGTTACCATTATCGCCGGAAAATTGATTGTAGGTGAGATTGATCTGCGGCCCGAACTGGCCGCGGGTCGGCAGGCTCGGCAGCGGCAGGGTGAAATTGGCCGCTCCCGTATTGTTATTCAGCGTGAAGCTGCCTTCCTCGCGCGTTACCGTGCCGCCAGCGGCGGGAAGCTGCACCACTGAAGTTGCCGATTTGTCGTCGGCGCGCGCCGCGCCATGAATTACTATTGCGACAACTGCGGCGAAGGTGATCTTGAAAAGGTTGCACTTCTTCATGACAGGATCCCTTTCAGCGGCTGGGCTTATGGGCTGGTTATGATGCGATTGATGATGTTGGGCTCGATGCGAACGAGAGGGCAGGCCGGTCCGTGACAGAAGTCGACTGCACCGTTGTTTGCGCCGATCGCGTGAATGACGGAGAGGTCTCCGATGATTGCCGGATTGATGCCGTGGACGGAGATGCGATCGCACGCCTTGAACACGCGCGGATTGTCCATCGCAATCGAGTCACAGATCGGGTTGTTGAACAGCAGGCTTTTGTCGAGGATCGCATCCACCGTGGCGAAATCACCAACGCCGATCAGATTGCCGCGAAGGTCGGCGGTCGCCAGCGTTGCATCCGACGCCAGGGGGCTTGCATCGGAGATGCGATTGGTCCGCAGTTCGACGGTGGTCAATTGCGGCATGCCGGCCAGGCTCCCGATGCTCGATATCGAATTGACGCTCAAATAGATCTCGCGCAGGCCAGCGGAACCGAAGCGCGGAAGGGTGCTGAGACGGTTCGACATGAGGTTGAGCTTCAAGAGACCGGTCAACGACGCAATCGGCGTTGCGTCGGCAATCAGATTGTCGACCAGGTTCACCTCCTGAAGCGACCGGAAATGCATGATCGGGTCGACTGCGATGATCGATTTCTTGTTGAGGGTGAGCGAGGTTTGCGCGTGCGCCCAGCTATCGGCTGCCGCGCAATCGTTGGTATCGACGTGATCGGCCTGCAGCCGGCTGTCGATCGCCACCATGAATGGACGGATATTGCCGAGTGCGATCGCATCGAACCGGTTGACGATGCAGTATTCGGCGAAGCTGCCGAAATTCAGGGGAAGGTTTCGCATTCTCGCATCTTCAAGAAGCGGCAGATCGGCCAGCGGCAGAACAGAGCGAACGGCGGTGTCAGAGAAATACAGGCGCGAGAGCTTGTTCAATTGGCCAACGCCGGCAATCGTTTGCAGCGGATTGCCATCGAGCGTTAGCTGCTCGAGCCGCTTCAGCGGAAGAATGGCCTGCATGTCGGAAAGCTGGTTGTTGCGTGCCACAAGGCGGGTGAGCCCCGGGACCACCGACAGCGGCGCCAGATCGGTCAGGTTGTTGTCGGACAGGTCGATCGACGTCAGATTGGCCAGGATCGGAAAATAGTCGACAGTGGCAAGGCCGCGATTGGTGGCATCGACGAATTGCCGATCTTGAAGGTCAGCGGCGGCTTCGCCGCAGCCGGACTTGCCTGAAATCGACAGCAGCGCGTTGACCTCCGCCAGCTGGTTGGCGTTGAGCGCATTGGCTTGGTTGCGCATCAGGCATCCCGACAGGAAGTCGTTGACCTGAATGGGGTTCTCCGACACATCGAGCGCAACAAGTTGATTGAGTGGCGCAAGCGGGCGCACATCGGTTATGGCGTTTGCCTTGAGGTTCAAGTTTGTCAGGTGCGCCAGACCCGACAGCGGCGTGAGATCGACGATTGCATTTGACGACAGGTTGAGACTGGTCAGATGCGGCAGAGTTGCGAGGGGCCGCAGATCGCTTATGACCTTGGAGGATAGATCAAGCGTCGTGCTTGCCAGCAACGCGTTGCCCACGGCAGCGCAGGTGCCGCCACCACCCACCGTCACCAGGGCCCGGATGGTTTGCCCGTACGGTGTTGCGGCATCACGGCTCAACACGCAGGTGTCGGCGAAGGTCAGCCCACCGCTGGCGACGATCGGATTGCCAGATAGATCGATGGTCAGCGACGAGGGGAAGCTCGCGAGATTGGCGAAGGTTTCGATCTGGTTGTTGGCGAGGTTTAGTGTTTTGAGGCCGCCGAGAGCATTCAGAGGATCGAGCATTTCTCCGGTAAGGCCATTGCTGGCGATGGACAGAGTTGCCAGCGCTTGCAGGAATTGAAGCGGCGAGAGATCGGTGATCTGGTTGTTGTCAAGGGTAAGGTTGGTCAGCAGTGCAAGCGCCGAGAGCGACCGGATATCGGTCAGATGGTTGCCGGCGACACTGAGGCGGATCAATGCGGTGAGCGGCGCCAGGGCGTTGATGCTGGTGAGCTTGTTGTTGGAAATATCCAGGAAGGTCAGCGCCCGCATTTTGGTCAGCGGCTCAGGGTCGCTGATCTGGTTTCCGGCCACAGAGAGCGATGTCAATTTCGAAAGTACGGCGACAGGTTCAAGCGACTGAACGCCGCGGCCGTTGAGATTGAGGTTGGTGATTGAGGCCAGAAAGGCGTCGGCCGTATCGCACGCCGCCTGATTGCCGAGGGCCGAAACGCCGCCCGGCGTCGAATCGAGAACGGCCATAACGGTTGCGGTTTCGGCGGGAGTGCGGTCACCCTTCATGCACCACTTGGCGAAGGTGTTGGGCGGATCGGCTACCGGTGTTCCCTGCAGGCAATCGATCTTGTGAATCTTGCCGGTGAAGAACGGTGTCGGATCGGCGGCGAGCGCTTGTGTGAGGTCAAGTTTGAGCTGCTTCACCAAATCGGCGCACCCCGGAATGTACAGCCTGTCGGTGAACGTGGCGGCGCCAAAATCGGTCGGGAACTGCAAATAGGGAACAAGCCCGCTCCCGCTATCGTGGGCGAAGATCTTGATGGGATAGTTCGAGGCGCTGGGGCAGAGCAGCGGATTGGAACCCGGGTCGGCCGCTACGATGGCCGGGTCCACCGCGGTGAGAACATCCGTGGGCAGGATGGTAAACCCGAGGCCGCGGATAACGGCCTCTTCATCCGCCTGGCTGGCGCAGCGTATGCGATAGCCCCGGCCCTCGGAAATGAGTAGCGGGTAGTGCAGGCGGGTTGCCTCGAGCGTCGGGTCTTCGAAGAGCACGATCTTCGCATCATCGGCGCGGACCGGCGACTGGCCGGCGGCCAGCAGCACCACAACCAGTGAGAAGAGACAGAAGAGACAATTTGCGAGGCGCGTCATTGCCATAGTCCGTTTGGTTGGTGGTCTTCTATTCGATCAAGCTAAATCGTCCCGGCCCGCAGGCTCCGTTGATGTTGTCGTGGGTGACGTCATTGCCGGGGAGCAAAAGGGTTGCGATCGATTGCGAGTCGACGAAGCTCACCGCGCAGCGGAAGCCTGCAATGGTTGAGGTGGTGAAATGCGCCGAAGACCCGCGTTCGAGCTGGAGCCCCGAACCAACCATCGCGCCTGGCTGAAGCGGCACGAAGGACGCCGATTGGCCTGCCGCCTGGGCTCCGCGCAGAACCAGCGGGTTGGCCGCCGTGACGTCGGTGAAGTCAGCGCGCAGTGAACTTGTGGAACTTAGAACCGCGCCATAACGTGCCTGGCTGAGGCTGCTGCGGGCCGTTGGGGAGCCCGAGAGTACAACCCGCGCCTGAATGCCTTGGAGCGCCAGCGTATCGGCTTCCACATGCAGGGCGTGTGCATAGAGATCGCCAAGGCACAGGGTGATGCCGCGGCTGACAGTCGTCAATCCTTCACCGGACGTGCCAATCGACGTCTGGTTCAACGCCAGTGCGCCACCTTGCATGAGGATGCCGACAACCTCCTCGTTCGACGCGCTCGACACGCGCACGAGATCGACACTCTGCAATTCGAGCCGGGCAATGCCGACGGCGGCGATCAGCACGCCAGTGTTCGAGAGGATGCAGGAGGTGGTGCCCGCTGCGATGCCGCTTTCGCTCACTTGCAGGCGGGCACGGGCCACGCCGGGCGCCGGCGCGATCTGCACCGTTTTGAATGCGGTGGGGCCGATGACGAGGGCGGCCGGTGCCTTCGTCAAGGCCGGCAGTTCGATCCGCAGATTGGCGCGGCCGGTGCAGTCGGCGGCATCAGCGAACTGTGCCGATGTCAGCGCATCGCCCGCGTTGAGGCGGCGCACGCAGGTGTCGAGTGCGGTGCCGCGGCAGTCAAAGCTCACCCCCGGCTTGGGTGAATCGGCAGCGGCTTGGGCCGCGGCCGCCATCCAGTCGCCAAGTTGCGACGCCGGAAGCCCCATGGCTTCAGTCAAGCGCGGGCAGCCAGTGAACGACAGGCTGTGGCCATCCTGATACGTCCAGTCGAGGCGCTGATTGCCAAGCGCGTCGAGGGTGGGGCTCACGGTTCCGGGGCCGAGCGGTGTCAATCCCAGATCCGATGCCGGGTTCTGGAAGCTCGCGCTGGCGCGCTGATAGCCGGTGCAATCGGCGAGGCACAGATCGGCATAAACCGCCTGCCGCAGCGCGCTCACGGCTTCTGCCCCAAGCAATTCCACCGGAGTCCCTTCCGGCACACCGAACAGCGCGCGGAGCTGCGCTTCGGCTGCCGCCGCTTCCGCCCCACCGTCGACGACGATGTCGCGCGTGGCTTTTCCGTTCAACCGGAGGATGGCCAGGTAGGAGGGCACCGGATTGTCGCCCAGCGGCGTGTAGCGGGCGACATAAACAATGTCGCCGGTGCTCTCGGCGCTGAGGAAGGTCTCGAAGCGATGCAGGCTCCAGCGGGCTGCCGGGTTGGTGCCGCCTGCCACCGGCGGTTCCGCCTGTCCGCGCCCGCAATCGAGCACCAGCGGCGTGCCGAGGGCCGGCGGCGCCTTCAGGCCATGCAGTACGCCCGGCAGCTGCAAGCGCTCACGAATGGCCAACGCCGTCTTGATTTCGTTGCAGGCGGTCGGCACGCCGTAATAGCCGCCCCCAGTGGGCGCCGGCAGATAGTAATTGCCCGAAGCTTCGAGATCGGCCCACACCGGCGTGGTTGCGGGCCACACCTTATCGAAGGCGGTGCCGGGACAAGGCAGCGAGGCCTGCTGGCCGAGCGCCTTTTCGCTTTGCAGCTTGGCGAGGGTCGTTTCAACCGCCGGGGTGGAGCCGGGAAGGTGCAGCAGCCGCAGGCCATCCGCGGCGAGTTTGCAGCCGGTGAGTTCAACGGCCTTCTCGCCATAAACGGCGACGAACACATCGTTGTTCTGGTCGTCGACATAAACATCGAGGGTGGGCGACGTTTCGGCTACGGCGCCGCCCGCCGACCACATCAGCAACGGCAGAAGCAGGATTGGCAACAGATGTTTCATTGCATGTTGCTCAGACAGGCCGCCGAGGTCGTGGCGTCCATGTTGATGTGCGTCATCTGCGGATCGAGACCGGCTGACTGACAAAGAGCATCGACAGACACCGAATGCTGCCCCTGAAAATCGACGGTGAGGATGCCGCTGTTGATCTGGCCGTTCTGGCCGACGCAC
Source organism: Mesorhizobium hawassense (assembly GCF_003289945.1). Lineage (GTDB taxonomy): Bacteria > Pseudomonadota > Alphaproteobacteria > Rhizobiales > Rhizobiaceae > Mesorhizobium > Mesorhizobium hawassense. Next base: position 651,998 of record NZ_QMBP01000001.1, read on the forward strand.
AGCGGGTTGTTGGCGAGCGCCGGACGGCGGCACGCGCGGATGACGCCGGCCATCGCCCGGCGGTTGGTGAGCTCGCAATAATAGATGCGGCACAGCGACGCGACTGCCGCCTTGTCTTCGGCATCGGCGTCAATAACGTTGCGGATGTCGGCCACCAGCACGGACGCCTTGGCTTGGAAGCCGAGATCAGTGACGCGCTTCAGCTCGCCATCGATTTCGCCGGAGCGTTCGGTAATCTTCGGCATCAGATTGACGTTTTCGACAGTGATGAACAGGCCACCTTTCCAGCGGTCGAACTCATCGAGAATGGACGTCGCGCGCAGGATGGCCGAGCGGTAGGCGTCGTAGATCGGCCCCATCTTGCTGTCGCGGGCTGCGACATAGACGGAATTGAGCGCGTCATATTCCTGATTGACTGTGTCGGCCTGCGACTTGATGTCAGCGATTCCGGCCGTGGCGTTCTCAACCAATCCTTCGGCCCGCTTCACCTTCCGGCTGAACATGGCAGTAATCGGACTTTCGACGCTGGCGAAGAAGCTCTTGATGACATCATCTGCCGCCCCATCCACGAACGCGTTGATCTCGGTTTCCGACAGATTGGTGAGGAGGCCGCATTCGGCATCGAAGGAAGAATTGAGCGGCCCCGCCTGGCAGGCGCCCATTTCGGTGAGGCGAGCATCCAGCGAACGGCTTACGGGCAGTCCGTCGGCATAGTCGAACAGTGCATGGTTCCAGTGGATGCCGTTCAGTTCGGCTTGCGCCAGGCGCCGGTCATGGCAGAAATAGGTTCTCTCCAGCAGGTTCTTGTTCGCAGACGCACGATAGGCATCGAGATGGCGCTGCGCTTCAGAGCATTGCGCGAGCCCGGTGATCAGCGCCGAAAGTTGCTGGTGCACCGGCGGCAGACCTTGCGTCTGCGCCTGCTGCATCAGATTGATGACGGTCTGGCTGTCGTCCGGGCTGCGCGCCGGGCGGTGGAAAATGCACAGCGCCCTTTCGAAGGATTGCAGCGTCACATCGGAGAAGGCGGTGCCATCGCAATTCGGGGCGTCGAGAACCCGGCTGTCGATTGTGTATCCCGCCATGTTGTTGACGAAGATATCGCGTGCCTCAGTCTTGCCGCCGAGCAGCATGACAAGCGCGAGCACGGTAGCCCAACGGTTCATGGCGCGCTCGCAAAGATGAAATAGAGCGTGTAGACCGCGCCATCGAAGGGGCAATCGCTCGGTTGCAGGGAGAGCCGGTATGAGCCAATTAACGGCGCGCCGAGATAGGGCAGGATAAGGGCCGAGTCGTTCGACGGACCCGGCAGGCGCGGGAATTTGCGGGCCTGATACCGGTCTTGCACCCAATAGCGGATGATGCGGTTGATTTCGTCGCGGCTGTCGGCCTGATTGAAGAAGGTCTGGAACGCCAGCCGCTCGGGCCCGACCGAGATGTCCGCGGAGACTTCCGATGAGCCTTCCGCCAGTGGCTTTAATACAAAGCCGCTTCCCAGATGCTCCAGCGCGAAGCGGTTCCATTGGGCGCCCGTGCATTGATAATCGGTGCCGATGAAGGCGTCGATCAGAGTCAGGTTCTTGCGGTCGCGGAATTTGGTTGGTGACCACAGCGCGAAATAGCCGTTTGCCTTCATCAAGGCCTCTGTCGAGGCAAAGGGCGACACCTCGAAGTCGACTTTTTCATCGAGCGCGAGCTTGCGCGCAAAGCCGGAATTGGCCGGCACTACGATTTGCGCCACATCGATGTTGATCTGGCGCTCGTCGAAGAACCGCTTGTTGACGATGTCGTCGATCAGTTCCTGCAATTGCGTGGCGTTGCGCACGTATGTTTCGGGAATGGTGTCCACACCGCCGGTGAAGGCCTGCACCACTGCGAAGCGGCGGCGCATCAGGTGCAGAAGCCGGTTGGAATTTTCCAGTATGCGGCGTTTGGTGACCAGATATTCGGGAACGCCCTTCATCAGATCGGACATGGTGTCCTGCGTGGCGATGAACAGGTTCTTGCGGTCTGCCGGGTTGTCGATCTGGCTCACCAGCGCGGTCATCTGGTCCTGCTGATCCTTCACTTCGGCCTGAATGTTGCCCTGGAATTTCAAAATACTGTCCTGCAGATCGCGGCTCTTGAGGCCGAGGTCTTTCGCCTGGTTGAGCCCGGCGACCAATTCTTCGGTGTTGCCTTTCGACTCCGTGATGCGCTTTTCGATGAAGGCGAGCTCATCGTTGTTGAGCGCCAGCATCTGCTGCTTCTGGCGGTCGCGCAGCTCGTTGATGAGATTGGTCGAGGCATTGGATTGGTCGGCAAGGCCGGTGACGGTCGTCTGCGCTGCCTTCACGCGGTCGATCCTGCCCTGGGTCGCACTCACCAATTGGGCAATGCGGGCATTGTCGTCGTTGAGTTGCTGGTCTGCCAGGGCTAGCTTGTCGAGCTCGAGGTTCAGGATGCCGATTTCGTTGTTGAGGCGGTCGATGGTGCGCTGCTGATCGGTCAGCTGGAAGCTCAGCAGATCGTTCTCGCCGGCCTGAAGGTCGAGGCCCGCGATTAGGCGCTTGTGGTCGGCGTTGAGGCGGGCGATCTCCTGGTCGATGCCAAGCGTCTGGCTCTGGCAATCGACATTGGCCATCGAGGATTGCAGGGTCAGTTCCTTGATTTCCTCGGAGCCCTCGGCGAGGCGGCCCGCAAGCTGGAAGTGTGTGTCGATCAGCGCCCGCGCCTTCAACGCCCTGTCGAGATCGAGTTCTTCGTTGGCCTGGCGCAATTGGGTGATGCGCTGCTGCAGGCCGTTAATCTGGTTGATATTTTCCTGGGTTACACGCCCTGTGGCGATGATTGTCGAAAGGATCGATTGAGCCGCATCGAGGGCTGCCTTCACCGGCTTCGAAACATCGGTCTTGGTGCCGGCACCACTCGCCAGGCCACAGGCGCAGACATCGATCTCGGGCACTGCGGCGGCAACCGCATAGGCGGCCTGTATCGCGGTTAGCGTGATCTGGGCCGCCTGCGTGGTGCCATTGAAGGCCGCGAACCAGGCGATCACTTCGGTGAGCTGGCCGTCGACCTGGCTACGGGCTTCTTCGAGATCGCTCTTCTTCTTGGCGTAATAATCCTTTTCGGATTCATAGATCTTCTTGGCGAAGTCAGTTTCGGTCTGGGTGAAGTTGCCGCAGCTTACGTTGGCGAGCTCCTGCGGCAGCGGAATGTTCGCTGTGATCATCTGCTGGTCGGCGATCAGCGGCTGCAGGTCGGAAAAATCGGCAGTGCCGACCACGCACTTCATGAGAAAGGCCTTAGCCTGAATCTGCGAACTCAGAAGCTGGGCCCTCAGGCCCGAGTGGCCATCAGGTCCGCACATCTGGTTCACATATTCAGTGCGCGTGAAAGCCTGCACAACTGTCGGGCATGGTTGTTCGCCCGCCAGCGCCGGTGTGAACGGCTCCGTGGTGGGGCTGCCGATGAAGGCGAGCTGGTTTTCGATACCGCAAATGCTTTCCCGGTCCACCTTGCGCTTCCGCGCATAGATGTCGGTCTGCTGCAGATGCAGTTCGGCGATGGCGTCGTTCGCTTTGGCGATGCCCGACTGGGCGTTCTCGATCTGGGTCTGCAGAATTTGGCGCTGGCGGACGGATTGCTCAAGCTGGTTGGCATTGCGCGCCGTCTGGCGATCATATTCGGTAATTTGGCTCTCGAGCGATGAAATCTGCAGATCCAGATTCATCTTGGTCATTTCCCAGCTTAGCAGCCAACGCAGTTCGTTACGGCGCTCGACTTCGGCCTCCTTTGACAGCACGATCAGGTCAAGTTCCTGCCGGTCGTTAATCTGCTGGCGCTGGTTTTCGAACTCGGCCATCTTGGTGGCCAGGTCTATCTCCAGAGTGCGGATCTGCTGGCGGTAGGTGAAGGTATCTTTCTGTGCATCGACGCTGTTGATCTCCTGTTGAACGGAGGTGGCGAAGGTTTGCGCCTCATGTTCGAGCTTGCCGATCTTGTGGGCGATCAGATTGACTTCCTGGCTGCGAATGGTGCGCTGCTCGTCCAGGGCGCGAGTAGCCTCTCCCTCCTTGTTCGCGTACCAGCGCTCGACGATCGTTTCGACATTGCGTTCGACATCGTTGAGACGGTTTTCGCTTTCAGTGAGCGCCTGTTGCAGATCTTCGAACGGGATGGTCGTGAATTGCATCGGGTCGATGTTCAGGAACAAGAGGCCTTTCTTCACGCTGTCCATGCGCGCGGTCAGATCGCTCTCTTGCAGCAGCAGGTCGGCGCGGAGATCATCGTAAGTGCTATCGCCGGGCACATCCATTTTGGTTTCGACCAGAACCCACATCGCCTCCTCGTAATTGGTGAAGGCCTTGGAGAGGTTCGGTTGCGCGGCTGGACTGGTGGTGCCGCCGGCGGAGCCGAGTGCGCTGGTCACCATGAAATCCAGTGCTTTGACGCGCGCTTCCGAGACCGTCTGGTACCAGATGTCGCCGGTGTTCATCAGAAGCTGAATCTTCAGCGAAGAAAGCTGAACAAGCTGTCGCACGAAGGTGCGGTAGCTTGCATCGGCGCCGGCCTGGGTGCCGCCATCGCCCGCCTGCTGGCGCGCCAGGATGCGCAGTCCGCGGTCGACGACATCAATTCCCTGCCGGCCGATATCCTGTGCCGATTGCGGCGACAGCGGCGAGTCGTTGCGGGTCACTCCGCCTGCGGACGACAAGAAGGGCATGTCGGCGGCCAGGAACAGGCGGTAACGGCCAAGCTGCAGATGGCAATCGAAGTCGCATACCACCGCCAGCCGTCCGGTCACCTCGTCGCCGCAGGTCGACAGGAATTGCTCCAACTCGAGCGCCACATCGCCCATATACTTAACGTCGGCGCGGAAATTGGCGATCTTCAGCGTGGTGGTGAGCTCCGCAGCGTGCGAGGCCGCGGCGTCCACGTCCATCTCTTGGCAGCTATCGGCCCAGGCCGCACGCGGGCCTAGCAGCAAGGAGGCGATCAGAAGCAGAAGGGCGATCAGCACTCTCATGGCTGCACCGTCAGCAGGTAGGCTTCGGAAATCTGCCGGACGAATTTGGCCAGCGCCGCCATCTGCGTTTTTTCGAGCGAGGGCTGCTGGAACTGCGCAACAACGGTGCGGGCCTGGTTGATGCAAGCCTCGTAGGGTCCGTCGATCTGGGCGGTGAGCGCGCCAGTGTCGCGCGAGAGATCGAGCGCGGAATAGGCACCTTGCAAGGCTGCGCAAGGGGCGAGCTGAGCTGAGAGTGCCGGATCGTTCGAGACCTGCGCGAGCGTGGCCATGGTGGTCATCACCGAGTTGATCTGGTCGACCACTGTGGCGAGCTTGGTCTTGCCGTTCTGAAACTCCTGCAGCGACGTCGGCTGATTGAGAGTCGACAGATCGACGGCGCTCAAGGCGGCAATGGTTGCTGCCGCCTTGAGCTGGTCTTCCTTCACTAGCACCATGTTCGCCTGGGCATTGCCGAGCACCCGCTCGAGCTCGATTACTTCGGCCGACTTGATAGGCACATTCATGTTGTTGACGAGGGTTTGGAACTCGGTGGCTTTGGCGTTCATTAAGCCGAGCGTTTCGTCAACCTTCGCCCGCACGGCGGTAATGATTTTTTCCTGCACCCGCGTTTCCACCAACTTGACCGTGTCGGCGCGGCCACGGACCGGCTGCACGGAGCAGACGAGTTTCGCCAGCACATCGGTTCCGAGCTTGTCGCGGGTGGCTTGGGCAATGGGAAGAAGCGGCCGCCATGGCTCGGGCAGAGCGTCAGCGGTGGCGCCCGACATCGGGCCTTTGGCGATCTCGTTCAAGCGGGTGAGCCGGACGCATTTTCCTGGCAGATCGTCCGCCGAAAAATAGAGGCGCGCGGTGATGAGGTAGGCTTCGAGCGCTGCCGCATATTGGCGGGCGCTCAGGGTGGTAAGCGTGTCGGCGGCGTCGGTGGAGACCGGCGCGAAATAGCGATAGCGGCCGAGATAAATTTCCGCCCAGGCGAGGCGGCGCATCAACACCGAGGCATCATCGGCTGACAGCGGTATTACCGGAAAAGCATGCACACTGGTGGCGCCCTGGGGGTTGGCCGATTCACCCACCACGTCGCCGGCGAAGGGCACGCCGAGGTCGCTGGGCGGCACATCTCTGCTGGGTGCTGGCGCCGATGCGCCGGCACCCAGCAGGGAAAAGCGCGTGGGATCGGGCGAGGCGGCAGCCAGCGTGCGCGACCACAACTGGTCGAGCTGCTGCCAGGTATAAGCGCGCTGCACGATCGAGTCCGCCTGCGCCGCCGCGGACGCGAACGTCCAGAGCAAAATGGCCGCCAGCGCTCTCATCGACAGTACCAGATGCGGGTTGCGGCACCGGGCTGGGCACAAATGCCTGTGGCTTGGCCGTTGGCCTTCCAGTCCGCCTTGATCTGGCGGAGATCGTCGAACGCAGCCTGGGCCGGGTTGTTGGCGTGAACGTCATGATCGAGCTGCCAGAAGGGCTTGGCGGGATCGGTCGGCAATAGCACTCCGATCATGTTGATGTGAAAGGCAGACACCTTAAGGAAGTTTTCGGCATCGGCCACCGTCTGGCCGCGCAGGTTGGCGTATTGTTCGGGGCTGACACCGCCGAGCGCTGCTTTGAATTCGCCCTCGGATACTTCAACCGAGCGCAGCATCTGCTGGGTGGTGGTCTGCAATCCATCCAGAATGGCGGTATTTACCGCGAGCGTTGCCCCGGCGCCGGTGACCGGCCCGAAGATATTCACGAAGACGGCACGAATCGCCTGCAGATGAGTTTGCGCCGATTTGATCTCAACCCGGCGCAGCGCAATACCGGTTTCAAGATCGGACGCCTTGCTGACAAATCCGCGCAGCGTGAGGAGAAGCGTATCGAATGCCGATCTCGCCTCGGGCGACGGCTGCAGAAAGACCGATCGTGCGTAGCTGTCGGCCGTCGAGCGCGCCAAGTCCTCAACTGCAGCGCGTGTGAGCGCCGATTCCGGGCAGCCGGTCACATCGCCCAGGTCGGCAAGCATCTGTGAGGCGTGATAGATCTGATCCATCTGCCGGACCGTTCCGAAGCTGCCGCTCTTGTTGAATTCCGCGTCAACGCTAGTGAGATAGTCCGTCAGGTATTCACGCGAGAATTTGACCATCTCGCACTGAATGCCAGCCGCTCTCTCGCGAACGTGGCGGCCGTAGAACGAGGCGCCGATGAAATATTTCTGGTCCGGGGTGGCCTCCAGGCTTTCCACGAAGAGCGTCTGTATGATCGTATCGTACTCGCCGCAGGCGTAGGTTTTCTCGAGGCAAGCCGCGTCCGCCGTCAGGTCGCATTGCGAAAGCGCGGCGCCGCAAATCTGCTGCGCCAGCGCCAGCCGCGAGAGGCCGAGCACCAGGCCAAGAAGCAGAATGGCCCGCAGCAGGGGCCGCGCTCCGGCTTGCAGACAGGCCATGGCATGGCGCAGCAAAGCGTCCCTCCCGCACATGAGTTGTTCGGAATGCGCAGGCTCGACTCTCAAAAGCAAGCAACCATCGACTCTTCTGAAGAGAATCCGGAAGACTTGCGATAAGCACTTGAGTTAAGTGGCTAATTAGCTGTCAAATGGCGATAGCAATCTATACCTTACGTCGGGCTATGAGGCAAGAAAAAGTTGCAAAAAAATAAAAATTGAAATATTGAGCGCACAACAGAACCCGGCGCGACATTGAGCAATACTACAAATATCGCGAAATTTGATTTAAATAAAAGCCACGGCGATGTGGCGGCCGCGCTTACGGCGGTTGCACAATATGATTGACGCCTCCGCTAAAAGTGCGTTCGCGGAAGACATGTCCATTGGTGATCACGCCGATGACAGCTGGATCGAGATGGATCGGTTCGCGGCGACAGGCCTCGACGATTGGCGGCGGCGGCGATATGAGGATGACCGGCAGACTGCATACGGAATTGCCCTTCAGATAGGGCTTCATCGGATAGATATTGCCGACGGTCTCGCCCGTGGCGATCTGGTTGAAGCGCAAGTCGAGATAGCCGAGGCTAGTGAGGCCGCCCAATGGCCGCGAATCCTGAACGCGGTTGTTCATCAAGTTTAGCCACGTCAAGCTGGTGCGAGATTGCAGTCCGGCCACCGAGACGATGGCATTCTGCGCGAGGCCAAGCATCTTGATGACGTCGGACCGCAGCCATGGCGCTTCCTGCAACTCATTGCCGTCGAGGCCCAAGACGGTGAGGCGAAGGAGCCCACGCAATGGTTCGGTGTCGCGAATGCGATTTTGCGAAAGATAGAGCTCTGACAGATTGGTGAAGTAACGCAGCGGCTCGATCGATGTGAGATTGAGCTGGTTGAGCGACAGCGTGTCGACGGTTCTGGCCCAGGCGCCCACTGCGTCGCAATCGGCGGAGTTCACCGCCGCTGCCGACAGCCGGGGCTCGAGCGCCTGCATAAACTGGCCGACTTCGCCGAGCGCGGCGGGGTCCAGTTTGTGAACTAGGCAATAGTCTTCAAGCCCGCCGTAAGCGATGGGCAGGTTCCGCAGTTGGGCGCGTTCCAGCAGCGGCAGACTGCCGAGAAGGCCGATATTGCTGACGCTCGTGTTGCTGATTTGCAGATTGCGCAAGCGGGCCAGAGATTGGATGCCGTTCAACGACCCGAGCGGATTGTTATCCAGCACGAGCGATTCGAGCCCCCGCAGGTTCGTGAGGCTGGCCAGCGATGCCATCTGGTTCTGCGCAAGGTTCAGATCGGAGAGATGGGGAAGATTGGTCAGCTTCGTGGCATCGGCAAGGGCATTCTGGTGCAGGTCTAGGCGCTGCACGTTTTGCAGGATGGAAAAGTAGTCGAGGGTTTTGAGGCCAGCGTTGACCAGCGTGATCGCCGTCATGCTGGCAAGCCGGTCGGCTGCGCGCCGGCACTTGTCTTGCCCGGTCAAACTCAAAAGCGCGGCGATTTCGGCCTTCTGCGTGTCGTTCAGCAGGCTCGCCTGTCCGCGCACCAAGCAGGCCGGCAGAAATCCCGAAACGTCGACCGGGTTACTGCTGAGATCAAGGGTGGTCAGCGACGGCAATTCGGCCAGCGGCCTGGCGTTGACAATATTGTTGGTTGCGAGATTGAGCGTCGACAGGCCCGCGATGTCAGCAAGAGGTGCGATATCGACGATAGCATTGGTCGAAAGATTGAGAGCGGTGAGGTTCTTGATCATAGCGATGGGGCGAACATCGCTGATCTGCTTGTTGCTCAAGTCCAGCGTGGTCATGGAATTGAGTGCTGCGCCGGCACCTTCACAGTTCTGGTTGCCGGCAAGTGTTAACATCGCGCGGATGGTAAATCCGAAGGGCGAGGCGTCGCCGCGATGAAGCACACATACCTCCGTGAACCCCAGGCTCGCCGCCCCCATTACAGGGTTGCCGGCCAGCTTGATTTCGGTGGCGTCCGGAAACTGGCCGAAGCTGTCCAGTATTTCGATCTTGTTGTTCGTGAGGTCGAGACGCGTCAGTGCACCCAGCGAGGTGAGGGGGGCAACGCTCGCGGTGTTGAGCTGGTTGTTGGCGAGATTGAGCTCCGTCAGCTTTTGCAGGAAGTGCAGGGGCGTTACGTCGGTAATCTGATTGCTGCCGAGATTGAGCTGGGTCAGCGCCCGGTTCGATGACAGAGGCCGCAGGTTGGAAATGGCATTGTGGCCGAGATCGAGACTCGTGAGTACGATCAACGGCGCCAACGCGGAAAGATTTTCGATCTGGTTGCCGGATAGATCTAGAAAGGTAAGGCCGACGAGCTTCGCCAAGGAAGCCGGGTCAGCGATGCGATTGCGGGATAACGAGAGGCTGGTGAGATTTGGCAGAACCTCCAGCGGCTCCAGGTTCGTCAGATCGAAGCCACTCAAATCCAGCGAAGTGATTGTGGTCAGGTAGGATTGCGCGGCAGTGCACTTGGGCGGGTCTCCCAGCGCGGTGGTGCCGCCCGGCGTCGACTGCAAGAGCGCCAGCACGGTCTTGCGCTGTTCGTCGCCGAGGTCGGACTTCGAGCACCATGCGGCAAAGCTGTCGGGGTGCGATTGCAGCGGCGCACCACGCAAGCACTGGATGTCATAGATGTCGCTGCCGAAAAAGGGGCGCGGGTCGGCGTTGATCGCCTTCGTCAGATCAATCTGCAGCGCGTCGATGAGCCCCACACAGCTCGGCCGGTAAATACGGTTGCCATAGGACGCGGACCCGAAATCGGTGGGGAATTGCATATAGAACGCCTGGCCCGCTGGTTCCGATACAGTGAAGATTTTGATCGGGTAGTTCGGCGCAGTTGGGCAGAGCAGGGGATTGTCGAGCGGTTTGGCAGCCGCTACCGCCGGATCGACCGCGCTCAAGACATCGGATGGCGCTAGCACGAAGCCTAGCCCTTGAATGATCTTTTCTTCGTCAGTTTGCGCGGCACAGCGGATGCGATATCCGCGGCCGTTCGAAATGAGGAGGGGAAAATTGAGGCGGGTGCCGCCACCGGAGTCCTCAACGAGCACCAGATTGGGAGCATCCGCCAAACTCGGTCGCGGCCAACCGATCAGCGCTAGCGCGAGCAAAAGGACAAGGCGCAGCCGCATCATACGCGCTCCATCGTCTAGCGCTACGTCGGGGTACCACACTGTGGCTGAGATGCGCCACGCCAAGCCCCGCGAAGGCAGGCAGTAAAAATATCGCGAGCTTAGCTAAGGTCTTGAAAAATCTGGGCATAGCAAGATGCCCGGCCGCCCCAGTGCAACGCGATCAATATTTGCCGCCTAACTTATGAAGAACAGGTACAATAGGATAATTTAGCGATCAATGCAATGCACACGACGCCATTATTTAGCGTTAACTGAAAAATCGGGATAGGGTTAACTGCCGGTTAATTTCTGCGTTTCACACGCCGATGCAGGTCAGCTCGGAGTTGCGGCCTCCATTCGTTGCCGGTTGAGAAGCGTTCCCGATACAATCATTCGCCGGACGATGCCTTCCGGACCCCGAAGAAAACGCTGGCTGATGAACGTCGCTGCCGGAGCTACTGGAGCTCCAATTGGTCTGCGGGAACTCTTCCACAGGCTGCTTTCGTCTCAAGGTCGTTCGTGGCAACGCAAACTGGATTGCCGCCAAGGAGCAGCTTGGCTTTCTCAATCCTATCTCCGCTCAAATTCAGTGTCGTTACTATTCCAGGATTTCCACCCTCTACCGACAAATGTGATTCTATTATTATTAAAATCGGGCCATTTAGGCTGGTAGTTAAATCCACAACCGGTTAAGGGACCTGGAATAACCTCGATAACATTGCCGGCCAAAGAGTTCGTGGAGCGGCCCGATGTCCTCGATGTAGTTGCTGGCAAGTGGCAACAGAAGGCAATTTAAGCCCAAACCGATGCAATGTGCACCGGCTGGTTCCGTAAGGCCTTTTCAGTGGGAAAGCTGCTACCGAACGAAGCCTCTGCTGACGCACTGGCGCAATCTGAACCAATGCGCGCATGTTCCACTTTCCGCCGGAAGCGCTCGTTTATCGTTCTACAATTCGCTGTCGACTGGGGTTCTTGGAAGCTTTTCGAACTTTCTGCGCCGCGGACCAGCCCGAATTGCGGGTGCTTTCGGACAAGGTAGGACACTAGGCTCGGTATTTGGGCGTTCTGGATGGCAGCTTTGCGCCTTATCGCACGAACCCGCTTCGCGGGAGGGGCACCTGGTTCTGAGATGGTGCGACAGGCATTGGTCTTGAGCGGGTAGAAGCTGCGATCCGACCATGGAGTTCCTTCAACGAGAGGAACTCGCCATGGATACTCTGTCGACCGATACGCCGATCACGCCGCTTCGCCAGCGCATGCAGCAAGACATGCTCATGCGAGGCCTGGGCTCCCATACCCAGCAGGACTACGTTCGTCACGTCCGGCGCTTCGCAGCCTTCCTCCGACGGTCTCCCGATACCGCGACGCCCGAGGACATCCGCCGCTTCCAGTTGCATCAGCATGAGAACGGCGTCGGGCCTGCGACCATCAACGGCGCGGTCTCGGCGTTGCGGTTCCTGTTCCTGGTGACGCTGAAGCGGCGGGATCTGGCACGTGTGCTGGTGATCATGCGCTATCCACGCAAGCTGCCGGACGTGCTGAGCGTGGAGGAAGCGGCGCGGCTGCTCGAAGCAGCACCTGGCATCAAGTACAAGGCCGCGCTCGGTGTCGCCTATGGCGCGGGCCTGCGCGTATCCGAGGTCGCGCACCTCAAGGTCGATGATATCGACAGCACGCGCATGCTGATCCGCGTCGAACAGGGCAAAGGACGCAAGGATCGCAACGCCATGCTCTCGCCGCAACTCTTGGAACTGCTGCGGCTGTGGTGGCGCGAAGGCAGGCGTCGTGGGGTGATGCTTCCCATGGCTGGCTGTTCCCGGGGCGCAGTTGCACCGATCCGATCTCGTCGCGGCAACTCCATCGCGCGGTTCAGGAAGCCGCCGAAGTCGCCGGCATCCGCAAGCGCGTCAGCCCGCATACTCTGAGGCACAGCTTCGCTACCCACCTGCTCGAGCAGGATGTCGACATCCGCGTCATCCAGGTGCTGCTCGGGCACAGCAAGCTCGAAACGACAGCGCTCTACACCAAGGTCTCGACCCGGACGATCCACGCGGTCGCAGGGCCGCTCGACCGGCTGATGGCACTGATGCAGGATAAGTCGCCTCCCGGCTAAACCCGGTGCGCGCGGACCTGGAGGTTGCCGACATCTTCCGAGTTGCTGGGCCCGCCTACCGGGCCGCCCATGCCGGACACCTGAGCCAGCAGCATCTCAAGGTGATGTCAGCGATCGAGAACTGCCGCACCGCAGCCCTTGGCGGCCACGTCGAGGCCTGCGAGGACTGCGGCCAGTGGCGCATCGCCTACAACTCCTGCCGCAACCGGCACTGTCCCAGGTGCCAAGGTGCGGCGGCGCGGACATGGCTCGCCGAGCGCGAAGCCGACCTGTTGCCGATCGGCTACTTCCATGTCGTGTTCACGCTGCCCGCCGAGGTCGCCGACATCGCCTTCCATAACAAGGCGCTGGTCTACGACCTGCTGTTCCGTGCGGCATCGGAGACGATGCTGACGATCGCGGCAGATCCGAAGCATCTCGGCGCGCGCATCGGCATCACCGCCGTGCTCCACACGTGGGGTTCGGCGATGATGCACCATCCCCATGTGCACATGATCGTGCCGGGCGGCGGCATCGCGCTCGACGGGACGCGCTGGGTCTCCTCGCGCCCGGCCTTCCTACTTCCGGTAAAGGTGCTCGGCAAGCTCTTCCGCCGCCTGTTCCTCACCCGACTGCTCACGCTGCACGACGCCGGGCGGCTCGTCTTCTTCGGATCGATGGCGCACCTCGCCGAGCGACGGGCCTTCCTGCACTATCTCTCGCCGGCCCGGAAGAAGCGCTGGGTGGTCTACGCCAAGCCGCCCTTCGCCGGTCCTGAGGCGGTGCTCGCCTATCTGTCGCGCTATACGCACCGGGTCGCGATCTCGAACCGGCGCCTCATCCGTTTCGACGAGGACGGCGTCTCCTTCCGCTATAAGGACTATCGCCGCGACGGCGCCGACCGGCAGCAGGTCATGACGCTCGCCACCGACGAGTTCATCCGCCGCTTCCTGCTCCATGTCCTGCCGCGCGGCTTCCATCGCATCCGCCACTACGGCCTGCTCGCAGGCGGCTCTCGCAAGGACTGCCTCGCGCTCGCCCGCGAACTGCTGGCGGCCGCGCCTCCCGTCACGAACGATCCTCCGGCGGAACCCGACGACTTCCGCCCGCCGTGCCCGTGCTGCGGCGGCCGCATGATCGTCATCGAGGTGTTCGAACGCTGCAGGCAGCCGCGCGGACCGCCGGGCGCACGGACGACGAACCGCGAGACCGCCCCATGACCCGGCATGGACCGCTTCCTCGCACGACCGCGCCACGCCGGCGCGGGTCGACGGGAAGGTATACGCGCCCCGCTATGGCGCCGGTCGTCAGGCACTTGAAGTCCGTCGGTATCACCGCAAGAAGCTCTCCGACCTGGCCTAGAAGCCGCATGCTCGACCAGCCGCCAGCGTCCCATGTGGACGTCCGCGACAGACGCTGGCACACCCCGAAATACAAATCCCCATAGCTCACCGGGCTGCTGCCCGCGGGTTCCTGCATGAGAGGCTTTCGTACGCCTGCCGGCACCCGAAACCCTTATATGGGGAAGGTCAACTGCAAACGGCATCACGTCGACATTGTCATGTACCTCCGGGGGCCAATACGTAGATCCATTCGATGAGTCCGTTTGCGTGACGCGGTTCGCGAACGAACCCAGTCCACCTTATATTCGGTCAGGGCGCATGCACCTGTTCCATGATCCCGCTTGCGGCGGATTCGGACCCAAGAGACGAAACCATTCTTCAGCGGCGGCTGTTTGAGGCCATGAGTTTCGTCGGTTCGTCTACCGAGGATCTGCCAGGCCAGATCGGTCCTGGAGATTGTTATGATCGATCGGCGTCTACGCTGATGGTTTCGTCAGGAGAGCTCCTTCTATAACGACTCCGGCGTTCACGTATTTCCACAGCGCAACAAGCAGTTTCCGAGCGAGGGCGATGATCGCCGTCTTCTTGTACCGGCCACCATTCTGGATGACTCGCGCCCTGAACCACTGGCTGAGTGCCGAATTGGGTTGATGGCGCACCCAAAGCCACGCAACCTGGACAAGCGTCGACCGGAGCCTAGGATTGCCGGACTTCGAGACCCCCTGCTCGCAATTAATCTGCCCACTTTGCCAGGGCGTTGGCACCAATCCGGCGTAGGCGGCAACCTGTCGTCGATTGTCAAACTTGCGCGACAATCCCTCAGACCACAGGACGGCCGCGAACTCAGGACCTATTCCCTTGAGGCTGAGCAGCAGGGCCGGTGTTGGTTCATCTGCCGCGACGAGCAAGGCGTCGCGTGCCTCTTCAACATCCTTGATCTGCTGGATCAGCAGCTCGATGCGATCAAGCTCGCGGCTGATCTGCGCCTTGAGCGCTGGCGGCAGTGGACGCCCATCTCCGGTAATGAGCGCGTCGAGGCATTTGCGTCGATCGCCTTGCAACGGTTCGTATCCGGACACACCTTGGCTGAACAAAAGGCCCTTTATCCTGTTGACGTGCCTGATCCGCTCGTTCGTCAGCGCCTTCCGCTCGCGCACCAATCGGCGACGGTCTTCCTCCTCCGGCGTTGGCACTCGCAACATCGCGCAAACCCGAGGCTCGCCGCGGTTGTAGGCCAACAACGCCCGAACCAGTGCTTCCCCGTCAATCCTGTCGGTCTTGGCCCGCCGGCGGCGACGCGATGTGGCAATGGATGCCGGGTCGACGACATAGCTCTCGATGCCTTCGCGTTCGAGGACCCGATGTATCCAGAATCCATCCAGACCAGCTTCCTGAATGCCCTGTCCGCACTTCCGCCTTTCGCTGCAGCTCTGCGAAGTGATCGAGCAAACTCGGAATGTCGCCCCCCGACACGAGGTGTCTCGACATTCTCTCGCCCCCACCTGGCAAGAGCGAAGTCACGAGCCATTTTGAACGAGACAGTTCTAGCGAGACAAATATTGCGGCAAGATCGACGCGGATCGCGGCCGGGGCTTTGGCGGTGTTGGCTTGCATGCTGACCTCCAGGTGATGTTTAGCGACTTCACTCTGGCAGAGCGCTGGCCGCCTTCCATCCCCATAGGATCTTCATATGTTAGTCATTACTGAGGACTTCTCCATTCGCCGAAAGCGGACATTGCCGGGATTACGCTGAGGTTGCGCCAGAAGCGGGCATTGGAGCTTCGTCACTCGCTCTGCATGCTCCCTCAACGCCAGAAGCGCTTGGCATTAACTAAGGCGTCGTGTGCTTCCGCGGTGTCCTTGAGAAGCTGGACTTTTCGTTGGACCAGAAGAGATCCTTCGCACCAGCCCGGCATGCCGGAGATACCAACGCTCGGCGGCAGGCGGATCGGTGTGATATCATGCTCCGGCGTTTCGAGAGCGCTGCCTGCTAGTGGTTCTCGCCTGACATAAGAGTCCGGCTTGGGATTCCCTTTCGTGGGTTTGCATGCGAGTCTGGCGCATGCGCACAGGAATATCCCTCACCGTTTCGTCGATTGATCGCCAGCGCCTGAATGCGCTGATCCGGGATCGCAATGCACCACAGAAGCACGTTTGGCGCGCCGAGATCATTCTGTTGAGCAGCGACGGCGTGGGGACCGTCGAGATCATGCGGCAAACCGGCAAGTCCAAGACCTGCGTGTGGCGCTGGCAGGAGCGCTTCGCCGCCGAAGGCTTCGAAGGACTGTTGCGCGACAAGACGCGGCCTTCGCGCATTCCGCCGCTCCGACCGGAAGTGGCCGAGCGCGTGGTGGCGCTGACATTGCAGGACCCGCCGGGCGAGACGACGCACTGGACCGCGGACATGATGGCGCAAGCGGCTGGCATCAGCGCAAGCGCTGTGCGTCGCATCTGGAAGGCGCACGGGCTGCAGCCCAACCGCTGGCGCCAGTTCAAGCTCTCCAACGATCCGCAGTTCGTCGACAAACTGCGCGACGTCGTCGGCCTTTATGTCGATCCACCGGCCCACGCCATCGTGCTGTCGGTCGACGAAAAGAGCCAGATCCAGGCGCTCGACCGCACCCAGCCCGGCCTGCCGATGAAAAAGGGAAGGCTCGGCACCATGACACATGACTACAAGCGCAACGGCACGACCACCCTGTTTGCCGCCCTCAACGTGCTCGACGGCACCGTTATCGGCAAGAACATGCAGCGGCATCGTCATCAGGAGTTCATCCGCTTCCTCAACGCCATCGAGGCGCAAGTTCCGGTCAGCAAGGCCGTCCACGTCGTCCTCGACAATTACGCCGCCCACAAGCACCCGAAGGTGCGTGCCTGGCTCAACCGCCACTTCACGCCGACCTCGTGCAACGCCATCGAGGGCTTCTTCGCCAAGCTGTCGAAGCGACGCCTCAGGCGCGGCGTCTTTCATTCTGTCGTCGACCTGCAGGCGGCCATCAACCGCTTCCTCGAAGAACACAACCAGCAACCAAAGCCCTTCCATTGGACCGCAGACCCCGACAAGATCATTGCCGCCGTCAAACGTGGGCACCAAGTGTCAGATTCCATCCACTAGCAACCGGACCTATGCGAGTGTCGGGTCGAGCGACGCGTCGTAGATCGTTCGTTCAGGCGGCGTCACCAGCGACTCCGGCAACATCGCCATGACCCTGTGCACCTCGGCAAGTGCCTCCTGTCGTTCGAGAGCGGCGCCGTCCTCATAAACCGCCGTCGCGATGAACCAATCGGGATCGCGCAGGACCCGTGCGATATCGAAATTGATGACGCCATCGATGGCTCGCGCCGGAGTGATGATCTCGGCCAGCGCGGCCATCAGTTCGTCGCTCTTGTCGGGTTTTGAATGGATCTTGAAACGAAGAATGACCATGCCGGTGAGTGATGAAAGGTGCTCTAGCGTGCCGTTACGCGCGAAATCGCTACGCCGCAGCTACGGGAACCAAACGCCGCGCGAAGGGCCCATCCGGCTGCGTCACCCCAGCCACACATGCTTTGCGTGCCGGTCAACAGCAAAGCATGTGCGCTCTTAGACGATGAGGTGATCAGCGGAATGCCTGCCGGCTAATCGTCTACTTTGCGGCAGCCTCGATCACTTTGGCGACCGCGCGTGGTTGAGAGATGAAGACGGCGTGGCTTGAGCTCACTTCGGTCACCTTGGCGCCCGAGCGTTGATACATCCAGCGCTGAAGCTCTGGGCTCACGACATGATCCTGGGTGGTCAGGATAGCGAAGCTGGGCTTGGTTCGCCATGCGGCCATGGAGACCGGCGCTCCCAGCGCTTTCTCCGCGAGCTGCTGCTGTGAATCTGCCAGGAATTGAGCGTCCGCTGCCGGGACATCCTGGGCATAGGTCGCAGCGAACAGGGCTGGCTGCATGTAGAAGTACTTGCCCGTGGCGGCCGGAGCGGCCCGCATGGCATCGCTTGGCGCGGCGAACTTTGCCAGAAGCTGCCCGCTGGCTTCCCCTGCATCGGGCTGGAGAGCGGCCACATAGACCAGCGCACTGACCTTTGGATCGGCGCCTGCCTCCGTAATCACAGAACCGCCATAGCTATGACCGACCAGCACGATTGGGCCCGTCTGCTGATTAATGACGCGCTTGGTGGCCTCGACGTCCTCAGCGAGACCAGTGAGCGGCTCCTGCACGACAGTCACATGGAATCCATCTTTGGACAGGATGTCGTAGACAGCTCGCCAGCCTGAGCCATCCACCAGGGCGCCGTGGACAATGACGATATCTTTCACAGCCGGTTTTGATTCAGCGCGAACCATGGTGCCACTCAAGGCAACCATGATGGCAATGGCAAAGGTCTTTCGTAGTGTCGACATGAGAGTCTCCTGCGGTGTTTCAAGGGGTTGAGAATGTTGCTAAGGTCGGGCCCTAGTGGACCGCGTCGAGGAAATCGGTTGCGTAGGCGTAGAGGCCGGGAGTCCCGCCGGTCATGATGAAGAGGACGTCGTCGCCAGCCGCATATCGTCCGGCCGAGATGTCGGCCAGCAAACCGGCGAACGCTTTCCCGCCGTACACAGGGTCTAGCAGCAGGCCCTCCCGGCTCGCCATCAGCCGAACCGCCTCGACCATGGCGGATGTTGAAATGCCATAGCCTGGACCCAGCTGGTCTCCCGAAAGGTTGACGTCATTCGAGCTCAGCGACGCCTCAAAACCCAGGAGAGTCAGTGCGGCATTGGCCCTCTCCACCGTCGTCGAAATGGCGCTGGCGGGAGGCGCAAGCACGGAGTGAGATCTCACCCGCGTGGTATCAAGCCCCAGCGCCCGATATCCCGCGACCAGTCCAGCCTGCGTCCCTGAACTTCCGTTCGGGACCACGACTGCGCTGAAATCAATGCCAAGATCGTTGGATTGCGTCTCGATTTCGAGCGCGCAGGTCGCGTAGCCGAGGCTTCCGACTGGCGATGAACCGCCGAGCGTCGCCATATAGGCGGTGTGGCCGGTCAGACGCAGCTCCTCGAACCGGTCCTGCGCAAATAGTGTCGGGTCGACGCCGGCCGGTAGGTTGTGGATGCGAGCGCCGAAAAGATCGTCGAGCAAAATATTGCCATTTCGATCGTATTCGTCGCCTCCACGCGGCACCAAGGGCGCGAGAACCAGTTCGCAGGCCAAGCCCAGCCTGGCGGCCGTGGCCGCCGCCAGGCGCGCGAAGTTCGATTGCCGGCCGCCTGTGGCGATGATCGTGTCCGCGCCCGCCGCAACGGCATCGCCGAGCAGGAACTCGAGCTTCCGCAGCTTGTTACCGCCGCCACCCAGCGACATGAGATCGTCTCGTTTGGCGTAGATTCGAACGCCATTCGACGACAAGCCCAAAGCATCCTCGATGCGATGAAGGCGCTGAATAGGAGTCGGCCCTTCCAACAAGGCGCGACGGGGCATGAGACTAAGGGCTTGGGAAAGAAACATGACTACACCTTGGTAGTGGAAAACGACCGCTCATCTCGCGTAAGTTTTTTGGTCGAGGTGTCCCGCAACGCGCGTTGGAATTTCATCGTTACCTCCATGTGTTGCAAAGCGCTGCCTTGTTCGCCTAAGCCGCGATTTCAAAGACGAGCTCGACCTCGACCGGCATGCCAAGGGGCAGGCTGGCGACGCCAAGAACCACGCGGCCCGAGAGCATCCCGGTGCCGAAGACCTTGACGAGCAGCTCGGACGCTCCGTCGGCGACTTTCGGATGGTCCCGGAAGTCGACTTCCGTGGCGATATAGACGCCGAGCTTTGCCACGCCGGTTATCTTGTCGAGCGAGCCGAGATGCTCCCTGGCCGCGGATAAGGCGCTGAGGCAAGCGATCTCCGCAGCCTTTCTCCCGTCCTCCACCGACAGCGCGCCACCGACGCGTCCGATGAATTGCAGCTCGCGCCCGACGACCGGCAGCATGCCGCTCAGAAAGAGCAGATTGCCGATCGTCACGGTCTCGACATAGGCTCCGAAAGGGGTAGGCGGCGGCGGGAGCGCGATGTCGAGATCGTTCAGCCGCTGCTCTGCGCTGGCTTGCGTGCTCATACGGGTCACCACCTTCCCAGATGCGCGCCGCCATCGACGTGCAGCACTTCGCCGGTTATGCGCGGCGCCTCTGTCAGGAAGAGCACCGCATCGGCAATTTCCTGGACGCCGGAGATGCTGTGCATGGGCGAGAGCGTCTTCAGGAAGTCCTTCGGGTTATCCTTTTGGAGCGGCGTGTCGACAACGCCGGGCGCGACCGTGTTGGCGCGGATGTGCTCCTTGGCATATTCCATGGCGATGTTCTTCGACATCGCTTCAATGCCGCCCTTGGTCAGCATGGCGACCGAGGCGTCCACGCCGGCAATCGGCCGATCCACCAGCGGCGTAGTGATGCTGACGATGCTGCCGCCGCTCTTTTGCGCCAGCATCTGCCGCACGACCTGCTGCGTGAGGTGCAAAAACCCTTCGAGATTTGTGGCCGCGAGGCGTTGGTAATCTTCGATCGTGTAGTCGACGAAAGGCTTGGTGAAGAAGATCCCAGCATTGTTGACCAGGGCGTTGATCGAGCCGAACTGTGCAAGCGCGGTTTCGACGACGGCCTTGGCCGTCTCCGGGTCCGCAATGTCGCCGTCGACGCGCGCCAGTCGGTCGGATGCGTGGAGCTCCGTCGACCGACTGACCTGCCGTGAGGTCGCGACGACATTGTAGCCTCTTTCGAGAAAGGTGTTCGTGAGGCCGGCACCGATGCCTTGAGAGGCGCCAGTGATCACTGCCGTTTTCCGCGTCTGCATGTTCATCTCCAATGGAAGGGCGGCGTCTGTCGGATTGCCCTAGTGAGAGCGTATATGGTGCAGACACGATTTCTCGATTAGGTGGAAATATCTGGAATGTCTTTTGCACCTATGCAAAAATCCAGACATGGCCGATCTGAACGACATCGCCGTCTTCGTAAGGGTTGCACAGTTCGAGAGCTTCAGCCGTGCCGCGCACGCGCTCGGCATGCCCGTCTCCACCGTCAGCCGCAGGGTCACGGCCCTAGAGGAAAAGCTGGGCGTGACCCTTCTGCATCGGACGACGCGCAAGCTCAGCCTGACGGCACAAGGTCGTGCCTATTACAATCAATGCAGCGAGCCGCTGAGCGAGCTCTTCGACGCCGAAGGGGTGCTTACCCAGACGCAGAAGCAGCCGGAGGGTCTTCTGCGGATCTCCGCGCCGGCTATCCTTGGCCAGGAGCCGTTCTACGAGTTCCTGTCCTCATTTCTGAAGACCTATCCGCATATCCAGGCCGACCTGTTCATCACCAACCAGTTCCTGGACCTGATAGCCGAAAATATCGACGTCGCTATCCGTTTTGGCGAACTGCGGGATTCGAGTCTGATCGCGCAGCGCATCGGAAAGAGCGTGCGCTATGTCGTCGCCACGCCGGAATATCTGCACGGTCGGATTCCCCTATCGCGGCCCGAGGACCTGCGCCAACATCGATGCGTGCTCCTGCAGGCGCGAAACAATGAGGTGGAATGGCATCTGGTCAGCGGCAAGAAATCCATCAAGCTCCACGTCTCGGGGCCGGTGGCGGCGAGAGATTTCCAGGCGGTGAGCGCTTTCACCTATCGGGGCCACGGTATCGGCCTGCTGCCATCAACCTACTGTGATGCTCAGATCGCGAGCGGGGAACTCGTCCGGCTTCTGCCTGATTGGTCGTCGCCGGAAATCTTCGTGCATGCCGTCTATCCGACGCGCCGATTTCTGCCGGCGAAGCTGCAGGTATTTCTCGACGAACTGAAGGCCTGGAAGAGTCCCCTCTGGATTCCGCTGCGATCGCGAGCGACTATCCTAAGATAGAGTGGCCTCAATTTCATGCCGACAGCCAAATGTAGAGCTTCCCGCAATGCCACGTCGAATGCCGATCACTCTGCATTGCGGATGGGCTGCGATACCTCGATTGCAAATGGGCGAGCGTCAGTCGCGGAAGAAGTCGGGTCGCGCCGCAGTATCCGTCGATGTTGGGCGAACGCGCCCGACCCATAGGGCCTTTCCCGGCCTCGATCATGGCGCGCCATTTAATTAGCCACAATGTCAGCATGGCTGACCCGCCGGATTTTAGGCTACCCGCGTGCGATTTCGACGGCAGCTTTGCGCCCGCATCTCCGCCATTTGGGCCAGCTTTGCCATCGCCTAAAAGCGCACGTTACGGCCAGCAAGCCGGACGACGCTGCGCCTTTAGCGGGCACCCGCAAATCGTTCCGCACTGATCAAGTAACCTCGGCCTTAACCTAGCGTCTTTGACCCAATGTTCCGCTCGTTAGCGGATCGACGAAATGGCAACTGACCGCTCAAATTCGGGTGCATCCGGGCAAGCGGCGAATTTTCTGTGATTCTCGTTTCAATTCCGGTTTGCAAAGAAGATGCCGGCCATGACGAGTGTTGCTCCAATCGCCTGGACTAGCGTTATCGTCTCACCGGCGACGGCCCATCCAACCACGAGAGCGACGACCGGCGGAATGTAATAGACCGACGCGGCCTTCAACGCTCCTAACATCTGGATGAGCTGGTAATAGATGACGAAAGCGATCCCCGTCCCAGCCAGACCCAGTCCGAAGATCAGCGCCAGCAGAGCCTCTCTATGGACAGCTAGCTCGCTCCAATGTCCCGGGGCCGCGAAGGGGGCCAAAAGAAAAGCTGCAAAGACCATCTGGTAGGTAGCCAGCTTAACCGGACCAAGGCCCAGTGACACCATGAACCGCCTCGCATAAACCAAGGCCAGCGCATAACTTGCCGATCCGGCCACCATCGCCGCCACTCCGATCAACGGCGAGCCGCCGCTGGTCAAGGCCGCTCCGCGGCCAAGCGGCGCGACCAAAAGAATGCCCGCAAAGCCGATCCCTAGGCCAAGCGCCTTAACACTGGTCAACCGCTCTGCGGGAAGCGCGACGGCGACGATCCCCGCGGTGACGAATGGAATAGCCCCGCTGAGGACCCCGGCAACCCCGGATGGAAGATTAGCGGTGCCGATGACGAAGCAAACATATGGGCCGACATTGGCCAAGAGCGCCATGGCGGCGAAGTGGTGCGCAAAGCGCCAGTCGGTCCTCCCCAGCGATCCTCGTGCAAGGGCAAAGATGGCGATGGGGAGTGCGCCGAAGATAGTTCGCAGCCACGCCACTTCCAGCGGCGGCACGACGGCGACCGCCATTTTAATGAATAGGAAGTTGGTACCCCAGATGACACCGAGCAGAACCAATAGGGACGAGGAAACCAAACCAGGTATCAACGGCGAACTTGCATCGCGACGAGGGCTGGACGACTCGCTTACGGACTTCATATCTCGCACCTGAATTCGCTCCTCAGGTCGGCGAGAATGGCGATGCTAGTTGAAGATAGTCCGACCTACCGCAGAAGGTGGGGCCTCGACCCCGTCCCGTCTTGTCGATTCCTTACCTTCTTCGGTGAGGTCTCTGCGGCGAACCGCCCGGGGGTCACTCCGGTGAGTCGTTTGAAATGGCGAGTAAGCTGACTTTGATCCGAAAAACCCACCTCGAGTGCCGTTTCGGCTGGAGAGGTTCCTGTTCTCAAGAGCATTTTGGCCCGCTCCACCCGCAGACTGACGAGATACGAATGTGGCGGCATACCTGTCCCGGCCGAGAAGGCCCGGATCACCTGTGTGCCCGAGACCCCGGCCACATCCGCGAGATCGGAAATGCTGACTTGACTTTCCGCCATGGCGTGAAGGTAGTCACGGACGATCGCTACTGTGCGGGGGGCAACGCGCGCATGGCTCCGTTCTGGCGAAAAACTTCCGTGACGCGCAAACAGCCTGCGAACAAATACGGCGATCCGTGACTCTCTTTCCAGCAAGCTCTCGGTAAGCTGCGATGACAGATGCAAAGCTTCGAATTCATTGTAGAGCTCGACGTCGTCAATGACGTGGCCTCCAAGTCCCCATTCCCCGACCGGACCCGTCTTGGCGTCCTCGAGCATGCGACCGACGAGCGCGGGAGAAGGATAGAACATCCGATAGCGCCAACCCTCCGCGCTTGACGGCCGGCCCTCATGCACCACACCTGGGTTGATGACGCACAATGTGCCGGCAGGCATGACAAGCGAACTTGCACGGCCCGGCCGAAATTGCTGTCCACCAGCCTCGATCACGCCTATTGCGAAAGTTTCGTGCACGTGTGGAGGAAAGACGAAATCGCGATAATCAGCGAACAGGAACTCCGTGGCCTGGAACGCATCGTCGCTCCACGCCCTAGACTGATTGCTATCTGATCCAGACTGCTTCATCTGCAAAATCGACACGAAATTCGCTGGCGGCGAGGTGGGGTGACAAATCGCTCGCTTTTCGGCGCAGATGGTCACCCTTTAGGCACTTGGCAAGTCCAAGGGCATGCATATGCCCACGTTTCCTTAGCCTAGATAGGCGGCTACACGTCAGCGTTCCATCATACCAAGGTAGCAACAGTCGACTTCGATCACGGCAAGATTAAATGCTGGGAGGTAAGGAATCGACAAGAAAACACGGGGGGATCGGCTGCATATGGTCATTGTCGAAGCGGACCGGTTGAGGGTCACTCACTTGGTCGCGCTTGCATTGAACGTAGGAGACAGCCATGTCCACGAGCTCATCGTTACCGAACCGGCGAGATGTTCTTGCCATTACAGCGGCCGCCGGCGCCGTCGGCCTGCTTGGCCCGCAGAGCTCCCAAGCAGCAGCGAGCATGTCAACTCCCGCCGGTCCTGGCTCTGTGTCAGGAGCGCCGCATCTCCCGGAAGGCTTCAACGACGTCTTTGAGAGCCGGTTTTACACCGTCAATGGCGTTCGTCTGCACGCGGTGGTAGGCGGTGACGGACCGCCGTTGCTGCTGATCCACGGCTGGCCGCAAAGCTGGTACCAATGGCGCTTGATCATGCCCGCGCTGGCACGGAGCTTCCGCGTGATCGCCGTCGACCAGCGCGGGATCGGTCTGTCCGACAAACCGCAGGGTGGATACGACTCCGGCACGCAAGCGAACGATCTCGTCGCACTGATGAATGCGCTCGGCCACAAGCGGTTTGCGACAGTAGGCTTCGACACCGGCATGGGGATCGCCTACGCACTTGCGGCGGATCATCCGGAACGTGTGGAGCGCCTTGTCGTTGGCGAGGCAATCATCACTGGCGTCACTCCTTCGCCGCCGCTGATCACCCCCGGGCCCCTGAACAAGCGGCTCTGGCACATCGCATTCAACCGGCTCGACGGTGACGTGAATGAGCGCCTGGTTCGTGGACGCGAAGCCGTTTATTTCGGCGCGGAGTACGCCCAGTCGGCAGGGACACCTCTGCCCTCAAACGTCGTCAAATATTATGTCGATCGATTAGCGTCGAGCCCTGATGCCCTGCGCGGCAGCTTCGGATCCTATCGCGCGATCGACACCACGATTGCGCAGAATGCGCAGCGCAAGACACAGCGGCTGAGCCTCCCTGTCCTGGCGGTTGGGGGAGAAAAAGGTCTCGGGGAAGGGACCGCCAACACGATGAGGCTCGTCGCCGACAACGTGCAAAGCGTAATCATCCCTGGCAGTGGTCACTGGGTCGCCGAGGAAGCGCCCGAACAACTGGTGGCGGCACTGACTCCGTTCTTGACCCCCTACCGCGACGGATCGGTCGCTGCGCAGTGAACAAAAGATTGACCGCGCGCTGCTCCTTAGTCGGGGGAGCGCGGTCCACCCCAAGATGCAGGAGACTCGCATGAATTTCGAGACGCTCACGGTGCGTAGGGAAGCGGCCGTTCTTTTCACGGAAATTGCCGCCCCGCCCATGAACCTTCTGGGGCCGGAGCTGGTGCGCGATCTGGTTTCTCTCATTCAGCAAGCCGAGGCCGACGACAATATCCGCGTGATCGTGTTCAAAAGCGGCGACCCCGACTATTTCATTTCCCACGTTGACGTGACGCGGATCGGTGCATACCGGGAAGCAGCGGCAACGCTCACCGGCGAAGCCTCGCTTGGGATGCTCTTCCGATACCTAAGCTCAAGTCGACTTATCACCATTGCGCAGATCGAAGGTCGCGTGCGCGGGGCGGGCAGCGAGTTCGCGCTAGCCTGCGATATGAGCTTCGCTGCGCACGAGTCCGCGATCTTCGGGCAGCCGGAAGTTGGGTTCGGGTTGATTCCCGGCGCCGGCGGTATCCAGCATCTGACGCGCCAGATGGGTCGTGCACGGGCGCTTGAGACCATTCTAAGCGGCCGTGACTACGACGCAGAGCTCGCCGAGCGGTACGGCTGGATCAATCGGGCGCTTCCCGCGGCTGCACTTGGCGAGTTCGTCGCGTCGCTCGCTCATCGCATCGCCGGCTTTCCATCCGCAGCGCAAGCCCAGATCAAGGAACGCGTGAACGCAATCGCCCTTGCGCCGGCCGCAGAGTTTCGCTCCGACTCCGACCGCTTTGGCGAGGCCGCAAGGAACCCCGACGCACAGGGTCGAATACAAACAGCCATGAAGCATGGCTTCCAGACCCGCGATGCGGAACTGGATCTGGCCCAAATGCTAGAAGACCTAGGCGGCCACTAAGCTAGCAACATCCTCATTTTGAAGCTCCGTATCACCCAAGCAGGGCTGATGAGGATGCTGGGAATTCACGCCTAAAGTTAGGACAACAGTATGTTTCAAACATCACAAACTCGGCGGGACGTTCTTATCGCCGCGACCGCAGCGGGTGCTTTCAGCCTTCTTGGCAAGCAAATGTCTCAGGCAGCCGAGAGCGCTGCAATGCGGCCGTTCCGCATTGACGTCCCGGAAACGGAACTCGTCGATTTGCGCAGGCGCATAAAAGCGACGAGGTGGCCTGAACGGGAAACGGTCTCTGATGAATCACAGGGCGTACCGCTTGCGACTATGCAGGGACTGGCACGCTATTGGTCGGCAGAATACGACTGGCGCAAGGTCGAGGCTAAGCTCAATGCCCTGCCGCAATTCATCACCGAGATCGATGGACTGGACATTCATTTTATCCACGTTCACTCGAAGCACGAAAATGCGTTGCCGCTCGTCGTCACACATGGGTGGCCAGGCTCTATCATCGAGCAGCTGAAGATCATCGATCCGCTCACCAACCCCACCGCATACGGCGGAGATGCATCGGACGCATTCCATGTGGTGGTTCCATCTTTGCCGGGCTTCGGTTTTTCGGGCAAGCCGACCGCTACAGGTTGGAATCCAGAACGCACCGCACGCGCTTGGGTCGTGCTGATGAAGCGTCTCGGGTATACGCAATTTGGGGCGCAGGGCGGCGATTTGGGCGCAGGTGTAGTTACCGCCATGGCCAAGCAGCAGCCCACTGAGTTGCTCGGCATTCACACCAACTTCCCCGGCACAATCCCACCTGACATCGCGAAGATGCTCGCGGTCGGCAGCCCCGCCCCATCGGAGCTCTCCGCTGATGAAAGGCGCGCGTTCGAGCAGCTCAAAGTCCTGTTTGCGAAACGCCGAGCCTATGCACAGATGATGGCGACACGGCCACAAGCTCTATATGGATTGGCGGATTCGCCGGTCGGCTTGGCCGGCTGGCTCTTTGACCATGGTGATGGTTACGGGCAGCCGGCGGCGGCAATGACCTCGGCCGTACTCGGACGTACCATCAATGGACATGAGGCAGGCGATCTCACCCGGGACGACGTCCTCGACGACTTCACGCTCTACTGGCTGACGAACACTGCGGTTTCTTCGGCTCGGTTCTATTGGGAACTGGATTTCAGCCTTTACAACGCTGCCGACATTTCCGTGCCGGCTGCCGTGAGCGTATTTCCTGGCGAGAACTATCAAGCCCCGCGGAGTTGGACTGAGCGCGCGTATCACAAGCTTGTCTACTTCAACAAGGTCGACAAAGGCGGGCACTACGCTGCGTGGGAGCACCCCCAGCTCTTTGCCCAAGAGGTCCGGGCGGGTTTCAACGCCATTCGCCAGATCTGAAGCACAACCACGAATACCCATACATGAATGAGACAGGAGGCTCACAATGAGCAATGACGAGATTGTTGAATCAAGCTTCACAGCCATCATCAACGCCCCAGTCGACAAGGTAGACATCCCCAAGTGGTGTTTTACGCTGCCGGAGCATGAGTATCAGGGGTGTTCGCCGGCCCATATCGCCGCTGGATTCACCACGACGCCTGACGGCAAGCGCATGTCGATCAACGTGGAGGTGATCGGTGGCAGCCTGCTGGTCCAGCACTATGTCGAGAAGCTCGCGAAGAAGGACCACCTGATCCTCGAATCGGATTCCGACATCTTCACGCCAACGGGCCGCACGACGATTCACATCCTATGGGAACTGAGCGTCAAAGCGATCGACGGCAAAAGATGCGAGTTCACGAACCATGTCCGGTCAAGCGCGACGAAGGAGTTCGCGTCTTTTCTCGACCGGCAAGGAATACCTCTCGAGGTCTTCCGCGCGCAACGCCAACCCATGTCGATCGCTCACAACAAGGGTGAGACGCCCCTTTTTGCAGCCAGCATAGAGCGGGCCGCACTCAAAAACTGAGTGTTCGCAGCAATCAACTTTTCAAGAGGTCCCATCATGTCGATACCAAGCTACAAGAAGGAAACGACGGCGCTCCTGTTCGTCGATCCATACAATGATTTTCTTTCCGAGGGCGGCAAGACGTGGCCGCACATCAAGGGAATCGCGGAGGAAGTCGGACTCATCGACAATCTGCGCACGATTAAGCAGGCGGCGCGCGAAGCTAGCATTCAGATCGTCATCGTCCCGCACCGTAGGTGGGAGCCCCACGACTATGAGAGCTGGTCACACCCTAGTCCCTCGCAGCGCACTGTCATGCGCGGCCATCACTTCGCCCGTGGTGAGTGGGGTGGCGAGTGGCACCCGGAATTCGCGCCGCAGGACGGCGATATCGTCGCCAAGGAACACTGGGGCTCGAGTGGTTTCGCTAACACGGATCTCGACCTCGTGCTCAGGCAACACGGCATCACCCACGTTATCCTGGTCGGTTTGCTTGCAAACACCTGCATCGAAACGACGGCCCGCTACGCCGTCGAACTCGGCTATCATGTCACACTGGTGCGGGACGCGACCGCCGCGCTCTCAAAGAAAATGATGCACGCCGCACATGACCTGAACGGCCCGACCTACGCGCATGCGATCTTGGAAACCAGCGAACTCGTCAAAGCTCTCAGGCAGGGCTGAGCCCGCCGATGCAAACCGATTGTCTGCCACCCGAGATCGGCCCCGCTCGCCAAGCCGCCAACTACCGGAAGGCTTCAAGATTGCCGAGACAGCCCGGGACGGGCTGGTCCATCCCGAGAATTTTTCGAGGGAGGGCGCGCTTATACGTCGTGCCGACGTGCGCTTTGACGTGCAAATGATCTGGTCGCCATGGCGATCTATCACCTTCATGTCAAAGTCATTGGCCGCAAGGCAGGCTCGAGCGCTGTGGCGTCAGCGGCCTACCGATCGGCTTCGCGGCTGCGCGACGAGCGCATCGAACGCACGCATGACTTCTCGGCCAAACGCGGCGTCGTCCATTCCGAGGTCTTGCTGCCAGACGATGCGCCGGACGCCTGGAGCGACCGCGAACGGCTGTGGAACGATGTCGAAGCATTCGAGATGCGCAAGGATGCGCAGCTTGCGCGCGAGGTGGAGTTTGCGCTGCCGCGCGAGTTGAGCCAGGCGCAAGGTATCGAACTGGCGCGTGACTTCGTGCAGGCCGAATTCGTCAGCCGAGGCATGGTCGCCGATCTCAACGTGCATTGGGACAAAACAGAGGACGGAAATCTCAAACCGCATGCGCATGTCATGCTCACCATGCGGTCGGTGGACGGGGATGGCTTTGGCGCAAAGGTGCGCGACTGGAATTCTACCCAGATGGTCGAGCGCTGGCGGGAACGATGGGCCGAGCTTGCCAACGAACGCCTTGCCGAACTCGATATAGACGCCCGCATCGATCACCGCAGTCTAGAGGCACAGGGCATTGCATTGGAGCCGCAAACCCAGATTGGTGCGCCGGCCCAACGCATTGAGAATAACGGGCTTGATGGCGCCGGCATTGAAGCAGATCGAGCCGAACTGCACCGCGAGATTGCGCGCAACAATGGAGCTCGGATCGTTGCGGATCCATTTGTGGCGCTTGATGCCATCACGCATCAACAATCGACCTTCACCCGAAAGGACATTGCGAAGTTCGCGCATCGGCACAGCGACGGTATCGAGCAGTTCAACGCGGTGATGGACACCATCAGCAACTCGCCCGACCTTGTCGAGCTCGGCAAGGACAGACGTGGCGAAGATCGCTTCACTACGCGGAAGATGATCGAGACCGAACACCGCCTGCACCACGCGGCACAACGCATGGATGGGCAGGAGCGTCATGGGGTGAGTGACGTGGATCGTGCAGCGGCTATGGCGCATGCCAAGCAGCGCGGTCTTGTTCTGTCAGGTGAGCAGACTGATGCACTGGATCACATCACCGATGGCCGCGGTCTTGGTGTCGTTGTCGGTTTTGCCGGAACGGGAAAGAGCGCGATGCTCGGGGTCGCGCGCCAGGCTTGGGCAGCAGCAGGCTACAAGGTTCGAGGTGCCGCACTCTCCGGCATTGCGGCCGAGAATCTCGAAAGCGGTTCCGGCATCTCGTCTCGCACTATCGCTAGCATGGAACATGGGTGGGGACAGGGCCGCGATCTGCTCACCGGCCGCGATGTCCTGGTGATCGACGAGGCCGGCATGGTCGGCACGCGCCAGCTGGAACGCGTGCTCTCCTATGCCGCGGACGCTGGCGCAAAGGTCGTGCTGGTCGGCGATCCGCAGCAGTTGCAGGCGATCGAGGCTGGTGCTGCATTCCGTTCCATCCACGAACGTCACGGCGGCGTCGAGATCAGTCAGGTGCGCCGGCAGCGCGAGGACTGGCAGCGTCACGTCACGCGCGATCTGGCAACCGGCAGGATCGGCGCTGCGATCAGCGCCTATGACGCGCAAGGCATGGTGCATCAGGCTGCGACGCGCGACGAGGCGCGCAACGATTTGGTCGAACGCTGGGACCGCGACAGGCAGGCAGAGCCAGAAGCAAGCCGGATCATTCTTACCCACACGAACGACGAGGTGCGCGCACTCAACAAGGCAGCGCGCGCGCGTATGCGCGCTGCTGGAGATCTTGGCGACGAGGTTCATGTGGATGTCGAACGCGGTGCAAGGACGTTCGCAAGCGGCGACCGTGTCATGTTCCTGCGCAACGAGCGCGGGCTCGACGTCAAGAACGGCACGCTCGGTGTTATCGAAGAGGTTAGCATTCAGAGGATGACGGTACAAACCGACGATGGCAGGTCTGTGCGGTTTGACCTGAAAGACTACTCCCACATCGACCACGGCTATGCCGCCACCATTCACAAGGCCCAGGGCATGACGGTCGATCGTACGCATGTGCTGGCGACCCCAGGCATAGATGCGCATGGCAGCTACGTTGCGTTGTCACGACATCGCGACAGGATGGATCTGCATCACGGCAGCGATGACTTCTCAACCCGCGAACGGCTCGTCCGGACGCTGACGCGCGACCGAGCCAAGGACATGGCGTCGGATTACGATCAGATCGACCCAGCGCAGCACTATGCCGAGCGGCGCGGCATCACTTTCCGACAGCGTGTGGTTGAGATCGTGCGCCGGGTCGTTCCCGAGAAATTGCGCGACAGGATCGGCGGGTTGCTCGATGGGTTGCGCTCGCCCGCAGACGCCGGGCCTGGCCAGGGGCGGGAGCCGGGAAGGGAAGACGGTCGAGCGCAAAACGGCGACGTCGGCGCCTCGCCTGGAAGAGAAGCGTTTGCTAGGGGTGCGCAGCGCGAACCGGGTGCGTCGGTGGACGCGGAGGCGGCGTTGCGCAGCGCTCGCACGAAGGCGCTTGTGCGCCACGCGCGTGCTCTCGACGCTGCTATCAGCAGCGGAAAGGCGGGCGGGCAGGGCAGTCTGGAGCAGACGCGCGAATTGAGAGATGCGCGCGACGCTTTCGAGAAGGTTCGGCCGCATGGCTGGCGCGATGCCGAAGCGGCCTATGTCAAGAATCCCGAGCTGGTTCGTGAAGCGGGGGCCGGTCGCGTCAACCGCGTCGTGCTCGCTCTGCAGCTGGAAACCGAAATCCGCACCGGAACGGACATCGATCCGGGCCGTCGCGCCGACCGTTTCGTAGAACGCTGGCAAAAGCTCCACCAGACGAGCCAGGACCAATACCAGGTCGGCGACATGTCCGGCTACCAGTCAACACGCTCGGCCATGTCCGAGATGGCCAAGAGCCTCGAGCGCGATCCGCAGCTGGAATCGCTACTCGCCAATCATAAGAAGGCGCTTGGCATCCAGGTCGAATCCGGCCGGCGCCTGGGCGCGGAACTCGCGTTCAGCCACGGCATTGGCAGAGGGCGTGGCATAGGGATCTAAACCCTCCGATTTGTCGCCATTCCAACGCCCCAGGTCGATGAGATGCCGAATCCGATTGCACGCCAGCCTTGGGTTGTCCTGTCTGGTTCCAGCAGATGCCAAATGTTCTCAGCGAAAGGCGAGGCAGCCATGCCTGAACCGGATCGTATCATTCGCCTTAGGACCGTCCTCGCGCGGACCGGCTTGTCCCGCTCAACGATGTACCGCAAAATCGCCGAAGGCTCGTTCCCGGCTCAGATCAAGATCAGCGTCAACGGCGCTGGTTGGCGTGAATCCGACATCAATCGGTGGATCACTGATCCTGTTTCGTGGTGCGCCAGAGCGCGGCCGAACAATAGCGACTAGCAGCAATCGGTCGGCAGGCACATGGCCGCCAACGGATAGGTTCCACTTCCTTTCGATCCAATGACGGAGTAGGGGTCGAATGCAGACTTCCGCTCTTATGCGCGCTGGCCTTAATTGGACCGCGCCGTCTGCATCTCGAGTAGAGAAATCATGTGGTCCACTGATGAGGCCAGCAGAAAGTTAGGCAAAGAACGCAGCGCCCGAACGTTCGTTTCGTGGCAGTTCCTGATAGGTTTGCCGCTGCCGCAGGGACAGTTCCAGTGACCGCGTAGCCGATTCTGCAAGATGGCGATGAGAAAATTGCCTACTGCTGCGGGATCACTG
This sequence comes from Mesorhizobium hawassense, assembly GCF_003289945.1. GTDB lineage: Bacteria > Pseudomonadota > Alphaproteobacteria > Rhizobiales > Rhizobiaceae > Mesorhizobium > Mesorhizobium hawassense. Next base: position 685,078 of record NZ_QMBP01000001.1, read on the forward strand.
TTGCCGATAAACCGTTGATAGAACTCAAGCACGCCTTCGCTTCCATGTGGACTTTCGTCGAAGGGCCAAGGCTTGCCTTCTTCGACAAGGCTGTTGCCGATCAGGTAAGGCCGGAGCGCCTTTTCGAGATAGTTGACGATTCCGAAATCACCCGCCAGCCGGACCCACAGCTCGACCGGTACGCCCACACAAAGCGCTCCCGTTCGGGGGAAGACATGGCGGTCTATCACGCGCTCGATGCGCCCTGCTGTCTCCCAGACGCTTGGAATCGAGCGCGGGTAATCATTGGGCAGCTCGACGCAGATGCTGTAACGGTCTGAAAGCTCGACATCACCGAGAACGGCGAAGGTACCTACAATGCGAACCTTCAGGTCAGCTACCTCCGTGTGCAACGTTGGATACCGGCGCCGCAGGATACCTCGAAGCTCGTCAAAGGCCGCAGGATTTGTCTCGAACCAAGGCCTTTCCATCACGCCTCATCTGACCACGGGGGAGCGGCGGCGCCGACGCTAGCGGCCGCGGCGGTCAGAGCGGCGACGCGCGGCAGCACGGTCGCCTTCTTCTCCACCTTGCCGAACACATGCTCCCAGCCGTACTCCCCTGCGGTATCCAGTGTGTCTTCGGCCACGGTGCGCAGTCTGTTGCGGAGCTTGTCAGTCAGTGCGAACGAGAGATCATTTCCCGTAGGGTTGGCCGGATCCTCGATGGCGATGTCGTCTATCTCGTCAACGAACGCCGTCAACACCCGTTCGAAGCGTTCCTGCAGGGTCCCCGAGTTGTCACCGCTCAGCACTTCGATGATCAACAGCTCCAGAGGGAAGGTGCGGATCAGGATGTCGTTGCGCGTGCGCCACAGCTTGCCGAGCTGGATCACATCGGTGCAGCCGCTGTCGCGGACATAGGAGATATGGGTTTCGAGATTAGTCTTGAGACGCTCTTTGTCCCCCTCGTTTTGATGCAGGAACACGTCCGTACTGTTGTCGTCAATGTAACGGCCCGGCACGATGTCGACGTAAAGATCCTTGCCCTTCTTGGACTTCAGCCGCAGTGCTGAACGTTTGCGCACGACGATGTATTCGTCCTCGAGCATCTCGGCGACGTTGTTGTAAATCTCTTCGAGAGTTTCGCCGGGCCCGGTGTCGTCATTGTCGAAGTAGCAGACCTCGTCGAGGTCATAGTCCTCGCGGATCATCGTGCCTTTCGCACGCGAACCGCCGTGGGTGAAATCCGGATCGGAGTTCGGGAAGGCTTCCCTGAGCAGCGCGTCGACCTTGTCGCGCTCCTCATCCAATGCGACCAACTGGTCGCAGCCCTCTTCCATCCTCTGGCTTTTGAGCAGATCCTTCAAATAATCGTTGTCACTCATAGTGGTTCACCCTGATCCTTTCTGCGAAACCGCCCACCCGTTTATCGAAGTCGTAGATGGCCAAGGCCGGGTGTGCTTTGGGCAACAAATCGAAACCGAGCGAAATCGCGACGGGGGCCGCGACCGCAGGAAAGACGTGGATCACCTTGTGGGTCGGATGCCGTCGCACGAGGTCGGCGAGCAACTGGCGGTAAGCCAGCCGGAACGCTGCGAGATCACCGCGCGTGCGCAAGAAGCCGGGGTTAGGCGCGACGCCATGGAGAGTTAGACGGTAGAGCCAGAACGTCTCATCTACCAGCAACGGCAAGGCCGGTTCCGAGATTGCGCCGCTCAAGGATAGGATCACCGCGACGTTGTCCTCGACGCTGCCTTCGCGCACCAGATCGACCGCGTATTTGGTCGAGTCTTCACCGGCATGCCAAGTCCAGCGGTCTGCCTTGTCGCGATGGCTCTGAAATAGATCGGTCTGCACTGTGTTGCTGAGCGCATTGCCAAGTACGACCAACAAGGGGATCGGCGCCAGGCCGAACACAGACAGGTGTTTCACTTCATTCATCGGGCCGCCATCGACGTAGACCGCTCGGACGCGCTCACGCAGCTTGCGCGCAGCGAACTGGTAAAAGTCAGGGTCCATCTCATCGCCAAGATCGGTCAGATCAACGACATGAAACTGCGACGAAGCCGGATAGCGCGGACGCAGCGCCGCGACGACTTCGTCCTTGCCGATTTCGACAACGCGCTCACCGATGCGGCTCTTGAGCGTCAGCACATTGGTGCGGAGTTCGGGACCGAGGTCGGCTAACATGCGGATGCGGTCCTCGTGCTCGCGTTTGTGCGCCAGCAACTCCTCGCGCGGAAAGGCCTCGGGATGCGTGTCGATGTTGTGGTGGCACTCGGCGCAGAGCAGCATCAGATTCTCGATATTGTTGATTTCGGCTGGCCGATCCGCGACGTCGCCGCGCGGCCCCGCCGCGCGGAAGGCAACAACATGCGCTGCCTCACTGAAGTTGCCGGGGTCCTTGGTCAGGGAATGCTCGAAGAGGAACTTGTTGCAGCCCCGGAACTCGCAACGGCCCGCGGACAGCGCGGCTAGGGTGGACCGGGTCAATTCCGGAATGCCGCGAGCCGTCACGACCGGCAAGGTATCGTCACCCTCCACTGCAATGGCCCGCTTGCGGAGGATCATGTTGTTCTCCCGCGGGTGCTTGCTTGCCGAACAGGCGATTTGCGCGCCCGTGTGTCATCGTCGCGCACCGGCTTGGGCACAAATGTGAACGACTCGTTGGAAACGAAGATGTCAGCGTGGTCGGGTATGGTCATGATCGCCTCCGGATGGCGGAAGTCGCCGATGCCCGGAGCCTAGCAGCTCGTCGATCAAAGTCAATTTTGTGTTACGCTTTGCGTATCATTTTTTTTCATATTTTATGAGGCGCAATCGGTATCAAGTCATTCTGATTTCCAGCCAAGCCGTTCCTTGAGGTGGTTGAGTGCATGATGTCCAAGCGCGCCGTTGTGCTGCAACTGACCGACGACGATGCCGGGGGCGATTCCACACTTGGATGCGAACTCGACTACCTCCGCGCCGTCGCCTGAGAATGTCTCCTGGAACTTTTTCATAGCAGCCGAAGGAACCAGAAAGTCTGCCGCCCATAGGTTCGCCTCGGCTTCTTGCTGCGGATTAGCGCTGCCAGGCCCCGAATGGACATCGATGAATATCTCCTTGCGGCTGTGAAGGAGAAGGTGCGCGCATTCATGGAAGAAAGTGAACCAGAAATGATCGCCGGTTAGATAACGTGCACTCTGCTGTATTAGAGCCTTGCGAGGCGATAGCCAGCGTGACGCACCGCTCGCCCGAGTCTTCGGAAGCGCCTTTTCGAGCACGAACACGACGCCGGCAGCCGCACAACGGCGCTCTATTTCTGGTAAGGCCTTATCTAACGGTACGCATGTAAGCTTACGCAGATCCCTTAACGTTCGCAGAAAGACGTCCTTATCATAAGAATCTGCTTCAATCGAAGCGGCACGTTTTTCGCCAATTCGTAACCAAGCAGCTAATGCGGGTCGATCTGCATCGAATTTCGGCGATGTTCTGAAGTCAACTTGTAATAAATCTGCTATCTTCTCCTCGCATGCCTTGACACTTCCGACACCAAAGAAGGTTAGTATTTCTCTAACTTGGTTAGGGTGGTCGGAAAACTTCTGAAGGCAGCGTCGCTCGGCCAACTCCTTGATAGGGAACACCTTCGCCCACTCGTAGGAAACAGCCAGAGACTGGTCTTCGGATGCCCGTGCCACATGTAGCCGATACGCAGCTTCCATGTTCATCCAGACCGATGCCGATACCTCCAGCACGCGTTCGAGCTGAAGTGCGGTCTCTGGCTCAACTGGTGCCTTTCCGGCGATGATCTCGGAGATAAGCTTGCCAGATCGTCCGCACCGCCGAGCAAGCTCACGCGCGGAAATGCCTAGCTCGTCCAGATACTCTTGGATTAGGTCCCCTGGTGGTGTGCTATGATCCGGCTGAAAAGTGTGAACTTGGTTTGTCATTTTGCTTTCCCTTCCGCAGCGGGAATCCTAGTCAAATCTACGATTTCGATTTCTGTGACGGAAGCCGGAACGACGCGCCGCACCTTCGCACGGCTTTTCACGCGTAGTTCAAGCCTGTGGCTCTTTCCAACGGCAATGGTGAACTTTCCAGATGACCTGCCGGGGGCAAGGCTGATCGGTGGTGAGGTGGGCACCTCGGCCAATGTGGGCGCGGCTTGGAGAACTGCCAACCGGCAGCAGAGCAGGCGCGCCACATCCTTGCCCAGAAAACGAACGAGGTTGCTACGGCAATTGTACAAGTCCTGTCGGGCTTGATCGGGGAAACAAATCTTCAAGCGCCGCCTCGAATCTGTTTCCCATTAGGTAACAGATTTCCTGGAGCAGCGCAACGCCGTGGGACTCACCGTCCTTGCCAAGTGATCGCCCGTCCGATGCCGCGAGTTAAGACGCTTCAGCTTCGGCGCCATATATCCACCAATGCGCAAAGCGGCCGTTTTGATCCTAGCCGGTACCGCCGCTTGCGATATCTAGCTGCGGATGGTCTTGGCTTGGCTGGTCGGAATTGCCGAAGGAGCAGCGCTTTGGTCAACTGCCACGCGCTATCAGATTCAACGTCGGCTTGCGCGAAAACCCATCTCAACGTCCGACATCGTTGACCGCACAGGCCCATTTAGTGTCGTTTGATCGTCCCCGACTTTTTTCTAGAGAGCAACTCCGCCACTTCGATTTCCAGCGCCTTGGCGAGACGATCGACTACATCAATGCTGGCGTTGTAGACGCCTCTCTCCAAGGAGCTGATGTACGTACGATCAATGTCGGCGCGGTGTGCAAGCTCCTCCTGCGACAGACCTTTGGCTAGCCGGGCCGTTCGCAAATTCCGAGCGAATACCTCACGTATCTCCATGGGTGGGAGATCAACTAATTGAAGAGTATTTCTCCACGGAGTATTCTCTACAAAGATTCATTGTGCTAGGATCCTCGCAGCTAAGCACGGGAGCCTGGAACTGATGGTCGATCGAATGATGGCTGCAGCACTTAAGGCCACTTTAGGCCGGAACGGCGGGCTAGCACCCCAGCGTCGGGAGAGCGGCACGGGCATGGAAACCAGCTCGGATCCGGCTATTGCGTTATTCACAAGCTGGCGGCAGGCCCAACGGGTCTCACTGGTGTTGTGTCGTCTGCAACAGCGGTTGGAGACGCGCGTACTCGACGCAGCGCGCCGGGAAGCGATGGATGAGAAGGTTAGCTACTCGATCGCCTATCAAGCGGAAGTCGAAGCTATGACGGCTGCCTTAAAGCTTCAGGACGAACTGCCTCAAACACCGGCGCGGTCGCTTCTTGGCGTTGTCGCAAAGCTCGAAATCATCGCCGGCGCAGATCGCGACATCGACGATCCCACCGACTTTCCCTGGCCGCATATAGCTTCAGTACTTGATGACTTGAAGGAGATCACGGGGGGCCTGCCGCTAGGGCGGCCAGATCGATCGGTCATCGATGCAGATTGCAGGCGATACCGCGCGATGGCTGCCGACTTAGTCGGTCTGGAGCAGCAAACCGAGGATCCGGACTTGAGGCAGAGACCCACCCTTGCCATAAAAGCGGAGTGAGAAAAGAAACAACAGCGTACATAACGGCCATTCGCCACTGAGGCAATTTCAGCGAATCTTGTCCCGATGCAGATGTGGTCGGGGCGGAACTGGTGAAACCGAAGCGGCGCGTTACAAAGCGCAGCGTTGAGCGCAACGCCCACACCAATCTGTTTTCGCGCCAGCGCGTCGTTGACGAGGCCTTCCTGGAAGGAACGGCTCGCTTGTTTAAGGCTCGTACGGGACGGTCGCTCTCAACGGAGGATGCGCGGCAAATCGTCGACAATCTCGGTAGCTTCTTCCGCATCCTTGCTGAGTGGGACCGGATTGACCGGGACAAATAGCGGCGCGTTGTGCTCACCTAATAGCCTTTGCTTTTGCGACCGTGCGATAAACGAGGGACGCCCCGATGAACCACCTTGCCAAGCCTACAGGCCTTGTGAAGGCGCTGCTATACGCGCGCGTCTCCTCCAAGGAGCAGGATAAGGAAGGCTTCTCCATCCCGGCGCAATGCAAGCTGCTGCGTGACTACGCCCTGCAGCAGCGGTTCGACATTGTGCAGGAGTTTATCGACGTCGAGACGGCCAAGACCACCGGCCGGACCAACTTTACCGAAATGGTCAAATACCTGCGAAAGCATCCCGGCATTCGAAGCGTGCTGGTCGAGAAGACCGACCGGCTCTATCGCAACCTGAAGGACTGGGTGACGCTCGATGAATTGGATGTGGAAATCCACCTTGCGAAGGAGGGTGTGACGCTGTCGCGCGACTCGCGCTCATCTGAAAAGTTCATGCACGGCATCAAGGTCTTGATGGCCAAGAACTATATCGACAACCTTTCGGAAGAAGCCCGCAAGGGGCAAATGGAGAAGGCGGAGCAGGGCATCTGGCCGACAAAGGCTCCGCTGGGCTATGTCAACACCACCGGCAAGGATGGCAGAAAGGTCATCGAGCCGCATCCTGAATTGGCGCCAGTCGTCACACAGCTGTTCGAGCGCTACGCGACTGGCCAGTATTCGCTCAAGGCCTTGGCTAAGGCAGCCCATGGCGATGGGCTGATCTATCCCAAGAGCGGCAATCCGGTTCCGGTCAGCACTGTGCATATGATCCTGCGCAACCGCCTTTACACGGGACTGTTCCAGTGGAACGGCAAACTGCACCAGGGCAAGCACGAACCTCTCGTATCAATCGAACTATGGGAGCGGGTCCAAGGCATCCTGACGGGCCGCAATGCGGTGCCGACGCACCCGATAGGGAACGAGTTCGCCTTCACCGGCCTGATGACGTGCACCGAATGCGGTTGCGCCATCGTGGCGGAGATCAAGAAGGGCAAATACGTCTACTATCACTGCACGGGGCACGCGAACAAAGGCCGAGGCGGATACGCAAACTGCCGCCGAAAATATGTCCGCGAGGAGGTGCTCGATCAGGAATTCGCCAATCTGCTCGACCGGTTGCATTTTGACGAAGAGATATTGGAATGGGTAAAGGCAGCCCTCATGGCCAGCCATGCCGACGAGCGCCGCGAGCATGAACAGGCGATCCATCGATGCCAGGTCGAGCACAAGCGGCTTGAGGATCGGCTGCACGCCATGTACCTCGACAAACTCGATGGTCGCATCGACAACGCCTTTTACGACCGGATGTCGGCACAGTGGCGAACCGAACAGACGCGGCTGCTTCGCGAGATTGAGCGCCATGGTAGCGCCGAGGAATCATATATGGACGACGGCATCCGGCTGTTGGAACTGGCGCGCAATGCCAGCCGACTGTTTGCGAAACAGCCCGTGCATGAGAAAAAGCGGCTCTTGAATCTCGTGCTGTCGAACTGCCAATGGGACCAAGGCGTGGTTCACGCGGCTTTCAGACAACCGTTTGATCTACTTGCGAAAACGGTCGCATCCGGAGCAGCAACAGGCGCACAGCAGAGCGCCTTGTCGACAGAGAGTCCAGTTTGGCTGGGGCGCCAGGATTCGAACCTGGGAATGTCGGTACCAAAAACCGATGCCTTACCACTTGGCGACGCCCCAGCAGGCGGTGGATGCCGCGCTGCGCGCGGCCTTATAGGACGAGGCGGAGCAAAGCTCAATGCCGGCTGTGCAGGAAACGCGACGGCAATCCGCCGTCACCGGCTAAGCGCGGCGATTGGTCAGCCGGACATAGAGCTCGGCATAGGCCTGCCCCATTTTTTCGGCGGTGAAGAGAGCGGAAAACCGTTCGCGCGCGGCGCGGCCCCATTTTTCCGCTTCGTCAGGCGAATCGAGAAGCCGGTTGATGGCTTCGGCAAGCCGAGCCGGATCGGAAGGCGGGACGACCAGGCCGGTGACGCCGGCCTTGTTGACATAGGAGGTTCCGGTTCCGATCTCGCATGAGATCATCGGCTTGCCGCACATCGCCGCCTCCACCAGCGAGACGCCATAGGCCTCGGAGCGCTGATTCGAGGGGAAGACGAAACCGCTGCAGGCCTGAAGCAGGGCCATTTTCCGCTGCTCGGAAACCTCGCCGAGGAAGATCACATTGCCGCGCTTGAGCTTTTCGGCCTGGCGCTTCAGTTGCTGCTCGATCGGTCCCGACCCGGCAATGGCGATCTTGCACCGCACTCGCTCCGCGGCCTCGATAAGGATATCCAGCCCCTTGTAGTAGCGCAGCACGCCGACGAAGAGTACGAAAGGCTCCGACACGATCGATTGGCGCCAGGCGCTGTCCGCCGCCGTCGGCGCAGGATAGGCGTCCTCTTCTATGCCGATCGGAATGACCTGCGATTTGTCCTTGAATTTTCTTAAGGTTGCGCTCGACGCAAGATAGTCCGGCGATGTCGCCACGATCGCGTCGACGCCGCTCAGGAAGCGCTGCATCAGCGGGTTGTAGAACGGCAGCAGCAGGCGCTGCTTGACGATGTCGGAATGGTAGGTGACGACGGCCGGCTTGCCGTGGCGCGATCTGAGATGCGCGATGTCCATGACCGGCCAGGGAAAATGGTAGTGCACCAGGTCGGACTGCCGGGCGAGCGTATCGAATTTGCGGAACACCTCGCGGGAAAATCCGGTCGAGGCCAGTTCGAAATCCAGCCTCGCTTTCACCGCCATATGGCCGCCGATGCGCCTGGTGTTTTGCTGCGGCGCCTTGCTCAGCGACAGGACTTGCGTTTCGACGCCATGGCCGGCCGTGCTTTCGGCGATGGCATGGATGGTCCGCTCCACGCCGCCGAAGCTGTCCGGCCAGTATGTCTTGAAGAAGTGCAGGACTTTCAAACAGGCGTCTTTCGTCTTAGCCGGATGGCTTGCTCGAAGATTTGCAGCATGCCCTTGGCGTGGTTCTCCCAGGTGAAGCGCTCCGCGTTGCGGCGCGCGCCGGAAGCAAGCTTTTGGCGCAATTGCGCATCGAGGCAAAGATGACGAAAGCCACTGGCGATCGCCTCGGCATCGTGCGGGTCGACGAGCAGAGCGCTGTCGCCGGCCACTTCCGGCATCGACGACGTGTTCGACGTCAATACCGGTTTGCCGAACGATTGCGCTTCCACGATCGGGAAGCCGAAGCCCTCGTAGAGCGACGGCATGGCCAGAAAGAGGCAGTTCGCATAGAGCGTCGCGAGCAAGCCGTCGTCGACGAAGCCGGTGAAGATGACTTTTTCCTCGAGCCCGCCGCGGCAGACCTCGTCCGCCAGCCCGGTCTGCTTCCAGCCGCTGCCGCCGACGATGACGAGATCGCAGCCCGAGCGGGCGCTCTCAGGCAGGAGCCCATAGGCCTTGATGAGGTTGCCGAGATTCTTTCTGGGCTCCAGCGTGCCGACGAAAAGCGCGTAAGGCCTGGCGATGCCGAGAGGTTCGAGGCTGGAAAAGCCGCCCGGTGCGGGGAGGGGGGTGGTGCCGGGCGCGATCGTGCGGATCGGCGCCTTCAGCCACGAAAACTCCGTCTTCAACGCGCTCGCCGTGGCGCCGGAATCGGCCGCCACGATATCGGCCCTTCGCAAGGCGGGTTTCATGAGCAGGCGCTCGCCGAGCAAGGTCCGCATCCGCATGGTTTCCGGCGCGTGCACCCAGACGAGATCGTGGATGGTCACCACCCGCGCGATTCCGCTGTCCAGAACGAGCGGCAGGCGATGCGACGGCCCCCAGAAAACGTCGACCGCATCGCGCGCGGCTGCAGCTGGCAGGATGGCTTGCCCCCATAGTGCCCGCGCTGGAAGCGATTGGTATCCGCCCGTCCGCAAGGCAACTTCGCGCGGCAGTTCATAGTCGGCATTGATCTGGGCGGGAGCATAGACGCAAAGCTCTGCGCCGAGCGCCGACAGCGCCTTGATCGACTTGTGAACGAACCGGCCTATGCCGTCCGTGGCCGATCTCAGGTTCCTGCCATCGATGCCGATTCTCAATGGGTACTCCGGGACGAGGGCACGGGGATGTCGAAGGACAGGCCTGGCTCGATCAGCCGGCACTTCGCCGGCGCTTGAGAATATCTGAGTCGGCAAGCTTTGCTCAGGTCGTCCCTGAAACGCCTATTTCCTGAACAGTTCGGACAGGCCCTGTTTGAAGTTGTCGTAAGCGAACTGCCGCGACGCGACGTCCCTGGCATCCTTCTGCCTGTGCGCCGCCGCGGGCCGGTCGCCGAGGATCGCCATGACGCGGTCGGCGAAGCCGTCAACGTCGCCGACGTCGACCAGATCGAGGCAGGCCGATACATCGCCGAGCTCCAGGGTGATGAGGGGGATGTTCGTGGCGACCACCGGAACGCCGAGATGCAGCGCCTCGGTGATCTGCGTCGGGAAATTTCCCTCCATCTCCGATGTGAACAGCAGGCAGAGCGCATGTCTGTAGAGATGGCCGAGTTCCGCGTCCGTGAGCTCCGGCAGCGAAATCAGATCGCTTTCCGCGCCGCCTGCCGATTTGCCGCTCAAGGGTGTGGTCAAAAGTCCGAAGAGCCGGTCCTTGCTGCCCGCCTTCTCCAGTCGCTCATTCACGATCGCCACGGTTCTTGCGAAGTCGGCGAGCCGTTTCGAGGGCCGGTTCCGGGTCGGATAGAACACGTAATGTTTCGGCAGCTTTCCCAACTGGCCGGGTGTCGCGGCGTTGAGTGAGCCGTCATTGAGGAACGGCAAGGGAATGTGGGCGATGTTCTGCGCCTGCACGGCCAATTCCGTCTCGGGCAGGTACGAGGCCGTGAAGGCGGAGTTCGTCAGGACGCGCCGTGCCTTGCCGGCCAGGCTTTTGCCAATCATGGCGGCTTGCCGCGTCGCTCCCATCTCCGCCGAACCCTTGTAGAAATGCGGCATATAGTCGGGAAGATAGAGAACGACGTCCTTGTCTTTCAAACGCGAAAGCTCGGGGAACATATAGTAGTGCGGGATCAGGACGTGATCGATGCCCGCGTCCGCGTTGATCAGATCGACATATTTCTCATGTGGCACGACACCGATCGAGACCTTGACGCCGGCGAGCTGCTGTTGCGCCTTGCGCAGAACCTTGAAGGCTGCCACGGCCACGGTCGATGCCAGTGCGCGCGGCATGCCCTTGAAATTTCTTGACCGGTAGAGCCCCTTCAGGTGATCGACATTGGCCGAGAATGGCCGTGTCGACGCGATCTCGCGAAGACGCCCTATGGCCGTCATGGGCTTTCCGCCGCCGGTACCGTCATCGTCGACCAGCATGATCCTCAGATCGGAGTTTCCGGCGGGAGCGAGGAAGCCGTGAACGCGGCCGGCGTCTTGCTTTCGGCTCGTGACGACGATCTTGAAACCGAGATCGGAGAGCGCGCGAATGATCTGGCGCACGACGCGCGCTATCCCCTCCGCGCAGTGATATTTGCCGTCGCGATGCACGATCAGCGGGCCGAAGCCATGGAAGGCGACCAGCACGGTCTCGGCGGTCGGTGCCGTCGTCTTCACGGTGGGCGTGTAGATCAACCCCGGCGCGCGGTTGGCGCCGTCGTCGCCCAGCGCCCTTGCCATCGCGGCGTCGAACAGCGGCCAGACATATTCGGGCTGATAAAGCTTGCGCACCTCGGCCTGGCTTTCGATGATTTCGCGCGAAAGCGGGCCGTCGCCTTTCCTCAATCGTTCCGAACGCCTCACCAGCTCTTCGATGCTGTCGACCCTGCCTGGCGCGTCGGCCGGGAAATAGCGCGAAAGCAGCGACCCGTCCTTGAACACCACCGGGCCGCCAAGCGTCATGAACTCGATCGGCGGAAGATAGCAGACGGTCGGCTCTTCATAGTGATAGGCAAAGCCGCGCATAAGCGCCAATCGCCTGAAGAATTCGGACCGCTCGACCGTGCCGACGACCTGCTCGTCGTGGACGGGTACATTTTGCGCGCCGAAGATTCTATAGCCCCTGGCTGGGAAGTAATGCTTTAAGTGTCTATAATTGTTGATGTAATAAGGTATGTCCATTGCCCGCGGGCAAAGCAGCCCCAGTTCCGGAACCGCCGCATCGATGGTCCATGTGTCTCGTCGGTCGACAACATCTTGCGTGAGGCAATAGGGAACGACCATCATGCGCGACCGCAGCCATTCGTCCTCTATCTCGGCCACTTTTTCGGAATGCGGCATGAACCAGAAATCGTTCCGCTCGGTGATCAGCGGCAGCCCGCCTATGTTGGTGAGTTCATTCGACAGGCTGTAAGGCTGGCCATAAGTGCGGTAGATGACGCGCCCGCGATAGACCTTGAGGAAATGCACCAGCCATAGCGGATTGATGGTTACGATCGCGGCATCGAAATAGGCATTGAGAACCTCGGCTGCGTCCACCGGTATTTCGTCATAGAAGAAATTGGTCCTGGTGAGGGTTTCCAGGGCCTCTTTCGGCAGGCTGGAGTCTGACGGTGCCCAGCCGTAGACTGCGGATTGATCGTAAACGTCGCTCAGGTAAGGGGGATTGAACACCTCGTAGCCCATCGCCCGCAGGCGGGGGAGCTCGGTCTGCGAGAGAACCTTGTGCATGCCCAGCCAGAAAATTCGTTTCTTAGTCATCCGTTTTTCCGGCTCTTGAGGGTGGTCTGGTGTTGCGATGCATCGTCGATTGCTGAAATTGAGTCCTTTGACGTCGAGGAAGATGCCGATGCACGGAGATCCCGACGCTGACGAGATCTAGTGCGCGAGCCTCCTGGCGGCGCGCGCCAGAATTCGTATCGGCTCGGTGATACGCCACGAGGTTGAGGTGTAAATTGCGCCGAGCTGGCTTTCCAAAGCTAGCCTAGCGCGTTCCTCCTCACCAATACGCGCTTCTAAGGCGGCTTTTGTTTTCTCCGCCTGAGCTGTAAGAGAGGCTCTCGCATTCTGCTCTTCGGCAAGACGCAGCTCCAGGACCGCCCGGAGGCGTTCTTGATCGGCAAGAAGTTCTTGGGCAACGGCCTTGTTTTTACTCTCGTCTGCCAGCTCTTGACGAAGAGCGCTCATTTCGGCGTTGATATTGCGCGAAAGCCAGGACGTCGTGCTGGCCGCGAACCAGTCGAAATAATTAGGTCCAACGTCAAATTGTGATTTAAGTTCAGGGTGCGAAAGATTTAAATAGAATCTATTCAAGCCATCAAAATAAACAAACTCATACCCAAGATCCAGAAGCTCCTGTTCCCAGGTCTCGTGGTTCTGCTCCTGTGAATTTGGTTTTGTGCTCTCGACGACGACGATCCACGGTCGAGCAGCCGAAGGCAGCCAGCTTTTTATCACCTGATGTTCCATGCCCTCGACATCGATTTTCATCCAGTGGATGTCTCGATCGGCATGGAGGGACAGGATCGCTGAAAGCGGCTGGGACGAAACCGATATCGGGCTGACTTTGAACCCGTTGTTCTGATGCTGCCTGGCTATTTCTTCATTGCCGGTGCTCATGCCTGTATCGGCGATCTCGAAGAACCCGATTTCGCCCGTCTCCAGGGCGATGGCCGATTGGATGACGTCCTCGTCGGGTCGCGCGGCACGGAGCTTTTCCGCGTAAATGGCGCTCGGCTCGACGTGAACGCCCCGCCAGCCTCGCTCGTAAAAGGCAAGGCTCACGGAATCGACGACCGGATCCTGTGCACCGATGTCGATGTAGAAACCATGCTCCACATGCCTCAGCGCCCGCCAAAGGATGACATCTTCAAAGTTTTGGGCGTAACACGTGATCGGCATCGTCAGGAATCTCTCCGCACTTACCTTCGCTCAAGCCACGACCTCAGTCGAACCGGGCTGAACCTGTTGGGTGGGCCACTGGCGCTCAACCATGCCCCGCTCCGCACGACCTCGCGCAGCTGCGTTTCTGTTTTAAGTCTTCGTGGCCGGTCGAAAAACCAATGGTCAAAAACGCCTGCCTCCTGTTCGCGCCCGGCCCTGCACCCGATGGAATGGCGACAGGCGCCGGTTATGAAGATCTTTGGTATGTGCGGGAAATAATCTTGGCGGTCCCATTCATTTATGAGGTTTCGGCGTCGATCGTTTCAGCGCTTCGAAAAGATTTCGTCACATAGCGCGGCGATTTGCGACTTGGCAACTGTTTGCCGGGATTGGGGCGTTAATTAAGAATGTGCTGATAAGTCAACACATTCTTATGCGAGGCTTCTTCATCTGCACGTCGCTATGATCGGGTTGTTCGCTATCTGATTTCGGCTCCGGCGGCCGTGTCCGACGGCGAAACGTGCTGCCTGTTGTCAACGCGTGTTTCTCCCTTGCCATTCTGCGGTTCCGATGCGTAGGAAGCTGGTACTCCAGGATTGGGAAGGCATGGTCGACTGCGACATCGTATTTGACATGAGATGCCTGCAGGATCCGTCCTACAAGGATCGCGGCGTCGGCAAGCTTTCGGCGAATCTGGTCCGGAATGTAGGCAGCTTCCGCACGAAAATCGAAACATCGACCCTCGGGCTGATCGATCCGCGTTTGCCTCCTTTGGAGGACCGGTTCCTTCGCCTTGTCGACCGGATCCAGGGCAACGCTTATCTGGGCGCGAACGGACGTTCGACGGTGTTTGTCGAACTATCGCCGATGACGCACGACCCGTTGTTCCCGGGTCGCATCGTGAATGACCCGGACATCCTCAAGCTTGCGATCGTTTACGACTTCATCCCGCTGATGAAGCCGGAACGCTATCTGCCGACCGCCTCCGATCGGCTCGACTACCACACACAGCTCGTCTGGCTGTCTCGCCACGATCACTTTTTCCCTATTTCGCAATACACGTCGAACGAGCTCCGGCGCATCCTCAATGTGGAATCCCGGCACATTACGAACACCGGAGCCCCGATAGGCAGCGCCTTCGAGGCTGTCGACGGATGGGGACAATGGGAAGGTTTGTCCCAACGCTACGTTCTTGCCAGTGGTGGGGCCGAACCACGCAAAAACATCGAGTGCCCGATGCTTGCTCACGCGGGAAGCCGCGTGATGCAGGACGCCGGCATCCGGCTTGTGGTCACCGGAAACTATCCGCCGGGCTGGCAGGCAAGCTTGCGCGATCTCTATGTCGCCAATGGCGGCAAATCGGAGCTTTTGATTTTTCCGGGTTTTGTCGACGAGGATGAACTCGTGGCCATCTATCGCGGCGCCCAGTGCGCGGTTGTCGCGGCGCAGATGGAAGGATTCTCGATGCCGGTCGTGGAGGCGATGGCGGCGGGCACGCCGGTACTCGCATCTTCCATACCCGCCCACAAGGAACTGGTTGGCCGCAACGATTTGATGTTTTCTCCCGAAGACGTCGAAGACGTCAGGAACAAGGTCGAGGCGCTCGTCCTGGACCCCGTGAAACGCGCTGAAATCGTCAGCGACCAGTCGACACGTTGGCAGAGATTTCGAGCCGGCAAGATTGCCGGTGAATTCTGGGCGAAGGTGAGCGATCTGGTTGCGCATCGCCAACCAAAGCCCAGGGCTATCCTCAGGCGCGCGCGGCCACGAATTGCATTTCTCAGCCCCATGCCACCCGATCAGTCCGGCGTTGCCGACTATTCTGCCGCGACCATCAGGGAACTCGGGAAGTTGGCCGATGTCCATGTGTTTTCAAAACACGCATGCGCGGCAATGCCCGAGGGCGCTGCGTCGGTCCAGCAAATCACGGCTCTGCCGTGCTTGTCGTCGGACTTTGATCGGGTGATTGGGGTTGTGGGGAACTCACATTTTCACCTGGAGGTATTCCAACTCCTTGAAAGATACGGCGGAGCCTGCATCGAGCACGACAACCGCCTGCTTGGCTTCTATAGAATTCTTCTCGGCTCGCAGCGCGCGCGCTCGCTTGCGGAGCGCGAGCTTGGACGGTCTGTGACGGAGGAGGAAATCGCCTCATGGATGCAGGACGAGTCACGGCTCAAGGCCACGTTTCTCGGAGAGATCGCTGAATGGGCTTCACCGATGTTCGTGCACTCGCGTGTGACGGCCCGGATTGTTCGGGAGCGCTTCGCAAAAGCGGCGGTTTATTTGCCTTTTTCGATCTATCGACAGTGGCAGATCGACCCCACCGAGCACGAGCTTAAACTTGCCGCCAGGACGAGGCTCGGCATCGGGTCGGAGGAATTCGCAGTCGTATCCTTAGGGCTCGTTCATTCCAACAAAGCGGTCGAGGAATGTATCTGGGCCGTCGACCTGCTGCGCAGTTGGCAGATACCTGCAAAGCTCTATCTCGTCGGCGGATTTGCCGATGACGAAGGCCGGTTCAGGAATTTGGTGTCCTACCTCGATCTGGCCGATCATGTATCCTTCTCATCGGGGTTTGTCGGCGAGGCACAATATCGCGACTATCTGCTCGCGGCCGACGCGGCGGTTCAATTGCGAACGCACTTCTTCGGAGGTCTATCCGGGGCGCTGCTTGACTGCATAGCCGTTGGGCTGCCGACCGTTGCGAACGAAGATCTGGCGATGGCGATGGAGGCGCCTCCATATGTCTCTGCCGTGCCCGATCACCCAAGTCCCGTCCTTATTGCCGAGTCGCTCGCCGAGATTCGTGGCAAAGGCGTTGATAGGTCTCAATTTGATCAGGCACGGCGACACTATTGCGAGGCGCACAGTTTCGAAAATTATGCACGCAAGCTGTGCGAAGGACTAGGTCTTGAAATCGACGCCAGTCGGCGAAGCCCATGAGAGAGGCACGATTGCCGCCAGCCCCGATCTTTATCGATTTGACCGAACTGACGACGCACCCGTTGCGCACCGGGATTCAGCGGGTGGAGCGCGAGATTCTACGCCGCTGGCGGGGCCCAAGGCCGCTTGTGCCGTGCCGCTTCGATGCCGAGAAGCTGCGGTTCTTCGCATTGCCTGACGCGGTGGTGGAAATACTGACGGACAGCAATCACACTGTGGAAGAGGACAAGGAGCGGCTCCGTACCCATCTTGAAAAAGGGACGTCGGTCTCGCAGGGCGATATCGAGGCCGGCTTGCACAATCCTGAAGTCTTTTACGAGCAACGGCGCGCCGAGGCATACAGGGCTCTGTGTCGCGGCGGCACCGCTTCGGTCAGCTGGCTCGTCTATGATTTCTTGCCCTTTCTTCATCCGCAGGGCTGGGAGCCGCGGACGACGGAGCGTCTGATGCATTACGTGCGCACGCTTCGCGAAATACCGCGCGTTGCCTTCATCAGCGAACAGACCCGCAATGACTACCTGCACCGTATCGTCCGGGATGCCGGGCGCGCGGGCCCGGTGATCCCGCTTGGCGGCGATGGAATTGCCCTGTCCCGCCAGGAATTCGATCCCCGGCGGCGGACGTTCACCTATATCGGGACGATCGAGCCCAGAAAGAACGTGGCAGATATCCTCGAGGCCTTCGAGATGCTTTGGCAGCAGGATGTCGACGTCGAATTGACCGTCATCGGCCGGATGGAAAACCGATCGACACGCGAGCCGCCGATCCTCGAGCGCCTCAAGGCCGAACCTCGGTTCAGCTACCTTGGTCACGCCAGCGACGATGCGATCAGGCAAGCCCTGCAAAGAACCAGGGCAACCCTGTTCGTCAGTTCATTGGAAGGCTTCGGCATTCCGCCTTACGAAAGTCTGGCAAGCGGCATTCCGGTTATAGCGTCCGCGAACCTGCCGAGCCTCGACCTGTTGCCGGCGGGCGGACGCGTCATCTTGGGCGACATAAGCCCCAAGGCGATCGCGGGCGCCGTGCTTCAACTGCTGGATGATCCATTCGCCGAAAAGCTCTGGGGTGAGGTGACCAGCCTGCGGATACCGACCTGGGACGGGTTCGTGCAGGGGCTTGCGCGGTGGCTGCACGATGAGAGCAATTCCAGGAAAAGTGTGTAACGTGTAGGCTCGCCGACTTCGGCATAGCCTATCCGTCCGGAATTGCGCGGAAACAAATACTGAGCGCGGTTCGGCGATTCCGTGAAGCGCTCTAAGATCAGCGCTCTCGCGACGCGTTCGATGCTATTGTGAGGGCGAGCGTTTCCAGGCTTTTCACCAACTGGGCCTGCTCCTCACGCAGCGCCTTCATGTCATCCGACAGAGGGTGACTTCCCAGGCTTCTCGCGAGCTGGACCTGCTCTTGTCGCAATCCCCGCATGTCGTCCGAGAGCGACTGATTTTGCGCGCTCCTGGCGATCTCGGCTTGCCCCTGTCGCAAGAGCTCGATCTCGCCTGAGCGGGAGCGGACGAGGGTTTCGTTTGAGTGGTCAAACCGCTCGAAGATGGGCTGCAACAGAAATGTTCTGACGCGCCACATTGCTGGCCGCACGATGGGCCTGAATAGAGCCTTGTAGATGCCGAAAACGCCCTTCTTCACGATCGGCCGTAAGCCGCCCCCAGCAGGATTTTCGGCCGGCGACATGCCAGTCGGCATGACAACGGAGCCCGGCGCCGGAGAGGGGCGGGTGGAGTTGTCGCGGCGGACAGCATTGTGAAACCGGCGAACATGCCGTGCCAATGGCAGCACCGACTTTAAGGCTCTTGGACCATCCTCGTCGCGAAGTTCAAGGACAAGACGATCGTAACGTGAGGCGCGGGAGGCCGCCAATGCGAGGGAGCCGGACAGCGCGGCGGTATCAGCCGCAAAACGCTTGCCTTCGGCCTGCGCCAGTTCCCGCTCTTGTGCGAGTTGTTTGGACAGTGCGTCCACCAGGGCTGTGAGGTGTTTGGCTTCGGTATGCGCCTGCTCTCGTTGTTGCATAAGCTGGTCGGACAGCGCTGCCGTGTCGGCGGCCTGGCGCTTGGCCTCGGCGAGCGCCAATTCCCGCTCTTGGGCAAGTTGCGTCGACAGGGACGCCATGCGGGCTGCCAGGCGCTTGCGTTTGGATTCGCCTCGGTCGATTGCCGCGGTGAGATCGGTCGATCGTTTTTGGATATCCGCGCTCTTTTGATGTTGAGCGTTGCTTTCCGCGAAAAATTGATCCCGCTCCGCAATGATCTGGGTTCGTTCAGCCGCCAGCTGCGCCACAGCCGTGTCGGAACGCCATTGCTCGAACGGCACATAGTTGTCGAGAACATTCACCGGCGCCTGGAAGTGGCGAAGCAGTCCTTCGCTCTCTGCCCTTACATAGAAGACGTTGATGCCGTCGAAATATGCGCGCAGGAACCCGTTTGCGAGCAGAACGGGTTCCCAATTCTGATTGACGAGTTCGCTGGACCATGGCGCGGTTGCTTCAATCACCAGCACCTGCGGTCGAATCGATTTCCAATTCGCGGCTCCAATGATCGCAGCCTCGGACCCCTCGGCATCGATCTTCAGAAAGTTGATCTCTTGTCCTGCGGCATGCTGGGCGATCAGGCTGTCCAGCGTCACGGCCCGGACTTGAAGCGTCCTCCCTTCACCATCTGCGGCGACCGGCCCTTCGGTCACCTTGGACATGCCTGGATCGGATGAGTTTTCGAAGAAGGCGACGTCGCCGTCGCGATCCATGACCACGGCTCTTACGTTTATGTCGCGCGGCCGTTCACGTGCCAGCTCATCGAACACCGCTCCGGGTTCGACATTTATGCCGGACCATCCGCGGTCGTAGAAGGTCTTGGTGACGGACCCTATCGTCGGATGGTAGGCGCCAATGTCGATATAGAAACCGGTCGCCGTGTCTTTGAAAACGCGATCGAGCAGAACGTCTTCCCGATTTTGCGCGTAGCTGATCATTGTAAGCGCGGCGCGCGGAGGTGCCGCCTCGACGCCCATGGCTTCTTCGTGCACCGCATTTCGAATCGAAGAGCTCCGTTGATCCCGCAATTGGTTGTCTACCTTAGCAGAGGCTGTTGACCTCGGTTGCGAAACCCCCAACCGCAATATGCCGGTATTCTCCCCGCTGGCAACCGTCGGCGCGGTGCGCAAGTCCTGCTTTTGCCGCTGGCCGGTTTGGCCCGAAAGCCAAGAGCGGTTTTGCCGAATGGCGCGCATCGGCTAAGAGACCTGCAAATCACCAAGGGGTCTTCATGCACGGCTTCGCGATCTGCACGGCGCCACGCTCGGGCAGCAATTTCCTGTCCCAACTGCTTTCGAGCACCGGCCAGCTCGGCCGCCCGCTGGAATATTTCAACGGTCCGGGACGGCGTTATTTTGACGATCCGGACTATCCCGACGACAGGAACGCGCAGATCGAAAAAATCCTGACCATGGGCGCGACGCCCAACGGAATCTACGGGCTGAAGATATTCGCCTATCAGAACGACTGGGTCGAAGACGAGATCGAGTGGACCGCGCGGCTGCCGAACCTGCAATTCATATTCCTGCGCCGGCGCGATATTTTGGGGCAGGCGATCTCCTGGGCCCGGGCGCTGCAGACCGGACAGTACCGCCATGGGCAGACGTCGACCGGTGAAGCGGCATTCGATGGCCAAGCAATACTAGATCGTCTTCGCGCGATCGCGATCGAGTATGCCCGGTGGGAGATGTATTTCGCCCGCAATGAAATAGCAGCACTTCCTGTCGTCTATGAGGACGTCGCGAATGCGCCGCAACAGGCGGTCGACAGCATAGCCGGGCTCTTCAATCTCCACCATGTGCGCGCCGACGCGCGTCAAGTCAGTGTCATCTTGCAACGGGACGAGAGCACCGAAAAATGGCGCAGGCGTTTTGTCGAGGAATTCGGCAACCTGGGCAGGGTCGATAAACTATGGAGCTAATCGTGGAGTCGTGCGATCCGGACCGCTTGGGTGCGGACAGTTCACCGTAGGAGCCCTGCCGGTCCATGATCTTCGAACGGCCCCTGACGGTCCTCATCGCCAACATCTATCTGACCGGACGGTCGGGAACCGAGATCGTCACGCGCGAAGTCGCCTTTGCGCTGCGGCGCGCCGGGCACAGGCCGATCGTCTACGCCGCCGGATTGGGACCGATCGCTGAAGAGATTAGGGCGCGCGGCATACCGGTTACCGACGACATCTCGACCATCGCCGCGGATGTCGACATCATCCATGGCAACCACAATCAGGTCACCGCCATTGCAGCGGCGCGTTTCCCGAACGCTCCGGCGCTTTATTTCGCGCATGACTTCACCGCCTGGCACAGCGCGCCGCCGTTTCTCGCCAATATCTGGAAATACGTCGCCGTCGACGACACGGTCGCCGAGCGCCTGCAGTTCGAGGCCGGCATTCCGGCGAAGCGCATCGTCACGCTGCTCAATGCCGTCGATACCGATCGTTTCGTGCCCGGGCCGCCGCTGCCGGAGCGCCCGAGCCGGGCCTTGGCCTTCGCCAAGAACGTGCAGCATCTCCATGCCGTGCGCATCGCCTGCGAGCGGCACGGCATCGCGCTGGACGTGGCGGGCGGTATCGTGGGCAACCTCGTCGACGAGCCCGAGAACCTGCTGCCGCAATACGACCTTCTCTTCACCTCCGCCCTCAGCGCCCTCGAAGCGATGGCATGCGGGCGCGCCGTTGTCGTTTGCGACGGCCGCGGCCTTGCCGGGATGGCCCGCTCCGACAATTGGGATGCGTGGCGGCGGCGCAATTTCGGACTGGGAGTGCTGCGGCAGCGCTTGTCGCCAGACGCGATCTCGGCCGAGATCGAACGCTATGACGCCATCGACGCCGCAGAGGTGACGGGGAGGACACGCCAGGATGCGGGAATGTCGCAATGGCTGGATGCTTGCCTGTCGCTGTATGACGAAGCGATCAGGCAACACAGTGCCGCGCCTGCGGACATGCGAGACATGAACCTCTCGCTGGCTCGCCATATGCAGATCTGGTTGCCAAAACCTGGACCGATCTGGCCCTGGATGACGGAGCGCGAGGATCTGCTGGCACGGTTAGCGCAGCCGGTAGAACCTGTCCCGGTCGAGCTCAAGCCGGTGAAGTTGGACGAGCCGGTGTCGTTGGCGCTGGCCGACGAACCGCAAAGCACGGTGCGCCTGACAGGCTTCTCGACGGTCGAGCATTGGGGCGTCTGGACGGAGGGCGAACTGGCAACGGTCGAATGCAGGATCGTCTCCTCGAGCCCCGTTCCGGCTGCGCTCAGGTTGAGCCTTGTGCCATTTCTTCACGGCGATCACGCGGAAGTCGCCGTCGAGCTTTTCGTCAACGGCATGAAGATCGAGCGGCAGGTTTTCCGGCCGATTGTCCGTAGTGCCCCGGTTTTTGAAGCGCGGGACTGGCTGGTGGCGTTGCCGCCCGAAGCCATGGCGGGTTCGAGCCTTATCATCGGCTTTCGCATCGATAATCCCGCAAGTCCGCAGCAGCTTGGCCTGTCGAGCGATGGACGGCGGCTTGGGGTGGGGCTGTGTCAGATCGAGCTCAAACGATGACGCGCTTGGCCAGCCGTCTGGCGATCGGCTCGACATGCTCCCTGAAACGTAGCACCGTCGTGTAATAGCCGCTCTTTACCCGCTCCTCGCCCCAGCGCTCATAGGCCGGCGGTTGCTCGCAGCAGTCTGAAACATCGAGCAGATAGTCCACCGGGGTAAGGCGCTCGACGCCGAAACTCGCCATGCCATGCGCCGCGCGCAGCCGGTCGGCCTCCTCGGTCAATTCCGGATAATTGTCGACCGCCTTGAGCTTGCGATCGAGGGCGCCGGCATCGAGATGCAGCTCTATTCCGCCTCGCGTCTGGCGCTTCAGCGTGGCGGCTTCAAGCGGAAACTCGAGGTTGGGCAGATCGCGACCATTCCGACCGCGCAGCCTTGCCAGCGCTGCATTGACGAGCAGCCGGCAGACATCGTGTCCCGGATTGAACCCTTCGACCGCGTCGGCGGCGACATAGTCGATCTCCTCATTGGCCAAGATCGTGGCGATTTCGTCGGCAAGCGCCCTGAAGGTCTCCATTTCGCCAGCCAGAATGGCGCGATAAAGCTCCCGGTCTGGCATTTTGCCGAAGAAATTCGCCGATGGGGAAGCGCCCGCGCCGGCCAGAACCGCCGCCGTACGGTCGAGCCGGCCGGCGCCGAGATGGCCCGAACCATCGGTCAGGACCAGGACCAGCGGTCTCGCGTTTTCCATCCAATGGTGGACCCGCAATTCATGTCCTGGATGAGCAACGACCAGCGCCGCCTTCTTGCCCTGCCACCAACCTTGCTCGCTGCCAGCCATGGATGCGCCTCGTACCGGTTAGGGCAATCCCGGGAAATGTGCGCAGTGGTTTTCCGTCCGGAATTGCGTAAAAAATGAAAGTTAGACAATTCTAATGAAGGTTGAACTGTTCTGATGAACGCATAGACACAGGATGAATCCCAATAAGATCCGCCCCGAGGCATTCGTTATTGTAATTCGTTCGTGGCAAAGGTGTTCCAAGGCGCCCCCTTGTCCACCTTAATCGAAAATTGCCCGGCGTCAGCCGAAAAATTCTCAGCCGAAATAGGCTGGCAGGACGTCGTTGGCAGGCCCGTCCATGCGCACGCGGCCATGGTCCATCCATAGAATGCGGTTGCAATTCTTCTGCAGCAGCTCGCGCGAGTGGCTGGCAAGGACAAGGATCTTGGTCGTGCTGACGATCTCGCGCAGCCGCTTGTCGGCCTTGTGCTTGAAATCCTCGTCGCCGGTCGACAGCCATTCGTCCATGACCAGTATTTCCGGTCGGATCGCCGTCGATGTCGAGAACGCCAGGCGAAGCTGCATGCCGGACGAATAGGTTCGGAACGGCATGTCGAGGAAATCGCCCAGTCCGCTGAACTCGGCGATCTCGTCGAACTGCTTGCGCAACTCTTCCGGACGCATGCCCATCATCGCGGCGCGGAGCCGGATGTTCTCGCGGCCGGTTGCCTCCGGATCGATGCCCAGCGAGATGTTGATCAGGGACACGCAATCGCCATCGATCGCCGCGGATCCGCTGGTCGGCCTGTAGATGCCCGACAGCACGCGAAGCAGCGTCGTTTTGCCGGAGCCATTGTGACCGACGAGTCCGATCCGGTCGCCATCCTTGATGGCACAACTGACGTCCTCGAGGCCGCGCACGATGACATGGCCATCCGTACGCCGGTCGATCGCGCCGCCGGTTGCGACGCTGAGGACCCTGTTCTTGAGCGAGCGGCTCGCCGCGTTGAACACCGGGAATTCGACCGAGACGCCGGCCAGTGTGATGGAAGCCATGGGAGTGCTCAGAGCCAATAGGGAACGCGATGACGATAACGGCTGAAGAGCAACAGCGCCGCCGTCCATCCGACGACCGCAAACCCGACGCATGCCATCCAGTTGGTTGCGGAGGGCAGGTTGCCCAGCAGCGGGTCCCGCACGACACTGATCAGATGGTAGAAGGGGTTGAGGTCCAGCAGCAGTCCCGAAATACCCTCGGGCAGCGTTTTGGGCATCCACATCACCGGGGTCAGGTACAGGATCACTTGAAGCATATTCTGCACCACCTGCGTCATGTCGCGATAACGGGCGCAGAGCACGGCCAGGATCAGCATGATCCATAGCAAGTTGAGCGTCAAAATGACGAAACCGGGCAGCGCCAGGAAAACATCCCATGTCGGCATGCGTCCCACGGACAGGAGGACGAGAGGATATATCAGGATGTTGTGGCCGAGGATGATGGCGTTGCGGTACAGCGTCCTGAGCACATGGGTGAACAGCGGCATGCGCACCTGAAGGATAATGCCCTCGGCTCCGATAAAGGCCGTGCAGCCTTCGTTGATCGACGTCGAAATGAAACCCCAGAAGATCAGGCTGACGCAGATGTAGGGCAGGTACTCGTGCATCGGGGTGCGGAAGAGCGTGCCGAAGACAAACCCGAGCGCGCCGATCAGCACGCCCATGTTGATCGTCAGCCAGAACGCCCCGACCCGCGACCGGCGGTAGCGCTGGGCCACGTCCTGCCAGCTGAAAGTCGTCGCAAGGTGGTG
Organism: Mesorhizobium hawassense; assembly: GCF_003289945.1. GTDB lineage: Bacteria > Pseudomonadota > Alphaproteobacteria > Rhizobiales > Rhizobiaceae > Mesorhizobium > Mesorhizobium hawassense. The sequence goes on from NZ_QMBP01000001.1 coordinate 709,718, forward strand.
TTTCCGGAGCGCAGCGCCGATATCGGCGAATGCGTCTGCAACGAAGCCTGTTCTGGTCGGCAGCATATATCCCGTTCGTTTGTTCTGCCCAGGCCCGACTGTGCGCGAAAGGTGCGATACATTATTGGCTTGGCGACATCAAGTTTGACGAGCCGTCTTTTCCAGCCGGACCCTGCCGAGCGTTTTGCGCGCGACGAAATTGCACAGCGCATTTGACGGAAGTGTTCCCTACGACTTGCGCCGGGAAGGGCTACGAATGCCGCTCATGTCTCGCAACCATCCCGGCGATCCACCCGACGTCCGGCATGGGCAAGGCGCACAAGGAAAATGCTTTGATATCGTCTGTGAAGCGGCTCATGGATTGGAAGGACAGGCGGGTCCGCGCGCGGGACTGCCCGATCTATTTCCAACACATTCCCAAAACGGCCGGCGTTTCCGTCAGGACATGGCTGCATTCGCACTATACTGACCGCCTTTGTCCTGCCTGGCTCGCGGACGATCTGGTGCGGTCGACGCCGGAGATGTTGCGCAACTACCAGGCTTTCGCGGGTCACTTTCACAGCTATCTCAAGCAGTATCTCGGTCGCGATCTTGTGACGGTCACCGTCCTGCGGGAGCCTGTGGCCAGAACGCGCTCGCACTGGCAGCATGTTCGCCGCGCGCCCGAGCACCCGCATCATCTTCGGGTCCTGGGCCAGACCTTCACCGACTTTGTGATGGACGACCTCAATCGGGTAATGATCGAGGATTATCAGGCCCGGTATCTTATGAAGCTACCGCTTAGCTTGAGCGTTATGGCCGGTCGGTATTCCGACGCCGATCCCGCGCTGCCTGTCCTGTCGGAAGCGCTGGAGCAAACCTCGCTGCCGTTGCTCAAGCCGGAATTGTTGAAAGGCGCCAGAGCCGCACTCAAGAGTATGTCGGTGGTCGGGGTCACCGACCGCCTCCATGATTTTCTGGTTCGAGTGGCCAGGGTGGCAAATGTCCCTTCACCTGCGGCTCAAGCGGTGCCACGCGCAAACGCCTCCGAACAGGCCGATGCCGAGGAACTCTCACCCGCAGCCCTTCGGAAGCTGCACGACCTCACGCAAATCGATCGCGAAATCTATAACGCGGCCATTTGATTTGCCGACGGCCAGTTGGCGAAGCAGTTCTATCTTTTTTGTTCTACGCAATTCGGACGGACAGGCTACGCCGAACTCGGCGAGCCTAAACGTTTCACGCTTTTCCTGGGATCGCCCTAGATGATCTCGATCTCCGGGAACGGGAAGATGAACTTGCCGCCGTCCGCGAGATATTCACGTTCCCGGCGTAGGATTCCGTCCTTGAAATGCCAAGGCAGGACCAGAAAATAGTCCGGCTTCATCGCCCGCGCTTCCGCTTCGGAAATGATTGGGATGTGGGTTCCCGGCGTCATGCGGCCGAATTTTTCAGGGTTGACCTCGGCGATGGCCGGGATTTCGGCGGCGGTGAAGTTGCAAAATTGCAGGACGACATTGCCCTTGGTTGAAGCGCCGTAACCCAGCACCTTTTTGCCGTCGGCGACCAGTGCCTGAATGAGGCGCGATAGGTCCTGCCTGTGCCTGAACACGCGCTCCTCGAAGTCGCGGAACGGCCGCGGCGTCGACAGCCCCATGCGATCCTCCTGCTCGAGCAGCCAATCGATGACCGCCCGGTCGGGCTTGACGCTTTGGTTGCTTTTGTGGGCGGCGGTGACGGCGAAACTGCCGCCATTGATGTTGTTCATGACGACATTGACGATCTTCAGCCCGGCCGCCTCCAGGATCTTCGCCACGACTCCCAGGGAATAATATTCGACATGCTCGTGACAGATCGTGTCGTAGGAGTTCAGCCGCAGCATCGACGGCATGTAGCTCTGTTCGAAATGCCAGATGCCGTCCTCGGCGAGCACCTCGGCCACCTGACGGGCAAAGGCGATGGGGTCTTCAAGATCGTAGAACATGGCAATGGACGTCACGATCTTCGCCCGCTTCTGGCTGGCGCCGCGATAGGCTTCGGCCGAGAAGAAGTCCGGCACCAGCTTCACGTCGTCCGGATAATACTGCGCGAACTTCCTGGCCGTCGGATCGATGCCCACGCGTGTCAGCCCGGCAATTGAATAGGCCTTGAGCGTCGTGCAGTCGTTGCTGCCGATATCGAGTACGACCTCGCCGCTGCGCGGAGAAGCGAGCCGTTCGAGGAACCGGACCTTGTGCGTCAGATGATCGACCATCGACTGGTTCAGGCCCGAGCGATAGCCGTAATTGTCGCCATACATCTCGCTCGGCTCATAGGAGTGCTTCAACTGCAAAAGCCCGCTCGAGGGGGACCAGACCAGTTCGAGCGGTCCTTTTGTCACCGGCTCCGCGGCGGATTTCGGGAACACACCCGTGAGCGCCTGCTCACCCAGATTGAGGACGGAGACGAGATCCTTTTCCTTGCCGACACGGCAGGCCTCGATGGCGTGGTATCTTACCTCAGTCATGATTTCCGTACTCTCGGTTGGTGTTGGAAGGGTGGCCTTGCTTACGCCTTGGCCACGCGTGCGCGGCAATCTCTCAGAACCGCCGCAAGCGTATCTTCGAACCGATGCTCGGGCGCCCAGCCGAGTTGGTTCCGGGCACGTGTCGCATCGCCCACGATGGATGGCAGATCGCTCGGCCGCAGCCGCAGCGGATCCTGCTCTGTGACGATCTTGGCGCTGCTTTGCGCCAGCAAGAGATCGAGAATGTCGCCCATCCGCCAGGAAACGCCGGATGCGACGTTGAAAATGGTGTTTGGCGCAAGATCGCTGCTGGCCGAGACGACGCGCGCATAGGCATTGGCGATGTCGCGCGCGTCAAGGAAATCGCGCTTTGCGTCGAGATTGCCGACGCGGATGACCGGCGGAGCCAGACCTGCTTCGATCCTCGCGATCTGCATGGCGAAGGCCGGCACGGCAAATGCCTCCGTCTGGCCCGGTCCGGTGTGGTTGAAGGGACGCATGCGAACGCATTTCAACCCCTGGCGTGCCAGCGCCCCCAGGGCGAGATCGGCCGCCGCCTTGGTCACGGCGTAGTCGTCGATCGGAGCAAGCAGCGTGCTTTCGTCGAGCGGCCGTCCTGTTTTCGCGCTTTCGCCATAGACCAGGCCCGATCCGACATGGATCAGCCAGCAGCCCGGAGCATTGGCGAGGACGGCATTGGCCACGTTGAGCGCGCCGCCCACATGGATGCGCCATGTGTTCTGAGGATCGGCCTGGGCGGCGCCCAGGGCCGCGACCGCCGCCAGGTTGATGACATGCGTGGGCCGATGACGGGCAATGGCGTCATGGACGGCGGCCGGGTCGGTCACGTCCAGCGCTTCGACATGGCCGAAAGCAGGGTGCGGACCGCCATCCTTGGAGGTTGCGATTACGGCGACCTCAGCGCCGCAGACACTGCGCAGCGCGTCGTAGACATAGGGGCCGACGAACCCCTTCGCGCCGGTGATCAAAACCCGCATGCCGACCTCGCTGACCGTGACGTGTCGCGCGCGAGCACGGCCGCCACCTGCGTTGCGGGGCGGGGCGGATCTTGCCGGCGGCTTCCGGAAGCGTGCCGGCCTCTGCCCGTAACGGCAATCCGCCGGCCGACCGGGTCGTCCGTGCCAATGATCACAACATGCGTCAAGCTATCGACCATGAAAGCTGGGGCTACCTACGTGCGGGCGTCGGAATGGCGTTTGAGATCGGCATCCACCATCTCCTTGATCATCTCTTCCAGCGAAATCGTCGCCTCCCATCCGAGCTTCGCCTTTGCCTTGGCGGGATTGCCGAGCAGGATTTCGACTTCCGCCGGCCTGAACAGGTCAGGATCGATGACAAGATGGTCGTCCATCTTCAGCCCGACATGTTCGAAGGCGATCCTGCACATGTCTCGCACCGTCGTCGTCCTGCCCGTGGCAACGACGAAATCGTCGGGCTGATCCTGCTGCAGCATCAGCCACATGGCGCGGACATAGTCTTTCGAGTGGCCCCAGTCGCGCTTGGCGTCGATATTGCCAAGCCGCAGTTCCTTTGCCAGGCCCCTCTTGATGCGCGCGACCGCGTCCGTGACCTTGCGTGTCACGAATTCGATGCCGCGAAGCGGCGATTCGTGATTGAACAGGATGCCGCTCGAAGCGTGCAGTCCGAAGCTTTCGCGATAGTTGACGGTGATCCAGTGACCATAGAGCTTGGCCACCGCATAGGGGGAGCGTGGGTAAAAGGGCGTGGTCTCCGACTGCATCGGCTCCTGGATGAGGCCGTACATCTCCGACGACGAAGCCTGATAGAAACGTGCCCCGGGGATTTCGAGACGCAGCGCCTCGAGAACATTGGTGACGCCGATACCGGTGACGTTGCCGGTCAGTATCGGTTGCTGCCATGAGGATTTGACGAAGGACTGCGCGGCAAGGTTGTAGACCTCGTCCGGCCTGATGTCGCGCATGGTTCGGGCCAGGCCCGACAGGTCCGTCAGGTTGCCATCCACGATCCGCACGTCTTTTTCGACGCCCAGCCATTTCAGGCGCGTGGTGTTGACGTCGGCCGTGCTCGACCGCCGCGCAAGACCGTGGACCTCATAACCCTTCGAGAGCAGGAGCTCAGCCAGATAAGCGCCGTCCTGCCCGGTAATGCCGGTTATCAATGCTGTCTTTGTCATCAAATGCTCTCAGTATGTTTTGATAATTTCTCCCCAAGCCCCCGTTGTCGTTGCCCGCCCAGCCCCGCGGACCAATGAATCGCTATGCGCGACCGTATACGTCGTCGAAGCGCACTATGTCATCCTCGCCGAGATAGTCGCCGCTCTGAACTTCGATGATCACCAGGTCGATCTTGCCCGGATTCTCGAGCCTGTGCTTGTGCCCGCAAGGGATGTAGGTCGATTGGTTCGTCGCCAGGAACAGTTCCTCGTCGCCGTTGACCACTTTCGCCGAGCCACTGACCACGACCCAATGCTCCGAACGATGATGGTGCATCTGCAGGCTCAGGCGCCGCCCGGGCTTGACCTCGATGCGCTTGATCTTGAAGCGGTCGCCTTCCTCCAGAACCGTATAGGTGCCCCATGGCCGGTGCACGGTCGAGTGAAGCAGATGCGCCTCGTGCCCGGAAGCCTTCAGCCCCTCGAACAGTTTCTTTACGTCCTGGACCCGGTCGCGGGAAGCCACCAGCAGCGCGTCCGGTGAATCCACGATCACCAGGTCGCTCACGCCGACAGTGCCGATGACGCGTTTGTCCGAACTGATATAGCTGTCCGCCGTGTCCACCGTGTGGACATCCCCGCGGATCCTGTTCCCGCGGCCATCCGCCGGGGTCAGCTCCGCCATCGCGTTCCACGATCCGATGTCGTTCCACGCCATCTCGCAGGGCACCACCGCGAGGTTGCGCGTCTTCTCCATCACCGCGTGATCGAGCGAGATGCGCGGCGCGAGCGCGAAATGTTCGGACGAAAGTTCGATCCTGTCGGACTCTCCGTTGTTGTTGGCGTGTCCGTGCTCATAGCTCGCGGCAACCGCCTCGAGCACGGCAGGACAATGCGCGGCCATCGCATCGAGCATGGTCTGTGACTTGAAGCAGAAGATGCCGGCGTTCCAGAAGAAGCGCCCCGATGCAAGGTAGGCCTTGGCCGTTTCGAGGTCAGGCTTCTCCACGAAACGGATGACCTTCTCGCCATCGGCTTCGATATAGCCGAAGGCGGTGTCCGGCCGGCTTGGCCTGATGCCAAGGGTGGCGATCAGCCCTTGCCGCGCATGCTCGATGGCCCGGCCCATGACATTTGTGAACGCCGCCAGGTCGCCGATCATGTGGTCGGCCGGGAAAACGCACAAGATCGCGTCCGGGCCTTGGGTTGCGTTGGCGTGGATCACGGCCGCGGCAACCGCGGCCGCCGTGTCGCGCCCTTCCGGCTCGAGAAGGAAAGTATGCGGCGGAACCGCCGGCGATAATTCGTCGAAATCGTCCTTCGTCAGGAAGAGGTGGTCCCTGGAGGTCACCGCGACGAGTTCCGCGACGTCCTTCAGCGAGATCGCCCGCAGCACGGTGTGCTGGATCAGCGAGCGTCCGTCCGCCACCTTGAGGAAGGGCTTGGGGTGCGATTGCCTGGACGCCGGCCAGAGCCGCGACCCGGCGCCGCCGCTGATGATGACGGGAACCACTTTCATTCAAGGGCCTCTCACTCGTCCGCCAGTCTGGTGTTCCGCGCCCGTTCGAGGGCTATTGTCACAATTTCAGTCGCCCTGTCATGGCTGGCGGCCTCGGCATAGCAACGAAACTCCGGAGCGTTGCCCGAAGGCCGCAGATGGACGATCTCGCCGCTGGCCATCCGCGCCCGCAGGCCGTCGGTCACATCGACGTCCGCGACGGTGCCGAAAGGAGAGAGGAACTCTTGCAGCGCGTCGCGGTCGGTCAATCGACGCATCAGCCCGCGCGATTTCTCGACCGGGAAGTTCTCGAGCCGCTCGCTGGCGCAGACCGGAAGATTCCAGGTTTCGCGCAGGCTGCACAGCGATTTGCCCGTCGATGCCATCGTGCCCAGCACCGCCAGGATCGGCAAGAAGGAGTCCCGCGTCGGCAGCGCCGACAAAATCCTGCCGTTCACCGGGCAGTCCGATCCCAGAAGAACCCCGCCATTGGCTTCGAAGCCGACGACGACACCGCCCGCCTGCCGCGCGGCGTCCATTCCCGCGATGACGAAGGGGGACCCGACCTTCGTTCTCCTGACGCTGAATCCGAAAGCCTCGGAGATGCCTGAATTGGAGGTGACCGGCGTCACCACGGTGTCGGCCTTAAGAAACAGGGCCGTGGCCAGCCCGATCAGGTCGCCGCGGAACAGCTCGCCATTTTCATCGATGACAAGCGGACGATCGGCATCGGCATCGGCCGAGAGCACGGCGTCGAACTTGAATTCGCGCGCCCAGCCGTTCGCCTTTGCCATCGTTTCCTGGCTGACGGCTTCCGTATCGACCGGCACGAACGTTTCTGATTTGCCGACGGGGATTACTTCGGCGCCGTAGGATCGCAGGACCTCGACCAGCGGCTCCGCCGCGACGGTGCTGTGCTGGTAGACGCCGAGCCTCATTCCGGAAAGGGCGCCAGGAGCGAGGATAGCCTCGACACGGTCTCGAAACGCCGCGAGCGCCTGTTCATGGCCAGTTTCCCGGTCGGCACGGACCGGCGGCCATGGATATTGGTCCGACAGGTCAGCGACATAAGAGGTGATCGCTGCCTCGTCGGCTTTGTCGATCTCGCCCTTTGGCCCATAGAACTTGATGCCGTTGCGGTCGGCGGGAATATGCGAGCCGGTCACCATCAACGCCGCGCCGCCCTGACGAAGAGCGTAAAAGGCGAGAGCCGGTGTCGGGATCGGCCCGCAATCGACCGGCTGAAAACCGGACGCGGCCAGTGCCGCCATGCAGTCCTCGGCAATTGCCGGACTGCTGTCGCGCAAGTCGCGACCGACGAAAACCTTGCCTTGCTGAAATCCGGTCGCCCGCAAGCGCCGGGCAAAACCCTCGGTGTAAAGTCCGCTTGGCCTTCCAACCAATTCGGAAGCCAAACCCCGAACGCCGCTTGACCCGAACTTCATCAGTCTGCTTTTGCCGTTGGAAGATCGCCGCTACTTATTGGAGTGAGCCGGGCTGTCAACAGCAAAAAATACCTCGAAACCTGCGCTTTCCCTAATATCCCCACACCGCCAGTTCGTTGCCGGCCGGATCGGTGAAATGAAACCGCCTCCCGCCGGGGAAGGAAAAGATCGGCTTGACGACGGTGCCGCCGGCGTTTTCCACCGCGTCCAGCGTTTCCTCGAGATTTTCCGAGTAGAGAACGGGCAGCGGCTTGGCCGCTGCTTCGCCGGCATCGGCCTGGAAACCGCCGTCGAGCCCTTCGGCAAAGGCGGAATAGGTCGGGCCGTAATCGGTGAACGACCATGAAAAGGCGGCGCTGTAGAAAGATTTGACGCTGTCCAGCGTGCCGCCTGTCGCCGGCAATTCCAGATAGTCGAGTTTTCCGTTGAGTTTCATTACGCTACTCCACTATGTTCCTGTTATGTTCTATATGGCGCCATACCCGTCGGCAAGTCTTTTTGACGCAGCGTTTGCTTAATCGATTTTAGCGGCGGTGCTTGCTTTGCCGGTGCCTTGCCTTTCGCACTGCAGCATCCTATCGCTCGAACCGCGAGGGCGGGGAACCGGGCCATGGTCCGGATGTTTCTATCTTCCACGAACTGGAGGGCAAGCATGACCAAGTGGGTTTACACCTTCGGCGACGGCGCCGCTGAAGGCCGTGCTGGCGACCGCAACCTTCTCGGCGGCAAGGGTGCCAATCTGGCCGAGATGTGCAGCCTCGGACTGCCGGTGCCGCCTGGTTTCACCATCACCACCGAAGTCTGCAACGCCTATTACGCCAATGGCCGTACCTATCCCGGCGCGCTTGAGGCGAATGTCGTCTCCGCGCTCGACCATATCGGCCAGATCACCGGCCGCCGCTTCGGCGATCCTTCGAAGCTGCTGCTGGTCTCCGTGCGCTCCGGCGCGCGCGCCTCCATGCCAGGCATGATGGATACGGTGCTCAATCTCGGCCTCAACGACGAGACGGTCGAGGCTTTGGCTGCCGATTCCGGCGATCCGCGTTTTGCCTATGACAGCTACCGCCGCTTCATCCAGATGTATTCCGACGTCGTCATGGGCCTCGACCACGAAGTGTTCGAGGAAATCCTCGAGGACGAGAAGGCGAGCCTCGGCCACGAGCTCGACACCGAGCTGACGGCCGCCGAATGGCAGGGCGTGATTTCGCTCTACAAGGCCAAGGTCGAGGAAGAGCTCGACAAGCCGTTCCCGCAGGATCCGCGCGAGCAGCTCTGGGGCGCGATCGGCGCCGTGTTCTCGAGCTGGATGAACAACCGCGCCATCACCTATCGGCGCCTGCACGACATTCCCGAAAGCTGGGGCACGGCGGTCAACGTCCAGGCCATGGTGTTCGGCAATATGGGCGATACGTCCGCCACCGGCGTCGCCTTCACCCGCAATCCCTCGACCGGCGACAGGCAGCTTTACGGCGAGTTCCTGGTCAACGCGCAGGGCGAGGACGTTGTGGCCGGCATCCGCACGCCGCAGAACATCACCGAGGCGGCGCGCATCGCCGCCGGCTCCGACAAGCCGTCGCTGCAGAAACTGATGCCCGACGCCTTCCAGGCCTTCGTCGACATCTCCGACCGGCTGGAGAAGCACTACCGCGACATGCAGGACCTCGAATTCACCATCGAGCGCGGCAAATTGTGGATGCTGCAGACCCGCTCCGGCAAGCGCACCGCCAAGGCGGCGCTGAAGATCGCCGTCGAGATGGCGAAGGACGGGCTGATCACCAAGGAGGAGGCGGTCGCTCGCATCGATGCGGCCTCGCTCGACCAGCTCCTGCATCCGACCATCGACCCGAAGGCGGCGCGCGACGTCATCGGCATGGGCCTGCCTGCCTCGCCGGGCGCCGCCACCGGCGAGATCGTCTTTTCGTCCGCCGATGCCGAGGACGCCAGGGCGCAGGGGCGCAAGGTGATCCTGGTGCGCATCGAGACCAGCCCGGAGGACATCCACGGCATGCATGCCGCCGAAGGCATCCTCACCACGCGCGGCGGCATGACCAGCCATGCCGCGGTGGTGGCGCGCGGCATGGGCAAGCCCTGCGTGTCGGGCGCCGGCTCGCTGCGCGTCGATTACAAGGCCGGCACGCTGCTCTCGATGGGCCAGACCTTCCGCAAGGGCGACATCATCACCATCGACGGCGGCAATGGCCAGGTGCTGAAGGGCGCGGTCGCCATGCTGCAGCCGGAGCTGTCGGGCGACTTCGCCGCCATCATGGAATGGGCCGACGCCGCGCGCCGCATGAAGGTGCGCACCAATGCCGAGACGCCGCTGGATGCGCGCATGGCGCGCTCCTTCGGCGCCGAGGGCATCGGCCTTTGCCGCACCGAGCATATGTTCTTCGACGGCGCCCGCATCGTGGCCATGCGCGAGATGATACTGGCCGACACCGAGAAGGACAGGCGAGCGGCGCTCGGCAAGCTGCTGCCCATGCAGCGCTCCGACTTCCTCGAACTGTTCGAGATCATGGCCGGCCTGCCGGTGACGATCCGCCTGCTCGACCCGCCGCTGCATGAATTCCTGCCGAAGACCGAGGCCGAGCTCGCCGAGGTGGCGACTGCCATGAATGTTTCGGCCGACAAGCTCAGGCAGCGCACCGAGGCGCTCCACGAGTTCAACCCGATGCTCGGTCATCGCGGCTGTCGGCTCGCCGTCTCCTATCCGGAGATCGCCGAGATGCAGGCGCGCGCCATCTTCGAGGCGGCGGTCGAGGCTGGCCGCAAGGCCGGCGCGCTGGTGGTGCCGGAGATCATGGTGCCGCTGGTCGGCCTCGTGAAGGAGCTGGAATACGTCAAGGCGCGCATCGACGCGGTGGCGCAAAGCGTCATGCAGGAGACCGGCACCAAGATCGACTACCTGACCGGCACGATGATCGAATTGCCGCGCGCGGCGATCCGGGCCCACGTCATTGCAGAAGCGGCCGAATTCTTCTCCTTCGGCACCAACGATCTGACCCAGACGACCTTCGGCATCTCGCGCGACGACGCGGCTTCCTTCCTCGAAACCTACCGGCAGAAGGGCATCATCGAGCAGGATCCTTTCGTCTCGCTCGACATCGACGGCGTCGGCGAGCTGGTGCGTATCGCGGCCGAAAAAGGCAAGGCGACGCGGCCAGACATCAAGCTCGGCATCTGCGGCGAGCATGGCGGCGACCCGGCATCGATCCGCTTTTGCGAGGCGGTCGGCCTCGACTATGTGTCGTGCTCGCCCTATCGCGTGCCGATCGCCCGGCTGGCCGCGGCGCAGGCCGCAGTTGCGACTGCGAAGGGTGCCGCAAAACGCGCCTGACCGGAGCTTGGTCAGCGGCATCCGGATGCCTTACCGTTTTGTATGGAATGTCACGCGAACGTGCGCGTGACGGCCCTGAATCTCGACATCGTTTCGAGGCAGTTTCCAACACCGAACTTATTGGTGTCAGAAACTCATGCTGCAGATTTCCCCCACGACCTACCGATCGATCCTGATCCTGCAGACCAAGTTCATCGGTGACATCGTGCTAGCCTCGGCGCTGGCGAAGAACCTGCAGCTCGAATATCCGGGCGCCAGGATCGTGTTTCTGTGCGAAGCGCATTTCGCCAGGTTCCTGACGGCACACGGCATTGCCGCCCAAGTCGTCCCCTTCAGCCGCGCCAGGATGCGCGGCTCGCCGTTCGAGCGGGGACGCGAGTTGTTCCGTACGGTGCGCACTCTGCGGCAGCACCGCTTCGACATGACCATCGACATCACCGACTCGAAAACCTCGCGGATTATTTCCAGACTGGTCAATACGCCCGTCAGGGTCGGCTATTTTCCGTCGGAGCGGCGGCTGCGCTGGTATGAGCGCCAGCCAGCCAATGTCAGGATGAAGCCGTTCGGATTCGGCGAAAAACATCATCTCTACCGTTATTTGTCTCCATTGGAGGCGCTTGGCGTCGACCTGCGCGTCAGGGTGCCGGCCATTCGACCGCTGCCTTTCGAGACGACACGCGCGCTGGCGCTGCTGGCCAGACACCATATCCAGCCGGACGCCTTTGTCGCGGTCCATGCCGGAGCAAGCTTCGTCGGGCGCCGCTGGCAGCCGGAGCGCTTTGCCGAGGCAATCGACAGGATCGCCGGCGAAACCGGCCTGCGTGTGGTTCTGGTCGGCGGCCCGGGCGAAAACGAAGCGGCCGACGCGATCCTGGCCGCGGCGAAGACGCCTGTCGTCGACCTGACGGGTGCGCTGCGTCTGGAAACGCTGCTTGCCTTGCTCAAGGAGGCGCGGCTGTTTCTCGGCAACGAAAGCGGCCCGATGCATATGGCCGCTGCGGCCGGCACGCCGGTCGTTGGCCTGTTCGGCCTGACCAACCCGGTCCGCTGGGCGCCGGTCGGCGTCCCCAGCATCTCGCTGCGGCCATCCATGCCTTGCGACTGTGTCGGCGGCGACCTGTGCCGGCGGACCGACCCAAGCAAGGCATGCTGCGTCTGGCGCCTGGAAGTCGATCCGGTGGTGGAAGCGGTGCTGGAACTCCTGGCGCGCACCGAGATGGTTCTGGACGCCGCGGTCTGACATTTACGGAATTTCATTGCCGCCTCGAAGCTTTTGGGGGCGCGCAAAGACTCATTATGGTCCAGGGCGTAATCGTCCTGTATATGAGATCACGTTCACATAAGCGTGATGGTCCACATGTCGACATCTCCGCCCAGCTTCGCGGATTCCGATCCGTCCGATGCCCTGACACGGATCTTGCCGGTTCGCCCTGGCCCCATCCGCTCGATCCTGATCCTGCAAACGAAGTACATTGGCGATCTCGTTCTTTCCTCCGCGCTGGCCAAAAACCTGCAGCTCGAATATCCCGGCGTCCGCATCGTCTTTCTCTGCGACGGCCGCTTCGCCGGTCTCCTCACGGCCAACGATATCGCCTCGGAGGTCGTGACCTTCCGCCGTTCCCACATGCGCGGATCGCCGCTGCGACGCGCGCAGGAGCTCGTTCTCACGCTCTTCAGGTTGCGCCGCTACCGTTTCGACATGGCCATCGACATCACCGATACGCGGACGTCGCGGTTCATCCTGGGGCTGGTGGGTGCACGGGTTCGCGTGGGGTATCAACGGCGCAAAAGACCCTTGCCATGGCTCGACCTCCAACCCGCCAATGTCAAGGCAAAGCCGTTCGGCTATGGCGAGCGGCACTTTCTATATCGCTATCTTTCGCCGCTGGAGGCGCTCGGCATAGACCTGCGCCAGCGGGTTCCCGCCATCGAGCCGCCATCGTCTCAGGCGACGAAAGCCTTGGCGCTGCTGGACAAGTTCCACCTTCGGCCGAACGCCTTCGTTGCGGTGCATGCCGGGGCAAGCTTCCCCGGTCGCCGCTGGCTGCCCGAGCGCTTCGCCGCCGCAATCGACCGGATATCGGCCGAAACTGGTCTGGGCGTCGCCCTGGTCGGCGGTCCGGATGAGAACGAGGCGGTCGAAAAGATCCTGGCGACGGCGAAGACGCCGGTCGTCAACCTCGTCGGAGAGCTCCCGCTCGAAACGTTGCCGGCGCTGTTCAAGCAGGCAAGGCTGTTTATCGGCAACGACAGCGGCCCCATGCACATGGCGGCCGCGGCCGGCACTCCCGTCGTCGGCCTGTTCGGCCTGCAGAAGCCGATCCACTGGGGACCGGTCGGCGCGCCGAGCATCTCGGTTCGCCCGTCCATGCCTTGCGACTGCGTCGCTAAAGATATCTGCCAACGGCCCGACGGCAACAAGGCATGTTGCGTCTGGCGCTTGGAGGTCGACACGGTCGTCGACGCCACGCTCGAATTGTTGGCGCGGACGCGGACGGCTCTGGAAGCCGCGGTGTAGGGCAAAGCAAATTTTCGCGACTGCTGCTCTTTGCGCTGTTTGCTGTCCCCATTTTCGCCTAGATGCCAGTTTTGTTGAGGCAAGTTTTGGCGCGGCGAATTGCCGAGCGCGCCGGCTTGGAATGGATGATGGGTTTGCTTCGAAACTCTATTTGCGCAATGGCGCTGTCGCTCTTCACCGCGTCGGCGGGCAATGCCACCGCCTTGCTCGAGCCGACGCTGCATGTGAAGCCACAGGGTGCCGAAGGCGGCGGTGGCCGCGTCGCCCTGACGCTCGATGCCTGCGGCGGAAAGACCGATACGAGGATCCTCTCGGCGCTTGTCGACAACAGGATACCGGCGACGATTTTCGTCACCGGCATCTGGCTGAAGCACAATGCCGAAGCCGTGGAGATCATGCGGGCGCACCCTGATCTGTTCGAACTGGAAAACCATGGTGGCCGCCACATTCCGGCGGTCGATACGCCGCGGAAGATCTACGGCATCCGCAGCGCCGGCAGTCCGGACGCCGTGCAGGCCGAGGTCGAGTCCGGGGCCGCGGCCCTGGCCAGCGCAGGCGGATCGGCGCCGAAATGGTTTCGCGGCGCCACCGCCGAGTACAGTCCGTCGGCAATCGCCATGATCCGCAAGCTGGGCTTCAAGGTCGCCGGCTTCTCGATCAACGGCGACGGCGGCTCGCTGCTCGGAGCGAAGGAGACCACCCGGCGTATCGCCGCCGCCAAGGATGGCGACGTCATCATAGCCCACATCAACCAGCCGACCCACGCGGCCGGCGAGGGCGTGGTTCAAGGGCTGCTCGCCCTGAAGCAGAAGGGCATGACCTTCGTGCGTCTGGACGACGCAGAGGGTGTCGGCAATGACGGCACCACGGATTGACCGGGTCACGGCCGGCGGGCTGAGATTAGGTCAGGCCGGCTTCACCCGAGTATCAATACAGCCTCAGTCGGGCTTGGCTTCGACTGCTACCTTGCTCGCATAGAACGCGCCGTGGTTGCGGATCTCGGTCATTTCGTCGAATGGCTGCTCATAGGCCCACATCGCATTCTGGCCGGCTTCGCCGGCAGGCAGGACGGTCCAGTAGCTGGCATCGCCCTTATACGGGCAATGCGTCGAATGCTCGGTGCCGGCGAGCTTGCTGAAATCGATATCGTCGAACGGGATGTAGAAGGCGTCCGGATAGGGCGCTTCCGACAGCACCTTGGCCCGGGTCGATCTGGCGATGACGGTGTCGCCGGCGCGCACGGTGACGCTGCCGCGATAGGGTTCGACGGTGATCACCTTGTCGGGATTGCGCTGAAAGCCGGGGGCAGGATTGGCGAGCTTGTCCATGAATAGTCTCCTGGAGCAATTCCAGGAAAGTACGAAGCGGTTTTCCGTTCGGAATTGCGTCAAAACAAAGAGAGAGCGTTTCGCCGTTCGGTGAAACGGTGAAACGTTCTCGGGGGGAGACTTACATGTGTCGGGCAAGCGCGCAGCGCAAGCTCGCGCGGCATGCTTACGCCATCACCATTCATTGAACCGTCTGTTGCCCGGTCCGTCAGGCGGCCGTCTTGAAGGCATCCATCAGGCCGGCATAGGCGGCGGCGATGCCTGCGACCGGATTGGTGCTTCTCGCCGCGGTTTCGACCTTCAGCGCCCCTCCGGAGGTCGGCAGCGTGAGCAGCAGGAACTGGCGATTGCCGGCATCGCCGATGCAGGCGGCCGCGACATGCTCGCCGTCAGCGCCGTTTTCAACGCGCATCTTGAACAGCAGCGTTCCGCCGACGGCCTCCAGCGCGCCGCCGACGACTTCGGCAAATTCATCTTCGGAAACGGCCTTGGTGTCCGGCGTCGGATCGTCCAGACTTTCGGCAAGCGTGCTTTCGAGAGCTTTTTCGTCGAGCTGCGCGTCCATGCGAACCACTCCATTCGCCAATCTCACCCAGCCCGTTAATGAACCTTAACGGCGACGATGGCCGGATTATGGCGGTTTCCGCAGGGGTTTCGTTCCGTCCACCGCCTTGAACTTATGGAAGCTGGACAATCCGCCGGATCGTTTCACAATGCGTGAAACAACGACGCGAAAGCGCAAGGGGAGGAATCGATGCTCGGACTGATGCAGCAATGGCCGTTGCTTTGCCACAAGCTGATCGACCATGCCGAACGCCAGCACGGTAGCCGCGAGGTTGTCTCGCGTTCGATCGAGGGGCCGATCGTGCGCACCACCTATGCCGAAATCCATCTCCGGGCGCTCAAGGTGGCGCAACGGCTGGAGCGTGACGGCTTCACGCTTGGCGACCGCATCGCCACGCTTGCCTGGAACACCGCCCGTCATATCGAGGCCTGGTACGGCATCATGGGTATCGGCGCGATCTATCACACGCTCAACCCGCGGCTTTTCCCCGAGCAGATTGCCTGGATCATGAACAATGCCGAGGACAAGGCTATCTTCGTCGACCTGACCTTCGTGCCGCTCCTCGAAAAGATCGCCGGCGCGGTCAAATCGTTGCGACAGGTGATCGTGCTGACCGACCGGGCACATATGCCGCAAACCTCTTTGCCGAACGCCGTCGCCTATGAGGAATGGCTGGCCGAGGCCGACGGCGCCTTCGCCTGGAAGACGTTCGACGAGAACACCGCCGCCGGCATGTGCTACACCTCGGGCACCACTGGCGATCCGAAAGGCGTCCTCTACAGTCACCGTTCGAACGTTCTCCACGCCATGATGGCCGCCATGCCCGATGCCATGGGCATGTCCACGCGCGACGTCATACTGCCTGTCGTGCCGATGTTCCACGCCAATGCCTGGGGCCTTGGCCAAAGCGGCCCGATGATCGGCTCCAAGCTGGTGATGCCCGGCTGCAAGATGGATGGCGCCTCGATCTACGAACTGCTCGACACCGAGAAGGTGACATTCAGCGCCGCCGTGCCGACGGTCTGGATGATGCTTCTGCAACATCTGGAGGAGACCGGCAAGAAACTGCCCTATCTGCGCAAGGTAGTCATCGGCGGCGCGTCCTGCCCGCGCGCCATCACCGCCAAGTTCCAGGACAATTATGACGTTCAGGTCGTCCACGCCTGGGGCATGACCGAGATGTCGCCGCTCGGTACCCTCTGCACCATGAAGCCCGCCTTCGAAGCGCTTACCGGCGAGGCCCGGCTGGATGTCCAGGGCAAGCAGGGTTTTGCGCCATTCGGCGTCGAAATGAAGGTGACCGACGACGACGACAACGCGCTGCCGTGGGACGGCAAGACCTTCGGGCATCTCAAGGTGCGCGGCCCGGCAATCGCCCGCGCCTATTACGGCGGCGCCGGCGCAGAGCAGTTCGACGCCAACGGCTGGTTCGATACCGGCGATGTGGCGCATATCGATGCCAGCGGCTACATGCAGATTACAGATCGAGCCAAGGATGTGATCAAGTCCGGCGGCGAATGGATATCGACCATCGACCTCGAAAACCTCGCCGTAGGCCATCCGGACGTGGCGGAAGCGGCGGCGATCGGCGTGCCGCATTCCAAATGGGGCGAGCGGCCGCTGCTTGTCGTGGTGCGCAAGCCCGGCAAGGAGCCGAGCAAGAGCGACATCCTGACCTTCATGAACGGCAAGCTGGCCAAATGGTGGATGCCCGACGACGTTGCCTTCGTCGGCGAAATTCCGCACACCGCCACCGGCAAGATCCAGAAGACGACCTTGCGCCAGCAGTTCAAGGATTATCGCCTGCCGACGGATTGACGAAAATGTTCGATCTTTCGGCTTCAAGCCCGCGCCGAAAACCGCTAACTCTCGGCCCGGGTTGGGACGATACGGCAAAGAATGGCAACTATTCCTGAACGGCAGACGTCGAGGGCGGCCGGCTGGTCGCGGCGGATCGGGGCATTTTCCCTCGTCCTTTTGCTCACGGTCCTTGCAGCCTACAGGCTCGATCTCGTCGAGACACCGCCTTTCCTATGGGTGCTCGCGCTCGTCGCGCTGCTGGCGGCGCTCGCCCTGTTGCTGGCAGGCTTCGGCCTGTCGAGGGTTTGGAGTTTCGGCGATCGCGGCGGTCGTGATCTCAGCATCGGCGCGCTGCTGGCGCTTCTGGTGTTGGCACCCTATGGCGTCGCCGTCTACTGGGCGACGGTCTATCCGCCGCTGCGTGACATCTCGACCGATCTCGACGACCCGCCGGCGCTGGACACCAGCGACCGCACCGGCGACATGAACGAGCTGCCGCCGCCGACGCCGGGCGAGCAGAGCCTGCAGGCCGATGCCTATCCGCTGGTCACCGGGCGCAGCTACAATTTGCCTTTCGAAACCGTCGTCGACGCGGTCGAAACCGTGCTTGACCGCCGCGACTGGCAACTGACGGCGCCCTATCCCGACATCAACGGCCAGAGCGAGGCGACGATCAATGCGCTGGCCAAGGGCTTCGCGCTGGGACTTCCCGCCGATGTCGCCATCCGCGTCACCGACGACGGCGATTCCGTGATCGTCGACATGCGCTCGGCCTCGCGCTACGGCCGCTACGACCTAGGCGACAACGCCGCGCGCATCACCGATTTCCTCGGCGAGCTCGACCAGGAGGTCGCCGGGCAGGTTGGCGCCGCGCCTGCGGAATAACCTACCCGGCAGGTGTGAAAATACCGTCGATCGCGGGCCCGCCTTCGGTCGCGACCAGGCCGCGCGCGACGACATCCTCGAGATGGGCGAGCACCGACAGGCCTGCGGCGCCGTGCAGCCGCGGGTCGGTGTCGCGATAGATCGCCGCGACCATTTCCTTGATCGTCCGGTCTCCGGCGCGGATGCGCTCGAGGATCGCCCTTTCGCGCATCTTGCGATGCGCCTTGAGGCCGCGCATGAACCTCCGGGGCGCTGTTACCGGTCCGCCATGGCCCGGCAGCAGCAGGCGATCGTCGCGCGCGAGCAGCCTGTCGAGGGAACTCATATAGTCGGCCATGGCGCCGTCCGGCGGCGCGACGATCGAGGTCGACCACGCCATGACATGGTCGGCCGAAAACAGGGTTCCGGCGCCTTCCAGGGCGAACACGGCGTGATTGGCGGTGTGGCCGGGCGTCAGCACGGTGCGGATTGCCCAGCCGTCGCCCTGTGTCAGCGCATCGTCGGCCAGCACGATATCGGGAACGAAACCCAGGTCGGCGCTGGCGTCGAGGGGATTGACCTCGCCGATGCGCAAAACTCGCGCCGACCGATGCGGGCCTTCGGCGAGCGTTGGCGCGCCGGTGCGCTGCTTCAGCCGCGCCGCCAGGGGCGAGTGGTCGCGATGGGTGTGGCTGACGAAGATGTGGCTGACCGGCCTGCCGCCGATCGCCGCCAGCAGCGTTTCGAGATGGGCGTCGTCTTCCGGCCCTGGATCGATCACTGCCAGCGTATCGCGGCCGACCAGATAGCTATTGGTGCCATGGAAGGTGAATGGGCTCGGATTTCTGGCGGTGATGCGCAGCACGTCCGGCGCAACCGCGACCGCCTGGCCGTAGGCCGGATTGAAGCTGGTGTCGAATTCAAGGGCCATGCCGGGGGCTCCGTTGCAATGCGGCAAAATGATTGCCGCCCGATACGGAAGCCAATATAGGAAAACTAGTGCATGTCGCCCAAAAGTGCGCAGCGGTTTTGGGAGAACGACATCCATTAAGACAAAGTTTGAAGCGCGTTGCCTGAAATCCGTTTCTCCGCGGCGCGCTTCAAGCAGCAAATCGGCCACAACGGGGAAGACCATGGCAATTGCAACCACGATGCGTCCGCTCGTATCTCTCACCTTGCCGGATCGAGGCGCTGCCCGGCTCGCCACCCAGCTCTTTCTGGCGCTTGCCGGAACCCTGCTGCTCACGCTTTCGGCCAAGACGAAAGTGTTGCTCGGCCCGGTCGACATTTCGCTCCAGACGCTCGCCGTGCTGTTGATCGCCTCGGCCTTCGGCCTGCGGCTGGCGGTCGCGACGCTGCTTCTCTACCTCGCCGAGGGCGCTTTTGGCTGGCCCGTCTTCCAGGGCACGCCGGAAAAGGGCATCGGCGTCGCCTATATGCTGGGCTCGACCGGCGGCTATCTTGCCGGTTTCGTGGTCATGGCGGCAATCGCCGGCTGGGCCGCCGACCGCGGCTGGGACCGCAATCCCTTCAAGCTGCTCGGCGCCATGCTGACTGGCGAGATCGTCATGATGGCGATGGGCTTTGCCTGGCTGGCGGTGCTCATCGGACCGGAAAAGTCCTGGCAGTTCGGCGTCCTGCCGTTCATCGTCGGCGACCTGATCAAGGTGGCCCTGGCCGCCAGCCTCGTGCCGGCCGTGTGGGCGCTGCTCAAGCGCGGCTGAGCCCGAAACAACAAAAAAAGCCGGCTGGCTCGCCACCTGCCGGCTTTTTCGTGTCCGCGCCGTCCGATCGAATCGCTTCCGGGTGCCGGCTTGACTGCAAGTGGCGAGATTAAATCCGATATTAGGACATGCTAGGGCATAAACGAACGAGCCGACATACGAAACTCGACCGCGGGCAGCTCGATTGCTGAGCGTGCCCCCGGCAGCTCGACGGAGAGCCTGTTGAAGGGAATAATTCTGGCCGGGGGGAGCGGAACACGCCTCTATCCGCTCACGATAGCGGTCTCCAAGCAAATCCTGCCGATCTACGACAAGCCGATGATCTATTATCCGCTGAGCGTGCTCATGCTCGCGGGAATACGCCAGATCATGGTCATCTCGACCCCGCGCGACCTGCCGGTTTTTCAGGCTTTGCTTGGCGACGGCTCGGAATTCGGTCTCGAGCTTTCCTATGCCGAGCAGCCGCAGCCCAACGGCCTCGCCGAAGCCTTCATCATCGGCCGTGATTTCATCGGCAAGGACAATGTTTCGATGATCCTCGGCGACAACATCTATTTCGGCGACGGGCTGTCCAAGCTCTGCCGGACGGCGGCGTCGCGCGAAAGCGGCGCTTCGGTCTTCGCCTACCATGTCGAGGACCCCGAGCGTTACGGCGTGGTTTCGTTCGACAAGGCAACCGGCAGGGCGCTGACGATCGAGGAAAAGCCGCTCAAGCCGAAATCCAACTGGGCCGTCACCGGTCTCTATTTCTACGACAACAGGGTCGTCGACATCGCCTCCACGATCCGGCCCTCGGCGCGCGGCGAGCTCGAGATCACGGCCGTCAACAACGCCTATCTTGAGCGCGGCGAGCTGCAGGTCCACCGGCTTGGCCGCGGCTACGCCTGGCTCGATACCGGCACGCATGACAGCCTGCACGAAGCGTCGTTCTTCGTGCGTACCATCGAACACCGCCAGGGCATCAAGGTCGCTTGCCCCGAGGAGATCGCCTTCGAGCAGGGCTGGCTCGACGCCGACAAGGTCCTCGATCGCGCCGCGCGCCTCGGCAAGAATGAATATGCCGCCTATCTTCGCAGGCGGGTCGCCGATCTGATGGAGGATCAGGGTGCTTGAGGTCAGGGCGCTCGACCTGGAGGGCGTGCTGGAGATCGTGCCGAAGCGGCACGGCGACGCGCGCGGCTATTTCTGCGAGACCTGGAATGTGGAGCGCTTTGCTCAAGCAGGCATCGCCCTGACCTTCGTGCAGGACAACCATTCCTATTCCGCGGCCGCCGGTGTCCTGCGAGGCCTGCACTATCAATTGCCGCCGCGCGCCCAGGACAAGCTGCTGCGCGTGGTGCGGGGCAGCGTCTTCGACGTCGTCGTCGACATCCGCCGCTCTTCGCCGACTTTCGGAAAATGGTCGGCATTGGAAATCTCGGCCGAGAAGGGGAACCAGATCCTGGTGCCGAAGGGATATGCGCACGGCTTCGTCACGCTCGTCCCCGACACCGAGATTCTGTATAAGGTCACCGATAGCTATTCGCCGGAGCACGACCGGTCGATCCGTTTCGACGACCCCGCCATCGGCATCGCGTGGCCGTCGCTTGCCGGCGGCTTCCAGCTTTCTGACAAGGACCGCAAGGCGCCACTGCTCGGCGAGGCGGAGGTTTTCGGGTGAGGGAGGAAGGCAGGCTGAATTTTCTGGTGACGGGCGGCGCCGGCTTCATCGGCTCGGCCGTATGCCGGCATCTGTGCGCCAATCCCGCCTACCGCGTCACCAATCTCGACAAGCTTACCTATGCCGGTAACCTCGCGTCGTTGCGGCCGATCGAGAACGCCCACAATTACCGCTTCGAGCAGGCCGACATTTGCGAAGAGCGCACGGTTCTCGAAATCTTGCGCCGCGACGATATCGACATCGTCATGAACCTCGCCGCCGAAAGCCATGTCGACCGCTCGATCGACGGCCCCGGCGCTTTCATCGAGACCAACATCGTCGGCACCTACCGGATCCTGAACGCTGCGCTGGAATACTGGCGCGGGCTGCCGCAAGAGGGCCAGGCGCGCTTCCGCTTCCATCACGTCTCGACCGACGAGGTGTTCGGCGATCTTCCTTTCGACGGCGGCATGTTCGTCGAGGAGACGCCCTATGCGCCGTCTTCGCCCTATTCGGCCTCGAAGGCGGCCTCCGACCATCTGGTGCGGGCTTGGCACGAGACCTACGGCCTGCCGGTCGTGCTCTCCAACTGCTCGAACAACTACGGGCCTTATCATTTCCCGGAAAAGCTGATCCCGCTGGTCATCCTGAACGCACTCGACGAGAGGCCGCTGCCGGTCTATGGCGCCGGCGCCAATGTCCGCGACTGGCTGTTTGTCGAGGATCACGCGCAGGCCCTGGAACTCGTCGCCACGAAAGGACAGCCGGGCGAGAGCTACAATGTCGGCGGCAATTCCGAGCGCACCAATCTCACCGTCGTCGAGACGATCTGCGACCTGCTCGACCAAAGACGGCCGCGCGCCGGCGGCAAGCGCCACCGCGAGCTTATCTCCTTCGTCACCGACCGTCCCGGCCATGACCGCCGCTACGCCATCGATGCCTCCAAGATCGCGCGCGAGCTCGGCTGGACGCCGCGTGAGAATTTCGACTCGGGCCTGGCACGCACCGTCGACTGGTATCTCGACAACAAATGGTGGTGGGGGCCGATCCGCGAGCAGCGCTATGCCGGCGAGAGGCTGGGCGCAGCCTCGAAGGACGGCACCGAGGGGGCCGCTTGAGGCTTGCCGTCACGGGACGCGACGGCCAGGTCGCCGCCAGCCTTGTCGAGGCGGCACGCGGTGACGTCGATGTCGTTGCCGTGGGCAGGCCGGCGCTGGATATGACGCGGCCCGACACGGTGTTTTCGGCCCTGCAGGCGGCAAGACCGGATATCGTCGTCTCCGCCGCGGCCTACACCGCCGTCGATCAGGCCGAGGACGAGAGGGATCTGGCCTTTGCCGTCAACGCCGTGGGCGCCGGCAAGGTCGCGGAGGCGGCAGGCAAGCTTGGCGTGCCCGTCGTCCATCTGTCGACCGACTATGTTTTCGACGGCACCAAGGCCAGCGCCTATGTGGAAACGGACGGAACGGCGCCGCTTGGCGTCTATGGCGCTTCCAAGCTCGCCGGCGAAGAAGCTGTCGCTGCCGCCAATCCGCGTCACCTCATCCTGCGCACCGCCTGGGTCTACAGCCCCTTCGGCAAGAATTTCGTCAAGACGATGCTGAGGGTCGCCGCCGACCGCGACGAGATTTCGGTCGTCGCCGACCAATGGGGCAATCCGACATCGGCGCTCGATATTGCCGACGCCATCCTGCACGCGGCCGCTGTCCTTGGCCGGGGCAGGGGCGCTGCCTTCGGCGTCTATCATCTGGCCGGCAGCGGCGAGACCAACTGGAGCGGCTTTGCCCGCCACATCCTGGAGACGAGCCGGACGCTTGGCGGCCCGCATGCCCGCATTCGCGACATCACGACCGCCGACTACCCGACAAAGGCAAGGCGGCCGGCGAATTCGCGCCTGTCGAGCGCCAGGTTCAGTGCCGCGTTCGGCTGGACCGCGCCGGATTGGCGGGAGTCGACCGCGGCTGTCGTAGGTCGTATCGTCGCCGACCATCCGGTCCGGGCACGCTGATCGAGAGTCCTTGCATGGACTTCACGTAAGCTCAAAGCAATCCGATGCCCGTGGAAAGACAGCCTGAGGCGATGAACAAGTCAGGAGAGACATCGGCGAGCGAGGGGTCCGAGTTGGACGAGGAGCCGGCGGATGGCCGCGCCCCGTCGCTTCGTCAACTCTACGACACGCATGACGGCAAGGTCTCCGACAAATGGCCGGCTTATCTCGCAGAGTACGATCGGATATTTGCGCAGCACAGAGACAGGCCGGTCAGGATCCTCGAAATCGGAGTCCAGAACGGCGGCTCGCTCGAGATACTGGCAAGATATTTTCCGCAAGCCGCGATGATCGTCGGGTGCGATATCGATCCCACCTGCGGGACGCTGCGCTTTGACGATGACCGGATCGCTGTTGTCGTGGGCGATGTCAACGACGACGAAACCGAACGTAGAATTGTCGGGTTGGCCGAACAATTCGACATCGTGATCGATGATGGATCGCACAGGTCCGCCGACATCATACGTGCGTTCGCCCGCTACTTCCCCTATGTGGCGCAAACAGGCATGTACATCGTCGAAGACCTGCATTGCAGCTACTGGCGCGACTATGAAGGCGGCCTCTACGATCCTCTTTCGTCGCTCTCATTTTTCAAACGCCTGGTCGACGTGATCAACAACGAGCATTGGGGACTTGATCTGCCAGGAAGTCAGGCGCTGGCAGTCTTTGCCGAAGCCCACAATGTGACCTTTGACGATGCACAGCTTGCCTCGATCCACGCCGTCCGATTCCTGAATTCGCTTTGCATTGTCGCGAAGCGTCCGACTCAGGAAAACAGGCTTGGCGCACGCCTGGTGGAAGGCAGCGTTTCGGCTGTCGCTGCGAACATGACGCCGCTGAAGGGAACGACAAGCAAGGCTGCCGACCAGACTGGCAACCCCTGGTCGCTGGGTTCGATCGCGGGGGACGAGGAAATCCAGACCGGTCGGGAACTTCGACAGAAGGCGCGCATCGACGCGCTGGCGCGTGACCTGGTCGAAGCGCACAGCGCCAAGGCCACTGAAGTCGAGGCGCTACGGGCCGAGCTATCGGCCGCGTGGGCAACGAGGGCAGGGCTCGAGGGGAAATTGGCCGGGCGCGAAATGGAGATTCGAGGTCTGAAAGATTCGACGAGCTGGCGAATGACCGCGCCGCTTCGAGTGCTTTCACGCTGTGCAAGGCGGTTGCTTGGCAACATCCGCCGCCCCTGACCGTGGCGCCGCAGCGTTGAACATCGGCAATATGACGCGATATGAACAAAAAATCTCTGGCGATACGCCCGACTCCGCGCTATTGCGGTAGCGGGTAAGGGGGTCAGGAACTTGCAATCTAGAGTGGCGGCGGATGCTGTTTGTCCGGCGCCAGTCGGGTGGTTATAGTTCCGTGCCTGGAGTTCAGTGCAACCCTATGACGTCCTACGTAGAAGCCGTATCTGGACTTCGGCCTAAGATGCGGCGCGCCATAATCATGATCCAGGATCTCGTCATGGTCCTGGTCGCCGTGGCGTTGAGCCTGATCCTGTCGCAGTCGCGGCTTTCTTTCGAGGCGCTGTCCTATGGCGGACTGGCCTGCTGGACGCTGATCGTCCTCGTCGCCCATCTGCTGTTTCGTTATTGCGGTCTCTACAACACCGTCTGGCGCTTTGCTTCCACGCCCGATTTCTTCAACATCCTGAAAGGCTGCGGAATACTGACGGTCGTCCTCTATTTGACCTCGCTCGCCTTCCGCTTCTCTTTCCAGCCTGTCGCCGGCCTCAACGAGCGCCAGTTCATCGTCTTTTTCCTCGTCTCCTTCACAATTATTTCCGCGCCGAGGCTTTACTACCGCTTCCTTCGCGACGGGGCGAGCTGGCGCATCCTGCGCCGTACCCCGGGCGACGCGCCGATCAGGCAGGCGCTCTTCATCGGCCGGCTGAGCGAAGCTGACGTCATCGTCCGCTTCACCCGCACGGCAGTGCCGGCGGAATATGCCATTCGCGGCATCATGGCGACCGAAGGCGATGCGCCGCTCGGCACGCAGATCCAGGGCGTTCCCGTGGTGGCGGTCCGCCCGCGCCTGGTCGACGTTCTGGAAGAATATGTCAAAGGAACGGAGAATCTCGACTTCGTCATCTTCGGCAAGGGTGTCGAGCGCGAGATAGAGGACTATGCCGAGCTGGTACGCGTTGCCCGCCACAGCGGCATCACCGTCGTCCAGTTTTCCGGACTTTCCGAACTGGGACAGGGCGGCAAGCTTGTTCTCGACGCGGTCGAGATGGAAACGATCATGCGCCGCTCGGCCGTCGCCACGGATATCGAACGCATCGGCACTTTTGTCGAGGGCAAGCGCGTGCTGGTGACCGGCGGCGCCGGCTCGATCGGCCGCGTGCTCGTCAAGCGCTCGCTGGAGCTCGGCGCAGAGGCGGTCCTTGTTGCCGACAATTCCGAGTTCGGCATCTTCCAGCTCGACCAACTGCTTGAGGATAGCGAGCGCGACCGGCTGACCAGCCGCATCGTCGACGTCACCGACCGGCGCCTGATGATGCGCCTCGTCAAGGAGTTCGAGCCCGCGATCATTTTCCATGCCGCCGCGCTGAAGCATGTGCCTATCCTTGAAGAGAACTGGGAAGCAGCGATCGAGACCAACGTTTTCGGCACGCTTGCCTGCGCCGAAGTCGCCGCCAAGTGCGGTGTCCCGCAGTTTCTGCTTATCTCCAGCGACAAGGCGGTGGACCCGACATCGGTGCTCGGCATCACCAAGCGTGCCGCCGAGCAGATTGTCGCTTCGTTGCATGAGATGCATGCCGCGCGTCCGCCCGCGCTGCATGGCGGGCTGAACGGCCATGATGCCGTCGGCCGCAATCCGGGGACCAAATTCATC
Organism: Mesorhizobium hawassense; assembly: GCF_003289945.1. Taxonomy (GTDB): domain Bacteria; phylum Pseudomonadota; class Alphaproteobacteria; order Rhizobiales; family Rhizobiaceae; genus Mesorhizobium; species Mesorhizobium hawassense. Next base: position 735,961 of record NZ_QMBP01000001.1, read on the forward strand.
GCCGTGCGCTTCGGCAATGTCTTCGGCTCCAACGGCTCGGTGGCGACGATCTTCCAGACCCAGATCGAGGCCGGCGGCCCGCTTACCATCACCGACCGTCGCATGACCCGCTATTTCATGACCGTTGCCGAGGCCGTCGATCTCGTCATCATGTCGGCCGCCGACGCCGAGCAGCGCCAGGGCGCGGATGACTACGCCATCTATATGCTCGACATGGGCAAGCCTGTGCCGATCCTCGAAGTCGCCGAAACGATGATTCGCATGGCCGGCAAAAGTCCCTACACCGACATTCAGATACGCTTCACCGGCGTCAGGCCGGGCGAAAAGCTGCATGAGACGCTGCACGGCGACAACGAGGAGGTGGTCAAGCTCGATACCGCCAAGATATTCGGCCTCAGGACCGAGGTTCTGAGCTGGCCGAAGATCCAGGCCGGGCTGACCGCGCTGCAAGCCGCCCTGCGCGATCAGGACAAGGCAACGGCTCTGGCGGTGCTGACGGGAGTGCATGAGGCGCTGAACACGCCGGATCGAATTGTGCCGAAAGCGGCAAGCCAATCGGCCTGAAAACAATACCAGAAAAAGTCGCGAACGGGTTTTCGTTCGAAATAACGCAAAAACCCCGGAATAGCGCCAAAACAGGGAGTTTGAGCGGTTCACCGTCGCCCACCCAACGATGTATCGCCCCGGCCTGCCTTGCCCATGCGTAGCCGTTATTTTAGCCTGCCCGGATATCGGCAGCGGGCGATTTCGAATTGTGAGTGGGCAAGATCAGCGCGTGGCCGTTCTTCTGGGCACGAAGGACGGCGCGGCATTCATCAATCAGCAATTGGAGTCGTTGGCTGCGCAGTCCTGGCCCCGCGTCGATCTCTGGGTTTCCGATGACGGCTCGACCGACGGCACGGCATCCATCATCGAGGCCTGGCGGACCCGCTGGGCCAAAGGCCGCGTCACTCTGGTGGACGGCCCGCGGCAGGGCTTTGCCGCCAATTTCCGCTCGATGATCATCGATCCGCGCGTCCAGGCCGACTACTACGCCTTTTGCGACCAGGACGATGTCTGGGAGCGCGACAGGCTGGAGAGCGCCATCCGGTGGATGGGGACCCAGGATCCGGAGACGCCGCTCCTGTTCTGCTCGCGCACGGCGACCATTTCGGAGACCGGCCAGGCGGCGGGCCATTCGCCGCTGTTCCCGCGCCCGCCCTCGTTTCGCAACGCGCTGGTGCAAAGCATCGCCGGTGGCAATACCATGCTGCTCAACCGCAAGGCGCGCGACCTTTTGGCGAAGGCATCGGCAAGAACCGAATTTGTGAGCCACGACTGGTGGGCCTATCTCATCGTCGCAGCCGGCGGGGGCACGATCCGCTACGAGCCGCGGCCGCTCGTCAGATACCGCCAGCACGGGGCAAATCTCGTCGGCGCCAATGTCTCGTGGCGGGCAAGGTTCATCAGGATAGGGCGGCTTCGCAAAGGCCAGTTCGCCACCTGGACCGACAGCAATCTCAGCGGCCTGGTCGTCAACCGGGATCTGCTGACATCCGATGCCGAGCATTGCCTCGAGATGTTCATCGAGGCACGCAACAGTGCTGTTTTCAAGCGCTTCCGGCTGTTGCGCAAGAGCGGGGTTTACCGGCAGACGGTCCTTGGAACGTTGGGACTCTATCTCGCCGTTCTGCGGAGCTGGATTTGATCATGACGGCGAAGCGCGCGCTCGACCTGGCGGTCGCTGCTCCGATGCTGGTGCTGGCGGCGCCCGTCCTTCTTGTCGCGATGCTGGCGATCCGGGCGACGTCACCCGGCCCGGCCATCTTCTCGCAAATCCGCGTCGGCCGTGGCGGAGCCCCCTTTGCCTGCCACAAGCTGCGCACGATGCGTCGCGAAACGCCGTCACTGCCCACCCACGAGGCGCCGGCGAGTTCGGTCACGACTGTCGGCAGGACGCTGCGCGCCACCAAGATCGACGAACTGCCGCAGCTCTGGAATGTGCTCAGGGGCGAGATGAGCCTCGTGGGGCCGCGCCCGTGCCTGCCGACCCAGACGGAACTGATCGAACGGCGCAGGGAACGGGGCGTGCTCGCCGCGCTGCCGGGCATCACCGGGCTCGCGCAGATCAAGGGGATCGACATGTCGGACCCAAAACTCTGCGCCGAGACCGACGCGGCCTACCTCAAGGCCGCCTCCACCGGTCTGGATCTCAAAATATTGCTGGGTACGTTCTACCGTGCCCAGAACGTTTCACCGTAACGGTGACGCGCTCAATCTCCTGGTTTTGACGCAATTCCGGACAGAAACGCTGCGCACTTTTCCTGGAATGCTCTAACCGGCCCGTCGCGCCAGGTCCTCGAGCCGGCCGAGCGTGTCGGTTTCCGGCATCCAGCCTTCCGAGGCCAGCAGCGACTGATCGCAGATCTGCGTTGCCAGCAAAGCCTGCCACGACGCCCGTCCGCCGAGCATCGTCGCCAACAGCCGGATCGGCCAGGCCGGCATGGGGAGAAGCCGGGCCGGCCGGCAGTATCCACGCCGGAACGCGGCGATGATATCGGACATCGCGACCGGGGAAGCGTCGCCCAGGACATAGGTCGGGCGCGGCGACGTCGGGCGAGTCAAGAGAAGCGTCGCGGCGCCGGCCACCGCATCATGCGATATGAGCGAACGCACCGCTGCCAAGGCGGCTGTGGGCAGCGGCAGGCCAGTGGCTGCGAGCCGCATCAGTCCGCGCAGATTTCCCTTCATGCCTTCGCCATAGACCGGCGGCAGCCGCAGCGCCGTCCCATCGGCGCGTCCGGCCGCCGCGAAAGCCTCCAGCATTTCGATCTCGCCCTCGCGCTTGGAGCGCCCATAGGCGCATTGCGGGGCAGGGGGCGTGGCCTCGCCGATGGTGCCGCTGAAACCCGGTCCCACGACGGCCCGGATCGAGGAGAGATAGATGAAGCGCCCGGCGGTGCGCGTTGCGGCCGCTTGGGCAAGCCGTCCCGTCAGCGTCGCATTGACGGCTCGGAAGTCGGCCTCGCTTGCGCTGCGATCATTGTTGAGCGCCGCGCAATGAACGACATGGGTGACGTCGCGCATCAGCGCCAGAAACGCTTCCTGCGCCGCGTCGGCGCCGGGCAGCTCGACGGCGTCGTCCGCGCCTGCCGGCGGTTGCGGCGCGCGGGAGGCGACCCGTATGTCAAATCCGGCCTCGCGCAACCGGCCGACGACCCGGCGTCCAATGAAGCCTGTCGCGCCGGTGACCAGGACCTTCATGGTCGCGGGCTGGCGTCCGGCGCCATGGCAGGCGCGCTTTCGCCGGTCGGGGCAATCGTGCGCCCGGACGCAAGGTAGGTTCCCGAAATCAGGAACACCATCAGCGTCGCATCGAGGATATCGTGACCGATGAGGATGCCGGCCATTCCGCCGGTGAGATAGGTGATGACCGCGACAAGCACCATCGTTGCGCCGAACCGTTCGACCGGATCGGCGCTGACGCGCAATGTCTTTGCAGCGTTTCGCACGGCGATGACGAAGATCGACGCGAGCGCCAGCCCCCCGAGCAGGCCCGCCTCGACCAGCGCCGTCAGGAAGCCGTTGTGGAAATGGCTGAAGCTTTGACTCAGGCCGAACTGGTCCTGAAAACCCTGCTTGATCAGCGCCCGGCTTGCCGAGATGCCGTGGCCGAAAATCGGCTTCTCGCGAAACGCGGTGGCGCCCATTTCCCACATCGCCACGCGCAGGCCGAGCGCCGTCGAATGATCGCCCTTGGCATTCAGCGCGTCCCAGTCGCTGACCAGGAAGTCGGTTCGATCGACGATGACGTGCGAGCCGATCGCGGCAATCACCAGGGCGACGACGACGCCGATCACCGCGAAGCGCGCCACATTGGCGTTGGTGAAGCGGCGGCGATTGACGAGCAGGACGACGATGCCGGCAATCGGCACGGCCACCCAGATCATGCGCGACGCCGAATAAACAACCGCCAGGGCTCCAGCCATCGCCGCCAGGACGAGCAGCTTCCAGCGCTTCTCGATGCCCGACAGCGCGCCGGCAAGGCATAGCATGACGGCAAGGCAGGTAACGGTAGCAAAGACAATCGGATTTCCGGCGCCGCCCTCGGCCCTCACGCCAAGCCGGTAATTCTGGAAGATGGCGAGAGCCAGCGCGCCGAAGCAGGCCGCGGTGCTTGCCAGAATGGCGATGCGCGCCAGCGTGATCTTCTCGGTGATACTCCAGGTCGAATAGGAGATGGGGAAGAGCAGGAAGGTGATCAGCGGCAGGAACAGCCGTAGATCAGCGGCGAGCGTGCCGTTGACGATCGAGGCGAGGACCATGGCCGCGCAATAGGCATAGATCGCCACCGTCAAGGCGAGCATCGGCCGGTCGATGTTGAAGCGGCGCCGTTTCGTGGCGAGCAGAATCACGGACCACACGCCGCCGGCATTGAAGGTGACGCTGACCAGCGATCCAAGCACCGGCGGCGAAAAAAAGCAGAGGATCGAGAAGTAGAAATTGATCTGTGCGGGGGTGAGGTGGCGCCGGAGCGTTGTAAACGGGTTCAAATGCTTTGCTTCGCAATTCCAGCTTGCGCCCGGACCCTTGGAGCCAGCCGAAGACTGCCTCGATGAACTCCGTTTGCCGCGCCTTGCCCGCCCCGAGCCCGTATAGCTGCTGGCGCCATTCCGCGATAGGGCAGTCGGCAATGTTCCGGCAAAAATCCTCGGTCCGGGCGCAGACGTTAGGCTGGGTGTCCCAAGGCTATGTTTCAGGCGATCGTTCTCCGCGCTTCCGCGTTTCGAGCGCCCTGGCAGGATTTTCCGCTTTACCGGCCTCGCTTGGAAAATTCGTTCCCTAATCACCTTGCGCCGGGCGCGTCTTGCATTGTTATGGGCGATGCCGATCTGTTAGAACGCCCGCACGAAACAGTTTGTCCAAAGTGAAATTTGCACCCGTGCGGCCACAGAATTGCCCCGGCAATGCAAGATTTCCACTCGACGGCACGAGAGAACGCTCGACAGTCCATGAATATCGCGCTCACGCATCTGCAGCGGCTCGAGGCCGAATCCATCCATATCTTCCGCGAGGTCGCGGCATCCTTCTCCAAGCCAGTGATGCTCTATTCGGTCGGCAAGGATTCCTCGGTGCTGATGCATCTGGCGATGAAGGCCTTCTACCCGGCCAAGCCGCCTTTCCCGTTCCTGCATGTCGACACCACCTGGAAGTTCCGCGAGATGATCACCTTTCGCGATCAGATGGCGCAGAAGCTCGGCTTCGACCTGCTCGTTCATGTCAACGAGGACGGCGTTCGCGACGGCATCAATCCCTTCGACCACGGCTCCAACACCCACACCCATGTGATGAAGACGGTGGGGCTGCGCCAGGCGCTCGACAAATACGGCTTCGACGCCGCGTTTGGCGGCGCCCGCCGCGACGAGGAGAAGTCGCGCGCCAAGGAACGCATCTTCTCCTTCCGCAACGCGCAGCATTCCTGGGATCCCAAGAACCAGCGGCCGGAAATGTGGAAGATCTTCAACACCCGCATCGCGCCGGGCGAGTCGATCCGCGTCTTCCCGCTGTCGAACTGGACTGAACTCGATATTTGGCAGTACATCCTGCAGGAGAACATCCCGATCGTGCCGCTCTATTTCGCCAAGGAGCGGCCGGTTGTCGAGCGCGACGGCATGCTGATCATGAAGGATGACGATCGCATGCAGCTGCGTCCCGGCGAGACGGTCGAGAGCCGCCTGGTGCGCTTCCGCACGCTCGGCTGCTATCCCCTGACCGGCGCCATCGAATCGGACGCTGACACGCTGGAGGCGATCGTCGGCGAGATGCTGACCGCCCGCACCTCCGAGCGCCAGGGCCGCCTCATCGACCGCGACGAGGCGGGCTCGATGGAAAAGAAGAAGCGCGAGGGTTATTTCTGATAATGCGCCACATCATGGCAAAGAGCCTCGCCCCGACCGACGGCATCCGCGACTACATGGCCGCGCAAGAGAAGAAGTCGCTGCTGCGCTTCCTCACCTGCGGCTCGGTCGACGACGGCAAGTCGACGCTGATCGGCCGTCTGCTCTCCGACACGAAGCAGATTTTCGAGGACCAGCTCGCCGCGCTCGAGAAGGACTCGCGCAAGCACGGCACCACCGGCGACGATATCGACTTCGCGCTTTTGGTCGACGGGCTGGAGGCCGAGCGCGAGCAAGGCATCACCATCGATGTCGCCTATCGCTTCTTCGCCACGCCGAAGCGCAAGTTCATCGTCGCCGACACGCCCGGCCACGAGCAGTATACCCGCAACATGGCGACCGGCGCCTCGACGGCGGATCTGGCCATCGTGCTGATCGATGCGCGCCAGGGCGTGCTGCGCCAGACCCGGCGTCACTCGATCATCGCCTCGCTGCTCGGCATCCGTCACATCGTGCTCGCCGTCAACAAGATCGACCTTGTCGGCTTCGACAAAGCCGTATTCGACCAGATCGTCGCCGACTACGCCGAATTCGCCCAAAACCTCGGCTTTGTCAGCGTCGCGCCGATCCCGATGTCGGCGCGTTTCGGCGACAATGTCACCAGCCGCTCTGAGCGCACACCCTGGTATTCCGGGCCGTCGCTGATCGAGCATCTCGAAACCGTGTCGGTCGATGAAGCGGCAGCCGAACTCCCGTTCCGCTTCCCCGTCCAATATGTGAACCGCCCGAACCTCGATTTCCGCGGCTTCGCCGGCACCATCGCCTCCGGCACGGTGGCGCAGGGTGACGAGGTTGTCGTCGCGAAATCCGGCAAGGCGTCCCGCGTCAAGCGCATCGTCGCGCATGGCGGCGACCTCAAGGAAGCCGTCGCGGGCCAGGCCATCACGCTGGTCCTCGACGACGAAGTCGAGGTATCGCGCGGCAATCTGCTGGTGTCGCCGGCGGCGCGCCCGCAGGTCGCCGACCAGTTCGCGGCCAACATCGTCTGGTTCGACGAGCAGGCATTGCTGCCCGGCCGCTCCTACATATTGCGCACCGAGACCGATCAGGTCAGCGCCACCGTCACCGAGCTGAAATACCGGGTCAACGTCAACGATTTCGCGCATGAGGCGGCAAAGTCGCTCGACATGAACGAGGTCGGCGTCTGCAACCTCTCGACCAGGGCGCCTATCGCTTTCGATCCCTTCGCGGAGAACCGCACCACCGGCGCCTTCATCCTGATCGACCGCATCACCAACGCCACGGTCGGCGCCGGCATGATCCTGCATTCGCTGCGCCGGGCCGAGAACATCCACTGGCAGTCGCTCGATGTCGGCAAGCGCGGCCGCTCCGACCTGAAGAACCAGCGTCCGGCGGTGTTCTGGTTCACCGGGCTCTCCGGCTCCGGCAAGTCGACCATCGCCAACCTCTTCGAGAAGAAGCTGTTCGCGTCCGGCCGCCACACCTACATCCTCGACGGCGACAATGTCCGCCATGGTCTGAACCGCGATCTCGGCTTCACCGACGCCGACCGCGTGGAAAACATCCGCCGCGTCGCCGAGGTGGCCAAGCTGATGGCCGATGCCGGCCTGATCGTCATCGTCTCCTTCATCTCGCCCTTCGCCGCCGAACGGCGCGTGGCGCGCGAACTGATGGCCGAGGGCGAGTTCGTCGAGGTGTTCGTCGACACGCCGTTCGAGGAATGCGCCCGCCGCGACCCGAAGGGCCTTTACGCGCGCGCCCTGAGTGGCGAGATCAAGAACTTTACCGGCGTCGATTCCCCCTATGAGGCGCCGGAGCATCCCGAAATCCACCTCGAGACACTCGGCCGGAGCCCGGAGGAGATGGCGGAAGCCCTCGAACACTGGCTGACCGAGCGCGACATTGCCGAAGAGCAGTATGACAATGGCGGCGGTATCTGACGACGAGGCGATGCTGGGCGTCTTCGAGTGCCTTGCGCTCGACGCCGGGCGCGAGGTGATGCGGGTCTTCCACGAAGGCTGCGCCGTCGACAGCAAGGCCGACTCCTCGCCGGTGACGGAAGCCGACCGCGAAAGCGAGAAGATCATCCTCGCCGGCCTCCGCGCGGCCTACCCTGAAATCCCTTGCGTGGCCGAGGAGGAGGTGGCGGCCGGTATCGCCACGCCCGACCTCGAAGGTGCGTTCTTCCTGATCGATCCGCTCGACGGCACCAAGGAATTCGTCAATCGCCGCACCGACTTTACCGTCAACATCGCGCTGGTCCGTCATGGCGTGCCGGAAGTCGGCGTCGTCTACGCGCCGTGCACGGGGCGCTTCTTCAGCGGACGGCCGGGCAGGGCGGAGGCGCTTGAAGTCGATGCCGATTATCGGATTGCCGATCGACGGCCGATCGAGGTCAGGCAGGGCGCCACGCCGCTCGCCGTCGTCGCCAGCCGCTCGCACAACACGCCCGAGACCGACGCCTTCATCCGCGACCTGGGCGCCGCCGAGATCGTCTCGGTCGGCTCGTCGCTGAAATTCTGCCTGCTCGCTGCGGCGGAAGCCGACGTCTATCCTCGTTTCGGCCGCACCATGGAATGGGACACCGCGGCAGGGGACGCGGTACTACGCGCCGCCGGCGGCATGACCCGCACGCTGGACGGTGACCCGCTGGTCTACGGCAAGCGCAACCAGGCGAGCGACAGCGATTTCGCCAATCCGCATTTCATCGCGACGGGGAAGAGCGCGGGCGCGTAGTCAGCGTCGCTGCTCAGAGACTTCGATATGTTGGCGGGACAGCGCCCCCCTCTGTCCTGCCGGACATCTCCCCCACAAGGGGGGAGATCAGACGTCGCCTTGGCTTTCGCCAATCTCCAACGCTACAGGATGAAGAGGGGGTGCTGAAGCTGCCAATCTCCCCCCAAGTGGGTGAGATGTCCGGCAGGACAGAGGGGAGGATCGCGACCTCGCATCTCAGGCGTACAATCCGCGCCTAAGCCGCCGCGACATGCGCCGAGTTCGAACCGATGTAGTTCCGGATCGTCTCGATAATGCGGTCCTGGTCGGCTTCGCTGAGATAGGCGTGCATAGGAAGGCAGAGGATCTGCTTCGGCAGTGCTTCCGAGACGGCAAGACCAGTCGGCGTGCGCGGGTAATCCTTGTAGGCGACCTGCTCGTGCAGCGGCTTCACATAGTAGATCACCGATGGGATGCCCTTTTCGCCCAGATGGGCCTTCAGCCCGTCGCGCTTCGGCGTCTCGATGGCGTATTGCGCCCAGGCCGAACGGCCGTGGCCCAGATTGCGTGACGCCTTGACGATGTCGCCGAGGCCTTTGGCATACCGGTCCGCCACCACTTGCCGCGCCACCATCTCGTCCTCGAGGATGGCGAGCTTCTCGATCAGGATCGCCGCCTGCAGCGTGTCGAGGCGCGAATTGATGCCGACGCGGACATTGTCGTACTGCGTCTCGCCCTTACCGTGGAAGGCGAAGGAACGGAGCTTGTCGGCCAAGGCGCCGTCATTGGTGAACATCGCGCCGCCATCGCCATAGCAACCGAGCGGCTTGGCGGGGTAAAAACTTGTCGAGCCGACATGGCCGAAGGCGCCGCACATCTTGGCGTCGGCGGAACCGCCCATCGACTGCGCGGCGTCCTCGATCACCAGCAGGTTCTCGCGCTTGGCAATCGCCATGATCGCTTCGTAGTCGGCTGAAAGGCCGAACAGGTCGACCGGGATGATCGCCTTCGGCTTCAGCCGGCCTTCCCTCTTGATCATCTCGATCGCCGCTTCGAGGCTGGCGATGTCGATGTTGTAGCTATCACGGTCGACGTCGACGAAGACCGGCTCGGCCTTGGCCAGCGCCACCACTTCGGCCGTCGCGGCGAAGGTGAAGCTCGGCACGAACACCGCGTCGCCCGGACCGATGCCGGCCGCAAACAGCGGCAGCAGCAGCGCGTCGGTGCCGTTGGCGCAGGCGACCACATGCTTGACGCCGATATAGGCCGCGAGCTTGTTTTCGAATTCGGTGACCTGCGGCCCGAGGATATAGCGGCCGTCCTCGACGACGTGGTCGATCGCGGCTTCGAGCCGGTCGCGGATTCGTTCGCGCTGCGCGCCAAGATCGATGAACTGCATGTCGGCCTCGAATGCTGCCAATAAACCGGCCCGCTGGTACCAGACTTGGCGCGGCCGAGAAAGCCGGCCGGGTCCGAGGCAAATTGCCTATGTGTCGCAGCCTATTACCGCTCTTTGCCGGCGCAATGCCCGAAGAAACCGGAAAACCGGGCTAAAACGAGCATTTTTCAATGGTTTTTATCGCGCTGTTCCCAGCCGTGGAAACATAAAGTGATCGGCTACGGGAGGCCTTCGGGCCAATCCGGACAATCGCTTACGCGATTTCGTGCCGCCAGGGCGGGTTGGCGCCGGCCCGCGAAACCGTCACCGCGGCCGCCTTGGCGCCAAGTTCCAGCGCCTTGCGGATCGCATCTTCCGGCAGGGCGCCGATCGCCGCCTTGGTGAGCAGGCCCTGCTCGTGCAGCGAGCCGAGGATGCCGGCATTGAACGTGTCGCCGGCGCCGACGGTATCGACCACCTTCACCTTCTGCGGCATGACGGTGACCTTGTGCGCCTTGCTGTAGCCGACGGCGCCTTCGCTGCCATGCGTGACGACGATCAGCTTCGGTCCACGATCCAGCCAGTTGCGCACCACCACCTCATGTGAGCCGGCTTCGTCGAACCATTTGAGGTCTTCGTCCGAGAGTTTCACGATGTCGGCCATCGCCATCATCTCGCGGATGCGCCTGAGATGCTTCGCCTTGTCCGGGATGAAATTCGGCCGGATGTTGGGGTCGAGCATCATCACACGGCTTTCGTGCTCGCGCCGCATGAATTCCTCATAGGCCGAGCCCGCCGGCTCCGAGATCAGGCTGATGGCGCCGAACAGCATCGCCTCGATTTCCGTCCCGAGCTTCGGCAAATCCTCGATGGTCAGCATGCGCCCGGCGGTGTTCTCGTCATAGAAGGTGTAGGTCGCCTGGCCGTTGGTGAGCCGCACGAATGCGAGTGTCGTCGGGCGCGGCGAGGTGTGCGCATAGGTGGAGCTGACCTTGCTCGCCCCCAGCGCGTCGCGGAACTGACTGCCGAACAGGTCGGAGGAGAGGCCGGAGAAGAAACCGGCTGGAGCGCCGAGCCGGCCGAGCGCGATCGCCGAGTTGAACACCGCGCCGCCGACATAGGGGGCGAAGGCCGCTTCGCCTTCGGTGGTGGTGCGCGGCAGCATGTCGATCAGGGCTTCGCCACAGCAAAGGATCATGTCGTCTTGGTCTCCGGCGGATGGATCACGCCCTTGCGAATGATGATATTGGCAAAGAGCCTGGGTTCGCTGGTCGCCACGATGGCGTGTGCGGCCTTGACGCGTGCATAGAAGTCAGGCCCGGCCAGCGCAACCACCTTGTGGCCCGGCGCGCGTTTGGCGCACACCGCTTCCATTTCGTGATGCACCGGATCGGCAAGCGCCGGGTCGCCCTGCACCGAGGCGCGGAACAGTGCCTCCGGTACGGCCTCGTCCACCGGCAATACGCTCAGCACGGCATCGAGCACGGCGATCATGTGGTGGCCGTCGGCGCGGATCAGCCGGCGCGCCTGTTCCTCGGCCGGATAGTTGCCGTCGACGATCGCGATCTCGTCGCCATGGCCCATCGCCCTGAGCGTCGCCAGGAACTGTGGCCCGAGCAGCGAGGGGATGCCGATCAGCATGCTCAGGCGCCTCCGGTCGTGTTCGGTCCGATCAGGAAGCGCTCGGAAAGCGGCAGGCTGGCGCCGCCGAGCGCCCGAGCATGGATGCCGACCGTTCCCTCGCGCACGAAGGGCAGCTTCAGGCCTTCGGCGTCGATGCCGGCAATGGCCTGCCGGATTGCCTCGACGAGCCGGCGCCGCACATCGAGCGGCATCCAGCCGTCGATCACGGCCGCCTCGAAATCGATGACCGAGGAGGCGGCGACGATGGCATAGGCGAGCGCGCGCGAGGCGCTGGCGATCCAGTCGTCGAGCTCGGCGCCAATCTCGCCCCATTCCTGCGGCGAGGTCCACAGATAGGAGCCGTCGATGCCCTTGGCCGAAAGCGCTTTTTCCAGCATTGCGATCGAGGCGACGTCGATGAGCTGCGTCGGCTTGCCGTCAGGCCCGGGAACCGGCATCGAGCCGAGCGCGCCGGCATTGCCCTTCGGTCCGCTGTAGAGCCGGCCGTTGAGCACGATGCCGCCGCCGGCAAAGGCGCCGATGTAGAAATAGACGAAGTCGCGCGCCGCGCCCGTCTGGCCGAAGACCAGTTCGGCGCCGCAGGCCGAGGTCGCGTCGTTCTGCAGATAGACCGGAAAGTCGCATTGCCCCTGGATATCGGAGCGGATGTCGCGATGGCGCCATTCGTCCATGATTTCGCGCGGCGCGCCGGCCGTATCGGCCCAGTTCCACAGTTCGAACGGCATGGCGATGCCGAGCCCGGCAATGCGCTTGTCCTGCGCCGGCGTCAGTTCGCCGCGCATCGTCTTGATGCCGTCAGTGACGAACTCGACGGTCTCGCGTGGCGCGGGATAGCGGTAGGAGTGCTGCAGCATGGCGCGCACATTGCCGAGGAAGTCGATCAGCACGAGCTCGGCCGAGCGTCTGCCGATCTTGAGGCCGATGAAGAAAGCGCCTTCCGGGTTGAGCGCCATCGGGATCGAAGGTTGGCCGATCTTGCCGCGCAACGGCGCCTGGCGCACGAGCAGCTTGTCTTCCTCGAGCTCGCGCATGATGACGGACACCGTCTGGGCCGACAGGCCGGTCATGCGCGCGATGTCGGATTTGGCCAGGCTGCCATGCTGGCGCACCAGGGACAGCACGAGCCGCTCATTGTGGTCACGCATTCCGCTCTGGTTGGTGCCGCGATGCAGCCGGCTCTCCAAAGCCTCGGGCGAACCGTGCCTCGCAATGCCGGTCTCCACCCTGTTCCTCCCGTCTGTTTCCCCGCGATGCTTTTCGTTCAGAATGAGTGAACGGCGCAAGAGTGTCAATAATAAATAAGAGTGATTTAATTATTGACAGCCGTTCTATCCTGGTGTTTTTTGAGGTGTGTCCACGCTGGGAGAAATCGGTGGATGCGCTTGAGGCGCCGGGTGGCCGGCGTCCGGAACAGTTCCATTGGGAGGAATATCGTGACCAAGAAATCACTGCTGAAGTCCACTGTGTTCGCGGCCGCCGGCCTTGGCCTGATGGCGTTCGCTTCATCGGCATCGGCCGCCGGCGTCGGCGCCTGCCTGATCACCAAGACCGACACCAACCCCTTCTTCGTCAAGATGAAGGAAGGCGCGACCGCCAAGGCCAAGGAGCTCGGCGTTGACCTCAAGACCTATGCCGGCAAGATCGATGGCGACAGCGAAAGCCAGGTCGCGGCGATCGAAAGCTGCATCGCCGACGGCGCCAAGGGTATCCTGATCACCGCCTCCGACACCAAGGGCATCGTGCCGACGGTGAAGAAGGCGCGTGACGCCGGCCTGCTGGTGATCGCGCTCGACACGCCGCTCGATCCGATCGACGCCGCCGACGCCACCTTCGCCACCGACAATCTCGAAGCCGGCAAACTGATCGGCGCCTGGGCCGCCGCCACGCTCGGCGACAAGGCCAAGGACGCCAAGATAGGCTTCCTCGACCTCACCCCCTCGCAACCCACCGTCGACGTCCTGCGCGACCAGGGCTTCATGATGGGCTACGGCATCGACGTAAAGGACCCCAACAAGATCGGCGACGAGACCGACCCGCGCATCGTCGGCCACGACGTGACCAACGGCAACGAGGAAGGCGGCCGCAAGGCGATGGAGAACCTTCTGCAGAAGGACAACACCATCAACGTCATTCACACCATCAATGAGCCCGCCGCGGTCGGCGCCTACCAGGCGCTCAAGGCCGTTGGTCTCGAAAAGCAGGTTCTGATCGTCTCGGTCGACGGCGGCTGCCCGGGCGTCAAGTCGGTGACCGAAGGCGTCATCGGAGCCACCTCGCAGCAATATCCGCTGCAGATGGCGGCGCTGGGCATCGAGGCGATCGCCGCTTTCGCCAAGGACGGCACGAAGCCGAAGCCGACCGAAGGCAAGAACTTCTTCGACACCGGCGTCAACCTCGTCACCGACAAGCCGGCAAACGGTGTCAAGTCGATCGACACCAAGGAAGGCCTCGCCAAGTGCTGGGGCTGATGCCCTGACAGCTTGATAAACCTTGCGGCCGGGGGCTTGATCCTCGGCCGCATCGGGTGGACGATGCGCTTTCGTAAGCGCTGACAATCCTGGCGACAGACCGGATAGCGTTGACGGCGTGTGGAGCAGTGAGAAAGCTCCACGCAGACGGGAGGAGACATGTCTCAGATTCAGGAATTCGAGAAGGTGCTTTCGAGCAGCGACACCAGCGTCGCCGCCTTCGACGAGCACGGCAAGTCGTTCGTCAAGCGCGCCCAGCATTTCCTGCACTCCACGCCGGCGGCGGTGCCGCTGATCGTGCTGGTCTTGTCGATCATCATTTTCGGCATCGCCATCGGCGGGCGTTTCTTTTCGTCCTACACGCTGACGCTGATTCTGCAGCAGATCGCCATCGTCGGCATTCTCGGCGCCGCCCAGACGCTGGTCATACTCACCGCCGGCATCGACCTGTCGATCGGCGTGATCATGGTGATTTCGGCCGTCATCATGGGCAATTGCGCCATCACTTACGGCATGCCGACCATCCTCGCCGTTATCGTGGGTCTTGCCGCCGGCGGCGCCTGCGGGCTGCTCAACGGCCTTTTGGTCGCCTACATGAAGCTGCCGCCGTTCATCGTCACGCTCGGCACCTGGAACATCGTCATGGCCACGAACTTCATCTATTCGGCCAATGAGACGATCCGCGACGCCGATGTCGATGCCCAGGCGCCGCTGCTGCACCTGTTCGCAATGAGCTTCAGGGTCGGTTCCGCCGTGCTCACGGCCGGCGTCATCGCCACGGTCGTGCTGGTGGGAGTGCTCTGGTATGTGCTCAATCACACCGCCTGGGGTCGCCACGTCTATGCTGTCGGCGACGATCAGGAGGCCGCCAAACTCTCGGGCATCCAGACCAAGAAGGTGCTGATTACGGTCTACGCCCTTGCTGGGCTGATCGCCGCTTTCGCGGCCTGGGTTTCGATCGGTCGCAACGGCTCGATCTCGCCGTCGGCCGCCGTCACCGACTACAATCTGCAGGCCATCACCGCGACGGTGATCGGCGGCATCTCGCTCTTCGGCGGCCGCGGCTCGATCCTCGGCACGCTGTTCGGCGCCATGATCGTCGGCGTCGTCTCGATGGGCCTCAACATGCTGGGCGCCGATCCGCAATGGAAGGTGCTGCTCACCGGCGTGCTGATCATCGGCGCCGTGGCGGTCGATCAATGGATCAGAAAGGTTTCGGCATAATCATGACCCAGGAACCCATCCTCACCGCGCGCGGTCTTACCAAGCGCTATGGCCGTGTCACTGCCCTCGACAATGCCGATTTCGACCTCTATCCGGGCGAGATCCTGGCGGTGATCGGCGACAACGGCGCCGGCAAGTCATCGCTCATCAAAGCGATTTCGGGCGCGGCCGTGCCCGACGAAGGGGAAATCCGGCTTGAAGGCAAACCCGTTGCCTTCAAGTCGCCGATGGAGGCCCGGGAAGCCGGCATCGAGACCGTCTACCAGAACCTCGCTCTGTCGCCGGCGCTGTCGATCGCCGACAACATGTTCCTCGGCCGCGAGATCCGCAAGCCGGGTCCGCTCGGCAGCTGGTTGCGCATGCTCGACCGGCCGGCGATGGAAAAGCGCGCTCGCGACAAGCTGACCGAGCTTGGGCTGATGACCATCCAGAACATCAGCCAGGCGGTGGAAACGCTTTCCGGCGGCCAGCGCCAGGGCGTGGCGGTGGCGCGTGCCGCCGCCTTCGGCTCGAAAGTGGTGATCATGGACGAGCCGACGGCGGCACTCGGCGTCAAGGAAAGCCGCCGCGTGCTCGAGCTGATCCTCGACGTCAAGAAGCGCGGCCTGCCGATTGTGCTCATCTCGCACAACATGCCGCACGTCTTCGAGGTGGCCGATCGCATCCACATCCACCGCCTCGGCCGCCGCCTCTGTGTCGTCGATCCGAAGCAGATTTCCATGTCGGACGCCGTCGCCCTCATGACCGGCGCCAAGAAGCCGCCGGAGGACGCGCTGGCGGCTTGATCTCCAGTATGGGTAAATTGCCGCAGGGTTGGCCGGCGGCTCTTTTGCCTAAATCGATTGAACGCATGCTGCAATGCGATAGGATAGGCTGGGAGAAACGGTGAAAGCCGCTATGATCAGGCCAACCGAACGAGAGGCGATATGACATCCGCCATGACGATCGAAGCCCCAGCTCTCGACAATCCAGACCCCAAGACACTCGCCGAAGAGGTGTTGCTGTCGCTCAAATACCGGGTCGGCAAGGACACCACCGTCGCCACGCCCTATGACTGGCTGACGGCTTCGATCAAGGTGGTTCGCGACCGTGTCGTCGATCACTGGATGCAGGCGACCAAGGAAGCCTACGACCAGCAGGAAAAGCGGGTCTATTACCTTTCGCTCGAATTCCTGATCGGGCGCCTGATGCGCGATGCCTTCTCCAATCTCGGTTTGATGGAGAACATGCGCGAGGCGCTGTCCTCGCTCGGTGTCGACCTCGACCTGATCGCGGGGCTCGAGCCGGACGCCGCGCTCGGCAATGGCGGCCTTGGCCGTCTCGCCGCCTGCTTCATGGAGAGCATGGCGACCGTCGATATCCCCGCCCATGGCTACGGCATCCGCTACGCCAACGGCATGTTCCGCCAGGAAATCCAGGGCGGCTGGCAGGTCGAGCTGCCGGAGACCTGGCTCGACCACGGCAACCCTTGGGAGTTCGAACGGCGCGAGCGCTCCTTCGAGGTCGGTTTCGGCGGCTCGGTGGAATCGATCACCTCGAAGGACGGCCGGCTCGAACGCCATGTCTGGAAGCCGACCGAGCATGTTCTGGCGGTCGCCTATGACACGCCGGTGGCCGGCTGGCGCGCCAACCGCGTCAACACGCTGAGACTCTGGTCCGGCATGCCGATCGACCCGATCCTGCTCGACAGGTTCAATGCCGGCGATCACATCGGGGCGCTTGCCGAAAGCAACAAGGCCGACGCGCTGTCGCGCGTGCTCTATCCGGCCGATTCCCACATGGCCGGCCAGGAGCTGAGGCTGCGGCAGGAGTATTTCTTCTCAACCGCTTCGCTGCAGGACATCGTCCAGCGCCATCTCAGCCAGTACGGCGACCTGAAGTCGCTGCCCGACAAGGCGGCGATCCATCTCAACGACACCCATCCCGCGGTCGCAGTGCCGGAGCTGATGCGGCTGCTGATGGATGTCCACGGCATGGACTTCGACCAGGCCTGGGGCATCACCAAGCGCACCTTCGGCTACACCAACCATACGCTGCTTCCCGAAGCGCTGGAAAGCTGGCCGGTGCCGCTGTTCGAGCGCCTGCTGCCGCGTCACATGCAGATCGTCTACGCCATCAATGCGCAGGTGCTGCTCGAGGCGCGCGCCACCAACCAGTTCTCGGGCGATCAGATCGCCCGGATCTCGCTGATCCAGGAAAACGGCGACCGCCGCGTGCGCATGGGCAATCTGGCCTTTGTCGGCTCGCACTCGATCAACGGCGTCTCGGCCCTGCACACCGAGCTGATGAAGGAGACGGTGTTCGCCGATCTCCACAAGCTCTATCCCGACCGCATCAACAACAAGACCAACGGCATCACGCCCAGGCGCTGGCTGATCCAGTGCAATCCCGGCCTCACTGCGCTTGCCCGCGAGGCGATCGGCGACCGTTTCATGGACGACATCGAAGCGATCAAGGCGCTCGATCCGCTCGCCGAGGACGCCGCCTTCCGCGAAAAGTTCGCCGCGGTGAAGCGGCAGAACAAGGTAAGGCTCGCCAACCTCGTCGCCGACCGGCTCGGCATCAGGCTCGATCCCTCGGCGCTGTTCGACATCCAGGTCAAGCGCATTCACGAGTACAAGCGCCAGCTGCTCAACATCCTGGAGGCGATCGCGCTCTACGACCAGATCCGCTCGCATCCCGAGCGGGACTGGATGCCGCGCGTGAAATTCTTCGGCGGCAAGGCGGCGCCCAGCTACCACAACGCCAAGCTGATCATCAAACTGGCCAATGACGTCGCCAAGGTCATCAACGGCGATCCGTCGGTGCGCGGCCTGCTGAAAGTGGTGTTCGTGCCGAACTACAATGTCAGCCTGGCCGAGGTGCTGATGCCGGCCGCCGACCTCTCCGAGCAGATCTCGACCGCAGGTATGGAGGCCTCGGGCACCGGCAACATGAAGTTCGCGATGAATGGCGCGCTGACCATCGGCACGCTCGACGGCGCCAATGTCGAGATGAAGGAACATGTCGGCGCCGACAACATCTTCATCTTCGGCCTCACCACGGCCGAGGTCGCCGACCGCCGCAACAGCGGCTACAATCCACGCGGCGTTATCGAGGGGTCCCCCGAACTGGCGCAGGCCGTCGCGGCGATCTCGTCAGGTGTCTTCTCGCCCGACGATCCAAACCGCTACCGCGAGCTGATGAACGGTCTTTACCAGAGCGACTGGTTCATGGTTGCGGCCGACTTCGATTCCTACGCCGACTGTCAGCGCGAGGTCGACGACGTCTGGCGCGACAGCCCCGATTGGAACGCGCGCGCCATTCGAAACGTTGCCCGCATGGGCTGGTTCTCGTCCGATCGCACCATCCGCCAATATGCGAAAGAAATCTGGAACGTACCCGTCTGATGTGATTGCATGAGGTCACGAACAATGTGGCCCAGCGCAAGTCGCCCAAAGATGTCCAACGGATTTGGGACGGCCGGCGCAGAACAAAGGTGCCCGGGGAGGGCGACCGCCTGATGAGGAAGCCGCGCGTGACCGCTGCGACAAGCGGGCCGGACGGACTGGCGCCAGCCGGCGATGTCGCGGCGATTGTCGCCGGAACGCATGGTAATCCTTTCGCGGTCCTCGGCGTGCAGGAAGCCGGCAAGAGTTTTGCCGCGCGCTGCTTCGTGCCCAACGCCGAATTCGTCACCGCCCACACGCTGGCCGGCAAGGACGTCGGCGAGCTCTCGCGCCGCGACGACGCCGGCTTCTTCGAGGGCAAGGTCTCGATCCGCAAGCGTCAGCCGCTGCGCTATCACGCCAGGAATGCCGGAGGCGACTGGTGGCTGACCGATCCCTATTCCTTCGGCCCGGTGCTGGGACCGATGGACGATTACTACATGGCCGAGGGCTCGCATCTGCGGCTCTTCGACAAGCTCGGCGCCCACATCATCGACCACGAGGGCGCGACCGGCGTGCATTTCGCCGTCTGGGCGCCCAACGCAAGGCGCGTCTCGGTGGTCGGCGCCTTCAACGACTGGGACGGCCGCCGGCATACGATGCGCGACCGCAAGGACACCGGCATCTGGGAGTTGTTCATTCCCGATCTCGTCGCCGGCCAGCCATATAAGTTCGAGATCATCGGTCCCGACGGCGTGCGGCTGCCGCTCAAGGCCGATCCGTTCGCCTTCGAGTCGGAACTGCGTCCGGCGACCGCCTCGGTGACGGCGCCGCCGATGGCTCATCAATGGGGCGACGAGGCGCATCGCAGCTACTGGCGCAAGGCCGATACGCGGCGCGAGGCGATGTCGATCTATGAGGTCCATGCCGGCTCGTGGCAGCGCCGCGACGACGGCACGTTCCTGTCATGGGACGAGCTCGCCGCCCGGCTGATCCCTTATGTGGTCGAGACCGGCTTCACCCATATCGAGTTCCTGCCGATCTCGGAGCACCCCTACGATCCGTCCTGGGGTTACCAGACCACCGGCCTCTACGCGCCGACCGCCCGCTTCGGCGATCCCGACGGCTTTGCCCGCTTCGTCGACGGCGCGCATCGCGCCGGTGTCGGCGTCATCCTCGACTGGGTGCCGGCGCATTTCCCGGTAGACCAGCACGGCCTTGTCCAATTCGACGGCACCGCGCTTTACGAGCATGCCGATCCGCGCCAGGGTTTTCATCCCGACTGGAACACCGCGATCTACAATTTCGGCCGCCGCGAAGTGGTTTCGTTTCTCGTCAACAACGCGTTGTTCTGGGCCGAGAAATACCATGTCGACGGACTGCGCGTCGACGCGGTCGCCTCGATGCTCTACCTCGATTATTCACGCAAGGCGGGCGAGTGGATCCCCAACGAGAAGGGTGGACGCGAGAACCTGCAGGCCGTCAGCTTCCTGCAGAAGATGAACAAGGAGCTCTATGGTCACCATCCCGGCGTCGTGACGATCGCCGAGGAATCCACCTCATGGCCGAAAGTCTCGCGCCCCGTGCATGAAGGCGGGCTCGGCTTCGGCTTCAAGTGGAACATGGGCTTCATGCACGACACGCTGGAGTATCTCTCCAAGGAGCCGATCTTCCGCAAGCACCACCACAACGACATCACCTTCGGCCTGACCTACGCCTTCTCGGAAAATTTCGTGCTGCCGCTCTCGCATGACGAGGTCGTGCACGGCAAAGGCACGCTGCTCAACAAGATGGCCGGCGACGACTGGCAGAAGTTCGCCACGCTGCGCGCCTACTACGCCTTCATGTGGGGCTATCCCGGCAAGAAGCTTTTGTTCATGGGCCAGGAATTCGCCCAGCGCCGGGAATGGAGCGAGGAACGCGCGCTCGACTGGGACCTGCTCGAATTCGCGCCGCATCGTGGCGTCTGGCAGACGGTGCGGGATCTGAACTACCTCTACCGCTCGCGCCCGGCGCTGCATGCCCGCGACTGCGAGCCGGAGGGCTTTTCCTGGCTGATCGTCGACGACCGCGACAATTCGGTTTTCGCCTGGGTGCGCAACGCGCCGGACGGCGATCCGATCGCCGTCATTTCCAATTTCACGCCGGTGCCGCGCGAGAACTATCGCGTGCCGCTTCCGAAGGCGGGAAAGTGGCGTGAAATCATCAACACGGATGCCGCCGACTATGGTGGCTCCGGCATGGGCAATGGCGGCACGGTCGAGGCAAGCGGGGAAGGAGGCGGCGTATCGGCGACGATGCTGTTGCCGCCACTGTCGACGATCATGCTGGAATTCGTCGCGGACTGAAGCAGATGATGTTTCATCTCGCTCTTGCAACGGTCCGAGCAGCTTGTTTGGGAGGGTAACAAAATGGCAGAGATCAAAAGAACCCAGCCGCTGGCACGCGATGCCATGGCCTATGTGCTGGCCGGCGGACGCGGCAGCCGGCTCAAGGAACTGACCGACCGGCGCGCCAAGCCCGCCGTCTATTTCGGCGGCAAGACGCGCATCATCGATTTCGCGCTCTCCAATGCGCTGAATTCCGGCATCCGCCGCCTCGGCGTCGCCACCCAGTACAAGGCGCATTCGCTGATCCGCCACCTGCAGCGCGGCTGGAACTTCCTGCGGCCCGAGCGAAACGAGAGCTTCGACATCCTGCCCGCATCGCAGCGCGTTTCGGAAACGCAGTGGTATGAAGGCACGGCCGACGCCGTCTACCAGAACATCGACATCATCGAGGCCTACGGCCCGGAATACATGGTCATCCTCGCCGGCGACCACATCTACAAGATGGATTACGAGCTGATGCTGCGCCAGCACGTCGACGCCGGCGCCGACGTCACCGTCGGCTGCCTCGAAGTGCCACGCATGGAGGCGACCGGCTTCGGCGTCATGCATGTCGACAAGAAGGACAACATCATCGCCTTCGTCGAAAAGCCCGCCGATCCACCCGGCATCCCCGACAAGCCGGAATTCGCCCTTGCGTCGATGGGCATCTATGTCTTCAGGACCAAGTTCCTCATGGAGCAGTTGCGCCGTGACGCGGCCGAGCCCGGCTCCAGCCGCGACTTCGGCAAGGATATCATCCCCTATATCGTCCAGCACGGTAAGGCGATCGCGCATCGCTTCGCCAAATCCTGTGTGCGCTCCTCGCACGAGGCCGAGCCCTATTGGCGCGACGTCGGAACCGTGGATGCCTATTGGGAAGCCAATATCGACCTCACCGACGTCACCCCCGAGCTCGACCTCTACGACCGCGACTGGCCGATCTGGACCTATGCCGAATTGAAGCCGCCGGCAAAGTTCGTGCATGACGAGGACGGCCGCCGCGGCGAAGCGATTTCCTCGCTGGTCTCCGGCGACTGCATCGTCTCCGGCGCATCGCTGCGCCGCAGCCTGATCTTCACCGGCGCGCGCATCAATTCCTATTCCAAGCTCGAGGAAGTTGTGATGCTGCCCGACGTCCAGGTCGGCCGCAACGCGCGCCTCAAGCGTGTCGTCATCGACCATGGCGTGAACATTCCGGAGGGACTGGTGGTCGGCGAGGATCCGGCGCTCGACGCCAAGCGCTTCCGCGTTTCGGAGAAGGGCATCTGCCTGATCACGCAGGATATGATCAACAAGCTGTCAACCTGACAAGGTTGATCAATCTGTCGACCGGATCAGTTGATCAGCAAGCTGTCAGGTCGATCAACAGATTGTCACTTTGACCTGTCACTTTGAGATCGGAATGTGGAGCGCATGCAGGTTCTCTCGGTCACGCCCGAAATCTTTCCGCTGATCAAGACCGGCGGGCTTGCCGACGTGACCGGCGCCCTGCCGATCGCGCTTGGCCCCAAGGGCGTGGCGATGCGCACGCTGGTCCCCGGCTATCCCGTCGTGATGGCGGCCTTCACCAAGAAGAAGGCCGTCTACCAATATCCGCTGCTGCAGGGCGGCAAGGCTTCGGTCCACGCCGTCAAGATCGGCGATCTCGACCTCTTCGTGCTCGACGCGCCGCACCTCTTTGATCGCCAGGGCGGCCCTTACGGCACCGCTTCCGGTGCCGATTGGCCGGACAATTGGCGGCGCTTCGCGGCCTTGAGCCAGGTCGGCGGCGACATCGCCGGCGGCGCCATTTCCGGCTACCTGCCTGACCTCGTGCATGCCCATGACTGGCAGTCGGCGATGACGCTTGCCTATATGCGCTACGGCAAGGCGGTCGGCGTGCCGTCGCTGATCACCGTGCACAACCTTGCCTTCCAGGGCCAGTTCGGCGCCGGCATCTTCGGCGAGCTCGGCTTGCCGGCCGTGGCGATGCAGCTCGACGGCGTCGAATATTATGGCGGCGTCGGCTATCTGAAGGCCGGCCTTCAGGCCGCGTGGGCGATCACCACGGTAAGCCCGACCTATGCGCAGGAAATCCGCGCGCCGGAATTCGGCATGGGCCTCGATGGGCTGATCAACATGCGCGCCACCGATCTCTACGGCATCGTTAACGGTATCGATGTCGATATCTGGAACCCCGGGACCGACAAGCATCTGGTCGCCAAATACTCGGCGGCGACCCTCGAAGCCCGAGCTAAGAACCGCAAGGCGGTCGAGGAGCGCTTCGGCCTGGAAGCGGACGGCAGTCCGATCGTCTGCGTCATCAGCCGGCTGACCTGGCAGAAGGGCATGGACATCCTGGCGGCGGTCGTCGACGGCATCGTCGCCGCCGGCGCGCGGCTGGCGATCCTGGGCTCGGGCGATGCCGGTCTCGAAGGCACGCTGCTTGCCGCCGCCGCCCGCCATCGCGGCCGTATCGGCGTCGTCGTCGGCTATGACGAAGGCCTTTCGCACACCATGCAGGGCGGCTGCGACGCCATCGTCATCCCCTCGCGCTTCGAGCCTTGCGGCCTCACCCAGCTCTATGGCCTGCGCTATGGCTGCGTGCCGATCGTCGCCAGGACAGGCGGCTTGGCCGACACCATCATCGACGCCAACGAGGCGGCGTTGTCGGCCGGTGTCGCCACGGGATTCCAGTTCGCGCCCAACAATGGCGGCGCGATGGTCCATGCCATCCAGCGTCTGGTCGAGGTTCACGCCAAGCCGACTGTCTGGGCCTCGATCCAGCGCCAGGGCATGAAGGCCGATGTCTCCTGGGACAAGAGCGCCGAGAAATACATCGAACTCTATCGCTTGCTGCTTTCGAAAAGGGCTGCCTGAGGCATGATCAGAACCGTCCCCACCAAACCCTATACCGACCAGAAGCCGGGCACGTCCGGTTTGCGCAAGAAGGTGCCCGTGTTCCAGCAGGAGCACTATGCCGAGAACTTCATCCAGTCGATCTTCGACGCGCTGGACGGTTTTCAGGGCAAGACGCTGGTGATCGGCGGCGACGGCCGCTTCTACAACCGCGAAGTCATCCAGAAGGCCATCGCGATCGCCGCCGGCAACGGCTTCGGCAAGGTGATGGTCGGCCAGGGCGGCATCCTGTCGACGCCGGCCGCCTCCAACATCATCCGCAAATACAAGACATTCGGCGGCATCATCCTGTCGGCCAGCCACAATCCGGGCGGCCCGCACGAGGATTTCGGCATCAAGTACAATGCCGGCAATGGTGGCCCGGCGCCGGAGAAAATCACCGACGCGATCTTCGCCAAGTCGAAGGAGATCAAGAGTTTCAAGATCGCCGACATCGACCAGATCGACATCGACAAGATCGGTACCGTCAAGGCCGGCGGAATGACGGTCGAGATCATCGATCCGGTCACCGACTATGCCGAGCTGATGGAGAGCCTGTTCGACTTCGACGCCATCCGCGCCAACTTCAAATACGGCTTCCGCATGCGCTTCGACGCCATGCACGCGGTGACCGGCCCCTACGCCAAGGAGATCCTCGAACGTCGTCTCGGCGCGCCGAACGGCACCTGTCGCAACTTCAAGCCACTGCCCGACTTCGGCGGCCATCACCCCGATCCAAACCTGGTCCATGCAAAGCATCTCTATGACGAGATGATGGGACCCGACGCGCCGGATTTCGGCGCCGCCTCCGACGGCGATGGCGACCGCAACCTGATCATCGGCAAGGGCATCTTCGTCACCCCGTCCGACTCGGTGGCGATGTTGGCCGCCAACGCCACTCTGGCGCCCGGCTACAAGGAAGGCCTGAAGGGCATCGCCCGCTCGATGCCGACCAGTGGCGCTGCCGACCGCGTCGCCGAAAAGCTCGGCATCGGCATCTATGAGACGCCGACCGGCTGGAAGTTCTTCGGTAATCTGCTCGACGCCGGCATGGCGACGATCTGCGGCGAGGAGAGCGCCGGCACCGGCTCCAACCACGTGCGCGAGAAGGACGGGCTGTGGGCCGTGCTTCTGTGGCTCAACATCCTCGCCGCGCGCGGCGAGAGCTGCAAGCAGATCGTCACCGAGCACTGGGCGACCTACGGGCGCAACTACTATTCGCGCCACGATTATGAGGAGGTCGAGAGCGATCGCGCCAACGCGCTGGTGGATGAGCTGCGCGCCAAGCTCGGCTCGCTGCCCGGTACCAGCGTGCGCGGCCTCAAGATCGCCAAGGCCGACGACTTTGCCTATCACGACCCCGTCGACGGCTCGGTGAGCAAGAACCAAGGCATCCGGATCCTGTTCGAGGGCGGCTCGCGCGTCGTGCTGCGCCTCTCCGGCACCGGCACCTCCGGTGCCACGCTGCGTGTCTATATCGAGCGCTACGAGCCGGACAAGGAGCGGCACGACCTCGACACCCAGGAAGCGCTCGCCGACCTCATCGCCGCCGCCGACGACATCGCCGGAATAAAGAGCCACACCGGCCGCAACAAGCCGAGCGTGATTACTTGAGGGTGGGGGTGGAGGTTGCCCCTTCTCCCCTTGTGGGAGAAGGTGGCCGAGCGAAGCTCGGACGGATGAGGGGTACTCCCGCTTGGCGCAAACCTGCGCCCAGAACACCGGCGCCTCATTCCTTCCAACACCCCTCATCCGTTTCGGCGCTTCGCGCCGATCCACCTTCTCCCACAAGGGGAGAAGGGAAGGCGCGCCCGTGACCCAACTCGGCGCTACCGTCACTCCCGAAGGCATCCGCTTCGCCGCCTGGTCGTCGTCGGCGAGACGTCTCTGGGTCTCGATTTTTGACGACAGCGGCGCACGCGAAGTCGATCGGCTGGAGCTGAAACCGGCAGGCGAGGGCGTGTATGCGTTGCTCGTCCCCGGCCTCGCCGAGGGCACGCGATACGGGCTTCGCGCCGATGGCGATTATGCGCCGGAGCGCGGCCAGTGGTTCGATCCGAACAAGCTTCTCACCGACCCCTATGCCGTCGAGATCGATCGCCCCTACCAATATCATTGGCGGCTGGCGGCCAAACGCAACGAAGGCGCCGACACCGCACCCCTGATGCCCAAGGCGATCGTGGTCGCGCTGCCAAAGGCCGTGGCGCCCCGGCCGCCGCTGTTCCAGCCTGGCGGCCTGATCTACGAGCTCAACGTCCGTTCCTTCACCAGGCTGCACCCAGATGTGCCGGAAGCGCAGCGCGGCACGATCGCGGCGCTCGCCCATCCGGCCATCATCGATCACCTGCAGCGTCTCGGTGTCTCGGCCGTCGAGTTGATGCCGGTCACCGCATCGATCGACGAGCGCCATCTGCCGCCGCTGGGCCTCAGCAATGCCTGGGGCTACAACCCCGTGACCTTCATGGCGCTCGACCCGCGCCTGGCGCCTGGCGGCCTCAAGGATTTGCGCGACACCGTCGCAGCGCTCCGCAAGGCAGGCATCGGCACCATCCTCGACCTCGTCTTCAACCACACCGGCGAAAGCGACCGGCTTGGGCCGACGCTGTCGCTGCGCGGGCTCGATGCGCAGGCCTATTACCGGCATCAGCCGGACGGCCGGCTGGTCAACGACACCGGCACCGGCAACACCATCGCCTGCGATCATCCTGTCGTGCGCGAGATGGTGCTCGACACGCTGCGCCATTTCGTCCGGCTCGCCGGCGTCGACGGCTTCCGCTTCGACCTGGCCCCGGTGCTCGGCCGTATCGACGGCGCCTTCGATCCTGACGCGGCGCTGCTTCGGGCCATCGCCGACGATTCCGTGCTCGCCGACCGCGTGCTGATCGCCGAGCCCTGGGATGTCGGTCCGAACGGCTACCAGCTCGGCAATTTCCGGCCGCCATATCTGGAGTGGAACGACCGCTGCCGCGACGATGTCAGGCGCTTCTGGCGCGGCGATGCCGGCGTGATCGGCTCGATCGCCACGCGGCTCGCCGGATCCTCCGATGTCTTCGGCCGGGACGGCCGGCCGACGAGCCGCACCGTCAATTTCATCGCCGCGCATGACGGCATGACGCTGGCCGACATCGTCGCCTATGAGCGCAAGCACAACGAGGCCAATGGCGAGCAGAACCGCGACGGCCACAATGACAATCTGTCCTGGAACAACGGTGCCGAGGGCGATACGGACGACGCGGCGATCGCCAACGCGCGTTTCGATGACCAGTGCGCGCTTCTGGCGACGCTTTTCGCCTCGCGCGGCACCATCATGCTGACCGCAGGCGACGAGTTCGGCCGCACGCAAAAGGGCAACAACAACGCCTATGCGCAGGACAATGCCATCACCTGGCTCGACTGGGCGGGCCGCGACCTGGCGCTGGAACAATACGCTTCGTCGCTCGCCTCGCTGCGCCACGCCTTCCCGGTGCTGGCGGATCCGAATTTCCTGACCGGCGAGCCCGTGGACGGATCGGAAATCCCCGACGTGGCATGGCTGACCGAGACCGGCACGCCGCTCGGCGAGTCCGACTGGAACGATCCCGGCCGGCATCGCCTCGTCATGCTGCTCGGCGACAGCGGGGGCGGGCGCCTTGCGGTCATGATCAATGGCGACCGCCGCCAATCTGTCTTCAGTCTGCCGGCACGGGACGGATTTGAATGGCGCCCGGCAATCGAGACGCAGCCGGTCGACGTCGCGCGGCCGCTGCCTGGCCGAAGTGTGAGTTTCATGATTGAGCGGCAGGCGGCGAAGCCCCACGCCAGGAAGGGTTCGTAATGACTGGCGACAATCCGCAACAGGGCAACGAATGGTGGCGCGGCTGCGTCATCTACCAAGTCTATCCGCGCTCCTTCCAGGATACGAGCGGCGACGGCAGCGGTGACTTGAAGGGCGTCACCGCACGGCTCGCCCATATCGCTTCGCTGGGTGCCGACGCCGTCTGGCTATCGCCCTTCTTCAAGTCGCCGATGGCCGATATGGGCTATGATGTGTCCGACTATCGCGATGTCGATCCGACGTTCGGAACACTGGAAGATTTCGACGCGCTCATCGCCGAGGCGCACCGGCTCGGTCTGAAACTCATCATCGACCAGGTGATTTCGCACTCTTCCGACGAGCATGAGTGGTTCGTCGAAAGCCGCGCCAGCCGCGACAATGCGAAAGCCGATTGGTACGTCTGGGCTGATGCCAAGCCTGACGGCAATGCCCCCAACAACTGGCTGTCGGTGTTCGGCGGGCCGTCCTGGGAATGGGACGCCACTCGCCGGCAGTATTACATGCACAATTTCCTCGCCGCGCAGCCGGACTTGAACTTCCACAATCGCGACGTTCAGGACGCGCTTTTGGACACCGTGCGCTTCTGGCTGGAGCGCGGCGTCGACGGCTTCAGGCTGGACACCGTCAACTACTATGTCCACGACCGCTGGCTGCGCGACAACCCGCCCTTGGCGTCAAGCGTGGCCGGCACCAACGGTTCGACCAGCACCTATGGCTTCCAGGAGCATCTGTTCGACAAGACGCGCCCCGAGAACCTCGATTTCCTGAAACGCTTCCGAGCGCTGCTCGATGAATATCCGGACCGTGCCGCGGTTGGCGAGATCGGTGACGAGGAGCGTTCCCTGCAGACGCTGGCCGCTTACGTGTCCGGCGGCGACAAGCTGCAGATGTGCTACACCTTCGACCTGCTCAGCCCGCAATTCTCAGCCGCGCATGTGCGGGGCTGCGTCGAGGCTTTCGAGAACGCCGTCGCCGACGGCTGGGTGTGCTGGGCCTTCTCCAACCATGATGTCGTGCGCCATGTCAGCCGCTGGACCAGGCCCGGCGGCAATCCCGACACGGTGGCGAAATTCGCAATCGCATTGCTTTCCTGTCTGCGCGGCTCGATCTGCCTCTATCAGGGCGAGGAACTCGGCCTCGAGGAGGCGGAGCTCGCCTATGAGGATCTGCGCGATCCGGTCGGCATCCGCTTCTGGCCGGGCGTGAAGGGCAGGGACGGCTGCCGCACCCCGATGGTCTGGCAGGCGGAGGCGGACAATGCCGGCTTCTCCACCGGCAAGCCCTGGCTGCCGGTGCCGCAGACGCATCGTGCCCGCGCGGTCGACGTTCAGGATGGCGAGCATGGTTCGGTCGTGTCCGCCTATCGCTCCATCCTGGCGCTGCGCAGGCGCCATCCGGCGCTGGTCGGCGGCTCGATCCG
Organism: Mesorhizobium hawassense; assembly: GCF_003289945.1. Taxonomy (GTDB): domain Bacteria; phylum Pseudomonadota; class Alphaproteobacteria; order Rhizobiales; family Rhizobiaceae; genus Mesorhizobium; species Mesorhizobium hawassense. Next base: position 765,135 of record NZ_QMBP01000001.1, read on the forward strand.
CTTCCTCGATGCCGACGGCGATGTGCTGGCCTTTGTCCGCGAAGACGGCGGCGAGAGGCTGCTTTGCGTCTTCAACTTCGCCGGCGAACCGGCAGGCTGGACGCTGCCGGCGGAGATCGGGCAGATCGAAGCGATCGACCTCGCGGTCGATGCGTCCGGCTCTCCCGAGGAGGGAGCGCTCACGCTGCCTCCGCTCGGCTGTTTCCTCGCGCGGGTAGCCTGACGGGCAGCTTACTGGACGAGCACCGAGCGTCCGCAACTTGCGCCCGTGACACGCACGTCGGCCTCGCCGACATGCACGCCAAGTGCGCCAAGCACGTTGTAGACGAGGTCGTCGACCGGGGCGGTCACGCCGTTCAGCAGCGTCGTCACCGCCGGCTTCACCGTGCCGAGCAGGGCGGTCACGTCGATGCCGAGCCCCAGCGCATTGACCGACAGCGACAGATTGTTGACCAGCGATGTCGTCAGCGACTGCGTCAAATTCTTCGTCGACACCGTCTTGATCGTCTTGTTGGCGATGTCGGTGGCGCTATAGGTCAGGGTGGTCGGCGTCATGTTGGTGACCGAGAAGGCCGACTGCCCGTTGATCTGCAGAAGGTTGAGGTTGATCAGGAGCAGCTTGAGGCTGACATCCGCGATCTCCGCGTCGGAGAAGGATTGCGGCCTGGTGAAGTCGGCGAAGCCGCTGGCGCTGCTGTCGGCAAGGTGGGCCGCGACCACACCCGGCTGCGCGGCGATCGAAACCTTGATGCTGGAAGGGCCGGTCGGGCAGCTGATATCGGTCAGCTTGGCTTCGGCATAAGCGACCTCGACATTGAGCGGCAGGTTGACCGAAAGCAGCTTGACGCCGCCGCCCAGGTTTACGCCGGCGTTACCATTTCCGTTGCCGTAACCGTTGCCATTGTTGCCGTTGCCAATGCCGACGCTGGCGTTGAGCTTGATGCGCGTCTGTGCCGTGCGCACCACGGTGCCCGCTTCTCCCACCGCCAGCCAGGGCGAGTTCTGCATCGGCTCGCCGATAGCGATGGCAAGCGTCGTCGAGGTCAGCCCCGGCATGGTGGCGCCGAGATCGACCGTGGCCTGGTTCGTGCCGTTGGCGAGTGCTGCCGCCGCCGTCAGCATGCTGAGCGCGCTGGCATTCACCGATAGCCCGGCGGGTTGTTGTCCGAGGCCGAGGCTGCCCACCGAGCCCAGGTCGACGAGATTGCTGAGCGGAATCCTGGCCGTATTGGTGGCGCTCGAGGCCATGGTCTGCAGCGCGATCTTGGCCGTGCGGTCGAGCCCCGGCACATTGGCCATGGCGGTGGCGATCTGGCCGATCGTCGCCTTCGAGGCGAGCACGTCGGAATAGGAAACGCCGGTCAGTCTCAACTGCACGGCAAGCTGGTCGACGAAGGAGAGCACGTCGACGTCGGCCGAAATCAGCGAATTGTAATCCATCACGCTTAGCGAGATGTTGCCGCCGAGAAGGCTGCCGAGAAGCGCGTTGATGATGCCGCCATTGAGGCTGGCGAGCCGAGAGCCGACCGAAAAAGCCGCTTGCGGCTGGGCGCTGGCGATTGCCGTCGTGCCGATGGTGGGCGGTGCCATGATCGAGCCGGCGAAATAAAGCGTGCCCTGCTTCTTCAGCGACACCTGGACGGCATTGTAGGGCAGCTTGCCTGCCTCGAACCGGCTGCCGGCAGCAATGGTGCTGACGCCCGTGTAGCGCCCGGGCACGACCTGGACGACGGCCTTGGTGGCGGTTGGCGCTATGGTCTTGCCTTCTTGCTGCACGGCGACCGAGGTGATGCCGTTGTCGCTGAGCGTCGTCAGCACCGCCTGCTGGGCATTGGTGATGTTCGATGCCGCGGTGATGGCGGCAAGGTCGACGATCGACTGCGCGGCGCGTCGTTCGTTGTAAAGCGAACCCTCGTCGATCGCGAAGGCGGTAAGTGCCAGCGCCACTGGCGTGCACAGCGCCGTCATCACGGCGAAATTCGCGCTCCGGTCGGCGAGCAGCCGTCTGATCGCCGACATCAATCCCCCCTTGATGGCATCATATGCCTCCGACGCGGATCGTCGATTGACTCTGGATCGTCGTGCCTGGCAGCGGCAGAGTCCGGAACAGGTTCCAGATCGGCAGGTTGCGCGCATCGTAGCTGACCGAGACGATGAACTGGCTGCCGTCGGCGGCGCTGTCCTGTGCGTTGACGGTCAGCTTGTTCGGATCGACGAAGGGATAGCCCGCGACGTCGTGAGCGATGAAATCGGTAACCAGCGCCTGCCGTTCGGTCTGATTGAGGCCGGCAATCGCCGTTCGCGCTGCGTCGGCGGCGATCTGCTGCACCGAATGGCTGGCACCGAAATAGACACCATATGCAACCATGCCGAGCAATAGCAGGATGAAGATCGGCGCCAGCATGGCGAATTCGATTGCTGACGTGCCCGCGGCGTCCGCCCGGAAACGAGACCAAGAAACGGGGAGTTTTCGGTTCTTCAGCATGGTGCGAACAATGCCAAAACCTGCCTGCAAAAACAGAAAACGCCTCGAACAACCGGCAGGTGTGCCAAGTTGAAAGCAAGCTATAAGTTTTAGATATCGCTGTTTTAGCGCGATGACGCTCACTTAGCGTCAAGCAGGCAAATGGTTGAAATAAGATTTCGCTCTGTCTAGTCTCCTGCCACCAGTCGCCGGAAGAGACCGGCGGCACGCTTGAAACGGGGCTGTTTCAACGGTTCCGGAGCGTCAACACTTAAGTAGGCGCGGCTGAGGGGCTGCGCCGACAGGGAGAGACTTCATGCTGAAAAACATGCTGAAGGCGACGGTGTTCGCCGCCACCATGGCTCTGGCCACGGGTTCCTTCTATACGCACGCTTTTGCCGAAACCGTCTACAACCGCGGAAGCGCCGCCGAGGCGGAGACGGTCGATCCGCACAAGACGTCGACGACCTACGAAGCCGATATCATACGCGACCTGTTCCAGGGTCTCGTCATGCATGACCAGAAGACGAACCTCATTCCAGGTGCCGCCGAAAGCTGGACGGTGTCCGACGACGGCACTGTCTACACCTTCAAGCTGCGCAAGGATGGCCTCTGGTCGGATGGCAGCCCGGTGACGGCGGACGACTTCGTCTATTCGTTCCATCGGCTGGAAGATCCGGCCACCGCCGCCGAATATGCCTCGATGCTCTATCCCGTGAAGGGGGCCGAGGACTTCAACACCAAGAAGGGCAAGGCCGAGGATATGGGCGTGAAGGCGATCGACGCCAACACGCTGGAAGTCACGCTGAAGGCGCCAACGCCTTACTTCCTGGAGATGCTGACCCATCAGGCGACCTATCCTGTCAGCAAGGCCTCGATCGACAAGCTCGGCGCCGACTGGATCAAGCCCGGCAAGCTGGTTTCCAATGGTGCTTATACGCTGGCCGAATGGGTACCCAACGACCATCTGAAACTGGCCAAAAATCCGAAATTCTGGGACGCCGCGAGCGTGAAGCTCGACGTGGTCAACTACATTCCGACCGAGGATCGCTCGTCGGCGATGAAGCGCTTCGAGGCCGGCGAACTCGACAGCTATGGTGATCTGCCGACCGAACAGCTGGCCGATCTCAAGGCCAAATTCGGTGACCAGGTCCGTGTCGGGCCGTATCTCGGCACCTATTATTACGCGGTCAAGACCGACAAGGCGCCGTGGAACAATGTCGAGCTGCGCAACGCCATCTCGATGGCGATCGATCGCGACTTCCTCGCCGAGAAGGTCTGGCAGAACTCGATGCTGCCTGGATATTCGATGGTGCCTCCGGGTATCGAGGGCTACACGCCGGCACTGGCCAAATATGCCGACATGCCGCAGATCGATCGTGAGGACGCTGCCAAGAAGATCCTCGAGAAGCTCGGCTATACACCCGAGCATCCGTTGAAGATGGAAATCCGATACAATACCTCGGAGAACCATAAGAACACGGCGGTCGCCATCCAGGAGCAGCTGAAGCCTCTCGGCGTCGAGGTAACGCTGCTCAACACCGACACCAAGACCCACTACGGCTTCCTCGAGCAGAAGGGCAATTACGACGTCGCCCGCGCCGCCTGGATCGCCGACTACAAGGATCCGGAGACCTTCCTCGGCATCTCGCGCAAGGCGAGCGGCAACAACTACTCGAACTATGACAGCCCGGCCTATGAGGCCGCGATGGACAAGGCAGCCGCCGCCGGTGGCAAGCCTGAGGAGCGCATGAAGGACCTCTCCGAGGCCGAACGCATCCTCATCGACGACGTCGGCGAAATCCCGCTTCTCTACTACAGTTTCCACGACATCGTGTCCTCGAAGGTGCATGGCTTCGACGACAACGTGATGGACATTCATCCGTCCCGCTTCATCTCCAAGGACTGACAAGTAAACTTGGCCGTGCCGCCGCTCCCTTTTTGGGAGCGGCGGCCGCGGTCTGTCGTCGTGCCGGGCCGAAAGTCGGGTTGGATTTTCGGTGATGCCGGTGCGAAGATCAGAGATGCCAGCGCGCCACGGATCTTCGACTGGAGAGCTGTCGCCCTGGCTGAAGCGGGGCGCCGATGCTGCGTTATGTCTTCCGGCGGCTGTTGACCGCCATCCCGACGCTTTTCGTCATCGTGACGGTGGCGTTCTTCCTGATCCGCGTCGCCCCTGGCGGCCCGTTCAACCAGGAACGGGGCCTGAGCCCTGAGATCAAGGCCAATCTCGAAGCACAGTTCGGCCTCAACGATCCGCTCTGGCTGCAATATGTCCACTATCTCGGCAACCTTTTGCGCGGCAATTTCGGCCCGAGCTACAATCTGCCGGATTTCACCGTCACCGAGCTCTTCGCCAAGGGCCTGCCGATCTCGATCCAGATCGGCACCTCGGCGCTGGTGCTGGCGCTGCTGCTCGGCTCCGTCCTCGGCACCATCGCGGCGCTCAACCAGAACAGAATGGCCGACTATTCGGTGATCGCTTTGGCCACCGCCGGCAGCACTATCCCGACCTTCGTCATCGCGCCGGTGATCCAGCTCGTCTTCGGGCTGTCCTGGAAGCTGTTGCCGATCGGCGGCTGGGGCGACGGCGCCTTGATCAACAAGGTCGGTCCGGTGCTGACGCTGGCCTTGCCGCAGATCGCCATCGTCGCCCGCCTGATGCGCGGCTCGATGATTGAAAGCCTGCGCTCGCACCATATCCGCACCGCCCGCGCGCTCGGTCTGTCCGACTGGTCGGTGGTGGTCAAGCACGCGCTGCGCGGCGCCGTCCTGCCGATCGTCTCCTTCACCGGCCCGGCGGCCGCGGCGCTGCTTACCGGCTCGATCATCGTCGAGACCATCTTCTCCATTCCGGGCGTCGGCCGCTATTTCGTCGATGCAGCCCTCAACCGCGACTACACGCTGGTCATGGGCACCGTGGTGGTGATCGCGGTCTTCACCATCGTCTTCAACCTGATCGTCGATCTTCTCTACGCGGTCGTCGATCCGAGGGTGCGCTATGACTGACCTTGCAGTCGCCGTTCCGGAGCCGATCGTCGGCCGCTCGCTCTGGGGCAACGCCTGGGCGCGGCTGAAGCGCAACCGCGCCGCCATGTTCAGCCTTTATTACCTGGCATTCATCGCCGTCATCAGCGTGTTCGGCCCAATGGTCGTGCCGCACGAATACACCACCATCTACGGCGACTATGTGCGCATGCCGCCGAGCCTGTCGGCCTATCCGAAGCCCGACATGATCCAGGGCGCGCTGAGCGATGCCATCAAACGCATGCGCGCCGACATCAAGGAATGGCACCAGGACGGCAATCGCGTCATCGTCACCGTCACTTCGACCAAGCCGATCGACGACCGCAACATCCGCTATCTCGACCGCTCCGACGCCTTCGACGACACCAGGATCGAGAACAAGTCGGCCGACGGGCTGCAAGTGACGATGAGTTCGGCCATCAAGCAGCAATATTTCCTGTTCGGCACCGACAACACCGGCCGCGACCTGCTCTCGCGCACGCTGATGGCCGGCCGCATCTCGCTGGCGATCGGCCTGCTTGCCGGCGTCGTCGCCGGCGTCATCGGCGTCATCTACGGCGCGGCCGCGGGCTTTGCCGGCGGCCGGGTCGACGAGGTGATGATGCGCATCGTCGACGTGCTCTATTCGCTGCCCTTCATCTTCTTCGTCATCATGCTGGTGGTGTTCTTCGGTCGCAACTTCGTGCTGATGTTTTTGGCCGTGGGCGCGGTGTTGTGGCTCGACATGGCCCGCATCGTGCGCGGCCAGGCGCTGTCGATCCGCAGGCAGGAATACGTCCAGGCGGCGGAGGCGATGGGCGTCGGCCAGCGCGGCATCCTGTTGCGCCACGTCATCCCCAATCTGCTCGGCCCAGTCGTCATCTACATGACGCTGCTGGTGCCGCAGGTCATCATCCTGGAGAGCTTCCTCTCCTTCCTCGGTCTCGGCGTGCAGGAGCCGATGACCAGCTGGGGCGTGCTGATCTCGGTCGGCGCCAAGAACATCGGTTATGCCAATTGGCTGCTGCTGTTCCCGGCCTTCTTCCTCGTCTCGACGCTGTTCGCCCTGAATTTCGTCGGTGACGGCCTGCGCGACGCGCTCGACCCGAAAGATCGCTGACATGGCTTCTGAAACGATCCTCTCCGTCAAGGACCTGCGCGTCCGCTTCCAGACGCTCGACGGCGCCGTCGATGCGGTCAAAGGCATCAACATCAACGTCAAGGCAGGGGAGACGGTCGCCGTCGTCGGCGAATCCGGGTCCGGAAAAAGCCAGACGATGATGGCGGCGATGAACCTTCTGTCCTCCAATGGCGAGGCGACGGGCCATGTCGACTATCGCGGCCGGAACCTTCTGACCATGCCGAAGAGCGAGCTCAATAAGGTGCGCGGCCGCAAGATCAGCATGATCTTCCAGGAGCCGATGACCTCGCTCGACCCGCTCTACACCATCGGCAACCAGCTGATGGAACCGATCCGCCGCCACCGCGGGCTCTCCGGGCCGGCGGCACGCGAAGAAGCGCTGAAGCTTCTGCGGCTGGTGCACATCCCCGATCCCGAGCGGCGGATGAAATCCTATCCGCACGAAATGTCGGGCGGCCAGCGCCAGCGCGTCATGATCGCCATGGCTCTGGCCAACGATCCCGACATCCTGATCGCCGACGAGCCGACCACGGCGCTCGACGTCACCATCCAGGCGCAGATCCTGATGCTGCTCGCCGAATTGCAGCGCAAGCTCGGCATGGCGATCGTCTTCATCACCCACGATCTCGGCATCGTGCGTCGCTTCGCCGACCGCGTCTACGTCATGCGCCAGGGCGAGGTGGTGGAGGAGGGCGAGGCCGAAGCGCTCTTCGCCAACCCTCAGCACGCCTACACCAAGATGCTGCTCGCGGCCGAGCCGACCGGCACCAAGGCGCCGCCGCCGGCCAACGCGCCGGTGCTGCTCGAAGGCCGCAACGTCGAGGTCGTGTTCAAGATCGGCGGCGGCTTCCTCGGCGGCGAGCCGCTGATGCTGCGCGCCGTGGACAAGATCTCGATCCGGCTGAAGCGCAACCAGACGATCGGCATCGTCGGCGAGTCCGGTTCGGGCAAGTCGACGCTCGGCCGCGCGCTGCTCAGGCTGCTACCCAGCGACGGCGTCATCCGCTTCGGCGACCGCGATATTTCCGAGGCCGACAGGCGGGCGATGCGGCCGCTGCGGCACGAACTGCAACTGGTCTTCCAGGACCCGTTCGGCTCGCTGTCGCCCCGCATGACCATCGGCCAGGTGATCACCGAGGGCCTTTTGGTGCACGAGCCCGCGCTGACCGGCAAGCAGCGTGATCAGCGCGCCGTCGAGGCGTTGCGCGAGGTCGGCCTCGACCCCAATGCGCGCAACCGCTACCCGCACGAATTCTCCGGCGGCCAGCGCCAGCGCATCGCCATCGCCCGCGCCATGATCCTGAAGCCGAAAGTGGTGGTGCTGGACGAGCCGACCTCGGCACTCGATCGCTCGGTGCAGAAGCAGATCGTCGAGCTGTTGCGCAAGCTGCAGGCCGACCACCAGCTTTCCTACCTGTTCATCAGCCACGACCTCGCCGTGGTGCGCGCCATGGCCGACTACATCATCGTCATGAAGCAGGGAAAGATCGTCGAGGAGGGGCCGACGGAAGAGATCTTCGGCAGTCCGCGCGAAGCTTACACGCAGACGCTGATGAACGCGGCGATCGATTCGACACGGTTCCGCATGAGCGCTTGAAGCCTGGCGGCCGGCTCACTGCGCGGAGGCGCACCTTTGCTTCCGCGCCGCGCCGATCGCCTGCTGCTGCCGTTGCAGCCGTTCGATCTTCGCCGTTTCGCGATTGGCCACCGCCGTCTTCACCCGCTCGCCGCCGAGCAGCCACGTTGGGACACTGGTGTTCGCGACCCTGCCGCGGGCGATCGCGGTGCGCGAGATATCGGTCGCGATGTCGCCGAGTTCGCTGTTGAGCTCGACGCAGCTCATCCTGTCGTATTTCGCCGGACTGATCGACGCGACGGTCGACGAGCAGCCTGCCGCCAGAAGCAGCGTTGTGATCGAAATGGGGGTAAGCGTGAACTTCATTCTCTTGTTAAGGCGCTCCGCTGGGTCTGTGCTCGGTCAAACACGACAGAACGGCCATTAGGTCAAAGTAAGGGCCGGCTGTCGAGCACAATGGGCGGCGGCAGTCGTTCCAGCCGCGGTTCGACGCTGAAAGGTTAATGCGGGAAGGTGGGCGAAGCCAAAGGCAACCGTCGACCTGATGCTCCTGATGCGCGTCGCAACTGGGGCAATTGCAACAAAAGCATGTACCGGCGTTCCGCGAGAAATTACGTAAAAACAAAGGCTTAGAGATGCTCTGTGATTTTGGTAAATCGTGGAATGCTCTAGGTTGCCTGCCATTCGTGCCGTCGACCTGCCGGCGATGGCTGACGCGCAGTCTCTTTAGACCTCGGATAGGTTTTCCCGATATTTTTCGGGGAAAAGGAGCAGGAACGTCATGACCGAAATCTGGCACTCACTCCTCGCCAATCTTGCCCTGGTCTCCATCCTGGTCGTCGCCTGGGACCTTGTGGCCGATTTTACCGGACGCCTGCCGCGGCTGATACAGTCGCTGCTTCTCGGCTTGGTGATGTGCGCGGGATCGGTCATTTCGATGGCCACCGCGCTCAACGTCTCCGGCTTCGTCGTCGACCTGCGCGCCGCCTTTATCGCCGCCGCCGCGTTCTTCGGCGGATGGCCGGCAATGTTCGTGGCCACCATCGGCTCCGTCGCCTACCGCCTCTATCTGGGCGGGCAGGGCGCTAATGTCGGCGTCATGGGCATCCTGATCACCGCCATCGTCGGCATGGCGTGGTACCACGTCGTCGCGGTCCGCTCGCGCACCATGTTCGATATACTCGGCCTCGGCGTGTCCGTGGCGCTCGCCGGACTGATCACGCTCGTGGTGATCCCCCAGCAGGTTCTCACCGGCTTCATTCAGCAGAGCACGTGGCCCTCCCTCGTCTTCCGCTTCATCAGCACCTTCATCATCAGCGTGCTGCTCGACCGGCAGCAGCGACGTCGCGAACTTGCACTATCCAACATGGTCTACCGCGCCATGGTCCGCGAACTGCCGGATTGCCTCAACGTGAAGGATGTCGACGGCCGCTTCGTCGTCGCAAATCCAGCCACAGCCGAAATGGTGGGCGCCGCGTCGGTCGAGGACCTGATCGGCAAGACCGATTTCGATTTCTATCCGAAGGAGGTGGCCGAGCGCTTCAGGCAGGATGAGGCTGGCGCGCTGGAGGCCGGGCAGACGTCACGCATCGATCAGCCCGCGCAGTTCCCGGACGGCAGGCAGGGCTGGCTCTATACGATGAAGGCGCCATTCCGCGACCAGGCCGGCAAGACCGTCGGCGTCATCACCTACAATCGCGACATCACCGAGCAGAAGCGCAACGCCCAGCTCAAGAACGACTTCATCTCGACGGTCAGCCACGAATTGCGCACGCCGCTGACGTCCATCCGCGGCTCGCTCGGCCTCATTGCGGCCGGCGTCGCTGGCGAATTGTCGCCAAAGGCCGCCAACCTCGTCAACATCGCCCACAACAACAGCGAAAGGCTGGTTCTCCTGATCAACGATATTCTCGACATGGAGAAGATCGAATCGGGCGTGATCACCTTCAAGATCAAACAGATGGCGGTGCGTTCGGTGCTGGAGCAGGCCATAGCCGCAAGTTCCAATTACATGGCCGAGAACAAGATCCGCATGGTGCTGGTCGATGACGCCCCGCGCGCCGAGGCCAATATCGACCCGGACCGCCTGCATCAGGTGATGGCTAATCTGTTGTCGAATGCAATCAAGTTCTCCGAACCCGGCGGCACGGTGATGGTGAAGCTCCAGCGCCGCGACCGCGACATGCTGCGTATCTCGGTGATCGACCATGGCGCGGGCATTCCGGAGGCGTTCCGCAGCCGCATATTTGGAAAATTCGAGCAGGCGGATGCGTCGAGCACCCGCAAAAAGGGAGGCACCGGCCTGGGCTTGAGCATCGTCAAGACCATCGTCGAAAAGCTGGGCGGCGCCGTTTCCTTCGAAACCGAGGAGGGCAAGGGGACCTCGTTCCATGTCGACCTTGCCGAAGCGCACAGGCAGGCCGAGAAGCCGGTGATTGTCGAGCGCCGGGCGCGCAAGCGCGATGGTCGCCTGCGTGTCCTTATTTGCGAGGATGAGGCTGACATCGCTGTGGTGATCGCCGCTCTTCTCGACGCGGACGGCTTTTCCAGCGACGTCGCCCCCGATATCGACACCGCCAAGGCGCTTCTGAGCTCTCGCGACTATGTCGCGCTGACGCTGGACATCAAGCTTGCCGGCGAGTCCGGCATCAAGCTCTTCCATGATATCAGGGCATCACAGGCGAATTCCGACATTGCTGTCGTCGTCATCTCCGCCGTCGCCGACGAGGCCAGGCGTTCGCTGAACGGCACAGCCGTCGGCATCGTCGACTGGCTGGAGAAGCCAGTGGATTCGAAGCGGCTTCACGCGGCTCTCGCCAAGATCGTCGGCCGCAGGGTCGAGCCCAAGCCGCAGATTCTGCATGTCGAGGACGACGAGGGCGTGCTTGCGGTGATGTCGGAGGGGCTGGGTTCCGGCGTGTCGATCACCTCGGCAAGAACGCTGAAGGACGCGCGGGAGGCGATCGCGCGTCGTCGCTTCGATCTGGTCATTCTGGACATTGCGCTGCCCGATGGATCGGGGCTGGACCTTCTGACCGACCTACCGCTCGACACCGGGGTCATCGTGTTCTCGGCGGCGGAACTCGACCAGAAACTCGGCGACCGGGTGCAGGCGATCATGACCAAGACCAAGGCCTCGGAAATCGACGTCGCCAGGCTGGTCAAGAACATGCTGGCCTCGTCGCGCGACGGCGCCGCATTCGCCCATGCCAAGGAGTGACACCATGCCGGCAAGGATCCTCTATGTGGATGACGAAGACGACATCCGCGAAATCGCGCAGATGTCGCTGGAGCTCGATCCGGGATTCGAGGTGCGGTCCAGCGCCTCGGGCATCGAGGCGTTGACCGCCGCCGCCGCCTGGCAGCCGAACCTCATCCTGCTCGATGTGATGATGCCGGATATGGACGGGCCGGAAACCTTGAAGCGCCTGGGTGAAGCGCCGGCGACGGCATCGATACCGGTGGTGTTCATCACGGCGCGCACTCAGACGCATGAGGTGGAGCGCTATCTCGCCATGGGAGCGGTGGGCGTCATCGCCAAACCTTTCGACCCGATGGCGCTTGCCAGCGAAGTCAGGAAGCTGCTGTCGGCGGTCTGACGCGCCGTGGCGTTGGGAGAAGCTTGTCGGTTAGCTCAATATGGCGTTTACGCCTCCTATACCATGCCCCGATATTCATCTACTGATTGTATCGAAATGCGGCCGGCGCGAATCGCTTTGTATTTATGATTGCGCGGCCTTGGCCGGCGCGAGGTGGGTCCCGCGCGGCTTTCTGTTGTTGAACCGCTTTGGCGGATGTCGGTTCATATTTGGATTACTCCGGGGGGCGACGAGGCATAAACCGGAGCAGGACTGGTGGACGGAGCGAAGGCAAGAGTTCTGATCTGCGACGACGATCCCCTGTTGCTCGAGCTGATGGAATTCAGGCTGAGGGCGAAAGGGTACGAGGTCGACAAGGCCATGGACGGGGCCGAGGCGCTCTCGAAGGCGCGTGATCGGCCCGACATCATCGTGCTCGACGCGATGATGCCCAAGGCGGACGGCATCGAGGTGCTGGCCCGCATCAAGGGCGACCCGGCTCTGTCGGAAACCCCCGTCGTCATGCTGACCGCGCGCAAGGCGGAGAAGGACATCGTCGCGGCCCTGGAAAAGGGAGCCGACGACTATCTGGTCAAGCCATTCATTCCCGAGGAGCTTTTGGCCCGCCTTGCGCGTCTCATAGCCCGCAAGAGTGGGAAGCGCTGATGCGGCGCGGCCGGCGCGCAACCTTTGCCGCATGCATGTTCCTGGCGATCGTCGCGCCTTCCGGTGCCGCGTTGGCGCAGACCGTTGACGAGCTTTACGCATCCGCCGTCAAGGCAAGGCAGGCTGAGCATTTCGACGAGGCCGCCGACCTGCTCAAACGTGCGCTGGCGCTCGAGCCCGACAATGCCGATGCCCTGGTTCAGCTCGGCTTCGCCCAGCTGGGCCGCAACGATCTGACGGCGGCGCGCGATGCCTTTTCCAGGGCGCTCGCAATTGCCCCCACCTATCGCGATGCCAGTTTCGGCATGGCCGAGGTGGAGTTCCGCGCCGGCAATCTGGACGTGGCACTCCCGCTCGCCGAGAAGGTCGCTCAGGCCGACCCCGCCAATACCGACGCCGCCGCACTTGTCGAGAACATCCGCAAGGCCAAGCAGGCCGCTGGCGCCAAAGCCAAACAGGCCGCCGGCAGCAAGGCGAAGCCGACTGCAGCGGCAGATGCGCCGGCGAAGAAGCAGCAACGCGGGCCCGATCCGGTCGCTGGCCTGCTGGAGCAGGGCAGGCACCTGCGCACGGCAGGGAAGCTGTCTGAGGCCGAAACCGTCTATCGTCGCGCCCTCAAGCTTTCGCCAAGAAACACCGACCTTCTGGTCGCGCTCGGTCTTGTCGTGGGCTCCAGCCAGCGCTTCGACGAGGCCGGGCGCTTCTTCGACCGCGCGCTGGCCATCAGGCCCGGTCTGCTCGATGCGCGGCTGGGCAAGGTCCGCCTGGTGATCTGGCAGGGCGACACGCCGCGCGCCCGGGCGCAGGTCGACGACGTGCTGGCGACGGCGCCGAACAATGCCGAGGCGCTCGACCTCGACGGACGGATCGCTCTCCTCGACGGCGACGACGAGCGGGCCGGGCAATCGTTCCAGCGCGTGCTGGCGTCCGATCCGCGCAACACCGAGGCGCTGGTAGGGATCGGCGATGTGCGCCGCGCCCAGGGCGATGACGAGGCCGCGCGGCAGGCTTACAACCAGGCTTTAGCCATCGAGCCCGGCTCTTCCGAGATCGAGCAGAGGCTGGCCGTGCCGCCACCGCGCAAATGGCGGCTCGATATCGGCACAGAGGTGAGCGATCTCACCGATGGGCTCGGCGACTGGACCGACAGTTCGGCCGGCCTTGCCTATCGGCTGTCGCCGCGCACGACCATTTCGGGTCGCACGCGGCTGGCGACCCGCTTCGGCCACACCGACGTTCAGATCGAAGGCCGCATCGACCAGGCCTTGACTCCGGCCTTCTCGGCTTATGCGCTCGCCGCGGCGACGCCTGATGCCGACTTCCTGGCGCGCTATTCGGTCGGCGCCGGCGCGTCGTGGCAGATCGTGGCGCCGGCAAAGGCGTTCGGCCCGCTTTCGCTCAACATCGATGCCCGCTACGACAATTTCGCCGATGCGAACATCACCAGCATCTCGCCCTGGGTGCAGGGTTATTTGTTCGATGGACACCTGGGGCTTTCCGCCCGCTGGGTGCACGCCCAGGACAATATCGGCACACGCGCGGACGGCTATGTGCTGCGCACCGATCTCGCTGTGACGCCGCATGTCGACATCTTTGGCGGCTATGCCGACGCGCCCGAGATCGACGACGGCGCGCTGGTGCCGACCCGCACGGTCTTTGGCGGCATTTCCTGGGATGTCAGCGATCCGCTGACTCTGCGCGCCAGCTTCGCGCATGAACAACGACCTACATTCGACCGAAGCATATTCGGGCTCGGTCTGACAGCGCGGTTCTGATCATGTGGATGATCTGGGAGCTCTCCATTCTGCTCAGTGCTCTTTCCCTGCTGATCATGTTGTTCCTGATAGTCCGGCGGGTGCTGCAGGAGCACCGAGACAAGGCGGCGGCCGACCAGCGGCGCCAGCTTCTGACCGCGTTGATCGCCTTCACGGAAAACCGCGATAGCGAGGCCCTGAAGGCGGTGGTGCTCGGCGTGCCGGCGAGCGTTGCGATCAACGCCGGCTTCGAGTTCATTTCGCTGCTGCGCGGCGAGGAGCGTAACGGAGTGCTTGTCGCCTTCCACGAATGCGGTCTGCCAGCCCTCGTCGGCAGGCTGCTGGAACGGGGCAATGTGGCCGAACGCATCCACGCCGCCGAAATGCTGGCGGCGTTGGGTTCGGAGGATGCGACGGCAAGCCTGCTTTCGGCGCTCGACCATGACCGCTCGCGCGATGTCAGGATCGCGGCGGCAATCGCGCTTTGCGATCTCGGCAGCCTGCCGTTGCTCGGCATCGCGCTGGACAAGATCGGTGTGGCGGGGCAGCGCTCACGGCGCCTGATCGATCTGTTCAGGCGCTTTCCGCGCTCGCGCTTCAACGAGCTGGCGGTTCATGCATCGCGTGCGGACGCCGTGCCCTTCGTCAGGGCAGCCGCGATCGACGCGCTGGCGCGCACCGGCGGCTTTGGCTTTGCCGATTTCTTCGCCGGCCTGGCTCGCAGTGACTCGCCGGAGGTTGCCGCCGCGGCGCTGCGCGCGCTGGGCCTCACGGGGCACGGCGCGGCACCGGCCATCCTCGCTGTCGCAATGACGAACGCCGACTGGGATGTGCGCACCGCTGCCGCCGATGCCGCGGGCCGCCTCGGCCTTTCCGAGCTCGCCGCGCCGCTGTCCATGCTGATGGACGATGAGTTCTGGACCGTGCGCTATGCCGCGGCCAACGCGCTGCGTTCGCTGGGCAATCCGGGCGAGCGGCTGCTGCGCGAGATGGCCGGCAGCGAGGTCTCGCGCAGCCAGCGCACCGCTTCGCTTGTTCTTGCCGAGGGGCCGGCCGCATGATCGCTGATTGGAGCCACCAGATCGTTCTTGCCGCCACCATCCTGTCCTGGTTCATCATCGGGGCGGGACTGGCGCAGACGACGATCTATCTGCTGCAGCTGATCTTCGCCGGCTACGCGCTCTCCAAGCGCCCGCCGGTGGCGCGCTCGGCGCTGCTGTGGCACCGCTATGGCGACGTTGCGCCGCCGATCGCGCTCCTGGTGCCCGCCTATAACGAGGCGTTGAATGTGGTCGAGAGCGTCCATTCGATGCTGGCGCTCGAATATCCGAACTTCGAGGTGGTCGTCATCAATGACGGCTCGAAGGACGATACGCTGCAACGGCTCATCGAGGCCTTCAAGCTGACGAAGTTCCACCGGCCCTATGAGGAGGCGCTGGCGCATAAGCCGATCCGCGGCCTCTATTCCTCGCCGATGACCGAGCGGCTGTTCGTGGTCGACAAGGAGAATGGCGGCAAGGCCGACGCCCAGAATGCCGGCATCAATGTCTGCCGCGCGCCGCTCTTCTGCGTGATCGACGGCGACTCCATCCTCGAGCCCGATGCGCTGATGCGCGCCGCCCAGCCTTTCATCGACGACCCCGAGCGCACCATCGCCGTCGGCGGCACGATCCGCATCGCCAACGGCTCGAAGATCGAAGCGGGCAGGGTGCGCGAGATCCACCTGCCGCGCCGGCTGCTGCCGCTGTTCCAGGTGGTCGAATATCTCAGGGCCTTCCTCATGGCGAGGCTTGCCTGGAGCAGCATCAACACGCTGATGCTGGTGTCCGGCGCCTTCGGCATGTTCCGCCGCGCGGAAGTGGTGGCGGTCGGCGGGTTCACCAAGGGTTCGATGGGCGAGGACCTCGACCTCGTCATCAAGCTGCACCGCCACATGCGCGATATCGGGCGAAAATACCGCATCCAGTTCATTCCGGAGCCGGTGTGCTGGACCGAGGCGCCGGAAACGCTGAGCGTGCTTGCAAGACAGCGCTCGCGCTGGCAGCGCGGCGCGCTCGAATGCTTCTTCCGCTACCGCTCCATGCTGTTCAACCCGCGCTATGGCCGCGTCGGCTTCCTCGGCTTCGGCCACATCCTGATCGTCGACGTGCTGGGGCCGGTGGCGGAGGTGCTGGGCTACATCCTGATCCCGGCCTTCTGGCTGCTCGGCATCCTGTCGGCCGAATATCTCCTGGCCTTCACCGCGCTGATCTTCACCTATGGCGTCACCGTCAGCGTCTGCTCGCTGATTCTGGAGGAGGCCGAACTGCAGCGCTTTCCGCGCGCCAGGGATCTGGCCGTGCTGACGGCGGCGGCCGTGATCGAGAATTTCGGCTACCGTCAGCTCAACAATTTCTGGCGCGTGAAGGGCTGGTGGCAATATCTGCGCGGCAATCAGGGCTGGGGCGAGATGACCAGGACCGGCCTCGGCGGCGCCAAGAAATAGGCATGACCGGCCGTCCTATTTCAGCGTGCGCTCGATCTCCGCGATGAGCGCGTCGAGCGCGGTGCGGACCGTCCCCCCATCCGCCTGTTCGACCAGCAGCGTCTCCAACGCCGATGCTCGTGCGCTGATCTCGGCGTATCCGAACGTTCCCGCAGCGCCGGCGAGCGAGTGGGCGATCCGGATCAGCGGGTCGTTGGAACGGATAGGTGAGGAACCCTGCCCATCGGCGATGGCCTTCAGCTCGGCAAGCTGATCGGCGCACCGGGTGAGGAAACGTTGACGCAACGGGGCGAAAGGATCGTTCGAGATGAGGCTGCGCTCCATTCAGAGACATGTGTGCGCCAGCCGCGCCGAACGGTCCAGATGCTCACTTGTTTTTTCTGTGGGGGCGTCTTCAGGGCAGCGGAAACGCCAAATCGCTAACCCTTTGTTTTTTCTGGTCGGAGTGGCAGGATTTGAACCTGCGACCCCCTCGTCCCGAACGAGGTGCGCTACCAGACTGCGCTACACTCCGCGACCAGACCGCGGGCTTATAGCCGCCACTTTCCGATACTGCAAGCGGCAATGGTTGCACTTCTGTCGCATTTGTTCGCTTTCGCGAGAAGCCGGTCGGGTCCGCCGCGAAAATGCCCGGCCTTTGGTCCAATGGCTTCGCTCCGGATCGGCTTCCGAATCGGGTAAATACGACGTGGAGGCGGGTGTGCTATCGATCGACCAACTCCAGAGCGAGACCTGAATGAGCCAGCGCATCGTCAGTTTCGTCATGAGCGGCGGCGTCGGCTCCCGGCTGTGGCCATTGTCGCGCGAGGACAATCCCAAGCAGTTCCACGACTTCTCCGGCGACGGTTCGATGCTGGCCAGGACCTTGCGCCGGCTAGCGGCACGGCCTGAAGGCGCCACACCGATCTTCCTGATCGCCTCGGAACGCCACGCCGAGCGCGTCCATGCCGACCTTGCCGGTCTCGATCTCGGCGGCGGCGGACCGCTGTTCGAGCCGACGGGCCGCAACACGGCGGCCGCCGTGGCGCTGGCCAGCCTGCGGACGCTCTCCGAATATGGCGACGAGCTGGTGCTGGCTGTCCCTTCCGATCACGAGATCTCGACGTCGAACCAGTTCTGGCAAAGCATCGAGGCGGGCGCAGCCGCTGCCAACGTCGGCCGGCTCGTGGTGTTCGGCCTCAAGCCGACGCAGCCCGAGACCGGCTATGGCTATATCGAGGTCGGAGCCGACAAGGACGGCGTGTTCGATGTCTCGCGCTTCGTCGAGAAACCCGATCTCGCCACCGCGCAGGCCTATCTCGAGGCCGGCAGTTTCTACTGGAACACCGGCATCTTCCTGTTCCGCGCCGGCGCCATGCGCGATGCCTTCGCCGCGCTTGCGCCTGATATCTGGCAGGCGTCCGAAGCGGCCTATCGGGCCGCGACGAGCGATCTGTCCGGTCTCTACATGCCGCTGGATCTCTATTCCGCGATCCCGTCGACCTCGATCGATTACGCCATCATGGAACGTGCGAAAGACATCGCCATGGTGCCGGCCGGCTTCCGCTGGAACGATCTCGGCTCCTGGCAGTCGCTGCTCGACGTCGGCCCTTCCGACGGACAGGGCAATGTCATCGTCGGCGACGTCGTCGCCATCGATTGCGAGAACTCCTATATCCGCAGCGAGGGTCGCCTGCTGTCGGCGATCGGCATGAAGGACGTGGCCATCGTCTCCACCGCAGACGCGACTTTCGTCGCCCCTGTCAGCCACAGCCAGCACGTCAAGAAGATCGTCGAGCAACTGGAAAAGTCGGGCCGGCTGGAGACCAGGTTCACGCCCGCGCCCGACCGCGTCATCGAGACCGGCGCCTGGCAGCGGCGCGTGCATCACTGGCTGTTCGACGAGACGCTGCCGTTATGGTCGACATCGGGTGTCGACGAGCATTATGGCGGCTTTCACGAGGCGCTCGGCCTCGACGCCGCGCCGCTGATGAAACCCAAGCGCATGCGCACGCAGGCGCGCCAGGTCTATGCTTTCGCGGTCGCCAAGGAGCGCGGCTGGGACGGCCCGGCCGATCGGCTGATCGCGCACGGCATCGACTTCATGGCCGGTCAGGGCCGCACGAAGCGCGGCGGCTGGGTGCGCACGCTCAACATCGACGGCTCGGTCGCCGATCCGGTCGAAGACGCCTACGATCATTCCTGCGTGCTTCTGGCGCTGGCGCATGCTCATATCTCAGGCCATCCCGATGCCTTGCGGCTCGGTGAGGAGACCTTCGCCTTCCTCGACGCGCACCTCGAAGACAGCCGCATGACCGGCTTTCTGGAAACCTCCGACGGCGCGGACGAGCGGCGCTCCAACCCGCATATGCATTTTCTGGAGGCCTTCCTAGCCTGGCATCAGGCAACCGGAGATCGCGCCTATCTGCGCCGCGCCGCGCGCATCATCGACCTCTTCCGCAGTCATTTCTTCGATGCCGAGAGCTGGACGCTTGGCGAATATTTCGACGAGGGCTGGAGGCCGGCGGCTAACGGGAAGGGCAGCTGGACCGAGCCCGGCCATCATTTCGAATGGGCAGCGCTGTTGGTCGATTTCGCCGCCCGCAGCGGCCAGAGCGAGCTCAGCGGTTTCGCCCGCAAGCTCTACGCCTCGGCCATCGCCAACGGCCTCAACCGCGCCACCGGGCTCGCTTATGGCGCCGTCTCGCGCCAGGGCCTGCCGCTCGACCTGGTGTCGCGCAGCTGGCCGCAGGCGGAGGCGGTGAAGGCCGCGATAGCGCTCGACGGCTCCGGCGGGCCCGACCTCAAGCCGGAGATCGAGGCGCGAGTCGGCCGGCTGTTCCGCTGGCACATCGATCCGGCGCCGCTCGGCCTTTGGATCGACCGCATCGACGAGCGCGGCCGCTCGCTGGCGACCGACGTGCCCGCCAGTATCTTCTACCATCTGGTCTGTGCGCTGACGCAGTATCTGGACGGGACGGCGGAGAAGCCTCAGTAAGGCGCCGCCACGTCCCCCGTCTCGACATAGACCGCCTTCAGCTGCGAATAGAGCGCCAGCGCGGCAAGTGAATTCTCGCGGCCGATGCCGGATTGCTTGACGCCGCCGAAGGGCATTTCCACCGGCGTGAGATTATAGGCGTTGATCCAGCAGGTGCCGGCCTGCAACTCGGCGATGACGCGGTGCGCGCGCGGCAGGTCGCGCGTGAACACGCCGGCGGCAAGGCCGAACTCGGTGTCATTGGCGCGCTCGATCACCTCGTCCTCGCCGTCGAATTTCAAGACGCTCATCACCGGGCCGAAAATCTCTTCGCGTGCGATCCGCATGTTGTCGGTCACGCCGGTGAAGACGGTCGGCTCTATGAAGCAGCCCCCATCGAAGCCCTGCAATGACGGCACGTGGCCGCCGCAGGCGAGCTGAGCGCCATCCTGCTTGCCGGCTTCGATGTAGGAGACGACCTTGTCCTGCTGCGCCTTGTTGACCAGCGGCCCCATCTGCGTCTCAGGATCGAGCGGGTCGCCGATGCGGATCTTCTTGGTGCGCTCGACCAGCCGCTCGACGAAGCGGTCATGCAGGCCTGCCTGCACGAAGACGCGCGTGCCGTTGGAGCAGATCTGGCCGGAGGAGTAAAAATTGCCGAGCATGGCGCCGCCGATGGCGTTCTCGAGATCGGCGTCGTCGAAGACGATCAGCGGCGACTTGCCGCCGAGCTCCATCGTCGCGTGCTTCATCTTCGAGCCGGCAAGCGACAGGACCTTGCGGCCGGTCGGCACCGAGCCGGTCACCGAAACCTTGGCCACGACATCATGGCCGACGAGACCGGCGCCGACATCGCCATAACCCTGCACGACGTTGAACAGCCCGTCGGGCAGGCCGGCTTCCGAGTAGATCTCGGCCAGCGCCAGCGCCGACAGCGGCGTGTTCTCCGAAGGCTTGAACACCATGGCGTTGCCCATGGCCAAAGCCGGAGCCGATTTCCAGCCGGCGATCTGGATCGGATAGTTCCAGGCACCGATGCCGACGCAGACGCCAAGCGGCTCGCGCCTTGTGTAGGCGAACGGTCCGCCGAGATCGATCATCTCGCCGTTGAAGGTGGCCACTGCGCCGGCGAAATATTCGAGGCAATCAGCGGCCGAAGGCGCATCCGCCACCAGCGTCTCCTGGATGGCCTTGCCGGTGTCCAGCGTCTCGATCCGCGCCAGATCGGCATTGCGCGCACGCAGAATGTCGGCGGCGCGGCGCAGGATGCGGCCGCGCTCGACGGGCTTTATGCACGCCCAGGCCGGCTGCGCCGCGCGTGCCGCCTCGATCGCCAACTCCAGCACATTCGGCGTCGCCGAATGCAGCGTGGCGATTGTCTCTCCCGTTGCCGGATAGATCACCGGCAGTGGTGCGCCGCCCTCATCCTCGATATAGCGGCCGTTGACATAGTGCGAGGCCGTTGGCTGGGCGCGCATGCTGTTCTCCATTGATGGTCGCTGGGCGGGGAGGGCGCCCGCGCGACAATGCCCTATCGGTCCGCCACCTGCCAGCGCGGATTGATCCAGGGTTCCTGGTTGGACGGCGCCAGCGGCGTGCGGCCGAGAATGTGGTCGGACGCCTTCTCGCCGGTCATGATCGAGGGCGCGTTGAGATTGCCGTTGGTCACCCGCGGGAAGATCGAGGAATCGGCGACGCGTAGCCCCTCGACGCCGATCACCCGGCACTCCGGATCGACGACGGCGGTCAAATCGTCGGCGCGTCCCATCCTGCAGGTGCCGCAGGGATGGTAGGCGCTCTCGGCATGGTCGCGGATGAAGGCGTCGAGCTCGTCGTCCGACCGCACGTGACTGCCCGGCGAAATCTCCTTGCCTCGAAAACCATCGAAGGCCTTCTGGCCAAAGATCTCGCGCGTCAGCCGGATGCAATGGCGAAACTCGCTCCAGTCGTCCGGATGCGACATGTAGTTGAAGCGGATCACCGGCTTGGCGCGGGCGTCGGGCGAGCGCAGCGTCACCGAGCCCCTCGACTTCGAGCGCATCGGCCCGACATGCGCCTGGAAACCATGCGACTTCGCCGCCGCCTTGCCGTCATAGCGCACCGCCGCCGGGATGAAGTGGTATTGGATATCGGGATAGTCGACGCCGGCAGCAGAGCGCACGAAGGCCGCCGCCTCGAAATGGTTGGTGGCGCCCAGCCCGGTCTTGAAGAACAACCACTGCGCGCCGATCATTGCCTTGGAGAAAGGGTTGAGCACGGAATTCAACGTGATCGGCTTGGTCGCTTCCTGCTGGATGTAGAGCTCCAGATGGTCCTGCAGATTGGCGCCGACGCCCGGGCGGTCGGCGACCACCTGAATACCGTTTTCCTGAAGATGCGCGCCTGGGCCGATGCCGGACAGCATGAGGATCTTGGGCGAATTGATCGAGGATGCCGCGACGATCACCTCGCGCCGCGCCTTAACGACCTGAATCTTTTTGTTAGCTTCGATCTCGACGCCGATGGCGCGTTGATTCTCGATGACCACGCGGCGGGCGAAACCCTTGACCAGGCTAACATTTCCGCGCTTCAGAGCCGGCTTAAGATAGGCATTCGCCGCCGACCAGCGGCGGCCGCCCAGAATGGTCTGCTCCATCGGCCCGAAACCCTCCTGCTTCGAGCCGTTATAGTCGTCGGTGAGCTCGAACCCGGCCTGACGGCCGGCCTCGACGAAGGCGCCGTAGAGCGGGTTTTTGCGTGGACCGCGCTGCACGTGCAGCGGGCCGCTTTTGCCCCGCCAGCCGTCTTCGCCGCCGTCGGAATCCTCCATGCGCTTGAAGTAGGGCAGCACGTCGGCGAAAGCCCATCCGGTCGCGCCCTGTTCGGCCCAGTGGTCGAAGTCATGCGCATGACCGCGCACATAGACCATGCCGTTGATCGAGGACGAGCCGCCGATCACCTTGCCGCGCGGCGTCGCCAGCACGCGGCCGCCGAGATGCGGCTCCGGCTCGCTGGCAAAGCCCCAGTCGTAAAGGCTCATGTTGAGCGGGATCGACAGCGCCGACGGCATCTGGATCAGCGGCCCGATGTCGGTGCCGCCGAACTCGATGACGATCACCGAATGCTTGCCGTCCTCTGACAGCCTGTAGGCCATGGCCGAACCGGCGGAGCCGGAACCGATGATGACGAAATCCGCTTCAAGCATCGTTCATATGCGCCCATCGTTCATATGCGAGATGAAATCGGCGAGCGAGACATTGCCGCCGGTAGCCACAACCAGGACGGTCTTGCCCGCCACATCCACCTTGCCGCCGAGCAGCGCCGCCAGCGACGCTGCGCCCGAGGGCTCCAGCACCAGTTTCATCCGCTCGAAGGCGATCTTCATCGCACGCCGCACCGATTGATCGTCGACGGTGACGCCGCGCACGCCGGCGGCACTCACCGCCGCGAACGGCGCCTCGCCGGGTTTGCGCGCCATCAGCCCGTCGCAGATCGATTTCGGGCCGATCGGCATCGTTTCGATCGCGCCATGCGCCAATGACGAGCCCATGCCGTTGAAACCCTCGGGTTCGACGGCGATGATCTCGGTCTTCGGCGACAGATAGTGGAAGGCGAGCGAGACGCCGCCGATCAGCCCGCCGCCACCGACCGAACAGAAGACGAGATCGGCGTGAACCTTCTTCGCCGCCAATTGATCGAGCGCTTCCAGCCCGGCGCCGGCCTGGCCGGCGACGATCTCGGGATCGTCAAAAGGATGGAGAAGCGTGAGATGCTCGGTCTCGGCGATCTCGCGCGCCTTGGCGGCCGCGACTTCCTCGCGGGCGCGGTCGCCATGATCGGTCAGCACGACGCGCGCGCCGTAGCCGGCGGTGGCATCCCGCTTGGCGGCGGGCGCATCGATCGGCATGACGATGGTGACGGGAATGCCGAGCGCCTGGCCCGCCGCCGCCAGCCCTTGCGCGAAATTGCCGGAGGAATAGGCGACGACGCCCTTCTTCGCAGCATCCGCCGACAACTGCTTCAGCCGCCAATAGGCGCCGCGCACCTTGAAGGAGCCCGCCCATTGCAACGACTCCGGTTTGACGAAGACGCGCGCCGCGCCCATCTCCCTGGCAAGCGCTGCCGACTCCAGCAGCGGCGTCTCCTGCGTGGCCGCCGAGGTGACGGCATAGGCGTGCTTCAGATGATCGAGGGTTGGGACGAGAACGTCTGCCATCATTCGCCTCTCGGATACCGTTTGCTCTCTTCGAGATTGTCGAGGTTCATGTGATTGCGCATGTAGCGCTCCGACGCCTTCTGCAGCGGCTGGAAATCCCAGGGATAGTAGGCGCCGTTGCGCAGTGCCGGATAGACGACCCAGCGGCGCGCCTGGCTTTCGCGCACGGCGGCGTCGAAACCGGCCATATCCCAGCGGGCGCGGACCTTTTCCATGAACGCCGCCACCAGGGCCGCATTCGCCGGATATTCAGCCAGATTGTCGCGCTCGAGCGGATCGGCTTCGCAATCGAAGAGCTGCGGCGGGTCGAGCTCGCAATGGACGAACTTGTATTTGCCGTCGCGGACGGCGACCAGCGGTGCGTATGACCCTTCGGCGGCATACTCGATCAACACCGGCGCCGTGCGCGCCTTGCCGTCGAGCAGCGGCAGCAGCGACTGGCCATCGGTCCAAGGCGCGATTTCAGCGATGTCGATGCCGGCGAGGTCGCAGAGCGTCGGCGTCACGTCGAGATTGGAAACCGGCGCCTTGATCAGCCCTGCCGGCACGCCCTTGCCGGCGATCATCAGCGGCACGCGCGCCGAGCCCTCGAAGAAGCTCATCTTGAACCACAGGCCGCGCTCGCCCAGCATGTCGCCGTGATCCGAGCAGAACAGGATGGTGGTGTCGTCGAGCATGCGGGCGCGCTTGAGAACGTCCAGGAGCTCGCCGAGCTTGTCGTCGACATACGAAATGTTGGCGAAATAGCCGCGCCGCGAACGGCGCACCTGCTCAGGCGTAATCTCGAAGGATTGATAGTCGCTGGCGCGGTAGAGCCGCTGCGAATGCGTGTCCTGCCGGTCATGCGGAATGAACGGTGTTTCAGGATCGAGCGCCTGGCAGTTCTCGTACAGATCCCAGTACTGCTTGCGCGCGACATAGGGATCATGTGGATGCGACAGCGAAACGGTCAGGCACCACGGCCGGCGGCCAGCATCGTCCTGTTCGCGCGACAGCTGGTAGAGTTTCTGCGAGGCGAGGAACACGACCTCGTCGTCATATTCCATCTGGTTGGTGGTTTCAGCGATGCCGGCTCCGGTCACCGAGCCCATATTGTGATACCACCAGTCGATGCGTTCGCCAGGCTTGCGGTAGTCCGGCGTCCAGCCGAAATCAGCCGGGTAGATGTCCGTGGTGAGCCGCTCCTCGAAGCCGTGCAACTGGTCTGGCCCGACGAAATGCATCTTGCCGGACAGGCAGGTGTAGTAGCCGGCGGCGCGCAGATGATGCGCGAAGGTCGGGATCGAGGAGGTGAACTCGGCTGCGTTGTCGTAGACGCCGGTTCGAGACGGCAACTGGCCGCTCATGAAGGAGGCCCGGCCGGGCGCGCAAAGCGGCGAGGCGGTATAGTTGTTGGCAAAGCGCGCCGAGCGGGCGGCCAGCGCCTTCAGATGCGGCACATGCAGGAAGTCGGCCGGTCCATCGGGGAACAGGGTGCCGTTGAGCTGATCGACCATGACGATCAGGAAATTGGGTCGCCGGGTGATCAAGGCAGGCTCCGTCCATTGAGCTTGGTTTCGAGATAGTCCTCGACGAGCGCGATCGCGGTCTGTGCGTCGGGTACGCCATCCTTCAGCGCACGCCTGATGTAGAGCCCGTCGATCAGCGCCGCGGTCGCTTCCGCCACTCGATCCGCCTCGGCCCTTGGCAGTATGCCGGTCAGCCCGCTCATCAGGTTCGAATGCAAACGCCGCGCATAGATGCGCAGCAGCCGCCGCAGCTCAGTCGATTTCTGCGCCTCGACATAGAAGGCGAGCCAGGCGGCGATGATTTGAGGCTGGAACTGATCTTCGGAGAAGCTGACCGCAACGACGGCCGAGACGCGCTGGCGCGGCGTGACGGTGTGGCCCACCGCGCGTCGCGTGTCGATGTTGAGCTCGGCCAGGATATGCCGCATCGTCGCGAACAGCAGCTCGTCCTTGGCGCCGAAATAGTGGTGCGCCAGCGCCGACGACACGCCCGCGCGCCCCGCGATCTCCGACATCGTCACGTCCAGCGATCCGCGCTCGCCGATCGCAGAGATCGTCGCGCTAATCAGCGCCTTGCGGCGCACTGGCTCCATTCCGATTTTCGGCATTTGGGGATCCGGTTTGGCAGCTAGATTATTTTTTATTGACGGATCAATCAATAAAAAATCCGACCTCGGATCAACCGATCGTGTCGTTCTGGCCCATCGCGGACATCTGGAAAACGGTTCACTATTGAACAATATTGAATCACGTGCCGCGCGCGATCATGGTAGCGTGTGTTGAGGTTCAGGTCAGCCCGCGCCGAGAGTGGCGATTTTTCGAGTACCGGAGCGGAGCGTACTTAAGTACGTGAGCACCGGAAGCGCAGGAAATCGTCATTCGCAGGCCGGCATCACCTGAAGATCAACATACGCTGGGCTCGGCGGCAAATGGAGGCTGTTATGACTGCATGCATCGTCGGCTGGGCGCATTCGCGCTTCGGCAAACTCGAAGGCGAGACGCTGGAGGGGCTGATCACCAAGGTCGCCGTCGAGGCGCTCGATCATGCCGGCATCGGCCCGGACGATGTCGACGAGATCGTGCTCGGCCATTTCAACGCCGGCTTCTCGCCGCAGGATTTCACCGCGAGCCTTGTGCTGCAGGCCGACGACCGGCTCCGCTTCAAGCCGGCGACGCGCGTCGAGAATGCCTGCGCCACCGGCTCGGCCGCCGTCCGCCAAGGCATCCGCGCCATCGACGCCAACGCCGCCCGCGTCGTGCTGGTGGTCGGCGCCGAGCAGATGACGACCACGCCCGGGCCCGAGATCGGCAAGAACCTGCTCAAGGCTTCCTATCTGCCGGAGGACGGCGAGACGCCGGCCGGCTTCGCCGGCGTCTTCGGCAAGATCGCACAAGCCTATTTCCAGCGTTATGGCGACCAGTCGGACGCGCTCGCCATGATCGCCGCCAAGAACCATAAAAACGGCGTCGACAATCCCTATGCGCAGATGCGCAAGGATTTCGGCTACGAATTCTGCCGCCAGGAAAGCGAGAAGAACCCGTTCGTCGCCGGTCCCCTGAAGCGCACCGATTGCTCGCTTGTGTCGGATGGCGCGGCGGCCCTTGTGCTCACCGACACCGCGACGGCGCTGAGGATGCGCCGCGCCGTGACCTTCCGCGCCAACGAGCATGTCCAGGATTTTCTGCCGATGTCGAAGCGCGACATCCTCTCCTTCGAGGGCTGCGAGCGTGCCTGGGAGCAGGCGCTGAAGAAGGCCGGCGTGACGCTCGACGACCTTTCCTTCGTCGAGACGCATGACTGCTTCACCATTGCCGAATTGATCGAATACGAGGCGATGGGGCTGGCCAAGCCCGGCGAGGGCGCCAAGCTGGCGCTGGACGGCACCACGGCCAGGGATGGCCGCCTGCCGGTCAATCCATCCGGCGGCCTGAAGGCCAAGGGCCACCCGATCGGCGCCACCGGCGTTTCGATGCATGTGCTGACCGCCATGCAGCTGACCGGCGAGGCGGGCGGCATCCAGGTGCCGGGCGCGAAACTCGGCGGCATCTTCAACATGGGCGGTGCTGCCGTCGCCAACTACGTTTCCATTCTCGACCGCATCAGGTAGAAGCGGCCCGCGTAAAGCCGCGCCCTCTGGGGCGCGCGTGCGGGAGGCAACATGACAAATCCGGTTCTGGTCGAAGTCACACGCGGTGCGGTGATCGAAAGCGTTCATCGCGGCGCCGTCAGCGTGTTCGACGCCGACGGCAAGCCGGTCTGGGAGATCGGCGATACGGAGCGCCCGGTGTTCCCGCGCTCGGCCGTGAAAGCGATCCAGGCATTGCCGCTGGTCGAAAGTGGTGCTGCCGACGCCTACGGCTTTGGCAACCGCGAATTGGCGCTGGCCTGCGCCTCGCATTCCGGAGAGCCGGCGCATGTCGAATTGGCCTCGGCGATGCTCGCCAAGGCCGGCCTCGACAAAACCGCGCTGGAATGCGGCGCGCATTGGCCATCGAACCATGCCGCCGAGATCGCGCTTGCCCGCGCAGGCGGCGCACCGAACGCGCTTCACAACAACTGCTCCGGCAAGCATTCCGGCTTCGTTTGCACCTGCGTGCATGCCGGCATCGCGCACGCCGGCTATGTCAAGTCAGGTCATGCGCAGCAGGAGATGGTGCGCGACGCCATGCAAGCCGTGACGGGCGCGGCGCACGGCGTCGACAATAGCGGCATCGACGGCTGCTCGATCCCGACCTATGCCGTGCCGTTAAAAAGCTTTGCGCTGGGCTTTGCCCGCATGGCGACGGGCAGGGGCTTTGCGCCCGAACGCGCCAAGGCGGCAAAGCGGTTGCTTTCGGCCTGCATGGCCGAGCCGTTCCTGGTCGCGGGCACCGGCAAGGCCGATGTCGCGCTGATGCAGGCCGCGCCCGGCCGCATCTTCGTCAAGACCGGCGCCGAAGGCGTCTATTGCGCGGCACTGCCCGAGCTCGGCCTCGGCATCGCTTTGAAATGCGATGACGGTGCCGCCAGAGGGTCCGAGGTGATGATCGCCGCCGTGCTGGCAAAGCTGCTGAGCTCGGATGAAGCGGTTGCGGCAAAGCTCAGTGAACTCGCCCATCCCGCAGTTGAAAGCCGCATCGGCGCCAAGGTCGGCTTGCTGCGGCCGACTGCGGCGCTGAACTAGCGCGTTCGCCCACTCACGAGCATCTGCCGGGCGGGTAAGCCCAAGACAGAAATTATGTGCTAGCCTCCACCATCAACGGACGGCAGGTGCTGACCATGTTGGAAACGGACAAGGTGTTTGCCGGGTCGATCCCGGAAAATTACGATCGCCATATGGTGCCGTTGATTTTCGAGGCCTATGCCGCGGAGACCGCGCGGCGGGCGGCGTCCTTCTCACCCCTCGCCGTGTTGGAAACCGCCGCCGGCACCGGGGCTGTCACCCGCGACCTGGCACCGAAACTCTCGCGCGATGCCAGCTACACCGTAACCGACCTCAACCAGCCGATGCTCGATTATGCGGCTTCGCGCCAGGGTTCCGACAGTCGCATCTCCTGGCGCCAGGCGGATGCGCTGAAGCTGCCCTTCGACGATGCGGCCTTCGACCTCGTCTGCTGTCAGTTCGGCGCGATGTTCTTTCCCGACCGCTCCGCCGCCTATCGCGAGGCAAAGCGGGTCCTGAAACCTGGCGGACATTTCCTGTTCAGCGTCTGGGATCGCATCGAGGAGAACATTTTCGCCGACGACGTGACGAATGCCCTCGCCAGGATCTTTCCGAACGATCCGCCGCGCTTCCTGGCGCGCACGCCGCATGGTTACCACGACAAGGACCTGATCCGCGCCGATCTGTCAGCCGCCGGTTTCTCCGATCTGGCCATCGACACCAGGGCCGAGCAGAGCCGCGCATCCTCGCCGCGCGTTCCGGCCGTCGCCTATTGTCAGGGGACCCTGCTTCGCAACGAGATCGAGGCCAGGGAGGCCGGACGGTTGGCATCCGCAACCGACTACGCCGAATCCGTGATCGCCGACAGACATGGCCGGGGCGCGGTTGCCGCCAAGATCCAGGCGCACATTATCGTGGCCGTGGCCTAGCTTACCTTGTTGCGCTCGACGGTGAGATGCGCGTAGCCGGTATCCGTTGACTGGGACAGGTCCCCGGTCGCCGTATCGGCCCAGCGCTGGCCGACGATGGCGCCGTTCCGAGCGCCGTCGATGACGTTGTCGCAGATTACGGCGGTGCCGGACCCTTCGACGACCGAAACGACGATACCGGTACCGGCCTTGCGGATGATGTTCCCCGTTGCCACGACATTGCGCAGATACGGACCCCAGCCGAGTTGCATGCCGTAGAGCGGGGCGTTCTCGACCACATTGCCTGAAACCGTGGTGTCGGCTTCGGCGCTGATGCCGACACCTAAGCCGGGCGGGTCGGCCGTGTAGGGACCAACCGTCGTAAGATTGCGCACGATGTTGTTCGAGCAGACCGCCATGCGGCCGCCTTCGTTGAAGTTGACGATCGAGATGCCGTTGGCGGCGCCGTCGACCAGATTGTTGCTGAGGATCGCGCCCTCGAAGGAGAATTCCGAATAGATCCCGGTCTCGCCCGAGCGCGAGCAGGTGTTGCCGGTGATCTGCAGATTGCTGGCGCTGTTGGCACGGATCGCGGTGAAGGCGCAGTCGGAGACGACGTTGCCCGAGATGATCACATTGCCGGCGCGGAAGGCGTTGATGCCGTTGCCGTTCTGGCCGGTGCCGCCGCTTCTTGCGCCGATCCTCTGGACGCGGTTGCCGCTGACGATGGTGCCGTCCTCCGCCGCCTGCCAGCGATGCACGAGAATGCCGCCATTGGCGCAGTCCGAAACCGTGTTGCCGGAAATCTCCAGCCCGCCCGCCTCGACCGAATAGATGCCGGCATCGGCCGCGCCGGAAATATCGGAGCGGCCGACGCGGCCGACCGCATGCTCGAGCGCCAAGCCGTTCTTGCCGCTGCCGGTCACCTGGCAATTGTCGATGACCAGATGGGCGACGCGACGCAGGTCGAGCAGCCCCTGCGTGTAGTCGGCCAGCCATTGATTGCTGCCGTCGAAGACGAGGCCCGTGAGCTCGATATGCTCGGCCTGCTCGGCCATCATCAGATGGCCGTTGCCGCCATAGACGATGCGCGTCGCGCCGGGCACGCCCGACAGGCGCACGCGTGCGGGCAATTTGAGGTTCGAGACAAGATAGGTGCCGGGCGGCAAAAAGACCGGTTGGTCGCGGTCGCTGGCCTCGGCAAGCATCTTGGCGAAAGCCTTGCTCTGGTCGTCCAGCGCGCCCGGCTGCACGCCGATCTCGGTGGCGTTGATCGAGCCGCGCATCGCGGCCATCTCGATACCCGGCAGCGATTTCGCCGCTGCCTTGCCGAGGCAAAGGCCGGCCACGGCAAAGCCGGCCGTCTGGGCAAGCAGCGTTCGTCTGTTCAACATCGGCACAGGTCCTGGCGTCTCGCCTGACCTGTGGCAGGAATCGTGCCAAGCTCGTCGTTTGACTGTGACTTGTGCAGTCGCCTCGCCAAGCCTAAGTTCATCGCATGAGCAGAGCTTTTACTCGCGAAGAAGACAGCGAAAACGCCATTGCCGGCGTCGGCGAACGCCCCGTCAGTACGCATCGCAATCTGGTGACGGAGCGCGGCCTGGCGATGATCGAGGACAATCTCGCCGACCTGCGCGACATCCTGGCCAAGGCCGAAAGGAAGGGCGACCGCGAGCGCATCGCGGTGGTCTCCCGCGACCTGCGCTACTGGACCGCGCGGCGCGAGAACGCCGAGCTTTCGGTGCCGGAGCCCGGCAGCGACGTGGTGCGCTTCGGCATGGGCGTCACGCTGGAAGGCGATGACGGCAAGAAGGTGCATTGGCGCATCGTCGGCGAGGACGAGGCCGACCCGTCAAAGGGCAGCATTTCCCACGTCTCGCCGATGGCCGTCGCGCTGTTCGGCAAGAAGGTCGGCGATGTGGCCGCCGTGAACGGCAAGGAATGGGAAATCGTCAAGCTCTCGGACAAGGCCGAGAATTAATAGCCAGCCTCCTTTGCAAGCTTCTGTAGTGCAGCTTCGTACTTGTCCATGACAACGCGAGCGGCGTTGATTTGCCGTTTGTAGTTGTCGTGGCGGACTGGCCTTAGAATGACGCCGTCGTCGGTATCGATGATCTGGAGTTCATCGCCAACTTGAAGGTTCAAGCTGTCAAGCATTTCGCGTGGCAGCAGCACGGCCCCTCATCCGTCCTCAAGCCCATGGATGATCGTCTTGAACTTGATCGCGCCCTGGTTGTGTCTATTTCCATAGAACAACCTTTCGACCAAATCAGCAAGGCTTCAGCGATCAGCCAGCAGCCGATCCATCAACCGGTTCGCCGCCTCCGGGATGACGGTCCCAGGCGGGAAGATCTCGGCCGCGCCCGCCGCCAGCACCGCATCATAATCCTGCGGCGGGATGACGCCGCCGGCGACGATCAGCATGTTGGCATGGCCGAGCTTCTTCAGCGCTTCCTTGAGCTCGGGGATTAGCGTCAGATGGCCGGCCGCCAGCGAAGACGCGCCGATGATGTCGACGTCGTGCTGCACCGCCAGCCTGGCGATCTCGTCCGGCGTCTGGAACATCGGCCCGACGGTGACGTCGAAGCCGAGATCGGCAAAGGCGCTGGCGATCACCTTCTGGCCGCGGTCGTGGCCGTCCTGGCCCATCTTGGCGACCAGGATGCGCGGTTTGTCGCCGGACCTCTTCTCGAACGCCTCGATCTTCTCCTGCAGCCGGTCGAGCGCGGGGTTGTCGCCAAGCGCGTCACGGTAGACGCCGGAGATCGTCTGCACCGCCGCCGTGTGGCGGCCGAACACTTTTTCGAGCGCCAGCGAAATCTCGCCGACCGTCGCGTTGGCGCGCGCCGCGCGGATCGCGAATTCGAGCAGGTTCTCGCCGCTTTCGGCGGCACGGGTCAGCGCCGCCAGCGCATCCTCCAGCGCCGCGACGTCTCGCGTGCCCTTGAGCCGCTGCAGCTTTGCCAACTGCCGGGCTTTCACCTCGGCATTGTCGATCTTCAGCACGTCGACCTCGATGTCGGTCTCGGGCCGATGCGCGTTGACTCCGACCAGAATTTGCTCGCCGGAATCGATGCGCGCCTGGGTGCGCGCCGCCGCTTCCTCGATGCGCAGCTTCGGAATGCCCTTCTCGATCGCCGCCGCCATGCCGCCGAGGCTCTCGACCTCCTCGATATGGCCGAGCGCGCGCGCCGCCAGATCATGCGTCAGCCGCTCGACATAGGCCGAACCGCCCCATGGATCGATCATGCGCGTTGTGCCGGATTCCTTCTGCAGGATGAGCTGTGTGTTGCGCGCGATACGTGCCGAATGGTCGGTCGGCAGCGCCATCGCCTCGTCGAAGGAATTGGTGTGCAGCGACTGGGTATGACCCTGCGTCGCTGCCATCGCCTCGATCATCGTGCGGGTGATGTTGTTGTAGGGGTCCTGCGCCGTCAGCGACCAGCCCGATGTCTGGCAATGCGTGCGCAGAGACAGCGAACGCTCGTCCTTCGGCGCGAAATTCTTCTGCATCAGGCTCGACCAGAGCAGCCGCGCCGCCCTGAGCTTGGCGACCTCCATGAAGAAGTTCATGCCGATCGCCCAGAAGAAGGAGAGCCGCGGCGCGAAGCGGTCGATGTCGAGGCCTCCCGCAACGCCGGCGCGGGCATATTCGATGCCGTCGGCAATGGTGTAGGCAAGCTCGAGGTCGGCCGTGGCGCCGGCTTCCTGCATGTGGTAGCCGGAGATAGAAATCGAGTTGAATTTCGGCATATGCTTCGAGGTGTAGGCGAAGATGTCCGACACGATCCGCATCGATGGTTTCGGCGGATAGATGTAGGTGTTGCGGACCATGAACTCCTTCAGGATGTCGTTCTGAATGGTTCCTGCCAGATCCTTTTGCGCGACGCCTTGTTCCTCGGCCGCGACGATGAAGAGAGCCATGATCGGCAGCACCGCGCCGTTCATCGTCATCGACACCGTCATCTCGTTCAGCGGGATACCGTCGAACAGCTGCCGCATGTCGAGGATGGAATCGATCGCCACGCCGGCCATGCCGACATCGCCGGCGACACGCGGATGGTCGCTGTCATAACCGCGATGCGTGGCGAGGTCGAAGGCGACTGACAAGCCTTTCTGGCCGGCGGCGAGATTGCGCCGGTAGAAGGCGTTGGATTCTTCCGCCGTCGAGAAACCGGCATATTGCCGGATCGTCCAGGGCTGCTGGACATACATGGTGGGGTAGGGGCCGCGCACGAAGGGCGGCAGGCCCGGATAGGTCTCGAGATTGGCAAGCCCCTTGAGATCGCCCTGCGTGTAGAGGTGTTTGACGGCGATGCCTTCCGGCGTCATCCGCTGGCCCTTGAGCTCGACCGGCGCGCGACGCGGCTCCGACCAGCCGACCTTGCTGAAATCCGGGATCATGATCCGGCTCCGATCGACTGATCGATGCGCACCGGAAACAGCGGCTCGCAGATCGCCACGCCTTCCGTCAGCGCCGGCCGCCGCTGCTGCGGCAGCGTCTCGACCGGGCGCTCCCTGCCGACGCGGTACAGTGTCGTGCCGACAATGCCGCGCTCACCCGACCGATAAGCGGCGTTGCGCCTGGCGGCGGCCGTCTGCACGCGGTTCTGGATATAGCCCTGCTGCAGGCTGGCGAGCACGCCGCCCTCTGTCTCGATGCGCTGGAATTCCTCCCAGGCCGAGGCGCAGAGATCGTTGGTCAGCGCCTCGACGGCGCCCGAGCCGCTGGCCGGGTCGGCGACATGGTCGACATGGCTCTCCTCGGTCATGATCAGCTGGGCGTTGCGGGCGACGCGGCGGGCAAAGCCGGCCGGCAGCCCATGCGCGATCGTGTGCGGCAGCACCGAGATCGAATCGGCGCCGCCGGTCGCCGCGGCGAAGGCCGCGATCGCGGTGCGCAAGATATTGGTCTCCGGATCGGCCGTCGTCATCATGCGATAGGAAGTCTCGGCATGGATGCTGGCGATCGCGGCCGGGATCGAGCAGGCCTCCTGGACGCGAGCCCACAGCTTGCGCAATGCCCGCACCTTGGCGATCGAGACGAACTGGTCCTGGTCGACGCTGAGCGCGAAACCGATATGGGGGGCTGCGTAAACCAGCGGCTGGCGCGCCTTCTCGAACATCCTGAGATAGGACACGACCGAGGCCATCATCGTGCCGAGTTCCTGCGCCTCGGTGGCGCCGGCATTGTGGAAGACGCGGCCATCGGCCTCGAGCAGCACGCCCGGCACGCCCATCGAAAAGAAATGCGCCAGCGACTGCGGCATCGATTCCTGCAGCGCCTCGATCGAGGTGCGCAGCCGCCCGGTTCCGGCGAAGATCGCCGCCGGGTCGATGCCGAAGGAGAGGTTGAGCTTGGTCGGATCGGAGCGGCGGCGGCTCAGGAAGGCGAGCAGCCAGTCGGCCACGGCGCGGCTCCACGGATGCGCGTCGATACGCACCTGCACGTGATTGAGCGGCACGCCGTCGAGCACCGCCTCCAGCGCTTCCGCCGTGCGCGGCAGGCCGTAGCCGAACGCGTTCGGTGCGCCCTCGAACACCAGCGACAGGCCGGTCGCCCCTTGGGCGATGTCTTCAAGGGCTTGCGCTTTGGCCCGGGCGATGTCCGGGTCGTCGACGCGCTGGCTGACGATCCAGGACGCTGTCGGATTGGTGCGCGTCAGCGGCTCGGCGGTCGTCGAGCGCTGGCTGAGCGGCTCGATGCGGATCCCGTCATCGGTGCGGGAGACGAGCTTTTCCTCGAAGGAACCGCCGGCAAGCGCCTTCTCAGCCAGCGCCTGCCAACGCTTGGCGTCCGGGTTCGGAAGGTCGACATCCCTGGTCAAGGCGCCGGCGGCCATCGCACTCCTCGTCTCCGTTCGCATCAGCGGCTCAGCCAATCTAGGGCGCTCCACCGTATATCACAATGCGGCATCCGCCGTGGCCGCTATCCTGGTCCCTAACCCATTGCCAAACATGCGCAAAATCCGCAAGCTTCGCGGCCTCGATTTCGATGGCGCCCGCAAATTCTTTGGCGGGCATTGTCGCCCGGCGATAGCGTTACTATACCTCCGGTGAGACTAGGCATTTTTGGCCAAACAGATTGCGGAGAGCGGAACCATGGCTGACGAAACCAGCATTTTCATCGGCGCCAGTCGCAAGCCCGACGATTCCTACCAGCGCGCTGAAGAACTGCTCCTGCGCTACGGCAACCGCCACGGCCTCGTCACCGGCGCCACGGGCACCGGTAAGACGGTCAGCCTGCAGATCCTGGCCGAGGGCTTTTCGAACGCCGGCGTGCCGGTCTTCTGCGCCGACATCAAGGGCGACCTTTCCGGCATATCCATGATGGGCGACGCCAAGGATTTCCTGGTCAAGCGCGCCGCGCAGGTAAAGCTCGATCCCTACCAGTTCCAGGAATTCCCGGTCATCTTCTGGGATCTGTTCGGCGAGCAGGGCCACCCGATCCGCGCCACCATTTCTGAGATGGGGCCGCTGCTTCTGTCGCGGCTGATGAACCTCACCGAAGCGCAGGAAGGCGTCATGAACATCGCCTTCCGCATCGCCGACGAGGAAGGCCTGCTGCTGCTCGATTTGAAGGACCTGCAGGCGCTGCTCGCCAACATCGCCGAGCGCGCCGACGAGCTCAGCGCCCGCTACGGCAATGTCACCAAGCCTTCCGTCGGCGCCATCCAGCGCACGCTCCTGGTGTTGGAGCAGCAGGGTGCTGCGAACTTCTTCGGCGAGCCGGCGCTGCGCATCGCCGACATCATGCGCACCACCCGCGATGGTCGCGGCGCGGTCAGCGTGCTGGCCGCCGACAAGCTGATGATGAATCCCAGGCTCTACGCCACCTTCCTGCTCTGGCTGATGTCGGAGCTGTTCGAGGAACTGCCCGAGGTCGGCGACCTGGACAAGCCGAAGCTGGTCTTCTTTTTCGACGAGGCGCATCTCCTGTTCGAGGACGCGCCGAAAGTGCTGGTCGACCGCGTCGAGCAGGTCGTGCGGCTTATCCGCTCCAAGGGCGTCGGCGTCTATTTCGTCACCCAGAACCCGCTCGATATCCCGGAAAAGGTGCTGGCCCAGCTCGGCAACCGTGTCCAGCACGCGCTGCGCGCTTATACACCGCGCGAGCAGCAGGCGGTGCGCACGGCGGCCGACACCTTCCGGCCCAATCCCGATTTCGACTGTGCCACGGCGATCACCCAACTTGCCACCGGCGAGGCGCTGGCCTCGATGCTGGAGGACAAGGGCGTGCCGGCCATGGTCCAGCGCACACTGATCCGCCCGCCTTCCTCGCGGCTCGGCCCGATCACGCCGGACGAGCGCCGCAAGATCATCGCCGAGAGCCCGGTCGCCGGCCAGTACGACCGGGTGGTCGATCGCGAATCGGCCTTCGAGATGCTGCAGAAGAAAGCCAAGGAAGCACAGGACGCCGAGGCTCAAGCACAGCAGCAAAACAGCGGCGGCTCGCACTGGACCATTCCGGGCTTCGACGATGTTCTGGGAACCGGCAACCGGCGGTCTTCCAACCGCCAGACCGTCGCCGAAGCCGCCATCAAGTCGGTGGTGCGCTCGGTCGGCTCATCCGTCGGGCGCGCCATCGTGCGCGGCATCCTGGGCAGCCTGGCGCGCGGGCGCTAGGGCGGCGCGCTAGCCCGCCGGATCAAACGGCGTCCGTCCACTACAGTATGTGGCACGGTGGCGGGCGAGCAGCTTCGGATTCTGCATGTTGGCTCTCCCGCTCGCCGGGTCAAGCGAACTTAGATGGCGCCCTTACGCGTCAGAGCTGTCTTTGTTACCTCACGACGAAAAAATCTTACTTGAGAACAATCAGATAGCATCAGCGGCATCTAAAGTTTTCGTGAGAGAAGTTTTTCCTCGCCGAACCGCAATTTCATGAAATACCGGGTGACCCAAATCGTGGCCTTTGGCAGGGCTGCAGCCGGGGCAAACCCCGGTTGCCTGACAACCATACGCGCGATCACGAATTACTTTGCCCAGGGAACCGAAAACACACGTTCAGGTTGGGCTGGGATCGGCGGGGGCTAGGCATCAGGAGGCCGAGTTGCGGCGCGACGATGATCTGCCGGCCCGATTTTCGATCGATTCCCACAAGCCTCCGTTGCTGAACGCGAAAGGCGGGCTGTCGGCCAGGCACACCTACCAAATCCAGCAATTCCTGAAAGAGAATTTCTCGCGCAAGCTGTCGCTGGCCGAGATGGCGGCCGTGTGCGACTTGTCCCCCTACCATTTCGCCCGTGCCTTTTCGAAGACGTTCGGCGTGTCGCCTTATCAGTATGTTCTGGCTCTTCGCCTCGACCTTGCCGAAAAGCTGCTTGCCGACAGCCGCATGTCGATCACGGACATTGCCGATTTAAGCGGATTTTCGAGCCAGAGCCACTTCACCACCATGATGAGGAAGTATCGCCATGCGACACCTCAGCAGGTACGCACGGGGCGGCGCCGCTCCCAATCCGAAAAGTAAGATTATTCTAATTTAGAAAAGCGCAAGTTGAACGCTTGCTAATTGAATTTATTGCTTAAGTAACTCGCTGTTAACTACCGGTATCTCACGTAATATTTTTGGATAGAACAGCAATTTATTGGAATACCTGAGTCGAAAAACATGACCTCTTGAAGCGGTTCCGGTTGTTTCGGATTCTGATTTGGCCGCGGGGGAACATGAGCGACGACACGGCGATCCGCCGGAGCCTTTCCGAGGAGATCGGCTACTGGCTGGAGTCGGCCTCCAGGACGCTCGAGAAGCGCTACGGAAGCGGCGTGCCTGTGACCAAGCAGGATGTTCTGCTGGCGCATTATCTCTACGGCCTCACCGCCGTGGTCCATGCGAGTGATGCGCCGGCGGCCCATCTGGCGGCCGTGCGGTCCTACCTCCTTCGGCTCATCCCCGAGGAGCGGGTCACGCGAGCGCTCCAGGCCGTGCCCGAGGAGGGCGACACCTGGCTTGCGAACGCGCTCGATCGCGTCGAGGCGATCGGCGGGAAGCAAGGCTATGTGCTGCTCTCGCGCGGCGCCGACGTCGTCATTCCATTTTCGAGCAGAAACGCCTCGGCGGCAGGGTCGGCGGAACCTGTCGTCATTGAGCGCGACCCACCAAAGGAGGCATTCTCGCAATGAATCTCGGGCAAGGACGAACCATTCGGCGCGCTTCAAATGGCTTAGCTGGAAACTGGATTTCCGGCGCCGCCGAAAGCCGCTCGCTCCGGCGCCGCCTGATGGCGGCGCTGCGCAACGCGCATCGAGTGCTCGGCATGCGCCGCAAAGGTCTGGGGCTCGGCGCGCTGGGCGGCGGCAATATCCTGACGGCGGCGCTGGGCACGATCGCATTCGCGGGCCTCGCCACGCCGGCTTCGGCTCAGTATGCCGCCGGTGGCGGCACAGCGACCGGCAGCAATTCCGTCGCCGTCGGACCTGGCTCGACGGCAAACGGGCTGCGTGGGGTGGCCGTTGGAAATGGAGCGACACAGACCGGAATAGATTCTATCGCCCAAGGCACCAGCGCCAACGCTGGCAGCCAGAACGCCGTCGCGATCGGCTTCCAGTCGATCGCCTCTCAACTCAACTCCATCTATCTTGGCTCGCGGACTGTCGCAGGAACAGGTGCCACTGCCACGAGCGCCATCGGCATCGGCACGGATGTTACGGCATCGCAGGTCGACGCGATCGCGGTTGGACGTCAATCGCTTGCGTCGGCACAATATGCGGTCGCCATCGGCCTGAACGCCAAGGCCACCGGCACCGGCGGCGCGATGGCGCTGGGCCAAGGCACGGTCTCGAGCGGCGTCAATTCGGTCGCGCTTGGCGTGCAAGCCCAAGCAACCGGGGCCGGCACCAGCGCGCTAGGCACCTTTGCCGTTGCTTCGGGCGGCAATGCCACCGCGCTCGGCGTTAGCTCCTTGGCCAGCAACAATTATGCGACAGCCGCAGG
Source organism: Mesorhizobium hawassense (assembly GCF_003289945.1). Classification (GTDB taxonomy): domain Bacteria; phylum Pseudomonadota; class Alphaproteobacteria; order Rhizobiales; family Rhizobiaceae; genus Mesorhizobium; species Mesorhizobium hawassense. The sequence continues at coordinate 804,449 of NZ_QMBP01000001.1, forward strand.
CTGGTCCTCCGTCGCCAGCGGCGCCAATTCCACTGCCATGGGACGTCAGGCAACTGCCAGTGGAATAAACGCCTCCTCATTCGGGACCGGAGCGAATGCGGTAGCAGACAATTCTCTCGCTGCCGGTGTCAGCGCCAACGCTGGCGGAGTCGCCAGCACCGCGCTCGGCATCGGTACCTCGGCCGGCGGCGCCAGTTCGGCAGCCGTAGGCTTCCAGGCCCAGGCCGCCGGTACCAATGCCGTCGCCGTTGGTCCCCAGGCAAATGCATCGGCCTCAAACTCGGCGGCCTTCGGCAACGTCGCGACGGCCTCGGGCAATTTCGCGTTGGCTCTGGGCAATTCGGCTGTATCGAGCGGAGTAGGCTCGGTGGCAGCGGGCTCGGGAGCCCAGGCCACGGGCGTATCCGCCACGGCGCTGGGCAACAACGCCTCGGCGAGTGCCGCCAGTGCAAGCGCGCTGGGACTGGGCGCCACGGCGAGCGGTATAAACAGCACCGCGGTTGGCAAGCAGGCCAATGCGAGCGCGCAGGATGCCATTGCCTTCGGCACGAGCGCCAAGGCCGATTCCGCCGAGGCGGTCGCCATGGGCACCAACGCGGTGGCGACCGGCGGCAAGGCGGTCTCCATCGGCTCGGGCAACACCGCTTACGGTGACGGCGCGGTCTCGATCGGCGATCCGAGCTATGCCAGCGGCACCGGCGCCTTCACCGGCGGCGCCAACAACATCGCCAACAGCGACGGCACGGCAACCGCCACCGCCGCCAACCAGGCGGCAGGCGCGGTCGCGATTGGCAATAGCAACAAGGCGATCGGGCAGGGCTCCGTGGCGTTGGGCAATGGCTCGACAGCGGGTGCCGCAGGCTTCACCGGCAATGTCGCGTTGGGCAATGGCGCGACAGCGGCGGCAAGCTCCGGCGATGTCGCGCTTGGCTCCGGCTCGGTGACCGCCGCGGCGGTCGGCACGCCGAGTGCGGTGATCAACGGCACGACCTACACCTTCCAGGGCACCACGCCGACCTCGACGGTCAGCATCGGCGCGCCCGGCGCGGAACGCACGCTCACCAATCTCGCGGCGGGGCGCATCAGCGGGTCCTCGACCGACGCGGTCAACGGCTCGCAGCTCTTTGCGACCAATCAGGCCGTCGACAGTCTCGCCAGCACGGTCACCAACATCAACGCCGGTGGCGGCATCAAGTATTTCCACGCCAATTCGACGCTGCCGGATTCCCAGGCGCTCGGGACGGATTCCGTCGCCGTCGGCCCGAATGCCGTGGCCAACAACGCCGGCGACGTGGCGATCGGCCTGAATTCCGCATCCGGCACCACGACGGCGGTTGGCGGCACGACGATCGGCGGCGTCGCCTACACCTTCGCCGGAACCACGCCGGCCGGCGCGTTCTCGGTCGGCTCGGTCGGGGCGGAGCGTCAGATCCAAAACGTCGCCGCCGGACAGTTGAGCGGCTCGTCGACCGATGCGATCAACGGCTCGCAGCTCTTCGCCACCAATCAGCAGGTGACGAAGAACACGACCGACATCGCCGCCAACACCGCCGACATCACCAACCTCGGCAACACCATCAACAACATCAACACCGGCGGCGGCATCAAGTATTTCCACGCCAATTCGACGCTGGCGGATTCGCAGGCCCTTGGCACGGATTCCGTGGCGGTCGGCCCCAATGCGGTGGCCAACAACGCCGGCGACGTGGCGATCGGCGTGAATTCAGTCTCCGGCACCACGACCGCGGTTGGCGGCACGACGATCGGCGGCGTCGCCTACACCTTCGCCGGTACCACCCCGGCCGGCGCGTTCTCGGTCGGCTCGGTCGGCGCGGAGCGCCAGATCCAGAACGTCGCCGCCGGACAGTTGAGCGGCTCGTCGACCGATGCGGTCAACGGCTCGCAGCTCTTTGCGACCAACCAGCAGGTGACGCAGAACACCACCGACATCGCGGCCAACACGGCCGACATCACCACCCTTGGCAACACGATCAACAATTTTGCCGGCGACACCTCGACGGCCTATACCGACGCCAATGGCGACGGCATCCGCTACGTGCGCACCAACGACACGACGTTGCCCGTCACGGACGCCTTCGCGCAAGGGGTCGGCTCCTCCGCGCTCGGCTACCAGGCGACGGCCTCTGCCGCCAATTCGCTGGCGCTCGGCCGTGGCACCACGGTCTCCATCACCGACGGCGTTGCGCTCGGCTCCGGCTCGGTCTCCGACCGTGCGGTGGCGCCGGCTTCGGGATCGATCCTCGCCGGCACCGGCCTCGTCCCCTACAACACCACCGACGAGACCTTGCTCGGCGCCGTCTCGGTCGGCACCTCCACGTCCTATCGCCAGATCATCAACGTGGCCGACGGAACAGAGGATCAGGACGCGGTGACGCTTCGCCAATTGAAGGGCGCGCTGAGCTCCTTCGCGGTGACGCCGACCATGTACTTCCATGCCAATTCGACGGCTTCGGATTCGGTGGCGGTCGGCACCGATTCGGTCGCGATCGGTCCGCGCACCACCGTCAACGGCGACAACGGCATCGGCATGGGCAATGGCGCCATCGTCCAGCAGACGGCGCCCGGCGGCATCGCGATCGGCCAGACCGCGACCGTCAACGCGGCGGACAGCATCGCGCTCGGCACGAACTCGACCGCCAACGGCGCCCAGTCGATGGCGCTTGGCGCCGGCGCCACGGCCAACGAACCGGGCAGCGTCGCGCTCGGCGCGGGCTCGACGACGGCTGCGGCGGTGGCGACCACCGGCACGACGATAAACGGCGTCGCCTACACCTTCGCCGGAACCGCTCCGACGAGCACGGTGAGCGTCGGCGACGTCGGCAAGGAGCGCACCGTCACCAATGTGGCCGCGGGCAGGATCAGCCAGACTTCGACCGACGCCATCAATGGCAGCCAGCTCTACGCGACCAACCAGGCTGTCGAAGCCGTGCAGGGGAGTGTCGGCGATCTGAACGAGTTCGCGGTCCAGTACGACAAGAACCCGGACGGCACCAAGTCTAACTCGCTGACGCTCGTCGGCGGCGACGTGAATGCGCCTGTCGTCATCCACAATGTCGGCGCCGGCACCGCCAACACCGATGCAGTCAACGTGCAGCAACTCAATCTTGGGCTGGCGACCACGCTCGACAACTCCAAGACCTATACCAATCAGGTTGCAGCCACGACGCTTCAGCAGGCCAATGCCTATACCGACTCCAAGCTCAGCCAGCTCAACATGGACATGGGCGAGGCCAAGGGCGAGGCGCGGCAAGCTGCCGCGATCGGCTTGGCGGCGGCCTCGCTGCGTTACGACGACCGTCCCGGCAAGCTGAGCGTGGCGGCTGGCGGTGGCTACTGGCGCGGCGAGGGGGCCGTGGCGTTCGGCGCCGGCTACACCAGTGAGGACGGGAGAGCCAGGGCAAACCTTTCCGGCACCACGGCGGGCGGGCACTGGGGCGTTGGCGCGGGTGTCAGCTTTACCCTGAACTGAGTCGGTTGATGATCGGGCAAGCTGTCTCTGCCGTCGCGATATGCGTGACTTGCCTGCTCCTGTCCGGCCCATTCGCGGTCGGACAGGAGGCGGTCCAGAGCACCTATCGGATAAAACCGTCCGACGTAGCGGTGCCTCCGGACGTTAAGCTCGGCGAATATCAGCGAACCACACGTCCGTTCGAGAACTGGACGCTGATCTGCGACGAGAACCTGCAGGCCAGGAAGAAGGTCTGCAACATCAGCCAGTCCTTCATCGACCGGAGCCAGGCGCTGGTCTTCAGCTGGTCGCTCGCGGCCGACGAGAAAGGCAAGCCCTTCATGATACTGCGCACCCCCAGCCAGACCGGCGCAGGAAGCAAGCTTTCGCTGAAATTTGCTGGCCGCAAACTGCCGGTGGACGTCCAACTGCAGGGCTGTGACGCATCGGTCTGCGTCGCTTACCTGCCCGTGGGTCCGGTGCTTCGCGGAGAGATCGGCAAGGAGACCACCGTCGGGATTTCCTATTCCCTGCCGTCGGGAGCGGCCGTCAGCCTCGATGCACCTTTCAAAGGGCTCAAGACTGCCCTGTCGACGATCAAATAGAGAGATCTGCAAATGACCCGCCAATCCATCGAGCACAGGATCCTGACGCGCGGTGAGCCTGCTTTGCCGCCGGAGCCGCCTGCCAGTCCGACGCCGGCACGTTGGCCGGTCTGGCGGCTGGTGCGAAACGCAGCCTTGCTCGGTGCGTTCGCCGTGCTTGTCGCGGTGGCGGTCATATCGTCGCTTCGGTTCTATCCCGCGCTCGGAATGCTGGTTGCCGATACGGCTTCGGCGCAGTCGCAGGTGCCCGCCCAGGGCAAGCCATCTGAGGCGGGACCTGCGCCGGCGGATGCCGCGGCGAACAAGACCCCGTTTCAAGCGCATGTCAGCCAGGCGGGCGTGCACACCTGCGCCAATCTCTTTGCCACGCTCGGACAGGCTCTGACCGCGGGATCGACCTACGCGGTCCAGACGCAATGGGACAAAACCTCGCCCGACACCCACGCCGTGCAGGCGGTCGCTGGGATGAGCTACGACCTGCCGGACTATAAAACGCAGGCCGCCGGCGTCGTCTTTGCTTCGCCCGTCGGCCAGACCTGCGAGGGCGGCTTCGTGCGCGTGGCGCCGTTCCAGCGGTCTTGCCAGGAGGTCGCCACCACGCTCCCGAACGGCAGCCTTCTTGCGGACAATCTTTCGAACACGATGCTCTTCAACCTGGCCAACAATGGCGGCCAGGCGCTGCTGGTGCCGACCGGCAACACCTGCATCGTCGTCTCGGTCGCGCGCATGGGCGGATAGAAGCCGGCATCGCCAAGGGTTCAAGAATGGCCACAAGCTGGAGCACGAAAATGCTGATCAACCGTCGCCTCTCATTCCCGCTGCTGGCGGCCTTGGCCGGGCTTACGATCGCGGCCCACGCCGCCGACCTGGTGGCGCCGCCGCCGGCTGCGACAGGCGAGGAAAAAGGCATCTGGGGCGCGATCGCCTATTCGCCGGATGACGGTCGTCACGGCTTCTTCTGGGGTGCCGACAAGCGCCAGGAGGCCGAAGACATCGCGCTCAAATATTGCGAGAACGCGGACGGCAAGGGCTGCCGGGTGGTCGAAGTGTTCCGCAATCACCGCCACTGGGACGATGATGACGGCACCGGCTTTCCCTATGAGCACTGTGCGGCTCTGTCGGTTGGCAAGAGCCGTGGCGCGGCCACCCCGTTCTGGGGCGCCGCGTCGGCCACGACCCGCAAGGATGCGGAAGACAAGGCCACGGCGCAATGCGGCGGCGAGGGGAAGGAGTGCAAGATCCGCGAGTGGGTCTGCACCTGACGTCGCAGTGCGATACAAGTGGCTGAGAAGATCAGCCGACTTCGATGTTCATCTCGGCGATCAGCCGCTCGCGCCCGGCCAGCGAGTTCAGCGCCTTGTCGCCGAGCTCGCGGGCGACGAGGTTGAGCAGCGCTTCGCAAAACACGACATAGGCGCCCATGCTGTTCGAGTAGAAGCTGCTGGCATGCGGGATGAAGAAGGCATGCTCGGCCGGAGGGACCAGCGGCGAGGAACGGGAATCGGTGATCGCGATCACGCTCTGGCCGTTCGCTGCAGCGACGCGGCCGACCTCGGCGACGCTGCGCGTATAGGGCGCGCAGCTGGCTATGATCACGACATCGCCCGGCTCGAGCTGTGACAGCGCTTCGGCGACACCGAGGCGCGGCGCATCGAGAAGCGCCACGTCCGAGCGCACCATGCCGAGGCAATAGGTGAGGAAGCTCGCCAGCGAATGGAACTGGCGAACGCCGTGCACGCGCACGCGCCGCGCTCCGGCCAGCAGCCTGGTCGCGCCCTTCAGCGAGGCGGCGTCCAACTGGCCGAGGAAGCCGTCGACATTAGCCGCCGTTTCGCGCGCCAGCTGCTCGAAGACCTCGACTTCGGCGCCGCCCGCCGACGGCGTCGTCATCAGCCTGCCGGCCTGGCGGCTGTAGAAATATTGCTGGTCGTTGGCGATGGCCTTGCGGAAGACGGCCTGGAAATCGCTGAAACCTTCGAAGCCAAGACGCTTGGCCAGCCTGGTCAGCGTCGACGGATTGATGCCGAACTGATCGGCGAGTTCCGAGATCGTGCGGACGGCCGACTGTTCGGGCGCCTCGACCAGCTTGGCGAAGACATCATGCGCCTTGGAGCCGAGGGAAAAGCCTGCTTCGTCGCGGCCGACCGAGAGCGCCAGCGCCCTCAGATCCTCGATGGTGCGCGGCGGCTCCGCGACGGCGTCCTCTGGCATCGTTCCCGTTCACCCCGCGACAGGGACCAGCCCATCCCGCATGTCGAAGCGCGCTGCTTCGTGCGCCGCATCGTAGACAGCCCACTCGACCTTGTCAGCCCCGATGCGGAAGACGGCACTGGCCATGGTGTTCTCGACATCGCTGTCAGCCGGATCGGTGCGATAGATCGGCAGCTCCGGGTCGGCCGCGTCCCACAAGATGCCGAGCGCGCGGCGCTGCGGCTCGGACTGAGGCGTCTGCTCCAGCAGCGCTTCGCCCCGTCGCTGGCGCACGCCGGACGAGCCGGTGACGATCTGCGACATGCGCCCGGTGTCGGCATGGATGAGATGGTTCGAATGGACGCGCGCCGCTTCGACGCGATCGACCGACAGCGCCTGCGCGGTGAACTCGACGCTGAGCAGCCGCGCGTCGCCGGCCTGCCCCAGGGTCAGATGAAAGGCGCCGGCGCGCGGTACCGATTCGAGCAGGGCCAGCGCCGCGTCGAGGTCCGGTGCGTCGAGCACGGCGCGGGCGAGCACCATGCGCGGCGCCCCGGCGCCGCCGGCCAGAGGCCTGGTGTTGTTGACCGTCTGCACCAGCCCCGCCGACGTCGCCGCGAATGTGTGGCCGGGCAAGGAGCCGGGATAGACGAAGGCGGTGAATTGATTGCCGCCTTCGGCAGCCACATGGGCCAGGGCGCAATGGCCGGCGAAATCCGGATCGCCATCCTCATTGTGACCTATGACATGCGGCGATCCCGGCAATTGCACGGTCGTGCAGCCATCCGGCGCCATAGCCCAGATGTCGCCGCGGCAGTTCCACAGGAAGACGTCGTCGAACGCCAGTTCCAACCCGGCGGCGAGGCCTTGCAGTTCGGCCCAGTATCGCGGAAAGCGCTCTCGCACAATCGTCGCCATCGTGCCGATGCGCGGATCGGCGCGCCGCGCGTTGAGCTCGCGCCATGCTGCGGACGTCTGGAAATGGTCGTTGAGCGCTGTCCGGCCGAAGCGCCCGAGGGCGGCCCCGACGTCATGGGGCGACCCCGCGACATCGATGAAGGAAAGCCGGCGGCCGGCATCATGCAACATGCTGGAGAAACTCTTTCAAGCGAGGGTTTTGCGGGTTTGCAAGCAGCTCGCGCGGCTCGCCGTCGACGGCGATCTTGCCGCCTTCCATGAAGATCAGCCTGGTTCCGACCTTGCGGGCAAAGGCCATCTCGTGGGTGACGACGATCATCGTCATGCCTTCCTCGGCCAGCGCCTGCATCACGCGCAGCACTTCGTGCCGAAGTTCGGGATCGAGTGCCGAGGTCGGCTCGTCGAACAGCATCAGCTTCGGCTTGACGGCAAGCGCGCGCGCAATGGCGACGCGCTGCTGCTGGCCGCCGGAAAGCTCGCTCGGATAATGATGCGCGCGTTCGGCAAGGCCGACCTTGGCCAGCATCTCCAGCGCCTGTGTGCGCGCCGCCTGTCGCGTTTCGCCGCGCACGCGGCGCGGGCCGAAAGCGACGTTCTCCAGCGCCGTCATCTGCGGAAACAGGTTGAACTGCTGGAAGACCATGCCGGCCTCCTGACGGATCAGACGGACCTTGCGGCCGCCGGACTTGACGCTGATGCCGTCGACGACGAGGTCGCCGCCATTGATCTCCTCCAGCGCGTTGATGCAGCGCAGCAGCGTCGATTTGCCGGAGCCGGAAGGGCCGATCAGGACGACCTTCTCGCCGGGCTCGATCGAGAGATCGACCTGGTCGAGTATGGTGACCTGGCCGAAGCGCTTGGTGACTTTGTTGAACGCCACGATGCTCACAGGATGCGCATCCTCTTTTCGGTCAGCCGCAGGATGAGCGTAAGCGTGCCGGTCATGATCAGGTAGAACATCGCCACGGCCGACCAGATCTCGACGGCGCGGAAATTGGCCGCCATGATTTCCTGGCCTTGCCGGGTGAGTTCGCCGACGCCGATGACGATGAACAGCGAGGTATCCTTCAGGCTGACGATGAACTGGTTGCCGAGCGCCGGGATCATGCGGCGGAAGGCGAGCGGGCCGATGATGTACAAAAGCACTTTCCAGAACGGCAGGCCGAGCGCCAGGCCGGCCTCGCGCAAGCCGCGATGCACCGAAAGGAAGGCGCCGCGCACGATCTCGGCGATATAGGCGCCGGCATTGATGATGATCGCCATGATGGCCGCCGCCAGCGGATTTATGCGGACATCCGCCAGGATGGGCAGCGCGAAATAGATGAACATGACCTGCACGATGATCGGCGTGCCGCGAATGATCTCGATATAGATCATGGCGATGGCGTTGAGCACGATGTTGCCATAGGCGCGCGCCAATCCGGCGGCGAAGCCGATGAGAAGGCCCCCGGCGAGCCCGGCGAGCGCGATCAGCACGGTGAGGCGGGCGCCTTTAAACAGCTCCGGCAAGGCCTGCCAGATGACGGACCAATCGAAATCCATGTGAGCCATCCTTCAGGGAAGGCACGCCGGCCATGCCGGCGCGCCAGGAGATCCAAGGGGAACCCGGTGGATCAGCTCTTCGGCGGCTCGGTGCCGAACCACTTCTCGTAGATGGCCTTGTAGGTGCCGTCGCCCTTCAGCTTGGCGATAGAAGCATTGACCTTGGCGACGAGCTCGCTGCCCTTCGGGAAGGCGATGCCATATTGCTGGGCCATCATCTGCGGGCCGACGGTCTTCACTTTCCCCTGGCCGTTGGTCTTGATGTAGTAGAGCACGTTCGGGGTGTCGTGCATGGCGGCGTCGGCGCGGCCGGTCGCGACCTCGAGATAGGCATTGTCGCTGTTCGGGAACAGGCGCAACTCCGTGCCCTTGAAATGCTCCTTGGCATAGTCGGTCGCCGACGTGCCGGTCTTCACGGCCAGTGTCTTGCCGACGAGATCGTCCGGACCCTTGATCGTGCTGTCGACCGGCACCATCAGAAGGAAGCCGCTGTCGTAATAGCCGTCGGAAAAGTCGATGACCTTCTTGCGCTCGTCCTTGATGGTGATGCCGGCCAGACCGACATCGACCTGCTTGGTCTGCAGCGCCGGGATGATGCCGTTGAAGTCCATCGGCTGCAGCGTGTAGGTCACGCCGATATCCTTGGCGATCGCGGCCCACAGGTCGATGTCGAAGCCGACATATTTGTCGCCCTCCTTGAATTCGAACGGAACGAAAGCGGTGTCTGTCGCCACGATCAGGTCGTCGGCGAAGGCCGGCTGACCGAAGGCGAGCGTTGCCGCGACGGCCGCGGCGGCGGTGAGGCTTGCGAGTGCGAACTTCATTTTCGGGTTCCCCCTTTTGTTGGATTGCCCGGGAAGCCTAGCACCGTCGGTCTGGTGCCGCAAATCAAAAATGCATCTAACAGCAAAATGCATTTGATATTTGCACAATGTGGCCATGAGCGAGTTCTGCCGGCGATGCGCGTCAGGAAAGATTCAGATGCCTCAGGCAGCGCCCCATTGGCCTCTGAGCGTGTCCGCGTCGGCGAGAGCGAGCCCGCAGGCTTCGACCGCCCGCCTTGTGGCCGCAACGAGGTCCTGATTTCCGGAAGCCAGCGCCCCATCGGGTAGGAAGAGATTGTTCTCGAAGCCGACGCGCGCATGTCCGCCGAGCAGCGCTGCCGCCGTCACGCAGGCCGTCTCCTGGCGGCCGAAGGCGCAGACCATCCAATGGCTGGCTGCGGCAATGCCCGGCGCCAGGAAGGGCAGCAGGTCGGCGGGGCGGGACGTCTGCCTGACCGTGTAGCGGCCGAGCACATAGAGCACCGGCAGATTGTCGAAGGGGATCAGGCCGCGACCCGCAAGCGCCGCGAGATAGGTCGCCTCCTCGGGGGTGTAGAGGATGATCTGCGGCGTGACTTTTTCCACCCGCAGCGTTTCGAGGAACGACGCGAAAGCCGCCTCATGCATCGGGTCGGGCACGAGTTCGCGCAAGGCCAGCGAAACCGCTTCCGGCCGCGCTTCCAACACCACCCGCATCTGCTCTTCCAGTCGATAAAGACCCAGCGCCTCGCTGGTGATCTGGAGAACGAGCCTGTCGCCGACGCTCGCCCTGATCGCAGCGGTGGCGGCTCGGTAGGCTTCGGCGTCCAGCAAATGGCGTCCGTCGTGGTCGCGGACATGGACATGGATCATGGCTGCGCCGGCCTCGAGCGACGCAGTGGCCACATCCGCCAACTCATCCGGGGTGATCGGCAAGGCTGGATGGTCGGTCTTCGTGCGCCGGCCGCCATTTGGCGCCACGGCGATCGCGACGCGATTTTGGTTCGGCATCGATTGCTCCAATTGTAGCATATTGACAATGTGTGCAACATATATTGCACGATCATGCATTCGCGTCTATGGTTTCGGTATGATCCGCGCGCCGCTCACCGATGCCATCGTCGAGGTCTTCGACAGTCTGCCCTCGCAGTTGCAGGATGCTGCCCGCTATCTTCTGGACAATCCCGAGGACGTCGCGCTGCTGTCGATGCGCGAGCAGGCGCGCCGCGCCGGCCTGCAGCCCTGGACGATGGTGCGCCTGGCCAAGCGGCTGGGCTTCGACGGCTACGAGCCGCTGCGCTCGCTCTATGCCAATGCCATGCGGCAGGGCGAGCTCGGCTTCGCCGGCAAGGCGGGCACACAGCTCGCGCATCAGCAGGAAATTGGCGACCGGGCGTTGGCCGGCGAGATGGTGCGATCGCTGGCGGAGCAGATCGCAAGGCTTGGCGAACCCGAACAACTCGACACGCTTGTCGCGGCGGCCGAGCGGCTGCATGCGGCGCACCGGATCTTCTGCCTCGGGCTGCGCTCCAGCCACCCGGTCGTCGCGCATTTTTCCTACGTCATGTCCTTCCTCGGCGAGAAGACGGTGGTGCTCGACGGTGCATCGGGAACAGGCACCGACGCCATTCGCCTCGCGACCGCCGAAGATGTCCTGTTCGTGGTCAGCGTCGCGCCCTACACTAGGCTGACCGTCGACCTTGCCCGCCGCGCCGCGGCAGGCGGCGTGCCGGTGATCGCGCTGACTGACAGCGCCGTGTCGCCGCTCGTCGGTCTGGCGGCTTTGTCGGTGCTGGTGCCGACGGAAAGCCCGTCCTTCTTCCATGCCATGGCGCCGGCCTTCGTCGTCGGCGAGATTCTCGCTGCGCTGATCGCCGGCAAGGGTGGGGACAAGGCGCTTGCCGCCATCCGCCGCACCGAAGACCAGCTTTCCCAACTCGACATCCACATCTTGCCGCCGCGCGGCCGGAGGAAATCATGACGCATATCCTGCATCGCCAGATCAACGCAGCGCTCTCGGTCGCCAGCGGCGGCAAGGGCATCGAGCTCTTCGACAGCAATGGGCGCGCCTATATCGACGCCTCGGGCGGCGCGGCGGTTTCCTGCCTCGGCCACGGCCATCCCGATGTCATCGCCGCCATGCATCGGCAGGCCGACACGCTGGCCTACGCCCATACCAGCTTCTTCACCAGCGACGTCGCCGAGGCGCTCGCCGACCGGCTGGTCGCCGACGCGCCGGCCGGCATCAGCCATGCCTATTTCGTTTCCGGCGGCTCCGAGGCGGTCGAGGCGGCGCTCAAGATGGCGCGGCAGTATTTCGTCGAGATCGGCCAGCCGCAGCGCCGCAACATCATCGCGCGCAAGCAGAGCTATCACGGCAACACGCTCGGCGCGCTGGCGACCGGCGGCAACGAATGGCGGCGCGCCCAGTTCCGGCCGCTGCTCATCGAAACCCATCACATCGATCCATGCTTCGCCTATCGTTTCCAGGAAGCCGGCGAGAGCGACGAGGACTATGCCGCGCGCGCCGCGCAGGCGCTGGAAGACAGGATCATCGAGCTCGGGCCGGAGACGGTCATGGCCTTCGTTGCCGAAACGGTGGTCGGCGCGACGGCCGGCGCGGTGCCGCCGGTGGCGGACTATTTGCGCCGCATCCGCGACATCTGCGACCGTTACGGCGTGCTGCTGCTCCTCGACGAAGTGATGTGTGGCATGGGTCGCACCGGAACGCTGCATGCCTGCGAGCAGGATGGCGTCGCTCCCGACCTGATGACCATCGCCAAGGGGCTGGGCGGCGGCTATCAGCCGATCGGCGCGGTGCTGCTCAGCCAGAAAATCTTCGATGCCTTCGCCAACGGCTCAGGCCTCTTCCAGCACGGCCACACCTATATCTGCCACCCGATGGCCTGCGCCGCGGCGCTGGCCGTCCAGGACGTCATCGCCCGCGACAGGCTGCTCGACAATGTGAAGGCCATGGGCGCGCATCTGGCGCGCCGCCTCGGCGAGCGCTTCGGCAATCATCCCCATGTCGGCGACATTCGCGGGCGCGGCCTGTTTATGGGCGTCGAGCTGGTCGAGGACCGTTCGACCAAGCAGCCCTTCGATCCGAAACGCAAGCTCCATGCGCGCATCAAGAAGGCTGCCATGGCTAACGGTCTTCTCGTCTATCCCATGGGCGGTACGATCGATGGTGCATCTGGCGACCATGTACTCTTGGCGCCGCCCTTCATCTGCGACGAAGCCGCCATCGACGCGACCGTCGAGCGCCTCGGCGACGCCATCGGCGAGGCATTGCGCGGCTAGAGCAATCAGCAGCCCGCCCTACGTGGCCGGGCGCTTATAGGGCAGGGCGTTTGGCTACCGCCAGGCCGATGCCAAGCGCGATCATCGCGCCGCCCGACACCTCGCGCAGGCGGCGGATCATACCTGAACGCCCGGTCGCGCCTTGCCGGATTCGGCTCGCCGCCAAGGCGACCACGACATCGGCCAGCGTGTTGAGCGTCACCGATATGAAGCCGAGGATCATGAACTGCAGCGCGACGTGGCCGCCGCTGAGGTTCACGAATTGCGGAATGAAGGCCAGGAAGAAGGCGGCCGTCTTCGGGTTCAACGCATCGACCAGCACGCCCTCGCGAAACGCTCGCGCAGCACCGGCCGCAGGCACCGGCATTCCGCCTTCCAGCATGGTCTTTGCCTCTCGGCGGGCCGCCTGGAAGGTGCGGAAGCCCAGCCAGACGAGATAGTAGGCGCCGACCAGCTTCAACGCCGTGAACAATTCAGCGCTGGCGAGGACGATCGCTGAAACACCCAGGCTGCCGGCCAGCACATGGACCATGCCGCCCAGCCCGGTTCCGAAGCTGGAGGCGATGCCTTCAGCGCGTCCTCCGGAAAGCGTGCGGGCGGCCACATAGAAGATGCCCGGCCCTGGCGTGATGGCAAGCAGGAAAGCCGCGGCGAAGTACAAGGCGAACTGAGTCAGTTCCGGCATGACGGGCTCGTTAGGATAGGGTTTTACACTGGAATGAGCGACGCGACCTCGCGGTCGGACGGCCGCTCGCTTGCTGACAGCCCGGCGAGCACGCCGGCGCGGTCGGCCGCGTTACGGTTCTGGCTCATCTTGCGCTTGCCTTCGAGCCTGGTGATCGGCATGCGCAGGCCGACAATGCCCTTCAACTGCGACTGGATGAAATCCGCCGGTGCGTCCGACACGGCCCAGGGCGCGCTGCGGTCGCCTTCATGCAGGTTGGTCAGGCGCGTCACGACCTCGAGCAGCCTGTCGGCATCCTCGAAGAACTCGATCGGTCCGTGGGCATGGACGGCGACATAGTTCCAGGTAGGCACGACCTTCCCAGTCTCCTGCTTGGTCTGGTACCAGGCCGGCGTCACATAGGCGTCCGGCCCCATGAAGATCGCCAGGGCATCGCCCAGCGGCGGCACGCGCCAGTGCGGGTTTGCCTTGGCGACATGCCCGCAGATCACGCCATGCTCGCCCTCGCTCTCGTCGAGTAAAAGCGGCAAGGACGTCGCCAGCGGGCCCTCGGCCGTGGCGGTGACCAGGATTGCCAGCCGCGCGGCGCGGATCGTGGCCGTGAGGCTCTCCTTGTCGTCGTCGCGAAAGGCCGGCGGTGTGTACATGACAAAACTCCTTGCGTTGCAAGAAAAGATGCCGGATGTCTGGCTTGCTTGGAATATCCAGTTTTGAAAGTTTAGGTTGGTCCAGTTGGAGCAGGACGGCATCGCGCGCCGCATTATCGCGGCGATCAAGGAACAGATCCACAGCGGCGCCTATCGGCCGGGCGATCGCTTGCCTTCGACGCGGGCCTTCGCGGCCGAATGGGGCGCGTCGCGGACCACGGTGACGGCCGCCTACAACCAGCTCGATGCCGAAGGCTACTTGATCATCCGGCATGGCGCGCGCGCCATCGTTGCTCCGGGGTTGGAGCGGGCGTCGGGAGAGGCGCGCGTCTCGACTGCTTCGCCACGCAACCTCTCGGCATTTGCGCGACGATTGCTGGCGTTGCCTGCGCCTGCGGAAGGGCAACCGGCCAAGCTTGCGGATTTCCGCTATGGCGAACTGTCCGGAGCGGATTTTCCGGTGCTGGCCTGGCGCCGGGCGTCGAACAAGGCGATCCTGCGGCGCGCCGCGCGGCTGCGCTATGGCGATCCCCAGGGATCTTCCGTTCTGCGCAACGCGCTCCAGGCCTATCTCTGGCGGGCTCGCGGCATCAGTTGCACGCCGGACCAGATCGTCATCGTCAATGGCTCGCAGCAGGGGCTCGACCTCTGCGCGCGGTTGCTGCTCGACCTTGGCGACCCCTTCGTGATCGAGAACCCGGGTTATCCGCTGGCACGCCATGCCTTCGTGGCGGCGGGCGGTGTCGCCGTGCCCATTGCAGTCGACGCGGATGGGCTAAGGACGGATAAGCTGCCGCCGGCCCGTCTCGCCTATGTGACGCCCTCGCATCAGTTCCCACTCGGCGGCGTGCTTTCGGCGACGCGGCGGCGTTCGCTGCTGGCCTGGGCCGCCGGTGCGGGCGCCTATGTCGTGGAGGACGATTATGACGGCGAATACCGTCACGACATCAGCCCCATCCCGCCGCTCCAGGCGCTGGACGCGGACGCCGTCATCTATGTCGGCACACTGTCCAAGACGCTCTCGCCCACCTTGCGGCTTGGCTATCTCGTCGTCCCCACCAGCCTGCGCCGGGCATTCAGCGAGGCCAAGCGACTGACCGACCGGCATGCTCCGATGCTGGAACAGGACGTATTGGCCGAACTGCTGGCGAGCGGCGCCTACGAGCGCCATGTGCGCGGCATTCGCCGGAAGAATGCCGAGCGCAGGCAGGTCCTGCTGCACGCGTTGACTGATTATCTCGGGCAGGCGGTCACCGTCGCGGGGGCCGAGACCGGCCTGCATGTCGTCGCCTGGATGAACGGCATTGGTGCCGAACGCGAAGCGGCGATCATCGCGGCCGCGCGAGACGCCGGGATCGGCCTCTATCCCGTGTCGCCACTCTATGATCAGAGCGAGCCGCGACCAGAAACGGCCGGTTTCATTCTGGGCTATGCCGGACTTGACGCGGAGGCGTTGCGACGCGGCGTTGCGGTGCTGGCCACCATATTGGCCGAGCACCGCTGACGATCAGCGCATGTGCCCAGGATTGTCGGCTCAGAAAATCTCGTTGGTGAGCTTCTTCACCGGACCGAGCAGGATCGACCCCGTCGGCACGCCGTTGTCGATCGGGATGGCCTTGCGCTCGGGCATGTCCTCTTCGGGGGCGCCAATATTGGCCGTCACGATGACCGGGGTCTTGGTCGGCACGCGGTCGTAGAGGTCGATGATGTCCTGGTTCATCAGGCGTACGCAGCCCGACGACACCGATTTGCCGATCGACCACCATTCCGGCGAGCCGTGCAGGCGGTAGAGCGTGTCCTGGTTGCCCTGGAACAGATAGAGCGCCCGCGCCCCGAGCGGGTTCTTCAGGCCGCCCGGCATGCCGCCATTCTTGGCGCTGTACTGCGTCAGTTCCGGCTGGCGCGCGACCATCTCGTCCGGCGGCGTCCATTTCGGCCACTTCTGCTTCCACTGCACGACCGCGTCGCCTGACCATTCGAAACCGGCGCGGCCGAGGCCGACGCCGTAGCGGATCGCCTGGCCGCCTTCGCGCACCAGATAGAGGAAGTGTCCGGTGGTATCGACGACGATGGTGCCGGGACGCTGCCCGGTCGGGTCGGGAACGATCTGGCGCAGGAATTGGTGATCGATCTTTTTGATGGGGATAGGCGGAAGGTCGAAGCCACTGTCCGACATCGGTCCATACATCGTCTCATAATCGCCGAGCGGTGGTTCGACATAGGCCTGGGGTGGCGGCGTTTGGACGGGTGCGGGGCCTTGATCGCTGGTCGTGGTGCAAGCGGAAACCGCGGCCGAAGCAGCGCCCAGGGCTGTCAAATTGAGGAAGCCGCGGCGGCTGATGCGGAACGAAGCGTCTGACATGGTTGCCTTTTCTAGATCAGAACGACGTTTCGTCAAAATGCCGCTCTGAGCTAACTGTTTGTTGGAGCATGATCTTCTCCGAAAACCGGTTCCCACTTTTCGGGATCATGCTCTAGGTCTCAATTCGCAAGAAAGCATGAATGCGAAGGTTCATCGCCAGCGGCATCCATAACAGTCGGCGGCGATAGGCGGTTCCAATTCTGGCCTGAGGGTGGACAGAAAAAGGCGAAGCTGTGACCGTCCCGCAGCTGTTGCGCTGCAGCAACATCACACCTTCAGGCACCGGTCAGCAGGCCTTCGAGCGAGGGCAGGATCAGCCCCGGCGGAAAGTCGCGGTACTCGTCCGGCTGGTTGGTGCGGTTGATCCAGACCGTGCGGAAGCCGAACCTTGTCGCGCCCGCTATGTCCCAGCGGTTCGACGACTGGAACGACACCGCGCCCGGATAGAGTCGCCAGCCGGTGACCACCATGTCGTAGACCGACGGGTCGGTCTTGAATTTGCGCACTGCATCGACCGAGAAAACGTCGTCGAGGATCTGATCGAGTGCCGCGGATTTGACCGCGGTGGTGAGCATTTCCGGCGACCCGTTGGAGAGGATCGCAAGCTTCGCCCCCGAGGCCTTGAGCGCTTTCAGCACGGCGGGCACTTCCGGGTAGCAGTCGAGCCGCCAATAGGCTTCGAGCAGCTTGGCCTTGAGCGCCGGATCGGCCGAGGGCACTTTGCGCAGCGCGAAGTCGAGCGACTGCTCGGTCAATTGCCAAAAATCGGCATATGAGCCCATCAGCGTCCGCACCCAGGAATATTCGAGCTGCTTGGCGCGCCAGATTTCCGACAGCAGCTGTCCGTCCGGGCCGATCTCGCCGGCATGGCGGCGCACGGCGGCATGCACGTCGAACAACGTGCCATAGGCGTCGAAGACATAAGCCGCGTGGTGCATGGAAAGAGTTTTGCGGCGGGCAGGGGGATCGTGCAAGCGCCGATTGCGCTTAAGTGCCGCTGGCCTCAACGATTTTTGCCCATGTCGGTTGACGCCAACCGCCAAAGCATCGTCCTATGCCGGCCTGAAATCATCTTTATGGACGGCAGACATGACACTGGCGGCAGCGGCGCAAACCGCGACTTGGACCTATGTGGACGGCGACTGGTACGAGGGCAATGTCGCGATATTGGGTCCGCGCAGCCACGCCATGTGGCTCGGCACCAGCGTCTTCGACGGCGGCCGCTGGTTCGAGGGCGTGGCGCCGGACCTCGAGCTTCACTCCGCCCGTGTCAACGCTTCGGCGACAGCACTCGGCCTGAAGCCTACCATGACCGCCGAAGAGATCGTCGGGCTGACCTGGGACGGGCTGAAGAAATTCGACGGCAAGACGGCGGTCTATATCAGGCCGATGTATTGGGCCGAGCATGGCGGCTATATGGGCGTTCCCGCCGACCCGGCCTCGACCCGCTTCTGCCTCTGCCTTTACGAATCGCCGATGATCCCGCCGTCGGGTTTCTCGATCGGCGTCTCGCCGTTCCGGCGCCCGACCATCGAGACCATGCCGACCAACGCCAAGGCCGGCTGCCTCTATCCCAACAATGGCCGCGCCATCCTGGAGGCCAAGAACCGCGGTTTCGACAATGCGCTGGTGCTCGATATGCTGGGCAACGTCGCCGAGACCGGGACCTCCAACATCTTCCTGGTCAAGGACGGTCATGTGATGACGCCGGCCCCGAACGGCACGTTTCTCTCCGGTATCACCCGCTCGCGCACCATCAACCTGCTCGGCGACTATGGCTTCAGGACCACCGAAAAGACGCTATCGATCCGCGATTTCCTCGAAGCCGATGAGATTTTCTCGACTGGCAACCATTCCAAAGTCGTGCCGATCACCCGCATCGAGAACCGCGACCTGCAGCCCGGACCCGTGGCCAAGAAGGCGCGCGAGCTCTATTGGGAATGGGCGCATTCGACGTCCGCCGTATGAGCCGCCGGAGCGGTTCACCGCTTCACGGAAACGGCGAACCGCTTCGCCTCTTGTTTTTACCCAATTCCGAACGGAAAGACCGTTTCACACTTTTCCGGGAATTGCTCTAAAAAGTCGCACGGCGCTCCATTCCGGAGTTGCCCCGACCCATTCCAGACCTATCTTAGCTCGGTAGTATCACCGGACTTTTTCCTCGAGGGAGTATCATCCATGGCTTTTGAGTTGCCCGCTTTGCCTTATGACTACGAGGCCCTGCAGCCTTACATGTCGAAGGAGACGCTGGAGTATCACCACGACAAGCACCATAAGGCCTATGTCGACAACGGCAACAAGCTGGCGGCCGAGGCCGGAATGGGCGACCTGTCGGTCGAAGAGGTCGTGAAGCAGTCCTTCGGCAAGAATGCCGGGCTCTTCAACAACGCGGCCCAGCACTACAACCACATCCATTTCTGGAAGTGGATGAAGAAGGGCGGCGGCGGCAACAAGCTGCCGGGCGCGCTGCAGAAGGCCGTCGACGGCGATCTCGGCGGTTATGACAAGTTCAAGGCGGATTTCATCGCCGCCGGCACCACCCAGTTCGGCTCCGGCTGGGCCTGGGTTTCGGTCAAGAACGGCAAGCTGGAAATCTCCAAGACGCCGAACGGCGAGAACCCGCTGGTCCATGGCGGCTCGCCGATCCTCGGCGTCGACGTCTGGGAGCATTCCTATTACATCGACTACCGCAACGCGCGGCCGAAATATCTCGAAGCCTTCGTCGACAGCCTGATCAACTGGGACCATGTCCTGGAGATGTACGAAAAGGCTAAAGGCTGACAAATCGAAGAAAAGCCCCGCACGCCGGGGCTTTTCTTTTTCGGGCAAGGAGAAACCACACCGCAGCCAGCAAAATCGTCACGACGAAGGGGAATAATCCGGCTGTGACGCCCGTTAACATGCAGTCGCAAATTCTCTTCCCATGGAGCCAATTGAATGAGAAAGCTTGTCCTCGCCATCTCTATGCTCGCCTTTGCCGGTTCGGTCGCCTTTGCCGATCCGATTCAGGATCGCCGGGCCCTGATGAAGGAGCGCGGCAAGCTCGCCGGCCAACTGTCCAAGGTGGTCAAGGGCGAAGAGGATTTCGATGCAGCCGCCGTGCTGACGACGCTGAAGGCCCTGCAGGCGAATGCCGAGAAGTTCGATGCCGAGAAGCTTTTCCCGGCCGGCACCGATCAGGGCGACACCACGGCCGCGCCGAAGATCTGGGAAGACATGGCCGGCTTCAAGGCCGCCGAGGACAAGTTTCTGGCCAACACCAAGGAAGCGGTCGCCTCGCCGCCCGGTGATGTCGATGGTCTGAAGGCGCAGCTCAACACACTTGGCGGCGATTGCGGTGCCTGCCATCAGAGCTACAGGGTCAAGAAGGGCTGATCGCCTGAAATGGCCTGGCTGAAGAAGCTCGTCGGCGCCGTGATCGTGCTTGGCGGCGCCGGCGCGGTCGCCGGCTGGGCGCTGTCGGCGCCGGCCACGCTTGACGCCGGGACCGTCGCGCAGCTCGGTCCCGGCGACGCCGCCAAAGGCAAGCGCATCTTCTATGCCGGCGGCTGCACCTCCTGCCACGCCAAGCCGGGATCGCAGGGCGATGCTCGCCTGCAACTGACCGGTGGCCTCGAGCTGAAGACGCCGTTCGGCATCTTCGTGCCGCCCAACATCTCGCAGGACCAGAAGGACGGCATCGGCGCCTGGAGCGAGGAGGACTTCGCCAACGCCATGCTGAAAGGCGTCTCGCCCTCGGGTGAGCATTTCTACCCGGCCTTTCCCTATGCCTCGTATGCGCGCATGAAGCCGGCCGACATCGCCGACCTCTACGCCTTCATGAAAACGCTGCCGGCCGTTGCCGGCAAGGCGCCGGATCACAAGCTGTCCTTCCCTTTCAACATCCGCCGCGGCATCGGCCTGTGGAAGCTTCTCTATCTCAGCCCCGAGCCGGTGGTCGCGCTGCCCAGCGGCACGCCGGGCAAGGTTCTGGCCGGCCGCTATCTGGCAGAGGGTCCCGGCCATTGCGGCGAATGCCACACGCCGCGCGATTTCGCCGGCGGCGTCAAGAAGGGCGAGTGGCTGGCAGGCGCCGTGGCGGCCGAAGGCTCGGGCGTGGTGCCCAACATCACCCCCGACGGGAAGAGCATCAAGAGCTGGTCGGAAGCCGATATCGCCAACTACCTCGAGACCGGCTTCACGCCCGATTTCGATTCCGTTGGCGGCGCCATGGTCGAGGTGCAGAAAAACATGGCGCAGCTGACCGCGGACGACCGCGCGGCGATCGCCGCCTATCTCAAGGCCGTGCCACCGCATCCGAACGGCTACCCGGCGCGCAAGCCGGCGAGCTAGAGCAATTCCAGGAAAAGTGTGAAACGGTTTTCCGTCCGGAATTGCGTCAAAACAAGGAAATAGAGCGGTTCGCCGTTTCCTTGAAACGGTGAAAGGCTCTAGCCTCGCTCACCTGGCGGCCGCCATGTTTTACGGGTGGCGGTCGCCGAGGAAATCGAAGCCGTCTTCGAAGAAGTGATTGTAGTTGCAGGTCAGTTCCTCGCCAGGCGCGATGTCGCGCAACGCATACGTTTCTTCGGATGAGGAGACGTCGCAGTTCGGTTCGTCGTCGTGATTCATGTAGCGCGCGTCGTCGGCCTCGAAGACGATGAAGCTCGGATCGTGCCGGTCCGGATAGGAATAGCGGTCGAGATAGGATTTCACCGGGCCGATCTGACTTTCATAGGTGTCGACGGGTATCCGCCGATCGAACCGCGGATCGAGCTTCCAGATGAGCGTTCCCTTCGGGATGCGGTGCTTGGCGAAGACGCCGATACCCTGGATTGACGATTTGTCGAGATAAGTGTCGACGAGCAGCATGACGAACCTTGTGAATGGCAAACTGGCAGCCCGGAAGGCCGCGGCCGAAAAATGACCGGGCATTGCGTAACGCGCGGTCTTCCGGATTGCGAGCGGAAAATCAGGCCTTGCCGGTCACTTTCAGGGCATAGGCGTAAATGTAGGCGATCTCCTCCAGCCGCGAGAAGCGGCCCGACGCGCCGGCATGGCCGGAATCCATGTTGATCTTGAACAGGACCGGGTTGCCGCCCGCCTTGCGTTCGCGCAGTCGCGCCACCCATTTGGCCGGCTCCCAATAGGTGACACGGGGATCGGTGAGGCCCGCCAGCGCAAGGATCGGCGGGTAGTCGTGCGCCGCGACATTGCCATAGGGCGAATAGGCCGCGATCGTCTTGTAGTCGTTCGCCGACGCGATCGGGTTGCCCCATTCCGGCCATTCGGGCGGCGTCAGCGGCAGGCTGGCGTCGAGCATGGTGGTGAGCACGTCGACGAACGGCACTTCGGCGACGATGCCGCCGAAGTCGGCGGGCGCCATGTTGGCGATAGCGCCCATCAGCATGCCGCCGGCCGAGCCGCCTTGCGCCACGGTTCGGTCGTGCTGCGTGTAGCGCTCGGCGACGAGATGGCGGGCGCAGGCGATGAAGTCGGTGAAGCTGTTCATCTTGTGCGAGCGCTTGCCGTCGTCGTACCAGCCATAGCCTTTGTCCTTGCCGCCGCGCACATGCGCGACCGCATAGACGAAACCGCGATCGACCAGCGACAGGCAATTGGTGTTGAAGGCGGAAGGCACCGTGATGCCGTAGGAGCCGTAGCCATACAGCAGGCAGGGCGCGGAACCGTCGAGCGGCGTGTCGCGATGGTACAGCAGCGAGATCGGCACCAGTTCACCATCGGCGGCGGGCGCCATCAGCCGGCGCGTGACATAATGGTCCGGGTCATGGCCTGACGGCACTTCCTGCGTCTTCAGGAGCACGCGCTCGCGTGTGCGCATGTTGTAGTCGAACACCTGCGCCGGCGTCGTCATCGACGAGTAGGTGAAACGCATCACTTCGGTGTCGTATTCGTAGGAGCCGGAGAGGCCGAGCGAGAAGGCCTCCTCGTCGAAGGAGATGAAATGCTCCTCGCCGCTGGCGCGCTCGCGCACGACGATGCGCGGCAGGCCTTCCTTGCGCTCCAGCCTGACCATGTGATCCTTGAAACCGAGCACCGAGAGGATCAGCCGTCCCGGCTCGTGCGGCACCAATTCCTGCCAGTTGGCGCGCACCGGATTGGCGACCGGCGCTGTCATGATCTTGAAGTCCTTGGCGCCGTCGGCATTGGTCAGGATGAAGAAGATGTCGCCGCCTTCTTCCAGGTCGTATTGCAGCCCGGTCTCGCGCACCGCCACCAGCTTGGGCTCGGCCGATGGGTCGCTGGCTGGCAGAAGCCGATACTCCGATGTCTCGTGGTCGTTGATGCCGATCATGATCCAGTCATTGGCGCGCGTGCCGCCGACATCCATGAAGAAACCCGGATCGGTCTCCTCATAGATCAGCCGGTCGTTCTCCGGCTTGTCGCCGAGCGCGTGGAAGAACACTTTCGATGGACGATGGTTGTCGTCGAGACGGGTGTAGAAGAAGCCGTCATCGCCGGCGTTCCACACCCCGCCGCCACCAGTATCCGGGATCTGGTCGGCAAGTTCCTTGGCGCTGGCAAGATCGCGCACGCGCAGCGTGAAGAATTCCGAGCCCTTGTCGTCGAAGGCCCAGAGCAGCTTCCTGTGGTCGGCCGAATGGTCGACGCCGCCTAGGCGGAAATAGGCCTTGCCCTCGGCCTCCGCGTCGCCGTCGAGCAGGATCTCTTCGGCGCCGCCGTCGCGCGGCGTGCGGAAATAGCGCGGCTGCTCACCGCCCTGCCGGAAGGATGAGCCATAGGCATAAGGGCCGTCCTTCATCGGCACCGTCGAGTCGTCTTCCTTGATGCGCCCCTTCATCTCAGCAAACAGCTTGCCGCGCAGGTCCGCGGTGCCGGCCATCAGCACGGCCTGATAAGCGTTTTCAGCCTCGAGGTGGGCGCGGATCCGACCGTCGAGCAGGGAAGGGTCGCGGAACACGGCCTGCCAGTTGTCGGCCCGCATCCAGGCATAGTCATCGCGGCGGGTGATGCCGTGATGGGTGTCGGAGACCGGATGTTTCTCAGGCGTCGGCGGGTTGGCGGTCGGGAAGGCGGAAGCTCTGGTCATTACGTCTCGCTGCGGAATTTGCTTGAATGACGAATGAACACGCCGCTCAGCGGCTGTTCAAGGGGCGTGGTTCAGGTTGGTCGATAGGAGCTAAGTTGAAGGGGGAAAGATGAAATCCTCTGTTCTTACCGCCGTGGCTGTTGCCGTCGCCGCATCAGTTCTGGCTTTTTCAAGCCAGTCTCATGCAGCCGTCTTTGCCGCGTGGCAAGTGGCGGGTGTGCCGTTCGGCGACACGCTCAATGCGCGAAAATATCCTTCCAACGCGTCGCAGAAACAGGCCGCCTATCCGAACGGCACGGTGCTGCAGATGACCGGCCGCTGCACCGGTGGCGTAAGCCTGCTCGACATCGCCCGGCAGCCGGACTGGAAGCAGCGCCAGGCGATCCGCTATCGCTGGTGCGAGGTCTGGCACGACCCGGCTCAGAATGGCCATTTCGTTACCGGCTGGGTCTACGGCAAATACGTCGCGCCTTACTGAGGGATCCGTCACCCCGCCTTGGTCCGGCCGGCAAGGCGACATCCCCGCTCCGCTGCGCCGCAGGATTCGTCGCGCTGGCGCAACAGGCATGCAAGCATTGGTCAAGCATTGAGCACCGCGTCGAATGGCGATCGGATGTCTAACGCATGCATGACGTAACGTCACGGCATGCTGGTCTGGCCAGAGAAATCTCGCGAAGTTACACGGTGCACGAATTTTTGAAGCTGAATCAGCAATATTTGATGAATATCGGCGAATAGAAGTCAATAGGCGAATTGACTTACTTGCGATGCAGCGCCATTAAGATAACCCGACGCGAATCGCAGGCTTTCCTGCATGAAATTCGCGCGATGCCCGATCCTAGAAAAAAGGGCGCGGTTTTAGAAACAACTCTCGTTGGGGCCTTAGCACTATGGAAATCGTCGAAACACCTTCGAAAAACGGTGATGCGCTGATCGAGCTGACCGCCGATGTCGTCGCCGCCTATGTCAGCAACAACCCGGTGCCGGTCGGGGAATTGCCGAACCTTATCGCCGACGTTCATGCCGCGTTGGGCCGGGTCGGCGGCTCGCCGGAACAGCCGTCGGCCGAGAAGCAGAAGCCGGCCGTCAACCCGAAGCGTTCCGTCCATGACGACTATATCGTCTGTCTCGAGGACGGAAAGAAGTTCAAGTCGCTGAAGCGTCACCTGATGACCCACTACAATCTCACGCCGGAAGAATACCGGGAGAAGTGGGGCCTGGACGCCAACTACCCGATGGTCGCGCCCAATTACGCGGCCGCCCGCTCGCAGCTCGCCAAGAAGATGGGTCTCGGCCGCAAGCGCAAGGGCCGTTGATCGGTCTCGGCTCTTCAAGCAGTTCGACGGCGCCCTCTGGGCGCCGTTTTGCTTTGACGGGTATTGAAATGTCGACCCGATCAGGCCGTCTGCTTCAACGCTGCTTCCGCGTCGCGCTTGATGCGCTTGACCATCGAGCGCAGTCCGTTGGCGCGCTGCGGCGACAGATGCTCGTCGAGGCCGAGCTCCTTCAGCGTCGCTTCGGCGTCCGTGTTCTGGATTTCGCTCGCATGCCGGCCTGAAAACAGCGCCAGCATGATGGCGACGAGACCGCGCACGATATGGGCGTCCGAATCGCCCTGGAAGCTAATGACCGGATCGGTGCCGGCTCGCTGCTCGGTGGTGAGCCACACCTGGCTCACGCATCCAGGCACCTTGTTCGCGGCGGTGCGCTCCTCTTCGGGGAAGGGCGGCAAGCCCTCACCGAGCTCGATCACGTAGCGGTAGCGGTCCTCCCACTCATCGAGCAGGGAGAAGTCGTCACGGATCGTCTGGATCGAGGTGGTCATTGCCTCGCATATAGTGACCCGGCAGGGCTGCGTCACGGAAAAAGAAAGACGCCGCGGGCGTCGAGAGGTCGGACGGGCCCGCGGCGTTAGAGCAATTCCAGGAAAAGTGCGAAGCGGTTAGGTTCGGCGACTTCGCCGTAGCCTCCGTCCGGAATTGCGCCCAAAGGAGATAGAGCGAACGGCTGGCAAGAAATTCAGTTCTTCGCGGTCAGCGTAACCGGGATGTTGACCTTGGCGGGCAGCACGATGTCCTCGGCGACGCTGCCGGTGGTGGTGACGGAGCCATCCGCGACCTTCGTCTCGGGCGTGGCTGCCTTGCCGGACTGCTGGTCGTCGATCATGGCCGCGGCGATCTTGGCCGTTTCCTTGGCGCGAACGGTGATGGTGTACATGGCCGATTTGCCGGTCTCGCAGACGTCGGGCTTGCGCTCGCAGAGCCCTGCAATATCGCCGACCGCCTCGCGCGCCGCAAACAGCGCCTGGATCGGTCCGACGCTCTGCTGGCCGTCTTCGCCCGGGCCGACGCCGAGCGGCAGCGCCAGCAGCACCAGCGAAAACCAGAAAGCCATCCTGATCAGAAAGCCCATCTTACTTGCCTCTCATCCGGGATGGATCGTGTATCCATCCGTGACGGATCATGCATCCTCGGCATGACCTCTTTTATGGGCATCATAGTGGCACGCTCACGCAAAAGACGGCTTGCAGCGAAGCCGCGAATTTTCCTCAAATTTTAGGCAAATTCGAAAGAATTGGTTTTGATGTCGACTTGTGTCGAATCTCGTCGACCGCATTAACTTTACGATAACCATATATCCTATTGTTATTGAACGATTTTATCTAAGATGGCGGTTAGCCGGGTCAGGTTCCGGCCCGTTTTGGCACAGGCCTCGCGGCTAACCCGCCGTTTACCATGGCGCCAACTCGGCGTGCTTTGCGGGGCCGGCGTCACAATATTTGCCTTGGGCGGGTCGCCGGCTCGGTCAGCCTTATCCATTCCTTAAACGCTCGATGCGAGTTTCAAGCCATTGATTGAGTCACCTGCCAGGCAGGGCGTTTTTTACCACCGGGTACGCGTGCGTTGAGTTCGATTTCAGCCAGATACGTTCAATTGCCCGGCGCCGTTGCCGCCGGCTGCGAACGCATGGTTCATCCGACCGTGACGGGTGAGGCCGCGCGCCTGCGCCAGCGTCGCTTCATCGGCGTCATGCTCGCCGCGCCCTTCCTCGCCGCCGGCGCCGCTGTCACGCTGGTCACTTCGAGCCTCGGCGCGGCCCTCACCGTAGCCGCGATCTTCGCCGCTTTCGGCTTGTGCTGGTTCGCGGCGCTTCTGGTCGCGGCCACCGGCCATATGGCGCTTGCCGGCCGCATGGCGCTCGTGTTGGGCGGCCTTGCCCTTGCCGGCGCCATCGCGGCGGCGGGCGGATTGGCCTCGCCGGTCGCACTGCTTGCCGTCGCATTGCCGGTTGAAACCTGGTGGGTCTCGGGATCGCGGCGCGCCTCGTTGCCGGGCGCGCTGGCAGCACTTGCCGCCATCGTGCTGCAGGCTTTTGCCGGCTATGTCCTGCCGCTCGGCGAAATCGCCGCCTGGCATTGGCTGCTGCCGCTCGCCTGGACGCTGACGCTGTTGCCGCGCGCGGCCGCCTTCGCCAATCCGGCCAACTCCCTGCCGGCGGAGCCCACCGGGGATCGCCTCGAGGACGTCATCGACGCCGTCGTGCTGCGCATCGGGCGCCAGGGCGAAGTGCTCGACGCGTCCGCCAAGGCACGTTCGATCCTGAAACTGGCGCCGGAACTCCTGCTCGGCACCGGCCTGTTCGACCGCGTCCATCTTTCCGACCGCGTCGCCTATCTCACCGCTTTGGCCGACATGCGCGAGGATGCGCCGAAGCGGCGGCTGGAGCTGCGCATCCGCCTGCCGCGCGAGGGGTCCGGCGCGGCCGACAATTTCCGTCCGTTCAGCCTCGAGCTGATGCGTGGCGAAGCAGACCGTGACCTCTTCACCCTGGTCCTGCGCGAGAACGACGCCGTCTCGGCACTTCGCGAGGAACTGGCGGAAGCGAAGGAAACCGCTGCCGCCGCCGAAGTGGCCAAGGGTCGTTTCCTGGCCGTCGTCAGCCATGAGTTGCGCACGCCGCTCAACGCCATCATCGGCTTCTCCGACATGCTGCTGCATGAGATGTTCGGTGCCTTCAAGGATCCGCGCCAGAAGGAATATGTCGGCCTGGTGAGGGAGTCCGGCCAGCATCTTCTGTCCGTCGTCACCTCGATCCTCGATGTTTCGCGCATCGAGGCGGGCG
This sequence comes from Mesorhizobium hawassense, assembly GCF_003289945.1. Lineage (GTDB taxonomy): Bacteria > Pseudomonadota > Alphaproteobacteria > Rhizobiales > Rhizobiaceae > Mesorhizobium > Mesorhizobium hawassense. Next base: position 832,146 of record NZ_QMBP01000001.1, read on the forward strand.
CCTATGCGACCGAGCTGGAGCCGTTCCGTTTCGTCGAGGCCGTCGACATGTGCCGCTCGATGATGCGGCCGCTGGCTGACGCCAAGAGCATCGTGCTCGCCACGCAGATCGCGCCGGACGCGGGCGAGATCAATGCCGACCGCCGTGCGATCCAGCAGATCCTGATCAACCTGGCGTCGAACGCCGTCAAGTTCACGCCCGATGGCGGCAGCGTCGTGATCGGCGCCAAGCGCGTCGGCTCGCGCCTGCATTTCTGGGTCAGCGACACCGGCATCGGCATTGCCGAGGAGGACATGGCCAATCTCGGCAAGCCGTTCATGCAGATCCAGAACGACTACACACGCCGTTTCGAGGGAACCGGGCTCGGCCTGTCGCTGGTCAAGGGCCTGGTGGCGCTGCATGACGGCACGATGTCGATCGAGAGCGCGCCGGGCGAGGGCACCACGGTGACGATCAGCCTGCCGGTGAACGGGCCGAAGCGGCGTTCCGGTGCGCCTTCCGGCGTGCTGGCCATGCCGGCGGCGAATCCGAAGGGGGATAGAGATGGGGAGAGAAATGGCTCGCTCCGCAAAACGGCGTAAGGTCGTCGAACCCGAGCGCGGCGTTCTTGCCGAGGGCGCGGTTGCCGTCGGCCAGATGATCGCAAGCAATCCGGTTCTGGTCGGCGGCTCGACCGCCTTCCTGGTGACGCTGTTCTACGTTTCGGCCAACGCGCTCTGGTATCAGCCCTTTCCGCATACCAGTGCTTTCTTCGCCACCCGAAGCATCGAGAATTTTCCGCACACCGTTTCCGACGAACCGGAGACCACCATCAATATCGTGCGCCAGGCGCAGCCCACGCCCAAGCCGGATCCGGTCGTCGAGCAGGTGCAGGGCATCCTGAAGGACCTCAGCTTCTACGACGGTACGGTGGACGGTCTGACGGGCCCGGCGACGCGCAAGGCCATCCAGGCCTATCAGCTGAAGGTCGGGCTGCCGGGGTCGGGCGAAATCGACAACGCGCTGCTCGACCAGCTTGGCGCGCGCCAGACGACGGCGGCCATTCCTCATCCGATGCCGCGGCCGGCCGACGGCACCGCCAACACTTCCGCCGCCAAACCGTCGGTGATCCCGGTCTCGGCACCGGCCGACGGCGCGACGCAGTCGCCCGATGCCCGCATCGTCAAGATTCAGGCCGGCCTGAAGGCCTTCGGCAACAACGACATGCAGCTCGACGGCAAGGTCGGCGCCCGCACCAAATCCGCGATCAAGGAATTCCAGGCATTGTTCGGCCTGCCCGAGACCGGCGAGCCGGATGAGGCGGTGTACGTCAAGATGCGCGAGATCGGCCTGACCAACTGAGCGGTTGGCGGTCGTTTCGGTTCCTTCATCCCTGCTGTAAGAACCGCACATGAAATGCGGAAACCACCCATGCGCGTAACCACCGACCTCTGGGTCTCGGCCCTTCTGCGCCGTGTCTTCAGCGCCGGCGGCTTTGCCGCCGTGGTCAAGCGCGGCGCGACCGAGGCGGGCGCCGTCTTCGTGCTGTCGCGCGGGCGGATGGGGGAGGTGGCCCTCTATGGCCCGGCGCCGCAGACGAGCTACGATTCGGCCAAGCCCGACGAGCGCTTCTTCACCATGCTCGATGCCAGCGACGATGGCTCGGCTTTCGATGCGCGGCTGGAGCGCGAGAAGAAATTCGATCCCGACATCTGGGTGGTCGAAATCGAGGCAGGGACCGTTCCGTTCGAGGAGCTTCTTTCCGTGAAGGCGGAATAACCGCGTCAGGATGCCTTGAGGCTGGAAATCGCTTCGACGCTGTTGGACGCCTCATGATCGACGCCGGCTGTGTCGGACGCATTGCCGCGGATCGCCCGCGAAAGGGTCTCGGTCTTCCAGGCGCGCACCTTGTCGAGCGCCGCCTCGCGATGCAGCAGCCTGTAGCGGTCGAGGAAGAGCCGGATCGCCTGCGGATGCGGGAACTCGCCGGGATAGACCGCCACAGCGATCAGGAAGGCCCTGTCCTCGCTGAGGTCGAGGGCGCGCAGCGCCGCAAGCAAGGCGGCATAGCTTGACTGGCCGGTCACCGAGCGGGCCGTCGCAAAGTCGATCTCCAACGCGTCGGCAAGGGCCGTCTGGAAGAAGGCCGCGTTGCCGGTCAGCGCCGTCTCGCGCAGCCGAACATAGGCCGGCTGGCCGAGGAAGGCATTGACGTCGGCGCTGTCGCCGGCCGGGCGCATCATCGAACGCAGGCGGCGCCGCGCGTTCTCCGCTGCTTCGCCGGACGCCGGGTGGCCGGTGTGCGCTTTGGCCGCGGGTTCCGGTTTCGGCGCCAGTTGAGTGACCGTTTCCGGCGGCCGCGTCTTGACCAGCGTCGGTCTTTCCAGCGCGCGGATCAGGTCGGCGATCGTCGGGTTGAGCTCCTTGCGGCGCGCGATGGCGCGCGCATGCGGCAGCCCGTGCCGGCCGATCAGCGCAATCAGGTCGATGTCGCTCAGCGCGTTGGAGCGGGTGAGCAGCGGTGCCGCGATCTCGACCGGCTCTTCGGCCAGCCGCCGGACCAGCGCGGCCGGCGCATATTCGCATTCGGAAAGGGCGGCGGCGACATAGCGGCGCGACTCCACCGAGACCTGGTCGAACAGCGGCAGCGTCAGATCCTCGAGCTGGGCGATCTCGCGGCGTGACGGGCGGGTCAGCGAGCAGAAGGCCGACACGCTGGCGCGGAACAGCCTTTCAGCTTTTCCCGCTTCGGTCCGGATAGCGATTTGCCTGAAATCCGAAGATGACACGGAGGATACGCCCGACACTCGACACAATCCCGAACAGCGCAATCCAGCCGGGCCGGTTTCGCAACTCCAGGAAAAACAAACATCAAATTAGCCGCGATCCGTTAGCGCTCCGTTAACCCTCTAAGCCCCTTAATCAACTTTGGAGGCGTTGCGTTGTTGCTCCGGTCAAACCGAGAGGGAATGCGCGAACCATGGGCATGGTCCTGTCATTTGTGCCGCGAGCGGCACCTGTAAATCGAGCAAGTCACGACACCACGACGGCGGCGGCGGTCATCATTTTCCCCGGCGTCCGCTACGAATTGCGTCCGCAGGCCAGTGAGTCTCAGCCCGGCAGTCCGGACAAGCCCGGCACGCCGGCACCTTCGAAGCCGCATCACTAGGTCAGCCCGGCGCAATTCCGGACGGAAGGTTACGGCGAAGTCGCCGAACCAGCCGTCTCGCGCTTTTCCCGGAATTGCTCTAATAATCCTGCAATTCGCAGGCGCTCTGCTCGAGAAAGCGTGACACGATCGGCTTCCAGCTCTCGTCCGGCACGAAGGCGCGGACGACGAAAACACCTTCCTCGATCGGCGCCTCGACGAAGATCGCGCCTTGCAGATCCTCCGGAAGGTCGCGACGCACATCGATCATCTGCGCCGGCGTCAGCACCACCGCATCGAGCTTCTCGCCGTTGGCGTTGTGGTCGTTGAAGGAATAGATGTTGTGGCCGCTGCGGTCGTAGACCGAGGCCGACCAGAACGGCACGTCGCCCGGCGCCTTGATCCGCACCAGCCCGTCGGCGAGGTCGAAGCGGCAGGCGGCGGCATAGAACAGCGGATCGACCGATTTCACCACTGGGGCGCCGCCGGCCTCGGCGTCCAGCCGCGTCATCTTGTAGAGGTCGGAAGCCATCGCCAGCCTCGACCAGGCATCGCGTTCGGAAAATTCCGGCACCAGGAACAGCACCACGATGTGCACGATGCCGGCGCCGAGCAGGCCGAGAATCAGGGCGTGCAGCATGCTACGCATTGCAGCCAACCTTCAATATGCGCGGCAGCGTCACGTCCGAGAGGCCGGTGCTCGAGGCGATCGGCGTGTCGTAGAAGGTCAGCACGAAATACATCTTGCCGGAGCCGCCGGTAAGCAGCCAGTTGCCGGGGGCGGGGCGGTTGCCGGCGGTGATGACGACGGAATTGTCGGGCTGGCGCAGAACCTCGTAGGACTGCAGCGCCGATTGTCTCGTCTTGCCGGTGTCGATCACGCCAAGCGATTGGTCGGCGGCATAGAGCGTCCAGAACCGGGCGGTCGGATAGCCGCCCTCGATCGAATAGGTGCATTCGCGCTTCAGCGGCTCGCCGGCTTCGTCACGCTCGGCGACGAAGGCAAGCCCCTCGGCCTGACCGAGCGCCAGCACGCCCGAGCGCGCCACGCGGGCCTTGGAGTAGGGGTCGGCGGCCAAAGTCCCCATTTCGGGAAAGGCGGTCCACCGGCCAATGCGGATCGCGCCCACACCATCCTGCGCATTCAGCGCATACCAGACGCTGTAGCCGCCAAGCCCGATGGCCATGGCAAGCGAAAGCAGCGTCAGGATGGCGTTCTTGAGCATGAGAGCCGCAAACAGAGGAGGTCGCCCGGGATATCGCGGCGCGGGGTGCTGTGGCAAGCCGGCTTCACGCGAGAGCCGTCCTAAAGCGCCGACAGCGTTTCCGGCGAGGCGGGAGCGTCGAGGACAGGCGCCGCCTCGAACACCTTGGTCATTTCCCGCAGCATCTGGGTCGTGCGGGCAGAAAGCACCGGCGGGCGCTCTGCTTCGGCCTGGGCGGTAGCGGCGTCCGCGTCCTTCTTCGCCGCTTCCTCGGCCTTGGCCGCGACTTCCGGATCGACGAACGGGTGATCGATGCCGGGTATGGGCTTCAGGTCGATGTTCTGGTGCGCATAGACCATCAGCCGCTGCCAGACCATCGCCGGCAACGAACCGCCGGTCATTTTGTTGGTCGGCGTGAAGTCGTCATTACCCAGCCAGACGGCGGCCGTGTAGTTGCCGGTGAAGCCGACGAACCAGGCATCACGGTAGGATTGCGTCGTGCCGGTCTTGCCGGCGACCACGATGTTGGGAATCTGGGCGCGCCTGGCCGTGCCCATCACCGGCACGGCGGCAAGCATGGTGTTCATCGATTTCAGCGCCTGCTCGGACAGCACGCGATGCGGCGGCGGCGCGTCCTTGGTCCAGTCATAGACGACGTCGCCGGTGCGGGTGACGAGCTGCGTTATGCCGTGGCGGCTGCCGACAAAGCCGTTCTGCGCGAACACGCTGTAGCCGGTCGCCTGGTCCATCACCGTCATCAGGGATGTGCCGAGCACCATGGTCTTGTGCGCTTCCAACTGCGACTCGACGCCGAACGACTCCGCCGTGGCCTTGATCGGCGCGATGCCGAGATAATCCTTGGCGAGCCTGACCGGCACCGTGTTGATCGATTTGGCCATCGCCACGATCAGCGGCAGCTTGCCAGCGGATTCGCCGTTGTAATTGTGCGGCGACCAGTTGCCCCAGCTGATCGGTCCGCCGGAAATGATCGAATTCGGCGTAAAGCCGTGCTCCATCGCCGTGGCGTAGACATAGGGCTTGAACGACGAGCCGGCCTGGCGCAGCGCCTTGGTGGCGCGGTTGAACTGGCTGGCGCCATAGTCGCGGCCGCCGACGATGGCGCGCACCGCGCCATTGGTCTCGATCACCACGACAGCGCCTTCGGTGACGTTGTATTCCTTGCCGAACTGGCGAAGGTGGAACTCGACCGACTCCTCGGCCGCCTTCTGGATGTTGGCGTCGAAGGTGGTGTGGGCGACCAGCGAGTGCTGGCCGGGCTTGGCGATCTTCTTCACCTCGTCGAAGGCCCAGTCGAGGAAGTAGTCGGGGCTCTTCTGCTCGCCGCGGTCGACGACGTCGGCCGGATGCAGCCGTGCCTGCAGCACCTGGCCTTCGGTCATGAAGCCGGCGTCGACGAGGTTTGACAAAACGACATTGGCGCGGGCGCGCGCCGCCGGCAGGTTGATGTGCGGGGCGTATTTGGTCGGCGCCTTGAACAGGCCGGCCAGCATCGCCGCCTCGGCCAGGTTCAGATCCTTGACGCTCTTGCCGAAATAGAAATCCGCCGCCGCCTCGATGCCGAACGTGCCGCCGCCCATATAGGCGCGGTCGAGATAGAGCTGCAGGATCTCCTTCTTGGAGAGATTCGCCTCCAGCCATAGCGACAGGAAGGCTTCCTTGATCTTGCGCTCGAAGGTGCGCTCGTTGGACAGGAACAGGTTCTTGGCGAGTTGCTGGGTGAGGCTCGATCCGCCCTGGACCACAGAATTGGCGCGGACATTTTCGAAGATCGCGCGCGACAGGCCGAGTATGTCGATGCCGTAATGCTCGAAGAAGCGCCGGTCCTCGGTCGCCAGCACCGACTTGATGACGATGTCGGGCATCTCGTCCACCGGCACGGAATCGCGCTGGATGATGCCGCGCTGGCCGATCTCGTTGCCGTAGCGGTCGAGGAAGGTGACGGCGAAGTCGCCCTGGTTGCGCCAGTCGCCGGTGGTGATGTCGAAGGCCGGCATGGCCAGCGCGAGCAGCACCACGAAACCGCCGGCGCCCATGGTGAAGCCTTCGCTCAGCACCTCGATGATGGCGCGGCGCCAGCCGTGCACGCGGAAACGGCGCGAAAAGATGGTCGCCGCTTCCCAGAATTCGCGCGCCTTGAAACCGATCTCGTAGAGCGAGGTATCGAGCCACGCATCGATGCCGAGCAGCGCCGAAGCGATCCGGCCTCTTCTCCTGCGTGGTTTCGAGGGATTGTCCATTCCAGAATTCCACCCCGGTGCACTTCCGCCCGAAACTGCCGATCACGGTTCCGAGGCGCCCTCCCTGCCAGACTAATCGACCATCTTAGCACCGCTCACAAGGGCAGCGAAGCCACACACAAGCTTTGTTGAACGCTAAGGTTGATGGCAGGCTGGAGCGATATCACCGCGCCGCGATGAAGCGCATGAAATGCGCCACATCCGCTTCGGTCGGTTCCAGTCCGGTGAAGGCGCGCAGATAGGCGGCGAGGTGGCTGACCCGCGCTTCGACCGGCTCCTTGAGATCGAGCACGTAATAGCCGATCTGCATGTAGTAGAGGACGCGGGCGCGGATGAAGGCGTCCTCGCCGTCATAGCCGTGGCGCTGGTACATGTCGCGGATGGCGAGCAGGCGCTCCTCGTCGGCCTGGTCGATCACGCGCCGCACGTCGGCCGAGCGTCTGGCCCATTCGCGGATGGCGAAATCGAGGCGCGGATCGAACAGGCGCTCGTCGGCCCAGCATTCGAACACGTTCATGACGCCCATGATGATGGTTTCGGCCGGCCGGCGCGCCCGCTCGACGATCGCCTTGGTGTTGGTGTCCTGCCAGTGCCTGAGCAGTTGATCGAGCAGATCCTGCCGGCTTTCGAAATACCAGTAGAAGCTCGATCGCGACACGCCGAGCTTCTGTCCGAGCGTAAGCACGCGCACGCTCTCGATGCCGCCGGAAATCAGCGTCCGCAGCGCGAGGTCGATCCAGTCGGCGCGGGTCACCTTGATGTTGCCGGCCGCCGGCTCGTCCTGGGGATTAGTCATGGTCATGACCGAACAAGTGGCACGGCGCGGGGCCGCGCGCAAGCTCTGGACAGAAGTGTCTAGACACATGTGTACAGACCATGTATCGTGCAGCTTCCTACGAGAGGGAGAGGCTCGTGAAGTCGCATTATCGCGCGGTGGTCATCGGGGGAGGCGTGATCGGCGCCTCGGTGCTCTATCACCTGACACGTTTCGGCTGGAGCGACGTGGCGCTGATCGAGCGCGCCGAGCTGACGGCCGGCTCGACCTGGCATGCGGCGGCCGGCTTCCACGCGCTCAACGCCGATCCCAATGTCGCGGCGCTGCAGGACTACACCATCCGGCTCTACCGCGAGATCGAGGCCGAGTCCGGCCAGAATGCCGGCCTGCACATGACCGGCGGCGTCAACATGGCGAGCGACCCGCAGCGCTGGGAATGGCTGAAATCGGCCTGGGCGGTGTTCCAGTCGGTCGGCATCGAGACGGCAAGGCTGGTGACGCCCGAGGAGATCAGGCAAATCTGTCCGATCGCCGATGTCACCGGCGTGCTCGGCGGTCTCTATGATTCCAACGAGGGCCATCTCGATCCTTACGGCACCACGCATGCCTATGCCGGCGCCGCCAGGAAACGCGGCGCCGACGTCATCCTGCGCAACCGCGTCGTCGAGTTGAGGCAGCGTGCCGATGGCGCCTGGGACGTCGTCACCGAAAAGGGCACGATCGTCGCCGAACACGTCGTCAATGCCGGCGGCCTGTGGGCCAAGCAGGTCGGGCTGATGGCCGGCGTCGACCTGCCGGTGACGCCGATGGAGCACCATTATTTCATCACCGAGGACATTCCCGAGATCGCCGCGCTCGACAAGGAAATCGGCGTCGTCGTCGATCTGGACGGGTTTTCCTATCTCAGGCAGGAGCGCAAGGGCATCCTGCTCGGCGTCTACGAGCAGAACCCGAAGCATTGGAACATGGACGGCGCGCCCTGGGATTACGGCATCGAGCTGATCCCGGAGGATATCGACCGCATCAGCCCGGAGCTTTCCAAGGCCTATGAGCGCTTTCCCTGCCTTGCCACGGCCGGCATCCGCAAATGGGTCAACGGCGCCTTCACCTTCACGCCGGACGGCAATCCGCTGGTCGGCCCGGTCAAGGGAGTGCGCAATTACTGGGTGGCTTGCGGCGTCATGGCCGGCTTCAGCCAGGGCGGCGGCGTCGGCAAGTCGCTGGCCGAATGGATGATCTACGGCGAGCCGCAGGCCGACATCTTCGGCATGGACGTCGCCCGCTACGGCGCATTCGCAGCCAACCGCGAATATCTCAAGCAAACGACGCGCCAGTTCTACGCGCGCCGCTTCGTCATGACCTTCCCCAACGAGCGGCTGCCGGCCGGCCGGCCCTTGAAGCGGCCCGGCGCCTATGACGGCATGAGCGCCGCCGGCTGCGAATGGACGGCGTCGTGGGGGCTGGAAATCCCCGCCTATTTCGCGCCAATGGGTTTTCGCGAAGAGACGACGCTGAAGCGCTCCAACGCTTTCGACATCGTCGGCGACGAAGTGCTGCAGGTGCGCCGCGCAGCCGGCCTCGTCGATACCACGGCCTTCTCGCGCTACGCCGTGTCGGGACCGGGCGCTGCGGCCTGGCTCGACCGGCTGCTCGCCTGCCGGCTGCCTAAGCCCGGGCGCGCGAAGCTGGCGCCGATGCTTGGGTCCGACGGCCGGCTGAAGGGTGATCTCACCGTGCTCAACTGGGGCGGCGAATACTGGATCATGGGTTCCTATTATTTGCGCGAATTCCACATGCGCTGGTTCGAAGCCCATCTGCCCGATGATGTCACCGTCACCGACATTTCCGACGCCATGTCCGGCTTCCTCGTCACCGGGCCGAATGCAAGGAAGATCGTCGAGCGCACCACGCATCAGGATATCTCCGCCAAGGCTTTCCCTTTCATGGCTTGCGGCACCTTCGACATCGGCATGGTTCGCGCCCGGGTCTCGCGGCTGTCGATTGCCGGCGAGCTTGGTTTCGAGATCAACTGTCCGGCCACCCTGCATGCGAGCCTGCGTGAGACACTGCTGGCCGCCGGCGAGGACCTCGGCCTTGCCGAGATCGGCTACTACGCGCTGAATTCGCTCAGGCTGGAAAAGAGTTTCGGCATCTGGTCGCGCGAATTCACGCAAGGCTACACGCCCGGCGAGACAGGGCTCGACCGCTTCATCGCCTTCGACAAGGGCGATTTCATCGGCCGCGAAGCGGCGCTCAAGGAGCGCGAGGGAGATGTTTCGCGGCGCATCGTGACGCTGGAAGTCGATGCCGTCGATGCCGATGCCAGCGGCTTCGAGCCGGTCTGGTCCAAAGGCCGGCGCGTCGGCTTCGTCACCTCCGGCGGCTATGGCTACACGCTCGGCAAGAGCGTCGCCCTGGCGCTGCTCGATGACGATTTCGCCGGGGAGGGGACCGAGCTTTCCGTACACATTGTCGGGGTCGAACGGCCGGCGCGCGTCATCGCGGCCTCGCCTTACGACGCGCATGGCAATGCGATGCGGCAATGAGGAGGAACCGCCATGATTGACGAGGCCGCACGTGATCTCAGGCGCGAACGCCGCCGGGGGCGCAGCGAGGCTGGCAGCGAGTCGAGCCGTCACCCGAACTACCGCACGCTGAAGAACCCCTTCCTGCCGCAGCCGATCTTTTCCGACGACCACGTCGCGGCCATCCACGACACCGCGCTGCGCGTGCTGGAAGAGCTCGGCATCAAGGTGCTGCTGCCCGAGGCGCGGGCGATCTACGCCAGGGCGGGCGCAATCGTTGACGAAGGGGGCCAGATGGTGCGCATCGGCCGCGACATGGTCGCGGCAGCGTTGGCTGCTGCGCCGCGCTCCATCCTCGCCCATGGCGGCGCACGCGAGCGTGACCTGATGCTAGAGCTTGGATCCATGACCTTTCTCGCCGGAGCAGGCGCGCCCAACGTCACCGATCTCGAACGCGGGCGCAGGCCCGGCACCTTCGCCGCCTTTGAGGAACTGACCAAGCTCATTCAGCATTTCGACGTGCTGCATATGCTTTGTCCCTCCGTCGAGCCGCAGGATGTCGACACCCGTTTTCGTCATTACGCCACCAATCGGGCTCAACTGACACTCTCGGACAAGTTCCCCTTCGTGTTCGCGCGCGGCACGCCGCAGGTCGACGACAGCTTCGAGATGCTCCGGCTGGCACGTGGCCTTACGGAGGACGAGTTCCGGGCCGGCGCCTATTGCTACACCGTCATCAACACCAATTCGCCGCGCCAGCTGGACATCCCGATGGCGCAAGGCATCATCGATTTCGCCAAGGCCGGCCAGGTGTCGATCATCACGCCGTTCTGCCTGGCCGGCGCCATGGCGCCGATCACGGTCGCCGGCGCGCTGACGTTGCAGCATGCCGAGGCGCTGGCCGGTCTGACGCTCGCCCAGATCGTGCGGCCCGGCGCGCCGGTGGTCTATGGCTCCTTCTCGTCCAATGTCGACATGAAGTCGGGCGCGCCGGCCTTCGGCACGCCTGAGCACATCAAGGCGACGCTGGGGGCGGGGCAACTCGCCCGCTACACCGGCTTGCCCTGGCGCTCCGGCGGCGGCAGCGCCGCCAACGTCTCCGATGCTCAGGCGGCCCACGAGACGCAGTTCGCGCTTTGGGGCTCGGTGCTTGCCGGCGCCACCGTCTGCATCCACTCCGCCGGCTGGCTGGAAGGCGGCCTGAGCGTCTCGATGGAAAAGCTGATCATAGACATCGAGGCGCTGCAGACCATTGCCGAGCTTTGCGCCGCGACACCCGGCGATGCCGACGCCATCGGCTTCGAGGCCATCGCCGAAGTGCAGCCGGGCGGCCACTTCTTCTCCGCCGCCCACACCATGTCGCGCTATCGCACCGCCTTCTACGAGCCGCTGGTCGCCGACTGGTCGAATTTCGGCAATTGGACGCAATCCGGTTCGAAGACGGCGACGGAGCGCGCGACCGGCATCTGGAAGCGGATTCTCGCCGACTTCCAGCCGCCGCCCGCCGCAGCAGCCACGGCCGGTGTGCTCGACGAGTTCATCGCCAAGCGCACTGAAGAGGGTGGCGCGGCGCCGGTCTCATAATTTGATGAAACGTAATAAATTCGAGACCTTCGCCATTCACGTTGTAGCCGAGACGATTCGCGATCTGGCATCCGGTTGCGAGCACGGCTAGGTTGCCGCTCGGATCGGCAATTGGGTTGCCGATCGGATCGGCAATGGAGACATGTTGGCGATGGGAGAGAAATGACGGCGCCTGGCGATTTGATGCAGGCCTTGTTCCTGCGGCTGAAGACCGACGCCACGCTGTCGGCGCTGCTGGGCGGCGTCGGTCTGCTCGAAAGCGCGAGCGACAAAGCGGCATTCCCTCACGTCACTTACGGCCGCACCAGCGCCTTCAATCTGGAAAGCGGCTCCGACAACGACCACGATCAGCTCGTCACCTTCCATATCTGGTCGAAAGCTCAGGGCGAGGGTGAGACGCGCCTCATCATGGACAGCATCAGGGCGCGCCTAGATGGCGCGGCATTCTCCATCGGCTCGCGCGGCCAGACGCGCCTGTCGCTGGAATTCGCCGAAGCGCGCTACGACGAGGACCTGACCGTCCATCACGGACTGCTGCGCTTTCGCGCGCTGACGCAGGAAGCCGCCTGAGCGATTGCCGCCCGAAGGTCAGAGCTGCGCCTGGATGGCGGCCTTGTCGATGACCGACCAGACCTCGCTTATGCGGCCGTCGCGAAACTCGTAGAAAACGTTTTCGGCGAACGAAACCCGTTTGCCGTGAACCGGCAGCCCGAACAGCACGCCTTTGGGATGGCAGTCGAAATGCAGGCGCGCCGCCACGCGCGGCGGCTCCGAGATCAGAAATTCGATAGTGAAGCGCAGGTCGGGAATGGCCTCGAAATCACCCTCCAGCATGCGGCGATAGCCCGAAGGCCCGATCGTCTCGCCATTATACTGCACCTCTTCGCCGACGAAGCGGCCGAGATTGTCCCAGTCCTGGCCGTTCAGGCAGGCGATGTAGCCCCGGTAGAGATCGGCAATATCCTCGCGCGTCATCGCATGCTCCCATGGTCGGCGGGCCGTTCTACACTAGCTAGGGCTAGAGCGATTCCAGGAAAGTGTGAGCGGTTAGGCTCGGCGACTTCGCCGTAGCCTTCCGCCAGGAATTGCGTCAAAACAAAGAGATAGAGCGGTTCGCCGTTTCCGTGAAACGGTGAAACGCTCTAGGCGCGGAATCCGCAGCCGAAAAGCGTGGCGGATCGAATGATTTTCCGGCTATGAATTCGGAAACCGGGATCGAGGGAGGCCCTGGCATCGACACGCGCGCAGGGGGAATGGCGAGCATGGAGTTTCGGGTGTTCACCGTTCATTTCACGTTCAGCCCGTATGCGTTAGAACCGTGATTATGAAAAACCTTGGCTCACATCTCCGCAAAGCAGCGCTGGCGCTTGCCGCAGCCAGCCTCTTTGCCTCGCAGGCGACCGCCCTGCCGGTCGTCGAGCCGTCGGTCGATCAGCCAGTCGTGCTCGCCGCCGGCGATTGCTATGCCATCGGCCAGCAGGTCGCCGCGCAAAATGGCGGCACGCTGGCCAAGGCGTCGCAGGCGACGCGGGGCGGCCAGCCGGTCTGCGTCATCGTCGTGCTCGTCCCCGGTAAGGACGGCCAGCGGCCGCGTCGCTCGGAAATCGTCGTCCCGGCGGGCTGACGCACTCGTTTCCCAGGCCAGCGGAATCGGCCTATACGTCTATCCAGCAACAGGCTTCAACCCATGCGCGTGCTCGTCGTCGAGGATGACAAGGATCTCAACCGGCAACTGGCCGACGCGCTGGTCGACGCCGGCTATGTCGTCGACCGTGCCTACGACGGCGAGGAGGGGCATTTCCTCGGCGACACCGAGCCATACGATGCTGTCGTCCTCGATATCGGCTTGCCGCAGATGGACGGCATCAGCGTCGTCGAACGCTGGCGCCGCGGCGACCGCAAGATGCCGGTGCTGATCCTGACCGCCCGCGACCGCTGGAGCGACAAGGTGGCCGGCATCGATGCCGGCGCCGACGACTACGTCACCAAGCCGTTCCACATCGAGGAGGTGCTGGCGCGGGTGCGGGCATTGATCCGCCGCGCCGCCGGCCACGCTTCGTCGGAACTCACCTGCGGGCCGCTCCGGCTCGACACCAAGGCGTCCAAGGCCGATGTGAACGGCGTGCCGCTGAAACTCACCTCGCACGAGTTCCGGCTGCTCGCCTATCTGATGCATCACATGGGCAAGGTGGTGTCGCGCACCGAGCTGGTCGAGCATCTCTACGATCAGGATTTTGACCGCGATTCCAACACCATCGAGGTGTTTGTCGGCCGGCTTCGCAAGAAGATGGGCATCGACATGATCGAAACCGTGCGGGGCATGGGCTATCGCATGCGCGAGCCGGAGGCGTGACGCGGAACCGCTGAAGCCAACCATGAATACGCGGCTGTCGAGGCTGCGGCTCTGGCCGCGCTCGCTGACCTTTCGCGTCATCGGCTTTTCCACCATCTGGGCGATCCTGACGCTGGTCGTCATCTTCACCCTCATCACCACGCTTTACCGCCAGGCCAGCGAACGCGGCTTCGACAGTCTGCTGTCGGCGCATCTGTTCAACCTGATTGGCTCCGTCGGCATTTCCGACAATGGCGCGCTGACCGGTTCGCCCGACCTCGGCGACCTGCGCTTTTCCCAACCGAATTCCGGCTGGTATTGGTCGGTGGAGCCGGCCTCGGAAGACGTGCACGGCGAACTTCATTCCTCCTCGATGACGACCTCGCTCCTGTCGCCCAGCGTCGCCGAAGTGCCGTTCAATTCGAACTTCCAGCGCAGCTACTCGATGGAAGGCATCAAGGGCGAGCAGCTCCAGGTGTTCGAGAGCGAGTTCGTTCTGGACGCCAAGAACCGCGCCGCCCGTTTCCGCGTCATGGGCAACCACAGCGAGCTCGAGCAGGAGATTGCGAGCTTCCAGCGCCGCCTGCTCACCTATCTCTCGCTGTTTGGCGCCGGCATGATCGCCATCAACGCCATCGCCATCCTGCTCGGCCTGCAGCCGTTACGACGGGTGCGCAACGCGCTCGCCATGGTGCGCGAAGGCACCGCGCAACGGCTCGACGGCAGCTTTCCGGCCGAGATCGAGCCGCTGGCCAACGAGACCAATGCGCTGATCGAGAACAACCGGCGTATCGTCGAACGTTCGCGCACGCAGGTCGGCAATCTTGCCCATTCGCTGAAGACGCCGCTTGCCGTGCTGATCAACGAGGGTCGCGCGCTCGGCGGCGCCAAGGGCCAACTGATCGCCGACCAGGCCGCCTCGATGCAGAAGCAGGTCGACCACTATCTGCAGCGCGCCCGCGTCGCCGCGCAGCGCGACAGCGTTGTCTTCCGCACGCCTGTATCTCCGCTGGTCGAACGCATGGTGCGCGTGCTGCAAAAGCTCAACCCGCAGACGAAGCTGACACTGTCGCCGCCGCCGGCCGAGATCGTCTTTGCCGGCGAGCGCGAGGATTTGGAGGAACTGCTCGGCAACCTGCTCGACAATGCGATGAAATGGGCAAGGAGCGCTGTTGCCGTTTCGGTCGCGCTTGCGCCGGGAATGAGCAACCTGTTCGAAATCGTTATAGAGGACGATGGCCCGGGAATTCCGGAAGACAGCGCGCGGGAAGTGTTGAAGCGTGGCAAGAGACTCGACGAGACGAAGCCGGGAACAGGGCTCGGACTGGCCATTGTCGCCGACCTCGTCAACGAGTATGGAGGCTCGCTGGCGCTGGAACGGTCCGGCATGGGCGGCTTGAGGGCGGTGGTGAGGTTGCGGAGCCTTCAATGATGTTTTTTATCGATTTGCGTGTTGCGGCCAACGGCCAAATTTCCGACAAATATCAATACTATGGGCTCGATATCCTCCCCGATGACGCAGCCCCAGCTCATCCCGCTCAAGAGAACCGGTTGTTGGCATGAAGATTCGCGTCGCGCTCGTTTCCGCCCTGCTTGCCGTTTCCGGTTGCTCGACGCTCAGCCGGAGCGGGCCAACCTCTCCGGTCACGCCTGTCTCCACGCCGCCCACCGGCGGCAAGGTGTCGACCAGCATCGTCTCGGCCATGAATGGCGGGCTTATCGGTGGATCGATCGGCTCGGGCCTGAGCGATGCCGAGAAGCGCAAGGGGCTGGAAGCCGAGTACAAGGCGCTGGAATACAACACCAGCGGCCAGAAGGTGACGTGGAAGAGCGACAACTCCTCGCATTACGGCGAGGTGACCGCCGCCCAGCCTTATCGTGTCGGCTCGCAGGACTGCCGCCAGTACACCCACACCGTCTACACCAGCGGCGCCGGCGTCACCGCGCGCGGCACCGCCTGCCGCAATGCCGACGGCAGCTGGACACCGCTGACCTAGAAAGGAAACCGGGCCGGCCTCATTATTCGGTCAGGTTGACGTCGATCAAGGTGAGACTGTCGATCTGCCGTCAAAGCGTCGCACTACGCTTGTGTTGGCAGGGCTGAGCTCTGCCTTTATTGGAAGAGCCATGCTGTTCTGGGTCATAGCCGCAATCCTCACGCTGGGCGCCAGCCTGGCGGTGCTTTTGCCGCTTGCCGGCGGCACGAAGGGCGCGTCGCCGGCCGGCGACCACGACCTCGAAGTCTATCGCGATCAGCTTTCCGAGCTCGACCGCGACACGGCACGCGGGCTGATCCAGCCGGGGGAGGCCGAAGAGGCGCGCGCCGAGATCGGCCGCCGCATCCTGCGTCTCGGGGCGGTCGCGCGGTCGGGCTCCACCAATTCCACATCTTCGCGCGGTACCAGATTGCTCGCCGGCGTGGCCGTGCTTGCCGTTCCGCTGCTGAGCTGGGGGCTTTACGGCATACTCGGCTCTCCCGACCTGCCCTCGCAGCCGCTGGCTGAACGTCTGGCCAAGAACCCGGCCGATTCCTCGGTCGACGAGCTGGTCGCGCGCGCCGAGGCGCACCTCGCCGCCAACCCGTCGGACGGCAAGGGCTGGGACGTGCTGGCGCCGATCTATCTGCGCTTGCAGCGCTTCCCCGACGCGGTGACCGCCTATCGCAACGCGATCCGCCTCGACGGCGACAGCGCGGTGCGCCAGGCTGGCCTCGGCGAGGCGATCGCCAGTGCCGCCGGCGGCGTCATCTCTGCCGATGCCCAAAACGCCTTCGAGGCGGCCCTGAAGCTCGATCCGGCCAACGCCAAGGCGAATTTCTACCTGGCGGTCGGCCTCGCCCAGGAGGGCAGGAAAGCCGAGGCTGTCGCCGCCTGGCAAAAGATGCTCGGCCAGCTCTCGCCGGACTCGCCCTGGCGCAACGCCGTTCAGCAGGCGCTTGCCGAGGCGGGTGAGCCGGCGGTTGCGGCGGATACGCCGGCGAACGGCCCCGACGCGCAACAGATGGACGCCGCGCAGCAGATGTCGCCGCAGGACCGCCAGGCGATGATCGAGACCATGGTCGCCGGCCTGGACGACAAGTTGAAGCAAAACCCCCGTGACGAGGAAGGATGGATGCGCCTCATTCGTTCTTATGTCGTGCTCGGCAAGGCCGATCAGGCGCGCGACGCGCTCGGCCGCGCTGTCGCCGCCTTTGGGGCGGACAGCGAGCAGGCGAAGAAATTCACCGCCTTCGCCGCCTCGCTCGGCGTCACGGCGACGGAGTGAGGCAATGACGCGCAAGCAGAAGCGATTGTCGGTGATCGTGGCGGGGTTGGCTTTCCTCGGCGCCGCTGCCGGCCTTACCTTCTATGCGCTCGGCCAGAAGGCGTCCTATTTCTACATGCCGGCCGATCTCGCCGCCGCAAGCGTGCCGCCGGGGCAGCGCATCCGCCTTGGCGGCCTGGTCGAGAAGGGCACCATCGTGCGCGGGCAGGGCGCCACCGTCGCCTTCTCGGTCACCGACACGCAAAAATCGGTCAAGGTCACCTATACCGGCATCCTGCCCGATCTGTTCCGCGAGGAGCAGGGTGTCATCACCGAAGGCGCTTTTGGCCCCGACGGCGTGTTCGTCGCCGACAGCGTCCTGGCCAAGCATGACGAACGCTACATGCCCAAGGAAGTCGCCGACGGGCTGAAGGCCAAGGGCGTCTGGCAGGAAAGCACCAATTGATGAGCAGGTTCCGCAAAAGTGCTAAGCGGTTTTCCGACCAGAACCTGCGGCAGGCGACCAATGGTTGAGACCGGACATTTCGCGCTCGTCCTGGCATTCGCGCTGTCGCTGGTGCAGATTCTGATACCGCTGGTCGGCGCCCGCACCGGCAACCAGCGGCTGATGGCGGTCGGCGGTCCGGTCACGGTCACCGGCTTCGCGCTGACCGCGTTGTCCTTCGCCGCTTTGGCGAGCGCCTATGCCGGCTCGGACTTTTCGGTGGCAAGCGTGTGGGAGAACTCCCACTCGCTGCAGCCGATGATCTACAAGATCACTGGCACCTGGGGGAACCACGAAGGCTCGATGCTGCTGTGGGTGCTGATCTTGACCTTCTTCGGCGCGCTCGTCGCCGTCTTCGGCAACAATCTGCCGGCAACGCTCAAGGCCAATGTGCTGGCCGTGCAAGGCATGATCGGCGCCGCCTTCTTCCTGTTCATCCTGGCGACATCCAACCCCTTCATCCGCCTCAATCCGGCGCCGATCGAGGGCCGCGACCTCAACCCGGTCCTGCAGGATCTCGGCCTCGCCATCCATCCGCCGATGCTCTATCTCGGCTATGTCGGCTTCTCGATCTGCTTCTCCTTTTCGGTCGCGGCACTCATCGAGGGTCGCATCGATGCCTCCTGGGCGCGCTGGGTGCGGCCGTGGACGCTGGTCGCCTGGATGTTTTTGACCGGCGGCATCGCCATGGGCTCCTACTGGGCCTATTACGAGCTCGGCTGGGGTGGCTTCTGGTTCTGGGATCCGGTCGAGAACGCCTCCTTCATGCCGTGGCTCGCCGGCACTGCGCTGCTTCATTCGGCGATCGTCATGGAGAAGCGCTCGGCGCTGAAGATCTGGACGCTGCTGCTCGCCATCCTGACCTTCTCGCTGTCGCTGCTGGGCACCTTCCTAGTGCGCTCCGGCGTGCTGACCTCCGTGCACGCCTTCGCCACCGACCCGGCGCGCGGCGTCTTCATCCTGTGCATCCTGACATTGTTCATCGGCGGTTCGCTCACGCTCTTCGCGCTGCGCGCTTCGACGCTGACCGCCGGTGGCCTGTTCCACCCGATCTCGCGCGAGGGCGCGCTGGTCCTGAACAATCTTTTCCTCACCACAGCCACTGCAACGGTGCTGGTCGGCACGCTCTACCCGCTGGCGCTCGAGGCATTGACCGGCGGCAAGATCTCGGTCGGGGCTCCTTTCTTCGACCTGACCTTCGGCCCGCTCATGCTGCCGCTGCTCGCGATCGTGCCATTCGGCCCGTTGCTCGCGTGGAAGCGTGGCGACGTGATTGCCGCCTCGCAGCGCCTGATGGCGGCCTTCGCCGTGGCGATCGCCGCGATGCTGGTGACCGGCCTGTTCATCGATGGCGCCTCCGTCTTCGCAGCGCTCGGCGTCGGCCTCGCCGTCTGGCTGGTTGCCGGCGCGCTGACCGACCTTGCCGTCAAGTCGGGCGTCGGTTCGGTGGTGCCGTCTGTCATGCTTCGTCGCTTCATCGGCCTGCCGCGCTCGGTGTTCGGCACCGCGCTCGCCCATCTCGGCCTCGGGTTGACGCTGCTCGGCATCGTCGGCACGCTGTGCTTCGGCACCGAAAAGATCCTCACCATGAAGCCAGGCGAGACGGTGGAGCTGTCCGGCCACAGCGTTCACTTCGAAGGGCTTTTCCCGCAAAAGGGCCCGAACTTCACTGAGGATCGCGGCCGCTTCGTGCTGATCTCAAACGGCATCGCGGATGGCGAGATCACCTCGGCCAAGCGCTTCTATCCGGTGCGCCAGACGGTGACGACCGAGTCGGGCATCCGGACGCTGGGCTTGAGCCAGCTTTATCTGTCGCTCGGCGACGAGAACAAGGACGGCTCCGTCGTCGTGCGCCTGTGGTGGAAGCCGCTGGTGACGCTGATCTGGGGCGGCGGCCTGGTGATGATGGCGGGTGCCGCCATGTCGCTGCTCGACCGCCGGCTGCGCATCGGCGCGCCGGCAAAGCGGCGCAAGCCGGCTGCCGCGTTGGCTAGCCCGACATGAGGCCGAGATTCTCGCTCGCCTCGATGGTCCTGCTGCTGGCCCTGTTGTTCGCCGGCGCAGCCCAGGCGGTGAAGCCTGATGAAGTGTTGCAGGACCCGGCCTTGGAAACGAGGGCGCGTGCGCTCTCGGAGGGGCTGCGCTGCATGGTCTGCCAGAACCAGTCGATCGACGAATCCGACGCCGATCTCGCCCGCGATCTGCGTATCCTGGTGCGCCAGCGGCTGGTGGCCGGCGACACGGACCAGCAGGTGATGGACTACATCGTCTCGCGCTATGGCGAGTTCGTGCTGCTCAAGCCGCGCTTCAGCCTGCGCAACGCGCTTTTGTGGGGCACGCCGCTGCTCCTGCTTCTGGCCGGCGGCTTGTTCATCGTGCTGAGCGCCCGCTCGCGCCGCCCGGCATCGACCACGCTTTCAGCCGAGGAGCAGGCGGCATTGGACAAGATGCTTAGCGATTAGCGCATCGCTGACGTTGATGATTGGCTGCACTCGGCCCGTGATCGTCATTCTATGGAATGACGACGTCGCGAGGTAACCGGCCAATCTCCAAGGGCGACATGCGTTACACCTTGCGTGTCCGCTCGGCCTCGATCACCGCGTCGATTTCCGCCATCGCAGCTTCGCGAGGCAGCACACGGCCCGCCCTTGCGTCGGCTATCCTGCGCTTGATGCCTTCGATCATCTTGGTCTCCCAATCGACTGGGACTCGGGCTCGGTTGGTATGGCCTGCCTTCATTTTGAAACCTCGTGATCTCGCGCATCGGAGCCAATTGCCAACATTACAAAACTTTCATGTACCGGAAATGGCGCCGTAATGTGCGGCTCTCTAATCCTCTTGCCCGAGGATGCTTCGCCTGAGCGCATCCGCTTCGATAGAGGATAAGAAACCCCATGAATAATGCCCCCAATTCATTTTCCAGCACCCGAAAGCGCCTGATGGCGGCTGCAGCGTCCTTGGCCGTTATCGGCGCGGTCGGCGCGGGCGCGCTTGCAACCGGCACCGCCCCGGTGCTGGCCGACGCCGTGCGCGTCGAAGCTCCGCAGATGCCGAGCTTCGCCGATGTCGTCGAGCACGTCTCGCCGGCGGTGGTCAGCGTCAAGGTCAAGGCCAAGTTCCAGCCGACGGCCGACGACGGCTCCGACGACCAGAACGGCTTCGACAACCTGCCCGACAATCCGCAACTGCGTCAGTTCTTCAAGCAGTTCCGCGGCTTCGGCGACCAGGGTCAGGGCGGCCAGTTCGGCCAGCGCCACTTCAACCACCGCGATCATGGCAATGGCCAGCCGCGCCCGGTCGCTCAGGGCTCGGGCTTCTTCATCTCCGAGGACGGCTACCTCGTCACCAACAACCACGTCGTCTCGGAAGGTTCGGACTTCAGCGTCGTCACCAATGACGGCAAGGAGCTCGACGCCAAGCTGATCGGCACCGATCCGCGCACCGATCTCGCCGTGCTCAAGGTCGATGGCGGCGGCAACAAGTTCACCTACGTCGACTTCGCCGACGATTCCAAGGTCCGCATTGGCGATTGGGTGGTTGCCGTCGGCAATCCGTTCGGCCTCGGCGGCACCGTCACGGCCGGCATCGTCTCGGCCCGTGGCCGCGACATCGGCGCCGGCCCCTATGACGACTTCATCCAGATCGACGCTTCGGTCAACCGTGGCAATTCGGGTGGCCCGACCTTCAACCTCAACGGCCAGGTGATCGGCATCAACACCGCCATCTTCTCGCCGTCGGGCGGCAGCGTGGGCATTGCCTTCGACATCCCGGCCTCGACCGCCAAGCAGGTCGTCGAGGACCTGATGAAGAGCGGCTCCGTGCAGCGCGGCTGGCTCGGCGTCGAGATCCAGCCGGTCACCTCCGACATCGCCGAGTCGCTCGGCCTGAAGTCGGACAAGGGCGCGCTGGTCTCCAGCGCCCAGGATTCCGGTCCGGGCAAGAAGGCGGGCATCACCGCCGGTGACGTCATCACCCAGGTCGACGGCAAGGATGTCGCTTCGCCGAAGGAACTCGCCCGCTTGATCGGCGGCTATTCGCCGGGCAAATCGGTCGACGTCACCGTCTGGCGCAACGGCAAGGACGAGACCGTCAAGGTCGATCTCGGCACGCTGCCGGCAAGCGACAAGCAGGCCTCGAACGACGACAACAACAAGCAGTCGGCGCCCGCCGCCAAGGCGGATACGCTGGCCGATCTCGGCCTGACCGTCACCAAGGCGGAAAACGGCAAGGGTCTCGTGGTCACCGATGTCGATCCCGACAGCGACGCGGCCGACCGCGGCATCCAGCCGGGCGACGTCATCACCTCGATCAACTCGAACGACGTGAACACCACCGACGACGTCTCCAAGGCGATGACCGAGGCCGCCAAGGCCGGCCGCAAGGCGGTGCTGATGCAGATCACCCGCGACGACTCGAACCGCTTCGTCGCGCTGCCGGTCGGCAAGGGCTGACATCGCGTGCATGACCCCGAACCCTCGCGGGTTCGGGGTCATGCGCCACTAGAAAACTTTCAGCTTTTCCCAGTGGCGGTATCAACACCCCCGAGCCGCCACCGGGAAAACATGGGGCCGAGCACGTAAGTCAGTCACCGTGTTTCGCTCCCGGCGGCAGCGGGTTTCCCATCACCCGCTGCCGCTTTATCGCATGTCGCCCAAAAGTGGTCGCCGGTTTTGGGAAGAAGACATGCGACTAATGAATGCAAGGTATCAAGAATGACTGCCCCTCAACCTTCCAGTGAAATCGCGTATAACGGTCCCATGAAGATTCTCGTCATGGAAGACGATCGCGAGGCAGCGGACTACTTGCAGAAAGCCTTCGCCGAGGCGGGTCACACCGCCCATGTCGCCGGCGACGGCGAGACCGGCTTCGCGCTTGCCGATGCCGGCGACTATGACGTGATGGTGGTCGACCGGCTGATGCCGCGCCGCGACGGCCTGTCGGTGATCGCGGCGCTTCGCTCGCGCGGCAACACAACGCCGGTGCTGATCCTTTCGGCGCTGGGCGAGGTCGACGACCGCGTCACGGGCTTGCGCGCCGGCGGCGACGATTATCTCACCAAGCCCTACGCCTTTTCCGAACTGCTCGCCCGCGTCGAGGTGCTGAACCGCCGCGCCAGCGCCCGCGAGTCCGAAACCGTGTACCGCGTCGGCGATCTCGAGCTCGACCGGCTATCGCATTCGGTCAAGCGTGCCGGGCGCGAGATCACCCTGCAGCCGCGTGAGTTCCGCCTGCTCGAATATCTGATGCGCCATGCCGGCCAGGTGGTGACGCGCACCATGCTTCTGGAAAATGTCTGGGACTACCACTTCGATCCGCAGACCAACGTCATCGACGTTCACGTCTCGCGCCTGCGCGGCAAGATCGAAAAGGGCTTCGACAAGCCGATCCTGCACACGATCCGTGGTGCCGGCTACATGCTGAAGGGCGGGTAGAGCCTATTATGGCATTATCCTTGCCGGCCATCATGAAGACGACGGCGGCCCGGCTCTCGGCGCTTTATCTTCTGCTTTTCGCGCTCTGCGCCGTGCTGCTCGTCCTCTACATGACGTCGCTCTCGGCGCGCATGCTGACCGCGCAGACGCAGGAGACCATCAACGACGAGGTGCTGGGCCTGGCCCGCGCCTACCAGCGCGGCGGCCTGCCGGTGCTGGTGCGCGTGGTCGAAAATCGCTCCCGCCAGCCCGGCGCCAACCTCTATCTGATCGCCGACGCCAATGGCCAGATCCTGACCGGCAATGTGCAAAGCCTGGCGCCCGGGGTCATCGAAACCGAGGGCTGGACCACCGAGCCGTTTTCCTACCAGCGCTTCGGCGAAGGTGAGCTCGATCGCCTGCGCAGCGGCAATACGGACCAGCCAGCACCTCAAGCCGGCGAAAGCAATCCGCAGTCGGAAGGCGCGAAGGGCCATAACGCCATCGCGCTGGTGCTGAGGCTGCCCAACCAGATGATCATGCTGGTCGGCCGCGACCTCGGCGAGCCCGAACGCTTCCGCGCCGTCATCAGCCGCGCGCTGACGCTGGCGCTGGGCATGATGGGCCTGGGCGGCATCCTGATCTGGTTCTTTGTCGGGCGTGCCGCGCTGAAGCGCATCGACAGCGTCTCGGACGCCAGCCGCCGCATCATGGGCGGCGATCTATCCGGACGGTTGCCGGTCACCGGCGCTGGCGACGAATTCGACCGCCTGTCGGAAAATCTCAATTCGATGCTGGCGAGGATCGCCATGCTGAACGAGGGGCTGAAGCAGGTCTCCGACAACATCGCCCATGATCTGAAGACGCCGCTGACCAGGCTGCGCAACCGCGCCGAGGCGACGCTTGCCGGCCGGCATAAGACGGAAGACTACCGGCAGGCGCTGGAAGGCACGATCGCGGAGTCCGACCAACTCATCAAGACGTTCAACGCCATTCTGATGATCTCGCGCCTCGAGGCCGGCTATTCCTCGGAACAAACCGGTCCGGTCGACCTCGCCGCGACGGTGAGCGACGTCGTCGAGCTGTACGAGCCGGTGGCGGAGGAGGCGGGCGTCGCGCTGAAAACGACCGTGCCCGAAGCCCTCACGATCAACGGCAACCGCGAGCTGATCGGCCAGGCGTTGTCCAACATCGTCGACAACGCCATCAAATACTCGACCGACGCGGCCGAAACGCCGAAGGTTCGGGTGGCGCTGGAGCGCGCCGGAAGCGAGATCAAGCTTACCGTTACTGACAATGGCCACGGCATTCCGGAAGACGCCGATCGCGCCCGGGCCACCGAGCGCTTCGTGCGTCTGGAAAAGAGCCGCTCGCAGCCGGGTTCGGGCCTGGGCCTCAGTCTCGCCAAGGCAATCATGACTTTCCACAACGGAAGGCTTGATCTTTTGCCCGCCAATCCCGGATTGTCCGTGGTCATGAGTTTCCCGTTGCGGGAGACGCATTGATGGCACGGATAAATGGCGAAGAAGAAAATCGAAACCGAGTTCCGGCTTAGCCCGACACTGGCGCTCCGCCCCCTCGATGCGGACCACGCCCGGCGCGAGCTGTCGGAAATCGCCGACGCCGCCGAGGAAGAGGGGCTTGCCCGGCTCGCCGCCTTCCTGGCGGGCGAGGGGCCGCTGCAGGACCTCCTTGCGGCCGTCTTCGACCTCTCGCCTTTCCTGCGCGATGTGGCGCGCCGGCGGCCGGCAATTCTCGACACGCTGTTCGACCAGACGATCGAAGGTCGGCTCGGCGCCATCGGCGAGGCGATCGGCGGCGCTGCCAACGCGGACGACGCCTCGGAATCCGGGCTGATGATGGCGCTGCGGCAATGGAAGACAGAAGCGCATTTCCTGATTGCGCTCGCCGATCTTTCGGGCGAGGCGGAGACGTCGGTGACGGTGCGCCGCCTCAGCGATCTTGCCGACGCCTGCACATCCGCCGCCGTCGATTTCCTGCTGCTTGACGCGCATCGACAGGGCAAGCTGAAGCTGCCGAAACCGGCGCAACCGGCGAAGGATTCAGGCTGGATCCTGCTCGGCATGGGCAAGCTCGGCGCGCATGAGCTGAACTTTTCCTCCGACATCGATCTCGTCGTCTTCTTCGAGCCGGAGGCACCAGCCGTCGTCGATCCGCTCGACGCGACCGAGCTGTTCTCCAGGCTTACGCGTCGTCTGGTGCGCATCCTGCAGGACCGCACCGAGCACGGCTATGTCTTCCGCACCGATCTCAGGCTCCGGCCTGACCCCGGCTCGACGCCGCTGGCGATCCCGGTCGAGGCGGCGCTTCGCTATTACGAGGGGCGCGGCCAGAACTGGGAGCGCGCGGCCATGATCAAGGCACGGCCGGTGGCCGGCGACCTTGCGGCGGGCGCGGCCTTCCTCAAGGAACTGCAGCCCTATGTCTGGCGCAAATATATGGACTATGCGGCAATCGCCGACGTCCATTCGATCAAGCGCCAGATCCATGCCCATAAGGGCCATGGCGAGATCGCGGTCAAAGGGCATAACGTCAAGCTCGGCCGCGGCGGCATCCGCGAGATCGAGTTCTTCGTCCAGACCCAGCAGTTGATCGCCGGCGGACGCTTCCCGGAGCTGCGCGGCCGCGAGACGGTGCCGATGCTGGGCGCGCTCGCCGCGCGCGGCTGGATCACCGCCGACGCGCGCGATGCGCTCACGCGGCAATACTGGTTCCTGCGCCGCGTCGAGCACGCCGTCCAGATGGTGGCTGACGAGCAGACGCACATCCTGCCGGACAGCGACGAGGAGCTGAAACGCATCGCCCTGATGCTGAGCTTTGCCGGCGAGGCGGAATTCACCGAGGCCTTTCGCGCCTCGCTGCAGCAGGTCGAGCGCCACTATGCGGCATTGTTCGAAACGGCGCCCGAGCTTTCGGCCGGCGTCGGCAATCTGGTCTTTACCGGCGATGTCGACGATCCGGATACGCTGCAGACCCTGGATCGCCTGGGTTTCCAGCGCCCGAGCGACATCTGCCGCGTCATCCGCGGCTGGCATTTCGGCCGCTACCGTGTCACCCGGTCGGCGGAGGCTCGCGAGCGGCTGACCGAGCTCACCCCGGCGCTGCTCAAGGCCTTCGGCCAGACGCGGCGCGCCGACGAGGCGCTGATTCGCTTCGACGAGTTCCTCGCCGGCCTGCCGGCGGGCATCCAGCTTTTCTCGCTGCTGCAGTCGAACCAGGCGCTGCTCAAGCTGATGGCGACGATCATGGGCGCCGCACCCCGGCTGGCGGCCATCATCACGCGTCGCCCGCACGTCTTCGACGGCCTGCTCGATCCGGCACTGCTGACTGAGTTGCCGAACCGCGCCTATCTCTCGGCGCGGCTCGCCGCCTTCATCGAAGGCGACCGCGTCTATGAGGATGTGCTCGACCGCCTGCGTATTTTTGCCTCCGAGCAGAAATTCCTGATCGGCGTGCGCCTGCTTGCAGGTTCCATCGATCCTGCGCGGGCAGGGCGCGCCTTCTCCGATCTCGCCGACCTCACCATCGAGGCGGCGCTCGATGCGGTGATTGCCGAATTCGCGCTCCGTCACGGCAGGATCGCCGGCGGTAGGGTTGCGCTGCTCGGCATGGGCAAGCTCGGCAGCCGTGAGCTTACCGCGGGCTCCGATGTCGATCTCATCCTGCTCTACGACCATGACGCAGATGCCGAAGACTCCGACGGCGAGAAGCCGCTGGCGCCTTCGCATTACTATACCCGCATGACGCAGCGCCTGATCGCTGCCGTCTCGGCGCCGACGGCCGAAGGTGTGCTCTACGAGCTGGACTTGCGCCTGCGTCCTTCAGGCAACAAGGGGCCGGTCGCCACCCACATCGACGCGTTCAAGAAGTATCAGCGCCAGGATGCCTGGACCTGGGAGCATATGGCGCTGGCACGGGCCCGCGCCATCGGTGGCGACAAGGAACTCTGCACCGAGCTCGACGATGAGGTGGCTGGGGTGCTGGCGCAGCCGCGCGATGCCGCCAAGGTGAAGGCCGAGGCCTCGGACATGCGGGCGCTGATCGAGAAGGAGAAGCCGCCGCGCGACCTCTGGGACATCAAGCTGATCCCCGGCGGCCTGATCGACCTCGAATTCATCGCCCAGGTCGCGACCATCACCGGCAATGTCGAGCCTGGTCGCCGGGTGACGGCGACGGCCGACATTCTGGCGCGGCTGGCCCCCGGTTTCGCGGACGGAGATATCCGCGAAGAACTCGGCGAAGCCTACCGTCTTTATCTGGCGCTGACCCAGATGATCAGGCTCTGCCTCACCGGCGAGTTCCATCGCGACGATGTCCCTCCGGGGCTCTCGGACCTGCTTCTGGCGGTCACCGACCTGCCGGATTTCGCCGTGCTGGAGGCACATCTCAGGGAGACGTCGCGGAAGGTGAGGAGGGATTTCGATCACCTGCTTCGCGCGGGGGCGGCCTCGCGAAAGTAGCGGACGTTGATGCCGTCAGGCAGCCGCCTTCACCGTCGGCGGCGCCTTCTTCAGCGGGATTCGCACCGACACGATGGTGCCGGCCCCTTCGGTCGAGCGGATCTTCAGCGCGCCGCCCTGCAACTCGGCCAGCGAGCGCGAGATGGCGAGCCCGAGGCCCGAGCCGGTGTGGTTCTTCGAGAACTGGTTCTGCACCTGCTCGAACGGCCGGCCGAGTTTGCTCAGCGCCTGCTTGGGGATGCCGCAGCCATTGTCCTCGATGGTGAGCAGCAGCGCGCCCGACGTGTTGCGCGCCCTGACCGTGATCTTGCCGCCCTGTCCCGTGAACTTCACTGCGTTGGAGAGCAGGTTGATGGCGATCTGCTTGATGGCGCGGCGGTCGGCGTAGAGCCGCATCGTATCGGCGATGCGTGTCTCGACATTGATCGACTTTTCCGCCGCCTGCAGCGAGATGACCCGCACCGTCTCCTTGATCAGCGGGCAAAGATCGATCTCCTCGCGGTCGAGCGAGAACTGGCCGGCTTCGATCTTCGACATGTCGAGGATGTCGTTGATGACGCCGAGCAGGTACTTGCCGCTGCCGTTGATGTCGGTTGCGTATTCCTCGTAGCGCTCGGAGCCGAGCGGCCCGAACAGGCCCCGCTGCATCAGTTCGGAGAAGCCGATGATGGCGTTGAGCGGTGTGCGCAATTCATGCGACATGTTGGCGAGGAACTCCGACTTGGCCCGATTGGCCGCCTCGGCGCGCTCGGTTTCCTTCATGTATTTGCGGTTGAGCTCGACCAGCTCGCTGGCGCGTTCCTCCTCGGCTCGCCGCGCGAGGCTGAGATCGTGGATCGTCGCCATCAGCCGGCGCTCGCTGTCGACCAGCTTTTCCTGGTGCAGCTTGATCTGGGTGATGTCGGAGCCGACCGAGACGATGCCGCCGTCGCGGGTCCGGAGCTCGTTGACCTGCAGCCAACGGCCGTCGGCAAGCTGGCGCTCGAGGGTGACGCCGCCATGCGGCCCGTTGGCGTTGGCAAGCCTGCGCTCGGAGGCGAAGGCCAGCATCCGCTCTTCCAGCGTATCGCGAACGACGCCCGGCATGACATCGCGGTCCGACAGTCCGTTGTCCTTCTGGAACTTCGAATTGCACATGATCAGCCGCTCAGTGGCATCCCACAGCACGAAGGATTCGTTGATGTTCTCGATCGCGGTCCTGAGCCGCATGTCGGCCGCTTCCGAACGCAGCGCCAGATGCCGCTGCTCGGTGACGTCGACCGCGATGCCGATCAACTGGATTTCGGGTGCTTCCGGGTCGATCACCTGGGCTCGAGCCCGCATCCACACATATTGCCCGTCGGCGTGGCGCATGCGGAACACCTGGTCGATATGGTCGATCTCGCGTTCGACGATGCGGTTGGCGAGCTCGAACAGGTCGCCGTCGTCGGGGTGGATTATCTCGTCGACCTCGCCGAAGGAGAGCATTGAATCGCAGGGCTCGTAGCCCAGCATGTCGTACATCGAGCGCGACCAGTACATCTTGCCGCGCACCATGTCCCAGTCCCACAGGCCGCAGCGGCCGCGCACTAGCGCCATGTCGATGCGCTGATGCGCCTCGAGATAGATGCGATCCGCCGCCTGGGCGCGCGCCGCCTGGCCGAAATAGGCGTAGAGGATGACGATCAGCACGCCCGCCGTCAGCACGAACAGCGTCACGTTGAGCGACATCGACTTGCGCCAGCCGTCGAACACCGCTTCCTGCGGCACCAGCACGGCAGCGGCATGCTTGCGGTCGCCCGTGAGGCTGACGGCCGCGAACCAGTCCTGTCCGGCGATGCTGACATCCATCACGCCGGCGCGGTCGCCGAACATGAACAGCGGTTGGCCGCCGAGCACGAGACTGTCGAGCGTTCGGCCCTGCCAGCCCGTCGACAGCGGCGAGACGGCGATGACCTTGAAGGCGTCGTCGGTGATGGCCAGCACATGGGCACGGCTCATGGCGCCCTGGCGACTGGTGCTTTCCAGCAGGCTTATGGCATTGGCGCCGGCCGCATTCGGGTCCGCGGTGATCGCCTGCGCCATCTGGCCGGCGGCCAGCGCCAGCACGGCCTTGGAGTCGCGCTCGATCTCGTCATGCTCGTTCATCAGCGACAGGAAGCGCAGCGCCGCGATGACGACGAGGAAAATCACGATCAGCGCCGGGATCGACCGGCGCAGCAGCGGCTCGGCGGCCAACAGCCGCTGATAAGTGGGTTCGGCGATCAGGCGCGTGTTGCCGGCAAGTCCATCGCTCCTTGCCTTGCGACGCGCAAAAGCCTTCCCTCCGGGCGCGCCCCACGCGTCCGCCTTGGCCATAAATGGCACTCCCCGATCTGCCGTATACTGGATGATCCGGATACGCCGCACGCCCGAATCGCCATTAAAGAATCAAAGGTGATTCGCCTTGTCCAGAGGCGCGGGCGAAAAAGATTAAAAGTTGATTGAAATTTGTCTTTTTCCCTTCTCCCCCTGTGGGGTGAGAAGCGGTCCGCGTTAGCGGACGAAAAGCCAATTGCTTGGCTTTTCGAGCTTCGAACGCCCTGAGCCTGCGAAGGGCCGGGCGGCGTCGCCGAAGGCGACGGATGAGGGGTGTTCCAGGGAAAGCCAACGTCTCATTCCTTCCAGCACCCCTCAACCGTCCCGGCGCTGCGCGCCGATCCACCTTCTCCCACACGGGGAGAAGGAAGAGTGCTACGCCAGCGTCCGCTCCACGATATCGCGCAGATCGGCCGACAGGTTCTCGGCCTTCGCCATGTCGAGCAGCGCCTGCTTGGCCTTGGCCTGGCGTCCAGGCTCCAGCGCGCGCCAGGACCTGAGCGCCGTCGCCAGCCTTGCCGCCACTTGCGGGTTACGCTTCTCGACCTCCAGCACCGTCTCGGCGAAGAGGCGATAACCTTCGCCGTCGGGGCGATGGAAGCCGGTCTGGTTGGCGCTGGAGAAGGTGCCGATCAGCGAGCGCACCCGGTTCGGATTGGCGATCGAAAAGGCAGGATGCCGCATGAGCGCACGCACTTTCTCGAGGGTCTTCGCGCCCGGCACGCCGGCCTGGATCTGGAACCATTTGTCGAGCACCAGCGCGTCGCCGCGATAGCGGGCCTCGAATGCGGCGAGCGCCTGTTCGGCCTCGGCCGTACCTGAATGGCGATGCGCCAGCACCGTGAGCGCCCCGGCGCGATCGGTCATGTTGGTGGCGGCGTTGAAGTGCCTCGCGGCCAGCGTCGCGCCGCCCGGCAGCAGCGCAAGGTAGTCGAGCAAGGTGTTGCGCAGCGCCCTGCGTCCGGCGCTCGCCGCGTCCGGGCTGAACGGGCCGTTGTCGGCAAGGTCTTCGTAGAGCGCCAGGAAGGCCTCGTGGTTTGCCTCGGCGATCGTCCGCGCCAGCGCCTCGCGCGCGGCGAAGATGGCGTCGGGATCGATGCCCTTGCCGATGTCGCGGGCAATGTCGGCTTCGCCGGGCAGCGCCAGCGCCAGCGCTCGGTAGGCCGGCTCCAGCATCCCGTCGCCGGCGATCCTGCCGGCGAGCTCGGCGAGCTTTGTCACAAAGACCGGTTGCTTGCCGCCGAGCACCTGGCGGAAGGCCGCGATCAGCGCGTCGGTCAAAAGCGTGTTGAAGGCCTGCCAGCGCGAGAAGGCGTCGCTGTCATGCGCCGCGAGGAAGAACTGGTCTTCCGGTTTCTGCTGAACCGAAAGCGTGATCGGCGCCGAGAAGCCGCGGTTGAGCGACACCGAGGGCCGTTCCGAAACGCCCGTAAAGCGCACCGTATGCCGGCGCTTGCGGATATGGATGACGCCGTCATCCACCGTTGCGCCCTCGACGGCCGTCCAGGTGACCGGCTTGCCGCCGGCGCCGACCAGGCCGAAGGCCAGGGGAATATGCATCAGCCGCTTGCGGCTTTCCGACGGCGTCGCCGGCACCGACTGCTCGATCTCCAGCGTGAACTCCTTGGCCGCCGCATTATGCGCCGAGCTCACCGTCAGGTTCGGCGTGCCGGCCTGGTGATACCAGAGCGCGAATTGCGCCAGGTCGCGCCCCGACACGTCTTCGAACACTTTGAGAAAATCCTCGATCGTCGCGGCTTCGCCGTCATGTCGCTCGAAATAGAGATCCATGCCGGCACGGAAGGTTTCCGGCCCGAGAATGGTGCGGATCATGCGCACCACTTCCGAGCCCTTCTCGTAGACCGTGGCCGTGTAGAAGTTGTTGATCTCGCGGTAGCGGCGCGGTCGCACGGGGTGCGCCAGCGGCCCCTGGTCCTCCGGGAACTGATGCGCGCGTAGCGTGCGCACTTCGGCGATGCGCTTCACCGCGCGAGAACGCTGGTCGGCGGAGAATTCGTGGTCGCGGTAAACCGTCAGCCCTTCCTTCAGGCAGAGCTGGAACCAGTCGCGGCAAGTGATTCTGTTGCCAGTCCAATTGTGGAAATATTCATGCGCGATGATCGCCTCGATATTGGCGAAGTCGGCATCCGTCGCGGTCTCTTCGTCGGCCAGCACATATTTGTCGTTGAAGACGTTGAGGCCCTTGTTCTCCATTGCCCCCATGTTGAAGTCCGACACGGCGACGATGTTGAAGACGTCGAGATCGTATTCGCGGCCGAAGGCTTCCTCGTCCCATTTCATCGAGCGTTTCAGCGCGTCCATCGCATAGCCGGCAAGCCGCTCCTTGCCCGGCTCGACATAGATGCCGAGCTCGACCTCGCGGCCGGACATTGTGCTGAAGCTGTCCGTCACCTTGCCCAGCGCGCCCGCCACCAGCGCGAAGAGGTAGGAGGGTTTGGGGAAGGGGTCGTGCCAGACCGCATAGTGCCGGCCGTTGGCGAGCGCGCCGCGTTCGACGGGATTGCCGTTGGAAAGCAGCAGCGGCGCCTCGTTGTGCGAGGCCTCGATGCGCACCGTGTAGACCGACAGGATGTCGGGCCGGTCGAGGAAATAGGTGATGCGGCGAAAGCCCTCGGCCTCGCATTGCGTGCAATAGACGTTGCTGGAGCGATAGAGGCCCATCAGCGCCTCGTTGCGCGACGGCGCGATCTCCGTCTCCAGGCGAAGTTCGAAGCTCTGTGCCGCCGGCGGCTTCAGGATCGTCAGCCGGTCCTGCGTCGCCTCATAGTCGCCGGCCGGGAGCGCACGCCCATCGATGGCAACGCCGAGCAGCGTCAGCCCGTCGCCGTCGAGCACCAGCGGCGCCGCGGCGGCGACACCCTCGCGCCGCTCGATGGTGAGCAGCGCGGTGACATGGGTCGCGTCCGGCGACAGGCGGAAGTCCAGGCTGGTCGCCGGGATGAGATAGTCACTGGGGCGATAGTCTTCGAGCTTGAAGACATGGCCGGTATCTGTGCGCATTCCTTGGGCTTTTCCTGTCGATTTCGGGCGGCCAGCGGGCTCGCTGGTCCAAGAATTTTGAGGTGCGCGCTCTTTACACGAAAGAGCCACTCGACAAAACTGCGCAAAGGCCTCATTTGCGGCTTCGTTTTCCGACCATCGACACGAGGCAAGATGACCGTCGATCATGCCGTCGGCCACAGCACGCTGCGCGGCATTACGCTGAAGATCGTCTCGGTGACGGTCTTTGTTGGCATGCAGACCTGCATCAAGGCGGCTGGCGACGTGCCCGCCGGACAGATCGTCTTCTTCCGGTCCTTCTTCGCCATCTTCCCGATCATCGCCTTCCTGGCCTTCAAGGGAGAGCTCGCCACCGCATTCACGACCAAGCGGCCGTTCAACCACATCGCGCGCGGCCTTGTCGGCGTCGGCGCCATGGGACTTGGCTTCTTCGCGCTGACCAGGCTGCCGTTGCCGGAGGCGATCACGCTGAACTACGCCCAGCCGCTGCTGGTGGTGGTGTTCTCCTCGGTCTTTCTCGGCGAAACGATTCGCGTCTACCGCTGGAGCGCGGTCGCGGTCGGCCTGATCGGCGTGCTGATCATCTCCTGGCCGGAACTGACGCTACTCAATTCCGACGCGGCGCTCGACGACCAGGAGGTGCTTGGCGTCATGGCGGCTTTGATCGCCGCGGCGATCTCGGCCGTTGCGATGCTACTCGTTCGCAACCTCGTGCAGACCGAGAAGACGGCCACCATCGTGCTGTGGTTCTCCTCGACGGCTTCAGTGCTGTCGCTCTTGACGCTGCCCTTCGGCTGGCAGGCGCTGACGCCGATGCAGGCGGCGCTGCTTGTTTTCGCCGGCTGCTGCGGCGGGCTCGGCCAGATCCTGATGACGGCGGCCTATCGCCATGCCGAGGCTTCGGTGGTGGCGCCGTTCGAATACACCTCGATGATCCTCGGCGTCGTCGTCGGCTTTTTCGTCTTCGGCGACGTGACCTCGCTCAACACGCTGATCGGCGGCGTCATCGTGGTCGCCGCCGGCATCTTCATCATCTGGCGCGAGCGGCAGCTGGGCCTGGAGCGCACCCGCACCAGGACGGCGACGCCACCGCAGGGGTGATCAGGCCGGCGCCTGCCCATGTGGGAAATCAGGTTGCGCCTCTGGCCGCGACAGGCGGAAGGCGTCCAGTCGGCTGCAGCGCTGCTCGATGGACCCGAGCAGCGGATAGGATGAAAGATCACAGCCCAAGCGGCGGGCGTTGCCCATTTGCGGAACAAGGTGCAGATCGACCCATCCCGGTTCATCGCCAAAGCAGAACGGCCAGTTGACGACACGGCGTCTAAGCGTTTCCTCCAGGGCCGCAAAGCCAAGGCCCAGCCAGTGCTGGACCCAGCGATCGATGCCGGTCTGGTCGACGGCAAGATCGGCCTCCAGGAAACGTCGAACACGTTGCACCGTGATGGCGTGCATTTCCGACGTGATGTGCGCCGCGAAGGCGCGGGCCTCCGCGCGTATGATCGTGTCGGACGGCAGCAGGCTCGGTTCGGGATAAACCTCCTCGAGATATTCGAGGATGGCGGGTGACTGGGCGACGATCCTGCCCCCGACGTCGAGCGCCGGCAACAGTCCTTGTGGATTGAGGGCTTTGTAATCTCCGGGGGCCAGGGAACTCACCGGCACATAGTCGAACTGCAGCCCCTTCAGGCGAAGCGCAATGCGGACTCGCTCACCGGCCGAATTCTGCCAACGGGACAACAGGCGCATCGGGCATCTCCGACGGATGGATTATGGTGCCAGCCCGCGGCTGCCGGGCCGGAAGGACGTCTGCAACGGACAATCGTTCATCTCACGACGTCCGCTCCTTCGCCAACCGCACCAGCACCGCGCGTGTCTGCTCGTCGGCCGGGAAAAAGGATTCGATCGCCAGCTCGGACAGGGTGACGTCGAGCGGCGTGCCGAACACGGTGATCGTGCTGATGAAGGAGAGCACCGTATCGCCATGCGCGAGCCGCAGCGGGTGGACGATGCCGCTCGGCTCGACCGACGCCGGCCGGCTGCTCTTCAGCCCTGACGGATAGGCGCGCAACGCGCGCTCCAGCTCGATCAGCACCGGATCGCCGGTCGCGTCGTTCTGGCGCTTCAGCCGTTCGAGCAGGTGTGC
Source organism: Mesorhizobium hawassense (assembly GCF_003289945.1). Classification (GTDB taxonomy): domain Bacteria; phylum Pseudomonadota; class Alphaproteobacteria; order Rhizobiales; family Rhizobiaceae; genus Mesorhizobium; species Mesorhizobium hawassense. The sequence goes on from NZ_QMBP01000001.1 coordinate 867,093, forward strand.
GCGCCATTCCGCGAGGTTGACGATCCTTGGCGCGACGCCGCCCGGATGCAGGCTGAGCCGGAGCACATTGACCGGCGGCGCGAGCAGGGACGGCTCGGAAATATCGAACAGGAACGGAGCGATCGCTGCATTGGCGGAAACCAAGTTCCAATGCCGGTCGACCGCCAGCGCCGGAAAAGGCTCGTGGCCCCTGAGCACGGTCTCGACGGCGGCCATCGCCGGCGCCAGCGTCGCGTCGGTCAGTGATTTTTCGCTGAAGCTCGGCGCGAAACCCGCGGCGAGCAGCATCTGGTTGCGCTGCCGCAGCGGGATCGCCAGCTGTTCAGCTAAGTGGAGCACCATATCGCGCGACGGCTGGGCGCGGCCGCTTTCGACGAAGGAGAGGTGCCGCTGCGAGATGTCGGCTTCCATGGCAAGGTCGAGCTGGCTCATGCGGCGCCGCGTGCGCCATTCGCGGATCAGGCTGCCGGCGGAAGGGTCGGATGTGGTCATGGAGCAGGACTAAGCCGGGCAGGGAGGGATTTCAATTACCTGGGAGGTTATTGGGGAGATTGGCGAAGGCCTCGGCGCCGGCCAATCTCCCCCCTTGTGGGGGAGATGTCTGGCAAGGCAGAGGGGGGCGCTGTCCCGCCAACTTGTCAGCGTTTAGGCTGCCGCCCGGAGAGAAATAGGATGCCGAGGCCGTGATCTTTCGCGCCCCCTCTGTCCTGCCGGACATCTCCCCCACAAGGGGGGAGATTAGCTAATCGCCCTCAGCTTCGCCTTGACCTCGAGAAAATCCCGCCACGCCAGCTTCTTGTGCGCCGGCGTCCTCAGGAGGTAGGCCGGGTGCAGCGTCGGCATCGCCGGAATAGCGATCCCCGAAGCCGTCGTATGCGTTCGCCAGTTGCCACGCAGGCGCAGGATGCCTTCGGTCGTGTTGAGCAGGGTCTTGGCAGACGGGCCACCGAGATTGACCAGCACCTTCGGGTTGACCAGCTCGATCTGCCTTTCGATGAACGGGCGGCAGATTTCGGTCTCGTGCGGGGTCGGCGTGCGGTTGCCGGGCGGCCGCCAGGGAATGACGTTGGCGATATAGGCAGAGCCGCGGTCGAGGCCGATCGCGGCGAGCATGCGATCGAGCAGCCGGCCGGAGCGGCCGACGAAGGGCAGGCCCTCCAGATCCTCGTCGCGGCCCGGCGCCTCGCCGACCAGCATCAGGTCGGCATTGGGGTTGCCGTCGGCGAAGACCAGGTTCTTGGCGGTGAATTTGAGGTTGCAGCCATCGAAGGCGGCCATGTGCTGGCGCAACTCGTCGAGCGTCGCGGCGCTGGCCGCGAGCTGCCGCGCCGCGGCCGCCTGTGCTTCGTCGGGAACGGTCGCGGATGCCGGCAGCCGGGCGGGCGCGTCCGGAATATTGCTCGCATCGAGGCCGGAGGGCGGCGCTGGCGGGTTCTCGGCGCGCTCCGGAGCCTGCCCGGGTGGCGGTCGGCTCTCGGGGCCGGGTTCGCGGCGCAGCGCGCCAGGCGCGCGCTCGGCGTGACTGCGTTCGGCCGGACCGCGTCCAGCCGGCCTTGCCGCCGGTTCCGCAAACCGGTTGATCGGCGCGTCTTCCAGCGCGTCGTCGACGCCGGCGCTGGCATAGAACGCGAGCAGTTCGGCGATCTCGGCTTGTGTGTTGGGGGAGGCGGCAGTCATGGCGCCACCATCGTCCGCGCGGTTTGAATTTGCAACCGCGATGAGATCATCCTGTCGGTATACGCGGATCCTGCACGATGTAGAACGTCCAGCGCGGCGTGTAGTCGGTGACCAGGAAATCGAAGGTCGCCGTCTTCAGCGGGTCGACCTTCCCGTTCCTGAACAGCAACTGGTCGTAAGGTTCGAACTTGCGCTCGAAATCGGCGAAGTTGCTCGACCAGATGTTGTCGGGCGTCTTGTTGCGCTGGTCGAAGGACAGGCCGTCGCCGAACACGCTCGGCTGGTCGAGGATCTCCTGCAGCTCGAACTGGAACTCCACCCAGGGGAGCGCGCTGTTGTTGAGCACGTCGATGCGCATATACATCACGCCGTTGGCGACCTCGCCGGCCTTGCCGAAGGGCTCGATCGGCTTGGTGGCACGGATGGTCAGCGTCACCGGCGTCGCCGTGTTGAGCTCCTCCTTGATGACCAGCGGATCTTCCTTGGTGCCGATGCCGGACACCCCGGTGATGCGGAAACCGCCCAACTCGTCGGAAAAGGAATAGGCGCCGGTCGGCCAGACCTTCACCGGATCGGCCCGGACTTGCATGGTCAAAAAGGCCGGCACGGCCAAAAAGAGGAGCGGAAGAACCGCGCGCCAGGCCAGGCCGGGCGTGAAGAGTAAGCGCTTCGATGGAAAGCCGGACGGCTCTGGACTGCGCATGGCGTGAAGTATTGCCGATAACCAAGCCGTCGAACAATTAAAAACATGCCGGCGCGGCTTGGCCTGCCAACCGATTGGCGCTGGCCTATGCTTGGCTCGGGCCATGCCATCAGCCGTCCCGCATGCAAAACCGCGACTTTTTGTCGAAATCGGCGTTGTCACGTCAGCGCCGGTTTCGCGTCGTGAATTGATGCGCTATGCAGCGCGTGAGCCAGCAGAATGCGAAGACATGGCGAGCCAGTGAGGGGCCGATGAGCGAAATCGAACGCGAGAGCATGGAATTCGACGTGGTGATCGTCGGCGCGGGCCCCGCCGGCCTCGCCGCCGCGATCCGTCTGAAGCAGCTCAACCCGGAGCTCTCCGTCGTCGTGCTGGAGAAGGGCGGCGAGGTCGGCGCGCACATCCTGTCCGGCGCGGTCGTCGATCCGATCGGCATCGACCGCCTGCTGCCCGGCTGGCGCGAGGAGAACGATCATCCGTTCAAGACGCCAGTAACGGCGGACCATTTCCTGGTGCTTGGGCCCGCGGGTTCGTTCCGCCTGCCCAATTTCCTGATGCCGCCGTTGATGAACAATCACGGCAACTACATCGTCTCCCTCGGCAATGTCTGCCGCTGGCTGGCGACCAAGGCCGAGGCGCTCGGCGTCGAGATCTATCCGGGTTTTGCCGCGGCAAGCCTGGTCTACAACGACGCCGGCGCCGTCACCGGCGTCATCACCGGCGACATGGGCGTCGAGAAGGACGGCACGCATGGCCCGGCTTACGCTCCGGGCATGGCGTTGATGGGCAAATATGTGCTGATCGGCGAGGGCGCGCGCGGCTCGCTCGCCAAGCAGCTTATCGCCAAATACCAGCTTGCCGACGGCCGCGAGCCCGGCAAGTTCGGCATCGGCCTCAAGGAACTGTGGCAGGTCAAGCCGGAGAACCACAAGCCGGGCCTCGTCCAGCACTCGTTCGGCTGGCCGCTCGACATGAAGACCGGCGGCGGCTCCTTCCTCTACCATCTCGAGGACAACCAGGTGGCGGTCGGTTTCGTCGTCCACCTGAACTACAAGAACCCCTATCTCTCGCCCTTCGAGGAGTTCCAGCGCTTCAAGACGCATCCGGCGATCAAGGGCACCTTCGAGGGCGCCAAGCGCATCGGCTACGGCGCGCGCGCCATCACCGAGGGCGGCTGGCAGTCGGTGCCGAAGCTGTCCTTCCCGGGCGGCGTGCTGATGGGTTGTGCCGCCGGCTTCGTCAACGTGCCGCGCATCAAGGGTTCGCACAATGCGGTGCTGTCCGGCATGCTGGCGGCAGAGCATGTGGCCGAGGCGATTGCAGGCGGCCGCGCCAATGACGAGCTTGCTTCCTACGAGCAAGCCTGGCGCGGCACCGATATCGGCAAGGACCTGAAGAAGGTGCGCAACGTCAAGCCGCTGTGGTCGCGCTTCGGAACCATCGCCGGTGTCGGCATCGGCGGATTGGACATGTGGCTGAACACGCTGTTCGGCTTCTCGCCCTTCGGCACGCTGAAGCACGGCAAGGCCGACTATGCGGCGCTCGAGCCGGCGTCCAAGCATCAGAAGATCGCCTATCCGAAGCCGGATGGCGTCTTGACCTTCGACCGCCTCTCCTCGGTGTTCCTGTCCAACACCAACCATGAGGAAAACGAGCCGACCCACCTGATCGTCGGCGACATGGCGCTGCAGCAGCGCTCCGAGCACGATGTCTTCGCCGGTCCTTCGACGCGTTATTGCCCGGCCGGCGTCTATGAATGGGTGGACAAGGACGGCAATGCCGCCGCCGATCCGTCGGCCAAGGATGTGCGCTTCGTCATCAACGCGCAGAACTGCGTCCACTGCAAGACCTGCGACATCAAGGATCCGAACCAGAACATCAACTGGGTGCCGCCGCAAGGCGGCGAGGGCCCCGTCTATCAAGGCATGTGAGCCACATTCCCGACCGGGCCGTGTCGACCGCGTCGACCGGCCGGGGGGCGCCTCGACAATATATGCCGCCCGACCAACGTTGTTGAAACGGAAACGTGGCTGTGGTTCCTTCTATCCGCGATAGGGGGAGAAAATTTATGCGGCTGAAGGTTCTGACGTGTCTCCTTGCCATCGGCGCGCTAGGCGCGCCGCAGGCCTCGGCCGGCAGCAGGATCCAGGTCGAAACCCGCACCTATGACGTCAGCGGCGACTCCGGCGCCGCGCTCATTACGGCCATCAACCGCAAGGGCCCGAAGCGCGGCTTCATGGCGCATGCCATCGCGCAGACATCCTACACTGCCAACTGGGATATGGTCGTGCTTCAGGACAAGGGCTCTTGCCTGATACGGCAGGCGAACGGCGCGATGGATCTGCTCTACACCTTTCCCCGCGTCGTTTCGCCAATGACGCCGGCGCTGAAAAAGCGCTGGGGCCGGTTCTTCGCCGGCGTGCGGGCGCACGAGGAGACCCACGGCCGCATCGCCAGGCAAATGATGCGCGCCGCCGAGCGGTCGGTCGCCGGCCTGAAGATCGCTAGCGACTCCTCTTGCAACAAGGCGCGCCGCGAAGCGCGGCGCCGCATCGAGGCCGTCTATGCGCAGTACGAGGCGAAGCAGAACGCGTTCGATGTCAGCGAGCATCGCGACGGCGGCCACGTCGAGCACCTGGTCATGGCCTTGATCAAGCCTTGATGGGGCGCTCCACTCCGCGTCCTTGTGCTCCGGGATGACGAAGCGAGTGTGTCAGCCTCGCGGCTCTGCAGCGGAGACATTCTGCGCCAGCGCCGACTTATGCTCGTCCTCCGGCGTATTGCTGTTGGGCCGCAGCGTGAACTCGACCAATACGGGAAGATGGTCGGAGCCGGTATCCTCCAGCCGGGCCGACGACAGGATCGTCACCCCGCCCTTGCTGAACACCTGGTCGATCGGCAGGCCGGCATAACGGCGCAGGAAGTCGGGCAGCGTGCGGTGGATCCAGGTCGGGCCGGCCGAGGGCATCAGCGTCATCCCGCTGAGCCGCGCCACCCGCCGCACCGCCGCGCTCCACGGCACCGCGTTGCAATCGCCGGCCATGATGGCGGTTTCGCCGAGCGCGGCCAGCGACTCCGACAGTTCGCCGATCTGCCAGTATTGCTCCATCGGCCAGGGCCAGCTCAGATGGATCGCGGCGACGTTGACGGGGACGCCGTTGAAATCGATCATGGCGGTCGCCATCGCGCCGCGCGGCTCGCAACGCGGCGCGGTGCCGGCGGCAAAGGGGCGGCGCGACAGCAGCGCGACGCCGAATACGCCGTTGGGATAGTCGCAAAGGATGCGATAGGGGTAGGCGCTGGCGATATAGCCGAGTTCGGTCGCCCACATCGAAGACACTTCGTCCAGCGTGATGACGTCCGGATTGGTCCGGCCGATCAGCGACAGCACCTTCTTCGGCGTCGGGTTGTTGAAGCGCAGGTTCATCTGCAGCAGGCTGTAGACGATCCGGTCGGCCGGCTTGGCAACCGCCTGCTGCGTCGACAGTCTGGGCAGCGCGCTCATCGTCGTGGCGAGACAGGCAATGGCGAAGAGCAGCACCGCCACCGCCTGCAGCCGGTACGAGCCGGCAAGCAGCACCAGCGCCAGCAAGGCCGTCAGCACGCTCAGATGCATGCGGAAATGCGAGAAGGAATCGAAGGCTGGATGCAGCGCGCCGAAGAACCCGGCCAGAAGCGCGGCCGAGCATCCCATCATTGCCAGGAATGTCAGCTGAGCCATCATGCTCAAGCGCGCGCCGCCCGTTGTCATTTGCTCCGACCGCCTACAGCGTTTTCACCGTTTCACCGAAACGGCGAAATACCCTATGCCCTTTGTTCCGCCGCAATTTCGAACGGAAAGCCGCTGCGCGCCTTTCCTGAAATCGCTCTTGGCTATCCGTTCCGACCGCTTATCGGCCAAATTGCGGCTCAAGCAAGACGACCGGCTGCCTCACCGTGTCCCTGCAACCCCTGCTGCTATTGGAAGGCCGTCTCGGAAAAGCTTCTGAGCTTGCGCGAATGCAGCCGTTCCATCGGCATTTCAGCCAGCTTTTCCATCGCCCTGATGCCAATGGTGAGATGTTGCGCCACTTGCCGCTTGTAGAACTCGGTCGCCATGCCGGGCAGCTTCAGTTCGCCATGCAGCGGCTTGTCGGAGACGCACAGCAGCGTCCCGTAGGGCACGCGGAAGCGGAAGCCGTTGGCGGCGATCGTGGCCGATTCCATGTCCAGCGCGATGGCGCGCGACTGCGACAGGCGCTGCACCGGTCCGCGCTGGTCGCGCAGTTCCCAGTTGCGGTTGTCGATGGTGGCGACGGTGCCGGTGCGCATGATGCGCTTGAGGTCATAGCCGGAAAGGCCGGTGACCTCGGCAACCGCCTCCTGCAACGCCACCTGGATTTCGGCCAGCGGCGGGATCGGCACCCAGACCGGCAGGTCGTCGTCGAGCACATGGTCCTCGCGCACATAGGCATGCGCCAGCACATAGTCGCCCAGCGCCTGTGTGTTGCGCAGGCCCGCGCAGTGGCCGAGCATCACCCAAGCGTGCGGCCTCAATACCGCGATGTGGTCGGTGATCGTCTTGGCGTTGGACGGCCCGACGCCGATATTGACCATGGTGATGCCGCCATGGCCGGGCTTCTTCAAATGATAGGCCGGCATCTGCGGCAGGCGCGGCGGCGGCGTGCCTTCGCTCGGCGCGCCGGCCCCAGCCTTGGTCACCACATTGCCCGGCTCGACGAATTCGCTGTAACCGCCACCGCCGCTTTCCATCAGTTCGCGGGCGCGGGCGACGAACTCGTCGATGTAGAACTGATAGTTGGTGAACAGCACGAAGTTCTGGAAATGCTGCGGGCTGGTCGCCGTGTAATGCGTCATGCGGTGCAGCGAATAGTCGATGCGCTGCGCGGTGAACGGCGCCAGCGGCCGCGGTTCGCCGAATGCCACCTCGAAGGTGCCGTTGGCGATCTGGTCGTCGGTGCCGTCGAGATCCGGCACATCGAACAGGTCGCGGATCGGCCGCTTGATGCGCTCGGCGGCAGCGCCGTCGACATAGGTACCTTCCAGGAACGCGAAATGGAGCGGGATCGGCGTGGCCGATTCCGACACGGTCACCGTCACGCCGTGATTGCGCATGATGAGCTTCAGCTGCTCGATGAGATAGTTTTCGAACAACTGCGGCTGCGTGATCGTGGTGGAGAAGTTCCCCGGCGTCGGCATGTGGCCGTATGCCTGGCGCGAGTCGACCTGGCTGAACGAGGTCGTGGTGACGCCGATCTGCGGATAGAATGCCCGGTAGCGCTTGCTTTCGTCGCCGCCCGCGGCAAGGGCTGTGAAGGAATCACGCAGGAATTTGGTATTGCGGTCGTAGAGCGTCTGCAGCGCCGCGACGGCCTTTTTGGCGTCGTGGAAATCCTGCTTGCCGAAAGGCTCCGGCATGACGACCGATTCGATGGCTTGGGGGTAGATTCGCTTTTCCATGGCTCAATATAGAGACTCAGGAGAGCGCTTGGGAGGGGGCGGCGGCGCCGCGAAGGCCGACAGCGTCGATTTTCTTCAGACGTGTTCAAGGCGGGTTCGGATTGGAGATGGCCGGCCCGACAACGTATCCTATAGAGCTTGCCCGCGCTGCAGGCTGACCAGCAGCACAAAGCCGACGCTCCTGTTCTTGTGCGCCGGCGCCTCGATCCGGTGGCCAGTGTCGGCGCGCATCATCGGCACCGCCAGCACCGGGGCGGCGAGCAGCATGAGGATGAGCGTCGCCCGCGGCAGCAGCCTGAGGACATTCGTTGCGGTGGCGGCGATACGGTTCATTTTGGTGGTGTCCCTGTTTTCAGCTTGGTGGCTTTTCAGCTTGGTCGTTTGAGCGCTTGATTTGGTTCACCGAGCCGAGAACACGGCCGCGGGCCGTTCCCACGAGCGAACGGAATGGCCGGCCTGCGCCACCAGGATGGCGAAGAGCATGCCGAACAGGCTCATCAGCAGGCAGACGATGGTGAAGCGACGCGCAAGCATTTCTCTCTCCTTCAATGCGGGAGAGAATGCCCCGATGCCTCTGAACCGGTTCTGAGACCGGTATTCATCTGCGGTTCAAATTGATTGACGAGGGTTTGAACGGGCGCTGGAGACCCTGGGGCGGGTTAGCGAAGCGCTGCCGGTGCAAAAGAAAACGGGGCCGCAGCGGCCCCGTTTCGGATGGTCTGGAGTTTGGCAATCAGAGCTTGTGCCAGGTCTGGCTCTTGCAGATCAGGCCGCCGAGCACGCAGCCGCTCATCTTGAGCGTCGTGCCCGTAAGCGTCGCCTTGCCGGAATAGGTCTTGTCGTTGGCCGGGTCGGTGATGTTGCCGGCATATTTATTGTCGCCGGCCGCCTTCAGCGAGCCGATCGTCTTGCCGGCATATTTGCCGGTCTTGAGCGTGATCGAGAAAGAACCGCTGCCGCCTATCGCCGCGGTGTCGCCGGCCTGCGTCTTCCAATTGCCCTCGATCGGGTCGGCCCATGCGGCGCCCGTCATGATCAAGGTGGCCGCCAGGGCCATGCTCATCTTTCGAAACATGTTGTCCTCCTCCTATGGGCTGCGGCGGGCTCCGATCCGCCTTCCTGCCCCTTACGCAAAGGTAAAGCTAATCCAGCTCCCGCCAAAACAAAAGCGGTGCCGCCACGGAAGGTTGCAAGGATTTTCGACGCGCGGATGGCTGAAAATAAACGCGACCGGAAAACGCTTCGGTTTCCGTGGTTAGCGAAGTCTTGATTCCGCTCGCGGCAATTTTCATCGAATTTGATGCAAAACGGCTGAAACGCTGGATTCCCATGCTTAACAGTTTTTCGCGTTTACCTCTTGTTTTAGCTTTGTTTTCCTCAAATTAAGCAAGCCATTTAACGACGGATTCAAGGCCAACCGTCATCCTCGAAAGCATCGAAAGAGCGGCCCGCCCCAAGCGACACCAAGGGAAAAGGAGGCAGCTCTCGGGAGCCAGACAGGGGATTGAAATGGCACGTTTTGAAATGCTGGAAGACGGCTTCGGCGCCATGGGGGCAACCGCCCAGGCCGACATTCTCTTCGAACTGGGCATGATGTATGCGACCGGCCGCGATTGCGACACCGACGTCGTCGCCGCCCACAAATGGTTCAACATCGCTGCGATCAAGGGCTCGGCCCGCGCCGCCGAGCTGCGCTCGGAACTGTCGGCCACGATGTCGAAGATCGAGATCGCCAAGGCGCTGCGCGAAGCGCGTGAATGGATGACCATGCACTGATCCCGCGGGCCTCAGACCCGGAAGTCTTCAGAGGATAAGGCCGCGACAAGACGACCGGTTTCCAAGAGCAAGAATGCAACAGGCCGAACCGGGCGTAGTTGCGCGAAATAACAGGGAAGCGAGCGGGTTTCAGGCGCGGGGGCGTCTGGGGAGCTCGACTGCAAAAGCCGTGACCGACCGAAACAAGGTCGGCGCGGCTTTTTGCATTACGTTTGGTAATCATGCGCTTGGCCCAAGAAATCCTCGCCGGAATGAACCAAAACCGGCCTCACTGTGCTCTCGACAGTTTCTGCGAAGGGTGAAATTGTCCCGGCTCTGTGGAAGCAGCGCCGCCGGAGCCGGCGCGCGCAAGTGGAGGAGTTCTTATAGTCATGAAAAAATTGGGTATTTTGAGCGCGGCCGCATTTGGCCTGATGATGAGCGCGTCGGTTGCCTTCGCCGACGACATCACCATTTCGGTGGTCGGCCCGATGACCGGGCAACTCGCCACCATCGGTGACCAGTTCAAGCAGGGCGCGCAGGCCGCCGCCGACGCCATCAACGCGGCGGGCGGCGTCAACGGTTCTCAGATCAAGCTCGACATCGAGGACGACCAGTGCGATCCGAAGCAGGCGGTTTCGGTCGCCAACCGCATCGTCGCCAATGGCGTCAAGTTCGTCGACGGCCATGCCTGCTCGGGCTCCAGCATTCCGGCCTCGGCCGTCTATGCCGAGGCCGGCACGCTGATGATGAGCCCGGCCTCGTCCAACCCGGTGCTGACCGACGCCGCCGCCAAGTCTGGCTGGCCGACGATCATGCGCCTCTACACGCGTGACGACGCGCAGGGCGCCTTCATCGGCCCGTGGATCGCCAAGAAATATGCCGGCAAGAACGTCGTCGTGCTGCACGACAAGAGCGCCTACGGCCAGGGCGTGGCCGATGCCGTGAAGGCGACGATGAATGCCGGCGGCCTCAAGGAAGTCGACTACGAAGGCATCAATGCCGGCGAGAAGGACTATTCGGCGCTCGTCACCAAGCTGAAGGAGCTCAAGGCCGATGTCGTCTATTTCGGTGGCTATCACCCCGAAGCGGGCCTCATCCTGCGTCAGGCGGCCGAGCAGAACGTCAAGTTCCAGCTGATCATGCCGGACTCGATCGCCTCGCCGGAATTCTGGCAGGTCGCCGGCCCGGCCGGTGAAGGCACCATGTTCGTCTTCCCGTCGGACCCGCAGTCGAAGCCCGAAGCAAAAGACGCGGTCGCCAAGATCAAGGCCGGCGGCTTCACCCCGGAAGGCTTCACGCTGTTCTCCTATGCCGTGATCCAGGCCGTTGCCGAAGGTGTCAAGCGCGCCGGCACCGACGATCCGGCCAAGGTCGCCGAGGCGCTGAAGGACGGCAAGCCGATCAGCACCGTCGTCGGCGACGTCATCTTCGACGAGAAGGGCGACTTGAAGAACGCCAGCTACGACATCAACCAGTGGCACGACGGCAAATACGCGCCGATCCAGCAGTAATCGGTCCTGTTTGTGCGAAAATGGCCGGGCTCGTCCCGGCCATTTTCGTTAGAGCAATTCCAGGAAAAGTGTGAGCGGTTTTCCGTCAGGAATTGCGTCAAACAAAGAGATAGAGCGGTTCGCCGTTTCCGTGAAACGGTGAAACGCTCAGCCCTGGCCGTCCTCCGCGAACCGCACCAGCACCGTGCCGTCGCTGACCTGCGCGCCCTCGGTCGCGATCTCGGCGATCACCCCGTCATGCGGGGCGGCGATCATATGTTCCATTTTCATTGCCTCGAGGATCAGAAGCGGTTGGCCCTTGATAACGGCATCGCCCGCCGCGGCGCGTACCAGCTTGACCAGCCCCGGCATCGGCGCGCGCAGGCTACCCGAGGCGGCCCCTGCCTCGTCGGCCTTGGCCAGCGGATCGGGAACCGCGAACGTGTATCCGACCGCGCCCTCGAAGACGGTGACGTGGCCGGGCCAGCGGGCGGTATGCGGCATCGTCCTCAAATCATGCGTATTCACCGCATCATGCGGCGCTTCCAGCGCCACCTGGAAGCGGCCGTCCGGCCGCGCCGAAACCCGCGCCAGGATGTTCTCCTCGCCATGGCGCAAGCGAATGCGGCGCGCGAGCGTGTGGAAATGCGCATAGCCCGAAAGCGTCGCCCACGGATCGGCTGCCGGACCTGGCGCGCCGGCGTCGGTCGCGGCCAGCGCCGCGGCGGCGATCGTCTCGTCGCTCGGCGCGGGAATGGCGGTGAGCGCCTCCTGATGGCGGCCGATCAGCCCGGTATCGATATCGCCCGCTGCGAAATAGGCGTCAGCCGCCAGCGCCGCCAGGAAGGCGGTGTTGACGGTCGAGCCGGCCACTTCCGTCCGCGCCAGCGTCTCGCGCAGCGCGCCGAGAGCCGTGGTCCGGTCCTTGCCGTGCACCACCAGCTTGGCGATCATCGGATCGTAGAAGGGCGAGATCGCGTCGCCGGCACGCACGCCGGTCTCGATGCGCATTGAGCCCCCTTGCGGCCCTGCGCCGGGAAATTTGAGATGGTGCAGCGTGCCGGTCGCCGGCAGGAACCCTTTCGCGGCGTCCTCGGCATAGAGGCGCGCCTCGAAGGCGTGGCCCGACAGCGTGATTTCTGCCTGCGTCTTCGGCAGTTTTTCGCCGGAAGCAACGCGCAACTGCCATTCGACGAGATCGACGCCGGTGACCATTTCGGTGACGGGATGCTCGACCTGCAACCGCGTGTTCATCTCCATGAACCAGAAGCGGTCGGCCTTGAGCCCCTGCGAGGCATCGACGATGAACTCGATTGTTCCTGCGCCGGAGTAATCGATCGCCTTGGCGGCCTTCACCGCCGCCTCCGTCATCGCCTTGCGCAGCGCCGGCGTCATGCCCGGGGCAGGGGCTTCCTCGATCACCTTCTGGTGGCGGCGCTGCGCCGAGCAGTCGCGTTCGTAAAGATGCACCGCATTGCCGAAATTGTCGCCGAACACCTGCACTTCGATATGGCGCGGCTTGTCGACATATTTTTCCACCAGCACGCGGTCGTCGCCGAAGGCAGCCTTGGCCTCGCGCCGCGCGCCTGACAGCGCCTCGGAGAAATCGTCGGGGTGGTCGACACGCCGCATGCCCTTGCCGCCGCCGCCGGCGCGCGCCTTGATCAGCACCGGATAGCCGATCTCGCGCGCTTTGGAAGCAAGCAGCACGATCTCCTGCGCCTCGCCGTGATAGCCGGGCACCACCGGCACGCCGGCCGTTTCCATCAGCCGCTTGGCGGCGTCCTTCAGTCCCATGGCGCGGATCGAGGCGGCTGAGGGGCCGATGAAGACGAGCCCGGCCGCCGTCACATGGTCGACGAAGTCGGGGTTTTCGGACAGGAAGCCGTAGCCTGGATGGATGGCCTCGGCGCCGGTCGCAAGTGCCGCCGTGATGATCCGATCGCCGCGCAGATAGCTCTCGCCGACGGGCGAAGCGCCGATATGCACTGCCTCGTCCGCCATCTCGACATGCAGGGCGCGGGCATCCGCGTCCGAATAGACGGCGACGGTCCGCACCCCGAGCTTGCGGGCGGTGCGGATGACACGACAGGCGATCTCGCCGCGATTGGCGATCAGGATCTTGCCGAACATGGAACCTCCCGGTTTGGCCTCGGGCGGCGCCAGTCCTGCGGGCGCCAGCCTATTTCGAAACCGCGATTGCGCAGCCGCCGCTCGCGGTTTTGACCTTCCACTTTTTCAGGCCGTACTGGCAGTTGCGCAAGGCGATCTCTTCCGCCGCCTTCTGGGTCGGCGCGTTGAGTTTCGCTCCACAGATAATGTAGAGATCGACGACGCGAGAATAGAAGGTCGTCGCGTAGGCCGAATGCCCGCTCGCCGCTTTGTAGGCGAGATAGGCTTTGTAGCAGGCTTCCTTTGGATCCAGCGACAAATTCGGAGCAAACCGCTTGTCGCCGATCTTGCCGGCCAGCGATTCTGCCGTGGCCGTGCCGGCCGTTGTCGCGACAAGCAGCCCGGCCAGCAGCGACACGCCTACCAGTTTGGTCCTTGCGAAATTCATTCCGGTCCCCCCAGGGCGAAAAAAGCGGTCTGATGTCTATTTCGATGCCGCGATTGCGCAGCCGCCGCTCGCCGTGTTGAGCCGCCACTTCTTCAGGCCGCCCTGGCAGTTGCGCATCGCTGCGTCCTCCGCGGCCTTTTGCGATGGTGCGTTGAGCGCTTTGCCGCAAACGACATAGAGGTCCCTGACGCGCGTATAGAAAGTGGTCGCATAGGCCGAATGCCCGCCCGCCGCGACATAGGCATTGTAGGCAATCCTGCATTGGTCCTTGGCATTCATCGCCAACGGCGGCGGAAAGCGCTTGTCGCCGACGCTGCCTGCCAGCGATCCGGCAGCCATGCTGATGCCGGACGCCGACGCGACCAGCGCCGCCGCCATCATCGCCGCAGCCGCTCGTCTCATGTCTATTGATTTCATTCCGCCCCCCTTGGGAAGAAAAAGCCTGTGCCTCATAACCTATTTGGATGCGGCGACGCCGCAGGCTCCGGCCGTGGAAACCTTCCACTTCTTGCGACCGGATTCGCAGGATTGAAGAGCGCGAGCCTTTGCGGCTTGCTCCGAAGGCGCATTGATCGCGATGCCGCAGATCGTAAATTCTGTCGCCCAGTTGAAGGGCGTCATGGCGAAGGCGGAATGACCGCGCGCCGCGATATATTCGCCATAATGCTTGCCGCAGCCGCCGGTCGAGCCCGGCGATATGTATACAGGGAAGTGGATATTGCCCTTGCTGCCCGACAGTGTTTCGGCCGCCCAAGCGTTCGGCGCCACAAATATTAGCAATCCCGCGAGTGCTGAGACGGTCCACTTGCTGCAATATTTCAAGATCATTTCCACCCCACCCCATTTGCCCAGTGCAAGATGAGGAATAGCGAATATTTTTTTCCGGCGCTAGCGGGTGCCCGGAAATTCGCATTTGCCTGTATTGAGGAATCATTTGGGCCATAAGTTCAACCTTCCCCAAGGTTAGCAACGGTTAGCCGGTATAGTTCAGCGGTCTGCGCATCGAAGCAGCAGAAGGTAACGACGTCCGGTAGCGTGTTTTGCCGCAGGAAGCCGCTTGACGTGCCGACGGCGATCCTGGTCGCCTCGTCCTTGGGAAAGCGGTAGATGCCGGTCGAGATCGCCGGAAAGGCGATCGTGCGGCAGTCATGCGCTTGGGCGATTTCGAGCGAGCGCCGGTAGCAGGAGGCGAGCAGTTCGGCCTCGCCCTTTTCACCGCCCAGCCAGACCGGCCCGACCGTGTGGATGACATAGCGGGCCGGCAGCCGGTAGCCCTTGGTCAACTTGGCATCGCCGGTCTTGCAGCCGTGAAGCATGCGGCATTCGGCGACCAACTCCGGCCCGGCCGCGCGATGGATGGCGCCGTCGACGCCGCCGCCGCCGAGCAGCGACGAATTGGCGGCGTTGACGATGGCGTCGACCGCAAGCTTGGTGATGTCGCCGGTGTGGATGCGGATCCTGTCGGTGACGCCGCCCATCGTCACATCCTGAACACGCCGAACTTCGTTTCCTCGATGCCGGCGTTGAGCGCCGCGGAAAGGCTCAGCGCCAGCACATCGCGGGTTTTGGCCGGATCGATGATGCCGTCGTCCCAAAGCCTTGCCGAGGAATAGAGCGGGTGGCCCTCATGCTCGTATTTCATCAGGATCGGTTTTCGGAATTTGGCTTCCTCCTCGGCGCTCCATTCACCGCCCTTGCGCTCGATGCCTTCGCGCTTGACCATGGCAAGCACCGTCGCCGCTTGCTCGCCGCCCATCACCGAGATGCGCGCGTTCGGCCACATCCACAGGAAGCGGGGCGAATAGGCGCGGCCGCACATGCCGTAATTGCCGGCGCCGAACGAGCCGCCGATGATGACGGTGAGCTTGGGCACACGTGCCGTGGCGACCGCCATCACCAGCTTGGCGCCGTCCTTGGCGATGCCGCCGGCCTCATATTTTCGCCCGACCATGAAGCCGGTGATGTTCTGCAGGAAGATCAGCGGGATGCCGCGCTGGCAGCAGAGCTCGATGAAATGCGCACCCTTCAGCGCGCTTTCGGAAAACAGCACCCCGTTGTTGCCGATGATGCCGACCGGCATGCCGTGCAGATGCGCGAAGCCGGTGACCAGGGTGGTGCCGTAATTCTGCTTGAACTCGTCGAACTCCGAGCCGTCGACGAGGCGGGCGATCACCTCGCGCACGTCATAGGGCTGACGCAGATCCGTCGGCACGACGCCGTAGAGTTCATTCGGATCGTGAAGCGGCGGTGCAGCTTTCCGCAGATTGAGGCTTACCGCCTTGTTCCGATTGAGGTTCCTGATGATACGCCGGCAAATCGCCAGAGCGTGCTCGTCGTCCATCGCATAGTGGTCGGCAACGCCGGAAAGTCTCGTGTGCACATCGGCGCCGCCGAGCTCCTCGGCGCTGACATCCTCGCCGGTGGCCGCTTTCACCAGCGGCGGGCCGCCGAGGAAGATGGTCGCCTGGTTGCGCACTATGATCGTCTCGTCCGACATCGCCGGCACATAGGCGCCGCCCGCCGTGCAGGAACCCATGACGCAGGCGATCTGCGGGATGCCGGCGGCCGACATGTTGGCCTGGTTGTAGAAGATGCGGCCGAAATGCTCGCGGTCCGGGAAGACTTCGTCCTGGTTGGGCAAATTGGCGCCGCCGCTGTCGACAAGGTAGACGCAAGGCAGATTGTTCTGCAGCGCGATTTCTTGCGCCCTGAGATGCTTCTTCACCGTCAGTGGGTAGTAGGTGCCGCCCTTCACGGTCGCGTCGTTGACGACGACCATCACCTCCGTGCCCTCGACGCGGCCGACGCCGGTGATGATGCCGGCGGCGGGAATGTCCTCGCCATACATCGACCATGCCGCGAATTGTCCGACCTCGAGGAAGGGCGAGCCGGTGTCGAGCACTTGCGCCAGCCGCTCGCGCGGCAAGAGCTTGCCGCGGCCCTGGTGGCGCTCGCGCGCTTCGTCGGAGCCGCCCCGCTCGACGCTTGCCGCCTTCTCGGAAATGTCGGCGACCAGCGCCCGCATGCGCTCGGCATTGGCGCGGAAGGTTTCGGAGGAGGAGGAGATCTGGGTTTGCAGTACCGCCATCGCCAAACTCTATGCTTGAGCCAGGAGCTTACCGTTACGGCGCTCGAAAATCTTGTCGGACAGCAGGTTGAAGCCGTCCTTGAACGTGACGTCTATCATCTGCCGGGCAGCGTTCTGGGCATTCGGATTGCTCGCGTCGAAGACGAACAATTGGTCCCGGCGCGGCAGCGCGAACAGAACATCGCCGGGGAAATGCGGCTTGATGGACATCCAAAATTCGTCGAGAAGAATAAGGCTCGTAGAAAGCATCGTGTTGCCTTCTACATAATACAGATAAGCGATGCCGACGTCACCGTCTGAAACAATCTTTGGCAGCCATTTCTTCACATTGTTCAGTGCGACGTCACGCAAATCCGAAAGTGCTCTCCCTGGAAAATCCTTTGATGAAATAGGAGAGATTGAATCGTGAAGATCGGCCATATATACAATTGCGAGTTCTCCTACCAACGGCTCGTAGAGTAACTCCGTGCCAGGTGATTTGAGCTGATCGGCATACTGAAGCGTTCGCACCACAGCGATAAGATTATTTTCGCCAACCTTGGTAAGATGTGCGGCAGTCAAGACCCGGACAAACCGGTCGATGGCGGCTTCGGCGTTCTCGTCGGGATAGGAGTTCAGGTAACCGAAGATGTTTGTAACGTCCGAAGTTACGTCCTCGTTGCCGATTCTCGTGTTGATTTTTGCGGGATCGGATGGATCCGCCACAGCACTTTCGACGCCTGGCAGGCGTTTGATGGCGGCGATGACGATTTCCCTGAATTCTGCGATGTCGGGGAAGCGCTGTTCCGTTGCCCTGGTGCGTCGCAGAAGGCCCGCAAATGACGCAAACAATGCCATAGAAAATAGTCCTCGCCGCGGGATATCGCCACCTGCCATCACACCCCCTCCTTCATGATCTCCCGCCCAATCAGCCAGCGGCGGATCTCGCTGGTGCCGGCGCCGATCTCGTAGAGCTTGGCGTCGCGCAAAAGCCGCCCGGTCGGATAGTCATTGATATAACCGTTGCCGCCGAGCAGCTGGATGGCGTCGAGCGCCATCTGCGTCGCTTTCTCCGCCGCGAACAGCACGCAGCCGGCGGCATCCTTGCGGGTGGTCTCGCCGCGGTCGCAGGCGGCCGCCACGGCATAGACATAGGCGCGGGCCGCATTCATCGTCGAATACATGTCGGCGAGCTTGCCCTGCACCAGCTGGAAGCTGCCGATCGGCTGGCCGAACTGCTTGCGTTCGTGCACGTAGGGGATCGCTACGTCGAGACAGGCGGCCATCAGCCCGATCGGGCCGCCGGAAAGCACCGCGCGCTCGTAGTCGAGGCCCGACATCAGCACCTCGACGCCGCGCCCTTCCTCATGCAGGACATTCTCGAACGGCACCTCGACATTCTCGAACACCAGCTCGCCGGTGTTGGAGCCGCGCATGCCGAGCTTGTCGAGCTTCTGCGCCACCGAGAAGCCGGCCATCGTCTTTTCGACGATGAAGGCGGTGATGCCGCGCGAATGGCGCTCCGGATCGGTCTTGGCATAGACCACCATCGTCCCGGCGTCGGGACCGTTGGTGATCCACATTTTCGAGCCGTTGAGCACATAGCGGTCGTTGCGCTTTTCGGCGCGCAGCCGAAGCGACACCACGTCCGAGCCGGCGCCTGGTTCCGACATCGCCAGCGCGCCGACGGTTTTGCCCGAGCAGAGGCCGGGCAGGTACTTCTCCTTCTGCGCCGGCGTTGCCCAGCGGTTGATCTGGTTGACGCAGAGGTTGGAGTGCGCGCCATAGGACAGGCCGACCGAGGCGGAGGCGCGCGAGATTTCCTCCATCGCCACGACATGCGCGAGATAGCCCATGCCGCTGCCGCCGAAATCCGGATCGGCGGTGATGCCGAGCAGGCCGAGCGCGCCGAGCTCGCCCCACAGATGCGCCGGGAACTCGTTGGAACGGTCGATCTCGGCCGCGATCGGCGCGATCCGGTCCTGGGCGAAGCGCCGCACGGTGTCGCGCAATGCCTCGATGTCGCTATCAAGTCCAAAGTTCAGCGTATTCGTGTACATGCCGTTCCTCCCTGCGCACGCCCCGGTTTTCGCGGATCATGCCTGTATCAGAGTGCCACGGCGTCCCTGGCGCGCCCGGAGGGACGCGCGGTGCCATGGCTGATTGTCGCGCCGACTAGGCGCATTGTCATCGAAAGATATGATGCCGTGACTTCAGTGACGGACAGCCGCTCACCGGGCCGGAACCAGACGATGACGCCGGTCATCATCTGGATCAGCGCCATGGCGGTCAGCCCAGTATCGTCGATCTCGAAAACGCCGGCCTCGGCGCCGTCGCGCAGGATCGCGCGCAACTCCTTCTCATAGGCCGTGCGCATCTTGAGGATTTGCGTCAGCCGTTCATGCGACAGGCTGCGCAATTCCATGTTGGAGACATGGGTGGAGTGGCGCCGCTCTATGTGGAAGGCGATGTGGTTTTCGACGTAGGCGGCAAGCCGGCTCATCGGATCAGCCGCGGCCGGTCGCGCCGTGCTCCAGGCTTGCTGCAGGCCTTCCATATGCTCGCGCATCAGCGTGAACAGAAGGTCTTCCTTGGTCGGGAAATAGCGATAGAGCGCCGCCGCCTGCACGCCGACCTCCGCCGCCAGCTGTCGCATCGACATCGCCTCGTAGCCCAGGCGCGCGATCAGGTTGACCGCCGCCTCGCGGACGGCCGCCTCCGTTTTTTCTCCGTCGGAACCCGTGGTGCGCGCCATGATTGCCTCGTCGATCGTGAATTAATAAAACGAACGTTCAATTAATTCAAGCCCCATACTGTGAAGCCGGCAGGACCTGTACCTTCCGTTAGACGATTATCCTGAAGTCGGCAGGCGCATCGCCGGCGCTGTCCTCGATCTCGACCTTTGACACCTCAGCACCTCGCGGTCCTTGCCACAGGCGATCGATCATCGCGGCAACCGCCGCATCGGCGCCGGCGATCAGCGCCGATACCGAGCCGTCGCTTTCGTTGCGCACCCAGCCCGTCAATCCGAGGCGCACGGCTTCGCCGCGCGTCCAGACCCGGTAGCTGACGCCTTGCACGTGTCCGGAAATACGCGCCCGAACGATTCTATGCTCGACTTGCATGGGCCAAGCTCCGCGTTGATGCCTGGCGGAATCTGGCACAGCGAAAGGCAAAGGCAACTATTGCTTGGGCTTGTTGCCGCGCGCAGCCGCCAACGCTCCGGGCAATTCCTCGGCGAAGATGTCTAGCTCATGGTCGAGGCCGACGCTGACCCGGATGCAGCGGTCGAGCCTGGGCGCCATCGGCTTGCGGATGAACACGTCGCGCGACAACAGACCCTGCATCACTTTCAGCGCGAAGGCGCCGTCGCGGCGGCAGTCGACGGTGACGAAGTTGGTTGCCGACGGCAACGGCTTCAGGTCGTTCTGCCTGGCGATGCTCGAAATGCGCTCGCGGCCTGCGGCCACGCGCGCCACCACGGAGCGCAGGTAATCCTGATCGGCAAGCGCTTCGAGGCCGGCAATCTGCGCCATGCGGCTGACGCCGTAGTGGTTGCGGATCTTTTCGAAGTCGCGGATCACCTCGGCCTCGGCCACGGCGTAGCCGCAGCGTATGCCGGCGAGCCCATAGGCCTTGGAAAAGGTGCGCATGCGGATGACGTTCGGCCGCGCGACATCGATCGGCGGCAGCGCCGAGGCCGGTCCCAGCTCGCCATAGGCTTCGTCGAGCACCAGCATCGTGGTTTCCGGCAGTGCCTCGATGAAACGGACGACATCCGGCGCCTCCCACCAGCTTCCCATCGGATTGTCGGGATTGGAGAGATAGACCAGCGGCGCCTTTTCGCTGGCGACTTTGCTCAGAAGTCCGTCCAGGTCTTCCTTGTCATTGGCATAGGGCACCGTCACCAGGCGGCCACCGACACCGGCGATATGGAAGTTGAAGGTGGGGTAGGCGCCGAGCGAGGTCACCACCGCATCGCCCGCCCCGACATACATGCGCGCCACCAGGCCGAGCAGGCCGTCAATGCCTTCGCCGACGACCACGTTTTCGGTTGCCACGCCGTGGTGCGCAGCCGCCGCCACCTTCAGCTCGTAATTGTCGGGGTCGCAATACATCCACTGGTCGCGGGCGACGCTCTCCATGCGGGCGATGACGCGTGGCGAAGGCCCGAAACTGCTTTCATTGGCGCCGATGCGGGCGCGGAAAGGCCGGCCGCGCTCGCGCTCCTGCGCCTCCGGCCCAACGAACGGCACCGTGGTGGGAAGCGCGCCGATGATCGGCGTTAAGGAAGGGCGCTGGCGCATGGCAAGGGCTCACTTGAAAAGGGTCTACTTGCTAGCGTGAGCGAGAGGTGGGTGCAAGCTGGCAGCGCTGTTTACGCACCAAACCTCACATAGGCCAAGCGTGAGGCTGCTTCGACTGGATTCTTCTCGCCCCTTTTGCTAGCGAGGCGTCATGAGCAACCGATTACCGCCCGCTTGGGCAAAGCACCTCAAAACCAAACGCCCCGCGAAGGCGATGCCGCCGAGAGCTGTGCCGCCGGAAATCCAGCCGACGTCCGGTTCGCTGCGCAATCCGTCCGATGACCTGGTGCTGAAGCAGGCGCTCGAGCTGCAGGACGCCGGGCGACTGACCGAGGCTGAGGAACTATGCCTTCGCGTGCTGGCAAGGACGCCAAACCATCCGCTGGCCCTCTATATCCAGGGAACGCTCGGGATCGGCTATGACGATGAAAAGGCGCTGCGCTATTTTGCCCGCGCGGTCGCGGAGGAGCCTCGAAATCCCTACTATCACCTTAGCCTCGGCGGAACCTATTTGAGGCTCAGCGAATTCACGCCGGCGATCAAGCACATTCGGCACGCCCTGGATTTGAAGCCGGATCTCGTGGAAGCGATCTGCACTCTGGGCGATGCTTACAATTCCTTTGACAAGGGGGAACTTGCGCTGCCGCTCTTTGAAAAGGCGCTGAAGATCAATCGGGATCATCCTGTGGCCCGGTTGGGGCTGCCCCGCGCGCTTGCAAGCCTTGGCCGCATGGACGAAGCCGCGGTTCATCTGAAGGCGGCGATAGAACGGCGCATTGCGGTGCCGGCTGCCTACAATGCACTAGTGCACACACGCAAGTACCTTGAAGAGCCGCCGGAGCTGGCGGCGATCCTGGCCGAGCTTCAGCACCCGGAGCATGGATCGGAGGGAGCGGCAGAGCTCCATCACGCCGCCGGAAAGCTGCTCAACGACCTCCATCGCTACAAGGAGGCCATGCAGCATTTCCAGAAAGGCAACCAAGCCAGAGGCCGTAAATTCGATCTGGAAGCCCACCGCCGCTGGGTCGATGCCACGATCGAGACCTTCACACCGGAATTGGTGGCTTCAATGGCCGCTTTCGGCAATCCCTCGGAGGCGCCTGTATTCGTCGTTGGCATGCCCCGCTCCGGCACAACGCTGACCGAGCAGATTTGCGCCAGCCATCCTGGCGTCCATGGCGCCGGTGAGCTCAACAAGCTTGCACGAACAGCCAACGGGCTCGGGCTCAAGGACCGCGCCGGCGCGGACCTCAGCAAATCGATCGCGGCCATTAGCCCCGAACTGACCAGGACGCTGGCCGATGGGCATCTCGCCTATCTGCGCGAGCGGGCTCCTGAGGCGCTGCGAATAGTCGACAAGATGCCCCACAATTTCGAGCTGATCGGCCTGATCACAATCCTCTTTCCCAACGCGCGCATCATTCATTGTCGCCGCGATGCCATCGACAACTGCATTTCCTGCTACGTCCTGCAATTCAACGAGGCGCATAGCTACAGCGCCGACCTCGAGACGCTGGGGCTTTACTACAGGGAGTATGATCGCCTGATGCGGCATTGGGACAAGGTCCTCCCAGGCCGGATCTTCGAAAACCGCTATGAGGCTTTGATTGAAAATCAGGAGGAGCAGTCGCGCCGGCTCATAGACTTTCTCGGCTTGCCTTGGGACGAAGCCTGCCTGCGCTTCTTCGACCGGAGCGGCTCCGTGAACACTTACAGCAATTGGCAGGTCCGCCAGCCGATCTATACGTCCTCGGTCAAGCGATGGAAGAATTACGAGAGTGAGATCCAGCCTTTGATCGACGCGCTGGGGGATCTCGCCGACGCCTGACCTTAAGTTTCTGTCGGCGGGTTAGGTCTTTATACAACCGCAGCAGCTTGAAATGGCATTCACGCAAATAAACCCGGCGGTCGCCCGCCGGGTTTTCGATTTCGATCAGACAGCGCCTGTTAGAACGAGCGCTGGAAGCGGAGCATGCCGCCGACGCTGTTCTTCTTGTCGGCATTAGTGAAGTTTACGACGTCGGCGCCCGAAACCCACTCGTCGAACTTGCCGAAGTGATCGTAGTCGACTTCGGCAGTGACCGTGAAGCCGGGAACGAGGTCGTACGCGACGTTCGCCGCCACGCCGTAGTTCTTGTCCTGATCACCCGACACCTGGAGGTTGAACGAAGTTTTTTCGTTGAACTTGTAGGTGCCGCCGGCCCAGAACGCCCAGTTGCCGCCCCAGATTTTGTAGAAGCCGCGATCATGTGCGTCGATGGCGTTGGTCGGGTCGTCGAGGTTGTTGTCGGTGCCGTAGCCGAACATGCCGAACACCGACAGTTCATTGCTGAGGTTGACGTCCACACGGACCTTGCCGGCGACTTCCTCGTAGTTGCTGTCGTAAGCCACGACACCGCTGATTGCGCCCCAGCCCTGCGTGTACTTCACGCCGCCGACGACATGCGGAACGTAGCTGTCGATGGTGCCGACGACGCCCTCGCCTTCTTCAAGCGAAACCACGGCGGAGAAGCCGTTGCCGGCGTCGAAGTAGTACTGAACCACGTTGGTGTCGAAGTCGCCATAGGGGACAATCGTGTCGTTGATGACGTTGCCGGCATAGCCGATGAACGTATTGAAGGCCGATTCGTCCTTACCGACGCGGAGACCACCGAGCTGGATCCAGGCGAAGTTCAGCGAAACTCCGCTGTTGCGCGCCGTGTTGTAGTAAACGGCAGCATTCCGGTTGGCGAAGTTGAAGCGGGTCTCGGTGTAGGTCTTCAACGTGCCGAGTTCGGTTTCCTGGCCGGTCCAGGTCTTCAGGGTGAAGCGGGTGTGCTTCTGGAAGGTGCTGTTTTCGCTGCCGTCCTGGTGGTCGGCGGTCTTGGCGCCGTCGAACGAGCCGACATCCCCGACGCCGATGTCGTAACGGACATAGCCGCCGATGCGCAGGCAGGTCTCGGTGCCGGGGATGTAGAAGTAGCCCGAGCCGTAGACGTCGCAGATCTTGACGTATTCCGCCGGTTCCGGCTCGGCGACGGTCACAGCGTCGGCGGCGCGAGCACCGGAAACTGCGACGAGGGCCGCAGCTGAGCCGAGAAGAAGGCTCTTGATGTTCATTTTCTGACCTCCAGTCAGAATCGAACGGCAGCGTTGAGGAAAAGAAGGCTAGTTAGGCTGTTTCCTTTCAATTTCAGATGGATAAGTCCTGAATCAGTCAGGAGGGTTCAGTCCGCCAAAACCGTTTGTTGGCGAAGGCCTGCCGGATCCGGTCTTGAAATATTGCTCGAGTTGCCGCGCGTTGGCCTCGGTTTCGACCCCGATGTAGGCCTTCAAGGTGACAGGCAAATAAGCCTTGGTCGAAGTCACCTGTCCTGATTGATGCGATTCGAAACGACCCGGAGATCGTTTGTCGATCCGACATAGACATCGCCGTTATGGAGCTGCGGGAAATAGACGTACCACATGGTCCCCCCCACGCTACTTCGTAGCTTCGGGCGACACTCCCACGCCCAAATGCGGTTCCGGGTGGCCTGCCACCCGAAGCCCGCAGGGGCGTAGGGTGGCGGAGAGGATGGGATTCGAACCCACGAGAAGCTTTTGACCTCTACTCCCTTAGCAGGGGAGCGCCTTCGACCACTCGGCCACCTCTCCGTCGCGCCGGTGGATAAAGAAAAGCGTCGGCACAATCAACAAGCCGGCGCCATAATCAGCGAAAAATCGGCAGGCGGGCACGGTCCCGCCGTTCCAGATGGCGATTCTGCGGCATCTGCCTGGCGCGCGACTCGCCGACATGCCGCAATTCGGTCCCGCCATTGCCGGATTCGGCCCGATTCCGGCGCTGCAAGGCCTCGATGGTTAACGAGAGCTTTCGGAGTGAGGCCAAATCGTGTCATTTGTGCAACAACCCCCGGGGATAGCGTCCGGACAGCTGTCCCGCCGATACGATCGTGGTTGAACGGCGCCGGCTCATGGGTAAAGGTCATGTTCGAAGGAGCGGCGCGGTGCGCATCTTTTTCGGTAGTGGGGATGGGGCAGGGAACGCTGTCCTTCAGCAAAAAATACCCAGACCCGTTTTTTAACTTTTGACTGGAGGTCAGAAAATGAACATCAAGAGCCTTCTTCTCGGCTCAGCTGCGGCCCTGATCGCAGTTTCCGGTGCTCGCGCCGCCGACGCTGTGACCGTCGCCGAGCCGGAACCGGCGGAATACGTCAAGATCTGCGACGTCTACGGCTCGGGCTACTTCTACATCCCCGGCACCGAGACCTGCCTGCGCATCGGCGGCTATGTCCGTTACGACATCGGCGTCGGTGACATCGGCTCGTTCGACGGCGCGGCGACCGCCGACCATGAGGATTTCTCCCGGCAGGAAACCTTCCAGAAGCACGCCCGCTTCACGCTGAAGACCTGGACCGGCCAGGAAACCGAACTCGGCACGTTGAAGACCTACACCGAGACCCGCTTCAACTTCGCCAACCGGAATGCTGCCGTCCCCTACAACACGGCGCGCAACAGCGGTGTTTCGCTGAACTTCGCCTGGATCCAGCTCGGTGGCCTTCGCGTCGGTAAGGACGAATCGGCCTTCAACACGTTCATCGGCTACGCCGGCAACGTCATCCAGGATACGCTGGTTCCCTACGGCGATTTCGACACCAACGTCGTCCAGTACTACTTCGACGCCGGCAACGGCTTCTCGGCGGTCGTCTCGCTCGAAGAAGGCTCGGGCGTCAAGGGCACCATTGACAGCTACGTTCCGCATGTCGTCGGCGGCGTGAAGTACACGCAGGGCTGGGGCGCCATCACTGGCGTCGTTGCTTATGACAGCAACTACGAGGAAGTGGCCGGTAAGGTCCGTGTGGACTTCAACGTCAACGACGCGATCTCGCTGTTCGGCATGGTCGGCTATGGCAGCGACGACAACCTGTCGGATCCGACCTGGGCAATCCCTGGCACCAGCGGCATCCCAGGGGCGCAGGGCCGCGGCTTCTTCAAGCAGTGGGGCGGCAACTGGGCCTGGTGGGTCGGCGGCACCTACAAGTTCAACGAGAAGACCTCGTTCAACGCTCAGGTGTCGGGTGACGACGACAAGAACTACGCCGTTGCGGCAAACATCGCTTACGACGTCGTTCCCGGCTTCACCGTCACGGCCGAAGTTGACTGGGCTCACGACGGCAAGTTTAACCAGTTTGGTAACTTCAACTGGACTGGCGCCGACAAGAAGAACAGCGTCGGCGGCCTCCTCCGTTTCCAGCGCTCCTTCTAAGGGCTGGACTGCTACAACTGAAATCCGGCCCGGGCGTCTCCACGCCCGGGCCGTTTTGCTTTCGCGACTGGTTCAACGCAACGAAAGGATGGGGGTGAAACGGTAAGCTGATTGGGTCTGTCGGATGATTTTGTGGGATCCACTCCGGTGGATGGGATTGGCCGCAAGACTCGAAAACTCTTGAAAGGACATCTCCAAACGGTTAGGGCTGGTCCCTTAACCACAGGGGGTGTGGCTAAGAATGTCGAACGAAGCGGTTCAAGAGGCCGAGGCCTCTGGTCATTTTGCGTTCTTTTCTTCTCAGAATTCGAAGTTCAACTACACGTTTAACAAGATCAGAGAAGTAAAGTCGTATCGGATCGGGGAGCTTTTTGCAGCTTATCGAGATATACTCTGGGATGATGGGCGGCATAAATACAATGTCAGCTCTTTCATCGGTGAAATAGACGAGATCCTTCTGGGAGAGCGTTTCAGCACCTTTGACCAGAACACCCTGGACAATCTTATCGGTACATTGCGCCAGCGCGGCAACAGCAACGCAACCATCAATCGCAAGATGGCTGCCCTCAGCAAATTGCTGCGTAAGGCGCATAAGATGGGAGATATCCACAGCCTGCCCGAGTTCCGCCGCCAGAAGGAGCGGGCGGGACGGATTCGTTTCCTCGAAAGGGACGAAGAGGCGAGGTTGTTCGCGGCGATCAAAAGCCGCAGCGAGGATGCCTACCGGCTTTCCGTCTTCCTGGTCGATACCGGCTGCCGCCTCGGTGAGGCGCTCGGCCTGATCTGGAACGACATCCAGGAGCATCGCGTCTCCTTCTGGATCACAAAATCCGGCCGCAGCCGCACCATTCCGATGACCGAACGGGTCAAGGACGTGATCAAGCTGCCGCCAAACACCGAAGGGCGTCGGCCAAAGGGCCCGTTCACCAAGCTCACCCAGGCGCAGTACCGCGCGATCTGGAACGAGGCGAAGACGGAAGTCGGCCTCGGCGCCGACGAGCAGGTTGTGCCGCACATCCTGCGCCACACTTGTGCCTCGCGCCTCGTCCAGGGCGGCATCGACATCAGGCGCGTGCAAATGTGGCTGGGCCACCAGACGCTGTCGATGACCATGCGTTACGCGCATCTGGCCACCAACGACCTCGATGGCTGCGTCGTCGTGCTCGAAAAGCCGCGCGGTGACGGCTCGTCATCGCACTCGGCGGAAGCTTCCGCGTTTGCGTCGCCCCTCACGACGCCGACCTCCGCCCCGTCGTCGCGAAAAGAGCAAGGACCGGAACCGGCCAAGGCGCCAAAAAAGCGCTCGAAAGGCAAATAGGCCCGATCGAACCGGGTTCGCCAGCGGCAAAAATCTATATTTAGCGGCAGAGCCCGGGACCGATATAGTCTCGGGCTTTACTTCTATTCGACTTGATTTTCGGCCCGATCGAGGAATGCCGCTATCTTCTGTGGCAGGCCGCCGGTCTCGAGGAAAGGCGCATGGCCCTGGCCTTCGACGATGATCGCCTCCATGCCGGGGTGCCGCCGTTGCATCTGCTCGAGTGTTGCCGTGGACAGAAGTTTCGAGTTGGCGCCGCGGATGGCAAGCAGCGGCACGGCGGCAAGCGCGTCGAACTGCGGCCACAGATCCTGCAGCGGTTTCGAGAAATCGACGCCGGCCAGCGTGTCGACCAAAGCCGGGTCGAAATCCGGCACAAATCCCGCATCGGTCTCGCGGCAGATCGCAGCCACCATGCGTGCCCAGTCGGCGTTGCCGAGCGCGGGGAAGCTGGCGCCGTGCACGCTCCGCTGAGCTTCGACCGCCTGGGCGAATGTCTTCGGTCTCGGCGCACGGTCGAGGTAAGCGCGGATATGGGCGAGACCTTCCACCTCGATGACCGGACCGATGTCGTTCAGCACGATGGCCTTCAGCACGGTCGGCTTCATCGCGCCGAGTACATGGATGATCAGGCCGCCGCGCGAGGTGCCGATGAAGGCGGCCTGTTCGATGCCTAGCGCCGACAGCCCGGCAAGCACGTCGCCGGCTTCGACCCCGACATTATAGTGGCCGATATCCGGATCGTAGTCGGATTGGCCGCGGCCGCGATAGTCGAACGCGATGACTTTGCGTGGGCCCCTCGACATGCTCGAAAGGTAGAGCGCCAGTTCATGGAAGTCGCGGGCGTTGCGGGTGAGGCCGGGCAGGCAGACGACGGGAAGGCCGGAATTCGCCTCGCCATGGATTCGGACATGCAGCTTCAGGCCGTCAGGTGCGGGATAAAAGAAGTCGGAGAAACCTTCGTCGCTCGCCATCGGACTGTCGCTCTTCGCTAGGTGAAGCGAGTGCTACAGGCGAGGGTAGGGATCGTCAAATGGGAAGCTCTTGCCTTCTCCCCTTGTGGGAGAAGGTGGCCTCGCGAAGCGAGGTCGGATGAGGGGTGTTCCAGGGAACGCCAACGCCCCACTTCGCTGGAACACCCCTCATCCGTCTCGGCGCTGCGCGCCGATCCACCTTCACCCACAAGGGGAGAAGGAGAATCCCCTCAGCTGCGTCCGTTCACGAGATCCCCAACGATGTCGTATTTGCCTGAAATACGCATCTTGTAGACCTCGTAATTCTCCATCACGCGCTGAACGTAACTTCTTGTTTCCGTGTAGGGAATCCGTTCGATCCAGTCGACGACCTCGTCGACCTGCTTGCCGCGCGGATCGCCGTATTTCGCCACCCACTGGGCGGCGCGGTTGGGGCCGGCATTGTAGCCGGCGAAGGTCAGCACGTAGGAACCGCCGAAGCGGTCGAGTTGCTCGCCGAGAAAGGCCGAACCCAGCGTCGCATTGTAGCCGGCATCGCTCGTCAGCCGCGCCTGCGAGAAACTCATGCCGGCCTTCTTCGCCAATTGCTTGGCCGTGCCCGGCATCAATTGCAGCAGGCCGCGCGCGCCGGCGCTGGAAACGGCGCCGATATTGAACTCGCTTTCCTGGCGGGCGATGGCATAGGCGAGCGCCTTGCCGGGCCCGGAAATGTTGGCCGAATCGGGGATGACGCCGAGCGGATGCGACAGCGCGCCGACGTCGATGCCGCGCTGGGCGGCAATCTTGCCGACCTTCAGCGCCATGAAATGGTTGTCCTGTTTTTCGGCCAGCACGGCAAGCAGCGCCAGCTCGCCCGGACTCGTCAACTGACCGGCAAGGTCGCGATAGAGCGTCTCGGCATAGCGGTCATAGCCCGCTTCCTGCAGCCGCTTGATCGCGCTGACCGCCTCGCGGCCGTCAAAGCTCTGGCGGTCGGCCGCGCTCGGCTTCGGATAGGCGATGTTGAGGGTCCTCAAGCCCACGCGTTCGCCGGCGAGCTGGCCGTAGAAGGTCGTGCCGTAGCCGGCCGCGCGCGTGAAATAGTCCTTGGCGCTGCCGGGACCGCCGACCTCCGCCGCGCGGCCGAGCCAGTAATAGGCGCGCGCCAGCGACACCGGTCCCTGGGCGAACTCGGTGATACGTGTGAAGTGGCCGGCGGCGGTCACAGGGTCGTTGAGGCCGCGCAATGCATACCAGCCGGCATGGAATTCGGCTTCGGCGGCGTTCAGCGAGCTCTCGGCGGCATGCATGGAGACGATTTTGTAGGCGGTCTTCATGTCGCCCTGGTCGACCATCTCGCGCGATAGCACGCGGCGCTCGACCCACCATGCGTCCGGGTCGACCAGCGAATCGCGGTCTGTCGGCGCCTTCATCACGACGGAAGCCGCATCGGCGAATTTCTGCTGCTTGCGCAGATATTCCGCCTCGGCGAAGAAATAGCCGGCCGAGCGCTGTGCCGCCGGCACCGCCTTCAACAGCTTGGCGGCGTTCTTGTCACCCTTGTCGGCCGCCGCCCAGGCGTCCGCCAGCGGCTGCGCGCCGGCGAGACCGGCGACGCGCAGCGCCGAGGACGGCCGGTCGGCATAAAACATCCGCTCCATGCGATAGCGGTGGTCGGCCGCCGGGATCAGCGCGCCGAACTCCTTGATGACGGCCGCCTCGTCCTTGGCTTCCAGCTTCTCGCTGCGCCAGAACGGTACCAGCACCGCGCGGGCCGCAGCTTGGTTGCCCAGCGCCACCTGCGAGCGGGCAAGGATGATCACGCCCTCCGGCGTCAGCGGCTGGCTGCGGCCGAAGGCCTGCACCACCACCTGCGGCGGCGGATTCTCGCGATAGAGCGCGCGCTCGCTGTTCTTGCGGAGCGCGATCGTGCCCGGCCATCCCGGCAGCATCTTGGCCGCGTCGGCGATCTCGCCGCTCGGCACCTGGTCGCCGCCGTAAAGCGCGATCGCCCAGGCAAGGATATGCCGGTCGAGCGAAATGGCGGGCAGCGTATCGCGGGCATTGCGCGCGCCGGCGATATTGTTGGCGGCGAGCGCGTCGAGCCCGCTCTTCAGTTGCGCTATGTCGGGAGAGGGGACGGCCGACGTCTGGCCGGGAGCATCAGGCGCGTTGGGCATGGGAATAGAAGCCGTGACACGCGCATCGACGCTTCCGCCGATCGCCATGCTAGGCGTCAGCGCGGCGATCGCGCCCAGAAGCGCGAAGAGATGAGGCCGCCTCGTCGGCATTTTACAATCCTAGCACATCGTCAGCAGGCGCGGGCACTCAAAACCCGATGCAAAGCCTAAAGGTAGGTCGTGAAGGGCTCGTAAACAAAAGGTTATCGAGGCCGTTCGAATTGCGCTTGCTGGCGTCCCGATTCTGAAATTCGCATGACCTTGATATCGGGCGCGGCGCGAATTTCAGAATCGCAAGGACACCAGCCAACTGTCGAATCCAGTGTCGTTTTGGTTTTCGATGTTCGCTCCGAGCCTGATATCGACGCCTGGCGAACATCGAAAACCACGACACTGGCACTATTGCGATCCTTGCCGCTGAACCATGTCGAGACTATGGTGCGCGGCTTCGCTTTCGGTTAGAAGGCGCGCAAACAAACCGACCAATGAAACACCAATGCATGTCGCCCAAAAGTGGGAACCGGTTTTGGGATAGCGACATACATCAACCAACAAAGTGCATGTCGCCCAAAAGTGGGAACCGGTTTTGGGACAACGACATGCATCAACCAACAAAGTTCCAAGGAGTTTGGAAGACATGCTGAGAGGCTCGCTGACCGCGCTCGTCACACCGTTCGAAAAGAGCGGGCGTTTCGACGAGAAAGCCTTTCGCGCTTTCGTCGAATGGCAGATCGCGGAGGGCACCAAGGGTCTCGTGCCGGTCGGCACCACAGGCGAGTCGCCGACGCTCTCGCATGACGAGCACCGTCAGGTCGTCAAGGTCTGCATCGAGGTTGCCAGGGGCCGTGTTCCGGTCGTCGCGGGCGCCGGTTCCAACAACACCGAGGAAGCGGTCGGGCTGGTGCAATATGCCGAAAAGGCAGGCGCCGATGCTGCCCTTGTCGTCACGCCTTACTACAACAAGCCCACGCAGCGCGGTCTCTATGAGCATTTCGCCGCCGTCGCCAAGGCGACCAAGCTGCCGATCATCATCTACAACATCCCGCCGCGTTCGGTGATCGATATGAGCCCGGAAACGATGGGCAGGCTGCGCCACGACTTCAAGAATATCGCCGGCGTCAAGGACGCGACCGGCAAGGTCGAGCGCGTCTCCTATCAGCGCATGACCTGCGGCAAGGATTTCATCCAGCTTTCCGGCGAGGACGCGTCTGCTCTAGGCTTCAATGCCCATGGCGGCATCGGCTGCATTTCGGTGACGTCGAACGTGGCGCCGCGGCTCTGCGCCGAGTTCCAGGAGGCGACGCTCTCCGGCGACAGCGCCAAGGCGCTCGACCTGCAGGATCGGCTTCTGCCGCTGCATGAGGCGATCTTCATGGAGCCCGGCGTTTCCGGGTCGAAATATGCGTTGTCGAAGTTGGGCAGAATTGAAAACGTGGTGCGCTCGCCGCTGGTCACGGTCGAGACCTCGACTGCGCAAAAGATCGATGCGGCGCTTAAGCACGCCGGCCTGATCAATTAGCGAGCCCGTTTGGAAACTCTACTCCTGCGGCCATCTGAAGGCGCCACCTGCGCTTCCGGTGCTCACGTACCATATGTACGCTCCGCTCCGGTTCTCGGTGACACCTTCACCTGACTCGCAGGAGCGAGTTTCGAAACGGACTCTAGTCGTTATGAATCAAGTCAAGAAAGCCGACCCCAACAACAAGACCGTTGCCGAAAACCGCAAGGCGCGCTTTTCCTACGAGGTGCTCGACACGATCGAGACCGGCTTGGTGCTGACCGGCACCGAGGTCAAGTCGCTGCGCCAGGGCCAGGCCAACATCCAGGAATCTTACGCTTCGGCTGAAGGCGGCGAGATCTGGCTGATTAATTCTTATCTGCCGGAATATCTGCAGGCCAACCGCTTCAACCACGAGCCGCGCCGGCGCCGCAAATTGCTGGTCTCGAAGCGCGAGATGGCCAAGCTCTCGCAGAGCGTCGAGCGCGAAGGCATGACGCTGGTGCCGCTCAAGATCTATTTCAACGACCGCGGTCGCGCCAAGCTGCTGCTCGCGGTCGCTCGCGGCAAGAAGCTGCATGACAAGCGTGAGACCGAAAAACAGCGCGACTGGTCGCGTGAGAAGGGCCGGCTGCTGAAGGAGCGCGGCTAAAGCAATTCCAGGAAAAGTGCGTAGCGGTTTTCCGTTCGGAATTGTGTCAAAACAAAAGAGTTTCTCTGGGACCGGTCGCATCCGGCCGCCTGAAAAAAGCCACCCGCCGGTTCTCTGGTCCGGCGCAATCTCACTTTCCGACGGGGGACGGTCTTGGGGAAGCGGGTTGTTTTCTGTGGCCTTGCCGGCGTGGTTGTCGCCTGTGCCATCGCGGCGGGCGCCTATTTCTGGTTCCGCGGCTTTTCCCCTGACCGCGCCGAGTTCCCGATCCGGGGCATCGACGTCTCGCACCATCAGGGAACGATCGACTGGCGGCGCGTCGCGGCCGACGATGTCGCCTTCGCCATCATCAAGGCAACCGAGGGCGGCACCCATGTCGATACTGAGTTCGCCACCAACCTGCGCGAAGCCCGGGCAGCCGGCCTGGCGGTCGGCGCCTATCACTTCTTCACCTTCTGCCGCCCGGGCGCCGATCAGGCGAGGAACTTCATTGCGGTGGTGCCGCGCGGCGAACCGCTCTTGCCGCCGGTGGTGGACATCGAGTTCGGCGGCAATTGCCCGCAGCGTCCGTCGCCGCAGCAGCTGAACGCCGAGCTTGCCGCTTTCCTCGGCCCGGTCGAGACGGCGTTCGGCAAGCAGGCGATTTTCTATCTGACCGACGAGGCGGCCGAGGCCTATTCCGGCGAGATCATCGCGCGGCGGCGCTGGCTGCGCTCATTGGCGATCAGGCCGAGCGGGAACGGCTGGATCTACTGGCAGTATCACAATATGGGCCGCGTCGACGGCATCAAAGGCGATGTCGATCTCAACGTGCTGAGGGGCAGCCGCCAGACGCTGGCCGGGTTGTTCGCCCTAACGCCGTGAGTGCTCGGCGGCAGCCTCGAACCTGTTTCTGCGGCTTTTTGCGTATATCGCTGAAAAGCCTCACGATCCGCGTGACGCCGGTACATTCAGGCTTGCGCTGGTACCAGGTCTCCCGATCGCCGAGATGGCCATTCCCGCTGCCATGATCGCGATGGCCGCGAACTGGATCGTCATCGGTGTTTCGCCGAGCACCGCCATGCCGACGAACACCGTGGCGATCGGTATGCAGGGCAGGAACAGAGACGCCGCCTGCGGCCCCAGTTGCCGGACGATGTAAGTGTAAAGGAACATGGCCGCCGCGCCGGCCAGGATCCCCTGGATCACGATCTGGCTGACGATCTCCGTAGCGGCTGCGGCATGGATATGGCTTGGCGCGAAGAGATAGAGAGCCGGCAGGGGCAGGCAGGACAGGAACACCACCGCGGCCGTCGCCGTGACAGGATCGGCACGCCAGCGCCTGACAAGAACGGCATAGGTCGAAAACATCAATCCCGATCCGATGAACAGCATATCGCCGAAGAGGACGCCGCCGGTGCCGTCGCGCGCCGGCGCAATGAACAGCGACAGGCCGGCGATAATCGCCAGGACACCGATGGTCCGTTGCCGTGAAGGGCTGTCATTGAAGACGATGCGTGACAGCAGGAACGAAAAGAAGACGATCGACGCTGGACAAAGCGCCGCCGCGTGGGCAGCAGGCGCATGGGTCAGGCCCCAGTTGATGATCAGCGGGTAAGGCAAGCCTGCCAGCGCCGCCAATATCAAGGCGCGTTGCCAGCCTAGCGCCCTCATGCTCGCCAAGCCGCCGCGCCAGACGATCGGCACAAAGACTGCGCCTGCGCCGCCAAAGCGCAATGCGGCCAGGTCCGTCGCCGTCAGATGCTCCCTGAGGCTGAAGCGCGCGGCGACGAATTGCACGGCGTAGATGCCGATCATGGTCAGGCCGGCAACAATGGCCAGTCTCGTGTTTCCTGCGTCCCCTGCGTCTGCCACGACTTGCCACCCATATGTCGCCGAAGATGAAGACCGTCTCCACCACTGCGGCGAAAGCGCAGGCTATTGTTCAGGCTTCTGCGTTGAAATACGCTCCTTTCAGAAAATGATAGTGGAATTCACACCAAAAAGGCAGTTTTAGAGTGAATCCAGAAGCAAGCGATCTCGACAGCGTCGACCGTACTCTCCTTCGGCTGCTGCAGGAGGATGGGCGCCGCACCACGCTTGATCTGGCGGCGCGTGTCGGCCTGTCGCCGACCGGCGCCAGCCTGCGGGTGAAGCGGCTGTTTCGGGAAGGCTACATCACAGCGGTCAGGGCCGTGCTCAATCCGGCAAAGATCGGGCGCGGCACGCTCGTCTTCATCGAAGTACGTCTCGATCACACGGCGCCTCATATTTTCGAACGCTTCGCCGAAGCGGTGACCAAGGCGCCCGAGGTTCTCGAATGCCACATGGTCGTCGGCGGTTTCGACTATCTGGTGAAGGCGCGCATTTCGGAAATGGCCGCTTATCAGCATTTCCTGACCCGGGTCATCCTGCCGTTGCCGGGAGTGAAAGAGACGCACACTTACGCCTCGATCGGCGAGGTGAAGCCGGATGCCCTGCTGCCGGTCTGAACTGGCTTGGGACTTCAGGGCACTTGAATCTAGGTCTTCAGGAACGCAGCAATCTCCTTGAACACATTGACGAACATCTCTTCGGTCAACACGCCCGTATTGGTGTTGTAGCGCGAGCAGTGATAGCTGGAAAACAGCGCGGCGCCACCGGCCTCCTGCCGTCCGCCATGACGGAACGGAATGGCCGCGACGCGCTCGCCCAGCGCCCGCACCGTCGACTGGTGCGCGATCGAGCCCAGCGTCAGGATGGCGCGCAAATTGGCGAAGCGCGCGATGGTCGGCTTCAGAAAAGTCCGGCAGGTGGCGATCTCGGCGCCGACCGGCTTGTTCTCTGGCGGCACGCAGCGCACCGCGTTGGTGATGGCCGTGCCGACGAGCTGCAGTCCGTCATCCGGCCTTGCCTTGAACTCGCCGCGGGCAAGGCCATGCGCGATCATCGTGCCGTAGAGCAGGTCGCCGGCATAGTCGCCGGTGAACGGGCGCCCCGTGCGGTTGGCGCCGCGCAGACCGGGTGCCAGCCCGACGATCAGCAGCTTGACCGAATCCTCGCCTTCCGGCGGCAGGAAAGTCGGCACTGGCGCGTTGAACCAGCCTGGTTCACGCTCGCGCCAGCCGGCGATGAAACCGTGCAGTCGCGGGCACAGCGGGCAGTCACGGCCGGGTTCGGGGGAGGGCGCGGCGGTCAAGGCCACCGTCCGTCAATAATCGTCCTCGTCGACTTCGGCCGGTTCCGGCCGGCGCGCCGGCCGTTCCGACGGGTCACGGCCGACTTCGCTCTTCAGCGTCATCAGGTCGATGAAATGATCGGCCTGGCGGCGCAGGTCGTCCGAGATCATCGGCGGCTGCGAAGCCATGGTCGAGATGATCGACACCTTGCGGCCGCGCCGCTGCAGTGCCTCGACCAGCGTGCGGAAGTCACCGTCGCCGGAGAAGATGACATAGTGGTCGACGACGTCGGCAAGCTCAAGCGCATCGACGGTGAGCTCGATATCCATATTGCCCTTGATCTTGCGGCGTCCGGTCGAGTCGGTGAATTCCTTGGCGGGCTTGGTCACCACCTTGAAGCCATTATAGTCGAGCCAGTCGATCAGTGGCCGGATCGACGAATATTCCTGATCCTCGACGAGCGCGGTGTAATAATAGGCGCGCAAGAGATAGCCGCGCTTCTGGAAACTCGACAGAAGCTTGCGGTAGTCGATGTCGAAGCCCAGCGCGCGCGACGTGGCGTAGAGATTGGCGCCGTCGATGAAAAGAGCGATCTTTTCACGGGGATCGAACATCGAAAAACATTCCTTTCGAAAATTTCTGTCGTCTAAAAGCGTCTGACGAATAGGTCCGACAAATGGTCCTTGCTGCCGTCACATCCGAGATAACGCGCAATTTGTGGATATCCAAGGGCACGGCCCGCATTGCAAGCAATTGTGATCGCGACTATGTGAGCAGTCTGATGGCGTGGCGCGATGATGAGCCGGGCAACGGCCCACAAAGCTGACGCCGCCGCCATAAAGCTTGTATTTCGGCCGCGCCCGCGTTATGGAGCGCGCCAGCTTTCCATCAAATCCATCGCATGAAAGGGGCAGTCCATGGCCCGCGTAACCGTTGAAGATTGCATCGACAAGGTCGACAACCGATTTGAACTCGTGCTGCTCGCTGGCCACCGCGCCCGCCAGATCAGCCAGGGCGCGCAGATCACCGTCCCGCGCGACAATGACAAGAACCCGGTCATCGCGCTGCGCGAGATCGCCGACGAGACGCTGTCTCCCGACGACCTCAAGGAAGATCTGATCCACTCGCTGCAGAAGCATGTCGAGGTCGACGAGCCGGAAGCCGAGGGCGAGGCGATCGCCGATCAGACCGGCGCGACCGCCGTTGCCGCCGACACCGACGACGCCGAGGAGAACGTCACTTTCGACCGCATGAGCGAGGAAGATCTGCTCGCCGGCATCGAAGGTCTGGTACCGCCGGAAAAGAGCGACGATTACTAAGAGCTTTTGATAATTCTACGCAGCCGGTCGCCTGGCGCGGTTTTCTGCGCTTCCGGTGCTCACGGACCTGAACGTCCGCTCCGCTCCGGTTCTCGAAAACCACACCATACGACTCGGCTGAGCGAATTCTAAAAAGCTCTTATCGGAACTTGCCTGGATCAAGCATCGGGCACTTCCGTCTCGTAAGTTTCGTGGCTATCTATGGGATGCGTCGCACCTTGGTGCGGCGCATCAATCATTTCAGCACCGCGAGATTCCGCCCATGATGCGTCAGTATGAGCTTGTCGAGCGCGTCCAGCGCTACAAGCCTGACGTCAACGAGGCGCTGCTCAACAAGGCCTACGTCTATGCCATGCAGAAGCATGGCCACCAGAAGCGCGCCTCGGGCGATCCCTATTTCTCGCATCCGCTCGAAGTCGCCGCCATCCTCACCGACATGCACATGGACGAGGCGACCATCGCCGTCGCCCTGCTGCATGACACGATCGAGGACACGACCGCGACGCGCGCCGAGATCGACGAATTGTTCGGTCCGGAAATGGGCAAGCTGGTCGAGGGCCTGACCAAGCTGAAAAAACTCGATCTCGTCTCCAAGAAGGCGGAGCAGGCGGAGAACCTGCGCAAGCTTCTGCTCGCGATCTCCGAGGATATTCGCGTCCTTCTGGTCAAGCTCGCCGACCGCCTGCACAACATGCGCACGCTCGACCATATGCCCGAGTCCAAGCGCCTGCGCATCGCCGAGGAGACGATGGACATCTACGCGCCTTTGGCCGGGCGCATGGGCATGCAAGGCATGCGCGAGGAACTGGAGGAAATCGCCTTCCGCTACATCAATCCGGAGGCCTATCGCGCCGTTACCGCAAGGCTTGCCGAGATTTTCGAGCGCAACAAGGGCGTCCTGCAGGAGATCGAGACGGCGCTGTCGGGCCTGTTCGAAAAGCATTCCATCAAGGCGAGCGTGAAGAGCCGGCAGAAGAAGCCATGGTCGGTGTTCCGCAAGATGGAGGCCAAGGCGCTCTCCTTCGAGCAGCTCTCCGACATTTTCGGCTTCCGCGTCGTTGTCGATTCCGTCGACGACTGCTATCGCGCGCTCGGCGCCATCCACACAACCTGGTCGATGGTGCCCGGCCGGTTCAAGGACTACATCTCGACGCCGAAGCAGAACGACTATCGTTCCATCCACACCACCATCGTCGGCCCGTCGCGCCAGCGCGTCGAATTGCAGATCCGCACCAGGGAGATGAACAAGATCGCCGAATACGGCGTCGCCGCGCATTCGATCTACAAGGACAGCGGCGGTAAGATGAACGGCGCCGGCCACGCGATCTCCAAGGAGACCAACGCCTATGCCTGGCTGCGGCGCACCATCGAGCAGCTGGCCGAAGGCGACAATCCGGAGGATTTCCTCGAGAACACCAAGCTGGAGCTGTTCCAGGACCAGGTGTTCTGCTTCACGCCCAAGGGCATGCTGATCGCGCTGCCGCGCGGCGCCACGCCGATCGACTTCGCCTATGCCGTCCACACCGATGTCGGCGACACCTGCGTCGGCGCCAAGGTCAATGGCCGCATCATGCCGCTGATGACGGAATTGAAGAACGGCGACGAGGTCGAGATCATCCGCTCCAAGGCGCAGGTGCCGCCCGCCGCCTGGGAATCGGTCGTGGTCACCGGCAAGGCGCGCGCCGCCATCCGCCGCGCCACCAAGAATGCGATCCGCAAGCAATATTCCGGCCTCGGCGCTCGCATCCTCGAACGCGCTTTTGAGCGCGCCGGCAAGACCTTCACCAAGGAAAGCCTGAAGCCGGTTCTGCACCGGCTGGCGCGCAAGGACATCGAGGACGTGCTGGCTTCGGTCGGTCGCGGCGAGCTGAGCTCGACCGATGTCATGAAAGCGGTCTTCCCCGACTACAAGGACGAGCGCGTCACCGTCGCGGCGCCCAAGCAGCGCGAGGAGGGTTGGTCGAAGATCCGCAACGCCGCCGGCATGCTGTTCCAGATGCCCGGCACGCGCGCCGCGCGCAAGGACAAGAACCAGCCGCGCGACGGCGCCGTGCCGATCCGTGGCGTGCGCGGTGACCTGCCGGTGCGCTTTGCGCCGGAAGGCGCCGTGCCCGGCGATCGCATCGTCGGCATCATCCAGCCGGGAACCGGCATCACCATCTATCCGATCCAGTCGCCGGCGCTGCAGGCCTTCGACGACCAGCCCGAGCGCTGGATCGACGTGCGTTGGGACATCGACGAACGCACCAAGGAGCGGTTTCCGGCGCGCATCTCGGTCACCGCCATCAACGCGCCGGGGTCGCTGGCCGACATCGCCCAGGTCGTCGCGTCCAACGACGCCAACATCCACACGCTGTCGATGATACGCACCGCGCCCGATTTCACCGAGATGCTGATCGACCTCGAGGTCTGGGATCTGAAGCATCTCAACCGGCTGTTGTCGCAGCTCAAGGACAATTCGAGCGTCAGCGATGCGCGGCGTGTGAATGGATGAACGGTAGTGAATAGTGAATAGTGAATAGTGAATAGTGAATAGTGAATAGTGAATAGAAGGTTGCTCTCACTACCATTCACCATTCACCATTCACCACTCGCCAGGGTACGGAGCGAACAAATGAACACCGACGAAGTGCTGGGCATTTTTCGCGAGGCCGGCGCTGTTCTCGAAGGGCATTTCATCCTGACCTCCGGCCTGCGCAGCCCGGTCTTCCTGCAGAAGGCGCGCGTCTTCATGCATGCCGACAAGACCGAGCGCCTGTGCAAGGCGCTGGCCGAAAAGATCCGACAGGCGGTGCCCGGCAGGATCGACTATGTCGTCGGCCCGGCCATTGGCGGCCTGATCCCGGCCTATGAAACCTCGCGCCATCTCGGCGCGCCGGCGATCTGGGTCGAGCGGGAAGGGGGCGAGTTCCGGCTGCGCCGCTTCGAGATCGCCGAGGGCTCGCGCGTCGTCATCGTCGAGGACATCGTCACCACCGGCCTGTCGATCCGCGAGACGATCGATTGCCTGCGCGAGATCGGCGCCGAGGTGGTGGCGGCCGCCTGCATCATCGACCGCTCGGCCGGAAAGACCGATGTCGGCGTGCCGCTGATCGCGCTCGCCGAATATGAGGTGCCGGCCTACCCGGCCGACCGCTTGCCGCCCGAACTTGCCGCCATTCCGGCCGTCAAGCCTGGCAGCCGCAACATCTGATGTCGTGATGTGCAAAAACAAGCACTTGAGCGCGTCGCTTGAATCTCTTCGCCAGCGGCATGTGTCGAGATCGCGGTGATAGCAGGCATCGACCATTTCGTGCTGACGGTCCGCTCGGTTGAGGCGACCTGCGCCTTCTACGAGCGTGTGCTCGGCATGCGGCGGCTCGGACAACCGAGCCGGCCGACAGCGCTTCTGTTCGGCTCGCAGAAGATCAACCTGTACGAAGCCGGCCGCACTTTCGAACCGAAGGCGAAGACGCCGACGCCGGGTTCCGGCGATTTCTGCCTCGTGGCGGCGGTACCGCTTGCCGAAGTCCAGGCCAGTCTCGAAGCCAATGGCGTGGCGATCGAAGTCGGTCCCGTCGAGCGCATCGGCGCGCGCGGCGCGATGATGTCGGTCTATTTCCGCGATCCCGATGGCAATCTGGTCGAGGTCAGCGAATACCTGAAGTAGCCCTCGACAGGCTTATCTGAGATCGAGCCGCATCGCGCAGCGCTGATCCGCAGGCATGCCGTGCTCGGCCTCGTTGCTGAGCAGGTTTGCGAGCCGTTCTCCGATCTCTGCGCCTTCGAGCACGCGAAATCCGAACTTGCGATAGAAAGGCGCGTTCCAGGCGACGTAGCGAAAAGTGGTCAAGGTCACCGCGGCCAGGCCGCGCTGCCTGCCGCCCTCGATCGTTTGTTCAAGCAAAGCCCGGCCGATGCCGGAGCCCTGCCGGTCGAGGCGCACGTCCAGTTCCCAGATGTGTAGTGCATCGCCCTCTATCCCGGCGCTCAGGAAGCCGACCGGCTGGTCATGGTCGTCTGCGGCAACCCAGCACGCGCCTTGCGTGATCAGCGCGCGATGCCGCTCCGCGCTGATATTCTCTCCATCGGCGAGCCACGCCAGTTCCGGGATGGCGCGGAACGCCAGTCCGGCGGACTGTTCGATTCGCGGCAGTGCCTCGGCTTCCTCGGCTCGCGCCGGTCGAATGGTGATCATCAGCTCCGCATCCCGGTTGTTTTCCTCAGTTTCGCCGGAATGACGGTGTTGTTACACCTGCGGCAGACCATCGCGGTGGCGTTTCGTTGTTACGCGGCCTGGCTGTCTCTATATCAAAGTCTTATTGCCTTTCTGCGCCCTCGGAGCGCAAGATGTGTTGGCGCGACCCGGTGGGCAGGGGCAGCGCGTGTTGGACCGGGAACTGGAACAGAGTGCTTTTTCGACGCCGAGAGCCTGATGGCCTCATTGAGCGGGTGCGTACTTATCTATGGCCGCGCCGCTCGTTTTCGCGTTCCGTGCAGTATTTCTCCAAACGCATCCTGCGGCTGAAGGCGACGCCGCATTCGGTCGCCGCCGGCGTCGCCGCGGGCGTCTTTGCCTCATTCTTTCCGCTTGGCTTCCACTTCATCGTCGCCGCCGTGCTGTGCTGGATAATCGCCGGCAATCTGGTCGCGGCGGCGCTCGGCGCCGTGTTCTTCGGCAACCCGCTGACCTTCCCGCTGCTGTGGGGCGCGTCCTGGGAAACCGGCAAGCTCATCCTGCATGAGCGCCTGCCGAAGCACGGGCCGCCTGAGCATCTTGGTGAAATGATGCACAAGCTCTCCTTCGCCAAGTTGTGGC
Source organism: Mesorhizobium hawassense (assembly GCF_003289945.1). Classification (GTDB taxonomy): domain Bacteria; phylum Pseudomonadota; class Alphaproteobacteria; order Rhizobiales; family Rhizobiaceae; genus Mesorhizobium; species Mesorhizobium hawassense. Next base: position 909,213 of record NZ_QMBP01000001.1, read on the forward strand.
ACCCCGTCCTGGAGCCGATGCTGATCGGCGCGGTGCCGCTCGGTCTGATCTTCGGGCTCCTATTCTACGCCGTCACGCGCTGGGGCATGACCGTGTTTCGCGAGCAGCGCAAGAAGCGCATGGCCGAGCGCGCCGAAAAGAAGGCGCGGCAGGGCGGACGGGAAGTGCCGGCGGAATGATCATCGGCATCGGCAGCGATCTCATCGACATCAGACGTATAGAGAAATCGCTGGAGCGGCACGGACAGCGCTTCGTCCAGCGTATCTATACCGAGGTCGAGCAGGCCAAATCGGAAAAGCGCGCTGCCCGCGCCGCGTCCTATGCCAAGCGCTTCGCCGCCAAGGAAGCCTGCGCCAAGGCGCTGGGCACCGGCATGGCCGAGGGCGTGTTCTGGCGCGACATGGGCGTGGTCAACCTTCCGAGCGGCGCGCCGACCATGGCGCTGACCGGCGGCGCCGCCGCCAGGCTGGAGAAAATCCTGCCGAAAGGCCACCGTGCGCTGATCCATCTCACCATCACCGACGATTTTCCGCTTGCTCAAGCCTTTGTGATCATCGAGGCAGTGCCCGCCGAACAAGCGCCACATTGATTCCATCTGACCACGAGCGGCACGACGTTGCTCAGCGCGCGCCGAGACTCTATACCAACATCGCACAATCGAGGACGACATGAGCGTGGCTGAAAAATCGCAGAAGAAATCCGGCGGGCTTGGCGAAACGCTATCCGTCATCATCCAGGCGCTGCTGCTCGCGCTCGTCATCCGCACACTGCTCTTCCAGCCTTTCTCCATTCCGTCCGGCTCGATGCGGCCGACGCTGCTCGAAGGCGACTATCTCTTCGTCACCAAGTGGGCCTATGGCTATTCGCGCTATTCGCTGCCGTTCGGGCCCGACCTGTTCTCGGGCCGTATCTGGGGCTCGGAGCCCAAGCGCGGCGACGTCGTGGTGTTCAAGTTCCCGCCGGATCCATCCATCGACTATATCAAGCGCGTCGTCGGCCTGCCCGGCGACAAGATCCAAATGAAGAACGGTCAGCTCTTCATCAACGGCGAGGGCGTGCCGCGCGTGAAGACCGGCCAGATCGAAAATCCCGATATCACCGAAGTGCCCCAGCCCGTCGACGTCTACCGCGAGACGCTGCCCAACGGCGTCAGCTACGACACGCTCGACCTGTCGCCCGACTCGATCACCGACAACACACGTGAATTCGATGTTCCGCCCGGGCACTATTTCATGATGGGCGACAACCGCGACAACTCCTCCGACAGCCGCCTCAGCGTCGGCTACGTGCCGGCGGAAAATCTTGTCGGCCGCGCCAACATCATCTTCTTCTCGATCGCCGGCAAGGCGAGCCCGCTCGAGGTCTGGAAGTGGCCGTCGCTGATGCGCGTCGGGCGCCTGTTCAATTTCGTCCACTAAGGTCATGGCGGCCAGCAAGCGTTTGACCGCCGATGCCCTTGCCGAAGCGCTTGCCCCGCGCACCGGCCACGTCTTCGCCGACCGCCAGCGCCTGCAGCGGGCGCTCACCCATGCCAGCGCGCGCTCGAGCCATGCCGGCGTCGACTACGAGCGTTTCGAATTCCTGGGCGACCGCGTCCTCGGTCTCATCGTCGCCGACATGCTGCTCGTTGCCTTCCCCGATGCCGCCGAGGGCGAGCTTTCGCTGCGCCTCAACGCGCTGGTCAATGCCGAGGCGCTGTCGGAAATCGCCGAGGAGATCGGTCTGCCGGAACTGGTCCGCGCCGGCTCCGACGTGCGCAACCTCGAAGGCCGCAAGCGCACCAATCTGCGCGCCGACGCGCTGGAATCGTTGATTGCCGTGCTCTATCTGGATGGTGGCCTTGAGACTGCCCGCGCGTTCATCCACCGCTACTGGCAGCCGCGCTCGCAGGCCATAGGTGCTGCCCGCCGCGACGCCAAGACCGAATTGCAGGAATGGGCGCATCAGGCAGCCGCCGGCGCCGCGCCGGCCTACCGCGTCGATGGCCGCGAGGGGCCGGACCACGATCCGCTGTTCACCGTCAGCGTCAAGGTCGGCGCTTTCGCTCCGGCAACCGGCAGCGGCCGCTCCAAGCGCGAGGCCGAGCAGGCCGCGGCGGCTACTCTTTTGCTGCGCGAAGGCGTATGGAGCGCGGCATGACAGAAATTGAAAACCCTGAAGCACCCGCGACGCGCTCCGGTTTCGTCGCCCTGATCGGCGCGCCCAATGCCGGCAAGTCGACGCTGGTCAACCAACTGGTCGGCGCCAAGGTGTCGATCGTCACCCACAAGGTGCAGACCACCCGCGCCATCGTGCGCGGCATCGCCACGCATGACAGCGCGCAGATCGTCTTCGTCGACACGCCCGGCATCTTCAAGCCGAAGCGGCGGCTGGACACCGCGATGGTGACCACTGCCTGGGGCGGCGCCAAGGATGCCGATGTCGTCGTGCTTTTGATCGACGCCGAGCGTGGCATCAGGGGCGATGCCGATGCCATCCTCGACCGGCTGAAGGACGTCCGCCAGCCGATGCTGCTCGTCCTCAACAAGGTCGATCGCGTCAAGCCGGAAACGCTTTTGGCGCTGGCCGCGGCCGCGAACGAACGCGTGCCGTTCAAGCGCACCTTCATGGTGTCGGCGCTGACCGGTTCCGGCTGCAAGGACCTGCTCGACTATCTCGCCGAGGCGTTGCCCGCCGGCCCCTGGTACTATCCGGAGGACCAGATCTCGGACCTGCCGATGCGCCAGCTCGCTGCCGAGATCACCCGCGAAAAGCTTTATCTGCGGCTGCATCAGGAGCTTCCCTATTCCTCGCATATCGAAACCGAGAAATGGGAAGAGAAGAAGGACGGCTCGGTGCGCATCGAGCAGGTCATCTATGTCGAACGCGACAGCCAGAAGAAGATCGTGCTCGGCCACAAGGGCGAGACGATCCGCGCCATCGGCCAGGCCGCGCGCACCGAGATCGCCGAGATACTCGAGCAGAAGGTGCACCTCTTCCTGTTCGTCAAGGTGCGCGAGAATTGGGGCGACGACCCCGAGCGCTATCGCGAGATGGGGCTGGAGTTTCCCCATTGATGCATGTCGCCCAAAAAATGTGAAGCGGTTTTGGGATGACGACATGCAAATTGATGCTTGTCGCGTAGAAGATCCCGGCAACGGGTCCGCGGCATGCACAATCCAGGGATAACCATCGACACCGCTCTCGTGCGCCGGCTGGTCGACGTGCAGTTTCCGCGATGGCGGCATCTCCCGGTCAGCCCGGTCGCCTTCGGCGGCTGGGACAACCGCACCTTCCATCTCGGCGATGCGATGACGGTGCGGCTGCCGAGCGCTGAGCCTTATGCGATGCAGGTCGAGAAGGAACAGCGCTGGCTGCCGAGACTCGCGCCGCTGCTGCCGCTGCCCATTCCGACACCGGTGGCCTGGGGCGAGCCGGCCGAGGGCTATCCGTGGCATTGGTCGGTCTACCGCTGGATCGAGGGCGATACCGCCAGGAACGGGCGCATTGCCGATCTCAATTCTTTCGCGGTCGCGCTCGCCGATTTCCTCGTCGCGTTGAGAGGCATCGATGCGACGGATGGACCTGCGCCCGGCCAGCATAATTTCTACCGCGGCGGACCGCTGAGCGTCTATGACGGCGAGGCGAGGCAAGCGATCGACGCGCTCGAAGGCCGCATCGACACGCAGGCCGCCACCACTGTCTGGGAAGGAGCGCTTGCCGCCACCTGGCACGGTTCGCCGGTGTGGTTCCATGGCGACGTCGCCTCTGGCAATCTGCTGGTCGAGGACGGCCGCTTGAGCGCCGTCATCGATTTCGGCACGTCCGGCGTCGGCGACCCATCCTGCGACCTCGCCATCACCTGGACCTTCTTCGAGGGCGACAGCCGCGAAGCCTTTCGCGCCCGCATTGCGGTGGACGACGCGACCTGGGCGCGCGGCCGCGGCTGGGCGCTGTGGAAGGCGCTGATCACCGTCGCCGGACATGACGCCAACCAGGCCGAGGCCGAAAGGCAGCGTCAGGTGATCGAGGAGGTGCTCGCCGATCATCGGAAATTTGCTTGATGGGCTCAGGCGACGGCAAGCCGCGCCCCCGGCCGGCGCACGAAGCTTTCGGTGCCGTAATAGGCAACGATCGCGGAGGCGATGATCGCCCAGATCGCGACGCCGATCCACTGCTGCTGCACATAGTCGCCGTCGACGAACGCCTTGCCGAGGAAGCGCACGCTGTTCTGGTGTGTGACATGCATCAGGATGGCGAGAAGCACGCTGCCGGTGTTCTGATAGAGCCACGTGAAGACGATTGCCGCCAGCACGACATTGATCGTGCCGTAGAGCGAGAGGTCGCCGACAAGGCCGAGCGGGAAGTGCCAGATGGCCCAGATCGCGCCGAGGATCAGGCTGGCGGCGAGTGCCGAATGGTTGGCCAGCAGGCGAGGGGTCGCAAAGCCGCGCCAACCGGGCTCCTCGCCGAGCGGGCCGCTGAAGACCGCATAGAGCGCGACGATCGGCAGGATTTCGGAGAAAGCCGGGATATTGCCCCAGGCCGGCGGCGCCGAGCCGAACAGCGGATTGATCAGGATCGAGGCGAGCTGCGCTCCGAACGGCAGGCCGAAGGCAACGAGATACCAGATCGGCCGAACGCGCCATTTCACCATCGAGGCCAGGATGGCCTTCACCGCGCTCCAGCCGCCGGCAAGTGCGGCGACGATGAAGCCCGAGACCGCCGGTCCGAAGGTGAACCAGGGAATGCTCTCGCCATGCGACAGATAGAAGGGGATGAACGCCAGCCATGTCAGGCCGAGCGCCAGCGCAAAGAAAAAGGTCAACCGGTGCTTCCACACCAAGTCCAGGAAGGAGCTCATGTCGAATCTCTGGTCGGGCCATGGTTGCGAAAGGTCGCCCGCCCGCGAGGTCGACGCTTCGGGAAAGGCCGGCCGAACCCGTTCGGCGGTCTGCGCCGGCCATCCATCCGGTCAACGCGTCTGTATCTGGCGCCTTCGTCGCCCGGAAATCCCGAACGCTTTCTGAGAAAATTCCGATATTTTGGTGTGGCAGCAGTCTCGCCGCCTGTGCCCGGCCAATCTTGATTTCGCCGCGCAACGGGTGAAAAGCTCAAGTCTATGGAATGGCGCGACGAGGGGATCGTTCTCGGCACTCGCAGACATGGCGAAACCAGCGCCATCCTCGAGGTGATGACGCGCGCCCATGGCCGCCACCTCGGCCTGGTGCGGGGAGGGCGCTCGCGCAAGCAGCAGCCCGTGCTGCAGGCCGGCAACCGTGTCGACCTTCTGTGGCGGGCACGGCTCGACGAGCATCTCGGTGTCTTCCAGGCCGAGGCGATCGAGATGAACGCCGCGCGGCTGATGGACAGCGCCGTCGCCGTCTACGGCCTGCAGACCATGGCCGCGCATCTCAGGCTTCTGCCCGAGCGCGACGCTCATGGCGGCCTCTATGAGGCGCTTGCCGTAATGATCTCCCATCTGGACGATGCCGACGCTGCGGGCGAGCTGGTGGCACGCTTCGAACTGCTGATCCTCGACGAGCTGGGCTTCGGCCTCGACCTCAGCCAATGCGCGGCGACCGGCACGCGGCAGGATCTGGCCTATGTCTCGCCGAAATCCGGACGCGCGGTCTCGCGCGCGGCGGGTGCGGCTTGGCACGACAAGATGCTGGCGCTGCCGGCTTTCCTGCAACGCGGCTCCGGTCTGCGCGCCGATGCGGCGGCACTGGAAGATGCCTTCCGGCTCAGCGGCTTCTTCTTCACCCGCCATGTCTACGAGCCGCGCGGCCTCGAGCCGCCCGACGCCCGCGCCGGCTTCCTGGCCGCGCTGCGCCGGCATCATGCGGCGACGAAGGCGATTGCGAGTGAGGCAGGGTAGCAGGAAAGGCGCTTAATCCGAGCCGCGCCGCTCCAGGAAATGGTCGAGCATGGGGCGCTGGCCTTTGAGGATCTTGAGGCCGGCTTTGGGAGGTGAAAACCAGCCGGCCCGATCCACTTCGGGAAACGCCTTCATGCTTCCCGATTTCGGCGGCCACTCCATGGTGAACATGTTGCTCTTGATGGCGTTCGCGTCGACATCGGCCTCGACGCTCCACGCAATGACGATTTTTCCGCCCGGCTGCTTGTAGCTGCCGAGCGGCTCGAAATCGCCCGCGATGGCGACGCCAAGCTCTTCTTCGGCCTCGCGCTTGGCGGCTTCGAGTTCGTCCTCCTCATCGCCGATCAGCCCCTTCGGGATCGACCACGCGCCCTCATCCTTTCGCGCCCAGAACGGCCCGCCCGGATGGACCAGCAGAAATTCGAAATCACCGGCGATGCGCCGGTAAATCAGCAGGCCAGCGCTTCGCTGCGGCATTCGAGATTCCCATGGCATTTCTTGTGAACGCGTGAAGATAGCACGAGTATTTCGCGACAGGCGCCAGGCAATCTCGCAGGCATGCCTCCGCCGCTTGCCATGTCGGCTTTGGATAAGCCTGCCGACCCGCTGGTCATCGGCCGTAAAACATGCTCGATCTTACCGGCCGGTAGAGCGCTCATTTGGTAGCCGTCTCATTGCCGCATTTGTCGGCCACGACTGGTCTGGTTTTGAGGGAAACCGCCATGTTTTTCAGCCTGATCGCCATTGCCGCCGTCATTGCTCTTTTCGTCATCGTTTCACGTCAGCAGAACCGCATCAGCCTGATCGAACGCGAGTTGGGCGCGTTGCGCAGCTTGGTGCTCTCAGGCGCCGCGCTGCCCCCGTCCAAGGCCGCTGAAGGCGCCCCGGGCGAAGTTATACCTGCGGCTGTCGCCGCTGAGCCTGCGGCTCGGGACGCCGTTGCTACCGAGCCCACCGCCGCGAAGCCGGGTGCCGCTGAAGCCGAGGTCGCGGCCGGGCCGTGGAAGGGCGAGGCGGGCAAGGACGGCGCGGCGGAATCCAAAAAAGCCGAACCGGCCGGCGCCGCCGCGCCCGCCGGGACAGCGGCGCCCGCCAAAGCCGCGCGCCAGACGGATGTCGAGACGGCGCTGGGCACACGCTGGGCGGTCTGGGTCGGCGGCATCGCGCTGGCGCTGGGCGGCGTCTTCCTGATCCGCTACACCATCGAGGCCGGCATTTTCGGCCCCGGCGTGCGCCTGACGATGGCCGCCATCCTCGGCCTTGTTCTGGCTGGCGGCGCCGAATTCATCCGCCGCACCGGCTTCAAGGTGCCGGTGCAGGGCGCCGCCGGCGCCTATATCCCGGCAATCCTCACCGGAGCCGGCGCCTTTATCCTGTTCGGCACGGTCTACGCCGCCCACGGCATCTATGGCTTCATCGGCCCGGCGACCGCCTTCGCTCTGCTTGGCGTCATCGGCGTCGCGACCATTGGTGCTTCGCTCGTGCATGGCTTGGCGCTGGCCGGCATCGGCCTCGTCGGCGCCATGGTCACCCCGGCGCTGGTATCGTCGCAGGCGCCCAATCCCTGGGCGCTGTTCGTCTATCTGGCGATCGTGCTCGCGGCGACGGCGGCGATCGCGCGCATCCGCGACTGGCAGGCACTGGTGGCGGCCGCCTTCGCCGGCACCGGCATCTGGACCATTCTCTATATGACCGACGCGCCGGGCGTGAACCTCGCAGCCGTGCTGTTCATCAGCCTCGCCACGCTCGCCGTGCTTGCCTTCGTCTGGCTTGCCCCGTTCTTGACGACTGGCCGCGACGACACGGAGCGAGGCTTCGATTGGCCGTCGATCGTGCCTGGCTTCTTCATCGCCTTGAGCGCGCTCGGCCTGTCCGTCGATCCGGCCTTTGCCAGTGCCGGCGATGCCTTGCACGGCGCGGTCCTGTTGGCCGCGCTGGTCGCGGTGGCGCTCTACCGGCCGCGAGCGCTGCCGCTGGTCTTTGCCGCCGGGATCGCCACCGTGCTGATCCATCTCGGCATCATCCCGCCCGCCACGATCGGCGCCAATGCGCTCGATGTCGGCCTGGATGCACAGCCCTTGGCCTCGTCCGACGCGCTGACTTTCCGCGTCGGCATCGCGCTCGGCCTGGTCTTCCTCGCCGCCGGCTTCTGGGCGGCACGCCGCTTCGCTGTCGCCGCGCCGGTACGCGCTGCTTGCTGGGCGGCCTGGGGTGTGATTGCCCCGCTGGTGGTGCTGCTCGCGCTGTGGCTGACCTTCGGCGATATCGACCGCGACCTCGGCTATGCGCTGCCGGCGCTGCTGCTGGTGCTGGCCCTTGCCGCTGGCGGCGAATGGATCGCGCGCGCCGAGGCGCCGCCGCTGACTGGCGGTCCGGCCGTGTCGTTCGCGCTTGGCGGCGCCGGCGTCGCCGGCCTGCTGATGCTGCACATGGCCTTCGGTTCAGGCTGGACGACCGTGCTGCTTGGGGCGGCGGCCATCATTCCAGCTTTCGCGACGCGATGGCGGTCTTACCCCGTGCTGGGCTGGATCGCGGTGGGCACGGCGGTCGCCGTGCTTGGCCGCGTTGCCTTCGATCCGACCATCGTCGGCGCGGCCTTTCTCTCCAGGACGCCGGTCTTCAACTGGCTGCTGCCGGGCTATGGCGTTCCGGCGCTCGCCTTCGGTTTCGCCGCCTGGCAGCTCGCCCGCACCACCAACGGCCGGCCGCGTCTTGCCATGGAGGCGGCCTCGGCGCTGTTCGCGCTACTCACCATTGCCATGCTGGTGCGCCATGCCATGCATGGCGGCGTCATCGATGCCGGCGCCGTGACGCTTGCCGAGCAGGCGATCTACACGCTGATCGCCCTCGGCGCCGGCGCCATACTGGTCGCCATCGACATGCGCTCGCCGAGCTCGGTTCTGCGCTATGGCTCGATGGCTGCCGGCGTGGTCTCGGCCGGCTTGATCGCGGTTCAGCACTTCGTCGTGCTGAACCCGCTGCTGACGGACGAGTCGACAGGCACGATCCCGGTCTTCAACCTTTTGTTCCTCGCCTACCTGCTGCCGGCCATCGCCGCCGGCGCGCTGGCGCTCTATGTCCGCGACAAGCGTCCGCGGTGGTATGCGGCAATGCTGGCGCTGATCGCCTCGCTGCTTGCCTTCGCCTATGCGACGCTCTCGGTGCGGCGCCTGTTCAAGGGCGAGTTCATCGCCTGGTGGAGCGGGCTTGGCCAGCTCGAGACCTACACTTATTCCGCGCTTTGGCTGGTCATCGGCGTGGCGCTGCTCACCGCCGGCGTCTGGCTGAAATCGCAGGTGCTGCGCATCGCCTCCGCGGTGTTGATCGCGGTCGCGGTGGTGAAAGTCTTCCTCTTCGACATGTCGGAACTGGAAGGCGTGCTGCGCGCGCTCTCCTTCATCGGCCTCGGCGCCGTGCTGATCGGGATAGGCCTGTTTTATCAGCGGCTGCTCACGCGGGCGGCGAGGGAGGGGAGAGCGGGCTAGGGTTTGCTCGGACCGTTGCCGTTATTTCCGGACAATGCCACGCAGCCGACGCTGGTTGGCTGCCTCTTTGATGAGGCCAGCAATCTTGCGCACGAACGCCGGACTGAAAGAACCGATCGGCTTGGTCGAGACAGGTCGTAAGCTTCGTCAGTCCGCACCCGGTTGTATTCGTCGAGAATCAGCCATGACGGAAAATCGAGGCCACCCCTCCGGCACTCGATCTCACTGACGGCAATATACGTGCGGGTCGCATCGGGTTGCTGCGAGGTGAGCGGGAACACGAACAGCGCTGCTGGCGTAGTGGGCGTTCTGACCACGATGCAGACCGGGCGCGCCTTGCGGCCGGATTCTTCGCCGGCGTCAGCCTGCCGCGCCCACAGATAGTAGTATCGAAGCAGATCGCCGGGTTTAAACATCATCCGGCTCATCACCGGCTATGATGGCTTCCAACCCCGACATCAGTTCGTCGTGGACCTCGTCCGGTGCGCCTTCCAGCGTGTAAGCGGCGGCATGAGACGAACCGACGAGCTGCCGGTATTGTCTGGCCGATAGGATGATCAGCTTTTCCTTGCCGCGTTTTGTAAGAGCGACGGGCTCGATCATTGCGGTTTCGAGGATTTCACCCGACGCGCGGTTCATATCTGAAAAAGTGAATTGCTTCATCGGCCACCATCATACGTAATATACCTAGTATACCTATATCACGTAATCAAACAATCCATCCTGCGCAGCTTTGGGCCGGGAATAAACCAGCCTGCGCCATCGTTTTGCATGTGCTTGGGTAATCGCAGCGGTTCGGCCGCTTCGCGCTGACGCTTGCACCGCGCCGGAAAGGCGCGTTCTATCGGGATGGAAAGCGACCTCGAAACAAGCGGTCATGGACGACAAGAAGGCAGCGATCCTGAGCGAAATACCGCGGTTGCGGCGCTACGCGCGCTCGCTGCTGCGCGATCGAGATTCCGCCGACGATCTCGTCCAGGATTGCCTGGAGCGGGCGCTCGTGCGGCTCGACAACTGGCAGACGGGAGAAAGCCCCCGGAGGTGGCTGTTTACGATCATGCATCACTTGTTCATCGACCAGATGCGCAAGGTTAACCGGCGCGGCGAGGCGGCGATGCTGCCTCTCGAAGCCGGGGAAGCCCAAGCCGCACCCGCCGATCAGGTCGAGACCATCGCCTCGCGCGAGATCATGGATGCCTTGCAGGCGATCAGCCCCGATCGCCGCGCGGCATTGGTGATGGTCGCCATCGAGGGCTTTTCCTATGCCGAGGCCGCCAACATCCTTGGCGTGCCCGCCGGCACGCTGATGTCGCGCATCGCGCGCGGCCGCGAGGAACTGCGAGGACTGCTCGACGACTCATCGCGCCGCCGCTCGATAAGGATCGTTGAAAAATGACCCGCCGCGATTTTTCCGAACGCGATATCCACATGGCCCTCGACGGCGAGCTGCCGGGCGAGGAGCGCATGGCCTATGAAGCCTGGCTCGAGGCCAATCCCGAAATGAAGGCGAAGTCCGCGCGCTACATTGCCGATCGCACCGCCATGCGCGCCGCCTTGGCCGGCGTGATGGACGAGCCGGTGCCGGCAAGGCTGCGGCAGGCGCTGTTCGGTCAGGCGCCAGCGAAAGCACCGGCGTGGCGCTCGCGCTGGTGGCTCTCGGCCGCGGCTGCCGTGGTGCTCGCCGTCGGCGGGTTGGGTGGCTATGTCGCCGGCATCGATAGCACCAGTCGCGGCGGCGAAGGCGACGACCAACTCGCCGAACAGGCGATCGCCGCCCATGTCATCTACGCCGCCGAGAAGCGCCATGCCGTCGAGGTCCCGGCGAGTGACAAGGATCATCTCCAGACCTGGCTGTCGAACCGCGTCGGGCTGAAGCTGGTCGCGCCCGATCTGGCGGCTCAGGGCTTCCAACTGGTCGGCGGCCGGCTGCTGCCTGCCGGCGAGCAAGGCAAGGCGGCGATGCTGCTCTACGAGGATGCCAAGGGTGAGCGGATTTCGCTCTTCGTCACCGCCGAATCGGCCGCAACCTCCAAGGGCACCTATACGGCCGAGGGGGGCGGACCGGAGGCGGTCTACTGGCTCGACAAGGGCTACGCTTGCGCCGTCGTCGGCTCGTTGCCGCCGGAGCGGCTTTCGGATGTCGCAAAGAGCGCCTATGGCCAGCTCCTGGCCGGCATATCGAGCTGAACCGGCTGCGTTTTTCGCCGGCCGGCCGCCCTTCGAACGGCAATTCTGTTCAAACACTTCGCCCTTTCCTGCCGTGGCGGAAACTGTCACAATTCGGCCCTAATCAAGGAGCGATAGCGCTTGATGAATGCTGGCGTTTCGGCCGGTGTTCGCGACGCATCCATCGGGGCCGTTTCCACAACCCAATCGAGGTTTTCCCAAGCCCGCATGCCTGCCGAGATTCGAAAGGCCCGCGCGTCAGACGTCGATGACCTCGCCGCCATCGAGAAGGCCGTCTTTCCGGGCGACAGGCTCTCGCGCCGCTCCTTCCGTCAGTTCATCGAACGCGAGACCGCCGAGATGCTGGTGGCCGAGAGCGAGGGCCGCGTCGCCGGCTATGCGGTGGTGCTGTTCCGCAAGGGCAGCGGCGTGGCGCGGCTCTATTCCATCGCTGTCGGTCCCTTCTTTGGCCGGCTCGGCATCGGTCGCCTGCTGCTGGTGGCGGCCGAGGAAGCCGCCTTCGAGCACGACAGGCTGTTACTGCGCCTCGAAGTGCGCGAGGACAACGATCGCGCCATCCGCGTCTACGAGCAGGCCGGCTATCGCAAACTGGGGCGCGAGCCCGACTATTACGAGGATGGCGCCACGGCGCTGCGCTACGAAAAGACGCTGCGCGGCGACACACCCACGGCGACCAAGGTGCCGTTCTATCAGCAGACCTGCGAGTTCACCTGCGGCCCATGCTGCCTGATGATGGCGATGGCCAATTTCGACATTGGCTTCGTGCCGGACCCGGTAATGGAAATCCGCCTGTGGCGCGAGGCGACCACGGTCTTCATGATGTCGGGCCCTGGCGGCTGCGAGCCTTTCGGCCTGGCGGTCGCCGGCTATGAGAGCGGGCTCGCCGCCGAGATATTCGTCTCCTTCTACGGCGCGCTGTTTCTGCAGTCGGTAAGGAGTGAGGACAAGCGCCGGGTGATGGAGCTTGCCCAGGTCGATTTCCGCCGCCGGGCGGAGCTTTACGGCATCCCGGTCAATTACCGTCCGTTCGGCATCGACGACATCCGCCAAGCCCTTGCCGAGGGCAAGCTGGTGGTGGTGCTGATCAGCGGCTTCCTTATGTTCGGCAAGAAGGTGCCGCATTGGGTGCTGGCCATCGGCGACGATGGCGACCATATCCTGATCCACGACCCCTGGGTCGAGGATGAAAGGCAGGAAACGATTCTCGATGCCGCGAACATTCCAGTGCCCTACGACATCTTCATGAATATGGCGCAGTTCGGCCGCGACGGTTTGCGCGCCGCCATCACTCTGGGAAAACGCTGAACAATGACCTGGGTAATCCTGACAGGCAGGCAGAACGATCTCGATCAGGTGGCCACACCCCACAAGATCATCACCAACCGCGACTATCTCGCCCATCCGGCGCTGTTCCGCGGCCAGCGGCCGAAAGTGATCAACCTGTCGAACAATTACGGCTATCAGAGCCGCGGCTACTACGCCTCGCTGCTGGCCGGCTCGCGCGGCCACAGGGTGATCCCGACGGTCGAGACGATGATCGACCTCTCGGAGCGCAAGCTCTACGAGCACGCGCTGCCGGAACTCGAGCTCGCTTTGAACAAATGCCGCAAGGACCTCGGCGGGACGTTTCCGGCCAAGGCGGCGATCTTCTTCGGCATCGGCCCGTCGAAAGTCTGGGACCGTTTCGCCAAGCTGTTGTTCGACTGGTTCCGCGCGCCGGCGCTGGAGGTCCATATCAAGGACAGCGCCGAATGGGCCTCGATCCGCAAGATCGGCTTCCTGCCGCTCGCCCGCATGACCGAGGGCGAGGAAGAGCTCTTCCTGCAATGCCTCGACACCTACACCAATCGCGAATGGCGCGACACCAAGGGCCGCACGCCGGCGCGCTACACGTTCGCGACGCTGGTCGACCCGCATGAGGAATTGCCGCCGTCGGAGATTTCCTCGCTGCGTTATTGGGCTCGAATCGCCGAGAAGATGGGCGTCGAGGTCGAGCCGATCACCAGGAAGGACCTCGCCAAGCTCGCCAATTACGACGCGCTGTTCATCCGCGAGACGACCTCGATCTCCAACCACACCTACCGCTTCGCGCGCCGCGCCCAGCAGGAAGGCATGCCGGTGATCGACGACCCGCTGTCGATGATCCGCTGCACCAACAAGGTCTATCTCAACGAGCTGATGACCTACAACAAGGTGCCGGTGCCGCCGACGGTGATGATCGCCGGCACGTCCGACTTCGAGGTGGCGGCGCAGACGCTGGGCTTCCCGCTGGTGCTGAAGATTCCGGATTCATCCTTTTCGCGCGGCGTCAAGAAGTGCGAGAACATGGCCGAGCTGACCAAGCTCGCGACCGAGTGGCTGGACGATTCCGATCTGCTGATCGCGCAGAAATTCATTCCGACCGAATATGACTGGCGCGTCGGCGTGCTCGGCGGCCAGCCGCTGTTTGCCGTGCATTACCTGATGGCGAAGAAGCACTGGCAGATCGTCAACCACAAGGCGAACGGCAAGCCAGACCAGGGCGGCATCAAGACCTTCACGCTGAAGCAGACGCCGCCGCATGTCGTCGAGACGGCGGTCCGGGCAGCAAAATGCATCGGCGACGGCCTCTACGGCGTCGACCTCAAGGAGACCAAGGACGGCGTCTTCGTCATCGAGGTCAACGACAATCCCAATCTCGACCACGGCTGGGAGGATTCCGGCGAGAAGGACGAGCTGTGGGTACGGTTGACGCAGTGGTTCCTGGAACGCCTGGAGCGGCCGGAGAAGTAATGGGGAACTGAAGAACTGAAGAATTGGAGCGGCTAGGGGAGGCCATCGGGCCTGACTTCCTCAGTTCCTCAGTTCCCCAGTTCCCGTTTCAAGATCACTCAAACCGAGGCAAAGAATGCTGTTCTTCGTGATCGAGGATTTCCACGGCGCGGACCGCAAGGAAATCTACCGCCGCTTTCGCGACAAGGGCCGCCTAAAGCCGGATGAACTCGTCGTGCATCACAGCTGGATTGCCGGCGACATGAGCCGCTGCTTCATGCTGGTGGAAGCCGACGATGCGACGGTGCTGCAGCGCTGGGTCATCGAATGGGCGGATCTCGTAGAGTTCGAGATCGTTCCGGTGGCCAGCAGCAAGGACATGGTTGTTGCACTGGCTGGTCACCTCTAAGCCGGGTTTGCTTTGCCGCCGTCAGGTCGATGGAGTGACCAGTGCCGCCGATCCGACGGCGCGCGCGCATTCCCCGATCAGCCATTCCCGGAACGCGGCCACGACGTCGCGCCTTGCGCCGCGTTCCGGGATCGTCAGGCAATAGGGCTGGCGCAACGCCAGCGATCGGGCGACGGGCCGGACCAGCCTTCCGTCTTCCAGTGCCTGGGCGCAGTAGACGCCTTGCGCGAGCGCCACGCCCAAGCCTGAAATGGCGAGATCGAGCGCTGCCCGTGACGAGTTCGCGGAGAGACCGCGCTGCGCCGCGCGGCTTGGCTCGCTTCCCGCGGCCTCGAACCAGTTGCGCCAGGATGGAAAGGATGCTCCGGTTGGTCCCCAATCGGTGTGGATGAGCGGCAGGCCGGCAAGGCTTTCGGATTTGGTCGCGCCGGCGAGCGTTGGCGCGCAGACGGGATAGACGGCGTCCCTGACGATCTCCTCGCTCGGATGGTCCCGGTAATGGGGTCCGTAGGAGAGGCGGATGTCGATAAACTCGTGGTCGAACGGGACGGGGTCGTCATCGCCGCGCAGAGAAATGTCGGCCGCGCCATGGCCGGCGACGAAGCCGGCGAGCCGCTCCGACAGCCAGCCCATCGCCATCGAAGGCGGCACCGAGATGACGAGCCTTGGCCGGAACGCATCGCCGCCGACATCGCGCGCGACGCTCCCGATTTCGCGGAAAGCCATGCTGAGCCTCGGCAGCATCTCGACGCCGGCCTCGGTAAGCACCGCGCGCCGGTTGACGCGGTGGAACAGTTTTCGCCCCATCTGCTCCTCGACGGTGCGGATAAGCTGGCTGACGGCCGCCGCCGAAACCGACAGTTCCTCCGCGGCGGCGGCAAAGCTGCCTGTCCGCGCCGCCGCTTCGAAGGCCTGAAGTCCGCGCAAGGAGGGAAGAGCGACCATGGCAATCCAAAAGATAAGGTGAGCTTATCTGTTTTACAGAAATCATCGTTTTTCGAAAGGTTTCTTTCTGGGTATCGTGAACGCATGAACGCAATCGACCACGACGCAACCGTCGACCATCGCTACGTCATAGCTTCGCTGACCAATGAAGAGCGCGGCCGGCTGACCGGCAAATCGGATGGCCCGGGGCTTGTCCAACTCGCTCTCCATCTCGGCGCGATCAACGTTATCGGCGCGCTGATCGCGGCCAAGGTGCCGTTCTGGCCGGTCCTGATGCTGCCGCAGGGCATCCTCATCGTGTTCCTGTTCACGCTGCTGCATGAAACGGTGCACCGCACTGCGTTCGAAACGCAGTGGCTGAACGATATGGTCGCGCGTTTCTGCAGCCTGGCGATCGCGCTGCCCGCCGACTGGTTCCGTTATTTCCACTTCGCCCATCACCGCTTCACCCAGGATCCGGAGAACGATCCGGAACTGGCCTTCCCGAAGCCCGAGACCTTGCGACAATACATCGTCCACGTTTCAGGCCTGCCGGTATGGCGGGGCCATTTCATGACCCTCTACACCAATGCGACTGGCGCCTGCCGCGACAGCTATGTGCCGCCCAAGGGCCTGCCCAAGGTGAAGGCCGAGGCGCGGGCGATGATAGCCTTCTATGTCGCGGTCCTGGCGCTTGCCGTCTGGTTCAAGGCCTATGTGCTGCTCTATGTCTGGATCGTGCCGGCGCTGCTTGGCCAGCCGTTCCTGCGGCTCTATCTGCTGGCCGAGCATGGCCGCTGTCCCTTCGTCGCCAACATGCTAGAAAATACGAGGACCACCCTGACCAACTGGTTCGTGCGCAAGCTCGCCTGGAACATGCCTTACCATGCCGAGCATCACGCCTATCCCGGCGTGCCGTTCCACCAGTTGCCGGAATTCCATCGGCTGATCGAGCGGCATCTCAAGGTGGTCGAGCCCGGCTATGTGAGCTTTCACGAGAAATACATCGAGGCGTTGCGCTGACCGCAGGGCTCACCCGGACTGGCGCAGCGCCCGCTCTCAGTGGGCCCATTCGGCACGATGAATGGCACGGTTCGGCTCTTTGCGGACATCAATGCCAATACAAGAAAGCCGTCTTAGGTCGCTTCGGAAGTCATTTCTTTTGCCACCTCGCTGATCATCGAACGCAACCACCTGTGGGCCGGGTCGTGGCGATAGCGAACGTGCCAGGCCATCTGCACCGGAAAAGTGCCGAGATCGACGGGCGCCGGTAGTACCTTCAGGCGCGGATCCCGTGCAAGATTCCGGCAGACAAGGCTCGGCAGCGTTGAGCAGTAGTCCGTGACGGCAAGCATCTCAGGCACGGCAAGGAAGTGCGTGACCGAAACAGCGACCTCTCGCTTGAGGTTTTGATGCTCCAATGCCTGGAAGAGGCCCGCGCGCAGCCGGCCCGGTGGGAGCACGTTGACGTGCTTGAGCCTCTCATACTGCTCGCGAGAAATGCGGTCCTGAATTTCGGGATGGTCCTTGCGCACCACGCAGGCCAGCCCATCATCCATGAGATGCTGGACGACAAGGTTGTCCGGCGGTTCGACGATCCGGCCAAGCACCATGGCCGTGGTGCCGGAAATGACGCCGGTCTCGGCGAGATCGTTGCCGAATGCCGTCATGCGCAGCTTGATCCCCGGCGCTCGCTCACGCGTCCTCGCCACGAGGGCCGGCATCAACACCAGCTCCACGTAGCTGTTGGGGGCGAGCGTGAACAGTCGCTCGGCGTCGGCCGGCTGAAACTCCTGCTGGTTCGAAATGAGATCGTCCAGTTGCGCCAGCGCTGCTTCGATCGTTGGAGCGATCTCCTCGGCGAGTTGCGTCGGCCTTATGCCGTACCGTTCCCGGATGAACAGCGGATCCCGCAGTGTGTCTCGCAGGCGGTTCAGCGAATTGGACAGCGCTGGCTGGGTGATGCCCAGTCGCGCCGCTGCCCGTGTCACGCTGCGCTCCTCCATCAGGGCCACGAAAACCGGAAGCAGGTTCAGGTCGTATCTCATTGAGATATATTCTTATATGAATATCTGAAATCAAAGAAGTAAATTTCTGAAATATGTAGGTGAGTGCCATTATCCGCTTGTCGATTAGCCGATGCGGCTGATCGAGCTACAAATCAACCGGCGGCGATGCCCTCACGGCGCGGCATCTGACGAAAGGATCCGACAATGAAAGTCCTCATGGTACTCACCTCCCACGATACGTTGGGCGACACCGGCAGGAAGACCGGCTTCTGGCTCGAGGAACTGGCAGCGCCGTACTACGTCTTCAAGGACGCCGGCGCCGAGATCACGCTGGCCTCGCCGAAGGGCGGCCAGCCGCCTCTCGACCCGAAGAGCGACGAGCCGATGTTCCAGACCGACCTTACGCGGCGCTTCAACGCCGACGAGGTCGCCAAGGCGCAGCTTGCAGAAACGGTGCGCCTGGACAGCATCGACCAGAAGGATTTCGATACGGTATTCTACCCTGGCGGCCACGGTCCGCTGTGGGATCTGGCCGAAGATCCGAATTCGATCGAGCTGATTGAATCCTTCATCGCGGCCGGCAAGCCGATCGCCCTGGTTTGCCACGCGCCGGGCGTCCTGCGTCACGTGACCAACCCTGGCGGCAGCCCGTTTGTTCAAGGCCGCTCCGTCACCGGCTTCACCAACGCCGAGGAAGAGGCCGTAGGTCTCACGAAGGTCGTGCCTTTCCTCGTCGAGGACGAACTCATCAGCCTCGGCGCGGTCTTCTCCAAGGTCAAGGATTGGGGCGTGCACACGGTGGTCGACGGCCGGCTCATCACAGGTCAGAACCCGGCCTCATCGGGTGAGGCGGCGGAGGCGCTTGTGGCTGCCCTGAGCCAGATGAGGACCAAGGCCGCCTGAGCTGGCTCGAGCATCGTGATCTGCCGACGGCTTGCGCCGGTGGCAGATCACTCTCGGAGACCGGAGTTTGTCATTGCTTGTCCAGCATCACGCCTATCCGGGCATGCCGTTCCATCAATTGCCGGCATTCCACGACCTGATCGAGCGCCACCTCAAAGTGGAACCCGGTTATGTCAGTTTCGGCGAAAAAATGCATCGAGACGCTGCGTTGACGGTGCTTGGCATCAACCGGATTGGCGCAGCAGCGCCTGTGAGCGCAGCAGCCCGCCTATGTCGGACGCCTTGGTTGGCACCCCGATCAGATAGCCTTGCGCTTCGCCGCAGCCGGCTTTGCGCAACATGTCGAGCTGAGCTTCGGTCTCGACGCCTTCGGCGGTGACGGTGATGCCGAGCTCCAAGCCGAGCCCGATCACCGTGCGCACGATCGCCGCCGTGTCGCGCTTGTCGAGGTCGCGGATGAAGGAGCGGTCGATCTTGATCTTGTCGACGGGAAAGCGGCGCAGATAGCCGAGCGAGGAATAGCCGGTGCCGAAATCGTCGAGCGCGATGCGCACGCCGAGGCCGCGCAACTGGCTGAGCGTCTTCAGCACCGCGTCGCTTTCGTCCATCATCACCGTCTCGGTGATTTCGAGCTCCAGCCGCTCGGCCGGCAGGCGGGAAAAGGCAAGCGCCGAAATCACGCTGCGGGCGAAGCCGCCGCTCTTGATCTGCGCGGCTGAGACATTGACGGCCATGCGCATGTCGGGCGGCCAGCTTGCAGCCACGTTGCACGCCTTGCGCAGTGCCCAGTCGCCGAGTTGCACGATCAATCCGGTCTCCTCGGCGACCGGGATGAAGTTTTCCGGCGAGACGAGGCCGCGCGCCGGCGAGCGCCAGCGCATCAGGGCTTCCGCGCCGACGATTGCGCCGGAGCCTATGTTGAGGATCGGCTGGAAATCGAGCTCGAATTCGCGCTTGGGGAGTGCTGCTTCGAGTTCGACCTCGAGCGCCCGGCGCTCCCGCATCAGGGCATCCATGCCCGGCTCGAAGAAGCGATAGACATTGCGGCCTTCGCTCTTGCCCCGGTAGAGCGCCATGTCGGCGTTGGTGAGCAGCGTGTCGGCATCGTGCCCGTCGCCGGGATAGAGCGCGATGCCGAGGCTCGCGCCCACATGCATTTCGCGCCCCTTGTCGCGATAGGGCTTGCCGACGATCTCGACGATGCGCTTGGCGAGCTTTTCGGCGTCGGCGGCGCTCTTGATGCCGGACTGGATGATGGCGAACTCGTCGCCGCCGAAGCGCGCCACCACGTCCTTGCTGCCGCGCACGGCGTGCTGCAGCCGCTTGGCGACGCATTTCAGCAGCCAGTCTCCGGCCGGGTGGCCGAATGTGTCGTTGACGGCCTTGAAGCGGTCGAGGTCGAGCGAGAAGATCGCCAGCGGCCCGGCCTTGGCCTCGCCGAGCGCCTGGTCCAGCCTTTCGCGAAACATCGAGCGGTTGGGCAGGTTGGTCAGCGTGTCGTGATGAGCAAGATGCGTCATGCGCTCTTCGACGCGCCGCCGCTCGGTGACATCCTCGAAGGTGGCAACCCAGCCGCCTCCGGCGAGCGGCCGGCGCGAAACAAACAGCGTTCGGCCATCGACGAACTCGCGATAGCTCGAGCGCGACTGGCCCGCGTCCAGAGCCGCCTTCGTCTTTCCCACCTCGATATCGATTTCAACGGGCATGAAGATGCGCAGGGCAACGAGTTTCTCCAGCATCTGGCCGTGCGTCATGCCAAGCGCGAAATCCGCGGCCTTGGCGTTGCACAAATCCAGGAAGCGCTGGTTGCGCACGATCAGCCGGCCCTCGGCGCTGTACATCAGCAGGCCCTGCGACATGTTGGCCAGCGCGGCGTCGAAGCGGCGGTGCTGCTCCTTCAATTCCGCTTCGGCGCGCCGCTGTTCGGTCACATCCTCGTAGATCGACACCCAGCCGCCGACGGCGATCGGCCGGTGCGAAATGACGATAATGTGCCCATCCGACAGCACTTCCTCGTAGGTCGAGGGCCTGGCGCCGTCGATATAAGGCTTGCGGATCGCGTAAAGCGCCGCCGCGCTTTGCGCGGCAATGCCGATATCGACGCTGTGCTGCAGGATATCGAAGAAGCGTATGCCCGGTTTCACCATCTTGGCGTCGAGATGGAAGATGTCGATGTAGTTGCGGTTGCAGATGATCATCCGCTCGTCGGCATCGAACATGCACAGGCCATGCGACATGTTCTCGACGGCCGCCGAAAAGCGTTCATTTTGTGCACGAAGTTCTTCCGCTATGCGTCGAGCCGGACCAATACCGGCCGTTCTTCGCCTGCCGGCGGCCGAGCCAGTCTTGACATGTGCGCCAGGCATGAGCACGCCTTCGGACCGTGACCGAACGCAATACTGTCGTGGTCGCCGGTTAATTTAGCGTTCTTTTATGGGGCTGGTTCATGGCAGGAAAGTTTGCTTCTGACCGGGCGCCGTCAAGCGTTCGTCCGGGATGGCTCTCTAGCGCTGTTAAAAGCCGCGGTCTTCATCGTGCGGCTTTGGCGCCTGGAGATCCTGTAGACGGAAGCAGGCGGGACATTCAACATCGTGCGCCCAACATACGTCGCCGCGAGGTCCAGTCCTTCGAGGATAGGTCGCGCGACCGGACAGCGGGGCCCATAAGTGAATTGGTAGAATGCCGCGCCGGGTCGCAGATGCGCGAACGCGCCGTCGAGAATTGCTATCACCTTCTGGTCGGGCATGCTCAGCAACGGCAGGCCGCTGATCACGGCCCCCACCGGTGCATCGCGAAATTCCAACTCTCCCACACAGGCCGCGTCCATCCGAAGCACGCGGGCCCCAGGATATCGAGCTTCCAGATGTCGAGCGAAGTTCTCACCATATTCAACCAAAGTGAGGTCTTCCGGCCGCACGCCGCGCTCCAAGAGTTTTGCCGTGAAGACGCCGGTACCGGGTCCCAACTCGATCACCCGTCCCGTCTCGGAAGTGATGTCCTGGGTGATGATCCTGGCGAGCGCGTTGCCGGATGGAGCGATGGCAGCCACCCGCAGCGGTGCGGCCATCCAGGACCGAAAGAACATCCAGAAATCGCTTTGCATTGAGCCTCCTCGGAAGAGCCTGTGAGTTTCTTGAATGAATGTCGTGGCCGACAAAGCGAGAATTGCCGGCCCGCGACTTCCGCCTGGTCCTGCTAAAGCGCCGCGATGGTATGTTTCCTCGGAGTGCCCTGAGCCGCGTTCGACAGAGCCTGCCACGCCTCCCAGGTGGCCAGACGGTCGGCATAGGCTGCGCGGGCGGCCGGCAGCCCTTCGGTGCCGACAAAGAAGCGCAGCGGCGGCTCTTGTAGATCGACGATCTTCAGTACGGCTTCGGCCGTGGCCTGCGGATCGCCGAATTCCATTGCCGCGCCCGCGGCGAAGACCTGAGCCTTAAGCGCCGCATAGGCCTCTATACCGCCGGACATTCTAAGCGACGATTGGCTGGAGAAATCCGTTGCATAGGCGCCGGGCTCCAGCAGCGTCACCTTGATGCCGAAGCTCTTGACCTCCTGGGCGAGGCTTTCGTGCAGAGCCTCGAGCGCCCATTTGGAGGCGTTGTAAAAGCCTACTATAGGGCTTGCCACGATGCCCGAGACGCTGGAGACGGCCAGGATATGGCCGCTGCCTTGTTCACGCAGCAGTGGCAGGGCGGCCTGGATTACGTGCAATGCACCAAAGAAGTTGGTTTCGAATTCGGCGCGGACGGCCACTTCGGCCGCTTCTTCCACCGCGCCGACCAGCGCGTACCCGGCGTTATTGAGGACGATGTCGAGGCGGCCGAAATGGCGATGCGCCTGCTCGACCACTTCGGTGGCCTGACCGCTGTCGGTCACGTCGAGGGCCAGCGGCAGTAGGGCGTCGCCGTAATTCTTCTTGAGGTCGGTCAGGCTCGCTGGGTTGCGAGCCGATGCCGCCACCTTGTCACCGCGCTTCAGCGCGGCCTCGGCCCAGATGCGGCCGAAACCGCGCGATGCGCCTGTGATGAACCATATTTTGTCGGACATATCTTCCTCGTCGTTCGGGTTAATTCGACGAGGGTTTGGTAGCGCTCTCGGGTGGATCCCGCAGTGACGAAGGGCGCCAACCGACTTGCGTAAAGCGCCAATGGCGCGGCAGACCCCAAGACAGTGCGAGATGCGATTTTAGTGAATGAGGCCGCCCGCAACAGCCGGTTTAAAACGATCGAAATTGAGCTCCCGCCAACGGTTGGGCGTCGTACCCTCCCAGTCGCGGAAGGCACGATAGAAGGAACTGGTATCCTGGTAACCGAGCAGGCAGGCGACCTCGTCGATGTCGGCCGAGGGGTCGGCCAAGAGCTGTCGGCCGAGTTCCTGTCGCGCGTTGACGAGAAGCTCGCGAAAGCTCGTTCCTTCCTCGGTAATGCGCCGCTGCAGCGTGCGTTCGCTCATGCCAAGCTCGCGCGCGATGTCGGAAAGCTCGGGCCTTCCGCTGGCAAGGCTTCGCTTCAGAACGATCTTCACCTGCTCACTGGTCGAGCTTTGCGCCTGGAGCTCGCCCAGCGCAGCGGAAAGTGCAGGGGTGAGAATCTCGAGAAGCTCGGGGTTGTGGCCCGGAAAGGGGCGGTCGAGATCGGCGGAGCGCAGAACCAGCAGGTCGCGAGCCGACCGGTAGCGGATCGGACATCCGAAATAGCCACGATGCGCGTCGCTCCTGTCCTCGGATCGCGTGAGTTCGACACGAAGAGGCAAAAGATGCTGCCCTGTTCCCCGTCGGCCAAGTTCGACCAGAAAGGCAAACGCGACGTCGGTGGCAACCGCGGGCGTCGGTTCGGCGGCGTAGATCCACTTGGAGCTTATCGCGCATTCACCGTTCTCTTCGGCGACATGCAGCTGCTCGGGCGAGCAAAGGCGTTTAAAGCGAGCAATCCGGCCGATGCCGTCCCGATAGTTGCGCGCGTGGAAGGCGGCGAGCGTGGAGGGCGGATGGATCGCGGTGTCGGCGACCTCGACCAGCCGCAAGCCCAGATCCGGTTTCGCGTAGAGCTCTTCGAGAGCCCTCCACAGCGCGAAATATTGGGCGGTCGTGACGAAAGCCTGTTCGTTGAGGTGAAGGGTGGCGGGAAGCCGGGCCTGCCGCAACACGGCTGGCGCGGGCAGGCCGACACGCTCCACAGCCCGCCAGAATGCGCGCGGCACCTTGCATCTGTCGCCCGGAACGCCGCTCATACCCGGTTTCTCCTGTTCGCGCAGCTTGCGCCGCTCATTTCATCTGGCTGAGGATCAGGCGGTCGAACATGCGATCGCCGAACCACTTCCTGACGCCGATCATCATTTTCGCATACTTGCCGGCGGCGTAGCGCGTCCGCGGCCTGCCCGATCGCACAGCCGCCGAGACCACGTTGGCGATAACGCGCGGGTGGCTGCCGAGCCCGTGGCCGTAGCTCGCTTTCGTCGCCTTCGCCACCGTCTGGGCCACCTTCGCGTAGACGCTGGCGCCGGATCGCTTCAAAAGCCCGTCAGCGACGACATCGCCGAACCCGGTTTCGATAAGGCCCGGCTCGACGACCACGACCTTGATGCCGAAAGGGGCAAGCTCGAGCCGCAGGCTGTCCGACCAGCCTTCGAGCGCATGCTTGGTCGCGTGATACCAGGCGCCAAGCAAGGTATAGATTTTGCCGCCCATCGAGGTGATGTTGACGATCGTGCCTGCCTTCTTCCGGCGCATCGCCGGCAGCAGGAGCTGCGTCAGGCGGGCAGGGCCGAAGACGTTCACTTCGAACTGATAGCGCGCTTCGTCGATGCCGATATCCTCGACCGGCCCATAGAGCCCGAAGCCCGCATTGTTGACGAGGACATCGACACCGTCGACTTCGGCGAGGATGCCGGTGACCGCCGCGCCGATATCGGAGTCCTTCGAAATGTCCATGCGTAGCGGGCGTGCCCCGAGCGCCGCTAGGTCTTCCATCTTCTCCGTCTGGCGCGCGGCCACGTAGACCTGAAAGCCGTCCTTGATCAGACGCTTGGCGATTTCCTTACCCATGCCGGACGACGCGCCGGTCACCAGGGCTGTCTTCTTGTTCCTGTCAAACATGATTGCCTCTCTCATCTTGCTTGACGGAAATCTAGGACCAGGCGCTGGTCTGTTCATTGACGAAGCGCGCCATCACAGCAGCAGATTACGCCAAAGCGACGGCTGGTAGGTCCCCTGGGCAATTCCAGGAAGAATGTGAGCGGTTTCCGTCCGGAATTGCATCAAAACAAAGAGATAGAGCGGTTCGCCGTGTCCGCGAAACGGTGGAACGCCCTAGGTCGTCGAATTCACCGCAAGCGAAGACTGGCGCTTGGCTTCCAGCGTCTTGAAACGCTTGAGAAAAGCCGTTTGCGCCCAGGTCACGGATTTTGGCGTGACGTCGAAGCGGTCGGCGGAAAAGCCGCGCGGCCGGCCGAAATACTCGGTCGCCTCCGCGGTCGAAAAGCCGGCCAGCAGCGTCGCCTCGTAATAGGCGGCGATCTGGTCGGCGCGCTTGATGTCCTTGCCCAGGGAGGCAGTGAGCTCCGCCGGCAGCGAGAAACGCTGATGGATGGCGCGCTGCAGGCGCGACTCGCAGTCCTTGTAGGAGCCGCCCATCACCGATTTGAACGGCGAGATCATGTCGCCGATGACATATTCGGGCGCATCGTGCAGCAGCGCGGCAAGTCTTGCCTCGGCGCTGGCCTCCGGCGCCAGCTCGCCATAGAGCGCCTCGACCAGCAGCGAATGCTGCGCGACGGAGAAAGCGTGATCGCCGCTGGTCTGGCCGTTCCAGCGGGCGACGCGGGCAAGGCCATGCGCAATGTCGGCAATCTCGATGTCGAGCGGCGAGGGGTCGAGCAGATCGAGCCGCCGGCCCGAAAGCATGCGTTGCCAGGCGCGCGGCGGCGCGCCGGCCCGGTCGGCCGCCATCAGGCCTCCTCCGCGCTGGCCGCATCCTGCGGGAAGGTGAATTTTGCCCAGGCGGGGATCGCGAGCGTTAGCGGGGTCTCGCTGGCTATGATCCCCTCGCCGGAATCGAGCGCCGCCTTGACGCGGTCGATACGGGCGATGGCAAGACCGGTCCGGCCGCCGACGGACCCGAGCGTGCCCACTGGCCGGCCGGCAACGGTAAGCTCGGTTCCCGAAGCGGGCAGGGGACTTTCGGCCGAGGCGATCAGCACGCGGCGCCGCGCGGTGCCACGATGCTGCATGCGCGAGACCACTTCCTGGCCGATATAGCAGCCCTTCTTGAAGTCGACGCCGCCGGTTTCGTCGAGCAGCACGTCATGCGGGAAGGCGTCGCCGAGCTGGTAGTCGGAACCGCTTTCGGCAATGCCGTTGGCGATGCGCAGCGCCTGCCATGCTTCGGGATCAGCGCCCTCCTTTGGTTCACCGCCATAGCTGCGCCTTACCGCAACATCGCGGAAGCGCGTGTCGGCGAGCGCCGTTGAATCAGAAACTGAGCCGCTTGAATCATCGCCCCACGCAACCGTGACAAGGGTCTGATCCTGCTTGGCAATATCGGCCTTCGCCCTTAGCCGGTAAAGCATCAGCCGGCGCATGAAATCGTCGGCGATGTCGGCCCGGCATTCCAGCTGGAAGCCGTTGTCGATGGTGCGCGAGATCAGGAAATCGAACAGGATCTTGCCCTGCGGCGCCAGCAGCGCGCCTGGCTTTGCCTGACCCGGCCCGAGCGCGTCGAGATCGGTGGTGAGGATGTTCTGCAGGAAATGCTCGGCATCGGGGCCTGACACGGAAATGAGCGCGCGGTCTTTGAGCTGGGCAAAGGGCATGAGGGTAAAATCGGCCTGATCTTGCAAAACGTTCGGTCATTACGTAAGCCGGCCACACTCCCCCCGCAAGAGATTGGACCTGCCAATGGCAACCACCTTCGACCTCATCCTGACAGGCGGCACGGTGGTCAACCACGATGGCGAGGGCGCGCGCGACATTGGCGTGAAGGCCGGACGCATCGCGCGGATCGGCGATCTCGGCCAGGCCTCGGCCGGAGAAACCATCGACTGCACGGGTCTGCACATCCTGCCGGGCGTCGTCGACAGCCAGGTGCATTTCCGCGAGCCGGGACTGGAGCACAAGGAAGACCTGGAGACCGGCTCCCGCGCCGCGGTGCTCGGCGGCGTCACTGCCGTCTTCGAAATGCCCAACACCAATCCGCTGACCGCCAGCGAGGCGGCGCTCGCCGACAAGGTGCGCCGCGCCACGGGGCGCATGCATTGCGATTTCGCTTTCTGGGTCGGCGGCACGCGCGACAATGCCGGCGATGTCGGCGAACTGGAACGGCTGCCGGGAGCGGCCGGCATAAAGGTGTTCATGGGCTCGTCCACCGGCGATCTCCTGGTCGAGGACGATGAAGGCGTCGCGTCGATCCTGCGCAACACCCGCCGCCGCTCCGCCTTCCATTCGGAGGACGAGTTCCGCCTGCGCGAACGGCTCGGCGAGCGCGTCGAGGGCGATCCGTCGTCGCATCTCGTCTGGCGCGACGAGATCGCCGCGCTGCGCTGCACCGAGCGCCTGGTCCGCATCGCCAGACAAACGCGCGCGCGCATCCATGTGCTGCACATCTCGACGGCCGAGGAGATCGTCTTCCTCGAACAGCACAAGGATGTCGCGACCTGCGAGGCGACGCCACATCATTTGACGCTGAGCGCCGACGACTATGCGCGGCTTGGCACGCTGATCCAGATGAACCCGCCGGTGCGGGCCCCGCGCCACCGCGACGGCGTCTGGCAAGGCATTTCGCAAGGCATCGTCGATGTGCTGGGGTCCGACCACGCGCCGCACACTCTGGCCGAAAAGGCAAAGACCTATCCGGCCTCGCCGTCGGGCATGACCGGCGTGCAGACGCTGGTGCCGATCATGCTCGACCATGTGAATGCCGGCCGGCTCACCTTGCAGCGTTTCGTCGACCTTTCCAGCCATGGCCCGCAGCGCATCTTCGGCATGGCCAGAAAGGGCCGCATCGCCGCCGGCTACGACGCCGATTTCACCGTCGTCGACCTGAAGCGGCGCGAGACCATCACCAACGCCCAGGCCGGCTCCAAGGCGGGCTGGACGCCCTATGATGGCAAGCAGGTGACCGGCTGGCCGATCGGCACCATCGTGCGCGGCACGCGCGTCATGTGGGAAGGCGAGATCGCGACGCCCGGCCAGGGCAGGGCGGTCGAGTTTTCCGAGGCGCTTCCGGTTTAGCCTGCCAACATTGGATTTGTTAAGCGCTCTGCATTATCTTGGGTGCGCTATGACCGCCAATATTGCGCCGATTATTCCTGCAGAGTTTCCCGAGCTCCAGGCGCTCGCCTGGAACCGCGATGTTGCGCGCCCCATCCCGGCGAAAGAGGCCTTTGCGCTTTACGAGCGCAACTGGCGATTTGTCGATCAAAAGCGCCTTACGGCGCGTGAGAAGCTGCTTATCATGAAGTTGGCTGACGAATTCGGCCACGGTATCCTTCTGACCACATCGTGACAATCCATCTTTCTGTCCTGGACGCGCGCAATCACTGCGCCCGACAATGCGGGTAGAAATCATGAAGGCGTTCGGAAAACCGGAACATAGGGTAATTGCCGAAGCCCTCGGATTGATGGATCGCGACTTTCTAACGGCCAACCAATGCTGGTTTGGCGGCGGCACAGCCATTGTCATGAAGCTCGGCGAATATCGTCGGTCACTGGATCTGGATTTTCTTTGCGCCGACGCTGGCGGCTACCGCGAGCTGCGAACACGAGCATCGGAACGCGGTGTTCGGGCGTTTTTTCGTGAGCCCGTCGAAGGTATCCGGGATTTCCAGATCGACCAATATGGTTTGAGAACAGTTGTGCGTCTCAAAGGGCAACCGATCCGGTTCGAAGTCGTCCGGGAGGGCCGCATCGATTTGCGCGGTCATTTTGACGATGATCTTGGAATACCGGCCCTTGTCCCTGCAGACATGTTTGCGGAGAAGCTGCTGGCGAATGCCGATCGATGCCAGGATCGCGCTGTCGCATATCGCGATGCCTTAGATCTCGGCATGCTGGTCAAGGCCTACGGAAATATCCCGACCGAAGCCCTGGACAAGGCGCAAACCGCCTATGGCCCTGACATCGAACGCAAAGTCGTTTGGGTCGTCGGCAAGCTACGGGACAAGGGCGAATTGCGCGACGCGGCCAATGCCCTGCAGATGGATGTCGCGGTGGCAATCAACGCTATTTCGGCCTTGCGAGAGGAAGCGGCTCGCATATGGCCCGAGGCCGCAAGCGATGAGTTTCTGCTTTAATCCCCGGCGACGAAGAACAGCCACTGGCCCGTCGGCGTGATGCCGACGCGGTAGAAGATGTAGGCACCGAACTGCTTCATGTCGTCATAGTCGCTCGCCGTGACCAGCTTGAACAATTCGACACGCTGCCTGGCATCGAGCTTGTCGAGCGGCAGCGCGAAGAAATACGGCCAGACATAGAGTTCCTGCGGCGTGCCGGTGTCGACATGGACATAGCCGGCCGACATCACCTCTTCGAGGATGGCGAGGATTTCCTGCCCGTCGCCGTCGCCCGAGAGGCTTTTGAGGAAGGTGACCGGGTCGCCGTCAATGTCGCCCAGCGACAGTTGCGTCATGGAATCGCCCTTGCCGATCAGCGGCCTGAGCTTCTCGATGTCACCGCTCCTGCAGGCCTCGATGATCAGCCCGTGCATGCGCTTGACCGGTTCGGGAAGCATGTCGAGGTCGTAGACGACTGCGGGTGGCGGCGCATCGGGATCGGTGCGCGGGCTGGTGATGCCGCCATTGGCCGGCGGCGTTTCCGGCTCGGACTTGTCGGTATCGTCGGCCGGCTGGCCGCTGTCGGAAGGCTTGGAGCCGGGTGCTTCCGGCGTGGGTACGGTGATGCCGGGCGCGGCGCTGGCGGGCGGAGTGACCGGGGAAGGCAGGTCCTCGCGCTGGATCTCGCTCAGCGCGTAGGATGGCGTGCTGGTAAGACACATGGACAGTGCGAGGCAGGAAGCGGCGATCAGGATGTTGAGGGTCAGCCCGCATGGCTGGCCGGACATCGAAAATCTCACCGCTTGCTTCTCCATTGTTACCCGGCCTGATCCGGGCGGCGCATCAAATGATCAAGCGCGTTGGGCATGATGCCCAAACGGCGCGCCCCCGTCAAAAATTCACTGTCGAAATCGCTGTCGAAAAAAGGGCTAGTGCTTGAGCCGTTCCGGCTCGAACGCGCCGGCAATCACCTTTTCCCGCATCCGGTCGAGGAGCGCGAGCGCCGAGGTCTCGCCATTGGCGCGCAGCATTTCGCCGAAGGCGGTTTCCAGCGCGGCCTCGGCGATGATTTCCGGTTCGATGCCAGCCGACAGGCCTTCCGCCCAGGCTTCGCTGTGGCTCTCCACGGCGGTCAGGCGCTTTTCTTCCCTGACCAACGCGTCGATGTCGCTGACACCATGTTCCATTGCGATGTCCACCTTCTGCAAGCGGCGATCCGTCCAACGGATCCGGCTTGGTCTATCAGTCTGTTCGCGGCCTCACTTAAGTCTTTGTAAATACGACATTTTTAGGGTCAATATCTACATTGCCGGCGAGACTGCCCTCAATTCATGCCGAGCTTAGCCGATTAGACCGGCTTGCGGCATCAAAACCTTCAGTTTGAGTTAATTCCACAATTGCGCGCTAACGTTTCATTAACGCTGTTGCGCAAGTGCAACACATGCTTGCACCAGAGCGGGACAGGAGACAATAAGGCACGTCACATTGACGCCGTTTCTCGCAAAGAAATCTGGGCAAAACGTGCTGCCGTCCGAGCGGCCTCAATTGCCGTAGCGGGAAGCGATGTCGCGCGAGAGCGTCTCGCCTTCCTTCATGTAGCGGGCGATGGCCTCGGTCGCCGAAGGCGTGCATTGCGTGTAAGTGCCGCTGAAGGAGCGGTAGCCGCGGTTGAACGAGGCGATGAAGCGGGCGCGCCGGTCGGGATCGGGATTTTCCGATTCGAGCAGCTTTTCCATCTCGACCCGCCACTGGTCGCCCTTCTCGCCGCAGAGATTGCGCAGGAAATGCAGCGAGCCGAGCACTTCCGCCAGCCGCATCAGCCCGGGTTCGAACGGCGCCTCGGCCGCGATCGCCGGCCGCGCCACGACTGCCATGCTGATGGCAAGACATGCGGCAAAAAAGGGCGAGGCGCGGGTCATCAAGGCCTTGGCGTGAGGGAGCTAAACCTTTGTGGCGAAACATTTTGTCGCCTGCAAGGCGATTTTTGCCGGTTGTGCACGCGTCCTAACCGCGTCCGAGCAAAGCCTCGGCCACCGAGAAAACCTCGCCGGCAAGCGGCATCTCAGCCATTTCCGCCAGCGTATAGAAGGCCGCGGTCTCGGCATCGTCGCTGGCCACCGGCACGCCGCCGATATAGGCCGCGCCGAACACCGTCAGCAGATAGTCGACCGGGTGACCTTCGCCGCTGCCGTCGATATGGATGTCGCGTAGCCGGCGATAGTCGCTGGCCTCCAATCCCGTTTCTTCAAGCAGTTCGCGCGCCGCAGCTTGCGGCAATGTCTCGCCGCCCTCCACTTTGCCGCCCGGATAGGCATAAACCCCTTGCGATGGTGGGCGCGCGCGCTTGACCAGAAGCACCGTGTTGCCGCGCAGGACGGCGACGGAAACGGCGAGGATTGTCGTTCGCGGCTCATTCATCGGTCTGATCTGCTTTTGTGGCGCGTTGCGGCATCATCCTGTATCCTCGGCGGATGACGAAGGAGGCTTCCGTGGCCGAAGACGAAGAAGATGCGCAGCGGAAATTCCTGATGGCAAATGGCTGGACCGAGAAGCAGCTATTCTATCTCGAAGTCGGCCGCGCAAGCTTCGAATTGGATTATTACCATCGCTGGGATGCAGATCTCTATGCTGCCAGGCTGGCGGCCAACGCGCTGGCTGAGGGCGATGCCGAGGGGCATCGTTTCTGGGAAGCGGTTGCGGCAGCCCTCAGACCGCGCGGCATCGCCGCTTAGCTCATTCTAAGCCCGTCCTTTGTGGACGAGCCAGTCGAGAGCTGCTTTTTTGCGGTTGCGGTGCGGTGGTTCCATCGCCACCTTCTCCTCGAAATCAATTTCAACGAGCCCGATCCATGGCCGGACGCTTCGCCCTGACCGCCACACCGGAACAGACCGCGGCCTGCCTCGGCCTTGCCGAATTGGAGGCATTTCCGTCCCGCTACAACATCGCGCCGACTCAGCCGGTGCTGATGGTGCTTGCCGGCCCGCAGCGGGAGCCGGGCTCGAACCTGCCGGACCGCCAGGCGATGCTGGTGCGCTGGGGCCTGATCCCCGCCTGGTCGAGGACACCAGCGCGTTTCCTCTGCTGTTCAACGCCCGTTCCGAAGGCGTGCTGCAAAAGGCCTCGTTCAAGTCCGCCATGCGCCATCGCCGCGCTCTTGTGCCGGCGTCCGGTTTTTACGAGTGGCAGCAGTCGGGCGGCGGCAGGGGGCAGCCCTACTGGATCCGCCCGCGACGCGGCGGCGTGGTCGCCTTCGCCGGCCTGATCGAGACTTTTTCCGAGCCGGGCGGCTCGGAGATGGACACCGGCGCGATTCTAACGATCGAGGCCAGTGCCGGAATTGCTCACATCCACGACCGCATGCCGGTGGTGATCGACGAGCGCGACTTTTCCCGCTGGCTCGATTGCCGCACGCAGGAGCCTCGCGACGTGCTCGATCTGCTCAAGCCCGCCGAGCCTGATTTCTTCGAAGCGATTCCGGTTTCGGACCTCGTCAACAAGGTCGCCAACACCGGGCCTGAGATTCAGGAGCGGGGCGTCGTCGGGCCACAGACCGAGAAGGCTGGGCGCCAGAAGCCTGGCGCGGACGAAGACCAGATGAGCTTATTTTAGCGAAGGCTGCTTCTGGAGGCCCTCCCGTCCCGGGCGCTGTTCAGCGCCCTCATCGCCGGCGTCCCCATCGTCGGGGACCGTGCCGGTTCTGCCTTTTCAGGCAGCGCGCGGAGAGACGATCTTCTGCGCGGGCTTCTTTTTCTTCGCGGTATGAAGAAGGGCTGCGACGATGGCCGCCGGGCCGATCGCGCGGTAGTGGCTGGCCAGTGCGGGCTGCGTTTGTCGGTTCTGTTCCTGCTTGTTTCGAGCCATTGTTCTCTTCCCTGGTAACGGTTTCGTGTTCAGCGTTTGGCGGTCGATTCGGACCAAATCGTGACGTGCTGGCGGTCTAGCCGACGAATGTTTCATCACTGTGCCGACATGTTTAATAAAATGTTTCGCCCGGTCTTTACCTGTGATCCAACGACGTCTTTCCCAAGTGCAGCGACTTGACGGCAACACCTGCCGGCGCGATAAAGCCGGCCATGAAAACGTCTTTCGCCATTTGTGGCATTTGCATTATTGGCTAGCCTCGCGCTGGTCCGGACGTTTTCGCCTCATCTTTCCCTAGAGTGGACAAACGCCCCGGCCAGCAGGCTGGAGCCAGATTTGTGCTGCGGCGCGGATTCGGTTTCAGCGAACCCAAATTAAGGACCGGGACCGTATGTCAGACGCATCGAAAGGCCTCAGCCTCTACAATACGCTAACGCGGGCGAAGGAACCTTTCGTTCCGATCGACCCGCAAAATGTGCGCATGTATGTTTGCGGCCCGACCGTCTACGACTTTGCCCATATCGGCAATGCGCGTCCGGCGATCGTCTTCGACGTGCTCTTCCGTCTGTTGCGCCAAGTCTACGGTGAAACGCATGTCACGTATGTGCGCAACGTCACGGACGTCGACGACAAGATCAACGCGCGCGCGCTTCGCGATTTCGGCGACGACATCGCGGCCGGAAAACTGTCGCTCAACGACGCCATCCGCAAGGTCACCGAAAAGACCGCCGACCAGTACCACAAGGATGTCGCGGCACTGGGCTGCCTGCAGCCGACCTACGAGCCGCGGGCGACGGAGTTCGTCGCGCCCCGCGCGGACGGCAAGGCCGACATGCTGTCGCTGATTTCACAATTGATCGAGCGCGGCCACGCCTATGTCGCCGGCGGCGAGGTGCTGTTCGACACCGCCTCGATGCCGGACTATGGCGAGTTGTCGAAGCGCAATCTCGACGAGCAGCAGGCGGGCGCCCGCATCGCGGTCGACGCGCACAAGAAGAGCCCCAGCGATTTCGTGCTGTGGAAATTGTCGAGTCCGGAAGAGCCCGGCTGGGAAAGTCCGTGGGGCAGGGGCCGGCCGGGCTGGCACATCGAATGCTCCGCCATGTCGGCCGCCTATCTCGGCGAGGTCTTCGACATCCATGGCGGTGGGCTGGACCTGATCTTCCCGCACCACGAGAACGAGATTGCCCAGTCGCGCTGTGCCCACGGCACCAGGGTCATGGCCAATGTCTGGATGCACAACGGCTTCCTGCAGGTCGAGGGCCAGAAGATGTCGAAGAGCCTCGGCAATTTCTATTCGATCCACGAATTGCTGGAGACCGAGACTTTTGGCGGCCGCGCCTGGCCGGGCGAGGTGCTCAGGCTGGCGATGCTGATGACGCACTACCGCGAGCCGATCGACTTTTCCGTGCGCAAGCTGGAGGAAGCGGAAAACACCCTGCGCAAATGGAAGCGCGCCGCCGACCTCGCGCCCGCGGCGGCAAAGGACCTGCCGGCCGAGGTGGTGGAAGCGTTGTCCGACGATCTCGCCACTTACACGGCGTTCCAACGCCTGACGCAGCTGGCTGGCGAGGCAAGCGAGGTTGGCGGCGATGGTGCTGCCGCTTCGCTGAAGGCCACGCTTGCCTTCCTCGGCTTCGATACCGGCGCAGCCAAAGTGGATGAGGTTGCGGTGGCCAAGGCGATCGCCGATCGCTTGGCGCTGATCGCGGCGAAGAACTGGGCCGAGGCTGATCGGGTTCGCGACGAGCTATTGGCGCAGGGCGTACAGTTGAAGGACGGCAAGGATCCCGTCACCGGCCAGCGCGTGACGACGTGGGAGATCAAGCGGTGAGGGTAGCGGGTCTCATGGTTGAAACGGAGAGGCTGGC
>NZ_QMBP01000002.1 GCF_003289945.1 Mesorhizobium hawassense
TCATAGGGCCTTTTCAAAGGCTGGAACCTGTGTTTGTCTATACAAATACAAAGACCCCAGAGGAACTCATGTGTATCAGAACCGCCCGCGAAGCAGCAGACCGGCTGCGGGATCGGATGGCCGTTGCCGCGTCCTGTTTTGAAGATGCTGCCATGTTGCCATTCGCTTCCGCAGCATCGAGCCGACGGGTGGCGGGCAGGTTGAAGAACGATACGTCAACCTATCATCGCACCGAACTATCTCGCCAACGACTTGCAAGCGATGGCGCACATCAAGGCGTTCGAACACCTTGTTGAAGACCGAAACAGGGCCGACGAAGCTAGCGGATTCGCTTGGAGAAATGGGGTGGGGAATGCCGTTTGCAAACCGGGGTTCCAATGAAACAGTCCAAAAGGTTGCAGAACTATCCCGGGGAAGCACAGGGGCGAAGAAAATGGCCCGCTGATCTATGCCCTGCTCTTACTTGGACAAGAACGTAACCTTCAATGGATAGGTTAGGCGCGACACTAAATCATCCGTGTTGGAAGACGACAAGACGCCATTCACTTCATAACCCCTTTAGAGACGATGACTTCAATTTGCGCTGCGCATTTTTTCGACGGTCAACACTTCTCGAATAGGAAGGCTTACAGAACGCAAGGAGCATGCTTATGACTGAAGACAATACCGAACGCACAAGCGCAGATGACGACAATACTGACCAGACAGGCGTGAACGAGGAGAATACCGAGCACATAAACGTGCATGAGGAGGATACCGAACAGCCAGGAGTGGACTTGCTGGCCCTTACGGCAGATATTGTCGCAGCCTACATCCGGAAGAATGCGACCCCCGTTGCCGACCTTCCAGACTTAATCTCAAGCGTCAATTCCGCGTTGAGAGCCATTGTGCAACCACCTGCCCCAGCAGAATCTGGGCCCGTTCGGGCGGTCAATCGCAAGCGGTCCGTGTTTCCCGACTATATCATCTGCTTAGAGGATGGAAGAAAACTCAAGTCCCTCAAACGACATCTAAGAGTCCATTTCGGCCTGACACCAGACGAATATAGAGCAAAATGGCGACTTGCTCCTGACTACCCGATGGTGGCGCCCAATTATGCTGCTCAGCGGTCTCTCCTTGCGAAGTCCTCTGGTCTCGGACGCAGACCGACCGTTAGCACGCCAGGGTGAAGCCCCCCGCTCGCTCGCGGCCTCTGGACTTTTGGCTTGGAAAGACTCATGTTCCCCTCGGGAGAGATGGCGATGGGGAATGCGGTTCAGCCACGGCGCACACCATGGTGGCGCACGGTTCTCCGAGCCCGCTTTGCAATCGTTGTTGCAGTGCTTGCGATCATATTTATCAGGTCTTGGTCTTGCTGCGGCCTGAATCCAGCACGGGCTGCTAGCCACGCTCTTTGATGTTGCCTTTGATGTTCACAACCTACCTTGCGTGCCGTCGTCTCGTCGGCAAGGAGTTTGGGCGAGACCTTCAGCTTCTCCAGCAGCCGCTCCGCCGACTGGGTCGGCCGCGCGGCTTGGCATCTGACGCAGATGCCCGGTGACACACTGGTTGTGGGCCAAGGATCTGATCGACGATCGACGCATAGTCGGACGAGGGAGTGGTTCGGGTTCGATGAAGCCCGCCGGCAGCCTCTCCCACAACTTCGCCCGCACGCTCACGCCTTTGGAGACGCTCCAACGGGAACGAGCAGCTTGTCACCATTATGGTCAACTTCTACCAGCTCCGGTTTTTGGCTCATGCGCTCCGCGATCCCGCGATGAAAGATGATGGCGTTCATATAGGCGAAGGTCATTGCGAGCGCGGCGGTGCGCAACGGGTAGTCGACCAGAGAATGCACGAGCAAGAACGTGACAGAAAGAAACGCTGCCTTCTGAAACGATTCTCGGTCAATTCTGACGAACGTAGTCAAAAGAAACAACAGGTATAAAACCATTAAAATGGCGGCAATCACTCCGCCTTCGAAGGTAATTTCAAGATACTCGTTATGGGCATGGTTTACATATGCCCTGAATATCATCCCTTCTTTTTCATATATCTGGTATGCCTTCTGAAAATTCCCAAATCCGACTCCGGTGACCCAGTTCTCTTTTATTCCTGCCACCGTCGTGCGGGCAAACTCCGCGCGTCCGAAGACAGGATCAAGATCCTTTGCCTCGATCGTCGACCATGCTCCCATCCCGTAGACGGAAAGCACAACGAAAAGGGCAAATGCGCTAAAGCCACTTATTCTCGAGCGAGCCGAGAGAAATATGAAGGACACAACGGTAGTAGCCAGGCCGATCAGAACGCCGGCACGGGACCCTGCCGCCAAAAGGAGCAGCAGAAGCGCGATCAGACCGATCGCTCCGGACAGAAGATAACCGCGGAACAAGCAGTAATAGACAACGAAGGGAATAGAGACGAAAAGCAAAGCTGAAAAATGGTTTCCGTTGGCGAAAAGTCCCGCATTGATTGTGAATGGCAATAATCCCTCGATCGCGATGTTATCTGATAGCGAATATTGAATCGCTCCGGCCAATCCGTTGCAGATTACACCCATGAAGAAGAAGGGGAGCAGGCGGTAGACCTGGTCGGAGCGCAAACGCATGACACCCAGGAAAAACGCTGCCGACGCGGTCACATACAGTAGACACTCGATCGTTCGCCCCACCCCGAGGCTGATGAACCGAGTTTGATCAAACAGCCAGGGAGCGCCGAGCAGCACTTCCGGCCGCAAACCGGCAAAAAGGCCAGCAGGCAGCGGAACGATTTGAAGCACAACCAGTGCCACCGCCATGAAAAGCAGCCAGAGCGTTGATCCGCGGATTGTTTGGGTTGACGTTCGAGACAAGACAACCGCCGCCGAGACAAATGCTATTATTTCGATCAAGGTATCGGTATACAGGCCGCTCGCCGTACCGCCGCCTATCAGCAGGGCGGTGAACAGGACCGCGCCGAGGAGATACTTGTCCCATTCCGACGCCCGCGCACTCAAGGTAAAATTCTCTCAATGTTCAATTTGTGCATGACCAATGTACCCATATAGCGAAACCGCCAACTCTCAGCTATTGCGGCGGTTTCCAACCGCAACAGCTGCATCGGGCATGCGTCCCGTCCAATGGAAAATTCCTGGCTCAGACTCTGGCGATTGAAGGTGCCCTCAGGAATGTTAAAGCGCGCTATTTCGCCAGTCCGATCCACACACCTGATGGTCCAGAAGAGTTCTTTGGGCAGCTTCAGGTTGCGTCCGGATGCGACCAACGAAATCCTGTAGGAACCGGGCGGCAGCTCGACATATTGCTGGAGAGCAGTGTTCTTGACCGGCGTGTTCAAAAACAGAACCGTCGCGCCCTCGCCTTCAACTGCATCCTGGGATGTCGCGAAGGTCACTTCAAGGCCTGACTGATCGCGAACCTGCCAATCGAAGGGCTTCCCGTTATACCCGGGTTCAAAGGTGCCGTTAAAAACATACCCACCCAGCTTTCGTTCGTCATCGGACAGACTGAACAGAAACAGGCGATAAGCCTGTTCATATTCCTTCTGCACGATATACCCGGTAATCACGGAGGAAAGTTCGCCCGATTTCGGTGGCGCGCCGGATCCAGCCAGGTCAAGCAGCAGCTGATTTGCAAAATCGAGCCCAGGGCGTGTTTTTCCAAGAGCGGAAAACAGGTTGGCCCGCCACGGTGCCCCAGCCGCAATTGCTGCCAGCACGGCGTGATAGCCGTCAGGGTTCGAAAGGATTGCCGGAAGGCCTTCGGCGACGACCGGAAACTGATCCGGCCATCGTCGCAATAGTGTATCGAGCTCGCCTACGGCCTTGGCCAGATCACCGATCTCGATTGAATGGCCAATCGATCTCTGGAGCGCGTGGATCTCCGTTTTCGACAGCCTTCGTGCCCGATCAAAGAGCGCATACGCGTCATCTTTCTTGCCTTGTCGGTATTCTATCTCGCCGATTAAGCTATAGATGCGTGCGTCTCCAACATTAAAGCGAAGTGCGTCATTTGCCTTGGCGGCCAACGCGTCAAGATCCGGAGAGATGGCTGTATCGTTCAGGTCTCCGGAAATTTCACCTATCAAAGCGTCGACATTTAACGGATCCAGCGCCACTGACACGCCCGGCATGTCTGTCTCAAAGAGTCGACTTAGCCCGATCGACGATGCCGCCAACACCAGAGCGGATGCGACGAACCAAATGCCTGAACGTCGAAGATTTTGCGCGAGCGGGCTGGTCTGCGCCGTCATCAACTTTACCTTCAAGTTTCGGGGTACTCGTGCTATCGTTATAATATTGGTAATTCATGTACTTATACGCATAGTT
The DNA here is from genome assembly GCF_003289945.1 of Mesorhizobium hawassense. Lineage (GTDB taxonomy): Bacteria > Pseudomonadota > Alphaproteobacteria > Rhizobiales > Rhizobiaceae > Mesorhizobium > Mesorhizobium hawassense. Next base: position 4,304 of record NZ_QMBP01000002.1, read on the forward strand.
GTAGTCGAACTTGTTGACCGCAAACTTCGACATCGCGGCCCCTACCACATTGGCACCGGCAGCACGCAACCGCTTCAAGGCTGTCTTTGCCGACTTGCGCGCGACCTGCTTCGTCGAAATGACCATCAACGTACCCTCAGCCAATCGGCTGAGGATGGGGGCGTCAGAAAGGCCAACGATCGGTGGAGCGTCGATTATCACCAGGTCATAGCGTTTGCTGAGATTGGCCACGATCATCGCCATTCTTGGCGATGATAGAAGATCAGCCGGATTGGGTGGAGTGGTTCCAGATGTCAGAACCGTCACATTGGGATATTTGGTCGACCGGAAGATGCTACCAAGGTCTTCTTTGCGGACGGTGTTCGTCAGCAGGTTGCTCAACCCAATCGTATTGTCGAGACCGAACAATCGGTGAAGGTTTGGTTTTCGAAGATCACCGTCGACAAGCAACACTCTTGCCCCAAGCGCTGCGAAATCCTGTCCAAGCTTGAACGCCGTGGTCGACTTGCCTTCGGCCGGATCTGAACTGGTGATCAGAAGCGAGCGCGGCGCACCTTCCGCACCGGAGAACTGCAAAGACGTTCGAAGTGACCGATAGGCTTCGGATAGGCCTGACTTCTGGTTTGCAATGCTGGCGATAAGCTCGCGATCGTCGACGTGGGGCAAGATCCCGAGCATCGCCAGTCCGAGCTCCTTTTCGACCTGCTCGGGGTTGGCAAACGTGTTGTTCAGGAGCTCGATAACATAAATGACCGAGCCACTGATGGCCATGAAGAGAGCCAATGCAATTGCTAGATTGATGCTGAGGCGTGGGGAATAGGGCGCCGTTGGCTGCGTCGCGACGTCCACGATGGCGGCGCTTTGGGTCTTGAGTTCGGAACTCACGCCAACTTCGTTTAACTTGGCGATTAGACTGTCATACTGGGACCGGTTTGAGTCGACCTCACGCTTCAGGATCGTATATCTAATGTTCTTGTCATTGAAGGTTACCTGCTGCCGCTCCATGTCAGCGAGCTTATCTTTAAGATCGGCCTCCTTGTCTTGAGCCTGCTGGTATTTTAGCCGAAGAGAATCAGTAATCGCAAGTACACCATTGCCATACACGCGCTGCAGTTCCTTAATCTGGGACTGCAATTGCTGCATTTCCGGGAAACCGGGTTTTAGTATGCCCAGCTTCTGCTGATACTGGCTGTTGAGATCGGCCACCTTATCACTAAGTACCTGCAGGCCCTTGCTTTCTAGCACCGGGCCAAGGCTACCACCACGTCCCTTGTCGATCTGATCGACAACCGATCCGGCATCGGACCGCTCCTGGGTCGCCGTCTGGAGCGCTGCGTTGAGGGCCTCAATGTTCGACCCGATAAGCGACTTGTCGTCGCCGGTGATCGTAATGCCAGCATCCCTTGCGTAAGCGACGAGCTCTTCCTCGGATTTCTGCAGCTTCTGCTTGACCTGCGAAACCTGCTCCTGGATGAATTGCCGCGCCAGGTCAGACGTTGCGCTGGTCTGGTCCACCCGCTGATCGATATAGCTCTGTGCAATCTGGTTGGCCACATCGCTGGCGTATTTCGGCTTCTGGTCCAAAAAGGTGATCGACAGCAGACTTGTGTTCGTTACTAGGTTAACCGTGAGGTTGTCTAAAACGCGTTTGATCGCAATAGCTTCACGTTGTTCCGGAGTTCTCTCTTCAATTGAGGGAGCTTTTGTAATTTTGAAGGCCCGATAGAAGATATTACTGATCGAGAAATCCGGCGTCGGAAACAGGAAGTCCGGCTTTTCGCTTAGGCCCAGTTGGAAGACAACGCGTTGCGCCAATGCCCGGCTCTTCAACTTTTCACGAGCGGTCTGAAAGGCTCGAATATCGCTGCTTTCGGAAACCACTTCGATGTCTTGGAAGACCTTGGCCGATGGGACTAAGACTTCCAGCTGCGTCGTCGCCTGGTATTTGGGCGTCTGCATCATGGTCACGACGACGCCGGCAACAAGCCCGGCCGCCATCATCATGGCGATCAGCCATCGATACTGGACAACGTAGAAGAGCAGCTTGAGCGGATTAAATCCTTGATCCTGTTCGGCAAAATCTCGACCGTACGGGCCATGATTTTGGCTGCCATGATAGTAGAGATCCGAAGACAAGGCTTGGCCAGGTCTGGGAGCTGTTATTTGATGTTGCCTGCTACGATCGAGCATAGTCCGGGCGATCCTGGTTCATAGGCGTTGACATGCGACCCGCACTACGGCGCAAGCACGCCAATTCTCACTGCAGTTGACGCAACTCCGAGGGCGTCCTTCAGATTGTTCAAAGCGATTTTCGATTTTGATGGAAACACGACCACCTTATCGCCACCGTAGATGCGTGGATTGCGGCTTTTGCCAGCGCGTATGCTCTCGACGTTGTAGTTCGCGACCAGCGTGTTTTGACCGATATTGCGGTAAACAAAGACTTTTCCCGCATCGCCAATCGCATTGAACCCACCTGCAAGTGCGACCGCGTCGATCAATGAGGCGTTGCTCGACACGGGATAGATCCCTGCCTTGTTGACTTCGCCATCAACGGTTATGCGTTGTCCAATCGATTCCTTGACGAAGATTGTCACGTCCGGAGATTGGAGATAGTTCGCGCTGTAGGCGGTTTCGATTTCCTTCTCCAACTGACGGACGGTTTTTCCTGCTGCCGTGACGGTTCCGATGAGGGGAAGCGAAATTTCCCCGCTGGCGTCGACCTGAACCGTCCTATTGAGATTGTCGACTTGGAACACGTCGACCTCGAGCACGTCATTCGGCGACAACGGCTGCTCACTGCCGTTCTGGCTATTTTGAGGAGCGGGAAGATCCTTCACAATCTGGAGAGCGCCACCGCCCGATAAGGGAACCGATGATGATGATGTGAGCTGCAGCGCATCGATCGACGCCGGCGCCGTCGGCGAGGTACTCGTGCAGGCCGAGACGCCGAGGGAACCGAGCATCACGACCATCGTGATCGCGGCGCAGTTCATCAAATCGCGCTTCATGAGGATACGGCCTTTAGCAAACAGCCGAACCCGCCGAAGCGGCCGACCTTGTCGGGGCTTGGCTTGTTTGCAAACGTTTTTCCAACGGGCTCTAGTGGCCGGTTCGCCAAAATGTCGCTCGGCCGCCTCACTACCATATTGTAGGCCTGATCTTCCCCACACCGCTTCGCGACAGCGTCATACGCTTGGGAAAGGCCAGGCCGCCGGCGACTAGCACCATGAGTGTCGGATGCGATGATATCCACCCGGCCTTCGTCCATCAGCTTTTCGGAGTAGTAGAGCGCGGTACGCCCGAAAGCGCCTATAATCGAGTCGGCAGTAAGCTGTATGAGGCAGCCGAGCCTATTCAGCCTTTCGACAACCTCATAGTTCGCCTTGCCCCAGGTTAAACGCTCCGGATGGGTGAGGATCGGGACGAACCCGGCCTTTACGAGGCGCAAGGCAAGTTCCTCCAACCGCGGCGGCAACACATGGTGAGGCGGCTCGAACAGAAAATAGCGTGAGCTGTTTAAGGTCGGCACCTTGCCGTGCGTCAGCTGATCTGGAAGATCGGGGGCTATATGGATGTCGGCACCAACATAGAGGGCAAGCGGGATCTCGGCGCGCCGCAACGCTTGCTCCAACGAACGGACCGCTTCGACGATATTCTCCGTCCCGTTTTCATACATACCGGGTACGATATGGGGCGTGCACGCCATATGGGTCGTCCCGTCGGCTACCGCCAACCTCGCCATTTCCAGCGATTCAGCAATATTAGGCGAACCGTCGTCGAGACCAGGCAAGATATGGGAATGCAGGTCGATCATAGGAGTTTCTGGCCACGTGAGGGCAAAACAGCGACTTCGCCGAAGAGGAAGACAAACGTGTCACCCGCTTCATTGCGATTGACAACCGTGGCGGGCCGGCCGCCAGAGCTACGTGCCGACAGAATTGTCATCTTCGTGAAGGCTGAGGATGAGCGCAGCCATCGGCACAAAAGCCCAGCCAGCAACAAGCCAATAGCGCACGCCCATCTTCGCCCAATCTAATCGCCTACCACCTGGAACCCGAGCGAACACCCCTAGCGGCTGACGCCGTTATTATCATCCTGCGTTGCCGCAAGAACTCCGGCAGTCAGAAGCGCGCCTGCGAAAAACTGGGCAGGCAGCCCAAATGCAGACTTGTGGGACGGGTCAATGGCACCCGTCTGCTCGGGGCTTACCGCGGAAGCAGCGTGTTCGGGATTCACGACCTTGAGACAGATGTTGTTGTCGACGCGCGAAATGTCGAGACTTGAATTCGCCGGCACGCTGAGCCTGCAATCACCAACCTGAACGGACGCCGAGCCCTTGGCGCCAACCACCAACCGACTGCCGAACTCCAACGCGCTTCCCGCCTTGGCAGGCCCATAGCCAGCCGTCTGCGAAACCATGACGTTGCCACTTACACTTCGGATCGATCCGATTGGATTGGCTGGTCCCTGATAAGCCGTCGCACAACTGCACGATGCATCCTGGGCGAAAACTGGGGCCGAGCCAAGCCCGGCCAATGCGACCAAACCGGCCAACGCACTTTTCAAAATAATGTTCATTTGCTTCGATCCTTTGTTTGCGCCGTTCAGACGCGCCCAAGTCAATGTCTGCGATAATCGCCTAACAGCTTTTTGTTGCGATTCCAACCTATTTCGCACGTGCGATATAATCTTTATCCTGAAGATGTCCATGCCAGAACACAGACTATTAGAAACTATTAATTATCAACAATCCTATAAAATTCGAGTTGCTTGCATGACGAAGTTGGCAAATACCTAGAAGCCGTTGCTTCGTTTAACTTGCAAATTCGACGCTCATCTGATGTATGCGAACTATAAGTCCATTGGTGCGGAAATAGTGTTTACGCCACCTCAACAATCTTCTTACAAAATATCAGCTATGCTTCCAACTATCAACTTATCAATAATAACAAATCGCCAATTAATGAATTAGTTTAAGCCGATGGATAAACCAAATTAAGTGTACATTCGACATTTTCATTTTAACATCTTCTGGCATTTACCGATATAACAGCCATTTTTTCTGGCGGACAGTTGCTGAACCTCATGATCGCGTTTCGCACTAGGTCAATCAACTCTGGGGGTGGCAATCACTACTTTGTGTTCATCGCTGGGTAATACCACCTTGATGTCGTCAACAGCCTGTGGACTCTGCCGCGAGCGACGTACGATTAAGCGCAGCGACAAGGAGACGAAACATGGACCGTCGGCAATTTCTAACCGCAGCGCCGGCTCTTGGTCTGGCGACGTCGACACCAACCGACCAGGATGCCTCACCAAGAGACACAATCACGAAGACAATCCCATCCGGCTTTGCGACTGTATCAGCCTGTCTGGCTGATACCACGCTTGGCTATTCGGACGGCGTTGGCACGACGCAGATTCACGGTGGTGAAACCGTTCATGCTCAAGGCTTCCGATACCAAGTAGCGGCATCCACTGCCAGCGACGAGCACATAAGAACAGCAGGTGGAGTGAAGCTATATGTTCTTCCAGGAGATGGAGGTTTCAATGTCTTAGCCTTCGGGGCGGCGGGCGACTACAACAACTTCACGGGTATCGGCACCGACGATACATTGCCAATACAGACTGCCTTCAAGGCCGCCATGACGCTCGGGCTTCCCGTCCACCTCCCAGGTCGCCAATACCGGGTCACTGACACCATCTCCATGCCGGACGCCAATTACAAGCTCGCGTTCAAGCTCATCGGCGAGAGCGGCAACTCGACACGCATCTGGTTTGACAATGTGGTGACCCAAAAGAACATGTTTTTCGGTGATCTCAGCGCCAACTACGTTCATTTTGAGGACATAGAGATTCTGGACAAGACCCCGGGCACATCAAGGGCAATTCAATTCGTTGGCACCACGTCGGGCGGCCCCGCCTGGAAGCACTTCTTCAAGGGCGTTCGCGTTGTTGGGTTCCGGGAGGGAGTACGGTTCGACGGGGGGGCCACTATCGTTACAGACGCATATCAATCAGAGGTGATGTTCCTGCACAGCAAATTCAGGAATTGCAGGAAGAGCCTCATCTACAACAACATCCAGGCCGTCAATCACCAGTTGATTGGCCTCGACATCGAGAACGATGACGCGGCCGACGCGACCGAAAAATGGCCGATGATCGTTTTCGACCGCGGTACCTTCATCAACCACGTAGGCGGCTCGGTTATTGGCTATGGTCCCTACGTGTCCTTTACTTACCCTGCTGTGGGCGGTGCGTTTCAGGTAACCGGCCAGTTTGCAAGCCGAGGTGTTCGGATGGAGGCCCGTGGTGACGGCCCCTTTATCGACCACAACACGGCGAGTGTGCTCGCGGCAAGCAACGCCTTTCGGCTGCACTTTGAAGACATGGGCGTCATGGGGAGCCGGTCCAAAGCTCCTGTCTTGGCCAGGTTTGGCGGCCGTGTGTATGCTCGATTTGATAATGTGCATACTAACGTTCCCATGGATGTGCTGGCCTACATGACCGCTAACCTCGGCGCGAACTCCGAGAATGGTAAGATAGAACTCAACAGATGTCGGTCCTTGAACTACAAGCGTGTGGCGGACCAGGCGGCTTATGGAAGTGGCGCGGTCCCGGCCTCCGATCGACGGGCTATTCCGGCAGAGATCAGCATGCAGCAAGAAGGCGTGGCAGGGGCTGTGATCGATGGCTACTACCAGCTCACTGCCGACCGGAAGACTATTTACTCCGGGAACTGGCAGGTAGCCGAACTCAAGACCTTAACGTGGGCACCGAACGACGACAGCGGCTTTGGTAGTGGAAGCGACCCTGCCGCCTTAAAGGTTGTCCTTCCCCACTACGCAAGGCCCTGTAAATTCCGGCTCTTGCGTAATCGCGTTAACGCCGCCCCGACCTTCGTACTGGACCTCTTCTTCGTGGTAGCCGGCAAGGACATTTTGGTGGCCACGATCGCGCCAACGGATGGAGGACACTTCGAGGCGGACGTCAGAGGCGCCTTAAAGCCGCTGGCGAGTTGGATTGCCGACGGCCTCGACTGGGATGGCAAGATGAAGATCGTCAAATCTGGATCGCGCGACGGATTCGTCGGCCTGATCATGATCGACTATATGTAGTTCCTATCCTTGGGAACGCCGGCGCTGGCGGCTACCTGGCTCCCAAACTTTCCCTAAACGTGAGAGCGCCAGGATTGGGAAGATTACGAACCAGGCACGGGCGCCAAACGCAGCCATGCCGCCCCAAAAGTAGGTGAGAAGAGTTGCATCAAATGCGATTAGGGCTGCTACGCTGTCATTTCCAGAAAACAACGCAATTGCTTTCCTTGTAAATATCATCGATGTAAGCATAATTATCAGTCCTATCGGATATGCATCCCCTAAGGTAAACAGCTGATCGCCTACAAATCCTAATGATACATTGTAATCTTCTCCTACGCCAATACGTCCCCAGAGGAAATCAACGGAGTAATACCCGGCACCTACCGGCTTGCCAGCCCAGGCGTCCCTAGGAAACCAATTTAAATAAAACAATTCCAGTTGCTTCAGGTATGGCACGATCCCAACATCACCATAACGCAGGCCCGACCGAAGATACTCAGTGAATCTCATGTGGTCGGTGACACCGATGGCGGCTGCGCTGGTTATGCTGCCAGCCTCCTCACCTCTCACTACCATCGCCCAGACCAGAAGAGCGGGCATAGCCATCACAAGATAGGAAAACCTGATGCTGATCCGATGGTATGAGCATAGCATCGCAAACGGCATGATGAGATACGCAGCAACCGCAAGCCTGCCATAGCCTCCCCAATACAAATAGAGATTCGCACCGATTGCCGACTCAAATAGTAAAAAAATGATGATGGCTTCACGTCTTGCTTGACCGGATCTAATCAGCGACTCCTGAAAATATAAGGCAACACCAATAGGTATCATGAGGCTCATTTCGGGTCTCGGCGCTATCACTCCGACCAGCAGGATTGAAAATATGCCAACAGCCAGTCCGCACCGCTGGAGCCACTTATTCCTTACATATAGAATCGGAATGAAGTCCGGTGTACAGTCGAACCCTCGAAGGGTGTCGGAGAAAATAATGAAGATGGAAATAATTACTGACGCATCTACTTTGTTAAAAATTAAAAGATTTGGAGCGAATGGCACGTAAAGCAGCAAGAATGCAATACCGATGGATAAATCTAGCGAGGAACGAAATTTAATCAGGCAAAGCCTCGTCGTTTGAAATGCAATCAGGGCAAATAGATATTTACTAGTATATATTTCAGGGATCGACTGACCGATAAAGCAAAGGACAATCGTGACGTAAGTCAATATAGTGAAGACAGAACTTGGCGCCGCTGCATCGTTGCGGTTGCCAACGCCAGTAAGATCATACGATGCCGATAACACGCCTGTGGCCCCTCAATTGCTTTTAACCGCTCGAACAATGAACAACGGTCTTCTTTGTCCTTCGGCATAGATCCCCGGGCAAGCAGCAGCCGACGGCGGAAACCGATATCAACAATCAACAGGCTCGATAAGTTGCCCCAACCTGACCAGGCTGGCCACAGAGTAAGCCCCTTTGAGCGAGAACAGTAGCCAGATCACCTCCGTTCGGCGTAGTGCATTGGACGACCACTGCGTCCCCCAGTCTGGCTCCGGTCTTCCCATCACAGGGAGTACCTAAGCCGACCGGTTTGCAGTTCAAAACCATTCCCTGAAAATCACGCCGCGCCGCCTCTGTTACCATGTCACGCAAAGCCAGAGGTTTTGTAGACGCCGCGCCGCACAGGACAATTTTTCGGTCTCCCACCCGCAGATCGTCTATCGAAGGAATGTCGAGGTGTCCGGTGAATGGGGAAAGCGTGGCACGTGGTGGCGGACGTGGTTTATCCCTCTGCGACACGATGACTGCCATGAAGCCTACGGCAAACACCAGGCCCACAGCAGGAATGGCGATCCATTTATTCATCGATGTAGACTCCCCAATCCTGACAGTGCCGACAGGCGCTTTGGGTATCCTGGTCGCGCCGGCCAGAGAGCCACCACCGCATGGGGTGGTCACGGATTTGTCGATGCACGACGGCGGTTTGGCTGGAAGGCCCTATTTGCCGTAGCGGCGCTCCAACGCGTCAGCAATTCGCTCGCAAAGCAATTCTGAGGTCATGACGGTGAGGTGGAGACGGAGGCGAAGGCCGTGCGCGTCAACGAGGGTGGTGACAATACCCCGATCAGAATACTCGGCGAGCTCAAGAACATCGTCGATGATGAAGTCTGGTATTTCACGAAGCCGTTTAGGGCGCTCATTCACCATGCTGTCCTCGCAAATTGGTGGCTTTCCGGGCAGGCCGAGTCGCATTCGGTGGAGCTCGGCGTAGCTCTCGGCAAGGTCCTGAGCGTTGAATAAACACCGAGTGACTTTGCCATTCGACGACCTGAACAATCCATTGGCCGTTGGCATTCTTCAAACGCACGTCGTCTGGTTCTCCGGCAACCACACCCGCCATCCTCCATCCTCGACTATCTCACGACATGTCGTCGGCTAGCGCAGGGTTGCTGATCACGCGCCGCGGGAAACCCACACGAAGTCATACTCATCGCGGCCCTGACCGAATGGGAAAGGCCAGTGCCCTCTCCTTCTGACGAAGGTCGCGGCGTTATTGATTATGACCCGAAAAGGGCTTCTGCGATTTGAGACACCGCCTGCTTGGCGGAAAACTGGCGATCGAACAATCGCCTGCATCGTCCGGGCAACTCGGCATCCGTTTCTACCTGTACCAGCAACCTTTCAGCTTTCGCGACCAGTTCATCCAGCTGATCGCTCTGGCACTCTTCGCCAACCCGCTCGCTTCGGATCAACTCGGCCAAGTCGTTGCCTGGGTTCAAGCGCACGAGTGCAGGGAGGCCACTTTGCATATAAGTCAGGAACTTGCCTGGTATGTTGTGAGACCTATGGCGGAGATCCAACGAGACGATTCCTATCCGGCACTGTGCGTAAAGGTCCGGGATTTCGTCGGGGTGGATCTCGTCGAAAAAGACCACGTTAGTGAGGCCGAGAGCTTGCGCTTTTTCTCTATGTCTTCCGGCCTCGCTGCCTCGACCGACCAGCAGGAAGCCCACGTCGGTCCGGGAGGCCATTCTCTGCGCCAAGTCCAATACAATGCCGACGCTTTGAGCCACACCCATGTTGCCTGCGTACACGAACAGCTTGCGCCCAGCCAACGGCGTCTCGCTGACACGGATCGAACAAGGCACGTTTGAAGGCTTGTCCAGCCAGTTCTGCAACACCTCAAGGACACGCCCCGACCTCCGCCGCCACCGATTGAAGTAAGCCAGATTGCCCGGCGTCTGGACGCCGATCACATCAGCAATCGAGTATTGGTAGCGCGCGATTGCATCAAAGAAACGGTACGGAAGACCGCGGCCCATCAGACCCATATCAACGGCCCATTCGGGAAAGATATCACGAATGATAAGATACCCCTTGCAGCCGCTTTCGCGCTTTAGCGCGCTGACCATGGGTCCATGGAAGATCGAGGGAGCATACCAAACAACCCCGTCCCATCGCTGCCCTGCCAGCGGGCTTCTGCGCAGATTGCGCAACATGGCAAAAGGCATGATGAACTCATTCCAGGTACGCCACACATAGCTAATTTCCTTGGTAGGCGGCGCTCGCAGGCGCAGCACCGTCACACCGTCAAACTCTTCAACTGCCCATGGGCGGTCCAGATCGGCCGCTGGGAGCATGACAGTCAGCCGATGCCCTTGACGCGCAAATTCCCGGGAAAGATCCCTCAGTTGCACGGCGCCCGACGTGCGCAACGGTGGAAAGGTATCCGCGATCAAAGCGATCCGCATCTGGAGTCGCTCAGTACTTCTTCCACACAACACGGTTCACATAGTCAGTATAGCTGTGGATTATGCGAACCACCTTTTCGCTGACATTGGGTATGTCATAATCGGCAACCAGGCGGAGCCGGCGCTCCGCCCCACACGACTGGCTTTCCAAGATCGCAAGGCCCTGACATACCCGGTCGATATCCAAGCCCACCATCATTACCGCACCTTCCTCCATGCCCTCTGGACGCTCATGGGCCTCGCGCAAGTTGAGCGCAGGAAAATTCAAGATGGAGGACTCTTCCGTGATCGTGCCGCTGTCCGATAAAACTGCTTTCGCATTCATCTGCAGATGCACATAGTCCAGAAAGCCGAAGGGTTTCGAAAAATGGACTTTCGAATTCATTCGGAGGTTCAGCGAGTTCAGCCGCGAACGGGTGCGCGGGTGCGTCGAAACAATTAGCGGAATGTCGTGTTCCTGCGCTATGTGATTGGCGATCTCGGCAATCCGGGTCATTTTGTCCGGCGGGTCGACGTTTTCTTCGCGATGAGCGCTCATCACGAAGTATTTTCCCCGTTCAAGAGAGAGCTGGCCCAAGACGTCCGATTTTTTTATATCTTCCATATAGTAATTTAGGACTTCAAGCATCGGGCTGCCCGTCTTGACAATCTGATCGGGTGCAATCCCCTCTCGCAACAAATAGCTTCGCGCGATGTCACTGTAGGTCAGATGGATGTCGGCAACGTGATCAACTATTCTGCGGTTTATCTCTTCCGGAACCCGTGAATCGAAACAACGATTGCCGGCCTCCATGTGAAAAACGGGAATCCGCAATCGTTTGGCGGCAATTGCCGCGAGACAGCTATTTGTGTCACCAAGCAGCAAAACCGCTTCTGGCCGACGCTTGCGGAGCACTTGATCGGTCGCGGTGATCACGCGACCAATCGTCTTGGCAGCTGTGTCTCCTGATGCTTCAAGAAACACATCGGGGCGGCGAATCTTAAGCTGCTCGAAAAAGATTTCATTCAACTCATAGTCATGGTTCTGGCCCGTATGCACTAGGCATTGGTCACACGACTGATCCAATCTATCGATAACACGCGACAATCGGATGATTTCGGGGCGCGTCCCGACGATCGTCATGACCTTCAGCCTATTCACCAATCCACTCCACACTTGAACTCTCAGAGCTAAGCAATATTTTTGACCAGCCAGGCTACGCATCAAGCTAGTTGCTAGAAAATTCCAAAGAAAACACGTTGATCGACTGCCTACGAGCGATCCTTATCTCTTGACGTGCTAGGGGCTTTACTTCCAACGACCTATTGGTTGTAATTGAGATAGCTCTTGTGCATTGTTGCGATGAGTTCCGGCCATGGATCGGGTACAAAGCCCGTCGTTCTCTTAAATAAGTCGGAATTCAGTGAGCGATCGACGGTGACAGTGGTATCGGCAATAATATCTATTTCCTTACCGTAAATCCTAGCGACCAACGACAGAAGATCGAATTTGCTGATGGGAGCGGCTGAGACATGAAAAGGACCCCTCAATTCGGCATTTGACATCACAAACTCTTTGATCACCCGCGCTATCTCGACCGACGGCAAGCCGGAGAACACGGCATTCTTGTAGCCCTTCACCGGGCCTTTCTGGCTCAAAAACCAGTCGATCAAACTTTTTGAACTCTCCAGCTCGTGACCGATGATTGACGTGCGGAGCGTCACTGCATTGGGGTAATCGACCTCACCCAGAAACTTCGATCTCCCGTAAAGATCGTTCGCGTCGGCAAAATCAGATTCCAGGTAATTTCCCTTGCTACCTGAGAAAACACAATCCGTGCTCACATGTATCAAACGAGCCCCAGCTAGACGCGAAAGTTGCGCCAGGCGATGAGGGAGAGATGCGTTGATTGACAGCGAAGTGAGATGGTTTCGCGAAGCGTCAAGCTGCTTGATGACGCCCACACAGTTTACGACAATATCCGGCCGGGTCTCGGCAAACACGGCCGTCAGGTCTCCATCGTTTCGAACATCGAGGTTGGATATGAGGCTACCGTGCTCGCGAGGCAGAAAATGGTGTTTTTTGGCGGACGATCGAAGGGTTCCAACGGTTTCATATCGATGATCGGCGGAGAAGAATCGGAAGACCGCGTTTCCGAGCATCCCTCCAGCCCCCAGAACAAGGATTCTGTTCGTCTTCACGTTACGCAGCGCCTTTCTGTTGCGAATTTAAAACCATCGCCAGGAAATCAGGATTGGACGCGAGCGCCCTATGCTCGCGATCAAACAGCCGACCTTCAGCGGCCATCGCAAACAAACCAATGTTCCATCTGGCTCACTCTTCGGGCTCGACGTTCTCGCCACGGACAATAGCTTGCACAAACCGAAGCTTCATCAATAATGCCTGCATCTCTTTGACGTCCAATCTTGTGGTGTTGTGCGAATTGTAATCTTTCGCTTCCGAGATCTCGATCTCGCCCTGCTCGAAGAATTTCCCGTAGTTCAGATCGCGCAAATCCGGCGGAACGCGATAGTAGTTGCCCAGGTCCTGCGCAGCCACTCTTTCTTCCCGGCTGAGCAAGGCCTCGAATAGTTTCTCACCGTGTCGCGTGCCAATTGTCCTGATCGGATGATCAGGGGCTCCCAGCAGGCCGGTCAGGGCCCTAGCCAAAGTCTCGATCGTTGCGGCCGGGGCCTTCTGGACGAAGATCTCACCGGGATTGCCATGCTGGAAAGCGTAGAGCACCAGGTCGACCGCGTCGTCCAATGTCATCATGAAACGGGTCATAGCCGCGTCGGTGATCGTGATAGGCTGGCCGGCGCGAATTTGGTTGGTGAACAACGGAATTACCGAACCCCGCGAAGCCATCACATTACCGTAGCGAGTAGCGCATATGGCGGTGCTATTGCTCGACCGCGACTTTGCGATGATAACCTTCTCCATCATCGCCTTGCTGATACCCATGGCGTTGATCGGATACACCGCTTTGTCCGTGCTCAGGCAGATCACACGCTCCACACCACAGTTTATGGCGGCTTCCAAAGTGTTTTCCGTGCCCAAGACGTTGGTCTTGACGGCCTCAAGCGGGTAGAATTCGCAGGACGGCACCTGCTTGAGTGCCGCTGCGTGATAGATAAAATTTACCCCTCGTACGGCGTTGAGAACGGACTGATAGTCGCGCACGTCTCCAATATAGAACTTTATCTTGGAGTTGTTGTATTTCTTGCGCATGTCATCCTGCTTCTTCTCATCTCGGCTGAAGATGCGGATTTCAGCTAAATCGGATTCGAGAAACCGTCGCAAAACGGCATTTCCGAATGAGCCAGTGCCGCCGGTAATGAGGAGCGTTTTGCCGGTAAACATCGAGGGTCCTTTTCTAGTTCAACTGGCTGCGACGGAACGGAACATCTCTAGCGTGTCCGATCGCGCCTGGTCGGATGCGGCGTAGCGTTTGGCGAATTCAATCGCGGCCAGTCGCAGCGATCGTTGTTCTTGGAAATCTCTGTCCGCCGCGACCGCTATTTGCTGTCGCCATATCTCGATAGAACCGAGAGGGACTACTGTGATCGCGCCGGATGGGACGGCCCGCCAAGGTGTCCGGTCACTAACCAGGACGGGTGTACCGGCGCGCAGAGCCTCAAAGACAACATGCCCGAAATTTTCGCCCAGCGTGGGAAACGCGAACAGATCATATGCGGCGAACGTTGCGGAGACATCATCGGGCTCCAGCATTCCCCGATATTCGACGGTGATGTGAGAAGGCAGCCGTTTGATAAGGGCCTGGCAATTCTGCCAGTAGGCAGAGTCCTCTATAGGCCCGAAAATGCTGAGTTTGATCTTGCGGTCCACTCGGGAAAGAATCTCGATCAGGCCAGCCAGGTTCTTCATTGGTGAGATACGCGATATGAAGGCGATGGCCAGTTGGCCGGCCGTTTTTCGCCGAGCGTCCGGAGGCCTGGAATATTTGCCTGCCGCGGATACCGGGTCGGCGGCAAGATGGATTTTCCCCCTTGAATAGGGAAACTGCCGCTGAATATCCTCAGCTTCCAACGGGGTGGAGGCGTGCCAATGCACGCTACGATACAGTCCCACCAGCCTGGCGCAGCTTAGATAAATCCACTTTTTAAGACGTTTGATCGAGAGCGCACCGGCAGAAAATTCGCCTCGGGGCGCAATGCAAATACTCGCGCCTTTTCTCCGGACCAGACGTTGGTTGAAATACATCGAAATAGACGATCTGTAGCCAAAGAAGCTATTCAGATACAGGACATCAAAGTTATGCAACTCCGCTGCCTTGGCCATATGCCTGGCATTAAATTTGCTGGGGTCGGCATAATATACCAACCCACTCGGCGTGCGCAGCCACTTGTTGGTGCGGACTCCCGGATATGGCTCATCGGATCCCAAATCACGATCCCTGGTAAAAATAATAAACTCAACGTTACTCCCCATAGCTTCGCACATATTGGCGAGGGTACGAATTGGCCCGCCCCCCTTGAAGCCCGGCAAATAAAAATCGACGACACAAAGAACTTTAATCTTGTTCATGTCCACTCGCGCAACAATACGCCTGCCAGCCTTCGCACTTTGAGGCGAGAGCTATAACTACTAGACGTACCTTTGAGCTTTAAGCTGCGCTCTTTATCGCTGGGAACCCATGCAATTGCCCAGACCTTCGTAATTCGCCGTAGATATGCTCGGCAGCTTGGGCGGCTGGCTCACGATCGAGCATAAGATTAAGTGTCCCCGGCAAAGTTGCCAGCCAATAGGCGCAGACGAAGTCATGATTGTACCGGTCGTCCCAGCTTGTGGCAGAGGCCAGGCCATCTGAGATAGTACGGCGGAGATTGGCGGGGTTTACCACCTGAATGACGCCCTTGTGAAATCCATAGAATACACGGCCATACAGAAACACCCGCCTTTTAAGCAGAAGCGCCTCGTAACCGACCGTGCTTGTGAGAGTGATGACTCCGACAGACGATTTGATGAGCTGCTTTGTCGGTTCGTCCGGCCCCAGCAACCTTACATTGGGTAGAGACCGTATACGTTGGTAAAATTCGAGCGAAGGGTATGCCCAGGCGCTCATATGGTCCTTGACATATAGGCGGACGCCCTCGGGCAGACTGAAGGCAATGTTACGGATGACTTCATATTCGTCGAGGTAGGCCCCAGCCAGGATCGACGTAGAAGCTTCGGGGTGGAAGTGCATCGGATATAGTAGAAATAGCTCTCCGGCCACGGCTTGCTGATACATGCCGCGAACTCTGCCGGCTTTAAGACGGCGACGCACATTGCGCAGGAAGAGGCTTACATGTGTACGCAGGGGATTGCCGATCTGAAACGAATTCGTACGGCTATCAGACGCATGGCGTATCAGCGCCCTGATCTTACTGATGCGGTCTCGCCTAAAGTACCGCTTTAACAAGGCGATACGTTCCAGCCCATTGATTTTCATATAGTCGGGAACGATCGTTTCGATGTTGGCGATGTAGCTTGCTACCCACCGGTGAACATCCGGCGCCACGGTCTTTTGGCCATTTCGAATTTCTGCAAAAGCCGTCTCGACAGACTTGTCCGCCAGCGGATCTGCCGTAACCGAAAACCGACCGGGTAGGCGCGAGGCGCCTAGGCCAAAATAAACGGCTTGCCGTTCCTGGGCCACGAAGAGTGCGAAATGCGAAAATGTGTTCGAAACATTTTCATACAAGACCAGATCCGTGCCATGCTTGTCGAATATCTCCTCGAAAAACGTTAGCAGCGCGCTTTTCAGTCGATCGAAATACTCAAGGTCGGCATCATCTCCCCAAATCCCATAGACCTGCGCGCGCTCGAAGTCAGATAGCAGGGCGGAGTTCAAATCATATTCGGCATAGCGGGCTAGAATACCGAAATCGACATGATGGCTGGCGAAGAAGGTCGAGAAATCATAGATCGCGGCGAAGCCGGCGGCATCCAAGCTGTTCTCCTCGCGAGAAAACGCGCTGTCAACCGCAACCGCCACGGTGGCGCCGTCGTTGCTGAAACGCCCCGCCAGCGCGTTGAAAAAATGAAAATAGTTCGGCGCACTATTGGACAGGAGCAGAATGTTCATCTCGGCGGCCAGCTATCGATCAGTTCCGGGAGTACGGCCGTGGACGACCGAACGTCTCGGGTCACTTTACGGCCCAGTACTGCTTCGAGATTTTTAGGCGCTAGCCCAAACCCTGGTCGTACGCTGCGTATACAGTCTCGAGTGATGACATCACCTGCCTTTAGGTCCCGTATAAAATACAGCGACCGGCGGAACTTGACGTTCCCCTGCTCACTCGATTTGCGCCCATAGTCTACCTTGCCGAGCGCCTGCCAGGCCGTTTTCGCTCCGGCGCACAATGCTGCCATTTCGGCGGGCTCCAATGAGAAGCTATCGTCTGGGCCGCCGCCGCCGCGGTCGAGAGTGAAGTGCTTTTCGATAATCGAGGCACCCAAGGCCACACTGGTAATGGCAGTGGTATTGTCCAGCGTATGATCGGAAAGGCCTGTGACCAGCCCGAACCGGTCGATCATGTCGCCTATGGTGTGCAGATTGTAGTCATCGGCCGGAGCCGGATAGCCGCTGACGCAGTGCAGAATGGCCAATTCCCGGCAGCCGCCCTCACGTGCAGCGTCGATGGCTTCCTGGATTTCGTCCGCATCCGCCATGCCAGTCGAGATGATCATCGGTTTGCCGGTGCCGGCGGCATATTTGATCAACGGCAGATCGACAGCTTCGAACGAGGCGATCTTGTAAGCTGGCGCATTCAGATCCTCCAGGAGATCAATCGCCGTACTGTCGAAAGGCGAGCTAAAGATGGTAGTACCCACCTTGCGGGCATGGTCGAAGAGGAACTTGTGCCAATCCCACGGCATATGCGCTTCTTCATAGAGATCGTAGAGTCTCCGCCCATCCCACAAACCGCCTTTGATGCGGAATTCCTCGCCATCGCTATCGAGCGTGATCGTATCGGGTTTGTAGGTCTGCAGCTTGACGGCATCTGCTCCGGCCCTCTTGGCCTCCTCTACGATCTGTAGCGCCGTTTCGATTCTGCCGTTGTGGTTGGCGGACAGTTCGGCAATGACATAGGGGGGCTGATCCGGGCCGATCAGACGCCCGGCGATCTGGATACAGTTCAATTGGGTTCTCCCAGAGGTATCACTCGGACAATCCAGTCGCTTTTCAGCAACCCAAAGCAAACGATGGAACGGTACGACCCCTGGATCCGTTGTTGCTCCCGCAATACACCCTCCTGAGCAAAACCCAAACGTTCGTGCAGCGCGATAGAGGCCGTATTGAAGTCAACCGCTTGGCCGCAGACCTTATGCAGGTTCAATTCGCCGAATGCATAAGTCAGTGCCACGAAACCGAGCTTTCTCCCGGTTCCTTTTGCTGCCTTGGGATCGACATAAAATCCCCAGTTCGACACTCCGCCGGCAGCGACATTGTCGAACTGGACGTAGCCGATAGGGACTTCTCCAACCATAGCTATCAGCAACCGGCGAGTTTCCTCATGGCACACCCGGGAGAACCAATTGCGGTGCTCGTCCAGGCCGATTTCGTGCTGAGTAAACATGAAACGACGCACGTCCCAATGATTTCGCCATGCCAAAACCATAGGCAGGTCATCAACGATCATCGCGCGAACGCGGCACAGCTCAGGCATATTCACAGACCATCCGATCGGCGATCCGGGTAACGCCTTCGCCGTCAGTGACGCTTGCGGCTGCGTTGCTTAGATCAAGGAGGAACTGACCAACCGTCCCTGACACCAGGCGCTCTTCCAAGTGCCTTACAACTTGCGACGGCTTCTGCAGGGCCACGACGGCGCCTGAACCTTGTAACGCCTCGGCAACGGTATGTTGGTTGTCCGCCAGCACCAGCACAAAGCTGGGCAGGCCCATGCAGCAGCGCTCCCAGGAAGTGCTTCCGGCCGCGCCGATCGCAAGGTCGCTTTCGGCCATCAAGCGGGCCATGTCGCTCGTACCGACGAGAACCCGAGTCGGGTGGCGCATGGCGGCCGCACGGATACGCACCTGATCTATCCAGGGCGCGTGCGGCCCCATGACAACCGTAATCCGCAAATTCGGAGGCAAGGTCCCGTCATCGAGCGCGTCCAACACAGAGCCTGTAACGTTCTCCTTGTCCACACCGCCCATGGTTACGAGCAGGTGCTCGAGTTTCGGTTGAACCCGGCGAGCAAGACTCTCTGCGCGCAGCTCCGAGAATTCGGGTCGCAAAAGCGCATAGTTCGGTCCGAACAACGTGATGGCGTGGTCGCCCAAGAGGCCATCGTAGTCCCCTCGCGTGCGGCCGAGACTTTGGTCGAGCAACAGGTCGCAATGGTGCGGGCGGTCAGCCAAGTCGTCGATGACCATCAGGTATCGACAGGCAGGATGAAGCCCTTCCTCCCAGCGGCAGTCTAGCCCGTAATGATCCACGACCAGACAGTCCACAGCCCCGATGGCTTGGCGCGTTTCCTGGGCATCTCGAGCCCAGTCCGTCCCCAGCCAGTAGGCATGGGGTGGAACCGCGCACGCCTTAATGCCCGCCACAGGCAGCTTAGGGAGCGCGACGGCCGTATAGCCGCGCGCTGCTATGAGTTTCATAAGGTGGCCATTGTGTAGGCGGCAAATGAACAGGCTTTCCGCTCCGCGCTCGCGAAGCGCGTCAGCCAGCGTGAGACAGCGCATGACATGACCGGTGCCAATGTCGATCGAGGCATCAGTTCGAAAGGCGATCTGCATGCGTTTCATTCACTGCGGGACATTTTTGGATCATTCCGATCCCGTGTCCGGGTTCAGAACCCGGAACATATACTCCGCCCGCACCCAATCCTCGGGTGTGTCGATGTCTTGCACACGATGGCGTGGCAAGGGCACTGGGACACTGTCTTCGCCGAACACAGGCCTGTTCTCAAGCCATGCCTCAGAGCGACCCCAGTAAAATTGACCGGCGTCGTGCCAGGCTTCCTCAAGGTCTTGAGAGCGACTCCCCAGATGCTCCGGCTGGAACATTGCCACGCGCTGGCCCGCCGTGATCCGCAACGCACGGTGAATGGGGAAGGCGTAACTCGTCACCGAGAAGGCGAAGTCGGCCTCAGTCGCCCGAAGCATCTCCAGGCCCCGTCGCACGTCACTCGCCCGCACAAATGGCGCAGTTGCGTAGACACAACAGACCTCACTGGCAGGAGTTCCCTCCCCCGCCTGCCATCGGATGGCGTGTGCCACGACGGGAACAGTTCCAGTGTGGTCGTCAGACAGTTCCCTTGGGCGCATGAAAGGCACTTCCGCGCCGTATTCTTTTGCCACCTCGGCGATCTCACCATCGTCCGTGCTGACGATGATACGGTCGAAACAAGCGCTCTGTATGGCTGCGCGAATCGACCACGCAATTATCGGCAGCCCGCCAAAAGTGCGGATGTTTTTGCGGGGGATGCGCTTTGAACCGCCCCGCGCCGGAACCACGGCGAGCTTCATACCTCCATGGCCTCGCGCAGCACCTCAACCACGAACTCCTGGTCGGCGTCGGTCAATGCCGGGTGCATGGGGATACTAATGGCCTCCCGGTAATAGCGCTCAGCCTCTGGGTAGTCGCCGTCCCGGAAACCCATCTTCTGGTAATAGGGTTGGGTATGCACCGGGATGTAATGGAGGTTGACCATGATATCCTTGGCGCGCAGCGCCTCGAAGATCTCTAGATGCGACACACCTATGTTCTCCAGCTGTAGCCGGATCACATACAAATGGTAGGCGGAGTAGCTGTCTGGATGTTGCCACGGCAGCGTCAGCGGCAGGTTGGCCAAGAGCGTATTGTAACGATCGGCGATCTCATGTCGCCGCTTCACGTAATGGGCCAGGCGAGCAACTTGGCTCACGCCTAGCGCAGCCTGCATGTCCGTCATTCGATAGTTGTAGCCGAGAGCCACCTGTTGATAATACCAAGGGCCATCCATGAGCTGCGTCATGAGTTCCGGCTCTCGCGTAATGCCGTGGCTTCGTAGGAGGCCCAAGCGCGTTGCCAATTCATCATTGTTGGTTAAGGCCATCCCACCTTCAGCGGTGGTGATGATTTTTACTGGATGGAAACTAAACACGGTGATGTCGCTGTATCGACCGCTTCCAATGGGCTCCCCTTTGTAGCGAGCGCCGATGGCGTGCGAGGCATCTTCGAGGATCTTAAACCCGTACTTTTCACCAAGGGCGTGAATGGCCTCCATATCGCATGGCTGTCCGGTGTGGTGAACAGGGGCCACAATCTTCGGCAGGCGGCCGACCCTTTCAGCTTCGATAAGCTTTTCCTCCAGGGCCCTTGGACAGAGGTTATAGGTACGCGAGTCGATATCCACGAAGCTCACTTGAGCGCCGCAATAGAGCGCGCAATTTGCCGTGGCCACAAACGTGTTCGGCGTGGTCCAGAGAAAATCGCCAGGCCCGAGATCCAGCGCCAGACAGGCGATGTGAAGTGCCGAGGTGGCGCTGTTGACGGCCACCGCATGCCTGGCACCAGTGCGCGCCATCACACTCCACTCAAACTTCGGAATGTTGGCCCCTTGAGTAAGGTTGACGGACTTCAAAACGCCAACAACGGCATCGATGTCAGCCTGTGTGATATCTTGTTGTCCGTAGCGGATCATAGGCTTGGCCCGTATTTGAGCAAAAATTGAATTATGCCGACTTTGGCGTTGAGTGATTGCTGTCGACCAGATGGTAGGCGACCGCTTTCCAGATCATGATCAGAGTGAACGAGATCGTCATGCTAATCGGAACAGCCAGTTCGGCGTGGCCTTTGCTTAGGCACCATGTGGATGTGACAAATACCGGCAATGCAGCGATATGGCTGTAGATGATGGGCTTGTCGACCCCGCGGGCGTAGAGGGCATAGTGAGGCACCATGCCGACCGCATTTGTGATGGCTGCAAGCACGACCCACGGGTATAGGCCAAAAGCGTTCTGGTAGACTGCCTTGCCTACCCAATGGAGCAAGTATGGCAGCAACGCCCAGCTTACGAAGCCAAACGCGACCGAGATAACCAATGTCTGAAAGAACATCCGCCGAACGGTCGCACGGGCAAGATCATATTCCCGCTTGTGGTTATGACTAATCAGCGCTGGGTAGCTGAAGGAGAAGACGCCAGCATCCAAAAAGACCATCAGTGTGCTAGCAACCCCGAGGAACAACACATAGGCGCCAACCGTTTCAATCCCACCCAGGCCTTCCATCCAATATCGATCGGCTGTCTGGATACCACGCAAGGCAAGGGTCGAAACGAGGAACGCCGCGCTAACCGAGATCCCTTTTCGGACCCAACGCCAATCGATCGGCCTTGACCAACCACCAATCGGAAGTTGCTTTACTCTCCAAATACCCAGTGCTCCCGCAGCGAGGCCCGCACATACCCAGAGCGCCATAATGACGTTGATATTCCGGCCTTCTGGATATCCGATCATCAGGGCGACAGCCGCGATAGCCCAGCTGCCCTGGCGGACGAACAACGTCATGCTCGCGGCGACCTGGTCCGACAACACGATCAACAGCCGGGATATTTCCTGGTTGAAGTGTTCTAGTGCCAGAATAGGAACGAACCAGCAGAGCATGGACACTGACCAGTCCATACGTATTAGGACGAGCACAAAAGTTGGCAGTACAATCACGTATAGCAGACCGCATAAAGCCAATTGTCCCTTCAACATGGCTCCCCGCTTGTCTTCAGATACGGTCACAATCTCTCGCGATAGGAAGACATAAAAGTCCAAACCGACCACATATAGACCGTAAATGATCGTTGCTGTGAAGAGCCCGTAGTACCCCACCGAAGTCGGCTCGACATACCTAGCGAGGAAGAATACAAACAGAAACCGGGTCGACAGAGTGCCAAAACGCAAACCAATATTCAGCAGACGGCCCGCCCCTGCAACCAAACGCTCATTTCCCTGCAGCAGGGGCGCCGATTGGATTTTCAACGCCCGGCCTCGGCCTGGACTCGCACCCTGGCCATTCAACGGGCGCCAAAGCCGGTGAGGACTGTTCTAATTGTTCGAAAAACGATTAGCAGGTCCAACCACGGGGAGAAATTCTTGATGTAGTAAAAATCGTAATGAAGTTTTTCCAATACCTCTCCAACATCTGCCACATGACCTTGATTCACTTGCGCCCATCCAGTAATGCCTGGTCGAACGATATGTCTGTAACTATAAAACGGCAGTTCAGCCTCATACCACCTGGAAAGCACAAGCGCCTCGGGTCGAGGTCCAATCCAGCTCATCTCTCCCCGCAAGATGTTGATAATTTGCGGTAATTCGTCAATTCTCGACTTTCTCAAGAATCGCCCTAATCGAGTGATACGAGCGTCACCGTCTTTTGTAATTGCCTGCTCTTTGTCGTCAGCAGCGCGAGCACCTGCTCTCATTGTCCTAAATTTGTAGACCTTATAGACGTTGCCTCTGTAGCCCATCCGCTCCTGTTTGAATAACGCGGCCCCGCTTGATTCAACTCTGATCAACAGGGCGACTAATAGAAGAACAGGTGAAAAAACAACTAGGACCGCCAATGCGGATCCCCAGTCGATCAACTGCTTTACCTTTAGATATGCTTGGTTAGGATTTAGAGAGCCGAGAGTGTTTTCCGAAAGATGCTCGATCTCAACACGACCCGTCAGCGACTCGCTCACCTGTTTGATATGATATACCGGTGTCCCTGAAAGCGCGCGATCGGCAATATATCGCTCCCACTCGCCTGAAAGATCGGCCCGAAGATCGGCCACCACCCCGCTCGCTTGTTTTACAACTTCGTCAGACGAACGAATCCAATGCCAGGCCACCCCGGGTATGTTTCCCAGCCGACTGACGTTCCCCCCAGGAATTACAGCCAGTCGGCATGGTTCGATCCGTCGCGTCGCGACGCTTAGCGCGAAGTACCAAAACGTCGACTGAAAGAAGCTGGCGGCCGCCTGGAGCCGGCTGTAGTCAATTCGAAGAAAGAAAAAAGTCAAAAATACGAAGCCGTAGACCAAAGAAAAGGTAGGCAGAACGTATACAGCTGCCGCCACCCCCGGGAAATTCGCGATCCTGCGGTATAACATGTAGCCAGTGATGTGTGAGAGGATCGCAGCGACAATTGTGATCTGCATATTAGAAGAGTATATCGCACTGCAGTCAACCAATGCGCGAGCAAGAGCAGGAAGAAGCGCTGAAAACATCAGGCCCCCAGCCAGATGAAAGCGCATTCGCAACAGAAGATGTCTTCGATTTGACAGATTTGTGACGCGCACGGCCATATTCACATGCTGGAATCAGGCGAATTGCTCTTCGCCCACTTGCTATCGTTACGACCGAACAGGGTCAAATGCGTCCACGCGGTCGCCGGCGGTGATCTAGCTGATACTGCAGCATTCTTTGTGCCACCATCGCGCCGCGAGCAAAATAGATGCTTTGTGCAAGAAGTTAGTGGCTCTTATGACTTTTTCTGATCATCGCCAGGATGTGACCGCTATTGACGTGGCAAGACCACGGCTACCGCACTTCCGGGTGAAGCCGGAAGTGCGCATATCCAACAAAGGGGATTGATCAACCGAGTAACAACCCGCTTTGATCAGGCAATTGTGACAAGGCCACTGGATTCCAGATCAATAGGAATTTCGCCGTTCATGATGGCGACCAAAACCCTGGCCCGCCCCGTAGAATCTAGCCGATCAAGACGACCGACCAATTCAGCGAAAGGCCCCGATAGAATTCGGACCGAAGATCCCAGCTTGAGTCTACTGCTGAAATCAAGCAGGCCATCTTTGCCAGTCAATGCAATGAACCGCTCGACCAAACCAAAAGGGACCGGCGAGGGTCTATCCCCTTGCATGATCAAAGAGCGAACGCCGATAGTACCGTTGACTGAGCGCCAGCGCTGCTGAGTAACGTCCAGGGTTACAAACATATACCCAGGAAAGTATGCTGCTAACCGCGTGGAGAGCTGTCTCGCGTGACGAACAGTCTTCTCCGCACGCGGAACGAATGAAACAAATCCCTGCCTATACAGATGCTGCTCAACTAAGGTCTCCTTGCCGAGAAATACACTGGCCACATACCAGCGGTCTCCAACGCCGTTTACGTGGAGTTTTTGCGATACATTTTCACAGGTGCCAGATCGTCCCGAGCGAGTCAACATCCTGCTTTCATCTTTATGCTGTACAACAGACGGAAAATCGACGCCGCTCCAGACAAACTGGCAAGTGACTATTCAACTTAGGTCCGACAATTGTATATGTAGGTACGAATTGGTTCATTGATCATTGGCCACTAGTAAGGTATTGCTACTGCTGCGTTCCGTTACTTTTGTTTATTGTCGGCAGAATCGATACGCTCTGACAATGCGGCCCCTTTATCGTCATTGTTTGTTTCCATCTGAAGGATTCTTTGAGGTGAGCCGGAGAAGTCGCCAGCAACGTATGCGTTGGGGAGCCATATAATGCTCGTGAGCTAGAATCAAGGGTTGTATTGATGCCTTTTTTGGTACAATTGGTTAAAACATATCGACATGACCTCCGGTCACGCGGTAGGGTGACGAACGGTCAACCCACGCCTTGCCCAGTGATTGCTATTTCACTATTGTTGAAGGTGCGACTTAATGTCAGATTCGCTCGACGAGCTTGAGGGGCATCTGCCTTGACGTTGGCGGAAAACTAGTAAGGTTCCTTCTCTTCAGCGCCTTTTGAAGTTTTTACATGTATTGGCACAATCGTCCAATATTGTCGGCGTGGTATTGAGTCCTATTTTGGCAATCCTCTTTGTTTCTTTGACTCGGACATTATTTCGTGGTTAATATTGCTATTGGGGGCATGCGTAACAGTTGCACGCCTATTGGAAGTTTTTATCGCCTGATAGCTGCCGACTATACGACGAATTGCTTTTGAATGCGCGGTGAAATAGCTCAACTTTTTTCGTAAAGATTCGGGGGGAAGGTTCTGCATGTGCGGTATCGTTGGAATCGTTGGCCGAAGCCAAGTCGCGCCGCTCATCGTCGATGCGCTGAAGCGGCTTGAATATCGCGGCTACGACTCGGCGGGTGTCGCCACCATCGAGAACGGCGAACTCGGCCGCCGCCGCGCCGAAGGCAAGCTGGTCAACCTCGAACGCCGGCTGAAGGACGAGCCGCTCGACGGCACGATCGGCATCGGCCACACGCGCTGGGCCACGCATGGCGTGCCCAACGAGACCAACGCGCACCCGCATTTTTCCAACGGCGTCGCCATCGTCCACAACGGCATCATCGAGAATTTCGCCGAGTTGCGCGACGAACTCACCCGCGACGGCTACATCTTCTCCTCACAGACCGATACCGAGGTCGTCGCGCATCTGGTGGCGCGCGAGCTCGCCAAGGGGCTGAAGCCGGTCGAAGCCGCGCATGCGGCGCTGAAGCGGCTTTCGGGAGCCTTCGCGCTGGCGATCATGTTCAAGGGCGACGAAGACCTGATCGTCGGCGCCCGCAACGGTCCGCCTCTGGCTGTCGGCCACGGCGAGGGCGAGATGTTCCTGGGCTCGGACGCGATCGCGCTCGCGCCCTTCACCAACTCGATCACCTATCTCGAGGACGGCGACTGGGCGGTGGTGCGCCGCGAAAGCGTGACCATCTACGACATCGACGGCAAGAAGGTCAGCCGCGGGCGCCAGCAGTCGCTTTCGACCAGTTTCATGGTCGACAAGGGCAACCGCCGGCATTTCATGGAAAAGGAAATCCATGAGCAGCCGGAGGTGATCTCGCACACACTGGCGCATTACGTCGATTTCGTCTCCGGTATGTCGAAACCGCTCGACCTGCCGTTCGACTTCGCCAAGATCGGCCGGCTGGCGCTTTCGGCCTGCGGTACCGCCTATCTCGCCGGGCTGATCTCGAAATACTGGTTCGAGCGCTATGCGCGGCTGCCGGTCGATATCGATGTCGCCTCGGAATTCCGCTATCGCGAGATGCCGCTTTCGGCGGACGATGCGGCGTTCTTCATCTCGCAGTCGGGCGAGACCGCCGATACGCTGGCTTCGCTGCGCTATTGCCGCAAGGCCGGCATGAAGATCGGCGCTGTCGTCAATGTGCGTGAATCGACCATGGCGCGCGAATCCGATGTCGTGCTGCCGACGCTTGCCGGGCCGGAGATCGGCGTCGCCTCGACCAAGGCTTTCACCTGCCAGCTTTCGGTGCTGGCGGCACTTGCGGTGCGCGCCGGCGTGGCGCGCGGCACCATCTCGCGCGATCAGGAAAAACAGCTGGTGCGCGAGCTTTCGGAGGCGCCGCGCTTCGCCACGCAGGTGCTGAAGCTCGACGAGCAGATCGAGCGCATCTCGCGCGAGCTCTCGCGCTACAAGGACGTGCTCTATCTCGGCCGCGACACCAATTTTCCGCTGGCCATGGAAGGCGCGCTGAAGCTCAAGGAGATCTCCTACATCCACGCCGAGGGCTATGCCGGCGGCGAGCTGAAGCATGGGCCGATCGCGCTGATCGACGAGAACATGCCGGTGATCGTGATTGCGCCCTATGACCGCATCTTCGAAAAGACGGTGTCGAACATGCAGGAAGTGGCGGCGCGCGGCGGCAAGATCATCCTGATCACCGATGCCAAGGGCGCTGCGCAGGCAGGCATCAAGACCATGGAGACGATCATCCTGCCCGAGGTGCCGGAAATCATCTCGCCGATCATCTACGCACTGCCGATCCAGATGCTGGCCTATTTCACTGCGGTGTTCATGGGCGCCGACGTCGATCAACCCCGCAACCTGGCGAAATCGGTGACGGTCGAATAGATTCATTCACCCAGCGTTCACTGCGATACAATCGTGGCTATGAATGTGGCCCCTGCGAATGTGGCCCCTGCCCCACACCGGATCCGGCTCAAAGCGGCGGTCACGTCACACCTTTGCAGGAGCAGAATGAAATTTCATACGGCCGCCGGACAGGTTGTTTTTGTGGTCGCGCTGGTTGTCGTCCTTGTACTCGCGCTGTTGCCCCTGGCTCGCCCAAAGGATTTTGGCCTGGACGTCGGCTTCACTACGACTAGGGTCAGGCCCATTAATTTGTTGAGTTGAAGGCTGGCAGGTGATTCAAGGTGGCAGGAGGATGCTGCCTTGCGTGATTTGCTGATGTTGACGCCGCAGCAGATGCGCCGGATCGAGCTCTATTTTCCTTTGTCGCATGGTGTTCCGCGAGTCGATGACCGCCGGGTGCTGAGCGGCATCCTTTTCGTGATCCGCAATGGCCTTCGCTGGCGGGACGACGCCAGTCTTTGAGGCGTGCTAATATGTTCTCGATCCTCTGGCGCTGTCGGTATAGCGGCAGGATCGTAGCTATGCTGAACACGATGCTTGGCATGGGTGGGATGCGGGGCGTGATGCCGCGTTCGACGAGCGCCTGGCGGAAGGCTGCGGAACTGTAGGCCCGATCGGCGAGCAGGGCTTTGGTAGCAGGCAAGTCCTCGATCGCTGCGGCAGCGGTCTTGTGATCATTGGCCTGCCCTTCGCTCAGATGCAGTAGCCGCGGGCGCCCCTTGTCGCAGACCACTTGCAGCCTGGTGGTCAGCCCGCCACGGCTGCGTCCGATACATCGGGGTAGAGCCCCCTTTTTAAGCAGGCTGGCGGCGGTGCGATGCGCTTTGAGATGGGTGGCATCGATCATCAGATTGTCCGTTTCGCCCCCCTGGGCGGCCAGTTCTGCCAGAATGCGGTTGAATACACCCAGTCGGCTCCAGCGGATGAAGCGGTTGTAGATGGTCTTGTGCGGACCGTGGTCGGCTGGGGCGGTATGCGCCAGCGCTCGGCCTCCCGCGGCATGCGCTGCATTGATGGCCCGACCGGTCAGGGAATCCGGTACCGAGATGGACCGGCGGTCTCTGATTCATCCGAATGCCCGAGCTCAATTAAGCAGCGCCGCTAATTGCGTGAGGGCGCAAATACGACGCGTCCAACGGCTCGGCATATGGGGGAAGCCCCGTTGATTGCGAATGCTCGCAAATGGCGCGACACAACCTCAGGAGTTCATTGCCGAGTTCCGCTGAAGGATGCTGTCGCCGCTCGACGACGTCCTAGGGTGTCTCAAGGGTTCGAGACCCTCGAAGCCGAGCACGAAAAGGAATGACGATGAAACGCCGCCGACGAGGCGGTCGACGGCAAAAATTCAGCCGGTAGTGGTCCCGCACGGGCATGGCAATCCGTCGTCGACGGCCGATTTCGAGGAGAAACGGCGTAGCGATCAAGCTGTACGCGACTGGATTTGTCGAGGAAGGCGTGAGCAGTGACGATGAATATTCACCGCACTCTTCTATTGGCGAGGGCCCGCGTGGCTTGCGGCCTTGTGCGGTCAGCCCTGCAGGCTGATGGGGTGGCGCCCAGGCATAGTGCGCCACGCCCATCACGGATCGGGCGGCAGATCGCAGTGCGACATTGACCTTCAGAAAGTCAATGCCGGTCAACGCCACGTTGTTGGTGTAACTGGTCAGCACGTTGATCGCGACGTTCGCGAAACCCATGCCGATCACGATAGCGTCCGCCTCAGCAGACAGGCTAAGCGTCACCGTGGGTGACGCAGTCTGGCTCTGATTCACTGCATCGCGCGTCGCATTCAGGCGCAAATTTCCGTAGTCATCGTAATCATGTTTCTCTAATTTGACTTTGTCGAGAAGGCGACTTTGGCTCGTTCGGATTGTCTATCTGACCCGCTTCTTGCGGATAATGAAATATGTAAGACTACTTCAGGACATATTTTTACTATCACTTTAATATGTCCAAGGTGTGAAAACACATATAATATGGTTTCAACTCGGAGAACATCAATGAATGTAGATAGACGTGAAAAACACTGGAAGAATGATCCGAAGTGGCAATGTATACTTGCAAAAGCCTCGGATCAATCGCAGACCATACATGGTGATGTGGTGATTCATTCATACCAGAGCCGTCAAGATCCCTATTTTACATCATCATACTTCTTTGAGACTGAGCGCGGCGTTGTCCTGGTCGACACCCAGATATATTACAGCGCGGCTCAAGAGCTTTGGGATGCAATCAAGTCCAAGACCAGTGGAAATATATTCGCTATAATCAACACGCACGCGCATCCCGATCATTATTTTGGCAACATGCTCTTCCGCAAGGTTGCCCCGAACGCGACCATTATTACGAGCGCCGGCGTACTGGCTGACATGCACGCCACTGCAGCGCAACGCGTCGCCAAGACGCGTAAAGAGTGGGGCGACGAGGTACCCAGCAATCCCGCCGATCTCGTATATCCGGATTTCGGTTTTGAGCGCACGCTGACGCTTGCGTTCGACAAGATCACTCTCGAGCTGAAAGAGGTCGGTCCGGCTGAGGCGCCCGTTCAAGTTGTGGGGTGGATCCCCCAACATCGTGCATTGATTGCCGCCGACATTCTGCAGAACAAGCAGCACCATTATTTCTCGGACCGTACCACAGCGAACTGGTACCGAATCCTGCAGGAGTTCAGCGAAATGAACCCTCGCTTTGTCTTGACTGGACATCAAGGCATCGCAGGAAAGGAGCTCATCGAGGAGACCAAGCACTGGTTTGCCACGTTCCTTGGTCTTATGTCAGACGTCGCCCCCCGGGATGTCGATCCCGAGAACATAGATACGATCGATGCCAAAAGCCGCAGTTACGTTGTAAGCGAGATGCAGAGGCGTTTTCCCGACTGGTTCGATCCGTACTATTATGAAGGGAAGACGGTACTCGAACAGTGTATTGACGGCCATCGGTCAGAGCAGATTGGCGCCCAGGTGCTCGCCGCGCTCGGCAGCAAGGCCGGTTGATAGGCAGTTCACCACCCAAACCATGGATGTCTCCCAAAACTGGAACTCCCCTGCCTCCCGATGATGGAGGCAGGGGCGAACGCCGGCAACGATATGCATGGGGCGACCAATATGTCGCGAATTTTGGAAGGTATGTTGCTACGCAGCCGCCGCTACGCACCCCATGTAATGCGCCGTCAGTTGCACCCACAAATGATAAGATCGGAGGACCACATGTCTCGCTTTCTTTTGAACAAAGGCGCACTTGTCACAGGTGGATTGACCGGCGTAGGCCTAGCTATAGCAGAAGGACTTGCCGAGGCTGGCGCCAATGTCGCCGTAGGCTCCTTCGTCAATCCCGCCATGCCTGACTTTGTAAAGAACGTGCGGGAGCGGCTGGAACCATTTGGCACCAAGGTCTTTGCCGGGCATCTGGATGTGCGCAATTCAGGTCTTGTGCGCGAGTTCGTAAGTGAGGCCCAAGTCGTCTGCGGCCCGATCGACATTCTTGTGAACGCCGCTGGAATTTGCTTCGAGCAGCCCGTTAGCGGCCATTCCGATGAACTGTGGGACAGAATACTCGATACAAACCTCAACGGCGCGTTTCGCGCCATGCGCGAAACGATGCCGGGCATGATTTCGCGCAGATGGGGCCGTATTATCAACATCGGCTCCACCTACGCAAATGTCGGCTGGGCGGACAACCCCGCCTATTGCGCCTCCAAGTCCGGCATGCTTGGCCTCACCCGTTGCGCAGCGCTCGAAGGAGCTCCGCATGGGGTGACCTGCGTCATGATAAGTCCGAGTGGCGTTGACACCGAGATGACTCGCCGGACTATCAAGGAAATCTCTGAGCGGGAGGGCAAGGGTCGGACCCCTGAGGACGTGCTTTACGACATTATTATGCGCAAACCCCAAAAACGCTTGTTGCAGCCTAGCGAGCTTGCGGCACTAGCTACTTTCCTTTGTCGGGAAGAGGCAGGTAGCATCACCATGGAAAACATCCAGGTAACCGGCGGATCACTGACCTAGCGCTTGATAGTTTGAGAGTAGCTTCGGCAAGAAATACGATTCCCGCGGAAGGCTCGCGGCAAGGTAGTTTGAGTTGCCTTCTGCGATGCGCCGTCCCGGCATCAGTAGGCGCGAGGCAGCAGCACGCTTTCCCCAGGGTCGATAGTATTTCGGATGCGCGAGCGAATCTCCTCCGGGACCGCCGCGTCATCTGGCAGAAACAAGCCGCAGGCGCCAAGCCCTGCCCGCCCGTCGATCTTCTGGCCGATAAATTCATAGACCACCCTCGATGCAAAGGGCTGTCGGCTACCGCCGCTGGCCACACCAATCATCACGCCAGTCAAAAGTCGAAGCGCGTGGCGATGCGAAGGATACAGGAAAGTCATCGACACCAGCTCCTCGACCAGAGTCTCGTATTCCAAGATGCACAGCCTATCGACGACCTGCGAAACATTTCCTCGAAACTTCTGAACGGGGCCGGCCTGTCCCCTCGCTCGGACTTCTCGGAGACGCTCAAAGGTTCGCGTCGCTGTCCGACCATCGACTTGATGGATCCGGGTCAGCGCGCGGACGATGTGGTTCGACCATACGGGTGTATGAAAATAGACGTGGTAGAATCCGCAATATGGAGCCAAGAAGATCTGCGATGTTTCGGGAGGGCTGGGCAAAAAGCCCGGTGTAATGGTTGGCGGTCGGACTACAGCGGCTTGGTTGGGGAGCACTTTCTGAGAAAATTCTTCCGGGGGAAGGAGAATCTCAAACTCGTCGACACCAAAAAAATCGGTTATGCGCCGCAAGTTTCGCAACGACGGAAAAGAGGTTCCAGACAGATATTTATTGAACTGCTGGCGATTAATTCCAAGTTTTCGAGAGATTTGTGAAACGGAATCGTAGCGTGAACAGAGCTTCCTAAGATTTTCTGCTATGGCCACTTGCTGTCGATCTCCTGTCGACATCATGTTACCTCCATACAGGATCAAGCCAGAGACTCCCTACACTTTCATTCCCAAACACCATGCTTACAGGCACGTCAAATACCCTGCCGTTCTTCATACTCTTGGCTGGCTCGATCGAAAGCCCGCCGGCAAGTGCAAACGGAAGCCATCTGCATATAGTCGCATTTCGCATTGGGTTGTCCATGGCTGTCTGAGACCACCTCTCGTGCACTCACCAAACCTGGAGCACAACCCAGCGAAACCCGCTAGGGGCCTTACTCCATCCCGCTTCAGGTCACGTCAGCCAATTTGTCCCGGTTAATCAACAAAAGCTGACAACGTAGCCTGCTGCCCCAAACTGGGATCGATATGACCCTCCAGGCCAGCGGCGGCCCCGTTTGTCGGCCCCGTCGACGACGCCACCTTTCTCTGGTGTAGCTGCATCCAGCGTAAGATCACTGCGCTAAGTTCTATGGACCATGCGTCGGCGTTCCAATAGCCTTTGCTGTCAGCGGCGCCAACAGGCGCGCGCCATTAAAGTTTTCCAATGGACCCTCGGCTTCAGCCGCAACAAAAAGGAGGGGTAGCGATATGTCATCGAAGCTATCTAGACGCCGGCTTATCAAAACCGCAGCTTCTCTTGGAGCCGCGGCAGCTTTCATTACCATCTCACCCAGCAACGTCTTTGCGACGGGCAAAAAGCTGCTTGTGCGCATTCCAAGAGACCTTCAGAACCTCGATCCAGCGAATCGGACTGGACCTATCGAAGTCAACGTCATTCTTGCGGTATATCAAGGACTGATCAAGCCAAAGCTCGGTACCCTAGAATTTGAGAACGACGCTGCGGCATCCATCGCTCAGGTAAGCGACACGTTGATCGAATTCACTCTCAAAGACAATTTGATGTTTTCCGGAGGGTTTGGCCAGGTTACGGCTCAAGACGTGAAGTTTTCATTTGAGCGGTTCATCAAGCCGGGCCCAGACGGGAAGAAAGTCGCTTTCGCGGACGACTGGGCTGTCCTTGACTCGGTCGAAGTGACCGGCCCGCTGAGTGGCAGAATTCATCTGAAGGGTCCGAAAGCCTCGCTTTGGACGACTACGTTAGCCGATGGTTCCGGTGTGATTGTATCCAAAAAAGCTTTCCAGAAATTCGGAGGGAAAATTTCTGCAAATGTCATTGGATCTGGCCCATATATGCTGGCCGAATCCACGCCCGGTACACGGTTCGTCCTGACGGCAAATCCGGATTTCAAAGGACCGAAATCTCACTTTGAGGAGATCGATCTGCGGCCGATTACTGAATTAAGGACCGCCGAACTTGCCTTCCTCGGAAGGGAGCTCGACTTTACACAGATCGACCCCGTCCGGTCCGAAGAAATAGGCAAGTCACCAGCAACCAAAATAATAAAAAAGTCGGGGATCGATTACGTCTGGATTGGCCCCAACATCGCCAAGCCCCCATTCGACAAACACGAAGTCAGAGAAGCGCTTCGCTTGGCAATTGATGTCGATGCCATTCTGGCAGGCGCATACAACGGTTTCGCCCCCCGAGCGAACGCGATCTTGGCTCCGGAATTGTTGGGGGATTGGAAGGACGCTCCCGTTCGCGCCAGAGACGTGGAGGCAGCAAAGGCTCTGCTAGCTAAGGCCGGTCTTGGTTCGGGCTTCAAGACACGTTTGACCATCCTGAATACATCTGTGTTTCAGGCAATTGCAGCCATCGTGCAAGCCAATCTCGCTGACGTTGGAATTGACCTGGAAATTGATTCACGCGACAGCGGCGCTTATTGGGCACTCGGTGAAAATGACGCGTCCAAGGATTTGGATCTGTCCTTGATCGAATTCCCCGGCAAGATGGATGCCGGATTTCAAATGCAGTGGTTTACTACCTCTCAGATCGGGCTTTGGAACTGGCAGCGATGGAGCAATCCAGAGTTCGATGCTTTGTTCGTCAAGGCCGAGGCAACCTTGGATGACAAGAAGCGTAGCGAGATTTACGTCCAGATGCAGCAGCTTATGGATAAGTCCGCCGCGTTTATCTGGATTACATACAATGTCTACACGTTCGCGTCCGTTGACACGCTGACGCCCGCGATACTTCCCAGTGGAAGCAATCTATTGCTCCAGGATTTTGTCGGCACATGATTCAGAGCATACGGAGCTCCCTGGCGTTCCCCAGCCTGGGCGGTCGAGTGGCCGCGATAACCGGGGGAAGCCGGGGACTCGGTCTCGCAATGGCCCTCGCCTTGGTAGAGAACGAGGTTAGCGTGATCATCGGGTCGCCGTCAAACGAAGCCAATCACGCTGCCTTAAAGAAGATCGAAGTATTCGAAGGGCAAGCAGTTTGTCAGTTCCTTGATGTCACGAAGAGAGAAAGCTGCGAGGCATTTGTTCAAAGCGCGATTGAGCACTTCGGACAACTGGATATCATGTTGTGCAATGCCGGGGTATCGATATCGGAAACTGCGTTCGAGACGTCTCAACAGACTTGGGCAAAGACCATTGGTGTCGATTTGGACGGGGTCTTCAATTCTTCAGTTGCAGCCGCTCGGAAGATGACAACCCAGCCTTCGGGCGGATCAATCGTCGTAACATCGTCGAACGCTTCGCTGGTTGGCTTCAACGGGCTATCCGCGTACGGCGCCGCGAAGGGCGGTGTCAATCAACTTGTCCGGTCTCTGGCCCTTGAATGGGGGCAACACAATATTCGGGTGAACGCGGTCGCGCCTGGTTGGACTGATCATCGGATGGAGGGCAACGACCATTCGGTAAATACGGCCGCGGCTGAAGCGGCGATCGCGCGTACGCCGCTGAAACGCTTCGGGACGGCCGAGGAGATAGTGGCCGCGGCGCTTTTTTTAGCCTCCGATTGTGCCTCCTTTATTACCGGGACGGTCTTGGTGGTCGACGGCGGCTATACCTCAGGTTGAGAGCGCACTCGTTTGGCGATCAACTAAGTTTGATTGTTCCTGAAAAGTAACCGGTGTTCTCAGGCCACGGCTTTGAGTTGCGCGGGGGCATATGCCCAGGGCAGTAGGTGGTCGAGCTGGTTTTGTGGATGACCGGCGACGATGCGGACGATTACGTCAGCGAGGTAAGCGTACGGGTCGACGCTGTTTAGCTTCGCGGTTTCTATGAGTGAGGCGATGGTCGCCCAGTGCTCTCCGCCGCCGTCGGAGCCGGCGAAGAGCGCGTTCTTGCGATTGAGGGCAATTGGCCTGATCGAGCGTTCGACCACGTTGGAGTCGATCTCGATCCTGCCGTCGTCGAGGAAGCGTGTCAGGCCCGTCCAGCGCGAGAGCGCGTAGCGGATCGCTTCGGCGAGCTTGCTCTTCTGGCTGACCAAGACAAGTTTCTCGCGCAGCCACGGCTCGAGGGCATCGATGATCGGCCGAGTCTTTTGCTGGCGGGCGGCGCGGCGCTCTTGCGCCGGGCGCCCCCGGATATCGCTCTCGATCTTGTAAAGCTCGGCAATGCGCTGGAGCGCTTCCGTGGCGATCGGCGCGGGTCCAGACTGGGCCAGTTCGTAGAAGCGGCGACGGACATGCGCCCAACAGAAGGCCAGGCTCACGGCATTGCGCTCGGCAAGGACCTTGTAGCCGGCGTAGCCGTTCACCTGCAGGACGCCGACAAAGCCCTGAAGATGGCGCACGACGTTCTCGGCTTTTCGGTCCGGCGCATAGAGATAGGCGACGCCGGGTGGATCGATCCCGCCCCAGGGGCGATCGTCACGCGCATAGGCGAACAGTTGGCCGGTCTTGGTGCGGCCGCGACCGGGATCGAGAACCGGCGCCGTCGTCTCGTCGGCGAAGAGCTTGTCGGATGCCTTGAGCCGCTCGAACAGGCGCTCATGGATCGGCCGGAGCAGGAAGGCTGCCTTTCCGACCCAGTCGGCGAGCGTGGACCGATCCAGGTTCACGCCTTGGCGGGCATAGATCTGCGCCTGACGATACAGAGGAAGATGGTCGGCGTATTTGCTGACCAGCACATGGGCGACGGTCGCCTCGGTTGGGATGCCGCCCTCGACCAGCCGCGCCAGAGCAGGTGCCTGCACCACGACCTCCTCGCAGCTCCGGCAGGCGTATTTCGGTCGGCGGGTGACGATGACGCGGAATTGGGCCGGCACGATGTCGAGGCGCTCGGAACGATCCTCGCCCATGACGTGCAGCATTCCCTTGCAGCACGGGCAGATCTTGTCGGGAATGTCGATGATCTGCTCGATACGCGGCAGGTGCGCGGGCAGTGAACCGCGGTTGGCGCGGCGCTTCCTGGCGCGAGCCTCGCGCTTGGCAAGATCGGCGGCGTCCTCCGCCGCGAAGCCTTCGGCCTCGACCTGCTCGGCCTCTTCCAGGCCCAGCAGCAGCTGGTCGACCGGCAGGCTCTCTGCCCTGCGGCCGAAGCGGTGGCGCTGCAGTTCCTTGATGATCTGGCGCAGCCGCTCGTTCTCGGCGCGCTCCGCCGCGAGCATCGCCTGAAGCGCGATCGGATCGTTGGTCAGTGGCTCGGCCGGATTGGTCACAAAGCCGATTCAATCATGCATTCCAATGCTTTGCCAGCGCCTTGGCCGTCGGTGGAATCAACTTGCCGCGACCGGCGCGCGTGTCTCGCGGGCGTCATGCACGCGACGCCAGTCCAACCCTTCCAGGAGCGCCTGCAATTGCGCCGCCGTCAACCTCACCACGCCATCGGTGATGGCAGGCCAGCAGAACTTTCCGTCCTCCAGGCGCTTTGCCAGCAGGCACACGCCGGTGCCGTCGAAGTAGACCAGCTTGACCCGGTCGGCACGCTTTGCCCTGAAGACGTAGACTGCGCCGGAGAAGGGTTATGTGGCGCGCCACATAACCCTTCTTATGCGTCGGGCGAGATTATGTGGCGGAGCCGCCCTGACCCCCTTTCGGGCCGGCCAAACCCAGCTTGCCTCCGCCACATAATATTTCATGCCTCTCTCATGGCGCGGGATTCCCCTGTGCCACAACGCCGGAGGGGCAGAATGCTCGAGTTCTATTTTTCCTATTGTGGGGTGCTCAAGCGCCTGCGTAGCGGTGCACTCGGTGGCGAGATGGATCGCCTCGCGGAGCATTTTTTCACCCTTGGTTACAAGCGAGCGTCCGCCAAGATTTACCTGAGCCGGATTGCGCGCTTTAGCCAGTTTGCCGCAACGCGCTGTGGTCGGATGCCGATCCATCAAGATGTCGTCGACAGCTATTTATGCACGTTTACTACGGATTCTCCACGCATTGGGGCAGCATCGGCGCTGGGACATGCACGGCGAGTGGCTCCGGAGCGCTTCATCGCTTCCCCTCCCAAGGTAGATGATGATCCGGATACTCCGCTTCTGACCTCATTTTCCGACTATTTGCGCAAGGTGCGAGGACTTGAGCCGACGACACGCGAAGGCGTTCTTCTGGGAGGCCGCCGCTTTCTGGATTGGTTCCGCCATCACCATCCCGGTCAAGATCTCGAGGCGTTGACGGCTGAGCACGTCCTTGCTGCTGTCGAGCATCGGCTGTCGCTATCGGCGACAACCGGCACCCGCACGGCAGCGACTTCTCACATCCGAACATTTCTTCAGTTTTTATGTTGGGCTGGCCACCATGACCAGGATCTCGACCGCGTCGTCCCAAGGACGCCTCATTGGCGTTTGGCGCATTTGCCGCCGCGCCTTGCATGGGATGACGTTCGGCGTGCAATCGATGCGATCGGCGCAACGACGCCGGTCGACATCCGCGATCGAGCCGTCCTGCTGCTACTCGCCACCACGGGCATTCGCAACGGTGAGCTACGCGCCATTCAGCTGCAGGATATCGACTGGCGTGCTGGCGAGGTTTCTGTCCGGCGCACCAAGGGCAAGCGGGATCGGGTGGCGCCGCTGCTCGAGGAGACTGGCGCCGCGCTCGCCGACTACGTCCTGCGCGCTCGACCGAAGGTGGATAGTCCGTATCTGTTCCTGTCCTTCACGCCGCCCGTGGCACCGTTCAAATGCGCGTCGCCTGTTTCAAGGATCGTGCGGAAGCGGTTGCGACATGGCGGGGTTGAACTCGGGCGGGTCGCAGGTGCGCATCTCCTGCGCCACAGTCTTGCCACCCAGCTCGTCAAGCAGCGAAGGCCGATCAACGAGGTCGCCGATCTCCTGGGACACCGCAGCGTCAACACAACGGCGCTGTACGTAAAGGTCGCGACCTCGCAACTTGCCGAGGTCGCACTCCCCTTTCCGGGAGGCGTGGCATGACCGCCTTTGCCCGATTCCTCGGCGAGAAGGCCGAGTGTTACATCGAGCTACGCCACTCCCTCGGCTATGCCTTCAGCAAGCAAGCCGGCACGTTGCGGGCTTTCGTGAGGTACGTTGAGCGCGCTCAGTTCGATGGGCCCGCCACTCGAACGTTGGCGCTGGATTTCGCCCTGTCGTTCAGCGGCGCCGCCAACAGCCGCGTCACTCGTCACGGCGTGCTCCGCCGGTTTTACGAGTATCTCGCCGTTTACGACGCGCGAACCGAAGTCTTGGAGCGCAGGGCTTTCCCCAGATCCAGAGCGATTCCGCCTCCGCGTATTCTC
Source organism: Mesorhizobium hawassense (assembly GCF_003289945.1). GTDB lineage: Bacteria > Pseudomonadota > Alphaproteobacteria > Rhizobiales > Rhizobiaceae > Mesorhizobium > Mesorhizobium hawassense. The sequence goes on from NZ_QMBP01000002.1 coordinate 43,422, forward strand.
AGCGAGGCTGAGTTGACGTCACTCATCGACGCATGCGCCCGCATTTCGCCTAGCATCCCTCTGCGAGGGCGGACGATGGCGACGCTGATCGGATTGTTGGCGAGTTCGGGGCTGCGATCGGGCGAAGTAGTCGGGCTTGATCGTTCCGACGTTGATCTCACCAACGGGGTTCTCCTCGTTCGGAAGACAAAGTTCCGCAAGGATCGTCTCGTTCCAGTTCACACGACAACCCAGGCTGCCCTTGGTTGCTATGCCCGTGAGCGCGACGCCGCTTTCCCCACACCCAAGGATCAGGGCTTCTTCCTCAGTTCCCGGGGCAACCGCCTCTCGGCGACCGGCCTGCAAAACGGCTTTGCCGAGGTCCGTAAACTCGCCGACTTTGATGGCGGTAAGCCGTTAAGGCCGCACGATCTCAGGCACCGGTTTGCCGTGACCCGCCTCAGCCTCTGGCACCAACAGCGCGCAGACGTTCAGGCGCTATTGCCTTTGCTCGCCACATATCTCGGCCACGCCAGTTACAGCGACACGGCCTACTACCTCACGGGCTCGGCGGAGCTCCTCGCCATCGCGGCTGAGCGTGCCGCCCTCGATGGGGGCGCAGCATGAGCGAACACCTGCTCCTAGCGCCGCTCCTGGAGTCCTATTTCCGCCGGCGCCTGACCAAGCAGCGGAACGCGACTCCCGCGACCGTGGCCAGCTATCGGGACGCCTTGCGCATGCTGATCCTCTTTGCCGCCGCCCGATTGCGGAAGAAGCCGGCGGCGTTGGCGCTCGAAGAGCTTGATCGAGACCTCGTTCTCGCTTTTCTCGACGAACTCGAGGAGAAGCGGAACAATTCCGTCACCACGCGCAACGCCCGCTTGGCCGCGATCCGATCTTTCTTCCACCACGTCGCTGCCGCCGACCCGGCGTCCTTCGGCGTCGCCCAACGCGTGCTGACGATTCCCATTAAACGGACGCACATTGAGGTGACGTACCACCTCACCAAGGCCGAAGTGGACACCCTCATCGCGGCGCCCGATCCAAAGACGTCCCGTGGTCGGCGCGACCGAGCCTTTCTGCTCTTCTTGGCACGGACCGGCGCCCGGGTCTCCGAAGCCACCGGCGTCAACGCAAACGACCTTCAGTTGGAGCGGCCGCACCCACAAGTGCTGCTACGCGGCAAAGGGCGCAGAGACCGCGTCGTCCCCATTGCTAAGGACCTGGCGCGGGCGCTGACATCCTTGTTGAGCGAGCGCGGGATCGCCCATCACGAGCCGCGACCGATATTCGTCGGCGCCCGCAACGAGCGCCTGACTCGTTTCGGAGCGACCCATATCGTGCGGCGTGCGGCCACCGAGGCCGTGCCTACCAGGCCGGCCTTGGCCGACAAGCCCATATCGCCGCACATCTTCCGGCACTCCCTCGCCATGAAGCTTCTCCAGTCCGGCGTGGACCTTTTGACGATCCAAGCCTGGCTCGGGCACGCACAGGTCGCCACGACCCACCGCTATGCCGCAGCGGATGTCGAGATGATGCGCAATGGACTCGAGAAGGCGGGCGTCACCGGCGATCACGGCGTGCGTTTCCGACCAAATGACTCCGTTCTGCAACTGCTGAACTCCATCTGAATATTATGTGGCGGAGGCAAGCTGGGTTTGGCCGGCCCGAAAGGGGGTCAGGGCGGCTCCGCCACATAATCTCGCCCGACGCATAAGAACGGATCGGCGCCCATCGTGTCGCGCACCAGCGCCGCCAATCCCTCAGCGCCCTTGCGGAAGTCCACCGGCCTGGTCGCCACCATGACGCGCACGGCGCCGGTCGGGCCGATCACGACGAACTCTTCAGCGCACGGATCACCGCAGCCACCGTCTTGGCGTCAGCGCCACGACCGACCCGCATGGCGACACCGTCGATCTCAAGCTCGATCACCCCAACGTCGCGGGTCGCCTTCCGCTTCCGCGGCTGCGCTGGACGCGTCGGCGTGGGTTCCGGAGGCGGCGTCGTCACCACCGCCGGCACGAAGGCCGGGGATTCCTCCGAAGCGGCCTGTTTGCGCGCTTCGCGCCGCCAGGCGAACACCTGCTGTGGCCTCAGACCATAACGCCGGGCGACTTCGGAAATGACTGCGTTCGGTTCCAGCGTCTCCGCGACGATCCGCGCCTTGTCATCCATCGACCAGTGACGCCGGCCGCCAGCACCGTTGATCACCTCGAAACGCCGGGGCTGCCGCTCCGGGTCAAGCGTAAGGTCAAGTCCAGACACAAGCCTATCTCCGATCCCAATACAGGATCGGCAACCTCACAGATCGCGATCACTCTCGAAAGGTGGCCCGGAAACGCCGCTTACCCTGAAAAGCCAGACAACGCCAACCGGAAAGAAACCATCGAATGGCGCCAGCCAAGCGCCATAGTCGAACGGTGGTGACGCCGATTGACGCTTGATGGACGCAACTCGACTTCGGACTGCAACAACGCGCGAAATTGATGCGGTCTGCTTGTCCTGACACGCTTGAACGATCGCAGTCTTGACGAGCGTTGTGCCGGTTTGGAGAGGAGCATTGTCAGTGAATACTATCGAAGTTCGAACGGCGGAATGGCAGACTTGCAACGTCCTTGGCGTCGACGTTGAATTCCATCGAGAGGGATCCGGGCAGCCGCTCGTTTTGATAGATGGTTCTTTTGGATTTCGTCCAGACGGGCCGTTTATAGGTGATTTTGCGCGAAATTTCTCTGTTATTGCTATTCGGCTTCCAGGATTTGGTGACAACGCCCTGCCGGGGTGGATCAACTCGACCGACGACTATGCCTACCTGGGCCTTCAGCTCTTAAAGAAACTGGACGTAAAGCGCGCGATTCTCACAGGCTGTTCCTTCGGCGGCTGGGTAGCGGCTGAAATGGCCGCCATGGATGCCAGCAGGCTGTCGGGCCTGGTCCTTGTTGGTGCATTTGGACTCAAGGCTGGACCATATGACAGACTGGACGTGCCTGACATCTATTCCATGTCTAGGTCGGCGCTTGAGTGTCTCCTCTATCGCGATCCCGCTCACGCACGTTTCGATCAAAGTCGCGGTGACGACAACACGTTGGAAAGAATGGCCCGCGGTTGGGAGACCATGGCACTGTTGAGTTGGGACTCCTTCTTTCACAACCCGAAGCTCAAATATCGCGTGGCGGGTATCGACCTTCCTTGTCTGATTCTGCGCGGTGAGTCCGATGGACTTGTCTCAAGGGCGAACGCGGATGCATTCGCTTCTTTGATCAAGGGCGCGCAGTCTGGAGAAATCGCAAATTGCGGACATCTCCCGTTGGTTGAACAGCCCGAGGAAGTCGGTTCCCGCATCATGTCTTTTATATCGTCTACAAAAGCATGGACTGGATCTCGAATAGACGTCCGGATGGTGGATACTCAATGAACAGTAAATACCAACAACTCCAGATTAACGTACCCGATGCACGGGTCCTGCATGCTGACTTCTATAGTCCGGAGGGAGAGGACCCGCACCCGACCGTGATTGGTATACACGGTGGTGGGTGGAACCAGGGATCTCGGGGGGGCTACCAGCATTGGGGGCAACTCCTGGCGGAGAACGGCTATGCGCTGTTGGCCGTGGACCGCTGGCATTTCAATATCCACGAGACACCCTACCCAACGGTAATAGCAGATTTGCGCGAGGTTATAAAATTCTGCCAGGCGAACTCATCCTTCTTGCGAATCGATCCGGATCGTATCGCGCTGATGGGTGCTTCATCGGGAGCATACATAGCAGCAATGGTCGGCCTAGATAGTGCCGCTGGTAATCAACCTAGCCCTTCGGTTGGCATCAAGGCCGTTGTCGCAGCTTACGGCGTCTATGATTTGGCGGCGGAGTGGTCGTATGAGCAGATGACGCGGCCGTTGGACAAATCGATAGAATGGCTGCTTGGCTGCGCGCTCTACGACAACCGCGCCGCTTACTTCGAGGCATCCCCTTTATCTCGCTGTGTTCGGAGCAACAATCGAATACCATTTCTTGTTGCCTGGGGGACAGAGGACAGCGTCGTCAGCGAGCAGTTGCAGTCTCAGCCCTTTGCCCGAGCGCTTGCACTTGCTGGTTTTGATGTGACCACCTGCATCCTGCCCTACGCCCAGCATTACTGGCTGTTGGAACCGCTAGACCAAGCCTTGAGCCAATCTGCGATGTTTGCGCCACGCCTACTGCGTTTTCTTAACAGAACTATCAAGTCCTGAAAGGATGACATGTGGTTGACTTCGACTTTGACCTAGTGGTTCGTGACGGTACCGTGGTGACATCCTTTGACTGCTTCTCAGCCGACATTGGAGTAAAAGATGGTGTAATCACGGCAATCGGTAGGAACCTGCGCCGCGGCCGGGAAGAACTGTCTGCGGAGCACCAGCTTGTAATCCCGGGAGGACTTGACCCTCACTGTCACATTGAAGAAGTTGCCGAAAGCGGATCTGTTCAGGAAGAAACATTCGAGACTGGATCAAAAGCGGCCCTGGCCGGCGGGACCACGTCGCTCATTTGCTTCAAGCCCCAATGGCGGGGCCACTCGATCAAGTCAAGCGCGCCTGACTACCTTGAACGAGCCTCCCGCGCTCTAGCCGACTATAGTTTTCATCAGATCATTACCGACCCGTCTCCCGAGGTCCTAGATCAAGAAATACCGACGCTGTTGGCTCTTGGGGTTCGTAGTCTGAAGGTATTCTTGACTTACGATCCCCTCCGTCTTTCCGATGGCCAATTCATCTCGGTGCTGTCGAAGGCCAAGCAACTCGGGATGATGGTGACCGTACACTGCGAGAATTATGACGCGATAGAGTGGCTGCAAAATGCGCTCTTGGCTGCCGGAAAGACGGCCCCCGTCTACCACGCGTGGGCACGCCCGGTGGTTGTTGAACGAGAAGCCGCCCACCGTGCGATTTCCTTGGCCGAGTTGGTCGGCCAGCCAATTCAGGTGTTCCATGTTTCCGCGGGTGCAGTTGCCGATGAGATTGAAAGGGCGCGCAAGCGTGGATCGAAAGTGTGGGGCGAAACGTGTATGCACTACCTCACACACACTATCGCCGACCTGGAGAAGCCGCACTTTGAAGGCGCGAAGGTGGTCTGCTCGCCGGCACTGCGCGATGAGGGCGAGGCGGACCGGTTGTGGGCCGCAATATCGAGGGGAACACTTAATGTGATCTCGTCGGATCACTGCGGGTTTTCGTTTGCAAAAGCGAAACGGGACCCTGGCAGCAGCGCCTATGGCCAAGGGACCGCATTGCTTAACGACGATGGCACGCCCGCGTTCAATTCAATACCAAATGGCGTGCCTGGGATTGAGACCAGAATGACAGTGCTATTCAATGAGGCGGTCACCAAAGGCCGGCTCGATCTACCCGCATTCGTAAGACTTACTTCAACGAATGCAGCTCACCTTTTCGGTCTGAAAGGGCGGAAGGGAGACATCATTCCTGGGGCGGACGCCGACCTCGTCATATGGGATCCTACGAGGGAAAAGACGATAAATGTCAGCGACATGCACCAAGCCATAGACTACACGCCGTGGGAAGGCTACAGCGCAAAAGGGTGGCCAACCACCACAATTCGCCGGGGAGAAGTTGTTGTCCGAGACAATCAAATCCTTGCTAAAGCCGGAACCGGCAAGCTGTTACCGAGAGCCTGAGGCCAGCATACAATGCAGAGCTTTGGCGACGCGGGGCAGGAGTTCGCTCAAGGGCTCGAACTCCGGACCAGCCCATGCCGCGGCTTGTGCGGCCTGCCGCCCTTGCATGGCGCGGCGAGCCGCGGCCCGGGACCCGGGACCTCCGCCTTCCTCAGCGCAGACGAACTCAGATAGCCGGTTCATCCGTGAGGCATACGACGGAAGGGAGACGCCTGACGCGCAAGCTGGTGGCGGTTGCGCCAGGAGATTTGGGGACTCGCCCAAGCGGCCACTGGCCATTCGGCCACGGCTGCGAATCCAGGTTAACGTTCATCTGAGTTGAAGAAGGATTTCGAGGAGGGAATCCGAGCGCCACCCTGCGGTTCTTCGGCGGAGCTTGACGCTTCCTTTTGTCTTGCTGGCGCGCACGAGGTTGAGGGTGAAGCGCCGGACGACGAGCAGCCAGTGGAAACTTTCGACGCCCCAATGGCCGCGTGCGGCGTCGGCGAGTCGTTCGATATTGAGCGGCGCCGAACTGATGTATTGGCGGGTATCGAAGGTGCAGCGGTCGGCCAGTTCGGTGCGATTGGGGATCTTGACGATGGTCTTGATGCCGCGAAAGCGCGGCTGGCCCGGATAGCTGCGGTCGGGGTCGATCCAGTTGACGACGCTGGAAGCGGTGTAGACGTGTGTCTCGATGTGGCCGTGGCCCTTCTCGATGGTGGTCTTGGTGACGCGTTCTTCGGGGCCGCGGAAATAGTCTGCGACTCCGTGTTCGAGGGTCGGCTGGCTCCCCTTCAGGGCAGCGTAGTCGGCCTTGTGCTCGTGGATCTTGTCGGCGATCTCGACCAGGGTGCCCATGGCGTCGATGGTGACGAGGGCGCCTTCGAGCTGTCGGGTCTCGGCGAGGTGATCGAGCAGCTCGGGGATGGGGTGATCTCGTTGGCCTTGTCCTGCACCGAGAGCTGTGTCAGCGACAGCCGGGCGTTGGTGGAATAGGCGCTGAGCGTGTGCAGGGCCTTGAGGCCCTTGCGACGATCGTGAGTGCGGCGGGGGGTCTTGCCGCCGAAGGCGATGACCTCGTGCCGGCCCGGCCAGAGCGCGGCGGTCCAGCTCTCGAAGCAGCGCTCGAACAGGATCGGGTCGATGCGATTAACCAAGGCCCGCAGCCAGCGGGCGCAGGGGATGCTGTGGTGGAACGGGCGAACCGGCGCATCAGGTCGAGATGATGCTCGCCCTAGGCGACGATGGCGTCGAAATCGTCGCAGTCGGCTATGTCGCGCAGGTCAGCAGCAACAGCATCTCCTCGAGCGGAAACGCCACCCGCCAAGGTTCGCGGTCATCGTCGATCTGCGAAAACTCCTCGAGGAGAACGGCCACGCGCGACTGCGGAGTCTGCTCGTCGAACATTGGGGACCAGCACGTCTCCAGCGAATCAAGCTATGATTGGAATCACAGGTCCCCTTCAATTCCAAAACCTCGTTAACCCGACTTCCCAGCCGTGCCATTCGGCACGAACGGGTCGCCATTCTGCTTGGGCGCTGCTATCTCGGCCACGGCCTGAAGCCGCAGGAGACCCCAGCAAGTTTGGCTTCGTAGACAGCACTAAGCACCTTGCCACCGTGCCGCGACCTCGGGATATTCCGGAGCGACGATGCGATGTGCGCCTCGCTGGCGCAATCCCGCTCGAAAAGAGCGGTACAGTGGCCAGTTACATAATCGTGGAAACGATTTGCCAGATGAGCGATGGTTCCATGATGAACCTGCCAGCCGTGCCGCGTTGATCAGCCTGGCCCATGCCGGAGCATGGCGACGTAAGCCGCGATTTACAACACCCGCAGGATACGATCGCGGCAAGCGACGCCATTCGGCGACCGCGACCGTTGCACGGCGGTACGGAACAAGAGCCCGTGGGGAGGTGGCCGGCGCTGCTTGGGAGGCGTCTGATAGCGCCGGCCAGGCGGAGGTCAAGGTCCGCCGTATACCGAAATAATCAAGGAGCAACCTGATCACAGGTATTGTCGATCAATCGACTCAAGCAGTTTAGCCTTAAGTCGTTATTTGCCGTACCGGCGCTCCAACGCGTCGGCAATTCGCTCGCAAAGCAATTCCGACGTCACGACTGTGAGGTGGAGACGAAGGTGAACTCCGTGTGTGTCAACCAGGGTAACGACAATACCGCGATCGAAGTACTCTGCGAAGTCGAGAACTTCGTTGATGATGAAGTTGGGGATTTCGCCGAGCCTCTTAAGGCGTTCATCCACAGGGTTTGCCTCCGATCACGGCTCAACGTTTGTCAACTGGTCGGCGGCCGTCCAGGCAGCCCGAGTCTAATTCGCTGGTCTTCGGCGTAGCTCTCGGCAACAGCTTGAGCGTCGAACAAACGCCGAGTCACCTTGCCATCTTTGACGACATGTACAACCCAATTACCATCAACATTCTTCAATCGAACGTCATTTGGTTCCCCGGTAACCATTGTCGCTCACCGCTTCATCCGCCAATACCCAGGGATGGAAGACAACTCCACAAGAACTGCAAAGCTCGGTGGGGTGCCATCACCCGAGACGAAGTATTAACATCGATACTGTCGATCAGTACGTCGCTTCCATACTGCGGAAAGCCACTCAACAAAGCCAGAAGTCCAGACGCTCTAACGTTTGTTTTGAGTTGGCGCGTTCATACCCCAATTCCATTGTCGTACCTGGATGTCTTGAAATAGTCCGTGCTTGGAATATGGATCGTTCTCGGCGACCGATTTGGCGGCCGCGAGGTCTTCGACATCAGTCACTATTAGGCTACCGTCCGCAACTCCGCCCACAGAGATGAACGGACCTGAGAACGCTATGGAACCTGCCTCGTTCAAAGCTTCGAGATAGGCGCGATGTTCTTGTCGTTTGTCGAGCCGAATTTGCAAAGAGTTTGGCTTGTCTGTACAGATTATGGCGAACAACATTGCTTCCTGTCCTATCTTACGCCGCGACCGATACTTGGCCAAATTCCTTCAGCTGCGGATATACTTCCTGGGCAAGCAGGCGAATTCCGTTGATGGTTTCTTCATGGCCAAGGGCTCCACCGTGAGCCTGGCAGACCAGGTTCCCAAACCCACCGACCGCGCTGTAAAATCTTTTGATCTGACCCACGACCGTGTCCGGACTGCCACAAAATAGGAGTCCCCTGCTGATGGCTTCGTCGACCGTCAACGGACTTGCGCGGCTCATGGGACCGGACAAGGCCTTGCCGGTCCGAAGTACGGACACGTTTGCCGCCGGGCTCGCATAGCCGGGCGGATTGGAGAAATGCAACGGAGCTTTCGCTGGCCTGTTGTAGAACCACAGCACGTGCTCTGCGGCCTCTCGCGCTTCCGCATCTGTTGAACCAACATACGTCAGAGAAGTATAGGCCAATCGGTCCAAGCCGAATGGACGGCTGTGGTCCGCTGAGTCCCATCCTTTGCGGTAGCTGTCAAAGATCGCTGGAGTGCGGTCGTATCCGGATCCGAAGGTCGCCAGAACGTAGCCTCGCTCACCCACCTGCGCACAGCTTTGCGGACTGGAACCGGTCATCCAGATCGGCGGGGTCGGCTGCTGCGCGGGCCGTGGCCAGATATTGACGAGCCGATGCGAATAATATTTTCCCTCAAACGAGAAGGGACCATCGTGGCTTGTCCAGGCCTTCAAAATTAAATCGTGGGCTTCCCACATACGCTCGGCGTCCCGGACCGGGTTGCTGTTCGTCGCGGCGACCTCGTATGGCACGCTTCGGACAAATCCACATTCGAGACGGCCGCTGGATATCACGTCGATCATTGCCATCTCTTCAGCAACTCGGACGGGTTGGAGACGCCGAGCGATTGGGTTGCCAAGGACCAAAAGCCGGGCGTTCGACGTCACACGGGCAAGAATTCCCAGCAACATCGGAGCTGAGGTGCTGAGACAAGTAGGTGTCTGGTGATGTTCATTGACCATCAAGTCCAATCCAACTTGGTCGGCGAAGACAAACTCGTCGATGTAGCGTTTGTACAGCTCATGACCGACGGTTGGATCGAAGTACCGGTTGGGGAGAGTTACGATGGCGGTTTCATATTGATCCGGAGCTGGCCACTGTGGATAGGCCATGTCGCAATGATAAAAAAGCCGCATAAAATATTGCTCCCATGGCCAATTTTTATTGAGGTTCGGTACCATCCGACAGCTTTTCGAAATCTAAAACAAGTTCGCTGGTGCAAGCGCTCTAGAGCAGCTTTGCGCAATCGGGGTGTAAACACGCGTCAGGCATGGTCGTGCTGTGGGCCCTTTAACTTTCCTCTTATCTGCGCAAGGCGGCGTGCAACCACCCACAATACTGCGTGGACCGGCGACTTCGCGAACAATTCCCATACCGTCGGCAGATTGTGTTGAGGTCGATGGTCTGGATTTTCTGAAGTCGGAAGTAGGGAGTCGAAGACGCCGTCGGTTTCGTTCGGCCTTAAGGTGACGTCCTTGCCAGCAAAGGCGTTGCGGATCTTGAATGCCCGTCCCAGCAGGGAGGTCGCCTCCTTCCGCTGGATTTTGCGTAGATGGTGCCGGCGACGTGTTCGAGGGTCGGCACAATCTCGCAAAAGTCGCGGCTGAAGGCAGTTAGCGATCGATCGGCGTGGCAATGCCGTCGTGCCGACGCTTAGTCTGGCGTGGTAGAGATGACGCGAGCTGTCGAAGGCATGATGGAGACTCTTGAAGGCGCCGAAGCCATGAGCGCACGGTGGAAGCGCTCCTCCTTGCCTAACGCCCCGGGGATGGCACTGCCTAGAAAATGGCTGACGCTCGCGCCGATCTTGATCAGCCAGATGCCCAGCGCGGTGAAGCTGTTGCGCCCGCCGTCGCCCCATGGTGGTCCGTTGTCGATGGCGATGTAGCGCCGGAATCATCCGCCCCTGGCGAAGCGGTACGCGGCCCGTGAAGTCCATCCGCCACAGATCGTTGCCACAGATCGTTAGGGGCTTAGTGCTCGAAGTTGATGAAGCGCCATCGAGCAAGCAGGCGATCCTTGCGCCCGCCCAGGCTACTCCTTTCGCGGCGACAGCACCGCTGCATCCAGAACCGGCGGCCGCGCCGCGTACTCGGCTTCGGCCACCGCGAACGCTCCGCCAGCCCAGTTGCGGCTTCTGCACGAAATCGCGCCAGCAGCTGTGCCGGCTCTAAATGGCTAATGAGGTCACTGCGTAGGCGAGGGCTTGGACGCCAAGGACGAGGTCGTCGGGCTGCGTTGCTTCAGCCGGGTTGTGACTTACTCCGCCAATGCTCGGGACGAAAATCATGGCGGTCGGACAATGGCCTGCAAGATGGAGTGCATCGTGAAAAGCGCCGGACATGATTCGAATAGGATCCGTTCCAGTAGCTGCTTGGCAGGCCCTTGCCAGTAGGGTCTGCAAACGTTCGTCGAAGGCAGTCGGCGCTTTTTCCAGAATGCGATCGATCGTTATCAACGCCTGATTTTCAACCATGTTGCGTTCCGCCTCTAAGGTCGCTTCGAACCGATCTAGGCCAGCGTAATTCGGCGAGCGCACATCCAGGGTAAAAAGCGCTTCCGAGGCAATGGTATTTATGGAGTTTGGAGTCACGTTCCACCGACCGCAGGTGATGCGGATGTCTTGCGCGGACAATTCTCCAGACAGGTCAACAATTCTTTTGAGATAGTTGTTGGCCAGCACGACCGCGTCGCGCCGCATTGACATGGGTGTCGTGCCCGCGTGGGCAGCGCAACCTTGGCAGCGAACTTCATACCAACGGACGCCTTGGATACCGGTCACTACCGCGAGAGAATGACCAGACTGTTCCAGCACCGGACCCTGTTCTATGTGTGCTTCCAGATATGCATGCATAGCAAAGCCAGGGGCGCAATCGAGCGCACCCTCGATTGCTGAACGAGCTTCGGCAAGCGCCTCGCCGAAGATCACTCCGTCGACCCCAACAGCGTGCTGATAGTGCTCCAGTAGCGACGGCTCCACGAATGCTCCAGACCCCATCGCTCCAGGTTTGAAGCGGCTGCCTTCTTCATTGGTCCACGCGACAACCGTCACAGGCCGAGAGGTTTCGATACTCGCATCATCCAAGGCGGCCAGCACTTCGAATCCAGCCAAGACTCCATAGGCTCCATCCAACCGCCCCCCCATCGGTTGAGTATCGATATGACTTCCCATCACGACCGGCGGGACTAGCTTGGCGCCAGCGCGCGTAAAAAACAGGTTACCACAAGGGTCGATTTCGACTTTGCAACCGAGCGCGCGCGCACGGCCGATCAGGAACTTTCGAGCCTCGATTTCTTGTTCCGACAAGGCCTGCCTTTCCACTCCCCCATCTGCACGCAGACCGAATGTGGCAAGCCTTTCTACGGAGGCCAGGAAGCGATTTGCTTCGACGCAACCGAGCGCCATCCTAGAATACAATGAAGCAAGCATGTGTTTTCAACTTTCCCCGACGGAGCAATCTCATTGTCTTGGTGAGGGCGGTCATCTTGGCCGATACAAACCAATGGGCGACCGTGTTAGCGACGAAGTCAGTCGAGGCGTAGCGGCAAGATCGTGCTCTGGCACTATCGCGATCCACAACCAATCGAGTGACGTGCGACAGATGAACGGCCGAGCGTGATTGTGCTCCGCAGGGCCGAGTGATCGGTCAATCGACGGGCGAAACACCTGAAAGAGGCGCCTTTTGCGACAGAGCCTCTAGGCGACTTGGCCAGGATATCGCGAGTCACCCTACCGATCTGCGCTACGATGCCATTGGCTCCCGACATCTCACCAAAACTCGAACGGGTCATTGGCCCAAACGCGAACATGTCAGCTTGCGAGCGCCCATCCCCTGCAATCACCCTACTGTACTCATCAACGGCGATCCCAAGATCTGTCTCGTCAAGCTTAGCAAGACCCTGATGCAGAAGCGCAGCAACCAAAGGGTTTTCACCTGGATTCTTGTCTGGTCCCGTGCACACGACCACCGCGTCATACATTCGTTGTTCAATGGCCCCGAGCTTATGTTCAAGAGTTGCAGCCAATTTGTCACCATTCGGCGTTACGTCGGTAACTGCGGCCTTCGCAATTGTAAGGGTTCTGTCTGCTATCTCGCGGATCAGAAGTTCATGGGATTGCGGCGGTATTCGAAAACGAAGCACGTCCCAGAAGGGCAGAAGTCGTCGGATAGCCCGGGCTTTTTCGGAGGTTCGAAATGATCTCCAGATCACCGGAAGCTTTGCACTGATGGCGTCTGCAACGGGCTGCCACCCCAATCGTCGGGTCGACCTCCTTAATACGGTGTCGGACAACCCGAAGCAGCTGGCTATCGTGTCGAGCAATAGACTTTACGGTGGTTTGCCTATGATCCACCTTTAGCCGGCCTGATACTTTCGCGACAGCAGAGCGCAGCATACTGGACACGGACGTGCGGTAGTCGTATCGCCCAACGTAGACTTTCTCTTCGTTTGACCGGTCTTTGGGACGAGACAAGAGCCCCCAATCCGGGAACCATCTGGTCGCCTCCTCTGTGTCGTCGTCGGATAGCGCCATTTGATCGGTGGGAACGTTGACGCGATGCGCGAGATCCCGTGTTGAGTAAGCAACGCCCCTGCCAAGCTCAGCCAACGGCTCAACGATCACAACATTCATGCCATCGGTCATATGTCTTGCCAAATGGATAACCAATGTAGCTTCCGCCCCCCCAATCAGTACGGACTTGTTATGATCTCCCATCTCGGATTCCCTCATTAGCGGTCTGTTCGCTTTTACAATTTGCCTCGCTCCTTGATCTCAGCGATTGTGATTACTTTTCGTACCGGTTCCTGCGAATCTTTTTCATCCCGGTTCACATGCCCTTGCCCACGGAACTCATTTTCGCGCCCCGCCTCTTGAAAAGGCGCGCCAAGAAAGAAGCGCTGGTGGATGATGTTCTGAAATGGACCGCTTGCGGTTCTCGGGTGCCTCGAATTTCAAGCAATCGGAAAATGGCAAGCAACACGATGCACGGCGTCGACAGTGCTCAATTCTGGCGCGTCCCTGCCGCACCGGGGCATCGCTCTGGGGCATCGTGTGTGAAACCGACAGCCGGAGGGTGGACCCGATTGGCTTGCCACGTCACCTTTAAGGATGATGCGCGGCTTCCGACGCAGGGGATCAATTTCGCTGGTCGCAGATAGTAGTGCGGCGGTGTAAGGATGTGAGGGCTTGGCGAAGATGCTTCGCGTCGCCCCCTCTTCCACGATCTTGCCCAAATACATCACTGCTAAGCGGTTGGTCGTACGCGCCACGACATTCAGGTTGTGGCTGATAAAAAGCGTTCCAAGACCCAGCGTTTTTTGCAACGACGACATTAGATTGAGAAAATCACCCTGGACAGAAACGTCGAGCCCGGCTGTCGGCTCGTCCGCAATCAAGAAGCGAGGATGGAGTACAAGTGCTCGGGCTATTGCAACACGTCGAGCCTGACCGCCACTGATTTGATGCGGGTATTTTCCTGTCAAGTCGAACGGGAGGCCGAGGGCTTCGAGCAATTGTCGGATACGCGACGTTTCATCCAGCATTCCGTGAACCCTGAGAGGTTCGGCGAGGAGCTGTCCTATTCGAACACGCGGCGATAACGAGGCGGCGGGATCCTGAAAGATCATTTGGACGCGTGGAGGAAGCCATCGTCTGCGCTCCGGAGCAGTCATGGTGACAAGATCGCGGCCATCGACAACGACCGATCCGCTTTTGATTGGCGTAAGGCCCATTATCGCCCTGGCGAGTGTGGTCTTGCCTGATCCACTTTCTCCAACCAGACCCGTCGTTGTGCCGGCAACAAGGTCGAGACTCGCTCCCGCGACCGCAACTACTAAACCGTGTCGCACGACCAGACCGCGCGCCTTTATGACTTGTGCGTCTGTCATTGTGGATGCCAACAAGCTGCGAGGTGATTTTGGCCTGCGGTGACGAGCGGCGGCGCAATTTGCCTGCAGATTTGAGACGCGTGCAGACAGCGTGAGGCAAATACGCATCCGGCTGGGAGAGAGGACAGATCGGGCAAGCCGCCGGGTATGGACACCATTGCCTCGTCAGATTGGTCGTCAGACCTCGGTTCGCATGCAATCAGGGCCCGGGTGTAGGGGTGTCGCGGCGCGTTGAAAAGTTCGGCGACATCTGCCCGCTCTACAATCGCGCCGGCATAAAGGACGACGACCTCATCGCATAGTTCCGAAACCAACCCAAGACTGTGCGAGACGAAGAGCGTCGCCCCATCCAATGTGTCCCTCGAGGCTCGAAAAAGCTCAGCGATTTGAGCCTCGATAGTTGCATCTAGAGCGGTCGTCGGCTCATCCGCTACGAGGAGATCCGGTTCAACGAGCAAGGCCATCGCGATCATTACGCGTTGACGCATACCCCCGCTCAACTCGTGGGGATAACAACTTAGCCGCTTTTCCGGATCAGCTATGCCAACCTTTGTCAGCATCTCGGCCGCCCGCTTGCGCAACTCTCGAATCAAATGATTTGGGAAACGCGCGCGTTGGGCGTCAACCATTTGAGTGCCAATCGTCATGACCGGATGAAGTGCATTCATCGGATCCTGAAAGACCATTGCGAGAGCGCGCCCTCGCAACGCGATCGGATCAACCACTTTCCCCTTGAGAATAATATCGCCTTTTTCTTTCACCGCATTCTTCGGCAAAAGGCCCATCATTGCGTTAGCCAGCGTAGACTTTCCGCTACCACTTTCACCTACGACGCCCATGATCGCCTTTGGCTGCAATGACAGATCAATATTTCTCAGCACCGAGAACCGCTCCCCATGCTTGTCGACAAACGACACGCTGAGGTCCCTGACTTCGATAAGTGCAGAACGCTGTGCATCCGTCTTCGCAGGTTCGGGATCCCTTGATTTCAAACTGCTGCTCATCTTAACTATCCTCGTGCCTCAACGGATCAATCACCGCCTGCAGGGCTTCGCCAAACAAAGTGAACCCGAGCGTAGCGAGCGACAGAGCGCCGGCGGAAACCACCACCGGCCACGCGGCTTGGTTGAGGTTGAGAAACCCGTCGTAAAGCATGCTCCCCCAACTCGCGAGCGGTGGCCGCACGCCCAAGCCTAGAAAACTTAGCCCCGCTTCCAGCGTGATTACCGTGGGAACATTCATACTGGCCAAAACGATGAGAGGACCAATGATGTTAGGAAGAAGGTGATGGAATAGAATTCGAGTGGGGGACGCACCAATGATGACCTCCGCCTCCAGGAACGAACGGTGCCGCAACGCTAAAGCCTGAGCTCGCGCCACCCTTCCAAACTGGGGCACGAAGACCACCGTCACCACTACGATCAAGTTGGTAACACCTGGGCCCAACACCGCGACGAATGCCAGTGCGAGAATGACGGTGGGGTATGAGCTCACTAAGTCGAACACAACTAGGATGGCTCGCTCAAGCAGTGGCGGCGAGTATGCCGCGCCCACACCAAGCAATGCCCCGATCATGAGGGCCAATCCTGTAACAGCGACACTGACGCCCAATGCGATGCGCGCACCGTACAGCACACGCGATAGCAGATCGCGGCCGAGATGATCTGTACCAAGCCAATGGCTTGGTGAAGGAGGCGAAAAGCGAATTGCTACATTTATAGCGCTGGGCAGATATGGCGCTAACAAGGGTGCCAAAATCGCGCAGATGCTCAGAGCAATCACGATTGCGAGTCCCACGCGGCCGGTCGGGCTTGCCCAGATAGATGCCAGTCCGTCCATTATTGATCACCGTGCCGAAAGAACCGTTCGCGGATGCGCGGGTCCAGCCAAGCATAAATGAGATCTACGACTGCGTTTGTCACCACGAATAGAACCACGACGACAAACACACCAGCTTGTACAACTGGATAATTTCGATCACGCAAGGCAGAGTTTATAAGCGCACCAAGTCCTGGCCGCCCAAATATGGTCTCGACAAAAACCGACTTTCCAATCAGGTCACCAATGCCGACGCCAAGTATCGACACTACTGGGATAATTGCGACTTTCAGCGCATATTTGTACAGGACAGTTCGATTAGACAGTCCGTATGCCCTCGCGGTTCGAATATATGCCTGTCCAAGTACGTCAAGGAGGGACGCACGGACTTGCCTTGCAATATAACCGATCCAACCAAAAGACACGGCAACGACAGGGAGAATGAGGTGATGAAGGCGGCTCAAGAAGCCCTCTCCCTCGCCGCCGCCCAGCACTGGCGTCCAGCCAAGGCGAACTGAGAATACGAGCAGCAACAAGATCGCGATTACAAAGCTGGGTGTCGAAATCAATCCGACTGCGATGAACGCCGTGCATCGATCAACAACACCTCCCGGTTTCTCGGCGGCGTGTACTCCCAATGGAAGGCCGAGCCCGATCGAAACGACGATTGCCCCGAAGGCAAGCATGAGCGTGTTTGGGACGGCGCGAAGGACCGTTCCCGTGACTGGGTGGCCGGAAATCGCGTCCGTGCCCAGATTACCTTGTGCTGCATTCCAGAGAAATCTGGCCACCCGCTGATACGCGGGAAGATCAAGCCCCATTGAATGACGCAGTGCTGACACTGCGTCTGGCGTGGCTCTGGACCCGAGAAGCACCGAGGCAGCGTCGCCAGGAATCAGATCGGTAAGCATGACCAGAACGGCTACCGCCCCCACCAGAACTGCGATGAGGCTTGCAATCTGCCAGAGCATATATCGAAACATCAGAATACCCTGCTAAAAGGGCGCGACGAAACCTCATCGCGCTGGCATTGGCGATTCTCAGGGCGAGGTACCGCAAGCCCTACACGTTCATGGCACCGAGGCCGATCCTTGCCAGGTCCTGATCTCTTAGCCCGCTGACGTAGCCGCCAACCCCTATGCCCCCGACAATGATCCCATCAACCTTGATGACAATTCCTCCAGGGGCATAGGTGAGGTTTGGATCTCCAGTTTCGCTGATGCTGCGTCCTTGCCCGTGCAAGTGCTCGGCATGCACGACCGAGTCCATCCCCATGACGACAGCCGTGTAGGCCTTTCGGATCGCGTGCCGACGACTGTAGAGTCTCAGGTTATCCATCTTGGAAAATGCGACGAGATTTCCAGCATCGTCCACAATCGCCATTGCAACGGGCTCATGAGGGGTCTTCATCGCCTCATCAATCATGGCCTTCATCGCATTCTGAATTTGATCGAAACTCAAAACTGGAACGGTGCGCATACGGTCACTCCTCAACGAAAAATTCTCTTCTTTGTCATCCATATGCGCGCCGCGCGCCAATTTCGCTTGCGTACGCATTGTTGTGCGAATGATCTCGATTTTCGCGTCACATCGCGTCAACAGCTCGGCTATTCAGGAACCGTCCACATGTAGCGGCTGACCTGATGCTGCTCGAGCCTGTTTCGGACCCACTCTGCGACACTCGGAGATTCCCACTCAAAAAGTCCGCATCCAGAAAGGGCGCGACGTATTTGCGTAGATCTTCCCAGATATTCAAAGACAACGTTACCCGCAGAGGGGGCGCGGCTCCGCTTGCCTGCGACATTGGTTTGTATTCCGACAAGAATATCAACCCTCCCACGGAAAGCTCCGTATAATACTGTCGATGTAATAACATCCTTTCCAGTCGGATCATATTCGCACAGATACAGTCTGTCATCAACAAGTATTGGCACACCTAGATATCGATATCTAACTCGCAATTTTCTTCCACCATCATCTACTTCATATCGCGATATGCTATTCGTATAATGATTCACACCAGACTTTCCGATGTAGAATAACGCCTTAACGATATGGTCCGGACGCGCTCCAGAGCAATAATATCGATAGTAGTATCCCTCATATTGCAGTAAGGCCTCCCGACCGCGCTCAAAGAGAGCGATGAGATGCGGCATGTAAGGGGCGTCTGCGTTCTGACGATATCGGTCGCGAGGCCGCATGTTGATCAGCTTTTTGAAAGCCTCCTCCGGCAACCGGATCTCGTCCTCATCGACTCCGAAAAAATCGCAGATGCGGTGCATATTGTGCTGGGAGGGATACGCGTCGCCGCTGAGATATTTATTGAACTGCTGCCGGTTGATGTTGAGGCGCCTGCAAACCTCGGAGATGGAGGAGTAGTATGTGCAAACGACCCGCAAATTATGTGGAAAATTGCTCATGGACGATCGAAACCCAGTCATCGAATTTTGCGCATTGTGACGCGCCTATGGCGCAATGTCACTGCGAAAGTGCGGCAATGGCGAAATTGTGGTGCCTGTCGGCGGAGTGCATTCTCCGTATCACCAATTGCGCAATGCACCGAGGAGCACGGATAATGTTTCTGACAATCAATCAATGCTCAAGCACCGAACCGCGACCGCGTCCATTTGTGCTGGGGATCGGGGGGACCACCCGACCGAACTCCACCAGTGAAAGCGCTTTGCGGCGCGCATTATCCCTTGCGGAGGAGGCCGGAGCAACCACCGAGATGTTTCCCGGCCAGTTGCTCTCGTTGCCACTCTACAATCCAAATTCACTCTATCGCACTAACGAGGCAGAGGCCCTGATCGACGCCCTGCGTCGTTCAGATGCAGTAATTTTCGCCTCACCGGCGTACCACGGCAGTATCTCCGGGCTGGTGAAGAACGCGATCGATTATATTGAAGATATGCGCGAGGACAATCGACCCTATCTGGCTGATCGGGCTGTTGGTGCGATCATTTCCGCATACGGAGACCAGGCCATAGGCTCGACGCTTAGCACCATGAGGAACATCACCCACTCGCTGCGCGGCTGGCCACTGCCAATAGGTGTCGGGATTAACGCTCTTCGCTGCACTTTCGACGAAGATTGTGAACCATCAGATGCCCACGTGGATAGTCAATTGCGTATAATGGCCCAACAAGCCGTCCGCTTTGCGCAAATGATCGCAAGCCAGAGGCTTTCACCGTCAAGCTGTATTTAGTTCACTTGCGGTGAACAACAAACCGCCTCTGCTCGGATGGACTTTAGCATCGGCATGATGAGCGCAGGCTCGCGGGCAGTCATCAGCGCCTGCGTCGATGGTGGCCAAGGGGCCGTGGCGCTGCTTGAACGTGTTCGGTAAACTGTCTCCCAGTACCCAGCTCGGCCATAACGAGGAGCTCAGCGATGCCGCGCTGATGGCCGTTTAACGCCCTACGTCCCGCAAAAAGTCTGCAAAACCCGCTCGTCCTCCCGCGGTGGCAAGGCGTAGTCTGACCGCTCAGGCTGCTCGTCGAACGGCCTGACGACCACGTCCAGCAATTCTTCGAACGGCCGGAAGTCGGCGCCCTCGACCGCCGCCTTGATCACCGCTTCGATGCGGTGGTTGCGCGGGATGTATCTTGGATTGGTCGACAGCATGACCTCCCGCCGCTCGGCGGGAAACGCCGACTCCTCGGCTAATCGCAGCCGCCAGCGCGTTGCCCAGTCGTCGAATTCCTTCGAATCCGCAAAGAGGCGGCGAACGCCGCTGTCGCCGGCTGTCCCCTCGATTTCTCTGGCCAGCCCCCGGAAGGTCAGTAGGAAATCGGCCCGGTTGCGCGCCATAATTCTCAGAAGATCGCCGATGAGCTGCAGGTCGCCTTCCTGCTCCGCGAGCAAACCGAGCTTGCGCCGCCAGCCGCGGTGGAATGTCTTGTCATGGGTGGCCTGGAACCTCTTGAGAGCCTCCTCAGCAAATCGCACGGCCTCGTCCTGATCCTCATGAATGATCGGCAGCAGGGTTTCCGCGAAGCGCGCAAGATTCCAGACGGCGATGCCTGGTTGGTTGGCATAGGCGTAGCGGCCCTGCCGGTCGATCGAGCTGAACACCTTTGCCGGGTCGTATTCATCCATGAACGCGCACGGACCGTAGTCGATCGTCTCGCCTGAGATCGTCATGTTGTCCGTGTTCATGACGCCGTGGATGAAGCCGACCAGCATCCAGCGTGCGACCAGATCGGCCTGGAGGGCAGTCACTCGCTCGAGAAGAGCGAGATACGGCTGGTCGCATTTGGCGAGGTCGGGGAAATGACGACCGATGGCGTGGTCGGCCAAAAGCCTGATCGCCTCCAGGTCTTCGCGGGCGGCGAAATACTGAAATGTGCCGATGCGGATGTGGCTGGCGGCGACGCGCGTCAGCACCGCGCCCGGCAGCGGCGTCTCGCGATAGACCGTCTCGCCGGTCAGAACGGCGGCAAGTGTGTGCGTGGTCGGGATCCCCAGCGCTGCCATGGCCTCGCTGACGACATATTCGCGCAGAACCGGCCCGACGGCGGCGCGTCCATCGCCGCCGCGCGAGAACAGCGTCCGCCCAGATCCCTTGAGCTGCAGGTCGCGCCGCTTGCCCAATGTGTCTATGATTTCGCCGACCAGCAACGCCCGGCCATCACCGAGCTGGGGTACGAAATTGCCGAACTGATGTCCGGCATAGGCCAGCGCGACCGGCTCTGCACCGGCCGGGAAACTGTTTCCGGCCAGCATGGCGATTCCGTCGGAGCTCTCCAGCCAATCGGCGCTGAGCCCAAGTTGCGCTGCCAGCGGACGGTTGATTCGGATCAACTTCGGCGCCGAAACAGTATTGGCTCCGGGCCGCGTGAAGAACCGGTCGGGCAGGTGTGAATAGCTATTGTCGAAGACCGGCGCAGCGACGTCCGCCTGCCTTCCCGACTGTCTCGCTGCCGTCGATTCCGCCATAGAAAACCTACTCGCCGAATGAGCTGCTGTGTCTTGAAAGTGACAGCGGCTACTGGTCTTGATCGTCTTTCCCTAACTCACCCGAATCCCGTCGGAACCCTAATACCAAGTCTCTGACCTTATCCGCGGACATCTCCGCATGGCTTGAAGGATGCGTCATCCGTTCCCAGGCGGTAGAGGTTGAAACTGATGATGTCGGTTCCAGCCAATTCTCGCGCAAACCGACTGTTCCTTGTGCGGGCGCGTTGCCATTTCTTCCGTACACAACGACGTCGTGCCGACCACGGGCAATGAGCCTGCGAGCGATGTTGCCGCCCATGCGGCCCAATCCGATCAATCCAACCTGCATCCGACGGGTCTCTACGTGATAGTGTCGCGCAACATCGCCCTGAGCTCCGACTATCCTTTGTCAAGAGTGCCGCCGATGCTCGATGAGCAATACCCATTGAAAGCAGCGCGGGACGAAATTTTCCAATAGCCGGTGTGCATAGTTTCCATGGCAGCAGGAAATGCGTCAGTCTCGTCTGGTGATCTGATTAGCCATTTGTGAAGCTTTACGCGTTCAGCCTGTCGCGTCATCAAGGTCTTGCATTCATGAACGATCGCTACAATTAACACTGGCGCGTTCACACGGGGAAATTCGCCATGAGGCGGCGACTACGCAGCCCCGCATGCCCGCTCGACGTCATCGCCATCGCCTTGTTCTACGTGCGATCCTGGTCGTGGGCTGAGGATCAAGCTCTCCTGGTCGACTCGAACAGGAACCATATACGGCGCTCTGCCTCGTCGATCCAATTTTCGATCAGGCTGGCGGTCGCGACGTCGCCATGCTCGTCGCAGACATTGTGGGTTTCTCGCAGGCACTGGGCGAGCACCAGATTGTCTTCGTTGAGTTCGGCCAGCATGTCTTCGGGCGAGACGAAATCCGCATCATTGTCCTCGATGTGCTGCAGCCTGGCGATATGGCCGATCGAGCGGATCGTCGTTCCACCGATCTTGCGGGCTCTTTCCGCGACGTCGTCCGTCATCGCCAAGATCTGGGCTGCCTGCTCGTCGAGGAGGAGGTGATAATCCCGGAAATGCGGGCCTGAGATGTGCCAGTGGAAATTCTTGGTTTTGACATAAAGCGCGAACACGTCTGCCAAAAGCCTGGTGAGTGCGGCGGCGATATGCTTCGTGGCGTTCGAGCCGAGATTGCTCGGCGTGCTCAATGGTCCGTCGCGTCGACTTTTTGCATCTTCTATACTCATTCTGACCTCTCCTTCGGGTTTGATGCACTCATATCGTTCGCCGAAGGATGGTAGTGCCCGCAAGAACGATGGCCGTATCTGTCAATGAGATAATGGCGTTTACCCCACCACCAGGAGGCGTGACGACCCCGATCACGTTCTTGCTTTTGCATATCGACAATCATCACTTTTCAATCTGACATAATGTTGCGCGTGTCGGCGCGGCACTGACATTTCGGTACGACGATGCGTTGGAAACTGACGTTGAAACGCCGGCAAGGGAAATCACCTCTCGCCATTGAGTCGATAGACAATCGTTATTGCGTTTGGCCGCGCGGCGTGATGCCGTCGCGTGCGCAGTCTTCTTGACGAACCAAAGGCTGTGACAGGCGCAGCACTATTTCCTACCGCCATGGAAACTATGCATACCGGCTATTGGAAAATTTCGTCCCGCGCTGCTTTCAATGGGTATTGCTCATCGAGCATCGGCGGCACTCTTGACAAAGGATAGTCGGAGCTCAGGGCGATGTTGCGCGACACTATCACGTAGAGACCCGTCGGATGCAGATTGGATTGATCGGATTGGGCCGCATGGGCGGCAACATCGCTCGCAGGCTCATTGCCCGTGGTCGGCACGACGTCGTTGTGTACGGCAGGAATGCGAACGAGGTCGAAACCCTCGGCCGAGAGGGAGCAACGGCAGGCTCGTCCCTCAAGGACTTGGTCGAACGACTCGCTGCGCCACGGACGATCTGGGTCATGTTGCCGGCCGGCCCTGTCACCGAGGATCACGTGTCCGAACTCGGCGATCTGCTCAGCAGCGGCGATACCATCATCGATGGCGGCAACACGTTCTGGCAGGACGATATTCGTCGAGCCGCCGAGCTGCGCGAGAAAGGTATCCACTACGTCGATGTCGGAACCAGCGGTGGTGTATGGGGGCTTGAGCGCGGATACTGCATGATGATCGGCGGCGACAAGGCCATCATCGACCGCCTGGACCCGATCTTCGCGACGCTAGCGCCCGGCATCGGCCAGATTCCGCAGACTGAAGGCCGTGATGGTCGCGACCCCCGAGTCGAGCAAGGCTACCTTCATGCCGGGCCAAGCGGCGCCGGCCATTTCGTGAAGATGGTCCACAATGGCATCGAGTATGGCCTGATGCAGGCTTACGCGGAAGGGTTCGATATCCTGAAGAATGCGAATATGGACGCGCTGCCCGAACGACATCGGTTCGATCTCAACGTCCCGGACATCGCCGAAGTGTGGAGGCGTGGAAGCGTCATCAGCTCGTGGCTGCTCGATCTGACCGCATCGGCACTTGCCAAGAGCGAAGCGCTGGAAACCTATTCCGGATTCGTCGATGACTCCGGCGAAGGCCGCTGGACCGTCAACGCGGCGATCGACGAGGCCGTCTCGGCGGATGTGATCACGGCTGCACTCTACGCGAGGTTTCGCTCGCGCAAGGATCATACCTTCGCGGAGAAAGTTCTTTCCGCAATGCGACATGGCTTTGGCGGTCATACCGAGCCTCCGTCGCCGGAACCCGTAGGGCAATCAAAAAATCATCCCACGAGTTCGTGACACGAGTGCGGATGCGTTTGCGGAACCCAAGATTCCGCCTCGTGCTTTGTTCGGAAAGCAACGAGGGATCTCGCGCAAGAAGTTTTGCATGGTTGGCGCGATGGGCGAGACAACGCCGGCCCGCCGTCGCGTTTTTCTCGCCTCTAGCGAGTGAAAATCGGACATGACAATCGAACGCTACAACCCCCGTACATCCGAGCCCAAATGGCAGAAGGCCTGGGACGCGGCGAAGCTCTTTGAGTCGAGGAGCGACGCACCGGGCGAGAAGTACTACGTGCTCGAGATGTTCCCGTATCCGTCGGGCCGCATCCACATGGGCCATGTCCGCAACTATGCGATGGGCGACGTGGTCGCGCGCTACAAGCACGCCAAGGGCTTCAACGTGCTGCATCCGATGGGCTGGGACGCCTTTGGTCTTCCCGCCGAGAACGCTGCGCGCGACAATCGCGTCAATCCGCGCGACTGGACCTATGCCAACATTGAGACGATGAAGGGTCAGTTGAAGACGATGGGCCTGTCGCTCGATTGGGCGCGCGAGTTCGCGACCTGCGACCCCTCCTACTACCGCCACCAGCAGAAAATGTTCCTGGACTTCTGGAAGGCCGGATTGGTCGAGCGGCGCAACGCCAAGGTTAATTGGGATCCGGTCGACATGACCGTGCTGGCGAACGAGCAGGTGATCGACGGCCGCGGCTGGCGCTCGGGCGCGCCGGTCGAGCAGCGCGACCTGACCCAGTGGTTCTTCAAGATCACCTCTATGGCGCAGGAGCTGCTCGATGGGCTGGAGGCGCTGCCGCGCTGGCCGGACAAGGTCAAGCTGATGCAGTCGAACTGGATTGGCCGTTCCGAGGGACTGCAGATTCGGTGGAAGCTGGACCCTGCTTCCGCGCCCGATGAGGAGAGCGAGTTGGAGGTCTACACCACCCGGCCCGACACGATCTTCGGCGCGTCGTTCATGGCGATCGCCGCCGATCATCGGCTAGCGAAAAAGGTAGCGGAAAAGAACCCGCAACTGGCGACCTTCATCAATGAGATCAAGCGATCCGGCACATCGGCGGCGGAAATCGAAACCGCCGAGAAGAGGGGCTTCGACACCGGCATCCGCGTGGTGCATCCCTTCGACCAGAACTGGACGCTGCCGGTCTATGTCGCCAACTTCGTGTTGATGGACTACGGCACCGGCGCGCTCTTAGGCTGCCCGTCCGGCGATCAGCGCGACCTCGACTTCGCCAACAAATACGATCTGCCGGTGGTGCCGGTGGTGATGCCGGAAGACGCCGACGCGGCGACGTTCCAGATCACCGAGGAAGCCTTCACCGACGACGGCGTAATGATCAATTCGCGTTTCCTCGATGGCATGACGACAGCGGAAGCGTTCAACGAAGTAGCCCAGCGCCTTTCCGGCGTGATCATGGGCGGCAGGCCGCGGGCGAGCCGGAAGGTGCAGTTCCGCCTGCGCGACTGGCTAATCTCGCGCCAGCGCTACTGGGGGTGCCCGATCCCGGTGGTCCATTGCGACGATTGCGGGGCGGTGGCGGTCACCGCCGACCAGTTGCCGGTGCGGCTGCCCGATGACGTGTCGTTCGACAGGCCGGGCAACCCGCTCGACCACCACCCGACGTGGAAGCACGTCGCCTGCCCGAACTGCGGGAAGGATGCGCGGCGCGATACCGACACGATGGATACGTTCGTGGACTCCTCGTGGTATTTCGCGCGTTTCACCGATCCGTGGAACGAGGCACAGCCCACCGACCTTGCCTATGTCGACGGCCCGATGGGCTGGCTGCCGGTCAACCAGTATATCGGCGGCATCGAGCATGCGATCCTGCATCTGCTCTATTCGCGCTTCTTCGCGCGGGCGATGAAGGTCACCGGGCATCTGAACAGCGTCGAGGAACCCTTCCAGGGCCTGTTCACCCAAGGCCTCGTCGTCCACGAGACCTACAGGCTGGACAACGGTGCCTGGGTCACGCCGGCGGAAGTCAAGGTCGAGGAGGCCAACGACAGGCGACGCGCCAGCATGATCAACTCAGGCGAGGACGTCACGATCGGCCCAATCGAGAAGATGTCGAAATCGAAGAAGAATGTCGTCGATCCCGACGACATCATCGCAAGCTACGGCGCCGACACAGCGCGCTGGTTCATGCTGTCGGATTCGCCGCCCGAGCGCGACGTCATCTGGACCGGGGCCGGCGTGGAAGGGGCGCACCGCTTCGTCCAGCGGGTGTGGCGGCTCGTCTCCGAGATCGCGCCGGCGATGGCCGGCGTTCGGCCAGCCCCTGCGCGCGTGGGCGATGCGGCTAAGGTCTCGAAGGCGACGCACAAGGCGGTGAAGGCAGTCGGCGAGGATATCGAGCGACTGGGCTTCAACAAGGCGGTCGCGCGCCTCTACGAGCTGGTCAACGTCCTGTCGTCTCAGGTGGCGGGCGCATCCAGTGCCGATGCCGCCCCCAGGGCAGCGCTGCGCGAGGCGGTCGAAGCGCTGGTGCGGATGATCGCGCCGATGGTGCCGCATCTGGCAGAGGAGTGCTGGGCGGCGCTGGGTGGCGATGGTCTAGTAGCGAATCTCCCCTGGCCGGACTTCGATCCCGCGCTCGTCGTCGACGACGAAATCGTGGTGCCCGTGCAGATCAACGGCAAGAAGTGCGGAGATATGACAATTGCCCGAGAGGCGGACCAAGCCGTCGTCGAAGAAGCGGCGCTAGCGCTCGATTTCGTCCGCAAGGCACTCAACGGCGCCCCGCCTCGTAGGGTGATCATCGTGCCTCGGCGCATCGTGAACGTCGTTCCCTAAACGGACGATAACGTAAGACACTGTTCGCTGACCGGAATGCCAGTGCTAAACCCATTCAAGCTACGCGAGCGAATTGCAAGGGGCTGATTTACAGCCGCCCGAGTTCCCTTAGTTCCCGCAAGGCTGCCGCATCGCGCGCGGTGACATCCGGAAATTCTAGATCGGACCCGACATCGTCGGTATAGCGCCAGGAGCGGGCACATCTTTTCCCCTTCGCTCTGTCGGAGACGACGGCGACACCCTTGACGTCCTCCAGCGAGAAAGCGCCGGACGGCGCTACCCCGGCTCGGATGTCGATGCCGCTGGTGATGCAGATCTCGGCCATATTGACGCCTTCGATCGCCGCGCAAAGGACGGGGTCGGCAACATAGACCACTGGAGCTGCCTCCAGCGACGACCCGATCCTCTTTTCCTTGCGTTCAATCTCCAACGCCCCGGTGACGACGCGGCGAACCTGCCGGATTTTACGCCACTTCTGCGACAATGCGTCGTTCCGCCATTCTTCTGGCAGTTCTGGAAACTGCTCGAGGTGCACTGAGACGGCATCCCGCTCGCGGTCGAGCCAGGCTTCTTCCATGGTGAAGGGCAGCATTGGGGCGAGCCACTTCACCACGCAGTCGAACAGGGCGCGCACGACCTCGATTGCAGCCTTGCGACGGGTGCTGGATGGCGCGTCGCAGTAGAGCGCGTCCTTGCGGATGTCGAAGTAGAATGCCGACAGCTCCACCACCATGAAATCGAGCAGAGCGCGGCTGATGTGCTTGAAGTCGAAGGCGTCGTAGCCCTTACGCACCAGCTCGTCGAGCTCGGCTATGCGATGCAGCATCAGGCGCTCCAGCTCCGGCATCTGGGCCAGCGGTACATCCTCGCCCTCGTCATGCGCGAGCGTGCCCAGCATCCAGCGGATGGTGTTCCTGAGCTTGCGGTAAGCGTCGATGTTGGTCTGGATGACGTTCCTGCCCAGCCGCTGTTCCTCCCGATAGTCCGTGGTCATCACCCACAGCCGCAGGATATCGGCGCCGGACTGCTTCATCACATCCTGAGGCGCGATCGTGTTACCAAGCGACTTCGACATCTTACGGCCCTCCTCATCCACGGTGAAGCCGTGGGTGATGACAGAGTCGTAGGGTGCCCGTCCACGCGTGCCACAGCTTTCGAGCAGTGATGACTGAAACCAGCCGCGATGCTGATCGGAGCCTTCCAGATAGACATCGGCCGGCCATTTCAAATCCGGCCGATCTTCCAGTGCGTATGTGTGAGTAGAGCCGGAATCAAACCAGACGTCGAGGATGTCCATGACCTGCGTCCACTCGGCCGGGTCGCGGACATTGCCAAGGAAGCGCTCTTTGGCGCCGTCGGCGAACCATGCGTCCGCGCCCTGGGCCTCGAACGCCTCAAGGATGCGGGCGTTGACGGTGTCGTCCTTCAGCACCTCGCCATTCTCGTCGGCAAAGACGCAGATCGGCACACCCCAGGCGCGCTGGCGCGACAACACCCAGTCGGGCCGGTCCTCGATCATCGCACGCAGGCGCGCCTGGCCGGCAGCCGGCACGAAGCGGGTGGCATCGATGGCCTTGAGCGCGCGGCTGCGCAGCGTGGTGCCGTCGCCGAGCTCCTTGTCCATGTAGACGAACCATTGCGGCGTGTTGCGGAAAATCACCGGCTTCTTCGAGCGCCACGAATGCGGATACTGATGCTTCAGCCGCCCGCGGGCAAACAGCATTTTCGCCGCGATGAGCGCCCCGATGACGGTCTCGTTGGCGTCGCCCTTTTTGCCATTGTCGTCTATGACGCGCGCGGCGCCACCCTCACGATCCGGGCCGAAGCCCGGCGCATCGTTGGTGAAGAAGCCGGCATCGTCGAGGGTGAACGGAATGTCGATGTCGATGCCACGCGCAGCAAGCTCCCTGGCCGCCTCCATCCACGCGTCAAAGTCCTCGCGGCCATGGCCCGGCGCGGTGTGCACGAAACCCGTGCCGGCATCGTCGGTGACGTGATGGCCGGGCAGCATGGGGACGACGAAATCATAGCCGCCGCCAAGCCCCTTGAGGGGATGGGCGAGCGTCATCGATGCAAGCTCTTTGGCCTTCACCTCGCGCAAGCGTTTGTATTGCAGCTTGGTCTTGGCGAACGATTCCTCGGCCAGTGCATCCGCTAAGATCAGCTTTTCGCCACGCTGCGGGCCAAAATCGTTTTCTGTAGCCGTGACCTCGTAGAGACCATAGGAGATGCGCAGTGAATAGGAGACTGCACGGTTGCCGGGAATGGTCCAGGGCGTCGTCGTCCAGATGACGACAAAGGCCTTCGCCAACTCGCTATTGCTCTGATCGTGTTCAGCGCGCGTGGTCTCGGGCTCGAGGTGAGTGACCATGTTGGCAAGATCTACCGGAAACTTCACCCAAACCGTATCGCTCTCGTAGTCATGATACTCGACTTCGGCTTCGGCCAGTGCCGTGCGCTCGACCACGCTCCACATCACCGGCTTGGAACCGCGATAGAGCTGCCCGAACATGGCGAACTTCAGAAGTTCGCCGGCGATCCGCGCCTCGGCATGGAAAGCCATGGTCGTATAGGGATTGTCGAAGTCGCCCTCGACGCCGAGGCGCTTGAACTCCACCGACTGCACGTCGATCCAGTGCTGGGCGAATTCGCGGCACTCCTTGCGAAACTCGAGGACTGGCACCTCGTCCTTGTTCTTGCCTTTGGCGCGATACTGCTGCTCGATCTTCCATTCGATCGGCAGGCCGTGGCAGTCCCAGCCGGGCACATAGTTGGAGTCGTAGCCGCGCATTTGGAAGGAGCGCGTGATGACGTCCTTGAGGATCTTGTTAAGGGCATGGCCGATATGGATGTTGCCGTTTGCGTAGGGCGGGCCGTCATGCAGAACGTAGAGCGGCCGGCCAGCAGAGGTCTCCCGTAGACGCTCGTAAAGCTTCATCTCCTGCCAGCGCTTGACCAGCAACGGCTCCTTGTCCGGCAGGCCCGCGCGCATCGGAAACTCCGTCTGCGGCAGATAGAGGGTCTTGGAATAGTCGATCTTCTCAGTGGCCTTGGTCATTGCTCCGCCACGACAGGTGAAACGCTGCTTGATTGCAATTTGAGTTGGCGCCCCTCAATGGACGTTCTGTTTCGTCCAGCGATTCGGCGTGTGGAGCCGCGGGGGGATCCATAAGCTCTTTCGGCCAACTCAAGCAGTCCGCCAACTCGCGCATGCAGCTTTTGTTGTCTTCTCATCATGCAGGATAGCTTCAGTGATACGCACCGCGAATCCACAATCTGTCGCCGTTCGTCCAGAGACGGAACTCACCCCATGAGCCCGAGCATGTTTATGCTTCGCTCGACGATTTTGCGTTCCAGAGGATGATCGCGCCGATAGTTCTGGCGCTCACGGAGGCCACGAGGATAGCGGTCTTGGCGGCCGCAAATTCGCTGGCGGAAGAAAAGGCCTGACCAGCGATGAAGAGCGACATGGTGAACCCGATGCCCGCGAGCGCCCCGGCACCCGCGTGTTGGCGCCAACTATAGGCTCCGAGTTTCTCGGCTATACCGGTCCGTACCGCGATCTTGGAAGCTCCGATGAGGCCGAGCGGTTTGCCCAGCATCAGCCTTGTCATGATCGCCAGTACAAGTAGACCGTGGCCATCAAGAGCGTCTGCGGAAAGGACGACGCCCGCATTCGCCAACGCAAAGGTTGGGAGCACGGGCGGGGGATAAGCAAGAAGAGAAATCTCCGTTTCCTGATCGTACTGACGGGCAGTCAGGATTGTGGGCAAAGACATGACCCACCCACCTACAGTACAAGCCACGCCGACCGTCGCCAGCCCATCGTTTGCTCATTGGATCAGGGAGCCGAACTGTCCAAGCCTCGGACCGGAGGCGTAACTTGGTTGAGAGCCCCTCCATTCTCGGCACGGCCTGGCAATGCCATAAGCGCCATCATTTCCGCGAGCGTCTCGCTCGTCACGAGACCGACCAGCTTCCCGGCGGCGTCCGTCACCCCCACAGTCGACGCGGAATTATCCTGCATTGCTCTGAAAGCATGCTCGAGGGTGGCACGACAGTCGACCGTCGGAGCAGGCACGGTCATGGCGTCGGCCACTCGCGCATCCGGCCCCACCTGTTTCCTCGCCCGAAGGATGTCGGTGCGATCCAGAATGCCGACGAAGCCTCCATTGCCGTCGACCACGGGAAACGCTCTTTGTGCGGTCCGCAATAGAGCCTCTATAGCGTCGTCGATGTGAGTATCCGGCAGGAGCGTGACGAACTGAGTCATCATCGCCTGGCGCACCGGCACGCCATGCGAGACCGCACGTAACGCGACCGAATGGGCTTCCGAGGAGGCAGCCAGATAAACGAAGATGGCGACGAAGACGAGTATCGGATTGTGGAAGAGCCCGATGAAGCCAAGTACGAAGGCGATGAATTGGCCGATCGAAGCGGCGCGTTCGGTCGCCCGCACGAAGCCCATACGGCTTGCAAGAGCCGAACGTAGCACGCGGCCGCCATCCATGGGGAAGGCGGGAATAAGATTAAAGAGCGCGAGAAAGAGATTCACTGTAGCAAGCCGATCCACTATTGGAACCTGCATGTCGTCGATACCCATAGCGGCAGTTGCGCCCAGATGTGCATGGGCAAAGACGATCAACGCAGCGGCGATGGCCACGTTCACGGCTGGACCTGCAATCGCTATGAGCAATTCCTCCCAAGGCTCCTCCGGAATACGTTCGAGCTGCGCGACACCGCCTATTGGCAACAGCGTCACGTAGGGCGTCGGCACACCGAAAGCCTGGGCGGTAAAGATGTGCCCGAACTCGTGCAGCAGTACGCACAAGAACAGTAGCACCACGAAGAGCAGCGTGGTCCACGCCGCGGCGGCGCCGTTCGACGCGTAGCTCGAGGCGAAGATCCACGCGAGAAACAGCACGAACGTGATGTGCAGTCGCACTACTGTGCCCGCTACCTTTCCGATGTTCAGTGACCAGGACACATAAGCCTCTTGTTGCTAGTTATGTCTGTCGTGATGGACAGGAATGTCCGG
Source organism: Mesorhizobium hawassense (assembly GCF_003289945.1). Classification (GTDB taxonomy): domain Bacteria; phylum Pseudomonadota; class Alphaproteobacteria; order Rhizobiales; family Rhizobiaceae; genus Mesorhizobium; species Mesorhizobium hawassense. The sequence goes on from NZ_QMBP01000002.1 coordinate 75,342, forward strand.
TACGAGTGAGGTTGGCAGACTTCCCGCGCATCTTCACGGGGCGGCCGGACCGCTCTCGCTGACTGCTCCAATAAACCTGTCGGTGTCGATGCTGAATCCGTCCTGTAGAACCACGCCGTCGGGGTCTATCGCCACGAACCACGGCGTGCCGCCGGTGCAGTAGTTTTCCATCGTCGTCGGATTGACGCCAAGCGGCGAGCGTCCCTCGTGGCCAAAGGGAATTCGCAGGCCGTACCGTTGCTGGTCTAAGGGCAGCTTATCTCGGGTGTTGACATAGGTGCCCTCGAACGCGGTCTGGACGGCTGCAAAGCCGACGTTCTTGGTGCTGGGATTTTGAACCAGCGCCTGGAGAGTCGGGAATCCGGTCGAATGGCAGCCGTCGCACCAATGTTGATAGAAAAACAGTAGTCTATAACGCGCACCGAGCTCCTCCAAGGTAAGAGGCGGTCGCTGCTTCCCGTCAGCATCGATCCAGTACGGAACAGTGAGTTCCGGGGCAGCTCGTTCTGCAATGGTCTGGATCATGTCGTTGTTTGCAATCCTGATTGCACGCCCCCTCTGCAGTCGGTGTTATTGCCGTGAAATTCGCCGGTAAAGGTATGATTTCAATAACCGCATGTAATGCCGCAGCCGGGGTGATCGTAGCGTGAAGAGACCGCTGGCGCCGGCCGAGTGTGCCGCTCGAGTGAATGCACGTGAAATAGGCGCCTCACTCTCGCCGCAGGACCCAGGCGGACCTCGCCGTTTCAGCAAAAGCCGGCGTCCGCTGGCAGACGTTTTTAATTTCAACGGAGTTGAACTCAATCCTCAACTCATTGTGGCCCGCCACCCGTTGGCTCCGGAATTGACGTTCAATTCTACCTATCTACTCCCTCGGCCCCATCGTCGATGTGATCGCGTGGGAATGGATTCGATAACAGTCGGATATTTCCCAGCGAGAGGCTGCTGACGTAGCGTCTGCAAAGACTCACAGGAGTTTCGGATGAGTTTAAAAGTAGCTGATGTCGTGGACGCGGTTTCGCAGCTCGTCGACCAGGGTTACGAACGCAAGTTTCGTATAAAGGATGGTCACCTTTTCGACCTGGCACGTAGTTCGGTGCTGGACACGAAGGACATCCACGTGGACACCGCCCTCCGGTTGGCAAGCGGGAGAGATGGCGAGGATGCCTCCAATATCTATGCCATTTCGGATCTGAAGTCGCACCGCAAGGGATTGCTCGTCGACGCGTACGACATTTTCGACGAGATCTGCGACCGGGGATTGGCCGATCGGCTGGCGGAGAACCGCAAAGCCGAGTTTGTCGAAGGTAGTGATGTCCCGAGCCGCTACGGCTTGCGCAAGGTCTACAAGCGCGAGTTCGACCGCGATCCAGAGCGCTACGTCCTGCGCATCGACTACCCGGACTTTCCGGAATGCCCCTTCGGCGAGTCATTCTCGATGCTCGGTTTCGATACGGCCGAGCAGACATATGTCTGGCTGGTGACGAGCATACTCCAGGATTCGCGGCTGAACCGAATTCCGTATCAGGGCGCGGATGTTCCCGACAACGAATGAATTACGTCCGCGACCATGGCCATGCTTCTAAAGCCGTGGTGGATAAGCCGGACCGAGCGGAACAAGAACCCTGAGGGAGTAAACGATGGACAAGAACGTCATCAAAGAGACGATGCTCTCGCTTGAGGCCGCCGCCTTTCAAAGTGCCCGCGAAAAATACTTCGAATATGTTGCTGACGCGCGGCTCGACCGCAGTGAGCCGATAGAGAACGATGAGCACGCACAGGCGGAGGTCGCCAGTGATTTTTCCGAAGCCCTGGACGATACGGTTCACGATCACAGCGACAAGCTCGATAAGCTTAGAAAGATCGACTTCGGGCCAAAAGCGAACGTCACCGAGGGAGCGCTCGTGCAGCTTTCCGGTCGCTACTTCATCATTGCGGTCTCCACGGCCAAGTTCACATGTGAGGGTCGGGAGATCATGGGGATTTCCACAATGGCTCCGATCTTCGAGGCAATCGAAGGAGCGCGAGCCGGCGAGACGGTGGTGTTCAAGGGGAGGAAGCTTGTGATCGAAGACATCGCATAGCGATGCTCACCGAATCTGCTGCGAACGAGAGAACCGCTTGGAAGAGGAATTTGAGGCGATCATATAGTCGGCGCAGGCCAATCCGGTCCTTGCGGTCCGTTTGGCCGAGCAAGGTCAGGAGGTTGCCCTTATTGAACGTGACCATCTCGAGGGAACCTGCGTACGAGCAGATGATGCAGTCGATACATTCATCCGACGGTAAGCGAGCTCATTTCATTCCCACGGTGTTGGCCGGCCTCAAACCACTCGGGTGATCGACTTGAACCGGGGTCAAGGTGTCCGGGCGGGGGCCGCGAAAAGAGCGTTGCCACGCTCTGAAGCGCGGAAGGAGGCGCAGCGTTGATCGGCAGCGTGCAGGAACGGCAGGAGTTCCCAAGTGTGGCGGCAGTGACCGACGCGCTTGGAAGGGTGCTCAATCACCAAGCCAATGCGTTGGACCTTGTCTCGCCGACGCCCGGGCGCGTCCTCTTCGGTGTAGCCGTCACAATCCGTTTCCTACCGCATTCGTGGGCCTCGGCGTTGCCGAGCAGCGCAAGCCACGCCAATGCAAAAACAGAGCTTTGACTGTATCATCAAAATCCCCTCGCAGCCGATCACATTAGAGATCGCTAATAATAGGCTGGAGTTCGCATTGATCGCCGCATAGGTCGGGCGGCGGCCTTTTACCAATTGCCTGTTCGCTTCTGCGCTACGCTCATGAGCGCGCGAGAGGCGGATCGATCGAAGCTGTCGGCGCAGGCCGCTTCGACGTCAAATTTTGTCAAGCCAACGTCGCGTAGGTGGAAATTGGACAGCCGGCCAAGCGAGCGCTCTATCTCGCGGCGGGTCCGCCACTCATGGACAACGGCCAGCAGGCGTTTGAACTGATCAAGAAGAGTTCCCGGTACGCACTGTACGGCCTGGCCCAATATTGCTTGTGCCGCGTTATGCCTGGTCATGGTGTCCTCAGTTGGTCGGGGTTGGTCGAAAGAAGATCACCATGACGTCAGAAGAGGGCCGGTTGCCAGGGCAGCTTCGGAAGCGTTCCGCTTCAGATTATGAACTGGCCTTAGCCCTCCTAAAGGCCTAGCTTGCTCAGAGGAGCGTTCAGTCATGACGCGACGGCCTTACGGATTGATCTGCCCGATCTCGCGGGCCTGCGAGTTCTTGGAGCCGCGCTGGACGATCCAAATCCTGACAGAGCTTTGGAACGGCTCGACCCGCTTCAACGACATTCGCAAGGGGGTAGGCAACATTTCGTCCGCCCTTTTGTCGAAGCGGCTCAAGGAGATGGAAGCGTTAGGCCTGGTCGAGCGGGTCGAGGACGAGGCGTCGGGCACCATCGCATATTTCCGCACCGAGAAGTCGATCAAGCTCGAGCCAGCGATGAACGCGCTGGCGGAATGGGCGCAATGCAACATCGAGGCGGAAGTCGCGCTCGCCGACGTGGATGTTTCCACCCTCATGTGGTTTGTGCGGCGAAAGATCGACCTCGCTGAACTGCCGCGGCGGCGTGCCGTCATCCGCTTCCATTTCCGCGAGGATCCCCCGCCAAAGTATCCTCATTATTGGCTTGTGGTCGAGCCAGGCGCGAACTTGCCCGAGCTATGCTCGCTCGACCCGCGACGGGATGTCGATCTCTACGTCGAGACCGGCGTTGTTTCGCTGGGGGCCATCCTGGAGGGCCGCTCAAGCATCGAGCGCGAGAAAGAAAGGGGCGGCCTTTTCCTCAGCGGCGACCCCGGCCTTGCCCGCAGCATGGACCGTTGGCTGCGAACCTCGGTCTATGCGGCACTCGAAGGAATCGTCCCGCTTCCTTGAAAACCATACTGAGGCTGCGGCCCGATAAAGAAAGGGTGTCGCGTCTCGGGACCAAGAAGTTGGCACCGGCCTTGCACTTAAGAGCTTGCCGATACCCCCTCACCCGGCCTCCTTATGGGATCAGGACGTAACTTCGTCGCGCTTGAGGCTTGGGGGCTCCGCCCGGCGAGTCCCCGCTCAGAATGGCCTGGCATGATTATTCATGCGGTGTTGACCGTGGACACTTCGGCTCAGACTAAGATAGCCATTCTTATGACGATGAGTCTGCAATAGCCCATCGACGAATTGCGGCGATGGGCAAATCAGGGGGCCTAAATGAAATTTCGGAGTATTTGTGCCCTGGTCGTGATAGCGATTGCGGCCGGATGCCAGACGTTCGAGAATATGGACGCGGGCCTTAGCTCACTGCGTGGACGACAGTATCAGGCGGCGTTCGACGTTCTCGGCTTCCCTGATGCCGAAACCACGATCGACAACAAGCGAGTGTTCACCTGGGGCAGCCGCAATACGGGTTCTTATACCGTGCCGACATTCAATTCGAGTACGGCCTACGTGAACGGACAGCCGGTTTATGTCCAGACTCAGGGCACCGCGACCGAGACCTACGATTATCATTGCAGGATCGACGTGATCGTAGGTCAATCGGGCCTCATCGAGCACACTAAGTACGACGGGAACATCGGCGGTTGCGAGAGGTATGCGCGTTTATTCCCCCGGAAACCCAAATGACACCGGCTTAAGCGCGGGAGATGCCGTCGGTATGACTATTCGTGCGAGATGAATTCTAGGCTGCCTCCGTTGTTGATTAGACGATCTTCAAAAGCTACGACGGTGAAGGGCTTCAAGAAGGAGTTTCAACTTGGCCGACGACAACGTCAACCTCATCGAGTTAACCGCAGACATCGTTTCTGCCTACGTCAGCAACAATCCGGTGCCGGTTGCATCTCTTCCGGAGTTATCGAGAGCGTTAATTCGTCGCTGTCGAAGATCGGGCAGCCGGCCGAGCCGGAGAAGCCGGCCCTGGTTCCTGCGGTCAATCCGAAGCGATCGGTGTTCCCCGACTACATCATCTGTCTCGAGGACGGGAAGAAGTTCAAATCGCTGAAGCGGCATCTTGCCGTTCACTATGGTCTCTCGCCCGACGAATACCGCGAGAAGTGGGTTCGGCGCGCGATTACCCGATGGTGGCACCGAACTATGCTGCCCAGCGCTCCGAGTTGGCGAAGTCGATCGGGCTCGGGAGGAAGCCGGCGGCAAAACCTACGAAGAGTGCCGGCGGCAGGAAGCGTTCGGCACGGTGACTGCAGACACTTGCCCGTTTGCACAAGCTCCGATGTAAGGCCACACGAATTGGGGGTTAGGCTTAAGGTCGCGGCTTAAGGGGCCTCTGCGGTGGGACTGGCCCGCAGCTCAGCAGCTATGTTCCCCAGGATCGCTGCAACCACCAATGCGCCACCCGCGAAGGTTTCAGTCGCAGGCATCTCATTGAAGAACAACCAGACCCATAGCGGACCCATAGGCATCTCCGCCGCGCTGAGCAGAGTGGCTTGAGCGGCCGGCAGGCGCCGTGCCCCCATCGCGTAGACGCCGAGGGCAACGCCCTGCGTGATGATCCCAAAAAGACCGAGCAGCGCCACCTCTCCGATGGGGATACTGAATGGATCGGCGAAAAAGAACGCAAAACTGGCCGCGACAATGTTGGCGAGAGCCACGGATTCCAGCATTGGCGTGTCGCGATAGCGGCGCATGATCACTGTCATCATCGCGATCGAGAAGGCGACGTAGACCATCGCAAGATCGCCTTTCAGATGCCCGCCCCCCGCGGCAAGAGTGCCGCGGACGGTCACGATGACACCTGCCATGGCAACGAATGTGCAAAAAATCGTGCTGGTACCGGGCCGTTCCCGGAACCATAGCCAGGCAAGTACAGCTGCCATGAAAGGAACCGTGGCGTAGATGACACCGCCATTCGCGATGGTGGTGTTCTGCATGGAATAGATGGAGGAGAAGAGGCCAGTGGCGATGAGTGCGGTCGTCGCGATGCCCGCAGGCACCATGGTTCGTCGCCAATCCAACGACCAGCGCTTTCGTTCCATCATGGCGAGAGCAAAAATTGACGGTCCGCCAAAGATGCAGCGCCAAAAAACCAGGTTCCATATGTCGACGTCGGACAACATGCGCACGAACAGGCCCATGGTGCTCCAGGCGAGCGAAGAGGCGAGAATGAGTAGGATGCCCAGCCGCGCATCACGACGGCTGCCCTTATTGACGTCCACCGCATCGACCAAGGGGTGACCCCATCTAGGCGGGCACGTGCCGCACACCGGGGCAATGATGCGCCGATGTTACGGGAAGAGAAAGCAGATTCTAAACAAGCATCTTCTAAAATGGATCGAAATCGGGCGGCGCCATGCGTGACCTCTGCCCTCGGAGAGCACTCCCGAAGCGTCTACAGCGGAGACGAGAGGACGGTAACAAGGTTCTTGGCGGTCTGAGGGTAAAAGCGGTTGCCATTGATGGTGGCCAAACCCGCCTCATTGAGACTGCGCGCAAGCTCAGAGTAGGACATCGTTTCCCAGCAGTCGGGCAGCAGTTCGCGGACTTTGCTGGCAAAATCCGCTGCCCTCGCTCTGCTAGCCGCCGCGAGGGTGTTCCCGTTCTTCCCAAGCGCGACACCTCTACGTTTGGCTTGGGCCAGCGCTGCTTTCGTCCTCTCGGAAATCAGCCGACGCTCCTCCTGGGCAAGCGCGGCGAAGATATGCAGCTGAAAGTCCGTTGCATTAGCGCGAGGAAACCCACGTCTATCGAATGCATGTCCAAACGGAATTTCCAATGCCCTCTGCTGCGTCCGATCATGAGATCCGCTGGGTTTGGCCGAACATCCAACCGCCTCGACGTTGGATGAAGTCATTGCGCTGAGCCTTTTGCCGCACGCGGGCAACAAAGGAGAACCGAATGAAAATGACGGAAGACCGTCGGCCCGGCAGTCGCCGTCTCGCTGGTCGCGCTAAGCGTGGCGGCGCTCCCGTAGATGAGCAGACTCAGCCGGCCCGACCGCGAACGTCGTGGACGCTGATATGTCACCCGTCAAGCCGTCGCGCTGCGCCAAGTAGTCCTTGAAGCGAGGCCACATGGTTCAACTTTCCCTTTCGGACACGACCCAAGGCCTCCGGCATTAGATCCACGCGCCTCGTCGCCGCGGCATTTCCAACAACGAGGGCGGAAACACTCTCGTACCTCAGCCCATCCTGAACAATAGGAACCATCATGACCAACGGAATCACCATGACCAACGCCGTCATAGACTGTATTCTGAGCCGCAGCTCAACCAAGTACTACGATCCCACCGCCGCCTTGAGCGACGACCAAATCCGCGAGCTGGTGCGAATCGGCACCACCGCGCCGACGTCTTTCCACTTGCAGAACTGGCGCTTCATTGCCGTGCGCACCCCGGAAGCCAAAGCCAGGCTGAGTCCAATCGCATGGAGTCAGCCCGCGATCACCGAGGCGGCCGTTACCTTCATCGTCTGCGGACAGTTGGCCGATTCCAGCGTGGTACCAGAGCGTCTGGCACCGCTGGTGGAGGCCGGAATCATGCCCGCAAAGATGGTGCCGGAATGGGAAATCCCCGCGCGCGATCTGTACATGGAGTACCCTCAGCGCCAGCGCGACGAGGCAGTTCGCACCGGCACCTTCGGCGCGGCGGCGATGATCTATGCGGCCCGCTCGCTAGGCTTGGGTTCCACTCCGATGATCGGCTTCGATGCCGAAGCGGTGCACCGCGAATTCGAACTGACCAAGGATGAAGTACCGGTCATGCTCTTGGCCGTAGGGCCGGAGCGTCCTGGAAACTGGGCGCAGAAGTCGCGCCGTCCGGTCGCTGATGTGCTGCATCTCGTATAAGTATTAGTTACGGAGAACACGATGCCAAGAACCGCTGCCCTAAAGTCGGAACAGGTACCTACCAATAGCAAACTGACTCTCGATGCGTTCTCCAAGAACATCGGGTTCACTCCAAATATGATGGCGACCTTTGCGCAGAGCCCGATCGCGTTCAACGCATGGGCCTCCCTGTTCGGCTCCTTGAGCAAGACGCTTGACGTGAAGACGCGCGACAGCATTGGCCTCGCAGTCTCGGAAGTGAATGGCTGCAACTACTGCCTGTCGGTTCACAGTTTTGCGGCCGAGCATATGGCTAAGCTTCCGACGGATGAAATTATGCTCGCACGGAAGGGACACGCCAGCGACCCGAAGCGGGATGCCGCGGTCCGGTTCGCGCGCAAAGTCATCGAGACCCGAGGCCATGTCAGTGACGCCGATCTGAAAGCCGTCCGCGATGCTGGCTACACGGACGCGAACGTCATGGAGGTCGTCGCGCTGGTGGCTATGTACTCGCTAACGAACTTTTTCAATAACGTATTCGATCCCGAGAAGGACTTTCCGGCCGTTGCGCCGGCGGGCGCGATCTGAATTCTATCCGATCGCATCGACCATTTGTGAGAGAACTTGGAGGCGTCGTTTGATTCGAGCGTGACGTCATAGCCCAGATGCAGCGAGGACCGTTTCTCGGGAACGCATCTGGGCTTTTCGGATGTATCGAGGAGGTTGGGGCAATTCCGCACCAAATCAGGATTGCACAATTACCCCCCAAGCCGATCGCGCAAAGCCATGTGCTGCTTCGGAAGATCGAATGGGGAAAACGGAAAACAGAGCCCTGAGCTTCATGTGTTCGGGCGAAATCCTGCCCATCGCCTCTGCGGAGTGCCCCCCAACCGATCGCACGATCACTCGGTAGAGGGTGATGCCCTGTGAGGAGAAAAGCCGCTTGATCCGGTTGGTGTGCCGGATGCGTTCCTCCATCAACAGCTTGCGGTCCCGTGCGATGCAGCGCAGACGCGCTGGTACGAAGTCCAACCGTCTTGATCGGCCGAGTACTCGATCCCATCCGGCCCTGGCTCGACGTTGTCTCTGAGATTTGCGCGAACGGACCTGGAGAGGTTGGATCGAGCGCTTCGGTCAGTCATCGATGGAACGTCTCGATGTCCCAAGCCCGACGGTGGCAAGATCTGGCGACACGTAGCGTCATGCAATCCATTCCCGATCGTTATTTCGCTGCGGCGACGGCTCGCGATAGTGTTGCGATTGATGTGGTTAGGACTGCGAGGAGCAGGAAATGAAGACGGCGACCTGGAACGGCGCGACGATCGCGGAGTCCGATAAGACAATCGTCGTCGAGGGAAACCACTACTTCCCGCCAGGGAGTGTCCGCAAGGAATTCCTACAGGCGAGTTCGACGACGAGCCGCTGCCCATGGAAGGGCACGGCGAGATATTATTCGTTGCTGGTGGATGGAAAGACCAATGAGGATGCCGCGTGGTACTACCCGGAGCCGTCCACGGCGTCAGCGAACATCAAGGACTACGTGGCTTTCTGGAACGGCGTCGACGTCAGATAGACGAACCACCTGTCCTCCAAGAACGTGCCGGGGGTCCAGATTCCGTGTCCGCGAATCCTCGGAGTGGCTTTTGCTTCGACGGCAATTCGCCTACGCGTCAATACTCGTCTGAGGACGGAAGAAGTATCAGGCGCAACACCGATTCGAAACTCGGGATTCTTGCGACAGATTCTTTGCGCAAGATCAAGTTGCAGCCAGCCAAGTCCTCCGAGGCTTACGTGATAAAATTGCGGTGTAGAGGAAGTGATATGGAACAATCCCACCAGATCGGCGACAGGATCACTGACAAGTCAGCACCGCCCGATGACGACACGGTCCGCGAGTGGATCGGGCCGAAGGCTTACGAGCATTGGACCGAGCTGCAAAACTGGATCGAGGCATACTACCCCGGTGTGTTCGCACCGGATTGGCTCTACGGTGGCAAGAAGCGCGGCTGGTCTCTGCGCTACAAGAAGACCAGGGCATTCTGCACCTTGATACCGGAATACGGGCTGCTTTCGGTTGTGGTGGTCTTGGGGGGAGCTGAACGAGAGAAGTTTGAGGAGAGGCGTTATGTCTGGCGCTCGCCGTTGGTCAAGCTCTACGATGAGGCGAAAACATACATTGACGGGAAATGGCTGACAGTCGGCATCTCATCCTCAGACGATCTCCATGATGTGACGGACCTTCTAATTATGAAGCGCCCTTCTTCACACTCATCCAGTTGAGTGCCGCAGAATTCCAGACTTTTAGGGCAAATTCAGGATTTAATCGATAGCATATATAGCTGGGTGCAAAATCTCCAGCGTGTTGAATGATGCATCGGCCGCCCTCCAACGACCTGGCAGCGATTTTACGTGGTCAGATTGGACAGGAAAAGTCGAAGCGGAGCTCGCCGCAGGCGAGTCGAACCACTGTCGCGTCGAGAAGCGAACCTTCGGCCATGGCCAACCGAACCGGATTGCCGGGCCGTCCACGATCCATATGTTCCGCTCGCCGTGTTTCAGCGTGTTGAGCGGCGGATACGTGATTTGTTGCATCGTCGAGCATTGGTCGGAGCGTTGGCGTCTGAGTCGGGCTAGGCCGCGACAAACCCGAGCGTGTTGTCGCTCGTCTACGCCGGAGGAAGATGAATCGCAAAGGAGGGCGCCATCGGGAGCCCACGGTATGGTGGTCAACCGCTTCTATCTTGTAATCGACCAGTCGTAGATCGGTGTATCCGACGGCAACCGGGCAAGGCCGGCCTCGTCGTGATCCAGCAACCGGCGGAGCCGTCGGTAATAGGTGACGAATTGCTTGCTGTAAGCGTTCCCTGTCCGCTCTCCTTTGTCGAGCGCAAGTTTGGGTGCGGCTAGCTTTTTCCGCCGATGTATCAGAGCGCGGATTGGAGTCAGCGGACGCCTGCTGAAGTCCTTCGCGAGTTCGCCTATGGTCCTGCCTCTCAGGTTCGCGATGGAAGTGCTTGTGTATCTCCCCAGGGTCCTGGGGTCGGACACAACGAATGGTCCCCGTCCAGGCTGAGGTTGTTCAGGAACGCGGCCCTCGCTGCGGCGAAGTCGTCCTCGACGAACTGCCTGCCATTGGGATTGGCAAAGCCGGTGTGATGGCGCTGCTGAGTGGGCGAGCGCATGCGGAGCCGCTGTGATCTCGACCAAATGCACCCAGGTTTCACGCCGGTATCGTGGAACAGGCGGACCGTCCCGCCGTCAGCGACTGCAACTGTTGTAGCGGCAGGTAGTATCATCCAAAGACCTCCTGTTGACGCTCCCGCATGAACGCCAGCCGGCTATGATACTTGCGTGCCGACGCTCTGCGGCGCCTCTTCGATAAGCTCTGGGCGCGAGGCTCCCAAGAGCAGGGTAGTCCCAACGACGGCCGAAAGAATCGACGCGGCGAACACGGCGATCTTGGCGGACGAGAAGTCACTAGTGCTCGGAAACGCTTGCCCGGCGATGAAGAGCGACATCGTGAAGCCGATGCCAGCGAGGGCACCTGCCCCGGCCAACTGCCGCCACGTGTACTCTGCCGGCTTGACAGCTATGCCTGCGCGCACGGCCGCTGCGGCCGCGAGGAAAATGCCGAGTGGCTTTCCTATGGCGAGGCCGGCGATGATCGCGGCCATGAGCCAGCCATGCCCAACGAAGAGGAACGGGTTGATCTCCACACCCGCATTCGCCAATGCGAAGATCGGGAGGACAGCGTAGCTCGACCGCGCACCGGCGTGCCGCAGAAGCCGGTCGGCGGGCGATTCAAGTCTGTCGTAGATCGCGTCGAGCGCATGCAGTGCCGGTGTGGAGGGGCCGTGCCTGAGCACCTCGCCCTCATGCCGGGCCTCGGACGCGATGATGGTGCTGGCCTGCGTCATCAAGGCGGCCAAGTCGGCGGGCGGCCGTGTCGGAATGAACAGCGCAAGTACCACGCCGGCCAGCGTAGCGTGGAGGCCGCCCGCGTAGACGAACGCCCACAACACGACGCCCAACAGAATATAGGGCGACAGCAGGTAGACCCTCGATCGGCTCAGCAGCGCCAGCGCAACCACAACCGCAGCGGCCGCCGCAAGGTAGGCCAGATGGATCTCGCCGGAGTAGAACACAGCGACGACCACGATGGCGCCGATGTCGTCGACGATGGCCGCAGCGGTGAGAAAGATGCGCAGCTCGACGGGGACGCGCGCGCCCATTACGGCGATCAAGGCGATCGCGAACGCCGTATCCGTCGCCATCGGGACGCCCCACCCGTGCGACCACGGCCCCGCTGGGATGACCAGCGCATAAAGAAGGGCGGGCACGACCATGCCCCCGAGCGCGGACGCAATCGGAAGCGCGGCGGAGCGGCGGCTCGCAAGGTGGCCGACCGTCATCTCACGTTTCACTTCCAACCCGACGACGAGGAAGAACACCGTCAGCAGGCCGTCGTCGACCCAATGGAGGATGGACATCCGGAAGACCGCGTCACCCAAGCTCACGCTGAGCTCCTGGCGCCAGAACGCGTCGAACGTTGGCCCGAGCGGAGAGTTCGTCACGACGACCGCCACCACGGTCGCGAGGACCAGCAAAAAGCCGGCGGACGCGCCCCAGCTGGCGAAGTCCAGGGCTGCTGTACGGACGCGGTGGCCGAGCGTGCCGAGCATCGCATCGACGAGAGAGCTCTCGTCCCAGGGTCCGTCGTAGCGCCGGCGGTTGATGTAGAAGGTCGGCGTGAACCTCACGCCGCTTGCGTGGGAGCTGGCGACATCGACCTCCACCCTCGCCCTCGCGCGCCGCACGGAGTCGCTGTCGCCGACCGCGAACTCGGCGGTCACGCCCAAGTCCGCGGCAACTGCCAAGAGGTCGTCCTCTGTCAGCTGTATCGACCTCGTCATCAGTTTGATGTGCGCGGACCAGAACGCCTCGGGCGTCTGGGCAAGCTCAGCGAGTTCGGCGGCCCGAAACGCAAGACTGTTGTCCCTGAGCGGCCTGTGCCGGAAGGCGTAACAGACGCGGTCGCCGAGTTGGTCGCGTGCTTGCGCGATGCGCTCGTTGGCAGCCCTGCAGTGCGGGCATGCGTAGCTGCCGTACTCGACGAGTGTGATCTCGGCATCGGCGGGGCCGAGCACGTGGTCCGTCTCGTGGTCGACCGGACGGTCGAGGCGGCCGGGCGGGATCATAAGCTGCATGGCTGAACCGGTCTCGGAGTGTCCGCGCCGGCTACGGCGTCGGCGCAACCGTCCCTGGTTTGATGACGTGGAATTCGCCGCCGTCAGGTGAGGGCGTGTACGCGATCTCCGCGCGGACGATGCTGCTGGCGAGCCCAGCTGCTTGCACCCGCGGCAGGAAGAGCCGCACCAGCGTGCCGGCACCCCGCCCGCTCTCTATACGGACCGCGCCGCCTCGTCCTTCAGCGAAGCGCTGGACCTGGAGGAGCCCTAGGCCGGAGCCGCGGCCCGCGGGTTTTGTCGTGAAGTACGGGGTGAAGGCCTGCGAGAGCACCTCCTCGGGCATGCCCACCCCGTCGTCGGCGACGACGATCTCGACGAATCCCTGCGCCGTGCCAGGTTCGACGTTCCGCGCTGCAACAGTAATCACGCCGCCGTCCGGCATCGCATCGGCCGAGTTTCGGCAGAGGTTCAGCAAAGCAAAGTACAGCTCTTCCGGGTCGGCATCGAAGGCCCATAAGTCAGAAGCGATCTCGCTGCGGACGGTGACGTCTGGATGCAACGCCTGGTCAAGCGTTCCGGCTATCGCTGCGAGGCGACGGCCTGCGACAAAACCGTCGATCGACTTGGGGCACGGCCGCGCAGCGTCGAGCAGCTGCCGGCTGAGCAACGCGCCTCTCGTGACCGCCTCCTGCATTTTGCCGACGATGATCGTTCGGTAAGCGGCATCGCTCTGGCACTCGAGTAGCCGCAGGCCGCTGCCGATCACGGCGAGAAGGTTGTTGATGTCGTGGACGACAAGTTGCGCCGCGTCCGCTACCGCCCTCATCCTCTCACGCCCGCCAGCGGCGTCCGCTCCAAGCGTGTCGGACTGCAGGCCGGTGTGGCACAAAATCCCCGAGACCTCGCCGTCGGACCCGAGGAGCGGGATCTCCACGCACCTGGACGCAATGAGGCCACTTCCGCCATCTTGGACGGCCCGGACCCTTGCACTAAACGCACGCCGCACTCCAAGCGCGACGCCGGCGCTGTTCACGAGCACGACGGCATCCTCCAGCGGCGGGCTTTCGATCGAGCCGGGGAGCGAAACGCCAATTGTCTCTTTGATCTGCATGTCGGATCTCCTAGCCTGCGATCGTTCGATGGATCGGAGAGTGAGTTCATGACGGTCGAAAGGAAAATCACCTCTCGCCATGGAGTCGATAGCTGGCCGTTATCGGAATGACCGAGAGCGCCTGGAGCGCGCCCGGAGATGTGCGACGCGCCTCTCTGCGAGGACTCGCCGAGCAGCACTCTTGGCGGCGGAGAAGAGGTCCTCGGCTATCCTGCCGGCTGAGGGGGCATTACGGGCGGTTATCGAGATCATAGCTTTACCAGCCGATTCCACTGCAATACCGCTCGTGCCGCGGGCGCGGTCGTGAGACCGAACCGACCGCATGCAATCGGTTGCATTGTGCGCCGCCGTAGCGAGTAGAGGCGGGCAAATCGCTCCAAATTGCTGCTAAAAAAGGAGGAGGATCATCCGCGTCCACCGTATCCGGCAAGACCAACGGCTGACATTTCTCGGGCGATGGAGTACGATTCCTCCCGGGCTGGAGAGAGACCGCGTGTGGCGTACGAAGAGCTTGATCAGCCGACGTCAAGCCGAAGCCCGACGCCGGAGTCTGACAGATGGTGCAGCAGTCGCTGAACCTCGCGTACTCGGATGGCAGCTCTCAGGTGCTGTGGGAGGACGGCGAGCGCGTGTTCAGCCGTGGCTGGCGACTGGACGACAATGGCAAGCGGCTCGCCGTGCTGCTTGTTGCCCCTGCCGCCGACCATCCGTCCCGGTCAAGACTCGATCGCCTCACGCACGAATACGAGCTGAAAGATGAGCTCGACGGGGCATGGGCGGCGCGGCCGCTGGCTCTCATGAGCCACGCCGGTCGGACGGTGCTGGTGCTCGATGATCTGGGCGGCGGGCCGCTCGACCGTTTGCTCGGTGAGCCCATGGAGATAGGGCGCTTCTTGCGCCTGGCTATCGCTGTTACCTCGGCTCTGGGCAAGCTTCATCAGCGCGGGCTCATCCACAAAGACATCAAGCCAGCTAATATTGTGGTGGACTGCCCGGATGGACACGTGCGGCTCACCGGGTTTGGCATCGCATCGCGCCTGTCCCGCGAGCGGCAGGCGCCCGAGCCGCCCGAGGCCATCGCCGGCACGCTTGCCTACATGGCACCCGAACAAACCGGGCGGATGAACCGTTCGATCGACGCCCGCAGCGATCTCTACGCCCTCGGCGTCACGCTGTACCAGACGCTCACGGGCGTTCTGCCCTTAACGGCGGCCGATCCCATGGAATGGGTGCACTGCCATATCGCCAAAAAGCCGGTGCCGCCCGGGGAGCGGTTAGGGAGTATCCCAGCGCCCGTCTCGGCGATCATCATGAAACTGCTCGCCAAGACACCCGAGGATCGTTACCAGACCGCCGGCGGTGTCGAGCGCGATCTGCGCCGCTGCCTGGCGGAATGGGAGGCGCGATGCCGCATCGATGACTTCCCGCTCGGCCTGCAGGACACGCCAAACCGGCTGCTGATCCCCGAAAAGCTGTACGGGCGAGATCATGAGATCGCGACGTTGCTTTCCTGCTTCGATCGCATCATCAAGACCGGTGTACCAGAGTTGGTGCTGGTCTCAGGATATTCCGGCATCGGCAAGTCCTCAGTCGTCGACGAACTACACAAGGTGCTGGTGCAGCTGCGCGGCCTGTTCGCGTCCGGCAAGTCCGACCAGTACAAGCGCGATATCCCTTACGCGACACTGGTGCAGGCATTTCAAAGTCTCGTCCGGCCTCTCCTCAGCAAGAGCGA
Organism: Mesorhizobium hawassense; assembly: GCF_003289945.1. GTDB lineage: Bacteria > Pseudomonadota > Alphaproteobacteria > Rhizobiales > Rhizobiaceae > Mesorhizobium > Mesorhizobium hawassense. The sequence continues at coordinate 91,143 of NZ_QMBP01000002.1, forward strand.
CACCGAGTTGGCAAGCTGGCGCCACGCGCTTCTAGAGGCGCTGGGATCAAACGGGCGGCTCATGATCGACCTCATACCCGAACTCAAGCTAATCATCGGAGACCAACCACCGGTTCCTGAGTTGCCGCCGCAGCAGGCGCAAAGCCGCTTCCAGATGGTGTTCCGGCGCCTGCTCGGCGTCTTCGCCCGGCCGGAGCATCCGCTGGCACTGTTCCTCGACGACCTGCAATGGCTCGACGCGGCGACGCTCGACCTGCTCGAGGATCTGCTGACCCGGGCGGAGGTCAGCCACCTCCTGCTGATCGGCGCCTACCGCGACAACGAGGTCGATGCCGCGCACCCGCTGGCCCGGAGGCTGCGGGCGATCCGCAACGCCGGCGCCAAGGTGGCGGAGATCGCGTTGGCGCCGCTCGCTCGAGCGGATCTCGGCCAGCTGATCGCCGATGCGCTGCGCTGCGAGCCGGAGCGCGCCGCGCCGCTGGCGGCGCTGGTGCAGGAAAAGACCGGCGGCAATCCGTTCTTCGCCACGCAGTTCCTGGCGGCACTCGCCGAGGAGGGATTACTCCGCTTCGACCATGACGCGGCGAGCTGGTGCTGGGATACCGGTCGCATTCACGCCAAGGGCTACACCGACAATGTGGTGGACCTGATGGTCGGGAAGCTGACCCGTCTGCCGGCCCTGACGCAGAGAGCAGTGCAGCAGCTCGCGTGCGTCGCCAACACCGCCGAGATCGCGCTGCTTGCGATCGCGTTCGGGACCTCGGAGACGCCGGTCCATGCGGCCATGTGGGAAGCTGTCCGTGCCGGGCTGGTCGAGCGGCAGGGCGGCTCGTACCGCTTCATCCACGACCGCGTGCAGGAGGCCGCCTACGCGCTGATCCCCGATGACGCGCGGGCGGCGGCGCATCTGCGGATCGGCCGGCTGCTCGCGGCTCATACCCCCGCGGAACAGCGCGAGGAGACGATCTTCGACATCGTCAATCAGCTCAACCGCGGAGTGGGCCTGATCACCTTGGATGAAGAGCGAGAGCAGCTTGCCGAGTTCAACCTGATCGCGGGCAAACGCGCCATGGCATCGACCGCCTACGCCTCGGCGCTGAAGCATTTTATCGCCGGTCTGGAGTTGTTGCCGAAAGATGCATGGGAACGTCATCATGAACTGACCTTCGCGCTGGATCTGCACCGGGCGGAATGCGAGTTCCTCACCGGTGCGCTGGCGGCGGCGGAGGAGCATCTAGTCGAGGCGTCGAGCCGCGCCTTGACGTCCGTCGAACGCGCCAGCATCACCTGCTTGCAGGTGGATCTGTACACTACCCTCGATCAAGGCAGTCGCGCGATAGCCGTTGGTCTCGATTATCTGCAGCACCTGGACATCGACATCAACTGGTCACCGCACCCGCCGGAAGACGAGGCTCGGCGTGTGTATGAGCGGATCTGGTCCCAGCTTGGCCCCCGCACGGTCGAGAGTCTCATTGGTCTACCATTGATGACCGATCCCGCAACGCTCGCCACTCTGGATGTCCTGACGAAACTCGGACCGCCTGCCCACTACACCGATGCGAACCTACGTTCCCTGATTATTTGCCAGGCAGTCAACCTCAGCCTGGTAAGCGGCAATTGTGACGGGTCGTGCTACGCCTATGCCGTGCTTGGCGGGATTGCGGGGCCCTACTTCGGTGATTACCAGGCCGGATTTCGGTTCGCCCGTCTCAGCTATGAACTGGTCGAGCAGCGGGGTCTGAAGAGATTCCAAGCCAGGACCTATCTGAACTTTGGATATTTGCTCATGTTCTGGACGAGACAGGTCCGGAAAGGTCGCGAGCTGCTCCAGTGTGCGTTCGACACGGCAAACCAGACCGGCGATCTCACCTATGCGGCATACTATTACACTCACCTGAACACCTACCTTCTCGCGGTGGGCGATCCGCTCGAAGAGGTGCAAGTCGAGGCCGAGCGTGGCTTTGCGTTCGCTGAGAAGATGCAGTTCGGTTTTGCGATGGACTCAATCGCCGGGCAGCTTGGGCTTATTCGGACACTCCGCGGCCTGACGCCGCTTTTCGGCAGCTTTGACAATGGACACTTCGACGAACTCCAACTTGAACGCCAATTCCGCAGTAACCGCGATCTCGCGATGGCGGAGGGCTGGTATTGGATCCGGAAGCTGCAGGCGCGGTTTTTCTCAGGCGACTACGACGCGGCGTTAGCAGCGGCCGCGAACGCGCAACGCCTCCTCTGGACAACTGCCTCCTTCTTCGAAGGGGCTGAATACCACTTCTATGGGGCCCTTGCGGAGGCGGCCGCTTGCGATTTTGCAACCGTTGAGGAGCGGCGTGGGTGTCTCGAAACTTTAGCTGATCATCGCAGGCAGCTGGTGCTTTGGGCCGAGAACTGTCCCGACCACTTCGAGAACCGCGCCGCGCTGGTCGGCGCCGAGATCGCCCGCTTGGAGGGCCGCGACCTTGATGCCCAACGTCTGTACGAGCAGGCGGTCCGCTTGGCTCGCGCAAACGGCTTTGTCCACAATGAAGCCCTCGCTTACGAAGTGGCCGCGCGCTTCTATGCGGCACGTGGCTTCGATGAAATCGCGCGGCTCTACTTGCGAAACGCCCGCGACGGCTACCTGCGCTGGGGCGCGGACGGCAAGGTGCGCCAACTCGATGCGATGTATCCGCGCCTCAGAATGGAAGAGCCCGCCCCTGCTTCGGCAAGCACGATCGCAGCGTCGGTCGAGCAACTCGACCTCGCAACGGTGATCAAAGCGTCGCAGGCCATATCGGGCGAGATCGTGCTGGAGAAGCTGCTCGAAATGCTTATGCGCACGACGCTTGAACAGGTCGGTGCCGAAAGAGGCTTGTTGATTTTTTCACGCGAGGCTGAGCAGCGGATCGCGGCGGAGGCCACCACCAACGGCGACGCCATCACCGTGGATCTGCGCGACCAGCCGGCGAGCGCGGCCGTGCTGCCGGAGTCGGTGCTCCACTATGTCCTGCGTACCCAGGAAAGCGTTATTCTCGACGATGCGTCATCTCAAAATCTATTTTCTGCCGATCCCTATATCGTTCAGCGTCGCGCGCGTTCCATTCTTTGTCTACCGTTAATCAACCAGCGACAGTGCATCGGCATTCTCTACCTTGAGAACAATCTCACCCCGAACGTGTTCACGCCAGGCCGTGTCGCTCTATTGAAAGTGCTTGCGTCGCAAGCGGCGATCTCGCTGGAGAGTTCGCGGCTTTATGACGACCTGGCGGATCGAGAAAGGAAGATTCGGCGTTTGGTCGACGCCAACATCATCGGGATCTTCATCGCCGACCGCGAAGATCGGATTCTTGAAGCCAATGATGCGTTTCTACGTCTCCTAGGATATGGCCGTGAAGACTTAGTTCCCGGCCGCGTGCGCTGGACCGAGCTGTCCCCGCCCGAATGGCACGAGCGCGACCTACTCACCCAGGCTGAACTAAACTCTACCGGCATCGTTCAGCCCTTCGAAAAGGAGTATTTTCGAAAAGACGGCAGTCGCGTTCCAGTGCTTGTGGGCGCCGCGCTGTTCAAGGAAGGAGGCGACCGCCTTGCATTCGTGCTCGATTTGACCGAACGCAAACGTGCCGAAGAGGCGCTCCGTGAAAGCGAGCGAAGTTTGCGCTCGGCGATTGACGGGATACCGGGCCTCGTTGCGATCTTGGCCCCGAATGGTGACCTCGAAGCCGTAAATCGGCAGATCTTTGAGTATTGTGGCCAGTCATTGGAAGGGCTGAGGAACTGGGGCACAAACGGAACGATCCATCCTGATGACTTTCCCCATCTCGCTGAAGTCTTCACAAAATCGATCGCCGCCGGCGTTCCCTATCGGACCGAAGCACGCCTCCGGCGCTTCGACGGGGAATTTCGTTGGTTTGATATGCGAGGCATTCCGGTCCGGGATGCCTCCGACCGCATTGTTCGCTGGTATTCTCTGCTGACCGACATCGAGGATCACACACAAGCGCTGCTGCGACTGCAGCAGATGCAATCGGATTTCGCTCACATGAACCGCGTGAGCATGATGGGAGAATTGGCCGCCTCGCTTTCACATGAAATCACGCAGCCGATTGCCAGCGCGCGCAATAACGCGCGGGCGGCTCAGAATTTCCTGAAGATGCAGCCGCCGGACCTGCGCGAGGTCAGGGAAGCGCTTTCCTGTGTCGTCGGAGATGCTGATCGGGCCGGGGAAATCATCGATCGTATCCGCGAGCAAATCAATAAAGCGCCGCCGCGAAAAGAGTGTTTTGATCTCAACGTGGCAATCCACGAAGTGATCGTATTGGCTCGAAGCTTGACCCTCAGGAATGGCGTTTCGGTCCAGACCCGGCTTGCGGAGGGAGTACTTTCGGTTTTGGGGGATCGCGTTCAGCTGCAACAGGTCTTGCTGAATCTGATTCTGAATGCGGCTGAAGCAATGGGCTCGATGGAGGACGGGGCGAGAGAGCTGTTGATCAGCACAGAGGAGGATCAAGCAGGCGTCCTCGTGGCCGTGCGCGATTCCGGGCCGGGCATCGATCCGGCGCATCTCGATCGAGTCTTCGACGCCTTCTACACCACGAAGTCCGGTGGAACAGGCATGGGGCTGTCGATTTGCGGCTCTATCATCCACGCTCATGGCGGCAAGCTATGGGCGGAGGCGAATGAACCCCGTGGCGCCGTGTTCCAGTTCACCTTGCCGGGAGCGGAACAGGAGCTCACGACCCCTCCTCAGGCGAGCCTGCCGACGTAAGAGCCGCGCAAACACATCGTGTGAGATGGACCTCATCCACCGGCTTACCCAGGTAACACCAAGAGCCCATCGTTCAGGGCGCGAGCCCTCTCAGCATCATTGGGAAAGGCCGTCACAAGGATTGTCGGTATCGCGTTGCCCCGTGTCGATAAGGCGCCGGTAGAGTTCGAGCCCGGTCATGGCAGGCATATGGATGTCGGCGATCAGGCAGGCTGTTTCGGCAAGCCGCGGGGAGGCCAGAAAATCGGCTGCGGACGAGAAAATGTCAACCGTATCGCCCAGCGATCTCATGAGCCTTGGAAGTGCTGCGTTCTAAGCTGATTGTGCTGCCCATAAGGCGATGATTGAGGCGATTGCCGAGCGCGGAAGAGCACAGTGCCGCGACCGCAGCCCGGAGGTTGCTACCTCCGGGCACAACTAATTCGGTGCGCGATGACCCCGGCGGAGTCACGTACGCTGCGCGTCGCAGTCGCGCCCTATGGGACCGTCAGGCCGAAAGCGGCCAGGTCGGGCTCCTTGCCGTCCTTGGGGACCAAGAAGCGCTCGAACCCACCCGGCACGAAGCTGAGTAGCAGGGTCGCCTGTTCGCCGACCACCTCGATGGTATGCGGCACACCCCGCGGAAGAGCCGCGTAGGCTCCCGGCCCCACCTCCACGCGGGTATCGCCAACCCGCGCGATTAGCTGCCCCTGCACCACATAGAGCAACTCGTCCTCGCGCGAGTGGGTGTGCAGCGGCGGTTCCTCCCCGGCCCGCAGCGTCCACAGGACAGCGCCATATTCACCTCCTGACTGGCTGCTCTCCACTTTCAACTCGACGGTCGACCCCCCGCTCGAGGTAACCGTCTCACCGCCGTGCGGCGCCGTGAGAATTGGCTTCTGAACTGACATTTGTAGCTCCTATTTTGAACCATCGATTATCGCGCCTACCTGACGGTCCAGCCCGACCGAACCACCCGATGCTGTGTGCCACAGCACAGCGGCCCTAATCGCATATTGCGAATTGGTTGGAGGATGCCGCAGCCGCCCGACGAAGGGAAATCACCAGTGACTATCTATCTGATAACCATTTATAATGGCCCTCAATCCGGGCGCGATCGCATCGCGGCCGCCTTGCCCGCTGCGGCTGCCGTGGCGACGTCGCCGTGCTTTCAATCTGAGTTCCGCCAATTGCCTTCAGATTCTGCCGAGACGTAGCTGCTCACGTGGCGAAAGGCGCGGAGAAATATCCTTGAAGGCCCGCTGCGTCACATCGATCAGCCTCTGGCATAGCGGGGTACTTCGCGTGCCGCGAGGCATAGGCCGCCATAACGGGCACGTTGCGATCACGCAGGGCGTCCGTCGGCGCACAAAGATTCGAATACACCGTGGGCGAGGAGTGAGCCGATCGCCCTGCCCTGACAGCCCTTGGGAGCCGCTCGATTGACGCTGGAGGAGGCACAGGATGGACGCCGAGGTCAAGGACAATCCCGTGATGCACCGCTTCGAGCTATCACCCAGCGGGGATGAGCTTGCTGTCTCGTATTACAAAGAGAAGGACGGACGCGTGATCTTGCTCCACACAGAGGTCCCGCAGCCGCCAAGCTTCAATAACAGCTACGCACACCTGCAGGATCGGTTCTTCGCGCGGCGCAGCACCGGATGGTTGGAGAGCCCTGATGGGATCGAAAGGCGCTGTCACGTTATCTGAGGTTGGACGTGAAGGGACCGCCGACAGGGATATCAGGCGAGGGCTGGGGTCTTACAGCTATCGGCGATGGAGATGGGCCTGAAATGCGGAGCCTTTTGAGCGGGCTGGGACGAAGAGATTGCGGAAGGTTAGAAGATCGAGATGAAGCGTTGGAGGCTTCCTGGCGATCGGAAAGCCGTCTGCTTCCATGCCGGCTGTTCGAAGGCCAGTACTTTTAGATGTGACCACCGACCTGGGGCTTAGCTCTCCCAAAGGCGTATAGCTTGGAGGTCTGGGAGATCAGCGCCCGCAATCGGCCAGCTACCGCTACCTGATGAGTGCAATAGCCACTAGCCCGGTGACCGCGCCGTACAACACGTGCAGGAGAAACGCCAACCAGACAGGGTTGAACTGGACGTGCTTGCGTGCGTCTTCTGAAGCAGAGCCAATCAAGAAATGATTGAAGAGCCAGAAAAAGATACCCACCGCGATGCCCGCAAAAACGAAACCGATGTTGAGCTGGTGGGCAAGGTCCACGGTCGCAATACCATATATCGCCGAAAGCAGCATGTGAAATTGGACGCCTACTAAGGTGACTATGCCGAATGAGCGCGTATTTCCCACTTTGGCCCCCACCAGGATGCCCCCAATGCTGTTGGGCAGGGACCAAAAGCCACCTCCGGTGACCGCACTGTAGATCATCCCCACGCCTGCGACGGCGACGCCGCCAACGATGCCGGCGAGAGCGGAAAGGTCCATTTGAATCTCCAACCCTGATCGCCCGTGATCTTTATCGCTGGCGTCCTCGACGACTTCGAAGCAGGTGAATGCTTATCCTCCAATTCGCCATAGCATTGGGTTATCGTATCCATGACCGTTGGAGCAGCGGAAGCATTATCGCGGCTTCCAGTCCGACTCTTGGATAACACCGGTCGCCAGGCAGACCGGCCGCGGCGTCTTCCACGCGCGGCAGCACCACCAGCGCAACGGCGAGAACAGGCGCTTTCGAGAGCTGCAGCGGAATGATCGATCACGCCGCAGCGAGCGGGATCATCAGTCCAGCGCATCCCTCGCCGACTTTCTCCTTCCGCAAGGGACGGCCGCGTCACCTCGTGCGCGTTGACAGCAAGCTCGCTATCACCATCAACGAACGCGCCACGCAAGCGCCGTCGCCGGGCTGAGGATCGCCGCGTCAAGCGAAACAAGCGCGCGCGGGCAGAACTCGCGGCCGGGCGCCCGTGCGGGTGCTGCCTGACCGGGATTTCGGCTCGATGGAAGTGAATGCGGTCTTCGTCAGCGGAAAGACCATAAAGCCTGCCGCCCGCGCATTTGTTGAATTCCCTACGGGGAACTGTGTGCTTGTTAACACGGCGCCGGCCAGGGCATCGCCGTGATAGCACGGCATTCCCCACAGTTATTGACACAATACCTTTACCCCTACTGCGCCGAAACCTAGCTTGGGCTAGCAAAACAAGCACCCCAGCCGTCCGCCCCTCGCGCTGGAAGTTTTCCGCGCGCTTCGGTTCGTTGTGCGACAACGAAGCGAAATACTTGAATACGCATAAGCGGGCTCGTGCAGAATATGATGGAAAGCTCCTATGCCCAAAGTACTTGTGCTCTACTACTCCTCCTACGGACACGTCGAAAAGCTCGCACACGAAATCGCCGCGGGCGCACGCGAGGCGGGCGCGTCCGCCGACGTGAAGCGCGTGCCTGAACTTCTATCTGCGGAGGCGGCCAAGGCAGCCAACTACAAGCTCGATCAAGCCGCCCCAATCGCACGCATCGACGACCTTGCCGAGTACGACGCAATCGTGATCGGCACAGGCACGCGTTTCGGCAGGATGTCGTCCCAAATGGCAAGCTTTCTCGACCAGGCTGGGGGCCTGTGGGCGGAGGGAGCCCTCAATGGCAAGGTGGGGGGCGCCTTTGCGTCGTCGGCGACGCAGCACGGCGGCCAGGAGACGACGCTGTTCACGATCATCACCAACCTGCTCCACTTCGGCATGACGGTGGTCGGATTGAACTACGGGTTCGCCGGCCAAATGCAAGTTGATGAGATCACTGGAGGCGCACCTTACGGCGCGACGACGATTGCTGGAACCGACGCGCAGCGGCAGCCGAGCGAGAACGAGCTTGCCGGCGCCCGATATCAGGGACGCGCGATCGCGGAGACCGCCACGAAACTTCACGGCTAAATGACGCTATCAAAACGCGGCGGGGCCCTGGCCGCGTCGACCGCGCAATCGAGCGGAACGGTGCTGGCAGAGTGGAAGAGAAGGCGGAAGACCAGGACGGCATGGAAGAGGCCGAACGCGACCTGCTCACCGACCTACGGCGAGCGCGGCGCTCGCTTCGACTTCAGGGCATGGATGAGCCCCCGGCCGCTTCGTGCCTGACGCCGGGGCAAAGGATAGCGGGCGCTGTCGCCACCGTAATGGGCTCGTGGACCTTCATCATCATCCAGAGCGCAATCCTGTTCGTCTGGATAGCCGCCAACCTGGCCGGCGCGATCAGGGGCTGGGACCCCTATCCGTTCATCCTTCTCAATCTCGCTCTTTCGTTCCAGGGGGCCTACGCCGCGCCGGTCATCATGATGGCCCAGAACCGGCAGCAGGACATCGATCGCAAGGCCGCGGAGAACGACTACCGGATCAATGTGAAGGCGGAGCTCGAGATAGAGTTGCTGCATGAGAAGATCGACCAACTGCGTGAGCGCGAAGTCCTGAAGCTAACGGAGGCCGTCAGGATGCTGACCGAGCTGCAGCAGCAATCGGCGTCAGGTGCATGCGATGCGGAAGGCGGACGGCCTTTATAACGCCCGGCTATCGACTTCATGGCCTGACGTCATTTCCCATTCGCCGTGCGGAATTCCATGCTCCGCCGGTAGCTTGCCCATCCCGCGCAGAACAGCTTAGCGCAATGTGCAGGACGACGCTCCTTTCACCGCCGACGGAGGAAGTCCGCCATGGTCACTCGCGGTTTCACGGGCCGCCAATCCGGATCTGAACTATCGGAACGGATTCCCCCGGGACAGCACCTCGTTGATAATTTCCCGGTGCTTACTGCCGGTCCCACGCCACGGATCGAGCCCGCGGACTGGACATTCACGCTGAAGGTCGGAACTCGTCCGGTCAAGGCGTGGAACTGGTCGGAATTCAACGCGCTCCCACGAACCAGGATGACGCGGGACATCCACTGCGTGACCTCATGGTCGAAGCTCAACACCGCCTGGGAGGGCGTGGCCATCGACGACATTCTCGCCGACGCTGGGCTTAGCGCGCCCACTCCGTTTGCACTCGCACATTGCTACGACGGATACTCCACCAACGTTCCACTCGCGGATCTCGCGACGGGGAAGGCGATGGTCGCGCTCAACTACGAAGGCCAGCCACTGCCGCGCGATCACGGGGGGCCGGCGCGCCTACTCGTGCCGCATCTCTACTTCTGGAAGTCGGCAAAGTGGGTAAGCGGGCTTCAGTTCACGGAGCGCGACGAGGCGGGTTTCTGGGAGCTGCGTGGGTACCACAAATATGGCGATCCGTGGCGTGAGCAGCGATACAAGAATGACTGAAGCGATTGCCGCAACCGCGCGATGGCAGAGCTGCGCGATTGTCGAGATCGCGACGAGAACGCCGGCTATAAAGAGCTTCTTTCTTCGCCTCTCCGAAACGTTCGACTATACGGCCGGACAGCACGTCGACGTGCGGCTGACTGCACCAAACGGCTACACTGCCATGCGCAGCTACTCGATCGCGTCGGCCCCGAGCGATTCCAACGTGATCGAGCTGGCGATCGAGCGCCTCGCTGACGGCGAGGTCTCCCCGTTCTTCCACGACGTCGCCCGAATAGGCGATATGATTGAGCTTCGCGGGCCCCTTGGCGGTCACTTCCTCTGGCCGGGGCCAACCGCGAATCCGCTGCTCTTGATCGGCGCGGGCTCCGGCGTCGTGCCGCTCATGGCAATGATCCGCCATCGGAAGGCCAGCGGCGAGCCAGTGCCTGTAGCACTGTTGCTCTCCTCCAGGACCTGGGGTGACGTGCTGTTCAGGGACGAGCTCCTCGAGCTCGAGAGATCGCTTCCCGATTTAGCGCTCGCCTTGGCGCTTACACGCGAACCGGCGACGCGCCGCGACGACTTCAGCAGGCGCATCGACTCGGCGATGGTCGCTGGAGTCGCGGCCCGGTTGCCTGTGCCCCCCGGCTGCGCCTTCGTGTGCGGGTCGAACGCGTTCGTCGACATCGCCACGGACGCGGTGCTTGCTTTGGGACTGAAAGCGATGGCGATCAAGACCGAACGCTACGGCGCTTGAGAGACGATCTCTCTCGCTTTGCGAGAGGATGGTTTTCGCGAATGCCAGATTATGGGGCACTTCGGCATCGAGATCGAGCACGTCGCGGCACTCTAGGAAAAGGATACAGCCATGTTCTCAGTGATTTTCGAAGTTCTCCCAAATAAAGAGAACTGGGATGACTACCTCGACGACGCTGAGATGCTGCGCCCGGAGCTGGAAAAGGTCGAGGGCTTCGTCGACAACATCCGCTACAAGAGCTTTACACGCGAGGGCTGGATCCTTTCGCTTTCGAACTGGCGGGATGAGAAGTCGATCGTCCGCTGGCGCACGCGCAGGCGCCATCACGAGGCGCAGCAGAAGGGTCGCGACGAAATCTTCGCAGACTACCACCTGCGCGTCGGCCAGATCACCGCCGACAATCAATTGCCGAAAGGGTATGCCCTCATGGAGCAGCGGCTCGACGAGACTGAAGTCGGGGAAGGAACCACGGTGACGCTGATCAACGCGACACGCCCCGCCGAGTGGAAGCAGACCAACAATCCGTACGATTGCGCCGAGTGGCTTGGCCTGAACCCGTGGGCCGCCGACAGTACGTCCTGGGACATTTTCGAGGCCGTACTTACTCCCGGCGACCTGATTCTCCTCATATCGTGGAAAGATGCCGCTGCAGCGCAAGCCTATGAGGACTCTTCCGCGCCGAATGAGAAGGCAAGGGTCCGGAGAGTGCGGATCGTACGTGATTATGGGAAATACGACCGTCGCGAGGCACCACAATACTATGCAGACGCCACGGGCCGCGACACCATCCACGCCTGACACCGCTCCGTCGGCAAGGGCCTGCCTGCCGCGAGTTCGAGCTAACGTGCGGCCAGGTACGAGTCGTGCAGGAGCCGGGATCGATCTCGCGAAGCGGCAGCGTCGAAACCCGGCCGCGGAGGACCGCCCCTGACGGGCCTCCCCAAGCGCAATGTCAAAATCTGAAAGGAAAGCACGATGACGAAGTCGAACGATGATGGCGCTCCCCGCCCACAGGCTTTAGTGGCCGGCGACCTTGACGACGCCGGCGCACTCAACGGCCGTGCCGGCGCATCGGAGTTCTCGATTGGCGGCGGCAGGGCGGCCGGGGCGAATCCCTATGAGCTTCTGAGTGCTTCGCTCGCTGCGTGCACGGCGATGACGATACGGTTTCAGGCGCGAAGGCGAAAATTCCCGCTATCTCATGTCGAGGTAGCTGTGTCGTATCACCATGGCGGGGATGGTGGCCGCGACTCCTTTGAGCGCTCCATCACGCTGGAGGGAAACCTAGGTGACGACGAGCGCGCCCAGTTGATGCAGGCTGCGAACATGTGTCCGGTCGGGCGGACGCTCGGCCTCAGCGCCGACATCCGCACGAACGATAACGTCAGCGGCGGGCCGGCGGCAAGCTATGACGATGACTTGAGCGAGCTTTCGATCCCGAACATCGACCCCGACTAGTATGCCCCAAGGTATGGGGATTTCCTTGTCCAGGAGGATGAACGCGGCGCCTCGAAGACAGTAGTGGACGGTGGAGGCGTCGGTGCGACCGCCAGGTACGCGCTCGCAGCAAGCGCGCAACAGCCTTAGGGAGGTGACGTCCAATGTGGTCATCAACTTGTCGAGGTCTTGTTGCGATATACGCCAGATCGGGTCGCCTGCCACATCCAGAAGCCTCTATGCTGCTCAGGCCGATATCAACTCGGCTTCGGAACAGCGCGGACGCCATCTCACGCAGGCATCCGGCCTGCGCAACCGGGTGCAGGGCCCTTCTGCGCTCCAACCTGACCTGGGATTTGGTGTTCTCCGCGACATACTTGGACAGTCCAGTCTCGGCGCATAGTTCGCCGAGCAAGAGAACCCTCTTCTCAATATCTGAAATAATCGGTCACGGGAGGCGGGTAGAGACGAGCGGGCCGGGGCGATCACGAAGGTTATCGACTACATGCCCCATCTGCATGATGCTTGCGTCGCGTCGTTGAATACTGTGTTGCCTGCGAAGTAGGAGAACAGCAATGGCCACGACGACTGGAGGCCCGATTGGAAGTCAAGACAAGGATTGGACGTCTGCAGAGACCGCCGCCGGCCGGGCCGTCGGCCTCTCCCTTCGGCGGGGGGTTCGCGGAAGGTGCCCGCGCTGCGGTCGCGGTCGCTTGTTTTGCTCGTTTCTCAAGGTCGGCGACCATTGTTCTGTCTGCGGCCTCGATTTCACGGGCCATCGGGCTGACGATCTGCCTGCGTACTTGGTGATCGTCATCATCGGCCACGTCTTGATCCCCGTCATTCTCTTGATCGAGGAGAACTACGCACCGTCGCTTGCGTTTCAGCTCGCAGTCTACCTTCCGATCACCATTTTGGCCTCGCTAGCCCTTCTTCAGCCGGTCAAGGGCGCCGTCGTGGCGCTGCAGTGGTCACTCAAGATGCACGGTTTCGGAGAGCATCCGCCCGACGATCCGGGCGCGTGAGGCGACGTTGCCGCAACCGTCGGAGTTCTGGGCCAAACGGCTTCCTCCACCTGGGCCACGCAGGGTCGATTGTTCTGAACTACGAGCCGGCGAAAGAATTTGGCGGCCGCTGCCTCGGAGAACCTTCCTCAGGCCTCTTCCGATTTGACGACGAGAATCGTATCCATGGCGTCACGAGCTACGAAGGACGCAGCTTGGCAGCGCACATTCTTGTCTGCCCGCTTCCTGAGGGCTTCTACTGTCCGGCATGCGCCAAACAGCCGGGCTGTTCCCATGCGATGAAACGCCTGCCTGCATCCTACAGCCAGCCCCCCGCGAATCCGGCCCGGCGCAGCCCGGTCACGATCGGCCGGCACCGGCGCATGATGCTCCAGAGGAGGCCCGTCCTGTAGTTTTCCGTCATCAGGACGACCGGGCCCTGGTCTATGCCGAAATGGCAGGGACTGACCCACCATCCCGTATCACTGCCTTCCACTTTGTAGGTCGGGTTGAAAGATGGCTTGAATCCGTAGAGACGGGTCATGCCGAGTTTCATCTGCGCAAAGTGCGACACGGTCGGAATGACGATTTCCGGAGCGAAGGGCAATGAAGCGACTACCACCCACGGCGAGACAGTCCCGTCGTCCGGTCCGAAAGGCGCGCCGCGGGCGATATAGTCGAAGAATTCTCTTTCCACGCCATCGACATTGCGTTTGACCCAACCGGGTCCATCGCTTGCCGTGAACCCCCAGCAATGTTCGCCATAGCCGACAAAGCTGAGCGGATTGCGGATGGCATATTCCTGCTGGACGTAGGTCGCGTGGCGGCTGTTCTCGAAATAGTCGCTGTTGTGGTCGCGCATGAATCGGTCGCGTATGCCCCGGAAGTCGATCCACATATGCGAAAGCTGGTGGGTGAAAAGCGGACCTGAATAGAGTAGTTCGCGTCCGTAGATGTTCCTCCAGTCGTACGTTTCGGTGTAGGCAAAAAAGGCTTCGGGCGGCAATGGACAGGTTGGCGACCCAAGGCCAAGAATGTAGAGCAGAAGGCCCTCGTCGTAACCGCGCCACCGGTAGGGAATGAAACCGTTTTCCGGGCGCCATCCATGGGTCAGCGTAAGACCGCGGTCGCAGGCCCAGTTCCAGTCCGCCCGCTCGTACAGTGCATTGGCGACCCTCCGAATCTCCGCCTCTTCGGGTGTCTGGCCGTCGAAGTATGTGGCGACAGTCAGTGCGCCGGCGAACAGGTATGCCGAGTCGATGGTGGACAGTTCGGACTGCCAGACCCGGCGGCCGGTTTCGATGTCGAGGAAATGATAGAAGAACCCTTTGTAGCCGGTTGCGTCGGGCTCTGGTCCTTGGGGGCATCGCAGCAGGAATTCAAGTCGCCTTAGGGCGATCTTGGCCGCAAACTGCCGGATTATGATGCCGCGTTCCACGACGACCGGAATCGCTGCCAGGGCCATCCCGATTGCGGCGATGCTTGCCGGAGCACCTTGCTCGGTCTTGTCGCGAACGAGTCCGTTGTCGGGGTTGGTGCCGTGGAGATAGTACAGCAGCGTCGTGAACTGCAGACGGGCGAGATCCTCGTCGGTCGGCATCCGAAGCAGTTCTGGCGCGGTCGAAAGCATCTGTGACATATGTCTAGCCGAGGATCACTCGGACGCCGTGGAAACGACCATCATTGGTAAGCGACACTTTTGTGTCCGTCAGCGGTTCGTCATCCAGCACAATCGAACGCACCCCGCGGCAGACTCTGGCCTTGTTGTCCACGTGGATGCGGCATCTCGCCGATCCAAACCTGTATCTCATTTCATACTCGGGCCAATATATGGGGACGCATGGTTGAATTGAGAGAGGCTGGTCCTGCGGTCTGAAACCAAGGATGGCTTCGAGCGCCACGCGATACAACCAGCCTGCCGATCCCGAATACCATGTCCAGCCGCCACGTCCGGCACCTGGTCGTGCGCCGAAGACATCGGCGCTGACGACATGGTGCTCGACGATGTTCTCTATTTGCACACGAAGATTCTCGCGCCGATTAAGACTCTTGAGATGGACATGCTTGCAAACGGCTATCGATTTTCGCGCGGCCGAACGTTGGGGATCGCCTTGGTAAGGAGCAGGCTTTGGTCAGAGGTCCCCAACAACTCCGGAACGGCCGTTTCGGACGACGATGAATTCCCTCGGTCGAGATCGACGCGCGCGTAAGTACGGCGGCCATTTCGCCATGATGATCCACATGGTGTACCTAGAGGCCGTTGCCATTGGTACGGCGGCCGTGCCGCAAGCGGCGTTCCTCGCCTATCCCAGCGCGCGAGCTCGATAGCGCAGTGGTTCGGCTCTACAATCCGAGACATAAGCCGACAGAACAAACACTCGGGCCACCGCTCGGCTATGCGAGCGCACAACGTTTGGCCTCGCAGTCCCCCTGACATGCGGTTCAAGCCGCGCGAAAGGTTGCCAAAGATTGTCATTGGCTCATCCATGGAATTGCTGACGACCCGTCATCGTGGTCTGAGATGAGGGCGAGCAGGTCGGCATTCATCGGATCCCGGTGCGTGGCTGCGATGCCGTGCGGCGTGCCGGAGGCGGGAAGGTTTTGCTTTCGGCTCGTGGCCGAAGCAGCGAGATGCAGTCCGGCTGCAACTGCGACGCTTAAGCCGGCCAAGAAGAAGACGTCTCGGCGGGGTCCGCCAACGGAAAGAAGTCCATCCTTACTCATCGCATCCATCCATAGGGGGCTTTGAACATCGGGCTCATCACCATCACGATCAACGGGTCGACGTGCACGGTCGCATTCGGGGAGGGACGAGCGAAGGAGCGGCGACACTCGATGACCGTGATGGCTTGCGAAGAAAATGAGCCGATCCGGGCCGCAAATCTATTCTACACAGAGCCTGTGATGCGATACCAAGGTGTAGGCAGGCACGCGGAGAGATGTGGCTATCTCAGACAGGCAAGCCCCCATAGACCAAGTCAACCTAGGACTGGATAGGAGCGCTCGATTATGGGCCATCTTTCATCGCCGGAGGTTGTTCATTGATGTCGTCAGAGGCCGGTCGGAAAATCGGAAGGTCGGGCGTTTCAATCGACTCGGGACTGCGCAGGCCTGCATCTGCGGAAATTTCCTAGCAAGGAGCAAAAATGCGGCTAATTGGCGGATCTATTATTCGCATTGTTGTCTCCAAAGAGACTTTTGCGGCCGAGCGGGCGGTTTTGGAAATTCTGTCTCCGGTCCGCTTGAATTCCGTTTCCTGGGAAAACGGAGACCGGTTGGCGAGAGACCGGTTCGAATGTGACGACTAGAGCGCGGTCAGACCGAGCGAGCGGTATTGGCGAGACCATTTCAGGATGGCTGATCCACTGCGAACGTCCCTATCGCTCAATTGCACTCGCTTTGCCGGCATTGGCGATAGGGATCGCTTGCATTAGATTGTGGTCCGAGTGTCCTGCGACTTCGGGCTAGTAAGATCGGACGTTCTCGTCAAGCAGGTAGGAAAGGCACCACATTCTGGAAGTCTGATTTCGAATTAGAGGCTGGC
The DNA here is from genome assembly GCF_003289945.1 of Mesorhizobium hawassense. Classification (GTDB taxonomy): domain Bacteria; phylum Pseudomonadota; class Alphaproteobacteria; order Rhizobiales; family Rhizobiaceae; genus Mesorhizobium; species Mesorhizobium hawassense. The sequence continues at coordinate 107,856 of NZ_QMBP01000002.1, forward strand.
GAACCCATCGCGGGCTTTCGACGTGAGGCGAATATGTTTGTGGAACGGTCAGCGGCCGGCTTACGGGCCGATGAGTTTGTGCTCTCGAATCTTTCGCCCAGCGTCGCTCAAAGGCGGTTCGCGCTTGGCGTTGTGTTAGTGCTGCTCGTTGTCTTTGTCATCGTGGCAGGCCCGCTCTCCGGCCTGCCACTGAAGCGGGTTGACGCCTTTATACCCGCCTACGGCACTGCGATTTTCGTCATCGACTCTATCACCGCAGCCCTGCTCTTCGCGCAGTTTTCCGTCCTACGCTCGCATGCGCTCCTCGCACTAGCGAGTGGCTATTTCCTGACGGCGCTCATCGCAATTCCTTGGACGCTCACATTTCCAGGCGTATTGGCGCCGGAGGGCGGCCTTGGGGGCGGTCTCCAGAGTACGGTTTGGCTCTATGTCCTGTCCCACGCGGGCTTCGCCCTGTTCGCGATCATCTATACATTGCTGAAGGATGCCGATCCGATGGGGGCGCTGTCGCCACGCTCCATTCGAGCGAGGGTCCTTACGACCGTCGGATCAGTTACCGCGCTCGTCTGTTGCGCAACAGTTTTCGTTACAGCAGGCCATGCGTTTCTCCCGCGCATCATGCTCGACACGGCGCAGGTTTCCTATCTCTGGTACTACGTGATCGGACCGATGGCGGGATTATTCGTCGTCGCGCTGGTCTTGCTATGGCTGCGGCACCGCTCGGTACTCGATCTTTGGCTGATGTTGGTCTTGTTCGCATACGTCATCGAGATCGCCCTCACTGCCTTTCCTATCCCGTACCGCTTTAGCGTCGGCTGGTATGCCGGGCGAGTTTACGGCGTGTTTTCCGGCAGCCTTGTGCTGCTCACCCTGATGAAAGAAGTGACGATGCTATACGGTGAGCTGCTGCGCGCAGTCGTTGCTCAACGCCGCGAGCGTGAGGTGCGTCTGCTGACGGGGGACGCGGTCGCAGCCACCGTGGCGCACGAGATCAAGCAGCCATTGTCGGCGATGACTATGGACGCCGGTACGAGCCTGCGCTGGCTTGATCGCGCGCCCCCCGACATCGAGGAGGCAAAAGCCGCATTACAGCAAATCGTGAACAACGGGCACCGTATGGGCGCGGTGATCGATAATATTCGGACGCTCTTCAAGACAGAACCACGAATCCGGACGTCGCTCGACGTCAACAATCTGATCCGCGACGCTCTGGCGCTTGTGCGCTACGACCTGCAGACGCATCGGGTAGCGGTTCAAACCGACTACAACCAATCGCTCCCACCGATAGAGGGCAACGAGGTTCAGCTGCAGCAGGTGCTTGTGAATTTGATCACGAACGCGATCGATTCAATGGCCACTGAAGATGGGGACCGGGTACTTTCCTTAAGGTCTAAAGTCCACGACTCTAGCAGTCTGATGGTGTCGGTGGCAGACGTGGGGAAGGGCGTCGAGCCGAGCGCAATCGATCTGATATTCAAACCGCAGTTTACGACCAAGGTGCACGGGATGGGGATGGGGTTGTCGATTTGCCGGGCGATCATCGAGGCCCATGGGGGGCAGTTGTGGGTGACCGCCAATCTGCCCCGAGGTGCGATTTTTCACTTCACGTTGCCCATCCACAGACAGCACTAGCATTTCATTCCTTACGCCTGCGCCGCCCCCGGTCTCCGGAATGAACTTGACGCCGCCCTTCCAGAGCACAGCAACCAAAGCGCGCCTATGCGCCACTTTCCGATCCAACTCGTTGCCTGGGAAAGCGGAGACCGGTTGCCGAGAGGACCGGTTCAGATGTGGCCACTACGGCACCGCCAGCCCGCCATCGTGAGAAAGCTGGGAAACTCTACCTAGTGGCGCTGTATTTCAGTTCACCTTGCCCGGCACCGACGGCGAACTCACGGGTCCGCTTCAGGTGGGCCGCCGGACCTCAGAGCTGCGCAAACGCATTGGGTGAGACGCTCTTCGTCAACTGGCTTGCCCAGGTAGCATACGACCCCGTCGTTCAAGGCGCGAGCCCGGTCAACATCATTGGGGAAAGCGGTCATGAGAATTGTCGGTATCGCGCGGTCCGTGTCGATGAGGCGTCGATGGAGCTCGAGCCCCGTCATGACAGGCATGTTGATGTCGGCGATCAGACAGGCAGTTTCGGCGAGGCGCGGGGACGCGAGAAATTCGGTTGCAGACGAAAAAATCTCGACAGTATAGCCCAGCGCTCTCATGAGCCTACCCATGGACTCACGAAAGGACCGATCATCTTCAACAACCGACACCAGTACCTTGTTCATCATGCGCCTATAGCCATTCGCAGACCCGTCGTGCGGCAGCCAGTTATGCAACTACAGTGGCGCTCCGCATCGAGTCGTCTGAGAGAATGGCACCCGTGTGCCGCCCGTGCCCCGTAAACTTTGGCTTATGTTGACGATGATTGCGAAGGCAATTCGGGATGGCTTGTGTTCGACGCCCCCGCCGGGCAAAGAAGTTGCGGGATCGCAGCGGGGGAACTCTAGGACCAGTCCCAGCGCCGTAAGCCTTCGTATCATCGTCCCAAGCCTTTAGATGCCCGACAATTCTCTTAGTCTAGTGCGCGTCCATAAACGGCTGTTTTCCCGGAGTTTTCAGTGGTCTTTGCCTGCTGAAGTGATGTTTTGGGGGCGCGTGATGGTACACGGGCTTGGAGGTTGCGGCCAGGGCAGCCGCGACAGTCCAGCACGCTTGAGAACCCGGCTGACGTTGGCGGGCGAGACGTCGACCTCCTGGGCGATGTGCCAGCCCAAGGCTGCCGCCGCAGCGCCACGATGCGCTCGGCGATCGACACAGCCGTGGCGTGCGGCATGGGCGGGCCGCGAGGAACAGTCGATCATCCGACCGCCCTTCCGCCTTGTAGCGCTCCGCCGGTGCGCCACGATCTTGGCCGACACGCCGTAGACGCGCGCCGCATTTGGAAAGCGCCTTCTATCACCGACAGCGCCATCTCCTCTCGACTCAGCGGCGTGAGACGGGCATTCTTGTCGATGTTCATTCTCCGATGGATGCTGAAGCCTGGTAACTCCAGTCTCCGCGGTCCGGTGCGAATGGACAACCTCCCGAAAGCTCACGCCTAGGCGGCGACCGCTACTCTGGCGCACCAGGGCTACCTTCGACGCCATCCGACCGGCGACAGCTGCCACTTCGTCCGGCCGAACTGGCGGCTGACGGCGGCCAGCACAGCCCGACGACGGCCAGCCGGCAACCAGTCGTGAAGGCCGAATTGCCGCTGATGCTGACGATCCGGCCGGAATCAGTATCGATGCTAGGCTGATGGCGATTTGAAGACATCCGCTCCGCAGTGACGGCGCATGATGACGGAGGCGGCCTTGAACTGTTCCGCGTTAGCGGGGTAGACGATCAATACAATTCCTCCATTGAGGACTTGGCTTTCGGCCCACTCGTGGACGTGAGCTTCATGGCGTTGGGCGAACAAGGCGGCCAGCCCTCCGACGCTACCCCCGGAAGCCAATGCGGCCAGCAGGGCTGGCGCAGCCGCTCCACCCGTTGCGGCCAAGGCGGCACCGGCGCCGACGAACGAGGCGACCGTGGCCGCGAGGGAGGTCGCAAGGGTGCGGACCTGCTGCCGGTCGTCGCTCATGCCGATCTCGACACGAGGCAGCTGCTTGATATCGCAGCCGACGGCCCCGGCGCAGGACACCGCAATCTCCTCCTGCGCCAGGAAGCTTATACGGGAGCGGTCGATCCCCGCTGCTCCCAGCTCACTTACAGCTGCCTCGAATTCAACTTCGCTTTGCAGCGCGCCGATGACCTCTCGCAACTCGCTCACAATGGGCATCCCTTAAACTTGTTTTCCTGCCTTGAAAGCCTCGGCACGTGCCGTCTACCGCACTCTCGTCTCACGAGTAGTCACCGCCGCTCTGCTGAGTGAGATTGCCGAGGTAGTCGCGCTTCCCGATCGTCGCTCCGAGGTGGCGGAGGATCGCGTGCGCAATCGAGATGTGGAAGAAGAAGTCGGGCAGCACCAGGTGGCGGATGTAGTCGTCGCCGCCGAACCACCCGCGCACGATAGGCGGCGTCAGCTCGTATGTGTGGGACTGCGCGCCGGCAATCTCATCCGGCTGCACATTTTGCAGAAAACGGCGAGTCTCAAGGAGCCGCGCCTTCAACGCCGGATACATCATCGGGGTGTTGCGGGGTGCTAGCGGGTCGTGCTGCATCAAGTTCGCCATGTGCGCATCGACCTTGTTGCAGCCTACGGAGAACTGTTCTCCGAAAGTGAGCATGTCGGGCGCGAGCCGCTCGCCAAGGATGCTCCCAGGCTCAAACCCCTTGGTCCGTTCGAGCGTTTGTGCGTGGTCAAGATAGTCGTCCATCACGTTCAGTCCATGTATCATGACAGGAACTGTGATGTCATAGACCGAGAAGGACACGCCAACCTCCTTGCGCTCGTTTTGTACTCTGAGCCTCGGTCGGACGAAGGTCGTTAACCGAAACGAATGGTCACAATAAGCCCTTCAATCTTCCGGCTTGCCGCACCAGCCCGCCGGACTTGAAATTGGCCTCCGCGAATCCGCGGCAACAAGTGAGCTCCTACGCAAGCGGCCGCTAGTGACGCAGGACGGGATATCCGTTCACGTAAATCCACTCGGTGGCCTTGGCCGGCACGTGGCACCCCTGGCAATCGGAATGGTAGTCCTTCGAGGTAGTCTTCAGCGGCTTGTCCGCGTCGAACCACGACCATCCCCACCCGTCGCCCCACAACGGATTGCCGGGGTGCGTTCCCTTGCTGTCTCTCACCATGACAAACCAGCCCTTGAGTTTGTCGGCGTGGCTTACCGTGCCGGTGGTCATCTCGTTTGTCGAGGTCGCGAAGACCTCTTTCACTAGAACGGCGCCGTCCGGGAAGTGCCCCGTCTTCCGGTAGGCGTCGATCGCCCCCGGGGATGCGTAGACGGCATGCATTTCCTTCGAGCCATGGTCGCTGTCGGCGGCAATCGCCCAGCTCCCGAGCGCTTGGTAAAGGGTTCGATAGTCTACCGGCACGCGCAGGTGCCCGGCGGCGTCCACCACGTTCGCGGTCGGGTCGATCGGAGCCACTCCGCTGATCTGAGCGAGCGCCGCCACGGTGCCGGCGACCAGCGAGACGGCGATAGCCAGGCCGACAGTCCTCGATAATTTCACGGGAGGTCTCCTTTGCTTCCCGCGCCCGGCACGGCGGCACGGCGCAATGGTTTTAATCAATGTCGAGGCGGCCGCGCGTGCTCAGCCGGGCCAGCGGACCCCAGGATCGGACACAGCCGACGAAATTAGAAATTCCCTTTGGACATGCATTTGATAGTCACGGGTATCGTCACCTAAAGTGTTGTGCACGCGCGCCGGCGCGGTCCGCGGTCAGCCATCGAGGAGCGCGCCGTGCTCGGGGTGCCGGGCGGCGTAGGAAGACATGAACGGGCACTTCGCGATCACTCTTTTCCCATCGCGTCGCAGGGTTTCGAAAACACCCTGCGCCAATCGCGATCCGTATCCCAGGCCGGACAGCTCTTGCGGCACCTCGGTGTGGAGCAGGACGACCCGGCCGTCTTCGACCTTGTAGTACGCGACTGCGATCGCACCGTCGCCAACGGGCATTTCAAACCGGCTCATGGCCGGATTGTCCCGGATGTCGCTTTCCATCTTCTGTCTCCTTCGCTCATCAGCCAACAAAGTTACCAGGCCCGTGAGCGAAGGTCTGCCGCGACAAACCGAGCGAGCCGAGTGTCTGGACGAACGGCGACGGATTGTGGATTCGCGGCATGATCATTGCGGACTTACCGTTCCGGCGCTGCGGCGTGGGCCTGCGACACTCCCGTTTGGGGCATTGGAGGAAACGCGCGCAGATGCACAGGAGTGCGCTCGAGCAAATCTCGTTCGCCCTGAGTGCTGTGGTAGAAGCTAGCGCCCACTTCCACTCGCCTATGTTCGGATGGCGCTTAAAACGCGCCAGATGGAGATTGTCTCGCCGACTTTCGGCACCACGGCCGCAGTCGACGCGCCCTTCAGTCCTTCGACGAATTTCTCCGCGGTCGATCGATGATGGGGAAGCTTCCATAGTGGCAAGGGGCCGCCTTGTCGAAGTTGAAATAGCCGCGGGAGGCGAGTGCAGCTACCGCGCCGCCCATGGCAAGGTGATCGCCGAGGGGGGCGGCTTAGCCGCTTTTCATGTTTCGGCGCTTCACCGGCGAGGGAAAAGCCGGTCGATGACCGCATTCGCAATGCGCTCGGAACGGCAATCGTCAAGCTGATAGACGCCACCGAACTGGCGCATAAGCACTTCAACTAACAAACTTCGGGCGTTGTGCAGACGTGCCTCTACAGTCTCCGATGTGAGTGCAAACAACTCGGCAAACTGCTCCGGCGACATGCCGTCGACAACGCAGGCCACGAACACGCTGCGCAGCTCATCGGGCAACTCATCTATCGACCGTTCCAGGATGTCTCGGATCACACCGTCCGCCATTAGCACTCCTGGACAAACTCCCTGCTACAACCCTCGCAGAGCCGCATTATCTGAGCCCCATCCCTCAAATGGTTCATTTCACAGAGCCTTCCCATTCGGGCGAACCGGCTCCGGGCAAGGGCTAAGACGACGACTTCAGCGAATCCGTATCGATCGGCAGGCTGCGCAGGCGCTTGCCGGTGGCGGCGAAGATCGCATTGGTCACTGCCGCACTGACAATGGCTGTGGGAGCTTCACCAATGCCACCTGGTGCTTCTGCGTTCTTAATCAAGTGCGTCTCCACCACCGGCACCTCGTCGATACGCATAGGCAGATAGCTGTCGAAATTGCTCTGCTCGACCCGTCCATTCTTGAACGTGATCGAGCCATGGAGCGCAGCGGTCAGCCCGAAAAGCGTTCCACCCTGAACCTGCGCTTCGATCGTGTCGGGATTGACGTACATGCCGCAATCGACAGCACAGACGATCCGCTTGACTTTGACAGAGCCATTGGCTGCCACTTCGACCTCCGCGACCTGCGACAGGTAACTTCCGAATGCGAATTGTACGGAAATCCCGCGGCCATGCCCTGCGGGAAGTGGTGATCCCCACCCAGCTTTTTCCGCCGCAAGTGACAGAACAGCGAGCGCTCGCGGATTATGTCTGAGCAGCGCTTCGCGATAAGCGACGGGATCCTGCTTCGCTGCATGCGCGAGCTCATCCATGAAGCTTTCGACCACAAAAACATTGTGAGTCGGTCCGACACCGCGCCAGAAAGCCGTCCGGACACCAGGGGGCTCGGCCCGGACATAGTCGACGTGGATATTGGGCAGCGCATAGGGCGGCTCGGCCGCCGCTTCTACGGCATCGAGGTCTAATCCCTCCTTGAACCAATAAGGAATATAGCGAGCGGCGATTGAGGAGCCGGCAATCCGGTGCGTCCAGGCAACCGGCTTGCCGTCCGCATCAAGTCCTGCCGACAGCCGATCAAAGTAGTACGGCCGATACATATCGTGCTGGATGTCTTCCTCGCGGCTCCAGATCACCTTCACTGGGCCATCGACGTGCTTGGCGATCTTGACGGCCAGCACCGTGCCATCGGCCTCCAGCCTTCGGCCGAAGCCACCACCAATCAAATGATTGTGAATTTTGATCGCATCCTTTGACAGACCTGTGAGTTCGACCACCAGAGACTGCGTGCGCCCCATCGCCTGGGTCCCGACCCAAACGTCGCAACGATCCTTCTGCAGATGAACGGTGCAGTTCATCGGCTCCATCGCCGCATGGGCTAGGAAAGGCACCTGATAGATGGCGTCAAGCCGTTGCGCCGCTTCCGCGAGAGCCTTCCCCGCATCACCGTCGCTACGGGCAACCGCGCCCGGCTTTTTGGATTCCTGCTCCAATTGCTTGACAATATCGACGTTGCTGACCCTGCCATTCGGTCCGTCGTCCCATGTGATCGCGGCTGCCTCGAGCCCCTTCTTGGCCGCACCCATGTGATCCGCGACCACGGCAACAGCCTCGTCGATATTAACCACCTGCCGGACGCCCTTCACTGCCAGTGCGGCCTTCTCGTCGACCGTTTTCGCCTTGCCACCGAGCACAGGCGAGATAGCAACCGCCGCAACCTTCATACCCGGCAGTCGTGCGTCGATGCCGTAGAGCACGCGCCCATCGATCTTTATCGAAGAATCCACGCGCTTGGCACGCGTGCCGATCAGGGTGAAATCCTTCGGTTCTTTGAGTTTGACGTTTGCTGCGGGTGGCACAGGCAATTTCGCCGCAGCCTTCGCAAGTTCGCCGTAGCTCAGATGCTTCGAGCCTGACGCATCGAACACGACGCCGTTCTTGGCTTGGCAGGTTGCTGGATCAACATTCCACCGCTTGGCGGCAGCCGCAATCAGCAGATTACGACCTACTGCCCCTGCCTGGCGCAGTGGCGTCCAGAAGGCACGTACAGAGGAGGAAGCACCTGTAGTTTGAATGTGCAGGAACGAGTTGGCGTAAAGCACATCATTTGCGGGCGCATGCTGAACCTGAATCTGGTCAAGCCCCACTTCCAGTTCTTCAGCAAGAAGCATCGAGAGCGACGTGTAAACCCCCTGCCCCATCTCGGCCATCGGCATCACCAGGGTCACGGCGCCGGATGGATTAATCCGTATAAATCCATTCGGCGCGAAAGTACCCGCGACCTCGTTTTCGATCACCCGCGAAGCAGGCGCCGCGAAGACGGAGTCCGTGCTTGCACCGGTGAGCGCAAAACCAAGCAGCAAACCTGTGCCCTGAAGAAAGGCGCGCCGCGACACCGCTTTTTCATCGGCGATCTGCCCTCTCAGAATAGGCCCATCCATGATCTCAAACTCCCGCAGCGTGCTTGATCGCAGCGCGGATGCGCTGGTACGTGCCGCATCGGCAGACATTGCCCGACATGGCGGCATCGATGTCGTCATCCGTCGGCTTCGGCGTGTCCTTCAGCAGCGCCGCCGCCGACATGATCTGGCCGGACTGGCAGTAGCCGCACTGCACCACCTCCAGCTCCAGCCACGCCTTCTGCAAGGCCGCGCCCTGCGGCGCTTGGCCGATCGCCTCGATTGTGGTGATCGCACTATCACCGACGGAGTCGACCGGCGTCTGGCAGGAGCGGACCGCATGGCCGTCGACGTGCACAGTGCAGGCGCCGCACAGCCCCTGGCCGCAGCCGAACTTGGTCCCGGTCATACCGAGCACGTCGCGCAGCACCCACAGCAGCGGGATGTCGCCGTCGACATCGACCTCATGAGGTGTGCCGTTGATCTTTAGCGTGAAAGCCATGCATGCCTCTTTGTGGCTGGGGCTGATAGGACGCAGCCGGCCGATCTGGATAGCCGGCCAGCCGCGTGCATCACGGGCGCGTGTCGCTCACGGACGAACGCGGATGACAGTCTTCCCCGCGCGTCGCTCGGTCGCGTTGAAGGTGGCGACCGCACCCTCAAGGGCCGAGACTTTGCCGATGTTCGTGCGCACTCGTCCATCCCGCACCCGCTGGACGATCTCGCTCAGTTGGGCACGATCGGACTCGACCACAAAGTCGACCGCCAGGCCATCTGCGGGCCGCGCCTCGGCCGGTCCGACGACGGTCACCAGTGTTCCTCCGGCTCTAATCAGGGCTACGGACCGCTTCTGGATGTCGCCGCCGATGACATCGAACACCAGATCGATGCCGCCGACGTCTTCCAGGGCGTCCTTGTCGAGATCGACGAACTCGTTCGCGCCGAAGTCGAGCGCCTTCTGACGGTCGGCGGCGCGCCCGGTGCCGATGACGTAGGCGCCGGCCTCTCGTGCGAGTTGCGTCACCATCGACCCGACTGCGCCGGCCGCACCATGCGCGAGGACGCTCTGCCCCGCCTGAAGGCGGCCGTGCTGAAACAGTCCCTGCCATGCGGTCAGGCCTGAGATTGGCAGGCTCGCGGCCACCGTGAAGTCGACGTCGCCCGGCAGTGGCGCGAGGTTGCGTGCCTCCATGGCTATATACTCCGCGAGCGTGCCGTCGCGATACCAATCCGCGAGACCGAACACCCGCTGTCCGACCGACAGACCCGTCGTACCGTAGCCGAGGGCGGTGACCACTCCGGCCAGTTCGTGCCCGGGAATAACCGGCGTCCGGTCACAATCGCGGCGGTCGGCCCAGGTCGAGGGCCACGTCAGCTCAGTCGGGACGAATCCCGACGCATGAACCTGAACGACGACGTCATTTATCGCTGCCTGCGGCTCGGGCCGCTCTACCAGCTTCATCCCAGTCGTTCCCGCGGCCTGGTCCGTCACCACGATTGCTTTCATGATAATTATCTCCTCGGTCATTTGTCTGTTTGGTGGAAATGTTGCATCGATGGGCGCGTGTCGCTCACGGGCGAACGCGGATGATCGTCTTCCCCGCGCGTCGCTCGGTCGCGTTGAAGGTGGCGACCGCACCCTCAAGGGCCGAGACGTTGCCGATGTTCGTCCGCAGTCGTCCGTCCCGCACCCGCTGGACGATCTCATTCAGTTGGGCACGATCGGACACGACGACGAAATCGACCGCCAGGCCGTCGCCGGGCCGCGCCTCGGTCGGCCCGGCGATGGTCACCAGTGTTCCTCCGGCTCGAATCAGGGCTGCGGACCGCTTTTGGATGTCACCGCCGAAGACATCGAACACCAGATCGACTTCGCCAACGTCTTCCAGGGCGTCGTTCTCGAGGTCGACGAATTCTTTCGCGCCGAAGTCGAGCGCCGCCTGACGGTGAGCAGCGCGTCCGGTGCCAATGACGTGGCCACCGGCCTCACGTGCGAGCTGGGTTACCATCGAACCGACCGCGCCGGCCGCGCCATGCACAAGGACGCTCTGCCCCGCCTGAAGGCGGCCGTGCTCGAACAGTCCCTGCCACGCGGTCAGGCCCGGCATCGCCACGCTCGCGCCCACCGTGAAGTCGACATCGCCCGGCAACGGCGCGAGATTGCGTGCCTCGACGGCCACATACTCGGCCAAGGTGCCGCCGCGATACGAGTCCGTGACGCCGAACACCCGCTGTCCCACTGACAGCCCCCTCGTGCCATAGCCAAGGGCCGTGACCACTCCCGCCAGCTCTTGCCCGGGAATAACCGGCGTCCGGTCACGGCCGAGGCGATCGATCCAGGTTGAGGGCCACGTCAGCTCATCCCATGTGAATCCCGAAGCATGAACCTGAACAACGACGTCATTTATCGCTGCCGGCGGCTCGGGCCGCTCCACCAGCTTCATCCCGGCCGTTCCCGCCGCCTGGTCCGTCACGACGATTGCTTTCATGATAGTCATCTCCTCGGTCATTTGTTTCTTGGGCGGAAATATTGCGGGGACCGAAAGCCTTCGACATCTAATGCCAGCGGCAATCGCTGGTTTCCGAAAGCGAAGGTAGAACAGTGAGATCTCGCTTCCAGAACTGCTTGGTGCAGGGCAGCGGCTTGACGAGTGGCACATCAGTGTCCTCTACGTTCGCGGTCGGGCCGGCTAGAACCGCTGCGCTCATCTACGCGAGCGCCGCCGCGGTGACGGCGACCAGCGAGACGGTGACGCCCAGGCCGACAGTCTTCGGTGATTTCATTGTGGCGTCTCCTATGTTGCCCGCCCGCGGCACGGTGGCTCGGCGCAATATGTTCATTCAATGTCGTGGCGGCCGCGCCCGCCCGGTGGATCTCAGGATCGGACGCAGCCAACGGAATTAGAAATTCCCTTTGGACATGCTTTCGATAGGCGTGAGGTATCGTCGCCTAGCAGCGCTGTGCGCATTGTCGCCAAGGCGCATTTCAAACCGGTTCATTGCCGGTTTTGTCCTGGATACGATCGCGACAAGCGGGGCGAGCCGTGTGTGTCTGGACGAACGGCGACGGATTGTGGATTCGCGGTCCGATCCACGGAACTATCTTGCCACCACGGCGACGTGCGGCCCGCAGCACGCCCGTTCGGGACATTTGAGGAAACGCGTGTCGATGTACGATATGACTGCACCGCTGTCCTATGTCGTCTGCCTGGGCGCGCAGCGGATGCGGGTAGTCGATTCCATTCCCGGCACGCCATTCCTGACCGCCGCCGCGCTCGAAATCTCTGAACCAGCCAGGAGCTCAGCCAAGACCAAGGCGACGTTCGACGAGAGACAGTGCAGGGCAGCCCTTCACAAGCAGATGCCGACGATCCAGCGGGAGCTGGGGGAGGAGGACGGCAAGGCCGCCCAAGAGGTAGCAGAGCTGGCTGAGGCGATCGCGAAAGCGAACATGCCGGAAGAGGCGGAGGGCCAGGCGCTGAAGGAACGCCGGCGTTACGGGCGCGTGCCCGAGGTCGCTGCCGAAACTAAGAAAAACTTGCATTACAGAAGCGACCAACAGCGCTTCCTCTTCTTTCGTCGAGACGGGCAGTGGACATCGGGGAGTAGGTTTGTTTGACGCTGCCTAAACGACAAGTGACGTTCCGTCCGTCGGGTCTCCCCCTTACTTCCTGGGCTTTCGCAATCCGGACTTGGCTGGCTGCGATTCTGGCTTTGTATGTAAGCTTCTGGCTTTCAATCGAAATGCCGTCGATAGCGATAATTACGGTTGCGATCATCGCCGAACCAACCCGCGGCCAGGCGCTTGATAAGGCAGTCTTTCGTGTCCTGGCGACGGTCATCGGCGTTGCGGCTTCCATTGCCATAACAGGACTTTTCTCCCAGACGCGGGATCTTTCCCTGTTTGGCTATGCTGGCTGGATAGGTCTGTCTGTGTATGCCGCAGGAATGCTCGACGGGAATCGTGCTTACGCAGCGGTCCTCTCTGGCGCCACGGTGGGGTTTGCTTCGATCCAGGAGATCGACAATCCGGGGCACGTGTTCGAGACGGGTATGATGAGAGGTGCAGGAATCCTCATTGGAATCGCAGCACTTGCGATTGTCAATGATCTGCTATTGGCGCCCGACCGTCATACGAGGCTCGCAACGCAACTGACTGACATCCGTCGCCGGGTCGGCAAGTACGCGACATCGGCTATCCTTGGTGAGACCACGCAGCCAATGGAATCCGCCGCTCTGCTTGCCGAAATTTCTTCGCTTCACCCGGAAACCTCGAGCCTGGCCTTTGAGTCGAGCAGCGGCCAAGCCAGAAGCGTAGCCGGCCAAAACGCGGCCGCCGCGCTTGTGGCGCAGCTTCATGCTGCGCGTAGCCTCAATGTGCTTCCGGTCGCCGCCGATGAGGCGACATCGTTAAGGATTGTACGCGCGCTTGAGAACGAAAGTGAGATCCCTCCGCCGACGGTCGTGTGGCGTGTCGATCCGCAAGGGGTCCCAGGTACGACCGACTCGCTGGCCTGGACACTCAAGGAATTACTCGCAAGAGATGAGCAAGTTAGACAGAACCTTGTCGCCCTACGCACTGATGGACGTCCTCCATGGCATTGGCGCGGGCTGATCTATCGATCCCATCGAGCTGCTGTTGAGGCCGGTGTTCGAGCAGCGATCTGGGTTGCGTTATCGGGGTTATTCCTTGTGCATGCGGGCTGGCCCGCAGCGAACACTTCACTTGCCCTCATCGGAGCCTTCGTCGGGCTTGGAGCAATAACGCCCAATTCGCGCGCGACGACCGCCCTGGCGCTGATCGCGGCGCCCATCGCCGGTGTTCTCGCTGGGGTTCTTGAGTTTGTCGCCCTCGATGGCGTTGACGCCTTCCCGTTGCTCGCGATCGGACTTGCTCCCCTCGTGATCGGGGCCGGACTACTGATAGCGTCGTCCAATCGCATAGTGTCAGCCCTCGGTCGATTTATCCTTATCTACGCTGTGATAATAATCTCGCCGGCCAATCCGCAGACCTATGACGGACAGTCGTATCTTATTTACTTCCTTATTTCTTGTATTGCACCCGCCTTGTTGTTGGCGACGCAATTTCTTGTTTCTCCAGTCTCCCGAGAGCGGCAGAGACGATGGATTTTATCGTCGTCTCGCGACGACTTTACTCACGCGCCGCTCCGTGGTCGGCGGCATGCGGCCGAGGAGGAGATGTTTCGCGACGCGGTTAGGATTGGTCAGATCCTTTCCACTGGAGCGAACGCTTCGAACAACCCCGAAGCGGTCGACGAGGTTCTTTCCCATTTTGACCAATCTTCGATCATCCGGTTGTGCGACGACAAGCTGAAGATGCTCGCGGGCGGACCTTTAGCTGTACTGGTTGAGGAGGTCCGCGCGGCTTTCAAGACGCGCGAGCCGCAGGCAATTCGCGCGGCGGCCCACCTATTAAGCAAAGCGTCACCGTCGGATCATGTTGTGGCCGATCTCCGTGCCGCGCTGATGGTCGCGAGCTACCATATCGAGGCGGCGTTTGGACGACGTGTTCATTTTGGCGAGGCGGCGTGATGGCACACAGCTTCCGCGAATTGGTCATTGGCGGTGTCTTGGTCGCTCCATTTATGGCCTATGCGGTTGCGGCTCTATTCGTCGTGCTTCTGATCCGGCCGCTCTTAAGTTTTGTCGGCTTTTTGCGACTCTTCAGCAACGCTGCGATTGCCGAACTCAGCCTCTACGTCGCAATTCTGGGCCTGATTGCCTTGTTTTTCTGAGGAATATTTGATGCATGGCGCCACTCAAGACAAGGTGATCGATCAAGAAGAACTGGGGTCGGCCTCCTTGTCGGGATCGACCGAGAATAAAGTGTCGGTCGAGCTACGCGCGGTTGCGCGTGCGAAATCCGAGCCGCCTCAATCACGCGAGCAGAAACCATCCGCGGCGTTCACCTCACCACCCGTTGAATGGCGAACGGCCCTCGCGCAGGTTCTATTGTCGTTGTGGCGGAAACTTGCGACGTTGGCGATCTTTCTTGTCGCTGTGCTCATCTCACTCGTGGTGTGGGACCAGTACGTCGTTGCGCCCTGGACCCGCGACGGACGCGTACGTGTCCAGGTTGCGAGCGTCGCACCTCGAGTGTCTGGCCAGATTACACAGCTGCGAGTCGCGGACAATCAATTCGTCCGTAAGGGAGATGTACTCTATCAGATTGAGCCCTTTGATTTCGACGTTACATTGCGCTTGAGCAAAGCGCTGTTGGAGCAAAGGGAAGCCGACAGTTACGTGAAAAAGTTGCAGTCCGAACGCCGGAAGCAGCTGTCGGAACTATCCACCTCGCGAGAACAGCAACAGATATTCGAAGGCAGCTCCCGACAGGCAAAAGCCGCGGTCGACGCGGCTCGCGAACAGGTCGCCCAGGCAGACATTAATCTGAAGAGAACGGAGGTTCGTAGCCCGGCAAACGGCTATGTCACGAATCTTCTGCTGCGAGTGGGCGACTACGCCCACGAGGGGGTTAGCAACATTTCGATCGTCGATACCGATAGCTTCTGGGTGGACGGCTATTTCGAGGAGACAAAGTTGGCGCAGGTCTGCATCGGGGATCGTGCCGACGTCACGTTGATGGGTTATTCTGCGCCGCTCATCGGCCATGTGACGACGATAACCCGAGGCGTTAGCGTGTCCAACGCGGCGGCCGGCGCTCAGGGGCTCCCCAATGTTGACCCCGTCTACACGTGGGTACGGCTGGCGCAACGTGTCCCGGTCAGGATCGCCATTGATAGGGTGCCCCTCGGCATGCCGCTCGTCTCCGGCATGACGGCAACCGTAACGTTACGCGACGATTCCCGTCCCGAGGAGAAAACATGGTTATATCGCGCGAAGGCTGCGGTCGGGACGAGCCTCTCCCACATAATAAATGGAGTATCGCAGCGACCTCGCTGCGTCACATCCTAGAATTCGATGAGAACACATTTCAGTGGTGATATTTTTGGGGCGTGATCCAGTTCTACGGAGACGTTGATACGCACCAGGTGTGTATATCACCGAAACATAGTCTCGAGACGCTTCCGCACGGGACGGGAAGCGCATCGCGCAACCCCCGCTGCACTCGACGCGCACAGGCAGTCGCTCGTAACGGGCATCGCGATGAGGATGCCACAGAAAGGACCACGCGATTCGGCGCCTGATTAGCGCAAAGTAGCAAGATAGGCGACTTGGTCCGTCCACTCCGTCGGGTTCTTCAGCCTTGCGTAGGGCATGCTGTCTCGGCGAACCACCTCCGGCCACGATTCCAGATACGCGTCGAATATCTCCGACACGATGGCGTAGCTCAAGCTCGCGCGGGCTTTCGGACTGCGTTGGAAGGCGTCTGACGAACTGCGCGCCGTCGAGGCGGGCTGCGTTGATCTCGCGGCCTTCAACGGCGATCCGAGCTGGACGTTGACCATGCCCGCCCGATACGTCTTGGCGCCTAGCGGGACGATCGAGTACGCCGACATCAGCGTCGACTACACGCGGCGGGCGACCCGTCGGAACTGATCCCGGTCCTCGCTCATATCGCCGCGCGCCAGCCCGGCTCTCAGAGGCTCCAGAAAGCGTGTCCGTGCGTCCAAACCAATAGACCGGGCCATTCCAACGCATGCCTGCAAGTGGCATCCATGCGCCTCGATTACGGCGTGCGCCCTCACGCCGTCGAGTGCACGGCCTCGTCAGTATGGTCGGCGGCAACTTGACGGAGAAAAACACATGGAGCTTCATCAAGTTCGTTACTTCCTCGCCCTCGCGTCCACGCTCAATTTCACCCGCGCCGCCGAGCAGTGCAATGTCACGCAGCCCGCCCTGACCAAGGGGGTGCAGAAGCTTGAGGAGGAGCTCGGCGGCCAGTTGATCTACCGCGAGCGCCAGTTGACGCAGCTCACCGACCTTGGAAAAGAAGTCCTTCCGATGCTGGAACGCACACTGGCCTCGGCACAGGCGGTGCGTCGCAGAGCCCAGGAATTCCAACGCAAGGAGGTCGCGCCACTGAAGATCGGCCTCGCTCCCTCCATTTCGGCGTCGCTCGTCCTCGATCCGATCGCGGAGATCGCAAAGTTCGTCCCTGGCCTTCACGTCGAGCTGCGCGAGGGCTCGGCGGAGAAGCTCGTCGGCCTCTTGCTTGAAGGAGAGATCAACGCCGCAATGGTCGGAGACGTGCAGGACATACCCGCCCGCATCGACGACTGGTTGCTGTTCGAGGAGCGCTACGTCGCGGTTCTCGCGCCGACACACCAGCTTGCAAACCGCCCCTCGATCTCAATCGACGACCTCCGCGAGACCGTCTTGCTGGAACGCGCCGGATGCGACGTCGGCCCGAAGATCCTACGCTCGTATTTTCCCGAGGAGCCGCCCCCCCGCGGGCACCGCAGCGCTAACGACTTGCACCTGCAGCACATGGCCGCGGCGGGCTTCGGCTTGATGCTCGCGCCCGAGCACATGCCGCGCCTTCCGACACTCAAGACCATTCCCCTCGAAGGCAATCCGGTTTCGCGGGAGGTGCGGTTGCTGGCCGTGCAGGGGCGCCGCTACTCGCCGGCGCTGGACGCTTTCGTCAAGGTCGCGCGGCTTCGCGACTGGACGCTCGAAGTCCCCCACCAGGGCATACATTTGGAAAGTCGGACATACTCGAGAACAAACGCGACGACCTTCTCGATCGGCATTTCGTAGGGCCGCAAAAGAGCACCTCACCGGACCTCAGTCGGTGAAGGTTGAAGCTGACCACGTCGCCGCCGGCGAGCGCTCGCGCGAACAGGCTGGTCCGCTTTCCGTCGCGAGGCTTCCGCACGCTGACGCCGTACCGCAGCCCCGTACACGCCTTCTCGGTAACCACTCGTATCGCGGCGAGCGCCGTTTCGAAGTCGGGCTCCAGCAATCTCTGACCCCGTCGCTTCTACGGCAAGTGAATCCGCCCCCGCCAGATGCAAACACCTCGAGCGGCGGCGATCCACGTGGCATCGTTTCGATAGACGGAGGTGATTGGACGCTCGCCCGGCCCGTGCCTATCTTCAATGCAGAACAAAAAAGGAGCTCCGCGAATGCCGGCCTACAGGAAGAATCCAGAAGCGGTCTCGAAGTTGACTCCCGAGCAGTACCGCGTCACGCAAACTGACGGAACCGAGCGCCCATTCGCCAATGAATACTGGGACAACAAGGAACCTGGGCTCTACGTCGACGTGGTTTCCGGCGAGCCGCTCTTCGCGTCGTTCGACAAGTTCGACAGCGGCACAGGCTGGCCAAGTTTCACGCGGCCCCTCGAGGCAGCGAATGTCGTCGAGAACGTGGACAGCTCGCACGGCATGACGCGGACCGAGGTCCGCTCCAAGCACGGCGACAGCCACTTGGGCCACCTTTTCCCCGACGGGCCGCGCGACAAGGGCGGGTTGAGATACTGCATGAACTCGGCCTCCCTGCGTTTCATTCACCGTGACCAACTAGAGAGCGAAGGGTACGGCGAGTACGCAAAGCTTTTTGCGAAGCAAGAGGCCTGACGATGGCAACGACTACAGAGCACGCGATCCTGGCAGGGGGCTGCTTCTGGGGAATGCAGCAACTGGTGCGGCGCCTCCCCGGCGTCGTATCGACGCGGGTCGGATACTCCGGCGGTGACGTCAAGAATGCCACATACCGCAACCACGGGACGCACGCGGAAGCGATCGACATCACCTTCGATCCGAGCAAGACGAGCTTCCGCGATCTGCTGGAGTTCTTCTTCCAGATCCACGATCCGACAACTCCCAACCGGCAGGGAAACGACCGCGGCGCGAGCTACAGATCTGCGATCTTCTACGTCAGCGAGGAGCAGCACCGCGTTGCGCAAGACACGATCGCCGACGTCGAAGCCTCGGGGCTGTGGCCGGGCAAGGTGGTGACGGAGGTCTCGCCCGCTGGCGACTTCTGGGAGGCTGAGCCTGAGCACCAGGACTACCTGGAGCGCCACCCGAGTGGCTACACCTGCCACTTCGCCCGCCCGCAGTGGAAGCTTCCGCGCAGAAGCGCCGCCTGAGGGCGGCGCAGGGACGCGTCGACGGCGGTGCCCTGAGCTTTACTTCGCTTCCGTGAGACGGGTACTGCGACGCATCCTCGCAGTATCCCTGGAGCTACTCGGGTGTGGCCAGCTGGTGGGTTTGGACGGCCGGACACGGTTTCGAGATTCGCGAGCCAGGAATGTCCCATATCGTCGTGGATGCGCGGCGCCTAGCCCGTGCGGCTGCAGATCGGAAAGTCCCGTGAGGAATTGCAATGGTCCCTTTGCACCTTTTCCAGTCCGCGCTCGGGCTTAAAGACCTAGAGCGCTTTTATCTCGAGGTGCGGCAAACCAGCGAGGCCCTCGGCGAGCCCCTGTCAGACGCGGACGCAACGGTGCAGTCGATGCCGGACGCGAGCCCCGCAAAGTGGCACCTCGCACATACCACCTGGTTTTTCGAGGCGATGGTGCTCTCGCGCCACCTAGAGGGCTACAAGCCGTTCGACGAGAAGTTCACGTTCCTGTTCAACTCCTACTACGAGACGATGGGGGCGCGGCAGCCGCGTCCAAGGCGTGGCATGGTCACGCGGCCGGCGTTGGACGACATCTACGCGTACCGGGCCTATGTCGACCAGGCGGTCGCGAGGCTGCTCACCTCTCGCCCGACCCGTGACGCCGCCGAGCTGATCGAGCTTGGATGCCACCACGAGCAGCAGCACCAAGAGCTCTTGCTCACGGACATCCTTCATCTGTTCGCGCAAAATCCGATCCGGCCATCCTACCGCGCCCCTGCCCCGGTGTCGGCGGAGACCGCGGCGCTGCCTGCGCTCTCCTTCACCGACTTCGAAGGAGGAATCGTCGAGATCGGCCACGGCGGTGCGGGCTTTGCCTTCGACAGCGAGGGACCGCGACACCGCGTGTTGACGGAGCCGTTCCGGCTCGCCGACCGCTTGGTGACCAACGCCGAGTGGATGGAGTTCATTGAGGACGGTGGCTACACCACGCCCCTGCTGTGGCTGTCCGAGGGCTGGACGAAAGCCCTCGCTGAGGGCTGGTCGCGGCCGCTCTACTGGGAGACGCGCGACGGACAGCACTGGACCATGACGCTGAGGGGCTTCCAATCGCTCGACCCCACCACACCGGTCGCGCACGTCAGCTACTTCGAGGCTGATGCGTTCGCCACGTGGTCTGGAAAGAGGCTGCCGAGCGAGGCGGAGTGGGAGGTGGCCGCGCAAAGTCTCGACGTCGACGGCAACTTCCTCGACCTCAATCGCCTCAGTCCCGAGCCCGCGTCCCCGCGGAAAGTCGGGGTGCAGCAGATGTTCGGCGACGTCTGGGAGTGGACACGCAGCCCGTTCTCGCCCTACCCGCGCTTCCGCGCAGTCGCGGGCGCGGTCGGCGAGTACAACGGCAAGTTCATGTCCGGGCAGTTCGTTTTGCGAGGCGGCTCTTGCGCGACGCCGCCGGGACACGTCCGCGCGAGCTACCGGAATTTCTTCCCGGCGCACACGCGTTGGCAATTCGCGGGACTTCGCCTGGCGGACGACGCCTAGCTCCGCCGCAATCGGCGAAACCACAAGGAGAGACGAGATGGCCACGGACAAGATCGTTCAGAATATGGAAGTAATCGGCGCGGACGGCGTCCACGTCGGCACCGTCGACGGTGTCGCCGACGGGCGCATCAGGCTGGCGAAGCGCGACAGCGGCGAGGGCCAGCACAAGGGCCACACACACTTCATCGACCTCGGACTAGTCGCCGACGTCGAGGGCCAGAGGGTTCGCCTTTCTGCGAACGCGGCTGTGGCGGTGACATTCGAGGAAGAGAAGTCGGGAAAGCCCGTCTAAAGAAAGGAGGGGCCGATGACCCTGACCACACGTAAGGCGTCGAAGCTGGATCAACTACGCGCAATAACGACCATCGTGGCCGACACGGGCGATCTCGGAGCAGTGGCGCGTCTCAAGCCGGTGGACTGCACGACGAATCCGACGATCGTCCTGAAGGCGATCGATACTCCCGAGTACAGCGATGTCGTCGATGAGGCATTGGCATGGGGACGGAAGCAGAGCGGCGATGATGCACACTTGGCAGCTGCGACGGCCGACCGACTCGCAGTCTCCGTCGGCGTCGAACTCTTGCGACTCGTACCAGGGTTCGTTTCCACCGAGGTGGACGCGAACCTGTCGTTCAACATCAGAGCATCGGTCGCGAGGGCACGCCAAATTATCCACGCCTACAAGCTGCGAGGCATCGGGCCCGAGCGCGTGCTCATCAAACTCGCTTCGACGTGGGAGGGAATTCGCGCTGCGGAGATCCTCCAACGCGAGGGCGTGAAGTGCAACATGACGTTGCTGCTGAACCGAGCCCAGGCGATTGCGAGCGCTGAGGCGCACGCCTTCTTGATATCGCCATTTGTGGGCCGCATCTACGACTGGTACATGAAGTCTGGTGAAAGGGACTTCACCGCCGAGGAGGATCCAGGTGTCCGCTTCGTGCGGGACATCTACGGGCACTACAAGTCGAATGGCATCGAGACGATCGTCATGGGCGCGTCGTTCCGCAACACCGGCCAGATCGAGGCACTGGCCGGATGCGATCGGCTTACGATCGCACCATCCCTTATGGACGCGCTTGCGTCCGAGGGGGGCGATCTCAAACGCGTCTTGGCGCCAGCCGCCGCAGAGCCGCGCTCGCTCCGGACCGCGGAAGACGGGATCTGCCACTGGTTCGTGAGCGAAGACGCTGTCGACGTGAAACACCCGGACCCTGCGGGTCCGATGGACGAGACAATTTTTCGGTGGATCATGAACGAGGACGCGATGGCGACCGAGAAGCTGGCCGAAGGCATCCGCGTGTTCGCGAACGACCTGAAGACGCTCCGCCGCAGGATCGCCAAACGCCTCCAGTGAATTCCGCGCCATCGTCACTGAAAGCAACGCAGAGCCGTGCTGATGTTTGTGTACCGCCTAAACAACTCGAGGTCTCAAAGCGTCCCGTAACTGCTCGAGGAGCCGGGGGGCGCAAGTGCGTCCAGCGCACCTTACCGCGGTCGCGCGCGGCGGCGCCTGCGCTCTCGTGGAGTGATGACCTGAGTCAGGCTGCAGCGGATTCCTCGATCGCATCCTCGGCCGGTGCGGCGCTTGAGGACGCGGTGCGCTGCGCCCTGGCACGGTATTCTGACGGATCGCTGCCGTAGTACCTGCGGAAAGTGCGCGTGAAGCTGCTCCGGCTCTGGTAGCCGGCGCTGAGGGCGACCTGGTCGATAGACAGCGCGTTGGCTGCGAGCAGGTCCGCTGCATGGCGCATCCTCACCCGGCGGAGCAATGACATCGGGGACTCTCCGAAGGCGGCGGAAAACCGCGCCATGAAAGCCGAGCGGCTGAGGCCGACGGCGTGCGACAGACTCTGGACGGTGTGAGGCTCGGACGGGCGCGAGGCCATCTCGGCGAAAGCCCGTGCGATCGGCGGATCGCTCAAGATCGAAAAGCGCTCCACCCACGCATTCGTCGAGACCAGGCAGCGCCGGAGCAATGCGAGCAGAACGAGTTTCAGCAACGCCGCCGACATCGGCCCTCCACCAACGTCCTGGGCTGCGAGCTCGGCCATTGCGTAGGCCATCACCTGGTCAAGCTGGTCGTGCACGTCGAACCTCTCGACGATGGGCATTGCCAGGGAGGCGAACAAGTCGAGCGCCGGACCGTAGTTGGCCCGGAAGGACCCGCACGCAAGGACCAGTGTCGGCTCACCGTCTCCGACGGTGTGCCGCTGCGACGACCCGGCCGTGAAGCCGTCATTGTTGTGTTTGCGAGTGTTCCGTAGCGTGGTCGGGCGCTCCGTCGCGGTGATTGTCATCGCCCGCCCAGGCGGGATGATCACCAGCGTGTGGGGTGTCAGGCGTATGGGCGTTTCATCGTCAAGGAGGATGAACCCGGCGCCTCGAAGGCAGTAGTGGATGGTGGAGGCTGCAGCACGGGCAACCGCCAAGTGAGCATTCGCCGCGAGCGCGCACTCCGACAGCCTGACGAAGGTGACGTCCAACGTGGTCATCAACTTGTCGAGGTCTTGTTGCGATATACGCCAGATCGGGTCGCCTGCCATGTCCAGAAGCCTCTATAGTGCTCAGGCCCACATCAGCTCGCCCCGGGACAGCGGGGCGACGCCATCGGCGCGCAAGCAGCACATGACGTTCTCCGGCGAGGGGCCAGTCACCAGTCGGCCTGATGATGTTTATGGCCTTCGCGCATCTATCTGTCGGCATTCCGATGTGACCGACTGTACAGTACAAGGCACGTTCGGCCGGCGCGCCTGTCTCGCGAAGATCAACGATGTCGGGGCCGCGCACGCAGGATCTGCATCTCGCCTCTCGATTGGACCATCACAGGGCGTCGTGCGAAGGCTGGACCCGGACCGCGCATGTAGTGAAGCTCGGGTCGGTATCGCGGAGCCACGAAATCGCGAACCGCGGATACCCAGCCTACGATTAAAGCGCGGAGTTTCATCGTAATTGTTCCTTTCCTGTCTAGGCTGCGTCAGTCCGCAAAGCAGGCCAACGTTGCCGGCAACCAAAGATCGATCTTCGTGCCCCGGCTAGGAGCGCTTGTTATTGAGAGTCCACCACCCAAGCTTTCCATCAGTTGCCTGACGATCGCGAGGCCAAGACCGGTGCCATTGGTCCTCGTCGAGAAATTGGATTGTCCCGCCATCTTCAGCGTCTGGTGGTCCATCCCCACCCCGCAGTCGGCGACAGAAAGGCGGATCATCCGCTCGTGCCCGCCGGGGTGAGAGGCAGGCGGAAACTCCAACGCCGCTGTGATGGTGACGTCGCCGCCTTCGGGCATAGCGTCGCGCGCATTGAGAACCAGGTTGAGCAGAGCGCGCTCGACGAGCTGGCGGTCGATGAAGGCAGGCGGAAGCTCTTCGGCGCTGTCTAATTTGAGCTTGATATCTGGAGAGAGGACACTGGCGAGAGCCGGCTCGAGTAGCTCAAGTAGCTGGCGAATCAGCACAGGTTCAGGGCGCACCGGCCGCGGATTGGCGAAATCGAGAAGCTGGCGAGCGAGCACCTTGGCTTGAAATGCGCAGTATATTGCGCCATCGATCTTCTTCAGCTGCCTGGACGTAGCTAGGTGTCGAGCTTGCAGTTCCTCAAGAATAGTGACGATTGGCGTCAGTAGGTTGTTGAAATCGTGAACGATGGACGAAAGATGCAGCCGCGGGTCAGTCGCTGTAACGGTTGGGACCGCCTCCGAGCCGCGATAGCCTGATGTCAAAGGCGCTGGGGCCTGGTGGGCGGGCAAGCGACCCAAAGCCGTCTGGGATTCTGATGCGCGCATGCCAACCTCGCGAGATTGGAAGAGCCATTCGAGGCTACTTCGTTACTCGCAATTTGATGGTTTTGCATGCCGTGAGCTATTGCACGTGGGTGGTGCGCAATGATCGATACGTTGCAGCAAGTAAACCTAGATTTAGTACGAACGTGTAGGGCTTTCATGTTCGCACGTCGCGTCTGCCCCGGAAGCCTTGGCCGAGGCAAATCAGAGAAAGTCGGGTGGCGAATGTAGCTCGCCGGCATCTGAGCCGCGTCGAGTCGACACACGAAGGATTTGCTTCGATGCGAACGTATGAGTTCCCCGATTCCCCCCTGGGTAACGCTTCAATTTCGAAATCCCAGAGGCGCCCTTTTGCAACGTATGCCGTTGTGTGGAAGGTCCGGTCGAGTTCATGCAAAGTGAGGCCGGTGTGCATCAGGAAGACGTTGCTGGCGCCGTCGTCACGTGCATCTCGTGATAAGTCTTGCCCGCCGCCGTGACTTCAGCGGAAAGATGCCGGGATGGACGTGGACGCTGGGACCCGTTACGGCGCGATCGGCATCGAGGTTGGTTGTCCTGATGAACAGCCGTTGGCTTTTGACCGGCTCCTGCGCAGTCTACGCCAGAACGTCATTGGTGATTTATTTGTCCTCATTTTCGCGAGCGGTGCGTTGCTGGTGAAGTATCCGCTCGACAGTGCGCCAAGGAGGCTGTGGTTCCTGTAGATGTTAGCGTCCTTGACGGTGGTGGAGGCTTGTTTGAGCTGATCGTCATATGCCGGTCCGAGAAAGGCGAACGGCGCAATCAACGCACCGTCACCGATCCCAGTCCCTTTCACGATGTCGAACGCGGGCTTGGTTCCGGGCCTTCCCAGCCGGCAAGAAGGCTCTGGCGCCGAACGCCGCTGCTGCCGCCACCGGACAGGGTGAGTGTGTTGAAATTTTCAACTTTATGGATGGATCAGTCCTGGCCGCCTCCAAGCGCTAGGCGCGAAAAGCGACAAGCCGGCGAGCGGGATAGCCGGCATAGGAGTAGCCCCAAACGCGGATGTCGCCGCAATAGCCGCGAACCTTGGAGGCGGAGATCAATTGCGTAAGGACGCCGTCGCGCGGGGGTGCGGCAATGCACGCACTCAGCTGGGCCGCGTACACGCCAAGAAGGATCGTCTCCGCAAGACCTTTGCCATACCGTTGATGGCGGCGGACAATGACCTAACCAATCTGATGGACAGGAATAGTGCCTCGCCAAAAGCTATAGAGCTCAGGAGGTTTGCGGCTTGTCAGGCACCAGCTTGAGCTTGTCCGCCATTCGGCCCAGCTCGGGAAGCGAACCGGCCTTCATCTTCTGCATACCCCTGCTCCGATGCACCTTCACCGTGGCTTCGGCGATGCCGATATCATGGGCAATCTGTTTGCTCAGGCGGCCGCGAGCGACCTGAATCATTATCTCGCGCTCTCTCGGACTGAGCGAGCCGAAGCGCTCCCTAAGGTCGACCAATTCCTTCTCGTTTTCCCGGCGTGCGCGATCACGGAAAAGGCCGAGTTGAATGGCTTCGAGGAGATCCTGATCGCGATACGGCTTGGTCAGGAATTCGATGGCACCTCTTTTCATCGCCTGCACGGACATCGGGATGTCGCCGTGCCCGGTGACGAAGATGATAGGTAGTTCCCTGTTTGCCTCAGCGAGTTCGCGCTGCAAATCAAGACCGCTTTGCCCCGGCAATCTGACGTCGAGCACAAGGCAGGTCGGCCCATCCGGTGGATCGGACCTGAGAAATTCGGCAATAGACCCAAACAGCTGGACGGTGAGACCGACCGATCGCAATAACCGCCCGACCGAGGCTCGAAGCTCCGCATCGTCGTCGATGACCAAAACAGTGGAGCTTGCGTCAGGTATCGGTGTCCCATGGATCACGGCAGTGAGCCTTTTGTCTCGGTTTGCAGATTTGGCCCGACGCGCACAAATCTAGTCCGAATCCCTTTACCTGAACAGCCCTCCGTCTCTGAGGGCTGGACGGGATAGACCCGGGTTAGGTGCACTGGAAGAGTTCCCCGGCCATCTTCGGTGCCCAGCCTTCGCAATTCTCGCCCGGAGATAAACCAAAGTTTATGGGGCATCGTTGTTGGACCCGTGGCATTCTTCACGAGATCACGTAGTCCCCCACGGGGCGACGGCATCGTTGGGCTGCTTACACGGCAGTTCGAGCGAACCGCCAAAGGCGGCAGATGAAGAAATTATTGGTTTCGATCGTTGAAGATGATCGCTTTTTTCGCGAGTCCATGCGAAGGTTCATGAGGTCGCTCGGCTACACGGTCGAGGCATTTCCATCGGCCGCCGATTTCCTCGCGTCCCCTCATCTCGCCGAGACGACCTGTCTCATCGCCGACATCCATATGCCTGTGATGACCGGGCTCGAACTCTACCGACACCTTGTCGATGAAGGGCGAGCGATCCCGACAATCCTCGTTACGGCCTACCCCAATGATGCTGACCGGGCTCGCGCGCTGAACAACGGTGTCGTCTGCTATCTGCGCAAGCCGGTGGACGAGCACGATCTGAAAAGGTGTCTCGGCGCAGCTTTCACGTCCGCTGGAACGACACGAGGAGTTTCATGATCTCGCTTCTGCGCCGTGCAAGATGAACCGAAATACGGCACCACGAGGCTCGTTTGCCTGCACCCATAGCCGGCCCCCATGGGCATCGATGATGGACCGGCATATTGATAGCCCCATCCCAGTCCCGCTGGGCTTGGTGGTGTAGAACGCCTCGAAAACGTGCTTCAGATGCGTCGGATCGATTCCTGGCCCAAAGTCACTGACTGCCACCCCGATTTCTTTGCCGACTTGTTCCGTGCTAATCAGCAGGTCTCGTGATCCCATCTCGACCGCCTCGATCGCTTCGACCGCGTTCAGGATCAGGTTGAGGATGACTTGCTGTAATTGAACTCGATCCCCCTCAACGAGACACAATCCGTCGGCAAACCGGGTCTGGACCGACACCCCGTTTCTGTTGGTTACGCTTCGCGTCAATGCGATCACTTCCTCGACAGCAGCGTTGAGATCGAAGCGCTCTTTTCGCGGCGGTGCTTTCTTGATGTGCTCACGAATGCGGTCGATGATGTCCCCTGCTCGGTCGGCATCGGCGACAACGCAGGCGAGCGCTTCTCTGACCTCGCCCAAGTCTGGCTGCAGTACGTCAAGGAAATTCAGGGCAGCGCGGGCATTGTTCCGAGCACTGGCGATCGGTTGCGTGATTTCGTGAGACAGCGAAGCAGCCAATTCTCCCATCGTGCTTACCCGGTTCATGTGAGCGAAATCCGATTGCATCTGGTGCAATTGCGACAGCGCCTCTTCGGCACGCATCTGATCATCTATGTCGTGACAGAGGCCGTACCACTGGACGATGCGCCCGTCCTGATCCCGCAATGGCTCGGCGCGGCTCGACATCCAGCGATAGACGCCGTCAGCGCGGCGCAGCCGATACCGCATGGCGAAACTCTCGCCGGTGACGAGGCAGCGGTTGAGGGCGTCCCTAAACTTCGCTGCGTCGTCCAGATGGACGGTCTCTATGATCGCGTCCAGCCGGCTCATCCCCGGCCTGTCCGTATCCGCTAAGTCCAGGCCGAGGAAATCAGTCATGCGCCTGTTGAAGAAGGTCGGCTCGCCGTCCGGCGTCAGCCGCCAAAGGTGGCTCGGAACCAAGTCGACAAGCTGCGAGAGCTCCCGCTCCCGGTCGCGCAGCGCCGCCTCGGCCCGCTTCTGTTCGTCAATGTCTATTGTCGTGCCGTACCATTGGGTGATACGCCCCTGACTATCGCGTGAGGGGCGTCCCGAGTTTCGAAACCAGCGATACACACCATCGGCGCGGCGCAGGCGATGCTCTGTGTCATAGTGAGCGCCGGTTTCGAGGCAATGCCGCCATTTGGCGGCGACCCGATCATAATCGTCGGGATGGACGACCCGACGCCAGCCGAACTCATCCTCGTTGTCGGAAGTATTAAGATCTTCGCGCGCGTTACCGAGGAAAGCCAGGGTGCTTGGACTGACATACGTGAACCTTCCGGCGGCATCGGCCGACCATGCGTGGCCGGGCATGCTCTCGATAATTTGCAGCGCGCGCGTCGCTTCGGAGTCGGTTTGGCTAGGTGAATTGGAAAATGTCGTCATTGGCTACTCCATGGAGTGCGCCCCTGAGGGTGGACCGGGTTCAGGCTGCTGATTTGCCAGTCCGCCGGATGTGTTGATCCTCGAACTGCTGCGGGCTCGGATAGCCAACCGCCGAATGGAGCCTGCGCTTATTGTAAATCACCTCGACGAAGTGAGGAAGGTGGTCAGCGACGCCCTCGAAGCTCGCGAAGGCCGCGGGATAGACCGCCTCGACCTTCAACGCCTTCATAGAGTTCTCCACCTTGGCGTGGTCGTCTGGGTTGCCTCTGCAGCCCATCGCACCAGGCACGTTCAGGCTCCGTTTCCGGTGCGGTGGGCACGCCAGCCACCAGAACGACGTCGAAGCCGTCCGCAGCCTCCTCGAAGGTTAGGTCAGCCACCATTCGTATGCCGTTCGACGCGCGTTGCGAATTGCGGTGAGCGGCGGCCAATGCCGTTTCATAGCGATCCGTGCTTGTCGAGATAGCTGTTGGCCTCGCTGCACACGTCCGCCTGGCCCAGGGCTTCGACACCCTCATAGACCACAATCGCGACAGCTTGTAACGGCATTTCGCGCCGCCCCGCTGGGCCCGGGGATATTCCGCACGAACACGATCCGCTATTTGTTGACGACCTCCACGCCATAATCGGCAAGATCGATATGCACGAGGAAAGGCCGCTTGCCAGACAGCAGGCTATATGACCGAAAGCGGCCTTCGTCAGCGGTTCGATAGGCACGCAAGCGACCGCTGCAGCGCTCCAAGCGCGGGCAGCACACTCGTAAAGGGCATGGCGGTGTGGATGTCCGAAAGAGGATCAGGCAGTTCGGACGTCATACACATTAGCCGGCATTTCAGGTGCGAAAAGATGGCGTCCTGCTGACACCTCGCTCAACGAGGAACGAGCCGCTACTTCAACGTAGCAAGATAGCCAACTAGGTCCGCCCGGTCTGTCGGGTTCTTCAGTCCTGCGTAGGGCATTCTGTTTCCGGGAACTACCTTCTGTGGCGATTCCAGATACGCATCAACAATCTTCGCATCCCAGACAATGCCGGACTTCTTCATCGCATCGCTGTAGCGGAAGCCGGGAACCGTCCCGGCCGTCCTGCCGATGATACCTCCCAGGCCGGGCCCAACGCGATTGGCATGATCTGTCGCGTGGCATGCAGCGCAAGCTTTGAAGACGGTTTTTCCGTGCTCGGCGTCCTGTGCGTAGCCGGGATTTGCGGTTGTTCCCGCAAGTACAAGCATCGCGATCAACGCGCCAATCTTTCTCGGGTCTTTCATTGGGAACGTCCTTTCTTAGATTGGGATCAGAGGTGGCGTGGCCTTGCAACGCCAAGCCCCGCCTTGAAAAACTGCTCGGGGGTGAGGGCCGATCGATAGCCCAGTTCAGGCTTACCCTCTCGCCAAGGGCCGCGCATATAAAGGCGAGCGCCCTTACCGAAATCGCCTGCCAGTTGTCGGTCGATGTAGGCTGCAAGCCCGCAATGGACGCCGCCTGGTGTCAGCGCATCCGCAGGACACATAACGTTGACCAATTACCTCGACGAAGCCGGCTTCGTCCTGGCCGAATGATAGATAGCCCGGCCTCGGCGATGGCAACTTGGCGGCGATAGCACTCGCGGAAGCTTCTGCGGATTGGGAGGAGACCGGTCGGGATGCGTCCGCGAGAGCCTCAGTCGTTGCGGCGGTTCCTACCAGGACGCCCCGAGCCAGCGAAGCAGCGCCCGTGGCGGCGGCAACGCCGAGAAAGCCTCGACGGCTCGGATGGAAGGTCTTATCAGCCGGATCATTGGTCATCGGAGTTGCAGTCCACTTTTTTGGTCGTGGCAAAATCGCGTGAATCCACGGGGCTCCTTTGCGGCCAGGCGGGGCACGGCGGCACGCGCAATTGCTTCAATCAATGTCAAGGCGGCCGCGTGTGCTCGGCCGGCCCAACCAGACCCAAAGATCGGACGCAGCGGGCGAAATTAGAAATTCCCTTTGGACATGCTTTCGATAGGCGTGAGGTATCATCGTCCAAAAGCGCTGTGCGCACCGCCGCCCGGAGGCATTTCAAACCGGCTCATTTGCCGGATCGTCCGGGATACGGCGGCGGCAACCGGAGGCGCGCCGTTTGTCTGGACCAACGGCGACGGATTGTGGATTCGCGGCGCGATCCCAGGACCTACTTTTCCGCCGCGGCGGCGTGCGACCCGCGACACTCCCGTCTGGACCATCCAAGGAAACACGCGTCGATGCAACAGTCGGTCGTGCGCCTGAAGTTCACTCCGCCCTTGGACCGGCGGTAGACGATCGACGCCACGCTAACCAACCCCCTTCCATGGCGCGCCGGGGAGTGGAATGGAAACGATAACAAGCCGGCATTTCTAGTGGTTGGCCTATCAGCATAGCTTTTCTGTGCGACTAACCGGGCTGACCCGTGAAGGTTGTATGGAGTGCCTACCAGCATAGGGGCGGCTTGAACGCCCTCTTACATGGATGCGCTTTCCACGTCGCAATGACCCGCCGAAGCAAACAAATATATAGGAGTCATCATGTCGTTCCGCTTCATCACCAAGTCTATGCACGCCTACCTCATCGATTATCCGGTCGCTGTCGTCTTGATCGCAGCACCGTTCCTGTTGAAGCTCGGCCAGAGCGGGCCAATCGCACTGTGGCTTTCGGTCCTTGTCGGTGTCGCGGCGCTCCTCTTGCCCATCCTGACCGACCATCCCACCGGGCTCGTCCGTATCATTCCCTACTGGCTGCATCTTTGGGTCGATCGCGCCGTCGGGGTACTGTTTGTCATCGCACCGTTCGCCTTCAGATTCGCTGGGCTCGACGCCTGGTACTACTGGGTCCTGGCTGCCGCTGTCCTGCTCACGACGTCAGTCTTTAACGCGCCTGAGGAGCCGGCCGCTAGGCGTTTGGGATTGGACAAGCGCACAGCGGGTTGAAGGCGGCGACGGCGTCGTCGAGGATCGAGACGTTGCCGATGTTCGTCCGTGAGGACTCGGGGAGGGCGAGCGGTTCCGCCCTCCGTTACATCACCCATTGCGTAGCCATCGATGCCCTGCCCCCCTTTAGGATCAGGTGATGATCGTCGTCCGCCACCTGAACGAGTCGGGGTCGCAGCGCATCCTGTGGCTTCTGGACGCGGTGTGGGCCCCTTACAAGGTTGCGCTCTATCAGCGCGACGCAAACTGGGACGGATATTGCTGAATTACGTGGAACAAAAAGGCGGGGCTCGATGCAAAACGTGGCACCAGTGATCAACGAAGCTCGCCGGAGCGGAACGCTCCGGCTGGAATTCATATCCGCCGTGGTCTCGCTGGTGGCCTCTTTTGCTACTTCAGCCTCGCCGATCCCCCTGTACAACATCTACCGGGCAGAGGAAGGGTTCTCTAACTTCGGCATCTCGATGGCCATCGTCAGCTACTCCGTCGGCACCATCGCCTCACTGTTGGTACTGGGACGTCTGTCCAATCATCTGGGCCGGCGGCTCACTGCGATCACTAGCCTCGGCCTGCTCCTGCTGGGTTGTCTGCTGTTGCTGGATGTGCACGACATCAACATCCTGCTGGCCGGTCGGCTCCTGGTGGGCCTCGGTACTGGGTTGGCCAGCAGTAGCCTTACCTCCTACATTGTCGACGCCGCACCTGATAAGCCGGAATGGTTGGCCTCCGTCGCCTCCAGCCAAGGACCAATGCTCGGCCTCACCGTCGGGGCCATCGCCTCCGGCGCCCTGGTCCAGTTCGGCCCCTGGCCACGTGATCTCATCTACCTGGTTTGCGTCGGCTTCCTATTACTGTCTGCCGCACTCATCGCCATCAGCCCGGAAACCGCAACTCCGGCGCAAGGCGCTTGGCGATCACTGCTACCGCGAGTTCGCGTGCCGGCCCGGGTCAGGCATCTGCTCCCTGTCGCGGCAGCGGTGTTCTTGGCTACCTGGGCAACCGGTGCCTTCTACCAAGCCTTCGTGCCTGCGCTGGTCGAAGATCAACTCCACACCCGCAGCCCGCTCATCCTCGGATTGGTGTTCTCCGCCTATATGGCCCCCAGCGTTTTCGGCGCTCCCATCGGCGGCCGGTTCACATCCGCGGTAGCCCAACGCGTCGGCATGATCACCTTCCTGGCCGGAATGATCGGCATCATCACAGCGATCAACTCCGGCACACTCGCGTTGTTTATCATCGCAACCATAGTCGCCGGCGCCGGCCAAGGCATCGCTATCAGCGCCGCCACCCGTGGTCTGCTGCACGGCAGCACGTTAGCCGACCGCGCACCGATCTTCAGCGCGATCTACCTGCTCTGCTACAGCGGTGCCGCCTTCCCCAGCCTCATCTCCGGCGAACTTTCCAACACCTTCTCGCTGCCACAGATAGCCTTTGGATATGGGGTACTTGCCCTAGTCGCCACCCTGTTCACTGTCCTCGGTGCACGCAATCCGCACACTGGCGCGACCGGGAACAGCACCTGCGGCAGCTCTTCGACCTTCGACGATGCCGCCGCCTTCAACCCGGCCGAGCGACGCGCGGGGGAGACGATCGTCCGTGTTCGTCGGTGATGACTCAGGGGCACGACCGGTTCTCCCCTCCCCGTGGATCATCGTCGCCGCCCACATTCAGGTGGAAGATTCGACCATGTCCTGGCGCAGCTCGGCCAGCTTTTCTAGGAGAAGAAAGTGATACTCAATCATCCAATTTTTACGCGCTGGCCGGTGCAGTACCCTGATCGGCTGCAACTCTTTTCCCTCCCGACGCCCAATGGGGTGAAGGTCGGCATTATGCTTGAGGAAACGAGCCTCGCTTACGAGCCGCACCGGATCGACATCATGGCGGACGAAAGCCACGACCCGGCCTTTCTCGCGCTCAACCCCAACGGCAAGATTCCAGCAATCTACGACCCCGACGGGCCGAGCGGCACGCCGCTCGCGCTGTTCGAATCAGGCGCGATCCTCCTCTATCTTGCCGACAAGACAGGACAATTTATCTCGGCCGATCCGAACACCCGCTACGAAACATTACAGTGGTTGATGTGGCAGATGGGCGGAGTCGGGCCGATGTTCGGCCAGGTCGGCTTCTTCAACAAGTTCGCCGGCAAGGCCTATGAGGATAAGCGCCCGCGCGACCGCTACGCAACCGAGTCAGCGCGGTTGCTCGGTGTCCTCGACGAACGGCTCGCGGGCCGTGACTGGGTGATGGGCGCTGACTACAGCATCGCTGATATTTCGCTGCTCGGCTGGGTGCGCAACCTGATCGGGTTTTACGAAGCGCGCGAGCTCGTCGGCTTCGACCGCTTTGTTCATGTGCAGGCATGGCTGGACCGCGGGCTGGCGCGTCCGGCGGTGCAGCGCGGGCTGCAAGTGACGGCGGCCTAGGTGAGAATAATCGGCGTCGGCTACCTTGCAGTGCGGGTGATCGAATTCCCTCGGCCCTCCCACGTGGGTGTCCGCGAGCGCACAGTCCCGCCACAAACGCATTTCCGAGGCTTTGCATCGCTGATGCACGGCGGGCAATCAGCCGAGAGCATTTAGCGGCCGCGTTCGTCGCGGCCGCGCCGAGCAAAGGCACGAGCGCCTAGGGTCCACATTGCGTGTCCGGGAATATCCCGCAAATCGCGGGACTTTCTGATCTGCCGGACCGAGGTTGCCGGACACGAGCGGTCAGTAGTCTGAACTCTGGCGTGAAATCACGAGTGGCACCGATCACGTTTACTGGCACCGTTTCAGATTGGGGAGCTCCGCACGCCGCAAGCGGATAGGTGCATAGTACGGCGAGACGCCGATTGCCGATAACCTCGTTGAGACCGCCTTCGTAGTGGCAAAAGTGTCCCCAGTCCTCCTTTGCCAACCAGATCGTATCCCCCGTCAGTCTCATGCCGGGGTAACCTCGACACGAGCGCGAGCTTCTCATGCCAACCGCGTGTCACTCTCTCGCCATCAAACGTATCACCCTGGAGAAACCAGTCGCGGGCCGACGTAATCCGGTTCTTATCTTCTTACCCCATTCGAGAAGAACAGCTGCAAAACAGCCCCCCCTTGAAATCACCGGAGACTGTCGGCCTGGCTGTCACCGTCTCCCTGGTCGCCGTCACCATGGCGGCGCCCGCGTAGATGAGCGGAGCGGCTCCGCGCGGGCCGACCGCGAACGTGGTGGACGCTGATGGTGAGCGTCAAGCCGCAGCCCTGCACCAAGCAGTTCTGGAAGCGAGGTCACACGGTTCTACGCGCTGCTCCAGGCGGATGCCCTTCCTGTCCGACCGATATGATCCGCGGAGCACGAGTATTTTGAGCGGCACAGCGTTGACTCCCGCGATCGCGGCCGTCGGGGGCGACACGTCTCGGTTTACGGCACGCTCCGTTGTCGGCGTGTCCGGCGTCGTGCTGTGCACGGCGACTGAGTATATCCACCCGGCGCGCCAGACCCGAATACACAGGGCATGCTATTCATAACTCCCGGTTATCACCGTGCGGGCAAATCCTGCTGTACAACGAGCCACTTAGTGCCAAGAGCGCAAGGCTTTGGCAGTGACGTCGCGGGATTGGCTCGGACCCGGCGTGCATTTGGATGAAAGCGGGCCAACCGCGGAAGTGATCCATGTCTCGTACTGTCGCAGAAGCCCTCGTCGACGTCCTCGAGGAGGTCGGCGTAAGGCAGATCTTTGGCCTGATCGGCGACTCGCTGAACCCGTTGGGCGATGCCGTGCGGCAGAGCAAGATAGAATGGGTCGGCGTACGGCACGAAGAAGGCGCGGCGCTGGCCGCGGCGGGCCAAGCCAAGCTGACCGGCCAGCTTGCAGTGTGCGCCGGAACCACGGGGCCCGGCAGCACGCACCTCGTCGCCGGTCTCTACGAAGCCGCGCGCGACCACGCTCCCGTCCTGGCTTTATCGGGGGAAATGCCGCGACGCCTGAAGGGCATCGACTACCACCAGTCGACTGAGCCGGACCTGCTCTTTCGGGACGTGTCGCTTTACACCCAGACGATCACAGCGCCAGCGCAGGCGCCCGGCGTGATTCACCAGTCGATAGCGTCTGCGTATGCGGGACCCGGGGTCGCGCACCTGACCCTCCCCCAGGATGTGCTGTCCAGCAGGGTCGAGCACGCCGTTCCGAGCGTGGCGACTCTACGCGTGCGCGGCGAGATCGCGCCGGATGAGCACGAGATCGACGCGGTCGCCTGCCGCATCGACGCGGCAGACTCGGTTGCCATCCTCTGCGGGGCGGGGTGCCGAGGGTCGGCCGAGTTGCTCCGCGACCTGTCGGACCGTCTGAAGGCGCCGCTCGTCCACACGGTCCGCGGTAAAGAGATCATCGCCTACGATGACCCGCGCTGGATGGGCGGGCTCGGCATGATCGGTAGCAAGCCGGCCTACAATGCAGTGCAGGATTGCGACCTGCTGCTCATGGTCGGCACGGACTATCCCTATTCGAACTTCCTGCCGGCGCACGGGAACGTCATCCAGATCGACGAGCGGGCCGCGGCAATCGGCCGGCGTGCGCCAACAGCGATCGGCGTAATGGGCTCGGTGCGGCCGACGCTCTTCGCCCTCCTGCAGAGAGTGCGACAGAAGACCGGAAGCGCCTTCTTCGAGAAGGTCGCGCTCGGCCGCCGTGCTTGGGACGAACTCCTCGACAAGAAGTGTGACCTTATGCGCAGCCACGACAGGATCCACCCGCAAGCGGTAGCCCGCATGGTCAGCGACCTCGCGAAAGACGACGCCGTGTTCGTCTTCGATACGGGCCTCAACACGCTGTGGTCGGGCAACTGGATTCGACAGAGCGGCAAGCAGCGCATTGTCGGCTCCTTCAACAACGCCGCCGTCGGCACGGCTCTCGGACAAGCCAACGGCATTCAGGCGCTCGATCGGACGCGACAGGTGATCGTCCTCACCGGGGATGGCGGTTTCAACATGCTGATGAGCGAATTCCTCACAGCCGTACACCACCAGTTGCCCGTGAAGATTGTGATTTTCGACAATGCAGCTTTCGGGCTCATCACGCTCGAGGCGCAGAGCGTGGGAATTCTTCCGTTCCGGGAGGCAATCGAATTCACCAACCCGGATTACGCAGCGCTAGGACGCGCCTGCGGCGCGCAAGGTTTCACGGTGCGCGATCCAGCGCTGCTCGAGTCGACTTTGATCGAGGCGTTCGCGTGCCCGGGCCCTGCGATCGTCGCGTGCGGCGTGGTGCCTGACGAGATGCCGAACCTTCCCCACGTCGAACTCGAGCAGGTCGGCGGCTATGCCGTCGCGAAAATCAAGGAAGCGATCGCCGCTTTCACCGGTGGCTGATGGCTGCCTCGATGCGGCAGGCGCACAAGCTCTGCGACGAACTTGAGGACGCTGCCACGACAAGCCTTCTGGAAGGGTGCATGACGCTGCAGAGAAGAGGGCTTGGCTCCTGCGCGAGGCCGCACGGCCGCGCTGACCGTCGACGAATGCATTGTGCCGAAAGTCCAAAACAGGATGCCGCGAGTGCGAAGTAGCAGCGCCGGCGCTAGGACTCGTGGCTGTTCGAATCCAGAGTGAAGCAAAGTCTTGGGCGGGCGCTTGCTCCTGCGCGTTCGCGGAGAATGCGGTCGAGGCATGCATATCGCTCCCCGCACAAAATGGATTGGATGATGACTTGAGCGAGATGGATTTGATACAGGGGACGTCAGGCGCGTCGACACCGGCGGCCACGGCTTCTGCACTTTCCCGTGAGGCGGAGTTCGACGTCGACTTGTTCGTGATCGGGGGTGGGTCAGGAGGCATCCGCGCTGCGCGCGTGGCGTCGGGACATGGCGCGAAAGTGATGCTCGCCGAGGAGTACCGGCTGGGAGGGACGTGTGTAATCCGCGGCTGCGTCCCGAAGAAGCTGTTTGTCTACGCGAGCCGTTTCGGGAACACGTTCGACGAGGCCGCGGAATTCGGCTGGCGCTTGTCGATCCCGCGTTTCGACTGGCCGTCGTTGGTTGCCGCGAAGGACCGGGAGATCACACGCCTGGAAGGGCTCTATGGCACCGGCCAAGACAGTGCGGGCGTCGAGGTCGTGAGGTCTCGCGCTGTGCTCGAGGACGCGCATACCGTGCGCCTCGTCAAAGACGGCCGTCGCTTGCGGGCGCGGACGATCCTGATTGCGACAGGCGCACGGCCCGAACTCCCTCCCTTCGACGGCATCGAGCTCGGCATCACCTCGGATGACATCTTCGACTTGAAGACATTCCCGAGGAAGCTTGTTATCGGCGGCGCGGGGTACATCGCAATAGAGTTCGCTGGCCTGTTTGCCGCGTTGGGAAGCGACGTCACCGTCGTCTGCCGCGGAAGCAATGTCCTACGCGGCTTCGACGAGGACGTGCGCCAGGCGGTCACCGCGTCCTACACGAATCGCGGCATCAAGCTGATGCTTTGCGACAGTATCCGCCGCCTTGAGCGGCCGGAGGAGCACGTCGGCGGAGGCGACCGCGCGGGAAGAATCGACGTTACCACCGAACAGGGCGGAAGGCTGGTGGCCGACCAGGTGCTGCTCGCCTTCGGGCGCAGCCCGAACACGACCTCGCTTGGACTGGACCGCGCTGGGGTCAAGACTGGGACAGACGGCTCAATCGTTGTCGACGCGGGCTCCCGCACGAATGTCCCGAACATCTACGCCGTGGGTGACGTGTCGAACCGGTTCAACCTGACGCCCGTCGCTATCCGCGAAGGCCACGCGTTCGCTGACAGCGTGTTCGGCGAGAAAGCCTGGCAGGTCGACTACTCCAATGTGCCAACCGCGGTCTTCTCCAACCCGGAGATCGGCACCGTTGGGCTGACCGAGCTGGAAGCGAGGGCCCAATACCATGCTGTCGACGTCTACAAGGTACGCTTCCGGCCGCTGAAGGCCGCCGTGACGGGCGATTGCGAGGCCTCGCTTTTGAAGGTCATTGTGGATTGCGAGACGGACCGGATCCTCGGGATCCACATCTTCGCTGAGGAGGCCAGCGAGATGATCCAGGTGCTGGCAATCGCTGTCGGCAGCGGAGCCACCATGAAAGACTTCATGTCGGTCATGGCCGTGCACCCGACGGTCGGCGAGGAGATCGTCGCCATGCAGACGCCGACGGTGCGTTACGATCGGCGCGACGCTTCGACCCCGCACGTCCCAAGCGCAGCCCTTTGACACCACCGGCTCGCGCCCGAAAGGACCCGCTCGGAACATTGCGGGTCGCCGAGCCGCTCACTATAGGTTGCCGGCCTCATGCGGCCGGGAATGAAATCGATAACGCTGCGTCACTTCCGTAGCGGCGGAAGCGCTGGCAATGTCGCGCCGGTCGCCTCTATCAGCGGCCTCGTCGACCCGGCGCCCGGCCCTTGCGCGCCGTCAGTCTGAAATCCTGAAGGTGACCGCGTTGATCCGCTTCTATTTTCACCCGACGCCCAATCCAGCCAAGGTCGCCCTGTTCTTGGAGGAGTCCGGGCTAACGTATGAGCTGGTGCCGGTCGACACGAGCAAGGGCGAACAACATCGGCCCTCATTTCGCGCCGTCAATCCCAACGGCAAGGTGCCCGTCATCGTCGATACGGAAGGCTTGGGCGGCAAAGAGGCGCGGGTTTTCGATTCCAGCGCCATTCTGCTGTACCTCGCCGAGAAAACAGGCCGCTTCCTCGGGCGGCCCGCCGACCGGGGTGAGGTTTTATCGTGGCTTTTCTTCCTCGGAACGGGCCTCGGACCCTTCTCGGGACAGGCCGTGCATTTCCAATTTGCAGCTCCCGACGGCCTCGACTACGCCGTCAACAGATATCGCCGCGAAGCGGAGCGCCACTATCGCGTACTCGACAGTCAACTCGCCGGCCGCGACTATATCGTAGGGTCCGACTACACGATCGTCGACATGTCCGCCTGGGGTTGGATCGATCGTGCCTCCCGTGTGATGAAGGGGGCGGCCGACGCGCTGGCCGCCTTCCCTAACATCAAGCGGTGGTTCGCCGGGATCGACGCTCGCCCAGCGGTTGCGAAGGCTCGGGCAGTTGGGCAGGATCACGAATTCAAGAAGACGAACGACGAGGAAACGAAACGAGCTCTCTTCCCGTCAAACTACCCTGTAGCCAACAGCTAGGTGTGGAGCCTCAACAGGTTGTCCCCGGTTAGGGCGAGGCTTGCCAATCTAAGCCAATGAAAGCGTCGTATAGAATTCATGCCAGTCTGGAATATCTCAGCCTGCAAAGATCGCCGACGATCTTCGGTGAATCATGCTGCCGCTTGATGGCGGAGAAGCAGGGCTCGCGGCATCGAGTGCCAGTTCGCGGTCGCCAAGCTGCCGCTTGCAGATGGCATCGAGGACTTCGATTTTGTCGGCAAGCCTGTCAACGAGAGCCTGATTCGCAATCTCGCCGGCGACCGCATCGTTCTTCTGCCGCTCCAGATATGCTTCACGTACTGCGCCGGGAGCAGGCGCACATCATGACCTCGCGCGATGAGTTCTCTTACCCAGTAGTGCGATGAGCTGCAGGCCTCGATTCCGACGAGGCCTCGCGCCAGGCTCTCGAAGAACCCCAGTACACACCCGCGCGTTAGCTTCCGACGAATGACAGAAAGGGTGTCGCCTTCAGGATCGAGACGAAGTAGTTGCCGGCTACGGAACTGGCGAGCAAACACTGCCAGGGCCGACGCGCCTGGCTTCGACGCCGCACATCAAGCAATCGCTGGATTGGTCCGTGAAGCCTACCTTAAGGTAATTGTCACGACGAAATTTGATCGGCTCATGGAAAATGCGCTCAGGGAGGCGGTGTTGAACCGACTGTGGTGTGGTCGGACAGAACCGCTGTCCCACAGCTCATGCTACATCCTCAAGCTTTACAGCGACTACAAGGATGCGAGAATTCTGCACACCGATGAAGAACTTAGCGGCCACGGCATTGGTGCTGGAGGAGCGCCGCTCCAACCTCTCCGGCGACCAGCGACACATTCCCATTGCCCGGGCGCTGGTCACCAAGCCACGCCCTGCTCCTTGACGGGGCGACCAGCGCGCCTCGTTACTAGCCGGAATTGTCATCCCGCAGGAACGTCCGGCTGATGGCCAAAGGCCGCGCCGTCTGCATCATTACGCACCGCTCGGCTTCCCTTACCGATGACTGACGTATTCAATTTCACCTGTCCACTTCCCCAAAAACAATATCCAAAGATCCAAGTATAGCATTGATATCCGCCAGCATGTGGCCGCGGCATAGGAAGTCCATCGCTTGCAAGTGCGCGAATCCGGGTGCGCGCAGCTTGCAGCGGTAGGGCTTGTTGGTGCCGTCGGAGACCAGATAGACGCCGAACTCACCCTTCGGCGCCTCGACCGCCGCATAGACCTCGCCGGCCGGCACGCGGTAGCCCTCGGTATAGAGCTTGAAGTGATGGATCAGTGCTTCCATCGAACGCTTCATGGCCTGGCGCTTCGGCGGCACGACCTTGCCGTCGAGGTTCGACACAGGGCCGGCGCTTTCCTTGCCAAGCAGCAGGTCGACGCACTGGCGCATGATCTTGGCCGACTGGCGCATCTCTTCCATGCGCACCAGGTAACGGTCGTAACAGTCGCCGTTCTTGCCGATCGGGATGTCGAAATCCATCTCGGAATAGCACTCATAGGGCTGCGATTTGCGCAGGTCCCAGGCGGCGCCCGAGCCGCGCACCATCACGCCCGAAAAGCCCCAGGCCCAGGCGTCGGCCAGCGACACGATGCCGATATCGACATTGCGCTGCTTGAAGATGCGATTGCCGGTGAGCAGCGCGTCGAGATCGTCGATCGACTTCAGGAACGGATCGATCCACTTGCCGATGTCCTCGACAAGCTTCTGCGGCAGGTCCTGGTGCACGCCGCCCGGCCGGAAATAGGCCGCATGCATGCGCGAGCCCGAGGCGCGTTCGTAGAACACCATCAGCTTTTCGCGCTCGACGAAGCCCCACAGCGGCGGCGTCAGGGCGCCGATATCCAACGCCTGCGTCGTCACATTGAGGATGTGTGACATGATGCGGCCGATTTCGCAGTAGAGAACGCGAATCAACTGGCCGCGCTTCGGCACCTCGATGCCGAGGAGGCGCTCGACGGCGAGCGCGAAGGCATGCTCCTGGTTCATCGGCGCGACATAATCAAGTCGGTCGAGATAGGGCACCGCCTGCAGATAGGTCTTGTGCTCGATCAGCTTCTCGGTGCCACGATGCAACAGCCCGATATGCGGGTCGACGCGATCGACGACTTCGCCGTCAAGCTCCAGCACCAGGCGCAAAACGCCGTGCGCGGCCGGATGCTGCGGGCCGAAGTTGATGTTAAAATTACGGACGGATGTTTCAGCCATTTTGCGTCTCACATTTGCGGCCATCCGCGCTGGCAACCTCGGCCAGCTATCTTGGCAAAAAGAGTGTGCGAAAGCCGAATCCGATGCCAGCAAAGCCGGGATTGCTGACCCGGCCATAACGTCCACTGGATCATAACCGATAAGGGAATTCCCGCCTATTACCGATAGTTATCGATGTGATGCTCGGCGTGACGCACGTACCGGTGCACGCCTGTTCGACGATCCGTCCGATGCACGCCTCGATCTCATCCTTTTAATAGGTTCTGGGCCCAGTATACGGGCCCGCAAACGTCGCAACGCAGCGCCAATTTCAGGTAACCTGCGAATAGATGTCCCTGCTGGCACCGCCGACACAGGCCCTCGAGACCCGTCAGGACCGGATTTGTCGTTTCGTTTGACGGGCAACGCGAGGGCCTCCTCATAGTTCCGGCGCAGTCGCAGCAAGGTGAACCACGCGAAGGACAACCCAGTCTTACTTTGCGGATTTGGGTTCCGGACCTGAAACAAACTGCCCGCCTCGGCTTTAAGCGTTAACCGGCAAGCAACGATCCCTTCGCTGTCAGCAAGCAGACCGACAGACAACAGTCTGCGACTGAAGATCGTGCACGTTAGCTTTAGCGGACACGGCGCAACCTGGGCTCCTCTGTTGCAGTCGTCCGGCGTCGTTCCATCAATAATAGCCAGCCGGAAGAAAGCTTATTGGCCACCCCCCCAGTACCCGCCTGATCTGTCAAGCGACGCCTTTCTAAACTTTGAGTAGGCGAACCAAGATTCAATTAAGTCCGCTCTGATATCGTGGGCCGATCGGAAGCTAGGCCGACCGAGATTCCACCTTGCCAATTGCAGTACACCAGCGCTTCCGCACCTTGATGACCTGGACCAGTCTTCCGGCAGTGATTGCCCTTGTCGTGCTGCTCATCGCCGGATTCTTTGCCGACCATCAAAACGGCATCGTTGCCGAGCAGGCAATGCGCGTTGACGTTGCGAAGGAGGTGAACCTCATCCGCGCCAATCTCGAGGGCAACGTGAATGGAGACCTTCAGCTGGCGCGCGGCCTGGTCGCGACGATCGTTACCGAACCGAATATGAGCCAAGCCCGCTTTGCCAAGCTGGCGGAGAGCATCTTTCGCGAGAAGACACAGGTCAGAAACATTGCCGCTGCCCCCGGCCTGGTCATTTCGTTGATGTATCCGATGGAAGGCAATGAAAAGGCCGTTGGTCTCGACTTTCGTAAGGATGAAAAGCAGCGTGAAGCGGTACTTCGGGCACGCGATACCAAACAACTGGTGTTGGCCGGACCGGTAGAACTCAAACAAGGAGGTCAGGCATTCATCGGGCGATTTCCTGTCTTCCTTGACCGTGACCGCCCTACCGAGACGTTCTGGGGCATAGTGGCTGCGGTAATCGACATTCAAAAGCTTTACGAGGATAGCGGTCTTTTAGACACGAAACTGCCCATCGAGATCGCGCTGACGGGCAAAGACTCTCTCGGCCAAAGCGGCGCGCGATTTTACGGTCCCGCGCACGTGATCGAAAGCAACCCTGTCACGGCCGAGGTGCGGCTGCCGACAGGATCGTGGCAGATTGCCGCTATCCCCAAGGATGGTTGGAATGTCCCGCCCCGCAACGCCTGGATTTTGCGACTGGCAATGCTCATCGGCGGCGCTCTGGTCGTGGTTCCTATAATCATTGCAGGGCGGCTTCTCGAGCAACGACGTAAGCACCATGCCGATCTGCGCCGCAGCGAACGACGGCTTGCACAGCTTTCGGAGAGGCTGGAGCTTGCGCTTGACGCCTCGCAAATTGGCGTCTGGGAGCAGGATCTCGACTCGGACATCATATACTGGGACGACCGCCTGAACGAAATCTATGGAAAGCCGGCAGATGGCGAATTGAGGACCTTCGAAGAGTGGTCAAGATCGATCCATGCTGACGATCTTGAGCAGGCTAAGCGGGATTTCGCGCAGGGGATTGCGACTGGCACATACTCTTCGGAATATCGTGTAACACTTCCCAGCGGAGCTATTCGACATCTTCGCTCGCGCGCCAAGAGTTACAGGGATGGTACCGACCACAAAATGGTCGGAGCCGAATGGGACGTGACGGCGGATGTAGCCTTGACGCGGGAATTGGAACAGGCAAAGAACCTCGCCGAAACGAGGAACGCTGAGCTAGAGGCAGCGACGGCGCGCAATGAGTATACGGCGCTTCACGATTCGCTGACCGGCCTTCCAAATCGCCGTCACCTGGACTTGATGCTCGATAGCTACGCCACGGGTTCAACGGCTCGTAGCGGTGCCGCGCTTCTGCATCTAGATCTCGATCGTTTCAAACAGATCAACGACACACTCGGCCACGCCGTCGGCGACGCCGTGCTGATCCATACCGCGAAGGTGCTGATTTCGACTGTCCGGTCGGCAGATTTCGTTGCCCGAGTTGGAGGCGACGAGTTTGTCGTAGTCTGCAGCTGCGATATTTCAACTGACCAACTCAGCCAGTTGGCCGACCGCATCCTACAGAGATTGCGACAGCCGGTTCCCTATAAGGATCACCAATGTCGTATCGGGGTCAGCATCGGCATCGCGGTCGATGCGGACGGTCCCATCGACGGCCAACGCATGATGGTCAACGCGGACATAGCCCTCTACCGGGCCAAGAGCCGCGGACGCAATCGATATGAGTTCTTCACCCAAGATCTCCAGTATGAGATCGTTCGGACCAAACGGGTCGCCGATGAGATCCTGACAGGGTTGGAACGCAAGGAATTTGTTCCGCATTACCAGCTGCAGTTCGACGCAAAGACATTAGAGGTTGCCGGCGTTGAGGCGCTGGCGCGCTGGAACCATCCGACCCATGGTCTTCAAACGCCAGCCGGGTTCCTGAAGATTGCGGAAGAGTTGAATGTCGTTTCGACTATTGACCGCCTGATACTCGAACAAACGCTCCACGACTTTGATCAGTGGCAGAGGGCCGGGCTGCTGGTTCCGCGCGCTTCGGTGAACGTCTCTGCGAGACGGCTGCAGGACGAGGAGCTTATCAACAGCCTAACGTCGCTTTCAATAAAACCGGGAACCGTTTCGTTCGAGCTTCTGGAGTCCATTTTCCTCGACGACAATGATGAGCTTATGGTCTGGAACGTCAACCAGATCAAGGAACTCGGAATCGACATCGAAATTGACGATTTCGGCACCGGCCACGCCTCGATTGTCAGCTTGATGAAACTCCGGCCGCGACGGCTGAAAATTGCACGCCAGCTAATCGGTCCAGTCGCCGAATTAGCCCAACAACGAGAGGTCGTACAGTCGATCGTGCAGATTGGCAGGTCCTTGGGGGTGGAAGTCATCGCCGAAGGTGTCGAAACGATGCAGCAAGCCAGGATCCTCAGGGAATTGGGCTGCGACATCCTGCAAGGCTATGCGATGAGCCGGCCGATGATCGCACAAGACATCATGGAGTTCTTAAGCAGCCGCAGAAGACGCACAGCATCCTGAGATCGG
Source organism: Mesorhizobium hawassense (assembly GCF_003289945.1). Lineage (GTDB taxonomy): Bacteria > Pseudomonadota > Alphaproteobacteria > Rhizobiales > Rhizobiaceae > Mesorhizobium > Mesorhizobium hawassense. The sequence goes on from NZ_QMBP01000002.1 coordinate 152,837, forward strand.
CGCACGCGGAGGACAAGCACGTCGCCGGAAAGGGCAACGGCAGCCGGTGTCGCATCCATCGATCAGATAGATACACGGAGCCGGTATGGTGTGTATCATTTTAATACAATCCTCAATTTGTAGACTCCTGCGGCGCATTGGCGGCTAGTGGCTCCGTCAGATCAGGGGAGGATGAGGCCGGAATCGGGAGGAAAGCTGGACTTTGTGATCGCCGCCATGCAGCGCCGATCGGCGCTCCGTATGAACCGCAAAGAGATCGCGGGCGAAAAGAACTCTTCGTAGACGAGAGATTCGCGAACCGCCAGGTTGGGTCGCAAATCCATGCGAAAGTCTGGCTAGACGGGGAACGACGTCGCGCGGCTAGTCACGGACAAGGCGTCCAGCCCTTCTCCGGAGCCGCCACATGGTTCGTGAAATGCAGGCTGCAGTCGTCTCGGCTTGCGCCGTGGCAAAGGCCATCGAAACTTGCACTATCGCTGCAATGGTGCCGGCCACCAATGGTGCTCGCCATACAGATGAGAAGTCGCTACAATTCCGAGCGTCGATCTTGTTGAACGAACGTTGTTTCCGCGCTTTGGCGCTTTGACGATTTTTCCTCTCAATTTCGAAAACTGGCTCGTTTGGCAGTCGGCCAGACTTGCATGAACGCGTTAATATGAAAGGAAGTCGTATGACTACGGGAACAGTAAAGTTCTTCAACGCCGCCAAAGGTTTTGGCTTCATCGAACAGGGCAATGGACAGCCGGACGTGTTCGTCCATATTTCTGCTGTGGAGCGGGCTGGCATGCGAAGCTTGGTTGAGGGTCAAAAGGTAAGCTTTGACATCGTAAAGGATGAACGCAAGGGCAAGAGTTCCGCAGAAAACCTGCAAGCCGCATAGTCGCAGCGCCTTGGGGTCGCCTGACCACGGATTTACGACTCTTGGCCACAGACGCGCGTTTGAGAAGGTCGGGCTTTGCTCGGCCTTTTTGATTGAGGAGAACTCTGATGAAATCACTTCCGGATATGGGCCTGTTCAAGCCGGTTCCATCCCGAACAGAGGCCAAGACTGATATGACCAGTCGTGTCGCTCGGCAAATCGTCGGCCTTGAAGAGGCGGCAAGGTCAGCCAAGACGGAACGTTTGCGCGCCGCCAGGCTGGCACAAGAATCCAAAGCCCCTGCGGTTCCAACGAAGCCCGTGCGAAAGCCCAAAAGCCCCGCGCGGTAGGCCGCTGCAACGAGCGTGGGCTCGTTTTGATGCCTCCAAGCCATCTTCCTATGCTGTCGCGAGTAAGGGGATGCTATGAAGGCTTCTCGGCGCGGAAAACCTACTCTTTGTTTCCCCACCCCTTGAGCAGTTGGGCGAGCATGCCCTTTTCAATGGCATGCTTTCCCTCCGAATTGAAAATTTTAATGGCTCGCTTCGGAATCCCGAACGTCGTCGCCATAGCTGATTTCAGATCACCCACTGTCGCGGAGGCATCCTGGAGTAGTGCGGCTCCATCCGTTGGAATTGGCTGAAAATCGCCTCCTGCAGCTTTGATGGCGTCGTAAACCTCTTGATGTGTATTTCCAACCGGTAGCGAAATTCGACCGCCGATAGTAAGGCGGGAATGTATCCCATCCTTGACCTCAGATTGGCTTACCGGGTATGGGCCGGCGGCCGCTTTGGCGTTGATCCAAATTGGAACTCCGCTCCGCGAGTGCATCTGCACCAACGTCGTAAGTTCTGTTTTTACAGCTTTGACCACATCTGCCAGTGACTCCATCGCGTAATAGTCGTGATCGGCATCCAATCGAGTCGTGCCGGGTAAATCTGGCGCAGATAAAGGGTTTTTGTCGGAATAAACTGCCTCTCGCACCCGCAGAACGGATTTACCTTCAATCGAAAAAGTCTGGCCGTCCCTTCTGGTAAAGGTAAGCATAGCATTCCCCCGCGTTGAAAAGGCATTATGCGCAATTGTAGACAAACAGAGAAAAAAGCGTCTAGCAATAGCGCTCATACCTGCGCGTGAAATAAAGAAGTTCAATCACGCGGATGTGATCGCCCCCTGGCACTTCATTTGAAGTTAACATCATTTGCTTCGGAGGCGTGCAGGGCAATTGGACGGGATGAAAGCAATCCCTGAGGCTCTAACCTCGCCCTTCCACCCCAGCCTCATTCCAACTCCGGCTCTCAGGCGTCTTGCATCCTTGGATGCGTCCACTCCTCCAGGCTCAAATTCTGGTGGTTGCTGAGCCGCAAAATATACTTCGAGCTGGATGCGGAATGGGATGGCATCGTTAACACTTAGCCCGTGTTGGTCGATTTCCACCACAGCTAACAACGTGTAAGATGCCCGCCATTTCGATTGGGCGGAGGGTCGGCATGAAACACGGGTCTTTTGCAACGGCAATAGTATTCATTGCGCAACTACTCCTGAGCTGCACATATGCGCTGGCGCAATCAAACGAGCCACCCTTGGTAGGAACCGGGGCGGTCGCTAAATTCATTCTTGCGCTGAGAGAATCAAAAGATATTACGCTTTCGACACTCGGAAAGGTCGCTATCGCAGCCTCGCCGCAGTTTATATTCGTTCCTGGGATTCTAGGCTCCAAAATTTCAATTAAGCGCCAAGGGCAGCAGACCTTTACCGACGTGTGGGGTGGGAGCAACGACATCTTTTCGGCCGGAGACCTGAGCACCCAACCTGGTGATATTGTTGAAACAAAACGCGTAGTGCCAACTGCTTTGCGCCAGAACCGCATATCAAGCTGCCGATCTGGACCGGTTGCAGAGCGCCCTGAGCCTGAGCCTCGCGGCTTGCGTTCAGGGGAATGCCTTATTGATCAAATTAGCGAGTCGTTGTGCGGCTAGAGCAGCCTGAGCGCGGGCGATGTCGCGCGCAGCAGTTTCATAAGCGCGCGTGAGCTCGGCTGTTCCCGTCGCTGACAACACAGGTTCGGAGTAGGCAAATTTCTGAGCAAGCTCAGCACTTTCCTTCAACCAAATCTCCGGATTATCCTCGTTGGCCTTGGTGGTATCGACCGGCACACTCTCCAGCCCGCTGTCCTTCAGGTCCAACATGGCGCCCTTGGTGGTGGTATAGCCGCCAAACATCCCGTCCCAGTAGGCGTGCAGCTTCAATGTGTCGCCTTTCGCCGGCTTGGCCAGAACCAAGTTACCGCCTTGGTCGCCGCCTGGATGAGCCTCAGAAAATCTAGCCGTGGCGTGAAGCGGCTGGTGGGCGTCGCCGATCAAATGCAGCAGCCAGACCAGGTCGTAAGAGCGAAGTTCGTCAGTAGCGCCTGAGTCCGCCGGAAGCATCGCAGTCAGTGCAATTATCTGGGTCACCGCGTTGACGGGGTCGGCCGGCCTCACCTCTGTGTTGTCGGTCGTGAAACCGACATCCGTGAAATGCCAGTATTTGTGCATGCGCATGTCGCTGTAGCCGATGTTGTCTCCGGCGCCCGGGACAGTGCCAGAATTGCCGTCGTCATGATATTGTGGCTCCATCTTGATATCATCCGCCCAGACAGAGGCCCTCATGACTGCAGCCTTGCCAATGTCGGCGTCGGGGGTACCCAGAATCCAGTCCTTGTAGTCAGGGTTCAACCTGAGCAGCGCATCGACGCGGGCGCGGGCAGGATCTTTGAGTTTGTTATAAGCCATGAGCGCGATCTGCATGTGGCCCTCGTCCCACCATGCCGATGCCGTTGTTGACCAAGCGCAAAGTGATGCAATCGCGATGGCCGAGACCACAGTACGCATTGAATTTCCTCCTTTTTTGGTCTGTTTGCTCTCCCATGAAGTCCATCATTTGTTGACCCACGATTAGGTGATCACGGGGGCCGACGATAACAGGCGAGTTCGAAATCCCGCATGTGAACTCGCCTTCTGCAGGGGCCTGCGCGGAGAAGGACATATCAAACCGACTGCGCTCTAGTGTCCAAACTGGCTCTCTGGATGATAGTCCAACCACCGATTCATACCCATTTTTGCGTATAGTACATGAGCCTGGTCGAGAAGCCGGGAGGCGGCAGACGTGTTGCCTTTCATTCGCTCCAAACCGCTCCGGATGCGGAGCAGGTGGGCGAGATCAGGCTGCATATCTAACTCAGTTGCCAGTTCATAGGCGTCCTCGATCGTTGGGGATAAGCCCGTCATGCTGTGCAGTTGTGCCAAAATCCCCTGGTTTCGTAGCGACCAGACCATCACGCTTCGAAAGCCGCCGGCTTCAGCGGTCTCCAAAGATCTGCGGGCAAACGTTTTGGCACGGCTAAGGTCGCCTGAAAGGGTGTAGGCGCTAGTTAGAGAGGTCTCTAAATACGCTTGGAGGATGCCCGTTTCATTAGCAGGCAGTTCTCGGTAGATCCGCTCCGAAACTTGGATGGAGAGATCGATCTTGCCTACAATCTGGTATATGAAGCCCAGGTGGCATACCAGAAGCCCAGTCTCAAGAGATCGGCTATGATGTCGCCCATTCCGCAGGACTCTAATTAGATTATGAATAGCATTGTTTAGTTCACCTTGATGGGTCAGCACGTATTGGCGGTAGAACTCAGAGAACATTCCGATAGCTGTGTTGCTTGACTGCTTTGCAATGCCAGCGGCAGTGTTCGCCAAGCTGCGAGCCTCCTGAAAGTTTCCGAGTTGTGCATTGCCCATCGCATAGTAGCCCAGCAAATGGACCACGCGCTCCAGATTCGGCGGCATCTGATCGCGCTCGATCGTAGCAATGGCGGCCTCAACCTCCGCTTTGACCGAGGCGAAAAGCCCCGCAAAATCACCGGAGAAGAAATATCCCATAAAGCCGTAGGGGCTCTCGGCAAATTGACTTGGGTTCCTACCAATCTCTCCTGTAACAGCGGATGCGAAATCGAAGATAAGCCTGTGGTCACGGCCTGCGTCGAGTCCGTGAACAGCCCTCAACTTCGCTATCGACTGGAAACGCGCCTGATGTAGCAGGCTATTTAACATCGTTAGTCTTACCCTTCTGTCGGATTGCAATCCCTCTTGTCCCATTGCCGACTCGAAAAAACGTCCTAGAAGTTCAAACTTTTCTGATTGCTCCAGGGTATCGATAAATGGGTATATCCAAGGTTCGTATTTCTTAGTTCCGCAATTGTTAACGATATAGGTCCCAATGTTTATCTTTTCAGGTTGCAACAGCGTCGCTATCTCAACTGGTAAAATCGATTCTTGAATCTCGTCAAAATCAATAGTTGAGATCACAACATCCGAGGTCGTAACGTGAAACAATTCAATTTTGTCGCGTCTAGCCCTGTCGCCTCTGATCAAATTGACCGCGGCCATCTCATTGAGGACAGCCTCATCCAGTCGCCCAAAAAGGTCTTCGTATCGTTTTCTCGCGATCGCCCCACCTAGTATTGCTACCCGCACCGCGACTAAGCGAGCTGCCTTGGAGCTTTGGAAAAACAGGCGAAATACCGTCGCTTCATAGCCTGGATATCTGCCGGCGCGGATCAGATCCCTAGCGTCCGGTCGATCGAGCGATTTCGGCCCTCCCGGACGTGTGTCGGTATCTAATAGCTGATTAATCAGCAACGGTATCCCGCGAGTAAGCTCGTTCATCGTCTGGACATAGGTCTCACTCACAACCTCACCCGAGAATCTCTGTTCAATCAACGCACGGATTTCGCCAAGCTCAAGTGGCTCTAGCGAAATATGATCGTCGAAAAAATCCTGCGCGAGCTCCAGTTCTTTCCTGCTGCTAATGACGAGCAGGACAGCGGCGTCTTTAACCGTCGAGAACCACTCAAACAGTGCCGGTACATGAAAGGCATTAAAGCTGTCAAAGTCGTCTAGTAAAATAACCGTCTTTCGATACTCCGATACCTGAAATAGCAACATATCCGATTGATAATCACCGGACGGTATTCGTATGTTGCGTCGTTCGATCTTCAATCCACCTTTTGGAATGGCCATAGTTACAGAATAGTCCCCGCTAACCTTCATCGGAGAGCCCAAGAGGGCTGACATTGGATTTCTAACATTTTCGTTTTGCTCGATAAGATCGTGACATAGTCGGCGAACGAGTTCGTCTGGCCCCGAGGTTGCCAGGACAGTTCTGTCATACTTCACCGAGATGCAATCCTGACTTGCCAATTGAGCGACAAAGTTGTCGATTAGATGCGTTTTCCCAATCCCGGCCGAACCTGTCACCAACACAGCCTTTCCGTTGAGAAGGCTGGCGCGATCGGCCATGCTCGCCAGACGCTTCGCGGCTGCAGCGCGCAATGGCACGTTGATGCCATAGGCCGCCGATAGCGCGCCCTTCCTCTGGCTAGCCGCTCGGATCTGGTCGAACAGCGCCCTGATGTTTGCTGGACATTCGATGCCTAAGTCCTGCGCCAGCCGACGCTCATAGCGCTTAAGCATCTCGGTTGCCGACGCGGTTCGATCTTGCTGGATGCGTGACGCAATTATTGTCTTAATGGCGGCCTCGTTATAAGGATCCAAGGAGAGAAGATTGTTACATATCAACTCTATCGCGTCAGGACGATCCAGTGGCAGTGAGACGACCAGTTTGGCGATCCGGTCAGACAGTCTGTTCTTTATTTCTAGTCTTGTGTAGTACAACCACTCATCGAACATTGGATCGAGACCGTCGAGATCATTGTACATCTCGCTTGAAAAGTTTACGCTATTTAACTCCTCCTCGCCAGGAGACGATGGAGTTAGAAGCCTATCCAAGTCGGTTCTAACGTAGCGCTTGTTTATCAAAACATCTGTTTCGCGAGATTCCAGTACGTCAAAGCCGTCGACATTTAAGCTCTTCCGAAGTACCGAGAGAGCGGATCGAAAGCTTGTTGACGCTTGCTCCTGCGGGGAGCGACTCCATAGTAGAGACCACATTTTTGGCCGAGTTTCCCGTTGGTCCTTGCTGGCCAGCAGGATTGCCAATATGGCCTTGGACTTGCGGTTCTTGAGGGTAATTTCGAGGGCATTTTTGCCCAGGAGCCGAAAGGAACCGAAAAGGTTTACCTGAAAGCGGGGTACGTAGTGCTCTTCCATGTAGGTGCCCCTCAGCAGTCATCCTCTGGCGTGACAAAAGTTGGGAATTCGCATCCTGCCTCAGTTGCCGTGAGCCCGCTGTTCAATGAGTAAGAGGTGACGCCACCGATTTTTCGGGCACGTGACCGAGCCACCCGAAGTAGCGCGCTATATTAGCACAATCGAAAAGTCGCGGCAGGCTCATTCGTATGTTGGCTTTTTGCCAACAGTGCAGAAGCTGACGGTTACTCCAACACACTGAAGCAGGGGCGGTGGCGATAACCACCGCCCCTATATCTGAACCTCAGTTCCGGCAGTCGGGACTGACGGGGTCGTACATTCTGGGGCTGACCCCGAGGCACTTGGAGGTCGAAACCGTGCCCGTGCTCCCGTTCGATCCTGTCTGGATGGCGTCTACCAGACCGAATGATTGTGGAGTCTTGACCGCATCCGCGCCCCAAGTGTCGAAATCGCCGTTGTCGGCACGAAGGCTGTGGACGCCAGCAAGTGCCAGCGAAGGCGCGGTCAGGGCAACAAATGCCGACGCCGCTATGATGTTGAGAGTCTTCATGATTATTCTCCCTCTGGTTGAGTTGGTGTGAGCATTGCTCGAATTGTTTGCTTAGGATCGAGCAAAGTCACTTTCTCACCCAACCGTGGGCCCAACGCTTCGTCGTCGTGAAGCGAACGTGAAATCGACAAGAATTATGCGCGAAACTGGGCCTCGGCCGTTTGGCTGCCGGGTCGCCCTGCTGGCCAGGCCTGCCGCTAGCTAAATCCCGCGACCACCGGCGCCGCAACAACCCGTGCTGGAGGAATGGGATCGTGGGAACGTCGCGCCCGACCTAAAGCCGGTCGAGATCCAGTACCATGGCGGCTCCGCCGCCAGCCGACTTGCCATCCAGTCCGGCCGCGCAGATGGCTAATTCAGTTCCAACGCCATACGCCTCCGCCGCGAGCAGCAAGGCGAAGCTGGTCGCATCCGAGGACGCCTGGAACGCGACACCCGCTGTCCGACGTCGGCGAGGCGAGACTAGGTGCGCCTGGGGGGTTAATGGGATAGATCGTTTACCGGCTCCATCCGAGGGATACTGTCAGATCGCGTTGGACATTCGGAAGCGAGACAACCCAGTGCGAAGGCGCATCTATTCGCAAAAAAATGATGACTATCAATGTTTCTAGTGCAAAATATCCCAGGATCGATCACGGGGGGCAACGGCAATGAAGCTGAAAGCTATCGTCAGTGCATCCATACTGTTCTTTGTATCTCCCTCTATCGGCACTGCCCAGGAAGCGACTGGTTGTGCGTCTGGGACGCGCTGCCTAAAGGTTACAAAAGACGGAAAAGTTGACGCTGCGGGAACCTTTGTCGCTCAATGCAGCGGCCGGTTTCCTGATTTCATTGCGCCGCAGGCGCGCATCAATGGTTGGGCCGGCGAGCGGTTTCGTTTGTCCCAGAATTATCCGCCAGCAGATGCGGGTACAGACGCGCCGTGGCGAACGATCGACTTCCGGACACCCGAGGGCGCCGATGCCTATGTTTTAGCGCTGCGGGACTATGCGTATGAAGGGATGATAGAAGCTGATTTCCGGCCGGAAGCCAGCGCCGGACGCCGTTGGTATCACATGCCAATGATGAATTTTGGGTCGGGCAGCCGGGAATTCGTCCACGGATTAACCGAGGAGCGGCCAGTCACAGGGCCAGAATTGGGACTCAAGTCTGGCGTTCGAATCCGAGATTTTGCTGTTGGGTTCTACAATGCCGCTGCGGCGACCACTATTGCGAGGGTCTGGGCGGCCGATGACCCAAGTCTGGTCAACACTGCCTTCCCGCCCGGGTCGATGTCGTTCAAGGTCTTGTTCTCGACGGCCCAAGCTGCAGACTTTGCCGACGGTATCGACCGTCTTGCCGGCGCACCAACTTGGCAGATCTACGAAAATGGGCAGACCATTGACGTGCGACTGATGCAGATGGATGTCGCAGCAGCCGCGCCCGACACACAAACAGGTTGGGTGTTCGGTACCCTCGCCTATGATGCGAGCGCGGCGGACACTTCAACATGGCGGCGCATGCGCCCGGTTGGGCTGTCGTGGGGCAATGACGTGGGCGTCAAGCCTAGTGAAATAGCTGCTGGCACGAAGAAGCTCCAGGAAACGATAGTCAGTAGCCTTGCGCCGGCCTTTGCGGCCCAGCACCTCGGTTGGGCTGGACGAATGAATGGCCCTGTCGACAATCCTGTTTCTGGGTGCCTGAGTTGCCACGGCACTTCCCAATCTCCGCGCGCGCCGCTTATCCCAATGAATAGCTGCACCACCGAAGACCAGAAGCTGTTCTGGTTCCGCAACGTTCCAGGATCAGTTGCGTTTGGCCAGGTCGATCAGAGCACCTGTCAACCGTCATCGTCCGGCAACCCTATGGCCGCCTTGGACTATTCGTTGCAAATGGCTGTCGCGGTGCAGAACGTCTTGCAATTTCGCGAGGTCAATCCGTGCGCTGGGGCAGACCCAATGAGAACTCGGCTACTTCGTGTTTGGAAGGGTGATTTCGCCGTCGACGACCAGATCCCGCCGGAAAGCGACCGCATTCAGCGGTGAAGTGATTGATGTCGTGGCCTCGTGGCCGACAATGGGTCGACCACTTTCGCCCGTGGCCCTGAAAGCCGGATGTCTGCTTTCAGGAAACGGCGACGCTGATCTCAACGTTCGACGTTGAGGCGCAGAGCTGCCATGTGGTCTTTGGGCCGGAAGCGAAAGGTCAACTTGCCGCTGTCGAGAACGGAGAGCGGACCTCAGCTCCACCAGCCAGCTTGCCTAGCATGTGAAACACCATCGCTTTTCGTAGCTGCGTTTGCCACCCCCACGATAATTTGCCTGATATCTAATATAAGCGCACACTAAGATAGGAGGAGGGGCCACAACAACAACATTGGGAGGAAAATCATGGATGCTATGAGCTTCGCTACCCTCGATGGCGGGAAGACGACGATCGAGGTCGCGGCCCTGGAGGCGCTCTCGGCGCAAGTCCGCGGCACAGTACTGCGGGAAGGAGACGCCGCCTACGATGACATCCGTGGCGTCTGGAATAGCATGATTGACCGGCGGCCAAAGCTGATTGTGCGTTGCGTCGGCGCCTCCGATGTTGTCGCGGGTGTGAATTTCGCCAGGGAAAATAGGCTTCTGGTCTCCGTGCGCGGTGGCGGCCACAACATCGCCGGCAGCGCAGTCTGCGATGGCGGCCTGATGATCGACCTGTCTTCGATGAAGTCGATACGGGTCGATCTCGCGGCAAGGCGAGCCTGGGTCGGACCGGGCGCTACGCTTGCCGATGTCGACCAGGAAACGCAGGCGTTCGGACTGGCGCTGCCGACCGGCATTAACTCGACCACGGGTATCGCGGGCCTGACGCTGGGTGGCGGCTTCGGCTGGATCACCCGCAAATTTGGGCTGACCATCGACAATCTCATCTCCGCCGACGTGGTAACCGCCGACGGCCGGCTGCGACGCGCCAGCCATAGCGAAAATCCCGACTTGTTCTGGGCGTTGCGCGGTGGCGGGGGCAATTTCGGTATCGTCACGGCTTTCGAGTTTCAGCTGCATCAGTTCGGGCCGCAAGTGCTGTCGGGACTTGTCGTCCATCCCTTCGCCGATGCCGAAAAGGTGCTGCGCGAATATCGCAAGGCGCTCGAAACCGTGCCGGACGAACTGACCTGCTGGGTCGTTATGCGGCAGGCGCCGCCGCTGCCGTTCCTGCCGGACGAATGGCACGGCAAGGAGGTGCTGGTGTTGGCCATGTGCTATTGCGGCGACATCCAAGACGGCGAAAAAGCGACTCGGACGCTTCGCGCCATCGGCACGCCAATCGTCGATGTCGTCGGCCCCAATCCGTTCACAGGCTGGCAGCAGGCCTTCGACCCGCTGCTGGCGCCTGGCGCCCGCAACTATTGGAAGAGCCATGACTTCACCGAGCTTTCCGACAGCGCGGTCGAGATCACCACGGCGGCGATATCCCGGCTTCCGGGTCCCGAATGCGAAATATTCTTCGGCCATGTCGGCGGGGCGGCGGGGCGCGTCAAGGCGGATGAAACGGCGTTCCCACAGCGCAGTTCGCATTTCGTCATGAACGTCCACGCCCGCTGGCGGGAACCAGCAATGGATAGAGCCTGCATCGACTGGGCTCGCGGCATCTATGAGGCAGCGAGGCCCTATGCCGCGGGCACGGCCTATGTGAACTTCATGCCGGAGGACGAGGTCGAACGGGTCGAAGCTGCGTATGGCGGCAACTATCACCGGTTGCTGGAAATCAAGCAGCGCTACGACCCGCTAAACCTATTCCGCATGAACCAGAACCTGCGTCCGAGGGAGGGCTTGCGGGCCGCCTAATGGCATCAAGCTGCAGGGGCGGCGCGTTCAGCCGCGCCTTCTCCTTGATCTCGCATTCGTAGGATTGAGAGAAACAGGCGTAAGCTTTCGCTGCGACAACAGGATCTTACATCCGACCGGCGCGACCTCTGCGCGCTCGCCTGCCGAGTCAGCTTTAGGGAACGGCAAAGCTGATCTATAGGACCGAGATGAAGTGCAAAGCGCCCATGTCGGCTTTGGGCTGTAGGCTGCCTGTCAGCTTTCCCCATCTTCGCCCGCGCATCGCGTGTTCGGCTCTGTAGTAGCTGAGATCAAATAGTCGCCCGTGAACAATGAAGCTGGTCAGGCTGCGAGCGATTTCGGCCGGCTTTGAAGCGCGGCGAGGAGCAGCCACAAAAGCTGCCTGAACCAGTTGAGCAGCAGCGAGAAGTTGTAGCCGGCGGCGGCCAGGATGGCGTTGACGGCGTCGCCCTGCTCGCCGGCGAGGTAGTTGCGGTCCATCCGGTGCTCGGCCTTGATGTGGCCGATCACGGGCTCGATCGCGGAGCGGCGGCGCATCTGCCGCTTGATGGCCGATGTGACGCGCCGCTTCTGGCCAGCGGTGAAGACCCTGAACTTGTGGCTCTCAGGTGCATTGTGGCCGCGGTATCCGGCGTCGGCGAGGATGCGGCCGATCTCGTTGCCGATGGTCTTCTCCATGTCGGGGATGATCGCTGCGAGCGTGTGGCCGTCATAAGGATTGCCCGGCAGTGCCTTCGCGTGCAGGGCGAACTGGCCACCTTTCGAGCGTTCGAGCGTGGTGGCGAGGGAGACCTTGACGCCGAACTCGTAGGGGGCATGCGCCTTGCCCTTGCCGATGCACTCGACCTCGGGCGCATGCAGGCTCCAGATCTTGCGGCCGCGCTGGCGCTGACGGTGCTCCAGAACCGCTGAAGCCTGGTAGAGTGGCCACCTGAAGATCATCTCGAGCTCTTCTTGGCCGGCGATGTGGCGAGCGATGTCGCGAATGGTCCGGCTGAGATAGGTCTTGAGCTTGCGCAGCGCCCTGTTGGCCCGCTTGAACTGCTTGGCGTGCGCATAACGCTGGTGCTTGATCAGCGCCAGCTTGCCGACCCGCACATAGGTCTGGCGCAAATCCACACCCATCTGCTTGGCCAGCCGCACCAGCCGCTCGCGCGCCCGATGAATGAGCTTGGCGTCGGTCGGGAACATCACGTTCTTCGGCTGCACTGTCGTGTCGACGATCACCCGGCGCGTGTCGGCTGGCTTCATCGCCCCGCTCTTGATCGCAACCGCGAGGCTTTCCTGCAGTAGAGCCGTGATCGGCTCCTCGCCCATGCGCTGGCGCCAGCGCGTCATCGACGAGCGATCGAAGGGCAATTCGTGGCGCAAGAACTCTTCGCCAGTGAGATACTGGAAGTAGGGGTTCTCCACCCAGCGGGCGCACAGCTCCTCGTCCGACAGGTTGAAGGTGTGCTTCAGGATCGCAAGCCCCGCCATCAGCCGCGTCGGCAGCGGCGGCATGCCCGGTCCATCCGAATAGATCGCGCCGAACCGCTCTTCCAGCACCGGCCAGTCGATCGCCTGCGCCAGCCGCACCAGATCATGCTTCATGTTGATGATCTGATCGAGCCTGGAGCGGAACAGGTCCTGCTCTCCCGTCTCGCGCTTCTCGCGTGGCCTGGACACCGCCGTCCCCTCGATTCGCCTCGCCTAAACGAGTGAATCACGCATTGGCGCACAATGGAATCGGCAAATCGAATTGCAAGAAAACAGCGGCCAAACACCGCAAATCCTGCAATGCCTAATCCACAATTTTCCTCAATCAGCGAGCCAGATCAATGGCTTGCCGATAGTTCACGGGCGACCAAATAAGGATTGAAGCACAAGCCGCAGCCAAGGAAATGAGGAGGGTTGCTAGAAGGCGGAGTTCGCCCGCCACAGACCTAACCCTAGATGGAAAAGATCGATTTGATCGGCGAAAGGCAAGGCCCGCAACCTTTCGAGTTTCAGACGCGCGGCCCTCGGATTGTAGTCGATGAGGGCAATGACAGCTCTCACGTCTTCGATCCTATCGGAAATGGCGAGACGTTGGATTTTCTGCTGTGCACCCTTGCTTAGCCCAGATAATAAACCCAACCGAGCCTTTTGGCGGAGCTGCTTCTCCAGCTGACTGACGAACACAGGCAGAATGGTACGCATATCCTCGAAGTAGCGTCCGATCTGATCTGCGACATCCTCGATGCCACCCTTGAGACCATATTGACCTCAATAAGCGCTGGAGCGAGACGGTCTCCCGAACCACGCCTGTTACCTGGCCAGTAGACACCGACCACATCGGTCCGGCCCCTTCCTTCCTCGCTGATCCCCTGCCGGTCCACCGCGATGTAGTCTGTGTTGAGCGTCTCCAGATTGTTAGCCCGAACCAGGAGCTGTTCGAATTCAATCTCCAGTCCGCGCGCGCCATGCTCAGCGATTCGCTGCTTAATGAAGGGCACGTTGTCCCTGCAGAAACTGGCTACCGACTCCGCAGTGGAGAACTTCAGCCCCCTCTGAGGCCAAAACTTTTCATGTGACTCAAACAGATAGGAGCCCTGTCTCGTCGGCCTGATACTGACGAGCCGCTGACCCTTACAGTAAACGTCGAGAAGGTCACTTCTAATCTCGGCGATTAGGTCCCGATCGCGCTGAATCAGCTCGAGAAATGGCTTCAGTGGGCCGGCGAGGAGGTCGTCCTCAAAAGCCTTATCAAGAATGCGAGGTGGCCGAACGGCAATAGTCACGACGTAGCCCCTGGCCAGAAGGAATTCAGCGCGCCAATTCGCACTACGCTAGCAGCGGACAGGAGCAAGCCGCTTAAAACAGCTTGTTGCAATCGATCTCTTGGATACTGGTAATGGGGTGGACCTCCCAAAGTGTCGCACGCCATATGTTCTTGCCAGCGATGGGCGTGTTCCTGGCCTCGCCCTGATGCGCGTCGTCCCAGAAAAGATCACCCTCAATCTCCAAGCAGGAGCCTTCATAATGCTTTAGGTTTCCATGGCTCCAATCCAGTCCATTCAGTCCGGCGATATACCGAAGGCGAGGAGTCACCTCAACGATCATCCGATTCTCAGGTTTGACGTTCTCTGCTGAGTTCGTGAGGGCCATATTGATGTGGGTATCAGTGTTCACGTCGTCGGTAGCATTGCAATTGCAACTTTCACCGTGTGAGCCGCCCGATTTGAAAACCTCCGAAAAATATCCCTGAATTCTCACGGCTGTCCCCACCTTGAAGCGGTCGTGGTCGTCGCCGGGAGCCAGTACATCTGTGAGAGTAACCTTCGTGTCTATGTCCATGTCGTTTGGAATTGCCCACTGGTTCTTCTCTTTGTTGGACTCTGCTTTGGCCGGCGTTTTCGCGCTCCCCTCGGGTGGACAATTGTTGAACGTGTCGATGCTTATATCCTGCGGCAACTGAAGCCGCTGCGTCTTTCGCATCGTCGCTTCAGGAATCAGAATCTTGTTCTGGACTGCCTGTGAGGCCGAGATCGGCAATTTCATAGGGCTTGCCTGGACTGGCATTCGCTCATCTTGATCCGTCTCATCTTCCTGCGCCCAAGCACTGCTAACTTGGCCCGACAGCAATATCGCCGCTGTCACTAGGCATGATAACGAGTGTCGCGACATCAGATCCCCCCGTTGTGAAGTACTGAACAGCGTTCCAGTTAGCTTGCAAAGGTGTCTCGAATAACACCCTGATTCCTTAGCCGACCATCAAATAGCAGTGATATAGACACTACTGCTCGTAAAAGTCTGGTCATAAGGTCTCGACATTGTCAATTAGGCCTTACTAATTTTTCTACCCGGATCGACAGATTTCGGTGTTAGAAATTGGGCGCTTTCCTCGGAGCTAACAGCGTGCAAGCCTTTTTCAATAACATGAAGGTCTGATTTCCTCAGACCCCGACAATCCTCCCGGTCCGAAGCCGTTGTCCATATGTGGTTTCCAGATGAAAGGCGGACTATCAGCAGATAGCCGGCATGGATCGAACGAACCCGTTGCTCAACCATAATCAGTCGGAGCCGTCGATTGTGGACCTTGTGGCGCCACAAAATAGCGCCCAGGTTCATTTGATTTGGCAGAAGCTTGTCGATGAGCTCATTCCAGACCGACACGATGGAATCGACAATGCCATTGAAGGCGTCTACGGCGGCTTGCTGCCGGTCGCTGAAGGCTGCGACGACGCTCTCCCATAGGCCCGTGGCGCCGTCGACAATCGATTGCCAAGCGCCGGCAGCCGTCTGTGACAAGGCGGCAGCGGCGCCGGCCTTGATATCCTCCCAGAAGACCCCAATCGCCACGCCGGCCGCTACGGCCGCGGTAGCGATGGCCAGGGGAATGTCTCCCTATGCCTGTCACCACGGCCGCTATTGTTGATCCAAGCAGCGTCCGCAGGGGCAAGCGAAGCATGCGCGATGACCTAGCCTTGCAGCACCGAGACAGGTCATCATGCGCAACACCGTAGAAAATATCGCATGCTCTCCGAGTGGGGGGAAAGGCGGTAGCGCTCTCCCGCTACCAGTCTCATCATAAGTCATTGAAATCATGGCTAAAACACGGGTTGATGGTAGCGCGTCCAAAGAATCTTGAGTGATTTCAAAGGCTGAGGCCATACGTATCTGCACATTGTGCGCCGACGAACGTCGCAGACGCCGCCGGCTCCCCGACACCGGTAGTCAGCTTCGCGAGTGTCACAGCGACTGTCGGATATATCGCAAGACCGCGTCGGCCTGGTTGCTGCATATTGCGTGACTTTGTTTCGGCACGCCGCTTAGTCCGACTTGGCAAGTGCTTTCAGGATAAAGCGAATCTGCTCACGCAGGCTCGCATCGGTGTCTTCGCCGTGTTTGACGCAGTGTTCGATCAGAACCGGATGGAAGAACGGCATGAACGCGGTCTTGACCGCGCGCGCCGCCTCTGCCGGGTCGCCGACATCGAGTTCGCCTGCCTCGATGCCCTCGCGAATGATCGCCTCGAAGATCGCCACCATCCACTCGATATGAGCTTTGACGATCGCCCAGTTCTCCTGCATGACCGCGACAATCATGTCGTGCATATGCTTCTGCTCGATCAGTGTCGCCCTGCCATGCTGGTGAACAGCGATCAAAAGCCGACTGAGTTTTTCCGGAGCCGTGGCGTTGGTGCGGGCGATCGCAAAAGCGATGTCGGCAGCCTCGTTCAGGGTGCGTTCGCAGATAAACCCGGTGATCGCATCCCTGGAGGGAAAGAAGCGGTAGACATTGCCCCGGCTCATGCCGACATCGGAGGCAATGTCGGCCATCGAGGTCTTATGGTAGCCGATGCGGCGAAAGCGCTCCTCCGCCACTTCTAAAATACGGGCGCGCACCTCGTCGAGATCCGTTCGCATTCCGATCGGGTGATGCATCGATGTCTCCGGAATTGATCGATCAGACACGCGAGGCTTATGGCCGACGGTCGGTCTGCAAACGCGTAAGATCGGTCCGCCCGCAGGCACATCCTGCGGGTGGGAACTTGTGACCGCTCCTGCAGCGACCGAGCCCTATTCCGCGGCCATTGCCAGCCGCAGTTCTGGTTCCGGCTCCTGCTTCGGAGCTTCATGGGTCTGAACCGCTTCCGGCTTGATCCTGAACCACGTGGTGTAGAGCGCGGGAAGGAAGAGCAGGATCAGCACCGTGCCGACCGCCGTGCCGCCGATCAGCGTGTAAGCCATCGATCCCCAGAAGACGGAGTGCGTTAGGGGTATGAAGGCCAGCACCGCGGCAAGTGCCGTCAAGATCACCGGCCGCGCGCGCTGCACCGTGGCCTCGATCACGGCGTGATAGGCATCCAGGCCGGCGGCTTGGTTTTCCTTGATCTGTTCGGTCAGGATCAGCGTATTGCGCATCAGGATGCCGGCCAATCCTATTAGGCCCAGAATGGCGTTGAAGCCAAAGGGCTGATGGAAGGTGAGTAGCATCGGCACGACGCCGACGAGGCCCAGCGGCGCCGTCAGCACGACCATCAACATCGTCGAGAATGATCGCACCTGGAGCATGATGACGATCAGCATGGCGGCGATCATGGCCGGGAAGATCTTCCCCAACGCAGTGTTGGCCTTTTCAGCCTCCTCGATCGATCCGCCCATTTCGATGCTATAGCCGGCCGGAAGGGACGCGATCAGCGGCTGGAGGGCTTTCATTATCTGCTTTGAGACCTCCGGAGGCTGGGTCGCTTCGTTTATGTCGGAGCGGATCGTGATGACGGGCGTGCGGTCGCGGCGCTTCAGGATCGGCTCTTCAAGACGGATTTCGGAATGGCCGATCTGGTCGAGCGGAATCTGCCGGCCGTCCCGGCTCATCAATGAGAAATCCGCCAGGCGCGCCGGGTCCAGCCGCTCGCCGCCGGCGCTGCGCGCCACGATGGGAACATTGCGGATGTCCTCGCGGACCTGCGTGACAGGAACGCCGGTCAAGAGAAACTGGAGCTGCTGGCCCACCTCCGCCGGGGAGAGGCCGATGAGGTTCAGCCGATCCTGGTCCGGGACGAAGCGAAGCACGGGCGTGCGATTGCCCCAGTCGCGGTTGGCCTGTCGCACGTCCGGGACACCCCGCATGATGTCGAGGGCCTTCTCGGAGATGCCGTACAGTTGTGCCGGATCAGGCCCCATGACCCGGAACTCGACCGGAAACGGCGTGAAGGGGCCGAACACGAGCTGCGCGACGCGCACGTTGGCTTCCGGCGCGAGCCCCTGTGCCACCGCCTCCCGAAGCCGATGCTTCAATTCCTCGCGCGCCTCGGCGTTCGGGGTCAGAACGACGATCTTGGCAAAGGCGGGATCGGGCAGTTCAGGCGCCATCGCGAAGAAGAAGCGTGGGGCGCCCTGACCGACATAGCTCGTGACGATCTTGGCCTCGGGTTGGCCGTCCAGCCAATGCTCGAGCTTCTCGACCGTGGCGGTCGTCGTTTCGATGCTGGTGCCTTCCGGCAGGCGAACCTCCACCAGCACTTCCGGGCGGTCGGATGTGGGGAAGAACTGCTGCTTGACGGCGCCCATGCCGACAACGGAAAGCGCGAAGGCGATGCCTACGATACCGGAGGTCACGAACTTGTGGCGCACGGCAAAGGTGATGAGACGCCGCAGGCGCCGATAGTTCGGTGTGTCGTAGATCGCGTGGTGACCGCCTTCGATCGGTTTGATCGCGGGCAGCATCTTGACGCCGAGATAGGGTGTGAAGACCACGGCGACGATCCAGGAGACGATGAGGGCGAACCCCACGACCCAGAAGATGTTGCCGGCATATTCGCCGGCCGTCGAGCGAGCAAAACCTACGGGCAGGAAGCCCGCGATCGTCACCAGCGTTCCCGACAGCATCGGCGCTGCGGTGTGGCTCCAGGCATAGGCCGCCGCCTTGATGCGGTCCATGCCCTCTTCCATCTTCACCACCATCACCTCGATGGCGATGATGGCGTCGTCGACGAGCAGACCGAGCGCCAGGATGAGGGCGCCGAGCGTGATGCGGTCGAAGAACCGGCCGGTTTCCAGCATGATGAGGAACACGGCGGCGAGCGTCAGGGGGACGGCGGCCGCCACGACGATGCCGACGCGCCAGCCCATGCTGAGCAGGCTGATCAGCAGCACTACGCCGAGCGCCATCGCGAACTTCATCATGAACTCGTCGACCGCCGAGGTGATGTTGACGGCTTGGTCGGACACCTTGTCGAGCGTCATCCCGAGCGGCAATGTCCGTACGATGGCCGCCGTCCTGTCCTCCAGCGCCTTGCCGAGCGCGCGACCATCCCAGCCCTCCTGCATAACGGCCGCGAGCATGATGGTTGGCTCGCCCTGGCGCCGGATGAGGTATCTGGGCGGATCTTCATAGCCGCGACGGACCTCGGCGACGTCGGAAAGCTTCAGCGTCCGCCCCGCGGCGGCGATCGGCGTGTCGGCGATTGCCTGGACGCTGTCATACGCGCCATCGACCCTGATGAAGACCTGCGGCCCTTGGGTGTCGATCGAGCCTGCCGGCGTGACAGTGTTCTGCCGCTGCAAGGCGGCGACGATATCCTGGGCCGACACGCCGAGCGTGGCCAGCTTGGCATAGGAGAACTCGACGAAAATCTGTTCGGGTCGTTCACCGAGGATGTTGATCTTCTTGACTCCGGGCACGTGCAGGAGGTCCTGGCGGATCGTCTCGGCCTGCCTCGCCAGCTCTCGCATCGGCATGCCTTTGGCCTTGAGCGCATAGAGGGCGAAGCTCACGTCCGAATATTCGTCGTTGACGAACGGGCCGTAGACGCCGGGCGGCAGGTTGCGGGCTTCATCCCCGAGCTTCTTGCGGGCCTGGTAGAACTCTTCCTGTACGGCGGATGGCGGTGTGCTGTCCTTCAGCGTGACCGTCATATACGCATAGCCCGGCCGGGTGGTCGTCTCGACACGGTCGTACCAGGTCAGTTCCTGAAGCCGCTTCTCCAAAGGTTCGGCGACGAGGTCCTGCATCTCGCGCGCTGTCGCGCCCGGCCACGCGGTCGTGACCGTCAGGGTCTTGATGGTGAAGTTGGGGTCCTCCGCCCGGCCAAGCATAAGGAAGGCGTAAGCGCCGGCAGCCACCAGCAGTAGGATGAAGAACAGGGTGACGGCGCGTTCGCGAACGGCGAGCGCTGAAAGATTGAGGTTCATGTTCAGTTGCTCCCGCTTTCGGAGGCGGTCCTGACACGAGCCCCCTCCTGCAGGAGATGAGCGCCGAGCGACACGATGGGAATGGTGGAGCTCAGTCCGGAGATCACGGCGGTTTCGCTGCTGACGCGAACGAGCTGAACCGGCTGAAAATGTACGGTTGAGGTGGCGCCGTCCAAGACCCAGACGCCGGTCTTCTTGCCGTCGTCGAGCACGGCTCCCAGCGGCACCTGGACCTCCGGCCGACTGGCCTGGCTTGCGACCCGAATGGTCACCGTCGCGCCAAGCGGTGCCGCGGCAGCCTCACCGTCGAGCACATAGCGGGCCTCATAAGTGCGGGTCTGGGCATCGGCCGAGTTGGATAATTGTCGCAGATGCGCCGTATGAAGGTGCCCATCGCCACCGTACACGCTAGCCTCGGCTGCCGAGCCGATCGCCGGCCGGATCGTTTCGGGAAGCGCGACAATTGCTTCGCGCGGGCCGGCCTGGGCGATCCGGACCACTGTCTGGCCGGGGGAGACGACCTGACCCGGCTCGCCGAGTGTATCGACCACCGTTCCATCGGCGTCCGCCACCAGGACCGCGTATGTTGCCTCATTCTCCGCGACCTTGGCTTCGGCTTCGGCGGCAGCGAGCTGGGCCGAAGCGGTATCCAACGCGGCCTTTGCCTGTTCGTACCGCTGCGGAGTTGCAGCCAATCCGTCTTTCACCAAAGCCGCATAGCGCTTTTCGTCTGCTGCTGCCTGGACCAGGACAGCGTGCGCCGCGGCGGCAGCGTTGCGCTTTGCCGTGAGCGCAAGTTGCAGATCGGTCTCGTCAATGCGCATGAGCGGCTGGCCGGCCTTGACCTGATCGCCGGCATCCACGAGGCGCTCAACAACCTTGCCCGGCACGCGAAAACCTAGGTTGCTCTGCACTCTCGCCGCCACAATGCCGGTAAAGCTGCGCGCGGAGCCGGTGACTTGCTCTCCCGTCACCAGTCTGACGATCGGGGGTTCCTGCCTCGGGTCGGTAGCGACGGCGGCTGCCTGCGTCCGATCGGAAAGTGTCACGAAAGCCAGCGCCCCTGACCCAGCGATCAGGATGCTGCCCAGCACAATTAGCGGTCTCTTTTTCATGCCCATCGCCTCACGTCAAAATAGATTGCGTTCGAACTCTATATCTGTTATAGATTACGAATGCAATCTAAAAAGGAGATCGGTGATGCGCGTCAGTCGCACTCAGGCTGCCGAAAACCGCGAGATGGTAATCGACGTGGCAAGCCGCCTTTTCCGGGAGCACGGTTTCGACGGCATCGGCCTTAAGGATCTGATGAAGGGCGCTGGCCTGACCCAAGGCGCCTTTTACAAACAGTTCGCATCAAAGGAGGATCTGGAGGCGCTGGCGTCCAGGCGGGCGCTGGAGCACGCATCGCGCCGGTGGTCGGACGCGGCTGCGAAAAATCCCAAGGACCCTCTTGGTGCTGTGATCGCGTTTTACCTTAGCGCCGGTCATCGCGAAGAAAGGATGGACGGCTGCCCGGTCGTGGCGCTGGGCTCGGATGCCGCCAGGCAGGGCAGCGACGTAAAAGCATCGTTCGAAGCCGGAATCAGGGAATATCTCGGGCTGCTCGGTGGGTGGGTTGGCGATGCCCACGGCGAGGATCCCGATGGAAAGGCCATGGCCGTTCTTTCGACGATGGTCGGTGCGGTCGTCCTTTCGCGGGCCGTCAACGACGAGCGACTGTCGAAGCAATTTCTGCAAGCAGCCGCCGAGAGCATACAGGCGGGGCAGGCCGCTGATCGCCAAAGGGGATCGGCCCAATGACAAAGGCTTCTCCAACCAACGGACGACGGGTTCGACCGAATTTTCGGCGGCTATTTTCTCGGGCGTCTTGGCACAACTGGCTGGAAGGGTTGCGCCGGTTTGAGGAGGCGATCGACACCACCGAACTGGACCTCCTCGAAAGGCGAGTCAGAGGCCTCGAAGCGCAAGTCTCGGAGTTGCGCACAAGGGCGAGGCAGCCGTGATGCTCACATCTTCGATTACGAACTTTTCGGTCGTTTGCACTCTGAGCGGCGAAACGGTCACCCAACTCGGCTGGCTGCCCCCGCCGCGCCAGCCCCAAGCCATGCCAGTTGGCATCGGCGGAGTGCAGGAAGCGAAAGGACAATAGATGCGGCGGATTGTTGTTACGGGCATGGGTGCGGTGACCCCCCTTGCCGCCAATGTCGAAACGTCCTGGTCGCGCCTCCTGGCCGGCCGCTCGGGCATCCGGAGGCTCGCCGACGAGGTTGTTGGAGACTTGCCTGCGAAGATCGGCGGCGTGGTTCCCACTCTGGAAGACGATTCCGAGGCCGGCCTCGATGCCAATGCCTTTCTGGCTCCGAAGGACCAGCGCAGAATTGACCGCTTCATTCTTTTCGCTTTGGCCGCGGCGGAGGAGGCGCTGGCCCAGGCGAGATGGAAGCCGAGTTCAGAGAGCGATCGGGTTCGCACCGCGACGATCATCGCTTCAGGTGTCGGAGGGTTTCCGGCTATCACCGAGGCGGTGCGGACGGTCGACCAGCGCGGCGTTCGGCGTCTTTCGCCGTTCACGGTACCGTCTTTCCTGGTGAACCTCGCGGCTGGCCACATCTCGATCCGCTATGGCCTCAAGGGCCAGATCGGCGCACCGGTGACGGCGTGCGCTGCGGGTATTCAGGCAATCGGCGACGCGGCTCGTATCATTCGCGCCGATGAAGCCGATATCGCAGTGTGCGGTGGCACTGAAGCTTGCATGAACACCGTCAGTCTGGGTGGCTTTGCGGCGGCACGCTCGCTTTCAACATCCTTCAACCACCGCCCCGACCAGGCCTCGCGTCCGTTCGATATGTCGCGGGACGGCTTCGTCATGGGCGAAGGCGCCGGCATCCTGGTTATCGAGGAATTGAGCCATGCGCTGGCGCGCGGCGCGGAACCACTCGCCGAGGTCGTCGGCTACGGCACGACGGCGGATGCGCACCACGTGACTTCCGGTCCCGAGGACGGCGATGGCGCGCGCCGAGCCATGGAGATTGCAATCGCTCAGGCCGGGATTTCGCCGCGCGAGGTGCGTCATCTCAATGCCCACGCAACCTCCACGCTGGTGGGCGACCTTGGTGAGATCGAAGCGATCAAGAGCGTGTTCGGTCACGATTTCGGGATAGCCGTCAGCGGAACGAAGTCGGCGACCGGACACCTGCTCGGCGCCGCCGGGGGGCTTGCCGCGATCTTCACGATCCTGGCGCTCAGGGATCAGATGGCACCGCCCACCCTCAATTTGAGCACTCCTGACCCAGCAGGCGGAGGGATCGACTTCGTCGCAAACCGAGCCCGGCCAGTGGAGATGGAGTACGCGATCTCCAACGGTTTTGGCTTCGGAGGGGTCAACGCGAGCGCTTTATTTCGGCGCTGGGACGGAGAAGGTGCTCGGTGTGCCGACTGAGATACCCCTTTCCTCATTTATCGTCATAAACAAAGAAGAGATATGAAATGCTGGCCTTATCGAAACTACAACCGAGCCTTCTGAAAATATCGAACGCGCTTAGCATGCGCTACGAAAAGTCTGGCGAGGGGCCACCACTCGTCCTTATGCATACGATCCGCACTCAGCTCGAATATTTTCGCAGTTTGGCACCCATTCTCGCCAAGTCGTACACGGTTTACGCTATCGATCTGCCCGGACACGGTCATTCGCCGATCGATCCGCCCGCGCCTTTCGACGAGCCGTATTTCAGGCGAAGCGTCATCGGCTTCATAGAGAAGTTCGACCTCACCGGGGTCACGCTGGTAGGCGAATCGATTGGCGGTGCGTTGGCTCTCACGGTTGCTGCCGCAATTCCGCAACGCATCGAGCGTGTCTTCTCGATCAACCCGTATGACTACGACACGCGTTATGGAGATGGGCTGCGACGTGGCAACTGGTTCGCGAATCTCATCATCGGAAGTTTGCAGATACCTGTTCTGGGGGCATTCAATGCCGCGATAGAGAACAAGATGGTGCTCGGCAAGATCATGGGCGGCGGCTATCACGATCCGCGCAAACTGCCGTCCGACCTTCTTGCCGAGTTCGGCCGGGTGGCGAACCGCCCCGGGTACAAGCGCATCGCACGCAAGGTGCTGGCAGGTTGGCGCTCCTGGAGCGAGGCGCGGGACCAGTATCGGCTCGTCTCAGCACCTGTGACCCTCGTCTACGGCGACAGCGATTGGTCGCGCCCCAACGAACGAGAGCGCACCCGGGCACTTCTCCCTGATGCGCGCATGTTCACACTTAGAAATACCGGACATTTTTCAGCGGTTGAGAATCCATCGGAACTGGCGAGCATCATATTAGGAGGCTAGGGCTTTGGCAGTTCTGCTTCTGAACCCACGGCGCGCCGCCCCCGCGACTGAGGCGGCCGCTCTTTCACATCGACGAAGGTACATCCCATGAAGATTGCAATCATCGGCGCTGGAAACATCGGCGCCACGTTGGCCCGCACGTTTGCCGCTAGCGGCCATGAGGTGAAGCTCGCCAATTCGAAAGGGCCGCACACCATTCGCGATCTCGCCCTCGACGTTGGAGCTGCCGCCGAGACGAAAGAGGATGCCGTTCAGGGCGCTGAGGTGATCATTCTCTCGATTCCCTTTGCGAAATATCCCGATCTCGCCAGTCTTTTCAAGGAAGTGCCTGCCAACGTCACCGTGATCGACACCTCCAACTACTACCCGTTCCGTGACGGTTCGATCGGCGAGGTCGATGGCGGCAAGCCCGAAAGCGTTTGGGTGGGCGAGCAAATCGGCCGGCCCGCCGTCAAGGCATGGAACGCCGTTCTGGCTGCGACGCTGGCCGAGCGCGGCCAGCCGAAAGGGGCATCCGGACGAATTGCAGTCCCAGTCGCCGGCGACGATGGAAAAGCCAAGGCCATTGCCATCCAATTGATCGAGGTCACCGGCTTCGACGTGGTCGACGCTGGAAGTCTCAGCGACTCCTGGCGCCAACAACCTGGCAGCCCGGCCTACTGCACGGAATTGACTGCAGACGAGTTGAAGTCAGCGCTGCAGTCGGCGAAGCGGTCTCGCGCTGCCGGCAATCGTGACGCCCTTCTGAGGGAGTTCATGGCGGCCGGCGGTAAGCTGAGCCACGGCGAAATCGTGGCCCGCAACCGGGCGGACTGCGTGATCACCGAAACCTACGATCGACAATGGAGCAGGAACCGTCGATCTGATAGGTGGGGGGAAAAGCAGTAGCGCTCTCCCGCTACCATCGCCCGGCATTTCTGACCTTCGCGCTCGCGGTCAGCCCTTGCGTTCCTGCAGGATGTTGCCGCCATCCACGACCAGGACGGCGCCATTGACATAGCCGGCTGCGTCGGATGCCAGGAACAGCACGGCCGCCGCGACTTCCTCGGGACTTCCGGCCCGGCCAAGCGGCGTGTTGCGAGCAGCGGCAAGTTCTTCCGGCGTCGAGGCGCCGGTCGCGATCCAGCCCGGCGCGACCGCGTTGACGGTGACGCCGCTGCGCCCGACCTCCAGAGCAAGCGCGTGCGTCAGCCCGATCATGCCGGCCTTGGCTGCGGAATAGGCGGCCTCGCCTTCGTTGGACACGTAAGGCCCGGTCACCGAGGCCATGTTGACGACGCGCCCATGGCCGCGCCGCACCATGCCGGCCAGAAATTCGCGCGTGCTCAAGAACGCGGTCTTCAGGCTGACATCGATGCCGCGGTCCCAGTCGCTCTCGCTGAGATCGATGAATCGCCGACGCAACGCCGGCTGCGCGACGGTCCCCATCCCGGCATTGTTGACGAGGATGTCGATCTCGCCAGCGTCGGAGCGCAGACGCTCGACATCGCCCGAAAGCGTGAGGTTGGCCACCAGGGCGCGGACATCGAGCCCTTCCGCCCGCAATTCCTCTGCCCGCTGCTCGACGCGCGCGGACGAAGCGGTGATGACGACCGAAAGACCGGCCCCGCCCAGCGCTCGCGCGGTCGCGATGCCGATGCCGTCCGCGGCGCCCGCGCCGGTCACCAGCGCCCTGCGCGATTTGCCAAACACGATCATTTCCTCTCCACGACGTTCAGTAGCCGGCGCTGACGCCGAAATCGATCGAAAGCGCGGCCCCGGTGATTGGCGCCGCGCCCGGCTGGCAAAGATAGTGGATGAACGAAGCGATCTCCTCCACCTGGATGAACCTTGCTCTGTCGCCTTGCGGATAGTGCCCCAGAAGCCGGCGCTTGTAGCCGTCGGGATCATCTCCCCCATAAGTCCTCGCCTGATATTCGATCATCGGCGTTGCCGTGTCGCCGGGACACACCGCGTTCACCCTGATGCCTTGCGGGGCGAGTTCCGGGGCCAGAGCCTTCGTCAAAAGCACCAGTCCGCCCTTCGAGGCGCAATAGACGGACGCCCCGTCGTTGCCGACGATGCCGGCATCGGACGCGATGTTGACGATCACGCCTTGCACTGCCGACAGATGCGGAACGGCCGCCGAGATCAGGAAAAACGCTCCCTTGAGATTGACGTCCAGCACCAGGTCCCACTGGTCTTCCGTGACCTCGCTCGTCGGTCCCTCGAGCCAGACCCCGGCGGCATTGACGAGAATGTCTGTGCCGCCGGCCCAGTCCCTGGCCGTGCCAACCACCTCGCGGCAGGCAGCGACGGAGCGTATATCGAGCGGCAAGCCGATCGCGTCCGCTCCGGTCACGGCAATCTTTGCCACGGCGGCGTCGAGTTTGGGGCCGGGAAGGTCGGCCAGCGCGATCCGCTCGCCGTCAGCTGCGAAGCGCAGCCCGGTCGCAAGACCCATTCCGCCAGCGCCACCGGCGATCAGCACCGTCCTGTCAGCCATTCGACAACCTCCACGAAACGCCATGCGGACACAGGCAAATCATGCATTCGGGGCATGCCGCATGGACGAGGCCGGCAAAACAATGGTCTCAGAAATTCCGACCGGCCCGTCTCGATCAACCCAGCTCGAGCGTCGTGATGCCGAAGACCATCGACCGGGCATTGCCGGGCTTACCGCCTTTGTACATGCGCGTCGTCGCAAAACCTGGAACCATGCCAGCGGCTTCGAGAATGGCGGTGAATGCGCTCTGGCCGGCCGGCGCGTCGATATGCAATGCCTCGTCGCCTATCCTGCCCGAGAGGCCCGCCAGCAATGCCAGGGCCGCCTCCGTCCCATCGGCGAACAGCGGCCCGATCTTGAAGCCCTCCCGGCAACGGCGCGCCACGCCGTAGCCGGCAATGCCGGTTGATCCGGCCATTAGCTGCGCAATCCGCGGCTCCTGCAGCCACTCCCGAAGGAAGGTTTCACGTGGCGCCGGGAAGGACTTGCGGTCATAGGCAAATATCTGAGCCATGTCGGCGGCGGTCACGGGCCGTATGTCGCCGCCGTCAGGCAGTCCGACGGGCCGGCCACTGTAGCGGACGGTCTCATAGGCAGGCAAGAAGCCCATGCGCTGGTAGTTGTCCCGCTGCTCGGCCACGCCGTCGAGACCGATGACGCGATTGCCGAGGCGCGCCATGCCGGCATCCCAGACCGCCTTGCCGTGGCCTTCGCCGCGCCGGTCCGGCCGACAGATATAGAGGCCGATGAAGCCGAAGCCCGGGCCGTAGGCGACGGCCGAAATGCCGGCCACCATCTGGCCGCCGACAAAGGCGCCGATGAACCCCTCGGGATCGGCTGTCCGCAAAACGGCGGCGTCACCGAGCCCGGGATTCCAACCCTCCCCCGCCGCCCAGTCGACGAGCGTTTCGACCTCACGGGCCGTCAGTGTCCGGATCGTTCTTGGCATCGTCTGACTCGGGGCTGCCTTAGTAGGGGACCTCAAGCCGTCAGGATAGGTCGCCGCTTGCAGGCTGCAAAGTGCACACGAAGCTTCCGAGCCCCATTGACCGCCGCCAACCTATTTAACCGACGCCACCGCGCACACGGCGGAAATCGCTCCCATGGCCCGGCAGAACGCGCCTTCGTCGAAGCGTGGATCCTCGACGATCGTTTGCGGATCGACGCCGGGAACGGCCCCTGGGCGCAAGGCTGCGGACCGGACTATTATTGGGACGGGTTTCCCGAGCCGATGCAAGGAGTTAGCAAGGAATGCACCGGTTGATCGGCCTTGATCGGTCGTTGTTCCAAAGGGCAACTGGACACAACCGACGAAGATTGGGAATCTTCACTTGTCGTTGCTTGGAATCGCATGGAGTACCGCAGGAAATGCCGCTGAGTGCCGCAGAGATCGCCCGTCATCCGGCAGCGCTTCGCGGTGTCCAGGAACAGGCCAAGGCGCTCATCCATATTTATGAAACGAGCCCGCGGCTGGCAGCCGTTTTTGCCACCCAGCAGCGCTGGCTGCTCGCTCATGCCGGCCTGGCTCTGCATTTCCGGCGCGACCCCAACGACCGCCGCACCGAAATGACGATGGCGCGTTTCATCGAGGTCGTGCGCCGCCATTCCGTGGCCAGCCGCAACACCGCCGAAGCCTTCGTCAAGGAGATGCTGCACTACAACATCGCCGAGTATAGTTCGGCCAGCGGTGATGGCCGCGCCCATCCCATGCGGGTCACCGAGGGCACCATCCAGACCTTCACCGGCTGGATCTATGCGCATCTGACAACGCTCGACCACATCGACGGTGGGAACCGACTGGAACACTTCCTCGAGCGACCCGAGATGTTGCCGATCCTGCAGCCTTTGATCGCCGACGGATTGCTGGCCAGCGACGTCGTGCGGGAGCCTGGACAGACTTTCTCGTTGTTTATCTGGCTAAACAACGGCGGTATCGTCATGGATTGGCTGATGTCCGGCATCGATCCCGAGGACGTCCATCTCGACAGGATTCCGACCGGCGTCATTTCAGTCAGCGAGTTCGCGCATTGGCTGAAGCTCTCACGCACCCATCTGGCGCGGAAACTCCAGGATGCCGAGTCGCTCGGCAGCATCGGCTGGGTCGGCCAGCGCGGCCACTCCGTGATGTGGGTTTCGCGCCAGTTCTTCGACGAATACATGGCGGTCCAGGCAGCCAAGCTGGCCGTCGTCGACGAAGCTTTCGAAGCCTGCATCTCAGCCCCGCAGGGGCGCTGACCACCGGAACTCGGCGCAACGTCGCGCAAACGGCCTTCCGGCGCTGGCGGGTGTTGGCCGAAACTGCTATCCGCAACTTGCGAGCATTACAGCATCTTTGGGTGGAAGCTGGGAGGGTGCGTTGACCTACGAGGACATTGCCGGTCACCCGGCACTGCATGCTTGCGTGCGCGCGCAGGCCACGGCGATGCAGCAGGCCTATGAAGCAAACCCGCGGGCATCCTCGGTCTTTGCCACCCAGCAGCGCTGGCTGATGGCGCATATCGGTCTAGCCCTGCATTTCCGCAGGGATCCCAGCGACTACCGAAAGGAACTGACGGCGGCGCGTTTTGTCGACGTCACCGTTCAACACGCGGTGGCAAGCCGAAACACGGCCCATGCCTTCATCAAGGAAATGCAGCACTACAATTTCATCGAGGCCGGGCCGGCGGGCGATGACGGCCGCATTCGCCCCCTGCACCTGCCCGCCATGACCTTGGAGCCGTTGACCGGCTGGATTCATATGCATCTGAGCACGCTTGATGCTCTCGACGGCGCGAACCGGCTGGAAACATTTCAGACAAGGCCGCAAATGCTGGCCAAGTTGCAGCCGCTGATCGCGGACGGCCTGATTTCCTCGGTGCCGGTGCGCGAGCCGCAACAGACTTTTTCGCTGTTCACCTGGCTCAACAATGGCGGCGTCGTCATGGACTGGCTGATCGCTGGCGTCGACCCTCGAAATGCCGGCCAGGAGCGCATCCCGACCGGCGTGCTGTCGGTCGGTGATTTCGCCAAATGGCTGAAGCTGTCGCGGACCCATCTTGCGCGCAAGCTGCGCGACGCCGAGGCGCTCGGCAGCGTCGGCTGGCTCGGGCAGCGCGGCCATTCCGTCATGTGGATATCGAAGGAATTCTACGG
The DNA here is from genome assembly GCF_003289945.1 of Mesorhizobium hawassense. Taxonomy (GTDB): domain Bacteria; phylum Pseudomonadota; class Alphaproteobacteria; order Rhizobiales; family Rhizobiaceae; genus Mesorhizobium; species Mesorhizobium hawassense. The sequence goes on from NZ_QMBP01000002.1 coordinate 182,810, forward strand.
CGAATACATCACTGCGCAGGCGGTCAAGCTCGCCATCATCGACGCGGCCTTTGCCGCCAGCATGGCGACCAACTGAGCGTCTTCCGCTTTTCTATCCGGCCTTCAGAATGGCGGAAAAACGCGGATCGAAGGCCCGGCTGATCGGCTCGGCCGCGGCGCCCACGGCGATCGCCCAGGGATCGGTGGTGCCGAGTTGCAGCCGCGGCAGGCGGCGCGCGGGACGATCCGCGATCGACGGCAGCAGCGGATGCATGGCCTGGAGCAGAAGCCGGGCCAGCGCTTCGGGTGCGCTGCTGGTGAGGATGACCGTCTGCGGATCGAAGATCGTCTCGATCAGATGCACGCTCCAGCGCAGGTCGGACGCGGCTCTTTCGACCCAGCCCAAGACCCGCGGGTCCTGCGCAAGCGCCAGCGCGCCGAGCTTCTCGTAAAGCCCCTTCTCGGCGGGGTCGAGGCCGAGATGCTGGTAGAGCGAGGCGAGCGAGGCGCGGTGCTCCAACGGCGTCGAGCCTGGACCGGCCGGCGACAGCAGCGCCCTGCCGATCTCGCCGGCATTGCCGTTACCGCCATTGTAGAGCTCGCCGTTCAGGATCAGCCCCGCGGCGATGCCGTAGCCGACATAAAGGCAGACCGCGTGATCGACGCCATGCGCGGCGCCGACGATCCGCTCCGCCGTTGCACAGGCCGCCGCATCATTCTGCAGCCCGACATTCAGTCCGGTGCCGGCGGCAAGCGTCTGGAGCAGCGGAAATTGCTGCCAGGCGGGCATCATCCATTTGTCGTCGGCTTCCTTTAAGCCGAACGGCCCCGGCATGGCGACGCCAAGACCGACCAGCCGCCGTTCGGACTGGGCGGAAATGCCGGCCAGCTCGCGCCTGACATCCGCGACGAGACCGAGGATGGTCTGAACGCCGGGAGACGGTTCATCGAGCGGCAGGTTGGCCTCGGCGCGTGCCGTCACGCTGCCGACCAGGTCGACCACCACCACCCGCGCCAGATGCCGGTCGATCTGCAGCCCGATGGCGAAGGCACCCTCGGGCACCAGCCGGTAGGGCGTGAAAGGCTGCCCCCTGCCCTTGCGCACCGCATCCAGCGCAACGACAAGGCCGTCCCGCTCGAGATCCTCGATGATATTGGAAACCGCCTGCTTGGTAAGCTGCGTCGCCCGCGCCAGGTCGGCGCGCGACAGCGCGCCGTTGAGCCGCAGCGCCTCGATCATGACGCGGCGGTTATGCGCGCTGGTGCCTTCCTGGTTGGTGCCGCTTTTGGCACGGATCTGGCCGATGTCGTGCACTGTTCGTTTCCCCTCTTGACTCCATTAAAGGATTGATCGACTAATTAAGTCAAGCGAATTGACTTAATGGATGAAACCCGGGCGGCTCTACAAAAAGACGGCAAAAGCCTCGAGCTCTCGCCGCGCGCCGTTCAGGGCAGATCCGGTCACACGCGATTGCGAATTCGAGGAGGCGGTGCAGCCTTTGCCGCCCACTCGCAGCTGTCGAAAATGGGAGAAAGACAAATGCTGAAATCGATCGGTAAGACACTTCTGGGCGCGGTGTTCGTCGGCGGATTGTTCGTCCCGCACGCCTTCGCCGAAACCACGTTGAACGCGCTCTTCATGGCCCAGGCAGCTTATAGCGAGGCCGATGTGCGCTCCATGACGGACGCTTTCACCAAGGCCAATCCGGACATCAAGGTCAATCTCGAATTCGTTCCCTATGAAGGCCTGCACGACAAGACCGTGCTCGCTCAAGGGTCGGGCGGCGGCTACGACGTGGTGTTGTTCGACGTCATCTGGCCGGCCGAATACGCGACCAACAAGGTGCTGGTCGACGTCTCGTCGAAGATCACCGACGACATGAAGAAGGGCGTGCTGCCCGGCGCCTGGACCACCGTCCAGTATGACGGCAAGTACTACGGCATGCCGTGGATCCTCGACACCAAATATCTGTTCTACAATAAGGAAATCCTCGAAAAGGCCGGCATCAAGGCGCCGCCGAAGACCTGGGAAGAGCTTGGCGAGCAGGCCAAGATCATCCAGGACAAAGGCTTGCTGAAGACGCCGATCGCCTGGAGCTGGGCTCAGGCCGAGGCCGTGATCTGCGACTACACCACGCTGGTCAGCGCCTATGGCGGCGACTTCCTCAAGGATGGCAAGCCGGATTTCCAGAACGGCGGCGGCGCATCGGCGCTGAAATACATGGTCGACAGCTACAAGTCCGGCCTTACCAATCCGAACTCCAAGGAATTCCTGGAAGAGGACGTCCGCAAGGTGTTCGAGAACGGCGATGCCGCCTTCGCGCTGAACTGGACCTACATGTACAACATGGCCAACGATCCGAAGGACTCGAAGGTAGCCGGCAAGGTCGGCGTCGTGCCGGCGCCGGGCGTTGCCGGCACGAGCGAGGTGTCGGCCGTCAACGGCTCGATGGGCCTCGGTGTCACCGCGGTCTCGAAGCATCCGGACGAGGCCTGGAAATACATCGAGTTCATGACCTCGCAGGCGACGCAGAACCAGTATGCCAAGCTCTCGCTGCCGATCTGGGCTTCGTCCTATGACGACCCGGCGGTGACCAAGGGTCAGGAAGAGCTGATCGCCACCGCCAAGCTGGGCCTGGCTGCCATGTACCCGCGGCCGACCACGCCGAAGTATCAGCAGTTGTCGACCGCCCTGCAGCAGGCGATCCAGGAATCGCTGCTCGGCCAGACAACGCCGGAGGACGCGCTGAAGACAGCCGCGCAAAACAGCGGCCTCTGATCTGACGTTCCTCGACGCGGGCGGCCTCATGCACGAGTGCCGCCCGTGCTATTTCTGACCGGATGAAGGAAGAGAGGCGCCTCGGATGTCAGGCACCTGGATGACGACTCGCGCGTGGCTGTTGATGCTGCCGCTTCTGGTGATCATGGTCGCCGTTATCGGCTGGCCATTGGTCGATACCGTCAGGCTTTCCTTCACCGACGCGCAACTGGTCGGCACGGCGGGCAATTACGTCGGCTTCGACAATTACACCAACATGCTGACCAGCTCGAACTTCAGCCGCACGCTGGTGACCACCACCTGGTTCGCGGTCGTCTCAGTCGCCGCCGAGATGGTGATCGGCGTGCTGGCGGCACTTCTGCTCAACCAGGAATTCCGCGGCCGCGCCGTGCTGCGCGGGCTGATGATCTTGCCCTGGGCGCTGCCCACCGTCGTCAACGCGACGCTCTGGCGGCTGATCTACAACCCTGAATATGGCGCGCTGAACGCGGCGCTGACGCAGCTCCATATCATCGGCGACTACCGCTCCTGGCTGGGTGAGCCGGGAACGGCTCTCGCCGCGCTGATCGTTGCCGACTGCTGGAAGAATTTTCCGCTGGTTGCGCTGATCGCGCTCGCCGCCCTGCAGGCGGTTCCGCGCGACATCACCGCAGCGGCATTGGTCGACGGCGCCGGCCCGTTCAACCGCTTCCGCTTCGTCATCCTGCCCTATCTCGCCGGTCCGCTTATGGTGGCGCTCGTGCTGCGCACCATCGAGGCCTTCAAGGTCTTCGACATCATCTGGGTGATGACGCGCGGCGGCCCGGCCAACAGCACGCGCTCGCTGTCGATCCTCGTCTATCAGGAGGCCTTTTCCTTCCAGCGCGCCGGCTCCGGCGCCTCGCTGGCGCTGATCGTCACTTTGCTCGTCACCGTGCTCGCCGTCGCCTATGCGGCGCTGGTGCGGAAGACTGCGGGGAGTGCCGCCTGATGGAACGCAAGAACCCGGTCTTCACCGCCTTCGTCTATGTCTGCGCCATCCTGCTTGCCGCCGTGATCCTTGCGCCGCTCGCCTGGCTCTTCGTCATGAGCATATCGCCGGCCGCCGATCTCGCCGCCAAGCCGCTGCGCTGGTGGCCGCAGGCGGCCGACTTCTCCCGTTACGCGCAGCTTCTGTCGACGGCCGAAAACAGCGCCGGCGCGGCCTTCACCGCATCGCTGCGCAACAGCCTGGAAGTCGCCGGCATGGCGACGCTTGCCGCGATCCTGCTTGCCGTGCCCGCCGGCTGGGCGGTCTCGCGCACGCCTTCGGTCGGCTGGTCGCTGTCGATGGTGATCGCCACCTACATGCTGCCGCCGGTGGCGCTCTCCGTGCCGCTTTATATGGGCCTGTCCTATCTCGGCCTGCTCAACAACGTCTTTGGCTTGGCGATGATCTATCTGACCATTCTTGCGCCTTTCACCACCTGGCTGATGAAATCGGGATTTGATTCCATCCCGCGCGAGATCGAGGCCGCGGCGATGATCGACGGCGCCGGCCTGTTGCAGACCTGGCGCATCATCACCTTGCCGCTGGCCGCGCCCGTGGTGGCGACATCGGCGCTGTTTGCCGTGCTGCTGGCCTGGGACGAATTCTTCTATGCCCTGCTGTTCACCTCGGACCAGCGGGCAAAGACGCTGACGGTCGCCATCGCCGATCTCGCCGGCGGCCGCGTCTCCGACTACGGACTGATCGCCACCGCCGGCGTGCTCGCGGCCTTGCCGCCGGTGCTGATCGGCCTCGTCATGCAACGCGCGCTGATCTCGGGCCTCACCAGCGGCGGCGTGAAAGGATAATGATGACTGCAGAAAAATCCCGCCCCTCGGGCCTCGTCGCGATCGACCGCGAGATGGCGCGCCAACATGAGGACGCACTCGCTTCCTTCGAGAGCAACAAGGCGGCAGCGGACAAAGTCGCCGCCTCGATCAGGCGCAGCGGCAGGCTCGTCCTGCTCGGCATGGGCGCCTCGCATGCCGTCGCGCGCGCCGTCGAGCCGCTCTATCGCGCGCACGGCAACGACGCCATCGCGCTGCCGCTGTCGGAGCAGCTTGGACAGCCGCTGCCGCTGGCCGGCAAGACGGTGATCGTCACCTCGCAATCCGGCGAAAGCGCCGAGGTGCTGCGCTGGTTCGCCGAGACCGGTCATCACGCCGAAACCTTCGGCCTGACGCTGGAAGCCGGCTCGTTCCTGGACCGCGCCGTGCCTTGCCTCGTCGGCGCCGGCGGCACCGAGCTGGCCTTTGCCGCGACCCGCAGCCTGACCGTGACCTTCGCGCTGCATCTCGCCGTCCTGGCCGCGCTGGGCGAGGATCCTGCCACGGCACTCGCCGCGCTCAGAGCCCCGGAGACGGTTGCGATCGATGCGGCGCTTGCAGCGCTCGGCAGTGTGGCGACCGTGGTCACATCGGGCCGCGGCCTGCAAGGCGTGGCCGAAGCGCTGGCGCTCGGCCTCACCGAACTGTCGCGCCTGCCCTGCTATTCCCTCGAAGGCGGCCAGCTTCGCCATGGGCCCATGGAGATGTTGGGCCCGAAAATCGGCATCGTGCTCTTCCGCGGCAAGGACCCGACCGCCGATCTCGTCACCGCGATGGCCCTGTCCGTCGTCGAAGCCGGCGCGCCGTTGATCGTTTTCGACGCTTCCGGCATGCCGCCGGTCGCGGGCGCCGTCACATTGACCTTCAAGCCAGCCTCGGGGCTGGCGGCGGTCTTTGCCATGCTGCCTATCGCGCAGCGCCTGATGATCGCCTTTGCCGATTCCCGTGTCGAGAATGCAGGAACGCCGGTGCGCACCACCAAGATCACGCGGAGCGAATGATGCGGCCGCTCGCGGTGATCGGCAACGTCAATGTCGACCTGATCGTCGGCCCGGTCGCGCCCTGGCCGAAGGCAGGCACCGAAACCGTCGTCGACCATGACGACCTGCGCGTCGGCGGCCAGGCCGGCAACACGGCGCTTGCCTGGCAGGCGCTCGGCATCGACTTCGAGATTGCCGCCAATCTCGGCGATGACCAGTTCGGACGCTGGCTGCGCAAGGCGTTCGGACGCCGCGCGCAAGAATGGCCGGTTCGTCCCGAAGGCACGACATTGTCCGTCGGCATGACCCATCCCGATGGCGAGCGCACCTTCTTCACCACGCGCGGCCACCTGCCCCGCTTCAGCCTCGACGACGTGCTTTCGGTGCTCGATGGCAATCGGCTTTCCGGCGGCTATGCGCTGCTCAGCGGTTCCTTTCTGACCGACGATTTTACGCGCGACTACGGCGCGTTTTTCGACTGGGCCGAGGCGCATCGGATATCCGTCGCGCTCGACACCGGCTGGCCGATCGAAGGCTGGACGGAGGCAAACTGCACGGCGGCGCGCGGCTGGCTGTCGCGCTGCGAACTGGCCCTGTTCAACGAGGTCGAGACGACGACATTGGCCGGCCTTGCAAACCCGGCTGAAGCGGCGCGCAAGATCCGCGACGGCATGCGGGACGGCGCGACGGCCGTCGTCAAGCGCGGACCGGACGGCGCGATCGCGATCGGCGCCGACGGCGAACTCATCGAAGTGCCGGCGCCCCGCGTCGCGGTCGTCGACACGATCGGCGCCGGCGATGTCTTCAACGCCGCCTTCCTGGCCGCATTGGCACAGGAGCGGCCGCTGGAGAACTGCCTGTCCGCCGCTGTCCGGGTGGCGTCGCGCGCCATCTCAACCTTGCCCCGCGACTATGGCGGGCCGATCCAATTCGAGGATGCCGACCATGAGCGCGCTTGAAATCCGCGACGTCCGCAAGAATTACGGCAGCGTGGAAACGCTGAAGGGCATCGACATCGCGCTCGAGAGCGGCGAGTTCCTGGTGCTGCTCGGCTCGTCCGGCTGCGGCAAGTCGACCTTGCTCAACATCATTGCCGGCTTGGCCGAGGCGACCAGCGGCGACATCAAGATCGGCGGCCGCTCGGTGCTTGGCGTGCACCCGAAGAACCGCGACATCGCCATGGTCTTCCAGTCCTACGCGCTCTATCCGAACCTGACCGTTCACCGCAACATCGGCTTCGGACTGGAGATGCGCAAGGTTGCCGCCGCCGAGCGCGACGAGGCGGTGCGCGAAGCGGCGAGGCTGCTGCAGATCGAGAACCTGCTCGACCGAAAGCCCGGACAGCTTTCCGGCGGCCAGCGCCAGCGCGTCGCCATCGGCCGGGCGCTGGTGCGCAAGCCGCAGGTGTTCCTGTTCGACGAGCCGCTCTCCAACCTCGACGCCAAGCTGCGCCTGGAAATGCGCACCGAGTTGAAGCGCCTGCATGAGATGCTGCAGACGACGGTCGTCTACGTCACCCACGACCAGATCGAGGCGATGACGCTGGCGACCCGCATCGCCGTCATGCGCGACGGCCGCATCGAACAGCTCGGCACGCCGCAGGAGATCTACAACCACCCGGCGACGCTCTATGTCGCTGGCTTCGTCGGCGCGCCGGCGATGAACATGCTGGAAGCGGTCGTCGAAGGCGGCAAGCTCGCCATCGCAGGCGCGGAAGCGCGGCTGGAGCTGCCGGGCCACTATGCAAACGCGGCCCGCAACGGCGCAAAAGTGGTTGCAGGGATCAGGCCCGAGGCACTTCGCCTCGGATCCGGCAGCGGTACGGAACTGTCGCTCCCTGTCGAGATCGACGTCGTCGAATTGACCGGCCCGGAACAGGTCACCACCGCCCGGGTTGGAACGCAAAGACTGACCGCAACCCTGCCGCCGCAGGTTCGCGTCGCCAAGGGCGGACGATGCGCCTTTGCCTTCGACGTGGAAGCGCTGCGCCTGTTCGATCCGGCGACCGGCAAAGCTTTCTGAGGAACGGTATGCCGCGAAGGCTGCGGGCGCCGCGGCTCGCGGCGCCTGATAGCGTCCTCAGTCGATGTCGAACGACACGCCCTGCGCGAGTGGCAGCGCCTTGGAGAAGTTCACCGTGTTGGTGGCGCGGCGCATATAGGCCTTCCACGCATCCGAACCGCTCTCGCGTCCGCCGCCGGTTTCCTTCTCGCCGCCGAACGCCCCACCAATCTCGGCGCCCGAGGTGCCGATATTGACGTTGGCGATGCCGCAATCCGAGCCGTCGACGCCGAGGAAGCGTTCCGATTCCTGCAGGTCGCGGGTGAAGATCGACGACGACAGGCCGGCGCCGACCGCGTTGTGCAGGTCGAGCGCTTCATCGAAATCGGAATATTTCATCACATAGAGGATCGGCGCGAAGGTCTCTTCCGTCACCGGTGAAACCTGCTTCGGCATCTCGACCAGTGCCGGGTGCACGTAATAGGCGTCCGGATGGCCGTTCTCGACGCGCGCGCCGCCGGTCACCTTGCCGCCATGCGCCTCGGCCTCCTTCAGCGCCTTCTGCATGCCGTCGAAGGCGGCCTTGTCGATCAGCGGACCGACCAGCGCCTTGCCTTCCAGCGGATTGCCGACCGAGACGGTCTGATAGGCCTTCTTCAGCCGCGGCAGCAGCGCGTCATAGACGCCGTCATGCACGAACAGGCGCCGCAGCGTGGTGCAGCGCTGCCCGGCCGTGCCCATCGCGCCGAAAGCAATGGCGCGCAGCGCCATGTCGAGATCGGCGGTGGGCGTGACGATGCCGGCATTATTACCGCCGAGTTCCAGCACCGCGCGGGCAAAGCGCTTGGCGAGCCTGGGACCGACCTCGCGGCCCATGCGGGTCGAGCCGGTAGCCGAAACCAGCGGCACCTTCGGATGGTCGACCAGCACCTCGCCGGCGACGCGGTCGCCGATCAGCACCTGCAGCAGGCCGTCCGGCGCGTCGGCGCCGAAACGCTTGGCGGCGCGCTTGAAGATCGCCTCGCAGGCAAGTGCGGTTAGCGGCGTCTTTTCCGACGGCTTCCACACCACCGCGTCGCCGCAGACAAAGGCGAGCGCCGAATTCCACGACCACACCGCAACCGGGAAGTTGAAGGCCGAGATCACGCCGACCACGCCGAGCGGATGCCAGGTCTCCATCATGCGATGTCCGGGGCGCTCGGTGGCAATGGTCAGGCCATAGAGCTGGCGGGAGAGGCCGACGGCGAAATCGCAGATGTCGATCATCTCCTGTACTTCGCCGAGGCCCTCGGACGGGATCTTGCCGACCTCGATCGACACCAGCCGGCCGAGTTCGTCCTTATGCGCGCGCAATTCCTCGCCGAGCAGGCGAACCAGTTCGCCGCGCTTCGGACCCGGCACCAGGCGCCAGGTCTGGAAGGCCTTGTGCGCGGCATCGATAGCCTTGCCCGCGTCGGCGGCCGAAATCGACTTCAGTGCCGCGATCTGCTCACCCGTTACCGGGCTGCGCACGATGAGATCGCCTCCGACAAGTGCCTCCTTGGCGACACCGAGTCTCTCGAGAAGTGAGACCGTTTCCTTCGCTAACGTCATTTTTATCCCTTTCAGGTCCCGCCCTTCATGAGGTGGGAATTGAGCCATGCGCCATCTCTTCGGCGTGCCGACGGGCACACCCGGGCGCTTTGATGGCGTGGCATTACTCGTTTCAGGGAAAAACCGCCACCCCGGCATGGTCCAAGGCCGGATCGCGAAATTGGGCCAGACCGCGAGGGTTTGCGATCAACGTGCCTTCTGAATCGACGACTTCTCGGCGCTCTCCTTGATCAGCCGGTCGATATGCATGCGGATATGCGCTGCCTCTGCCGCCGTGTTGGCCAGAGCGATGGCGCGATCGAAGGCGACGCGCGCCTCCTCGTTGCGGCCAAGCTGCATCAGCAGCCCGCCCCTCAGCCCGAAGAAGTGGAAATAGCCCGCCAGCCGGTCCTCCAGAGGCTCGATCATGGCAAGTGCGGCTTCCGGTCCGCGCACCTTGCTCACGGCGACCGCCCGGTTCAGCGTCACCACCGGCGACGGCTGCATCTGCTCCAGCAGGCCGTAGAGCAGGTCGATCTCGGTCCAATCGGTATCCTCGGCGACAGTCGCCCGCGCATGCAGCGCCGCGATCGCCGCCTGCACCTGGTAGGGGCCGGGCTTGCGGTGGCGCAGCGCCTTGTCGACCAGCGCCAGGCCCTCGTCGATCATCTTGCGGCTCCACAGCGAGCGGTCCTGGTCCTCGAGCAGGACGATCTCGCCATTGGCGTCGAAACGCGCCGGCGCCCTTGCATGCTGCAGCAGAAGCAGCGCCGTGAGCCCCATGATCTCCGGCTCGGCCTGGAAGAGCCTGAGCAGCAGGCGGGCGAGACGGATCGCCTCCTCGCAAAGCGGCGCCCGGGCCGGCGCCTCGCCGCCATTGGTCGAGTAGCCTTCGTTGAAGATCAGATAGACCATCGCGGCGACTGCAGCGAGCCGCTCCGAACGTTCGACGGCGCCCGGCGTCTCGAACGGCACGCCGGCATCGGCGATGCGCGCCTTGGCGCGGGTGATGCGCTGCTCCATGGCGCTCTCGCCGACCAGGAAAGCGCGCGCGATCTGCTTGACTGTGATGCCCGAGACGATGCGCAGCGCCACCGCGATCTGCTGCGTTGCCGGCAGATCCGGATGGCAGCAGATGAACAGGAGCCGCAGGATATCGTCGCGGTAGTGCTCGCCGTCGAGCCGCTCGGCCATGTCGCTCTCGGCGTCCTCCAGATCGGAGATCTGGTCCTCTTCCGGCATCGGTGCCTGCTTGGCGCGCTTGCGCACGGCGTCGATGCCGCTATTGCGGCCGACGAAGATCAGCCAGGCCGCCGGATCGCGCGGCGGCCCATTCTTCGGCCAGTTCTTGAGTGCCCTCAGGCACGCGTCCTGGAAAGCCTCTTCCGCGGCGTCGAGATCGCGGAAGTAGCGCAGCAGCGCGCCCATTGCCTGCGGGCGGGCGTTGCTGATCGCGGTGCTTATCCAGGCAAGCTCGGTCATACGGCGACCTTTGTCGGATTGAAGACCGAGACCGGCCGGATCTCGTAGGAACCGCCGCTCGGATTGACCTCGGAGAGTTCGCGCGCAAATTCGACGGCCTCGTCGAGGTCGCGGCATTCGAGCGTGTAGAAGCCGAGGAATTGCTCCTTGGTTTCGGCGAACGGCCCATCGAGCACGATCGCTTCGCCCTTGACCTTTCTCAGCGTGGTCGCCGCGGTCGTCGGCAAGAGACGCGCAACCGGGCCGAGGCGGCCAGCCTTGGCGTATTTGTCCTGCACGTTGAGGAGCTTCGCCATGACCTCGTCGTCCTGTTCCTTGCTCCAGGAACAAACAACGTCTTCGGAGGCGTAGCAGAGGATGGCGTAGAGCATGGCAGGTCCTTTCCGTATCAAAGGACGCGACAGTAGGACCCTACCCGACACGCGGTCGATAAAAAAATTCGGCGTGCGATCACGGGCTTGGCAGCCTTTCGCGCCAGACCTTCAGGCGCCATGCGCCTGCAGCCATCTGAGCACCAGCGTTTCTTCCTCGTCGAGCCCGGATATCAGCCGTTTGCGCTTGTTGGCCTCGGCCATTTCGTCAAGCAGGCGCCCCTCGGTCCACGCCTCGAACACCAGCGGGTGGATATAGCATTTGCGGCAGACGGCCCGGGTATTGCCCAGCCGCTCGGCGACCTTGTCGACCACGCTGTTCATTACCCGCTTCCGCGCAGTCTCACTCTCCGGCAGCTCGGTCTGCTCAAACAGCGACGCCGCATGGATGGTGCCGCCCCAGGTGCGGAAATGCTTGGAGCTGAATTCGGCGCCGGAACCCGCGCGAATGTAGCGGTTGACGTCTTCGGACCGCACCGGCCGCCGGTTGCCATCCTCATCGAGATACTGGAATAGCTTCTGCCCGGGCAAATCCTGGGCGCCGCGCACGATCTTGGCGATGCGGCGATCGGCCAGCTTCAGCTTCCATTCCTTGCCCGACTTGCCCTTGAAGGCAAAGCGCAGGCTGGCGCCGGTGATCTCGACATGCCGGTCGCGCAGCGTGGTCAGCCCGAAGCTCCTGTTGTCGCGTGCATAGGCCGCGTTGCCGATGCGGATCATGGTGTTGTCGAGCAGCCAGACCACCGAGGCGACGACGCGCTCCAGAGGCAGCCCGTGCCGGCGCAAATCGGCATCGATCTGCCGCCTGAGCGCGGGCAGGCTTTCGGCAAAGGCAACGAGGCTGGAATATTTGACGCCGTCGCGTTCCTCGACCCATTGCGGGTGATAACGATACTGTTTGCGGCCGCGCTGGTCCCGGCCGGTTGCCTGGATGTGGCCGTCCGGATCGGGCGATATCCAAACATCCGTCCAGGCCGGGGGAATGACGATCGCCTCGATGCGGGCAAGCGTCGTCTTGCCGAGGGCTTTTCCGCTGGGCCCCGAATAGGAAAACCCGACGCCTTTCCGCAATCTGCGGATCCCGGGATCGGCATCGCTCACATAGCTGAGTGACGCACGCTCGGCGGAACTCTGCGCGCCGTTCCTTCCGGCTTCCTCGTCCCGCGCTGAACGGTTCGAGGACAAGTGTGAGTGCTGCAACATGCCGGCTCCGCGAAATTATCCGTAGATAAAGCCGCACGTCGGTGACTGGTTCCGAAACGGCTTTCAGCGCGGCGGGTGGACTGATAGATCCGCCATCCAGAGCCCGCCATCGTCTGCATGGGCGGGAAAATAGTCGCGTCCCGCCGGTACGGCCTCGAGCACAATTCCCCGCTCGTCCGCCAGATAGTCGTAGCCTATCTCCTGCAACTGGCGATCCGGATCGAGACGGTTGTAGAGGTCACGGCGCGCCGCGCGCCGCTTTGGCTCTATCATCTTCAGATGATAGAGATTGAGACCGCTGTCCTTAAGCCTGAAGCCGATGTCGTCGGGAAACCAGGCGCCATGCATGTCCTTCGACCGATAGCGGTCGGGGTGATAGGCGCTGAAAAGCCTGTGCTGCATTTTCCGGCCCCAGGCTCCATCGATCCGGTAGCTGGCCGGCGTATACATCTCCCGACAATGGAACCCCCATGCGACATGCCTGGACCCGCTGGTCAGTCGGCCGATCCGGCCGGCCACGGCATTTTCCAACCTTTCGTCGGGATCCATGGCCAGAAGCCAATCGGCGCCCGCCTCGTAGGCCGTGGCGATAAGCGCGCGCCGCCTTCCCGGCTCGCTGCTGAAAATCCCGTCCGAGGCGCGATCGTCATAGGCTATCCAGCCGTCGACGACCGGATCGAGGTTGGCGATAAGGTCGGGCACGAGATGCTGATCGTAGCGATAGCTGAAGATGGCGACGATTTTCTGCCGCGACCAAAGCCATCGACCGCGCCGCCGTCGCGGCGCTTTCATCTCGAGCGTGATCATCGGCGGCAGCCCGCCCCGTCGCCATACCGGGCGCCGACGGATGCCCCGAGCGATTTGGCGAATAGTGCCAGCCATACGATCGGCAGCGACAGCCTCGCGAAAGTCCTGTCCTTGCCAGACAGCCCCTCTCCGATCAGCTTGCCGACACTGCGCCGGTCCCGGAACACCTTGCGGAACGGGTGCAAAGGTTTTCCGGCTTCGATGGAGGTGAGATAGGCGCCGTAGCGGCGTCCGCGTCGGTACTGGTCCGCGAGCAATCCAGATAGACTCGTCTCATTGCGATGAACGGTCAGGACCCGCGGTTCCCAGACCGGCTTCAAGGCCTCCGGCAGCCTGGCCATGAATTCGGTGTCCTCCCCCGACGTCATCCGCTCGTCGAACGGCCCGTATCGATCGAACAGTGTCCGGTCGAACGAAACGCCATAGCGCAGCGCTTTCTCGGCCGAAAGGCCGGGCAGGCGCCGCATGGATGTGACGAGATGCGCCGCGCAGGCGACCAGATTGCGCGGATGGCTGTTGACGATGGCGCTCGCTACCGCCGCGGCGCCCCCCCGGTGACGCAGCACGCGGACTTCAGCCCATTGCGGACAGGCAAGACAATCGTTCGCGAGAAAGGCGACGAACGGAGCCTGCGTCGCCGCGATGCCGCGATTTCGCGCGGCGCCGGCAAACAGCCGGTCCTCGACATCGATGACCTTCACGTCGATGCCGCCGTCGGCAAGCAGCGCCTTGGCGTTGCCGCCGCCGGAATTCACCACCACGATCTCGAGCGGAATATCCTGGTCGAGCACCGATCTTACCGCGGCCACCAGTTCGGCCGGTGCCCGAAAACCGATCACCACGACCGCAAGCTCGGGCCTATCGGCCATCAGGCGCGTTGCAACTGGGCGGCTGGCGTCGAGAGCCGGCGCCACAGCGTGATCTTCAACCGGTAGCGCATGCAACGCCAGACATCGGCAGCCGCCCGCGGCGCGGCCTCGGCCACCGTGAGGAATTTTGCCGCCATGTCGAAATCGCCGCGCATATAATGAACACGCGCGATCTTCAGGGCGACGAGGCCCTCCCTCATCTTCAGGGACCGCTCCGCGATGCCGCAGGACGGGAGCCGGCGCAGCGCCCGGCGCCATTCGAGAAAGCGCGCGGCTGGCCTGATCGTGAACCGATCGTCGGAGCGCTCCGCCGACACGAAATAGATGAAGATGGGTTTTGTCACGACCGCAAGCGAAGCCTTGGCCATCACGCGCGCCCAGAACAGCGTGTCCTCGTCATAGGCAAGCCCGACCGGGAACCTTGTTTCGCCGATGACCCGCCGCGACACCAGCGCGCTGCCGACCGCAATCGACCGTATCCGCCCGTCGAGATAGGCGCAGGCGTTCGCAAGCCCGCTTGCTGTGTAGACGCCCGGCATCTTGGTCGACCGCTCCTCGCCATCAACCCGCCGACGGAAGGCGCCGACCACCATGTCTACCCCTGATCGTGCCCTGGCCTTGGCCAGCAGCGCGCGCAGGCCACCTTCCAGATGAAGATCGTCGGCATCGATCATATAGATCCAAGGGCAGCGGGCCTGCTCCAGAGCCAGATTCCTGGAGCCGCCGGCGTCGCGGCAGCTCGATTTGATGACGCGCATCGGCAAGGCAAACCGCAACGCCGTTTCCGTGGCGACGGCGGCGGTGGCGTCGGAGGACGAATCGTCCACCAGCAGCACCTCGCCGATGACTTCCTTTTCCGAAACCAGCGAGGCGAGTGTTCGGGCAATTGTCCGAGCCGCATCGTGTGCCGGAATGATGATACTGACCGCTTCCAAATCCCGTCTCCGCGCGCCATGCCCACGCAGGCGCGCGCCCCCAGTCAATCCCGTGCCCAGGTTACCGACGGCAGGCGCACTTGAGAAGCGTCCACGAGCAATCGGTTTGTCGTCACACCTTTTCGACGGCGACCGGAATGACGTCGACCGCCTGCTCGCCGACCTGGCCGCCGGTCGTCTTCAGCACGCCGACGATCGGCGCCACGTCGGAATAATCGCGGCCGTAGCCGACGGTGATGTGATCGTTGCTCGCCCGCATGCCGTTGGTGGGGTCGAATTCCTGCCAGCCGGCATCGCGCCCACACCAGGCCTTGACCCAGGCATGCATGGCGTCCGCGCCTTCGAGCCTCGGCTTGCCCTTGGGCGGGATCGTGCGCAGGAAGCCGCTGACATAGCCGGCCGGAATGCCCAGCCCGCGCAGGCCGGCTATCATGATATGGGAAAAATCCTGGCAGACCCCACGCCTCAGCGCGAAGGCGTCGCTGGCTCGCGTCTGCACCGTCGTCGCCTTGCCGTCATAGGTGAAATCGCGGTGGATGCGATTGCAGAGATCGACCGCCGTGGCCACGGCAGAACCGGCGAGGCTGTCTCGCGCATAGGCAGTGATCGCCGTATCGATGCCGACATGATCGCTCGCGCCGAGGAAATGATGCGGCGCCGAAGGCGCCAGCGAGCGCACCGAGCCGAGTTCATCTTTGAGCCGCTGTAGATCTGGCGAAACGTCGAGTCCAGGCTCCGGACGCGACACCGACACACGCGCGCTCATCCTGATGTCGAGCCCGTCATGGACATCGCGAAAGGCGATCGCGGCGACGTTGTTGCCGAAGAAATCGGAAAAATCCGTGCGCTCAGACGGGGTCGGCACAAATGACAGCGAGGCGGCGACGACGCGCTGCACGCCCGCAATCGTCGGCGGCAGCACCCGCACCTGATGCCGGCTGCCACCGGCCGCGGCGTCATAGTCGTAGCTGAGGTGAAGCCTGATATCGTAGAGCATGCCTTACTTTGTCTTTCCGCAGGTTCTTACCGCAAAACCGTGGGACACTTTTGCGGAACCCGCTTAGCCAAAATAGGCTTTGGCGAGGCTGTTGTAGAGATTGCCGATCTCAGTGGCGAGGTCGTCAAGCACATCCGCGGTCATGTCCGATGGCTCCATCACGGCGATCGCCGTGTTGAGCTGCAGGATTTCCTTGGCGGCCGGCGACATGTGCCCTTCGCCGCCGACCGAGGGCAACATGCCGATTTCCGCCTTCAGCCGCTCGAGCTGGAACAGGATCGAACGCGGATTGAGCGGGTCGAGCGCCAGCAGGTCGATGACCGTGCGCCGCCCGGCCTGCACCGGATATTGCCGGCGATGGGTCATGACGCTGTCGCCGATCTCCAGCATCATGTCGAGCGCGCCTTCCGGCGCCCCGTTCCTTGTCAGCTGGCTGAGCGTGCGGGCGATCTGAATGCCACGTTCCAGCCTGCGGCCGATCTCCAGGAAACGCCAGCCGGTGAAGCGGTACATGTTCTCGTGCAGCAGGCCGGAAAAGCCGGCGAGCTTGCGCAGCATCACCGTCATCGCCCGCGTCGCGTCGTCTCCGGGCGCGACCGTTTCGGCGAATTTGTGGATGGTCTTCGACAGATCCTTCAGCGCCAGCCAGCCGTCGGGCGAGAAACGGTCGCGAATTTGGCCGGCGCTGTAGACCGCGCTATCCAAAGTGCCGATCAGCCCCAGCGGTATCGCGGTTTCGACCTCGATGCCGAACGGCTCGAGATAGTCCCTGATATCGGCAAGCAGTGGCATGTCCGGATCGGATGTCTCGGCAAGCCGCACGTGATAGGCGCGCAGCACGCGCACCGTATCCTCCGAGCGCTCGATATAGCGCCCGAGCCAGGTCAGGTTCTCCGCCGCGCGGCTGGGCAGGCTGCCCGGCATGGTTCGAGTAAAACCGTCACGCTCCTGTGGCAGCAGTGTCTCGCGCTCGACCGGCCGGTCGCTCACCACCCAGACATCCGCCGCCTGGCCGCCGCGCTGCATGGCGATCGCCGTCGGATCGAGCGAGAAGCCGATGCGGGCGAAGCCGCCGGGCATCACCGTCCAGCCTTCCGGCGTGCGCGCCAGGTAGACGCGCAGGCTGGCGGGCCGAGGCTCCAGCAGGCCGCCGACGAACACCGGCGTGGTCGACAGCGTCACCGCTTCCTGGCCGACGAAACCGGCGCCGTCCGCCTCGATGCGCGCGACGAGCTCGGCCCGTTCGCCCGCCGACAGCGACGATCCTAGCCGGGTCGCGCCGTCATCCTCGAAGGCAAGCCGGGTCGACAGCGCCGGGCCGACGACCATGCGGTCGATGTTGGCAAGCACATGGGCGCGTTCGGCCTCCTGCCCGCACCACCAGGTGGCGATGCTCGGCAGCTTGAGACCGTCGCCCTGCAGTTCCCGCGCGATCCTGGGCAGGAAGGACAGCAGCGCCCGCGTTTCCATCAGCCCTGAGCCAAGCGCATTGACCGCCGACACCGTGCCGCGGCGGATCGCCTCGACAAGGCCGGGCGTGCCGATCTGCGAGTCCGCCCTGAGCTCCAGCGGATCGGCGAAGGCTGCATCGAGCCGGCGCCACAACACGCCGATCGGCATCAGGCCGGAAACGGTTCGCACCATCAGCCGGCCGCCGGAGACCGTAAGGTCCTCGCCCTCGAGCAGCATGATGCCGAGATAGCGGGCGATATAAGCATGCTCGTAGTAGGTTTCGTTGAGGGGTCCGGGCGTCAGGATGGCGACGCGGCCGCCGGACTCCTTTGCCATGCCGTTCAGCGCATCGCGGAAGCGGCGGAAGAAGCCGGCAAGGCGATGCACATGCATCTCGCCATAGATGTCCGACAGCGCGCGTGTGGTGGCGACGCGGTTCTCAAGGGCGAAGCCGGCGCCCGACGGTGCCTGGGTGCGGTCGCCCAGCACCCACCAGCCGCCGTCCGGGCCACGACCGAGCTCGAAGGCGACCATGTGCAGGAAATGCCCATTACCCGGACGGATGCCGGCAACGGGGCGCAGATACTCAGGGCTCGCCGCGATCAGCCCGGCCGGCAGGATGCCCTTCTCGATCAGCCGGTTCGGCCCGTAAATGTCGGCCAGGGTCGCCTCGAACAGGTCGGCGCGCTGGATCAGCCCGGCGCTGATCTCGGCCCATTCCTTCTCGTCGATGAGCAGAGGGACATGCGCCAGCGGCCATTCGCGCTCATTGGCGCCGGCTTGTTCGTAGACGCGGTAATAGACGCCGGCATCGCGCAGATACTGGTCGGCTCGGGCAAAACGCTGCCCAAGCCGCTCCGCTCCGAGCTCGTCGAGCGCGTCGATGAAGGAGCGCCAGGCCGGGCGCGCATTGCCCGAGGCATCGACCATCTCGTCGGCGATGCCTTCGATCGGGCGGTAGCGTTCCAGCAGGCTTTGCGCCCGCGGCCTTCCGCCCGCCCGTTTGTGATTCCCCTTGGCCATTGTCGATCAGAGTCTCGCCGGCCGCCTGAGGTCAAGGGTCATGGGGAACTCTTCAGAGGCTTCTTCGTCACGCAGCACATAGCTGCCCGGGGTATGGCCGCGCGGCTCGAAGCGGGCAAGCCGCCGCGCCTCGGCCTCGTTGCCGTTGACCGGGAAGGTGTCGTAGTTGCGCCCTCCGGGATGCGCGACATGGTAGACGCAGCCGCCGACCGAGCGGCCCGACCAGCGGTCATAGATGTCGAAGACCAGTGGCGTGTTGACCGGGAGGGCCGGATGCAGGCCGGAGGCCGGCTGCCAAGCCTTGAAGCGCACGCCGGCCACCGCGATCTCGCGGTTGTCGGTCACCTTCATCGGCACGATGCGGCCGTTGCAGACGATGGCGTGACGCTCCGGATTGAGGCCCTCGGTCCGCACCTGCAGCCGCTCGACCGACGAGTCCACGAACCGGACAGTGCCGCCGATCGCGCCCTGCTCGCCCATCACATGCCACGGCTCCAGCGCTTGTCTCAACTCCAGCTTGACGCCGGCATGCTGAACCTCGCCGCAGAAGGGGAAACGGAATTCGAGTTGAGCTGCGAACCATTCAGGACGGAAATCGAAGCCGTTGAGTTTCAGATCCTCCAGCACGTCGAGGAAATCCGCCCAGACGTGGTGCGGCAGCATGAAGCGGTCATGCAGCGAAGTGCCCCAGCGCACGAGGCGGCCGTCGAGCGGGTTCTTCCAGGCCCGCGCGATGATCGCGCGGACCAGCAATTGCTGCGCCAGGCTCATGCGCGCATTGGGCGGCATCTCGAAGCCGCGGAACTCGACCAGCCCCAGCCGCCCCGTCGGGCCGTCCGGCGAGAACAGTTTGTCGATGCAGATTTCGGAGCGGTGCGTATTGCCGGTCACATCGGTCAAGAGATTGCGGAACAGCCGGTCGACCAGCCACGGCAAGGGTGCCGCGCCCTTGTCCGGATGCGGCACCTGCGCCAGCGCGATCTCCAGTTCGTAGAGCGAATCGTGCCGCGCTTCGTCGAAACGCGGCGCCTGGCTGGTCGGGCCGATGAACAGGCCGGAGAACAGGTAGGACAGCGACGGATGGCGCTGCCATTGCAGCACCAGGCTCTTCAGGAGGTCAGGCCTACGCAGGAACGGACTGTCATTGGGCGTCGCCCCGCCGACCACGACATGGTTGCCGCCGCCGGTGCCGGTATGGCGGCCGTCGATCATGAACTTGTCGGTGCCGAGCCGCGACTGCCGCGCTTCCTCATAGATCGCCGTGGTCGTGGCGACGCATTCCCGCCAATTGGCGGCCGGATGGATGTTGACCTCGATGACGCCCGGATCGGGTGCCACGCGGATGACGTTGAGGCGAGGGTCGTGCGGCGGGGCGTAACCCTCGATATGCACCGGCAGGCCGATCGCCTTTGCCGCGTTCTCCGCCGCCGCCACCAGTTCGAGATAGTCTTCCAGCGCCTCGACGGGCGGCATGAACACGCAGAGCCGGCCGTCACGCGGCTCAACGCTGAGCGCCGTGCGCACCGCACCGCCGATCTCGGTGATCTCCTGCTCGACACGGTCCTGCTGGCCGGTCGCGGCCGTGAAGGACACCGCCTGCTGGCGGCGCGCCATTTCGTCGGCGCCTTCAGGCTCTGCCGGAGCGGCGTCCGGCAGGATAGCCTCGCGCGACGGCAACGGCCCGCGTGGCACGGATGGATCGACCGGCACGATGTAAGGGAACTGCGCCGGCGGCACATAGGGCAGCGTGCCGAGCGGCAGGCGATAGCCGACGGGAGAATCGCCGGGCACCAGGAACAGGCGGCCGCGCCGCGTCTTCCATTTTTCCGAGCGCCAACGCTGCCCCGCGGCCTGGCTGTTCCAGCGCTGCACCGGCAGCACATAGCCGGACGGCTTGGTCAGCCCGCGCTCGAAGACGCGCGCCATGCGGCTGCGCTCTTCCGGGTCTTCCAGCTTCGAATTGGACGGGTCGACATTGTCCGGCAGCTTGCCTTCCTTGAGCAGCCATTCGCCAGGATCCTCATAGGCTTCGCCGACCATAGCCTCGTCGATGCCGAGTTCGCCGGCGATCGCCTTGAGCAGGCTCTCGGCCTGCTCCGGTCCGATGGCTGATTTGCCCGTCTCTCGCGCGATCAGCGACGGATCGCGCCAGACCGGCTCACCGTCGGTGCGCCAATAGAGCGAGAAGGTCCAGCGCGGCAGGCTCTCGCCCGGATACCATTTGCCCTGGCCGTAATGCAGAAAACCGCCCGGCGCGAAGCGCTCGCGCAGCCGGCGGATCAGCTGGTCCGCCTTGTCGCGTTTGGTCGGACCGACGGCCGCCGTGTTCCATTCGGCGGATTCGAAATCGTCGATCGAAACGAAGGTCGGCTCGCCGCCCATGGTGAGCCGCACGTCGCCGTCTCTCAGCGCCGCATCGACCTTTTCGCCCAGCGCATCGAGCGCCTCCCAGCTTTCGTCCGAGAACGGCTTGGTGATGCGTGGATGCTCGGCGATCCGGTCGACCCGCATGTCGAAGCCGAAATCGACATTGGCGAAGCTCGCCATGCCGGAAATCGGCGCCGCATTGCGGAAATGCGGCGTCGCGGCGAGCGGCACATGGCTTTCGCCGGTGAGCAGCCCGGAGGTCGGGTCGAAGCCGATCCAGCCGGCGCCCGGAATATAGACCTCGCACCACGCATGCAGGTCGGTGAAGTCGACGGCAGTTCCCGGTGGTCCGTCGAGTGAAACCAGATCCGGCTTGAGCTGGATCAGATAGCCGGAGACGAAGCGTGCGGCGATGCCGAGATTGCGCAGGATCTGCACCAGCAGCCAGCTCGAATCGCGGCACGAGCCTTTGGCCGCGGCCAGCGTTTCCTCCGGCGAATAGACGCCGGTCTCCATGCGCACGATATAGGCGATCTCGCGCTGCAGCCTTGCATTGAGGTCGACCAGGAAATTGACGGTGTTTGTCGGGCTGCGGTCGATGCTTTCAAGGAACTTGGACAAAAGAGGCCCGGCCCGCTCCGGCGTGCGGTAGATGGCGAGGTCTTCCCTGATCTCTTCGGGATAGTCGAACGGGAAGGTCTCGGCACTCTCCTCGACGAAGAAGTCGAACGGATTGTAGACGGTCATGTCGGCGACGAGGTCGACCTCGATCTTCAACTCCGTCACCGGCTCCGGGAAGACGAAGCGGGCGAGGAAGTTGCCGTAGGGATCCTGCTGCAGGTTGACGAAGTGGTTTGCCGGCTCGACCTTCAGCGAGTGGCTGAGCACCTTGGTGCGCGAATGCGGCGCCGGCTGCAGCCTGATCACCTGGGGGCCGAGCACCACCGGCCGGTCATATTTGTAATGGGTCAGATGATGGACGGCTGCCAGAATTGCCATGGTGCCCCGGAGAATGGCGTTTTACCGCCAGACCCTGACACAAATCCTGGCCACTCTCCAAGCAGAGATGTTGCGTTGCACCTAATTTAAGCAGCGTTGCCGGCTTAGAAAAACGCCTGCAGCCCGGTCTGCGCCCTTCCGAGGATCAGCGCGTGCACGTCATGCGTGCCCTCATAGGTGTTCACCGTCTCCAGGTTCTGCGCGTGGCGCATCACGTGGTAGCCGATCTGGATGCCGTTGCCGCCATGCATGTCGCGGGCCTGCCGGGCGATGTCGAGCGCCTTGCCGCAATTGTTGCGCTTGACGATCGAGATCATCTCCGGCGCCATCTTGCCGTCGTCCATCAGGCGGCCGACCCGCAGGCTGCCCTGCAGGCCAAGCGCGATTTCGGTCTGCATGTCGGCGAGCTTCTTCTGGAACAGTTGCGTGCCGGCAAGCGGCTTGCCGAACTGTTTCCTATCGAGGCCATACTGCCGCGCCCGCTGCCAGCAATCCTCGGCCGCGCCCATCGCGCCCCAGGAAATACCGTAGCGCGCCCGGTTGAGGCAGCCGAACGGACCGCCGAGCCCCTTGGCGTTGGGCAGCAGCGCCTCCTCGCCGACCTCGACGCCTTCCATCACCACCTCACCGGTGATCGACGCGCGGAGGCTGAGTTTCCCCCCGATCTTCGGAGCCGAAAGCCCCTTCATGCCCTTTTCCAGCACGAAGCCCCGGATCTCGTCCTTGCCGTTCTCGCCCTTCAACTTCGCCCAGACGACGAAGACGTCGGCGATCGGCGCGTTGGAGATCCACATCTTCGAGCCGGAGAGCCTGTAGCCGTTCGCCGTCTTCTCGGCGCGCGTCTTCATGCCGCCCGGATCGGAGCCGGCATCCGGCTCGGTGAGGCCGAAGCAGCCGATCCATTCGCCCGAGGCGAGCTTCGGCAGATATTTCTTGCGCTGCGCTTCCGAGCCATAGGCATGGATCGGATACATGACCAGCGACGACTGCACGCTCATCATCGAGCGATAGCCGGAATCGACGCGCTCGACTTCACGCGCGACCAGGCCGTAGGTCACGTATCCCGCGCCGAGACCGCCATATTCCTCCGGAATGGTGATGCCGAGCAGGCCGGCCTCACCCATCTCGCGGAAGATCGACGGATCGGTCTTCTCGTCGGCGTAAGCTTCCTCGATACGCGGCGCCAGCTTGTCGGCCGCGAAAGCCGCCGCGCCGTCGCGCACCATGCGCTCGTCCTCGGAAAGCTGGTCCTCGATCAGGAAAGGATCATTCCAGACGAACGCGTTCTTATCGGCGGCCATGGCCTTGGACTCCCGGAATATTTTTGAGGTTGTCCGGCTTATCCGCCTCAACAGGGGAAAAATCAAACAAAATTGCATCACGGATCAATGAGCGTTAGTAATTGATCATGAGGGTCCAACGCCGCCTTTTGCCGAACACGGCCGCCCTTGCCGCCTTCGAGGCGGTGGCGCGTCTCGGCTCCTTCACCGCCGCCGCGCGCGAGCTCGATCTGACCCAGGGTGCCATCAGCCGGCAGGTGACTTTGCTGGAAGAGCAATTCGGGCGGCGGCTGTTCGAGCGCGACAGCCGCAATGTCCGCTTATCCGCGGCGGGCGAAATCTATGCCGAGGCGGTGCGTTCGGCGCTTGGCCAGCTGCGCGACGCTGCGCTCGGATTGATGAGCAATCGGCATAGCGGCGTTCTCAACCTTGCCATCCTGCCGACCTTCGGCACACGCTGGCTGATGCCGCTGATCCCGGATTTCGTCGCCCGGCATCCGGATATCACAATCAACTTCGCCACCCGCATCGGCCGGTTCGACTTTGCCCGCGAGCGGCTGGACGCCGCCATCCATCACGGCATGCCCGACTGGCCGGACGCCGACAGCACGCTTTTGATGCGAGAAACCGTAATGCCGGTGGTTTCCCCCGAATTCCTCGCCAGCCGCGATGTCGCCGCGCCGGCCGACATCAGCCGCCTGCCGCTGCTGCATATGGCGACCCGCCCCGGCGCCTGGAGCGAATGGTTCGAGCATCAGGGCCTGGAGGCGCCGACCGGTCCAGGCATGCAGTTCGAACAGTTCGGCACGGTCGCTCAGGCCTGCATGGCGGGGCTCGGCGTGGCGCTGCTGCCGGAAATCCTGATTGCCGGAGAATTGCAGCGCCGCCAGCTGATGCCTGCGCCCGGCCAGCCGATGCAGAGCCGCAGCGCCTATTACCTGGTCGTGCCGCATGACAAGCGCGGGCATCCGCCGGTCGCGAGTTTTCGCGACTGGCTGCTGGGTCAGATCGGCAAGGAGCCCGCCGTCCTGGCGTGGTAGCTACTTGCGCTTCATCGCCTCGGCGAGCGCTGCGCCGAACGCGCCTTGTGACGGCTTGTCCGACTGGCGCTGCGGCGCCGGCGAGCGCGGCGCTGGCTTGCCGCCGCCCTGGTCGCGCTGACCGCCGCGAGGCGCGCCCTCGCCGCCGTCCTTGCGCATCGACAATCCGATGCGCTTGCGCTTGATGTCGACATCGACGACGCGCACCTTCACCACGTCTCCGGCCTTCACCACCTCATGCGCATCCTTGATGAAGCGGTCGGCCAGCTGCGAGACATGCACCAACCCGTCCTGGTGCACGCCGATATCGACGAAGGCGCCGAAGGCGGCGACATTGGTGACCGTGCCTTCGAGCAGCATGCCGGGCTTCAAATCTTTGATGTCGTCGACCCCTTCCGCGAAGGTCGCCGTCTTGAAGCCGGGGCGCGGGTCGCGTCCGGGCTTTTCCAGCTCGGCGATGATGTCGCGCACCGTCGGCAGGCCGAAGCGCTCGTCGGCGAAGACACGCGGATCGAGCGCCTTGAGCGCGGCACTGTCGCCCATCAGCGAGCGCACGTCGCGGCCGCAGGCGGCGACGATCTTCTTCGCCACGCCATAGGCTTCCGGGTGCACCGACGAAGCATCCAACGGCTCGGTGCCGTTCGGGATGCGCAGGAAGCCGGCGCATTGCTCGAACGCGCGCGGCCCGAGGCGGGCAACATTCAAAAGGTCGCGGCGCCTCGCGAAGGGGCCGCCGGCATCGCGATGTGCGACGATCGCTTCGGCAAGCGATGGTCCAAGGCCGGAAACCCGCGCCAGCAGCGGCGCCGAGGCGGTGTTGAGGTCGACGCCGACGGCGTTGACCGCATCCTCGACCACCGCTTCCAGCGAGCGGCCGAGCCGATACTGGTCGACGTCGTGCTGATACTGGCCGACGCCGATCGATTTCGGCTCGATCTTGACCAGCTCGGCCAGCGGATCCTGCAGGCGCCGCGCGATCGACACCGCGCCGCGCAGCGAAACATCGAGTCCGGGGAATTCGGCGGCGGCCGTCGCTGACGCGGAATAGACCGAAGCGCCTGCTTCGCTGACGATCACCTTGAGCGGTTTCGGTCCGGCCCCCGCCGGCAGGTCCGACAGCATGTCCGCGACCAGTTTCTCGGTCTCGCGGCTGCCGGTGCCGTTGCCGATCGAGATCAGCTCGACCTTATGCTGGCGGATGAGGGCGGCAAGTTCGGCCTGCGTGCCGCGCACATCGTTCCTCGGCGGAAACGGATAGACGGTCGTCGTCGCCACCAGCTTGCCGGTGCCGTCGACCACCGCCACCTTGACACCGGTGCGGATACCCGGATCGAGCCCCATGGTCGGCCGCGAACCGGCGGGCGCCGCCAGCAACAAATCCTTCAGGTTGCGGGCAAAGACGTGGATCGCCTCTTCCTCGGCCCGCTCGCGAAGATCGCGCATCAGATCGAGCGTCAGATGCAGCGACTGTTTTATCCGCCACGTCCAGCCGGCGACGTCCATCAGCCAACGATCGCCCGGCAGTTTGCCGCCGATCGCATAGGCATTGGCGATCATGCGCTCGACCGGCTTCACCGGCGAGGCATCATCCGCGTCGACCTCGATGTCGAGCGACAGCACCTCTTCGTTGCGTCCGCGCAGCATCGCCAGAGCGCGGTGGCTGGGCACGCCCGCCCAGCGCTCGACATGGTCGAAATAGTCGGAGAATTTCGCGCCGGCCTCCTGCTTGCCGTCGACGACGCGGGCTCGCAGGAAGGCGCGTTCCTTCATATAGGCGCGCAGCTTGCCGACCAGATCGGCATTCTCGGCGAATTGCTCCGACAGGATGTCGCGCGCGCCTTCGAGCGCCGCCTTGGCGTCGGCCACCTCTTCGGTGACAAAGGCGAGCGCGAGCTCGGCCGGCACCGCCGTCCGGTCGGCGAGGATCGCCTCGGCCAAAGGCCCGAGCCCGCGCTCCCTGGCGATTTCGGCCTTGGTGCGGCGCTTCGGCTTGTAGGGGAGATAGATGTCTTCCAGTTCCGCCTTGGTGGCGGCCGCAGCGATCTTGGCCTCGAGCGCCTCGGTCAGCTTGCCCTGCTCGCGGATGGAGCCGAGGATCGTCTCGCGCCGCGCGTCGAGCTCGCGCAGATAGGCGAGCCGCTCGGAAAGGTCGCGCAGCTGCGTATCGTCGAGCCCGCCAGTGACCTCCTTGCGGTAACGCGCCACGAACGGCACCGTCGCGCCCTCGTCCAGCAGCCCGATTGCCGCCGCCGCCTGCTCCGGCCGCGCGCCGATCTCGGTCGCGATGATTGCTGCGATGCGCTTGATGTCCGATGCCATGCCGATCCCTGTCGAAAAGAGCGGCGACCATAGGCCCGGAGAACCGCTACGCCAACCGCGCCGGTTTCATCATGCGCCTAAGGTCCACAGAAAACAGCCCTTGGAACCAACCTCGGGTCGGCTCAAACCATGCCACTTAGCGCCTCGAGGAACGCCACGATCTCCGCGTCGAGCCTATCATCCACCGGCTCCGGCTGCGACGACATCTTGACGATGACCACTTCCGTCTTCGGATTGACGTACAGCCACTGGCCGTGGATGCCGATGCCGCAGAAGGCGCCGCTGTCACGGCCGGTCTGATACCATTTGTTGCGGTAGCGCCCCTTGGGGAAGAGGAACGCCATGGTGCCGCGCTGCCACGCCTCATGGCTGCCGCCGGTCGCGACCGTGTCGCGCACCCAGGCTTCCGGGACGATGCGGCGGCCGTTCGCCATGCCGCCCTGCCGCATCATCTCGCCGATGCGGGCAAGGTCGCGCGGCGTCATCGACATGCCGCCAGCGGTGCGCGCCGTGCCTTCCATGTCGACTGTCACCGACATTTCGCTGGCGGCACCAAGCGGCAGCCACAGTTTTTCGCTGAGCAACTCGGTGACACGCATTCCGGAGGCGCGCTCGACGAGGATACCGAGCACATCGGAATTGGGCGAACGGTAGCGGTAGGTCTGCCCATGCGGCTCCGCGAGCCGCTGGATCGTCATCAGGAATGCCGCGAGGCTTTCCGAGCCGCCGCCGGGATTCCACAGCGTCGAGCGGCGGTAGCGGGCGAAGGCGCTTTCCGGATCGAGATAGGCCTCCTCGAAATCGAGGCTGACCGTCATGTCGAGCACGTTGCGCACGCTGGCGTCGCCATAGGCCGAGCCTTTGGCCTCGGGGATGTATTGCGTCACCGGCGCGTTGGGGTCGAACACCCCCTCGCCTTCCAGTATGCCGGCAAGGACCGCCGTCACCGACTTGCTGATCGAAAAGATGATGTGGCGGGCGCCGAACGGCATATGCGGCGCCGACCAGTCGCCGACCGGCTTGCCGGCCTTCAGGATCGTCAGCCCGTCCGTGTCGGAACGCTTCAAGAAGCTCTCGGCGGTCTCACTGCCTCCGGCGAGCGAAACCTTCTCCGCGAGCAGTGCACCGAGCGATTTCGCCTGCTCCTCGACGCCGGGCACTGCCGCGACATGCGCTCTCGGCACAAGCTCGCCGACATTCTGGAATGACCATCGGTTGAACGGCGCCAGCCGCCAGGTTTCGAGCCGCACGTCCTTGCGGGCAAAGCCATATCTGGTTTCGAACGCGGTCCTGCCGGTCACGATGTTCTCCCGGTTATCTTGGATTTCAGGCCAGCGCGGCGGCGATGGCATGCACCGCCTTCTGCGTCGCCACCGAATAGGCTAAGTTGAGGAAATCCGGATAGGTCGAAAGCTTGACCACGACCATCCTGTGTTCCCAACTCATGTGGATCATCTGGCCGAACACGCCGCGGCACATCAGCGAGCGTGAGCGCGAATCCTCGATCCAGAACTGGTTGCGGTAGCTGCCGTCCGGAAGGCTCGGGCTGAAATTCGGCCCGTGCTTGCCGGTGCGCGTCGCCTCGATCCAGTCGGCCGGGATCACGCCGCCACCATTGTCGAGGATCAATTGCCCGAAGCGGCCATAGTCGCGCAGCGTCGCGTTGAAGCCGCCATCGGCCAGCGCATAACCGGCGCTGTCGACGGTGAAGCAGGCGCTCTCGTCGGCACCGAGCTTTTGCCAGAGTTCCTCGGAGACAAGCTGCGCCAGCCGCTTGCCGCTTGCCCGTTCCATGATAAAGGCAAGCACGTCGGTCTCGATCGAACGGTATTCGAAAGCCTCGCCATGCGGCCGGACCCTGTCCTTCAGCCGCAGGATCAGCTCGAACAGATGCGTCGGCCACGCGAAATCGGGATCGCTGCCCGGCGGGATCGGCTTCCAGCCGGTGGCGACGTCGACCTGGCCGATTTCGGAATAGCGATCGGTGTATTCTTCCGAAAAGCGCACGCCCGTCGTCATGTCGAGCACATGCTGGACAGTGGCGCCGGCCCAGCCGGTCTCGCCGAGCTCCGGCAGATAATCGATCACCAGCTTGCCTGGGTCGATCAGCCCTCGCCCGACGAGGATGCCGCACACCGATCCGGTGACCGACTTCGCCATCGACTGCGACAGGTGCAGCGTGCGCTCGTCCATGCCGTTGAAATAGCGCTCATAGGCGATCTTGCCGTCCTTCAGCACCAGGAAGCCGTCGGCATAAGTTTCGTCGAGCAGTCCGGCGAGCGTCGTCGGCGCTCCGTTGCTGTCGACCACCGGCAGGTTGTCTAGATCGACCTCCGCCCGCTCGAGGCGATGGCGATGGCCGTTGCCCCGCCACACCTCGGCGGTCGGCAGGAATTCGCGGATGTGCTGGAACGCCCAACGGTTCCATGGCGGCCGGTCCCAATCGAGCTTCGGCGGCACCAGCCTGGGCGGCGAGCCCTGCATGATCGGCGGCCGCGGATCGGAATTGCGGTAAGACGACAAGATTTCCTCCCTGGACAAATAAGAAAGGGAGGCCGGAGCCTCCCCTCCTCGCATGCGTTGCGCTGATTTATTTGCGCAGGTTGGTCCAGATCTTGTTGTAGATCTCCACCACGTCCGGCGGGCATGGCGGCACGAATTCCGGCGTCGGCGAACCTGCCGGCGGGCTGATTTCCGGGGAGTTGGCGAACTCCGCCGCCAGGAACTTGTGACTGCCGGCTATGCCGTTGTCGTAGCCGGCGAACTCGGAGATCAGCGCGGCGTTCTCTGGCGCCATTACGAAGTCCTGGAACAGCTTGGCGTTGTCGAGGTTCTTGGCGCCCTTCAGCACCGCGACATTGTCCATCCAGCCTTCGATGCCTTCCTTCGGATAGGCATATTTGATCGCCGGGACTTTCTGCCGCGCGCGGTAGCTGGCGCCATTCCACTGCTCCGATACGATGACGTCGCCGGAGGTGATCTTGGCGATGGTATCGTAGCTGAAGGTCTTCCACGACGGCTTGGCGGCCATCAGGATATCGTTGACCTTCTTCAAATTGGCCTTGTCGGCGCCGCAGCGCGGCACGCCGGCATAGCGCTCGGCGGCATGCATCACGGAGTTGACGTCGTCGAGCACGTTGATCTGGCCCTTCAGGTCGTCCGGCGGATTGAACAGGATCGCAAGCGTGTCGATGTCGCCCTTGAACTTGTCCATATTGACGGAGAACGCCGTCGTCCCGAACTGCCACGGCGCGGTATAGTGCCGCCCGGAGTCCCAGTAGACGTCGACAAAGCGCGGGTCGATGTTCTTGCCGTTCGGCATCGCGTTGGGTTCTGTCTTCTCGAGCAGGCCCTCTGCAACCATGATCTTCACGGTGTAGTCGGACGGCACCACGATGTCGTAGCCGGAATTGCCGGCGCGCACCTTCGAGAGCATGGTTTCGTTGGAATCGTAGTCGTCCAGCGTCACCTTGATGTTGTATTGCTTCTCGAACTTCTCGATCAGCTTCGGATTGGTGTAGTCGCCCCAGTTGTAGATGTGCAGTTCGCCGTCGGCGAGCGCCGGCACTGCCCACAAAAGCACGGCCGCGGAAACGGCCGCCATCAGTCTTCCAGACATTTTATGTTCTCCTTGCCTTCCCATTGTTATGTGTTGGAGCTCATTTGGCGCGTCGGCGCGCAATCAGGAACGAGACCGAGACGAACAGGATCGACACCATCAAGAGGATGGTCGAGATGGCGTTGATCTCCGGCGTCATCGGCCGCCGGATCTGGTTCCAGATATACAGCGGCAGCGTCGTCTGGCCGGGGCCGGCGACGAGCTGCGTGATGGTGAAATCGTCGAACGAGACGATGAAGGCGAGTGCTGCGCCCGACATGATGCCCGGGACCAACAGCGGCAGGGTGATGCGCTTGAAGGCGTTCCACGGCGTCGCGTAAAGATCGGCCGCGGCAGTTTCGAGCGTCAGGTCCATGTCCTCCAGCCGCGCCCGGATCGGCATATAGGCGAAGGGGATGCAGAACACGGTGTGGGCGAGGATCAGGTTGCCGATGCCGAAGTTCAGCCCGAATGCGCCGGCGATCAGCGCGAAGAAGGAGAGCGTCGCCACCGCTGTGATGATCTCGGGCACCATCAGCGGCAGGTTGATGACCATGAAGGCCGCCGCCAGTCCGCGCCACGGCTTCACCCGCGTCATGCCGATCGCGGCAAGCGTCGCGCAGATGGTCGAGACGATCGTCGCGGTCACCGAGATGATCATCGTGTTCTTCGCGGCAGCGTGGAATTCATCGTTGAGGAACGCCGTGCCGTACCAGCCGAGCGTGACGCCTTCCCAATGCGTGACCAACGAGCCGCTGTTCAGCGAGAAGATCATCAGGATCAGCACCGGTATGTAAAGCACCAGCAGGCAGATGACGGCGACGGTCCGGAAGCCCGGCTGGTCCTTTATGTCCATCATGCGGGGCTCAGCCATGCTGCACCTTGCCCGAGGTGTTGCGGACATAGAGGAACAGCGCGACCAGCACCGCCGCCATCAGGATCAGCGCCTGCGCGCAGCCGAGCGGCCAGTTTCGCCCGGAGCCGAACTGCTGCGCGATGAGGTCGCCGATCATCAGGTGGATGCCGCCGCCCAGGATCAGCGGCGTCACATAGGCGCCGAGCGCCGGAATGAAGACGAGCAGGCAGCCGGCGATGATGCCGGGCTTCGACAGCGGAATGATCACCCGCCACAGCACCTGCCGGCGCGTCGCATAGAGGTCGTAGCCCGCCTCCACCAGCCGGAAATCGAGCTTTTCCAGGCTCGAATAGAGCGGCAGCACCATGAACGGCAGGAAGGCGTAGAGCAGGCCGAGCTGGATGGCGAAGTTGGTGTAGAGCATGGTGATCGGCTTATCGATCACGCCGAGCCCGATCAGCGCGTTGTTGATCAGCCCTTCGTCGCGGATGATGAACATGATCGCCAGCGTGCGCACCAGAAGGTTCGACCAGAACGGGATGGTGATCAGGAGCACCCACCAGTTGCGCTGCGCCGGCGGCCGCGTCGCCATGAAATAGGCGGTCGGGAAACCGAGCAGCAGACAGATCACCGTCGTCACCACCGCGAACAGGAACGAGCGCAGGTAGATGATCAGGAAGTCCGGCGTGAACTGCAGCGTGTCGTCGAAAATGTCGCGCTGGAACAGGAAGTTCAGATAGGCATCGGTCGAGAACTGCCACTGCACGCCGCCATAGGGCGCGGCGACGAGGAACGAGTAGACGCAGATGATGACCAGGGGCAGCACGCCGAAAATGCCGATGATGATCAGCGCCGGCAGCGACAGCAGCCGGTTGCGCCGCGCGCTGGTTTTCACCGCCTGGGCTTCGAACAACGCGGCCTTGGAGAGCGTGGTCGGGGAGAGTGCGGCTGTCGTCATCAGTCTTTCAGGACGCGAGCGGCGTCCTCCTCGAACTGGATGCCGACCTTGGCGCCGGTGGCGTAGGTCACCGGCGCCGAGCGGCTGTTCTGATGGCGCACGATGAAGTTTTCGCCGCCGTCGAGCTTGACGTGATAATGCGTGTCGGTGCCGAAATAGACGATATTGGCGAGCGTGCCTGCGACGGTGCCCTTCGCCGGGTCAGGCACCAGATCGGCGTGCTCGGGGCGCACCACCAACGTCACCTCGCCGGTCGGATCGAAGCCTTCCGGATAGCCGGCGGCGATCGTCGCATTGCTGGCGAATTTGACCGTCGCGACGCCCGACTTTTTCGAAACCACCGTACCGGGGAGAAAATTCGTTTCGCCGATAAAGTCGGCGACGAAGCGCTCGGCCGGCCGGTCATAGATGTCGCGCGGCGAGCCGACCTGCAGGATCTTGCCGGCCGACATCACCGCGATGCGATCGGACATGGTCAGCGCTTCTTCCTGGTCGTGGGTGACGAAGATGAAGGTGATGCCGGTTTCGTGCTGCAGCCGCTTCAGTTCGATCTGCATTTCCTTGCGCAGCTTGTAGTCCAGCGCCGACAGCGGTTCGTCGAGCAGAAGCACCTTCGGCTGCGGCGCCAGCGCTCGGGCAAGCGCCACGCGCTGCTGCTGGCCGCCGGAGATCTGGCTGGTGCGGCGCGCCTTCAGCGCCTCCATCTTGACCAGCTTCAGCATCTGGGTGACGCGCGCCTCGATTTCGGCCTTGGGCTTGCCGAGCATTTCCAGCCCGAAGCCGATATTCTGCGCCACCGTCATATGCGGGAACAGCGCGTAGCTCTGGAAGACGGTGTTGACGGGGCGTTTGAAGGGTGGCAGCGGCGCGATGTCCTGGCCGTGCAGCAGGATTTCGCCGGCGGTCGGAAAATCGAAGCCGGCAATCAGTCTCAGCAGCGTCGTCTTTCCGCATCCGGACGGGCCGAGCAGTGTGAAAAACTCATTCTCGCGGATCGACACCGACACCGTGTCGAGAGCGGCTACCTGGTTTTCGCCGGTTCCAAAGACCTTGCGAACACCGCGAACTTCGATCGCGTTCTTACCCGGTTGTTCCGGCACGATTACCCCATTGAGAGAGCCTGCTCTTGTCGGCAGGTGTGTTCCTGTTTGATTGTCACCATAAGCCGGGCGGCTTGGCAACTGCGGCGCTGTTACTCGATTTTCAAACGCAATTCCCATGCCACACCTCGGGCCTGGCGCTCTTAGGCTTGGTAAGTAATCTTCCCACCGCAGATGGTGGTCAACGGACGCACCGTGTGCAACGCTTCCGGCGTCGCCGCCTCGATATCAGCCGACAAGACGACGATATCGGCGAGGTAGCCGGCCTTCAGCCTGCCCTTGCGGTCTTCCATGAACTCGGCGTAAGCGCCCTCGACCGTGTAGCCCGCTATCGCCTCTCGCAGCGAGAAGCTCTGGTCCGGCAGGCCGTCTGCCCAAGGCTTGCGCATGACTGCTGCCTGGATGGACAGGATCGGATCCACCGGCGAGACCGGCCAGTCGGATGCGAACACCACGCGCGCGCCGGCGTTCTTCAGCGTGCGCCAGGCATAGCTTAATGGCCACTTGTCGCGGCCGATGCGCGAGATCGTCGGCTCCATCGGGAAGTTCAGCGCGCCCGGCGGATGCGCCGGCTGCATCGAGGCGAGCACGCCGAGCTCGGCGAAGCGCGGCACGTCGGAGGCCGTGGTAACCTCGATATGCTCGACGCGGTGCCGGCTGTCGCGCCTGCCGTTCTTCTTCTGCGCCGCCTGGTAGCCGTCGAGCACAGCCCGCACGGCGCCGTCGCCGATCGAATGCACGGCGATCTGCAGCCCGCGCCTGTCGGCCTCGACCGCGACCTCGGCGAAATGTGCCGGCGAAAACAGCGGCTCGCCGCGCCAGCCGGGCCGGTCGGCATAGTCGTCGACCATTACCGCCGTCCAGGAATCCAGCACCCCGTCATAGAAGACCTTGACCATGCCCGACGACAGCCACTCGGACTTGTAGGTCGCGGCCATTCGCGAGGCTTTTTCCAGCATGTCCAGCTTCATGAAGTTCTTGAAGTGGAACGGGATTTTGGTACGGCAGATGAGCCGCCCTTCCTTTTCCAGCCCGGCCAGCAGCTCGAGCTGGTAGAGATTGCCGTCCATGTTCTGGATCGACGTGATGCCGTGCTTTGCGCACCACTGCAGCCCACGATGCATCAGGTCGCGATCAGCTGCCAGCTCCTTCGCCGAAGGATAGGGATCCGGTTCGGCGCCTTCGAGGCCAAGCCGCGTCCGGTTCGCTCCGTAATGGTCGAGGACCGGCCCGAACGCCTCGCCCTCGCGCAGCTCGCCGGCGGCAAGCCCATCCGCGCCCATGACGATCTCATTGCCCTGCCCGACCTGCCTGCCGTGCAGCAGGCCGGCCTCTTCCAGCGCCTTGGTGTTCGCCCACATCGTGTGATGATCGGACGCCGACATGGCGAAGGGCCGGTCGGAAATGATGCGGTCGAGATCGTGGCGCGTCACCGGCTCCGGCAGGATGGCGTAGTCGACGCCGGCGCCGATCAGCAGCCTGGCGTCCGGGCGCTTCGCCGCGAAATCCTGGATCGCATCGCGCAACGCATCGAACCCATGCACGCCCGCCAAGTGCAGATTGTCGAGTTCGGCCGCGCCGCCGAAGAGATGCATATGCGCCTCGATGAAGCCCGGCAGCACCGAGCCGCCCTGGGCATCGACAACCTTCGTCGCCGGTCCTTTGAGGTCTTCGATAGAAGCGCGGTCGCCGATGGCAATGATGACGCCGTCCTTGACGGCAACGGCTTCGGCGGCGGGATTGTCATCGTCCATGGTCAGCACTCGGCCGTTGACGACCACCAGATCCGCACCACCACCCGCAACCGACATCGCGACTCCACATTTTGCTGAGGGACCGACAACGTCACATCCAACGAACGCTGCTCCACCGGGGCGACGCCATGGAACAAAAGTCGATGCCGATGCGCCGTCTTCGAAATTCCCCTTGTTATCGTTGAAGACAGCGTGGATAAAGAATGCGACTGTTTATTCGCGTTTGTCAACAGCCGGAATTTGGAATGTATAGTGGACTGCACCGCGCGCCGACGGTGAGGCCGGGCGGGGAACGGGGGCAACGAGCAGTGAAGCGCAGTCTCGACCGCAAGACCAAGATAGCGCTCGAACCGCGCAAGCAGCCGCGGCAGCAACGGTCGAGCAAGGTGGTCGACAGAATTCTCGACGCTGCGCTGATCCTGACCCGCGAGCAAGGAACCAAGACCCCGACGACGCTCGCCATCGCGCAGCGCGCGGGCCTATCAGTCGGTTCGGTCTACCAATATTTCCCCAACAAGGAAGCTATCCTTCTCGAACTCGGCAGGCGCTGGCTGTCGTCCTTTCCCGAGGTGATCGCCAAGCGCATCAAAGTCGCCCCACCCACCAACCGTGAAGAGTTTCGCCGCGAAGTGCGCAAGCTCTTTATCGACACGTCCCGGATCTATCTCGACAACGCGACGCTGATGCCGGTGATCGAGGCGATCTCCGGCAACGCCGACCTCAGGCCGATCCAGGACGAATACGACAAAGACATCATCGCTCTCTACGCAGCCTGGCTGCAGCATGTGAACCCGGCCCTTGAAGAAAAGTCCGCCAAGCGGTTGGGCCTGGTAATGATGGAGGTCGGGCACGCCTGCAGGCTTGTGGGACTGAAGAGAGATCGCAAGACATTCGACCTTATCGAGGACGATGTGGAAGCCATGTGGCTGGCTCTTGTGACCCCCTATCTCAACCTCGACTGATTTCGCGCTTCCAACTGATTTCGCACTCCAAGGGGGTTCCTATGAAAACTGTCTTCTCGCCGCTCCACGCCGGCCATTCAGGCCAAATGGAACTCGTCACCAGCGCCATCGTGCCGGGTTTCGAGAAGCCGTCGCGGGCCGAATTCATCAGGGCGCGAGTGGAGAGCGAGAAGCTCGGGCCGATCATCGGGCCGGTCGAGCATGATCTCGCCGCCGCCAAGCGCGTGCACGAGGCCCACTATATCGATTTCCTGCCTACTGTCTGGCCGGAATGGGTGGCCGCCGGCTTCAAGGGCTCGGCCATGGGCTTCACCTGGCCGACGCGCGGCCTGCGCGGCGACGTGCCGCCGAAGCGCGTCGACGCCTTGCTCGGCTATTATTCCTTCGATGCCGGCGCGACCTTCGTCGAAGGCACCTGGGCGGCGATCAAGGCTTCCTACGACGTCGCTCTGACCGCCGCCGCCCTGGTCAAGAACGGCGAGCGCACCGCCTTCGCGCTCTGCCGCCCGCCCGGCCATCACGCGGGCGCCGCCTTCATGGGCGGCTACTGCTTCATCAACAACGCCGCCGTCGTCGCGCAATGGTTCCGCGACCAGGGCGCCAAACGCGTCTCGATCCTCGATGTCGATTACCACCACGGCAACGGCACGCAGGAGATCTTCTACCGCCGCGGCGACGTCCAGGTGCTCAACCTGCATGGCGATCCGATGGTCGAATACCCCTTCTTCCTCGGCCATGCCGACGAGCGCGGCGAGGGCGACGGCGAAGGCTTCAACATCAACTACCCGATGCCCTTCGGCACCATCTGGGAAGGCTGGGGTGCGTCGCTGGAAGACGCCTGCGCCAGGCTCGGGGCCTACGCCCCGGACGTGGTCATCGTCTCGCTCGGCGTCGACACCTTCGAGAAGGACCCGATCAGCCAGTTCAAGCTGAAGAGCGAGGATTACCCCAAGATCGGCCGGCGCATCGCAAAGCTCGGCTTGCCGACGCTGTTCGTCATGGAAGGCGGCTACGCCGTCGAGGAGATCGGCATCAACGCCGTCGGCGTGCTGACCGGCTTCGAGGATCGCTAAGCCATACCGGATCGAAGAATAGGCTCCCTCGGCTGCGGACAGGGGGCGTATTCTCTTGTAACGCGTCGGAAAATCATCGGCTCAGTTCGATTGTGAAATCACCGCCAAGCAACGCGAAGATCGACCGCTGAGTCGCAAAGCGAGTCCATCAGATTCGATTTTGTCAAATCGCGTTTGATGTCGGATTCATCTGCGGGTAGATTAGACCCGAATCAGCCGGTCCACGGGGGGCGCGGCGACCACCCAAAGTCTCAAGTTCCGGCGCCAGGCCGGCACCTGACGCGGACGGTTTCGCGTTCCCTAGAAGGATTCGGCGCGGTTGGGCGCCGTTCGCGCCCGCGAGTGTGTCTTCGTAAACGTGACGTGTTTCGGGTCCGGCCGCTGGCTTCGCCAGCACCGGGCGCAAGGATCGATTCCGGCAAGAATCCAAGCATTAAAATGAGCAGTCCCGCCGCGCTTCTCCAACCCGATGTTTCAGGCCCGCACCTGACGTCCCGCGGCGATCTCACCAGTTTTTTCATGCAGCTTGCCGCCGGTATCGGCGCCGACAGCTACATGCTCGTCGCCATCGTGCATGACCAGGACCGCAACGATGCGCGCATCGTGTCCTCGAACTGGATCTTCGACGCCATAGAGCTGATCGGCAAAAGGCTGATCGCCAACCTGGCCCTAGGTCCCCTGACCGTGGCGCCAGGGGTGCGCCCAAAGCCATTGGTGGCGGCGCACGCGCCCGACGCCGGCGCGTTGCTGACCGGCGAGGAAGCCCGCCTGCTCGACGTGCTTGGCCACGCCGAAATCTATTCACTGCGGCTGAATGTCGGCCGGCAGCGCCTGTTCGTGCTCTTCTCCGCCGCCGAGGCGGAGAAGATCGACTTGACCGCCCTGATGAAGGCGCAGCTCAAATGCTGCTACGCGCTTTCCAGCATTCCGCAGCTGATCGCGG
Source organism: Mesorhizobium hawassense (assembly GCF_003289945.1). Lineage (GTDB taxonomy): Bacteria > Pseudomonadota > Alphaproteobacteria > Rhizobiales > Rhizobiaceae > Mesorhizobium > Mesorhizobium hawassense. The sequence goes on from NZ_QMBP01000002.1 coordinate 220,342, forward strand.
CTGCGTCCATGCAGGATCCTCTCTCTGACCGCGAGCGCGAGTGCCTTTTCTGGGTCTCGGAAGGCAAGACCACGGATGAGGTGGCCGTCATCCTCGGCGTCTCGTCGAACACCGTCAACAGCTACATCACGCACGCCATCCAGAAGTTCGCGGCCAGCAACCGGGCGATGGCGATCGCGACGGCGATCAGGAGCGGCATCATTTGAAGCACGCACAGGCCAGAGAGGCGGCCGCCGCCCTTTTCAACGACCAGCGCAATCCATTCGGCGCTTTTTCGCTCGGCTCGGAGACCCATCACGCAGCCACGATTCCCGATGCCGTGCGCCGTTGCCGCTGGATCGCCGTCGATATCAATGCCTCCGCCTTCGGCCTCTATTTCGTCAGCCCCTCACCCGAGCGCGCACGCCTGGTGGCGTGTTTCGATTCCGATTATCCCGGCACGGCGATCGCGACCAAATTCATCTCCGGCGCCAATGGCGAGGACGTGGTGCGCCACAGCCGCATCTCGACGGCGCCGCGCTGGTGGAACGACGACGGCATCGCCGGGTCGCGGCAGATCTTTCAGTCGCTCGCCTGGGCCGAGCAAACCGCGCCGCTGGCGCCCGGCACCAACGGCATCGCCTTTCCCGTGCATGCCGATCGCGGTCAATGCGGGCTTGTCGTCTTCCTGGGCTCGGAGATCGCGCTGTCCGACGACACGCTCTGCGAGATCCACGCCCGCTCTTTCGCGCTGTTCGCGGCGGTCGCCCGCATCCGCCCCAACGACACTGGCAAGACGCGTTCTATCTCCAAGCGCGAGCTCGAATGCCTGAAGCTGACCGCCAACGGCAACACCAGCGAAGAGATCGCCAAGCTGCTCAAGCTCTCGGTGCACACCGCCAACCAGTATCTCACCCAGTCGACGCAGAAGCTCAACGCAGTCAACCGCAACCAGGCGGTCGCCAAGGCGTTACGGCTCGGCCTGATCGAATAGCCGCGCCAAGCCCGCGGCGCTGGAACGCGCCGCTACGAGTTTCGCTCGTCTGCAATCAAACTATCAAGGAAATGCCAGCGGCTCGGTCCTGCGGATGCGCGCTTCGTCGATCGCATCCTCGAGCAAGGCAGTGTTGTGCTCGGGCGTCTCGCCGGGCTTCTCGAACGACACGTAGTTGACCACCACCGAAGGCCCGCGCTCTGTCAGCGTCAGCTGGAAATAGACCGTCACGCCGCGCGGCCGCAGCTCGAGATCGAGCACGATGCGCGGGCTGCCGCTCCAGTCGACATGCGCCTCGCCGCCATGGCCGAGCCGCAGCGTGCCCGGCCGGAAGTAAAGCTCGGCGGCCGAGTCCACCAGGTCCGACAGGCAGGCAAAATGCTCGAGCCGGATGAAGGCGATATAGTCGGCAACGTCGATCAGCCTCAACTCGCCCACCACGCGCTCGATGGCGCTGGCGACGATCAGCTCGCGGGAATTGGCGTGTGGTTGCCGGTCCATGGATTAGCGGCGTCCGTTCATTGGGTTGCTTTGCGCGCGGCCTTCTTCGAGTAGACGATCCGCACCAACTCGGCGACCGCCTGGTAGAATTGCGACGGGATCACGCTATCAACCGAAACTTGCTTGTACATGGAGCGCGCGAGCGCCACGTCCTCGAAGATCGGGATGTTGTTCTCCCTGGCGATCTCGCGGATCTTGAGCGCGATCAGATCCTGTCCCTTGGCCAGCACGATCGGAGCGGAATCCTCCTCGCGCACATATCGCAGCGCAATCGAATAGTGCGTCGGGTTGGCAATCACCAGCGTCGCGCGCGGCACCGCCGTCATCATGCGTTTGCGCGCCCGGTCGCGCGCCAGCGAGCGCAGCCGCGACTTGACGATCGGATCGCCTTCCGACTGCTTCATCTCGTCCTTGACTTCCTGCTTGGTCATGCGCAGGTCGCGCCGCCAGTGGAAACGCGACCAGACGATGTCGACCACCGCGATCAGGCCCATGACGAAGACGATCGCCACCAATATGTCGACGAAGATGCCGCGGATGACCAGGCCGAACGAGACCGGGTTGGTGATCATGCCGGCAAGCAGCTTGCGGTGATCTTCCGAGAGCGTGAAGCTCAGCACCGCGATGGCGAAGCCGAGCTTGGCAAGCGACTTCAGGAATTCGACCCATCCCTGCACGCCGAACATGCGACTCCAGCCCTTGGCGATCGAGATGCGCGACAGCTGCGGCCTGATCCGTTCGCCGACGATTTGCGGCAGGTTCTGGAAAACCGAGGCGCCGATGCCGGCGACCGTCAGCAGTACCAACAGGCTGACGACGGCGCGACCGATCTCGGTCATCACCTGCTTGTAGAGCGAGATGACGTCGGTCTCGGTCTCCATCGGCCAGGCTTCCGGCTTTTCCAGGAACGTCGACAGGAACATGCCGAGATCGACGATCGCGTCCTTGGCGTAGAAGACGGCGAAAACCAGTATGGCGAGGAAGGACGCAAAGATCGCGGTCTCACGCGAGTGGGGCAGCTTGCCCTGCTCGATCGTATCGCGGATCTTCTTTTCTGTGGCTTCCTCGGTTTTGGAATCCTTGTCGACCGCTTCAGCCATGGCGTCCTGACCGGGTAGCTATCGTCAGGCGGCTTCGGCGGCGGTCGCGGTCTGCGTCGAAGGCAGCTCGAAAGCCCCTTCGCGCGACAGCCGGATCGCGGCGACCGATATGCTCTTACGCGCCGCCATGATGTCGGCGAGCGCGACGCCTTCCGATCCTTGTCCGAGCTCGGATTCGATCATGCGGCGAGAGCGCGCGCCGATCGCCGACAGCGCGGATTCGGCCAGTTCCGGAGACGCGCCGCGCAGCGCCAGCGTGACGAGTTCGGTCGACAGCCCGTCGAACAGCAAAACCCGGGCTTTCTGCGGCAGCAGCGGCAGATCGTCGAAGGCGAACAGCCGCGACTTGACGCCGGCGAGATCGGGTGTGCCGGCCTGTTCCAGGTCCTGCATGAGGTCGTCCAGTTCCGGCTTCGCCATTTCGTTGAGCATGCTGGCGACTCGTTCCTGGCCGGCCGAGGTGTCTCTGCTTGCCTTCTGCGACAGCACGCTGACGCGCAGCTGGTTTTCGACGATCCGGGATGCCGCGTCCGGTACGTTGGCTATCGCCACCATGCGCTTGATGATCTGGCTGCGCATCGGCTTTTCCATGGCGAGCAGCACATTGGCGGACGTCTGCGGCGCGAGCTTCGACAGCACCATGGCCGCGGTCTGCGGATGTTCACCTGCCAGGAAGGTGCCGAGCCGCGCAGGCTCCAGCTTTTCGAGGTCCGGCCAGATCGGCGCGGGCCCTTCCGCGACCGGCTCGAACTTCTTCTCGCCCATGATGGCGCTCATCTCCTCTGGCGACAGCGACTCGTTGAGGATCGTATCCATGCGATCGGCCGAATCGAGCAGGCCGGCGCCCTCGGTGAACTCGGCTTCGAACTCGGCGACGATGCGCTCCAGATCGGCCTGCGGAATGGTGCGCAGCAAGCGCGCGCCCTCGATCAGCGCCTTCAGCTCATCCTGCTTGAAGAATTTGAGCAGCCGGCTGGCTGCGGGCTTGCCCATGGCCACCAGTATGGCCGCCGCCTTTTGCGGACGTGTCAGCGCCAATGCCGTCGTCATGCGTATTGCCCCCGCTGCCGATATGTCCGCCCGTCGACCATTCTCAGGCGCCCTTCGTCGCCGCGATGATCTCGGTGAGCCTGATGCCGAAGCGCGTCGGATCGTTTTCCAGCACGGTGATCTCGCCGCGCGCGATCTTGCGACCGTTGACCACGACGTCGACCGGCTCGCCGATGCGACGGTTGAGCGCGACCGTGGAGCCTTTCTGCAATGCCATCAACTCCGACACCGGCATCTCCGTGCTGCCGAGGATGATCTGCACGTCGACCGGAATGGTCATGATGATGGAGGAATTGGCGCCCGACTGCAGGGCGGCATCCGGGCGCGCCTCCTCTTCCCGCAACACGCCGCGCAGTTCCTCGATGGCGCGGTCGAGCTGTTCGTTCGGCTGGTCGGGTTCGGCTTCCACCTTGGTTTGTGCCATCTGTCGTCTCCATAAATCCCGCGCCTGGCGTCAGCCCGGCATCAGTCCGTCGATGAAATCCTGCCCGGCATCATGCGGACGGCTGACGCGGACGGTGTAGTTCTGCCCCAGCTTGCCGAACTCGCAGACAAACAGGGTCTTGTCGCGGGTGCTGAGCCTGGCGTTGAGCTGTGCATTCTCCTCGAATTCGATCACCTGGCCGGGCGCGAATGCGGCAAGGTCGCCGAGCGTCAACCTGGCGAGCGGCATCGCCGCTTCGAGCCGGACGGTCGAACGCATGACTTCTTCCGAGAAGCGCGCCCGCCAGTCGAGCTCCGTGGCCTTGCCATCCTTGCCTGCGGCGGCCTCGCCGTCGCGCGAGGTGAGCAGCAGGCGCTGCGGGATCATCACCGTCAGCGTGCCGCTGTCGGACGGTGTCGACAGATTATAGACGATGCCTACGGCGGCGCCGTCGCGCAGCACGCGCCGCCTCGCCTCGTTGCCGGCAATAGCCTTCGGCACCGGCAGGCGCAGGTCGAGCGAGCGTTTGCCGGATCCGTTGAGCGCCGCCGCGACCTCCTGGAACACGGTGGTTGCGACATCGGCTTCGATCGGCGACAGGTCTCGCTCGATCGGCGCGACCGGCTGGTCGGGATCGCCGCCGAACAGCGCGCTCACCATGACGGCGACCGCCTGCGCATCCATCACCAGCGTCATTGCGTCGGCCGAAGAAGGCGACGGCACGACGGTCAGCGCGAAGGCCTCGCCGGCGCGCGAGCGCGCCTCGGGAACGCGGCCGACCTCCACCGTCTGCAGATCGACCGCCACCGGCGCGCCGAGTTCGCCGGCAAGCGCCTTCTGCAACAGAGGCAGCGCCCGCTCCGCCATGGCGCGCCCGACGGCGATCACCTGATCCGCCTCGCCGCTGTCGCCGACGAGACGTTCGATGATCAAGGCCCGCGTTTCTGACGGACTGCCCGGACTTGTCATGACGGCAAGCGGTCCTGTCTGGGATCGAGCATGCTCAGGCCGCCTTCTTCTCGGCGGCGCCGGCGTTCATCGTGCTCTGCTCCACCGCGTCGATCGTCGGACGCTCGTAGGAGGATATGGTCTTGCGGCCGAATTCGATCGCCACCTGCGGCAGGGCGCCGTTCATATACGCCAGCAGCGTCTGCTTGACGATGATGTAGAGGCGGTTCTTCTTTTCGCGCACCGTCTTGATCTTGGTGGCCACCGGACCGACCACCGCATAGGACAGGAAGATGCCGAGGAAGGTTCCGACGAGCGCCGCGCCGATCAGGCCGCCGAGGATTTCCGGCGACTGGTCGAGCGCGCCCATCGCCTTCACCACGCCGAGCACGGCCGCCACGATGCCGAGCGCCGGCAGGCCGTCGCCGACCGCCACCATAGCGTGATAGGCCTTCAGCTTGTCGGTGCGGATCGTCTGGATTTCTTCGTCCATCAGCGCCTCGATCTCGTGCGAGCGGGCGTTGCCGATGATGATGATGCGGCAATAGTCGCAGATGAAATTCGTCAGGTCGTGGTTCTTCAAGACTGTCGGGAAAGCCTGGAAGATGGCCGACTCTTCCGGATTGTCGATATGCGCCTCGACCTCGCTGCGCGACTTGGAGCGCAGTTCGCGCATCAGGCTGTGCAGCACGCCGAGCGTCTCCAGGTAGTCGCGCTCCTTCGGCACCGCCTGCTTGAAAGCTTCGAGAATGCCCTTGCCGGTGTCCTTGACCGTCTTCATCGGATTGGCGACGAGGAAGGTGCCGAGCGCGGCGCCGCAGATGACCACCGCTTCCCATGGCTGCAGCAGCACATGCAGATGGCCGCCCATGGCCATGAAGCCGCCAAGAACGCAGCCGAGCGTCACCACAAGTCCGATCAGAATGCCCACGACAGGTCCTTCCGCATGTCACGTCGTGGATCAGGGATAGTCCCCGTGCCTTGTGTGAGGCTTGAATCGAAGGCTATGGATGCGATTCAGCTTCGCGCAAGGAAGTGACGCTATCGTGCAGGGATAGCTTCGGCCGGAGGCGTATCCTTGCTCAATACCTACACCAGCTACCAGTTGATCGCGAAAGATATAAACAAATCGATCACCCAGGTCGAGCAACAGCCGACGGTCGATCGTGATACGCAATATTACCTGGCCAATATCGGCAAGGTTACATCGATCGACGATTTCGTAAACAATGACCGCCTGTTCAAATATGCCATGAAGGCTTACGGGCTGGAGGACATGGACTACGCCAAGGCCTTCATGGTCAAGGCGCTGAAGGAGGGCATCTCCGACGCCGACAGCTTCGCCAACAAGCTGACCGACAAGCGCTACGCCCAGTTCGTCGCTGCCTTCAACTTCGCGGCCGATGGCACCAATGCGACGGTCTACAACCCGACACAGCAGCAGGTTACAGCAAACTACGCCACACAGGCACAGATCGCCGGCCTCGACCCGAATTCGGACTATGTGAAAGGCGAGACGACCTACTATCTCGCCAACATCACCAAGGTGAAGTCGATCGACGACCTGATGTCGAACGACCGGCTCTATACTTACGCGCTGGCCGCCTTCGGCCTGGATTCGGCCACCGAGGACAAGGACCTGATCAAGTCCGTCCTGCAAGGCGGCGTGAAGGATCCCGACAGCGTCGCCAACCAGCAAACCAATAAGGCCTATGCCGGGCTCGCCGCTGCTTTCAACTTCGCGCAGTACGGCGATACGACCACCACTCGCGTTGCGGCACAGCAGCCGACCGTCGACATGTATCTGCGCCAGACGTTGGAAGAGAATGCCGGCCAGACCAACGAAGGCGTCCGGCTGGCGCTCTATTTCCAGCGCAAGGCGCCCGACATCACCAGTTGGTACGATGTGCTGGCCGACACCGCTCTAGCCAGCGTGGTTCGCAGCGCGCTCGGCCTGCCCGATTCCTTCGCCACGGCCGACATCGACAAGCAGGCGCAGCTGTTCGGGCAAAAGCTCGACATCAAGGACTTCAGCGATCCTGACAAGCTCAGCAAGTTCCTGACCCGCTTCACCAGCATGTACGAGATCGCTCATCCGACCTCGACGGCCGTGACATCGGTCAGCGTGCTTTTTGCGCAGCCGACCACCATCGGCATCTCCACCGACCTGATGATGGCCATGCAGCAGTTGAAGTTCTGAGAAGATCATGCAGGACAGCCTATACGTCGCCCTTTCCTCGCAGATCGCGCTCGAGCGCCGTCTCGACACCATCGCCGACAACGTCGCCAATGCCTCGACCATCGGCTTCCGCGCCACCGGTGTGAAGTTCGAGGATGTCGTCTCCGGCACCGGACCCAAATCGGTTTCCTTCGCTTCCTCCGGCAAGACCTATCTTTCCGGCGCGCACGGCGCGCTGACCGAAACCGGCAACCCGTTCGACTTCGCCGTCCAGGGCGACGCCTGGTTCGCCATCGACACGCCGGCCGGCACGGTGATGACGCGCGACGGCCGTTTCTCCATGAACGAGAACGGCGAACTGATGTCGATCGAAGGCTATCCGGTGCTCGACGGCGGCGGCGCGCCGATCCAGCTCGATCCGCGCAACGGTCCGCCCAAGGCAGGCGCGGACGGCTCGCTGCGGCAGAACGACCAGTTGGTCGGAGCAATCGGCCTCTACAATTTCGATCCCGGCGAGAACTTCGTCCGCTACGGCAATTCGGGCGTCGTTCCAGCGCGCACACCCGAACCCGTCACCGATCGCTCGGATGTCGGCATCGCACAGGGATTTCTGGAAGAATCGAACGTCAACCCGGTGCTGGAAATGACCCGGCTGATCCAGGTTCAGCGCGCCTTCGAGAACACGGCGGCGCTGATGCGGCAGACCGATTCCTCCACCGACGACGCGATCAAGACGCTCGGCTCGAAGTGACGGCATGACGACCGGCTCGTCCTTGTTGCGCGCTTCCGAGGGCCTGGCGGATACCGGACGAACGGACAGGCTTGCCGCGCTCGAACGCGTTTGGCGGCGGTTCGACGATCCGCAGGCGCTGCTTGCGCGCGGCGGCCGCGTCGCCGAGATATCGCCGACGCATTACAAGGTTCGCGGCCTGTCCGGAATTGCCAGGCTGGGCGACATCGTCGAGCAGCGCGGCAGGGCCGGCGCGCGACGCGGCGAAATCGTCAAGATCGGCAGCGACGAGGTGGTGGTCGCGCCCTTCGAACGCAGCGCCGATGCCGGCATCGGCGACGCCGTCTTTCGCCGCGGCCCGCTCGCGGTCACGCCGCATGTCTCCTGGCGCGGGCGCGCCATCGACGCCTTGACCCGCGCCATCGATGGCGGTCCGCCGCTGATCAGGCCGAATGCGGCCGATACCGCGCACGGCGCGACGCCCGGCGCCCTGTCGCGCCAGCGCGTCGGCACCGGCTTTCTCACCGGCGTCAGGGTGATAGACATCTTCACCCCGCTCTGCTTCGGCCAGCGGCTCGGCATCTTCGCCGGTTCCGGCGTCGGCAAGTCGACGCTGCTTGCCATGCTTGCCGGCGCCGAAGCTTTCGATACGGTGGTCGTGGCGCTGATCGGCGAGCGCGGCCGCGAGGTGCGCGAATTCCTCGAGGATACGATCGGCGCCGACAGCATGGCCAAGACCGTCGCCGTCGTCGCCACCAGCGACGAGAGCGCCATGATGCGCCGGCGCGCGCCCGACACCGCCATGTGCGTGGCCGAGCATTTCCGCGACCAGGGCCATCGCGTGCTGCTGGTGCTGGACTCCATAACCCGCTTTGCGCACGCGCTGCGCGAGGTGGCGACCGGAACCGGCGAGCCGCCGGTCGCGCGCGGCTATCCGGCCTCCGTCTTCACCGACCTGCCGAAGCTGCTCGAACGCGCCGGTCCCGGCGCTGAAGGCAAGGGTTCGATCACCGCCATCATTTCCGTGCTGGTCGACGGCGACGACCACAACGATCCGGTTGCCGATTCGGTGCGCGGCATCCTCGACGGCCATGTCGTGCTCGACCGCGCGCTTGCTGAGCAGGGCCGCTATCCGCCGGTCAATCCGCTGTCGTCGATCTCGCGCCTTGCCGACAAGGCCTGGAGCCCGGAGCAGCGCATGCTGGTGACGAAGCTGAAATCGATGATCGCGCGCTTCGAGGATACGCGCGACATCCGTCTTTTGGGTGCTTACCAAAGCGGCGCCGATGCCGAACTCGACAACGCGGTGCGCCAGGTGCCGCTGATCTACGAGGCGCTCACACAGTCGCCGAGGGACCGCGCGTCGGCCGATCCGTTCGCCGACCTCGCCCGCCATCTCAAGGGGAAGCTGAATGGCGATCAAGGAGACTGAGCTCCAATACACCGAGCGCATGTTGCGCGACATGCTCGCGGAAGCCGAGGCGGCGGAAAAGGCCGAGGCCGACAGAGCAAGGCTTGCCAGGGACAATGCCGCGCGCGCCAAGACGGACAAAGCGACGGCGCTTCTCAACAGAGCCGACAGGCCGCATCCGCCGAGGGCATCCGTCGCCAAGACAGTCGATGTTGCAGAGGCCAGCCGCGATTCGTTGCTCGACGGACTTTTTCCGCGCGCCGAGTGGCCGCAGCCGCCGAAAGCCCAGTTCCCGCGCCTGGTCGACAGAAGCGCCGACCGCCGCAGCGATTTCGTCATCGCCGCGCTCGGCATTACGCTCGGCCTGATCTGCGCGCTGTTTCCCTGGTACATCTTCTTCAATCAGGAGCAGTTCGGCGTTCAAGCGATCACGTTCGGCGGCAGCGGCACCAATGCCGGACGCGTTTCCGGCGGCCCGCAACTGGTGAATTCGAGTTCTGCCGACGCGCCGAAGACCGTTCCCGATCTCGACCTGTTCGCCACCGGCACCTTGCCGGACGAGCAGGAGGACCCGAACAAGGCGCCGGGACTCGACCAGCAGCCCTTCCCCGCCGCCTCGGAATTCAAGATGGTGCATGTCGCCAACGGCCGCGCCATGATCGAGGACGATACCGGCCTGTGGATCGTCCAGCGCGGCTCGGTCCTGCCGGATTCCAGCCGCGTTGCCTCGATCGAGCAGCGCGGCGGCAAGTGGGTGATCGTCACCAGCGGCGACAGGGTGATCACGCTCTCGAAGTAGCTAAGCCGGCAGCACAGCCCCACCCCGCGCAAGGTCCGCGCAAGACTGGCCGCCTAGTCTTGTGCGTACTTGCCCGGGAGATTCCCATGGAACCGGTAAACCTTTTTGACCTCGCCACACGGCAGTCGCAATGGCTGGCCGTGCGCCAGTCGGCGATTGCATCCAACATCGCCAATGCCAACACGCCCGGCTACACGGCCAATGACGTCGAGCCGTTCGAAAAGGTCCTCGACCGGACCGCGGTGACGCTCGCCGCCACGCAGGCGGGCCATCTTGGCGCCAAAACGGCCAATGCCGGCTTCAACGTCAAGCCGGAGGATGCCAACGGCGCGATCATGCCGTCGAAGAACACGGTGGTCCTCGAGCAGGAGTTGATGAAGGCCGGCGAGGTCCGCCGCTCCTTCGAGCTCAACACGGCGATCGTCAAGGCCTTCCATTCGATGATGACGATGGTGGTGAAGAGCTGACCATGGATGCCCTCACTGCAGCCCTCAAAGTCGCGGCATCCGGCCTTGGCGCCCAGTCGGAGCGCCTGCGCGTGGTCTCGGAAAACCTCGCCAACGCCCAGTCGACGGGCAGCACACCCGGCTCCGATCCCTATCGTCGCAAGACCATCACCTTCCAGTCCGAGGTCGACCGCGCAACCGGCGGGTCGCTGGTGGAAGTCAGCGCCATCAATCGCGATCCATCGGACTTCCCGGTCGAATTCCAACCCGGCAACGAAGCCGCCGACGCCAAAGGGTACGTCAAGATGCCCAACGTCAACACGTTGGTCGAAATGGCCGACATGAGTGAGGCGAACCGCTCCTATGAAGCCAACCTGCAGGTCATCAAGCAGGCTCGCGATCTGATTTCCATGACCATCGACCTGATGAGGAACCAGTAATGATCGGCGGTATCGGGGCAATACAATTCAAGACGGCGGTTGACGGCGCCGAGTCGGCCTCACCCAACCTGCTGCAGGGCGGCATCGGAACGCAGGCCAGCGAAAGCGGCGGCAGCACCTTCGCCGAAGTCCTCGGCCAGGCCGCGACGAAAACCGTCAACACGCTGCAGGGCGCCGAGCAGATGTCGATGCAGGCGCTCAAGGGCGATGCCGATACGCGCCAGGTTGTCGATGCCGTGCTGAGCGCCCAGCAGGCGCTGCAGACCACCATCGCCATCCGCGACAAGGTCGTCTCGGCCTACCTCGAAATCAGTCGCATGAGTATCTAGGACCCGCGTCATGAAAGCACTTTCCATCGCCGCCACCGGCATGAATGCCCAGCAGACCAACCTGGAAGTCATCGCCAACAACATCGCCAACATCAACACCACCGGCTACAAGCGGGCGCGGGCCGAATTCTCCGACCTGCTCTACCAGGTCGACCGCACGCAGGGCGTGCCCAACCGCTCCAACACCTCGCTGGTGCCGGAAGGCGTCTCGATCGGTCTCGGCGTCAAGACGACGGCGGTGCGCAACGTCCACACGCAGGGCGAGCTGGCCAGCACCGGCAACAGCTTCGACCTGGCCCTGACCGGCAGGGGCTGGTTCCAGATCGAGGGCGCCGATGGCGGCACGCTCTACAGCCGCGCCGGTGCCTTCAACACCAATGCCTCCGGACAACTCGTGACGGTGGACGGCGCCAACGTCATCCCGGCCATCACCGTGCCGACCGACGCCATCGAGGTCATCGTCAACAAGACCGGCCAGGTCTTTGCCCGCCTGGACGGTCAGACCAACCTCCAGCTTCTCGGCCAGCTCCAGATCGCCAACTTCGCCAACGAGGCGGGCCTGGCGCCGCTCGGCGACAACCTCTTCCAGGAAACGGCCGCCTCGGGTCCGGCCAATGTCGGCGTCCCCGGGGACCCTGGTTTCGCCACGATCCAACAGGGTTACCTCGAATCCTCCAACGTCGATCCGGTCAAGGAAATCACCGAGCTGATCTCGGCGCAGCGCGCCTATGAAATGAACTCCAAGGTCATCCAGGCCGCCGACGACATGGCCTCGGTGGTCTCCAAGAACATCAGGTAACGGACGATGGCCGAGCCGATCTCCTCCGCACTCCGTCGCGCCGCGCTGGCCACCTTTCTGGTGGCCGCCGGCATGCCGGCTTTCGCGCAGGACACGACCGGCCAGTCGGCCACCCAGATCGCCGCCGGCCAGGCCGTCGGCGAGGCCGTGCTGATCCCCAACCGGGTCATCTATCCCGGCGAGACGATCGAGTCCGCCTCCCTCAAGCAGGTGACGCTCATCCCCGGCAAGCATAAGCCGGACGGCATGGCGACGCGTACCGAGGAGCTTCAGGGCAAGGTCGCCAAGCGCACGCTTCTGCCTGGACGCTACATACCGGTTACCGCTATCCGCGACGCCTGGCTGGTCGAGCAGGGCGCTTCCGTGCAAGTTTATTTCACCGCCGGCGCGCTGACCATTTCGGCGGCCGGCGTCACGCTGGAGCCTGGAGCCGCCGGCGACCAGATCAAGATTCGCAACACTGACAGCGGTAAGATCATCTCCGGCACGGTGATGGCCGACGGCACCATCAAGGTCGGCGCTTCGTGATGCGCGCTTTTGTCCTTCTGCTGAGTACGGCCATCGGCCTTCAGCCGGCATTGGCGGACGGGCTGACGCCCAAGGCCAAGCGCGAGCTGGCGCAGCGGAATGGCGGCGTCTATGACGATCCGCAATACGATCCCGCGACCACCCAGCGCATGTTTCGGGTCTCGACCGGGCCAAGCACGCTGCCGCCCGGCCAGGTCGCCGCGCGCATCAAGGACATCGCGCAGCTGCAGAGCGCCCGCGACAACCAGCTCGTCGGCTATGGCTTGGTCATCGGCCTTGCCGGAACAGGCGACAGCCTGCGCAACTCGCCCTTCACCGAACAGTCGATCCGCGCCATGCTGGAGAATCTCGGCATCGCCACCGAAGGCGGCAGCGCGCGCGCCAAGAACGTCGCCGCCGTCATCGTCACCGCCAACATGCCGCCCTTCGTCCAGTCGGGCAGCCGCATCGACATCGACGTCTCCTCGATGGGCGACGCCACCTCGCTCGCCGGCGGCACGCTGGTGATGACGCCGCTGAAGGCGGCCGATGGCGAGATCTATGCCGTCGGGCAAGGCTCGGTCATCGTCGGCGGCTTCACCGCCCAGGGTCAGGCCGAACAGTTGACTCAAGGCGTGCCGACCGCCGGCCGCGTGCCGAACGGCGCCATCGTCGAACGCTCGGTGCCGGCCGAATTCGACGACCAGGGCGTGTTGACCCTGCAATTGCGCAATCCCGATTTCTCGACCGCCATCCGCATTGCCGACGCCATCAACGACTACACATCGCAGCGCTTCGGCATGCGGGTCGCCGCCGAGCGCGATGCCCGCACCGTGCAGATCAGGCGGCCGAAGAACGTCTCGGCCGCGCGCTTCTATGCCGAGATCGAAAACCTCGTCGTCGAGTCGGATGCCCCTGCCCGCGTCGTCATCGACGAGCGCACCGGAACCATCGTCATCGGCAGCAATGTCAGGATCTCGCGCGTGGCGATCAGCCACGGCACGCTGACCGTGCGCATCACCGAAGCGCCGAAAGTAGTCCAACCTGAACCTTTCTCCAGGGGCCAGACCGCGGTCGAGCCATTCACCGCCATCGAGGCGAGCCGGCCCGACGCGCGCGTTGCCGTGCTCGACGGCCCCGATCTCGAAACGCTGGTCTCCGGCCTCAACCGCCTCGGCGTGAAGCCCGACGGCATCATCGCCATCCTGCAAGGCATCAAATCGGCCGGCGCCCTGCAGGCCGACCTGGTTCTCCAATAGGCATGCCGATGATCGCGCTCCTCTCCTCGAAGATGAACCGCCCTCTGACGATGATCGCCGCCGCGGCAGCGGCAGCGCTTCTTGGCAGCGCTTCGGTCGGCGCGGAGGAAGTTCGGCAGGTTCTGCCCGGCGGTCAGGCACCGGCTCAACCGGCTGACGTCACGCGCGAGAAGGAGCCGGTTCAACCGGCCGCGCTCGCGGCCGGGAAGGCGCCGGACGAAAGCGAGGTCCAGCGCTTCTGCTCTAACATCGCCGACGCCGCGCGCGATCGCCGCTATGCGCTTCAGGCCGAGGAATTGAAGCAGCTGCAGGCCGGCATCGACGAGCGCATGAAGGCGCTGGAGGCAAAAAAGGCCGAGTATGAGGAATGGCTGAAGCGCCGCGAAGTGTTCCTGGCGCGCGCCGAGGACGGCGTCGTCAAGATCTATGCCGGCATGAAACCGGACGCCGCCGCCGAACGGCTGGCGATGGTCAATGCCGAGCTCGCCGCGGCCATCCTGATGAAGCTCGATTCGCGCAAGGCCGGCGTGATCTTGAACGAAATGGACCAGAAGGCGGCGGCGACGCTCACCGGCATCATGGCCAGCGCGGCGCGAAGGGTTGATCCGTCATGAAGTTGAAGTTCTTCGTCCTCGTCGCTGTCGCGGCGCTATCCGGCTGCGGCACCAATTTCAAGGAGATCGGCAGGGAACCCGCCCTCTCGCCGGTCGGCTCCGGCATCGGCGAGGGCGCCTCCGGTCCCTACAGCTATCCCGAGCCACCGGCGTCGCGGCCGAAGAAATTCTCGTTGTGGGACGATCGCCAGAGCCGGCTCTTCACCGATCCCCGCGCCTTGCGCGCCGGCGACATCCTGACGGTCAACATCAAGCTCAACGACAAGGCCAATTTCAAGAACCAGAACGATCGCAGCCGCACCGCCGCGCGCAAGCTCGGCTATGACGTCAATCTTGGCTGGGAAAAGGCGAGCACTAGCGGCAAGGGCGACGCCGGCCTGAGTTCCAGCACTGAGACCAACGCCGATGGTGAGATCAAGCGCTCGGAAGACATCGAGCTCAACGTCGCCGCTGTCGTCACCGAGGTGCTGCCCAACGGCAATCTGATGATCAGGGGCTCGCAGGAGGTCCGAGTCAACTATGAGCTTCGGGTCCTCACCATCGCCGGCATGGTGCGCCCGTCCGACATCGGCGCGGAAAACACCATCCCCTACGAGCGTATCGCCGAGGCGCGCATCTCCTATGGCGGCCGCGGCCGTGTGAGCGAGGTCCAGCAGCCGGCCTATGGCCAGCAGGTGGTCGACCAGGTTCTTCCTTTCTAGGGCCGGGAGATCGCTGCCGTGGCCAATGTCGAGCAGGTCCAGCCCAAGAAGGGACCCTCCCTGGTGATCCAGCTCGCCATGCTGCTGGTCATGACGGGCGCGGCTGTCGGCATGGGCTGGGTCTCCGGCGGCTATCTCAAGCAGGGCGAAACGCCGGCACCGGTGCCCGCGGCGCCGGAAAACGCCGGCACGGCCGAGAAGCCCGCCGAAGGCGCCAAGCCGGCCACCGGGCCGACGCTGGTTCAGATCGCGCCGATCACCACCAATCTCGCCTCGCCGTCGGATGTCTGGATCCGGCTGGAGGCATCGCTGCTCTACGATGCCCCGCAGCCACTCGAGATGACCGAGCAGATTCACCAGGACCTGCTGGCTTTCCTGCGCACCATCAAGCTGCATCAGATCGAAGGCGCCAGCGGCTACCAGCATCTCAAGGCCGATCTCGAAGAGCGCGCTGCGCTGCGCAGCGGCGGCCATGTCAAACAGGTTCTCGTCAGGACGATGCTGCTCGAATGAGAAAGTTCCTCATAGCCACGGCGCTCATCGTCGTCACCACTTCCGTCGCCGCGGCCCAGCAGCTCGATCTCGGCGGCATCGGCAAGGCCGACGGCACCACCGTCGGCTATCTGATCCAGATGTTTGGCTTGCTCACCGTGCTTTCGGTGGCGCCGGGCCTGCTCATCATGGTGACGAGCTTCACCCGCTTCGTCATCGCCTTCTCGATCCTGCGCGCCGGCATCGGCCTGCAGTCGACGCCGGCAAATCTGATCCTGATCTCGCTGTCGCTGTTCATGACCTTCTATGTCATGGCGCCGACCTTCGATCAGGCCTGGAACACCGGCGTGAAGCCGCTGATGGACAACCAGATCACCCAGGCCGAGGCGTTCGAGAAGATTTCTGGCCCGTTCCGCGATTTCATGCTGCACAATGTGCGTGACAAGGATTTCGACCTCTTCGCCGACCTCGCCCGCGAGCGCGGCCAGGTCGTTGCAAAGGAGACCGTCGACCTGCGCATTCTGGTGCCGGCCTTCATGATCTCGGAAATCCGGCGCGGCTTCGAGATCGGCTTCCTCATCGTCCTGCCGTTCCTCGTCATCGACCTCATCGTCGCCACCGTTACCATGGCGATGGGCATGATGATGCTGCCGCCCACGGTGGTATCGCTGCCGTTCAAGATCCTGTTCTTCGTGCTGATCGACGGCTGGAACCTGCTGGTCGGCAGCCTGGTGCGGTCCTTTACTTGACGTAACGGCACCGGCGTTGATCAAACGCCCGATCGCACAGATCTACGCAATATATTTTCGATTAACCCTGCGATTTAGCTCTTTGGTAGGGACTGATCCGCATATTGCCCGCAGATGGCGGGTGATCGGGTTTCTGAGATCATTGGCATGATGCCGCACCGTCATACCGGACATGCCGGTATGTCAAAAAAATCCGTGTAAAAATAGGGTACGAGTACCATGGCCAGTATCATGACCAACGCCTCGGCGTTGACCGCTCTGCAGAGCTTGAACGCCACCCAGAAGAACCTCGACACCACCCAGGCCCGCATCTCGACGGGTTATCGCGTTTCCCAGGCTTCCGACAACGCCGCTTACTGGTCGATCGCCACCACCATGCGCTCCGACAACCAGGCAATGTCCACCGTTTCGGACGCCCTCGGCCTCGGCGCCTCGAAGGTCGACACCGCCTACACCGGCATGGACAGCGCGATCAAAACCATCAACCAGATCCAGCAGAAGCTGACCGCGTCCTACGGCCAGACGGATGCTTCGAAGGAAAAGACCCAGGTCGAAATCAAGGCTCTTCAGGACCAGTTGAAGGCCTATGCCGACGGCGCCACCTTCTCCGGCACCAACATGCTGTCGGTCAACAGCGGCGCCACCGCCACGAGCGCGGCCGACGTCAAGATCGTTTCGGCCTTCAACCGCGACGCCTCGGGCGCGGTTTCGATCTCGACGATCGATGTCAACGTCGACAGCATCAAGCTGTATGAAGCCGGCACCGCGGCAGGCGTGTCGAAGGGTATCCTGGACGCCAACCGTCTCGGCCTCGACGGCAGCGTCACGGCCACCGCCTCGGCCCCGACCCTGGGTGCTGCCGCTGCGGCCACCGACACCTACACGGTCTCCAGCCTGGCGATCTTCTCCGGCACCACCGCTGCCAGCGACACCCAGATCCAGCAGATGATGAACGTCGTCGATGCCGCGCTGAAGGGCATGACGACTGCAGCCACCAAGCTCGGCGCCGCCAAGAGCTCCATCGACCTGCAGAAGACCTTCACCTCGAGCCTGATGGACTCCATCGATCGCGGCGTCGGCCAGCTCGTCGATGCCGACATGAATAAGGAATCGACCCGCCTCCAGGCGCTGCAGGTTCAGCAGCAGCTCGGCGTCCAGGCGCTGTCGATCGCCAACGGCTCGTCGCAGTCGATCCTGTCGCTCTTCCGCGGCTGATCACGCTCGAGCGGTAACATCGAACAATCGGGCCGCGCCAAAAGCGCGGCCCGATTTGCGTTGAGCGGTTCGCTTTTTCCCGCAAATGGCAAAGGCCCCACACATTTGCCCTGAAGCAACTCCGGACGGAAAATCCGTTTCAAGGTTTCTTGGAACTGCTCTCCATCAAGGCTCGCGCAACTCTCGTTCCTTAACATCTCGAAAGCCTACTTTTAACAGGCCATTAACCATATCGGGCTAGGTATGGTTAACCAATGACTTAGGTTGTCGAATCGGCCCGACCGGCACGATCGCGACCGATGGCAGGTCGAGACCCCGGCCTGTGTGGCATGCCGGCTTTGAGAAGGAGCGAGTTTCTTGGCGAGCATCATGACGAACGCCGCGGCGTTGACTGCACTTCAAAGCCTCAACGCCACCAACAAATCGCTCGAGCAGACGCAGGCCCGGATCTCGACCGGCTATCGTGTCTCCCAGGCCTCCGACAACGCCGCCTACTGGTCGATCGCCACGACGATGCGCTCCGACAACCAGGCGCTCTCGACCGTGCAGGACGCGCTCGGTCTCGGCGCCTCGAAGGTCGACACCGCCTATACCGGCATGAACAACGTCCTTTCGACGGTCGGCCAGATCAAGACCAAGCTGCTGTCGGCCGTCGGCCAGTCGGATGCCAACAAGGCGAAGACGCAGACCGAAATCACCGCGCTGCAGGCGCAGATGAAATCTTTTGCCGATGCCGCCACCTTCTCCGGCTCGAACTTCCTTTCGGTCACGTCCACGCAGGTCGCGGCTCCTAACGACGGCGTCCAGCCCGACGCCAAGATCGTCTCCTCGTTCAACCGCTCGTCGTCCGGTGCCATCTCGCTCGGAACCATCGACATCAATGTCGAGAGCACCAAGCTGTTCGATTCCGGTCTTGCCACCGCCGTCAAGAACCAGGGCATTCTCGACCGTCAGACCTCGATCTATTCCACGGCCGCGGACCAGTCCGCCTACGATGCGGCCTATGCGACCGCAATCGCGGGCGGCTCCACCGACATCGCCGCCAACACCGCCGGCCAGGCCGCGGTGTCGGGCACGCCGGTCAAGATCGACAACGTCTCCGCCTTCAATCTCGACATCACGGCAGCGGGCGTGACCGACGACATCATCACGCAGATGGTCACCAAGATCGACCACGTCATGAGTCAGCTCACAGACTCCGCCACCATCCTCGGTTCGGCCAAGAGCAGCATCGACCTGCAGAAGACCTTCACGCAGAGCCTGATGGACTCCATCGACCGCGGCGTCGGCCAGCTCGTCGATGCCGACATGAACAAGGAATCGACCCGCCTCCAGGCCCTGCAGGTGCAGCAGCAGCTCGGCATCCAGTCGCTGTCGATTGCCAACAGCTCCTCGCAGTCGATCCTGCAGCTGTTCAAGAACGGCTAAGCCGCCCGATAACCTCGATCAACGAAAGAGGCCGCGCCTGAAGCACGGCCTTTTTCGTTATCCGGGAAGAAATCGCAGGATAGGCATTCTGCCGTTCTTCAGCGGCTATCATCCTCGCACAAGCTTCGCGGTCTAGTCTTCCGGCGGACAGTCATGCTGGGAGCGGTTGAATCGTGCCGGAACAGATCCAGAGCGTCATCGCGAATTTGAAAAGCTTCGGCGTGAGGCGTCTGGCGCTCATGGGCGGCATCGCGGCCCTGGTAATGGCCGTTATCGGCATTGGCTCCGTCTATCTCAACCGTCCGGCCTATGAAACGCTGTATGTTGGGCTCGATCGCTCCGACGTGAACCAGATCGGCCTGGTGCTGGCCGATGCCGGCATCGGCTTCGATGTCGGCTCGGACGGCACCTCCGTGCTGGTGCCGGCCGGCACCACCGCGCAGGCGCGCATGCTGCTTGCCGAGAAGGGCCTGCCGACCAGCGCCAATGCCGGCTACGAGCTGTTCGACAATGTCGGCTCGCTCGGCCTGACCTCCTTCATGCAGCAGATCACCCGCGTGCGCGCGCTCGAAGGCGAGATCGCGCGCACCATCCAGTCGATTTCCGGCGTCAAGGCTGCGCGCGTCCACATCGTCATGTCCGAGCGCGCCAATTTCCGCCGCGACGAGCAGCAACCTTCCGCCTCGGTGGTCATTCGCTATGCCGGCAACGACGCCGAGAAGAGCGCTATGTCGATCCGCCACCTCGTCGCCGCGGCCGTTCCCGGCCTCTCGGCCGACAAGGTCACCGTGCTCGATTCCAACGGCAACCTTTTGGCCGCCGGCGACGACCCGTCCAACACGAGCGCGGCCCGCACGCTCGGCGTCGAGCAGACGGTGGAGGCGCAGATCGGCGACAACATCCGCCGCGCCCTTACGCCCTATCTCGGTCCCGATAATTTCCGTGCCAGCGTCAAGGCCGACGTCAACACCGACAGCCGCCAGACCGAGGAGACGATCTTCGATCCGAACTCGCGCGTCGAGCGTTCGGTGCAGTCGGTGAAGACCAACGAGGCCAGCAACCAGAAGCAGGCCTCGACCCCGACGAGCGTCGAGCAGAACCTGCCCGAGACGCAGACCACCAGCACGGAGGGACCTCAATCCTCCTCGCAGAACGACCGCAAGGAAGAGATCACCAACTACGAGATCAACTCCAAGAAGATCGCCACCGTCTCCAACGGCTACACGGTCAACAAGATGTCGATCGCGGTCGTCGTCAACCAGGATCGGCTGAAGACCATCCTTGGTAAGGATGCTACCCCGGACCAGATCGCCAAGCGCGTCGCCGACATCCAGAAGATGGTGGCCTCGGCGACCGGCTTCGACGACAAGCGCGGCGATATCATCGACGTGTCGGCCGTCGAGTTCATCAACGGCCTCGACGGCGAGCCGGTCGATCAGCCTGGCATCCTCGCCTCGATCGGCACCTATACCGGCACCCTGATCAATGCCGGCGCCTTCATTGTCGTCGTGTTCCTGGTGGCCTTCTTCGGCCTCAAGCCGATGGCAGCCGCGCTGACGGCATCGGCGAAGCCCGCGGCCATCGCCGGCCCAAGCTTCGACGATGTGCAGCGCTCGCTGCCGACGCCCGATGCGCCGGTCGCCGCGATCACCGCCGAGACCCCGGCCGGCGCGCTTCCCGGCGCGCGCGCCGGCGCGACGCCGCTCGACGATCTGCGCCAGAAAATCCGCCCGGCGCCGCAGGAGCGGCTCGCCCGCATGGTCGATCTCAACGAAGAGCGCACCGCGCAGATCCTGCGCAAATGGGCCGCCGCCCCGGAAGCCGTGGGTTAGGCCATGGCCTCGGCACTCTTCGATCTCCTGCCCGATTTTGGTTCGCGGACCCCGCGCGCCAACCAGGCGCCGACGGCCCGCGACACCGAGCATATGCCGGCCGCGCCGGCGCCGCAGGCCGATATTGGCGCGCTGATCGCCGAGGCGGTGGCCGACGCGGAAGTAGCGCTCGAGGCGCGTCTTGCGCTCGCCCATCAGGCGGCGCTCGACGCCGAGCGCCAGGCCAACGACGACGCGGCCAAGGCATTTCTTGAAAGCTTCGGCGGCGATCTCGGCGCGGCCGTCGCCGCCCGGATCGACGCCATGGAGCAGCGCGTGGCCGAGCTTGCTGGCGCAACCGTTGCCCGCATCGTCGGCGGCCTGCTCAGCGACGACCTGCAGCAACGTTCGCTGCAAGCCCTTTCCAACGCCATCGACGCCGCGGTCGCCGACAGCGAGGCCGTGCGCATCGGCGTGCGGGGACCGCTGTCGCTGTTCGAGCCGCTGCAGGCCGCGCTCGGACCCCGCGCCGCCAATCTCGACTTCACCGAGGCGGCGGGCTTCGACCTGACCGTCACCATTGACGAAACGGTGTTCGAGACGCGTATCGCCGAGTGGTCGGCGTCCTTGTCGGAGGTCCTGTCATGAGCGCCGTCGACCATGCCGAACCGCGGCATGAGATCATCATCGTCAAGCGCAATCACGACGGCCATGACGAGGGCCATCATGGCGGCGTGTGGAAGATCGCCTTCGCCGACTTCATGACGGCGATGATGTGCTTCTTCCTCGTCATGTGGCTGATCAACGCCGCCAACGAGCAGACCAAGGCAGCCGTCGCCAGCTATTTCAACCCGGTCGAGCTGATCGATCGCAATTCCAGCCGCAAGGGCCTGGAAGATCTCGGCGACGGCCCGAGCAAGGTCGGACTGACCGCTGACAACCCGCAGGACGGCGCGACCAAGGCGGGCGACGACGGCAAGGGCGGCGCCGGCTCGTCCGACCGCCGGCAGACCAAGCAAGGAACGCAGGACGCCCAGCTCTCGGATGAAAAGCTGTTCGCCGACCCCTATGCGGTGCTGGCCGAGGTCGCCGCCGACACGGGCGTGTTGCAGAACGTCAGCGCCAAGGGTGAAGGCGGTGCCCAAACATCCGGTCCAGCGACCGGCGCCTCCGGCGGCGAATCCTATCGCGATCCGTTCGCGCCGGATTTTTGGTCGCAGCAAGTGGCGGCGCCTGGCGCCGAGGCCACCGCCGAACGCGCCAAGATCGAGGGCGATCCGGCCAAGCCCGGCGAGAAGGTCGCGACGGTCGCTGTACCGAAGGTGAAGGCCGTTCCGGCTGCGCCTCCGCTGGCGGCCGCGCCGCTCGAGCCGTTGGCAACTCCGGAAAAGGCCGACGCCAAGAGCGTGCAAAAGGCAGCGCAGGGCGAGACCGAGAAGCCGTCGAGCGAAGGCAGCAAAAGCGACAAGGAACTGAGCGGGAAAGCTCGAGCCGACAAGCGCGAGGCCGCGGCCGGCGACGCCAAGGCCGAAGCGCCGAAGGCGGAAATGACTGAGCAGGAGCAAGCCGCCGACAAGGAAAACAAGGCGCCGAGCAAAGCCGCCATGCAGGAAGCGGCGGATATCAAGAAGGAACTCGCCAAGGCATTCCTGCCGGGCGAGAAGCTCGCCGACGGCGTCTCGGTCGAGGCCACCGACAAGGGTGTCGTCATTTCGATCACCGACCAGCTCGATTTCGGCATGTTCGAGATCGGCTCGGCCATGCCGCGCCGCGAGCTCGTGCTGGCGATGGAGAAGATCGGCCACATCATCAACGAGAAGAAGGGAACCATCACCATCAGCGGCCACACCGATGCGCGGCCGTTCCGCAGCGACACCTATGATAATTGGCGGCTGTCCACGGCGCGCGCCCATTCGGCCTATTACATGCTGGTGCGCGGCGGCGTCGACGAAAGCCGCATCACCGAGGTCGCCGGCTTCGCCGACCGGCAACCCAAGATCGCTTCCGATCCGATGGCGGCCGCCAACCGCCGCATCGAAATCCTGATGACGGCCGGCGGATGAAGGGCAGAACCGTCATCGGCGGCGCAATAGCGCTACTGCTGCTCGCCGCGGGACCGACATCGTCGGCCTTGGCGCAGGACGCGCTGCAGCCCTATCAGCTGGTGCGTTCGCTGCAGCTGATCCAGGACCGCATTGCCGGCGGCGATCATGCCGCGCTGCCGATGCAGGCAAAGCTCCTCGAAATGATCGACGCCCGCATGCGCGAAGCGAATGCCGAGGATTTCAAGGAGCCGAAGAATTTCCGCGCCTTGCTCGTCTATGGCATGAGCGGTGGCAACCCGGTGACGGTCGCGGCGGCGGCTTCGCGCGCGGTAACCGACCCGCAAAACCTCGCCATCGCCAAGGGCATCGTCGCCTATCTGAACGGACGCCCGGCCGAGGCGATCGAAACGCTGAAGCCTATCGATCCGATGAGCGTGCCCGCCGACATCGGCGCCTTCCTGGCGCTGGTCAAGGGCTCGCTGGTTGCAAGCGATGATCCTGTCCAGGCGCTCACCCTGCTGGATGAGGCGCGCCTGCTCAGCCCGGGAACGCTGGTCGAGGAGGCCGCGCTTCGCCGCTCCGTCGGCATCGCGGCCGCGCAGGGCGACGCCGCCCGTTTCGCATTGGCCTCTACCCAATATGTCGCGTCCTATCTCTATTCGCCTTACGCCAGCCAGTTCGCCGACGCCTTCGTTTCCGGCATCATGACGCTCCACATAGCGATCAGCCAGGACAAGATCGCCGACATCACCGCGATGATGGATCCCGAGCGCGAGAAGGTGATCTACCTGCGCATCGCGCGCCGCGCCGCGATCGACGGGATGACGGAGCTTTCGGCATTCGCCTCGGCTAAGGCGGAGCTCGGCCGCGACGGCAACGGCAACCAGGACGACCCTCGCACCCAGCTCTACTCGAGCCTTTCCACCATGACGTCGGCCAGTGTCGACGCGGTGCGCGCCAAGCTCGGCAAGATCGATCGCGGCAAGCTTTCGCAAAGCGACCGCGACCTTCTCGACGC
Organism: Mesorhizobium hawassense; assembly: GCF_003289945.1. Taxonomy (GTDB): domain Bacteria; phylum Pseudomonadota; class Alphaproteobacteria; order Rhizobiales; family Rhizobiaceae; genus Mesorhizobium; species Mesorhizobium hawassense. The sequence continues at coordinate 244,310 of NZ_QMBP01000002.1, forward strand.
GGCCCAGGCTGTCGCGGGCGAGGTGGTGGCGCCGGTGAAGGCTGCAGCGAAGGCCGACGCTGCACCGGCAGCCGCGGCAAAAGCCGAGGAGGCGAAATCCGCGGCCGAGGCCTCGGCCGATGCGGCCAATGCGGACTTGCCTCCGGTGGAAGGAGCGATGCCCGACCAGCCAGCGGTCGCGGCGAGCGATCAGCCGGTCGCGGCAAGCAATCCGCCGGTCGCGGCAAGCGATCAGGCGAAGGATGCGCCACCCGCGGCCCCGCCGCCGCCTGTTCCGACGCCGGCGCAAACGACCGCTGAAACACCGGCCGCCGCTCCGGCACCGGCTGACGCCGCGCCCGTGGTGCAGGCATCCGCGCCGGCGGCGCCCAGTGCGCAAGACCCTATCGACGCGGCGGTGACCAGCACGCGCCGCCAGCTCGACCAGATCGACCAGTTACTCGGAGCAGCCCCGAAATGACCAGCGTCAACCAGACCTTGCCGGGCTTTGCTTCGACCCAGTCCCAGCCCCGGCAGCACGCCGCCGGCGGCAAGGACAAGGATCGGAATTTCGGCGAGATGGTGCGTGGGACGGAAAAGCCCGATCGGCCGCAGGACAAGCACGAGACCGGGCCGTTACCGGACGCCCATCTGGCAAGACGTTCGCCGGCCAACAACGGCAAGCAGGAGCCGGCCCAGGGCCCGCAAGGGAAAACCGGCTCGCAGAAAGCGGTCACGGGAAAGTCGGCGAAGACCGCCGCCCAAACCGATCAGGCGAAGCCGACGGCCGACAAGGATGCCACCGCGCAAGCCAATGATTCCGCGCCGCTGCAGGACCGCCTGCCTCTGCTGATGGCGCTGAGCGACATGAAGCATTTCGCGCAATCATCGAGCGCGGGCGGCGAGGGCTCGGTTGACGGTGAAGCGACCGTTGGCGAGCACGGATCGCTGGAATTGCAGCTGCGCATGGGCAAGCGCGCTACGGTCGACAATTCCGCCGAGCCGTTGTCGCGCTCCGCCCGTTCGACGGCGACGGAAGATTCCGGACCCGACTTCGGGCAGAAGCCGGTGAAGGCGGAAGTGGCTCTCGATACGATGGGCCGCCGCGATAGCAAAACCGTGCCGGTGCAGGTCGATGAGCCACAAGTCGGCAGCCCGGTGCCGCCACAAGGTTGGCGGCCAGCTTCGACCTCCAAGGCCTCGCAACAACCGCAGTCGGCTGCGCAGCAGACGGCCGCCAGGCAGGCACCTTCCGCCACACGCATGGACGTCGTCAGCCAGCAGAGCTTCCCGGCCCCGGCGCAAAATCCGATCGGCCAGACGGCATCGGCGCTGGTTGAGGCGCTCGCCTCCAACGATGGCGTTCAACAGGCCTTTGCTAGCGCCTCGGCAGGCTCCCAGGCGACCAATTCTGTTGCCGTTCCGACACATGTGCTCAAGATCGAGCTTCACCCTTCGGAGCTCGGATCGGTGACCGCCAGCCTGCGGCTCTCGGGCGAGCAACTTTTGATTGAGATGAAGCCCGAGACGCACGAGGCATATCGCCGTCTCACCACGGACAGCGATGCCATCGTCAAGTCCATGCGCAACCTCGGCTTCGACGTCGACAAGGTCACCATCCTGCAACCTTCGATAGCAGCGCCTGCGGTCAGCCGCGCCGACGCAAACAGCTCCATGCCGATGTCGACGGGTCGCGACCAGCCCTCGTTCCAGCCCGGCAACTCGGGCGGCAACGGCGCGGGCGGCGACCGGCAACCGGAAAGGAACAATGGCAATGGCGCACAGGATTTCGGCCGTGCTGCTTCGCCTGTTCGCGAGCGCGCTGGCGACGATATGTTTATCTAGCTTCGCTGCCGGCGCCGCCAGCGCCGCCGCCAATCCCTGCGAGCCGGAGATCCTGCGAGCCGCCGATCGCTACGGCGTGCCGGCAGGCATCCTCTACGCTGTCGGCCTGACCGAGACCGGGAAGAAGGGTAGCCTCCAGCCTAACGCCATGAATATAGAGGGAAAAGCGATCTTCCCGCGCAGCCGCGGCGAAGCGCTCGCCACATTCGAGAACGCGCGGCGCGAGGGCAAGACATTGATCGACCTCGGCTGCATGCAGATCAACCATCACTATCATGGCGATCATTTCCGCAGCGTCGACGACATGCTCGACCCGCACCAGAATGTCGACTACGCGGCGCGTTTCCTGGCCAGCCTGCACGCCCGGCATATGACCTGGTCGATGGCCGTCGCCCGCTATCATGCCGGCCCCGACAACGACCCGGCACAGAAGATCTATGTCTGCCGCGTCATCGCCAACATGGTCGCCACCGGTTTCGGCAAATGGACGCCGAACGCCAGCGCGTTCTGCAATCAATAGTTGAATTTCCTTCAACGCCGAACGGCCTTCGTCGGCCTATGAGCCGACGCCAATATTCGTCCGCCAAAACTGGGGGCAAATACACCTGCACAACCGCTTTTATTACGGCTCCCAAAAAACTCCCAAGAAAATAGCTACAAGAAATGATGGTTTTTCAGGATTCGCCGGGCCGGCTACCCCTTTACGCACGGGGCAAGTGGATTGATTCGGAGGGCGGGCCGATGATCGTGATCGTTGACGAGCGGGAGCTCGTAACAGAGGGCTACTCCTCACTTTTCGATCGCGAGGGCGTGGCCACGGCTGGCTTCGCGCCAGGTGAATTCGGCGAGTGGGTGAGTTCCGCGGCTGACACCGATCTCAGATCCGTCAGGGCCTTTCTCATCGGCGACTGCCGCGAGGGCGCGATATCGCCGCGCCAGATCCGCGACCGCACCGGCGCGCCGGTGATCGCGCTCAGCGAACACCACTCGCTCGAACATACGCTGCGGCTGTTCGAAAGTGGCGTCGACGACGTCGTCCGCAAACCTGTCCATATCCGCGAGATCCTTGCCCGCATCACCGCCATCCGCCGCCGCGGTTCCGAAGAGGCCGCCTACACCGAAGTCGGCTCGATGCGCATCTTCATGGACGGCCGCGATCCGGAGATCGACGGCGAACCGCTGCCGCTGCCGCGGCGCGAACGGCGCATCCTGGAATACCTGGCCAGCAACCGCGGCCGGCGCGTGACCAAGACGCAGGTCTTCAACGCCATCTACGGCATCTTCGACGACGAGGTCGAGGAGAACGTGGTGGAGAGCCACATCTCGAAGCTGCGCAAGAAGCTGCGTGAGAAGCTCGGCCGCGATCCGATCGATTCCAAGCGGTTTCTCGGCTACCGGCTGGTGTTTTGATGGCCGCCCAGGGCTCATCCCGCACCAGCCTCGCGCAAGACACGAGGCATAATTTTATGGCCTCCTACCCAGGCACTGCGGAGATCCATCGATGAGCCTCTACGGAATGATGCGGACCGGCGTTTCCGGTATGAACGCGCAGGCCAACCGCCTCTCCGCGGTGGCCGACAACATCGCCAACTCGGACACCACCGGCTACAAGCGCTCTTCGGCCGAGTTCTCGTCCCTGATCATGCCCAACACCGGAGGCGCCTATAATTCGGGCGGCGTGACGACGACGATCCGTTCCGCCGTCAGCACGCAAGGCGTCATGACCTACACCACCTCGGTGTCCGACCTTGCCGTCAACGGCGACGGCTTCTTCGTGGTGCAGGACGCCGGCGGCACACCCTATCTTACCCGCGCCGGTTCTTTCGTTGCGGATGCGCAAGGCCGCCTGGTCAATGCCGCGGGCTACCAGCTCATGGCCTACGACTACGCCAACGGCGATCCGGCGGCGACCGCCAACGGCTTCGAGGGCCTCGTACCGGTGCAGATTTCCGACCAGGAGATGACGGCGGCGCCGAGCACCGAAGGCACCTTCAGTGGCAACCTGCCCGCGGGCGCCACGCCGCCGGCCGGCCCGCTGCCTTCCTCCAACAGCGCGACTGCCGAATACACGTCGAAAACCTCGCTGGTTGCCTATGACAATCTCGGCAACAAGAAACTGCTCGACGTCTACTTCACCAACACCGGCGCCGGCACCTGGGAGGCCTCGGTCTTCGATCAGTCAAAGGCGACGGCAGGCACCTCTTTCCCTTATACGGGCGGTGCGCTGGGATCGGCCAACCTCACCTTCGACACCACGACCGGCAAGCTCACCGGCGCGACCACGGGCATCTCCTTCACCGTGCCGGGCGGCTCGGCCCTCAATCTCGATCTTTCCAAGCTGACCCAGCTCGGAACCGGCTTCACCGTCGCCGACGCCAAGGTCAACGGCAATGCGCCGAGCTCGATCCAGAAGGTCCAGATTGGTCAGGACGGCGTCATCTACGCGCAGTTCGAGGACGGCTCGACCAAGGCGCTGTACAAGATCCCGCTGGCCGACGTTCAGAGCCCAGACAACCTCACCGCCATGCCCGGCAACGTCTATGTGCAGAGCACCGATTCCGGCGCGGTCCATATCGGCTTCGCCAATGAGGGCAAGCTGGGCTCCATCGTCTCCGGAGCGCTTGAAAATTCCAACGTCGATATCGCCGAGGAACTGACCAACATGATTGCGGCGCAGCGCAGCTACACCGCCAATTCCAAGGTCTTCCAGACCGGTTCGGACCTGATGGACGTCCTCGTCAACCTGAAGAGATAACCGACGGGCGCCGCCCGTGAAAGATCAGCATGTCGCTTTCTTCCGCACTAAGCATTGCCCAGTCGGCGCTTCTGGCCACGTCCAAGCAAACCAGCGTCGTATCGCGCAATGTGGCCGATGCGTCGAACCCGGACTATACCCGCCGCATCGCCGTGGTCACCAGCACGGCGCCCGGCGCCAGAATGGTGGAAATCCAGCGGACCGCGAATGACCTTCTGTTCCGCCAGAACCTTTCGGCGCTGTCGGCTTCGAGCGGCCAGAGCACGCTTTACAACGGCATGGATCAACTCGATCTCTCGGTCAACGGGGTCGACAATGCGTCGTCCCCCTCGACGGCGATCGCCAATCTGCAGAAGGCCCTGCAGCTCTACGCCACCACGCCGTCGAACCAGAACCTCGGCACCAGCGTCGTCGACGCCGCCAAGCAGGTGGTCAATTCGCTGAACGGCGGCACCCAGGCGATCCAGGATTTCCGCACCCAGGCGGACAGCCAGATCGCCACCGCCGTCGACGATCTCAACTCGCTGCTCAGCCAGTTCCAGGACGCCAACAAGGCCGTCATATCGGGCACGCGTTCCGGCACCGACGTCTCCGACGCGCTCGACCAGCGTGACGCTCTCCTGAAGAAGATAGCCGAATATGTGCCGGTTTCGACCTTCACGCGCGGCGACAACGACATGGTCATCACCACCAAGGACGGCTCGACGCTGTTCGAGACCGTGCCGCGTTCGGTGACCTTCACCCCCTCGGCCGGCTATTCGGCCGGCACCCCCGGCAACACGATCTACATCGACAACGTGCCGGTCTCGGCGGGCACCAGCGACAACACCACCGCCGACGGCAAGCTGGCGGGCTTGTTGAAGCTGCGCGACGGCGTCGCCTCGACCATGCAGAGCCAGCTCGACGAAATCGCGCGCGGCCTTGTCGCGGCATTTGCCGAAACCTCCTCGTCGCAGCCCAATGCGACGGGCCTGTTCACGTGGTCCGGCGCGCCGGCGATTCCGGCTTCCGGCACCCTGGTCGACGGCCTCGCCGGTTCGATCAGCGTCAACGCCGCCTTCGACCCGAGCGCCGGCGGCAATCCCGCGCTGTTGCGTGACGGCGGCGCCAACGGCGCGGCCTATGTCGCCAACACCAGCGGCGGCGCATCCTATTCCGACCTGCTGATCGGTTACGGCAACAAGCTGGATCAGCCGATGGCCTTCGACACCTCCACGGGCATCGCCGTAAGCTCCGGCGTCTCCGACTACGCGGCCAATGCCATCGGCTGGTTCGAAGGCGTGCGCCAGCAGGCATCGACCAATGCCGACAACAAGCAGGCGCTGGCGGCGCGCACGGCGGAGGCGCTGTCCAACGACACCGGGGTCAACGTCGATCAGGAGATGTCCCTGCTCCTCGACCTCGAACACACCTACCAGGCCTCGGCGCATATGATGAAAACGGTCGGTGACATGCTGGACTCCCTGTTGGCTGCGGTAGGATAAGTCATGAGAGCGACGGGCGTTTCCTCGGCTGCCATTTCCAACGCGCTGCGTTATCAGCAGGCAAAGATGCAGGCCGATCTCGTCAAGGCGACGAAGGAGTCGCAGACCGGCACGGTCGCCGATGTCGGCCTGGCGCTTGGCAGCCGCACGACGCAGGCCGTCACCTTCCAGCGCGACCTCGACCGGCTGAACGGCATCGTCGATTCCAACGCGCTCGTCGCCGCGCGCCTGACATCGACCCAGGATTCGCTCGGCCAGATCGCGGACGCGGCGCAGAGCTTCCTGTCCGCGCTGACCAGCGGCGTGTCGGGCGACTCCTCGACCAGCGTCCTGCAAACCGCCGGCACCTCCGCGCTGCAGCAGATGACGGGTATCCTGAACACCAGCGTCAACGGCGAATATCTGTTTGCCGGCACCAACACCGACGTCAAGCCGATCGACGACTTCAACGCCGCCGGCTCGCCGGCCAAGGCGACGTTCGATGCCGCCTTTTCGAGCTACTTCGGCTTTACGCAGACCGACCCGGCGGCTGCCAACATCACCGCCGCGCAGATGGATAACTTCATCACCACGCAGGTCGAGCCGCAATTCCTGGGTTCCGGCTGGCAAGCCAACTGGTCGAGCGCCACCGACGATCAGATCACCAGCCGTATTTCGCTCAACGAGACCACGCAGACCTCGGTCAGCGCCAACGATCAAGGCATTCGCAAACTCGCCATGGCGGCCGCCATGGTCAGCAGCCTGGTCAACGGCACCGTCAGCGAGGCGGCGCAAAACGCGGTCGTCAGCCGCGCGCAGGCGCTGGTCGGCGAAGCCATCGGCGGCATTACCCAGGTGCGGGCCGAAACAGGCATTGCGCAGCAGCGCGTGTCGGATGCCAGCGACCGTATGAAGACCCAGGTCGACCTCTTCGAGAAGCATATCGTCGATCTCGAAGGCGTCGATCCCGCCGAAGCTGCGACCCGCGTCGCCGACCTGACGCAGCATATCGAGACGTCCTTTGCCTTGACTGCGCGCCTGCAGCAGCTCAGCCTGCTGAACTATCTGACCTGAACTCTCACACCGGAAAGCCAGAGCGCTGACGATGTATCAATTCTCCTACGCCGACATCCAGACCGACTCCGTCGCCGACGCCAAGGACCGGGAGCGGCAGTTGCTCACCCGCTCGATCGACATGCTGGCCGCGGCAGCCGCCGTCGGCACCGACTCGATGGAAGCGGTGGAGGCCCTGCACTTCACCAACCGCATCTGGACCACCTTCGTCGAGGATCTCGGCTCCAGCGATAACGCGCTGCCCAAGGAGCTGCGCGCCAACCTGATCTCGATCGGCCTGTGGCTGCTGCGCGAGACCGAAGACATCCGCCAGGGCCGCACCAACAATTTCGAAGGATTGATCGAGGTCTCCCAGATCATCCGAGACGGCCTCCAATGACCAACACGCTGAAGATCTCGCTGAAGCCCAACGAGAAGATCTACATCAACGGCGCGGTCATCCGCGTTGACCGCAAGGTCACCATCGAGCTGATGAACGACGTGCAGTTTCTGCTCGAAAGCCACGTCATCCAGGCCGATCAGGCCTCGACGCCGCTCAGGCAGCTTTATTTCATCGTGCAGATCATGCTGATCAACCCGGTGGGCGCTGCCGAGGCGCGCGACATGTTCCGCCGCTCGCTGCCGATGCTGATCGCAAGCTTCGACAACCAGGACATCTGCAAGGGCCTGAAACAGATCGACCGCATGGTCGGCGAGGACGAGATCTACGAGGCGCTGAAGGCGATTCGCGCGCTCTATCCTCTCGAGCGCAAGGCGCTCGAAGACGGTGACGACATTCCCGAAACGCCCCGCGCATTGGCCGTAGGAGAGTAAGATGGCCGTCGACATGACGACAACGATCCCGGTTGGCGCCAACCAGGCCAGCCAGCAGACCTCGAAAACGGCGGTGGACTACCAGTCGTTCCTGAAGCTTCTGATCGCCGAGATGAAGAACCAGGATCCGACCAAGCCGATGGATTCGACGCAATATGTCGCGCAGCTCGCCACCTTCTCCCAGGTCGAGCAGTCGGTCCAGACCAACACCAAGCTCGACCAGATCATGTCCTCGTCGGCGCTGTCGCAGGCCGATGCGATCATCGGCCGCAACATCACGTCGGCCGACGGCAAGACCAGCGGAACCGTGGCCTCGGTGACGCTGTCGAGCAGCGGGCTGATCGCGGTGCTGCAGGACGGCACCCAGGTTCCGGTCGGCGAAGGCGTGTCGATCAAGCCGGCCGCCTAAGCAGGTCTCACACAGGGGTAGTTATGAACGAGGCCGACGCCCTCGATATCGTCCAGTACGCGGTGTGGACGGTTCTCACCGCTTCCGCTCCGGTGGTGCTGGTGGCGATGGTGGTCGGCATCGGCATCGCGCTCATCCAGGCGCTGACCCAGATCCAGGAAATCACGCTGACCTTCGTACCGAAGATCGTCGCCATCATGCTTGTCGTGGCGCTGACCGGACCCTTCATCGGCAGCCAGATCTCGGCCTTCACCAACGTCATCTTCGAACGCATCGAGCACGGTTTCTGAGGCGAAGCGCCAAGCGAGCGCCGGGCCGCCTGTTCGCAAGCCGTAAGATCGCTTGCGGCGAGGTCTGTTGCCGCTAGATTGTAAGCGCGCCGGCAGCGGCCGGCGTCTTTGTCTCAGGCGATTTTCTGGAAGCGATGCATCGCGCAAAAACAGCCGGCAAGTCATGTGCGGAATAGCCGGCGTCTGGCGAAAGCGCGATCCGATCGGCAGCGGCGATCTTTCCGATGTCGCGCGCATGATGCAGGCATTGGCGCATCGCGGTCCCGACGATCACGGCAACTGGAACGACGCCCGCCTGGCGCTTGGTCACCGCCGCCTGACCATTATCGACCCATCGCCCGCCGCTGGCGAGCCGATGCTGGCCGCGTCCGGCGACGGTGTCCTGTGCTACAATGGCGAAGTCTATAATTTTCGCGCACTGCGCAGGACGCTGGAGGCGGAAGGGCTGACGTTCCGCACGGTGTCCGACACGGAAGTGGTGCTTCAGGCCCTGCACCACTGGGGTCCGCAAAAAGCGGTGCCGTCGTTCGACGGCATGTTCGCCTTCGCCTATTTCGATGTACGTGACGGCGCCTTGTGGCTTGGCAGGGACAGGCTGGGCATCAAGCCGATGTCGGTCGCCGAGACCGGCGAGCGCTTGCTGTTCGCTTCCGAGGACAAGGCGATCCTCGCCTGCCACGACTTTCCGCGCCGGATCGACACGCGCGAACTGACGCTGCGGCTGGCCTGGCAGAGCCGCGATTCCAGCTACAGCGTCTTCAACGGCATCGAGCGGCTGCCGCCGGCAGGCCTGTGGAAGATCACCGGGGATGGCATCGAGAAGCGACGCTTTTGGCATGTCCTCGATGTCCTGGAGAGCGCGCGCATCGCCGGCGACAACACCTCCGACGCCGGACACGCGGCGACGCTCCAGACGCTGCTGGAGGAAAGCGTCGAGCTGCATTGCATCGCCGATACCAGCCTTGCCACCGCCTGCAGCGGCGGCGTCGATTCCGGCTTGATCACCGCCCTTGCCAAACGCTTCAGGCCCGAGCTGCACGGCTATGTCGTCGACCCGAAGCTCGGCCGCAGCGAGGCGCAGGACGCCGAGCGCACAGGCCGCCATGTCGGCGTCAGCCTGCGCCGGGTGTCTCTGGACAGAGACCGGTTCTTCGAGCTCTGGCCGCGCGCGGTCTGGCATCTCGAAACCGACGGCTGGCATGCCAGCCACGCCGCGCTGCTGGCGCTTGCCGAACAATGCCGCGCCGACGGCGTCAAGGTGCTGCTCACCGGCGAGGGTTCAGACGAGCTGTTCGGCGGCTACAAATGGCAGGCGTCGACGATGCGGCTCTGGCGCCAATCCTGGCTTCAGCGCCTGTTCCGCTCGAAGGCCAGGCGCGACCGCAAATTCGCCGAACTGCGCCGCGCGCCGTTCCGCAACTCGATCGGTCGCGGCTCGCCGATGGACCGCAGCATGGCGCTCCGGGCCTTGTCGCCCGAGCTGAACTTCCTGCAGACGAAGCTGTTCGACAGGCTGGAAGGCGTCGCGCCGCCCGCCGACCGCGCTTTCCTTGCAAGTTGCTTCTACGACCTCTACTCCCACCTGCAGGACTTGCTGCACCGGCACGACCGGTTGAGCATGGCGGCATCCGTGGAGCTCAGGGTGCCGTTCCTCGAGAATCGGCTCATCGACTTCGCCCTTCATCTGCCGCGCAGGCAGAAATACCGCGACGGGACCGGCAAGTGGCTTCTCAAGAAGGTCGCCGAACGCCATCTGCCGCGTGAAAACATCCGCGCCGCAAAGATCGGCTTCGATATGGCGGACGCGTTCTCGGCCGGCACGCAGGGTCTGCTGCGCGGCGGTCTGCTGCGCGACGCGATGAAATGGTCTTCATCCGAATTGGAAGACCTTATCGACATGGCAAGGAGCCATGAAACCTCGCGGCTGCGCCTCGTCGGCATGGAACTGCTGCTCAGGCTCTACATGGGCAACGAAACCACAGGCGGCCTGACCGAGGCCCTGCACGCTGAGGTGGGAAGCGTGAAATAGCGAAAAGTTGGTCCAGACCGGCGAGATGCTTGGTTTAAAGCTTCGCCGACGCATTTTCGCCTTTGCCATCCTATTGTTGGGTCGCACTCTTTGGCGAGTCGCCGGCCCTTCCGGGCGCGGCGCGCATATGTAGCGGACAAGGGCGCAATCATGATCGACGACGAGCCGGAAAGCGAACGCGTTTCCGCGCTGGCGCCGTTCCGGCACGGCATCTTCCGCGCCGTCTGGGCGGCCAGCCTGGTGTCGAATTTCGGCGGCCTGATCCAGGGCGTCGGCGCCGCCTGGATGATGACCACGATCGCCACCTCTTCCTACCAGGTGGCGCTGGTCCAGGCCTCCACCACCTTGCCCATCATGCTGTTCGCGCTCGTAGCCGGCGCCATCGCCGACAGCTTCAACCGCCGCAAGGTGATGCTGGTGGCGCAGACCTTCATGCTGGTCGTCTCGGCGCTGCTGACCTTGTTCACCTGGTTCGGCTGGATGACGCCGTGGACGCTGCTTGCCTTCACCTTCCTGATCGACAGCGGCACGGCGCTGAACAGCCCGTCATGGCAGGCATCGGTCGGCGACATGGTGCCGCGCCCCAAGGTACCGGCGGCTGTGGCGCTCAACTCGCTGGGCTTCAACATCACCCGCAGCGTCGGCCCGGCCATCGGCGGCATCATCGTCGCCGCCGCGGGTGCTGCCGCGGCCTTCGCCGCCAACGCCATCAGCTATATCGGCCTGATCGTCGTGCTGTTCCGCTGGAAGCCGGCCCTGCCCGAGCAAACCTTGCCGCGCGAGTCGCTGGGCGCCGCGATGGGCGCCGGCCTGCGCTATGTCGCCATGTCGCCCAACATCGCCAAGGTGCTGGTGCGCGGCTCGGCCTTCGGCTTCAGCGCCGGCGCGGTGCTGGCGCTGCTGCCGCTTGTGGCGCGCGACGTCGTCAAGGGCGACGCGCTGACCTACGGCATCATGCTCGGCGCCTTCGGCATCGGCGCGGTCGGCGGCGCGCTTATCAGCGTGCGGCTGCGGCAGCTGTTGTCCAGCGAGGTAATGGTGCGCATGGCCTTCGCCGGCTTCGCGCTCTGCGCCCTCAACGCCGCCGTCAGCCACAATGCCTGGCAGACATCGGCGGGCTTGCTCATCGGCGGCGCCTGCTGGGTGATCGCGCTGTCGCATTTCAACGTCACGGTGCAGATGTCGACGCCGCGCTGGGTGGTCGGCCGCGTGCTGTCGATCTACCAGACAGCCACCTTCGGCGGCATCGCGCTGGGCAGCTGGATCTGGGGTGTCGTCGCCGACGCGCATGGCGCTGAAACCGCGCTGATCGCGGCCGCGGTCGCGATGCTTGCCGGCGGCGCCATCGGCTTCCTCCTGCCGCTGCCGCGCCAGACGGTGCTCAACCTCGATCCGCTCAACCGCTTCAAGGAGCCGATGCTGGCGCTTGATCTGAAGCCACGCAGCGGCCCGATCGCCATCATGATCGAGTACATCATCCGCGAGGACGACGTGCCGGAATTCCTCGCCACCATGGCCGAACGCGGCCGCATCCGCCGCCGCGACGGCGCCCGCAACTGGACGCTCGCGCGCGACCTTGAAAATCCCGGCATCTGGATCGAGCACTACCACACGCCGACCTGGGTCGAGTATATTCGCCACAACCGGCGAGCCACCCATGCCGACGCCGTGGTTGGCGAGCGCATCCGCGCGCTGCACAGCGGCGAGGACCCGCCCCGCGTGCGCCGCATGATCGAGCGCCCAACGACGGCCGGCACGTCCCTCGTGTCACCGAAGGGTCCTATCGATCACTGAGGCAGTCAGTTTCCCGACTGGATCATGTAGAGCTTGCGTGTCGTCTCGTGGATCAGCCACTCGCCCTTCCAGCCTTGCGGCAGGACGAGGAGATCGCCGGGCCCGAGCTCGCGCATCTCGCCGTCGGCGCGGCTGACCTCAACGCGGCCGGAGATGATGTGGCAGATCTCGGACGAGTCCGAGCGGTCGGCGGTGAAGCGACCGGGTGTGCATTCCCAAATGCCGATATCGACGGTCCCGTCCGGCGACTGGAAGAAGGAACGCACCGCCTCGACTTGATCGCCTTCGATCGAGGTCGGCTTCGGTGAGAAGGCGCCGATATCGGCCTTGGCGAGGTCACGGAAAGTCGAAAGATCGATCAAGATTGGCTCCATGATCAACGCAATTCCAGGAAAAGTGTGCTGCGGTTTTCCGTTTGGAACTGCGAAAAAACAAATAGCTGAAGCGGTCCAGCGAACGCTGGATCGCTTCAGTGGCCGGTAATGCTGTCCGCCAGGGCGGCAAGCTTCGAGGTATGCGTAAGTCCCGCGGCCTCGCGGTTATCGGCGATGCGGTAGAGCTGGTACATTGAGTGCACGCCCAGCCAGCGGAACGGCTCCGGTTCCCACCGCCTGACCTTGCGGTTGACCCATGGCAGCCGCGTCAGCTCGGTATTTTGTCCGAGCACCAGATCGGTCAGCGTCCGCCCCGATAGGTTGGAGCTCGACACGCCGAGCCCGACATAGCCGCCGGCCCAGCCGATGCGCGTCGCGGGATCGAGGCCGACCGTCGTGCACCAGTCGCGCGGCACGCCGAGCACCCCGCACCAGGCATGATCGATGCGGCACCCCGCCGTCTGCGGCAAAAGCGTGGTCAGGATCGTGTGCAGCTGGTCGATCGTCGCCTGCTGCGTCTGGCCGTTGACGTCGGTGCGCGAGCCATAGCGGTAAGGCACGCCGCGTCCGCCCATGGTGATGCGCCCCTCGCGCGTGCGCTGGGCATAGCAATAGGTATGCGCGGCATTGCCGAGCAGCTCGTATCCCTCCCAGCCGATCTTGCGCCAGAGTTCGTCCGATAGCGGCTCGGTGACGATCTGCGCGCTGTTCAGCGCCAGCCAGGTCCGTTCCTCTCCCGGAATGCCGGCGGTGAACCCTTCCGTCGCTCGGATGATGGTTTCGGCGCGCACCGTGCCGCGATCCGTCGTCACAACGCCCTTGGCAATCGCCGTCACCGTCGTCTTCTCGTAGATCGAAACGCCGAGGCGGCCGACCGCCGCGGCCAGCCCCTGCACCAGCTTGGCCGGTTGCACGCGCGCCTGGCCGTGGATGACGAAGCCGCCCATGACATTCTTGATGGCGATGCGCGCGCGGGTCGCGGCCTGGTCGAGCAGCTCGATACGCTCCGGATCGGCATCCCAGGAGCGGATCGTCTCGCATTCCTCGCGCACGCGTTCCAGCTGCGCCGGATTGGTGGCGACCGTCAGATTGGCGGTACGACGGATGTCGGCATCGATGCCCTCTTCCGTCGCCACCCGGATTACCTCGTCGACGCAGCCGGCCATCGCCTTCTGCATGGCGGTGACGCCTTGCCGCGTCGAGGTCTTCAGATATTTCTCCCGCGACCAGCCGAAGCCGCCCGACAGCCAGCCGCCATTGCGCCCCGAGGCGCCGAAGCCGGCGGACTCGCGTTCGAGCAGCACGATGCGCAGCGACGGCTTCGCCTTTTTCAGGTAATAGGCGGTCCACAGCCCGGTATAGCCGGCGCCGACGATCGCGACATCCGCCTCGATGTCGCCGGGCAGAGGCGGCCGCGGCGCGGGAATAGTGCCCAGATCCGCATACCAGAACGAGATGTCGCCGTTGCGCTTGACTTGCATGGGATGGTTTCCGCCAAAGCAATTCCAGGAAAGGTGTGAAACGGTTTTCCGTCCGGAATTGCGTTAAAACAAAGATGGGTCAGGTGAGCGTGGTGTCGGCCGTGCTGTCGTCGGGCAGGAGTTTTGCGTCGGCGCCGTCGAAGCAGAGCTCGACCTTGTCGCCGAGGCCGAAACTCTCGCCGGCAAGCGGCGAGCGCACGATCGCGGTCGAGGCATCGGCGAGCCTGACTTCGTATTTCGATCCCGAGCCGAGATAGATCGCCTCGGCGATCGTTCCCGACAGCCGGTTCGTGCCGATGGCATCCTGCCCCGGCCGACGGATGGGGCCGAGCTTGCGGACCACGTCGATGGCTCTGTCGATATCGGGCCAAGGCCCGCAGATTTCGACTTCACCATGATCGTAACTCTCCCATTGAGGCCCGCGTTTAGCCGGACGGCCTGGCCGCGAGCGGTTTCCAGGACTTGTACTGATCGAGCTCGGCGCGCACCGAAGTCGGCGGCGCGATGATCCACATCACTTCGGCCCGGCCGCTGCCGATGTTCTCCGTGCGATGCGGGGTTGATGTGGTGTATTCGACGCTGTCACCCTCTTCGAGGACGTGGCGCGCCTCGCCGAGCGAGACCTCGACGATGCCGCGGAGCACGACCTGCATCTCATGCGCATCGCCATGCGTGTATTGGTCGGAGCCGGTCGAGCCGCCGATCTCGAACTCGCCGACATAGACTTCCATGTCGCTCAATGGCGGCCGCGACAAGAGCATCTTGCGGCAGCCGTTGCTTGGCGGCAGGCTCGGCCGCTCGCTGCGCCGCAGAACCCCATGGCTTTGCGTCGTGCTTTCCTCGAACAGCATGGCGACGCTGACGCCGAGCGCGGAGGCGATCTGGTTGAGCGATGCGGTGCTGGCGCCGGTCAGGCCGCGCTCGAGCTGGCTGATGAAGCTGGCGCTGGTGCCGGTCGCCTCGGCGAGGTCGCGCAGGGAAAGCCTGCGCGAAAGCCGAAGGCTCTTGAGGCGCATCCCCAGCACCTCCTGGGCGGCCGTCGCGACCGAACCGTTCCTGTTCCCGGCTGAAGCCTGGCCCTTATCGGAAGCCCTGGGCATCTCGTTGTCCTCCACTGAACAGTTTGTACAGTGACACTGTACAAATATCAAGAGGCAAGATTCCGCGATCGGTCCGATCCCTCGCGGCCGCGAGACCAAGGTTCAGTTGAAATTGACGGCTACTCCTCGCCGGACAGGTCGCGTCGCGCCTTGTCGAGCTCCTCGGCGTAGCGGCGCATCAGATGGCTCTCGGTGAGCAGGCCGAGAACGATGCGCTCGTCGAAATCCTCGACTACCGCCAGTTCTTCGGCTCCGGTGCGCTGGAAGGTTTCAGCGGCGGTCTGGACATTCATCGAGGGCACCAGCACCGCGTCCTTGAACTGGGCGAGCGCGCTGACCGGCGTGGCGCCGTCGGAAAGATCGCTGTGCAGCTCCGGCACCAACAGCATGCCGACATATTGGTCGGCCTGCTCGACGGCGATGACACGCTGCCCGGAGCCGAGGGGGACCTCCTTGCGGAATTCGTCCAAAGAGGTCGAGGCGGGAATGGTGCGGACATCCTTGCGCATCATCGAACCGACGGTGAGGCTGCGCATCCAGCCGACGTCATGGGCGCTGCGGATCGTTTCGCCGCGCAGGTGGAAGCGCCAGGTCGAGAAGGAGTAACCGAAGGTCTCGCGCACCAGGATCGCCGACATGATCGAAGCCGCCAGCACCACGCCGGTCAGCGTCAGGTCGCGCGTCGATTCCAGCGCCAGGAACGTCATGGTCAGCGGGCCGCCGACGACGCCGACGGCAAGCGAGGTCATGCCGACGACGGCGGCGACCGCCGGGTCGATGCCGACCGAAGGCGCGGTGATAGCCATGACGCCGGCAAAGACCTTGCCGAGCAGGGCCCCCAGGAACAGCGAGGCGAAGAACAGGCCGCCGCGGAAGCCGGAGCCGAGCGAGATGGCGGAAGCCGCCAGCTTCATCACGAAGACGCTCGCCACCACCGGCAGCGTGTAATTCATCGCGAACTCGCGGTGCAGCGCGCCATGGCCGCTGGAGAGAACCTGCGGCGTGACCAGCCCGAGCAGGCCGACGAAGATGCCGCCGATGAAGGGCCTGACCGACGCATCGATCGACAGCCGCACGAAAAGGCGCTCGACGATGCTCACCAAATGCATGATCGCGATCGATGCTGCTCCGCCAAGCAGTCCCAGCAGCAGGAACGGCACATATTCGCTGGCGGTCAAATTCGGCAAGCCGGAGAGTTCCAGCGGGAACGGCACCCCGCCGAACACTTCGGCCGTCAGCGAAGCGGCGATCGCCGCCGCCATCACCGGCGCCACATTGGCGACCGAGTAGATGCCGATGACCAGCTCGAAACCGTAGAAGGCGCCGGTCAGCGGCGCGTCGAAGGCGGCCGCGATGGCGCCGGCCGCACCGCAGCCGACCAGGATGCGGACGTCGTTGCGGCGCAGCCGGAAGGCGCGGGCAAGCCGGGAAGCGACGCCGGAGCCGATCTGCGTATAGCCGGCTTCCAATCCGACCGAGGCGCCGAAGCCGCTGGAAATCATCGTCTGCGCCACGATGATGAAGGTGTCGGTGAGCGACATGCGCCCGCCATAGAGCGCGTTGGCCTCGATTGGGTCGACCGGTGTTCGGAACTTGCGCTTTCTGAGCCAGATCACCGAAAGCCCGAGCAGCAGGCCGCCGATCGCCGGGAACATCGCCTGCACCGGATCGGCGAGCGAGAACATCGCCGAAAGCCGGCCGCCCGGCTGCACGTCGAACAGCAGATAGTGCATGCCTTGCACCATCGCGCTCATGCCGGTGACCAGCGCGCCGGCGATCACGCCGACCATGCCCGCCATCAGCACGATCGCGATGCCGCGCGCCTCGAGCACGGGGATCGAGCTGATCAGCACCGCGCGAAGCCGGCGGGCGTAGACTTGTGGGTCGTTTCTGGCAGGCAACGGAGCGGCTCGCCGGTATGCGAAAGATAAGGAACTGCCGTGCCTGATACGCGCGACGGCTTTGCGTGGCAATCGCAATGCCGACCGCATGTGGCGCCATTTTGGCGTTGAGCGAAATAGCGTTAATGCATGTCGCCCAGAAGTGTGCAGCGGTTATGGGACAACGACATGCATTGCTTCGGGGAAGACTGCCGCCGCGACCAAGACGATAGACTTAGTCGGGTAGTAGAATGGTCAGCGGACCGCAGTCGTCCTCCGCCACGAAGATCGCCAGCAGCTCGGCCGGCGCGGTGACGCTGGCGTTCTCGGCAAAGGCGTGGATGGCGCCCGGCGCTTCGAACCAGGTCTGGCCCTCGGTATAGGCAACGGCCGGCCCGCCTTCCATTTGCGAACGCAGCGCTCCCTTGATGACGAAAGCCGTGACCGAGCCGGGATGACGGTGCCGCGGCGTATAGGCATTGGGCGGGAACTCGACCAGCGCCGTGGTGATCGAATGCCCCGGCACGTTCGGCAGCTTTTCGCAGGAGAGCGGCTTGACCACGGTGGTCGGGCGCGCCGCCGCCCCTTCCCCCGCATCAGCCGCCATCACATGGACATGCGCGTCCATTCCACCGGGAGCGTTGATCGCCCTGTTGTGGTGCATGGCCATGCCAAGCAGCCCCGCAGCGATCGCGGCGATGCCGAATAGCGCGAGGCCTCGCGAAGAAACGTCTTCGATCATGATGGCAACTCCCTCGCTCACTCAGCCAGCCGGAAGCCGGCGTGCCAGTCGAGCTCGCTGACGGCCTTGTCGGTCGTGACGTGGCCGTTCGGCTCCGCGACGTTGAAGGTGCCTTGCGATCCGCGCTCGACGGCAAGCAGCGCCGCATAGGCGGCGGCATCGACATGAACGGCGGGATCGGCGGCGGTCTCCGCCCCGGTGACCGGCCCGTAGAGATGGCCGTAGCGCAGCACGATGCCGGTCATCGGCGCGGCGCCGAGCACATGCTTCTCGAGCGCGATGACGCCGCCGACGCTGACGGCCCGGCCGCCCTCGGCGCCGCTGTCCAGCGGATCGGTCTCGGAATGCGGCTCTGATCCCGGCGCGTACGCCCAGGCGATGCTTTGCGCGATCAGCCGCTTCGCCCCGGCCGCTTTCGCCGCCTCGACGACGTTGCGGGTTCCCTCATCGCGGATACGAGCGTTTCGCGCGATCGCCTCGGCCATCCGCGACGGGTCGAGCCCGGCCGGCAGGTCGGTAAGCTGGTGGATGACGATCTCCGGCCTGGCCGCCGCGACCGCCGCGCGCAACCTGGTCGCATCGAACACATCGACAACCACCGGATCGGCGCCAAGCGCGCGGAGATCCTCTGCCTTTGCCGCCTGGCGCGTCGTCGCGGTCACCTGATGGCCAGCCGCCACCAGTTGCGGCAGCAATCGGCGGCCGATCGCGCCCGAGCCGCCCGCAAGAAAAATACGATGGCCCATCGTCTTTCGGTCCTTGTTGCGATAATATCAGAGTACGAACAACATATAAGAGCTCTGATGTTATGCGCAAGGGGAATCCGTCCATTCCGTCCGCGGGCGAAGGCAAGCGCGGCGAGGAAGGCTATCTGGGCTATCTGCTCCGCCAGGCCGCCGGCGCCTACCGCCTGAAGGTGGAGCGGGCGCTGGATGAGTTCGGCGTGACGCAGGCGCAGTTCGCGGCCCTGATCATGATCTCGGCCTATCCCGGCATCTCAAACGCCGATCTCGCCCGGCTGGCGGTGCTGACGCCGCAGACGGTGAGCGTGATCGTCGGCAATCTGGAGAAGGCCGGCTCCCTCGTGCGCCGGCCGCATGCCGTCCACGGCCGCATCCAGCATCTCGATCTCTCGGACAATGGCCGCGCTTTGCTGAAGAAATGCCGGGAACGCGTTTATAGGCTCGAAGGCGAGCTGACCGCCGGCCTTTCCGCCGAGGAGGAGCGCGCGGTACGACTTTGGCTGGTCGCCGTCGCGACCGCCGATGCGGCGCAGGCCTGAAGCCGGCCGTTTTCAGGTCCGCGCGCCGCCATCCGTCTCGTAAAGCGTCAGCTTGCGGTCGCCAATGCCGAGCTCCGCCCAGCTCGCGCGCCATTCGGCGATATGCGCCGACTTGAAATGCGCTTCGAGCGCGGCGCGGTCGCTCCAGGCTTCCGAAACATGGATGAGCCCGGCATCCAGAATATCCTGCGCGTAGGAATAGCCGAGGCAGCCCGGCTCGGCGCGGCTCGATAGGATCATCCTGCGCATCGCCGGCTTTGCCTGTTCGAGCCTGTCGGCCGGAAGCCGGACCGTACCAATGATCAGCAGCATGCGACTTTCCTCGCGTTAGGCTTGGATGAGGTCCCGTAGCCACTCTCCCACTTTCGCGCAAGCTTGGAGGGTTACGGTCAAGGGCCTGCCCTGTGCGTGGCGGTTGTTGATTTGGGGACGACATGGCGATCAGCGAAACACTCCCGTCCGGCATGGCGGCGAAAAACGGCCGCGACGTCTTCTTCGCGCTCGGCATCGTCGTCATCCTGGCAGTGCTGTTCCTGCCGATCCCGGCCTTCCTGATCGATATCGGCCTCGCTTTCTCGATCGCACTTTCGGTGCTGATCCTGATGGTGGCGCTGTGGATCCAGCGGCCGCTGGATTTCTCGTCCTTCCCGACCGTGCTGCTCATCGCCACGATGCTGAGGCTCTCGCTCAACATCGCCACGACGCGCATGATCCTGTCGCACGGCAATGAAGGCACGCACGCCGCCGGCTATGTCATCTCTGGCTTCTCGAAGCTGGTGATGTCGAGCGACTTCGTCATCGGCCTCATCGTCTTCATGATCCTGATCGTGGTGAACTTCATCGTCATCACCAAGGGCGCCACCCGTATCGCCGAGGTCGGCGCGCGCTTTACCCTCGATGCCATCCCCGGCAAGCAGATGTCGATCGACGCCGACCTCTCCGCCGGCATGATCGACGAGAAGACGGCGCAATTGCGCCGCCGCGAGCTGGAGGAGGAATCCTCCTTCTTCGGTTCGATGGACGGCGCCTCGAAGTTCGTGCGCGGTGACGCCATCGCCGGCCTGATCATCACCGCCATCAACATCGTCGGCGGCATCGCCATCGGCTATCTGCGCCACGGCATGGGCCTTGGCCAGGCGGCCGACGTCTTCATCAAGCTGTCGGTCGGCGACGGCCTCGTCACCCAGATCCCGGCCCTCATCGTTTCGCTCGCCGCCGGCATGCTCGTCTCCAAGGGCGGCACGCGCGGCTCGGCCAACCAGGCGGTGTTCGGCCAGCTCGGCGCGCACCCGCGCGCGCTCTATGTCGCGGCCTCGCTGTTGGTTATCCTCGGCCTGATGCCCGGCCTGCCGCTGTTCCCCTTCTTCGCGCTGGCCGGCGGCATGGCCGGCCTCGGCTACATCATCCCGCTGCGCCAAAGCCGCGAGCGCGCCGCCGCCGAAGCCCTGAGGACGCAGGAGAAGGCGAACAAGGTCGAGGAGGAGAAGAACTCGGTCAAGGCCTCGCTGGTCACCGCCGAGATCGAGCTCCTGATCGGCAAGCAGCTTTCGACCAGGCTGATGGTGGCGCATCAGGAACTGGTGTTCCGCATGTCGAAGATGCGCAAGAAATTCGCCCAGCAATACGGCTTCGTGGTGCCGGAAGTACGCGTCGCCGACGACTTCGCCATTCCGCCGAAGAGCTATCAGATCAAGGTGCACGGCACGGTGGTCGCCGAATACCAGATGCGCGTCGGCGAGATCATGGTGCTGCTCGGCACGCGCGGCGTACCGGAAATCCCCGGCGAGGAGATCCGCGAGCCGGCCTTCGGCATGCGCGCCTATTCGGTGCTCGAAACCTTCGCCGAGGATCTGAAGCGCGAGAACTTCACCTTCGCCGACAACATGTCGGTGCTGCTCACCCATCTTTCCGAGGTGATCCGCAACAACCTGCCGCAGCTTCTGTCCTACAAGGACATGAAGGCGCTGCTGGAGCGGCTCGACCCGGAATACCGCAAGCTCGCCGACGAGATCTGCACCTCGCACATCTCCTATCCCGGCCTGCAGGCGGTGCTGAAGCTGCTGCTGGCCGAGCGCGTCTCGATCCGCAACCTGCATCTGATCATCGAGGCCATCGCCGAGATCGCGCCGCATGTGCGCCGCACCGAGCAGATCGTCGAGCATGTGCGCATCCGCATGGCGCAACAGATCTGCGGCGACCTCTCCGAAGGCGGCATGCTCAAGGTGCTGCGCCTCGGCAACCGCTGGGACCTCGCCTTCCACCAGAGCCTCAAGCGCGACGCCAAGGGCGAGGTGCGCGAGTTCGACATCGACCCGCGCCAGCTCGAGGAATTCGGCCAGGACGCCACCAAGGCCATCCGTAGGCATCTCGAGGCCGGCGAACGCTTCGTGCTCGTCACCGCGCCCGACGCGCGTCCCTATGTGCGCATGATCATCGAGCGGCTGTTCACCACGCTGCCGGTGCTGAGCCATGTCGAGATCGCCAAGGGCGTCGAGATCAAGGTGCTCGGAACCATCTCGTGAACGCGCTCTCGCTCTCGCAAGGCGTCGTCATCGCCGCCTTCCTCGCCTTCTGCCGCATCGGCGCCTGCTTCATGCTGATGCCAGGCCTGTCCAGCGCCCGCGTGCCGCTGCAGGTCCGCCTGTTCGTGTCGGTCGCCGCCACCGGCGGGCTGCTCGCCTTCCTGTGGGACCGCATCTATCCGTTCGTCGATCCGCGCCCGCAGATCCTGGCGCCGATGATCGTCTCCGAACTCCTGGTCGGCGGCCTGATCGGCGCCATGACCAGGCTCTATATGGAAGCGCTGCGCTTCATGGGCTCGGCCATCGCCACGCTGATCGGCTATGGCGGCTCGGGCGGACCGGCGATCGAGGAGCCGGAGCCGCAGGCGGCCCTTGCCGCCATCATCTCGTTTTCGGCGCTGCTTCTGCTCTTCGTCTTCGACTTCGACCACGAGATCATCAAGGCGCTCGTCGCCTCCTACCAGGTCGCCCCGGTCAACGTGTTCTTCAATCCGCAGGCAGCCCTCGTCGACGTCACCGACACGGTGTCGGATGCTTTCTTTCTAGTCATCCGCCTGGGCAGCCCGTTCGTCGCCTATGCCATCCTGGTCAATCTGACGATCGGCTTCGTCAACAAGCTGACGCCACAGATCCCGGTCTATTTCATCTCGCTGCCCTTCGTCATCGCCGGTGGCATGATCATCTTCTATTTTGCTGTCGGCACCCTGCTGTCGCTCTTCGTCGACGGTTTCGTCGACCTGACGCTGGCGAGGTAGGCGCCATGACCACGCGAAAAGACCGCCTGAAGAAGCTGGTCAAGGTGCAGGAGCAGTTGAAGGCGCTGCACGAGACGCGCCATGCCGGCTTCCTCGCCGCCGCCGTCAAGGCGGAAGCAGAGGCCAGGGAACTGATCGAGAGTTTCGACACCGAGAATTCGCTGGCCGGCCTCTTTCCCGCGCTCTACCACCGCCGCATCACCGACGCGCTCGGCCGGCAGCAACAGAACCTCGAAAATGCCCGCCAGGAAGCCTCGCTGATCGCCACCGCCACGGCGCGCGCCAACATGGTCGAGCGCGCCTATAAGGATGTGCGCCGCCGCGACGAGCGCGAGCGCTCCGACCGCGAGCGGCTCGATCTGATTACGCAGAAGCGACACGACGATTCTAACTAGCGACTCGGCACAAAACTCAGATCGAGAGTGCTGCCCTCGGGCACATCTGATAGATCAACATGACGCAGCACGAACACTTCGAATTCGTGGGCGACATCATCGATCCGCCGGAGCGCGTACTCTTTCTCAGCGACCGTCGAGGCTTTGGAGCCATCCGGCCTAACGATGATAGCGTTGAGTTTTTCGCCCATCCGGAAGTCGGTCTGCAGGTCACCGACGACTACAACGCCTCGCCCGGAAATCTGAAATCTCTCGATGATCTTCATCCGACACTTCAGCCCCCAGCCGCTGGCAAGAACGATCTCCCATTCCGTGGCACGGCAAAACCGCCAGGCGAAAGCGCCTTGAATGACCGCGCCGTGGAGCCCGCAGAAAGAGCGGCGATGCCTTGGTGCAAGATGAACGCGACGATATAGGTGGCCCCGAACACGACGAGAGCCATCCAAGCCAGTGGAAGAGTTTGCAGCCAGCCACTCATAGTACAGCGCGCCCTATCCTGAGAATTCGTCGGCAGGCGTTTGTAGGGCCGTAGTTCCACTCGTGGCAATGCCACTGTGTTCCATCGAGTCAACAATCTCTGCGCACTGCTGCCCGAGCCGGTCTAAAGACCTGTTTTGTTAATCGCATCGCAGTGGGTGGTTGCAACGGGAGGATTCCCAATTGGCCGCCGATCGATCCTACGCGGGGAGGATGACATCACAGGGCTGACGCCACCGTCCCTTACCTTCGGTTCTGATACGGCCGGTAGCGCAAGTTGATCGAATCCTCCCATGCTGCCTATGCACTGTTGCTGCCCGCTTACCCTTAGTCCTCGTTGGAGCGACTTCCGTCCGAATAGCCGGCTGACCGCTCACCCCCACGCAGTATTTTCCACTTTGAGGCGAAATAATTCTCAACTATGGTCCACAAGGCTTGAGGCATGGGGGATTGCCGATGGGTTTATCACGCAGGGGTGTCGTGCTCGGCGGCCTGGCGCTGGTCGCCGTCGGTGCAACCGGCAATATTGTTCAAGCCGCGACGGCAAAATCCTTTTTCGCCGGTACCGCCATCGACAACAATTTCGTCTATCGCAAGACCAACTTCGCCAAGATCGACAAGAGATGGCATCGCCAGATCGTCAAGTATTTCAGCAGCGAGCCGGTCGGCACCGTCGTGGTCGATACCCGCCACCATTTCCTCTACCTCATCATGGAAAACAAGACCGCCATCCGCTACGGCGTCGGCGTCGGCAAGGAAGGCTTCAAATGGTACGGCCGCGCGACGATCGACCGCCGCGCGCTGTGGCCGCAATGGGTTCCGCCCCCAGAAATGCGTAAGCGCAGGCCGGACCTACCTGACATGATCGCAGGCGGCGCGTCCAACAATCCGCTCGGGCCACGCGCGCTCTATCTGTACCGCGACGGCGCCGACATCGGCTACCGCCTGCATGGCACGCTGGAGCCATGGAGCATCGGCACCGACGCTTCCAGCGGCTGCATCCGCATGTTCCCGGAAGACATCATCGACCTTTACCAGCGGTGCCCGATCGGCACCGCGGTGGAGGTCCTGCCGCACATCGCCGACCAGGCCCCCGCTTCCACCTCTGTCGAATGATGGCACATCATGAACCGCATGATTGAAAACACGCGCCGGCTGCTCGCCGCCGGGCTGTTGGTGCTGACCGCATCCTGCTCGACCAGCAACACGCTGGCCCCTTCCACGCCCGACGTCACCAACGCCGAGATTGCCGGCTTCCAGAACGTGCAGCCGGGCAGCGAGGAGGATTTTATCCTCAATGTCGGCCGCCGCACCTATTTCACGCAAGGTTCGGCCGCGCTCGATTCCGTCGCCAAGACCACCCTCGACACCCAGATCGCCTGGTTAGCAAAGTATCCGCGATGGCTGCTCAAGCTGCAGGGTTTCGCCGACGATCCCGGCGCAAGTGAAACGGCGCTGTCACAGCGGCGCGCCGATGCAGTGATGGACTACCTCGCCGCCGGCGGCATAGACCGCAACCGCATGTGGGCCAAGGGCTACGGCAAGGACAGGCTCGTCCGCGACTGCCCCAACGCCGCCTGCAGGTCGCAGAACCGCCGCGTTGTGTCTAATTTGCGCGACGAGAGGGACGAGTCTTAGGGGGCTGCTGTTTTTCTCGTCAGCCGCGGCGATCCGCGTTTTCAAAATATCCTGGACCGCCACAAGAAGGCCCAGCCCGCATAACAAAGGCACGGGGTAGCCGAGTTTCCAGAGAACCGACGGCGCTCACCACGGCACGGAAGGGGTTGATGGTCAAAGGAGCAGCCAGCCACCTTGCAGACAACCCTATTCCACGATCCAATTACAAGCTGTTGCCTACCCCCTGTCACCTTTGAAAGAGAGGAGCCGCGATGCCGAAATATCTCGTCCAGGGTTCTTACACGGAACAGGGTCTCAAGGGCTTGCTGAAGGAGGGCGGTTCGAAACGGCGAATGATGGTCGAAAAACTCGCCGAGGAGATCGGCGGCAAACTCGAAGTGTTCTATTACGCCTTTGGTGGCGATGACTTCGTTATTATTCTCGATCTGCCGAGCAACATTGACATGGCTGCGACCGCCATTGTCGCTCAGGCCAGCGGCATGGTGAAGTCCCGGGTCACGGTGCTCATGGATCCGAAGGATGTGGACCAAGCCGTTCAAAGGAATGTCGACTTCCGCCCACCGTTGTAGGCTTGGGGCGCGGAGGACCGCGTTCGGCCCCAAAGACGACGGGGTAGCTTTGCGCCTCAACGCGTTCATAGAGTTCATTTTTGCGGTAGCCAGAAGCAGACATAGCCGACGACCGTTCTGGAGGCCACGGTTGCGCCAGTTGCCGACGTGCGGCGCTTGGCGCGCGACTTGGATATCCAGATCGGCATCGTCTGCGAGCAGGTTTCCCATCCATCGCAGCTACCGGAGGTGCTGGAGGCCGCGGTCGGGCGGCGCGGTGTGGCGGTGGTCGTCATCCGTGGCGACGTTGCGCTTCAGGATTACGAGGCGCCTTTTTCGGCGTCCGCCGCTCTCTCAATTCGACAGCCGGTCGTCGTTCAACCCGATGCGCTCGCCGACCTGCTCAACCGAGCACTGCCCGGAGCCCTGAGTCGTTCTGGCGGAGACGTTCCTCGATCCATTGCGCCGTGCGGTCGTAGGCGTCCGAAAACAACTCGGAATGCCGACTCCAATCCATGAAGGTGCTCGAAACCTGCGGACAGACCAAGACATCCTCGTCGCCGACGGTAACGTCTTGCGGCCCGTGTGCCAGCATACTCGCGGCAATAACCTGAAGCATGCTCGGAACCTGCGGCAGGCGGGTACGGCTGAAAGGGTTCAGCAGGGCGACCGCCAGTTCCGATCTTCCGGGGATGCGGTCATAGTCGATGTGGTATTTTTGCGGCCCACTGGACCCAAAGCTCACGATGACATTGGGGCCGGTCTTGAGTTCCCTCATCTGTTCCAGCGGCAAATTGTTCATGATGGCGCCGTCCACCAGCATATCGCCGTCAGCCGTAAAGAACGGCGGCAGGACACCCGGGAGCGAGCCGGATGCCCGAACGGCTTGCCAGAGTTTTCCACGACGGTGGACATGGGGCTGACGGCTGCTCAGGTTGGTCGAAAGCGCAAAGAACGGAAGCCAAAGATCTTCGATCAGAACGTCGCCGTATTCCTCCCGAAGGGCTCGATCGAAAGCTTTGTGATCTAGCAGCGCGAAACGCGGCAAGGTGGGGCGCCGAAACGCGCGACTCTTGACAAATACGTTGTGCGTGCCGCGGTCGATCTGCTCCGCGTCCAACCCTCTTGCGAAGCCGGCCATCATCGCCGCTCCGGAACTCGTCCCGCCGAGATAGTCGAAGCGCCCGCCCGCCTCGACGAAGGCCTTGTAAACGCCCACATGGGCGCTGCCCAGGGACCCACCCCCCGCCGCCACGAAGCCACGTGCCTTGCAGGAAATAAATCGGACCAGGCGCTGGATATCAGACGCGTCCTCCAGCGCAACATGATGATGCTGGCCGACATGGGGACGCTCATCGAGCCACGCAGAGGTGCCGGAGACCGCAGCCGAGCGATTGTCGTGAATTAAGACAAGCCGGCCGGTCGATGGTGGATGGACCGATAGCGCCAATTCCTCGGACGTGTTCAAGCGAGGCGAGGAGGACGCGTTCGCTAGGAGCAGGACGGTATCGGCCTGGCGAATGCAGACGCGTGTCCACTCATTAGGTTCTTCATCCGCGACGTAGACAACGAATTCGGCTTGCGCCTCCAGTTCGTTCAACCAGTTAAGGACCGCCTGGTCGTCGATCGGACGACCTGCGAACTTCGCGTGGACGTCGAGTCGGGTAACGAACTGAGCGCGCGTGACCGCGCCGAACTCTTGCTGTAGGTGCCCGATGAAAACCGGTGAGATGCGACTTCCGCCGGCTGCAATGATGGCAAGCGTTCGGATTTTGGCAGGTTTCTGGAGACGTGACAAAATCGGAGATTGCGTGGCGAACCGGCGCGCCAGGGATATTGTGACCGCCTCTCTCAGGTTCGGCAGAGCCTCGGCCGCCTTCTCGAAATGATTACGACTGATTTCAAGGACGATCGAATCGCGCGCTGCAAGGACAGTGGCCGTACGGGGCAGCCCTGCAAAGAAACCAATTTCGCCGACTAGTTCGCCCTGTGCTATCTCGGCGACCGAGCCAATCGGATCTCCTTTGTGCACCGTAAAGCGACCGGACAGCACGACGAAGAACATGTCCGATGGATCGCCTTCGCGAACCAGGACCTCACCGCGCCTCAGGACCCGACGGTCGGATTCGGCAGCCAAAGCCTCAAGCGCCAGCAACGACGCCCGATCGAACATCAATGTCGCCGACAATAATCTCGCGGCGAGAGAATCGACGGAGGACATTTGAGCCATCCTGCGGACGCAGTCGTTCCGGTAATTGTATCCCGTACCGCTCGTGTTTGCAGCATCGCAACGCGCGATTCGAGCCGAACCGCAACGTTGCCGGCTGGAGCCGTCTGTGGATCAAAATTCTGATGTGCCGACCTTATGCGAAGCATTGGTTCAGTGCGGCGTCTGCGAGACGTTCGATCCGCGGCAACTGGTGGGATTCGCCAGGCCATCTCGAAGGCGCGTCGTCGCTGCGGACGCTTCTGATTATCCGAGGCCCGAGGCTGCCGGTCCGCTCTCGGCGCCAAAGGCGACACCAGAACATCTGCTTGGGAAACGCCACTCGTGGCGCGAAGCTGACAACCGATCCAAACATCCGCATTCGGCCTCCCTTTTCCCGCAAGCCTGCCACAAGCTTGTTCAGTCATTGTGCGGATAACAAAACCGGCAAAGGGCGGACTTTCTTGGCCATTTCCCCACCCAGCGACATCGTCATGGACGTCGCCCGCGCAGCGGAGCCGGCCGATGTCGAGGCCGCCCGCGCGGCGCTCCTGCGGCGCGCGGGTGGTGCGCCTAGCGCTTTCTCGGTCGATCCATCCGCCACGGTCGATGCCGGCTCCGTGCTCTCGCGCGCCACTGCCGATAAGGCGGAAGCCGCCAATCCGGCCAAGAAGTTCCAGCGCTTCGAGGCGATGGTGCTGACGACCTTCATCCAGAACATGATGCCCAAGGACACCGAGGGCGTCTACGGCAAGGGCCTGGCCGGCGACATGTGGAAATCGCAGCTCGCCGAAAAGGTGGCCGACGTCATGGCCGCGCATGGCGGCATCGGCATCGCCAGATCGATGCTGGCCGACCACTATCTCGACGGCAAGCACAAGGTGCCGGTCGGCCCCGTTGCCGGCGGGCCTCAGAAGACCGAGATCGACCAGCAGACCAGGCTCTCAACCTCGATGCTCGAGGAGTTCGAGCGCAAGGCCGCTCAGTCGATGACCGGCGACGAAACGACCATAAAAACGGACATCAAGATCTAGGGACCTACATGGCCGACGACACGGACCTTTCCAACCTTCCCGCGCGGACCAACGTAGTGGAAGCGCTCGCCGCCGCACGACCCGGCAACCTCGCCGCCATCATCGGCCGCATCGAGGAAGTCGTGGAGGAGGAGACCGCCGGTATACGCGGCGGAACAGCCTATGACCTGAAATCCTCGAACGCGCGCAAGAGCCGCTATCTCTACGAGCTGAACCGGGCGCTCAAGGGCGCCAACGAGATCGAATTCCTCGAGCAGCATCGCGAAGGCCTGCTCAGGTTGCGCCAGAAGCTGGCGAAGAACGAGGCGGCGATCCTTGCGCATCTCAACGCCGTCAACGAGGTCGCCACGCTTCTGAGGAACGCCATCCAGCGCGCCGATACCGACGGCACCTATTCGGCCTGCGAGTTCGGAATGGCCAGGGCCTGATGAAGATGATCACGGCGCGAGGTCAGACCCGGTGATAAAATTCATCGCCGCCGCGCTGTGGATTTGCGCCGTGACGCTCGGCGCCGTCTTCTATTCCTTCCAGGCGGCCAGCCAGCGCGGCGCGGCCGAGCCGCCGAAGCCGATGCTGGGCGGCCTCGACTACGTCAAGACCGACATGATCTCGGTGCCGCTCTTGCGCGACGGCAGGATCGACGGTTATTTCCTCACCAAGCTCGTCTATACGGTGGAGCCGGCGGAGATAAAGAAGCTGTCGATCCCGGCGCAAGCGCTGATGACCGATCAGGTCTACTCCTATCTCTATTCCAATCCGCAGATCGACTTCACCAAGAAGGAATCGATCGATCTCGACGCCTTTCGCAGGTCGATCCGCGACACCATCAACACCCGTATCGGCGTCGAGCTGGTGCACGAGGTGCTGATCGACCAGGTCAACTTCCTCTCCAAGGACGATATCCGCGACAACGCGCTCCGCCGCCGCAGGGGTGCCGGCGAAACCGCGGCGGCGATGACCAAGGCGTTCAAGGCCGCGCCGGAGCACTGATTGTCCGGCAAGGCTCGGCACGGATGCCTGAACCCAGCCTGCCCGTGATGCGACTTGACGCATGGTGACCGCGTTGACGTAAACGTCAACTCGAAGCTATATGCGCCGGTGACACGCGACCGCGCGCTGCGTGGCGCGTCGCCCAGCGGCCAACAAGCCGATGCGCGTCAACGCAACCAATGAGGAGAACCGCCATGGGCGTTCAGGAGATTGCCGACAAGATCAAGTCGCGCGTGGCAAGCGCGGGCTTCGAGCATTCGGTCAAGTTCGACACCGGCAGCGACGGCGTCATCGTCATCGACGGCGCGACCGTCTCGACCACCGACGCGCCGGCCGACTGCACGATCAAGCTCTCGCTCGACGATCTGGATTCGCTGATTGCCGGCGACCTCAATCCGACCATGGCCTTCATGGCCGGCAAGCTCAAGGTCGAAGGCGACATGACGGTCGCCATGGCGCTCAGCCAATTGCTCGGCTGATCCTTCGCAAAAACACAACGCCGCCCGACGGGCGGCGTTGTCTTTTTTGTTGAGCCGACAGCCGTCACGCGACGAAGCCCAGCGCCTGTCCCTTGATCTTGCGGCCGGCGGCCTTGATCGTGCCTTTGGCGCCGTCCAGCGCGCCGTCCTTCAGCTCCAGCGCCAGAAGCCGGTGCCGCTCATAGGGACCAGGCATGGCAAGCGTTCCGGTGCGGTCGGCCGAAAAGCCGAACCGGCCGTAATAGGGCGCATCGCCGACGAGCAGGACCGCGCAGTGACCGAGCCGAGCGGCTTCGGCAACCGCATGCCGCATCAGCGCCGAGCCGATGCCGCCGCTCTTCAGTCCCGGCTCGACGGCGAGCGGGCCGAGCAGGAGCGCCGGACCGCCCTCACCCAGCCTCACATCCCAAAGCCGCACCGTGCCGACGACTGCGCCCGACGCGTCGCGGACGACGAAGGCCAGACCTTCCGAAGGCCGGCGGCCGCGCCGCAGCTTTTCGGACGACTTCTTCCTGCGGTTCGGACCCATGGCCCGGTCGAGCAGCTTTTCGCGCGCCACGGTGTCGCCGGCGCCTTCGCCAACGATGACGAAGGCCGGCGCCTGGGCGGCCCCCTCGTCCGGCGCGCCGCGTGAGCCAGCCTGTGCCCGATGGGCCAGGGAGGGCGCGAAAGCATTTTCAGGCGAAGTGGAAACCGGTTCGCTGTAAGAAAATGCGCCAAGGAACGCCGCAGTCGGGCTCTTCTCCCCCGCGGAGAAAAGCTCAGCCGACGGTCCGGACGAGGGGGCAATTTCGGTGGCCGCAATGGCCGATTTGATCAGGTATTCCATATCCGCGATCCTTCACGAGCGGAGATCTGTTCCACAAGCGAGCCGGGCGGATGACGGCACCCACCCGGGTTGATCTGAGCGGTTTCTTGCGAACTGCTCAGATCACGTAGGATCGGAGAGGCTCGAAGCCGTTGAAAGCGACCGCCGAATAGGTGGTCGTGTAGGCTCCGGTGCCTTCGATCAGCACCTCGTCGCCGATGGTCAGCGACAAAGGCAGCGGATAAGGCGTCTTTTCGTACATCACGTCGGCCGAATCGCAGGTCGGACCGGCAAGCACGCAAGGCGCGGTTTCCGAGCCGTCATGGCGCGTGACGATCGGATAGCGGATCGCCTCGTCCATGGTCTCGGCGAGGCCGCCGAACTTGCCGATGTCGAGGAACACCCAGCGCACATTGTCGTTGTCGGCCTTCTTCGAGATCAGCACGACTTCGGACTTGATGACGCCGGCATTGCCGACCATGCCGCGGCCCGGCTCGATGATCGTCTCGGGCAGCGCGTTGCCGAAATGCTTGCGAAGCGCCGAGAAGATCGCCTGGCCATAGGCCTGGGCCACCGGCACGTCCTTCAGGTAACGGGTCGGGAAACCGCCGCCCATGTTGACCATCTTCAAGACGATGCCTTCGTCGGCGAGCGTCGCGAACACCTTCTTGGCATCGCCCAGCGCGCGGTCCCAGGCCGTGAGATCGGTCTGCTGCGAGCCGACATGGAACGACACGCCATAGGCCTCGAGGCCGAGGCCCTTGGCATGGCGCAGCACGTCGACGGCCATCGCCGGCACGCAGCCGAACTTACGCGACAGCGGCCACTCGGCGCCTTCGCCGTCGGTGAGCACGCGGCAGAACACGCGCGCGCCGGGAGCGACGCGGGCGATCTTCTCGACTTCCTCGACGCAGTCGACCGCGAACAGGCGGATACCGAGCTGGTAGGCGCGTGCGATGTCACGCTCCTTCTTGATGGTGTTGCCGAAGGAAATGCGATCGGCCGGCGCGCCGGCATCCATCGCCATCTCGACCTCGGCAACCGATGCGGTGTCGAAGGACGAGCCCATCGCAGCAAGCAGGCGCAGGATTTCCGGCGCCGGGTTTGCTTTCACCGCATAGTAGATCTTGGAATCGGGCAACGCCTTCTCGAAGGCGCGGAAATTGTCGCGCACGACATCGAGGTCGACGACGAGGCAGGGGCCGTTCGGACGTCGGGTGGCGAGGAAGTCAAGGATGCGCTGGGTGGCCATCGGGGTCTCTCCATAACGCCTTTCGGCGCGCAATAAGGCTGCGGGACGCGGGCTGTCGGCCTCGCGAACACGCGGTGGACAAAGGCGGGACGGAAAATCCATGGAACCAGCCGGTGGAGACCCCGGAACCATGAATCGCCGTCTCGCGGCGGTGAACCTTGGCCTTGCCCGGCCTCGGTTCGCTTTGTCTGCCTTGGCTTGGATGGGAGACCCGTCCGCACTGCCGGCAATGAAGGTGTGCCTCTTTAGTAACCCCGGTCTTTGGACAACCGGAAGAGAACCAGAAAGGCCCGCACCGTCGTTGCTTCAAGGTGTCCTCGATCTTGTGGTTGGCCACTGACCGACTGGAGTGGTTGGCTCCAGTTACCTTACCGATGGCCCTCACCATTCGAGGATCGGCGGACACCCACAGGCACGTGCGACTTTGGGCAAGCGCGATATAGGAGCGAAGGGTTTCACAATCAATAAAAATCGTAAGCTCAGGTTGTAAAATTTCTGGCATCGAACAATGTTTGTCGGACCGTATCCGGAAATCGAACGATGCCAGGAACTCAAGGGCCGCTCAACGCCTTCCTCGATCTGCGCCAAATGCCTGTGGCCAATGCGCAATTAGGCCCGCTCGCCGGCCTGCGCCTGGCCGTCAAGGATATCTATGACGTCGCCGGCTATCGCACCGGCTGCGGCAACCCGCAAAGGTTCGAGGAGGCGCATGCCGCCTCGCGCACGGCGGAAGCGGTGCAGACGATCCTCGATGCCGGCGCGCGATTCGTCGGCAAGACCCAGACCGACGAGTTGGCCTTCTCGCTCTTCGGCCAGAACGCGCACTACCCGTACCCGGTCAATCCCGCCGCGCCCGAGCGCGTCACCGGCGGCTCCTCCTCTGGCTCGGCGGCCGCCGTCGCCGGCGGCCTGGCGAACATCGCCACCGGCTCCGACACCGGCGGTTCGATCCGCGCGCCGGCGAGCTTCTGCGGCCTGATCGGGCTGCGCACCACGCATGGCCGTATCCCGCTCGACGGCGCGATGAAACTGGCTTCGAGCTTCGACACCTTCGGCTGGTTCGCCGACGACATCGAGACCTACGAGGCGGTCGGCAAGCTTTTGCTCGGCCGCCATCCGCACCAGCACCCGCTCAGCCGGCCGCTGTCGATCCGCTGGCTGGACGCTTTCGTCATGGGTCCGGCGGAAGCCACGCAATATGCGCGCATGAAGGCGCTGGCCGCTTCGGTCATCGGCCAGCCGGCGGAGACCGAATACACCTTCGCCTCGTTCCCGGACGAGCTCTACTGGTGCTTTCGCCGCTTGCAGGCCTTCGAGGCCTGGCGCGAGCACGGTGCCTGGATCTCGGCCGGCGGGCGTCTCAGCCCGGGCGTCGACGAGCGTTTCGGTTTCGGCCGCACCATCGATGCCAAGACCGCCGCAACCGAAGCCGCGCGCCGCCTGGCGTTCCGGGCCGAGCTCGGGGCGTTGCTCGGCAACAACGGCTTCCTGATGCTGCCCACGGTTCCCGGCGCGGCGCCGCTCGCCGCCGGCACGCCGGAGCAGTTCCAGGCCTACCGCGAAAGAGCGTTGCATCTCTTATGCCTCTCCGGCCTCTCGGGCTTTCCGCAGATCACCTTGCCAATCGGCTCCGTCGACGGCGCTCCCTTCGGCCTGTCGCTGCTGGGGCCTTCCGGCAGCGACGTTGCCCTGATACGGCTCGGCCGCAAGATTCTCGACGCGGCACGAAAGGTCTGACCATGGACACATTGACCCGCATGCGCGCCTTCATCGACGTGGTCGAGGCCGAGGGCTTTTCGGCCGCGGCGCGCAAGATCGGCCGGTCCAAGGCGCTGCTGTCGAAATATGTGCGCGAACTGGAGGACGAGCTCGGCGCGCTGCTTTTGAACCGCACGACGCGACAGTTCTCGCTGACTGAAGCCGGCCACACCTATTATCAGCGGGCGTCTGAAATCGTGCGCGAGGTCGACAACCTCGCCGAGGCCGTGCGCCAGTCCTCCGGCGACGTTCGCGGCCGGATCAAGCTGTCGGCCGCCCGCACCTTCGCCGACGCGCCGATCGGCCAGTCGCTGATCGACTTCACCAGGCAGCACCCCGACATCGTGCTCGACATCCATCTCGACGACCGCTTCGTCGACTTGGTCGAGGAAGGTTTCGACCTTGCCGTGCGCATCTCGCGGCTGGAGAACTCCTCGCTGATCGCCAGGCGGCTGGCGCCGTTCTCGGTCAGGCTTTGCGCATCGCCCGATCTGATCGCCAAGCATGGCGCGCCGACGCGGCCGCAGGATCTCGCGAACATGCCCTGCATCGTCGACACCAACGGCCGTTCGCTGGCCAACTGGCGCTTCAAGGGCGAGGGCGAGGACTCGATGAGCGTCGCCGTTTCAGGTCCGATCGAGGTCAACAGCCCGATCGTGGCAAGAGCCGCCGCGCTCTCGGGTCTTGGCTTTGCCATGTTGCCGGATTTCATCGCCGCGCCCGACGTCGCGTCGGGCAAGCTGGTCACCGCGCTCGACGATCGCATCCTGTCGGGCACCGGCATCTTCGCCGTCTACCCACACCGCCGCTACCTGCCGGCCAAGGTGCGTGTCTTCGTCGACTTCCTGGTGCAGTGGTTCAAGACGCGCGACACCGTCTGAGCATGTCGCGCGGACCTTATGCAACGGCATGCATCAAAACCAAACTGAGGCGCGTGTCCCAATTTCGCCTGCTTTCTGTCAACCCTCGGGCTCGCTCCCGAAGTCAATGGAATCGCGGCCCGGAATGCATCTGAAACGGCAAGCAACCATGCTGGCCTCGGCCCTTGCGGCCACATTGGCCTCGGTCGAGCAGGCCGAAGTGCACCCGCATGTCTTCGCCGAGGCCCGCCTCGACGTCATCCTCAGCCAGGATCACCAAAGTGTGACGGCGCTGCGCCACCTTTGGCGCTTCGACGACCTGTTTTCGAGTACAGTGATGATGGAGTTCGACAAGAACTCCGATCTGAAACTTGACGACAAAGAGCTCAAGGAAGTGGCCGACACCGTCCATTCCTCGCTGGCCGAGTTCAACTATTTCCAGCTCGTCACCCAGGACGGCAAGGACGTGCCCATGGTGCCGCCGCCGCATCTGATGGCGAACTTCGACAACGACCAGCTGATCATCCTGTTCGAGTCGCAGCCCAAGACGCCGATCAAGCTGACCGGCAAGATCGACATCGGCGTCTACGATCCGACCTTTTATACGGCGATCGACTTCACCGACGACGCCAACCTCACCGTCGAGGGCCTACCCTCGACCTGCACCAGGAAGGTCATCCGTCCCGATCCGGACGAGGCGATCAAGGAAAACCAGAAGACCCTGACGGACGCGTTCTTCAACGATCCGACAGGCACAGACATGAGCAAGATCTTCGCCACCAAGCTCGAGTTGACCTGCTCTCCGGAAGGATGATTTGGTGATGAAACCGTCGCTGCGCGCAAGCAGGTTCCGCAAGAGTGTCCCGCGGTTTTGCGATCGGAACCTGCGACGAACAAGGGAATCCAGGCGGATATTCGTGGGGCGTCCCGCGAATATCCGCCTGGCGCTCGGCCTGTTGGCCGCCACCCTGGTGATCACCCATCTGCCTGTCGTCGCGCACGCGCAAAGCTCGCTCGGCATCGGCACCAATGACGGCATGGCGCCGACCACCACAGGCCCGTTCGCCCATATCCTGATGTGGATCAATCTGCGCCAGCAGGAGTTCTACCATTCGCTGGCCGCCGCGATGAAGGCGATGCGCCAGGACGGCAGCAAGCTCTGGCTCCTGATCGCGCTGTCTTTCGCCTATGGCATCTTCCACGCGGCCGGCCCCGGCCACGGCAAGGCGGTGATCTCGTCGTACATGGTCGCCAATGAAGTGGCGCTCAGGCGCGGCATCATGCTCTCCTTCGTCTCGGCGCTGCTGCAGGGCCTGACGGCGGTGGTCGTCATGATGCTTGCCTATTTCGTGCTGCGCGGCACCGCCATCTCGATGACCGACGCGGCCTGGTTCCTGGAAATCTCGAGCTACGTGCTGGTGACGTTGTTCGGCGCCTGGCTTTTGTGGCGCAAGCTCGGACCGTCGATCCTGCGCCTGTTCGGCAGGGCGCCAGCCTACAGCCTCTCGGCCGCCCATGCCGGCCATTCGCATGGCGGGCACGCTCACGCGCACTCGCATGCCCACGCGCGTTCCCATGCCGGCCATTCCCACGCTCATGAGCACGCCGCGCATTCCCATGCCCTGCACGTGCACGAAGATCACGACCATTCGCACGCACGCGGCCATGGCGCGCATGGCCACCATCATCACGCCGCGCACGACCACGGTCATGCCCCCCACGACCATGGCCCCGGCGAAGTCTGCGAGACCTGCGGCCATTCGCATGCGCCGGACCCGGCGATGCTATCGGGCGATCGCTTCGACTGGCGCACCGCCTGGTCGGCGGTCGCCGCCGTCGGCATCCGCCCCTGCTCCGGCGCGCTGATCGTGCTGAGCTTCGCGCTGCTCAACGGGCTGTGGCTGGGCGGACTGCTGTCGGTGCTGGC
This sequence comes from Mesorhizobium hawassense, assembly GCF_003289945.1. Classification (GTDB taxonomy): domain Bacteria; phylum Pseudomonadota; class Alphaproteobacteria; order Rhizobiales; family Rhizobiaceae; genus Mesorhizobium; species Mesorhizobium hawassense. The sequence continues at coordinate 281,269 of NZ_QMBP01000002.1, forward strand.
CATGTCGATCGGCACCGCGATCACCGTCTCGGCGCTGGCGACGATCGCCGTGCTTGCCAAGGACCTGGCGGTCTATTTCGCCGGCGACGGCCGCATCGGCAACCGCATCCATTCCATCGTCGAGATCGGCGGCGCCGCCTTCATCTTCCTGGTTGGACTGCTGCTGCTGTCGGCCAGCCTGTCAGGCGGCATCTGAGGCCAACCAAACCTGTCAGGAAATTTTCCCGCCGAGCTCATCCTCGATATGCGCGCGGATGATTTCGTCAAAGCTGCTTTCAGCGGCAAAACCGAGTTCCCTCGCCCGCCGCGCCTCGAAGCGCGTCGGCCAGCCCTTGACGATCGCCCAGATCGTCTCGTCGGGTTGCTCGCGGATGCGCTTCGCGACCGCGGCGCCGGCAATGCGTTCCAGCGCCTCGATCTGCTCGCCGACGGTGACGGCAACGCCAGGCATTGTAAGGTTGCGGCGCGGGCCGACCTTGTCGCCGTCGATTTCCGCCGCATGAACGAGAAAATTGACCGCCGAGCGCGGGCTGGCATGCGTGTGCAGCACCGAGCGCGGCACCGGCAGGATCGCCTCCCGGCCGCTGAGCGGCTCGCGGATGATGCCGGAAAAGAAGCCCGACGCCGCCTTGTTGGGCTTGCCGGGGCGAACGCAGATCGTCGGCAGCCGGATGCCGATGCCGTCGAAGAAGCCGCGCCGTGAGTAGTCGGCGAGGAGCGCTTCGCTCATCTGCTTCTGCGTGCCGTAGGAGGTCAGCGGCGTCGGATGGAATTCGTCCGGGATGACGTCCGGAAACGGCGCGCCGAACACGGCGATCGACGAGGTGAAGACGAGGCGCGGCGCAAACGCCGCCAGCCGCACGGCATCGAAAAGCGCGCGCGTGCCATCGAGATTGACCCGGTAGCCGAGATCGAAATTGGCCTCCGCCTCGCCCGAGACGATGCCGGCCAGATGGAAGATCACGTCCGGGCGGAAAGCCACCAGGGCAGCGGTGGCGCCGGGTTCGGAGAGATCGCCGGTGTGGATCGAGACATCGACGCCCACGAGCGCCGGCCCCTGCGGCGCCACGATATCGTGCAGGTCGAGCGCCGTGATTTTGCGCCCGCGCAGGGCGCCATCCTTGGCCAGCCGCGCGATAAGCTTACGGCCGACCATGCCGGCCGCGCCCGTGATCAGTATTCTCATCTTCAGAGACCTTTCTTGCGTTGGCTGCGTCCGCGCAGCCACAGGACGACGAACAATCCGAGCACGAAGATCACGGCGATGATCGCCGCCAGCACCGTCGAGACCTTGCCAACGGCCAGCATGATGGCCGGCAGAAAATAGGCGGCGAGACCGAACACGAGCAGTATCACGGCCGCGGCGATGGCCGCGTTGCGGGTATCACGATCCATCAGCGGGCATTCCTCGCTTCGAGGCTGTTCGGCTTCGTCATCACGGCGCGGTCAGTGATAGTGCCGGCGGTCGGCAGGCGCGTCATGCATGTGGTCGTGATCGTGATGATGGTCGTGCTCGTCATGGCTGTCGGCGCACTGGCCGAACTCGGGCTCGACCGTGGCATGATCGATGCCGTGCTTGACCGCAAGCCGCTTCTTGATGGCGCTGACCGCCGCATGGGCGTCGACGCCATCATTCAGGCAGGCATGCAGCGTCGCCATGTTGGAGGTGCCGTCGAGCGACCAGACATGCATATGGTGCACCTCGCGCACGCCTTTGACCGCGCCTTCCAGGTCCTTGGCGATCAGGTCGCGGTCGAGGCTTGCCGGCACGCCTTCGAGCAGCACATGGGCGGCCTCGCGCATCAGCGACCATGCCGTCGACAGGATGAGCAGCGACACCAGCACCGACAGGATCGGATCGATCGGCGTCCAGCCCGTGGCGATGATGATGATCGCGGCGACGATTGCCGCGGCGGAGCCCAGCAGGTCGCCCAGCACATGCAGGATGGCGCCGCGCATGTTGAGGCTCTCGCGGTCGCCGCCATGCAGCACGAAGAAGGAAGCGATGTTGACCAGCAGGCCCGCCACCGCCACCACCAGCATCGGCCCGCCCAGCACCGGCGCGGGGTTCATCAACCGCCCCCAGGCCTCGTAGACGATCCAGAGCGCGATGACGAAAATGGCGATGCCGTTGGTGTAGGCGACCAGCGTCTTCACCCGCGCGAACCCATAGGTGAGGCGGCCGGTGGCCGGGCGCCCGGCGAGATGGAAGGCATACCAGGCAAGGCCGAGCGCGATGGCGTCGGCAAGCATGTGCCCGGCATCGGCGACCAGCGCCAGCGATCCGGTCAGCCAGCCGCCCAGCGCCTCGGCGACCATGAAGCCGGCGGTCAGGCAGGTCGCGATCAGCACTCGCTTCTTGTCGGTCGAGCCATGCACATGGCCGGGACCATGGCTGTGGCTATGACCGGCCGAGCCGTGATCGTGCGAACCATGATCATGCGCCATCGCCAAACTCCTGTCTGCCGATCATGATCCCGAAAACCGGCTTGCCGGTTCTCACGATCATGATCTACGCGCCGAACTCGGCGCGGAAATCCTCAAGTCGCCGCTTCTGACCGCCTTCGCCATCGAAATTCGCCGGATCGAGCCAGGCCTCATAGGCTTTTCGGAGCGCCGGCCACTCCTTGTCGATGACCGAATACCACGCCGTATCGCGGTTTTCACCCTTGACCACGAAATGCTGGCGGAAGATGCCCTCGAACTTGAAGCCGAACCGCTCGGCGGCGCGCTTCGACGGCTCGTTGCGGTTGTTGCACTTCCATTCGTAGCGGCGATAGCCGAGCTCGTCGAAGACGTATTTCATGAACAGGAACTGCGCTTCGGTCGCCCCCGGCTTGCGCGAGATCAACGGTCCCCAATAGATGTTGCCGATCTCGATGACGCCGTTATTGGTATCGATGCGCATCAGCGTCTGTCGTCCGGCGACCTTGCCGCTTGCCTTGTCGATGACGGTGAAGAACAGCGGGTCCTCGAGCGCCTCGGCCTTGTCGAGCCATGGCTGGAAGTCGGCGCGGCTTTTCGGCGGATAGTCCGGCAGCCAGGCGAAGCGCCCATCGATGTCGGCGACGGACGAGGTTTCGTAGAGGCCATCGCCGTGCTTTGCCGCGCTGAACGGCTCGAGGCGCACATAGCGGCCTTCGAACGCCTTGCGGTCTGGGCGCGGGCGCGGCCGCCATTCCTTGAGATTTTCCGATACCCCAATTTTTTCCGGCACCCCTGAATTTTCTGACACGGGGAACTCCAATCCGTTTGACATTTCCTGGCGGACGCTCACAAAAACGCTCGCTCACAGAAAGAACCACAGGGACGGGAAAAATGCTCCACACGATCGCGGCCTTCGACCGTCTCGGCGAGGAAAATGCCTTTGCGGTGCTGGCCAGGGCCACCGCGCTTGCCCATCAGGGTCGCGATATCGTCAATCTCGGCATCGGCCAGCCCGATTTCAGGACGCCGCAGCACATCGTCGAGGCGGCGATCAAGGCGCTCCGCGATGGCCATCATGGCTACACGCCGGCCAATGGGCTTTTGGCCACCCGCGAGGCGGTGGTGCGCCGCACGCTGACCACCACTGGCGTCGAGGTGTCGCCCGAAAACGTCATGATCCTGCCCGGCGGCAAGCCGACGATGTTTGCCGCGATCCTGATGTTCGGCGAGGCAGGCACCGAGATCCTTTATCCCGATCCCGGCTTTCCGATCTATCGCTCGATGATCGAGTTCACCGGCGCAACGCCTATCCCGGTGCCGATCCGAGAAGAGAACGGCTTTGCCTTCTCGGCCGACGAGACGCTGGCGCTGATCACGCCGAAGACGAGGCTGCTGATCCTCAACTCGCCTGCCAATCCGACCGGCGGCGTCACGCCGCGCGCGGAGATCGAGAAGCTGGTCAAGGGGCTGGAGCAGCATCCGCAGGTCGCGATCATGTCCGACGAGATCTACGACGTCATGACCTATGACGGCGAGACTCACTATTCGCTGCTGAACTTCCCAGAGATCCGCGACCGGCTGATCGTGCTCAACGGCTGGTCGAAGACCTGGGCAATGACCGGCTGGCGCATGGGCTGGTCGATCTGGCCGAACGGCGACAAGGGCGCCCATCTCTACGACAAGGTGCGCAAGCTGGCGGTGAACTGCTGGTCCTGCGTCAACGCGCCGAGCCAGTATGCCGGCATCGCGGCGATCGACGGCCCGCAAGACGATGTCGACAAGATGATGCGGGCCTTCGACAACCGCCGCAAGATCGTGGTCGAAGGGCTGAACGCGCTCCCAGGCATTTCCTGCATCACGCCGAAGGGCGCCTTCTACGCCTTCCCCAACGTGTCGAAGACCGGCTGGAAGGCGAAAAAGCTTGCCTCGGCGCTGTTGGAGGATGCCGGCGTCGCGCTCATCGGCGGCCCCGATTTCGGCGTGCTCGGCGAAGGCTATATCCGGCTTTCCTACGCCAATTCCGAGGAGAACATTTTACGCGCGCTGGAGCGGATCGAGGCGTTCCTGAAGAAGTAGCCCGGCGACTCACCCGCGCCCCACGAAAGGCATCTTCGTCGCCATCACGGTCATGAACAGCACGTTGGCGTCGAGCGGCAGGCTCGCCATGTGCAGCACCGCGTCGGCGACGCGCTGCACGTCCATCACCGCTTCGGCGGCGATCGAGCCATTGGCCTGCGGCACGCCCACCGTCATCGGCTGCGCCATCTCGGTCAGCGCGTTGCCGATGTCGATCTGACCGCAGGCGATGTCGAAGGGCCGGCCGTCGAGCGCCAGCGTCTTGGTGAGTCCGGTGATCGCGTGCTTGGTAGCCGTGTAGGGCACAGAGCCCGGCCGCGGCGCATAGGCCGATACCGAGCCGTTGTTGATGATGCGGCCGCCCATCGGCTTTTGCCGGCGCATGGCGCCGAAGGCGGCGCGGGCGCACAGGAACGATCCGGTGAGATTGACGCCGACGACATCGTTCCAGACCTCGACCGGTATCTCGTCGATCGGCGTCGACTTGTAACCCATGCCGGCATTGTTGAAGAGCAGGTCGACGCGGCCGAACGCCTCGAGCACGGTCTCGAACATGTCGTCGACCTCGGCGGCCTTGCTGATGTCGCAGGCGACGGCCAGCGCCTTGGCCTGCGTCTTCCCCGCCTCGGCGATCGCCTCTTCCAGGACTGTCTTGCGGCGGCCGCAGAACACGGTGTTCCAGCCGGCCTGGAGCAGCGCCGTGGCGACGCTCTTGCCGATGCCGGTGCCGGCGCCGGTAACGATGGCGGTCTTCTCTGCTATGGCTGTCATCGCTGTCCTTCCGGTCATGGATGGAAAGACGTGGCATCGCAAATGCCGGAGATCATGGCAAGCAACTGTTGGCAATAAAGCGCGGGCCAACAAAAAGGGCGGCCATTGGCGACCGCCCCGATCTGAACCGCGCTTGGGAGGAGGATAAGCCGGTCCGACTGATTAGAATGATGCGCTTGCTGAGTTAACGAGAGATTAACGACCGGCAAGGGCTCGCCCGATGGCGTTTACCAAGGCCGAGTCACCAAGGCGAACTGGGCGCGCTCCCGGCCGGCACTTTTGCCGCCGAAACCGTCGCCTCGACATGATCGACCAGCGCGTCCGGCAGGCCGAGCCGACCGGCCAGCAGGTCGAGATAGCCGCGCTCGGCGCGCGTGTCGGGATCGATGGTAAGCCGCGAGGCGGTGTAGAGCTCGAGCTTCTGCGCGTCGGTCTTGGCGCCGGCAACCAGCGTGTCGAGATCGAGCGGACTTTCAAGCTCGGCCATCAGGAATTTCTCCGCCTCCGCGCCGATGCCGGCGAGCTTCAGCTTGTCGGCGATCTTCTTGCGTTCCTCGTCGTCGACATGGCCGTCGGCCTTCGCCGCCGAGATCATCGCCCTGACCAGCGTCAGCGTGAACTCGGCCTCGCCTTGCGGCGCCTGCGAGGGATGGAAGGCGGTGTCCGCCGGCGGCGGCAGCAATTCAGGCTCGCTGGCAGGCGGCGCCTGGGCCGGTTCCTTTCCGGCCTTGTAATTCTGATAGGCCTTGTAGGCGAGGCCACCAATGGCAGCCAGACCGCCGAGCTTGACCGCGGCGCCCGTGACCTGCCGTCCGGTGCCTGTGCCGAGCAGCACGGCAGCCAGCGCGCCGGCGGCGAGCGGATTGTCCTTCGCCATCTGCACCGCCTGCCCCGCCTTGTCGCGGACAGTCGAGCCGGTCCCAGGGATTTGCGAGCCGAGAAGGTCGTCGAGCAGCTTCTTGGGGTCGAGCATCAATGCCTCCAGAATTGGCCCGGCCGAACGCGCCCGGGCAGGGTTTCGGACCGGCAAGAGGTAGGCTCCGCGCCCTGACATTACAATGACGGTGGACATTTCGCCCACCCGACGAAGGCAGCGAACGGCTTCCTCCATGTGTCGAAACGGCGGAACGCTTCGGCTAGGATCGTGCGATTTCTGAAGGGAGCTATTGGATGGCGAATGCAGAAAACCGCGAGCCGGCACGCGATCCGCAGGATCTCGAGCGCTTACTGATCGACCGGCAATGGGCCGGCGACATCGAGGGCATGCTGGCGCTGTTCGAGCCCGACGCCGTCGTCGACAGCGGCGATGACGAACCGGTTCGCGGCCGGCACGCCATCCGCGCGCTGTTCGAACAGGGTATCGCCGCGGGACGAAAGTTCCAGCGTGGCGAGCAGCGCCCTGCCCTCGTCAACGGCGACCTAGCGCTGACGTCGACGAGGCTTCCCGACGGCAGCATAACCAGCGAGGTCGCCCGTCGTCAGAGCGACGGAACATGGCTGTGGGCGATCGACCGCTACTCGGTTGCTTTCTAACTGCCTAAGTGGCGCTTGCCGCCGCGCGCCTGCGCCAGTTCCACCTGGCGATGGCGTTCGGCATAGCGCTCGCGATCCTCGTCGGAGCGCGTTTCAAAACAATGCGGGCATGAGACGCCGGCAGTGAATTTCGGCGACAGCCGGTCCTCGACGGTCAGCGGGTGCCGGCACGCGCGGCAGAGCTCGGCTTCGCCCTCGGCCAGACCATGCGAGACGGACACCCGCTCGTCGAACACGAAACATTCGCCTTGCCACAGGCTGTCCTCGACCGGCACGTCCTCCAGATATTTCAGGATGCCGCCCTTGAGATGGAAGACGTTGTTGAGGCCGAGCGACTTCACATAGGCCGTCGCCTTCTCGCAGCGAATGCCGCCCGTGCAGAACATCGCCACCTTGCGGCCTTCGAGGTCCTCACGATGCTGTTCGACCCACGCCGGGAACTCACGGAAGCTGGTGGTCTTGGGATCGACCGCACCTTTGAAAGTGCCGAGTGAGACTTCATAGGCGTTGCGCGTGTCGATGACGACGGTGTTGGCATCCGAGATCAGTGCGTTCCAGTCGGCCGGCGCGACATAGGTGCCGGCGCTGGTCGCCGGATCGATGTCCTCGACGCCCATGGTGACGATCTCGCGCTTCAACCGCACCTTCATGCGGTGGAACGGCATCTCGGCGGCGCCGCTGTATTTGACTTCCAGCCCGGCAAGGCCTTCGATGGCCTGGAGATGATCGATCAGCCCGGCGATCGCTTCCTCGCTGCCGGCAACGGTGCCGTTGATGCCTTCATGCGCCAGTAGCAGCGTGCCCTTGATGCCGCGCCCGCAGCAGAAGGCGGCGAGCGGCGCGCGCAGGGCCTCGTATCCGTCGAGCCGCGCGAACTTGTAGAGCGCGGCGACACTGACGGGATTTTGTGTCGTCGTTGTCATGGCCATGCCATAGAGCAATTCCAGGAAAAGTGCGAAGCGGTTTTCCGCCCGGAATTGCGTAAGGCAAAAAGAGAGAGCGGTTTGCCGTTTCCATGAAACGGTGAACTGCTCTCGACCGTGCTGAAAGCCGTTTCAAGGCAGAGTGAGCCAGTGGCCGGCGCGCGGCATCACGACACGTCTGTGTTCGTAGACTTGGCGTATCCCTTCTGCTAATCGGTTTAAAACGATCGAAATGGAGACCTACCCATGACCAGCAAGACCGAAAAGCTCCTGTCGCTTCTCAACGGTCAGCCGGTTATCCCGGTGCTCAAGATCGCCAATGTCGCGGATGCCGTGCCGCTCGCCCGCGCTTTGTCGCGTGGCGGCTTGCGGGCCATCGAGATCACGCTGCGCACCGCCGATGCGCTGAAGGCGATCCGCCGCGTGGCCGCCGAGGTCGAGGAAGCGATCGTCGGCGCCGGCACCATTCTCGATGCCAGGCAGTTCGACGAAGCAGCCCGCGCCGGCTCGAAGTTCATCGTCAGTCCCGGCATCACCAGCCAGCTTCTCGACGCAGCCAAGGACAGCCCGGTGCCGCTGCTGCCCGGCGCCATCACACCCGGCGAGATCATGACTGCCCGCGAGGCCGGCCTGCGCTTCCTGAAATTCTTCCCGGCCGAGCAGTCCGGCGGCATTGCGTCGCTGAAGGCCTTCGCCTCGCCGCTCGCCGACGTGAAATTCTGCCCGACCGGCGGCATTACCGCCAAGAACGCCGCCGACTATTTGAGCCTGCCCAATGTCATCTGCGTCGGCGGCTCCTGGGTGGCCCCGGACGATCTCATCAAGGCCGGCAAGTGGGACGAGATCGAAGCGCTGGCGCGTGAGGCGAGCAAGCTCGCCAAATAGCTTGAGCTGATTTCACCAGGGCAGCGGGCCGTTCTCATCGAAGTAGCCGCCCGTGGGCCAGCCGGCCTCCAGCGTCGCCAACCGCACGATGATTCCGGCCGCCTGCTGCACCGTGCGGCCGCCTCTATGCGCGTTGAGGTCCGTCGCGGTGTAGCCGGGAGCGGCCGCGTTGACCATGATGCCGCGCGGCGCGAGTTCCCGGGCGAAGGCCAGCGTTATGGCGTTGAGCGCCGTCTTCGAGCTGCCATAGCCCATCACGTTGGGCGACTGGCTGTTGCCGGACGCCCGGGCCAGCGATCCGAGATAGCTGCTTACCATGACGATGCGGGCGGCGGGCGATGCCAGCAGCAGCGGTAGGAACGCTTGGGTGACCCGCACCGGCCCGAAGACGTTGACGTCATAAGTGGCTTTCATATCCGCGACATCTTCCCGGCTCGGCGGTCGCTCATAGCGGCCGTCCGGGCCAAGCGCGTCGACATAGCCGGGAGCGATGCCGGCATTGTTGACCAGCGCATCCAGGCCGGGCGCCCGTGCTGCCACCGCTTTGGCCGCGGCCGCAACGCTGTCGTCGCTGGCGACGTCGAGCTCGAGCCACTCGACGTCGAGTCCTTCGCCGCGCAGGGCTTGCGCCGCGGCCTCGCCGCGCTCGGCGTCGCGAGCTCCAAGCCAGACTTTGAAGCCTACCGCCGCCAGCCGCCGGGCGGTCTCGAGGCCGACACCCTTATTGGCGCCGGTTACCAGCGCGTTCTTCTGCGTCGTCATTTCCAGGTCTCCTGTTTGGTGCCCCAGAGATGACGTGAGCCGGCCCGCTTTGCGCGCCCGAAGCTCTCATGCTCTTGCCTAATCCTCTCAGGTGCGCGCACTTGCGCGTCACCAGGTGCGCGCTTCGGCGCCCATTGGTTGCGCGGCCTGCAGGGATCGCTCATGTTGAAACGATGAATGAAATCCTGCAGGAATTGATTGCGATGGTCGGCCGCCATGCGCGCGGACGGCGGACGAAGACGGCCATTCCGCGCGTTACGATCGGCCGCAGCGAGATTCCGACGCCGCCGCTGCCCGAGCTTTGCCAGCCGACCACGCTGTTCGTCCTGCAGGGAACCAAAACGGTGTTGATCGGCGACCGCACGCTTGCCTATGGCGGCGGCAGCTACTTCGTCTATGCGGTCGAGACGCCCGCCACCAGCCAGTTGATCGAGGCGAGCATCGCACGGCCTTACACGGCCATCGCCTTCGCGATCGATACCGAGCTGATCGCCGGTTTGCTTATCGACCATGGAGCGGCGTTCAATGGCGACAGCTTCGTGACCAGCCGGGTCGATGATGAGTTGCTCGACGCCTGGCGCCGTATGTTGCGGCTACTCGACAAGCCGGCCGAGATTCCGGTTCTCGCGCCCCTGCTCGAGCGCGAGATCGCGTTCCGCTTGTTGCAAGGCCCACAAGGCGAGAAGCTGCGTCAGCTGGCGCGCGCCGACGGGCGTCTGTCGCAGATCCGGCGCGCCACCGCCTGGATCCGCGCGCATTACAATGAGCCGATCGACGTCACCCAACTGGCCGAGCTGTCGCATATGAGCAACGCCGCCTTTCATCGCCACTTCAAGGCGGCGACGGCCATGAGCCCGATCCAATATCAAAAGCAGCTTCGTCTATTGGAGGCGCGCCATCTGCTGATCGCGAAGCCGGGCAACGCCGCGCAGGTTGCTTTCACTGTCGGTTATGAAAGCGCGTCGCAGTTCAGCCGCGAATATGCGCGCCAGTTCGGTCTGCCGCCCGCGCGTGATGCCGCGCGGCTTCTGGCAAAGGGCGAAGCGCTCACATTGGAAATCGACTGAGCATGAAAAACCCGGCCGGCTGGCGCCGACCGGGTGCTTATACGCCTGAAAACGCGATTACTTGCAGACCCTGACCTTCTCGGTCACCTTGTGATGATTGCGCCAATGCGTGACCCAAGGCGGTCTTGCAGTGGTGGTCGACGTGCATGTGGTGGTGGCGATGGTTGTCAACGATGACGGTTTGCGCCTGCGTCGGTGCAATGGCCGCGAAAACCGTTGCCAGTGCGATAGCGGACGCCAATAGAACTTTCCTCATGAATATCCCCAGTTTGGAACGAACGCCGCCTAACCCGCCAAAGGTGTAAGCCGTTCCTTCTTCACGAGAAAGTTTAGCCAGCGTGATCCCCGGATCGTGCCCGCTTCTGGTTCCCGCTCATGGATTCGAACCACGATTCACGCCTTCAAAGGGCGCTGTCCTACCATTAGACGAAGCGGGAAGGCCGAGCGTTCAGATAGGCCGTCGAGGAAGAAAAACAAAAAAGCCCGCGTTGTCGTCCAGCGCGGCTTTGGCTGTCCGACAGGATCGCTATTTCGTCTGGAAACGGGCGACCGACAGGAACTTGACCGCGTTGCCGCTGAAGCGGCTGGCATCTTGCATCTCGCCATCCGGTTGGAAGCCGGCCGTGTACACCTCGCTCGGCGCCGTATGCACGATGTTGTAGGCATAGCGCGGTGCCGTCGTCGGGTCGGAAACCGAGGCAATGTTCACGCCGCTGCCCAGCGCCCAGCGCGCGGCCTGCGGCGGCGCAGCCACAACCATCGCCTTGGGTCCCGGCTTCAGATCGTGGGCTGAAGCTCTGGACTCCTTGGGCGTCGTCTTCACGCCGCCGCCGATCGCCTGTGCGGGATCGCTGCCTGCCGGGAGAGCGGCGATGGCCTGGCGCGGCGAGGCCGCGTCGACGCCCGCCGGGTCGTTGAAGGCCGAGCGCGGTTCCGGTTGCGTCAGCGACGCAAGCTGGTATTCGGCGCCGGCGCCACCGGCCTCTACGGTGGCATTGGCCTGTTCGAGAACGGCCTTGACCTCATCCTGCTTGCCGGGCTGCGGTCTCGCCGTCGGCAGCACCGAGAAAGCGTCGGTCGCGCTCTTGTCCTGCTGAGCCGTGTCCGCCAGCGCCAGAAGCACATTTTGATCCTTCGACGCCAGTTCGGCCGGCGTCGAACGGTCAGGACGCCAGGTCGGCAGAGGGATGTTGTTGACAGCCACCTGCGCCGGATCGGTGCTCGCGGCGTCTGCAGCGCTGGCCGTGCCGAACGGAACCTTGTCCGGCGCGGACGCCTGAGCCGTCGCAACCGCCTGCTCCGTCGTCGCCGAGGCATCGGCCATGGCGAACGGCACGTTCTGCGGCGCCTGCTGGCCGACATCGACCTTCGGCCGCGGCGCAAAATCGGGCAGCGGGACCTCCTTGGGCGGCAGCGCGGCGATGATCGTCTCCGGCGAATCCTGCTGCGGTTCCGAATCGTCGGCGCTGTCATCCGCGATCTGCGGGATGCTGGCGCGCTTGGCATCCTTCGGCGAAACGATCGCGATGCCCGGCAGGTTGCTGCTGCGGGCCGTGGCGGCGCTGGCGACCTGGACCTGCTTCACGGTCTTCTGTTGCGGCGCCGGCGCACTCTCGTCGGCATCGTCGTCCGCCTCGTCGGCGCCGCCGCCGAACCAGGAGAACAGGCCGCCGGACCGCTTGGTCGAGCCGCCGGCGCTGGCCAGTTCGATATTCGGCGTGCCGGAGCCCTTACGAGCCTGGTAAGCGGCCATCGCCTGCTCATAGCCAGGCAGCGGCCGGCCGTCGCTCGGCACATGCAGCGTCTTGCCATTGGGGAACAGGCTGACCAGTTCCTGACGGCTGATGCCCGGCCAGTGGCGCACATTGCCGACATCCATATGCACGAAGGGCGAACCGGAGGTCGGATAATAGCCGACGCCGCCGCCCTGCATCTTGAGGCCGATGTTGCGCAGCTTCTTCAGCGGCACGCCGGGAATGTAGAAGTCCATCGCCTTGCCGAGCATATGCTGGCTTTTCTCGGCGACACCCCGGCTGCGCGAGCGCAACAGCGCGTTGGTCGACGGCGAACGATAGCCGCAGACGACCTGGATGTAGTCCGTTGCGCCGGCTTCACGATAGGCTTCCCAAACCAGATCGAGCAGCCGCGGGTCCATCTTCGTCGGCTCGTTGCGGCGCCAGTCGCGCAGGATGATGTTGATCTTGCGCAGGCCTTCCGGATCGTAGCGGCCGTTACGCTTATAGACGATCTCGGCCTTCTCGTGCGTGTGCAGGTGATAGAGCTTGAGCGTACGAACTTCCGCCCTGGCGCCCGACGACGCCGCGGACAGGAACCCGACAGCCAAAATCACGAACGTCAGCCACCTCGGCCAGACGCTCATGTGAAAATGCCGCCCGTTTTTGTGTCGTTCGACTTTGTTCAAACCAAATGGCCTTGCAGGCTGCCGTTTGTCCCCGGATTTGACCAAACGGATGTGTCGCTTTCACATCCGAATATCGATCCTAATGGTTAATCATCGTTTATTGAAGCCGAAATGCGGTAACACCGTGGCGATATCCCGTCAAAAATGATGCACGGCATTTCGTGGTAAACCGCTGGTTTAGATCAAGAATCCGGCTTCGGCCAGAACACGATCTGTTACCGTTAGCGTTAATGCGTGATCCGCGGCAAGCCCAACCGCTGAAAACCTTGGATTTTCACGTCAATAGCGACAATTTGACTCGGATTTTAGGCGGACGGGGTGGTTCGAGACTTGCCTGTCAGGATGCCAGCCGGTCGACGCGGCCAGCTTCAGGATCAATGCCATATTCCTTCAACTTGCGGTAGAGAGTCGAGCGGCCGATACCCAACCGGCGCGCGACTTCGCTCATTTGGCCGTTATAATGGTCGATCGCAAGCTTGATCATTTCGAGCTCGACGTCCGCCAGCGCCCGCACATTACCGCGCTCGTCGAGCGCCAGAAGCGTGCCGAACCGCGGCTGCAGCCTGGCTGGCGCCGCGCCGTCGGAAAGGGCAGGCCTTGTTGCATCGGCAACCGTCTCGTCCGTCCGCGGGAATGCGTCTGCAATCGTTTCGGCGATGGCGGATTCCGGTTCGACTTCGAGATCTATGGTTCCTTCCACCTGCGCCCGGATCTGCGGGAATTCCTCTTCGGTGAGCACATCGCCTTCGGCAAGCACCGACGCCCTGAACACCGCATTTTCCAGTTGCCGTATGTTGCCCGGCCAGTCATAGGCCTGCAGCATGGCAAGCGCCTTGGCCGAAATTCCGTTGAGGCGGCGGCGCGGATCGGCCGGCGCGACCTTTTCCATGAAATGCCGGACCAAGTGGGGAATGTCATCGCGGCGGTCGCGCAGCGGCGGCACGAAGATCGGGTAGACGTTCAGCCGGTAGAACAGGTCCTCGCGGAACTTGCCGTCCTTGACCTGCTGCAAAAGGTTCCGATGCGTGGCCGAGATCAACCTTATGTCGACCTTGACGGTCGAGCGGCCGCCGACAGGATCGACCTCGCCTTCCTGCACGGCGCGCAACAGCTTGACCTGAACGTCGAGCGGCAGATCGCCGATCTCGTCGAGGAACAGCGTGCCGGAATTCGCCTCGACGAATTTGCCGGTGTGCTTGTCGGTAGCGCCGGTGAAGGAACCTTTCTCGTGGCCGAACAGGATCGATTCGACGAGATTGTCGGGTATCGCGCCGCAATTGACGGTGACGAACGGCTTCGAGCGGCGGTCGCCGCTGCCCTGGATGGCGCGCGCCACCAGTTCCTTGCCGACGCCGGACTCGCCCTCGATCAGGATCGGGATGTTGGAGGCGGCCGCCTTCTGGCCGAGGCGTATCACCCGGTCCATCGCCGGGCTGCGCGTGATCATGTCCTTGAAGGTGAGATGGCCACCGCCGCGTCGCCGCGACGCGCGCTTCATCTCGTCCTCGACGGCCTCGACCTTGAGCGCGTTGGAGATCGCGGTCTGCAGCCTGTCGGGCGACGCCGGCTTGACGACGAAGTCGAAGGCGCCGTGCCGCATCGCCGAGACGACGGTTTCGATGCCGCCTTGAGCCGTCTGGACGATGACGGGAATGTTGATGGCGCGTTCGCGCATCGCCTTCAGCACGCCGATCCCGTCGAGACCGGGCATGACGAGGTCGAGAATGACGACGGAAACCTCTCGGGCGTTCGGCCCGTCGAGCACGTCGAGGCCGGCATTGCCGCTGTCGGTGACGATCGCGGTATGGCCGAACTTGGTCACCGCGGCCTCGACCAGCCTGCGTTGCACCGGATCGTCATCGACTATGAGTATGGAACCTGTCATGACTGCTTGAGTTGTCCGCCCGAGAAAATCCCCATGGATCATCTTGGCACAGGGTTCTAAATAAGGTTTCAAAAAACCCGGTGAACGAATTCCTTAGGATTTGACCGGCTTCTCCTTTCCCTTTGATTCTGGCTCCTGGTTCAAAAAAAGGTATCGTTGATGCGCATGATGTTTGGTCAGCGGCTTGCCGCGACGTCGTCCGGACTGGGCGCGGCGGAGCTTGGCGACCTGCCGGAGTGGAATCTCGCCGATCTCTATTCCGGCATGGAAGCGCCGGAACTGAAGCGCGACATCGCCAAGGCGGCGAGCGACGCCATCGCCTTCGAAACCCGCTGGAAAGGTACCCTCGCCACGGAAGCCGGGCGCGGCGCCGCCGGCCGGCTGGGCGAAGCGCTGAAAACCTATGAGGCGCTCGAGGAACTGATCGGCCGCATCGTCTCCTATGCCGGCCTCGTCTATGCCGGCAACACCGCAGATCCGCAACGCGCCAAGCTCTATGGCGACGTCCAGGAAAAGATGACGGATGCCAGCGCCCATCTCCTGTTCTTCGCGCTCGAACTCAACCTGATCGACGATGCGGCGATCGAGAGCGCTTTGGCCGCCGACAAGGCCTTTGGCCACTACCGGCCCTGGGTGCTCGATCTCAGGAAGGACAAGCCCTACCAGCTCGAGGACCGCGTCGAGCAATTGTTCCACGAAAAGTCGGTCACCGGGCGCGGCGCCTGGAACCGTCTGTTCGACGAGACGATGACCGACCTGCGCTTCGACATCGACGGCGAGGAGCTGACGCTGGAGCCGGCGCTGAACCGCTTGCAGGACGCCAATGGCGAGGTGCGCCGCCGTGCCTCCGAGGCGCTGGCTTCGACCTTCCGCAAGAACCTGCGCACCTTCACCCTCATCACCAACACGCTTGCCAAGGACAAGGAAATCTCCGACCGCTGGCGCGGTTTCCAGGATATCGCCGACTCGCGCCACCTCGCCAACCGTGTCGAACGCGATGTGGTCGACGCGCTGGCGGCTGCCGTGCGTGAGGCCTATCCGCGGCTGTCGCACCGCTATTACGCGATGAAGGCGCGCTGGCTCGGTATGGAGGTGATGAACCACTGGGACCGCAACGCGCCGCTGCCGGAGACGCCGCAGACGGTGATCCGCTGGGACGACGCCAGGGACACGGTGCTCTCCGCCTATCAGCGCTTCTCGCCGGACATGGCCGAAATCGCGCGCGGCTTTTTCGATCGCAGATGGATCGATGCGCCGGTACGGCCGGGCAAGTCGCCGGGCGCCTTCGCCCATCCGACGGTGCCGTCGGCGCATCCTTACGTGCTGCTCAACTACATGGGCAAGCCGCGCGATGTGATGACGCTGGCGCATGAACTTGGCCATGGCGTCCACCAGGTGCTGGCTGCCGGCCAAGGCGCGCTGATGGCCTCGACGCCACTGACTTTGGCCGAAACAGCGTCGGTCTTCGGCGAGATGCTGACCTTCCGCTCGCTTCTCGAGCAGACCGGCGACAAACGCGAGCGCAAAGCCATGCTGGCCCAGAAGGTCGAGGACATGATCAACACGGTCGTGCGCCAGATCGCCTTTTACGAATTCGAGCGCAAGGTGCATGCCGAGCGCAAGAATGGCGAGCTGACCTCGGATAGGCTCGGTGAATTCTGGCTGGAGGTCCAGGCCGAGAGCCTGGGGCCGGCGATCAAGCTGCGCGAGGGCTACGAGGTCTTCTGGACCTACATCCCGCACTTCATCCACTCGCCTTTCTACGTCTATGCCTATGCCTTCGGCGACTGCCTTGTGAACTCGCTCTACGCCGTCTACCAGAATGCCGAGCGCGGCTTCCAGGAGAAGTATTTCGAGATGCTGCGCGCCGGCGGCACGAAACATCACTCCGAGCTTCTGGCGCCCTTCGGTCTCGACGCCACCGATCCTTCTTTCTGGCAGATCGGCCTCGGCGTGATCGGTTCGCTGATCGATGAATTGGAAGCGCTGGACAAGTGAACAGCAACGAAGCCTGCATCGGCAGCTATAGTTTAGCAAAGACGCATATTAGCCGAACTCTATTCTTGCCTAAATAGCTGTTCTTGAATAACTCTCCGGCGCATTTTCAACTGGCTTTCGACAGGCCATATGATAGCGTCCGGCCTCAAGCTCAGCCGGACGCATTGCGCAGGCCAGAGATGCCTGCCGCTCCGCTACGGCGAAAGCGATGATGGCCGTCGGTCCGGACAAGACCGAAACGCCGATGGCTCGATTGAAGCCGGCGGTTCCACTGAGCACGGAACCTTTGACGATCCTTGGCGGCAAGCGCGCCCTCCCAGCCGCGGCCGACGGATCGGACTGGAGAGGGAAATGAGCACTTTCTTCTACATGCTCCTGGCGTTCGTTGTGGGTATCCTGGTTGGCTGGTTCATCTGGGGCCGCCTGCGCGGCGAGCTCGACAGTCTGCGTGGCGATCTTGATCGCACCCGAAGCGAGCGCGACAGGCTGCGCGCCGACAGCGACCGGCTGGAGGGCGAGCTCGATGCCTGCGGCCGTGCTCGCGCCGACCTCGAAAGCCGGCTGCGTAACGCGCCTGCCGCCAAGGCCGGCGCCGACAAGGTCGCCACGCCGGCGCCGGCGGCTCTGGCATCGACCTCGGCGGCCGCGACATCGGCAGCGGCGAAGCCCGCTGCCGCAAAGAAGCCGGCGGCCACCAAAACTGCGGCAGCGAAGCCCGCGGCCAAGGCAGCCGCGCCGAAGAAGGCCGCGGCTTCCGCCAAGAAAGCTGCCACGCCGAAAGCCGCAGCCACCAAAGCCGACAATCTGCGTCGCCTCATCGGCATCGGTCCGGTCAACGAAAGGCTGCTCAAGGGCCAGGGCGTCACCACCTACACCCAGATCGCCGCCTGGACCGACGCCGATGTCAAACGCATCGAGGAGGTGCTCAATTTCGACGGCCGCATCGCGCGCGAGAAATGGATCGAGCAGGCGAAACTGCTGGCCGCCGGCGACGAGGCTGAGTTCGCCAGGCAGTTTCCGACAGCCGGTACCGCAAGCAACACCTGAATATCGGTCTGATTGGGTACAAGGCGGCGCCCGCACGGGCGCCGTCTTTGTTTTGGGCCAGCCGCCTTTGCGCCGCTCGACGCCGTTCCCTCGATTGCGCGGCCCCTGGCCCCCATATAGACCGTCGACTGAATTGTCCGCTTCCGAGGCTCATGCCCCTGCCCGCAGCCATATTCCGCAATGACGAGAGCGCGAGTCAGTTGGTGTTCGACCGACCGCACGAGATCATTCTCGCGCGCACTGCGGAGGAGTTCATGCCGGCGCTCGAGCGAGCCCAGGCTGCTTCCGACGCCGGCAAATGGCTGGCGGGCTATCTCTCCTACGAAGCCGGCTACCTGCTCGAGCCGAAGCTGGTCCCGCTGCTGCCCGAAGGCCGCCGCGCGCCGCTGGTCTGTCTCGGCGTCTTCGACGCGCCCGTCGAACAGGCGGTGTCGCAAAATACCGGGTCGGCTAGCAACGGCCCGATCTTCGACGCAAGGGCAACGTGGTCCGCCGAGGACTATGCCGCCCGTTTCGCGCGCCTTCACAATCACATCCGCAAGGGTGATTGCTACCAGGGCAACCTTACCTTCCCGATCCATGCGCAATGGTCCGGCGATCCACTTGCCGCCTTCGACGCGCTGACCGAGCGCCAGCCGGTCAAATATGGCGCGCTGATCTCGCTTGGCGATCCGGTCGTCCTGTCGCGCTCGCCCGAACTGTTCTTCGAGATCGACGCTGACGGCATGATCGAGACGCACCCGATGAAGGGCACGGCGCCGCGCGGCGTGACCAAGGCCGAGGATACCCGGCTTAAAGCCTTCCTGCGCAACGACGAGAAGAACCAGGCCGAGAACCGGATGATCGTCGACTTGCTGCGCAACGACATCTCGCTGATCAGCGAGGTCGGCACGCTGGAAGTGCCGGAATTGTTCCGCATCGAGACCTACCCGACGGTGCACCAGATGGTAAGCCGCGTGCGGGCGAAGCTGCTGCCCGATGTCGGCATCCGCCAGGTCTTCGCCGCTCTCTTTCCCTGCGGCTCGATCACCGGCGCGCCGAAAATCCGCGCCATGGAAATCCTGCACGAGCTGGAAGACGCGCCGCGCGACGTCTATTGCGGCGCCATCGGCTGGATCGCGCCGGGCGGCAGGATGCGTTTTTCGGTGGCGATCCGCACCATCTCGCTCTTTGCCGACGGCGAGGCCGTCTACAATGTCGGCGGCGGCGTCGTCTTCGATTCCACCGCCGAGGAGGAGTATCGGGAGTGTCTGTTGAAAGCGCGCTTCGCGACGGGAACGGTGCCGGCTTCGAGCTGATCGAGACCATACGCTGGGAACCGGGCTCCGGCTTCCTGCGCTTCGAGCGCCACCTCGCCAGGCTTTATGCGTCCGCCGCCGAGCTCGGCTTCGCCTGCGATCCCGAACGGATCGGCGAAGTGCTGTCGGACACCGTCAGCGGGCATGGAACCGCCTTGCGCGTGCGCCTTGCCTTGCAGCGCAATGGCGAAGCGATGGCTGCCGCTCAAGCCTATGAACCGCTACCCGTGGACAAGGTCTGGCGGCTGCAGCTGGCGCGGATCCGTCTCGAGTCCACCAACACGATGCTGCGCCACAAGACCAGCCTGCGTCAGGTCTACACGCATGCCCGCGCGGAATATCTCGCTACGCGCGCCGACGAAGTGCTGTTGGCCAACGAGCGCGGCGAGCTCTGCGAGGGCACCATTACCAACCTCTTCGCCGATTTCGGCAACGGTCCTCTCGCCACGCCCCGCCTCGACTGCGGCCTTTTGCCTGGAATATTGCGCGGCGAGCTTCTGGACGAAGGCCGCGCCGTGGAAGCGATCTACAGCTTCGACGACTTGAAGGCCGCGAAGGCGATCTTTGTCGGCAACTCGCTGCGCGGTCTGATCCCGGCGCGGCTTGGCTGACCGGGCTGGAGACATAAACTGGATAACAATCAAACAGGCATCCGCCATCCGACCCATACACCCTATGACGGGTCCTCGAAGCTCTTTAGCATCGGGCTGAAGCCGCTCGATTTCGACCGCTGGATCGAGGCCGACGAGTTCCTGCTGCCGCATCTCGCCGAAAAGCAACGGCTCTACACCGAAATCCCGGAAAAGGTGTTTGTCGAGGAAGACGGCACCCATGACGCTCAGCGCGAAGTGCTCGACCTGCTCGTCGCCCATCTCGAAGCCGCGCATCCCGTAACCCACCGCCGCAACGGAGCCGATGTCGAGCCGGTCGGTTTCGAGGGTATAACCGATAGACTGCCTCCTGCCTTGCGCGGGGCGCCGCTGGCAAAGGCCTCGTTGCTCGTTCAGGAAGACCTGATCCTGATGCGTCGCGACGAGCGCGGCTGGCGGCTCGCCGCCGGCTCCCTCTGCTTCCCTTCATCCTGGTCGCTGCAGGAGAAATTCGGCAAGCCGCTGCAGGAAATCCACGAACCCGTGCCCGGCTTCGGACCCGGCACGCGGCCGGCCGAGCTCATCAACCGCATGTTCGACGGCCTGCAGGGCCAGGCGGTCGAGCGCTTCAACTGGTCGATCCAGGCCAACGATGCGCTCTATCATCCGCTTTCCAATGTCGAGCGCATCGACCGCGCCACCAACCGCCCGAGCCGCTTCCCTGACGGCGACGTCAACGCCCATGCCTTCATCCGCGTCGAACGCCAGACGCTGCGCAAGTTGCCAGTGTCGCGCGACATCCTCTTCACCATCCGCATCCACCTCGATCCGCTCAAGGTGCTTGATGCGCATCCGGACCGGGCGACATTGGCGGCCTCCTTCGCGGAGCAGCTCCTGGCCCTCGACCAGCAACAGCTCGACTACAAGGGCCTGACCGCCGACCGCGACCGGCTGGTTGCATTCCTCGGCCGCATGGCCGGATCGGCTTAACCACACGCCCCGAACGGCCTAGCCGGCGGTTGGCGCTTTTCGCTGGTTTATGACAATGATCTGTGGTGTAGCGCTTGGCCGTCGGGCCAAAGGCGCCCGGTTTTGTGCGTGTTTGAAGGAGTATGCGAAAAAATGGCGAATGAAAACTGGCCCGTTTACGGTGAAATCACCGGTCCTGTCGTGATGATCGGCTTCGGGTCGATCGGACGGGGAACGCTGCCGCTGATCGAGCGCCATTTCAAGTTCGACAAGTCGCGGATGACGGTTGTCGATCCGCTCGACACCGACCGCAAGCTGCTCGACGAGCGCGGCATCGCCTTCGTCCAGGAAGCGGTGACCGAGAAGAATTACAAGAAGCTGCTCACGCCGCTTCTGACCAATGGTGGCGGCCAGGGCTTTTGCGTCAACCTGTCGGTCGACACCGGCTCGGTGGACCTGATGAAATTGTGCCGCAAGCTCGGCGTGCTCTACATCGACACCGTCGTCGAGCCGTGGCTCGGCTTCTATTTCGACGCCACCGCCGACAATGCCAGCCGCACCAACTATGCGCTGCGCGAGGCGATGATCAAGGAAAAGCACGACAAGCCGGGCGGGCCGACGGCGGTTTCCACCTGCGGCGCCAATCCCGGCATGGTCTCGTGGTTCGTCAAGAAGGCGCTGGTCAACCTCGCCACCGACCTCGGTCTCGAGTTTTCGGAGCCGGCGCAGGAAGATCGCGAGGCCTGGGCCAAGCTGATGAAGAAGGCCGGCGTCAAGGGCATCCATATCGCCGAGCGCGACACCCAGCGCACCAAGAAGCCTAAGCCGATGGACGTGTTCTGGAACACCTGGTCGGTCGAGGGCTTCATCTCGGAAGGCCTGCAGCCGGCCGAACTCGGCTGGGGCACGCATGAGAACTGGATGCCGAAGAACGGCAAGAAGCACAAGCACGGCTCCAAGGCGGCGATCTATCTGGAACAGCCGGGTGCCAACACGCGCGTGCGCTCGTGGTGCCCGACGCCGGGTCCGCAATACGGCCTGCTGGTGACGCATAACGAGGCGATTTCAATCGCCGATTTCTTCAGCGTGCGCTCGAAGAAGGGCAAGCTTCAATACCGCCCGACCTGCCACTACGCCTACCACCCCTGCAACGACGCCTTGCTGTCGCTGGACGAGATGTTCGGCGCCGCCGGCAAGCCGCAGCCGGTCCACCACGTGCTCGACGAGAACGAGCTGGTCGACGGCGTCGACGAGCTAGGGGTGCTCCTCTATGGCCACGACAAGAACGCCTATTGGTATGGCTCGCAGCTGTCGCTGGCCGAGGCGCGCAAGCTTGCCCCCTACCAGAACGCCACCGGCCTGCAGGTCACCTCGGCAGTGCTCGCCGGCATGGTCTGGGCGCTGGAGAATCCGGCGGCCGGCATCGTCGAAGCCGACGAGATGGATTATCGGCGCTGCCTCGAAGTGCAGTCGCCCTATCTGGGGCCGGTCAGGGGCTACTATACCGACTGGACGCCGCTCGATAACCGCCCTGGCCTCTTCCCGGAGGACCTGGACAAGGACGACCCGTGGCAGTTCCGCAACATTCTGGTGCGATAGCAGCCGGACCTGCCAAAGCAATTCCAGGAAAAGTGTGAAACGGTTTTCCGTCCGGAATTGCGTAAAAACAATGAGGCAGAGCGGTTCGCCGTTTCCGAGAAACGGCGAACCGCTCTGCCTCACCGCCTTGCAATCGCCCGGAAATCGGGCGATTGAAGGGAGCGGACTGAGGAGAGGATTTTCAAAATGACCATTGCGCGCAAACTGCTTTCGGCAGGCGCCGCGGCAAGCCTGTTGGCTGCGGCCGCCTGCACCACCACCGGACCTTCGGAACCACCGGCCGCTGCCGCGCCCAAGGGGGTGGAAGGTTCCTGGGTCGACGCCACGGGCCAAGCCGTCTCGACATTCAATGGCGGAAAGTACACGACGGTCGCTGCTCAAACCGGGGAGAAATTCGCGGAGGGAACCTACACGATGACCGGCGCCACATCGCTCGAGATTACAGGCACATCGTTGATCCGCCAGACGCCGATCCATACGAACTGCCTGCTGATATCCCTCAGCCAGCTCAACTGCACGGACGCGACCGGGAAGAACTTCGTGTTCACTCGACGCTCCTGAGCTCCAACGATCGGGCAAGGAAAATGGACGGCGGCGCGAGCCGCCGTCCATTTTTGTGCCGGCAAACATCTCCCTGATTTGTGCTTGCATCGGCCGGAACCCGATGTGAACATGACCCGAAGCTGACTGTTATTTTTCAGTCAAGCGAGGGCATTAAGCACCGTGAGAGTCAGCTTATCCGGGAGACGAAGATGAACAAGATTGCCGCGATCCTAGCCCTGTCCGCCTCGACGCTCGGCCTGTCGGCTGGCGTGTCTTTTGCCGACTACACGCTGAACATCCTGCATTTCAACGATTGGCACAGCCGCATCGAAGGCAACAACAAATACGAGTCGACCTGTTCGGCCGACGAGGAGACCAAGGGCGAATGCATCGGCGGCGCTGGCCGGCTGATCACCGCGATTGCTGAGGAGCGCAAGAAGCTCGAAGGGCAGAACGTGCTGCTGCTCAACGCCGGCGATAGCTTCCAGGGATCGCTGTTCTACACCACCTACAAGGGCGCCGTGGAAGAGGAGTTCCTCAACCAGATCAAGCCCGACGCGGTAACGCTCGGCAACCACGAATTCGACGACGGCGAGACCGCGCTTGTGCCTTACCTCGACAAGGCGAAGTTCCCGATCGTCAGCGCCAATGTCGTGCCCAACGACAAGTCCGGCGCCGCCGGCAAGCTCAAGTCGTCGATCGTCGTCGAGGTCGGCGGTCAGAAGATCGGCATCATCGGCGCCGTCACCAACGACACGCCGGAGCTCGCCTCCCCCGGCCCCAACATCGCCATCACGGACGACGTCAAGTCGATCACGGCGGAGGTCGAAAAGCTCAAGGCGCAAGGCGTCAACAAGATCATCGCGGTCACCCATATCGGCTACAGGCGCGAGCGCGACGTGATCGCCAAGATCCCCGGTATCGACGTGGTGATCGGCGGCCACAGCCACACGCTGCTGTCGAACACCGATCCGAAAGCCGAGGGCCCGTATCCGACGATGGTCGACAACCCCGACGGCTCCAAGGTGCCGGTGGTGCAGGCCGCGTCCTATTCGAAATATCTCGGCGAATTCAAGGTCGTGTTCGACGACAACGGCGTCGTCAAGGAAGCCAGCGGCGCGCCGATCTATCTCGACAAGTCGATCACGCCCGATCCCGCCGTGCTCGCCCGCATCAAGGAACTCGGCGCGCCGATCGAGGCGCTGAAGAACAAGGAGGTGGCCGAAACCACCAAGGCGATCGACGGCAGCCGGGAGAATTGCCGTGCGCGCGAATGCGAGATGGGCAATCTCGTCTCCGACGCCATCCTCGACCGCACCAAGGGCCAAGGTGTCGAGATCGCCATCTCGAACGGCGGCGGCCTGCGCGCCTCGATCGACCAGGGCACGGTGACCATGGGCGAGGTGCTGACCGTGCTGCCGTTCCAGAACACGCTGGCGACCTTCAAGATCTCGGGCAAGGACCTGGTCGCGGGCCTCGAAGGCGGCCTCAGCCAGATCGAGGACGGCGCCGGCCGCTTCCCGCAGGTTGCCGGCCTCAAATACTCCTTCGACAAATCGGTCGCGGCCAATGCCGGCCGTGTCAAATCGGTCGAGGTGATGGAGAACGGCGCCTGGGCGCCGATCAATCCGGACAAGCAGTATCTCGTCGCCACCAACAACTATGTCCGCCAGGGCGGCGACGGCTACAAGGTCTTCGCCGACAAGGCCAGCGACGCCTATGACTACGGCCCTGGCCTGGAGCAGGTGGTGGCCGACTATCTTGGCGCGCATCGGCCCTATACGCCGAAGCTCGACGGCCGCATCACCGAAATTGCGGCGACGACGGCGGCGGCGGAACCCGCCAAGCCCGCTGCGACCGCGCCGGCACCCGCAGCAGAACCAGCAAAGCCGGTCGAGGCTGCACCGGCGACCGGTGAATCTGCGATGCCGGCCTTGCCTTCCGGTTCCAGCGATATTGCCGGTACGCCGCCAGCCGTTCCGGCCGAGACCGCGCCTGCGGCGCCCGCAGCGGAACCGGCCAAGCCCGCCGAGGCCGCCCCGGCAACGCCTACCCCTGCCCCGGCCGCCGAACCGGCCAAGCCGGCGGAAGCGAAGCCCGCCGAGACCAGCCATACCGTCGCCGCCGGCGATACCTATTGGGACCTGGCCAAGCAAGCCTATGGCGACGCCACCAAGTGGAAGCTCATCTCCGAGGCCAACAAAGACTACAAGCCGCGTCGCCTGCCGCTCGGCGCGACGCTAACCATTCCGCCGGCCGCGAAGTAATCGACCATTGGGAACATTATCGCACCCGCCCCGGCAACCGGGCGGGTGCTTAGTACGCGCCAGGTGAGTGGACTTGGATACGCTCGTCATAGAAGTGAAGCCCCAGTATGGCCATGGATGGTTCATCGCCGGCGAGCACCGTTTTGAAGTACCTGCCCCTTTCTCGGTGAAGGTTGAGACCTCACAGCTTGAAAGCTCGCAGCCCAGGGTCTGGACCGGGATCGTGCTAACCGAGGGGCATGAATTTGAAGGGTGCCGATTGACCCTGACCCCACGTCATGTGGAGTGGTCGGGTATCGTCAACATTTTGATTGAAGCGGACCGGCTCACGAGCGGCTTTGGGGAGATAGTCAGTCTTCCGCCGCAAGACGTTTCAATCTGATCCGAATGCCAGTAGCCTATCGAGGCCTATATTCCTGTCGCAATCTTGGTTTGCCAACCAGACAATAGCCGCGTGGTAAGGTGCGGCCAGACGCGGCATTGAAAACCGGCAGGGCATCGCTAGTTTCGCGGCGCTACCGGAGACCGTTCATGACGCTTGCCAGCCCCACCGATGCCGAAGCCGCCAAGGCCGTGGGTCCGCTGTCCGTCGACGCCGCGCCTGTCCGGCCGGGCAGGATCGGCATCATGCTGGTCAATCTCGGCACGCCCGACGGCACCGACTTCAAGCCGATGTGGCGGTATCTCAGGGAATTCCTCTCCGATCCACGCGTCATCGAGCTCAACAAGGCGATCTGGTACCCGATCCTCTACGGGCTGGTGCTGACCACCCGGCCGAAGAAATCGGGCGCCAACTATGCCAGGATCTGGAACCGGGAGAAGAACGAGTCGCCGCTGCGCACCTTCACCCGCGCTCAAGGTCAGAAGCTGGCCGCAGCGCTCACCGACCTGCCTAACGTGACGGTCGACTGGGCAATGCGCTACGGCAATCCCTCGACGGCAAGCGTCGCTCAAAAACTGGTCGACCAGGGCTGCGAGCGCATCCTCACCTTTCCGCTCTATCCGCAATATTCGGCGACAACGACGGCGACGGCCAACGACCAGTTGTTCCGCGCGCTGATGAAGATCAGGCACACGCCGGCGATCCGCAGCGTGCCGCCCTACTATGACGAACCGGTCTATATCGAGGCACTGGCACGTTCGATCGAGAAGCACCTGGCGACGCTCGATTTCGAGCCGGAAGTGGTGATCACCTCCTACCACGGCATCCCGAAACCCTATTCCGACAAGGGCGACCCCTACCGGGCGCACTGCCTGGAGACGACGCGGCTGCTCCGGGCAAGGCTCGGTTGGAATGAGAACAAGCTCATCGCCACCTTCCAGTCGCGTTTCGGCGCGCAGGAATGGCTGCAGCCCTACACCGACGTCACCGTCGAGAAGCTGGCCAAGGACGGCGTTAAATCGATCGCCATCGTCAATCCCGGCTTTTCCGTAGACTGCATCGAGACGCTGGACGAGATCGGCCGCGAAGCGGCCGAGACCTTCCATCACGCCGGCGGCCGGAACTTCGCCCACATCCCTTGTCTCAACGACAGCGCCGAGGGCATGACGGTGGTCGAGGCGTTGGTGCGGCGCGAGCTTTCCGGCTGGGTGTGACCGGCTTCACCGACGGGCTTGAAAGCGGTGCGCAAAACCCGCCGCTAACCAATATTAGCGATCACCTGATTGTAACGTTTCGGAAACACACTTAAGTGATTCCGTGAGGTCGCCGCCTTTTGAGGGAGAAACGAAATGGGCTTTAGCGGTTTCAGTATCTCGATCATTGTCCTTGTCTTCTTTGTCGTCATCCTGCTTTTCAAAGGCATCAGGACGGTGCCGCAAGGTTACAATTACACGGTGGAGCGCTTCGGCCGTTACACCAAGACGCTGGCCCCTGGCCTCAACATCATCAACCCCATTTTCGAGCGCGTCGGCGCCAAGATGAACATGATGGAGCAGGTGCTCGATGTCCCGACGCAGGAGATCATCACCCGCGACAACGCCATCGTCGGCGTCGACGGTGTCGCCTTCTACCAGGTTCTGAACGCACCGCAGGCGGCCTACCAGGTCTCCGGCCTGCAGAACGCTATTCTCAACCTGACCATGACCAACATCCGTACCGTCATGGGTTCGATGGACCTCGACGAATTGCTGTCCAACCGCGATGCGATCAACGAACGGCTGCTGCGCGTCGTCGACGAGGCTGCGCACCCGTGGGGCATCAAGATCACCCGCGTCGAGATCAAGGACATCAATCCACCGGCCAACCTGGTGGAATCGATGGGCCGCCAGATGATGGCCGAGCGCGACAAGCGCGCCCAGATCCTGGCCGCCGAAGGCATGAAGCAGTCGCAGATCCTCGAGGCCGAGGGCCGCAGGGAGGCAGCCTTCCGCGACGCCGAGGCGCGCGAACGCTCGGCCGAGGCAGAAGCCAAGGCGACGCAGGTCGTTTCGGAGGCCATCGCCAAGGGCGACGTGCAGGCGATCAACTACTTCGTCGCGCAGAAATACACCGAGGCGTTGGCCAGGATCGGCTCCTCCAGCAACAACAAGATCGTGCTGATGCCGTTCGAAGCCTCCTCGCTGATCGGCTCGCTCGGCGGCATCGGCGAGATCGCCCGCGAAGTGTTCAAGGGCGACAGCCCTTCCGGCACGCAGCGGCAGGGCTCGCGCCCGCCGGTCGTGCGGCAATCCGACAGCTGAGGTGACGGCCGCAATTCCAGGAAAAGTGTGACGCGGTTTTCCGTTCGGAATTGCGGCAAACAGAGAAAATAGGACGGTTCCTCGTTTCCGTGAAACGAGGAACTGCTCCGGGTGGGAGAACATCAATGATCGACCGCATCGTTTCGGAACTCGGCCCGTGGAACTGGATGGTTCTCGGTATCGTGCTCCTGGTGATGGAAGTCGTGGCGCCTGGTGTGTTCATGCTGTGGATAGGCATCGCCGCGCTGATCATCGGCGCGGTGTCGCTGGCGATCTGGGACGCCGCCTTCTGGACCTGGCAGGTCCAGGTCCTTGCTTTCCTTCTGCTTGCCGTGGTCTCGGCCTTTGTCGGCAGGCAGATCGCCGTCGGCAGGCAGGGCAGCATCGACCAGCCGCTGCTCAATCGCCGCGGCGCGCAGATGGTCGGCCGCACGGCAACGCTGGCCGAGCCGATCAAGAACGGCCGCGGTCGTATCCGGCTCGGCGACACGCTGTGGCGCGTCTCCGGTCCCGACCTGCCGGTTGGCGCTCAGGTGCGTGTGACGGGCGCCGCGGATACCGATCTGGAGCTGACGGTCGAGGCGATCTAAGCAAGTCCAGGAGAAGTGTGAGCGGTTAGGCTCGGCGACCTCGCCGTAGCCTCCCGTCCGCAACTAACCCGGGACGGATTGAGATTTCAGGCCGATTCGGCCTGAAATCATCCGGCTTCAGGCTGCGCCAATGCGCAGCAGGTCGTGGAAATGAACCACGCCAACCGGCATTTTGTTTTTGATCACCACAAGCGCGCCGATATTGTGCTCGTTGAGCATCGCGATCGCCGTGCCCGCAAGCGTCTGCGGATCGATCGTCTTGGGCGTGCGGGTCATGACCTCGTCGACGCTGACGTCGGCCAGATTGCGATGCAGATTGCGCGCGACGTCGCCGTCGGTGACGATCCCGACCAGTTTGCCGCTGGCATCGACGATGCAGACGCAACCGACTTTCTTCTGCGACAGCGTCATCACCGCTTCCGGCATCTTGGTGCCGACCAGGGCCAGCGGAATCTGGTCGCCGGTCCGCATGATCTCCGAGACCAGGGTCAGATTGGCGCCAAGCTGCCCGCCCGGGTGCAAGGTTCGGAAGTGATCGGGCGTGAAACCGCGCGCCTCGAGCAGCGCGATCGCCAGCGCATCGCCCATGACGAGTTGCAGAAGCGTCGACGTCGTCGGCGCCAGCCCGTGCGGACAGGCCTCAGGCACGATCGGCAACAGCAAAACCACATCCGCCGCCCGAGCCAGCGCCGAGGTCTCGCCCGAAGTGATGGCGATCAGCGGGATGGAGAAGCGCCTCGAATAGGCGACGATGCCCATCAGTTCCTTGGTCTCGCCCGACCACGACATGGCGATGATGGCGTCGTCGCGGGCGATCATCCCGAGATCGCCGTGATTGGCCTCCGCAGAATGGACGAAGAAGGCGGGCGTGCCGGTCGAGGCAAGCGTTGCGGCAATCTTGGAGCCGATATGGCCGCTCTTGCCGACGCCGGTGACGATGACGCGGCCTTCGATATGGGAGATCAGGTCGATGGCGCGTGCGAACGGCTCGGCCAGTCCGTTCGCGAGCGCGGCGCCAAGCGCCGCCACGCCGGCCTGCTCCGTCGCCACCGTTCTCAGCGCCGATTCGATCGCGGCCTGCCTGTCCGGCTGCTTTCTTTCTGGGGACCCCGCATGCATGGCAGAAGCCATTAGCGCCATGTCGTCCGCCTGTCCAACGGAATTGCCGTTCGCGCTCGTTTGTGGGCAGCACAGCTAGTCGGTCTCAACCCTCCGTTAACCATCCGCATTTACGGTTCGGTAAGTATGGCGCAACCGCGCCGCGCAAGCAGTGGTGACGATGTCCGGGGGCCAGCCTGAAACGAAAATAGGTCGAAAGGGCATTGCCGTCGCGGCACTGCTGCTGACGGCTAGCGCCCTTGCAATGCTGCGCCCGGTGCCGGCATTTTCCCAGGAGACCGAGCTGCGTGGCGAGGTTTCCGAATCGGCCATACTCGCCGACCAGCAGCGCAAGGCCAGGCAACTGCGGGCGCAGGGATCGCAGGATCAGAACGCGCCCGCGGCCGCCCAGGATACGGCGCCGACGACCTATCAGCCGGCAAGCCCCGGCGCCGTTCCGGATGACGACCAGGCGACGGCGGACAGTATCTTCGACCAGCCGCAGGCGACCGACGCCTCCCCGGCCGACACGACGGCGCCGGTAAAGCCGCGCCGCCCTTCGACGGCGAAGCAGCGCGAGCAGGACACCAAGGCCGGCACTCGGGGCACGAGAGCCGGCACCAAGACCGCCGACAAGAAGAAGGCCAAGAAGAAACCCGGCGCGGCGACGGACAGCACGACCACCGCCGCGACCGCCGCGACGGGCAGCCAGACCGATGGCGCCGCCACCGACGAGGTGGATGCCAATCGCCGCGCCCTCACCATCGACAGCGTCGACAAGCAGAAGCTCGACCCAGGCCAGGAGCGCACCGGATCGATCGATGGGCAGAAGGTGAAGCCCGAGGACGATCCGTTCGCCGCCCCCGGCGTCAAGATCGGCACCTTTCTCTTCCGGCCGACGCTCGAGCAGGGCTTCACCGCGACGTCCAATGCCGATGCCAGCAGCACCGGCAAGTCGGCCGTTCTCGCCGAAACCGCGCTGCGTTTCACCGCCACCTCCGACTGGCGCGAGAATTCGGCTCTGATCACCGGCTACGGCCAGTTCCGCAACACCGTCTCAGGCGAGAAGATCAACGACGCGCAGGGTCGCATCGAGGGCCAGCTCAATGTCGATCTCGACAACGAGCTGCGCGCCATCGCCAAGCTGGGCTACGAGGCGGCACCCGAATCGGCTTCCTCGCCGGATGCGATCGCCGGCGTCACCTCGCAGCCGCTGCGCCAGACCGTGGACGGCAGCCTCGGTCTCGAAAAGAGCGTCGGCAAGATGCGTTACGCGCTGACCGGCGCGGTCTCGCACGACTTCTACGGCGATGCCGAGCTCTCGGACGGAACCAGCATATCGCAGAAGGATCGCGACAACACGCTCTACACGGCAACGCTGCGCACCGGCTATCAGGTGTCGCCGGCGCTGACGCCGTTCACGGAAGTCGAACTCGGCCGCAGGGTCTATGACCAGCGTCTCGATACCGACGATTTCGCGCGTTCCTCGAAGCGGCTCGGCGCCCGCGCCGGCCTCGAGCTCGATATGGGTGAGAAGCTGTCCGGCGAATTCTCCGTCGGCTGGTTGCGCGAGGCGCTTGACGACAGCCGCCTCCCGGCAATCGCCGGGCCGTCCATCAATGCCGACCTCAAATGGTCGCCCGAGCGCGGCACCACAATCGGGCTAACCGGAAAGACCAACGTCGAGACGACCACTACGGCGGATCAGAGCGGCGACATCCTCTACTCCGGTCGTCTGACCGGCGAGCGCCAAATCCGCGCCAATCTGACGGCGAACACGGCGCTCGGCCTCGACTGGCGCGACTACACCGGCTCCGACGGCCACGACATGATTCTGAGCGCCGAAGCCGGCCTGACCTGGTGGCTGAACCGTTATGCCGGCCTTACCACCAGGGTCAGGACCGAGAAGCTGACCAGCAATCTGCCTGGCCGCGACTACACCGCCAACACCATCTATCTCGGATTGAAGGTTCAGCGCTGAAGGTTCAGCGCTGACAGATTAGGAAGCCGCGCCCCGCCGCTCCACTGGCCGCACCTCATCGAGCAGCGTGCGGATGACGCTGGCCATGCTCCCGTTCATGTCGCTGCGCCAGAGCGCAAAGGCGACATTGGCCTCGACGAAACCTTCCGGCGAGCCGCAGTCGAAGGTGCGCCCCTTGTAGTGATAGCCGTAGAAAGGCTGCTTTTTCTCCAGCTTCAGCATCGCGTCGGTCAGCTGGATCTCGTTGCCGGCGCCGCGTTCCTGGCTTTCCAGTATGCCGAAGATTTCCGGCTGCAGGATGTAGCGGCCGTTGATGAAGAGGTTGGAGGGTGCCGTGCCCAGCTTCGGCTTCTCCACCATGCCGGTGATGCGGAAGCCGTGATGGGTGTCCTCCCCGCGGCCGACGATACCGTATTTATGCGCCTCGGCGGGGTCGCATTCCTGCACGGCGATAATGTTGTTGCCGGTCTCGGCGTAGAGCTCGACCATATCCTTCATGCAGCTCTTTTCCGACTGCATGATCATATCCGGCAAAAGCAGCGCGAAGGGCTCGTCGCCGACCAGCTCGCGGGCGCACCAGACGGCGTGACCGAGACCCATCGGCACCTGCTGGCGCGTGAAGCTCGTCTGTCCCGGCGCCGGCTGCAGACGCTGCAGCCGGGCAAGCTGGTCGTCCTTGCCGCGCTGGGCGAGCGTGTCATAGAGCTCGAACTGGACGTCGAAATGATCCTCGATGACCGCCTTGTTGCGCCCTGTCACGAAGATGAAATGCTCGATGCCGGCGTCGCGCGCCTCGTCGACCACATACTGGATGACCGGCCGATCGACGACGGTCAGCATCTCCTTCGGAATGGCCTTGGTGGCCGGAAGGAACCGTGTGCCGAGGCCGGCGACCGGGAAAACTGCCTTACGAACTCGCTTCATGCTGCGCCACCCTTGCGTTTCGGCCAATTATCCGCGCGGCGGCGCGCTCCGCAATCCCCTCGAACATTTTCGCGCCGGAATGTTGGACTAACTAACCGCTAAGTTGAACGTGAGAGCTAAAAGCCTCGGCGCCTCTTTTCGTTCCCGGCGGCACCTATGGTAAACTAAATACTAACCCGGTTCGGCGTTGAATGATTCTTCCTGATTTGACGAAGGAGGAAATGATGTCGGTTCGAAACTCGGCCAGGCGCCTGACGGCCCTCGCGACGGCTGCCGGCCTCACCCTGGCCCTGCTGATGCCCGCCGGCCCCGCTTTTGCCGATGCCGGGTTTCGCCAGTGGGTCGCGGGCTTCCGCGCCACCGCGGTCGCCGGCGGCGTTTCCGGCGCCGTCTACGACCAGGCCATGCGAGGCATCGAGCCCGACCCGGTCGTGCTGGAAAAGGCCAGCACCCAGCCGGAATTCACCGCACCCGCCTGGGATTATTTCGACAACCGCGTCCATGACCAGTCCGTGGCCAACGGCAGGGCGATGGCGAAGAAATGGAAGCCTTGGCTCGACCGCATCGAGGCGCGGTTCGGTGTCGACCGCAACATCCTTCTGGCCATCTGGTCGATGGAATCGAACTATGGCGAGATCCTCAAGCGCGACGACATCATGCGCAATGTCATCCGCTCGCTGTCGACGCTCGCCTATGGCGACGCGAAGCGTTCCAAATATGCTCGCACCCAGCTGATCGCGGCGCTGAAGATCCTGCAGACCGGTGACATCGACGAGAGCCATCTGATGGGCTCATGGGCCGGCGCGATGGGCCAGACGCAGTTCATCCCGACCAGCTATCAGCGCTACGCCGTCGACATGGACGGCAACGGCAAGCGCGACATCTGGAATTCGATCCCCGACGCGCTGTCGACCTCCGCCAACCTTCTGAAGAAGAACGGCTGGCAGGCCGGCAAGACCTGGGGCTACGAGGTCACCATACCGGCCGGCAAACTGCCTGGCGGAGCAAAGACGATCGCTCAGTGGCAGGCGCTCGGCGTCGTCAGGGCAAGGGGCAAGCCGTTCAAGAACCTGACCGACAAGGCGACGCTGAAGGTGCCGGACGGCAGGGGCGGCCCGGCCTTCCTGATGATCAGGAACTTCTCGGTCATCAAGGCCTACAACAACGCCGACAAATACGCTCTGGCCGTCGGCCTCCTGGCTGACGAGATCGCGGGCGGCACCGGCCTGGTGCAGGACTGGCAGCGGCCTTTCACCAAGCTCAGCTTCGAGGAGCGCCAGGAACTGCAGAAGCGGCTTTCCGAGCACGGCTATTATGAAGGCAAGTTCGACGGCAAGATCGGCGATGGCTCGAAAGCCGCCATCATGGCCTATCAGGCCAAGGTCGGCTTGACCCAGGATGGCTATCCGAGCATGGAAGTGCTCAAATGGCTCCGCAAGCAGTAGAGCCGGCCATAGCGGCAAGCATCCTTTCAAACACGGCAAGGATGCCGTAGCGCTTCGGCTTGCGCATGACTTTGCGTGTCCGCCCGGTCATGCGCCAAGGGATGGAGAGGTGTTTGGTTTCGGTTGCGCGTATCAGGCAGGGCATTCGCCGGGCGCCGATCCTGATTCTCGCCCTTGCCGTGCTTGTCGTCACCGCCGCCGGCGCCTTCCACGCCCCGGCCTTCGCGCAGGAGCAAAGCCGCGGCTGGTCGTTGCGTGACCTTTTGTTCCCGCGCCGCAGCGAACGTATCGAGCCGCCGTTGGACGTCGAGAAACCGCGGCCGAAACCGAAGAAGAAACCCAAGCCGCGTCCGCCGGCGGAGCCGGAAACGCCGATCGTCGAAAAGACGAACGATGCCCGCGTCGTTCTGGTGGTCGGCGATTTTCTGGCTGCCGGGCTGGCCGAGGGCCTGGACACCGCTTTTGCCGACAATGCCGCCGTCAGGATCGTCGCGCGCGCCAACGGCTCGTCCGGCTTCGTGCGCGACGACGTCTACAACTGGCCGGTCGAGATCAAGTCGCTGATCGAGACCGAGAAGCCAGCCGCCGTGGTCGTCATGCTGGGCTCCAACGACCGGCAGCAGATGAAGGTCGGCGACGTGCGCGAGCAGCCGCGCTCGGAGAACTGGACCAAGGAATATGAGCGCCGTACCGATGCGCTCGGCAAGGCCCTGCAGGACTCCAAGGTGCCGTTCCTGTGGGTCGGCATGCCGGCTTTCCGCGTGCCGAAGATGAACTCCGACATGCTTGCCTTCAACGACATCTATCACTCGGTCGCGCAAAGCCATGACGGCGAGTTCGTCGACGTCTGGGACGGCTTCGTCGACGAGAACGGCGCTTTCGTCACCTCCGGCCCGGACATCAACGGCCAGCCGGTGCGCCTGCGCTCCGACGACGGCATCAACGTCACCAAGGCCGGCAAGCGCAAGCTAGCTTTCTATACGGAAAAGCCGCTGGCCAAGATTCTTGGACTGGCCGCGCCCGGC
This sequence comes from Mesorhizobium hawassense, assembly GCF_003289945.1. Lineage (GTDB taxonomy): Bacteria > Pseudomonadota > Alphaproteobacteria > Rhizobiales > Rhizobiaceae > Mesorhizobium > Mesorhizobium hawassense. The sequence goes on from NZ_QMBP01000002.1 coordinate 316,076, forward strand.
AGCGTCACCACCGTCTCGGCGCCGACCGGCGAGCCGGTCGAAGCGTCGAAGCCGGCCGCCGCACCCGTCATCGTCGACCGCACAGCGCCGATGCTGCTCGGCGATCCGTCGCTCGACGGCGGAACGGAGCTGCTTGGCGCAGCCCAGCCCGCGAAAGCCGATCCGAATCTACCCGGCGAAAAGCTGATCGTCGAAGGCAAGGCGCCGGCAGCTTCACCCGGCCGCGCGGATGATTTCTCCCGACCGCCGAAATCACAGCCGGCGAACGTCGCCGCTCAGCCCGATACGGCGACCGGCATCAATCAGTAGCTCATCGGCTCGGAGACCGTTTCAGAAATTCGCTCCTGCGAGTCAGATGGTGGTGTTTTCGAGAACCGGAGCGGAGCGTACGTTGACGTACGTGAGCACCGGAAGCGCACAAAAGGCCATCAGCTGACCGTAGGAGTAGAATTTCTAAACGGTCTCAGCGCGGCAGCACCGTCGATCCCATCAACGCCTCGTCGATCGAGCGCGCCGCCTGGCGGCCCTCGCGGATCGCCCACACCACCAGCGACTGGCCGCGGCGCACGTCACCCGCCGCATAGAGCTTGTCGACGCTCGTCCGGTAGTCGCGGTCGTTCGCCTCGACATTGTTCGAACGGCGGCTGTCGGTGACGACCATGATCTTGCCGTCGAGCTCCTTCATCAGGCTGCCGCTCGCCGGCCCGGCAAAGCCGATGGCGATGAAGGCGAGATCGGCGCGAATGACGAACTCGGTGCCGGCGATCGGCCTGCGCTTGTCGTCGACCTCGCAGCAGCGCACGCCGGTCAGCTGGCCTTCCTCGCCGATGAATTCGAGCGTCGCCACCTGGAACTCGCGCTCCGCGCCCTCGGCCTGCGAGGAGGACGTGCGCATCTTGGTCGCCCAATAGGGCCATACCGCGAGCTTGTCTTCCTTCTCCGGTGGCTGCGGACGGATGTCGAGCTGCGTCACCCGCACCGCGCCCTGGCGGAACGCGGTGCCGATGCAGTCCGACGCGGTGTCGCCGCCGCCGACCACGACGACATGCTGGCCGCCGGCGATGATCGGGTGCGAAGGCCAAGCCACCGACTGGATCGGCTCGCCACCGACGCGGCGGTTCTGCTGCACCAGATAGGGCATGGCATCGTAGACACCGCTGAGATCGGCGCCCGGAATACCGGCCGGGCGCGGCGTTTCCGAGCCGCCGCAATAGAGCACGGCGTCGAATTCCTCGATGAGATCGGCGATCCTCATGTCGACGCCGACATTGACGCCGCAATGGAAGGTGACGCCCTCGCCCTGCATCTGTTCGATGCGCCGGTCGATATAGTGCTTCTCGATCTTGAAGTCCGGAATGCCGTAGCGCATCAGCCCGCCGGGGCGGCTCTCGCGTTCATAGACATGCACGTCGTGGCCGGCGCGGCCGAGCTGCTGCGCCGCCGCCATGCCGGCCGGGCCGGAACCGATGACGGCGACCCGCTTGCCGGTCTTCTTCTCCGGCGGATAGGGCCGGATATGGCCGGTCTCATAGGCCTTGTCGGCGATCGCCTGCTCGACCGTCTTGATGGCGACCGGAATGTCCTCGAGGTTCAGCGTGCAGGCTTCCTCGCACGGCGCGGGGCAGATGCGGCCGGTGAACTCCGGGAAATTGTTGGTCGAATGCAGGTTGCGGATCGCATTGTCCCAGTCGCCATTGTAGACGAGGTCGTTCCAGTCCGGGATCTGGTTGTGGATCGGACAACCCGTCGGCCCGTGGCAGAACGGAATGCCGCAATCCATGCAGCGCGCTGCCTGTTTTTCGACCTCCTTGTCCGACATCGGCAGCGTGAATTCGCGGAAATGCCGGATGCGGTCGGAAGCCGGCTGGTACTTATGCACCTGCCGGTCGATTTCGAGAAAGCCTGTTACCTTGCCCATAGTCCAGTCCCTGCTGTCCGAAGGCACGCTCTTGTCGGCGCACCCGTTAACCCCATAAGGCCCCCATGGCAACCGAAGTCCGGGGGCAGGATTGTTGGTGAGGATGCCGGCCGGAAAGTCATCTTCCCGGCCGTGCCCGAAACTATTCCGCCGCCACGCTCATGCGCATGCGTTCCATCTCGATCAGCGCGCGGCGATATTCCACCGGCATGATTTTTCGGAATTTCGGCCTGAAATTCTGCCAGTCGTCGAGGATCTCGCGGCCGCGCACCGAGCCGGTGAAATGCACGTGGTTCGAGATCAGCTGGTAGAGCCGCTCCTCGTCATGGCTGGTCATGTCGCCCGACACGTCGACGCGACCCTTATGGTCGAGGTCGCCACCGTGATGGAGCAGCTTCTCCATCAGATCGTCCTCTTCCGGGACCGGCTCCAGCTCGACCATCGCCATGTTGCAGCGCTCGGCGAAATCGCCCTTCTCGTCCAGCACATAGGCGACGCCGCCCGACATGCCGGCCGCGAAGTTGCGCCCGGTCTTGCCGAGCACCACGACGATGCCGCCGGTCATGTACTCGCAGCCATGGTCGCCGACGCCTTCGACGACGGCCGCCACGCCCGAATTGCGCACCGCGAAGCGCTCACCGGCGACGCCGGCGAAATAGGCTTCGCCCTCGGTCGCGCCGTAAAGCACTGTGTTGCCGACGATGATCGAGTCAGCCGCGACGATCTTGGCCTCTTCCGGCGGTCGGATGACGATGCGGCCGCCCGACAGGCCCTTGCCGACATAGTCGTTGCCGGCGCCGACCAGCTCGAACGACACGCCGCGCGCCAGGAAAGCAGCGAATGACTGCCCGGCGGTGCCAGTGAGCTTCACCTGGATGGTGTCTTCCCGAAGGCCCTTGTGCTTGAAGCGCTTGGCGACCTCGCCCGACAGCATCGCGCCCGCCGAGCGATCGACGTTGCGGATGTCGACCTCGATCCTGACCGGCTGCTTGCTTTCAAGCGCCGGCTTGGCCAACTCGATCAGCTTGCGGTCGAGGACGTCGTCGATCGGATGCTTCTGCCGCTCGGTCCAGTGCAGCGCCTCATGCGGCGCGTCCGGCTTGAAGAACATCTTCGAGAAGTCGAGCCCACGCGCCTTCCAATGCTGGATGACGTCGCGCTTCTCCAGCAGATCGGTGTCGCCGATGATCTGGTCGATATGCGTGTAGCCCATTTCGGCCAGCAGCGCCCGCACCTCTTCCGCCACGTAGAAGAAGAAGTTGATGACGTGCTCGGGCGTACCCTTGAAGCGCTTGCGCAGCACCGGGTCCTGCGTCGCGACGCCGACGGGACAAGTGTTCAGATGGCACTTGCGCATCATGATGCAGCCGGCCGCGATCAGCGGCGCGGTCGAGAAGCCGAACTCGTCGGCGCCGAGCAGCGCGCCGATGATGACGTCGCGCCCGGTGCGCAACCCACCGTCGACCTGCAGCGCCACGCGTGAGCGCAACCCGTTGAGCACCAGCGTCTGATGCGTTTCGGCCAAGCCCATTTCCCACGGGCTGCCGGCATGCTTGAGCGAGGTCAGCGGCGAGGCGCCGGTGCCGCCGTCATAGCCGGAGATGGTGATGTGGTCGGCGCGCGCCTTGGCGACGCCCGCCGCGACCGTGCCGACGCCGACTTCCGACACCAGCTTGACCGACACGTCGGCCGCCGGATTGACGTTCTTCAGATCGTAGATCAGCTGCGCCAGATCCTCGATCGAATAGATGTCGTGATGCGGCGGCGGCGAGATCAGGCCGACGCCGGGCGTCGAGTGCCGGACCTTGGCGATGGTCGCATCGACCTTGTGACCGGGCAGCTGGCCGCCCTCGCCGGGCTTGGCGCCCTGCGCGACCTTGATCTGCATGACGTCGGAATTGACCAGGTACTCCGCCGTCACGCCGAACCGTCCCGAAGCGACCTGCTTGATCGCCGAGCGCTCCGGGTTCTTGCCGCCGCCGGGCAGCGGCAGATAGCGGTCGGCCTCTTCGCCGCCCTCGCCGGTGTTCGACTTGCCGCCGATCTGGTTCATGGCGCGCGCCAGCGTGGTGTGCGCTTCCCTGGAGATCGAGCCGAACGACATCGCGCCGGTCGAGAAGCGCTTGACGATCTCGGCCGCTGGCATGACGTCGTCGATCGCGACCTTCTTGCGCCCGCTCTCGTCCGCCAGCTTGATCTTGAAAAGGCCGCGGATGGTTTGCGCCCGCGCGGTCGCGCTGTCGATCTGCGCCGAGTAGTCCTTGAACGTATCCCACGAGCCTTGCCGCACGGCGTGCTGCAGGCTGGCGACCGCGTCGGGCGACCACATATGCGCCTCGCCGCGCATGCGGTACATATATTCGCCGCCCACCTCGAGGTTGTTGCGCAGCACCGGATCGCTGCCGAAGGCATCGCCATGGCGGCTGAGCGTCTCGGTGGCGATCTCGTCCAGGCCGACGCCCTCGATCAGCGTCGCGGTGCCGGTGAAATACTTCTCGACGAAATCCGACTTCAGCCCGATGGCGTCGAAGATCTGCGCGCCGCAATAGGACTGGTAGGTCGAGATGCCCATCTTGGACATCACCTTGAGGATACCCTTGCCGATCGACTTGATGTAGCGCGAGACCACCTCGTACTCGTCGACCTCTTCCGGCAGCTCGCCGCGCTTGTGCATGTCGAGCAGCGTGTCGAAGGCGAGATAGGGATTGATCGCCTCGGCGCCGTAGCCGGCCAGACAACAGAAGTGATGCACTTCGCGCGGCTCGCCGGTCTCCACCACGAGGCCGACCGAGGTGCGCAGGCCCTTGCGGATCAGGTGATGATGCACGGCCGCTGTCGCCAGCAGCGAAGGAATGGCGATGCGGTCCGGACCGACCTGGCGGTCGGACAGGATGATGATGTTGTAGCCGCCGGCGACCGCCGCCTCGGCGCGCTCGCAGAGCCGGTCGATGGCGCCCTGCATGCCGGCAGCGCCCTCGTTCGAGCCGTAGGTGATGTCGATCGTCTTGGTGTCGAAACGGTCCTCGGTGTGGCCGATGGAGCGGATCTTCTCGAGGTCGCCATTGGTCAGGATCGGCTGACGCACTTCGAGCCGCTTGCGGCGCGACGTGCCGACCAGGTCGAAGATATTCGGCCGCGGCCCAATGAACGACACCAGGCTCATCACCAGCTCCTCGCGGATCGGGTCGATCGGCGGGTTGGTGACCTGGGCGAAGTTCTGCTTGAAATAGGTGTAGAGCAGCTTCGACTTGTCCGACATCGCCGAGATCGGCGTGTCGGTGCCCATCGAGCCGACGGCTTCCTGGCCGGTGGTGGCCATCGGCGCCATGAGAAGCTTGGTGTCTTCCTGCGTGTAGCCGAACGACTGCTGGCGATCGAGCAGGCTGACGTCCTTGCGCAGCGCGCGCGGCTCGACCGGCTTGAGGTCTTCGAGAATGAGCTGCGTGTTGGCGAGCCAGGTCTTGTAGGGATGCCTGGTCGCGATCTCCGACTTGATCTCTTCGTCGGAGACGATGCGGCCCTTGGCGAGATCGATGAGCAGCATGCGGCCGGGCTGCAGCCGCCACTTCTGCACGATCTTGTCCTCCGGCACCGGCAGCACGCCGGCCTCCGAAGCCATGATGACCCGGTCGTCGTCGGTGACGATGTAGCGCGCCGGGCGCAGGCCGTTGCGGTCGAGCGTGGCGCCGATCTGACGGCCGTCGGTGAACACCACCGCGGCCGGACCGTCCCACGGCTCCATCAGCGCCGCATGGTATTCGTAGAAAGCCTTGCGGTCGCAATCCATGAGCTTGTTGCCGGCCCAGGCTTCCGGGATCAGCATCATCATGGCGTGGCTGAGCGAATAGCCGCCCTGGAACAGGAACTCGAGCGCGTTGTCGAAGCACGCCGTGTCCGACTGGCCCTCATAGGAGATCGGCCACAGCTTCGAGATGTTGTTGCCGAACAGTTCGGAATCGACCGAAGCCTGACGCGCCGCCATCCAGTTGTTGTTGCCGCGCACCGTGTTGATCTCGCCATTATGCGCGACCATGCGGTAGGGATGCGCGAGCTTCCACGACGGGAAGGTGTTGGTCGAGAAACGCTGATGGACGAGGATCAGCGCGGTCTCGAAACGTGGGTCCTTGAGGTCCTTGTAATAGGCCCCGACCTGGTAAGCCAGGAACATACCCTTGTAGACGATGGTGCGCGCCGACAGCGACACGCAATAGGAGCCGATATCGCGGTTGTTGTTCTCGGCATAGATGCGCCCCGAGATCACCTTGCGCAGCAGATAGAGTCGCGCCTCGTATTCCTCGTCGTCGGTGATGTCGGGCGTACGGCCGATGAACACCTGCCGGTGGAACGGCTCGGACGCGACGATGTCGGGTGCCTTCGACAACGACGAATTGTCGACCGGCACGTCGCGGAAGCCGAGGAGCGGCAGGCCTTCCGACTGCGCCGATTCGGCGATGATCTCCTCGATATGGGCGCGCAGGGCAGCATCCTGCGGCATGAACCAGTGGCCGACGCCGTATTGGCCGGACGGCGGCAACTCGACGCCCTTGGCCGCCATTTCCTCGCGGAAGAAGCCGTCAGGGATCTGCACCAGCACGCCGGCGCCATCGCCGACCAGGGGGTCGGCGCCGACGGCGCCGCGATGGGTGAGGTTTTCCAGCATCGCCAGACCGTCCTCGACGATCCGGTGCGACTTTGCGCCCTTCATGTTGGCGATGAAGCCGACGCCGCAGGCGTCATGCTCGTTGCGCGGATCGTAGAGGCCCTGCGCGGCGATGCCGCCGGCAGTTCGGAGGTCTTTGGCCAGGACGATATTTTTAACGGCTGTCGCTTTCGTCTGCGCGGCCTGGCCGTTGATCGCAGATGGCGTCAGTTCCGTCATCGTCCTGTCCTCCGTTCTCCACCTTGGCCCTGACTGTCTGAGGGCGCTGGTTTGCCTTGGGAAGCGAGAATGCTTCCCCTTTGATCCTGCTGCACGTCTCGCGAAATCCATCGAACCATACGGCTATACGCCCGGTTCGCATCCGGTATCGTACAGGCCAGAGCCGGGCCGTCTACCCGCCGCTCGCGACAATGGCCGGAATGGCATCGATGATACGCCAGTCCAGCCTGTTTTGTGCGACAAAATAAGACAGCACTACTGTCCTAAATTTTTTATGGCAGAAATCCGGCACCCACACAAGACCGATTCACAAAAATCTTGACGGCGCCGCGACACAAAATTTCGTGACAGGCGCCGCAAACGTAAGCTTTGGTCCAGGCGCCTTGCGGCGACGGGGCTGGCTTCACCGCTTTGCCAATCATTGGCCCTTGCGCTCCGGTCGCCGAAGCGATCAAGTCGCGCCGCTTTTGCCAATCACGATATGGACCTCTCGATGTTTTTTGCATCCGACAACTGGGCGGGCGTTCACCCCGATATTTCGGCCAACCTGTCGCGCCATGCCGCGGGCACCGCTGTCGCTTACGGCGACGGCGATCTGGACCGCGCCGTCTATCGCCGCTTCAACGATATCTTCGAGCGCGAGGTGCAGGTCTTCTTCGTCGCGACCGGCACGGCGGCCAACGCGCTTTCCATGGCTTGGGTGAACCGTATCGGCGGCATCGCTCTTTGCCATTCCGAGGCGCATATGCATGTCGACGAGTTCGGCGCAATGAGCTTCTACACCGGCGGCGCGCGCACCGCGCCGGTGCGGGGACCGCTGGGGCGCATCAACCCGGAGGCGCTCGACCGGGCCATAAAGCGCTATTCGCAGGATCTCGCCCCTGCCGGCCAGCCGATGGCGGTGACCGTCACCCAGGCGACCGAGGTCGGCACGGTCTACAGCGTCGACGACGTCAAGGCGATCGCCGAGGTCAGCCGCCGCCACAAGCTGCCGCTGCACATGGACGGCGCGCGCTTTGCCAATGCGATCGCGGCGACGGGCGCCAGCCCGGCCGAAATGACCTGGAAGAGCGGCGTCGACCTGATCTCCTTCGGCGCCACCAAGAACGGTTGCTGGATGGCCGACGCGGTGGTGATCCTCAATCCCGATGTCGGCAAGGAATTGCGCCTGCTGCGCCAGCGCGCCGGACAGACCTTCTCCAAGGCCCGTTTCATTTCGGCCCAATTCGAGGCCTATCTCACCGACGATCTGTGGCTGCGGATGGCCGGGCACGCCAATGCGATGGCCGCGCATCTGGCCGAGACGATCGAGGACGCGCCGGCCGGCAGGCTCGCCTGGCTGCCGCAGGCCAACGAAGTGTTCGCCATTCTCGGTCGCGCCACGGCGGAAAAGCTGCAGGCGGCCGGCGCCAAATTCTACGAATGGGGCGTGCCGCAGGGTTTCGACGGGCATCTGGGCGACAATGAAGCGATCTACCGTTTCGTCGCCAGCTTCGCGACCACGACGCAAGAGATCGATCGCCTTGGTCAGATGCTCGCCTGAGTTTTGCAAGTAGAGGGCAACCGGATGACCAGGCCATCTCTCGGCTCAACCATGCGGCTGGTTCGTCCGGCGCACAACGTGCTGGGCTTCTACGACGGCCGCGTCGATGGCGTTCGCATCTGGTCGGACGAGCCGAATTGGCTCGACGACGGCGCTTACACGCTCGGCATCTGCACCTATGCGATCGTCGATGGATCGCAGGCGCTCGTCTACGACACGCATGTATCCCTGCCTCATGCCCGCTTCATCCGGCGAACCCTCGAGGCGATGGGCGCAACCTCGATACGCGTCGTGCTCAGCCACTGGCATGACGACCATATCGCCGGCAACGAAGTGTTCCAGGATTGCGAGATCATCGCCAACCGCCTCACCGCCTCGGCACTCGAACGCGCCCGGGCCGACATCGAGAGCGGCAATCCGCCGATCAAGCCGCTGGTGCTGCCCAACAGGACGTTCGAGAACAGCTTAAGCCTGACGGTCGGGGCCATCCCGGTCGAACTGCGCCAGGTCGAAATACACAGCCATGACGGCACTGTGCTGGTCATGCCCGATGCTGGCCTCCTATTCGCCGGTGACACGCTGGAGGATTCGGTCACCTATGTCTCTGAGCCGGAGCGTCTGGCGGAACATCTGATCGACCTCGAGCGCATGTCCGGTTGGCAGTTCGATCGGATCCTGCCCAACCACGGTTCCTTCGAGGCGATCGAAGCCGGCGGCTACGACAAGAGCTTCATCGCGGCGACCGATGCCTATGTCCGAAAGCTGCTTGCCTGCCGGCAAGACTCCAACTTGGCGAAGCAGGATTTGAAAACCTTCGGCGCCGATATGTTTGCGACAACGGCGGTTGAGTATTTTGCGCCCTACGAGGCCGTTCACCGCCAAAATGTCGAGGCCGTTCTTGCGGCAAATGGCCAATAGGCTGCGGTGCAGCTAGGCGAGCAAAGGCCGCAGCAAGAGCTCGACACCGAGCAGGATCAGAAAAATCAGAAACCAGCGACGGAAGGTCGCCGGACTGATCTTCTGGCGCAGCACCTGTCCCAGCCACATGCCGAGCAAGGCCGGCAGCACGGCAAGCGACGACATCGCCAGATGTCCAGCCTCGAAGGCACCATGCGAGGCAAGGCCCAGCGCCAGCGCGATCGTCGACACCGTGAAGGAAAGCCCGAGCGACTGGATGAGGTCGTCGCGGCTCAAGGCCAGCGCCTGGATGTAGGGCACGGCCGGCACCACGAACACGCCGGTGCAGCCGGTGACCAGGCCGGTGAGGAAGCCCACGACCGGCGACGACCAGCGCTCGGCGCGCGCCGGAACGGTCGGCTGCCGTGCCAAAAGGCTGTAGGCGGCATAGACGATCAACGCCGCGCCGAGGCCCGCCGTCGTCCATTTGACATTGTCGCTGGCGAGCAAACGGGCGCCGATGATCGTTCCCACCAGAATGCCGGCCATCATCAGCCACAGCCGGCGCAGGATCGCCGAGAAGCTAGGACCGGCGAAAAGCTGCCAGACATTGGTGACGAAGGACGGCACGATGAGCAGCGATGCCGCCATCACTGGCGGCATGATGGTGCCCAGCAATCCCATGGCCAGCGTCGGCAGGCCCATGCCGGTCACGCCCTTGACGATACCGGCGAGCAGGAAAGTGGTTGCGATCGTGGCTGTCAGCACCAGGGAGAAATCGGACATGGCCCTTCATGGCCCGCCGGTGCCTGCTTCAAAAGGGCCAGAAAGGCCCCTTGCCGATGGCACAATAAAAAAGCGGCGCCTTTCAGCGCCGCTTTCGTCTCGGGAGGGAGACTTGGGTCTTGGATGGAGCGCGGGTTACGCGGCGGCCTTGGCTTCGATCTGCTTGGCCTTGTCCGAAGACGAGGTGATCGCGATCTTGCGCGGCTTCAGCTCCTCCGGAATGTTGCGCTTGAGGTCGACGAAGAGCAGGCCGTTCTTCAGCGTGGCGCCTTCCACTTCGACATGGTCGGCAAGCTGGAAGCGGCGCTCGAAGGACCTCGCGGCGATGCCGCGGTAGAGCAGCTCGGAACCTTCGCCGTTGTTCTCTTCCTTACGTTCGCCCTTGACGGTCAGCACGTTGCGGTGGGCTTCGATCGAAATCTCGTCTTCCGAGAAGCCGGCAACGGCCATCGAGATGCGATAGGCATTCTCGCCGGTGCGCTCGATGTTGTAGGGCGGGTAGGTCTGAGCGGTCTCGGGCTGGCCGAGCGAGTCGAGCATGGTGAACAGCCGGTCGAAGCCGACGGTCGAGCGATAAAGCGGGGAAAAATCAACGTGACGCATAGAGTGTTCTCCTGTTGAGCAACATGGTTTGCGTATGACCCGGTGCGAAACCCTCGAAAGGCGTTTCGGAGGGGCCAGCGGCCCCGACAATCGGCGGCCGCAACCTTCATTTGGGAAGCCCAAAAACCCATTTCAAGGCTTTCGTCGCGGCCGCAATGCGGCCACGTTGATGAACGGTGGATGAATTCGGGCTTCGGCATTCGTTCAGCCAGCCGGCTTTAGGCTTTGGCCAACATGCAGACAAGCGGCGCCTCTTTTTCCGCGCCGCGTCGAGGCCGAACCGGGTGCAACGTCCCTTCCTCCCGGATCGACAGAGGCCGGAAGCGCGCCGCAGGCACTTCCGGCCTCCCCTTTGTGGGTTGCCACGTAAATCCCCGCAGCGCTTTGCTTTTGCCGCCTGCCCGTCTATCACCATGCCTACGCCTGCGGGTCACGATAACCGACGATGCGCTGAATGACGGATCTTTTCCATCACACCGAGGACAATCCCGCGCCGCAGAATGCCGCGGGCGGCTTCTTCACGACGCGTGACCGCAAGAAGATCCGCTACGGCGTGTTTACCGCCGTTACCCGTCCGCTGCAGGGCACGGTGGTTCTGCTGACCGGCCGCAACGAATGCATCGAGAAATATTTCGAGACCATCCGTAACCTCGCCGACCGCGGCTTCGGCGTCGCCATCCTCGACTGGCGCGGCCAGGGCGATTCCAGCCGCCTGCTGAAGAACCGCCAGCGCGGCTACGTTCGCAGCTTCCGCGACTATACGCGCGACCTCGAGCAATTCTTCGAGGAGATCGTGCTGCCCGACTGCCGCGGCCCCTACTACATTCTCGCCCACTCGACCGGAGCCGTGATCGCGCTGCTTGCCTCGCCGTCGATGGTCAACCGTGTGCGGCGCATGGTGCTGCTGACGCCCTTCCTCGCCGTGCCAGACCTGCCGGTGTCGATCAGCACGGTCCGGCGCGTTTGCGCGCTCTTCTGTGCGCTGGGTCTCGGCCGACTCTATGCCGCGCTAGGCCCGCGGCCGAAATCGCCGCCGCCTTTCGAGGTGAACAAGGTGACGTCGGACCCAGAACGCTACCGGCGCAATGTCGGGATCTATGAGGCCTGGCCGCAGCTCGCGCTTGGCGGCCCGACCATCCGCTGGCTGAAGGCGGCCGCCGCGGCCGCGGAAGCCGTCAGCGATCCCGACTTCATGGCAAGGGTTCAGGTGCCGATGCTGATCGTCGCCGCCGGCGCCGACCGGGTGGTCTCGACCAAGGCGGTGGAGGCCTATGCCAGGAAGCTGCGCGTCGGCTCGCTGTTGATGATCGACGGCGCCGAACACGAGATCCTGCAGGAGAGGGACATCTACCGCGAGCAGCTTCTCGCCGCCTTCGATGCCTTCATCCCAGGCACCGGCGACGCCTGATCGTCGCAGCCGCGCGGATCACCCGTGCAGCGCCGCCATCGCCGCCGCATGCAGCTCGGGGGTCGTCGCCGCCAGTATGTCGCCGCCCTTCTCCGCCGGCCCGCCGTCGAATGTGGTGATGACGCCGCCGGCCTTCTCGATGATCGGGATCAGCGCGACGATGTCGTAGGGCTTCAGCCCAGGATCGGCGACGATGTCGACGCTGCCCGCCGCCAGCATGGCGAAGGCGTAGCAGTCGGTGCCGTAGCGGGCGAGCTGGACCTTCGTCTCGAACTGATCGTAGCGTTTGCGCGCCTCGCCCTTGAACAAAGCCGGCGTGGTGGTGAACAGCGTCGCCTGGGAAAGCTCCGTCGTCCTGCGGGTCGCGAGCTTGCGCGGGCCGCCCGGTCCTTCGTAGTGCGAACCGGACGCGTTGGCATAAAACAGCTCGCCGGTGAAAGGTTGCGACATCATGCCGGCGACCGCCTCGCCATCGACGGTCAGCCCGACCAGCGTTCCCCAGACCGGGATGCCGGAAATGAAGGCGCGGGTGCCGTCGATCGGATCGATCACCCAGACATGCCGGCTGGAGATGTTTTCGCTGCCATGCTCTTCGCCGAGGATGCCGTGCTCGGGATATTCGGCGGAAATCAGCGCCCGGATCACGCGCTCGGCCTCGCGATCGGCCTCGGTGACCGGATCGAAGCTTCCCGCCTCCTTGTTGGTGACCGACGCCTGGCTGCGGAAGCGCGGCAAGGTCTCCGCGGCGGCGGCATGCGCGATGCGCCGCATGAAATCGATGCTGATATCCAAGTCGCTCTCCCCAATGCGGCGGCCCTTGCCGGCCGCTTTTTCTCGCAGGACAGGCGCGCTGAAAACCCTTCAGGCGCCCGTTTTCTGTTGCCCGAATGTCACATTCGAACCGCCGAAGCGGAATTTCCACATCATATTGAATTAAAAAAGCCCGATGTCGATTGACATTTGTGCGCCGCACAATAATTTCGTCATCGGACAGGTTTTCCTGTCCATGCCCTCCTTGGGCGTTTCCTCCCTAGACTTCGACCGTGTCGTGAAAACGATGCGGTCTTTTTTTCGAGCAATTCCAGGAAAAGCGTGAGACGGTTTTCCGTCCGGAATTGCGTTTACAAAGAACTCGGCGCGCCGACCGCGCCGTCATTCGGCCGCGAGCGGCAAATCGACGAAATGATGGTCTGGCATCGACATCAGATCTGCCGCGAAGCGGGTCAGGTCGTTAGCCAAGGCGTCGAAGCCGGCCGATTTCCGGAACGTCCGCTCGTCCATGTAAAGCCCGCGATTGACCTCGACCTGCAGCGCATGCAGATGCCGCGCCGGGCGACCGTAATGCTCGGTGATGAACCCGCCGGCATAGGGCTTGTTGTGGGCCACCGAATAGCCCATCCCGACAAGCAGGCTGATCGCCATTTCGGTGAGCGCCGGCGAGGCCGAAATGCCGAAGCGATCGCCGATGATGAAGTCGGGCCGCGCGCCATTGTCGCCGACGCGGATGCTGGCCGGCATCGAGTGGCAGTCGATCAGCACGGCATAGCCGAACCTGGCATGCGTCCTGGTCAGGAGCCGCTTCAGTGTCTCATGGTAAGGCTTATACACCGCTTCGATACGCCCCACGGCCTCGGAGAGCGGCAGGCGGCCAGGATAGATGTCGAGCCCTTCGCCGACCAGTTTCGGCACCGTGCCCAGCCCGCCGGCGACGCGCGCCGAGCGGATGTTGCAGAAGGACGGCACCGGTTCCGCGAACATGCGCGGATCGAGTTCCCAGGGCTCGCGGTTGACGTCGAGATAGGCGCGCGGAAAATTGGCCGCCAGCAGCGGCGCGCCGAGCGGCACGGCGCCGCCGAAGAGTTCCTCGACATAGCAATCCTCCGACCGGCGGATGGCGTTTCGGTCGAGCCGCGCCATCGCCAGGAAGCGCTCCGGATAGTGGCGGCCGCTATGCGGTGAATTGAAGAGGAAGGGAACGCGCTGTTCGGCGCCCGATCGGATTTCGAAGGGTGGAACGACCGAAAAATCCTCGGCTGCCGTCTTCAATTTGCACGAACCAGGAAACAGCACTGCGTCATGACGTAAAACTTGCCATCTTGCGTGCCGCATGTCCAGCATTTCAGGCGCGAAACCGCAGCATGAACCGAATGTGGGATGCCCTTCATTCACTTGATGTTTACCGACGCATCCTCATATACAGGATGGTTAACGGCCTTGCCCGGCGGCAGGCTTGGGGCGGGTGATTCGGACGGGACATGATGGCACGCATTCTGCTGGCGGAAGACGATGACGATATGCGCCGCTTCCTCGTCAAGGCGCTGGAGCGCGCCGGCTACCAGGTAAGCGATTTCGACAATGGCGCCAGTGCCTACGAGCGGCTGCGCGAGGAGCCTTTCTCGCTGCTCCTGACCGACATCGTCATGCCGGAAATGGACGGCATCGAGCTTGCCCGCCGCGCCACCGAGATCGATCCGGACCTCAAGGTGATGTTCATCACCGGTTTCGCCGCCGTGGCGCTCAACCCGGATTCCAAGGCGCCTAAGGACGCCAAGGTGCTGTCCAAGCCCTTCCACCTGCGCGATCTCGTCAACGAGGTCGAGAAGATGCTGCAGGCGGCCTGAGCCGCCTTCGACCTGCGTCGGGGCTTGCGTCGGCAAGCGCTTCGCCGATGCGACAAACGGAAGCCGTCTTTCCACATTCCCGCTATTGACGTGCCGGATCAAAAGTGGTGTATGCGCGGCTTCGGATGGGCGTGTAGCTCAGCGGGAGAGCACTGCATTGACATTGCAGGGGTCACAAGTTCAATCCTTGTCACGCCCACCATCCTTTCAATAACTCAGCAACCCGGTCTGACGCGGAATCTTCGGCAACACTGCCGATAGCCCCTACCCGAGATCCCCTTCGAACATCACGAGCACCCGATTCGACGCCTTGAGCGCAAGGCGCTTGGCTTCCTCGTAGGCTGGGTCGGCATAGCAGGCCTTGGCGATCTCGAGGGACGGAAACTCCACCAGGATCATGCGGCCGGCGTCGCGCGCCTCAACCAGCAGCGGCGGCTGCTTTGTCGCGTTGGTCCTTGCCTGGTATTTTTCGCCGATCGGCTTCCAGAGGCGGCCGTACTCGGCCTGCGCCTCCTGATCCGAAATCTCGGTTCCGACGATGAGCCAGTATCCCTTCACGCTGAAGCGCTCCTGTTGATTGCGGGCCTACACCATGAACTCGCCGCCGTTGATGTGCAACAAATGCCCGGTTAGGAACTGGCATGATCGCGTGAACCAAAGCCGAGGCTCGGCCGGGGCGCAAGCCGCTGTGGTCCGGGACCAATGGAACGGTGACACGGCCGGGATAACAGGCTACGCATGACCAAATTCGGGGATCGTCCAATTAGGAAAAAGATCCAGTTCTTCGGTCAGCCAGCCATTGCAAGCGGACCGCCATTTCCAGCCGCCGGCCTCGGCCCATGAGCGCTGGCCGCAAAAAGCGTCCGGTCTGGCTGCGCGTCTATCGTGAGCTCAAGCGGGCGGGCCAATATGCCGGCGCGCCGCTTGCCACCCTGGCCCGGATACGCGAACGGGCGGAAAACAAAGCCGCTCGCAATCGTCTGGTGCGACAACGCGTCGATGCCGCGCGCAAGGCCTACGAAGTGGCGCAATCCGAGCCGATGAAGGACAGCTTCATGCTCGTCCGCATCATCGGCAACGATCTGGAACCGCGCCACAGGAAAGGCCAGTCATACGACAATGTTCGGTTCATCCTGGACAACGAGCCGGCCTTCCTGGACTGCGAGAAAGTCTGGATCGTCAACCGCGTGGTCGACCCCGGCGAGGAAGCGCGCATCGTCGACCTGCTGCAAAGCCGTGGCCAAAGTTTTCATACGATCCCGTTCGAGCTCGGCGCCTATCGGCAAGTTCCCTGGAACACCGAAGGGCTGGCTGCGAACCAATCGAGGTTTACCAACGCCGACAACCGGCCGGGCGGTCGGAATGCTTCGCGTTACGAAACGCATCTGCGGCGGCACAAGAACCTCTATGCGATGAACAACAATGGCGCGCGCAACGCGGCGCTGGAATTTACCCGCGGGCGTGCCAAATGGCTGATGCCCTGGGACGGCAATTGCTATCTGACACAGACCGCCTTCCAGCAGATCCGGGCGGCGATCGAGCGGCATCCCTATTTCCGCTACGTCATCGTGCCGATGGCGCGCATCGTCGACAACGCGCTGCTCCTCGACGGGACATTCAGGCCGGAAACGAACGAAGAGCCGCAGATCATTTTCCGCGGCGATACGACCGAGCTGTTCGATGAAACATACGGCTACGGGCGCCGGCCGAAGATCGAAATGCTGTGGCGGCTCGGTGTCCCCGGACCATGGGACCGGTTCCGCGACGACGCATGGGATTTCCCGCGCCCTCGCCTTGCGGATGATGCCGGGCTTTTCCGGACTGCGGGCTGGGTTGCGCGCCTGGATTCAGGGCGTGCGCATCTGGAAATCGGCCGTGCCGGTTTCCGCGCCCGGCTGGGCAAGCGCGACGAGGCGATCGTCGGCATGCTCGACCGCTGCGACGCGAGCGCGATCGCCCAGAAACTCGATCCGGCGCGCCTGACCTATTACGACGAGGATCGGCTCGCCGCCGCGCGCCAGGGACAAGACCCGCGGGTCCAGCAGGAATTGCGCGCCTGCGCCGAGCAGGCGCTGCTGCGCGGTCCGTTCAGCGTCATGGACAAGAGCGGCCGTGCCCCGAGCGGCGATCCGCACGACTATTTCCACCCGGCTCCTTATTGGTGGCCGGATCCGCGCAAACCGGATGGCCTTCCTTTCATCCGGCGCGACGGCGAGCACGCTGCCGGCACCGCGTTATACGGCGAGGGCAGCGAGGCCTACGACCGAACACGCCTGCAACGGGTTCTCGACGACACCACCGTGCTTGCCCTGGCCGCGACCGTGCTTGGCGAGACACGCTACGCCAGCCATGCCGCGCTGCTTGTTCGGACATGGTTCGTGGACCCCGCGACCAGAATGAACCCGAACATGCGCTATGCGCAGGTGCGACAGGGGCGCGACGACAATGAAGGCCCGGGATACGGCATCCTCGAACTCGCGGATCTCTACTTCTTTCTCGACGCCGTCAGGTTGATCGGGCGAAGCGGAGTGCTGGACGAGCGGGACAGCCGGGCCTTCAGGGCCTGGCTCCGCTCCTATTGCGAGTGGCTGGAGACCGCGCCGGCCGCGATTTTCGAGTTCTACCGGCTCAACAACCACGGCGTTTTCTTCGACCTGCAGCGGGCGGCCATCGCGGCGTTCCTGGGTGACGGAGCGGCGCTCGCCAAGGCGGGGCTCTACGCCCGTGAAAGGATCGCCGACCAGATCGCCGCCGACGGACGCCTGCCTGAGGAACTGTCCCGCACCCGCCCGAGGCATTACGCCCTGTTTGCCCTGCAAGGCTGGACGGCACTGGCGCGAGTTCTCTCGTCAGTCGGCGACGATCTCTGGGCGTATCGGGCGAAGGATGGACAGGGGCTGGTCGAGGCTCTGCGCTGGGCGGCGGCACATGCCGATACGCTGGCCACGATCTCCGGCGAAACATTCGATGGGGAGCGCATCCAGCCCTTGCTGGACGATCTTGCGCGGCATACCGACGAAACCGTACCGGCGGTCGAACGACCGGGAGCAGCGAAACCGGTTTTCCACCCGGACTGCGCGATCCCGCCATTCTGGATCTGGCGGCGGGCCTGACTATCTCCCCCCGAGACCACGCAGCCAGGCGATGCGCCATCGTGCCTTGGCGATCAGGCCCGACTTCGGTCTCTTGCCTTGCAGAATGCGCTGCCTGACCTTCCTGACGATCGGATCGGCTGGAGCAGCATCGACGGCCCGACGCGCCATCGCCAGCGCCCTCTGCCGATCCGCCGTCGTTTGCTGGAGTATCCAGGCCGAACATGCCGCAGCATAGGGACAGCCTGCTTCGCCTGCGGCATGAAAGAACTCGAAATCCGCCGCGAACGGATATCTGCGGAACATCATCTCGCCGAGCAGTTGCATGATCGCCAGCGGGATTTTCGGTCGTTCCCGAAACTGCCGGCTCATTACGGATTTCAGCACGGCCTCGCCCGGAGCATGGTCGCGCTCGCGAAAACGGATCGACGCGATCTTCAGGGCATAGGCGTCGTTTTCCGGATCGAGCGCGTAGGCCTTTTCCAGGATCCCGCGCGCCTCGCCGGCCGGGACCTTGCCCTCCATCGCCAGGAACGCCGACTGGTAGCCGAAGGCCGCCTCGCGCGGATGATAATCCGCCTGGCGAGCGCCCAGTTCATCGAGGATGATCCCAGCGGCCCGCGGCGCGTCGAACAAGGCAGTTGTCCGCATGAGCGCCGCATCACCCATCAGCGATGCGATCTCGGCGAAGACGCTGCTTCCGGAATAGATTTGCCGGCAGCGCGCCGCCAGCGCCATCTCGAAGAACGACTTCAGCGTCTCGTCCGTAAACGTGTCGGCGCCGAGATCGCTGGTCAGCATCGCCCCGGTTTCTGACTTGAGATAGTCGAGTGTCGGACGGTGCTGTCCGATCAGCAGCGTCTTGAGGCCTCGCGAGGAAAGCTCCGAAACGATCGCTCGCACGAGCGTGGAAGGGATGACCTTGTCGGCGAAGACCAGGCTGGCGCGATGCTTGCCGTGCACGATGTCGCCGCTGCGCAGATGCAGTGCTGCCATCGGTCCAGATATTCGGCTCCGATCGGCGTCGGCAATCGCCTCCTTCACGGGCGCCGCATAGTCGAAGGCGCGCAACGTCTCCGCCCGCCTCGCCAGCTGTGGCGCCTCGCTTTGCAGGACGTCGATGTCGTCGCAAATCCACCCGCGCAGCTTCTTCTCTTTCGCCAGTTCGCCAAGGTCGCGTCCGGCGAGGGTAGCCAGGTCGAGCGTGCCGAAGTCGGACGCCTTGATGCTTTCGCCCAGCCAGTGCCTCTCGATGAAATCGGCTGAAAAAATCCTGTCGGCGACTTCGACGATATGGAATGCTTTGTCGGCCGCGCCCTTACGGTTCCAGGTGAAGCCGAAACGGTAGCCGAAGGTGTCGGCCAGCGCCTTGGCGTTCGCCATCGCCAGAAGGCGGCCGCCCAGCCCGTCGGTCCTGGTGGCCGCGATCAGCGTCGAGGCTGGATCAGACGGCGCCAAGACGGATATCGCCCTTCTCGACATGCTCGAGAAACCACGTATAGGTCTGCTCCAATCCATCGGGCAGCGCGTATTTCGGACGCCAGCCGGTTGCAAACAGCCGCGACACATCCATCAGCTTGCGCGGCGTTCCGTCCGGCTTCGTGGCATCGAAGGCGATCTCCGCGCTCAGGCCGACAACCGAGACGATGGTTCGGGCAAGCTCGGCGATCGTGACGTCCTCGCCGCTCCCGACATTGACGTGGCTGTCGCCGGAATAGGTCTTCAAAAGCCACACAAAAGCGTCGGCTGCGTCGTCGACATGCATGAACTCCCGCATCGGCTTGCCCGAGCCCCACACTTGCAGGTTTTTTTGACCGGCGCGCTTGGCCTCATGCGCCTTGCGCATCAGCGCCGGCACGACATGGCTGCTGTCGAGGTCGAAATTGTCGCCCTGACCGTAGAGATTGGTCGGCATGGCCGAGATGTAGTTGACGCCATGTTGCCGCCGGTAGGCCTGGCAGAGTTTCAATCCGGCGATCTTGGCGACGGCATACCATTCGTTGGTGGGTTCGAGCGGGCCGGTGAGCAGCGCGTCTTCCGGGATCGGCTGCGGCGCAAGTTTCGGATAGATGCAGGACGAGCCGAGGAACAGGAGTTTCTGCACCTCGCTGCGGAAGGCGGCCTCGATGACGTTGGTCTGCACGACGAGGTTCTCGTATAGAAAATCCACCGGAAAACTGTCATTGGCGAGGATACCGCCGACCTTGGCGGCCGCCATGACCACTGCGTCCGGCCGCCGGTCTTCCATCCAGCGGCGCACGCCGGCTTGGTCGAGAAGGTCCAGTTCGCTGCGCGCGACGGCCAGGATCTCGCAATCTTCACTTGCCAGACGGCGCACCAGCGCCGAGCCGACCATGCCGCGATGGCCGGCGACGAAGATCCGCTTTCCCTTGAGATCGAAGCTCTTGTCCATGGCGCGGGTCCGTAGAGCAATTCCAGAAAAGTGTATAACGGTTTTTCGTCCGGAATTGCGTAAAAACAAATACTTAGAGCAGTTCGACGTTTCCGTGAAACGATGGACTGCTCTATGTTGAACGACCTTTGCGCCACGCGACGCCGGCGGCGCGCGCAAGATCGGCCCGAACCATTTCCGCCACCAGGTCCCTGAAGCCGACCGTATGCGACCAGCCCAAGACATTTCTTGCCTTGGTGGCGTCGCCAATCAGCGTGCCCACTTCGGTCGGCCGGAAGTAGCGCGGATCGACCCGCACCAGCACGGCACCTGTCGCCGCATCGACGCCAATCTCGTCCGCGCCCTGGCCTTGCCAGCGAATGGTTCGCCCTGCCTCGGCGAAGGCGAGTTCCACGAATTCGCGTACCGAATGGGACTCGCCGGTCGCAAGCACGAAATCATCCGGCTCGCCGTGCTGCAGGATGCGCCACATACCCTCGACATAGTCGCGCGCATGGCCCCAGTCGCGATTGGCGTCGATGTTGCCGAGATAGAGCGTGTCCTGCAGGCCGTGATGGATCGCGGCGACGGCGCGCGTGATCTTTCGGGTGACGAAGGTTTCGCCGCGCGTCGGGCTTTCATGGTTGAACAGGATGCCGTTGGCGGCGAACATGCCGTAAGCCTGACGGTAGTTGACCGTGATCCAGTAGGCATAAAGCTTGGCCGCGGCGTAAGGCGAGCGCGGCCGGAACGGCGTGCTCTCGTTCTGCGGAGTCACGGCCACCTCGCCATAAAGCTCCGAGGTCGAAGCCTGGTAGAAGCGCACCGATTTCTCCAGGCCGAGAATGCGGATCGCTTCCAGAAGCCTCAGCGTCCCGAGCGCATCGGCACTGGCCGTGTATTCCGGCGTTTCGAAGCTCACCTGGACATGGCTTTGCGCGCCGAGATTGTAGATTTCGCTGGGCTGCGTCTCCTGCACGAGGCGGATCAGATTGGTCGCGTCGGTCAGATCGCCATGATGCAGGAAGAAGCGCGCACCGCTCTCATCCGGATCGACATAGATGTCGTCGACGCGCTCGGTGTTGAAGGAAGACGACCGGCGTTTGATGCCGTGGACGACATAGCCTTTGCCGAGCAGCAGTTCGGCCAGATAGGCCCCGTCCTGCCCGGTCACCCCGGTGATAAGGGCGACTTTGTCTGCCCGGGCGAGTTTCTCCGCCATTGCCGTCTTCGTCCACGCCTGTTTTCGGCAAGCGAATACGATTTGCCGGCGGAACGCAAATCCCCCGCGCGGGGGATCGGCTCAGACACCTGCCATCGCCAACAGAGTCTTCATCCTGGCAGCGGCAAGATCGGGGTCCGCCAGCAGGCCGGCATGGTCGGAGAGGCGGAAGACATCGGCATAGTGGCATATACCGCGCGCCGACTGCATGCCACCCACCATGGTGAAATGGTCCTGATGTCCGTTCAGCCAGGCCATGAAGACGATGCCGGCCTTGTAGTACTCCGTCGGCGCCTCGAAGATCTTGCGCGACAGCGGCACGGTCGGCGCCATCAGCGCGTCATAGCCGGCACGATCGCCTTCGGCGAGCTTTGCCAGCGCCGCGTTGGCCACCGGCGCGATGGCGTCGAAGATGCCGAGCAGCGCGTGCGAATGTTTTTTGCCGTCGCCGGCGATCAGCTCCGGATAATTGAAATCATCGCCCGTGAACATCACCACGCCCTCGGGCAGCCGGTCGCGCAGCAGCACCTCCTTGTCGGCATCGAGCAGCGATATTTTTATGCCCTCGACCTTGTCGGCATGGCGCACGATGATGGCCACGACGGTATCCAGCGCCGCGTCGAAATCGTTGCTGCCCCAATAGCCCTTGAGCGCCGGATCGAACATGTCGCCCAGCCAGTGCAGGATGACCTTGCCCGACGCCTGGGAGAGCATCCGGTCATAGACGTGGGCATAGTCCTCCGGCCCCTTTGCCACCGCCGCTAGCGCGCGGCTCGCCATCATGATGGCCTTGCCGCCTTCGCCTTCGATGAAGGCGAACTGGTCCTCATAGGCGCGGATGACGTCGTCCAGCGTTTTGGCCGCCGCCGGCGCCAGGTGATCGGTCCCCGCTCCCGAGGCGAGATCGGCGCCTGGCGCCGTTTTAGCCTCCGCGATCGAGCGGCGGATCAATTCCTTGGCGCTCGCCCAGTCGAACCCCATGCCGCGCTGGGACGTGTCCATGGCCTCGGCGATGCGGAAGCCAAGCCGCCACAGATGGTGGCGGAACGCCATGGTCCTGTCCCAGTCGACCGCGGGCCGCGACCAGGGATTGGTCATCGCGATCGGGTCGGCAACGACATGGGCGGCGGCATAGACGATGCGCGAAAAACGCGCGCCATCGATCGGCGCGACCGGTTTACCGACGAGCCGGTAGCTGACCCGGTCGCCATTTTCCGCAGGCAAGGTGATGTCCATCGAACTCTCCCGTTCCGGCTCTAATAAATGGAACGTTCCAATAAATCAAGAAGCTTTATGGCTCAGAGAGTCCGAGCCCGCCAGTTGCAATGCCGCGATCCAGAAACCCTTGCATTGCCAGCAATTTTTGAACCACGCCAATCAATTTTTCAAATCTCTCGGGAATCGCGATTGACTCTGATTTGGAACAGTGATTAGAACGTTCCAATAAATTCGCTCAAAAACGTGGAGGACGGCACGAGGATGGCCAGCCGGGCCAAGGCGACGATCCTGGACATTGCCCGCGAGGCCGGCGTGTCCAAATCGACGGTATCGCTCGTGCTGCAGGGCAGCGGGCTGATCCGGCCTGAAACCGCGGTCAAGGTGCGCAAGGCGATCGAGGATGTCGGCTATGTCTACAACCGCGGCGCCGCCAATCTGCGCAAGGCCCATTCCAACGTCATCGGCATGGTCATCAACGACCTCACCAACCCCTTTTTCGCCGAGCTTGCCGTCGGCATGGAGCGCGTCTTTCAGGCGGCCGGCGTCGTCCCCTTCATCGCCAACACGGCGGAGAACCCGGTGCGCCAGGAAGAAGTGCTGAAGTCGATGATGGAGCAAGGCGTTGCCGGCCTGATCGTCTCGCCGGCGCGCGGCACGACGCCCGGCGCTTTCCGGCGCATCGAAGCGGCGGGCGTGCCCGTGGTCTTCGCCATGCGCAGGCTGCCCGAGAGTCGCATCCCGGCGATCGCGCCCGACAATCATCGCGGCGCCGTGCTGGCCACCGAGCATCTGATCCGCAAGGGCCATCGCCGCCTCGCCTTCTTCGGCGGCTCATCCGACCTCGTTGTCTATCGAGAGCGCCTGGGCGGTTTCCTCGAAGCCTGTGAAACGCTCGGCATCCCGGCGGCTGACCGCACGATCGTCGAAGGCGAGACCAGCCGCAAGGGCGGCATGGCCTGCCTGGAGACGGCGCTTGCCTTGGCAGAGCCGCCGACGGCTGCCCTTTGCTTCAACGACGCGGTCGCCTTCGGCGTCATGCTGGCGCTGCGCCGCCGCAACCTGGAAGCAGGAGTGGACTTTGCCGTCGTCGGCTTCGACGATGTCGCCGAGGCCGAGCACTACAGTCCGGCGCTGACCAGCGTTGCCGTCGACACGGCGGGCCTCGGCGAGCGCGCCGCGCACGTCATGCTGAAGATGATCCAGTCGCGCACCACGCGCGCCGAGGACCATATCGGCGCCGTCAGCCTCGTCGTGCGGGAAAGCAGCGGCCCGGATCGCAATAATCAAGTGGGAGACGCGGCATGAGCGTGCGGTGGGGACTGATCGGCGCCAGCACGATCGCCAGACAATTCATGATCGATGCCATCCGCGCCCAGGCCGATGGCGAGGTCGTCGCCGTTATGAGCTCGAATTCCGAGCGCGCGAGGGCCTATGCCGGCGAGAACGGCATTCCGGTCGCCGTCTCGACCCTCGATGCGCTGCTCAGCACAGACATCGACGCCGTCTACATCTCGACCACCAACGAACTGCATCTCGAACAGGGCCTGGCGGCGATCAAGGCCGGCAAGCACGTGATGTGCGAGAAGCCGCTGGCGCTGACCAGCGCCGATGCCAAGCAGATGGTTTCGGCTGCCAGGAAAGCCGGAATCGTCTTCGGCACCAATCATCATCTTCGCAATGCCGGCTCGCACCGGGCGATGCGCGAGGCGATTGCCGCCGGCCGCATCGGCAAGCCGATCGCCGCGCGCGTCTTCCACTCGGTCTTCCTGCCGGAAAACCTGCAGGGCTGGCGCATCACCAGGCCTGAGGCCGGCGGCGGCGTGGTGCTCGACATCACCGTGCATGACGCCGACACGCTACGTTTCGTGCTCGGCGACGATCCGGTCGAGATTTCGGCCTTCACGCAATCAGCCGGCATGGCCGGCGGTGGCCTGGAGGACGGCGCCATGTGCATCTGGCGCTTCAAGTCAGGCATCATCGCCCAGTCGCACGAGGGCTTCACGACGAAATTCGCCGGCACCGGTTTCGAGGTGCACGGCTCGGAAGGCTCGCTGTTCGCCACCAATGTGATGACGCAGAAGCCAGTCGGCTCCGTGCTGCTGCGCAACGCGAAAGGCGAGGAAGAATTGAGCTTCGACCGCGAGGATCTCTACACCCGCTCGCTGCGCCAGTTCCACGCCGCGATCCGCGGCGAAGGCCAGCCCTCCGCCACCGGCGAGGACGGCATCTGGTCGTTGGCCTCGGCTGAAGCCGCGCTGCAATCGTCGAAGACCGGCAAGGCCGTCACGATCGACCCGCAACTCGGGAGCCTCGCGTGAGCAAGCTCGTCTCGGCGGCTCACGCCGCCAGCCTGATAAAGGACGGCATGGTCGTCTCGGTGTCGTCGTCGAGCGGCCTCGGCTGCCCGGACGCCGTGCTTGCCGCGATCGGCGAGCGCTTCGATGCGGAAGGCCATCCAAAGAATATCACCACGCTGCACCCGATCGCCGCCGGCGACATGTATGGCATCAAGGGCATCGACCATCTAGCCAAGCCCGGCCTGTTGACGCGCACGCTCTGCGGTTCCTATCCGTCCGGCCCCTCCTCCGCCGAACCGCCGCAGATCTGGAAGATGATCGGCGACAATTCGGTCGCGGCTTACAACGTGCCTTCCGGCATCCTGTTCGACATGCATCGCGAGGCCGCCGCCAAGCGTCCGGGCGTGCTGACCAAGGTCGGGCTCGATACCTTCGCCGATCCGCGCCACCAGGGCTGCGCGATGAACGCGGCGGCCAGCGAGCCGATCGTTTCGGTGCAGCAGTTCGACGGCGAGGAATGGCTCTATTTCCGCGCCATCGTGCCCAACATCTCGATCATCCGCGCCACGACGGCGGATGAGCGCGGCAACCTCACCTATGAGCATGAGGGCGCCTATCTCGGCGGCCTGGAGCAGGCGCTCGCCGCCCGCAACAATGGCGGCATCGTCATCGCGCAGGTCAAGCGCGTCGTCGAGAACGACACGCTGAAGCCGCATGACGTGCGCGTGCCGGGGGTTCTGGTCGACCACATCGTGGTGGCGCCCGACCAGTTGCAGACGACGCTGACGCCCTATGACCCGGCGATCTCCGGCGAGATCTTCCGGCCGCTCTCGACCTTTCGTACGCCCGAGATGAACATCCAGAAGGTGATCGCGCGCCGCGTCGCCATGGAGTTGCGCGACGGCATGGCCGTCAACATCGGCTTCGGCATCTCGGCCAACGTGCCGCGCATCCTCCTCGAGGAAGGCCAGCACGGCAAGGTCACCTGGGTGATCGAGCAGGGCGCGGTCGGTGGCGTGCCGTTGCTCGACTTCAAGTTCGGCTGCGCCTCGAACGCCGAGGCGATCATGCCCTCGCCGCATCAGTTCATCTACTTCCAGGCCGGCGGCTTCGACGCCTCGCTGCTGTCCTTCCTGCAGATCGATCGGCACGGCTCGGTCAACGTCTCGAAGCTCTCGGCACGGCCGCACGTCACCGCCGGCGCCGGCGGGTTCGTCGACATCACGTCGCGGGCGAAGAAGATCGTCTTCTCCGGCTTCTTCAATGCCGGCGCCAAGCTTTCGCTCGCCGACGGCGCCATCCGCATCGACCAGGAAGGCAAGGTCAAGAAGGTGGTCGGCGAGGTCGAGCACATCTCCTTCTCGGGAAAACGCGCCGTCGCGCAGGGGCAGGACATCACCTATGTCACCGAGCGCTGCGTGATGAAACTGACGCCGGACGGGTTGATGGTGACGGAACTCGCGCCCGGCATCGATCTCGAGCGCGACGTGCTGGCGCAGGCGGAGATTCCGCTCGCCATCGCCAACGACCTCAAGGTGACGCCAGCCTCGCTTTACCAGGACCGGCCGATCGGCCTGTCGCTCAACGGCGGCGCCTCGCTTGGAGGCGCACATGGCTGAGCGTTTCGTCAACTTCGAAAAGGACGGCGCGATCGGCGTCGTCACGCTGCGCCGCCCGGAAAAATTCAACGCGCTCGACATCCCGATGCTGCGCGCGCTGGAAGCAGCGCTTGACGACGCGGAGCTGGCCGAGAGCGTGCGTGTCGTGCTGATCCGCGGTGAAGGCAAGGGTTTTTGCGCCGGCGGCGACGTCGAGGCCTGGGGAGCGATGAGTGCCGCCGATTTCCAGGTGCAATGGGTCCGCTACGGCCATCGCGTCTTCGACCGGCTGGCGCGGCTCAGGCAACCGACCATAGCGGTGCTGTCCGGCCATGCGTTGGGCGGTGGCCTGGAACTGGCAGCGGCTTGCGACTTCCGCGTCGCCGAAACGCAGATAAAACTCGGTTTCCCAGAAACCTCGATCGGCGTCGTGCCCGGCTGGTCCGGCACGCAGCGCGCCGTGCGCCGATTCGGCGCGCAGATCGTGCGCCGCATGGCAATCGGCGGCGAGATTTTCCTGGCCGTCGACGCTTTCGCGCACGGCATCGTCGACCGGCTGGTCGAGACCGGCAAGGCGTTCGATGAGGCCAAGACCTGGGCGGAAAAAATCGCCGAACGCGGCCCGCTGGCAACCGAGGCTGCCAAGCTGATGATCGGCGTTGCCGAGGGCGAGGAAGACGCCGCCGCCACGGAAGCACTGGCCAGCGGCTTCATTGCGATGAGCGCCGACCTGAAAGCCGGTGTCGGTGCTTTCAAGGCCAAGCAGAAACCGGCCTTTTCGAGATCCTAGAGAAGAAACGATGAACGCACCGCTCACCATCTCCATGCCGACCGAGGACTCCCAGGCGCCCAAGGCCTACAAGCTGCTGATCGGCGGCAAGCATGTCGACGCCCGCGAAGGCCGCACAATCGAGCGCGCCAGCCCCGGCCATGGCTTCGTCGTCTCGCGCTATGCCCAGGCGGGTGCGGCCGAAGTGGAGGCCGCCGTGCAGGCCGCGCACAAGGCGTTCGAGGTCGGCCCGTGGCCGCGCATGAAGGCATCCGAGCGCGCCGCGGTGCTGCTCAAGGCCGCCGACCTGATCGAGAGCCGGCTGGAACAGATCGCCCGTCTCGACGCTCTGGAATCCGGCAAGCCGATCGCCCAGGCGCGCGGCGAGATCGGCGGCGCCGTCGACATCTGGCGCTATGCCGCCTCGCTCGCCCGCACGCTGCATGGCGAGAGCTACGCCAATCTCGGCGATTCCATGCTGGGCGTGGTGCTGCGCGAGCCGATCGGCGTCGTCTCGCTGATCACGCCCTGGAACTTCCCCTTCCTGATCATCAGCCAGAAGCTGCCCTTCGCGCTCGCCGCCGGCTGCACGGCCGTGGTGAAGCCGAGCGAGATGACCTCGGCCTCGACCTTCGTGCTCGGCGACATCCTGCTCGAGGCCGGCCTTCCGGCCGGCGTCGTCAACATCCTCGCCGGCTTCGGCGCCGATGTCGGCGCGCCGATGGTCAGCCATCCGCTGGTCGAGATGGTCTCCTTCACCGGTTCGACCCGCGTCGGCAAGATGACCATGGCCGCCGCTTCGGATTCGCTGAAGAAGGTGTCGATGGAGCTTGGCGGCAAGAACGGCCAGATCGTCTTCCCGGACGCCGACCTCGACGCGGCGGCGGATGCCGCTGTGTTCGGCGGCTTCTTCAACGCCGGCGAGTGCTGCAATGCTGGCAGCCGCCTGATCGTGCACGAGGCGATCGCCGACGATTTCCTGGCCGCGGTCAAGGCGCTGGCCGACAAGGTCCGCGTCGGCGATCCGCTCGACGACCGCACCAAGGTCGGCGCCATGATCTCCGCCGACCATACGGCAAAGGTAGCCGGCTATGTTGCTGCGGCGAAAGCCGACGGCGGCGACGTTTTCGCCGGCGGCGCCCAGCTTGCCTCCAATGCCGGCCAATATCTCGATCCGACCATCATCCGCAACGTTACAGAGGATATGGCGATCGCGCGTGAGGAAGTATTCGGCCCGGTGCTGTCCGTGCTCACTTTTGAAACGATTGAAAAGGCATTGCACATTGCCAACAACACGCCCTATGGTTTGTCTGCAGGGGTGTGGAGCGCCAGCATCGACACCTGCATGTCGGTGGCGCGCGGTGTGCGTTCGGGGACGGTCTGGGTGAACACGTTCATGGAAGGTTACCCCGAGCTGCCTTTCGGGGGCTACAAGCAGTCCGGTCTCGGACGCGAACTCGGCAAACGCGCCGTCGAGGATTATACCGAAGAAAAGACTATCCAGTTTCATCGCGGCCAGCGCACCGGTTGGTGGGTCGGCTGAGTTGGGAGACCCCGGCGGACACCCGCCGGTTATGTGCATGCAACAAGGGAGGTAGTACATGTTGCGCAAACTGCTTATCGGAACGGCTCTTGCGACGAGCTTCGCGTTCTCGGCGCACGCCGCGGACGTCAAGGAAGTGCAGATGCTGCATTGGTGGACGTCGGGCGGCGAGGCGGCTGCTCTGAACGTGCTGAAGCAGGATCTGGCCAAGGAAGGCTATGCCTGGAAGGACGTGCCGGTGGCCGGCGGTGGCGGCGACGCCGCCATGACCGCGCTGAAGGCCATGGTCGCGGCCGGCAACTACCCGACCGCCTCGCAGATGCTCGGCTACACCGTGCTCGACTATGCCGCCGCCGGCGTCATGGGCGACCTGACCGAGACAGCCAAGAAGGAAGGCTGGGACAAGTCGGTCCCGGCGGCCCTGCAGAAGTTCTCGGTCTATGACGGCAAGTGGGTTGCCGCTCCGGTCAACGTCCACTCCGTCAACTGGCTGTGGATCAACAAGGCGGTGATGGACAAGATCGGCGGCACCGAGCCGAAGACCTTAGACGACTTCGTCGCCCTGCTCGACAAGGCCAAGGCTGCCGGCGTCACCCCGCTCGCTCTGGGCGGGCAGAACTGGCAGGAAGCCACCATGTTCGACTCCGTCGTGCTGTCGACCGGCGGACCGGAGTTCTACAAGAAGGCGATGAACGACCTCGATGAGGCCTCGCTCAAGTCCGACACGATGAAGAAGTCGTTCGACAACCTCGCCAAGCTCGTCACCTATGTCGACCCGAACTTCTCGGGCCGCGACTGGAACCTCGCCACCGCCATGGTCATCAAGGGCGACGCGCTGGTTCAGGTCATGGGCGACTGGGCCAAGGGCGAGTTCCACGCCGCCAACAAGACCCCGGGCACCGACTTCCTCTGCTACCGCTTCCCGGGCACCGACGGCTCCGTGATCTACAACTCCGACATGTTCGGCATGTTCAACGTTCCGGACGACCGCAAGGCCGCCCAGGTCGCTCTGGCCACCGCCACCCTGTCGAAGAGCTTCCAGTCGGCCTTCAACGTGGTGAAGGGTTCGGTCCCGGCCCGTACCGACGTGCCGGACACCGACTTCGACGCTTGCGGCAAGAAGGGCATCGCCGACCTGAAGAAGGCCAATGATGGCGGCACGCTGTTCGGCTCGCTGGCTCAGGGTTATGGCGCCCCGCCGGCCGTCGCCAACGCCTACAAGGACGTCGTGTCGAAGTTCGTCCATGGTCAGATCAAGACCTCGGACGAGGCCGTGACCGAACTGGTCAAGGCGATCGACGACGCCAAGTAAGGCCTTTTGGCATAGATTGACTCTCCCCCGCTTCGGCGGGGGAGGTCTCCAGTCGAGACAATATCCGGGATTGCTTCCTGGCGTGCACGGCACGCCGGCGGATTCCCGCTAACCGGTACTGGATGAGCCGATGAGCACAGTTGCCGAAACCCAGATCAAGCTGACACCGGAGCATGACGCCCGTCCTGGCGCGTCGGTCCGATCGCGGCTGCAGGATTTGTTGCCGAAGATCGTTCTGGCGCCGAGCTTCGCGGCGACGATCGTCTTCGTCTACGGCTTCATCCTCTGGACGATCTATCTGTCCTTCACCAACTCCAAGACCTTCCCGTCCTATGACATCACCGGCGCCCGCGCCTATCAGCGGCTGTGGCGCTGGACCTTCGAGAGCGACCCGCCGTCGAGCTGGTACACCTCGATCACCAACATGGGCATTTTCGGCTTCCTCTACATCGGCATCTGCCTGGCGCTCGGCCTGTTCCTGGCCATCCTGCTCGACCAGAAGATCCGCGGCGAAGGCGTGCTGCGCCCGATCTACCTCTACCCGATGGCGCTGTCCTTCATCGTCACAGGCGTCGCCTGGAAATGGTTCCTCGACCCTGGCCTCGGGCTGGAGCAGACGCTGCATCAATGGGGCTGGACGAGCTTCCATTTCGACTGGATCAAGAACAAGGATTTCGTCATCTACACGGTGGTGATCGCCGGCGTCTGGCAGGCTTCCGGCTTCATCATGGCGATGTTCCTGGCCGGCCTGCGCGGCATCGACGGGGAGATCATGAAGGCGGCGCAGATCGACGGCGCCACCACCTTCCAGCTCTACCGCCGCATCGTCATCCCGCTGCTGCGGCCCGTCTTCCTGTCGGCCTTCATCGTGCTGGCGCACCTCGCCATCAAGTCCTACGACCTCGTCGTGGCGCTGACCAGCGGCGGCCCCGGCGGTTCGGCCTGGCTGCCATCGAACTTCATGTATGAATTCACCTTCAAGCGCAACGAGATGGCGGTCGGCTCGGCCAGCGCGGTGATCATGCTGATGACGCTGACCGCGATCATCGTGCCTTATCTCTATTCCGAGCTCAGGGAGAAGCCGCGATGAGCGCTGTCACCTCACCTGCCCGCCAGGCTTCGAGCGGCATGAGCGCCAGGACGATCAACCGCATCGTCATCTACGGCCTGCTCGCGCTGTTCGCGATCTTCTATCTGATGCCGCTCTTCGTCATGCTGGTCACCTCGTTCAAAACCATGGACGAGATCCAGAACGGCAACATGCTGGCGCTGCCGCAATCGCCGACGATCGAGCCCTGGTTCAAGGCCTGGGGCCAGACCTGTGTCGGCCTCACCTGCGCCGGCATCA
Source organism: Mesorhizobium hawassense (assembly GCF_003289945.1). GTDB lineage: Bacteria > Pseudomonadota > Alphaproteobacteria > Rhizobiales > Rhizobiaceae > Mesorhizobium > Mesorhizobium hawassense. The sequence goes on from NZ_QMBP01000002.1 coordinate 347,522, forward strand.
AGGGCTATTTCTGGAACTCCATCAAGATGGTGGTGCCGGCGGTGCTGATCTCGACGCTGCTCGGCGCGCTCAACGGCTATGTGCTGACCAAGTGGCGCTTCCGCGGCCACACCCTGGTCTTCGCCATGATGCTGTTCGCCTGCTTCATCCCGTTCCAGTCGGTGCTTTTGCCGATGGCGACCATCCTCGGCAGCATCGGCCGCTTCGGCGTCACGCTGCAGAACGCGACCGGCTTCAATTTCGGCCTCGGCAACTCGACGGTCAACCTCGTCTTCGTCCATGTGGTCTACGGCCTCGGCTTCACCACGCTGTTCTTCCGTAACTACTACGAGGCCTTCCCGACCGAGTTGATCAAGGCGGCGCAGGTCGACGGCGCGTCCTTCTTCCAGATTTTCCGCCGCATCATGCTGCCGAACTCGATGCCGATCTTCGTCGTCACGGTCATCTACCAGTTCACCAACATCTGGAACGACTTCCTGTTCGCCTCGGCCTATGCCGGCACCGGCGACGTGATGCCGATGACGGTGGCGCTGAACAATGTCGTCAACACCTCGACCGGCGTCGTCGAATACAATGTCAACATGGCCGCGGCGATGATCGCCGCGCTCCCCACCCTGATCGTCTATGTCGTCGCCGGCCGCTATTTCGTGCGCGGGCTGATGGCTGGCGCGGTCAAGGGCTGACCACATTCGGAAGGAACGACCATGGCTTTTCTGGAAATTGATGGGCTGAAGAAGCGCTTCGGGAATGTCGAGATCCTGAAGGGCATCAATGTCGAGCTCGAAAAGGGCGGCTTCCTCGTGCTGGTCGGTCCTTCCGGCTGCGGCAAGTCCACGCTGCTCAACACCATCGCCGGTCTCGAAAACATCACCGAGGGCGAGATCCGCGTCGAGGGCCGGGCGATCAACGACCTGCATCCTTCGAAGCGCGATATCGCCATGGTCTTCCAGAGCTACGCGCTCTACCCGAACATGACCGTGGCGGGGAACATCGCCTTCGGCATGGAGATGCGCGGCGTGCCGGCGGCCGAGCGCCAGGCGGCGATCGACAAGGTGTCGAAGATCCTGCAGATCGGCCATCTCCTGCAGCGCAAGCCGAGCCAGCTGTCCGGCGGCCAGCGCCAGCGCGTCGCCATGGGCCGCGCCCTGGTGCGCGACCCGAAACTCTTCCTGTTCGACGAGCCGCTCTCCAACCTCGACGCCAAGCTGCGCGTCGACATGCGCATCGAGATCAAGCGCCTGCATGCCACGACCGGCACGACGATCGTCTACGTCACTCACGACCAGATCGAGGCGATGACGCTGGCGACCAAGATCGCCGTCATGCGCGACGGCGAGGTGCAGCAGTTCGGCACGCCGGCCGAGATCTACAACAACCCGACCAACATCTTCGTCGCCGACTTCATGGGCTCGCCGGCGATGAACCTGATCCCGGCCAAGATCGACGCCAATGGCGGCGGGCTTTCCGTGGTGCTCGACCGCGAGTCGCGCCAGCCGATCGTGCTGCCGATGCCCGGCGCGCCCGCCGGCCTCGCGGCTTTCAAGGACAAGCCGGTGATCTTCGGCGTCCGCCCCGAGGCGCTGACCGACCCTGAAGGCGCCGAGCGCAATGGCTCCAGCATCGCCACCGCCGACTGCCACATCGAAGTGGTCGAGCCGGCCGGTTCCGACACGTTCGCCGTCACCAATCTCGGCGGCAAGGGTGTCGTGGCGCGGCTCAGGGCCGATGCCAAGATCCAGCCCGGCACCAGCACGCCCTTGGCCTTCAACCTCAGCAAGGCGGTGTTCTTCGACCCGGCCACCGAGAAGCGCATTCTCTGATGCATGTCGCTCAAAAGTGGCTCCGGTTTTGGGGCGACGACATGCATCGAAACAAAGACCTTTAGACCATGAACCCGGATATCGTCATCATCGGCTCCGGCATCGGCGGCGCCACGATCGCCTCCGGCTTGGCCGGCAGCGGCGCCTCGATCCTGATCCTGGAGCGCGGCGAGCCGCTGCCCGCGACGCCGCATGCACGCTCGACGCGCTCGATCTTCGTCGACGAGCATTACCGGCCGAAGGAGATGTGGCGCGAGGCCGGCGGCCCTGCCTTCAACCCTGGCAACTACTACTATGTCGGCGGCAATTCGAAATTCTTCGGCGCGGTGCTGATCCGCTACCGCAAGGAGGATTTCTCCGAGCTCGAACATTTCGGCGGTGTGTCACCCGCCTGGCCGTTTTCCTATGACGAGTTCGAGCCCTGGTATTCGAAGGCCGAGCAATTGTTTCGCGTGCGCGGCACCCTCGGCGAGGATCCGACCGAGCCGTTCCATTCGCTTCCCTACGCTTTCAGGCCGGTGCCCGACGAGCCACCGATCGCGCGCGCCCGCGCCGAACTGAAGGGGCTCGGCTTGCACCCAGCCTCGCTGCCGCTCGGCGTCGACATCGAGGCCTGGCTGAAGGATGGCAAAACGGGCTGGGACGCTTTCCCCAACACCGGCCAAGGCAAGATCGATGCGCAGACCGGCCCGCTGACCGAAGCGCTGAAGGACCCGAACATCCGGCTCGAAACCGGCGCCTATGTCGACTGGCTGGAGACGACGCCGGATGGCAAGACGATCGCCGCGATCCACTACACCCAAAACGGCGCGCGAAAGACGCTGTCGCCGAAGCTCGTCATCCTGTCGGCCGGCGCCATCAATTCCGCCGTCATCCTGCTGCGCTCGCCTTCCGCGACAGGCAAGGGTCTCGCCAACAGCTCCGACCAGGTCGGCCGCAATTTCATGAACCACAATTCGAGCGCGATGCTGGCGATCGATCCGCGCCGCCGCAACGACAGCGTCTACCAGAAGACGCTGATGCTCAACGACTACTATCTGTCGGACGGCAGGGGCGGCAAGCCGCTCGGTAATGTGCAACTGCTCGGCAAGATCGACGGCAACATGCTGAAGGCCAATGTGAAGCGGGTGCCAAAATTCGCGCTCGACTTCATGGCCGGCCGCGCCGTCGACTGGTATCTCATGTGCGAGGACCTACCCGACCCCGAAAGCCGCATCATGGTCGACGGCAAGGAGATCGTCATGCAATGGCGCCGCTCCAACATGCAATCGCTGGAAGGCCTGACCAAGGTGATGCGCGAGAACCTTCGCGCCTGCGGCTATCCGATCGTGCTGTCGCGTCCCTTCGACAAGCGCACACCCTCGCACCAGTGCGGCACAGTGAAGATGGGCAACGATCCGGCCACTTCGCCGCTCGATCCGTACTGCCGCGCCTATGATCATCAGAACCTGTTCGTCGTCGACGGTGGCTTCCTGCCGACGTCCGCCGCGGTCAACCCGGCGCTGTCGATCGCGGCCCAGGCGCTGCGCGTCGCCGACTATATCCGCAAAACGGAGCTTGCCGCATGACCCGCCCGGCGGCCATCGTCACCGGCGGCGCGCGCGGCATCGGGCTCGCCTGCGCCGAGGCGCTGGCCGATGCCGGCTTCGACATCCTCGTCGCCGACCTCGCGGAGAAGCACGACGATAGCGTCGCTTCCAACATCACCGGGCGCGGCGCGAAGTTTGCCTACCATCGTTGCGACATCGCCGATCTTACCGGCCATGCCGCTCTTGTCGAAGCAGCGATCGATGCCTTCGGCCGCATCGACTGCCTGGTCAACAATGCCGGCGTCGGCGCCCTCGTGCGCGGTGATCTGCTGGAACTGAAGCCCGAGAATTTCGACCGCGCACTGGATATCAACCTGCGCGGCACGGTGTTTCTCAGCCAGGCCGTCGCCAAGGCGATGCTTGCGGCACCTGCAAACGTCGCCAAGTCGATCATCACCATCACCTCGGTCAGTGCGACAATGGCCTCGCCCGAACGCGCCGACTACTGCGTGTCCAAGGCCGGCCTTTCCATGTGGGTGAAGAACCTGGCGCTGCGGTTGGCGCCCGAAAACATAGGCGTGTTCGAAGTGCGGCCCGGCATCATCCGCACCGACATGACATCGGTCGTTTCCGCCAAATATGACGCGCTGATCGATGGCGGCCTGGTGCCGGCAAAACGCTGGGGCGAGGCCGCCGATATCGGCGCAGTGGTTGCAGCGCTGGCCTCGGGAAAATTCGGCTTTTCGACCGGCTCGGTCATCGACGTCGACGGCGCGCTTTCCGTGCCGCGTTTGTGAGGAACAATGGCTGACTACATCATTGTTGGCGCCGGTCCGGCCGGCTGCGTTCTCGCCAACCGGCTGAGCGAGGACCCGGCAAATTCGGTGCTGCTGCTCGAAGCCGGCGGCAAGGACTGGCATCCCTATATCCACATGCCGGCTGGCTTCGCCAAGATGACCAAGGGCATCGCCTCCTGGGGCTGGTCGACCGTGCCGCAGAGAAACATGAAGGACCGCGTCTTCTGGTACACGCAGGCCAAGGTGGTCGGCGGCGGCTCGTCGATCAACGCGCAGATCTACACGCGCGGCAATGCCCGCGATTACGACGCCTGGGAGAAGGAAGAGGGGCTTATCGGCTGGGGCTATCGCGACGTGCTGCCCTACTTCAAGCGCGCCGAGAACAACCAGCGCTTCGCCAATGATTTTCATGGCGACCAAGGTCCGCTCGGCGTCTCCAATCCGATCTCACCGCTGCCGATCTGCGAGGCCTATTTCCGCGCCGGCCAGGAAATGGGCATCCCCTTCAATCCGGATTTCAACGGCGAGAGACAAGAAGGCGTCGGCTACTACCAGCTTACCCAGAAGAACGGGCGCCGCTCATCCGCGTCGGTCGCTTATCTGAAGCCGATCCGCGACCGCAAGAACCTGACGGTCCGGACCGACGTGCTGGTCACCCGTATCGTCGTCGAGAAGGGCCGTGCGATCGGCGTCGAGGTCGTCGACAGACCGGGCGGCGAAAAGACCGTCCTGCGCGCTGAAAGCGAGGTGATCGTCTCCTCAGGCGCGATCGGCTCGCCCAAGCTCCTGATGCAGTCCGGCATCGGCCCGGCAGACCACCTGAAGTCCGTCGGCGTCACGCCAGTGCATGACCTGCCTGGCGTCGGCTCCAACATGCAGGACCATCTCGACCTGTTCGTGATTGCCGAATGCACCGGCGACCACACCTACGACAATTATGCCAAGCTGCACCGCACCATGTGGGCCGGCCTGCAGTATCTGCTCTTGAAGAAGGGGCCGGTCGCCTCCAGCCTCTTCGAGACCGGCGGCTTCTGGTACGCCGACCCGACTGCCGCCTCGCCCGACATCCAGTTCCATCTCGGACTCGGCTCCGGCATCGAGGCCGGCGTCGAGAAGCTGAAGAACCCGGGCGTAACGCTGAACTCCGCCTTCCTGCGCCCGCGTTCGCGCGGTACGGTGCGGTTGAAGAGCGCCGATCCGGCCGACCATCCGTTGATCGATCCGAACTACTGGTCCGACCCCTATGATCGCGACATGTCGATCAAGGGCCTGCGGCTGGCGCGCGAGATCATGCGGCAAAGAGCGCTGCAACCCTATGTGCTGCGCGAAGTGCTGCCCGGTCCAAACCTGCAGAGCGGCGACGACCTCGTCGACTATGCCTGCCGCACCTCCAAGACCGATCATCACCCCGTCGGCACCTGCCGCATGGGCCGCGACGCGATGGCGGTGGTGACGCCGGATCTCAGGCTGCGCGGCATCGAGGGTCTGCGCGTCTGCGATGCCTCGGTGATGCCGCGCGTCCCCTCCTCCAACACCAATGCGCCGACCATCATGGTCGGCGAAAAGGGCGCCGACCTCATCCTCGGCCGCGAGCCGCTGCCGCCGGCCGTGTTCAAGGGCAACCAGGCGGCGTGAGGCATAAAGGATGATCCGCCACTGCGTCTTTGTCCGCTTTCGTGACGACGTCCCGGCAACCGAGCGCGCGGCGATCCATGCCGACCTCGAAGCACTGCGCGCCGTCATCGACGGCATGGGCAAGGTGCATCTCAGCGCCAATGTCAGCCCGGAGCCGTTCGCGCGCGGCTTCACGCATGGCTTCACCATCGACTTCCGCGAAGCCGCCGCCCGCGATGCCTATCTCGTGCACGAGGCGCATCAGCGCGCCGGCGCCCGGCTGGTCGCAGCACTTCAGGGCGGCACCGACGGGCTGATGGTCTTCGATCTCGAGTTTACGCAAATGTGACCGGAAACTGGCCTCCGGAGCGTTCTCTTTTGCACATAACAGGACATATCGTTCCTTTGGCGGGGGCAAAGGAGGAATGTCTTGGATCTCAATTCACAACAGAAGAAGACCGTTATTGCATCATTTCTGGGCTGGACGCTCGACGCGTTTGATTTCTTCCTTCTGACTTTCCTGCTCACCGATATTGCTGCTGAGTTTCACACCGAGGTGCCCGCCGTCACCAAGGCGATATTCCTGACGCTTGCGACGCGCTTCATCGGCGCGTTCCTCTTCGGCATGCTTGCCGACAAATACGGCCGCAAGCCGATCCTGATGCTCAACATCGTCAGCTATTCGGTGATCGGTGCTTTAGCCGCGTTCTCGCCCAATCTCGGTATCTTCCTGGCGCTCCGCGCCCTGTTCGGCATCGCCATGGGTGGCGAATGGGGACTGGGCAGTTCGCTTGCCATGGAGTCCATCCCGCCCAGCGCCCGCGGCATGGTTTCGGGCATTCTGCAATGCGGTTATCCGGCCGGCTATCTGCTGGCTGCGGTTGTCTACGGCCTGCTCTACGGCCAGAAGGTCGGCGAATTCACCTTCGGCTGGCGCGCCATGTTCCTCTTGAGCTTCGTGCCGGCGCTGATCGTGCTCTTCATCCGCTCGCATGTGCCGGAATCACCCGCCTTCGTAGAGGCCCGCCAGCATGTGAAGCCGGGACTGCTCGAAACGCTTCAGAAGCACTGGGGCATCGCGCTCTATGCCGTGGTGCTGATGATGTTCTTCAACTTCTTCAGCCACGGCACGCAGGACCTCTATCCGACCTTCCTGAAGAAGCAGCACGGCTTCGACCCGCACACGGTGAGCTGGATCACCATCGTCGCCAACCTCGGTGCAATTGCCGGTGGCCTGGGCTTTGGCGCGCTGTCGGAGAGGATCGGCCGCGTCAACGCCATCACGCTGGCCTGCCTGATCGCGCTGCCGGCGCTCCCTCTATGGGCCTACTCGACCACGCCCTTCATGCTGGCGGTCGGCGCCTTCGTCATGCAGGTGGCGGTGCAGGGTGCCTGGGGCGTCATACCGGTGCATCTCAACGAGCTCTCGCCCGGCGCCGTGCGCGCGACCCTGCCCGGCTTCATCTACCAGGCCGGCAATCTGGCGGCGTCCTATGGCGGGCCCTACCAGGCCGGCATCGCCGAGGCGCCCGGCAGCAGCTATGGCTACGCACTGGCGCTGTTTGCCGGCGTGGTCGCCGTCTGCATCATCATCGTCATCCGCTTCAGCCCGGAGAAGCGCGGCCAGGTGATGACCGTGTTGGACCGGGAAGTCAGCGCAATTCCAGGAAAAGTGTGAAGCAGTTTTCCGTCCGGGATTGCGCCGAAACAAACGAGAGATAGAGCGGTTTGCCGTTTCCGTGAAACGGTGAACCGCTCTATCCAAGTCTGAGTGCAACGACGCCGGCGACGATGCTGAGTGCGGCAGCACCCCGCCAGCCCGTCATCTTCTCGCCCAGCGCGAAGACCGAGATCATCATCGCGAACAGGATCGAGGTCTCGCGCAGCGATGCCACCGAGGCGATCGGCGCCTTGGTCATTGCCCACATGACGATCCAGTAGGCCGCGCCGCTGAGCACGCCAGTGAACAGCCCGGCCTTCCAGTCGCGCGCCAGCAAGGGCAGCGACTGTGTTCCGCGGAACACGACGCACAGCACCAAGGCCCATGCCGCGTCGCAGACGAACAGCCATGCCGCGTAGCTCTGCGCGGTCGCCGCCAGCCGCGCGCCGCTGCCGTCCGACAGCGTGTAGCTGGCAATGAAGATCGAGGTGCCGAGCGCAAAGCCGACAGCTCGTAGATTGAATCGCTCGAGATGTACGCCGCCACGAAACGACATCACCAGCGTGCCTGCCGACAACAGCAGGATGCCGAGAATGGCGAACGGCGCCGGCACCTCCCGCACCACCACAATGCCACCAAGTGCCGCCAGCAGCGGCGCCGTGCCGCGCGCCAGCGGATAGGTCTGGGCGAAATCGCCGGCCTTGTAGGCGCCGATCAGGAACGTTCGGTAGCCCATGTGGAAGACCACCGAAGCGAGAATGAATGGCCACACCTCGGCCTTCGGGAACTCGACGAAGGGCAGCACGAACAGCGCGGCAAACCCCATGCCCAGTGTCATCAGTGTGATCGACAGGAAGCGGTCGAGATGCACCTTGACCAGTGCATTCCAGATCGCATGCATGGCGGCGGCTGCAAGCACCGCGAAGAAGACGAAAAGCGTCATGCCCGGCTCATCCGCCTCCGGAAGTCGTGGCGAGCCCCGGCGTCTCCAGGTCGATGTCGATCCTTACCGGAAAATGATCCGAAGCGACTTCGCCGATGTCGGCGCCGACCGAGCGCACGCGCCCGGCAAACATGCCACCGACGAAACAGTGATCCAACCGGCGTTCTGCCAGCCTGCCATCGATGATCTTCTCATGCGTATGGAAGTCCGTCGCCGGCTCGATGGCCACAGAAGCGGCATCGACGAAGCCGTCGAGATAGGCAGCCTCGCGATGGTATGGCGTGCTGCCGACGATGCGGCGGTATTCGACGCTGCCAGGTTCCATGTTGAAGTCGCCCAGCCAGATCGCCGCCTGCGGGTTCTCCGGCTCCGGCTGGCCGTTCGTCCAGTTGCGTTGCGGCTCGTCGTCGGCGCCGCTCCAGGGGCCGCCGTCCCAGCGCGCGCGGCGATGCTCGGCCAGCAGATAGTCGATCTGTTCCAGCCGCTCCTCGGTCGCGATATGCGCCAGATGCAGCGAAAGCACCCGCACCGGCCCCGCCGGCGTGCGGATCATGCATTCGAGCGCCGCGTTGCGGGTGTTGAGCGGCCTGACCGTGCGCCGCAGCGGCAGCGTGTGCAGGCGCGACCAAACGATCGGCAGCTTCGACAGGATCATCGTGCCGAATTGCCGCCGCCGGTTGACGACGCGGCCGTCGCGCGTCTCGCTGGCGTCCATGTCGAAGGCCGGGCCGTAGACCCAGTAGTAGCCGGGCAGCAGCCTGGACAGGATCTCGGGCTGGTCGTCGCCATTGCTGCGCTGCCAATGCCGCTCGACCTCCTGCAGCGCGATGATGTCGGCGCCGGCCACCAGCCTTGCGCAACGGGCAAGATCGTAGCGCCCGTCGCTGCCATAGCCGTACTGGATATTGTAGCTGATCAGCTTCATCGATTAACCGGCTCACTTCTGATGATCGCACTAGCGCCACGCCCCTTGCGTTGCAATGGACCGCGAGGGCAAGTGGAATGGTCCAATGGAACCCGGCGGAACCGGCACTCTAGTAGGTTGTGAGCGGCTGGTAAGTTCCGGCGGGCGATGCCGCCAGCTCCGACCAGTCGATCTCCTCTTCCAGCCGGTGATAGGCCTCGTCGCCGATGGTGCCATTGCGGCGCAGTTCCTCCAGCGTGTCGCGCTGGCGTTTGATGGCATAGAGGCGCAGCCGGTCATACTCGGTCGCCGCTTGCGCATCCTCGGGGTTTTCCGCGACCTTGCGCTGCGCCTCATACTGCTCGCGCACCACCGCCGCCGCCGCCGATGTCTTGCGGCTCAACACGTCGAGCGCGGCTTGCATGATGGCAACGCGCGCCAGCGCCACCTCGCCGTCGACCGTGGTATCGCGCGGGAAGTCGAGCCAGCGCAGCAGCGGCTTCAGGCTCATGCCTTGCAGCACCAGCGTGCCCAGCACCACGGCGAAGGCGGCAAGCACGATCGGGTCGCGGCCGGGAAAACCGGCAGGCAAGGCAACGGCCGCGACAAGCGTCACCAGCCCGCGCATGCCGCACCAGCCGACGAGCACGGCGCCGGGAAATGTCGGGCCATCGCGCCTTTCTTCTTCGCTGGCGTAGCGGGCGAACCAGCGTATGACCGCGACATAGCCTGCCACCCAGGCGATACGCGCCACGATGACCACGGCCAGCACCGTTGCCGCGAACAGAAAGGCCTCGCCCTGTCCGTCGCCGGAGAGCCGGCCGACGATCGACCGCGCCTGCAGGCCCATCAGCACGAAGGCCAGCACGTTGAGCACGAACACCGCCGACTCCCAGACCGAATAGGTGCTGACGCGGCGTCTCGCGGACATGCGGCGCGGCGCCCTGCGCGCAAGCGTGATGGCATAGACGACGATGGTGATGATGGCGGAGAGGCCGAGCTTGTCGGCGATGATCCAGACGGCGAAGGTCCCGGCGAACTGCACCACGGTGCTGCTTGCCGCATCCTCGATGCGCGTCAGCGTCAGCAGCGAGAAGCGGCCGAACAGATAGCCGGCAACGACGCTGCCCACCGTCGACAGAAGGATCACAGGCACCGCGTCTTTCAGCATCAGCGTGCCGACCGCTGCCGCAACCGAGATCCGGTAGATCAACAGCGCCGTAGCGTCGTTGAGCAGGCTCTCGCCCTGCAGGATCGCGGTCAGGCGGTGCGGCACCTTGAACTGGTTGAGCACCGCGCTTGCCGCCACCGCATCCGGCGGCGCGACGATGGCGCCGAGCGCGATCGCCGCCGCGATCGGCAGACCGGCCATCTTCCAGCCGACGAAGGCAACCACCACGGCGGTGAAGATGACGGCGCCGAGCGCCAGAAGCGCCAGCGACAGCCGGTAGCGCTTCAGGTCGCGCAGCGAAGTATCGTAGGCGGAATCGAGCAGCACCGGCGCGATGAACAGCGCCAGCGCCAGTTCCGGATCGATCTCGATCGTCGGCGCGCCCGGCACGAAGGCCAGTCCGACGCCGGCAAGAGCGAGCAGGGACGGATAGGGAACCTCAAGCCGCCGCGACAGCGCCGTCAGCGCGACGGCGATCAAAAGCAGGATGAGGGTGAGTTCGAACAGCGCCATGGCTCATCGTAACGATGGAACCAGGCGTTTGGCACTGCAAAAGTGAATGGTGAATGGTGAATGGTGAATGGTGAATGGTGAATGGTGAATGGTGAATGGTGAATGGTCATCGTCATAAGAATTCGAGCACGTAAAGTACTTTCTTCGCTGACTACCATTCACCATTCACCATTCACCCTCTCCCCTTAGTGCAGGACCAGCATATCGCCCGACGAAAACGAAATGTCCGCCTTGTCGCCGACGGCCGGGGGCGGTGTCGTCGAATTGTTGAAGGTGTCGAGCGACACCGTGTTGCCGCCGATACCGACACGCACGCGGATGACCGAGCCGAGGAAATGCACTTCGGCGATCTCGCCCGACAGGCTGGTGTCGTGGCCGGGCTGGCGCGCCAGCGAGATGGCCTCGGGGCGCAGCGCCAGCGACAGCGTATCGCCGGACTTTGAGCCGTTGAGCTTGCCCTTGAGGTCGACCTCCTGGCTGTTCACGCGCACCCTGCCGGCGCCGGCATCGGTCACCGTGCCTTCGAGCACGTTGAGCGTGCCGACGAAATTGGCGACGAATTTGGTCGCCGGCCGGTTGTAGATCTCGAACGGCGTGCCGACCTGCTCGGCCCTGCCGCCATACATCACCGCGATGCGGTCGGAAATCGACAGCGCCTCTTCCTGGTCGTGCGTGACGAAGATGGTGGTGATGTCGAGCTTCTTCTGGATCGAGCGGATTTCCTCGCGCAGCGACACGCGCACCTTGGCGTCGAGCGCCGACAGCGGCTCGTCGAGCAAGAGCAGCTTCGGCTTCGGCGCGATGGCGCGCGCGAGCGCGATGCGCTGCTGCTGGCCGCCCGAGAGCTGGTAGGGATAGCGGTCGGCCATCTGCGGCAGCTTGATGATGTCGAGCATTTCGGCGACCCGCCTGTCTGAGTCAGCCTTCGGCATGCCGGCGACCTTGAGGCCGAAGGCGATGTTCTGCGCCACCGTCAGGTTCGGGAACAGCGCATAGGCCTGGAACACCATGCCGACATTGCGCTGGTTGGGCTTCAGCCGGGTGATGTCCTTGCCGCCGACGACGATCTTGCCGGCCGACGGCTCCTCGAAGCCGGCGACCATGCGCAGCACCGTCGTCTTGCCACAGCCGGACGGGCCGAGGAAGGAGACGAATTCGCCGGGTTCGACGTCGAGATTGAAGTCCTCCACGACCGTTGTCGCACCGAAGGATTTTCGCACGTGCTGGATGGAGAGGAATGGGTCGGCCATGGCTTTGACTTTCAGTTCGGTCGATTTGCCGATTTCGGCGCGAAGCGGGACAGGATCTGGATCAGCGACATGCAGCCCCAGGTGATGGCGAAGGCGATGATGGCGAGCGCCGCCGGTTCATACGCACGGTTGGCCCCGATATTCTGCAGATAGGGGCCAAACGCCGGACGGTTGAGCAGGCTCGCCATCGTGAATTCGCCGATGACGATGGCGAAGGTCAGGAAGGCGCCCGACAGCACGGCGATCAGCACGTTGGGCAAGATAACCCGGGTGATGATCGTCGACCAGCCCGCCCCGAGGATCTGTGCAGCTTCCGTCAGCGTGCGCACGTCGATGGTGCGAAGACCGGTATCGACCGCCCTGTACATATAGGGCAGCGACAGCGTCGCATAGCCGATGACGAGCAGAGCATTGGTGGCCGTGTCGTTTGCCAGGAACGGCAGTGGCGAATTCGAGCCATACATCCGGATATAGCCGAAGACGATGACGATTGCCGGGATGACCAGCGGCAGCAGCGTGATGAACTCGACGATCGGCCTGAGCTGCGGCAGGCGCAGCCTTATCCAGTAGGCCGCCGGCACCACTATCAGCACGCCCAGAATGATGGTGAAGACTGCGGCAATCACCGAATACATGAACGTAGCCTGGAAGCGGGCATCGCCCAGCACAATCTGGTAGGCGTCAAAGGAATAGGCCCCGCGTCGCATGCGCATGGAAAATTCCACTGTCGCGATCAGCGGGATGAAGAAATAGGCCGCGCCGAGAATAAAGACGACCCAGGCCCAGAATCTGCCGGACTTCATTTGAGCCACCTTTCGGAACGGGTCCGGAACCAGATGTAGAAGACATTCGCCAGCCCGGTGATGACGATCATGCCGAAGGCGATCGCATAGCCGAGATGTGCGTTGTGCAGCACGTCGCCGCGGATTTGCGCATAGAGCAGGATCGGCACGATGTTGAGGGACGAGCCTGTCAGCGCATAGGCTGTGGCAATGGCGCCGAAGGCGTTGGCGAAGAGCAGGATCACGGTGCCGAGGAAGCTCGGCCAGATCACCGGGATGACCACCATGCGCCAGTATTGCGCCGTGGTCGCGCCCAACGTAGCGGCTGCCTCGCCCCATTCCTTCTTCAGTCCGTCGATCGCCGGGGTGATGATGACCACCATAAGCGGAATCTGGAAATAGACGTAGGTCAGCGTCAGCCCCCAGAACGACAAGATGTTGAAGCCGTGGGCGTAAATGTTGAGGCCGAACAAGGTGTTGAGCAGCACGGTGGCGAGGCCGAGCCGACCGAGTGTGGCGAGGAAGGCGAAGGCCAACGGCACGCCGGCGAAATTCGAAGCGACGCCTGAGAAAGTCAATGTCGCTGAGCGTATCCACTCCGGCAGGCCGCCGCGCACGATGGCGATAGCGATCGCCAACCCTGCAAACGCCCCTATCAGTGCCGATGCAAGGCTCACCTTGATCGAGATCCAGTAGGCGGCAACGATTGACGGTTGCGCCAGCGCCACGATGTTTTCCAGCGTGAATTCGCCTGCATCGTTCTGGAACGCGCCCAGCATCAGATAAAGCGTGGGCAGGATCAGGAACATCAATGCAAAGATGAAGAACGGCGCAACGCCGATCCATTGCGTCGGAAGCCGCAAGGCCCGCGCCTCGCTGGGCGGCGCGGTCTTCCCCGCAATGGCCTGGTTGGAAAGCGAGAGATCGGTCATGCGCCGGCTACCGTTTCTGGGAAGCTCCGGGCGGCCTTGTGGCCGCCCGGACGATTTGCATGATTACTTCACATTGGCGCCGACGACGGCGTCCCAGTTCTTGGTGATGGCTTCCTTGGCCTTGCCCTGCTCGTCGAGCGTCGGAAACACCGCGGAGGCGTAGGCCTCGGCCGGCGGCAACTTGGCCAGCACGTCCGCCGGGATCTTGCCGTTCTTGGCAAGATCGTTGAAGCGGATCGGGTGGCAATAGCCCTTCAGCCAGGCGATCTGGCCTTCGTCGGAGTAGAGATACTCCAGCCAGAGCTTGGCGGCGTTCGGATGCGGCGCGTAGGCACTGATCGCCTGCACGTAGACGCCGGCGACGACACCCGTCTTCGGCACGACGACGTCGACCGGCGGGTTGCCCTTCAGCGTGTCGCGGCCGGCAAGCGCGTTGTAGTCCCATGTGACCAGGATCGGGGTCTGGCCCTGGGCGAGCGTCGCCGGCTTGCCAATCACCGGCACGAAATTGCCGGCCGCATTGAGCTTCTTGAAGAAGTCGAGGCCGGCGGTGCCAGCAGCTTCACCGGCGGCTGCGCCACCGGAAATGCCGGCGGCGTAGACAGCCTGGATGGCCTGGTTCGAGGCTCGCGGATCGCCGGCGAGCGCCACGGTGTTGGCATAGTCCGACTTCAACAGATCAGCCCAGTCGGCCGGCGCTTCCTTGACGAGGTCCTTGTTCACCAGGAAGGACAGCACGCCGTAATAGTCGCCGGTCCAAAAGCCCTCGGCATCCTTGGCGCTGTCCGGGATCGAATCCCAGGTGGACACCTTGTAAGCCTGGATCAGGCCATCCTTCTTGGCGGAGGGGCCGAACGACAGACCGACGTCGATGACGTCGGGAGCCTGCGGGCCCTTGTTGTCCTTGTTTGCCTTGATCGCCTCGACCTCGTCGCCGGAGCCGGCATCGGGATTGAGTTCGTTGATGGTGAGCTCAGGATATTTCGCCTTGAAGCCGTCGATCACTGCCCCGTAGCCGCACCAGTCATGCGGAAGCGCGATGACAGTGAGCTGGCCTTCAGCCTTCGCGGCCTTGACGAGATCGTCCATCGAAGCGGCGGACGAAATCACCGTCGACGCGAAGAGCGCCGCGGCCGAGAGGGAAAGCACCTTCCCCGTGAACTTGAACATGTGTTCTCTCCGTTGAACTGGCGCGCTAAGCGCCTGCGATGCGGGTATCGTTTTCGTGTGACAGCCAGATGAAGGCTTTTTGAAACCCGAGCCCCGCGGCACAAAAAGTTAACTCTTTTTAACGGACTGTAGCAATTAGCCCGCACTTAATTTTCCGGCTAATGGTTAGTCACCTTGTTTTTTGCCCTCTTCCCTCCCCTTTCGAACGCCTCTTAATTCAACTTTCGGCATTGAAAAGCCGGCTCTTAGACGGAGCCGGCGATCGCATTTTCGAGCAGCGTCAGCGCCGCTTTCTTGGTCAGCTTGACCGGGTTGCCGCCGGCCGTCGGGTCGACCACCGCCATGTCGGCGATCAGTCCCTTGCGCTTCTTGTCCATGTCGAGGCCCTTGATCAGGCCGGGAAGCGCATGCGGCACCTTGAGCTCCTTGCGCAGCTTGATGATCGCCTTGGCGAAGCCGTCGAAGCCGCCCCTGATGCCGCAATAGGCGGCGAGCCTGGCGATGCGGTCCTCGACCGCCTCGCGGTTGAAGGCGAGCACATAGGGCATGAACACTGCATTGGTCATGCCGTGATGGGTGTCGTAGAGCGCGCCGATCGGGTGCGACAGCGAATGGATGGCGCCGAGCCCTTTCTGGAAGGCGGCCGCGCCCATGGCCGCCGCGCTCATCATATGGGCGCGGGCTACCAGATCCTTGCCATTGGCGAATGCCTTGGGCAGGTTCTCGAACACCAGCCTTATGCCCTCCACCGCGATGCCGTCGGCCATCGGATGATAGCCCGGCGCGCAATAGGCCTCGAGGCAGTGGGCGAGCGCGTCCATGCCGGTGCCTGCGGTGATGAAGCCGGGCATGCCGACCGAAAGCTCCGGATCGGCAATGACGATTGCCGGCAAAAGTTTCGGATGGAAGATGACCTTCTTGGTGTGGGTCGCCTCATTGGTGATGACGCCGGCGCGGCCGACTTCCGACCCGGTGCCGGCGGTCGTCGGCACGGCGATGATCGGCGCGATCGCATCGGAATTGGCCCTGGTCCACCAGTCGCCGACATCCTCGAAATCCCACACCGGGCGCGTCTGCCCGGCCTGGAAGGCGATCAGCTTGCCGAGGTCGAGCGCCGAGCCGCCGCCAAAGGCGATGACGCCGTCATGCTTGCCTTTCTTGAACACGGCGATGCCGGCAGTGAGGTTGGAATCGACCGGGTTCGGCTTCACTTCCGAGAACACGCCATAGGGGACCTTGGCGTCGTCGAGGATCTTCAGCGTCGAGGCGACGACCGGCAGTTTGGCCAGGCCCGGATCGGTGACGAAGAGCGGCCGCTTGATGCCCGTGGCCGCCAGCACGTCGGGCAGTTCCTTGATGCGCCCGGCGCCGAAGCGGACGGTGGTGGGGTAGTTCCATTTGGAGATCAGCTTGGACATTTCGACCTTCTAGAATGCTGGGATTTTCGTTTCGTCGTTAGTTCACAAAGGTGTTGGCCACACGCGCGGATCGCATCATGTAAGGAATCCAGATGATCGCGCCCCAGATCGTTCGCGAGATCGACCGGACCGTGTCCTTGTCGTAAGCGTCGGCCAGCGTCGGAAAGGTGTCGGGAAAGGTCAGATGCGCGGCCCACGGATCAAGGAGCAGATAGACCGGCGTAACCGCGGCCCAGATGATGTACCAGCCAGGAAACATCTCCGAGCGCCTGAACATGAAGAGCAACAGCAGCGCCGGGGCCGTGAGGTTCAGGATGCCGCTGGCCACGAGCTCCGCGACAACCAGCACGATTTGCGAAGCACTCAAGGCGTGCCAGTTCTGCAGGATGCCGACATAGTCCGTGTCGTATAGCAGTATCAGCCCCACGATTGGCGTAAGCATCAGCCCGAGCATCGGCAGGACGAGCCATCCGCCAATGCCCTCAGGCCCTTCGCGCGCCGGCAAGGCCGACGATTGCTGCGTCTCCGCCATCACTCCTCTCTCTAAGCCTATCCGATGCCCCCCTATCGATCGCCCGCTCAGATCGCCTCACGCAGGTGGTATGATTTCGGCCGGGTCAGATTGTCGTAGCCGATGGCCGAGAGAGCGGCGCCCTTGCCGGTATCCTTGACGCCGGTCCAGACCAGCGCCGGGTCGAGATAGTCGCAGCGGTTCATGAACACCGTGCCGGTCTCCACACGATCGCCGATGGCGATCGCCCGCTCGCTATCGCGCGTCCAGATCGAGGCCGTCAGGCCGTAGGGGCTGTCGTTCATCAGCGCGATCGCCTCCTCGTCGTTGCGCACCTTCATGATGCCGACGATCGGGCCAAAGCTTTCCTCGCGCATGACGCTCATCTGGTGGTCGACCTCGGTCAGCACCTCCGGCGCCAGATAGGGCGAGCCCGCTCTGTCGTTCTCGACCTTCATGTGGATGTGGGCTTTGGCGCCCTTGCGCAGCGCCTCTGCCTTCTGCTCGCGGATCAGGTCGGCGAAGCGCGCCTGCGCCATCGGCCCCATCGTCGTCGCCTGCTCCAGCGGATTGCCGACGACATAGTTCCTGGTCTCGGCGGCAAAACCCTCGACGAACTCGTCATAGACCTTCTCATGCACATAGACGCGCTCGATGCCGCAGCAGCACTGCCCCGAATTGAAGAAGGCGCCGTCGACCAGATTGGCAACCGCGTGGTCCATCTTCGCGTCGGGCAGCACATAGGCCGGGTCCTTGCCGCCGAGCTCTAGGCCGAGCGTCATGAAGGTGCCGGCCGCGGCCTTCTCGATGGCGCGTCCGCCGCCGACCGACCCGGTGAAGTTGACATGGTCGATCTTGCCGGAGCCGAGCAGCTTTTCGGTCTGGCCGTGGTTCATGACCAGGTTCTGGAACAGGCCCTTGGGCAGGCCGGCCTTGTCGAAGGCTTGGCTGAAGCGCTCGCCGACCAGCAGCGTCTGCGCCGCATGTTTGAGAATGACGGCGCTGCCCGCCATCAGCGCCGGCACGATTGTGTTGACCGCGGTGAGGTAGGGGTAGTTCCACGGCGCGATGACCATGACGACGCCGAGCGGCACCTTCTTCACATAGCGGCGGAAGCCGTCCTTCGGATTGGAGGCCGGCACCGGCTTCAGCGCGGCTTCAGCGATCTCGACCATGTAATTCGTGCGTTCCTTGACGCCGCCGAACTCGCCGCCATAGCGCACCGGCCGGCCCATCTGCCAAGCGATCTCCGGCACGATTTCGTCGGTCATGGCGACCAGGGCTTCCAGCATCGCCAGCATGTATTTGCCGCGCTCGACGACCGGCGTCTCGGCCCATTTCTCCTGCGCCGCCCTGGCGCGCTCGACCGCCGCGTTGATCGCATGGTCGGTCGCGACCGGCCGCTCGGCATAGATCGAGCCATCGATGGGGGATTTGAGTTTTACCGTTTCCAAAAGATGCTCCATTAGCAGGCTAGTGTACGCAAATGGCCGTTGCGGCCGTAGCGAAGGATGGGCTCGTCTCGCGTCACAAGAACCATGTCCAAGACTCTTGCGGTGGAAATCAGTATTCGATCCATGGGATCGCCATGAGGCGACCCGGGCAAGTTGGAAGACGCAATCAGAATGGCCGGCGAAATCGCGCTGAGCTTTGCCGACATGCGCTCAATGAATCGCTCTACGAAATCGAGCGGCGCTATGGGCAAGTTGAGCCGGCCTTTGGCTACGCCGATGCCGATCTCCCATGCTGACATTGGCGAAAGGTAGAGACGGCCGTCATAGGCCGCTTCCGAAATGTCCTGACTTGCCTGAGGATCGATTTTACTGTCGTTGGCAATGAAGATCATCGCGCACGTGTCCAGGAGCAGGCTCGGCTCTTCACTCATTTGCGCACCACATGTTTGCCATGGTGCGCCTGAGTTTCACCGCCCAGATATCCCTGGTCCCAGGGCTCATCATCGAAAGGTTTGGTGGCGTCAAATCCGGCCTCGATCGTTATCAAGCCCTTCATGAAACCGAAACCGGGGTGACGGCGCTCACGAACCGCAGGTGCGCCGTCGCCGGGTGCCAGCTTGCGAACGCGGCGAAAGACAAGCTTGCCGCTGCCTACGTTGACGGATTCGGTTTCGAACCCAGCCTCAAGCCACTCCCTGGTCATTGGATTGTTGCTCGGATTGTTGCTCCACCACGCGGGGTATTGCTTCGATGCGGGCAACGGCAGGCTAAGCACAGTCTCGATCTCGTCGAATGACATAGGCACACGGTCCGCATTCTGGGCGACCAGAAATTCCTTCAGCGGCGCATATTTGGACATCGCGAATTCCTCAATGTAACAAACTGTAGTTTACAGCCTTTATATGGGCCGAATTAACCACACTGTCAACATTAAAGCTGCATAAAGCTTCAGTACCGTTCAAAACCCCGGTGCAGTTCCCAATCCGTGATGCGGCGGTCGTATTCGAACTGCTCCCAGCGGGCGGTGTGCACGTAGTGCTCGACGACGTCGTCGCCGAAGGCCTGCTTTAGCATCTTCGACTTGGCGAGCGTCTCGGTCGCGTCGCGCAGCGTCTTCGGGATCTCGGGCAGGCGCGAGGCCTGATAGGCGTCGCCGACGAAGGGCTTCTGCAACTCCAGCTTCTCGTCGATACCGGCGAGGCCCGACGCGATCAGCGCCGCGAAGGCCAGATAAGGGTTGAGGTCGGCGCCACCGATGCGGCACTCCATGCGGATGCCCTTGGTGCCTTCGCCGCAAAGCCGGAAGCCGGCGGTGCGGTTGTCCTCGCTCCACATGATCTTGGTCGGCGCGAACGTGCCGGCCTGGAAGCGCTTGTAGGAGTTGATGTAGGGCGCCAGGAACCAGGTGAACTCCTTGGCGTATTTGAGCTGGCCCGCCGCCCATTGCTGGCCGAGCGTGGAGAGTGTCCATTCAGCCTTCTTGTCGAAGAACAGCGGCGTCTTGCCGTCGGCGCTCCACAGCGAATTGTGGATATGGCTGGAATTGCCGGCGAGGCCGTAATTGTACTTGGCCATGAAGGAGATGGCCTTGCCTTCGGAGTCGGCGATTTCCTTGGCGCCGTTCTTCAGGATGACGTGGCGGTCGGCCATGTCGAGCGCCTCGGCGTAGCGCACGTTGATTTCTTCCTGGCCGGGACCCCACTCGCCCTTGGAATTCTCGATCGGGATGCCGGCGGCTTCCATCTCGTTGCGGAGCCTGCGCATGACGCCTTCTTCCTTCGAGGTGATGCCGATCTGGTAGTCGCCGATATAGGGCGAAGCGGAATCGAGTCCCTGCCAGTGTTTCTTGCGGGCGGAATCGTAGGTTTCGCTGAACAGATAGAATTCGAGCTCGGAAGCGAAATAGCCGATATAGCCGCGCTCCTGCAGACGCTTGACCTGCTTCTTCAGGATGGCGCGCGGCGAATGCGCGAGGTCGTCATGCGTGTGATGGTCGAGCACGTCGCAGATGACCAGCGCCGTCTTTTCCAGCCACGGAATGCGCCGCAGAGTCGAAAGGTCCGGCTTCATGACGAAGTCGCCATAGCCCTTCGACCAGCTCGCCGCCTTGTAGCCCGGCACCGGCTCCATATCGATGTCGCAGGCCAGCAGATAATTGCAGCCATGCGTCTCGCCATGCGCGGAATCGACGAAATACTGAGCCAGGAAGCGTTTTCCCGAGAGCCGACCCTGCATGTCGACGATACAGGCCAGCACCGTGTCGATCTCGCCATTCGAGACCGCCTTCTTCAACTGATCGAACGAGAAATTCCCGGCCATTCCTTTGGCGCTCCAACACTTGTCGATTGAAAGGGAGAAACGAAACCCTGGCCGGCATGACGCCGGCCAGGGCGATGATGGTCGAGTCAGTGGCCGGTTTCGCCCACTGCCTGCTCCGCTGCCTGGATGGCTGCCTGGCGCGCCGCGATGATGTCGCCGAGCGGTGGGCCCTGGAAGCGGTTGCGCTCGAAAGCGAACCAGACGATCGCCGTCAGGATGAAGAAGCCGACGGTGATGTAGAGCGCCCAGTCGTTCGGCGGCTGGATGCCGATGACGAAGATCAGGATCATCGACACGATCGAAAGGAAGGCGAACAGCATGAAGATGCCGCGGCCCATGTTCCACGGACCCATCTTGTCCCACTTCGGCGTTCCCCAGGCCATCATGCCGAGCACGATCGGCACGGTGAAGGAGAGGAACAGGAAGATGACGGTGCAGGACACCACGATCGTATAGGCCGAGGTGCCGGCGACCGAAACCACCGACGAACCCCACACGAACAGCACCGACAGGATCGACGCCGTCCAGATCGCCGCCACCGGCGTGCGGTAGGTCGGGCTGACCTTGGCGAGCGCCGAGGAACCTGGCAGGCCGCCGTCGCGCGAGAAGGCGAAGATCATGCGCGATGCCGAGGTGACCGTGGCGAGGCCGCAGAGCAGTTGCGACACAAACACCACCAGATACACGAACTCCTTGATGCCGGACGGGACACGCTGGTCGAAGGCCCAGAAGAATACATTCCAGCCCTGCTTGGCGGCGTCGTCCATGTTCGGGATCATCACGACGAAAGCGGCCAGGAATAGATAGCCGAACAGCGCCGACCAGATGACCGACATCACCATCGCGCGCGGCACCGAAGAGGCCGCTTTTATGGTTTCCTCCGAAGTATGCGCCGAGGCGTCATAGCCTGTAATCGTGTAGATCGGCAGCAGCAGCCCGAGCGCGAACACCCAGGCGTTCGACACTTGCGGCCACACGCCGCCGCCGGGGTCGCCGGAGTAGTTGTGGAAGGTGAAGAGGCGGCCGAAATCCCAGGTCTGAGCGCAGAGCAGGCAGACCACGGCGATCAGGATCGAGCCGAAGAAGATCAGATAGCCCGAGAAGTCGGTGAGCTTGGCCGTCAGCTTGATGCCGAGATGGTTGATCAGCGCCTGCGCACCGGTGATGATGACCAGGAAGATCATCTGGTTGGTCAACGAACCGTCGATCCCCAGAGCCGGGCCGAAGGCCCCGATGAAGAAGGTCCAGGTGCCGACATTGATGGCGCCGAGCACGGTGATCAGGCCGAGCAGATTGAGCCAGGCCGTGACCCAGCCAGTGCCGCGATTGCCGAGGATCGAGCCCCAGTGGTAGAGGCCGCCGGCCGTCGGATAGGCCGAGCTGATCTGCGACATGGCGACGGCGAAGGTGAGCGACACGAAGCAGCCGACCAGCCAGCCGATGCCGATGCCGATGCCGCCTGCGCCCGACGTCGCCTGGGCCAGCGAATTGATGCCGCCCGACAGGATGCAGATGATCGAGAAGGAAACCGCGAAATTCGAAAAGCGGCTGAGCCGCCGCTCCAATTCCTGGGCGTAGCCCATGCTGTGGAGGTGTTTTACGTCCTCCGCCTTGTCTGAGTCTGTATAACCCGGTGTCGTCATGTCGGTATTCCCCTATGGTTCTTGGCTGGCGGGTCCTGCATATCGATGCCCGATCGACCTGAGCCGATCGGGCGATATTGCGTTTGCCGTTAGCCTGCTGTCTGGCCGACGGCTTTTTCCGCGGCTGCGATCTCCGCGGCGCGACGGGCAATGTCCGCGCCGATCGGCGGACCCTTGAAGCGGCGCGATTCGAGACCGAACCACAGCACCACGAGCAGTATGATCAGCCCAATGGCGTAGTTGATCAGGATGTCGAAGGGTGGCTGGATGCCGGCGTACATCAGCACCAAGACACCAAGCACGGTGATGATGGCGAAAGGCTTTGACCAGACGCCGAGGCGGAACGGACCGAACTCGGTCCAGGTCTTGCCTTCCGCAAGAAGTCCGGCTGCGATCGGCATGGCGTAGGAGACATAGAGGAAGAGAGCGCAGCCGGCTGCGAGCGCCGCGAAAGCCGGCGAATAGAGCGTGGCGGCAATCGCCAGCACGACGCCCAGCCAGATGGCCGGGACCGGCGTGCGCCAGGTCGGCGAAACCTGCTTCCACACCGACGACCCCGGCAGGCCGCCGTCACGCGAGAAAGCGAAGATCATGCGCGAGGTCGACGTGAGCCCGGCGAGCGCGCACAGATAGTTCGACAGCACGATGGCGATGCCGAGCAGGGCTTTGAGCCAGGTCGGCGCCGGCAGGTTGTTGAACAGGTTGAACCAGGCATTGCCGCCGTCCTTGGCGGTTGCCACCAGATCGGGGCTCGCCAGCACGAAGGACACCGCCATGACGAAGCCGAAGATGAGCGACCACAGCACCGCGTGGATCATGCCTCTCGGCACCGCGACGCGGGCGTTGTGCGTTTCCTCGGCGGTGTGGGCCGAAGCGTCGAACCCGGTGATCGTATAAAGCGGATAGAGAAGGCCAATGAGGAAGGCCACGAGCGCCGTGCGGGCCGTCGGAACATAGCCACCACCCAGATCGCCGGTCGTGTTGACGAAGGTGGTCAACCGCGACAGCTCGAAGCCATGCGCGCCCCAGATCAGGAAGGTCAGCGTCAGCACGACCGCGACAACGAGGATCAGATAACCGGAGAAGTCGGTCAACATCGTCGTCGTCTTGATGCCGAGGTGATTGAACAGCCCTTGGGTGACGGTGATGATGACGACTGCCGTCGTCTGCTGCCAGAAGCCCCAGGTCGAGGTGTCCCAGCCGAAGATCGGTCCGGCGACGAGACCCTGGAAGAGCAGGTAAACGCCGACGTTGACCGAAGCGACGACGAAGATCAGGCCGAGCAGGTTGATCCAGGCCGTTGCCCAGCCCCAGCCGCGCCCACCGAGAATCGAGGACCAGTGATAGAGGCCTCCGGCGGTGGGATAGGCCGAGCCGATCTGGCCGAGCGAAGCGGCGACCACAAGAGCGAAGACACCGCCGATGATCCAGCCGACAGTGGCCTCGAAACCGCTGCCGGTGCCCATGGCCAGCGGGAACGACGTGATGCCGCCGGCCAGGATGCAGATGATCGAGAAGGAAATGGCAAAGTTGGAGAAGCCGCTCATGCGGCGCGCCAATTCCTGGGCGTAACCCATGCTGTGAAGGATCTTTACGTCCTCCGATTTGTCGCTGTGATCCGGTGTAGCCATCTGGAAGTCCCCTTATTTTCTTAGCTGGCCGATTGTGCTGACTTTCCCATTGCGCTTTGTCGGGAGCCCCTGGCCTCCTCGGGCTCCAGATTGGAAAAAATGCCGGTGAGCATATCCGCCCATTTCCGCTGCCCGGTCTCGCCGGCGATTTCATCGTTGCGGATTTCGATCATCGCGCAGGCAAGGCCGCGCGAGCGCGCGTGCCGCTCGAGCGTGAAATAGACGCGGTCGGCCGGCGAATAGGGTTCGTTGACGCCGACGGTGACACCGGCAAGCCGCTGCAGCGCCGATATCAGCGGCGCCGCCAGGCGTCGGTCGTCATCATGGATGATGCCGATATGCCAGGGCCGGCTCTTGCCTTTGTAGACCGGCGTAAAGGAGTGAACCGAGACCAACCGCGTCTCCTGTCCACGCGCCAGCCGCCCGTCGATGATCCGCGCGATCGTGTCGTGGAAGGGACGCCAGGACAGATCGACCCGCGCGGCGCGCTGCTTCTCGGAAAGGCCGGCATTGCCGGGAATGACGGTCGCCTCGCTGACCGGCGGCACCAGGTCCGGCGCGTCGAGCGGCCGGTTGCAGTCGATGACCAGCCGCGAGACGCGGGTTTCGACCAGAGGAGCGTCCAATGCCTCGGCCATGCGGCTGGCGACGGGAAGCGCGCCCGGATCCCAGGCGATGTGACGGGAAAGGTCTTCGGCCGGCAGCCCGAGCGTGCCGAATTCGGCCGGCAGGAAGTTCGAAGCGTGGTCGCAGGTGAAGACGAAGGGGCTCGAGCCGCCAGGGTTGCTCACCCTTACGGTCTCCGACGGTGCAAGGCTGGCGGGCCGTGCTTTCTCCATACTGCCGTCCCCTGGGGAGCGCTGTATCTTATGTTACGTATTTTGCCTCATTGCGTCCCGGTGAATGATTTCATACAGTTTAAACGGCTTTGTCAAACGCGAATTCCGCAAAACGGCGGCGACGGGTCGACAGGCGGGGGAAAACCATGATTTCCAGCATTGCCGAACTGATCTCGGACCGCATCGGCACGATGCCGGCCGGCGAGCGCCGCGCCGCCCAGACGCTGATCGCCAACTATCCGCTGACCGGGCTGAAGACCGTCGCCGAGTTTTCGACCGCGGCCGGCGTGTCCTCGCCGACGATCCTGCGCTTCGTCGCCAGGCTCGGCTTCCAGAACTATCCCGAATTCCAGTCCGCGCTGCAGGACGAGTTGGCGGCGCAGTTGCAGTCGCCGGCCTCGCGCACGCTCGATCCGAGCTCGACCGGCGGCGCCGCCTCGCCGATGCTGGAGGCGACGCTCGACAATATGCGCGAGACGTTCCGGCACCTCACCGACAAGCAGCTCGCCGACATCGCCGCAAGGCTTGCCGAGCGGCGCGGCAAGACCTTCCTGATCGGCGGCCGCTTCACCGATCCGCTGGCGCGTTACATGGCCGCCCATCTCGCCATCATCCAGCCGGATGTCTACCACCTCGCCGGCCAGGAGAGCATCTGGCGCGACCGGCTGATCGACATGGGCAAGCGCGACGTGCTGGTGATCTTCGACATCCGCCGTTACCAGGAAAGTCTCGTCCGCTTCGCCGAGAAGGCGCATCAGCGCGGCGTGCAGATCATTCTGTTCACCGACCAGTGGCTGTCGCCGATCGCCCGCTTTGCCCGCCATGTGATTGCCGGGCGCACCGCCGTGCCTTCGGCATGGGATTCCTCCGCCGCGCTCTTCGTCGTCGCCGAAACGCTGATCGGCGCCGTAACCCGGCAACTGGAAGCCGCCGGCGCCAAGCGTATCCGCGATTTGGAGAGCCTGCGCTAGACTCTTTGTCTTGACGCAATTCCGAACGGAAGGCTGCGACGAAGACGCCGAACCTAACCGCTCACACTTTTCCTGGACTTGCTCCGGCTATTTCGAAGGCCGGCCTTCGATCGACCAGCGCGCCGCGAGGAAATTCAGCACGGCCGCGACGATCACGCCGCCGATCTTTGCCGGCCACACGCCGGCGAACCCCGCCAGCGCGGCGATGGAAAGGCTGGAGACGCCCAGCGAAATCAGTGCCCCGAGCGAAACGAAGCGCAGGAAGGAATGATGCAGCCGGATGTCCGGGCTGCGCTCGAACGACCAGAAGCGGTTCGCGACGAAGGAGAAGAGCACCGCGACGAACCAGGAGGCTACATTGGCGGCCAAAGGCGGAACCGCGAGCTTGAGCAGCACGAAGAACGCGGCAAGGTCGATGCAGGTGTTCACCAGTCCGACCAAGGCGAAGCGGATGATCTTGCTGCCCGTGGAACGTCCTGGTTCGCCGGCGCCGCTCATCTCTTTCCATCCATGATGCGGACGCCGGCTTTATCGAGCCTGACGCCAAAATCCTCCGAGCCGAGCACCGCGAACTCGATCTCGCGCACGGCCTGCATCGGATCGCGGGCACACAAGGTCTCATCGACATGGCCGGGATGGCACATGAAGACCCCTTGTTCCGGCAACGTCTCGATCGCGGCTTGCAGCGCCGGCGCGAAGTTTTGCGGCTGGCGCCAATCATAGATCCCGCAGAGCGGTGTCATGATGGTGAAGCCTGCGCCTCGCATCGCGCGATTGAAACCCGCTGCAAGTGCGGCGATCGCCGCGGACTTGGTTGCAGCGCCGGATGCCAGCGTCGGCGCCCCGCGCAGAGCCGGCCTGCCCGTGTCGTGGGCAAAACGCGTAAGCAGCCACTTTCGCACCGCCGGGAGAAAATGCACATGCTGGTGCCCGTCGATGAAGTCGGGCCGGCGGCCCAGCGCGTCGAGGAAGCGATCGTACTGGGCATCGAGCTCGGCCTGCACCGCGCGCTCCTCGATGCGGCCGCGCCGGATCGGCAAAGCGAGCGAGGACAGCGGCGGCAGCCTTCCCTCCGGCGCCAGGCTCGACGGGCCGGTGACGGCAGTCTGGTCGGTGAGCGTCAGATGCAATCCGATGGCGGCGCTGTCGCGGAACGGCTTTATGCGCGCCGCCGCCTCTTCCCATTCCGGAAAGCCCGTCATGCAGCCGGTGCCGGTCAGGCGGCCGCGCTCGATGAGGTCGAGGATCGCGCTCGATACGCCCGGCGCCAGCCCGTAATCATCGGCAATCAGGCGGATCGACCGGGTCATTTGCCTGAAGTGGCCTGCTCGACGGCGTTGCCGTGGAGGACGTCTCGCACGATGTAGACGGGCCGGTCCTTGCTTTCGCTGAGGGTGACCCAGACATATTCGCCGATCAGGCCGAGCAGCGCCAGGTTGAGGCCGCCGAGCAGCACGACGGCGACCATGAGGCTTGGATAGCCTGGCACGGCGACGCCGTAGAACAGCACCTCGAAGAGCACCTTCACGCCATAGGCGACACCGGCAAATGCCGCCAGCAAGCCGATGAGGCTGATGACGCGCAGCGGGATCACGGAAAACGAAGTGAACCCTTCGAGCGAGAACGCGATCAGGTTGAGCCTGCTCCATTTCGAGGTGCCGCTGGCGCGGTTCTCCGGCGCGTAAGGCACCGCCTTCTGGCGGAAGCCGGCCCAGGCGAACAGGCCCTTGTTGAATCGGCGCTTGTCGCGCACGCTGGTCAAGGCGCGCGCCACCGCGCCGCGCATGACGCGGAAGTCCCCAGCGTTCTCGGGAATATCGAAACGCTGGCTGCTGTTGATCGCCTTGTAGAAAAGCCGCGCCAGCTGGCTGCGCCGCCAGCTTCCCTCGCGCCGGTCGTTCTGCGCGTAGACGACGTCGATCTCCGGGTTGTCGACCAGTTCGCCGATCATCTTCAGGCTGATATCCATGGAATGCTGGAGATCGGAATCCATGATCAGGACCATGTCGCCACGCGAATGATCGAGTCCAGCAAGCACCGCTGCTTCCTTGCCGAAATTGCGGCTGAGCCGCACGATCTCCCAGGAGCCCGACAGTGCCGCGGCGAACGTCTCGGCGCTGCCGTCGCGGCTGCCGTCGTCGACGAGGATCTTGCGGACCGTCATGCCGAAGCGCTGCGCCACTGCCGCCTCGAGCTTGCCGAGCAGGCCGACGAAGGCAAGCGCGGATTCGGCCTCGTTGAAGAACGGCGCGATGACGTCGAGCATCTCAGCCATGCGCGACGGCTCCGGCGGCCGGCATCTTCTGTCTGCCTTGCGCCCAGAACCAGGCGATCAGCACGCAGGCAATGATGCTGAGGCTGATTGGTCGGAACCACAGATGAAAAAAATCGTGCAGTCGAAGATCGACACTGGTCAGCCCGGTAATGAAGAGGAGCGCTGCCAAAAACCAGCGCATGGCCCCGGCTCCCTTCTCCCGCCACAGTAGGGCGATGGATAGGCCGGCAGGCACCGCCACCATGGCATAAGTGTTCTGCTCGACTCGCGGATTGAAGACGCACATATAGAACGCCGCGGTGAGGAAGATGGCGAGGCCGCCAATGCCTGGCTCCAGTCTGCGCTCGAACTGGAGCACCAGCCAGAGCGTAAGCAGTCCCGCGATGACGCGCACGATCGTCGCCACGGATTCGGGAACCGGTATCCCGAACTTGGTGAAAGGCGCCGTGAAGTCGGCCGGGACGAAGGGGCCGGTCGGGTCGACGGTCATCGACGTCAGCAGCCGGAAGAAATCATGGTATTGCGCGTTGACATAGTCGGTCGGCGCAAAGCCATAGGGGATGGCCAAAGCGACCAGGACAGCCAGCACGAGCACCGGGATCAGCCTGGGACGCAATGCTCCCGCCAGAAGCAGCATGATAATCGCGGTCGGCTTGGCGATGATCGCGAGCGTGGCCCAGAAGAAGGTCTCGGCCCGGCGCCCCTCGAGTGTCGACAGCGTCAGCAACCAGCACGCGCCGGCGAGCAGGATCGTTGCCTGGCCGTTGCGAAGTGCCGCCAAGGCCACCGGCAAGGCGAGGAAAAGACCGAAGGACAGCAGCCATGTCTGCTCCTTGCCGCCGAGCCTGCGCACCTGACGCATCGCGGCGAAGGTCAGCACCCCGAAGCCCAGCATGTGCCACAACAGATCGCCCACATGCGGCCCAAGCTTCATGAGTGGAATGTAAAGCGCGGCAAAGGCGGGCGCGTAGAGATAACCCATGGCAACATGGACTTGGTAGAGTGGCCGCCCAGCGACAAAAGCTTCGCTGCCGTGCCGGTAGATCGTAACGACCGAATGGGCGCTCGGCGCCCACCAGGCCATGGCAAGAACAATCACAAAAGCTCCGACCCACAGCCAGAGTCCCAGGCGGTCGAAAACCGGCTTGGTTATCACCATAGCGCACCCCGCATTCCGACCAGGATGGCTTTCCCATCGCCGCCTGCTCTTCAGCGCCGGCGAGATATCACGTCTGTGTGGAATAGAACATCCGAGCGTGACTGTTACCGGCGCAGGCGAAGGACTGGAAAACAGCGGCATTTTTCCGCCGCTCTGCAGGCGATCACAACATTGTGTTCGAAGGCATTGGGCCGATAGCTGCGATCAGCGGCTTACGGCCTGATGAACACCTTTCCGTTCGGCTTGGCGAGTTCGGCCGGCAATCGCGCCATCGCCTCGCTCAGCGGCACGACCGCCGTGACGTCGGTCGACCAGCGCCCGTCGGAAAAGCGCTTTTGCGCCTCCAGCACCGCCGGACCCAGCCTGTCGCGGAACTGCCGCATCCATTCGGCCAGCCAGAAACCTTCGACGCGCTTGTGCTGGAAGATCAGTTGGCCAGGCTCGCGGATCACCGTCGGTTCGGCGTCGAGCCGGCCATAGACGATCCAGCGCGCGCGCTTCGGCATGGCGTTGAAGATGGCCGAAGCCAGCGGCCCGGTGACCGCGTCGAGGAAGATGCGCGGCTGCTCGGCCTTCATCGCCTCGCGCAGCGCCGCTTCGAAATCCGCCGCCTTCTCGTTGAGCACATGGGCTGCGCCCAGCTCCTTCAGCAGCGGGATCTGCTCGTCGCGGCGCACCGTGACGATCGGCCGGAAGCCTGCCTCCTTCGCCAGCCCGATGATCAGTTTGCAGAGCTGACTGGCGCCGGCGGTCATGATGAAGGCCTTCTCGCCCTCCTGCTTGACGATGTCGAACATCGCCAGTGCCGTCAGCGGATTGACGATCATCGCCGCGCCATCCTCGTCGCGCACGGTGTCGATGAGCGGAATGCAGGACGCAGCGTCGGCTACCGCATAATCCGCCCACGCCCCCCAGTTCGACACGCCGGTGGCGAAGGCGACGCGCTTTCCCGCCAGGCTCCTGGCATAGGCGTCGTCGCCGGTGGCAACGACGGTGCCGACACCTTCGAAGCCGGCCGGTCGACCCTTGACGCGCGGCTGGCCGTACTGGCCCTTGATGAAGGCAATGTCGGACGGGTTGATCGAGGCGAGGCTGACCTTGATCAGCGCCTGCGACGGACCAGGCGCCGGCACGCCGATGCTGCCCGGCTGGAGATAAGGCTCCATCGCCTCCAGCGCGGCCGCCGAAGGCGTCCTGGTGTAACCGTCGCCGACCAGCAGCAGACCCTGCATTTGCGATGGAAGCGTCATGGCTCTCAGACCTTTTCCTGCGTGTATTTTTTCAGTTCCGTGCGCGCCACCTGCCGCCGGTGCACGGCGTCCGGCCCGTCGGCCAGCCGCAGCGTCCGCAAATGCGTCCAGGAGCGGGCGAGCGGCGTGTCCTGACTGATGCCTTGCGCGCCGAACATCTGTACCGCCTCGTCGGTGACCTTGAGCGCGACGCGGGGCGCCACGACCTTGATCTGGCTGATCCAGGGCGCGGCCGCGCGAGCGTCTCCCTGGTCGATCATCCACGCAGCCTTGAGGCACAAGAGCCGCGCCATCTCGATCTCCATGCGGCATTCGGCGATGATGTCGAAATTGGCGCCGAGCTTGGCCAGCGGCTGGCCGAAGGCCTCGCGCCGCACCGAGCGCTGGCACAGCATCTCCAGCGCCATCTCGGCCTGGCCGATGGCGCGCATGCAGTGGTGGATGCGGCCTGGCCCCAGTCGCCCCTGCGCGATCTCGAACCCCCTGCCCTCGCCGAGGATCAGGTTCGCCGCCGGCACCCGGACATTATCGAATCTCAGATGCATATGGCCGTGCGGGGCGTCGTCGTCGCCGTAGACCTGCATCGGCCGCAGCTTGGTGACGCCCTTGCTGTCGGCGGGCACCACGATCATCGAATGCCGGCGATGCTGCGGCTCCTCGTTGGAACCAGTCCTGACCATGACGATGTAAATGGCGCAGCGCGGATCGCCGGCGCCCGACGCCCACCATTTCTCGCCGTTCAGCACATAATCGTCGACCTGCCGCTCGCAGCGCATCGAAATGTTGATCGCGTCCGAGGAGGCGACGTCCGGCTCGGTCATCAGATAGGCGGAGCGAATCCTGCCCTCGAGCAGCGGCTCCAGCCAGTCGCGCTTGTGCGCTTCCGACCCGTAGCGCTCCAGCACTTCCATATTGCCGGTGTCCGGCGCCGAGCAATTGAAGGTCTCCGCGCCCAGATGCGCCTTGCCCATCTCCTCCGCCAGATAGGCATATTCGACGGTGGAAAGGCCGTAGCCGCGTTTGGAATCGGTCAGCCATAAGTTCCACAGCCCGCGCTCCCGCGCCGTCTTCTTCAGGCCTTCCAAAATCTCCGTCTGCCTGGCCGTATAGGCCCAGCGGTCGCCACCCTTGCCGACCTCGGCAAGGAATTCCTCGCCGAGCGGCGCGATCTCGTCGCGCACCATCGCCGCCACACGTTGGTGGATCGGCTTCAGCCGCTCGGTCATACCGAGATTCATATCCGCCATCGCTGCCGGCCTTTCCGAAGTTGCATCTTTACCCGTGGCAAGGATGACCGTACTTCGGCTAGCCTTGTCAACGCGAGTCCTTGGGCGAGTCCCCGGCCGGGTGGAATGCGGAGGAATGCGATGAGCTATCTGGACAAGCTGTTCTCGGTCGCCGGCAAGACCGCGCTGGTGACGGGTGCGGCGACCGGCATCGGCCGCATGGTGGCGACCGGGCTGGTGCGCGCTGGCGCTGAGGTGATGATCGCCTCGCGCAAGGGCGAGGATTGCATGAAAGTCGCCAACGAATTGAACGCGCTCGGCGGCTCCGGCCGGGCCGAGGGATTTGCCGGCGACGTGTCCAGCGAAGCTGGCATCGGGGCACTCGTCGCCGAGGTCAAGGCGCGCACCGAGTGCCTGCACATCCTGGTCAACAATGCCGGTATTTCCTGGGGCGCGCCGCTGCGGGAGTTCCCTTATCACGCCTGGGCCAAGGTGTTCGGCGTCAACGTCACCGCCGTCTTCCACCTGACAAGAGAGCTGCTGCCGCTGCTCGACGCCGCCGCGAGCGACGAGGACCCGGCCCGCGTGATCAACCTCGGCTCGGTGATGGGCACCCAGCCGCTGGCCGACGACGCCTATTCCTACACCGCCTCGAAGGCTGCGGTGCACCATCTGACGCGCACGCTGGCGATCGAGTTCGCCGCCCGCCGCATTACGGTCAACGCTTTTGCGCCCGGTCCCTTCCAGAGCCGGATGACGGCTTTTGCCACCGCGACCGAGGAGCAGGCGAAACACATCGGTAACCATGTTCCGCTCGGCCGCATCGGCGTGGCGGATGACATTGCCGGCGCAACGCTTTATTTGTGCAGCCGTGCCGGCAGCTACGTCACCGGCGCCATCCTGCCCATCGACGGCGGCCAGTCGGTGCAGCACGGAATGACGTTGTTCAAGGAATAAGACGCCCGGCTCAAGGAATCCGGGCGGGGTTCAAGGAATAAGGCGCCCGGTTCAAGCAATCCGGGCGGGGTGCGGAGGACATCAGCGTGGAACCGATCAGTCTCGATACGCTTCTGGCAAGCGTCGGCAAGGAGGTCGGCGTGTCGCCATGGCGCACGGTCACGCAGCGCATGATCGACCAGTTCGCCGATGCCACAGATGACCACCAGTTCATCCATTGCGATCCGGAGCGTGCCCAGCGCGAGACGCCGTTTGGCGGCACCATCGCGCATGGTTTTCTGTCGCTGTCGCTTTTGTCGGCAATGACGTTCGAGACCATGCCGCCGCTCGAAAACGGCAAGATGGGCGTCAACCACGGCTTCGACACGCTGCGCTTCCTGGCACCGGTGAAGACCGGCTCGCGCATCCGCACCCGTTTCGTGCTGGCTGACGTCAAGGTCAGGCCTTCAGGCTGGGTGCAGACCGCGCATGACGTGACCATCGAGATCGAGGGATCGAAGAAGCCCGCTCTGACCGCGCGCTGGCTGACCCTGACCTTGCTTGAGCGCCTGCCAGAGACCGCATGAGCGGCGACGCCAATATCCTGGATCCAGAGACGCTTGCGCCCTATCTCGAAGCGCACATCCCGGGTTTTGCTGGGCTGTCCGCGATCGAGAAATTCAAATCCGGACAGTCCAATCCGACCTATCTCTTGACCGCCGCCAGCGGCCGGTACGTATTGCGCGCCAAGCCGCCGGGACAGCTCTTGAAATCCGCGCATCAGGTCGACCGCGAATTCCGGGTGATGCAGGCGCTTGCCGGCACGGCGGTGCCGGTGCCGCGCATGCTGCATCTCTCAGGCGAGGACTCGCCGATCGGCCGCATGTTCTACGTCATGGAATATCTTGACGGCCGCATCTTCTGGGATCCGTCTCTGCCGGACGCCTCGGGCAATGACGAGCGTGCCGCGATCTACGACGCCATGAACGCCACGCTCGCGGCCTTGCACGACGTCGATGTCGCGGCGGTCGGCTTGAGCGATTTCGGCAAGCCCGGCAGCTATTTCGAGCGCCAGTTCGCCCGCTGGACCAGCCAGTATCGCGCGTCCGAAACCGAAACCATCGCCGACATGGACCGGCTGATTGCCTGGCTCGAAACGCATATGCCGGCCGATGATGGCCGCGTTTCGCTTGTCCACGGCGACTTCCGGCTGGACAACATGATCTTCGCGCCCGACGCATCGAAAGTCATTGCGGTGCTCGACTGGGAATTGTCGACGCTCGGCCATCCCTTTGCCGACCTCGCCTATCAATGCATGCAGTGGCGGCTGCCGCATGCCTCGGGCTTTCGCGGCCTCGGCGGCATCGACCGAGCGGCGGCGGGCCTGCCTTCCGAGGAGGCCTATGTCGCCGCCTATTGCAAGCGGCGCGGCATCGAGGCGATCGGCAACTGGACGTTCTTCCTGGCCTTCTCCTTCTTCCGGCTGGCGGCGATCTGCCAGGGCGTCTATCGCCGTGCGCTGGACGGCAACGCCTCCAATCCTGAAAAGGCAAAAACCTACGGCCAGGCGGTAAATCTGCTCGCCGCGCTCGCGGTGAAATTGATCGATAGGGAGCGCTGAGCGATGGGCCGATTCGAGGGAGCGACCGTGCTGATCACCGGCGCGACCGGTGGCCTCGGCAGCGGCGCGGCAAAAGCCTTCGCCGCCGAAGGCGCACGGCTGGTGCTTTCCGATCTCGACGAGGCGGTGCTCGCCGGTTTCGCCGCAACGCTCGACGTCGAGACAGCTTGCCTTGCCGGCAACATTGCCGACGAAAAGCTGTCGGAGGACCTCGTGAAGTTGGCCGTCGAGAAATTCGGCCGGCTCGACATCGCCGTCAACAATGCCGGCATCGTGCACTCATTCGTGCGCCTGCCGCAGGTGACCTCCGAGGAGGCCCGCCGCGTGGTCGAGGTCGATCTGCTCGGCGTCTTTTATGCCATGAAGCACCAGATCCCGCAGCTGGAACGCCAGGTCAGGGAGAGTGGCAAGGGCGGCGTCATCGTCAACGTCGCGTCGGTCGCCGGCCTCTCCGGCGCGCCGAAGCTCTCGGTCTATGCCGCCGCCAAACATGGCGTGGTCGGCCTGACGCGCTCGGCGGCGGTGGAATATGCCAGCAAGGGTATTCGCATCAATGCGGTCTGCCCGGCCCACACGCGAACCGCGATGGTCGACGGCTTCGTCCGCTTTGCCGGCGCGCCCGAAGCCGAAGCGCTTGCCGAACTCACCCGCGGCGTGCCGATGAAGCGTGTCGGTGAGGTCGACGAGATCACCACCGGCATTCTGTTCCTCGCCGACCCGGCCAATTCCTTCATGACCGGCCACACGCTGGCGCTCGACGGCGGCATCGGCGCCATCTGAGCAATTCCAGGAAGGTGCCCGGCGGTTTTCCGCCGGAATTGCGTTGAAACAGCAGGTTAGAGCGGACGTAACGGAACCGGAACGCTCTCTTGTCCGTTTCCGTACAGCGTATATAATTTCGCCAG
Source organism: Mesorhizobium hawassense (assembly GCF_003289945.1). Lineage (GTDB taxonomy): Bacteria > Pseudomonadota > Alphaproteobacteria > Rhizobiales > Rhizobiaceae > Mesorhizobium > Mesorhizobium hawassense. Next base: position 382,765 of record NZ_QMBP01000002.1, read on the forward strand.
GCAACCAACGACAAAGGCAGCGGACATTGACGCTGAGCGTTCAGAAACGCCGCGAGAAACAGAAGGCGGAGCTTCGCTCGGAACTCGTCGCGGCGGCTCACAAGCTGGTGCAGGAGGAAGGCTATGAGGGCCTGACCATCCGCAAGCTGGCCAAGCGCGTCGGCTATGCGCCGATGTCGGTCTATTCCTATTTCGCCGACAAGCAGGACATATTGTTCGCGCTGGCCGAGGACGCTTTCGAGACGCTGGCGCGGCGCATCGAGGAGCATCCGGCCGACGATCCGATCGAGGCGCTGCAGGCGGTGATGACCGAATACGCCGCCTTCGGCCTCGGAAATCCCAACGAATACCGCACCGTTTTCATGACCGAGAAGACCAGGCTGCCGGAAGGCCGCAGCTACGAGGACATGGAAGAGGGCAACCCGGCCATGAAGGTGCTGATCAGCCGGGTCGAGGCCTGCGTCGCCGCCGGCAAGCTCAAGGGCGACCCGCGCGCTATCGCCACCATGCTGTGGACCGTCGGCCACGGCACCATCTCGCTGCTGATCACCTTTCCCTTCTATCCGTTCGGCGACGCCCAGGCCTATGTGAAGCGCATGTGCGATTTCACGCTGGCGGGACTTTCGGCGCGCGACGTTCCCCCCCTCACCGAGACGCCGATCGACTGTTGATCGCTTTCGCCGGCATTTCGCGCCCGATCGCTTGATTCACGCAGGCGAATTCCTACGTTCAAAAAAAGTTGCCGTACATGTACAGATTTTCCCTTGAACTTCACCTCCGTCGGTCGTATGTGTACGCTATATCGTACATGTACGGAAACGACTGGAGACGGACAATGAAGAAGACCATCCTCACCCTCGCCGCCGTGCTGGCTTTCTCGGGCGCCGCCTTTGCTGGCGCTACCCAACCGGCCAAGCATGCGCCTGCTGCCTGCACCAAGGCCAATGTGACGCTTGATTGCACTGCGACTGGCTCGGTCGAGAAGGCGGACGCCACCAAGAACGACACCAACAAGGGCCCGCGCCTCGGCATCGACGTGAACCCATGGTTCGTGCCTGGCCTCTAATCACTATCGGCAACACCTCAAACGAAAACGGGCGGCACTTGGCCGCCCTTTTTCGTTTTGCCTCCCGCCTTGGGCGATCCGCCCAAGCCTATTTCTGGCGCGATTTCGTTCCAGCGACGCTTTTAGCCTTGCCCGGCTTGGCCGGCGCGCCGGGGATGGAAGTGCTGGTGATCGACACCGGATCGCTGGCCGGAAACGTGTCCTCGAGGCCTTCCTCGAGTTCTTCTTCCTCGATCTCGTGGCGCCGCTCCTGCTCCAGCGAGCGGACGGCCGCTGTCTTCTTCGGCGACTTCGGCGCGGTTTTGGACGGCATCGGAAATCTCCCTCGCGAGCTGCGGAAACGGACACGGCCAGCGATGGTTCCTGCCGCGCGGCTTTCCGACAGTACAGCGTGAAGATCAGTTCGCCGCGTCGCCGGCCGCTTCCGACAGCAGAGTAAAGACATAGTCCGAGAAGGAACGCCAGCACTCCACCCGGAACGCATCTTCCGCGGTGCGCAAGAGCACGATCTCGGCCTTGCCGAGGATGGTGCGCGAGGCAGCACCCACCGGGAACGCGTCGAGTGACAGGTCCTGCGGGCAGCCGGAGTTCACCGTCACGGCGGCCGCGGGTCCGGCAACCGAAATCCCGACATTGCGGTGCGAGATGCCGACCGCCGAATGCAGCGCCGAGACCTTGGCGCAGTCGGCAAGCGGATCGTTGCCGGCCTCATCGATGATCAGCCATTCGTCCGGGCCGAGCCACAGCGCCGTGCGCCCGTCCTTCGTCGCCGAGGTCTTCGGCTTGACCGGCAGCGTCACGCCGAGCGCCTTGGAGAGTGCGGCCAGCGAAGCCTCCGGCGCGCGCAGCGAAATGCGCTCGGCCGGCGGCAGCATCTCCACCTTCACGCTGGGCGCCGAGAGCGTGCGGCCGGCAAGTGCGGGACGCCGTTCGACGGAAGCAGCGGCGGCATTGGTCTTGGCAGCAGCCTTAGCCATTGAGGCGTTCTCCCTTCTCGTCGACGAACACCATGCCGGTGACTTCCACCTCGATCGTGCCGTTCGGCATCGGCACATAGAGCGTCTCACCCATGCGGTCGCGGCCGCCGGCGACCAGCGCAAGCGCGATCGAGCGGCCGCAATTCTCCGACCAGTAGCTGGAGGTGACGTGGCCGATCATCTTCATCGGGATCGGCTGCTTCGGATCGGCGACGATCTGCGCGCCCTCTTCCAGCACGACCTTCGGGTCCTTGGTCTTCAGACCGACGAGCTGCTTGCGGCCCTTGGCCACCAGGTCCGATCGGGTCAGGCCGCGAATGCCGACGAAGTCGGTCTTCTTCTTGCCGACCGCCCAGTCGAGCCCGGCATCGTTCGGCGTCACCGTGCCGTCGGTGTCCTGGCCAACGATGATGTAGCCCTTTTCGGCGCGCAGCACGTGCATGGACTCGGTGCCGTAAGCGGTCGCGCCATGCTTCTGGCCTTCGGCCCACAACGCTTCCCAGACCGCCTCGCCATAGTCGGCCGGCACGTTGACTTCGAAACCGCGCTCGCCGGTGAACGACATGCGGAACAGCCTGGTCGGCACGCCGCAGATCTTGCCCTCGCGCACCGACATATGCGGCATCGCCTCGTCCGACATGTCGATGCCTTCGACCAGCGGGGCGATGATGTCACGCGACTTCGGCCCTTGCACGGCAATGACAGCCCATTGCTCGGTGATCGAGGTCAGCCAGACATTGAGATGCGGAAACTCGGTCTGGAGGTAATCCTCCATGTGGTGCATGACGCGCGGCGCGCCGCCGGTGGTCGTCGTCACATGGAAACGGTCCGGCGCCAGCCTGCCGACGACGCCGTCGTCATAGATGAAGCCGTCCTCGCGCAGCATGATGCCGTAGCGGCAGCGGCCGGTTTCCAGCTTCTCCCACGGATTGGTGTAGAGCAGCTCCATGAATTTCGCCGCGTCCGGCCCGACCACCTCGATCTTGCCCAGCGTCGAGGCATCGAACAGGCCGCCCACCTTGCGCACCGTCACGCATTCGCGGTCGACCGCCTTGTGCATGTCCTCGCCGGCTTTCGGGAAATACCAAGCGCGCTTCCAGTGGCCGACATCCTCGAACACAGCGCCTTGCGACGCCGCCCAGCCATGTGTTGCCGTGCGGCGGGTCGGATCGAACAGCGCGCCGCGCGCGTGACCGACGATCGAACCGAAGGTCACCGGCGTATAGGGCGCGCGGAACGTGGTGAGGCCGACTTGCGGGATCGGCTTGCCGAGTTCCTCGGCGGCGATCGCCAGGCCGTGCATGTTCGACGTCTTGCCCTGGTCGGTCGCCATGCCGTTGGTGGTGAAGCGCTTGACGTGCTCGATCGAGTGCATGCCCTCATGCACGGCCTGGCGGATGTCCTTGGCAGTGACGTCGTTCTGGAAATCGACGAAGGCCTTGACCGTGGTGCCCGGCCCGGCGCCGGGCCCGGCACCCAGCATGCCGCGCGACCAGCTTTCGCCGGCATCGACCTTCGGCTTGGCCCCCTTTCCGGCCTGGCCACCGGCATCCTTCGCCGCCTTGGCGCCGGCCGCATATGCCTCGTCGACCGAAGCAGCCAGTCCATCGGTGCCGTTGCAAGCGCCGACCGACACGCAGTCCTGCGCATAGGTGCCAGGCACGAAGCGCCTGGTCTCGTCGTTGAAGGCGACCTTGCCGCGCGACTGCGAGAACAGATGCACCGATGGCGTCCAGCCGGCCGACATCAATATGGCATCGACCGGAATGGTGCGCTCGCCGCCGCCATTCTTCGGCTGTACGGTCATCGAGGAGACGCGCAGCTTGCCGCCGGCGCTGACCACGGCGCGGCCGAAATTGATCTCGATGCCGAGCGCCCTCGCCTCGTCGATCACCGGCCCGGCCGGGTTGTCGCGCAGGTCGACGATGGCCGCGATGTTGACGCCGGCCTTCTTGAGGTCGATGGCCGCGGCGTAGGCGGAATCATTCGCCGTATAGACGCCGACATTCTTGCCGACCGCGACGCCATAGTGATTGAGATAGGTGCGCGCCGCCGAAGCCAGCATCACGCCCGGACGGTCGTTGTTGGCGAACACCATATGCCGCTCGATGGCGCCGGTCGCGATCACGACGCGATTGGCGCGGACCTGCCACAGGCGCTCGCGCGCCAGTTCGCGTCCCGGGCTCTTGAGATGGTCGCTGACCCGCTCGACCAGTCCGACGAAATTCTGCGCGTAGTAGCCAAAGGCAGTGGTGCGGGAGAGCACGCGGACATTGTCCATCGCCTTGAGCCTGGCGATCGCGGCTTGCGCCCAGGCGTAGCCATTCTCGCCGTCGATCCTGGCGCCGCTCTCGAAGCGCAGGCTGCCGCCGAATTCGGCCTGCTCGTCGGCGAGGATCACACGCACGCCGGTCTCGGCCGCGGCAAGGGCAGCGGCAATGCCGGCGGCGCCGCCGCCCAGCACCAGCACCTCGCAATGCGCGTAGCGCGCGGCATAGTGGTCCGGATCCGGCTTTTCGGGCGAAACGCCAAGGCCGGCCGCGGCGCGGATCTTCGGTTCGTAGAGGTTCTTCCAAGCCGACTTCGGCCACATGAAGGTCTTGTAGTAGAAGCCGGCCGAGAACAGCGGCGAGGCGATGTCGTTGACCGCGCCGATGTCGAAGGCGAGCGACGGCCAGCGGTTCTGCGAATTGGCGGTCAGCCCGTCATAGAGCTCCTGCACCGTGGCGCGTACATTCGGCGTCTTGCGCGCATCGTCGCGCACGATTTGCACCAGCGCGTTGGGCTCTTCCGCGCCGGCCGACAGGAAGCCGCGCGGCCGATGATACTTGAACGAGCGGCCGACCAGATGCACGCCGTTGGCGAGCAGCGCCGAGGCGAGCGTGTCGCCCTCGATGCCCGTATAGGACTTGTCGTCGAAGCTGAACGACGCGGTCTTGGCCTGCTTCAGGCGCCCGGCACCGGGGATGCGGAAGGCGGCGCTCATTTCGCGGCTCCAGGCAGCTTGGCGGGCTTCGGCTCGCCGGCCTTGTAGGTCATGACGAACTTGTCGGTGACGGTGTCGCGCACCGCGTTGAAGAAGCGCGCGCAGCCATGGATGTGCCGCCAGCGCTCATAGATGACGCCCTTCGGGTTGGCGCGGATGAAGAAGAATTTCTCGAAATCGTCGTCGCTCTCGCCGGCAATGTTGGTGGAGCGCGCGATATGCGCCTCGCCGGCATTGCGGAACTCGAGTTCGGGGCGCTCTTCGTCGCAATAGGGGCAGCGGATGAGAAGCATCTTGAGTTGATCCTACAATTCGCCATGGCCGACGCGGGCGCCGGCCGGTTGATCGCAAAGCCGCCGGCCGAGCGCCGCGTAAGGCGCGACGAGCCGCATGCGTTCCTCGACCCTGGCCGAGGGTTTGAACAAGCTGCGGTTCGGTATGTTGCCGACAGTCAGCTGCATCGGATCGGTGGTGACGATGACGCCGCGCGGCTGGAAGGGCTTGTCCTGATCGAGGTCTTTCGGCCGACTCTCGAAGAACATCACGACCCTTTGGCCGGCGCTCCAGACACAGGTCAGCATGCCGTCGTCGACCGCGAACGGCCAATCCGTCTCATGGTCCTCCCGGCTGATCGCCTGGAAGCGGACTTCGCCCGGCGTCGGCAGGTGAAACATCCCCTGCTCGCCGGCGAGCACCAGCGGCATCGCGACGGCCATCTCGGCCATCATCAGTGCGCCACCGCCGCCGCGGCGGCCTCGTCGATGAGGCGGCCGGTGCGGAAGCGCTCGAGCGTGAAGGGCGCGTTGATCGGGTGCGGGTCGTCCTTCGCGATCGTGTGCGCGAAGACATTGCCCGAGCCGGGCGTCGCCTTGAAGCCGCCCGTGCCCCAGCCGCAATTGACGTAGAGGCCCTTGACCGGCGTCTTCGCCAGGATCGGCGAACGGTCGGGCGTCACGTCGACGATGCCGCCCCAGGAGCGCAGCATCTTCATGCGCGTGAAGATCGGGAACATCTCGCAGATGGCGTCGAGCGTATGCTGCAATATGTGCAGGCCGCCGGTCTGCGAATAGGAGACATACTGGTCGGTGCCCGCGCCAATGACGAGCTCGCCCTTGTCCGACTGCGAGATATAGGCGTGCACGGTGTTCGACATCACCACGCAGGGCACCACCGGCTTGATCGGCTCCGACACCAGCGCCTGCAGCGGATAGCTTTCGAGCGGCATGCGCACGCCGGCCATGTTCATGATGACCGAGGAATGGCCGGCCGCGACCACGCCGACCTTCTTGGCGCCGATGAATCCGCGCGTCGTCTCCACGCCGCTGACCGCGCCATTGGCGGCGCGCTTGATGCCGGTGACCTCGCAGTTCTGGATGATGTGCACGCCGCGCGCCGAAGCGCCGCGCGCATAGCCCCAGGCGACCGCGTCGTGGCGCGCCGTACCGCCGCGCCGCTGCAGTGCTGCGCCCATCACCGGATAGCGCGCTTCCTTGGAGATGTTGAGCGGCGGACAGAATTCCTTGGCCTGCTCCGGCGTCAACCATTCATTGTCGATGCCGTTGAGGCGGTTGGCGTGGATGTGGCGCTTGAACACCTGCACGTCGTGCACGTTGTGCGCCAGCATCATGACGCCGCGCGCCGAATACATGACGTTGTAATTGAGCTCCTGGGATAGCCCGTCCCACAGCTTCAGCGCATGGTCGTAGATGCCGGCGCTTTCGTCATAGAGATAGTTGGAACGGATGATGGTGGTGTTGCGGCCGGTGTTGCCGCCGCCGAGCCAACCCTTTTCCAGCACCGCGATGTTGGTGATGCCGTGCTCAGTGGCAAGATAATAGGCGGTGGCCAGGCCATGCCCGCCGGCGCCGACGATGATGACGTCGTATTCCTTCTTCGGCTCGGGCGATGTCCACTGTTCTTCCCAGCCCTTGTGGCCGCGCATGGCCTCGCGGGCAATGGCGAATACCGAGTATTTCTTCACGTTAAGCCTCGCGCCAAAAATCGCGGATGTGGTTCGGGCCTCTCCCGTCACGCGAGGTGTATCACTAGCGAAACCGCGATGTCATCCTTGCGCTGATTGCGACGGCGCTTGCCGTTTTGCGCCGTCGCGGAAAGGATGCTTTCATCTGGCCGACAAGGCAGCATTCGGCAACACTCGCCCGATCCAAGGATGGATTCGAGGATTCGGGGGACGATGATGGGTAACGCCTGGTGGAATCTGACTTTGCGCTTTCTGCTGGAACTTGCAGCGCTCCTTGGGCTCGGCATGGCCGGCTGGAGCCTGTCCGAAGGATGGTGGCGCTGGATTCTTGCCATCGCCTTGCCGCTCGTCGCGGTGGTGCTGTGGGGCACTTTCGCCGTGCTCAACGATCCGAGCCGGTCGGGCCGGGCTCCGGTGCCAGTGCCGGGTGCCGTGAGGCTGGCGCTGGAGCTTGTCATCCTGTGCGGCGGTGCCGCGGGATTCTATCTGACCGGCCACGCAGCCATTGGCATCGTCATGGCTCTGCTAATTGCCCTCAGCTACGCCGTCTCGGTGGACCGATTGGCTTGGCTTTTGCGGCAGTAGGGCAATAGCGGCCTTTGCCGGTTTCGGGTGGCTGCGTCCATGCCGATCTGCGACCAAGCATCCACCCGCCGGCAAGCCGGCACAGAGGAAGGATGCACAGACATGTTCACCCTGACAAACAAGGTCGCCATCGTCACCGGCGCCAGTTCCGGTATCGGCCGCGCCACGGCGAAACTGTTCGCTGAGCAAGGCGCAAGCCTCGTCGTCGCGGCACGTCGCCAAGCCGAGCTCGACGCGCTCGTTAACGAAATCGAAACAGCCGGCGGCACGGCGGCCGCCCTTGCCGGCGACGTCAGGGATGAAGCCTATGCGCAGGCCTTGGTCGAACTCGCGGTTGCCCGCTTCGGCGGCCTCGACATCGCCTTCAACAATGCCGGCGCCGTCGGCGCGATGGGACCGGTGCCGGACATGGCGCCGGCGACCTGGCACGAGACGATGGACACCAATCTGACCAGCGCCTATCTCGCCGCGAAGCATCAGATCCCGGCGATGCTGGAGCGCGGCGGCGGCTCGCTGATCTTCACCTCGAGCTTCGTCGGCTACACCGCCGGCATGCCGGGCATGGCGGCCTATGCCGCCGCCAAGGCCGGCCTGGTCGGGCTGACGCAGGTGCTGGCCGCCGAATACGGTCCGAAGGGTTTGCGCGTCAACGCACTGCTGCCCGGCGGCACCGATACGCCCGGCGCCACGACCACCACGCCCGAGGCGCGCGCCTTCGTCGAAGGCATCCATGCCTTGAAGCGGATGGCGCAGCCGGAGGAGATCGCCCGCTCCGCGCTTTACCTGGCTTCCGACGCCTCGAGTTTCACCACCGGCACGGCGCTGTTTGCCGACGGCGGCGTCTCGATCAACCGGACGTGATCCGCAAGGCGGACAGCAGATATGCTCATCCGCCGAAATCTCGCGACGCGGCCTTGCATTCCGGTTCGATTTGACGATTTGGTTCCCCGTCGAAATCGGACCGGAACGATGCTGCTGATCAGAACCTATGTTGCCCAGAGCGCCATCGAGGGCGTCGGCGTCTTCGCCGCCGAGCCGATCCGCAAAGGCGCTTCGATCTGGCGACTCGATCCCGATTTCGACCGGCTGATCCCGATGGAAAAATATGAGGCCGCGCCCCAGCATCTGCGGGAATTGCTCGATCGCTACGCCTATCCGAGCCCGGACAAGCCTGGCTTCATGGTCTATGAGGTCGACAATGGCCGCTTCATGAACCATGCCGAACGGCCGAACACCGATTTCTCGCAGTATGGCGGCGCCATCGCCACCCGTGACATCGCGGCCGGCGAGGAAATCACCTGCGACTATGGCGAATTCTTCGAGGATTTCGCGCGCCTCCATCTGGCGACGGCGGAAGGCTGAAACAGGGCAGGCGGAGCGCTCGGGTTTTTGATCGGGCTTTCTTGCAATCAACGGTGGACATCCCGGGCTGATTCTGCTATCAGCCGCCCACAATTCGCGGTGTAGCTCGCCGCGGAGGCATCTCGGCTATGGCCGACTGCCGATCGATTTCAAACCCGAAGACAGGATTGCCCGTGCAGGTACTCGTCCGCGACAACAACGTTGATCAGGCGCTTCGCGCGCTGAAGAAGAAGATGCAGCGCGAAGGTATTTTCCGCGAAATGAAGATGCGCGGGCACTACGAGAAGCCGTCCGAGAAGCGTGCCCGCGAGAAGGCGGAAGCCGTGCGCCGCGCCCGCAAGCTGGCCCGCAAGCGCGCCCAGCGCGAAGGCCTGCTGCCGATGACCCCGCGTCCGGCTCCAGCTGGCGCTGGTGGCGCGCCGCGTTCGCCGCGCTCATAACGCCTATTTTTCGTCCTTTTCGAAGGATACCGAGGTGGCGCGATGCGGAATCGCCGCCACCTTTTTGTTTACAGATTCGAGCCGGTTCGGAGAGGGAACGGACTGACGGCGGCGCGGCAGTGAGGACAAAGATGAACGCTATTACCGTGGAGCGCAGAACCGCTTTTCGCGGCTTCGCCCTGACGGCAGCCCTTGTTTCGGGTCTGACGCTTGCAGCATGCCAGACGACGCCGACCGGCGAGTTCAACAACATCGACAAGGCACAAGGCTCGAGCGAGAACATCTCCTCGCTTTCGGCGGTCATCCAGCGCAGTCCGCAGGATCCGGAAGGTTACAATGTGCGCGGCTCGGCCTATGGCCGCGGCGGCCAGTACCAGGCGGCGCTGAAGGACTTCAACCAGGCCATCCAGCTCAATCCGAATTTTTATCAGGCCTATTCGAACCGCGCGCTGATCCAGCGCTTCCTCGGCAATCAGGAAGCCGCTTTGGCCGACTACAACCGCTCGATCCAGATCAACGCCAATTACGACGCCGCCTACATCGGCCGCGGCAATCTCTATCGCAAGGCGGGCCGCACCCAGGATGCCTTCAACGATTTCCAGAAGGCGATCCAGCTCGACACCACCGACGCGCGCGCCTACCACAATCGCGGCCTGATCTATCAAAGCCAGGGCCAGCACAAATTCGCCATCGAGGACTTCTCGACCGCGATCTCGCTGGCGCCGGACGCCGCCGAGCCCTACAACGGCCGGGGCCTCTCCTATCTGGCGACGGGCGACGAGGACAACGCCTTCTCCGACTTCAACATGGCCATCAAGCTCGACGGCAAGAATGCCGAGGCCTGGGCCAACCAGGCGCTGATCTACGAGAAGCGCGGCGACAAGGTGAGGGCGGCCAAGTCCTACCGCGAGGCGATCCACCTCGACCCGAACTACCAGCCGGCCAAGGACGGCCTGTCGCGTACCGGCAGCAACGCCAGCTAAGCGGACGCTGATTTCGGCAAGATACGCAGCACGACGCCGAGCCATCGCCCGTGATCGCTCAAGCGTCGCTGGTGATCGCTCAGGCGTCGCTGACGATCGCAGCGTTGCGCCGCTGAGACGCCGATAGCGGCCCGTTAACCCCGAGCGCAATGCGTTAACCTTTGCCATGTTCGCGCCAAGTTTTCGGCGGAACGCTCAATGCACCTCGCTCGTTTAAGCCGGGGCCAAAATTTTCGCGAAAGGACCTTTCCAATGATCAAATCCCTTGCCTGTGCCGCTGCAGCGCTCGCCGCCACGGTCCTTGCGTCTCCGGTCAGCGCCGGCACGATCCGGCTCGGCACGCTCGATTGCACCATCGACGGCGGCGTCGGCTACGTCATCACCTCGAACAAGGGCGTCTCCTGCACCTTCCGCCCTTATCATCACGGGCCGGCCGAACAGTATACTGGTATGATCTCCAAGCTCGGCGTCGACCTCGGCCAGACGCACCAGGGCCAGCTCGTCTGGGCGGTGCTTGCCGCGACGCGCCATCATGAGGCGGGCGACCTCGCCGGCAGCTATTACGGCGTCAACGCCGAGGCGTCCGTGGTGACCGGCGGTGGCGCCAACCTCATGGTCGGCGGCCTGGACGGCGCCTTCATGCTGGAGCCGCTCAGTGTCCAGGCGCAGACCGGTGTCAACCTGGCCGTCGCCGTGGCGTCGCTGGATTTGGTCCACTCCTACAAGTAAGGCGCACAGCCGCTGACGACGGCATACACTCCCTATACGCGCGGCCCGGAACAGGACATTGTAGCCGTTCCGGGCCGCATTCTTTTTGGGGGAACGTATGTCGAGGATCATCGCAGCCGCGATCGCAATCTTTGCACTGGCGGGACAGGCTCGAGCGGAGACCGGCGGCATCGAGCTCGGCGTTCTCGACTGCGCCATTGGCGGCGGCACCGGCTTCGTCTTCGGCTCCAGCAAGGATTTGAGCTGCACCTTCACGCCGGCCGACAAGACCTTCGCGCCCGAAGCCTATTTCGGCGCCGTCAACAAGTACGGTCTCGACATCGGCACCACCAATCAGAGCGTGATGCGCTGGCTGGTGCTGACGCCCATGAACAACATCTATGCTCCCGGCGCGCTGGCCGGCGACTATGTCGGCGCCAGCGCCGAGGTGACCGCAGCGGTCGGCGCCGGCGCCAACCTTCTGGTCGGCGGCACCGGCAACGCCTTCACCCTGCAGCCGCTCAGCGTCCAGACCCAGACCGGCCTCAACATCGCCATCGGCGTCAGCCAGTTCCAGCTGCGCAGCACGGCAAACTGAGTTTCAACACTGCCGACCGGGCTTCTCTTCAGCGATCGCAACTTTGTTCGAGATTCGCGAAAAAGCCTCTTGAGCTCAATCGCGCTTGAGGTTCTACAAGCCCTGCCTAACTGGATCTGGCGGCCCTTTCGAGAATGGATGAGGCTGCAAATCGCAAGCAGGAGATCGGCGTGACGGCGACAGGCGGCAGCAAATTGGGCAGCAACAGGGTGGATTGGCGGGCACTCTGGGCGAGCGGCGACCTGGCCCGCTTCTGTTTCGTCAGCCTGGGCATCCTGCTGCACGCCACCAACGAGACGATGGTGGCGACGGTGATGCCGGCCATGGTTGGCGAACTGGCGGGCGTGCAGTTGGTTGGCTGGTCGCTGGCGATCTACGAGCTTGGCGCCATTGTCGCGGGTGCCGCGGCCGGTCGGCTGGTGAGCTATGTCGCGCTGCGCTCCAACATGATGGTCGCTGCCCTGCTTTATGCGACAGGCGCACTGATCTGCGCCACAGCGCCTTCCATGCCGCTGTTCCTCGCCGGGCGCCTGATCGAGGGGCTCGGTGGCGGAGCGCTTGTGTCGCTGGCTTTCGTGTCGGTCGAGCGCCTGTTTCCGCGCAGTATCTGGCCACAGCTCTTCGGCATCATGTCCGCGATCTGGGGCGTCGCCGCCTTCAGCGGGCCGATGCTCGGCGCGCTCATGACCGAGTTCCTGTCGTGGCGTTGGGCCTTCGGCGTTTTCACCTTCGGTGGCGGGGCGATGGCTTTGGCAAGCTTCATAGTGCTCGACACGCCGGAGGCCAGGAAACCGCGGGCAGTCGGCGGCATCGTACCGCCCTTCCCCTATCTGGCGCTCGGCTGTCTCGCCCTCAGCGTGGTGCTGATAGCCGCCGCTGGCATTGACATTGCGCTGTTGCGCTCGTCGCTGCTGCTCCTCCTCGGCCTAGTCGGGCTGGCGCTATTCTTCCGCATAGATGCCCTCAGGCCCCGCTCGCGGCTGTTCCCGTCGCCTCTGTTCTCCTGGCGCTCGCCGCTTGGCAGCGGCATGACGATGGTTGCGGCATTCTCCGTGGCGACCTGCAGTTTCACCATCTACGGGCCGCTACTTCTAACCACGCTGCACGGCATTCCGATCTTGACCACCGGCTACATCATTGCCGCCGAATCGATCGCCTGGTCGATCCTGTCGATCCTCATCGCCAATGCGCCGCTGGAACGCGAAAGGCTGATCATCGCCGTCGGCGCGCTGATGATCGCCTCCGGCCTCGCCGGCTTCGCTTATACCATCCCTGCGGGCTCGATACCGCTGATCCTGCTCTGCGCCCTGCTGCAGGGCGGCGGCTTCGGCATTTGCTGGCCGTTCCTCACGCGTGTCATCGTCGCTTCGGCTCGCGACGGCGAGCAGACGATCGCATCCGCCGCCGTGCCGACCATGCAACGCATTGGCTATGCCGTCGGCGCAGCACTCGCGGGCATCATCGCCAATGCCAGCGGCTTTTCGGAGGGCCTGAACCGTGAGGCGGCCGCGGGTGTTGCCGGCTGGCTGTTCCTCGCCTTCGTGCCGCTTGGCGTCGTCGGATGCCTCGCGGCGCTGAGAATCCTTTCCGCGGCGAACCGGCCGCGGCTGGCGGCCGGATGACGCCGCGCTCAAAGCGACGGAAGAACCTTCCGGATGTGATCGGCAAATGCCTCGACCGCTGGTGACCGTTCCGCCTCGGCGAAGGCGACCAGGATGCCGAGGCCGGGCAACGCGGGAAGCGGGGCGCCGAGGATGTGGAGATCGGGCGGCACGGCCTCCTCGGCCATCACGCTGATCGCCAGCCCCGATCGCGCGACGGCGATCAACCCTGCCAGGCTGTTGCTGGCATAGGCTATCTTGTAGCGCAGCCCGGCGCGGGCCATGGCCTCGCAAGCCCCTTTGTGATCGATGGCGTTCGAGGCTGCCAATGCCAGCGGCACGGTGTCGCCGAAATCGTAAAGCTCCAGCGCGGGTCTGCTGCCCACCCACACCAGGGATTCCCGGCGCACCACATCCGCCGCATCGCCCTGATCTGGCGTGGAAACGAGCGCCAGGTCGATCTGGCGTCCATGCAGAAGAGTGCGCAGTTCGACCGTCGGCGCCGAAACCACCTTGATCTCGACATCGGGAAACATAGTGCCGAAGCTCTTCAAGAGCGCGGGAAAGAACGCGCTCAGATAATCCTCGGGACTGCCGAAGATGATCGACCCATGCAGACCCTTGTCGGAAAGCGCCGAGATCGCCTCATCGTGGATTTTCAGGATGCGCTCGACATAGGCGAGAAAACGTTCGCCGCTGGCGGTGAGCCGCACGCCGCTGCCGCTGCGATGAAACAGGCTCTGGCCAACCGCTTCCTCCAGGCGCTGGATCTGCATGGTCACGGCTGACTGGGTGCGCCCGACCTGCACCGCCACGGCGCTGAGTGTGCCCGAATGCGCCGCGCGCACGAATGTCGACAACAGCTTGAGATCGAGTGGAGCCTGCATATCAAATCCATTGATATCCGGATCCGATTACTATCAATTTTACTGCACCCATACCAGCCGCTATGAGTTGCCCGACACCTTGATGGAGTTGGACGATGTCGAAGAACCTGGACCAGGGTTTTTGGAATGCGGCGCAAAAGCACCTGATCCGCTATGGCGGCAGCTTCGAGCCCGCGATCATCGAGCGCGCGGCGGGATCTTTCGTCTACGACGCCGACGACCGGCCGATCCTCGATTTCACCTCCGGCCAGATGAGCGCGCTGCTCGGGCATTCCCATCCGCGCATCGTCTCGACGGTAAGCCGCCAGGTCGGGCAGGTCGCGCATCTGTTCAGCGGCATGCTGTCCCGCCCCGTCGTCGAACTTGCCGAGCGCCTCGCGGCGCTGGCGCCTGGGCTCGACCGGGTGCTGCTGTTGTCGACGGGCGCGGAATCGAACGAAGCCGCCATCCGCATGGCCAAGCTGGTCACCGGCAAGCACGAGATCGTCGCCTTTTCGAAGAGCTGGCACGGCATGACGGGGGTCGCGGCCTCGGCGACCTACAGCGCCGGCCGCAAGGGCTACGGGCCGGCCGCCGTCGGCTCGCTCGCGATCCCCGCGCCGAACAGTTCCCGGCCGCGTTTCAAGCATGCCGACGGCTCGCTGGACTGGCAGACCGAACTCGACGATGCGTTCGATCTGGTCGACAGCCAGTCGACCGGCAGCCTGGCAGCCTTCGTCGCCGAGCCGATCCTGTCGAGCGGCGGCATATTGGAGCTGCCGCATGGCTACCTGGCGGCGCTGCAAAAGAAGTGCCGCGAGCGCGGCATGCTGCTGATCCTCGACGAGGCGCAGACCGGAATCGGCCGCACCGGACATATGTTCGCCTTCCAGCGGGACGGCGTCACCCCCGATATCCTCACGCTTTCCAAGACGATCGGCGCGGGCCTGCCGCTCTCGGCCGTCATGACGACGGCCGAGATCGAGGAAGAGGCGCATGCGAAAGACTTCCTTTTCTACACCACCCATGTCTCCGACCCGCTGCCGGCGGCCGTCGGCCTCGCCGTGCTTGAGGTGGTGGCGGAAGAAAAGCTGGTCGAGCGCGCCCGGTATCTCGGCGCGCGATTGTTCGACGGCCTGTCGCGACTCAAGCAGCGTTACGACTGCGTCGGTGACGTGCGCGGCCGCGGCCTCCTGCTCGGCGTCGAGATCGTCAAGGACCGCAAGGACAGGGTTCCCGATCACCAACTTGGCGCCGCCATTGCCGTCGAAGCCTTTCGGCGAGGTCTGAGCATGAACATCGTCAAGCTTCCCGGGATGGGCGGCGTCTTCCGCATCGCGCCGCCGCTGACGATCTCCGAAGAGGAACTGGACCTCGGGCTGAAGATCATTGCCGAGGCGGTCGAAGCCGTAGCAAAAACGAACCTTCCCAATATCGCCGCTGAATGAAGCCATGTGTATCGCGTCGGCGCACCAGCCCCGAGCTCTCGCCAACTAGATACTGTCGTTCGCCAAAGGATTGGCTAGTGTGCTGGGGAAACCCCCAGCGAGGATAGCCGATGTCCGCCGTACGGTACTTTGTCGACGATGTTCAGCAGGCAATTGCCTTTTACAGAGATGTCCTGGAGTTCGAGCTCATAGCGCAATACGGGCCTGCGATGGCAATCGTCAGGCATGGATCGTTGACATTGTGGCTCGCCGGTCCCCGCTCGTCGGCCGCGCAGCCGACCGCCGAGGGGGAGATCCCTTCGGCTGGGGGCTGGAACCGGATAGTCGTGACCACCGACGATTTGAAATCCCGCTTGCCGGGGATCGAAGCCGCCGGCTGCGTAATACGAGTGCCCTTGAGAACCGGCCCCGGCGGCTCGCAACTCGTCATCCAGGATCCTTCCGGAAACTGCATCGAGCTCTTCGAGGAAGGCTGAACGCGACGTTCAGACCACGACCGTCCGCAGCCGCTCGGCAATCAGCGCGGCGAGCCGCGCCGCCACCTCGTCCTTGCCCATTTCCGGCCATTCCTCGACGCCGGTCCTGGAGACGATGCGCACCTTGTTGCGGTCGCCGCCCATCACGCCGGACGGGCCGATGCCGCTTTCGTGGGAGACGTCATTGGCGACGATGAAGTCGGCGCCCTTCTTCTTCAGCTTGGCCTCGGCATTGGCGATGAGGTCCTGCGTCTCGGCGGCGAAACCGACGACGAGGCCCGGGCGTCGGGCATGATGGCCGACGCCGGCAAGGATGTCCGGGTTCTCGACCATCCGCAGCGACGGCGGTCCCTCGCCCGCCACCTTCTTGATCTTCTCGCCGGCGGCATTGGCCGTGCGCCAGTCGGCGACCGCGGCGACGAACACGGCCGCGTCCGCCGGCAGCAGGCTCTCGACCGCCTGCTTCATCTGCGCGGCCGTTTCGACATGTGTCGTCGCGACACCCGCCGGATCGGCGATGGTGACCGGACCGGAGACGAGCCGCACATCGGCGCCGAGCTTTGCCAGCGCAGCCGCGATCGCATGGCCCTGCTTGCCCGACGAGCGGTTGGCGATGTAGCGCACCGGATCGATCGGCTCATGCGTCGGCCCCGACGTGACGATGATCTTGCGGCCCGCAAGCGGCCCCGGCTTTTCGTCGAGCATCCCCTCGACCGCGGCGACGATCTCGAGCGGCTCGGCCATGCGGCCCTCGCCCGCCTCGTTGCTTTCAGCCATCTCGCCTCTGCCGGGACCGACAAAGACGATGCCGTCCTTCTGCAGGGTCGCGCGATTGCGCCGCGTCGCCGGATGTGCCCACATCCTCGGGTTCATCGCCGGCGCCATCAGCACCTTCTTGTCGGTGGCCAGAAGCACCGTCGAGGCAAGGTCGCTGGCATGGCCGTTGGCGAGCTTCGACATCAGGTCGGCGGTCGCCGGCGCGACCACCAGGAGATCCGCCTCGCGCGACAGCCTGATATGGCCGACATCGTGCTCGTCATTGCGGTCGAACAGCTCGGTGAAGACATGATCGGCCGAAAGCGCGCCGACCGACAGCGTGGTGACGAATTGCTGCGCGGCCGACGTCGTGACGGCTCGCACAGCAGCGCCGCGTTCGCGCAAACGCCGGATCAGGTCGAGCGCCTTGTAGGCGGCTATGCCGCCGCCGATGATGAGCAGGATGCGCTTGCCGGAGAGAGAGCCCCGCGGGACCGGCTTGCCGGACACGACGGCAGCCGGCACCGCCGGCTCGTTCGAGCCTGCTGCCAGCGCGCGCAGCGTCTCCTCGATCTGGCCGATGCGGTCGGCCTGCCCCGCCCGGCCTGCCACCGCGGCGCGGATCATTGCCCGCGCCTGCTCCTCCATCGAGCAGCCATTTTCGGCCGCGAGTTGCCGGAGCAGGTCCTTGACCTCGTCATCGAGATTGCGGATCGTGATGCTGGCCATGTGATTGCACTCGCTTTTTCAGACAGCGCATGCAATGATAGCAATGCAATCAAATGGCGACAAGCCGATTGCCGGTCAGAGCAACTTCCACGCAATGTAGATCAGCGTCAGCGCGATCACCCACAGCGCCACGCGGCCAGAGCGGGTGTGGCGCGCTTCGGCCTTGCCGATGGCCCGCGCGGTCGCTTCGTCGAAGCGCAGGCCGTTCTCCGCCATCAGGTCGATCTCGCGCGACAGCCGGTCGGTGCGGGCTGCCAGGTCCGGCGCCTGCCTAGCCAGCGTCAACAATGCCTTGGCACCGTCGCGCGCATCGGTAAGCAGCCCGCGCGGCCCGAGATTGCCGGCGATCCAGTCGCCGACCACCGGCTCCGCCGTCTTCCACATGTTGAAGCCAGGATCGAGCGTGCGCGCGACGCCTTCGACCACGACCATGGTCTTCTGCAGCAGGATCAGTTCCGGCCGCGTCGCCATGTCGAAGAGCTCGGTGACCTCGAACAGCAGCGTCAAGAGCTTCGCCATCGAAATGGTCTCGGCCGACTGGCCGTGGATCGGCTCGCCGATGGCGCGGATTGCCTGCGCGAAGGCCGAAACATTGTGCTGGCGCGGCACGTAGCCCGCCTCGAAATGCACCTCGGCGACGCGCTGATAGTCGCGCACGATGAAGCCGTAGAGGATCTCGGCCAGGAAGCGCCGCTCCTTCTTGCCGAGCCGGCCGGCGATGCCGAGATCGACGGCGACGATAGTGCCGTTCGCCTCGACGAACAGGTTCCCCGGATGCATGTCGGCATGGAAGAAGCCGTCGCGCAGCGTGTGCCGCAGGAACGACTGGATCAGGTTGGCGGCGATCGCCTTGAGATCGTGACCGGCGGCGGCAAGGCCGGCGATATCGTTCATCTTGACGCCGTCGATCCACTCCATGGTGAGGACGTCGCGGCCGGTACGCTCCCAGTCCACCGCCGGCACGCGGAAGCCGGGATCGTCCTTGGTGTTTTCGCCAAGCTCGGACAGAGCCGCCGCTTCGAGCCGCAGGTCCATCTCGATCCTGGTGGTCTGCGCCAAAGTCTGGGTCACCTCGACCGGCCGCAAGCGGCGCGACGAGGGGACGTATCTCTCCTGCAGGTGGGCGGCGAGGAAATAGCTTTCGAGATCCTGGAAGAAGCGGCGGCGCACGCCGGGCCGGATAACTTTCACCGCCACCCGCGACGTCGCTCCGTCACGAGTCACGTCGGCGCCATGCACCTGCGCGATCGAGGCAGCGGCAACGGGATCCCCAAAGTTGGCATAGAGATCGTCTATTCTGCGCCCGAGCGAAGCTTCGATCGCATGGACCGCCTCCGCCTTCGGGAAAGTGTGCATCTTGTCCTGCAAAAGCGCGAGGTCGAGCGCCATGTCGTTGCCGACGACATCGGGCCGTGTCGCCAGGAACTGGCCGAGCTTGACGTAGGACGGCCCGAGCCGCACCACCGCGCGCGCCAGCCGGTCGCCGCGCTGATAGCTGAGCGCCCGGCGGCGGGTAAACAGCCGCGCCACGCGCCAGCCGAATTTCGGCATGCCGGAGAGTTCTTCGCCCGGCAATGCCGCGACGACGCCCTCGCGGACCAGCACCCAGCCGGCTCTTGCGAGCCTGAAGGCGGCGGCGACGCTGCTCATTGCTCAGCCTTGGTCAAAGAGGCCTGCTTCAAAGGATCCCGCCTCAAAGCTTCCAGCCGGAATGAAGGGCGGCGATGCCGCCCGAATAGTTGCGGAAAGTCACGCGGTCGAAGCCTGCGCGGCTGATCATGGCCGCGAAATTCCGCTGGTTGGGGAACTTGCGGATGGATTCGACGAGATAGGAATAGGGCTCGCCATCGCCGGTGACCGCCTTGCCGATCTTGGGGATCGCGTTGAACGACCAGGCCTCATAGACCTTGTCGAGCAGCGGCATCTCGACCTCGGAGAATTCGAGGCAGAGCAATCGCCCGCCCCGCTTCAGCACACGGTAGGCTTCGGCAAGGGCGACCTCGATTCGCGGCACGTTGCGGATGCCGAACGCGATCGTATAGGCATCGAAGGTGTCGTCCGCGAAAGGCAGGGCCTCGGCATTGGCCTCGACGAAGTCGGTGTTTGCCGCAAGGCCCAGCTTCTCGGCGCGCTCGCGGCCGACGGCCAGCATCGAGCCGTTGATGTCGAGCACCGTGGCATGGGCCTGGCGCTGGCTGGCCTCGACGATGCGGAAGGCGATATCGCCGGTGCCGCCGGCGACGTCGAGCACTTTCCAGCCCGGCCGTTTCGGCGGGTTCAGCCAGGCGACCATCGCGTCCTTCCACAACCGATGCAACCCGGCCGACATCAGATCGTTCATGAGGTCGTATCGATTGGCCACCTTATGGAAGACGTCGTTGACGAGAGGCTGCTTCTCGCCTTCCTCGACCTTCCTGAAACCATAGGAGGTTTCCATGCCGCCCGCGGCCGTGGTTCTCTCAACTGACATTATTTTGATCCGTCATAAAACCGGCGGGACCATAGCCGATCGATGGTGCCGACGCTATTGTCCAAGGCGCGGTTTTCGGCCGCGCTTTCAAAACCCGGCCGGGAAAGGATTCGCATGATTTTCCGGCCAGAATCTGTGCGCGAGCAGCATACCGGACGGGATGACCGCATGATTTTGAAGGCCGAATTGCACTGCCACATCGAAGGGGCGGCAGCGCCCGAGCTCGTCGTCAGCCAGGCCCGCAAATACGGCAAGGACCCCTCGCCCTACATCCAGGACGGCTCCTTCGTCTGGCACGATTTCACCTCGTTTCTTGCCGCCTACGATTTCGCTTCCGACCTGTTTCGCACCGAGGAGGACTATGCCCGCCTCGCCGACTATTACCTGACCAGCCTAGCCCGCGATGGCGCCATCTATTCCGAGGTCTTCACGTCGCCGGACCATGCGACAAAGGCCGGCCTCTCGCCGAAAGCCTATACGGATGCGCTTGGCGAGGGCATGGCCCGCGCCAAGGCCAAGACCGGCATCGAGGGCCGCATGATCGTCACCGGCGTGCGCCATGTCGGGGTCGAGGCGATCGAGCAGGCGGCGCGCTTCGCGGCCCGCTGCGGCCATCCTCTGGTGACCGGCTTCGGCGTCGCCGGCGACGAGCGCATCGGTGACTTCGAGGATTATGTCCGCGCCTTCGAGATCGCGCGCGAGGCGGGCCTCGGTATCACCATCCATGCCGGCGAACTGATGGGCTGGGAAAGTGTCAAGGCGGCTCTCGACCACATCCGCCCCTCCCGCATCGGCCACGGCGTCCGCGCCATCGAGAACCCCGACCTCGTCCGCCGCATCGCCGACCAGGGCGTGGTGCTGGAATGCTGCCCGGGCTCCAACATTGCGCTGAAAGTGTTCGACAGCTTCGCCGACCATCCTTTTCCGGCGCTGCGCGCCGCCGGCTGCAAGGTGACACTCAACTCCGACGACCCGCCCTATTTCTGGACCTCCTTAAAACGGGAATACGATATCGCGACCGAGCATTTCGCGATGAACGACAAGGCATTGGCCGGCATCACCAGAACCGCCATCGAGGCGGCCTTCGTCGACAAGAAGACCAAGACGGCCCTGCTTGCCCGCGTAAATGGCGGCGGCCGGTGAATGGTGAATGGTGAATGGTGAATGGTGAATGGTGAATGGTGAATGGTGAATGGTGAATGGTGAATGGTGAATGGTGAATGGTTTGCCGGCGCGCTCGGCCTGTCAATGGTGATCACCGGCCCATCAGGACTCGCAAACCCGCTCACTATTCACTATTCACTATTCACCACTCACTGGAGCAGACCATGCAGGGCGTGACCGTCGTCGACCACCCGCTTGTCCAGCACAAGCTGACCATCATGCGCAAGAAGGAGACCTCGACGGCCGGCTTCCGGCGGCTGCTGCGCGAGATCTCGCTGCTGCTTGGCTATGAGGTGACCCGCAACCTCGAGCTGACCACGACCATGATCGAGACGCCGATCGAGGAGATGGAGGCGCCGACGCTGGAAGGCAAGAAACTGGTCTTCGCTTCGGTGCTGCGCGCCGGCAACGGCCTGCTCGAGGGTCTGCTCGACCTGGTGCCCGCGGCGCGCGTCGCCCATATCGGCCTCTACCGCGACCACGACACGCTGGAAGCGGTCGAATATTTCTTCAAGGCGCCCAGCGATCTTGCCGACCGCCTGGTGATCGTCGTCGACCCGATGCTTGCAACCGCCAATTCGGCGATCGCCGCGATCGACAAGCTGAAAGGCCGCGGCGCCACCAACATCCGCTTCCTCTGCCTGCTTGCCGCCCCGGAAGGCATCGAGCGTTTCACCAAGGCGCATCCGGATGTGCCGATCTTCACCGCCTCGATCGACCGCCAGTTGAACGACAAGGGCTATATCATGCCTGGCCTCGGCGACGCCGGCGACCGCATGTACGGGACAAAGTGAGCGGCCTTCTTTACCGCCTGTTTACGCAAAGGTGCGGTTCCGACACGCGTTAAAGTCGCAAACACCATATCGACATAAGGATGCAGCTTCGCGAAGGGGCGTCATCCATGCTGCGCAAGCTTCTCATCCTTGGCATCTTTGCCGGAACCTCGGCTTCGATTCCGATCCTTTATCAGGCGAATCCGCATCTGGTGGACGGCCTGCTGAGGTCAACCGTCGCCCCGCAGCCGGCAACGCCGGAGGCTGTGCCGCAAGTCAATCTCGCTTCGGTTCCGGACAAGCTGGCGGCGCCGTTGCCGCTCGGCCGCCAGGTGCTGGTCGATGCGGACGAGCGCGGCCACTTCACATCACAGTTCAAGCTTAACGGCCGCCAGATCGACGGCATGATCGACACCGGCGCCACGCTGGTCGCCATCAACACCTCGACGGCGCGCAGGATCGGCATATCGCTCAACCCATCCGATTTCAATCATCAGGTGAACACCGCCAACGGCGCCATCAAGGCCGCCGTGGTGTCGCTCGACCATCTGCAGATCGGCAAGATCTCCGTCGACAACGTCCAGGCGATGGTGCTCGACGACAGGGCGCTACAGACCAACCTGATCGGCATGAGCTTCCTGCAGCGGCTGCAGAAATACCAGGTCCAGGACGGCGCGCTGCTGCTCGTGCAGTAAGTCCGATCAGCGAGCCAGTATCCGCCTGAGCACGGTCTTCTCGGCGGGCGGCTTGGAAACCCCGATCGCATAGGCGGCACGCACGGCGGCGGCAGCCGCTTCGGCCTCCGCGTCGGTGCGGGCATGCACCACCGCCAGCGGCTCGCCGGAGCGCGCCTCCGCGCCGACCGGCAACAGCCGGGTCAATCCGACGGCATGATCGATCTTGTCGTCCGGATGGGAACGCCCGCCGCCCAGCGTCACGACGGCAAGCCCGATATCGCGCGTGGCAATACCGGTCACGAACCCGTCCTGTCCCGCTTTGACGGCCAGTTCGACCGGCGCCGTCGGCAAATACTTCTCCGGGTTCTCGGTGAAATCGCCAGGACCGCCGAGTGCGGACACCATCCGCGCGAAGACGGCCGCGGCCCGGCCGCCGCCAAGCGCCTCGGTGGCGCGCCTGATACCGTCCTGGTTGGACGAGACCAGTCCCGCCGACTGCAGCATCTCGGCGGCCAGCGCCAGCGTCACATCCTCCAGCCGGCGGTCGCGATAGCGGCCGGTAAGGAAATCGACGGCTTTCTTCACCTCGACCGCGTTGCCGGCGGCGGAGGCCAGCGGCTCGTTCATGCCCGTCACCAGCGCCGACGCGTTCAAGCCGGCGCCGTTGGCGACCTCGACAAGGCTGTTCGCCAGGGCGACCGCGTCGCGCGACTTTTCCATGAAGGCGCCGTTGCCGACCTTGACGTCGAGCACCAGCGAGCCGAGTCCGGCGGCAAGCTTCTTCGACAGGATCGAGGCGGTGATCAGCGGTATCGATTCGACCGAGCCGGTCACGTCGCGGATCGCGTAGAGCCTGCGGTCGGCCGGCGCCAGATCGGCGGTCTGGCCGATGATGGCGCAGCCGGTTTCGAGCACCGTCTTGCGGAAAAGCGCCACGTCCGGCTGGCTGGTGTAGCCGGGGATGGCATCCATTTTGTCCAGCGTGCCGCCGGTATGGCCGAGGCCGCGGCCCGAGATCATCGGCACATAGGCGCCGCAGGCGGCGACGATCGGCGCCAGCATGAGCGAGACATTGTCGCCGACGCCGCCGGTCGAATGCTTGTCGGTGACTGGCCCCGGCAGATCGGACCAGTCGAGCACGTCGCCGGAATCTCGCATGGCGATCGTCAGCGCCACCGCTTCCTCGCGGCTCATGCCGTTCAGGAACACGGCCATGGCGAAAGCGCCGACCTGGCCCTCGGAGATGGTGCCGGCGGTCAGCCCTTTGACGAAACCCGCGATCTCGTCGGTCGAGAGCCTGTGGCCGTCGCGCTTGCGGCGGATGATCTCCTGCGGCAGCATCAGTCGGGCAAGCCGTCCTGGAAGACGCGCCGCAGGATCGTCGCCAGCCGCGCGCCGCCGATCGGCGCCATGTCCTTGGTTTCCTGGTGCGAAAGCTCTGCTCCCGTCATTCCGGCCGCCAGGTTGGTGATGACCGAGCAGGCGGCGACCTTGAGCCCGAGGAAGCGGGCGAGAATGACTTCGGGCACCGTCGACATGCCGACCGCATTGGCACCCATGACGCGCGCCATGCGGATTTCGGCCGGCGTCTCGAAGCATGGTCCGGAGAACCACATATAGACACCCTGGTGCAGCGCCGTGCCGGTCGACTTCGCAGCCTTCTCGATCGCGCCGCGCAGGCCGGCATCATAGGCCTCGGTGAGACCGACGAAGCGGCGGTCGCTCGGTTCGCCGATCAGCGGGTTGGACCCGGAGAAATTGATGTGGTCGGTGATCAGCATCACCGAGCCCGGTCCCATTTCAGGATCGACCGAGCCGGCGGCATTGGTCAGGATCAGGTGCGAGATGCCGATGCCGGCAAGCACCTCGAGTGCCGGACGCATCGCGGCGGCATTGCCGTGCTCGTAATAATGCGCGCGACCGGACAGCATGAGCACTGGCGTGCCGGCGAAATGCCCGGCGACGACCTCGCCGGCATGGCCGGAAACGCCGCTGCGTGGAAAGCCAGGCAACTCGGCGTAGGAGATGCGCCTGGCGTCCTTGACCTGGTCGACCAGCCCGCCGAGGCCCGAGCCCAGCACGAGTGCCGCCGTGGGTGCCAGCCCGTCCAGCTTCTCGACCAGATGATCCAATGCTTCCATCATTTCAAGCTATCGCCTCTGAAGCCGTAAGGCAGCATGTCGCCCATGGTCACGGTCTCTGCAACCCCGGTGTTGTCGCAGAGATAAAGCTTGGTGTCCGGCCGGCAGAATTCCGCCAGCCGCTGCCGGCAACCGCCGCAAGGCGAGCATTTGGCCATGCGTTCGGCAATCACCGCGATCTCCACGATCCGACCGCCGCCGCCCATGACATAGTGAGCGAGCGCCGTCGTTTCGGCGCACCAGCCTTCCGGATAAGACGCCACCTCGACGTTGGCGCCGGTGAAGACGCGCCCGTCATCGGTGCGAAGTGCCGCACCCACGGGGAATTTCGAATAGGGCGCATAGGCCTTGGCCATCGCCGTCTTCGCCGCCTCGAACAGATCATGCGACATCCGGTAGTTCTCTCCCACGATCTTGTTCAAATGCCGGTCGCCGCCGGACGAAAATCCCGCCCCGGTTCTGTCCGACCTCAGCGTTCCTTGACGTAAGGCACGCCACCGGCACGCGGCGGAATGGCTTTGCCGATGAAGCCCGCGAGCAGGATGACGGTCAGCACATAGGGCAGCGCCTGCATGAATTGCGCCGGCACCTTGCCGATGATCGGCAGCGGCGAGCCCTGCAGTCGGATGGACGCCGCGTCGAGGAAGCCGAACAAGAGGCAGGCGAACATGGCGTTGACCGGCCTCCATTTGGCGAAGATCAGCGCCGCCAGCGCGATATAGCCCTTGCCTGCCGTCATGTCCTTCACGAAGCCGCCATTTTGCACCATCGACAGGTAGGCGCCGGCAATGCCGGTGAGGATGCCGGTGCAGATCAGCGCGCGATAGCGCAACCAGGCCACCGAGATGCCGGCGGTGTCGACGGCGGCCGGATTTTCGCCGACGGCGCGCATCCGCAAGCCGAAGCGGGTGCGATAGAGCACCCACCAGGTGAACGGCACCATCAGGAAGGCGATATAGACCAGAATGGAATGGCCGGAGATCAGCTCGGAATAGACCGGGCCGATGATCGGCACATCCCTGACCGCGTCGGCGCCGGGCCAGATGATCGCCTCGAACCGTTCGCCCGGCTGCAGCGCCGGCGTGCGCCCGCCCTGCTGGAACCAGGCCTGGCCGAGCATGATGGTCGAGCCGGCGGCGATGAAATTGATCGCCACGCCGGAAACGATCTGGTTGCCGCGATGCGTGATCGAGGCGAAGCCGTGCACCATGGCGAAAGCGACCGACATCAGGATCGCCATGCCGAGGCCGATGAGGGCCGAATGAAAGACCGCGGCAGCCGAGGCGCCGGCGAAGGCGCCGACCAGCATCTTGCCTTCCAGCCCGATGTCGAACACGCCGGCGCGCTCCGAATAGAGGCCGGCAAGGCAAGCGAGCAGCAACGGCACCGACAGGCGGATGGTGGAGTCGAGGATCTGGACGATGGCGATGAAGATATCCATCTCAGGCGCCCTTTCCCTTGATTGCTTCGATGCCGACCGATTTGGGGCTGAACGAGGCGAAAATCGCCTGGATATAGGGCCGGAACATGTGCTCCAGCGCGCCGGCGAACAGGATGACCAGACCCTGGATGATGACGATCATGTCGCGGGTGATCGACGGCATCTCGAAGGAAAGCTCGGCGCCGCCCTGGTAGAGCATGCCGAACAGGATCGCCGCGAGCACGATGCCGACCGGATGCAGCCGGCCCATCAGCGCCACGGCGATGCCGACATAGCCGGCGCCGGAAACGAAATCGATCGCGACATTGTGCTGGTCGCCCATCACCGGGTTGAGCGCCATCATGCCGGCCAGCGCGCCCGAGATCATCATGGCGGTCAGCACGATGCGCGTTTCCGAAATGCCGGCATAGCGCGCCGCTTTCGGGCTGTGGCCATAGGTGCGCATCTCGTAGCCGAGCCTGGTGCGCCAGATCAAAAGCCAGACCAAAAAGGCCATGACCAGCGCAAGCAGGAAGCAGATGTTGAGCGGCGCCGAGCGGATCTTGGCGCCGAACAGTTCGATCACCCAGTTGAGCTTCGGCAATTCCGCACCGCCGACGAAATTGCGCGTCTGCGGCGCCTGTGAGCCGAGCGGCTTCAGCAGGCCGACCAGCAGATAGACCATCGTCGAGGCGGCGATGAAATTGAACATGATGGTGGTGATGACGATGTGCGAGCCGCGCTTGGCCTGCAGATAGGCGGGAATGAAACCCCAGAGCGCGCCGAACGCGGCCGAGGCGACGATGGCAAGCGGGAACAGCAGCCACCAGGGCAGCGTGCTGTCCAGGCTCAGGCAGACGAGCGCGATGCCGAGGCCGCCAATATAGGC
Organism: Mesorhizobium hawassense; assembly: GCF_003289945.1. Taxonomy (GTDB): domain Bacteria; phylum Pseudomonadota; class Alphaproteobacteria; order Rhizobiales; family Rhizobiaceae; genus Mesorhizobium; species Mesorhizobium hawassense. The sequence continues at coordinate 409,861 of NZ_QMBP01000002.1, forward strand.
CTGGCCTTCGGTGCCGATGTTGAACAGGCTGCAATGCGCCGCCACCGCCACGGACAGGCCGGTGAAGATGAAGGTCGTGGCGTAGAACAGCGTGAACGCTATGCCTGTCCCTTTGCCGAAGGCGCCTTCGACCAGAATGACGGCGGCGCGAAACGGGTTCTCGCCGACCAGCACGACCACGAGGCCGGCGACGATGAAGGCCACGGAGAGGTTGATCAACGGAATCAACCCATAATCGGCCCAGGCCGGCAACTTTGCGTAAGGCGTGCTCATTCGGCGGCCTCCTGGTGCTCGACACCGGCCATCAAGAGGCCAAGCTCGCCTTCGGTCGCCTCCGGCCCGCGCTCGCCGACGACACGGCCGGCAAACATCACCAGGATGCGGTCGGAGAGCGAGCGGATCTCGTCGAGCTCGACCGACACCACCAGGACGGCCTTGCCCTGGTCGCGCATGGCGATCAGCCGCTTGTGGATGAATTCGATGGCGCCGACATCGACGCCACGCGTCGGCTGGCCGACGATCAGCACGCCTGGGTCCTGCTCCATTTCCCTGGCCAGCACGATCTTCTGCTGGTTGCCGCCGGAGAAATTGGCGGTCTTCAAACGCGGATTGCCCGGACGGATGTCGTATTTCTCGATCTTGTCCTTCGCGTCGGCCATGATGGCGTCAACGTCGAGAAACGGTCCCTTCAGATAGCGCTCGTCGTCGTGATAGCCGAGGATCGAATTCTCGTTCTCCTCGAAGGCAAGCACCAGCCCGACATGGTGGCGGTCCTCGGGCACATGGGCGAGACCCCGGTCGCGCAATTCGCCGGGATCGGCCTTGCCGGTGAGATCGATCGGCTTGCCGTCCAGCGTCACCTCGCCGGACACCGCGTGCCTGATGCCCGAGATCGCTTCCAGCAGCTCGGACTGGCCGTTGCCGGCAACGCCGGCGATACCGACGATCTCGCCGCCGCGCACGTCGAAGGAGACGTCGTCGACCATGGTGACGCCGCGGGAATCCTTGACCGTCAGGTTCTTGACCGAGAGTTTTATCGCGCCGGCTTCCGACTCGCCCTTCTCGACCCTGAGCAACACGCGCCGGCCGACCATCAATTCGGCCAATTCGCCGACCGTGGTTTCCTTCGTCGTCCTGGTGGCCACCATCGTGCCCTGGCGCATCACCGAAACCGTGTCCGTGATGGCCATGATCTCGCGCAGCTTGTGCGTGATCAGGACGATCGTTTTTCCCTGGTCCTTCAATTGCTTGAGGATGCGGAAGAGGTGGTCCGCCTCGGCCGGCGTCAGAACGCCCGTCGGCTCGTCGAGGATCAGGATCTCGGCGCCGCGATAGAGCGCCTTGAGGATTTCGACGCGCTGCTGCAGGCCAACCGGCAGCTCCTCGATGAGGGCGTCGGGATCGACCTCGAGGCCGTATTCGCGCTCCAGCCGGTCGAGCTCCGAGCGCGCCTTGGCGATACTGCTCTTCAACAGCGCGTCGTTTTCGGCGCCGAGGATGACGTTTTCCAGCACCGTGAAATTGTCGACCAGCATGAAATGCTGGTGCACCATGCCGATGCCGAGCGCGATGGCGTCGTTGGAGGTGTGGATCGACACAGGCTTGCCGCCGACGCGGATTTCGCCGCTGTCGGCCTGGTAGAAGCCGTAGAGGATCGACATCAGCGTCGACTTGCCGGCGCCGTTCTCGCCGACAATCCCGTGGATGGTGCCACGCGCGACTTCCAGGTTGATGTCACGGTTGGCGCGAACGGCGCCAAAGCTCTTGTTGATGCCTATGAGCTCGATTGCGGCTTGCGCCATGCAGCCTGTTCCCACTGTTATTTTTTATCGCTTGGTCAAAATGCCTAGCATGATGCCCCCGCCTATGCCAATCGGCCCTTCACTCTCGACAAATCCCCGCACGCTTGTCAATTTCGAACGTGGCCGGGAGCCTCACATTCGCTAAAGCGCGTCGCGCCTGAACGGCCCCATGTGAGGCGTTTTAGGTTGTTGTTTTTATGAACACCGTTGTCCCAAAACCGCTGCGCACTTTTGGGCGACATGCATTAATATGGCGATGCTGCAATTCGCAGCATGGCGCTGGGAGCGAGCCCTCGGATGAACACGCCCGCCGACCGGTTGACGACGCTGGAAATCCGCGCCGCCGAGCAGGAAAAGACGATCGAGGAACTGTCCGGCCAGATCGCCGAACAGTGGAAGGTGATCGAGCGCATGGAGCGCAAGCTCGCCGCCCTGACCGACCGGTTCCTGGAATTGGAGGAGCAGACCGCCCCCGATGTGCCGGTGACCAAGCCGCCGCATTGGTGAGAAGCATGGGGGTGAGGAGCATGGGGAAAGACGGCCATGTCCAGTGAAAGCGACCGTGTCGCCCGGGCCGGCGACTACGTCTTCGGCCTGATGAACGACCGGGAACGCGCCCGCGCCGAGCGCGACCTCGAGGTCGATCCCGCCTTTCGCGACACCGTGCTGCGGCTGGCCGAGCGCTTGCGCGCCCTCGATCGCGCGGCGCCCGAAGGGCGCGACGATCGCTGGGAGCTGGTCGCGCACCGCCTCGCCGCATTGCCGCAGATGCAGACGCGCCTGGCCGGAATTGCCGCCGCCGAGGCCGAGCCGCCGCCGGTGATCATCCACCGGCTCGAGCGCAGGCCCTATGGCGTCGGCCTGCATTCGCTTGGCGGCAGGCTTCGCGTCGTCATGGCGCTTGCGCTGATCGCCGCCTTCGCGCTCGGCTATCTTGCCGGCACGCTATAGAGCAATTCCAGGAAAAGTGTGAGCGGTTTTCCGTCCGGAATTGCGTAAAAACAAGGAGATAGGGCGTTTCACCGTTTCCGTGAAACGGTGAAATGCCCTAGGTCACGCGACATCAGAAGCATCGGCGCGCCGTCCTGCTCGAAAGTTTCGATCGCGGACCAGCCGAGCGCTTCGTAAAAGCCGCGCGCTTGCCAGGTGTAGAGATAGAGCTTGCCTATCCCGGCCGACGCGGCATGGGCCTCGACGGTTCCGACCAGCGCCTTGCCGACCCCGTCGCCGCGATGGTCTTCCGCGACGACCAGCCCGGCCAGCCATGGCGCCAGATCGTGCGGTGAGTCGATTTCGTTGCGGACGAGCAGGCAGCTTCCGATCGGCCTGCCCCGATCTCGCGCGACGAAGGCCGCCTCGAAGCCGTCGCCGGCGATCAGCCCGCGCAGCCCGGCAACGTCTTCGCCGAGCGTCCGCCCGGCGCCTTCAAAGAAGGCCTCGATCCGAAGCCGCGCGATCGCCTCGACATCGCCTTCAGCCATGGCTTCGATTGTCGGTCGCATCGCACCCTCTCCAAAACGAAACCGCCGGGCGTTGGCCCGGCGGTTCAAACCTCAACTCAGCTGCCGATCAATAGGGGCAGGCGTTGTCGGTGGTGTAGTCGTGCACCTGGACCTTGCCGGAGATGATGTCGGCCTTGGCCTTTTCGACCGCCGCTTTCATCTCGTCGGTCACCAGCGCCTTGTTGTTGTCGTCCATGGCGTAGTCGACGCCGCCTTCCTTGAGGCCGAGATTTTGGACGCCACCCTTGAAGGTGCCGTTCTTGCCGTCCGTGAAGGCGTTGTAGACGGCGACGTCGACGCGCTTCAGCATCGAGGTCAGCACCTTGCCGGGCTGCAGGCCGTTCTGGTTGGAATCGACGCCGACGCCGAGCTTGCCGGCATCCGCCGCGGCCTGCAGCACGCCGACGCCGGTGCCGCCGGCCGCCGCGTAGACCACGTCAGCGCCCTGGTCGATCTGCGTCTTGGCGATCTCGCCGCCCTTGGCCGGGTCGTTCCAGGCTGCCGGTGTGTCGCCGGTCATGTTCTGGATGACGTCGGTCGCACCGGCCGACTTGGCGCCGCCGACATAGCCGCATTCGAACTTGCGGATCAGCGGGATGTCCATGCCGCCGACGAAGCCGACCTTCTTCGACTTCGACGCCATCGCCGCCAGGATGCCGACGAGGTAGGAGCCTTCGTTCTCCTTGAACACCAGCGAGCGGACATTGGGCAGGTCGACGGCATCGTCGATGATGGCGAAATTCAGGTCGGGATAATCTTTCGCGACCGCTTTCAGGGCGTCCTCCCAGGCAAACCCCGCCATCACGATCGGGTTGCGGCCGTCCTCGGCGAAGCGGCGCAACGCCTGCTCGCGCTGCGAGGCGTTGGAGACTTCGAACTCGACGTAAGCAACGCCGGTTTCGGTCTTGAATTTCTCGGCGCCGTGATAGGCGGCCTCGTTGAAGGATTTGTCGAACTTGCCGCCCAGATCGTAGAGGATGGCCGGCTGCACATCCGCGGCGAAAGCCGGAAGAACCATTGCGGTTGCGGCCAGAAGGCCGAGGACGATACGTTTCATGTGATCCACACCCTGTCGGTTATTTTTCCGTTGTGCGCCGCCTATCTGCCCGGTTCTCCGGCAGGCTTGCGACGCCAGGCAGGAAGTGTCTTGCCCTCCCGCTCGCGGTCAATCTGGCACGGCGCGAAACAAAATTCACGTGGAATTTTGACCTGTTGGAAAAAGCGGTTACCGGCGATCCGCCGCGCCTCTTCCCGGCGGCTTCAGGGGCTTGGGGCGAATTCCGCGCCGCGGCGCTTGCGCCGGTAGCCGATGGCGTAGAGCAGGAAGGCAAACACCGCGAACACCGCGAAACCGGGCTGCGCAAGCACCCAGGCAACGATGCCGTCCCACACCAGCGGGCTTGCCTTGGCGCGCACGAAGGTCTCGAAAGCCGCGCGTGTGTCCGGCGAGACCGCCAGCCAGCTTGCGTTGAGCGGTGTCATCACCAGCGACGAGCCTGCCACCGAGCGTGTCGTGTCTATCACCGCCATGATGACGGCAATCGACAGCGCAACCATGGCTGCCAGCCGAAAGATGAAACGCAGCATCGACTCTCTCCCCGGGAAAGCTCCCGTCTATCCCGCAACCGACATAGAGCCTGCACAGGTCCCGCGCAATCGCGATCCCGTGAAATCAGCGGGCCGGTGCCGGCCGGCGCCGGTTGACGCGCCAGACGGCGAAAATGCCGCCGGCGATCGCTCCGACGACCAGGCCACCCAGGCCGATGAAAGCCGCGAAGAATCCGCAGGCGCCCTCGAAACAGCTCATATGGGTCAGGTCCGCGATCAGCGAGCCGGCGAAGAATCCGGCGCAAGCACCGATCGCGCCGCCGATGACGATGCCGAGCAGCGCGGCAAGGATCGAGACGAAGACCGACGGCCGTTCGGTCTCCGGATTGGCGTAGACCGTCTCGGCGCCGCCGCTGTTGCGCAGGAGGTAGATGCAGAGCAGGCCGATGGCGATCTCGGCGACGGTGAAGCCCAGCGCCTCGAGCGAGAACGCCAAGCCGTAAAACACATAGGCCTCGCGCACGACCAGCCAGATGATGACGGCGACTTGCCAGATCGTGTAATGGCGTGGGAAACGCGCCGAGCGGTTGAAGGCGAGGCCAAGCAGGTGAAGCCCCCACAGGATGGTGATGACGCCGCCTGTCAGTCCGCCATAGATCAGGAAGAGGAGGTTATCCGGCAGGCTGAAGTCGCCGATCAGCCGCCAGTTCGAGAACAGCCCGTAAGCCGCCAGCCCCATGACGATGACGAGCCAGCCCACCGGAACGAAGGAAAGCCCGCCATCCGGTCGGCCCGCGGGTTGCTGATCGATCGATGCCATCTCAGGACGGTGCCCCTCGCAAAGCCCAAGGCAATCTCGCAGGGACCGTTCCCGCGCGATATCGCCTGAAACCAAGTGCCTGGAGCGATCCGTCGAAAGTCGAAGCGCTCCAAGGGCAGTCCACAGGCAGCCACGGCCGAAGTCAAGCACCGGCGACCTTTCGGGAGCCGACGATATCAGGGCGACTCGCGCATTTGCTCCTCGACCACTTTCAGCCGGACGACGGATACAGAACAAAGGGCTCGCGCCACGACCTTGGTCGAAACGCTGCCAAGATGCCGGCGAATTGCCGAAGATGATCGGGCACCGACGACGATATGGCCGACGTCGTTGCGTTCGGCGTAACTGAGGATCGCATCGGCGGGGCTGACGGCTTCGAGCGCGTGATAGCTTATGCGATCTTCGGGCAGATGCAGCGGACGCGCCCAGTCCTTCAACGCGACCAGCCGCTGCAGATAGACCAGGCGCCCCGATTCATCGACGCTCGGCGTTTCGGCGATGATCTCGGTCTTCAGCACCGTCACGCAAGCCAGCCGGGAATCCTCGCGCGCCGCGAGGACACGCGCCGTTTCGCTGAGAACCTCGCCCGCCAGCGCATCGCTTCCGTTGGCGAGGTCGACCGCGGCGAGGACGATCGGCGGTCCGGCCTTCGAGCCCGAGTTTGCAGCCTTCCCCACGAGCGATTTCTCATCCGGCCTACGCAGGAAATTCCTGATTGCGCCCCAGGCCCCCGCGTCCGACGGCGCGCGCCGCCTGGCAACCACGACCTGGTCCGGGTTCCTGAGATCGGAGAGAACGTGCGCCGCCTCGCCATACCGCTTGGATCTGTCGACTTCCATGCAGCGCAGGATGATGGCTTCCAGCCACCGAGGAATGGTCTTGTCGATATCTCGCGGCGGCTTGGGCGCGTGGTAGAGCCTGCGCTTCATGCCGGCGAGCGTGGCGGGGCGTCCGAATGGCTCCTCCCCGGTGACGAGTTGATAGAGGATGCAGCCCAGCGCAAACAGGTCGCTCGCGGGATCGGACCTCTCGCCCAGCACCTGTTCGGGCGCGATATAGGCCGGGGTACCCATCGGCACGGAACTCTCCTCGCCGAGAAGGTCTGGAAGCTCGGCATGGCGCGAGAGGCCGAAGTCCAAAAGCACCGCGCCGCGTTCGGCCAGGATAACGTTTTCCGGCTTGAGATCGAGATGGATGACCTTCTGGCGGTGTAGGGCCGCGAGCGCCGTTGCGATCTCGGCACCGATCCTTACCACCTGGTCCGGCGGCAGCGGCGCGCGGCCGGCCCCGTCCGACAAGCCAGACCCGGCGACGAATTCCATGGCTATGAACGGGACTTTCGCCAGGCCGCCGGATGCCGCGAATCTCGGCACATGCGGACCCGACAGTCGTTTGAGGATCAGTTCCTCGGCCTCGAATCCGAGAATGACCGAGACGTCCCCTCCCGGGTCCAAAAAAGGGATCTTCAACAGAAGCGGAAAATCGAACTTCGGATTTTTCGCGCGCCAGAGCGCCGCCATGCCGCCGGACGGAAGCTTTTCGACGAGTTCGAAACCGTCGATGCTTACCCCTGCTTCGAACCTCTCCATCGATCCTCCCCGGAAAACTAGCGGCCAATCTTCAAACGCATGCCAAGCCATGCAGGCAGGCCTGCCGCCTCGATCTTGCGGGTGGTCTCTGCGTGGTCATAGGGAACGCGAACCATCGTCACCTCATGCCGGTCGGTGTCGAGAAGCGCAAAACAGGCGGCAGGGTTGCCGTCGCGCGGTTGACCGACGGCTCCAACGACGACCAGATGCCGCCGCAGTTCCGACAAGGGCGCAGCCACGTTGCCCAGCGGCGAAAAATGGATCGGCCGCCTTTCGGGCAAGGCGTAGTAGATGGCCGGGATGTGGGTATGGCCACAGAAGATGAAGCGGGCGTCGCTCGAGGACAGACAGCGTTCCGCCGCTTCGGCATCGCGCACATATAGCCATTTCTCCGGTCGTTCCGCGCTGGCGTGGACATAGAGCCGATCCTCGGACCGGAACGAAAGCGGCAGATGCGCAAGGAAATCGAAATGCGCCGCCACAAGGCGTTTGCGGGTCCACTCCATGGCGGCCCGCGCGTTCTCGGTCATGTCGGTCCGGCCAGCTACCACCGCTTCGTCATGGTTGCCCGTGATGCAGGACGCGCCGCCTTCCACCAGATCGGCGGCCTTCTCGACCACATAGGCGGGATCAGGCCCGTAGCCGACCAGGTCGCCAAGCAAAACCAGTTGGTCCGGCGCCTGCGTCCGAACGACCCCGAGGACCGCGTCGAGCGCCTCGCGGTTGGCATGGATGTCAGACAGGATCGCGACGCGCATTCGACTTTTGTCCCGGCAGCGGCGCACCATAGCAGGCGGCCGGCTGCATAGCATTTGATCCGGCTCAAGGGCTGTGCATGAACCGGCAGGCGGGCGACGACGGACCGCAAAAATCGCCGCTACGCCGATATGGCTTGGCATTCGCTTTCGGATCGACTAGATGAGCCCCGCGCCTGTTTGCCTGGACGGCTAGCGGTGCCGGGAAAGGTTGCCCGCCGGTTGAAGGCAACCAGATGATCCGTCGAGGATTTCCCATGGGAGCATCTACCCAACCCGCGCGGCGAAACCGGCCGCGCGAGATGCTAAGGACGGAGAGGTGGCCGAGTGGTTGAAGGCGCACGCCTGGAAAGTGTGTTTACGGGAAACCGTAACGCGGGTTCGAATCCCGCTCTCTCCGCCATTTGCGCATTAAGCAGCAAATAAATCAGACACTTACCTTGTCAGAGCCTCAGCCCCACCGTTGGACCCGTCAAGCGATGGAGTCACTCGAACGTCTGAAGGCTGCGAAGCAGCGAAGTCGCCCCAAATCGAGGTTCATTGAATTCGCTTTGGCGGCGTCCTATAGGTCGAGACGATGGAAACCCTGACCAGCGCCCAGAAAAACATAACTCCGCTCTCCGTCCGCGGGCCTCATGCCGGACGGGCGGCACCGTTCCTGCCGATGAGCAGCGCCGAGATGGTGGCGCTCGGCTGGAATGAATGCGACATCGTGCTGGTGACAGGCGACGCCTATGTCGATCATCCGAGCTTCGGCATGGCGATCATCGGCCGCCTGCTCGAATCCCAGGGTTTTCGGGTCGGCATCATCTCGCAGCCCGACTGGCAGTCGGCGGAGCCGTTCAAGGCGCTGGGCAGGCCGAGACTGTTCTTCGGCATCACCGGGGGCAACCTCGATTCCATGGTCAACCGCTACACCTCGGACCGCAAGCTGCGCCATGACGACGCCTACACGGCGGGCGGCGAGGGCGGCAAGCGGCCGGACCGCTGCACGATCGTCTATACGCAGCGCTGCCGCGAGGCCTACAAGGACGTGCCGGTAGTGCTGGGCGGCATCGAAGCCTCTTTGCGCCGCATCGCCCATTACGACTACTGGTCCGACAAGGTGCGCCGTTCGATCCTGGCCGACGCCAAGGCCGACCTTCTGATCTACGGCAATGCCGAGCGCGCCGTCGTCGAGGTGGCGAACCGGCTTGCCGCCGGCGACACGCCACGCGATCTCGACTCCATCAGGGGCGTCGCCCTGTTCCGCCGCGTGCCCGAGCATTTCACGGAACTGCATGCCGACGATCTCGATTCCGCCGACGAGGGCGCGACCCGCAAGCCCGGCGACACCGTGATCCGGCTGCCATCCTTCGAACAGGTCGAGGGCGATCGCGACGCCTATGCCCGCGCCTCGCGCGTGCTGCACCGCGAGGCCAACCCCGGCAATGCCCGCGCGCTCGTCCAGCGCCATGGCGACCGCGACCTGTGGCTCAATCCGCCGCCCATCCCGCTGACTTCCGACGAGATGGACGCCGTCTACGACCTGCCTTACGCGCGCGCGCCGCACCCGTCCTATGGCGATGCCAAGATCCCCGCCTGGGACATGATCAAGTTTTCGGTGACGGTGATGCGCGGCTGCTTCGGCGGCTGCACCTTCTGCTCGATCACCGAGCATGAAGGCCGCATCATCCAGAACCGCTCCGAGGGCTCGATCCTGCGCGAGATCGAGAAGATCCGCGACAAGACCCCGGGCTTCACCGGCGTCATCTCCGATATCGGCGGGCCGACCGCCAACATGTACCGGATGGCCTGCAAGGACCCGAAGATCGAGGCGGCCTGCCGCCTGCCGTCTTGCGTGTTCCCCGACATCTGCCCCAACCTCAACACCTCGCATGACGACCTGATCCGGCTCTACCGCAAGGTGCGCGAGGTCAAGGGCGTCAAGAAGGTCATGGTCGCCTCCGGCGTGCGTTACGACCTGGCCGTCAAAAGCCCCGAATATGTCAAGGAACTGGTGACCCACCACGTCGGCGGCTACCTCAAGATCGCGCCCGAGCACACCGAGCGCGGGCCGCTCGACAAGATGATGAAGCCCGGCATCGGCACCTATGACCGCTTCAAGGAGATGTTCGACGCAGCCGCCAAGGAAGCCGGCAAGAAATACTATCTCATTCCGTATTTCATCGCCGCCCATCCCGGCACGACCGACGAGGACATGCTGCATTTGGCGCTCTGGCTGAAGAAGAACCGCTACCGCGCCGACCAGGTGCAGACCTTCCTGCCCTCGCCAATGGCGACGGCGACGGCCATGTACCACACCGGCGTCAACACGCTGAAGGGCGTGCGGCGCGGCGCGACCGACAAGGTCGAGACCGTTCGCGGCGGGCGGCAGCGCCGGCTGCACAAGGCATTCCTGCGCTACCACGACCCCGACAACTGGCCGCTGCTGCGCGATGCCTTGAAGGAGATGGGTCGCGCCGACCTTATCGGTCCTCGCCCCGACCAGCTCGTGCCTGCCCACCAACCGCCCGGAACCGGCAAGGCTGCCGGCACGAAGCGCCCGTTGCGCCCCATCGGAAGAGGGCAGAGATTCACCACCAAGGGCGTGCCGCTGCCAAAGAAGTGAGCCGCCTGCAAGTCAGGCGGTCTGCTCTTTGTTGTCCTTTGCCAGCGCGTTTGGTGGGGGCGAAGCCTCGCGCTGCATGACGGCGGCGAAGAAGCCGTCGGTGTCGTGGCGCGCCGGCGTCAGCGACAGGTAGTCGGGATGGGCTGAATTCGTCAGCCGCGGCGCGGCCTCGTTGAGCGGCACGGCGCGAAAGGCAGGATGCACTGCCAGGAAAGCCGCCACCTGTTCCTCATTCTCCTCGTACAGCATGGAGCAAGTTGCGTATACCAGCCGTCCGCCGGGCTTCACCAGACGCGCCGCGCTCGCCAGAATCCGGGCTTGCAACGACACGAGATTGTCCAGGCCCTGTTCCTCCTGGGCGCGCCAGCGTGCATCGGGATTGCGTCGCCAGGTGCCGGTGCCGCTGCATGGCGCGTCGACCAGCACGCGATCGAAACCACCCTTGTGGCGCTTGACCCAGCGATCCGTTTCGTTGGCCAGAAGCCTGGTCTGGATATTGTGCAGTCCTGCCTGCCGAAAGCGCTCGGCGCCGCGCTTCAAGCGGCCTTCCATGACGTCGCAGGCGACGACGTGGCCCTTGTTGTTCATCTGCGCGGCGATGGCCAGTGTCTTGCCGCCGGCTCCGGCGCAGAAATCGACCACGCGGTCGCCCGGCCGGGCATCGACCAGCACGGCGACGAGCTGCGAGCCCTCATCCTGGATCTCGACCTCGCTGCTTTTCAGCATCGGCAGGCTGGCCAGCGAGGGGCGTTCATGCACGCGAATGCCGTAGGGAGCCATGGCAGACGGCTCAGCCCGCAAGCCAAGATCGGTCAGCGCGCCAAGCACGGCATCGCGCGTCGACTTGATCGGATTGACGCGCAGGTCGAGCGGCGCCGGCGTCAGAAGAGCTGCCATCTCGTTCGCAAACGCCTCCCCAAAACGGCGCCGCAGCGGATCGGCCGCCCAGGACGGGCATTCGAGACGCACCTCTTCCGGCATGCCGGGGTGGTCGATCGTGCATCCCTGCAACTTGACCAGCAGCGCGCGCTCGTGATCCGTCAGGATCGCAGGCGCGAATTTCGCGCCGCCGAACAAGCGGTCGACCTGATCGGGCGTCTTGGCTTCCTTCAGCGCAAGCCATGCCAGCAGCCGGCTGCGGGGCGTATCCTTGCGCCCATGCCTGACAAGCCACCAGCCAAGCCGTGCTTGATGCCGCAGAAGCGCATGGAGCAATTCCAGGATCTGACCACGGTCCCCGTCGCCAATATGGCGTCGGGCGCGAAACCAGGCCGAGACGACAGCATCCGCGGGGCGCGCGACGCTGTCGACTTCATGCATCAGGTCGATTGTGGCTTGCAGACGGGCGGCGGGGGTCACGGAACGGCGATCAGGCTGAAAAACGCCAATATAGGCGACAGAGCTCCCCCTGACCATTGCGCGTGACGGCCTACTGCCAGCGGCACTACGCCGCCCATCGCGAGAGCGCTGGCCGATCCAGCCCCCACCTTGATGTCTATCATCACTATCGTCCGGGCGCCGGCATAGGCTGGCACCGGGACAAGCCGCATTTCGAAATGGTTGCCGGCGTCTCCCTGCTGGCGCCGTGCAGCTTCCGGCTGCGCCGCAAGAACGGCGCGGCATGGGATCGTGAAACGCTCGAGATCGAACCCAGGTCCGTCTATGTCATGGCCGGGCCAGCAAGAAACGAGTGGGAACATTTCATCCCGCCTGTCGACGCGCGTCCCCTGGATTGCCGCATCGGCGACTGCCCGGGAACCATCGTCCCGCCCCAGGGGTTGTGTCGTCAGATTTCGAGATCGAAAGGAAAGATGATGCGCACATTGACGATGGCCCTGACGCTGTCGGCGATGGCATTGGCGCAGCCCGCTTCTGCTCAACTCGCCGACCCGCGGCCGCAGCCCCCGCCGCCGGCCCAGCAGCCTGTCCCCGGCCAGGCCCAGCCCGGCCAGGACGACGCCGCCCAGAACGTCACCAACATCGTCGTGGTGGCGATCGAGGACCTGCCTTCGGAAGTGAAATCGCAGGCCGAAGCCATAGTCACCAGGACGACCGCCAAGGAATTGGCAAAGCTGCAGTACTCCGTCGACGCCTCACCCGAGGCGACATCGGTCCTGCGCGCCAACGGCCTCAACTCGTCACAGGTCGTTGCCGCCAACATCGACGGCGACGGCACGCTGACGCTGATCATCCAGACGACGGCATGACGCGGCCCGCCGTTTGGGTGAGTGCGCCATCATGCCGGCGCGATAACATACATCGCGGCCACCTAATGCATGAACACCGCTCTGAGCCAGGCAAGAATCCCTGCGCCCGGAGAGATCGCGGCGCGCACGCGCGACGCCGCCCAGCGTGCCGGCATGTTGGCGCCGACATGGCAATGGCATACGACCTCATGCAGTTGCCAGTCGCTCATTTCGAAGAACCGCCTGGCTTCGCCGTAAGTGTCGTCCCGCAAGCCGTGCGCGCGAAAGACCGTATCGGCGAAAGCGACGCTGATCGCCGATCCGTCGGTGCGCATTCTTTCGCGTACGTCGGGTGAGGCGTATTCGGTGCCCGCCAGCGCCGTCAGGCGGAGGTCGGGATTCCGTTCGAGGAGCTGCGCCCAGCGCTCAAGGCGCTGGCCCCGGCTGGCGATGAGATCCGGTGCTTCGGCATGAACGTCGGCAACGGCATTGATTTGCTCAAGGGTTTGGTGCTTCACGGCCGTCTCCTGTATCGACAGATGACCACCCGCCCAACAATGGGAATTAAGGCGCCGGCCAACACCGGCAAGAGCCGGAACAGCCTTGCTGAATGATTTGATCGCTACCCGCCGCCAGCGCGCGGCGCGATCGTGTTGGAACCATCCTGGTGCGCGATCGTTCCGCCAGCTTGTGCCGCCGATCGCTCCCGACGAAGCGTCCGAGTGCGGTGATCACCTCCATCATTTCAGATGGGCAGGACGTCCCGCTTGTCGGGATCGCAGCAGAGCTTGCCGAGGCACCGAGCGGAAGGAAAACGCGATGGCCATTCTCCCCAATCCGGACCAGGTTCCCACGCCGGTTCCCACGCCGCCGCCCATCCCGGAACCCAAGCCGATGCGCGAACCGGATCCGGATCGGCTCCCCGACGAGGCGCCGATCCCCAATCCCGACGAGAACGACGCGCCGCCCAGGCATTCGGCAAGGGATGCCGCACCGGCTTTGAGGCAAGGGGATAACCTCCGATAGTCGGCCTTCAACCCCAGTCGACCAATTTGAGCGGTGTCGTCGCCTGGCGCGGTCCCAACCAAGATCCGGCATTGACGCGCCCGCCCTCTGACTGCAATGTCTATTAACCAGCTGTTAACCTTGCGGCGGCTGAGATTGGGGGGCAATTTGGAACCGTTTCTGGACGCGAACCTCCTGAATTGGGACGATCGGGCCGAACTGCACGCGACCGACAGAACGGGCAGCTACCGGATCGAGAATGTCTTGACCGGTGGATCCAATCTCTATGAGCTGGAAACACGCGAGGTCGGTGACATTTTTGGGAAGGACATCGTCCACCTGCAATGCCATATCGGGCTCGACACAATCAGCCTGAGGAATCTCGGCGCGGGCAGCGTGACGGGCCTGGACTTTTCGCCAAGGGCAGTCGCCGCGGCGCGAGATTTCGCCTCCAAGGCAGGGAGCGACGTTCGCTTCGTGGAGGCGCCGCTTTACGAGGCTGTCGAAGCGCTCGGCCGAACCTTTGACATCGTCTACGTCACTTGGGGCTCGGTGAACTGGCTTGACGACGTCTTCCGTTGGGCGCGGGTGGTCGCCGATCTTCTGCGGCCCGGCGGCCGGCTCTACATGGCCGAAGGCCATCCCCTCATGTTCCAGTGCAATCGCAAGGCTGCCGCGCTCGAGTTGAAGGACGATTGGCGAACGCCGATAGCGCGGCCGCTCGTCTGGAACGAAAAGCTGACTTATACCGGCGACGAGCGCACCTTGAAGCATCCTCGCTACTACGAATGGATACATCCGATCAGCGACGTGGTGAACGCGCTGATCGCGGCAGGACTGTCGCTCGATTTTCTCAACGAGCATGACACTGTTTCCTGGAAGCACTTTTCATTCGCGGTGAGGGCCGGCAAGGATATGTACGGCTTGCCCGAAAACGCTCCCAAGATTCCGATGGCCTATTCGATTGGGGCAACCAAGCGTGGTTTGGGGACGTATCGGATCGTCCAGAAGAAGGTCGACAGCCACTAGTTTCGTGCACGGCAAGTTCTGGCGCGTGCTCCGCGCACCAACGCGGGACGCCAAAAAATTTCAGAGATCGTGAAGGCCAAAATTAAGTTATTGCGAACTAATATTCCCTTGACGAGGCTCGCCCAGAGAGCCTGAGAAGCATAGGGAATCTCGCTTTATTGGCCTTTTTCGCCAATATGTTCGCCCGAGTGAAGGGGGGCGTCTTTTCACCGGCGAGGATTCCGGTGGCGATCGCCGTTGTGGTTATTGCCGTTTGCGCGGTGCTCGCCGACCATCAAAACAAGATCGTTTCGGATCAGGTCGACCGCGCGGACGTCCTGGCCAAGGTTAATGTCGTTCGCGCCAAGCTCGAAGGGAAGATTAACGGCAACCTTCAGCTGGCAAGAGGATTGGTCGCAGCGGTGACGACCGAACCCTACATGGGGCAGCAACGTTTCGGTGAGCTTGCCAGCAGACTGTTCAATGAAGAGTCCCAGCTTCGCAATATTGCCGGCGCGCCCGATCTGGTTATTTCCTTGATGTATCCGATGGCAGGCAACGAGAAAGCAATCGGCCTCGACTACCGCAAGAACGACCAGCAACGTGAGGCGGCGCTACGCGCGCGCGACGAGCACAAGCTTATCCTCGCCGGTCCTGTCGATCTGGCACAAGGAGGACAGGCCTTCATCGGGCGATTTCCAGTATTCGTTAAAAGCGCGGGCAACACCGAACGGTTCTGGGGCATTGTTTCCGCGGTCGTCGACGTGCAGCGTCTGTATCAGGCGAGCGGTCTTCTCGACAAGGATCTCGGGATTGACATCGCCCTCATCGGCAATGACGCCCTTGGCGCGAAAGGAGCACAGTTCTTCGGTGACGAACGGGTCGTCAAAAGCGATCCTGTAATGACCGACGTTCTTTTTCCATCAGGCTCCTGGCAAATTGCCGCGATTCCCAAGGGCGGCTGGCCCGCCACGCCCGCCAATGCCGGGCGGCTCCGAGCGATCATGGCGGTAGCAGCGGCACTGATTTTGATTCCATTCCTGGTGGCGGGCCGTCTGATCAATGAAAGGCAGCGAAATTACTGGGAACTGAATCGGCTGTCGCGACGGCTGGAGCTTGCTCTGGAGGCGTCGGCCATCGGAGTGTGGGAGCACGACCTCGAAACCAATTATCTTGCATGGGATGATCGCGTTAACGAGATATACGGCAGGGAGGCTGATGGCAGCCCGCGCGGATATTCGGACTGGGCCGGAGCCATTCATCCGGCCGATCTGCCCCGCGCGCTGGCAGATTTCGACAAAGCCGCGGCCGACCGCGGCACATATTCATCGGAATACCGGGTCGTCCGTCCGGACGGTGAAATTCGTCATGTCCGATCCAGGGCGATCTTTTACCAAACCGCGAACAATTCGCCTCGAATGGTCGGCGCGGAATGGGACGTGACGGCGGACGTTTTGCTGAACACCGATCTGGTTCGCGCAAAACAGCTTGCCGACACGAAAAATATGGAACTCGAAACTGCCAAGGTGCGCATAGAACACATCGCCCTGCACGATTCGTTGACGGACTTGCCCAATCGGCGTTACCTGGACCAGGTTCTGGAGGATTACGCGGCCAAGGCAAGACTGGGCGGCGGCTATGCGGCACTGCTTCACGTCGATCTGGACCGCTTCAAGCACATCAACGATACACTTGGCCATGCGGCGGGCGACGCAATGCTGGTGCACGCGTCATCCGTTCTCAAGTCCAATGTCGGCGACCGCGATTTCGTAGCTCGGGTCGGAGGAGACGAGTTCATCGTGCTTTGCACTGTGCACGGTGATGTCAGTCAGGCAGCTGTGCTCGCTGACCGCATCATCGAGCAGATGCGCAGACCCGTTTACTATCACGGTCACCAGTGCCGTTTTGGTGTCAGCGTCGGAATCGCGATCGACAATGGTAGCGGTGCCGATGCCAGGCAGTTGCTGGTGAATGCGGATATCGCCCTCTACCGGGCAAAGAGGCGGGGTCGCAACCGCCGTGAATTCTTCAGTGGCGAGTTGCAAAGCGAGATCGTCAACACGAAGAGAATTGCCGACGAGATTCTCGCCGGCCTCGAGCGAAACGAATTCGTCGCATTCTACCAGCCTCAATTTGACGCCAAGACGCACGAGATTGTCGGCGTTGAAGCGCTGGCGCGGTGGAGGCATCCGGACAGAGGTATTCTGGCTCCGGACGTGTTTCTGAAGACTGCCGAGGAACTGAACGTCGTCTCAACGATAGACCGCAAAATCCTCCAACAATCGCTTTTGGATTTCGAAGCGTGGTCCGCCGACAAGGTCGGCATTCCGCGCGTGTCGGTCAACGTTTCGGCTCGGCGTCTTCAGGATGAGGAACTCCTGAAAAGTTTGCGGGACCTGAACATCAGGTCGGGAACCTTTTCCTTTGAGCTCGTCGAGTCGATCTTCCTCGATGACAATGACGATCTGGTCACATGGAATGTCGAGCAGATCAAGCAACTCGGCATCGACATCGAAATTGACGATTTTGGCACCGGCTATGCGTCGATCGTCAGTTTGCTCAAGTTGCAGCCGCGCCGCCTGAAGATAGATCGCCAGTTGGTGGATCCCATCGTGAACTCACCCCAGCAAAGGCAAGTCGTTTCCTCGATCATAGAAATCGGCAAATCGCTAGGCATCGAGATCATTGCCGAAGGCGTCGAGACGATGAAGCACGCCCGTCTGCTCAAAGGGCTTGGCTGCGACATTCTGCAAGGCTACGCATTCGGGCATGCGATGGATTCCGACGCCCTCAGAAGCTTTGTTCGATCTCGTCGCTTGCGCGTCGCAAGCTGATCACCGATCCGAAATCGCATGCAGTCCGGCAAGGCATCGCTTTGCCTCAGCGAAACCTCGCTGCCGTCCACGCTCCGCTCGCCGCGTTCGACTCCACCGCCGCGGCCACGAACTTCACGCCGCGCGCGCCATCGACGACATCGGGCACCTGTGCCGCGCGCCCCGCATCGACCGTTCCGCCCGAGCGATGCGCGCGAATAATGTCCGCCGCGTCGCGGTAGAAATTGGCGAAGGCTTCGATGTAGCCTTCCGGATGCGCCGCCGGCATACGCGAGACACGCCGGGCTTCCGCCGTCGAGCCATGGCCACCGCGCACCAGCGTGCGCGTTTCCTCGCCATAGGGCGAGAAGCGCAGTTCCTCCGGGCGCGATCCAAACCATTCGAGCCCGGCCTTCTCGCCATAGATGCGCACCGAAAGGTCGTTGTAGTGGCCGGGCGAGGTCTGGCTGGCGAGGATGGTGCCGCGCGCCCCGCCCGTCCAGCGCAGCAGCACATGCGCGTTGTCGTCGAGCCGCCGCCCAGGCACCGCGGTGAACAGGTCGGCTGAAACCGCCTCGGCCTCGAAACCGGAAATGAAACTCGCCAGGTTGAAGGCATGCACGCCGATATCGGCAAGTACGGCCGATTGGCCGGCGCGCGCCGGATCGGTGCGCCATTCCGCCTGCTTCTGGCCCTCGGCGTCGATCGCCTTGGTCAGCCAGTCCTGGATATAGGCGCCGTGCACGGAGACGATGCGGCCGAGTTCACCCGCCGCCACCATTTCGCGCGCCTGGCGGACCATCGCGTAACCGGTGTTGTTGAGCGTGACGACGAAGCGGCGCTTCTTGGCTTTGGTCAGCGCCACCAGCGCCTCGGCCTCGCCGAGCGTCGTCGACAGCGGCTTGTCGCAGATCACGTCTATGCCGGCCTCGAGGAAAGCGGTCGCGATCGGCGCGTGCAGATGGTTGGGCGTTACGATGACCACCGCCTCGATGCCGTCCGGCCGCGCTGCTTCGGCTTTCGCCATGGCGTGGTAGTCGGCATAGCTGCGCTCGGGCGCGATGCCGATCTCGGCGGCCGAGGCCGCGGCATTGTCCGGATCGGAGGACAGCACGCCGGCGACCAGCTCGATCTGGTCGTCGAGCCGCATGGCCAGCCGGTGCACGGCGCCGATGAAGGCATTGCGGCCGCCGCCGACCATTCCGACCCGCAGGCGTTGGCGCGTGGTTCCGTCCGCGGTTGCATAGACCATGATTGAGATTATCCTCCCGATAGCAACGGTGTGGCGCGGACCATAGGCAGTCCACCAACGTTTTTCGAATGATATTTCTATTTTTTGTTTTGTAAAACAATCGTGCCGCGCTAGCGTTTCTCGTGGCCCAATTGATGGGCCGCATCCGGAGGGAGGGTTCGGGTGTCTCAAGTCGCCTTTGGGTACGTCGTATGAGCGGGCATCGCCGGGCGGCCAACGAACCGTCTGCGAACAGCCTGGAGACGGTGGCGAGAAAGCGGAGCCGTTCATTGGCGGCACTTGGCTACACCAAACCACAAACCTACGAGGAATTGCGGGCGGTGCTTTCGTCGGGCACCGTGCATTTCCCGAAGCGGCTTCGCCAGGTCGCGATCTTCCTCTGGCAGCACCCGAGCGAAGTGGCGCTGGGCACGATCGCGCAGGTGGCCGACCAGGCCGGCGTGCAGCCCTCGACCCTGGTGCGCTTCGCGCAGATTTTCGGCTATTCCGGCTTTTCCGATTTCCAGGCCTTGTTCAAGGACCGCATGAAAGGCTCCTGGCCGGACCCGCAAGGCAGCCAGGAGAAGGCCCCGGAGCCGAACGCGAACCTGCATTTTCTCAACGGCATGGTCGGTGCCTGCCAAGCCTCGCTCGGCCGCATCGGCACCGGGTTCGACGTCGACAGTTTCGAGACGATGATCGACCATCTGGCGGCGGCGGAGCTGATCTATGTCATTGGCAGCAAGCGCGCCTTCCCCGTCACCACCTATCTGTCGCTGACGCTCTCGCAGCAGGGCGTGCGCAACGTGCTGGTCGACAATGTCGGCTCGACCGCGCTCGACCAGGTCGGCTGCATCACGCCGCGCGACGCGGTGCTCGCCGTCTCCTTCAGCCCCTACAATTCGATCACGCCCGACCTCGTCGCCGTCGCGCATGAGCGCAGGGCGCGCATCGTCACCATCACCGACAGCACCTTTTCGCCGCTGGTAAAACTCTCCGACACCTGGCTGGAAGTGGTCGAGCAGGATTTTGGCGGTTTCCGCTCGCTTGCCGCCTCGCTTGCCGTCGGCATGGCCTTGGTCCACGGCGTCGTCGCGCAGCGGACAGGCTGACCGGCGCGGTTGACTATCGGGAACTATCGTTCCATATTTGAAAAAATAGAAACTTTGTTCCGGGAGGAGGAATGGAGGTTCGTCTCGACGGCAGGATCGTGCTGGTCACCGGCGCGACGCAAGGCATCGGCCGGGCGGTCGCCGAGGCGCTTGCGCGCTCGGGCGCCGCCGGACTGCTGATCACCGGCCGGGACCGGAAGCGCGGCGATGCGGTCGCCGCCGAGCTCTCGACTATCGGCACCGCCACCGTCTTCGCTGCCGCCGATCTCGCCGATCCCGAAGCCCCGGCGCGGCTGGCTGGGGCCTGCATCGAACGCTTCGGCCGCATCGACGGCCTGGTCAACGCAGCCGGCCTGACCGATCGCGCCTCCTTCGTCGATGCCACGCTCGACGATTGGTCGTCGCTGTTTGCGGTCAACGCGCGCGCGCCCTTCTTCCTGATGCAGGCGGCGATCGCCGACATGAAGAGGCACGGCCAGGGCGGCGCGATCGTCAACATCCTGTCGATCAACGCGCATTGCGGCTCGCCGGAGCTTGCCGTCTATTCCGCCACCAAGGGCGCGCTGGCAACGTTGACCAAGAACGCCGCCAACGCCCATCGCTTCGACCGCATCCGCGTCAACGGCATCAATGTCGGCTGGACCGACACCCCGGCCGAACGCGTCATGCAGGCCGAGACGCTCGGCCAGGGTCCGGGCTGGCTCGACGCGGCCAATGCCACGCAGCCGTTTGGCCGGCTGTTCTCCGTAACCGACATAGCCAACCTCGCCGTCTTCCTGCTCTCCGACGCGGCGGGCCCGATGACCGGCACGCTGGTCGACCAGGAGCAATGGGTGATCGGAGCCAACCGGTGAGCCCCGAGAAGCTCAGCCCCGCTTTGCTCCGCCGCCTGCAGTCCGCGGTCCGCAAGCCGGCCTATGATCGTGCAGCGCTCAAACCCGGCATTGCCCATATCGGCGTCGGCGCCTTTCATCGTTGCCATCAGGCCGAATACACAGACGACCTCCTGGCAGATCAATTCGACCGCTGGGGGCTGGTCGGCATCAACATAAGGCCGCCTTTGCTTGGCCGGTCGCTCGGCCGGCAGGACGGCCTCTACACACGGCTCATTCGCCAGAACGACGAGGTCGAAGCGCGCATCATCGGCAGCATCGTGCGCGTCGTCGACAGCCAGGAAAGTGCCGAGCCGGCGCTGGACGTGCTCGCTTCGCCCGACATCGAGACGATCACCATGACGGTGACGGAGAAAGGCTATTGCCACATCCCGTCGAGCGGCGCGCTCGACCTCGACAATCCCGACGTCGTCCACGATCTCGCCAATCCCGAAACGCCGCGCGGCGTGCCCGGCATTCTGGCACGGGCGCTGGAACTGCGTATGGCCTCGCATGGCCGGCCGGTGACGCTGCTGTCCTGCGACAACATCCCGGCCAACGGCATCATCCTCGGCAATGTCGTGCGGAAACTCGCCGAATGGCGCGGCGGGAAACTGGCCGACTGGATCGAAGCCAATGTCGCCTTCCCCTCGGCCATGGTCGACCGAATCGCGCCGGCGACGACCGCGGCCGACATCGAGACGGTCGAGCAGCGTTTCGGCTATCATGACGGCGCCGTCGTCGTCGGCGAGCGTTTCCGCCAATGGGTGATCGAGAACCGTTTTGCCGGCCGCGTGCCGCGCTGGGATCGCGTCGGCGCCAGTTTCGTCGACGACGTGACGCCATTCGAGCATCTCAAGATGAGGGTGCTGAACGGCGCCCAGACGACGCTCAGCTATCTCGGCGTTCTGGCAGGCTTCGAGCACACGTCGGACGCTATTTGCGACCCGTTTCTGGCAGGCTTTGTCCGCCGGATGCTGAGCGAGGAAACGCTGCCGACGCTGGTGCCGGTGTCCGACATTTCGCCGGCGGCCTATGTCGAGCAGAGCCTGTCGCGCCTCGCCAATACGGCTATCCGCCACCGCAACCACCAGATCGCCACCGACGGCTCGCAGAAGATCGTGCAGCGCCTGCTGAACCCGATCCGCGACCGCCTGGCGAAAGGCGGAAGCATCCGGCTTCTCTCGGTGCCTGTGGCCGGCTGGATGGCCTATCTGATCAAGGCGTCCGCGCGGTTCGGCCGTGCCTGGCAGGGATCCGACCCCTTTGCGGAGAAAATTGCGGCGATTGCCGACCGCATCGGTTCGGACAGCCAGGCACTCGCCGATGCGATCCTCGCCATCGACGCCATCTTCGATCCACAACTGGCCGCCAACGCCATATTCCGCGCGCATGTCGTCGCCGGCCTCGACGGCCTGCTCTCGAATGATCCGATGGGCTTTGTCAGACAAGTCTGTTCTGGGCCAACAGATGCGCGGTTGAAGCAGCCGGCTCGATCTGCATAGTTATGTATGGGAGGCGTCATGAAACTTGGACTGCTCACGGCACCATTTCCGGATACTGCCCTCGGCGAGGTTGCCAACTGGGCGCGCTCGGCCGGTTTCGAGGCGCTGGAAATCGCCTGCTGGCCGAAGACTTCCGGTTCCAGTCGCCGCTATGCCGGCACCAGCCACATCGACGTGGACATCCCGGCCGCGCAGGCGAAGGACATCGCCACCGAGCTTGCCGGCAAGGGCCTGACAATCTCCGGCCTCGGCTTTTACCCCAATCCCCTGCATCCCGATCAGGCGAATCGCCAGGCGGTGATCGACCATCTGAAGAAGGTGATCGTGCTGGCAAGCCGCATGGGGGTGACGCTGGTCAACACCTTTTGCGGCGGCGACGCCTCGAAGACGGTCGACGCCAATTGGGAAGATGCGCAGAAAGTCTGGCCGGCGATCATCGCCCATGCGCGCGAGCATGGCGTGAAACTCGCCTTCGAGAATTGCCCGATGATCTTCAGCTATGACGAATGGCCGGGCGGGCACAACATCGCCTACTCGCCCTATGTCTGGCGCCGCATCCTCGAGGCCTGGGGCGGCGACGTCGGCATGAACTTCGATCCCTCGCACCTCGTCTGGCAAATGATCGACAAGGAGCGCTTCATCCGCGAGTTCGGCGCAAACATGCTGCATGTGCATGCCAAGGACCTGATGATTGATCATGATGGTTTGTACGAGCGCGGAATTCTTTCGGCCGGCATAGGCTGGCAGGTGCCGCGCATGCCGGGACTTGGGGATATCGATTGGAGCAGGATTTTTTCGGGCCTCTACCGGGCCGGATATGACGGGCCGGTCATCATCGAGCATGAGGACCGGCGCTTCGAGGGAACGGATGAAAAGGTCAAGCGCGGCTTCCTGCTTGCCCGCGACGTGCTGCGCCCCTTCATCAAATGACTAAGCTTGGCGCCGACCGCGTCGGCGCCCTGGAACTGAACTGAAAAATCAATGTGGAGGAGTACAGACATGAACAAACATCTGACCGTGGCCTCGCTTCTTGCCGGCGCTGCCCTGCTTGCCTCGGTGGGCGTCTCGGCCGCCGCCGGCAAATACACGATCGGCATTTCCAACACCGTGCAGGGCAATGGCTGGCGCGAGGAGATGATCTGCGCCATGAAGGCGCAGGCGCTCGCTTCCGGCGAGGTGGCGAAGCTCAACATCGCCCACCGCAACACCGACGCCGCCGGCCAGCTCGAGGACATCCGCAACCTGATCAGCGCCAAGGTCGACGCCATCGTCGTCAACCCGGCCGATCCCGCCGGCATCAAGGCCGGCCTCGAGGAAGCCACGAAGGCCGGTATTGTCGTCGTCGCCGTCGACCAGGCGGTGACCGAGCCCTCCGCCTACATCATCTCCAACAACCAGGAACAGTACGCCTATCTCGGTGCCAAGTGGCTGTTCCAGCAGATGGGCGGCAAAGGCGAGGTATTCTACATGCGCGGCGCCGCCGGCGCTTCGGCCGACAGCGATCGCGACAAAGGCTTCAAGAAGGCGCTGGCCGAATTTCCCGACGTGAAGGTCGCGCAGGAAGTCTTCACCGGCTGGCAGCAGGACCAGGCCAAGCAGCAGATCCTCTCCTTCCTCGCCACCGGCACGCCGATCAACGGCATCTGGACCTCCGGCATCGACAACGTCATCGTCGACGCGCTGGTCGAGCAGCAGGCGCCCATGGTGCCGGTCGTCGGCGCCGACAATGCCGGCTTCGTCGGCCAGCTGAACACGGTCAAGGGTCTGGTCGGCGCTGCCGTCACCAACCCCGGCTCGATCGGCGGTGCCGGCGTGACGCTCGCTTTGCAGATCCTCGACGGCAAGAAGCCGGCGCAGCAGACCGTGCTGGTCAATCCGGAACTCTGGGAAAACGCCACCGACGCAGGCAAGGCCAAGCTGAAGTCCGCCGCCGATCCGTCGCTCAGCCCCGAATGGCCGGTCTCGATCTCGATCCCGGACTGGACCACCTACACCAAGGACCAGATCGTCGCCTGCAAGGGGCCGGGCGAATAACCACACCATTGACTTCAACCGCGAGGACGGCAGGTATCAAACCTGCCGTCCTCGATGCTTGAGCCGAGAACACCTGTTTTGACGACGAACGAATTGCCGAAAAGTCCATTGCTGGACGCCACTGGCGTCGCGAAAAACTACGGCGCGGTTGCAGCGCTGCGCAACGCCTCGCTCTCGGTGCTGCCGGGCGAAGTGCACGCGCTGATGGGCGCCAACGGCGCCGGCAAGTCGACGCTGGTGAAGATCCTGACCGGGGCGATCAACGCCGATGCCGGCCGCATCCTGATCCGCGGCCAGCTGCTCGATGTCCGCTCGCCCGCCGCCGCCCGCCGCGCCGGCCTGCTGCCGGTCTACCAGGAACCTTCGCTGATCCCCGATCTCGATGTCCTGTCCAATCTCAGGCTGACCGGCACGCCGGTCGAGCCGTTCCGCGCCTGGGTGCGCGAGCTGGGTATTCCGAACCTCGACATCCGCGATACCGCGCGCGACATCCCCTTGGCCATCCTGCGCGTGCTCGACCTGGCGCGCGCTTTAGCCGTCGAGCCCGACGTGCTTCTGCTCGACGAGATGACCGCCGCACTGCCGGCCAACCTCGCCGAGAAGGTGCTCGAGGTCGTTCGCCGACAGGGCGACGCGGGCCGCTCCGTCATCTTCATCTCGCACCGTTTCGTCGAGATCTCCGCGCTTTGCGACCGCGCCACCGTTCTGCGTGACGGCTCAACGGTCGGCGTCGTCGACATCGAGCCAGGCATCGAGGAAAAAATAGTCGAGATGATGCTCGGCACCCGCATCGAGAAGACACGTGTCGCCGCACGCGCGGCAAATGATGTCGCGGTTGTCGGCGGCAGCCGCCCTCGCCTGTCGGTCCGCAACCTGCAGCTCGGCACCAAGCTCAACGATGTCTCCTTCGATCTCGCCAATGGCGAGGTCGTCGGCGTCTTTGCGCTCGAGGGCCAGGGCCAGGACGAGCTCTTCGCAACGCTTGCCGGCTCGATCCGCCCGACCGGCGGCACCATCGACGTCGATGGCGCGCCGGTGAAGTTCTCGCATCCGAGCGATGCCATCCAGGCCGGCATCGCCTATGTACCCGGCGATCGCACCGAGGCTTTGGCCATGCAGCGTTCGGTGCGCGAGAACATTGCCCTTCCCTTCAGCGCCGGGCTGCGCAAATGGGGACCGATCCGCATGCGGCGCGAACAGGTTGTGGTTTCCGGCGCCATTGGCAGATTGCAGATCGACACCCGCGCGCAGGGCGAAGTGCAGCGCCTTTCCGGCGGCAACCAGCAGAAGGTGACCATTGCCCGCTGGATCGCGGCCAACGCCCGCACCATCCTTTGCTTCGACCCGACGCGCGGCATCGACGTCGGTACCAAGCAGGAGATCTACAAGCTGCTGCGCGAGCTCGCCGGCCAGGGCAAGTCGGTGCTGTTCTACACATCCGAAATGGAAGAGGTGCAACGTGTCTGCGACCGCGTCATCGTCATCTTCGGCGGCCGCGTCGTCGACACCTTTCCCGTCGAAGAGGCCGACGAGCCGGCGCTGATGCGCGCCGCCTACGGCCTGCCGCGCGGCGCCAGGGCCGATGTCGGCATTCTTGCCGACGTCAGGCCCGCTTCCGACGCGGAGGCCGCGTCATGAGCCGCTTCATCCGCAATCAGGGTTGGGTCGCCGGCCTGTTCGCCCTGCTGATCTTTCTCTTCGTGACCACCAAGCTGATCCAGCCGGGCTATGGCAGCGGCGACTTCGGCTCGCTGGCGCGGGCGGTTTTGCCTTACGCCTTCGCCGTCGCTGCCCAGACCGTCGTCGTCATCGCCGGCGGCATCGATCTCTCGGTCGCCGCCATGATGGCGCTGACCAGCGTGACCGCGGCCTCGATGATGAACGGCGCCAGCGAGGAATATGCGCTCTTCGTCGTCCCCTTCGTGCTCGTCTTGGGGTTCGTGCTCGGCGCGCTGAACGGCGTCCTCATCGTCGTCACCCGCGCGCCGGATATCGTGGTCACGCTCGCGACGCTGTTCGTGCTGCAGGGCGCGGCACTGCTCGTGCTCGGTGCTCCGGGCGGCGCCGCCGCCGAGTGGCTGAAGGCAAGCGTCATCGGCACCGTGCCGATCCCCGGCCTGCCGGATTGGGCAGATGCCTGGGCCCCGAAGGCGCTGGTGCTGCTGGTCGTCTGCCTGTGCATCATCTGGATACCGCTCAGGCGCTCGCGCCTCGGCCTCTCCATCTACGCCATCGGCAGCAACGAGCTCGCCGCCTTCCGCAGCGGCGTGCCGGTGGCGCGCACCAGGATCATCGCCTATGCGCTGTCCGGCCTGTTCGCCGCGATGGGCGGCCTGTCGCTCACCATCAGCACCGGCATCGGCGCGCCGATCCCCGGGCCCTATCTGCTTGCCAGCGTCGCGGCGGTGGTGCTGGGCGGCGTCGCGCTCGGCGGCGGCAAGGGCGGCCTGCTCGGACCGATCATCGCCGTCTTCGTGCTTAGGCTGGTGCGCACCGACCTGACGCTTCTGGCCATCGATCCGAACGTCACCGCGATCATCGAAGGCCTGATCATGGTTGCGGTCGTGATGTTCGGCGCCTTCATCACCATCCGCGGCCGCCCGGTGGGAGCAACGCCATGACCGACATCGCGACCATGCCCCAGCCGGTCTCGTTCGGCCGCCGCATCAAGCGCTTCATGGCGGACCGGCCGCTCATCCCGCTGATCATCCTGCTGGTCATTCTCGTGGTGATCCTGCAGATCCTGCGCCCCGGCATCGTCAACGAACGCTGGCTCGCCAACACGGCGAAATTCGCCATCCCGCTGGCGATCCTCGCCGGCTGCCAGACGATGACCATGCTCACCGGCGGCATCGACCTTTCCGTCGGCACGGTGGCGACGATGAGCGCCTTCATCATGGCCACGCAGATCGTCAACCAGGATCCGGCGGTGGCTTTCCTGCTCGCCATGCTGCCGGCCGTGCTGATCGGCCTCGTCAACGGCATCGGCGTCGGCGTGTTCCGGGTGCACCCGCTGATCATGACGCTCGGCACCAGCCTGATCGGCACCGGTTTCCTGCAGGTCTACCAGCGCACGGTCATCGCCTCCGGCGCCAAAATCCCGGATTTTCTGAACTGGCTCGGCACCGGCGTCACTTACGGCTTTCCCAACGCGCTTCTGCTGTTCGTGCCGGTGGCGGTGCTCATCGTCTTCATGCTGAACCGCACCGGCTTCGGCCGCCTGCTCTACGCCGTCGGCGACAATGAACGCGCGGCGCGGCTGTCAGGCGTCCGCTACTGGCAAGTGATCGTTGCACTGTACGTCCTCTCCAGCCTGCTCGCCGGCATCACCGGCCTGCTCTATATCGGCCTGATCAAGGCGCCATCGCTCTCGCTCGCCGAACCGCTGGTGCTGCCATCCGTGGCTGCAGCGGTGATCGGCGGCACCTCGATCTTCGGCGGTCGCGGCGGCTACACGGGAACCATCATCGGCGCGCTGATCCTGACCGTGCTGACGACGCTGCTCACAATCCTGCAGATGCCCGAGGGCGGCCGCCGCATCCTGTTCGGCTTCATCGTGCTGTTCGTGACCGCGGCCTATCTGCGGATCGTCGAGGATCGGTAGAACCGGGCAGTGACGCAACCAGCTATTCCGCCGCCTGCACCTGGCGGGCATCGATGATGGCCCTGATCTCGGAGCGGCATGAGCCGCAATTGGTGCCGGCTCGCAATGCCGAGCCGATCGCTTCGAGACTGTCGCATCCCGACGCGACCGCCGACGCGAGCTGGTTGGCTCCGATGTGGAAGCACGCGCACACGACACGGCCAATGGCCGGCATCGGAACCGGCGAGCGCCCGGACAGAAGCGCATGGCGATCGGCCATCGACAGCGGGTGGCGCGTGGCGAGCAGCGACACCAGCCAGTCCCGCGCCGGCAACTGGTCCAGGGCGGCGACCAGCAGGGCCTCGGCCATGGCTCCGCCATCGTCGATGGCCGCCGCGCGATAGGCGAGCCCGCGACGGTCGGTGTATTCGAGCAGTTGGTCCCGCCGTTGGACACCGAGCAGCTTGCGCGCCAGGAGAATGCCCTGGTCCGGCGTCTCGGTTCCGGTGAGCTCGTAGACCCAGCCGCCCTCGACCGCCAGCCTGCTCCAATGGACGAAGCCGGTCGGCCTGAGATCGCGCCGCGTGATCAGCACGCCCGCCCAGCCGGTGTTTTCGCGCTCGATCCTGACCGGGACATGCTTGAGTTCCGGCTGGCCGGAATGCGGATCGGTGATGGGCGAGGACACCAGGCCTGCCGCGGCCTTGGCCGCGAAATGGCCGCTCCAATGCATGGGCATGAAGGCCTGGCCGCGCCTTTGCGCCTCTGTCAGGTGCACTCTGGCGCGAACGAAGCCGAAGCGGGTCGAAAGATGCGCGAGGTCGCCATCCTTGAGATGATGCGCGGCCGCGTCCGCCGGATGGAGATCGACCGCCGGCTCCGGCGCGTTTGCCATCAAACGGGGCACGTTGCCGGTGCGCGTCATGGTGTGCCACTGGTCGCGCAGCCGGCCGGTGTTCAGGGCGAGCGGATAGTCGGCATCGACGGTGAAGGCCGTTGCCTCCTGCCGCACCGGCACGAAGCGCGCGCGGCCGTCTGGCGTCGGGAAGCGGCCGTCGGCGAACAATCTTGTCTGCTGCTCGCGGTTGTCGAGCGCGGGCCAGTGGCGTGGCGCGAAGGCGCCGTAGTCCGTGTCGCTGAGACCGGTCAGTCCACCAAGGTCGAACAGACGCTCGCCGTCATTCTCGAAGGCCGAAAGCGCGGCGTGTTCGCGAAAGATCTCTGCCGGTGACTGGTAGGCGAAGGCATCGCCGAAACCCATGCGGATCGCCACGTCGCAGATGATGCGCCAGTCGGCTCTCGCTTCGCCCGGCGGCGGCACGAACGGCCGCTGGCGCGAGAGGAGCCGTTCCGAATTGGTGACCGTGCCGTCCTTCTCGCCCCAGCCGGCGGCTGGCAACAGCACGTCGGCATAGCGCGTGGTGTCGGTACGGGTCACATCCGAGACGACGACGAAATCGCACTTGGAGAGAGCGGCGCGCACGCGCGAGGCGTCCGGCATACTGACGGCTGGGTTGGTGCCCATGACCCACAGTGCCTTGATGCGGCCCTCGGCCACCGCCTGGAACATGTCCACGGCCTTCAGGCCGCCGCGCCGCGCGATGTTGGGCGCGTTCCAGAAGCGGCCCACTCGGTCGATGGCCGACGGATCCGCGAAGTCCATATGCGCTGCAAGCTGGTTGGCCAGGCCGCCCACTTCGCGGCCGCCCATGGCATTCGGCTGGCCGGTCACCGAGAACGGCCCCATGCCGGGCTTGCCGATGCGGCCGGTGGCCAGATGGCAGTTGATGATGGCGTTGACCTTGTCGGTGCCATGCGCCGACTGGTTGACGCCCTGGCTGTAGACGGTGACGGTCCGCTCGGTCTCGGCGAAGAGATCGTAGAAGGCCTCGACGTCGGCCGCCGCCAATCCGCAACCCTTCGCGACGCGCGCGACCGACGGCGCGTCGGCGCCGGCGAGCGCGGTTGCGGCATCGAAGCCCGAGGTGCTGTCACGGATGAAGGCTGCGTCGATCTTTCCGGCCTGCACCAGACGCGCGAGCAGCCCGTTGAACAAAAGCACATCCGTGCCGGGATCGAGCGGCAGATGCAGGTCGCATTCATCGGCAGTCGCCGTCCGGCGCGGATCGATGACGACCAACTTGGTACCGCGCTCCCTGCGCGCCGCAAGCATGCGCTGGTAGAGCACGGGATGGCACCAGGCGGTGTTGGAGCCGGTGAGCACGATGAGATCGGCGCTCTCGAAATCCTCATAGACGCCGGGAACGATGTCCTCGCCGAAGGCGCGGCGGTGGCCGGCGACAGACGACGCCATGCAGAGCCGCGAATTGGTGTCGATGTTGGCCGAGCCGATGAACCCCTTCATCAGCTTGTTGGCGACGTAATAGTCTTCGGTGAGCAATTGCCCGGACACATAGAAAGCGACCGAGTCCGGCCCGTGCTCGGCGATCGCCCGCGAGAATTTTTCGGCCACGAGGTCGAGCGCTTCGTCCCAACCCGCCGGCTTGCCGAGAATTTCCGGCCGCAGCAAACGGCCTTCGAGGCCAAGCGTCTCGCCAAGCGCAGCGCCTTTCGAGCACAGCCGGCCGAAATTGGCCGGATGCTCGGGGTCGCCGCGGACGGTCGTCGTGCCGTCCGCGGCGACCTCGGCCAGCACGCCACAGCCCACCCCGCAATAGGGGCAGGTGGTCCTCACCTCGCGCGCTTCTTCCATGCCTCAGGCCGCTTTCGAGGCCAGCGCTTCGAGCGCGATGAACAGCCGTTCTCCCTCGACCTTGACCGGGATCGTCCTGACCAGGCCTTCATCGGCGCCGAGCGCCTTGCCGGTCTCCAGCGAGATCACCCAATTGTGCAGCGGGCAGGTCACCGCCGCGCCATGGACGATGCCCTGGCTGAGCGGCCCGCCCTTGTGCGGACAGTGGTCGTCGATGGCAAAGACCTGGTCATCCGTCGTGCGGAAGACAGCGATCTTGCCTTGCGGAGTTTCAACGCAGCGCGCACCGCGCGGCGGAATATCGGTGATGGAGCCGATGGCGATCCAATTCATGTTGATCACTCCGCCGCCTCCGCGAACCCGACCGAAGCCATTGGCCGGAACTCATGCTTGTCCTTACCGGACACGCGCTCCGACCACGGATCGACCTGGGCGAATTTCTGGCTGAAGACGAAGCGCTCGTAATAGGCCTTGCGCTTGTCGGCATCGTCCAGGATCTGCCGTTTGATCTCGGCGGTGCCGATGCGCTTGGCCCATTTGTAGATGCGCTCCAGGTAGCGGGCCTGCTCACGATACATCTGCACGAGCGCCACGATCACCTCCAGCGCCTCGTCCTCGGTCTTCACCAAGCCGAGCACTTCCGTGCCCTTGATGTCGAGGCCGGCCGCACCGGCGAAGTGGATCTCATAGCCGCTGTCGACGCAGACCACGCCAACATCCTTGCAGGTCGCCTCCGCGCAGTTGCGCGGGCATCCCGACACCGCCATCTTGACCTTGGCCGGCGTCCAGGACCCCCACATGAACTTCTCGATGCGGATGCCGAGGCCCGTCGAGTCCTGCGTGCCGAAGCGACACCAGTCGGTGCCGACGCAGGTCTTCACCGTGCGCAGGCCCTTGGCATAGGCATGGCCCGAGACGAAGCCCGCCCTGCCGAGATCGGCCCACACCGCCGGCAGGTCCTCCTTGCGGATGCCCAGCATGTCGATGCGCTGGCCGCCGGTCACCTTGACCATCGGAATTTCGAACTTGTCGACGACATCGGCAATGGCACGCAATTCGCCGGCGCTTGTCACCCCGCCCCACATGCGCGGCACCACCGAATAGGTGCCGTCCTTCTGGATGTTGGCGTGCACGCGCTCGTTGATGAAACGCGACTGATAGTCGTCGGCATATTGATCCGGCCAGTCGCAGACGAGGTAGTAATTGAGCGCCGGCCGGCACTTGGCGCAGCCGCAGGAGGTCTTCCATTCGAGCTCCTGCATGACGGCGGGGATCGTCTTCAAGCCCTTCGCCTTGATCAGGCGGCGCACGTCGTCATGGCCGAGGCTGGTGCAGCCGCACATCGGCTGCACCGCCGCCGGATTGTAGGCTTCGCCGAGCGTGAGCCTCAGCAACTGCTCGACGAGGCCCGTGCACGAGCCGCACGAGGCCGAAGCCTTGGTGTGGGCGCGCACGTCGTCGAGGCCGGTCAGGCCCTTCGTTGTGATCGCGCCGGTGATCTTGCCCTTGCAGACGCCGTTGCAGCCGCAGATTTCCGCATCATCCGCCAGTGCCGCAACGGCCGCCAAAGGGTCCGAGGAAACGCCTCCCTGGAACGCCTGGCCGAAGATTAGCGTGTCGCGCATCTCCGATATGTCGGTCGCCTTCTTCTTGAGGTCGTTGAACCAGGCGCCGTCGGCCGTCTCGCCGAACAGCACCGTGCCGATGATGCGGTTATCCTGCAGCACGACACGCTTGTAGATGCCGGCGGATGCGTCGCGCAGGATGATCTCCTCACGGTCCTCGCCATCGGCGAAGTCGCCCAGCGAATAGAGGTCGATGCCGGTGACCTTGAGCTTGGTCGGCGTGTCGGAGTGGACGAAGCGCCTTTCCTCGCTATTCGCCAAACCGGCCGCCGCGACGCGCGCCATCTCGTACAGAGGGGCGACCAGTCCATAGACATGGCCGCCGACCTCGGCGCACTCGCCGAGCGCCATGATGGCGGGATCGGACGTCCGCATGCGGTCGTCGACGACGATCCCGCGATTGACCTCCAGCCCGGCCTCCTTGGCCAGGCCGATGCTCGGACGGATGCCGACCGCCATCACCACCAGCGTCGCCGGGATGATCGTGCCGTCCATCAGTTCGACGCCCTCGACCTTGCCATTGCCGAAAATGGCCTTGGTGTTGGCCTTGGTCATGATCTTGATGCCGCGCGCCTCGACGGCCTTCTGCAGCAGATAGCCGGCGGCCGGGTCGAGCTGGCGCTCCATCAGCGTCGGCATGACGTGCAGCACGGTGACGTCCATGCCGCGCTCCTTCAGCCCGGCCGCGGCTTCGAGCCCAAGCAGGCCGCCGCCGATGACGACCGCCTTGGCGCGCGATTGCGCGGCAAGCAGCATCGCGTTGACGTCGTCGAGATCGCGATAGGTGAGCACGCCGGGCAGGTCCTTGCCGGGCACCGGAATGATGAACGGCACCGAGCCGGTGGCGATGACCAGCCTATCGTAGCTCTCGGTCACGCCGTGGTCCGAGGTGACGGTCTTGGCCTCCCTGTCGATGGCGACGATCCGGTGGCCCTTGTAGAGGGTGATGCCGTGCTTGATGTACCAGCCGTCGCCGTGGATGACGATTTCCTCGAACGCCTTCTCGCCCGACAGCACCGGCGACAGCATGATGCGGTCGTAGTTCACGCGCGGCTCGGCGTTGAAGATGGTCACGGCATAGCGGTCGGGCGCTGCCTCCAGCAGGTGCTCGAGCATCCTGCCCGGCGCCATGCCATTGCCGATGATGACGAGTTTTTCGGTCATGTCGGTCTCCGGTCTATTCGGCGGCATAGGAGAGGGACGAGGCCTTTACCTCGGCCGCGCGCTCCATTCGGCGGATGGTGAGATGCATCCAGATCAGGCACGAGACGACGATCACGAAGAGCAGCATGAAGCAGCTCGACCACACGCCGGTGAGGTCGTTCAGCGCGCCGAAGGCGATCGGCAGGATGAAACCGCCGAGGCCGCCGATCATACCGACGACGCCGCCGACCGCGCCGACGCTCTGCGGATAATAGGCCGGGATGTGCTTGTAGACGGCGGCCTTGCCGAGGCTCATGAAGAAGCCGAGCACGCAGGCGACGCCGATGAAGGCGAGCGGGCCGATCTCGAAATGGAAGGGGATCGGCCCGCTGATGCCCCGCACGACATAGTCTGCCGAGGGGAGAGACAGAACGAGCGTCGCGACGGCACAGACGCTGAAGGTCCAGTAGAGCACGGTGCGGGCGCCGACGCGGTCGGACAGCACGCCGCCATAGGCGCGGAAGATGCTGGCGGGAATGGAATAGGCGGCGCCGATCATTCCGGCCGTGGCGATGCCGAAGCCGTAGACACCGATCAGGTAGCGCGGCAGCCAGAGCGACAGCGCCACGAACGCGCCGAAGGAGAAGAAATAGTAGAAAGCGAAGCGCCAGACCTGCAGGTTTTTCAGCGGCGCGAATTCCTGCCAGAAGCTTCTCACCGGCGTCGCCTTGCCGGCACGGCGCTCGCGGATGACCGGATCATCGCCGGTGGTGAGCCAGAACACGAGGGCCATGACGACCAAAGCTGCCGCCCAGATCAGCGCGACCGACTGCCAGCCCCAGGACAGGAGCACGAACGGCGCCAGGAACTTGGTGACCGCCGCGCCGACATTGCCGACGCCGAAGATGCCGAGCGCGGTGCCTTGCTTTCCGGCCGGGAAGAAGCGCGAGACATAGGCGACGCCGACGGCGAAGGAGCCGCCGGCGAGCCCGACGCCAAGTGCTGCGACCAGCATCTGCCCGTAGGTGTGCGCGAAGGCGAGGAGGAAGGTCGCGACCGCCGCCGCGAGCATGGTCGCGGTGTAGACGAGGCGGCCGCCATAGCGGTCGGTCCAGACGCCGAGCACCATGCGCACGAGCGAACCGGTGAGGATCGGCGTGCCGACCAGCAGGCCGAATTCGGTCTCGTTCAGGCCGAGCTCCTGCTTGATGCGCACGCCGATGATGGAAAAGATCGTCCACACCGCGAAGCAGACGGTGAAGGCGATGGTGGACATGACGAGCGCCTGCCGGGGAGCACTGTCCTGGCTGGGCGCGGCTGGGAGGTTTACGGTCATGGCTGGCTCCGGTTTGCGGCGTGGGAGGCGCCGTGCGGTGTTGATATGGTCAGCGCGGGACTTGCACGGTTACTTGCGGACCCGTGCTTTCGGTTTCGTGACTGGGCGGGAACAACAGGAGTGCCGCGGCGAACAGCACCGCCGTCAGGATGCTGCTCGCCAGGAAATCGCGGCGGGTGAAATCCTTGAGCGAAGGTCCGATCCGTTTGGTCATCGTCGTCTCCGGTCCAAAACAAAAAAGCTGCCGTCCAGATCTCGCGCGTCCGTACATCCGGGATCGCGCATCGACCTGAGCGGCAGCTTTGCCTGTGGCGCCCGCCATTGGACGCCTGTTCTATTGCCCCGCGAGGGGCTCGGTTATTTCAAAGCACGAAGCGTGCCAGTTTTGCTGCGACCATGAATTTCTATTAAAATCAATATGATATGAGAATCAGCCTGCGACAGGGCCGAGCGGCGGCGCGGTCAAACATTGATCAACAGCACAGACATCGCGCATAAATTTTGTGCAGCGCACAAGAATGACGCGCAATTGATCAAGCGCGCTTCTGGCCGGCGATATAGGCCTCTATCCGGTCCGGATCGAAGATCTGGCCATCGAAGAATCCGTCCGGACCAAGCACGAGACTCGCCCCCGCCGAGCCGACCGGCGTGGCGACCTTCAGCGCCCCCTCGACCTTGGCATTGGCGCCCGGCAGTGCCACGCCGAGCGGTTTCAGCGCCGAGCGGTAAAGATCGGGCCGGTAGCAGTCGCGGGCGATGGCGAGGTTTTGCGGCGTGTGCGGCAACTGCCCCCAGCGAACCATCTGCGTGTAGAACCACAGAGCATGGCTCTTCCAGGGAAAGTTCGCCGCCTTGTCGAAGGGCAGGAAGAAATCCTCGACGCGCCGTTCCGAGCCGCCGCCGAGTTGAAGCTGTCCGGTCAGGACCGGCATCTGGATCGCTGCCGGCTGCCCGAGGAAAGCGTGCCTCGCCATCAGCGCCGCCAAGTCGCCGCGATTTGCTGGATCCTGGCACCAGCGTGCGGAATGATGCAGCGCTCGGAGCAGCGCCGCCAGCGCGTCCGGGTGCTCCTCGGCCCAGGCCTTGCGCACGCCGAGCACCTTTTCCGGGCTGTTGCGCCACAGCAGAGCCTTGACCGTGACGATGCGGCCGATGCCCGCCGCGACCGAGGCGCTGTTCCAGGGCTCGCCGACACAATAGCCGTCGATGCGGCCTGCGGAGAGCGCATCGGCCATGAAGGGCGGCGGCACGATGACGATCTCGATGTCGCGGTCGGGATCGATGCCGCAGGCGGCGAGCCAGTAGCGCAGCTCGTAATTGTGCCCGGAATGCGGATGCACGACGGCGAAGCGCAACGGCTCCCGGCCGGCGGCCGTCCGCTCGCGGACAAGCCCGCCAAGGGCGACCCCTGCCCGCGCCGGATCGAGGTCCGGCGCGGCGCCGTGGGCTGCCATGCCCTCCCACACCGCGTTGGAGACGGTGACGCAATTGCCGCCGAGCCCGAGCGAGAAGGGCACGATGGTCTCGGAGGCGAGCGGCGTGAGGCCAAGGCTGCAGGCAAGCGGCATCGGCCCCAGCATATGGGCGACGTCGAAATGGCCGATGGCGATACGGTCGCGGATGTTGGCCCAGGAGGTTTCGCGCTGCAGCTTGAGCTCGATGCCCTCGCGGGCGGCAAAGCCCATCTCGCCGGCCGCGACCAGGACGGCGCTGTCGAAGAGCGGCATGAAGCCGGCGGTGATCTGATGCGCGGCAGCCATGCTCATTCGCCCTCCAGGGGTCCCAGCAGCCCCGCCGCCGTCACCAGGCTCTGGGCGATGTCGGCGATCTTGCGGTTCTGGTTCATGGCGGTCTTGCGCAGCAGCGCGTAGGCCGCTTCCTCGCTCAAACCGCGCGACTTCATCAATATGCCCTTGGCTCGATCGATGACCTTGCGGTTCTCCAGCTCGCTGCGCGCCTCCTCCAATTCGCGCGCCATGCGCGAGAAAGCGTTGAAGCGGCTGATCGCCATGTCGAGGATCGGCTTGATGCGTTCCTTCTTCAGCCCGTCGACGACATAGGCGGACACGCCGGCATCGACCGCCGCCTCGATCGACGCCTGGTCGGAGCGGTCGACGAACATGGCGATAGGCCGCTTCACCGCGCGCGACAGCTGGAACATGTTCTCCAGCATGTCGCGGTTGGGATTTTCCAGGTCGATGACGATGACGTCCGGCTCGATCTCGGCGATCCGCCGGGCGATGCCCGCCACGTCATGGATCACCGTGACATGGCGATGGCCAGCGTCTCGCAATCCAGCCTCGATGATCGAAGCGCGGATGCGGTTCTCGTCGATAACAAGGATGGTCAACGAACCGGTGGACATGCGCCTATTGTGCAGGCGAACCGGAATTGTGCAATGCGGTAGTCGGCTGGAAGCGAATTCAGCCCAACGTTTTCCGGATCATCGAGGGTCGCCGGCCTCGACCTCACCAAAACCCGACCAGCGACCTCAGCATAGCTCTGACGCCAATCGCTTCGAGGCAGGTTTTGCGGAAACCGGCTCGCCCCGTTGCCTCGAGCACGTCGTCATCGATGCCGCGCAGAATGACGCTCGCGTTGCGCCAGCCGATCCTGGCGAGCGCTGACGCCAGTTCCGCGCGCGCGGGATCGAACCGGCTCTGATCGATGGTCGGGCTCTCGCCCCGCTCGATGTCGTTACTCGCGCCGAGCTTGTGCTCCGGCATTGCCACGACCGTGCTGGCGTCGAAGGCTCTCGAAGGATCGAGGAAGCGCGAGATCGAATTCAGGCAAGCGGCCGGCTCTGAGACGAGCTGCTCATAGCGCAGGAAATGCACCGGGATGTCGGTGCGTCGAAGCGCATCCATGGCGAAGTAGAACTGGTTCCAGTAGTCCGCGGGCGTTCGGAACCTGTACTCCATCTTGCGCGGTTCGGTAAAATCCTGCCTCAGCTCGAACGGCTTGCTGAGAAAGGCCGCGAGATTTCCGCTCGGTTTGAAGAGCGTGTCGTTCCTTGCCTGGCGGTACCATGACAAGAGCTGGGTGACCGGGTCCTTGCTGACGACGACGATCGGCAGCTCGCCATATCGCATGTCGCGGCCATCCATCAGCGCCGGAAAAATCCCGTGCTTCCAGAAGCCCCGATCGAAGACGACCGGCACTTCCAGATAGCGCGCGATCAGGTGCTTCGCGAGATTTGTTCCGGACCTCGGCGTCCCCATGACGCGAACGCCAACGGCATACTGGCCAAAGCGCGTCGGGGAGCCGATGGGCGTTGAAACATTCATGATGCTCACGGTTCCGCCCGCCGAAAAGCCGGCTGCTCGGCCATCAGCTCGCCCGGCCTCGAGCTTACCCGTGTCGCCTGGCGCTGCGGCCGACGGATCATGGGTCCTGGATCGCCGGAATCGAGAGCGGCGACATGACCGACTATGGTCGCAAAGAAATCCCGCTCGCGGATCGGGCGATAGCGCGACGCGATCGTTGCACGCAATTCGGCGAGCCAGCTCGGATCGGTGCAGGCTTTGGCGACGGCGGCGCACCAGGCTTCGACATCGTGCGCGGGAAGCGTCGGCATCAGCCCTTGCGTCGCCTCGGTCAGTGACGGGGCATCGGAGATCAGAACCGGCAGGCCGAAATCGAGGCACTCGGCGGCTCCCAGGCCCCAGCCTTCCACCGCGGACGGGTAGACGCTGAATTCGGCATCCCGATAGAGTTCCGCGAGCTGCCGATCGCTGAGATTGGAGCGGAACTGAACATGGTCGCGAAGCTGAGGATTGGCGTCCATGAAGGCCACCAACTCGTCATACATCCACCCCCAGCGACCGCAGAAAACCAGCGTCGGCAGCCGATCGCCCAGCACAGGCAGAAGCCGATGCCAAACCTTGAGCAGCAGGATGTGGTTCTTCCTGATCTCGATCGTCGAGCAGTAGAGAACGAACTTCCGGGCCGGGTTCTGTCTTTCCGGGCACATCTGTCGATCAGCGAGGCCTTCCTTGAGAAAGGCGCCGGGCGACGCGACCGCCACTTCCGGAACCCGATCGGGATTGGAGGCCCTTGCATGGCATCGCACCCTGTCGGCCGTGTATTTCGACACGCAGACGAGCAGATCGGAATTTTCCAATTGCCATGCCGTGTTGCGGACGAAGCCGCGCGCATGATGAGGCCCGACAAAGTGCGGGAAGTCGATCGGGATAAGATCGTGCATGATGGTGAAGATGCCGCAGCGGGTTTTTTCCGCGAGCTTCTTCGCTGCAATCTCATGCACGCTTGCGCTCGACAGGAAGCATACCGCGTCGTCGTCCCTCAGAGGATCTTTCGTCCCGGTCCTCCTCGCGCGCAGGCACGATTTCACGGCCTTGAAGAGACGAATGGTCGTCTTGGAGAGTTGGAACTTGATGCCGCGCCGCCTTTCCGAGCCCGAGACGAAGATCGCCGCCACCCGGTCGAACTCGCGTCCGAAATCGAAGGGCGCGTCGCGCAGGATTGACAGCACCGTCCAGAGGCGAGCCAGATACGGGCTATCCTCTCCGCCGACGACGCGCGGCAGCTCACCCTCGACCAGGCGCCTCAGATAGCGAAGCTCCGCTTCGCCCAAAATTCGGCCGCGCCCCTGCGCGTCGACGATGAAGAAGCCGACCGGCGAGGCGCGCCATCGAAGCGCCTGGCGGACAAGTGCCGTCTCGACGCGCGGTATGCCTACGGGCGGATGAGGTCCCCACCGAAAAGGCAAGCTCGCGTCTATGTACAGTTTCTTCAATGGATTACCTTCAGATCTACTTAGATTTCGCACGCAAAACGGATGACAAAAGCCGGCCGCAGCTCACCGTTGCCAAACTTGCACTCGGCGAGACCCCACGCCTGACCTCAGGGCTAGGCAAAATGTTCATTTCTGATAGGCTGAATGCTTACGTGGGAAAATTACCCACGTCATGAGAATGGGCGCAAAAATGCTATTGGGCATGCGAGCCGCTTGACATGTGGGCAATATTCCCACAATCATCGACCATTGAGTTTCAAGCCACTTCGACCGGGCCCGCCGCGCGCAGACCCGGATCGAATTTCGGCGGATCACCTGCCCCCCGCATGATCCGCGGAAAAGCAGCCGTACCGAAAAAGCTCGAACCACCCACCCCGGTACAAGAGCACGTGCGACTGCGCCGGCCGGTTCTGTCCCCTCGCAAAAGACAGACCGGCCGGATCCCTCGCCATGGCGAGACAGCGGTGATTTTCGAGAGGTGGGCGACTAGGGCAATTCCAGGAAAAGTGTGGGCGGTTGAGTTCGGCGCCTTCGCCGTAACCTTCCGTCCGGAATTGCGTCAAAACAAAGAGATAGAGCGGTTCGCCGTTCCGTGAAACGGTGAAACGCTCCAGTCGCTGAGCACTCAGCATTGCCGCTGGGCAAGGTCCCGGCGATCCTTTGCCCCTCGGCTTCTCCGAGCCCTTAAGGCGAGCCAGGGCCGCCCGGTCCACCGGGACCGCCTGGCCCACCCGGTCCGCCATTGGGTGCGCCACCCGGCGCCCCGGGAATCCCGGGAGCTCCCGGGCCGTTCGGCGGACCTGGCGGCTGACCGGGCATGCCACGCTGGCCAGGCGAGTGCGTGCCGACATTCGCCTGACGTGAGGCTGATACGATATTGCCCGACCGGTCGAATCCGACGGCAAGGAACGCGCGCACGACAGTTGTCGATTTCGAATCGTCGTCCTCGACGGAGACCCCCAGGCCCGATTCCAGCCGGCGTCCCTGACGCTGTAGGAAGGTCTCGTAGAGCACGCTGGCGACATCTGCCTGTGGAACCGGAGCTTCCGCCTCGATGCGCACCACCTTGTAGCCGCCGGTTGCCCTGGCCAGCGTCAGTTCGACGCGGCGGTTCGCAAGCTGCGACGATCGTGGCCCTACATTCAGCCGTCCCACCTGCAGCGAGCCCGACTTCAAGACCGCCAGACCGCGAACCAGGTAACGTGTCTCGGATGGCCTGGCCTCTATCAGGCTTGCGACGATTTTCCCGTCCGGCCGGCGAATGCCTTGGACGGCCACGATATCGCCCTTCCTGACCGGCGGCATTCCTACAAGGTCGCCTGTGTCCACGCTCTGTCCCAGAACCAGGATCGAGCTCCGACTTATGCGCTCCACCGGCCCGACGACCTCGCTAGTGACATGGATGCCACGGGTAACAACGCGATCCGCATCCTGTGTCACAACTACACGCACGACATGCCCTACCTTGAGGCTGCTCGCGGTCGTGGCGACGCCGTCAATCCAGACGGGCACATCCGGACCGTAGGCGACCCGCACATCGTTGACGAAAATGCTGCCGAAGCGCTGTATGGTTCCCACTATGCCGGTGCCGCCGATGCCGTGATCGTCCCCTGTTCCGGCCGTCCAGCCGGTGCCGCCGATACCCCGGTCGCCCGAACTGTCCGTCGCCCTCGCGAAAGCGCTGAACAGCACCGCTGGAAAGGCGGCGCCGAGTGCTAGGAAACTCCGCCTCGTCAACCTCCAGTCCATCAGGCGTCTCCGCCGGCAGGCTTGGAAGAGTCCTCGCCGGCGAACGATGCGCCGTCGGCCGTCAGAATGTAGACGCCGCAATTCCACCGGCTAGTCCCGCCGGGATCGCGCTTCACCGCCTGGTTCGCATGCTTGTTGAGGTACAGCAGCGTCTCGACCACGACCTTGCGGCTATAGGCTTCGAGCGACCTGGCAAGGTCCTCCGAGAGACCGTCATAGTGGACGGCCCGCTCGATGAAAGGCGGTTTGTCCGCCAGGATGTTTGCGACGGCGGCGGTGGCATGGTCCTGAAGATTGCGGGCAAAGTAATAGAGCCTGACCTCGCCGTCGTCGCGCGGCGCCATTGCCGCTTCCATCAGGACGACGCGATCCTCTTCATCGATTTCCACGAGCTTGCGATCGAGCCAATCGTCCAGAACCGCCCTCGGCCGCAAATCGCGCGTCACCGACTCCACGAGCCCAGCGAACGACGCTTCGCCGGTCTCGGCCATTCGCGGCAAGGGCAATGGCGCGCCCCTGGCGTCGGTGAACATCGGATCGGCAAGCCAGCGCGCGACGATCGCGCTCGTCCTCGAAACGGATTCGGGTATGACCCGGACCGGAGCGCCGGCGCCACGCAGGCGGCTGACCTCC
Organism: Mesorhizobium hawassense; assembly: GCF_003289945.1. GTDB lineage: Bacteria > Pseudomonadota > Alphaproteobacteria > Rhizobiales > Rhizobiaceae > Mesorhizobium > Mesorhizobium hawassense. Next base: position 451,795 of record NZ_QMBP01000002.1, read on the forward strand.
TTGCGATGGACGCCCGTCAGCAGGCTTACCCTGCTGTCCGTCTGCGGCTTGTCGGGTAGCGCGAATTCATGCTCCGCCACGTTGACGTAAATCTGCCGCAACAGGTCGACGAAGGTGGGAAACGTCACCCCGCACTTGATCGCCAGTCGGACCAACGGGCGAAGCACCCGGTTCAACGCGCCTTGGACGCCCGCGGCGTCCAGATATTGTTCCGCCGATTTGCTCATCGCCGTCCTTCACCCGTCAATCAATTCACCTATGCCCCGAAAATTCCTGCCGAAAATAGCCCGTGGGAAATGCTTCCACAATAGATGGGCCGGCAACGCTGGCTGTCCACCCGATGTGCTGCAGTCGCAATGAGGGTTCATATCCAGTCGTCAACCTCCGGTTTCGCAGGTCGGCAATCCTCCTGAGGTTGACACGTGTGAAATTTTCCCACAATACTTGACCGAGGCAGAATCTCGCATCGATCATCGCCAGGACATGACCTGCAAGAGGAGAGCACTTTTGAAAAGGCCTTATGTGAAGCCGGCCATAAGCAAGGCGTCGGATGGGTTCGACCAGCCAGCGGGCAATTTTGACCGCATCGACCTCGCGCACCGCAACGGGAAGAACCTTTCGGACCAGGGCGCCATCGCCCCGAGCAAGGACGGCGTCGATTCAGCCGTCTCCCTGACCGCGAGCGTCGTATCGGCCTATATTGCAAACAACCCGCTGCCCGCGGCCGAGCTGCCGGAATTCATCGGCAAGATATATGCCTCGATCAAACTCATTTCGATCGGATCGCTCGATGTCCAGCCCGACGAAATCAAGGGCGTCGCCCGGGCGAAAAAATCCATCACGCCCGAATTCATCGTCTGCCTGGAAGACGGCAAGCGCTTCAAATCGCTGAAGCGGCACATCAAGGCTCAGTACGGCCTTACGCCGGATCAGTATCGAGCGAAATGGAACCTGCCGTCCAACTACCCGATGGTCGCGCCGAACTATTCGGCGACCCGCTCGAAACTGGCCAAATCCATGGGCCTCGGCCGAAGGATAAAATAGGCTCCGGAACGCACTGCGACGCTACGGGCGTTGCTGGCGGGCGGTGGGAACACTATAGGTGTTCCATCGTGCGCGAAGACATCCACACGGCAGGCGTCCCAGTGCTCTGCGTTTCATGCGAGGCGCGGCATCGCGGTATATGCGGCGCGCTCAATTCCGAGCAGCTTGTCGCCCTTGCCAGGTCGACGAAACGGCACAAGGCCGACGCCGGCAAGGAACTGATCGGCGATTCCATGAGCGTCGAGCGCTTCTCGAATGTGCTTTCGGGCATCGTGAAGCTCACCAAAACGCTTTCCGACGGCCGGCAGCAGATCGTCGGCTTGCAGTTCGCTCCCGACTTCCTCGGCAGGCCTTTCCGGAGCGAGAGCACGCTCACCGCCGAGGCCGCGACCGACGTCGAATTGTGCTCGTTCCCGCGCCAGGCGCTGGAACAAATGATGAAGGAGCAGCCTGACCTCGAGCATCGCCTGCTCGAACAGAAGCTGCGCGAGCTCGACCAGGCCCGCGACTGGATGGTGGCGCTCGGCCGCAAGACCGCCGCCGAGAAGATCGCGAGCTTCCTTTTGATGATCGCGCGCAATATCGATCCGGCGACCGGACCAGAGCGGCGCGGCGCCGCTTTCGATCTGCCGCTGTCGCGCGCCGAGATCGCCGATTTCCTGGGCCTCACCGTCGAGACTGTAAGCCGGCAGATCACCCGCCTGCGGGGCGAGAACGTCATCCGCATCGAGAACAACCGCCACGTCATCGTCGACGACATCGGGCGCCTCGCCGCGCGGGCCGGGGACTGATCCCCGCCGCGTCCTTTATTGATCGCCGAGAACCTCGGGCAGCACATGGTCGTGCTCGAAGGCGATGTGGCGGCGCATCGATTCGAAAAAAGCGCGCAGCATGTAGCCGAACGCCTCCGGGTTCTCGATCGGCCGCCCGTGGCCGTAGGCCAGCAGCGCCTCGCCGAGGTCCGCGGCCGCGCTTTCGTCCTCCAGATGCTCGAGCTTCAATCGCGCGACCGTGTCTTCCTCGCCGGTTCGTCGCGCAAAGGTGGGGAAGACGACCTCTTCCTCGAAGCGGTGACACTCCCGCAGCAACGGCAACAGGTCGGCCGCCACGGCGAGACATTGGAGCCGGTCGACGCGCGACGGCAGATCGTCGGCAATGCCTTCGAGAATGTGGCAGAGCGCGAGCTTCTGCACATGCGCCCGCCTCATGTCCGCCGGGCTGAGCAGCGGCTCTGGCTTTTCGCCCGTCATGATGGCTCCTCCGTCAGGCCCGGCTCAAGGCGTGGGCAGGGTGACCGTGTCCTCGACGGGTTCTTCGCGGACGGTGCGCAGTTCGTACCAGAGCGCGTTCAGGATACCGACGGAGGCGGCCAGTCCAAGGCCGAGAATCCAGGAAAAATACCACATGGTCAGAACCTCAGGTTGGATCAGTAGGCCGACGAGCCAGCTTTTTCGACGCTCTTCTCGCCGACCTTGCCCCACAGCACGCTGTAGACCCAGGCGGTATAGGCAAGGATCAGCGGCAGGAAGATCACCGTGGCGATCAGCATGTTGCGCAGTGTAGCGCGGCTCGACGAGGCGTCGAAGACCGCGAGCGAATGGCTTGGGTTGCTGCTCGACGGCAGCAGGATGGGGAACATGGCAAGCCCAACCGTTGCGATGATCATCGCAACGCCGAGCTTCGATGCAATGAAGGTCCATCCTTCGAGCCGCGCCTGGAAACCGGCAGCCGCGAGCAAAGGTGCCGCGATGCCGAGCGCGGGCACGATCCAGAGCAAGGGGTGAGCGTGGAAATTCGCCAGCCAGGCGCCGCCGTCCGCCACCACCGTCTTGACGAGCGGATTGGAAGGCCCGTCCCAGTCGATCGGCGACGTCACGCGGTAGCCGCCGAGCAGACCGAGCCAGACCAGCACGCCGCCGCCGGCAAAGAGCGCCGACGTAACGATGGCGGAGCGGGCGCCGACAGCGCGGGCGCGGTCGGCGACCGTGCCTTCCGCCTTGAAGGTTAGCCAGGCCGCGCCATGCGTCACCAGCATGGCCAGCGAAACCAGACCGCAATAGAGTGCCAGCGGGTTGAGCAGCCCGAAGAGACTGCCTTCATAGATCGGGCGCAGGTCCGGCGTGAAGTGGAACGGCACGCCCTGCAACGTGTTGCCGACGGCAACGCCGAAGATCAATGCCGGCACCGCGCCGCCCACGAACAGCGCCCAATCCCAACGCGTGCGCCAAGCCGGATCCGTCCGCTTCGACCGGTACTTGAAGCCCACCGGGCGCATGATCATCGCCAGCAGCACCAGGAACATCGCAAGGTAGAAGCCGGAGAAGCTCACCGCATAGAGCGCCGGCCATGCCGCGAAGATGGCGCCGCCGCCGAGGATGAACCATACCTGGTTGCCTTCCCAGACCGGACCGATGGTGTTGATCGCCACGCGCCGCTCGGCATCCGTCTTGGCGACGAAGGGCAGCAGCGCGCCGACGCCCATGTCGAACCCGTCGGTCGCGGCAAAGCCGATCAGAAGCACGCCGAGCAGTATCCACCAGATCACGCGCAGCGTTTCATAGTCGAAGAGATATCCGATCATCGTCGTGATCCTTTCACTCTGCCGGTTGCATTGCGGGGCCGGCGCTCGGGCGCAGATCGTCGATGACCTTCGCGATCTCCGGCCCCTTGCGGATGGCGGCCAGCATCAGCCGGACCTCGATGACGGCGAGCACGCCGTAGACCAGCGTGAAGCCTGCGATGGTGAGCAGAAGATCGCTTACGCCGAGTTCCGACGTGGCAAGGAAGGTCGGCAGCACGCCGTCGATGATCCAGGGCTGGCGACCGAACTCAGCCACGAACCAGCCAACCTCGATGGCGACCCACGGCAGCGGCATGGCGATGAGCGCGGCGCGGAACAGCCAGCGTGGCGCCTCGGTCTCGCGCGTCGTATGCCAAAGCGATACGGCAAACAGCGCCAGCAGCGCGAACCCGCAGGCGACCATCAGGCGGAAACCGAAGAAGAGCAGCGGCACGTAGGGCACCGTCGACCAGGCGGCGTCCTTGATCTGCTGCTCGTTCGCCTGCCTCGGGTCGGGCAGGTACCGCTTGAGCAGCAGCGCGTAGCCGAGATCCATGGAGCTGGCATCAAACACCGCGCGGGCGGCGGTGTCGCCGCGGTCCGACTTGATCTTCTCCAGCGCGTCATAGGCAACGATGCCGTTGCGGATGCGGGCTTCCGCATGAGCCACGAGCTCGTCGATGCCGGCGATCTGCCTGTCGAGCGAGCGGGTGCCGATGATGCCCATCACCCATGGGATGCGGATGGCGAAACGCGTCTCGCGGCTGTTCTGGCTCGGGATGCCGAAAGCCGTGAACGAAGCCGGCGCCGGCTCGGTCTCCCACATGGCCTCGATGGCCGCGAGCTTCATTTTCTGGTTGTCGGTGAGCGCATAGCCGCTCTCGTCGCCGAGCACGATGACCGACAGCGCCGATGCCACGCCAAAGGCCGACGCGATCACGAAGGAGCGCTTGGCGAGCTCGACGTGGCGTCCCCTGAGCAGATACCAGGCCGACACGCCGAGCACGAAGGTGGCGGCGCAGACATAGCCGGCGGAAACGGTGTGGACGAACTTGGCCTGCGCCACCGGATTGAAGATTACCGCCATGAAGTCCGTGACTTCCATGCGCATCGTGTCCGGGTTGAAGGCCGAGCCGACCGGGTTCTGCATCCAGCCATTGGCGATCAGGATCCACAGCGCGGAGAAGTTGGTGCCGAGCGCCATCAGCCAGGTCACGGTCATGTGCGCGCGCGACGAGAGCCGATCCCAGCCGAAGAAGAACAATCCGACGAACGTGGCTTCCAGGAAGAAGGCCATCAGCCCCTCGATGGCGAGGGGCGCCCCGAACACGTCGCCGACATAGTGCGAATAATAGGCCCAGTTCATGCCGAACTGGAATTCCATGGTGATGCCCGTGGCGACGCCAAGGGCGAAGTTGATGCCGAACAGCACGCCCCAGAATTTCGTCATATCGCGCCAGATGACGCGGCGGGTCATTACATAGACTGTCTCCATCATGGCGATCAGGATCGAAAGGCCAAGCGTCAGCGGCACGAACAGGAAGTGGTAGAGGGCCGTCAGCGCGAACTGCAGCCGCGACAGGTCGACGAGGAGAAAGTCGGACATGGGAGCATCCTTTCTGGACACCGTCTCATAGCGCCGCACGAAGATCGACGGCTTGATCTGGATCAATTCCCTTCCTTCCCAGGCATGCGAAAGACGGGCCATGAAAACGCCGGTCGTTCCCGCACCAGTTCCTGATCCCGCCGCCGCGTCGCCTGGCGCTTTCCAGGCGCTCGCCTCGGCCAGCCAACTGGCAAAACGCGGATTGCGTCGGCTGCTCTGCCTACAGATTGCCCGCTCCGCGCTGCGGCTTGGCTTCGCCGCCACGGCGGCCATGGCGGTGGGGCGGCTCGTCATGGCCGAGCCCATCGCCTCCTGGCTCGTCCCGGTCACGATTGCCCTTCTCCTGGCGGCCTGCATCGCCGGGTTTGCCGCCGACAGGGCGCAAGCCTCCACTGAGACCGCCGTATCGATCGGTCTGCGCGAACGGGCGGGCAAGCGGCTGGACGAGACGCCTGCACGCCGGTTGCAATCGCTCTCGGTCGGCGGCGTCATTATGTCGATGCAGCGTCATCCCGAAGCGATCGCCGGCCTTGTCGTCGGCCACCGCGCGGCAAGCACCATGATGGCGGCCGGGCCGCTGCTCGCGGTGGCGGCACTTTTCCTCGTCTCCTGGCAGGCGGCCCTGCTGGTCATCTGCCTGACGCCGGTGATGATCCTGTTCTTCGCGTTGATTGGGCGTGCCATCCGCCGGCGCGCCGATGCGCAGGAACGGGCCTACGGACGGTTGGCGGGCCAATTCGCCGACCGCATCCGCACCCTGCCGACGATCCTCGCCAACCATGCCACGAGCGGCGAAGAGGCCAAGCTTGCCCGGCGCCTCGAAGCCTATGCGGACAACACGATGGGCGTGCTGCGCATCGCCTTCGCCAATGCCGGCATCATCGACTTCTTCGCCTCGCTCTCGATCGCCATCCTTGCCGTCTTGCTCGGCCTCGGCCACCTCAAGCTGGCGATGGTCCCCGGCTTCTCGAATCTCGAGCTCTGGCAGAGCCTGTTCATCCTGATGATCGCGCCGGAATATTTCGCGCCGTTCCGGCGCTTCTCGGAGCAGTATCACGCCAAGGCGGAAGGACTGGCTGCGGCCGGCGCGCTCGACCGGCTGCTGGACACCGAAGAGGTCGTTGCCAAGCCCCTGCCGGTGCTCGACGTGCTTTCCCTGGAACTGCCGGCGCATGGCCTCGTCGCCATCACCGGCCCCAGCGGCTCAGGCAAATCGACCTTGCTGCGCCGTCTCGCCGGCATCGAAGCAGGCGGAATACCGGCGTTGGGTTCCCGTCGATTGACCGCTGAAGACATCGCATGGGTTTCGACGGACGCATACGTGCCCGAAGGAACACTGGCCGGAGCGATTTCGTGGAACGCCGGTGCGGTAGACCCGAACCGGCTTCAACATGTCGCCCGCGCGATCGGGCTGCTCGACGACGCACTGCTGCCGGGCGGCCTCGCTGCCAGGCTGGACAAGGGCGGCGCCAATCTTTCAGGCGGCCAGCGGCTCCGTATCGCGGTCGCCCGCGCGCAACTTTGCGGACGAACCGTGCTGGCCGACGAGCCGACGGCAAAGCTCGACCCAGGGACGGCGGGGGCCGTGCGGCGGATGCTGCTCGAGATTTCGACGAGGCGGCTGCTCGTTGTGGCGACACATGACCGAAGCCTCTCCGGCGCCGCCGACATCACTTTCGATCTGACCCACGGCGATACCGTCGAGGTGGCGGCATGAGCGCGGCAATACGGTCATCGAGCCGGACCTCGTGGCGGCTGGCGGCGGGCTTCGCCTTTGCCGCCCTGGGCTGCGCCATCTTGCTGGGCGGCGTTTCCGCATGGCTGCTCGGATCGGTGGCGATCGCCGGCCTTTCCGCCGCCGCCTTCACTTTCAACTTTCACATGGCGGCGGCTTTCATCAGACTGTTCGCCGTCGGCCGCACCGCTGCCCGCTATGGCGAGCGCCTGACCGGTCACAAGGCGGCGCTCACCGATCAGATAGCGCGTCGCGTCGAGCTCTTCGCCGCCATGGCGGCGGCGCCGGCGGTGCTCAGGACGGGATGGCAGCTTGGCGATGATGCTCGCCTTGCCGACTACCTCGACGACGTCGAGGACCTCGACTACGCCAGGCTGCGCGCCGGCCTGCCGGCGCTGACGCTCGCCTGCGGCCTCGCGATCCTGATCGCGGCCTCGGCGGTCCTCGCGCCTTTGTCCCTCCTACCGATCACCCTCTTGCTGCTTGCCATCCTGTTCGCGGGGAACCGGGTGGCCAAGGCTGGCGCCATGGCATGGGAGCGGACCAGGTCGCTGCGTCGCGGGGGCGCAAGCCGACTTGGCGCGGCCATGGCGTCAGCCGTGCCTTTGAAGGCGGAGGGCGCATGGAGCCGCGAATGCGCCGAAGCCCTCGCGGCGTTCTCCCGCGCCGATGGGGCGCTGCTTGGGCTTCGCCAGCTGCAGGCCGTGCTGGACATGATCGGCACGACCTTCGGTCCGGTTGCCGGCATCAGCGTGATGGCGGCGGCCTGGCATGCCGGCCGACAGGGCACGGAACTCCTCCCGCCCATGCTGCTCGCCTTCTCCTGGATTGCGCTGGGCGAAGCCATGAATGGCGCATCGCGCATAGCGGTTGCCATGCTTCGCCGCAACGCGGCTCGCAACGAGATCGGACATTGGATGCAAGCAGCGCCGGCCGGCAGACCCAGTTCGGCGCTGGACGAGACCTTGCCGCGCCTCCTGCGCCACGGCGCCCTGCAGCGCCGGGCACCTGACGGCCGGGCGATCGGAACGCCCATCTCCCTGCTTCTCGCGCCGGGTCAGACGACGATGCTCGTCGGAGCTAGCGGTTCGGGCAAGACCAGCCTGCTCAAGCAGATCGCCGGCTGGATCGGCGACGACGCCTTCGCGGCAGGCGACCGCATTCTTTCGGCCAGCGAGCGACGCGCGCAAGCCACCCTCGTCCTGCACGACGCGGTCATCATCGAAGACACCGTCCGCGCCAACCTGTTTGCCGGCGATGCTCCGGACGCCGCACTCTGGCGAGCGCTGGAGGCCGTCGAGATGGATGGTCGCATCCACGAGGCCGGCGGATTGGACGCCTGGATCAGGCAGGACCGGTTCTCGCTTGGCGAGGCGCAGCGCATCAATCTCGCGCGCGCCTGGCTGTCATCCCGGCCGCTCATGCTGCTCGACGAGCCGACGGAGCACCTGGACTACGAACAGGGCCAGCGCATCCTCGAGCGTCTGCTGGCGCATCTCGGCGACAGGATCGTCGTCATCTCGACCCACCGCGCATCGTCGCTTCGCGACGCCCGCACCATCGAGCTGCAACCCTAGGACGTTTCACCGTTTCACGGAAACGGCGAGCCGCTCTATCTCTTTGTTTTGACGCTATTCCGGACGGAAGGCTACGGCGAAGTCGCAGCCTACCGCTCACACTTTTCCTGGATTTGCTCTAGTCACGCCGCCGAGCTGTCCTGCTCCCCGGCGTTCGGGTCGCCTGGCGCCGTCGCCCAGGCGAGTTCGACCAGCGTCACGGTGCGCCTGCCGGTGCCGTCGACCTGGCAGACGATGAGGCCCTGCTCCTCGATATAGTCGAGCAGCCGCCGCGCGCGGCGCAGCGAATGCGATCCGTAGGCACGCGCGATCGCCGCGTCGCTCGGACAGGGCCAGCCTTCCTTGGCCGCCCGGGCGATCATCATGAACACGCCCTGCATGTCCTCCGGCAGCAGCGAGGCGCGTACGGAGACGTCGCGCCACGCATCGTCCTCGGCCATGTCCGAACCGACGCCGGCGCGCGCCCGCGTCAGCATGCGGCGGAATTCCGAAAGATCGGGCACGACCGAAGCCAGACCCTCGATGCGGCAGCGAACCACGAACTCCTGATAGAGCACGCCGATGACACGGAACCCGGCATCCGGCTCGGCCAGGATGGCGCGCAGGATGCGGTCCATGCGCTCGCGCCGCTCGGCCAGATCCTCGGCACTGGGCTGCGGCTCCGCCGGCTCGGGTCGGATATCCAACGGCGCGGCCTTGGCCGCCATCAACTGATCGAGAAGGTCCGGCGAAGGCCGGCGTTGCGGCCTGACCGTCTCCGGCGGCGGCGCCGCCAGGATGATCGAACGCGCATCCTCCAGCGTCGCCTCCGGCAGCGGCATCAGCCGCGGCGTGCCGTTGCGCGGACTGGTTTCGGTCTGGCCGATGCGCACGCCGAGCGGACGGCGCGACAGCGCCGGACCGAGCGCCATGAAATGCCCGCGCTCCAGGTCGCGAAACGCCTCGGCCTGCCGCCGTTCCATACCGAGCAGGTCTGCGGCGCGCGCCATATCGATGTCGAGGAAGGTGCGGCCCATCAGGAAGTTGGAGGCTTCCGCCGCGACGTTCTTGGCGAGCTTCGCCAGCCGCTGCGTGGCGATGATGCCGGCAAGCCCGCGCTTGCGGCCGCGGCACATCAGGTTGGTCATGGCGCCGAGCGAGAGTTTTCGCGCTTCGTCGGAAACCTCGCCGGCGGCGGCGGGCGCGAAGAGTTGCGCTTCGTCCACCACCACCAGCATCGGATACCAATGGTCGCGCGCGACCTCGAACAACCCGCCGAGGAAAGCCGCGGCGCGCCGCATCTGGTTCTCGGCGTCGAGCCCCTCGAGATTGAGCACCGTCGAGACGCGGTGGATGCGCGCCCGCTCGCCCGCCGCCTGCAGGCCGCGCTCGGTATGCTCCTCGGCGTCGATCACCAGGTGTCCGAAGCGTTCGCCGAGCGATACGAAGTCGCCTTCGGGGTCGATGATGGTCTGCTGCACCCAGGGCGCGCTCTGTTCGAGCAGCCGGCGCAGCAGATGCGACTTGCCGGAGCCCGAATTGCCCTGCACCAGCAGGCGGGTCGCAAGCAGTTCCTCAAGGTCGAGGGCCGCCGCCGCGCCTGCCGTGGTCTGGCCCATCTCGATTGCAACGGTCATGTCTCGACTCGGATCGTCTCCCTGCGCGCGACGGGCTTACCAACCCGAGCGCGGCGCGTCGAGCATGGCCTGCCACCGGCCAGGCAATGTTCCACATCTAAGGGCGGGCGTCGGCCCGTCCCTAGGCGAGCGTCAGCTCGTCCCTATGGGCGAGTGGCGGGAGCCTGTCGCCAGCGTAACTGGTCCGACCACCATTTCGCTGGCGCCGGCCGGCCATTGGCGTATCATCGTGGCGGGACAGGGTTCATGGCAGGAGGAGGCCGATGGACGTCGCTGCCGAAGTGCCCGTCGCCGAGTTGACGGTGCAAGACCTTGTTGCGTCTGCCCTTTCGAAATTTCGCGCCGGCGACACCGTCTCGACGCGCGCCATGCTCGACGCCGTTCGTCGTTCCGATCCGGCCTGCGATGACAGCGACGACCATCTCGTCGAAGTGATCGTCATGGCGGCAATTGGTAAGACCATGGGCGTTGTCTTCGACCATCGCTCACCGGACGAGCGTCTGCCGCTTCCTCAAGGTATTTCCCTGCGGGCCTAGAAAGTCACCGAGTTCTGGGTCGGGCGAGCCGCCATACGCAGGCCGGCCTCACCTGAATATCGGCAGATCTAGCTGCCCGATGGATGCGGCATATAACCGACGAAACCGGCGATCTTCCAGCGTCCGCCGACCTTGCGGCAGAAGTAGAGCGTCTGCCATTTGAGCCGGTCGACGCTGCCGTCGGCCTTGGCGATCGAGCCGTCGAACTTCTTGTGCAGCACCGCGCGGTCGCCGTCGACGTCGATATCGCGCATGTTGGTGACGCGGAAAATCGCCTCGCGCAGCGGCTCGGCGAATTTCGTCGCGGCTGTCTCCTTGGCCTGGCGCAGCCATTCGTCGCGGTAGATGTCCACCCTGGGAAATTGCAGCCGCCAGCCATCGGCATTGGGCAGGAAATGCGCATGCATACCGAAAAAACTCTCGGCGATGAAATCGTCCTCGACCATCGACCAGTCCTGTCCGAGGAAGGCATCGATGTCGCGCCGCACCAGCATTTCCCACAGCGCGTGGCGATCGGCATCGCCTTCCGGGAAAGGATTCTCGTCGAAGGTCATGTTGGTTCTCTCCTGGATGGGATGCCGACGGTCGAGCGCCGCGCACCATGCTGAGCTTCCTGTAACAAAGCAACATCAATTCTGAAATTCTGTTGCTTTCCAACAAGCCTCTATGAGGATTGCGCCGGGAGGCGTAGAGGGGCACGAGAAGCCCCGACCGCAAAGCGGTAATCCTCGATTTCCGAACAGGAGGCCTTTCTTGCCCAAGCAGTGTTTTGGAACTTCGCATGTCCCGCTGTCGCCAGCAGTGCGCGCCGGCGATTTCGTCTATGTCTCCGGCCAGGTGCCGGTGGGCAGCGACGGGCTTGTCGTAAAGGGCGGCATCGCAGACCAGGCCGAGCAGGTGCTGCAGAACATCAAGGCAGCACTTGCGCTCGCCGGCTGCACCATGGACGATGTGGTCAAGACCACCGTCTGGCTGGAGGACGCCCGCGACTTCGGCACGTTCAACGCTGTCTACGCCAAGCATTTTCCAAAAGATCCGCCGGCGCGCACCACGGTCGAGTCGCGCCTGATGATCGACATCAAGATCGAGATCGAAGCCGTCGCCTACCGGCCGGTCTGATCGCCCGGCGCAATCCCAGGAAAAGTGTATGGCGGTTTTCCGTTCGGAATTGCGTAAAACAAACAGGCAATTCCAGGAAAAGTGCTTAGCGGTATTCCGTCCGGAATTGCGTGAAACAAACAACAGGGAGGCACCGATGCAGTTCGATCTTTTGATCAAGGGCGGGCGCGTCATCGATCCCGCATCGGGCCTGGACGCGCAGTGCGACATTGCCGTCGCCGACGGCCGCGTCGCCGCGATGGACGCGGCCATCGACGCCGAAGCCGCGGCTGAAGTCGTCGACGCCAGGGACTGCATCGTCACGCCCGGCCTTGTCGACCTGCACAGCCACGTCTATTGGGGCGGCACCTCGCTCGGCGTCGATGCCGACCGGCTCGCCGCCAAGAGCGGCACCACCACCTTCATCGACGCCGGCAGTGCCGGTGCCGGCAATTTCCTTGGCTTCCGCAGGCACGTGATCGAGCGCTCGAAAGTCCGCATCCTCGCTTACGTCAACATCTCCTTTGCCGGCATATTCGGCTTCGCGAACACAGTGTCGGTCGGCGAGTGCAGCGATCTCAGGCTTTGCGAGCCGCGCGAGGCGGTTGCCGCTGTGCGTGAGCACGCCGATGTCGTCGTCGGCGTCAAGGTGCGCTCGGGCAAGCATGCCGGCGGCACTAGCGGCATCGCCCCGGTCGACCTCGCGCTCGAAGCCGCCGACAAGGCGGGCTTGCCGCTGATGGCGCATATCGACGAGCCGCCGCCCGGCCGCTCGGAGGTGCTGCCGAGGCTGCGCCGCGGCGACATCCTCACCCATTGCTTTCGTCCGTTTCCCAACGCGCCGGTCTTCGCCTCCGGCGCGGTGCGGCCGGACATGCGGCTGGCGCGCGAGCGCGGCGTCATTTTCGACATCGGCCACGGCATGGGCTCCTTCGACTTCGAGGTCGCGAAAGCGATGCTCGCCGAGGGTCTTGCACCCGACGTCATCTCGAGCGACGTGCATCTCTACTGCGTCGACGGCCCCGCCTTCGACATCCTGGTCTGCATGTCGAAGCTGATGGCGCTCGGCATGCCGCTGGTCGAGGTGCTGCGCGCCGCGACGGCGAATCCCGCGCGGGCGATTGCCCGGCCCGAGCTCGGTACGCTGAAGGTCGGCGGCATCGGCGACGTCGCGGTGCTGCGACAGCAGCCGGGCCGCTTCACCTTCGTCGATGCTGTTGGGGCATCCTTGGTTTCGGATCGGCGGCTGGTGTCCAACGGCATCGTCATCGCCGGCAAATGGTGGTCGAACGACGCGCCCGACCACAACGAGACCGAGCGCTTCGAGCAGCATGCGCATCACACGCATGTGGATGTGGCGGCCAGGCATCTTGGGCGGTGATTGGCGGCGTCACCGCCTCGCGTTGCTCGGCTCGCCATAGACCGGCGTCGCTATTCCCTCCATCCGCGCCTTGAGCTGCAGCGCCACATATTTCGAATAGAAGCGCGACAGCGCCAGGTTGCCGCCGTGGAACCACAGCGCCTCCTGCGCCGTCGGCTTCCACATGTTGCGCAACTCGCCCTGCCAGGGTCCGGGATCGCCCTTCACGCCGGAGCCGAGGCCCCAGCACGGGCCGACCTTGGTGGCCACCTCGCGCGAGACGATCCCCGCCACGGTCTCATTCATCGACTGGTAGCCGGTGCAGCAGACGATCGCGTCGACGGCCAGATCGCTGCCGTCATCGAACAGGATGCCGCTCGGCGTCAGCGACTTGATGCCGACGCCGCTCTTGACCTTGATTTCGCCGCTCAGGATCAGCTCGCAGGCGCCGACGTCGATGTAGAAGCCGGAACCCGTGCGGTAGGCCTTCATCAACAGTCCGGTCTCGTCCTCGCCGAAATCAAGGGCGAAACCGGTATCGGCGAGACGCCGGTAGAAATCCGCGTCGCGCGCCCTGATCACGTCGTAGAGCGCGCGCTGGCCCTTCGGCACCAGCGCGAACGGCGTCGAGGCGACGATCATGTCGGCCTTGTCGGTGGTGATGCCGCGCGCCAGCGCCTTTTCCGAGAATATCTCGAAGCCGACATCCATCAGCGTGTCGGACTTCACCACGGTCGTCGGCGAGCGCTGCACCATGGTGACCTTGGCGCTCGCTTCCCAGAGATCGACGCTGACATCGTGCCCGGAACTTGCCGCGCCGATCACCGCGACGCGCCTGCCGCGGAATTTCTCGCCGGTGGCATACTGGCTGGAATGCAGAAGCTCGCCCTTGAAGCTGTCGGCGCCTGGCAATTCGATCTGCCGTGGCGGCCCATAGGCGCCGGTGGCGAAGACGACGTGCTTCGGCTTCAGCGTGATGCGCTGGCCGACGCGGTCGACCACGACGGTCCAGACCTTTTCGACCTCGTCATAGGCGGCGCTGATGCATTTGGTGGCGACCCAATAGTTCAGCTCCATGACGCGGGTATACATTTCCAGCCAGTCGCCCATCTTGTCCTTGGGCGTGAAGACCGGCCAGTTTTCCGGGAACGGAACATAGGGCAGATGGTCGTACCAGACCGGGTCGTGCAGCACGAGCGAGCGGTACCGGTTGCGCCAGGAATCGCCGGCGCGCGCATTCTTCTCGATGACCAGCGTCGGAACGCCGAGTTGCCGCAGCCGGGCGCCCAGCATGATGCCGCCCTGCCCGCCGCCGATCACCAGGCAGTAGGGCTGCTCGTGCATGCCGAGATCGCGCGCCTCGCGCGCCCTTTTCTCCGCCCACGTCTCGCGCTTGGGGTCTGCCTTGTGGCGGATGCCGAGCGGGCGGGCCGGGCCCTTCTGCTCTTCGAAACCCTTGAGTTCGCTCATCGCTGTGAAAAGCGTGTAGCAGCGGCCGTCCTTGAGCCGCAGGATGCCCTCGCCCCGCGCAACTGCCGTCTCGAAGCTGAACCAGGCCTCGATGATGCCATCGTCGACGCTTGGCTCCCCGGACAGCCGCCAATGCGACGGCTGCGCCAGAGACAACGTCGCCTTCAGCATCTCGCGGATCGCGGCCTGCCCCTCCATGGTCTTGATGTTCCAGGTGAAGGTCAAAAGATCGCGCCAGTAGCAATCCTCGGCGAACAGGCCGGTCGCCGCCTCGATGTCGCCAACCTCCAGCGCCTGGCCGAAAGCGCCGAGCCAGGTTGCCGCCTGTTGCGATGATGCGATGTCGAGCATTTTTGTCTTTCTCTCCGAATATGACGAATGACATGACCACCTTTCTAGGCCTTGCCGAAAACTCGCCTTGAGGCAGTCGAGATTCAGGTCAGGCCGGGCCGAAAATGGTGACTTCCGAGAACCGGAGCGGAGCGTACTTAACGTACGTGAGCACCGGAAGCGCAGGAAGCCGCCATTTGCAGGCCGGCCTCACCTGAATATCGGCTGCCTCAATCCCCGAGCGGCTCCATCTCCTTGCCGGTCCGATGGATCTGGGCGTTGTACTTGATACGGCGCACGGTCTCGCGCGCCGGGCCGTCAATCCTGTAGGCGGTCGCCACCGCGAGCAGATCGATGGCCGCAAGGAATGCGTAGCGCGATGCGGTCGGCTTCAGCGTGTCGGGATATTCGGGCACGGCAACCGTCAGCCGCACGTCGCAGGCCCGCGCGAGCTCCGTGTCGGGCGCGGTCACGCAGATCGCGTTGGCGCGGTAGTGCTTGGCGAGCTCGACCGCCTCGATTACTTCGCGCGTGCGGCCCGTGGCCGAGATCGCGATGACCAGGTCTCCGGGCTTGAGCGTCGAGGCCGTCATGCGCATCAGGTAGGGATCGCATTGCGAGCTGATGGTGATGCCGTAGCGGAACAGGCGATACTGCGTCTCCTGCGCCAGCGACGACGAGCTGCCGCCGAGGCCGAACACCGTGACCTGCCGCGCCTTGGCGATCAACTCCGCCGCCTTCTGCAACTGCCCCGGATCGATCTGCCGCTCCGCCTCCTGCAGCGCCCGCCGCGCTTCGCCGAACACCGCGTTCCAGAACGGCATGCCGCTGTCGCTGCCGGCAGGCTGCGGCTTGGTCGCGAGGTAGAGCCCGCCGACGACCAGGCTCTGCGCCAGCTTCAGCTTGAAGTCGCGCACGCCGTCGCAGCCGATGGCGCGGCAGAAGCGGGTGACGGTAGGCTCGCTGACCCCGGCCCGCTGGGCAAGCGCGGCGTTGGAGGCATCGACCGCATATTTGACGTCGTCGAGCACGACGTCGGCGACGCGGCGCTCGGCCGGACGCAACTCCGCATAGCTGTCCTTCACCTGCGAAATGATGTCGGGAATGCGCCTGACAGAGTCATGCCGATCGCCGTCGTCGTCCGTCGTTCGCAGCACCCGGCTGTCAGCTTCGGTCATTGGCCAGTCCTCCCAGCCCGCTTCGGGAGCCATCATCTTCGCGATTATCCGCCCGCTGACCATAGGCAATCAACCGGCACGAGTATGTAGGAAAGTAACAGACATCGCAAGCGGGCAGAAAACAACATGAAATCATGGCTTTAGATAAGGTGTCTGTCTAGCTGAATCGCTTCCGTGGTTCGCCGTTTTTGGGGCAGCGAAGTAGGATAGTTACAGGCCGATTTTGCGGAGTTACAGGAGGGCGAATCCCGTCCGTTTGCGTATGACTTGTTCGCCGGGCCTGACCCAGCGAAGGCGGTGAATTGGCCGACAAGGCGATCCCATCAGAGGGAGGCGCTTCCGGCGTCAAAACCCCTATAGAATTCCTATATCTTTCCCATCCGCCCCGTCTCGAACCTTTATGGCGATCGGGTCCATATTTCTCCCGAAAACGCTTTGCCCGCCGTCACCACCAAGATGACGCGCGCCCGCGTGCAGTTTTAAACCCGCTAGGGCGGGCCGCAGACACAAGTGGAAATAAGGAATAGCTCCTATGGACATCATTGTTCTCGGGATCGAAGTTTTATTCTTCGTCCTGTCTCTCGCTTACATCAAAGTCTGCGACAGAATCTGAGCGGAAGGATCGGACCATGCTTCTCGATTATTTTCTCGGCGGCGCGGTGACTCTGTTCCTGCTGGTCTACCTGACCTACGCCCTCATTCGCCCAGAACGTTTCTGATCGCATCTGGCACTCGGCACGGAAAGCTTATTCCCATGACTCTCATCGGATGGATGCAGATCCTTCTCTACTGCGCGATCGTCCTTCTACTGGTGAAGCCGCTAGGCGGCTACATGTACCGCGTTTTCAGCGGCGATCGCACCTTCCTCTCGCCGATCCTTGGCCCCGTCGAGCGGGTGCTCTACCGCATATCCGGAACCAGTGAGAACGAGGAGCAGCACTGGACCGCATACGCGGCCGGCATCATCTTCTTCAGCCTGGTCTCCTTCCTCGCGGTCTATGTCCTGCAACGTCTGCAGGGCGTTCTGCCCTCCAATCCGGCCGGGATGCCGGCGGTGGAACAAGGACTTGCCTTCAACACCGCCGTCTCTTTCGTCACCAACACCAATTGGCAGAATTACGGTGGCGAGAGCACGATGTCCTATCTCGTGCAGATGGCCGCGCTCACCGTGCAGAATTTCATGTCGGCCGCGGTCGGCATCGCCATCGCGGTGGCGCTGATCCGTGGGTTCGCAAGGGCTTCCGGCAAGTCGATCGGCAATTTCTGGGTCGATATCACCCGCTGCACGCTCTACGTGCTCCTGCCGATGTGCATCGTGCTGACGCTGGTCTATGTCTGGCTCGGCATGCCGCAGACGCTTGGGCCCTATGTCGATGCCACCACGCTCGAGGGCGCCAAGCAGACCCTGGCGCTCGGACCCGTCGCCTCGCAGGTCGCCATCAAGATGCTCGGCACCAATGGCGGCGGCTTCTTCAACGCCAACGCCGCGCACCCGTTCGAAAATCCCGACGCGATCTCCAACCTGATCCAGATGGTGACGATCTTCGCCCTCGGCGCCGCGCTCACCAACGTCTTCGGCCGCATGGTCGGCAATCAGCGCCAGGGCTGGGCGATACTCGCCTCGATGGGCGTGCTGTTCGTCGCCGGCGTCGCAATCTGCTACTGGGCCGAGGCCGCCGGCAACCCGCTGGTGCATGCGCTGGGCATCGACGGCGGCAACATGGAAGGCAAGGAGACACGCTTCGGCATCGCCGCCTCGGCGCTGTTCGCGGTCATCACCACGGCCGCCTCCTGCGGCGCCGTCAACGCCATGCATGACAGTTTCACGGCGCTTGGCGGCCTGATCCCGCTCATCAACATGCAGCTTGGCGAGGTTATCGTCGGCGGCGTCGGCGCCGGCTTCTACGGCATCTTGATGTTCATCGTCATCGCCGTCTTCGTTGCCGGCCTGATGGTCGGCCGCACGCCGGAATATCTCGGCAAGAAGATCGAAGCCAAGGAAGTCAAGATGGCGATGCTCGCCATCCTCGCTTTGCCGCTGGTCATGCTGGTCTTCACCGCCATCGCCGTCGTGCTGCCGAGCGCCGTGGCCTCGATGGCCAATGGCGGTCCGCACGGCTTCTCCGAGGTTCTCTATGCCTATACGTCGGCGGCCGCGAACAACGGCTCGGCCTTCGGCGGCCTCTCTGGCAACACGCCCTGGTACAACCTGACGCTCGGTGTCACCATGTGGGTGGGTCGCTTCTTCGTCATAATCCCGGCACTTGCCATCGCCGGCTCGCTGGCGGCCAAGAAGACGGTTCCGGCTTCCGCCGGCACCTTCCCGACCGACAGCCCGCTGTTCGTCGGCCTGCTCGTCGGCGTCATCCTGATCGTCGTCGGCCTCACCTTCTTCCCCGCCTTGGCGATCGGCCCGATCGTCGAACATCTGGCGATGATCCATGGCCAAACCTTCTGAGATGACCATGCCCCGCCTCAACGACATCCATCGGAACGATCCTCACCAGCCTGGTGGCGGAGCGCCCGACAACGGAAGGGACGAGAAGCCTCGTCCTTTCCCCACCCTTTCAACATTCCTTGGCATGGCAGCCGTGCTGCTCGTGCTCTGGCTGCTGGCCACCGGCCTTCCGCATCTGCTGCCGAAGACCGAGCACCCGGCGCCGTCCAACATCACCGATACTGGAGCCTCAAAATGAGCCAGTCCAAATCCGCGAGCATTGTGGATGCCCGCATCCTGGTGCCCGCAATCGGCGGCGCCTTCCGCAAGCTCGACCCTCGCACGCTCATCAAGAACCCGGTGATGTTCGTCGTCGCCGTGGTGTCGCTGCTGACCAGCGTTCTTTTCATCCGTGATCTCGTAACGGGCGGCGGCGATCTCGGCTTCACCTTGCAGATCATCATCTGGCTGTGGTTCACCGTGCTGTTCGCCAATTTCGCCGAGGCCGTCGCCGAAGGCCGCGGCAAGGCGCAGGCCGACTCGCTGCGCAAGGCGCGCACCGAGACCCAGGCCAAGCTGCTCAACGGCGAGGACCGCACCAAGTTCAAGCTGGTGCCCGGCACCAGCCTGAAGGTCGGCGACATCGTGCTGGTCGAAGCCGGCGACATCATCCCGTCGGACGGCGAGGTGGTCGAGGGCGTGGCCTCGGTCAACGAGGCGGCGATCACCGGCGAGTCCGCGCCGGTCATCCGCGAATCCGGTGGCGACCGCTCGGCCGTCACCGGCGGCACCCAGGTGCTGTCCGACTGGATCCGCGTGCGCATCTCCGCCGCATCCGGCCACACCTTCCTCGACCGCATGATCTCGCTGGTCGAAGGCGCCGAACGCCAGAAGACCCCCAACGAGATCGCGCTCAACATCCTGCTCGTCGGCATGACGCTGATCTTCGTGCTGGCGACCGCGACCATCCCGAGCTTCGCCGCCTATTCGGGCGGCTATATCCCGGTGACGATCCTGGTCGCTTTGTTCGTCACGCTGATCCCGACGACGATCGGCGCCTTGCTGTCGGCCATCGGCATCGCCGGCATGGACCGCCTGGTGCGCTTCAACGTGCTTGCCATGTCGGGCCGCGCCGTCGAGGCCGCCGGCGACGTCGACACGCTGCTCCTCGACAAGACCGGCACGATCACGCTCGGCAACCGCCAGGCGACAGAGTTCCGGCCGGTCAAGGGCGTCAACGAGCAGGAGCTGGCCGACGCCGCGCAGCTTGCCTCGCTCGCCGACGAGACGCCGGAGGGACGTTCGATCGTCGTGCTGGCCAAGGAAAAATACGGCATCCGCGCCCGCGACATGGCAACGCTGCACGCGACCTTCGTGCCCTTTACGGCGCAGACCCGCATGAGCGGCGTCGACATCGACGGCTCCTCGGTGCGCAAGGGCGCGGTCGACGCGGTGCTGGCCCATGTCAACCAGGCGACGGTGGCGGCCCACGGCACGCGGCCGACGAGCGACACGAACCGCGATCTGCAGGCCATTGCCGATGAGATCGCCAAGGCCGGCGGCACGCCGCTCGCCGTCGAGCGTAACGGGCGCCTGCTCGGCGTCGTCCACCTCAAGGACATCGTCAAGGGCGGCATAGCCGAGCGTTTCGCCGAGCTGCGCAAGATGGGTATCCGCACCGTGATGATAACCGGCGACAACCCGCTGACCGCGGCAGCGATCGCGGCGGAGGCCGGCGTCGACGACTTCCTCGCCCAGGCGACACCTGAGAACAAGCTGTCGCTGATCCGCGAGGAGCAGGCCAAGGGCAAGCTGGTCGCCATGTGCGGCGACGGCACCAACGACGCGCCGGCGCTCGCCCAGGCCGATGTCGGCGTGGCCATGAACACCGGCACGGTCGCCGCGCGCGAAGCCGGCAACATGGTCGACCTCGACAGCGATCCGACCAAGCTGATCGAGATCGTCGAGATCGGCAAGGCGCTGTTGATGACGCGCGGCTCGCTGACGACCTTCTCGATCGCCAACGACGTGGCCAAATACTTCGCCATCATCCCGGCGATGTTCGCGGTCTTCTACGTCGCGCCCGGACAGAAGAACGGACCGCTGGAAGCGCTCAACATCATGCATCTGGCAACGCCGCAGAGCGCCATCCTGTCGGCCATCATCTTCAACGCGCTGATCATCATCGCGCTGATCCCGCTGTCGCTGAAGGGCGTCAAATACCGCGCCATAGGCGCCGGCGCCCTGCTCAGCCGCAATCTTCTCATCTACGGCCTTGGCGGCATCATCGTGCCGTTCGTCGGCATCAAGGCGATCGACATGATCGTCACCGCCCTTGGCCTCGCATAAGGACAGCTCCGATGCTCAAGCAACTCAGACCCGCGATCGTTATGATCCTCTTCTTCACGGTGCTGACCGGCCTGGTCTATCCGATCGGCATGACGGGCATCGCCCAGGCGCTGTTTCCGAAACAGGCCAATGGCAGCCTGATCACCAGGGACGGCAAGGTCATCGGCTCCGAGCTGATCGGCCAGGCCTTTGCCGGCGACCGTTACTTCCACGGCCGCCCTTCGGCCGCCGGCGACGGCTATAATGCCACCGCCTCAAGCGGTTCCAACCTTGGCCCGACCAATCCGAAGCTCATCGAGCGCATCAAGGGCGACGCCGAGAAGCTGAAGGCGGAGAACCCGAACGCGCCGGTGCCGATGGGCCTGTTGACCACGTCCGGCAGCGGCCTCGACCCCGACGTCAGCCCCGAGGACGCCTACTTCCAGGTGCCGCGGGTGGCCAAGGCCCGCAACATCGACGAAGCCAAGGTGAAGTCGCTGGTCGACAACCATGTCGAAGGCCGCGAGCTCGGCGTCCTTGGCGAGCCGGTGGTCAATGTGCTGGCGCTCAACCTTGCCCTCGACGACTTGAAATAATCCCAGCCGCGCGCCGGGGATCGACACGATCCCCGGCGCAATTATGATTGGACCTGATGCCCGAAGACCGTAGCAACGATTCCAGGCCCTCTCCCGACGCGCTGCTCGAGCATGCGGAGCGGGAAGGCCGTGGTCGTCTGCGCATCTTCCTCGGCGCCGCCCCGGGTGTCGGCAAGACTTACGAGATGCTGATGGCGGGCCGCGCGCGGCTGGCCGACGGGATGGATGTCGTCATCGGCATCGTCGAGACGCACGGCCGCAAGGAAACCCAGGCCCTGGTCGACGGCTATGAGGTGATTCCCCGTCGCCTCGTCGACTACCGCGGCCAGACGCTCGACGAGATGGACATCGACGCCATCCTGAAGCGGCGCCCGGCCTTGGTCCTGGTCGACGAGCTCGCCCACACCAACGCGCCCGGCAGCCGGCATCCCAAACGCTATCTCGACGTGCAGGAGATCCTTGCGCAAGGCATCGACGTCTACAGCACCCTCAACATCCAGCATGTCGAAAGCCTGAACGACGTCGTCGCGCAGATCACCCGCGTCAGGGTGCGCGAGACGGTTCCCGATTCCATCATCGACGAGGCCGACGACATCGAGATCATCGACCTCACCCCTGACGACCTGATCAAACGCCTGCAGGACGGCAAGGTCTATTTCCCCAACACCGCCCAGCGCGCCATCGAGAACTATTTTTCGCCGGGCAATCTGACGGCGCTGCGCGAGCTGGCGCTGCGCCGCACCGCCCAGCGTGTCGACGAGCAGCTGCTCAACCACATGCAGTCGCATGCCATTCCCGGGCCGTGGGCGGCGGGCGAGCGCGTGCTCGTCTGCGTCGACTCGCAGCCTGGAGGCGCGGCCCGCATCCGCTATGCGCGCCGGCTCGCCGACCGGCTGCGCGCGCCCTGGACGGCGCTGCATGTCGACACGCCACGCCTTGCCGGCCTCTCGGAAGAGGACAAGGACCGGCTGGCGGCGAACCTGCGACTTGCCGAGCAGCTCGGCGCCGAGATCACCACCATTCCGGGCCAGAACGTCGCCCAGGACATCGTGCGCCATGCGACGGCGAACAATTTCACCCATATCGTCATCGGCAGGCCGACCCGCTCGCGCTGGCGCGAGCTGATCGAGGGCTCGCTCACCTATGATCTGATCCGCAATGCCGGCGACATCAGCGTCCATGTCATTTCGGGAACGGAGCGCGACACCGACGCGCCGGCGCGCCGGGTCAAAACGGCGGAGGCGCCGAAGCCGTTCCAGGTCGGGCCCTATCTGTTCTCGACGGCCTATGTCGCCGGCGCGCTGGCCGTCAGCACGATCCTCGATCAATTCCTCGATTTCCGCAATCTCGCCAGCGTCCTGCTTCTGGCGGTGTTGAGTTCGGCGGCGACCTTCGGGCTCTGGCCGGCGCTCTATGCCTGCTTCGTGAGTGCGCTTGCCTTCAACTTCTTCTTCCTCGAGCCGCGCTATACGCTGACGATCAGGGATCCCGAAAGCATTGTTGCCTTCCTGGTCTTTCTCGTGGTCGCCATCATCGCCAGCAATCTGACGGCGCGCGTGCAGCGTCAGGCCGTCGCCGCGCGCTCGCGAGCGCGCGCAACCGAGGACATCTATTCTTTCTCCAAGAAGCTCGCCGGTGCCGGCACGCTCGACGACGTGCTGTGGGCCACCGCCTTCCAGATCGCCTCGATGCTGAAAGTCCGCGTCGTGCTGCTTCTGCCGGAAGCCGGCACCATCACCGTCAAGGCCGGCTACCCGCCGGACGACACCCTGGCCGAGGCCGATATCGCGGCCGCGCGCTGGGCCTGGGAGCACAACCGGGCGGCTGGGCGCGGCGCCGACACCTTGCCCGGCGCGAAACGTCTCTATTTGCCCTTGCGCACCGGACGGACCGCGATCGGCGTCGTCGGCCTCGACAACGACAAGCAGGGTCCGCTGCTGACGCCCGAGCAGCAGCGCCTGCTCGATGCCTTGGCCGATCAGGCCGCCGTCGCCATCGAACGCGTCCAACTCGTCGCCGATGTCGACCGCGCCCGCCTGGCGGCCGAAGCCGACCGGCTGCGCTCGGCGCTGCTCACCTCGATCTCGCATGACCTCAAGACGCCGCTTGCCGCGATCATGGGCGCGGCCGGCACGCTGAAGGAATTCGCGCCGGCGCTGCCGGAGAAGGATCGCGCCGAGCTTCTTTCGACGGTCGTCAGCGAGTCGGAGCGGCTGAACCGCTTCATCGCCAACCTGCTCGACATGACCAGGATCGAGTCGGGCGCGATGGAGCCGAATTACGCGCTGCATTATGTCGGCGATGTCGTCGGCTCGGCGCTGAACCGGGCGCAGAAGATCACCGCCGAGCACAAGATAGAGACCGACATTCCGGCTGAGCTGCCGATGCTGCGGCTCGACCCTGTGCTGTTCGAGCAGGCGCTGTTCAACCTCCTCGACAACGCCGCCAAATATGCCGCGCCCGGCTCGGCCATCCGGTTGCAGGCCTGGGTCGACAACGGCGCCGTCATCCTGCAGGTGATGGACGAAGGGCCGGGCATTCCGCCCGATGACCTGGAGCGGATATTCGACACCTTCTACCGCGTGCGCAAGCGCGACCAGGTGCGCGCCGGCACGGGTCTCGGCCTGTCGATCAGCCGCGGCTTCATCGAGGCGATGGGCGGCACGATCGCGGCCGCCAACCGCACCGACCGGGTCGGCGCGATCTTCACCATCCGCATGCCGGTGCCGGCCGACTTGCCTGCGCTCGGCGCACCCCTTACGGACGATGCGGCATGACCAACCAGACCGTCTCCATCCTGGTCGTCGACGACGAACCGCCGATCCGCAAATTGCTGCGCGTCGGCCTCGGCAGCCAGGGCTATACGGTCTCCGAGGCGCCGAATGCCAAGGTGGCGATCGACCTCATGCAGACCGAGCGGCCCGACCTGATCCTTCTCGATCTCGGCCTGCCCGGCATGACCGGCCTCGAGCTGCTCGGCAAGTGGCGCGGCGACGGCCTCGACATCCCGGTCGTGATCCTGTCCAGCCGCACCGACGAGGCCGGCATCGTTTCGGCGCTCGAGCTCGGCGCCGACGACTATGTGACAAAGCCCTTCGGCATGAACGAGCTCGTCGCCCGCATCCGCGTGGCGCTGCGCCATAAATTCCAGCAGCAGGGCGAGAAGCCGGTGTTCCATACCGGCGACCTCTCCGTCGATCTTGTGAAGCGCATCGTCAAGGTCGAGGGCAAGGAAGTGAAACTGTCGCCCAAGGAATACGATATCCTGCGCATGCTCGTGCAGTACGCCGGCAAGGTGCTGACCCATCAGTTCCTGATGAAGCATATCTGGAACGACTCGACCGACGTCCAGTACCTCAGGGTCTACGTGCGCCAACTGCGACAGAAGATCGAGAAGACCCCGGACCAGCCGCGCTACATCATCACCGAGACCGGCGTGGGGTACCGTCTGCGCGAGGTCGACGGAAACGAATAGGGCGACCGGCGTCCGCCGATCGCCCTGCTCCGGATACCTTTTTTCGCCGGTCAGTTCGCCGACAGATCCGCCGTCCTGGCCAGCGCGCTGCCGAAGCCGTTGAGCGAGATGGTGAAGGAGATCGGCTGCGTCGTGTCCGCCGCGATGGCGTTGATCTTCAGTGTGGTGCCGTTCTGCAGAAGCGGCGTGGTATCGGCATCGAACGCCACCGGCACCAGGCAACCGACCGCCTGGCAGGTGTTGAACTGCAACGTGCCATCCAGCTTCTTGTCGTCGATCTCGAGCGAGATGCCGTTGGCCAGGGCAAGCCCGAAGGGCAGCGCCAGCGTGCCGGCGGCATCCTGGCCGGTCTTGGTCGTCAGTTCGATCGCCAGCAGCCGCTGGCCGCTCTGCTTGTTGAACTGCTGATGCGACAGGCTGCAAATCTTGTTGTTGCCGGTGACCTGGCAGTTGACGGTCCAGTCGCCATGCGTTTCCGACAGCGCCGAGGCGCCGCCCGGCAGTTGCGGCTTGGCCGCCGCGTCGGCCGCCTGAGCGACAGGAGCAGCCACCTTGTCGCCCTTGTTCTGCGCGGCAACTCCGGCCGCCGGCACAACGGCGATGCAACCGGCCGCCAGCATCGCCGCGGTCAACTTGTACCTTCTTTTCATCTAATCCCTCTTCACCAGCCGGCCAGTCACGCGGACAGGGCGGGCCGCGCGATAGAGCCGCCAAACACTCGCCGCCGTCAAGTGCGATGCTGACGCAAGGGCCAGATTTTATTTGGCATGACAATCGGTCAACTAGCGCCTTGGGAAGCGGTGGACGATGGCACATCCGGGCAAACGCCCTATATTATGACGAGGTTCGGTTTTTCATGCGGGAAGGAAGCGATGTCGCACCTTCACTTGTCGGCGGTTTTGATCAAGGGGGCTATGGTGACCGCCGCCCTTTGGGGGACAGCGTCCTATGCCTCGGCGCAGGTCGTCATCCCGACGAACCGCAACGCATTGGTGGAGCAGAACCAGCTGCAGCAGTTGCGGAACAGCTTGCAGCGGCAGCAATACCAGCAGCAGCAGCAATTGTATCGCGAGCTCGACCGGCAGGCGTCGCCAAAACCCCAGCCGAATGTGCCTGTCTATGACCAGACGTGTCGGATGGAAGCGGTCGGCAACACGATTTCTCGGGTTTGCCGCTGACATTTTGGTTTTTTCGGTTTATTAGCCGACTTACTTGCTGGCAAAATGCCGGATTGCAAGGGCGGTGGTTTTAGAGCAATTCCAGGAAAAGTGTGACACGGTTTTCCGTCAGGAATTGCGTCAAGACAGAAAGATAGAGCGGTTCGCCGTTTCCACGAAACGGTGAGACGCTCTAGGGTTTGCAGGGACAGGGTTTTTGCCCGTGCGTCACGGCGTGCGGCAGGGATGCTGCTCTCACCGGAATTTGGGATGGCAACAACCAAGAAGAAAGCAGTTCGCAGGGCCAAGAAAGGGCAACGGATCCGCCAGGTGGCGGCCATTCCGTTTCGGTTGCGCGAGGATGGCGGCCTCGAAGTGTTGCTGGTCACCTCCCGCACGACGCGGCGCTTCATCGTGCCCAAGGGCTGGCCGATGAAGGGCAAGAGCGGGCGTAAGGCGGCAACGATCGAAGCCCAGGAAGAGGCGGGCGTTCTCGGCAAGGCGCTGAAGCAGCCTGCCGGCGGCTATTCCTATTGGAAACGCATGACCAACGGTTTCATCCGCGTGGACGTGGCGGTCTATCTGCTCGAGGTCACCGAGGAGCTTGCCGACTGGCGGGAAGCCGCGAACCGGCAGCGTGCATGGCTGCCGGCGGCGGACGCCGCCTTGCTCATCGACGAGCCGGAGCTTTCGACGCTGCTAAGGGATTTGACCATTCCTGCGGCTCCCCCAGCATAGATAGCCACTCTATTCAGTGTCGTTCGGGAAAGGCCGTACCGGCTTGCCGGTATAAGCCCACAGCCATTCCCTGGGCAGCGGCCCTTTGTTGCGGTCGCTTTCCTGCGACTGCTCCCATGCGTGCGCCAGGATGCCTACCGACCGCGATAGCACGAACAGGCCGCGCGTCAACGCCGGGGGAAAACCGAGCTCGCCATAGATGACGGCCGTAGCGCCGTCGATGTTGAGCGGGATCATCTTGCCCTTGCGCGCCGCGACCTCCGCCTCGATCGCACCGGCAATATCGGCAAACCGCCCGCCGACCACGCCGCGCGCGGCGAATTCCCGCGTCAGCTCGACCAGGCGCGGGGCGCGCGGATCGACCGGATGGAAGCGATGCCCAAGCCCCGGCACATAGCCTTTCTCCTCGGCGAAGAAACGATCGAGCCGCGTCTTCACTGCTTCCACGAGGGATATGCCGCCATCTATCGCAGCGGCGATATCGCCATAGAAGGAAAGCGCCTGCTCGCCGGCGCCGCCATGTACGTCGCCCAGCACGTTGATGGCGGATGCCATCGCGTTGTTGATGCCGACGCCGCAGGTGGCGGCCATGCGCGCGATCGCTATCGACGGCGCCTGCGGACCGTGGTCGACGGCCGCGCCCAGCGCAATGCCGAGCAGCGCCGCCTGCTCCTCGCTCGGCAATTCGCCGCGCAGCATCAGCCAGATCATCGCCGGAAAGCTGACGCGGCCGATCAGGTCCCGGATCTCATAGCCGCGCAGTCGGATGACGCCCGGCCGCATCTCGATGATGGACGTCTGCCACCATTCCTCCGCGCGCTCGCGGCCGGTCTTTTTGTCGCCGCTCATGCCCGCGCTCGCGGCTTGTCGCGGCCGGGCAAGGCAGCGAACACCTCGTCCATATGCTCGCCGAGGCGCGGTGGGGGCGCGGCGGGCATGGGCGCCACCCCGTCGACCATGAAGCCGCCGCGCACCACCGTCAGCGGCCGGTCCATGCCGGGAACGCCCTCGAATGCGG
Source organism: Mesorhizobium hawassense (assembly GCF_003289945.1). Lineage (GTDB taxonomy): Bacteria > Pseudomonadota > Alphaproteobacteria > Rhizobiales > Rhizobiaceae > Mesorhizobium > Mesorhizobium hawassense. Next base: position 479,654 of record NZ_QMBP01000002.1, read on the forward strand.
TCGCCATGCCGCGCTCCGTGACCTGAGGCTCCTCGAGCACCTGCGGGATCGTCAGCACCCGTCCCGCCGGCACGCCGGCCCGGTTGAGTTTCTCTTCCCAGATCGCCGCCGAAGTGCCGGCAAGCGCGTCCTCGACCAGCCCCTTCAGCGCCACCCGGTTCTGCTTGCGTGTCTCGCGCTCGGCAAAGCGTATGTCCGCCGCGAGCTCCGGCCGGCCGATCAGCCCGCAGAGGGTCACGAACTGCTCCTGCTTGTTGGCCGCGATGTTGAGCAGCCCTTCGCCGGTGCGGAAGGCGCCGGAGGGCGCCGCCGTCATGTTCTCATTGCCCATCGGCTTCGGCTCGACGCCGGCCGTCAGGTAATTCGACACCGGCCAGCCCAGCGCCGACAGCGTGCATTCGAGCATCGAGACGTCGAGGAAGGCGCCCTCGCCTTTTGTCTTCTGCTTGACCAGCGCCGCGGCAATGGCGAAAGCGCCGACCAGCCCGCCCAGCGTGTCGGCAACCGGATAGCCGACGCGCAGCGGCGCCGTTTCCGGCGTGCCGGTGATGCTCATGATCCCCGAGAGACCCTGGATGATCTGGTCATAGGCGGGATTGCCGCGCATCGGCCCGGTCTGGCCGAAGCCGGATATCGCGCAATAGACGAGGCTCGGCCGGATCTCCTTCAGCTTTTCATGGCCGAGACCGAGGCGTTCCATCACGCCAGGCCGGAAATTCTCGACCAGCGCGTCGGCCGTCGCGACGAGATCGAGGAACCGCTCACGGTCTTGCGGCTTCTTCAGGTCGAGCACGACCGATCGTTTGCCGGCGTTCTGCGCCAGGAACGATGCCCCCATGCCAGCCTGGTTGAGCTCCGGCGAGGCGCCGAGCTGGCGCGCGAGGTCGCCTCCCGGCGGCGCCTCGACCTTGATGACGTCGGCGCCGAGCAGCGCCAGCTGGTAGGCGCAGTAAGGGCCGGCCAGCACATTGGTCAGATCGAGGACGCGTATCCCGGAAAGCAGATCTGTCATGACAACTCAGGCATCGCCCGGCACATGCTCCGGCCCGCGCGTACGCTTATGCTCGATCCAGGCCCAGATATGCGGCCCGACGAGACCGACGAAGGCCAGCGTCAGAAGCGTCAGCGACAGTGGATGCCGGAAGAATACCGTCCAGTCGCCGTTCTCGATCGTCATCGCCCGGCGGAACTGCGTCTCGGCGAGCGGCCCGAGGATCATGCCGATGATCACCGGCGCGGTCGGGAAATCGAAGCGCCGCATCAGAAAGCCGGCCGCGCCCAGAAGATAGAGGATCGCGAGGTCGATCGGCGACTGCGAGATGCCATAGGTGCCGACGGTGGCGAACACCAGGATGCCGGCGTAGAGCTGCGGCGCCGGGATCTTCAAGAGCCGCACCCAAAGCCCGATCAGCGGCAGGTTGAGGACGACCAGGATGACGTTGGCGATGAACAGGCTGGCGATCAGCCCCCAAACGAGATTGGCCTGTGCCGTCAACAGCAGCGGACCAGGATTGATGCCGTAACTCTGGAAGGCCGACAGCATGATCGCGGCGGTCGCCGAGGTCGGCAGGCCGAGGGTGAGCATCGGCACCAGCACGCCGGCGGCCGAAGCGTTGTTGGCGGCTTCCGGTCCGGCGACGCCCTCAATGGCGCCCACGGTGCCGAACTCCTCCTTATGCTTCGAAAGCTTCTTCTCGATCGCGTAGGAAAGGAAGGTCGGGATCTCGGCGCCGCCGGCCGGCATCGCGCCGATCGGGAAGCCGATCGCGGCGCCCCTGAGCCAGGGCTTCCACGAGCGCGCCCATTCGGCCGCCGTCATGTAGAGCGAGCCTTTCAGCGGCACGATCTCGTCCTTGCCGGCATAGCGGCGCGAAGCCATGTACAGCGTCTCGCCGACCGCGAAGAGGCCGACCGCGACGATGATGACGTCGACACCGTCGAGCAGCTCGGCCGTGCCGAAGGTGAAGCGCGGCTGTCCAGTCTGCAGGTCGACGCCGATCATGCCGATGACGAAGCCGACGAACAGGCTGGTGAGCCCCCGCACCGACGACGAGCCGAGCACCGCCGAGACGGTGATGAAGGCCAGCACCATCAGCGAGAAATATTCCGCCGGCCCGAACTTCAGCGCATATTTGACCACCGTCGGCGCCAGGAAGGCGACGCCCATCGTGCCGAGCGTGCCGGCGACGAAGGAGCCGATCGCCGAGGTGGCGAGCGCGGCGCCGCCGCGCCCCGAACGCGCCATTCGGTTGCCTTCGAGCGCGGTGACGATCGTGGCGCTTTCGCCGGGCGTGTTGAGCAAGATCGACGTCGTCGAGCCGCCATACATGGCGCCGTAATAGATGCCGGCAAACAAAATGAACGAGGCTTCCGGCGCCACCTGGTATGTGATCGGCAAAAGCAGCGCGATGGTCAGCGCCGGGCCGAGGCCGGGCAGCACGCCGATGGCCGTTCCGAGCGTCGTGCCGACCAGACACCACAACAGGTTGGTCGGCGTGAAAGCGACCGCGAATCCATGCGCGAGATGGCTGAGCGTGTCCATCGTCTCAGCCCCTCCCCAACACGGCGCCGATCAGCGCGTTGAGCTGGTTCTCGATCAGGCCGGCGCCGATGTTGACGCCGAGCGCCTTGGCAAAGCCGAAATAGGCCGCAAGCGCCAGCACCAGGCCAAGCATTGCGTCGCGCAGCGGGTGCCGGCTGCCGAAGCCGAAGCACACCAGCACGAACATGATCACCGAGGCAGCGGTGAAGCCGAGCGGCTGGATGAGCGCGAGGTTGGCAACGAGGCCCGCCGCGACCAGACCCATCGCCTTCCAATCGGTCGGCGTTTCCTTTTCCTCCTGAGGCTGCCAGCCGCCGCGCAAAGCCGCGAGGACAAGCAGCAGCGAGAGCACGATCATCCCGGCCATGGTGATGTAGGGGAAGACCGTCGGGCCGACCTTGGAATAGAGCGGCGATACCGGGATCGCGAGCGTTTGCCAGGCTACGGCGCCGGCACAGGCGAGAAGCCCGACGCCGGTCAGCAGTTCGGGTAAGGCAAGACGCGGCGGTGACGCGTGCTGCTCGCTGGTGCTCATGATCTCCTCCCCGGATGGCCGGCTTGCGGTCGCCGGCATCGCCGCGGTTCATTTCCTGCTTGCATGCTGTCACGGAGGCGGAGCCGCCTCCGTGATCCGGTGGAAGCGGCCTCAGGCGAGGCCGAGATCCTTGAGAATGGCGCCGATGCGGGCCGTGTCCTCGGTGACGAACTTGGCGTAGTCGTCGCCGGCAAGCAGGATCGACGTCCAGTTGCGGTTCTTGCACTCGGTCGCCCAGGCGTCGCTCTTGGCCATGGTCTCGACCAGCTTGATCATCGCCGCCTTGTCGTCGTCGGATACGCCGGGCGGAGCGAAGACGCCGCGCCAGTTGAACAATTCGACATCGATGCCGGCCTCCTTCAGCGTCGGCGCGTCGATGCCGTCCTGACGCTTGTCGGCCGAGATGGCGAGCAGCCTCAGCGCGCCCGCCTTCACCTGTTCGGAGAACTCGCCATAGCCGGAGATGCCGGCCGCGACCTGGTTGCCGAGCAGCGCCGACAGCGCCTCACCGCCGCCGGCGAAGGGCACGTAGGAAAGGTTCGCCGCCGGCACGCCGGCCGTCTTGGCGATCAGGCCGAACAGGATGTGGTCGGAACCGCCGGCCGAACCGCCGGCGACCGGAACCTTGGTCGGATCCGCCTTAAGCGCGGCAACAAAATCGGCGGCCGTCTTGAACGGCGATTCCGCCGGCACCACCAGCGCCTCGAACTCACCGGTGAGGCGGGCGATCGGTGTCACCTCGGTGAGGTTGTTGGCCGCCTTGTTGGCGATGATGGCGCCGACCATGACCATGCCGGCCACCATCATCGAATTGCCCTTGCCCTTCCACTGATTGACGAATTGCGGCAGGCCGACCGTGCCGCCGGCGCCGCCGACATTGGTGATCTGCGAGCCCGAGATGAGCTTCTCGGAGCGCAGCACCTGGTCGATCGTGCGCGCCGTCTGGTCCCAGCCGCCGCCGGGCGCCGCCGGAACGAAAATCTGGATCTGCGGCGCATCCTGCGCCAGGGCGGGCGTGAAATGCAGCGCGGCGAAACCGGCGGCGCCGACCGCGGCCGTGCTCGTCAGGAATTTGCGTCTGTTCAGCATGGGGGATTCCTCCAAATCACGACACCTCCTCCAGGTGCCTGCCAAGACGAGGCCCGATCACGGGCCTTCACGTCGAGTTCAAGCAAATGTTATCGCGTTCTGTCAATAGGAATACCATTTTGCTAGACAGAACGATCTCTGCCAGACTAAATCCGCATGTCCGGATGGGCGACTGCGATGAAATCACCCTTGAAATGACCGACACACCTCCCAACTCGGCCCCGGCCGACGGCGTGGCAGCGCTCGACCGCGCCATCGCCATCCTCGATGCCTTCACCACGGCGGATCGCTCGCTCGGGCTCGCCGAAATCGCCGCCCGCACCGGCCTCTACAAGAGCACGATCCTGCGGCTCGCCAATTCGCTGATGCGCGGACAATTGCTGGAGCGCCTGGATGACGGGCGCTATCGCATCGGGCCTGCCACCTTCCGCCTCGGCGCACTCTATCAGCGCTCGGTCGTGGCGATGGATATCCTGCTGCCGATCATGCGCGACCTTTCCGAGCGGAGCTGGGAAAGCGTGGCTTTCTATGTCCGCTCCGGCGACCTGCGCACCTGCCTTTATCGCGTCGAATCCAAGCATCCGATCCGTTACACGATCCGCGAGGGCGACGTGCTTCCGCTGCTCGCGGGCTCAGGCGGCCGGGTGCTTGCCGCGTTCTCCGGTCAGGAAGGCGAGCCCTACGAGACGATCCGCAAGACCTACAATTACATCTCGATCGGTGACCGTGATCCGCAGACCGCCGGCATATCCGCACCCGTCTTCGGACCGGGGCGGACACTGCTCGGCGCGCTCACCCTCGCCGGCCCGAGCACACGCGTCGATGCGGCTTTCCTCAAGCGCATGAAACGCCCGCTGCTGGAAGCAGCCGCGCGCGCCACCCGCGCCTTCGGCGAGGATGCCTTCATGTTGGACGTGGCAGCCCTCAACGCGGACACCTCCAGCTAGGGTCAAACACATTCAAGCTTTCCGCTTGACTCACATATATCCCGGTGGTTATACGTCAATCAATAGCCAATGAGTTATCGATCTGAGATGCCGGCCACGCACGATATGCTGTTCAGGACGCTTGCCGATCCGACGCGGCGCGCCATTTTCGAACGTCTGTGCCGCCAGGGTGAGCAGACGGTCGGAGCCCTCACGGCCGAGGCCGGTGTCTCGCAGCCGGCGGTGTCGAAGCATCTTGGCGTGCTCAAGGAGGCTGGGCTGGTGCGCGACCGGCATGAAGGTCGTCAGACCCACTATAGCGCGCAGCTCAAGGCGCTCGCGCCGCTGATGGATTGGACGCGCGACATGGCGGGGTTTTGGGAAAGCCGGTTCGACGATCTGGAGGATCTGCTTAAAAGGATGGATCAATGAATGCAGTGCAGGCCGGAACGCGTTCCGTCGTCATCGAGCGCGAGATAGCTTTTCCGCCGGAAAAGATCTGGCGCGCACTTACCCAACCGCATCTCATCGAGGAGTGGCTGATGAAGAACGACTTCAAGCCGGTCGTGGACCATCGCTTCAACATGAGCGCCGAATGGGGAGGCGTCGACTGCCAGGTGCGGACGGTCGAGCCCAACAGGACCCTGTCCTACAGCTGGGACACAAAAGACCTCGAAAGCGTCGTCACCTGGACGCTCACGCCGACGAGCACGGGCACGCATCTGCGCATGGAACAGGTCGGCTTCCGCGCCGACCAGGAGCCGTACTATCGCGGCGCCACAGTGGGCTGGAAGCGCAACATCACGGCCCTGGAGCAGCTGCTTTCGCGGATCGATTGAGGTCCGCCAAAGCTTCAAACGACAGACATGGTCCTGGCGGCGTTGCAAGCCGCGGGCGTAAGCAATGGAGACACCGAAATGAAGATCAAGCTGACCAGCATCTATGTCGACGACCAGGAGAAGGCTCTCGGTTTCTACACCGACGTTCTGGGCTTCACCAAGAAGGCCGACTTCACCAACGGACCGTTCCGCTGGCTGACCGTTACCACGCCCGACGACCCCGACGGCACCGAACTGCAGCTGGCGCTCAACGACAATCCGGCCGCAAAAACCTATCAGCAGGCCATCTTCAAGCAGGGCCAGCCGGCGCTGATGCTGTTCACCGACGACATCAAGGCCGATCATGAGCGCATCAAGGCCAATGGCGGCAATTTCGCCATGGCGCCGACCGCGGTGACGGGCGCGACCATCGCGCAGCTCAACGACACCTGCGGCAACCTCATTCAGCTTTCGCAGCTGGCGCGCTGGTGACCCATCGATCTCGTCTTACAAGGGAGGCTAGAATGAACTTGAGCAAATGGATACGTCAGGCACACCGTTGGCTGTCGATGATCTTCACGCTGACCGTCATCGCCAACTTCGTCACCATGGCCTTCGGCCAGCCGCCTGCGTGGATCGTCTATTCGCCGCTCCCGCCGCTCTTCCTGCTGTTGTTCAGCGGGCTGTACATGTTCGTGTTGCCCTACACGGCAAGATCGCGCGGCCGTGTGGCGCAGGAACAGGCGGGATCGGCCTGATGGCGAAGGCGAAATCGACGCAGGCGCCTTTGAAAGCGGAGCCCGTCCTGCTTTCAGGCGGCAACCCGCGGATCGCCAAAGGCTATAGCGACGCCCCCGTCCAAGCCTATATCGCGGCGATGCCCGGCTGGAAGAGCGAGGTCGGGCGCCGTCTCGACCGGCTCATCGTGCGGGCCGTTCCCGATGTGCGGAAGGCCGTCAAATGGAACTCGCCATTCTACGGCACGGAAGGCGAAGGCTGGTTCCTCGGCATCCATTGCTTCGCCAAATACATCAAGGTGGCATTCTTCCGTGGGCTGTCGCTGAAGCCAGTGCCTCCCGTCGAGTCCAAGAGCAAGGACACGCGCTATGTCCACATCCATGAGGACGGCCGGCTCGACGAGGAGCAATTCGTCTCCTGGGTGAAACAGGCAAGCCAACTGCCCGGCGAACGGATGTAAGCGCACCGATGATCAAGCGCCGTCTCCCTGAAAGGGCCACGGTGGCAATCTCTTATTCCCAAGGAGAATGGCATATGCAGGAAAGCAGCGCACAGAACGGTAAGTCTCCGTCCGAGCTGATCGACGGACGGATCAAGGAACTGGGCGACTGGCGAGGCGACACACTTGCCCGGCTCCGCGCCCTTATCCGCCAAGCCGCGCCGGAAGCCATCGAGACATGGAAATGGCGCGGCGTCCCGGTCTGGGAGGACGCCGGCATGATCTGCACCGGCGAGACCTACAAGGCCATCGTCAAGCTGACCTTCGCCAAGGGCGCGGCGCTCCCCGATCCGAAGAAGCTCTTCAACTCCAGCCTCGAAGGCAACACTAGGCGCGCCATCGATTTCAAAGAAGGCGACGAGATCGACGACGCCGCACTGAAGGCGCTCGTTCGCGAAGCCGTGGCCCTCAACAAATCCAAGGCCAAACGGCTCTAGGCAGTCACCCCTCCCGCCTGCCGTTCCAACAGGATCGTCGGGTTGTCGTGATAGGTGGTGCGCAGGATTTCTCGATAGCCGTTCTTCTCGGCCACCTTGAGCGAAGCGCCGTTTTCCGGATCGATGATGCAGACGGTTCTCGCCTGCCCGAACGCCTGGTCGCTCCAGGCGACGATCCGCCCGACGACTTCGCTGGCGAGCCCCCGGCCGTGCGCCTCCGAAGCCAGCGCCCAGCCGGCTTCCGGAATGCCTTCGAGCGAAGGCTCGATGTCGCGCTTCAGGTCATGGAAGCCGACCTCGCCGATGAAGCGCCCCGTCGCCTTGTCCTCGATCGCCCAGAATCCGTAGCCGATCAACGACCACAGGCCGGCATGGCGCAGGAAGCGCATCCAGCTTTCCTCGCGCGTGCGCGGCTTGCCACCGATGAAACGGGTCACGGCGGGCTCCGCCCACATGGCGGCATAGGTGTCGAAATCGCCCAGCCGGTGCGGTCGCAAAATGGTGCGCGTCGTTTCCAGGATCGGCACGCCGGCTTCCTTTTCGATGCTCATGGCATTTCCTCAATTGAGGCGGCAGCGCTTAGCAAACCGACGCGTTTGAGCAAGGGCCAGAACGGCACGATGCATCTCCCAGCGCGGACAACGGACTGTCAGCAGATGGCGCCAACCGCGGCGAGCGCGGCTATGGGCTTTTCACCCGACGATGCTAGGTTGCGAACCGGGCACGGCCAGTCGACCGGAGGAGAAAGCATGGACACCACCGACCTTCTGCTGGCGATCGCCCATCACCTCCTGGTGTTCTCGCTGGCCGGCATCATCGGCGCCGAATTCGTGCTGGTGCGCGGCGATCTGGGGGCGGCCACGCTCAAGCACCTTGCCGGCATCGACCGCCATTACGGCATCATCGCCACGCTGATCGTCATCGTCGGTATGGGGCGCGTCTTCTACGGCCTGAAAGGCTGGGAATTCTACGTCTACAATTGGGTCTTCTGGGCGAAGATGATTGCCTTCGTCATCGTCGGCCTGCTGTCGATCGTCCCGACCATGCGCTTCATCTGCTGGAACAGGCAGGCGAGCGGCAATCCCTCCTTCGTGGTGCCCGCGGCGGAACTCGCTTCGGTGAAGAATTACGTCCGGGCCGAGGGCTTCATATTCCTGCTCATCCCGGTTTTTGCCGCGGCGATGGCGCGCGGCTACGGGGACTAGACAAAGCCGCTCTAAGCCTCGACCGGAAACCTCTCATCCAATGGCGCGATCGGCACCAGCGGCGCCGGTATGTCGGTGGTCTTTTCCTTCGACTTGCAGATGTCGGCGATGACGCAGGCCGGGCAATCGGGCTTGCGCGCCTTGCAGACATAGCGGCCATGCAGGATCAGCCAATGATGCGCATGGCGCATGAATTCGGCCGGGATGACCTTGAGCAGCCCCTGCTCGACCTGCTCGGGCGTCTTGCCGGGCGCCAGCCCGATCCGGTTGCCGATGCGGAAAATATGCGTGTCGACCGCCATGGTGTGCTGGCCGAAGGCGACGTTGAGCACGACATTGGCGGTCTTGCGCCCGACGCCGGGCAGCTTCACCAGCTGGTCGCGGTCCTGCGGCACCTGGCCCGCATAGTCGTCGATCAGCGCCTTCGACAGCGCGATCACGTTCTTCGCCTTGTTCCGCCACAGACCGATGGTGCGGACATGGTCGCCAACCTTGGCCTCGCCAAGCGCCAGCATCTTGGCCGGCGTGTCGGCCGCCGCGAACAGCGCCTTGGTCGCCTTGTTGACGCCGGCGTCGGTCGCCTGCGCCGACAGCACCACCGCGACCAGCAGGGTGAAGGCATTGACGTAGTCCAGCTCGCCCTTCGGCTCCTGCCGCTGCACGGAAAAGCGCCGGAATATCTCATGCACCTCGGCGGGCGTGTAGAGCGAGCGGGAAGCGGCTTTTCGCGGCCGCCTCGCACCGAGGCTGCTGCCGTCCGAGACGAGCGGTCGAGGCTTTTTGACAGCTATGGATTTTTTCGACTTGGGAGGCGCCATGTCCCTTCCTATAGTATCCCCTCATGAGCGACACAAACGCCTCATTCGAAGCCGACGAGCCATTTTTCCAGGCCCTGCTGACGCCGCACCGCTCGCTGGGCCGCACCGGCTTCCTGATCCTGATGGGCGCGCTTGTCTTCGGCTGGATCGTCACCGGCGCCTTTTTCCTGGCGCATGGCGCCTGGCCGGTGTTCGGCTTCTTCGGCCTCGACGTGATCGCCGTCTACATCGCCTTCCGCGCCAATTACCGGGCCGCGCGCGCCCGCGAGGAAATCTCGGTCTCGCGCACCAGCCTCGACATCCGCAAGACAGCACCGTCCGGCCGTTCGGAAGCGCATCGCTTTAATCCGTTCTGGACCAAGTTCTCGATCGCCCGCCACAGCGAGATCGGCATCACCAAAATGGCCGTCGAAGCGCAGGGCAAGAGCGTGGCGATCGGCGGCTTTCTTAACCCCGACGACCGCGAAAGTTTTGCCACCGCCTTTTCGCGCGCACTGGCCACCGCCAAGACGCGCTGAGCAGGCAAAGCAGGCGCCTCAGAACCGGTACCGCAGCAGCCTGCCGACCTTGCGCATCGCCGGGATGAGCTTCCAGAGGCCAACGAACAATCGCGCGGACCAGCCGAGGCGTGTCCCTCGCACCGGCTTGTAGGACGGGATCTCGCCGATGAAGCGAAGCTTCGGCACCGCGCGTTCCAGGTCGCGCGGATCCTCGATGGCCCAGTGGACTTCGGCGCCCGTCGCCTTGATGGCCGGGCTGAGCCGCATCAGCTTCAGCCCGAAATTGCTGTACGCGTCGAACATCAACTCGCCGCCGGCGAGATGCGCGACCAGCCGCGCGAACAATTGCGGCCCTTCATCGGCCGGAAGGTAAGGCGTCAGCCCTTCGGCCACCACCATCGCGGAGCGGTTGCGCGGCACGTCCGCCAGCCATCCCGATGCGGTCACAGACGAGCCGACCAGATGATAACGCTGGCGCGACGGATAGAGCCTGCGCCTGAGTTCGATGACATCAGCATAGTCGACATCGAACCAGTCCACGCCCGGCGGCGGATCGACCCGGAAAATGCGTGTGTCCAACCCGCATCCGAGATGCAGCACGATCGCATCCGGATTTCTGGCGAGGAAGTCCTCGACCTGGGCGTCCAGCGTCCTTGCCCGAATGGCGAAGCCGATACCGAGATTGCCGTCGACCTTGAGCCTGGAGAAATCGTAATCGATCTTCTTCACCGCCTCGTCGGCGAAGCGATCCTGGAGCAGCGAATGCGGCAGCCGGCTTTCCAGCGCCTTGCCGTAAAGCGTCATCAGCAAGGTTTCCTTCGCCCCGGTCAGATCGACCTTCTCGCCGGCCATGATTGTCCTTTTCGCCTCGAAGCCAGCTCTATCTGGGTACCGGCGGCAGGAAGGCAAGTTTCGGGTGGAGGCAAAACTTGGGAAGACCGATATTCGGGACCAAGGAGATATTGCCATGAACGCTCAGATGACCATGAATACGCGGATGAAACCGACCGCGATCCTGCAGAACGACATCACGCCGGAAGGCAGCGACTATGACGTCGTGCGCCGCGCCATCGAGAAGATCAGCCTCGACTACCGCGACCAGCCCTCGCTCGAGGTTTTGGCCGAGGAAGTCGGCGAGACGCCGACCGGCCTGCAGAAACTCTTCACCCGCTGGGCGGGATTGTCGCCGAAGGCCTTCCTGCAGGCGGTGACGCTCGACCATGCGCGCAGGCTGCTCGATTCCGGCATGCCGCTCTTGGAGACCTCGTTCGAGCTCGGCATGTCCGGGCCCGGCCGGCTGCACGACCTCTTCGTCACTCACGAGGCGATGTCGCCCGGCGACTACAAGACCAGGGGCGCGGGTCTCACCATCCGCTACGGCTATCATATCTCGCCTTTCGGCATCGCGCTGATCATGGTCACCGACCGGGGCCTCGCCGGTCTCGCCTTCTGTGATGCCGGCGGCGAGCGGGCTGCTTTCGCCGATATGTCCGGCCGCTGGCCGAACGCGACTTACGTCGAGGACATGTCCGCCACGCAGCCTTATGCCGCGCGAGTCTTCGACCCGACGCAATGGCGCGCCGACCAGCCGCTGCGCGTGGTGATGATCGGCACCGATTTCCAGCTGCGCGTCTGGGAAGCGTTGCTGCGCATCCCGATGGGCAGGGCCTGCACCTACTCCTCGATCGCGGCAAGCATCGGCGCGCCGAGCGCCAGCCGGGCCGTGGGCGCGGCGGTGGGCGCCAACCCGATGTCCTTCGTGGTGCCATGCCATCGCGCTCTCGGCAAGTCCGGCGCGCTCACCGGCTACCACTGGGGCCTGACGCGCAAGCGCGCCATCCTTGGCTGGGAGGCCGGGCAGGTGTCCTGAAACAATCGATTTTTTTGCACCCTATTGCGAAAAACCGTGTATCATAGTACAAATCGGTACAACCCAAATAAATAAACTGTTTTATCCGCAAAATGCAACCGGCGACAACCTGTGGTTATCGCCGGTTTTCTTTGAAGTTGCTTTCCGAAACTAGTTCACTTAACGCTAAATTAACCACGATAAAGGGAAGATGACCCCAAGATTGAGCCGCACCATCCGGCTCGAAAGAGGGGTCCAATGAAGTTCCTTCGCGCCGCCATGGCTGCGAGCCTGCTGGCCGCCTGGGCCGGCCAGACGGCATCGGCCGCCACCGGAAATGTGCTGTTCAACGGCACGATCACCGCGACCTGCACGATCACCATAAATTCCAACGGCACGATGACCGTAAGCAGCAATCTTCAGTCGCTGAGCTCGCACAATGCCGGCGGCTCGGCCGGCAGCGCTCAGGTCGATACCACCGGCGGCGTTTCGCTCAGTGTCGATCCGGTGACCACGACGACCGTGCCGGCCTCGGACACCACGGCCACGACATGGACCCCGACCTTTGCCACCTCCGGCGCACAGACGATCGCCGAAACCGGCACAGCGACCGCGCTGACGGCGCCGGGCACATCGACGGTCGCGGTCAATCTTGCCGGCACCAAGGGCGGCACGAACCGCTTCTCCGCCGGCAACTACCAGGCAACGGTGACGCTGCGCTGCGAATAGCCATCTCGCGAAAGGAGCGGTCCTTGAGAACGATTGCAATTCTGGCGGCGGGCCTGACCGCCGCGCTGTCTCCTGTCGCAGCGACCAGCCAGTCGATGACGCCGATGCGAGGCGAGGTGCGATCCTTCACCGATGCCTTCGCCGTCCGCGTTTTTCCGGGCAATCCGTACAACCAGCGCATACGCGTCGAGGTTCATGTCTACGACCAGGATTTCCAACCGGTCGCCGCCAGGATCACACCGAGCGCTTTCCTTCTGGCCGGCCAGGCGTCGCGCCCTGTCCTGGTGGTCGTCCCGTTCGACGGCGCGAACGAGCGTAAAGTGCGTATCTGTACCGAGAGTATCCCCTTTCCAAGCGAGCAGACCCAGATAAGGGCACAGATATGCGGAAAGTTCTTCGGGCATCGCAGGTTCTGACCCTGTCCTTGCTGCCCGTCCTGGCTGTCGTAAGTCAGGGGCTCGCCGAGGATATCCTGAACCTGAATCAGAACCAGACCGGTTTCAGCCTGCCCGGCGTGACCTTGCCTCAGGGCCAGGACGAAGTGCATGCCAGCGACGGCACGACCTGCCGGTCAGCCGTTTCCGGCAGCGGCGCCTATCTCGACCTCGGCATCATCCGGGGCAACAACAGCACCAGCCAGGCCAACAGCGACATCGCTACCTATGGCCGGGTGGTGATCCCGATCGGGCGGACGCCGAAACGTGTCGATTGCAGCCGCCTCTACGAGCTGGAGGTCGAGCGCCTGCAGCTGGAATTGAAGCTGCTCAAAATGGGCCTTGGCACCGACGGCCAGACGACGGGGAGCACGACGAGCACCGCTGCCACGGCTGCAGCAGCTTCAGCGGCTCCCGCGGCTCGCCCGGTGACGTCGGCAGGATGGGCCAATGAAGGCTGGAGCATCAGAGGCACGACCGGCAATGAGAAGAAAAAGAAACGCAAATAGCCGCACGCTGTTGGCAATGGCAGCGCTCGCCTGCTTCTGTCACCCGGCGCAGACGGCGATCATCGGCACCTGCACGATCATGATCGGCGCCTCGGGGACGATGAAATCGAACCCCTCCATCAACATTCTCGGCTCCAAGCAGGCGGGCGGGTCGAGCGCCGGCGCCACCATCACCGCAAGCTCGCTTCTGTGCACGATCCTCAACCTGTTGGACTGCTACTCCGTCTCCGCGCCGGCGCCGATCGCCTTCACTTCGGCGCCGAGCGGCGGCGACACCGACGTCACTTTCGCCACCGTCTTTCGTCTCGACGGCTCGGGGGTGGACGTACCAGGCAGCTCGCCGCAGCGGGTGATCAACGGCACCCACACCATCCAGGTCGACCTTACCGCCACCAAATCGCCCGGTATCTTCCCGGCAGGCAATTATCAGGGCACGGTGACGGTGCGCTGCGAATGATGCCTGTGGGCTCAAGGCGCCCGCAACCGGCATGATCTGGCAACCGTCGGTCTTTCCGGCTAGCTTCCGGCGCAATCAATTGCGTAAAAGCAAAGACTTGGAGTTGGTCGGCCCTCAATCGAAGGTTGGACCGCTCCGGCAGGAGGCGCTTCTTGATCATCGTCGTCGGCTCGATCAACCTCGACCTCATCGCCAATGTCGACCGCTTGCCGGAACCCGGTGAGACGGTCCGTGGCTCCAGCTTCGCCACCGCGCCCGGTGGCAAGGGCGCCAACCAGGCGCTGGCCGCGGCGCGCGCCGGCGCACAGGTGCGCATGGTGGGCGCGGTCGGCAAGGATAGTTTTGCCGCCGAGGCGCTCGCTTTGCTCAAGACCGGCAATGTCGATCTTTCCGGGGTCGGCCAGAGCTTCGCCTCCACCGGCACCGCCTTGATCCTGGTCGGCGCCGACGGCGAAAACGTCATCGCCGTGGTGCCGGGCGCCAATGATTCTGTGGTGCCGGGCGATGTCGCCAAGGCTTACCTCAAAAAGGGTGATGTCGTGCTTCTGCAGCACGAGATCCCGCTGCAGACGGTCGAAGCCACGCTGGACGCGGCGCGCGCGACAGGCGCCGTCAGCGTGCTGAACACCGCCCCCTTCCGCGCTGAAGCCGCCGGCTTCGTCGGCAAGGCAGACTATGCCGTCGCCAACGAAACCGAGTTCGACCTCTATGGCGAGGCGCTTGCGCTTTCCGGGCGCGACCGCCCTGCCCGCATGCGGGACTATGCCCAAAAGACCGGCCGCGCCATCGTCGTCACGCTGGGTGGCGAGGGCGTGCTCGCCGCCACGCCGGACGATTTCCTCACCATTCCAGCGCTGAAGATCACCCCGGTCGACACCGTCGGCGCAGGCGACACTTTTTGCGGCTATTTCGGCGCCGGCCTGTCGTCCGGCCTGTCGCTTCAGGATGCGCTCACCCGCGCCGCCGCGGCCGGCTCGCTCGCCTGCCTGAAGCCCGGCGCGCAGCCGGCAATCCCGCTGGGCAAGGATGTCGACGCGGCCTTGGCGGGCATGCACTAAGCCATGCGCCCCGTCACCAAACATGCCGTGCCGCCGGCCGGCGATATCTGCCACCTTTCCGCCGTCGAGCTCGCCGGCAGGATCAAGCAGCGACAATTGTCGGTGTGCGAAGTGGTCGGCGCCTTCCTCGACCGCATCGAAGCGGTGAACCCGCTGGTCAACGCCATCGTTTCGCTGCGCGAGCGCGCCGATATCCTGGCCGAGGCCGAGAGCGCCGATGCCGATCTGGCGCGGTGCGGCGAGACCGGATCGCTGTTCGGCCTGCCCATCGCGATCAAGGACCTCGCCCTGACCAAGGGGCTCAGAACCACCTTCGGCTCGCCGATCTTCGCTGATTTCGTCCCCGACATGGACGATTTCTTCGTCGAGCGCATCCGCAAGGCCGGCGCCATCATCATCGGCAAGACCAATGTTCCGGAATTCGGCCTGGGCTCCAACACCTACAATCCGGTCTTCGGACCAACCCTCAACGCCTTCGACCCGGCGCTCACCGCCGGCGGCTCCAGCGGCGGCGCGGCGGTGGCGCTGGCGCTAGACATGGTGCCGGTTGCCGACGGCAGCGACTTTGGCGGCTCGCTGCGCAATCCGGCCGCCTACAACAACGTCTATGGATTCCGCCCCTCGCAAGGCCTTGTGCCCGCCGGCCCGGACTTCGATGTCTTTCACGCCCAGATGGGCGTCGAAGGGCCGATGGGCCGAAATATTCGCGACATCGCGCTGCTGCTCGACGAACAGGCCGGCTATCACCCGCAGGCGCCGCTGTCGCATGCCAAGGAAGGCTCATTCCTCGACGGTTTGGGCGCGAAGGCATCCGGCGGCCGCGTCGCCTGGCTGGGCGACCTCGGCGGCCATCTGCCGACGGAACCGGGCGTGCTCGACCTGTGCGAGGCAGCGCTTGCCCGCTTCGCCGACGCATCGTTCCATAGCGAAGCCTTGGTGCCGGATGTCGACTTCGAGGCGCTGTGGCAGGCTTTTGTCACCTTGCGCCAGTCAAGCAGCGGCTGCGGGCTGAAGGCGCATTACGACGATCCGGTAAAACGCAAGCTCTTGAAGCCCGAGGCTGTGTGGGAAGTGGAGCAGGCGATGCGCCTGTCCGCGCCGCAGATCCATGCCGCAGCCGTCCGCCGCACCTCCTGGCACAAGACACTGCTTGCGCTGTTCGAGCGCTTCGACCTGATCGCGCTGCCCAGCGCGCAGGTCTTTCCCTTCGACGTCTCGACCCCCTGGCCGCGTGAGGTCGCGGGGCGGACCATGGACAGCTATCACCGCTGGATGCAGGTCTCGGCCTTCGCCACGCTCGGCGGTTGCCCGTCGCTCAACGTGCCGGCCGGCTTCGACGACAAAGGCCGGCCGATGGGTATGCAGTTGATCGGCCGCCCGCGCGGCGATTTGGGCGTGCTCAAAGCCGGCGCCGCTTATGAGGCGACGCTGCCCTGGCCCACGGGCGCGGCCTGAGCCGGTTGAGCGATCTTTGTCGGCAACGCGGGACGGCTTGCGCCGACAGCGGCGCCGTGCATTGATCCGCGGCCACCGCCGCATCACCTCTATCCCGTTCGAGGAAGACCATGTCGCTGGAACTCTACGCAACCTATGTCGTCGCCTGCATCGTCATCATCCTGGTGCCCGGTCCGACGGTCACGCTGATCATCGCCAACAGCATCCGCCACGGCTCGCGCGCCGGGCTTGCCAATGTCGCCGGCACGCAGGCGGGTCTCGCCATCATGATCGCCATCGTCGGCATCGGCCTCAACACGCTGATCGCCGGCATGGGCCACTGGTTTGAATGGGTACGCCTGATCGGCGCCGCCTATCTGATCTGGATGGGCGTGCAGATGTTCCGCGCCAAAGGCACACTCAACCCCGACGGATCGGCCCGCAAACCGCGCGGCGGCTTCTTCCTGCAGGGCTTCCTGGTGGCGATAAGCAATCCGAAGACGCTTGTCTTCTTTGGCGCCTTCTTCCCGCAGTTCATCGCGCCGCAGGGCAATTATACGCTGCAGATCGTGGTGATGGGCCTGACCGCGATGATCTTCGCCGCCATGTCGGACTCGACCTACGCGCTTGCCGCCGGCCGTGCCGGCCGCCTGCTGTCGGCCAGCCGCGTCAGGCTGATGTCGAGGATCAGCGGCAGTTTTCTCGTCGGCGGCGGCCTCTGGCTGGCGTTCTCCAAGGCGAAGTAACAGCAGCCGAAAGCCCAGACCACAAAGTACTTTTCCGCAAGCGGAAAGGCGGATTGAAAGTCAGCCTTTCCGTCTCCACATGACTCGCGAGCAGGGGATTCATGCTGGTGTCGTGGACTTATGCGAATGTGAAGAGAGACGTCCCTGGCGTGATCTTCATCATCGCCATGTTCGCTGCGATTTATGTATGTGGGCGCCCCAGCAACACCATCCCGATCCGGTCGGTCGACCCGGTTGACGCTACGGTCAAAAGTCTCGCTTGGGACGGTATCAAGACATATGCGCTGCTGCTCGAAAACGATTCGATGGTGTTCGTCCAGGACGATCGCCCGTATTTGCTAGGCTCGCACGTGGCAATCGAGCGCGTCACCCGCAACGACGGCTCCGTCTTCTACCGATTTCCAGAATGAGCGGCGGCGAGGATCGTTCAATGGGGCATACACGGATTTCGCTTCTGCATCGCCTGCTTCTGTTCACGGAAGTGTACCGTGACACAATTATTCGTGCCGCGTGCTTAGGCGTTTTTGCATTGGTCGCCGTTGGCTACGTCGCGCGGATGGAAGCCAATCCAGTTGTTGCGACGGAGCGCGTGACGGGCGTGGTCGAATCCATCAGAGTGCCGATCAATCCGAACGGCAGTGCCGGCCGCGCGCTTTACTACAGCTACGATGTCCGTCTCGACGACGACAAAGCGCTGATATTCATCGATGACGATGTTGGAACACCGCATCCCGTGGGCTCGGTGCTCCCTCTTGAACGCCAGCACCATAAGAGCGGCGCCGACACCTATCGATTGCTCGATGGGTGACGACGCACGCTCGGTTGGTTTGCTTTGACGTTCAGTTGAGCCGCCCGAGCCGCTCCACCAGCAGCGCGAAGAAGCCATCATGGTCGATGTCGCGCATCACCATGGCGTTCTTCTCGCGCTTGGTGACGCCCCACCAGTCGATCACCGTCATGCCCATGGTGAGCTCCGACGCAGTCTCGACGCTGACATTGCAGCGGCGTCCCTTGAACAGCTCAGGCTTGAGCAGATAGGTGATCACGCACGGATCGTGCAGCGGCCCGCCATCGGTGCCATATTTTTCCTCGTCGTAGCGCTCGAAGAATTCCAGCATCTCGGCGGTCGCGGTGCCGACCTTGGTGCCGAGCTGGCGGAAAGCCTGGATGCGCGTTGAGGTGGTCAGCGCCTTGTGGGTGACGTCGAGCGGCATCATCACGATCGGAATGCCCGATTTGAACACCAGATCGGCCGCCTGCGGGTCGACATAGATGTTGAATTCGGCGGCCGGCGTGACGTTGCCGCCTTCGAAAAAGCCGCCGCCCATCAAGACGATTTCCTTGATGCGCGGCGCGATCCTCGGCTCGCGGATCAGCGCCAGCGCGATGTTGGTGAGCGGGCCGAGCGGGCAGAGCGTGATCGTGCCGCTTTCCTCGCGCATCAGCGTCTCGACGATGAAATCGACGGCATATTGTTTCTGCAACGGCATGGTCGGCTCAGGCAGTTGCGGGCCGTTCAGCCCAGTCTTGCCATGCACTTCCTCGGCGGTGACGAGTTGGCGCGCCAGCGGGCGGATGGCGCCGGCATAGACCTTGACGTCGGGCCTGCCGGCCAACTCGCAGATCTTGCGGGCATTGTTCTGGGTCAGCTTCAGCGGCACGTTGCCTGCAACCGCGGTGATACCGAGGATCTCGAGCTCCGAACTGCCGAGCGCCAGCAATATGGCGACGGCGTCGTCCTGGCCGGGATCCGTGTCGATGATGATCTTTCTGGACTGGGGCATTTCAATTCCTTTTGGGAGTCTTTTTGGGCGGGGTCTAGGGCATGATCCCGAACCGGTTTTCGGACAAGATCATGCTCCAACTAAGAGCTGAAACAGGGTGGCGGTTCAACGAAACGTCATCCTGATTTCAGTGGCTTGAACTTGATCGCGCGGCGGACCATATCAAGACCATCGGGAAAAATGCCATCCGGGTTTTTCCAGTTTGTGTCGCTCTTCAGAGGACAGTGTAACAATGAGTCGAATGACGCCCTTCTCCAGCCCGCTTCTTCTGGGTTTCGATGCCATGGAAAAGACGCTTGAGCGTCTGGCGAAGTCGGGCGACAGCTACCCTCCCTACAACATCGAGCGCCTGAACGCTGCCGACGGCAACGCCGAGAGGCTGCGCATCACGCTCGCCGTGGCGGGTTTCGCCGAAAGCGACCTCGATGTCACCACGGAGGAAAACCAGCTCATCGTGCGCGGCCGTCAGACCGACGACACCGAGCGCGAATTCCTCCACCGCGGCATCGCCGCGCGCCAGTTCCAGCGCTGTTTCGTGCTGGCGGACGGCATGCGGGTGATCGCGGCGGAACTGAAGAACGGGCTGCTGTCTATCGATCTCGACCGGCCGGAGGCCGAGCGGCTTGTACGGAAAATAAACATATCGGTGAAAGACTGATCTTCGCCGATGGCTCTTTGCGAGGCGGCCAATCCTGGCGTCCTCGCGCCAAGGAGGCTTGTAATGACCAGAACTGACGAAGTGAACACCATGACCAGCGGCGAACTCGCCCATCTCGGCGAAGGTTCGGTCGCTTATCTCAGGAAAGTGTCGAGCGACGACCTGCGCGGCCGCTTCCCCGGCCTCGAGGAAATCGCTCCTGGCATGGAGCTGTGGGCGCTGTTTGCCGCCAACGGCCAGCCGATCCTGCTTTCCGATGCCCGTGACCGGGCGCTGGCGGGTGCGCTGGAGAACGACCTGACCACAGTCGCGATCCACTAACGCGACTTCAGGCCTTCGAAATGAAAGGGCCGCTCGCGGCGGCCCCCGAAGGATTCAATCCAAAAGACAGGAAACTTCAGGCCGCGTGCGAGGCCTGCGTGTCCGACAGGAGAGCGTGGATCGCCACCGCATCGCGCGTGCCCCTGATCTTGGCGACCGTATCGGCATCGCGCAGCACGCGCGCGATGCGCGACAGCGCCTTGAGATGGTCGGCACCCGCGCCTTCGGGCGCCAGCAGCAAAAACACAAGGTCCACCGGCTGGTCGTCCAGCGCCTCGAAATCGACCGGCGTTTCCAGCCGGGCGAAGACGCCCGCGATCCGCTTCACGCCGGCGAGCTTGCCGTGCGGAATGGCGATGCCGTTGCCGACGCCGGTCGAGCCCAGCCGTTCGCGCTGCAGGATGGTGTCGAACACCTCCCGCTCCGGAATCCCCGAAATCGCCGCGGCCCTCTCCGACAGCAATTGCAGAAGCTGCTTTTTGGAATTCGCCTTCAACGCCGGCATGATCGCCGGAACGCTGATGAGATCACTGAGATCCATGCTTGAAAAATCCCTTGCTCGCCTTGCCGCGCCAGTCGTCGCCCCCTCGCGCGGCCGGCTTCTTATCCCTGCGCGACTTTGGTCGTCGACGGATCGATCCAGCCGATGTTGCCATCCGGCCGGCGGTAGACGATGTTGAGATGGTCGTTCCCGGCATTGCGGAACAGGAAGACCGGGCTGTCGCTGTTGTCGAGCTCGATGACAGCCGACGCCACCGACATGGTCCGCAGCGTCATGCTTGATTCGGCGACGATGGCCGGAGCGAAATCCTCCGGAATGTCTTCCTCATCGTCGGTGAGAGGCGCCATCACGGTGTAGGCGATGTCGGTCGGCTCCTCGCCATTGCCGGTATTGCGCGACTTCAGCCGGCGCTTGTAGCGCCGCAGCCGCGTTTCCAGGCGATCGGCCGCCGCCTCGAAGGCGAGCGTCGGGTCCTGGGCATCGCCGGTCGCCTGCAAGGAAGCGCCGGAATCGAGCCGGATCATGCAGTCGGCGGAGAAACGCGACCCCGATTTGATGACCGTGACATGTCCTGAAAAACCCCGATCGAAATATTTCTCGATCGCTTCGCCGACACGGTCGTTGATGCGCGTGCGAAACGCATCGCCAATGTCCATGTGTTTTCCCGAAATGCGTAGATTCATCTGAAAACTGACCTTCCTTGCCCAGGCTTCAAACTGTTCCCGAGTTTATACCCGTGGTGCGCGCGCACAAGCTTCGCAGCGGCATGCGCGCCGATTTTAGACCCGAACTTTTCGGTTGATCACAAGTCGCCTTCTCGGCCGTCCATGGCCTTGTCTGACGGACCCATTCGCAAGCTGGCATTACCGCCCTGCTCATGCGGGCGGGCTTCTAGACACTTCATTGCGGCTTGTCAATGAAGCTTGAGAATTGTGGAAAATCAGCCATCCGGCGGGCTTTCAACGCCCAGCGTTAGCCAGCGCCCTTTTTTCCCGCCGCCGCTGCACCGATGATGGAATGTTCATGCCTTCGCGATATTTCGCGACGGTGCGGCGCGCGATATCGACGCCGCTTTGCTTGAGCATGTCGACGATGGCGTCGTCGGAGAGCACGTCGGCGGGCTTTTCCTCGTCGATCATCTGCTTGATGCGGTCGCGCACGGCCTCGGACGAATGCGCTTCGCCGCCTTCCGCCGAGGCGATCGACGCGGTGAAGAAATAACGCAGCTCGAAGACGCCGCGCGGCGTCAGCATATATTTGTTGGCGGTGACACGGCTGACCGTCGATTCATGCATGCCGATGGCATCGGCCACCGTGCGCAGGTTGAGCGGCTTCAGATGGCGCACGCCGTGGACGAGGAAGGCGTCCTGCTGCCGCACGATCTCGGACGCCACCTTGAGGATGGTCTTGGCCCGCTGGTCGAGGCTGCGCGTCAGCCAGTTGGCGTTCTGCAGGCATTCGGCGAGAAAGTCCTTTTCCGCCTGATCCTTGGCGTGGCTCGAAACGCGGGCGAAATAGACATTGTCCACCAGCACGCGCGGCAGCGTGTCGGCGTTGAGCTCCACCGCCCAGCTGCCGTCATTGGCGGAGCGGACCTCGACATCGGCGATGATCGCATCGCTGGCGCCGCCCGAAAACGCCAGGCCTGGCCGCGGATCGAGCGCGCGGATCTCGGCCAGCATGTCTAGAATATCCTCCTCGTCGACGCCGCAGATGCGTTTCAGCGTCTGGAAATCCCGCCGCGCTAGAAGCTCGAGATTGGCGACCAGCGCCTTCATCGCCGGATCGAGCCGGTCGCGGGCCGCCAGTTGCAGCGACAGGCATTCGGCAAGGTCGCGCGCGAAAAGTCCGGCCGGCTCGAAGGTCTGGCAGACGCCAAGCACGCGCGATACCGCCACGCCGTCCGTACCGAGCCGGGCCGCGATCTCATCGAGGTCGGTGCGCAGATAACCGGCTTCGTCGAGCCCGTCGGCGAGCTCTCCCGCGATCAGGCGCTCGCCCGGACTGAGCGAAGCAAGCGCGATCTGCTCGCCGACATGTTCGCGCAGCGTGACGACCGCCGCGGCCATGTCGCCGACATCGAACCCTTCCGATGATGCCGTGCCCGCGCCGCCGCCAGCGGCCGACTTCCACTGCGCCGTGAGATCCGGGCCCAGCCTCTCACTGGTGCCGGGATCGTCGGGAAACAGGTTCTCCAGGGAAGAATCGAGCTTTTGCGAGATCGCTTCCGCGCTCCACTCGGTCTCGCCCTCGAACCAGTCGCCATCGGCATCCTTTTCCGGGGCGGTCTCGCCCTTCTGGGATTGATCGCCGGTGGCATCGTCCTGCGGTTCTGCCCGCTCCAACAGCGGGTTACGTTCGATCTCCTCGTCGATGAAGCGTTCGAGTTCGACATGGGTGAGCTGCAGCAGCCGGATCGACTGCATCAGTTGCGGCGTCATCACCAGCGACTGGGATTGTCTGAGCTGCAGTTTGGCTGCCAGCGCCATGGTGTGATTCAAACGCCTCGTCTACGCATCGGACCCTTGCCGAAGCAGATTTTCCCGGCCAGTCATAAAAACTGGCCCGGCTTTTGCTTGTCAAGGAAAACGCTAGCAGGAGCGGCTTACCGGAGCGTTATCTGGTGCAGAATTCGCGCCAAACCAGTCGAAATTCACCCCAGGGAAACGTATTTCACGCTCAGAGCGTGAAACCCTCGCCGAGATAGAGACGCCGCACATCGGCATTGGCGACGATCTCGTCGGCCCGGCCATGCGTCAGCACCTGGCCGGCATGGATGATGTAGGCGCGGTCGATCAGGCCGAGCGTCTCGCGCACATTGTGGTCGGTGATCAGGACGCCGATGCCGCGCGCCGTGAGATGGCGCACCAGCTGCTGGATATCGGCGACGGCGATCGGATCGATGCCGGCGAAGGGCTCATCGAGCAGCATATAGGCCGGCCGCGTCGCCAGCGCCCGCGCGATCTCGAGGCGCCGCCGCTCACCGCCCGACAGCGACATCGACGGCGCCTTGCGCAGGTGGCTGATGTGGAATTCCTCGAGCAGTTCGTCGAGGTTGCGTTCGCGCACCTTGCGATCCTTTTCGACCACTTCCAATACTGCGCGGATATTCTGCTCGACATTCAGGCCGCGGAAGATCGACGCTTCCTGCGGCAGATAGCCGATGCCAAGACGGGCGCGCCGGTACATCGGCATCGAGGTGACATCGAAACCGTCGATCTCGATCGAGCCTTCGTCGACGGGCACGAGGCCGGTGACCATATAGAAACAGGTGGTCTTGCCGGCGCCGTTGGGACCGAGCAGGCCGACCGCCTCCCCCGCGCGCACGCCAATCGTGACGCCGCTCACCACCTTGCGGCCCTTGTAGCTCTTGGTCAGGCCCTTGGCGATCAGGGTGCCCTTGAACTTTTCCTTGTCGGCGCCGACCGTCGCCGACGCAGCCGGCCGAGCGGCCGCCCGCCCCGGAAGACGGGCAAGCAGCGATGTTACGCCGGCCATTAGTTGCTCGACGCTCCCTGCTGCTGCGCGTCCTGCTTCTGCGGCTTGAACATCATGATGACGCGAGGGCAACCTTCCACATTGCCGAGGCCGCTCTTCATCTGCACGGTGAGCTTGCAGCCCTTGAGCACGTTGTCGCCTTGCGACAGAACCACTTCCTTGCCCGAAAGCACCAGCACCTGCGTCTTCATGTCGAACTTCCCGGTGTCGCCGGTGGCGATCTGGTCGTTCGATTTGATGTAGACTTTGTTCTCGACCTCCAGATGGTCGATGTTGGCGGCACCCGTCATCGCCGACGCGCCGGCCGCCGCGCTTTTGTCGGCCTTGGGATCCTTGACGTAGTAAACTGTCATCTTGCCGGCCTTGAGCAGGGTCGGCCCCTGATTGACGGTCACATTGCCGCTGAACACGGCCATGCTGTCGGCCTGCCGGACCTCGAGCTTGTCGCTCTCGATCTGGATCGGCTGGTCGCCCGACAGCTTCAGCCCCGGGATCTGGCTGGTCGCGCTCGATTGCGCGAACGAATGCGCCGTTCCCAGAAACAGCAATGCGGAAGCAGCGCCCAGAAGCCATGCGGATTTACTGCGACGCATTCTGTTCTCCACTGTTCACCCCCGCTGCCTTCAGCGCAGCTGGATCGATGTTGACCCGCACCCGGTTCTCGAAGACCACGAGCCTGCCATTGTCCTCGACCGACATCGAATCCGCGGTGATGCGCGAACCGCCACGGCTGACGTCGACCGGATTGCTCGTCTTCATAGAGCCTTTGCCCATGTCTAGGAAGATCGATTTGAACTTCGCCACCAGGCCGTCCGTCGTCGTGACGCTGACCTCGCTGGTGAGGTCCATCGTGTTGGCGTCGCGGTTGTAGATGCCGTGCGCGGCATCTACCGAAACGATGTTGTCGGAGGCGACGGGCAGTTTGGCGTTGATGCCATCGAGGTCGATGACGGCCTGCTGGCCGACATCCTGCGTCGCCCTGGTCGCCGTCAGTGAATAGGGCAGCTTCTGCTTGGTGAAGCCGTTGAGCTTCGGATTGGCCATCACCAGCTTGCCGTCCGAAAACGCCGTGCCGTCAGCCTGCACGGAGATCGACACGGGCGCCTTGAGGTAGGAATAGACCGGAAAGGCGACGGCAATCGCGACCGCGAGCAGCGGCACGGCAAATTTCAGCACGCGCACGCGGCGTGAGTGCCGCTGCGCGCGGTTGAAAGCCTCGCCACGCGTGCCGCCTTCGGTCGCGGCAGCCGATACCGTTTCGGCATCGCTCGTTTCGTCAGATCGCGCCAACATGACTTTTCTAATGGACCTTTGTCCGCCCAAACACCGCCTATAGGTGGTATGCCGACACCTACAAGCAAGCACAAGCGAACGAAAACTGCAAAAATGTGACGGCTGCCGCCCGCAAAATCGGGAGCAATTTTGCGGCTCGGCCTGTACTTCATAGCAGATACGAACTGCTTGCGTTAATTTTTCGTCAAAGGTCGGAGTCAACGCCGAAGCTCGAAGCCGGGCCTTTCAGGAAACGGTAGCCGCGCGCAAAGGCTTGCTTTAAAAGCGTGCTTTCCCACGACCCATGAGGCTGAGAATGGCAATGAGAGCCGACGACCTGATCGACCGCCGCCGCTTGCGCCGCAAGCTGACCTTCTGGCGCGTGGCAGCATTTGTGGTTCTGGCGGCCGCGGTCATCGCCTTCTCTACCTGGTTCTATGACGACAATTTTACCGGCAGCGCGGTGCCCCATATAGCCAAGGTCAAGATCGAAGGCACCATCACCGAGGATGAGGAACTGCTCAAAAGGCTGGAGGCGATCCGCACCTCGCCGGAGGTCAAGGGCGTCATCCTGTCGATCGATTCGCCCGGGGGCACCACGGTCGGCGGCGAATCCATCTTCGAGGCCGTGCGCAAGCTTGCCGGCGACAAGCCGGTTGTGGCCGAAGTCGGCACTCTGGCGGCGTCGGCCGGCTATATGATCGCAAGTGCCGCCGACCATATCGTTGCCCGCAAGACCTCCATTGTCGGTTCGATTGGCGTGCTGATCCAGTATCCCGACGTCAGCGGCCTGATGGACAAGCTCGGCATCAAGCTGGAGGAAGTGAAATCATCGCCGCTCAAGGCTTCGCCGTCGCCCTTCAAGCCGACCAATGACGACGAGCGCGCCATGGTACGCAAGCTGATCCTAGACAGCTACGACTGGTTCGTCGGCATCGTCGCCGACCGCCGCAAGATGACGTATGACCAGGCGCTTGCCCTGGCCGACGGTTCGATCTTCACCGGCCGCCAGGCTTTGGCCAACCATCTCGTCGACGCCGTCGGCGGCGAGCAGGAGGCGATCGACTGGCTGGCGACCAAGGGCGTGGACGGCAAGCTCAAGGTCGTCGAATGGAAGGATAAGGACCGGCATGGCGGTTTCCTGTTCTCGCAGTCGATGGCAAAAGTGGCCGCCAAGGCGCTCGGCCTGCCGGATGCCGGCGGCGATGTCATCCACGAGCTTGGCGCCGACCGCTTGTTTCTTGACGGTCTCGTTTCGGTCTGGCACCCTTGAGGCGCCGTTGGTACGAGCCAAAAAAGCAATAAAAATCATCCTGATAATCGATAGCAGTGGTTTTACGGGGAACGTTCTATGATCAAATCGGAGCTTGTGCAGATCATTGCTGCACGCAACCCGCACCTTTTCCTGCGCGACGTCGAGAACATCGTCGGCGCGATCTTTGACGAGATCACCGACGCGCTTGCCGAGGGCAACCGGGTCGAACTGCGCGGTTTCGGCGCCTTTTCGGTGAAAAACCGCCCCGCCCGCACGGGCCGCAACCCGCGCACCGGCGAGTCCGTCGAGGTCGAGGAGAAGTGGGTACCGTTCTTCAAGACCGGCAAGGAGTTGCGCGAAAGGCTGAACGGCGGCAAATAGGCGCCGCGCCGGCGGGTTGAAACGGCGTCTCGGCGCTCAAAGCATGTCTCCCGAAAGTGGAGACCGGTTTTCGGGACAAAGACATGCGCGCTTCAAGAAGCCTCTCAGTGGAGATCTGATGTTCAATCGCTTCATCCTCGTCGTGGTCTTCGTGCCGCTGGCCATCATCCTGATCGCGCTCGCCGTCGCCAATCGCGGCTCCGTCGCCTTGACGCTCGATCCGTTCCATCCCGGCAACCCCGCGCTGACGCTGAACCTGCCGCTGTTCATCTTCCTGTTCCTGGCCCTGGCCGTCGGCATGATCGTCGGCAGCATGGCCACCTGGGTGAAGCAGGGCCGCTACCGCAAGCTCGCGCGCCAGCGCGGTCTCGAAGCCGAAAACCTGCGTCAGGCGGTGAGCCGTGCGCCGGCGGCGCCCAAGGGGCCGGCGCTGCCCAAGCCGACGAACTGACCAAACAGCGCCCAGGGAGCCATCGATGCTGACCATTTCGGCCGACGAGGTCGACCGCGCGCTGACCTTTCCAGGTCTGGTCGAGACATTGCGCACTGCATTCCGCGATGGCGCCGTGCAGCCGGTTCGCCACCACCATGGCGTCGAGCGGCCGGATGGCGCCGCCTCGACCCTGCTTTTGATGCCGGCCTGGACCGACT
This sequence comes from Mesorhizobium hawassense, assembly GCF_003289945.1. GTDB lineage: Bacteria > Pseudomonadota > Alphaproteobacteria > Rhizobiales > Rhizobiaceae > Mesorhizobium > Mesorhizobium hawassense. The sequence goes on from NZ_QMBP01000002.1 coordinate 507,299, forward strand.
TCAACGCCGCGGGGACTTCCGCGGGCGGCCATATCGGCGTCAAGATCGTCACCGTGTCGCCTGACAACAACGCCATCGGCAAGCCGGCGGTGATGGGCCTCTATCTTCTGCTCGACGGCGTCACCGGCGAGCCGCAGGCGCTGATCGACGGCCAGCGGCTGACGCAGTGGCGCACGACCTGCGCCTCGGCGCTCGCTGCCTCCTATCTCGCCCGCAAGAATGCCTCGCGGCTTCTGGTGATCGGCGCCGGCGCGCTGTCGCCCTTCCTCGCCAAGGCGCATTCGGCGGTGCGGCCGATCACCTCCATCCGCATCTGGAACCGCACGCCGGCCAACGCCGAAAAGGTCGCCGCCGCCTTGCGCGCCGAAGGCCTCCCGGCAAGTGCCGCCGGCGATCTCGATGCGGAGCTTGCCGAGGCCGACATCGTCGCCTCGGCGACGATCTCGAGCACGCCGCTGGTCAAGGGCGCGCTACTGAAGCCCGGCGCGCACGTCGATCTCGTCGGCGGCTTCACACCAACGATGCGCGAGAGCGACGACGACGCGATCAAGCGCGCCCGTGTTTATGTCGACACCCGCGCCGGCGCCACCAAGGAGGCTGGCGACATCGTCCAGCCGCTGGCCTCCGGCGTGCTGAAGCCGGACGCGATCATCGCCGACCTGCACGAGCTTGCACGCGGCGAGAAGCAGGGCCGGCAGAACGACAGCGAGATCACCCTTTTCAAGTCGGTCGGCGCCGCGCTCGAAGACCTCGCCGCCGGCATCGCCGTCTACAAGGCGCTCAAGTAGCAGCCGTCTCCAGCCTTGAGCATGATCCCGAAAAGTGGGAACCGGTTTTCGGGGTCATGATCCAACGAAGAGTTAGATCAGGATGACGATTCACCGAAACGTCATCCTGATCTGGCGTCCATCGTTTCGCCGATCAGCCGGAAATCACGTTCGCTGATCTCGAGCAGGCCGAAGCGCAGCTGGTAGCCCCAGCTCGGCTTGCCGGCGGTGAAGTCCAGCCTGTCGAGCAGCGGCTTGATCGGTGCTTCCCTGGCGTCGCACCAGTCGACGTCGCGCCGCGCGGGCGTGAAACCACCGCCCATGACGCCCTCATAGACGTCCCCTTGCCGGACCGTTCCGATCGCCGTGAAGGATTGCAGCCCGTCCTTCTCGCCGAGCACGGTGCTCGGCGAGTAGTAGACGATGCCGTCGCCCGGCTTGATGCGGCGGAGCGGCGCCGCCTTGCCGTGGTTGACCTGCATGAAGCCATTCTTGCGGCCGATCCGCACATGTTCGGCCGATGCGACGGCGACCCAGGAGGCGCTCATCCCTGCACTCCCTCGAACGGCCAGTAGACGCGCAGGCGATGGTTGTCGGGATCGAGCGCGACGAAGGTGCGGCCGAAATCGAGATCGGTCGGCGCCTGCAGGATGTTCAGGCCTCTGCCGATCCAACCCGCATGCGTGGCATCGACCGCCGCCGCATTCTCGACCGCGAGCACCAGCTCGCCGCCACCGCGTGCTGCCGCCGCGGCAGGTTCAACCGTATGACGCGACCACAGGCCAAGTTTGAAGCCCTTGTCGAGCACGAACATCACGAAGGTCGGCGAGGCTTCGACCGGCTCGTGTCCAAGCAACGAGGCGTAGAACGCACCGCTCTTTTCCGGGCTGTCGACATAGAGGATGACGAAATTCGGCGTGGTCATATCTGATCTCCAAAGTCTGTCTGAACCTTGGTGACCATACGCACGACCACTGTCAAATTCTGGCAGCAGCGATCAGCCAGAAGTTTCCGTCGCGCCGTTCTGGCCGGGCGCGCCGAGCGTCGCACGCCACTCTTTCAGCATGACTTGCCGGCGGCGCGGATAGCGGATGGCGGTGGCCGTCAGGCCGGACATCCGGTCGGCGCGGAAATGCCGGAAATCCTGGCGCATCTCGCACCATGCCACCATCACCCGCACCTTGTCGAAGAAGCTGAGGGCGAAGGGCCAGACTAGGCGCTCGGAAGCCGAACCGCCGGCATCGCGATAGAGGAAGCCGAGCTTATGCTCGTCGCGGATCGCCTGCCGCACGACACCGAGGTCGATGGCTTCGGCGCTTTCCGAACGCGGCCCGACGAGCAGCGTCGTCGCGTCGAGATCCTCGCGCAGATCGTCCGGCAGCACCGCCGCGATCTTTGCCAGCGCATCCGTCGCGGCAGTGGCCAACCTTTTGTCCGGCTGCTTTGCCACCCAGCGCGAGCCGAGCACGATCGCCTCGATCTCCTCGTCGGTGAACATCAGCGGCGGCAGCATGAAGCCCGGCTTCAGCACATAACCAAGCCCGGCCTCGCCTTCGATCGGCGCGCCTTGCCCCTGCAGCGTCGCGATGTCGCGATAGAGCGTGCGGATCGACACGCCCATCTCGTCCGCGAGCGTATGGCCGCTCACCGGCCGTCGGTGGCGGCGCAGTATCTGGATCAGGTCGAGCAGGCGTTCCGAACGGGACATCGCGTTTACGATAGAGACTCGAGGGCGCGACCGGAAGCCGCGCCCTCTGCTCTCAAAGGCGGAAAACCTTCACGGCATTGCCGCGCTCCAGCGCTTTGTTTGCCATGAAGAGCTCCGTTTTCGACGCCGCGACCTCGCGGTCGGCCAGCACGCGCAGCATCGCCGCGAGCCGCTGCAAAGCGATCGCCTTGTTGCGGTGCTGCGACCGCTCGCTGCGCGCGACCACCACGATGCCGGTCGGCAAATGAACCGCACGCACGGCGCTGTCGGTGGTGTTCTGGTGCTGGCCGCCTGGGCCGCCGGCGCGAAGTGTTTCGAAGCGTACCTCGCCTGCCGCGATCGCCGGTCCGGCCTCCGGCGTGTCGGCCAGATCCACCCGCTTCACCCCGACGAACCAGTTCTGCCGCTTGTGGCCCGGGCGCACCTGGCTCTTGAAGATGAACTTCACCGAGCCGCAATATTCCGCCGCCAGGGCATTGGCGCCCTGGCCTTCCAGGCTGATCAGCGCCGATTTCGCGCCGTGGCGATCGGGTGCATGGCCGAAGGCGACTTCGGCCGCGCAGCCGCGCTGGCCGCATTCCGCCTCGATGATGCGAACCAGCGCCATCAGCGCGATGCGGCATTCGACCGGGCCGCTGCCGGAGGTGACGAGGAGGTCAACCGCGCTCATGGCGACCTCCCCTGTCACGCCCTCGATCACTTCGATAGGCGTGGCCCGGCTTTGCACGCGTGCGGTCGACGCTGCCGTCGACCGCCTTCTTGTACGTCACTAGCGGCTTCATCGCCGCCAGCGGCGAGACGAGCCCGGCATCGGCAAGGTCGCGGACCACCTGACCCGCGTCCTTGTAGGCGGTTGCGGCCTCCTCGATGACCAGATCGCGGTCGCCGCAGATCAGCTGCCCGCCCCAGGCGTTGCGGAGCAAAGCCTCGCGTTCCGACCTGTTGCGCCCGACACGGCCATGCATGGTCGCGCGGTCGTATTTGCGGCCGGCGCCATGCGAGATGCCGCCCAGCGAAGGACCGGCCCCGTCCAGCGCCTCAACCACATAGCTCAGGCTGGCGCGCGAGCCGGCGATCGGCGCGATGCTTCCCGTCTCGACCGCCGCGGAACCCTTGTGGTGGACGAAACCGCCTCCTCGCCGGCGCACCAGATTGTGCGGCACGTCGACGACGAGCTTCGCCTCGCAACGCAATGCACTCGCCGCCCGCGCGGCAATCATACCGCGGTTGAGCGATGCCCAGGCAACGCAGATATCGTGCTGGCCGAGCCACACCTTGCCCGCTTCCGACGCCGGATCGAGGCCGGTCGCGATTGCGGCCTGATGATCGACCTCGCCGAACACCTGCGCACCCAAGCCACGCGAGCCCGAGTGAACGAGCAGGTACAGGCCCTGGCGGTCGACGGCTTCCGCGTTCCCGGCATTCAACAGCTGTTCGACTGCCTGGAGCTCGCAGAAATGATTGCCGCCGCCGATCGTGCCCAGCGCCGCCGGAAACAGATCCGGTGCAAGGCCCGAAGCCGCGAGAGCCGCCTGCGGGTCGAAGCAATCCTGCGCTTCGATCTCGCCCATGCGCTCGACCGCCCCATCGACCTTGAGCTTGCGCAGCGGCATATCGAGCGCAAACAGCGACATGCCGCAGCCGATATCGTTGCCGATGAGCTGCGGATGCAACCGCTCCGACAGGACGGCGATCCCGGTCGGGCCGTATTTGCCGGGATGCAGGTCCGGAAAGGCCGCGACCGAGCTCACGCCTGGCAGCGCCGCGACGGATTTCAGCTGCTCGAGCGCGGCGCCCTCGATCCAGCTTTGCGGCGAGAAATAATGTCGGATTTGCGCTGCTTGCGCGGCGCAAGAGGAAGAGGGGCCGATGGCCCCGAACGAATTGCCCATGATGGAACACTTCTGGAAATGGTCAGGTATCCGACGCCGTCAGGCGTCAGTCGACCGGCGTCAAGACAGCAAAACCTGCCTTACGCCGGAACCCTCGAGGGGCGCGCGGTGGAGATGTTCGTCATCTGTCGCTCCCTTTCCAGAACCCAAGAATGCCGCTCCCATAGAGCAACCCTGGCAACCTGGCAAGGCTGAAGGGTTCAGCGTGGCATATCGCACCCTTTGTTGCGCCGGTGGGCTGAGCTGTGGCAGAAGCGGGCCGAACCGCCGGAGATGATCCTTCTTGAAATCTTTTCGCGACAAGCGCCGCGATAACCGACCGCAGCACGCGAGGCCGGAACAGGTCCGCCCGCGCGATGCGTTTGCGGCTGGACGGCAGCAGGCCGCGTCCGAGCGCCGCGAAGCGAACCCGGCGGACCGACAGGATGCCAAACAGGCGCCGCGCGTGCTGGCACGCCGTGAGGGCGTGTTGCCCGCCGAGCGCCTGCCGCTGATCCTCGAGGTCGCGCCCAATGCCGACTACGCGCTGCTGGACAGCGGCGCCGGCGAAAAGCTCGAGCAATACGGCCCTTACCGCATCGTTCGCCCCGAGGGCCAGGCGATCTGGCAGAGAGCCCTTCTGGCGAAGGAATGGGAGCGCGCCGACGCAATCTTCACCGGCGACACCGACGAGGAAGGCATCGGCCGCTGGCGCTTTCCAAAGCAGCCGCTCGGCGAAACCTGGCCGATGAAGCATGACGACATCGACTATCTTGGCCGCTTCACCTCGTTCCGTCATGTCGGCGTCTTTCCGGAACAGGCCTCGCACTGGGACCATATGGCGGGGCTGATTGCGGCGGCGAAGCGCCCGGTCAAGGTGCTCAACCTGTTCGGCTATACCGGCCTTGCATCGCTGGTGGCGGCCCGCGCCGGCGCCGAGGTCACTCATGTCGATGCCTCGAAGAAGGCGATCGGCTGGGCGCGCGAGAACCAGGAGATGGCCGGCCTTTCCGACAAGCCGATCCGCTGGATCGTCGAGGACGCGGTGAAATTCGCCGAGCGCGAGGAGCGTCGCGGCAGCCGCTACGACATCGTGCTGTTCGATCCGCCGGCCTATGGCCGTGGCCCGAAGGGCGAGGTCTGGCAGTTGTTCGAGGACCTGCCGAGCCTCACCGACCTTTGCCGCTCGATCCTGACGCCGAAACCGCTTGCCGTCGTTCTCACCGCCTATTCGATCCGCGCCTCCTTCTTCGCCATCCATGCGCTGATGCGCGATACTTTCGCCGGCATGGGCGGCACGGTCGAATCCGGCGAACTGATCATTCGCGAGAAATCCGCAGGCCGCGCGCTATCGACCTCGCTGTTCTCGCGCTGGGTGGCTTGAAATGAACGCACATGACGGCGCCCGCCCGGTCGGGCAGGTCAAGGAAGTCACCAGCCTTGCCAATCCGCTGGTCAAGGACATCAAGGCGCTGGCGCTCAAGAAATTCCGCGACCAGCAGAACGCCTTCATTGCCGAGGGCCTTAAGCTGGTCATCGACGCCCTCGACCTCGGCTGGTCGATCAAGACCCTGGTCTTCGCCAAGGCCGGGCGCGGCAATGCGGCCGTCGAGAAGGTCGCCGCGCGCACCGTCGCCGCCGGCGGCACCGTGCTTGAAGTCTCGGAAAAGGTACTGACCGCGATCACCCGCCGCGAAAACCCGCAAATGGTGGTCGGCGTCTTTGCGCAGCGTACCGTGCCGCTGACGGACATCCGCGCCAGGGACGGCGATGTCTGGGTGGCGCTCGACCGGGTGCGCGACCCCGGCAATCTCGGCACCGTGATCCGCACCGTCGATGCCGTCGGCGCCAAGGGCGTCATCCTGGTCGGCGACACCACCGATCCGTTCTCACTGGAGACGGTGCGCGCCACGATGGGCTCGATCTTCGCCGTGCCGGTCGCCAGGGCGACAGAGCAGGCCTTTCTCGCCTGGCGGCGCGATTTTTCGGGTCTTGTCGCTGGAACGCACCTCAAAGGCGCGGTCGACTATCGGTCTGTCGATTTCTCCAGGGGACCGGTTCTGTTGCTGATGGGCAATGAGCAGCAGGGCCTGCCGGACAGCCTTGCCGAAAGCTGCGATCGCTTGCTGAGGATCCCCCAGGCCGGCCGGGCGGATTCGCTCAATCTGGCCGTCGCCACCGGCGTTATGCTGTTCGAGATCCGGCGCGGCGCATTGAAGCTCGATCCGGCCAACGACATTCGATGAGGACTGCTTCGTGAAATCCTGGTCCCCTTATGTCGTGCTGGTCGTCATTGCCATTGCGCTCGATCAGTGGATCAAGCATTTGGTCGAAAACGGTCTCGCCTTCCAGGAGAAGGTGGACCTCTTGCCGTTTCTGGCGCTGTATCGCACCTACAACACCGGCATCGCCTTCTCGATGTTCCAGTCCTTCGGCGATACCGGCCTGGTGGTCGTCGCCGTGCTGGTCGTCGCCTTCGTGCTCTACCTCGCCACGCGCACGCCGGCCAGCCATGTCATCGCCCGCGTCGGCTTTGCCCTGATCATCGGCGGCGCGCTCGGCAACCTCATCGACCGCGCCGTCTACGGCCACGTCATCGACTACATCCTGTTCCACACCCCGGTCTGGTCCTTCGCGGTGTTCAACCTCGCCGACGCCCTCATTTCGGTCGGCGCGGCGCTGGTCGTCTTCGACGAACTGATCGGCTGGCGGCGCGAAGCCAAGCCACAGGATCCAGGCAATTGACCTCACGCGGTTGAAGCCGCAGAGTTTCTTCAGCCAGAACCGAGGAGAAAAACGTGTCAGACACTTTCAAGGCCATCCTCGTTTCGCGCGATGCGGAGAAGAAGCAGTCCGTCGATGTCGTGGACCTCACCGAGGCCGATCTGATGGAGGGTGACGTCACCGTTGCCGTCGAGGCGACGACGGTGAACTACAAGGATGGGCTGGCCATCACCGGCAAGGCGCCTGTCGTGCGCCGCTGGCCGCTGGTTCCTGGCATCGATTTCGCCGGCACGGTGATCTCCTCTTCGCATGCCGACTGGCGCAAGGGCGATCATGTCATCCTCAATGGCTGGGGCGTCGGCGAGACGCACTACGGCGCCTATGCCGGCCGCGCCCGAGTCAACGGCGACTGGCTGGTGCCGCTGCCCGAGAGCATGAGCGCGCACGACGCGATGGCCGTCGGTACGGCGGGCTACACGGCGATGCTCTCCGTCATGGCGCTGGAGCGGCATGGCATCGTGCCGGACCGCGGCCCGGTGGTGGTGACGGGCGCCGCCGGCGGCGTCGGCTCGGTCGCCATCTCGATCCTGTCGAGCCTCGGCTACCATGTCGTCGCCTCGACCGGCCGCAACGCCGAAAGCCCCTATCTGATCGACCTCGGCGCGGCCGAGGTAATCTCGCGCGAGGAGCTCAGCCAGCCGGCGAAGCCGCTTGCCAAGGAGCGCTGGGCGGGCGGCGTCGACTCGGTCGGCAGCCATACCCTGGCCAATGTGCTTTCTATGACCTCCTATGGCGGTGCGATCGCCGCCTGCGGCCTGGCCGGTGGCATGGACCTGCCCTCGAGCGTCGCGCCCTTCATCTTGCGCGGCGTGTCGCTGCTCGGCATCGATTCCGTGATGGCGCCGAAAGCCGTCCGCCTGGAGGCCTGGCGCCGCATCGGCGCCGATCTCGACTTGAAGAAGCTGTCGACATTGTCGCGCACGATCGGTTTCGAGGGCATTACGGCTGCCGCGCGCGACATCGTCGAGGGCAAGATAAGGGGCCGCATCGTCGTCGATATGTAGCCGACAACCCTTCTGGAGCGCTGGTTTCGTCCGGGCCGGAGCCCGGATTCCGCGAAGATCGCTAAAATTCGAACGATCCGCCGCAGCCTTCCATAATCTCTGTCTGGCATGGTTTACGGATGGTCGCGGACTCCGACATCAGACAGGGCAGCAAAGCCGCGGACGCTGACAGGCTCATCCTCGATGCGCCGAGGCGGCAGGTGCTCGTCGCCCCGCCGCTGGCCCCCGATTTGCCAGCCGACAGGCACGAAGGCCTGCCTTTCCTGACGATCGTCGCTATCGCCGTTCTAGCGGGTCTGGCGCATCTTACCGGCGCGCCGATCATCGTCACCGTCGGCCTCGCCGCCGCCGCTCTTGCCGGCCTTGCCATGCATCTGCGCAACCGGCGCGACGAGCGGCGCACCGCGACGCTGCTCGACGAGACCGCCGCCCGCAGCCGCGCCGAGATCGAGACCCTCGCCGACCGCATGTGGGAGATGCAGGAGAGCGAGGAGCGCTTTCGCGGCCTGATCGATGCGCTTGGCGACCTCGTCGTCCACCGCGATCGAGACGGCCATATCGTCTATGCCAACAGTGTCTTTGCCTCGCTCGTCGAGGTCGACGCGCGCGATCTCGCCGGCAAGACCTTGTCGGAGCTCGGCATCGACGTCGGCATCGTCCCCGATGCCGCCTTTTCCGATCATGAATGCCTGAGCTCAACCGACGTCGCGATCCGCACGCCGGGCGGGCCGCGCTGGTTCTCCTGGATCGAATTGTCGGTGCGCGACAAGGACAGTGGCGCGGTTTCGCACCGGGCGATCGCCCGCGACATCACCGCCCGCAAGCGCGCCGAATCCTCGCTGATCACCGCGCGCGAACGGGCCGAATATGCCAGCCAGGCCAAGTCGCGCTTCCTCGCCACCGTCAGCCATGAGATCCGCACGCCGATGAACGGCATCATGGGCATGGCGAAGCTGCTCGCCGACACCGACCTGTCGCCGGAGCAGCGCACTTATGTCGGGGCTGTTTCCACCTCGGCCAGCGCGCTGCTCGCGCTCATCGAGGACCTGCTCGACTATTCCAAGATCGAGGCCGGCCGCTTCGAGCCCGAGCCGCAGCCGACGTCGCTGCGCGAGATCGCCGACAACATCATCGAGCTCCTAGCCGCGAAAGCCTTCGCCAAGAACATCGGCCTCGGCTGCCATGTCGAGCCCGACGTGCCGCAGATGATCACAGCCGACCCCGGCCGCGTGCGCCAGGTGCTGCTCAACCTCATCGGCAATGCGGTGAAATTCACCGACACCGGCGGCGTGCTGCTCACCGTGGCGCGCGCCCGCACCGACACCACCGACCGCATCTGCTTCACCGTCGCCGACACCGGCCCGGGACTGCGTGAAAAGGACATGGAGCGCATCTTCGAGGAGTTCGAGCAGTCCGACGGCACCTCGACCAGGGTGCATGGCGGCGCGGGGCTGGGCCTTGCCATCTCGAAGCGGCTGGTGGCGGCCATGGGCGGCACGATCTCGGTTTCGAGCCGGCTCGGCGAAGGCTCCGAATTCGTGCTCGAGATCCCGGCGGTCGCGGCCACCGAACCGCCGCCGCACCGCCACAACATCCTCGCCGACCGGCGGGCGGTGATCGTCTCGAAGAACGCCATCGAGGCCGATGCCATCGCCCGCACGATCAGGGCTCATGGCGGCATCGTCGAGGTCGCGGCGACGCCGAGCCAGGCCGCCCCGTTTGCCGCCGGCTGCAACGTGCTCCTGATCGACGCGGCCCTTGAAAACGCTGACGGCAGATTGCTCAAGCGGCTACGCGAATCGGGCTTTGTCGATTGCGAAGCCATCACCCTGATCGCGCCGACCGATCGCGGCATGCTCGGCGAATTCCGCGCCAGCGGCTACGCCACCTTTCTGGCGAGACCCGTGCGCGGCGAAACCCTGTTGCGGGTGCTGCTGACCAGCCATGGCTCGACGCTCGCCCAGCCGCAACCACAGCCGCGCGGCGCCGCTTCCGCGCGCAGGCGCGATCAGGGCCTGTCGGTGCTGATCGCCGAGGACAACGACATCAACGCCATGCTGGCGCGCGCCACGCTGCTCAAGGCGGGGCATCGCGTCAAGATCGTCGGTAACGGCAAGGCTGCGGTCGATGCCGTTACCGATGCCGGCCTCAAGTTCCGCTTCGACGTGGTGCTGATGGACCTGCACATGCCTGTCATGGATGGGCTGGATGCCATCGCCGCCATCCGTCGCCATGAAGAATCCATGGCCATGCCGCCGATCCCCATCATGGTGCTTTCGGCCGACAGCCAGGAAAAGACCCGGCATGCCGTGCTCGCCCACGGCGCCAGCGGTTTCGTGACCAAGCCCCTCGATCCTGACGCGCTTGTCCAGGCGGTCGAGGGCCAGGTTGCGGCCTGAGGAAATTTTTGACGCTTGAAAGCCTTGGGTCGCTTGGCTTTGGCCGTCACAAGATAGCCGGTTGAGGGTATTGCCCAGCCGACAAAGTATTGCCCGCCACGCCGTATCACGGTACTGTCACAATCCTGTTGCACCTACACCGTATCCCCGTGCCAAGAGGGATGGCTCGAAGGAGAATCACTCGTGCATACAGTCATGCCTGAATGTGACACTCGGCCGAATGCCGGCGGCGCCCTGCTCGCCGCCCGGACCGCCGACGCCGTCGCAAGCGGTGCTCCGCTGGGCCGCATCGGCAACCTCGAAGTGCGGCTGGCCCGCAACGAGGCCGAGATCGCCGCCGCCCAGGAAGTCCGCTATCGGGTATTCTATGACGAGCTTGGCGCGCGGAAGGACCTGTTCCAGGCGCAGGACCGGCGCGACGCCGACCGCTTCGACCCGCTCTGCGATCACCTTCTCGTGTTCGACACGTCCCTCCCCGGCCCTGAACACCGCCGCATCGTCGGCACCTACCGCTTGCTGCGGCAGGAGATCGCCACGGCCGCCGGCGGCTTCTATTCCGAGGGCGAGTTCGAGTTGACCAAGCTTGTCGCGCGGCACCCCGGCCAGCGCTTCCTCGAACTGGGCCGCTCCTGTGTCCTCAAGGAATACCGTTCCAAGCGCACCATCGAGGCGCTGTGGCAGGGCATCTGGGCCTACATCAATCATTACAACATCGGTGTGATGACAGGCTGCGCTTCCTTCCACGGCATTGTGCCGGCAGCGCATGCCGAGGCGCTGACCTATCTTGCCCATCATTGCCGCACCGACTCCGCCTGGGATGTCCGCGCGGTTCCGGGGCGCTACTGCTCAATGGATCTGATGCCGATCGAAGCGGTGAACACCAAGGCGGCGATCGCCGCCATGCCGCCCCTGGTCAAGGGTTACCTGCGCGTCGGCGCCCGCATCGGCGACGGCTGCGTCATCGACCACGAATTCTCGACCGTCGACGTCTTCGTCGTCATGCCGGTCAAGGAGATCGGCGCCCGCTACGTCAACTACTACGGTGGCGAAGGCCAGCGCTTCGCGGCGTGATGCCGGTGAATGGTGAATAGTAAATGGTGAATGGCATGCAACCAGTGCTGCTGCTACTCCGCCACTGAACATTCACTATTTCACCATTCACTATTCACCATTGCTCACGGAATATCCTCGGGCCTTCGCCCAGGCCGGCTCTTATAGGCCGGAAACGACCAGCCGAATTTGAGCGCACCGCCGCGCACCACGAATGCGCCCGCGAAGCCGAGCAGGCTGGATGCCAGCGCCGGCAGGCCGGCAAGATCGCCAAGGGTGAAGATGGTGGCGCCGGCAAGGGCGGCGGTGACATAGATTTCGGGCCTGAGCAGCACCGAGGGTTCGCCGGCAAGCAAGTCGCGCAAAATACCGCCGAAGGTCGCCGTCAGCACGCCCATGATGACCGACACGACCGGCGAGCCGGTGATCGCCAGCCCCTTGGCCGCGCCCATCACGGAGAACGCGGCAAGCCCGATGGCGTCGAGCCAGAGCAGCAGCTTGTAGCGGGATTCGAAGCGGTGGGCGCTGAAGAAGACCAGCACCGCGACCACGGCGCAGATCAGCACATAGCCGCTGCTGGCGACCCAGAACACCGGCAGGTTGAGGATGACATCGCGCAGCGTACCGCCACCGATGCCGGTGACGCTGGCCAGAAACAGGAAGCCGATAATGTCGAGCTGCTTGCGCGATGCGGCAAGCGCGCCCGTCGCCGCGAAGACGGCGACGCCGGCATAGTCGAGCAACGCGATGGGGTTCATAGGATGAGGCAGTAGGAATTAGGGAATAGGCAGTAGGTCAAAATAGCACGAAGCCGCTGAATTGGTACGACCCTTACTACTGCCTACTGCCTACTGCCTACTGCCTATTCCCTAATCACGCATCCTTCTCGGCCTGCTCGTTCACCGGACCCGGCTCGACCTTCGCCTCGGCGGCCGTCTTCGGGCCACCCTTGGCGACGCCGACCATTGCCGGCCGCAGCACGCGCTCGCCGATCGAATAGCCCGGCTGCACGACCTGGACGACGGTGCCGGCCGGAACCTCCGGATTGGGCACCTCGAACATCGCCTGGTGGAAGTTCGGATCGAACTTCTCGCCTTCGGGCGCGAGCTTCTTCACCCCGTGGCGCTCCAGCGCCGAAAGCATGGCGCGCTCGGTGAGATCCACGCCTTCGATCAGCGACTTGAAGCCGGCGTCGCCGGCGGCCTTCGCCTCGGCCGGGATCGCATCCAGCGCCCGGCGCAGGTTGTCGGACACCGACAGCATGTCGCGCGCGAAATTGGCGACCGCATAGGCACGGGCGTCCTGGACGTCGCGCGCGGTGCGCCGCCGCAGATTCTCCATTTCGGCCGCGACGCGCAGCGCGCGGTCCTTCAATTCCTCATTTTCCTTCAGCAGCCGCACAAGCGCTTCATAGTCGCCGTCGACGCCACCTTCCGCACGCTCGCCGGAAGCCTGGGTGGCTTCCATATCTTCGGGCGTGCGTTCGTCTTTTGCCTGGTCGCTCATCGCGTTTCCCGTCATTCGGATTGCTCTGGATTTGCGCCCGATATCGAGGTTTGGAGGCCAAAAATCAAGGGGTAAGCGCAGCCGCGGGATATACGCGATCGTTCCAGATTAATTCAAATTTTACCCTATCACGGAGCTTTGCTTGCTCTCGAATGACGTTGCGGGAACCATAGGCGGGCTGCAGGAGTTTCGAAGCCGACACAGGATTTGGGACGATGAACGGCAAAAACGGCAACAGGCGCGCCGAACTGGCCAACGATATCAGGCGGCAGGCGGGCAGCGAGGCGACCAAGCGCTTCCTGCGCACCTTGCCGGGATTTCGCTTGGAAAAGGAGATGCCGCAGCGGTTGAGCGACCTGCTTGACCGCCTCGATGGCGCCGACGCCAAGAAAACGGGCGGCGAACGGCGTCAATAGCCGCCCGCCGCAAAGAGGGCGATCTCAGGAAAAAATGAGCGGTCTAAGCCGCTTTCCTGTCATCGCGCATCAGCGCTTCGCCGTGGCGGATTTCGGTGCCGAGCACCTTCAAGCATTCCCGCATGAAGGCGGCAAGGCCCGGCCAGCCCTTGGCCGAAACCAGATTGCCGTCGACATGCGCGCCGGTCGGGGCGACGTCGATATAGATGCCGCCGGCAAGCGTCACTTCCGGCTCGCAATAATGCAGCGCCGCGACTTGCCTGCCGCGCACCACGCCATCGACCGCGATCAGGATCTGCACGCCGTGGCAGATGGTGAAGATCGGCTTGCCGACCTCGTGGAAATGCCTGACCAGCGCCTGTACGCGCTTGTCGATGCGGATATATTCCGGTCCGCGCCCGCCCGCCGCATACACCGCGTCATATTCGGCCGGGTTCACCTCGGCGAAGGTCTTGTTGAGGATGTAATCGTGGCCAAGCTTTTCGGTATAGGTTTGGTGGCCTTCGAAGTCGTGCAACGAGGTCTTGAGCACGTCGCCCGCCTTCTTGTCCGGGCAGACGACGTGGACGGTGTGACCCACCGCGTGCATGGCCTGTTCAAAGACGAAAATCTCGTACTCCTCGCTGAACTCGCCAACGAGCATCAATATCTTCTTGCCTGCCATGCCGTTTCCTCCCTTTGCCGGCTATTTATTTCGAGGTACGAAATAATAACCCTATCCTAAGGGCAAGACGACGGAAGGGAAAGCACAAATCGCCAAATTGGTCTGACCAGATGGATTCGATCCGGTCGACTTGCAGGCAAGGGCCGCACTGCCACGACAGAACCGAAGAAGCTGGTCGGACCAAGATCAACATTAGGCAGCTGCCCGGATCATGTCCGCGGCCTTCTCGGCGATCATGATCGTCGGCGCATTGGTATTGCCGCCGATCAGGGTCGGCATCACCGAAGCATCGACCACACGCAACCCTTCCAGCCCACGAACCTTGAGCTTCGGGTCGACCACGGCCATGTCGTCGACGCCCATCTTGCAGGTGCCGGCGGGGTGATAGATCGTGTCGGCGCGCGCCCTGATATGCGCCATCAGCTCCGCATCGCTGGACGCGCCGGCGGTGTAGATTTCCCTGGCGCGATATTTCGCCAGCGCCGGCGCCTCCAATATGGCGCGCATCATCCGCACGCCTTTGAGCAGAAGGTCGCCGTCACGCTCGTCCTCGAGGAAACGCGGATCGATGCGCGGCGGCGCCAGCGGATCGGCGCTGTTCAACCCCACGTCGCCGCGCGAATGCGGCCTCAGCACGCAGACATGGCAGGAAAAGCCATAGCCCATATGCAGCTTGCGGCCATGGTCGTCGACGATGGCTATGCAGAAATGCAGTTGCAGGTCGGGACGCTCGATCGACGGGTCGGATTTGAGGAAAGCGCCGCCCTCGGCATAAGGCGTGGCGATCATGCCGCCGCCGTCCTTGCGCCAACGCAGCATGTGCCTGATCAGGCCCGGCATGCCGGTGAGGCCGATGCCCATCAGATCCGTCTGCCGCGACTTCCAGGCGAGGATGAAGTCTAAATGGTCCTGGAGGTTCCTGCCGACGCCGGGCAATTCGTGGACGAGCGGAATGCCATGCGCCGCAAGCTCGACCGCCGGACCGATGCCGGAGAGCAGGAGCAGTTGCGGCGAGCCGAACGCTCCGCCGCAAAGGACCACTTCCCGCCTGGCCTCCGCCACGGCTTCGCTCTTGCTGGTGCGATAGCGCACGCCCGTGGCGCGCTTGCCGTTGAGCACGACGCCCGTCGCATGCGCGCCGGTGATCACGGTGAGGTTCGGCCGGTTCATCGCCGGATGCAGATAGGCGGCAGCCGCCGAACAGCGCTCACCGTTGCGGCGCTCGCCCCAGAACTGCGTGACCTGATAAAGCCCCGCCCCTTCCTGCTCCGGCCCGTTGAAATCGTCGTTCAGCCTGATCTGGTTTTCGCCGCAAGCCTCGACGAAGGCCCTGGAGATCGCACGCGGCTCCTGCTGCTCGCAGACCCTCAGCGGCCCATCGCCGCCATGGAGCACATCGGCGCCGCGCTGGTTGCCCTCGGCGCGGCGGAAATAGGGCAGCACCTCGTCCCACGACCAGCCGTCGCAGCCGAGATCGGCCCATTCGTCATAGTCGCGGCGGTTGCCCCGCGTATAGAGCATGGCGTTGATGGCACTGGAGCCGCCCAGCGCCTTGCCGCGCGGCTGATAGCCCCTGCGGCCGTCGAGACCTTGCTGCGGCACCGTCTGGAAGGCCCAATTGTTGATCTTCGGCCGGCCGGGCAGCAGCGCGATGATGCCGGCCGGCGCACGGATCAAGAGATCCTTGCCGGCCCCGCCCGCCTCGAGCAGGCAAACCGTCTTCGACGGGTCTTCGGATAGCCTGGCAGCAAGGGTAGAGCCGGCGGAGCCGCCGCCGGCGATGACATAGTCGTAACGCATTCTCTCCTCCCGGCGGATGTTTCCGTCCGTTCTGCCGAGAGAATGCCTACCGATGTGGCTTGTAAAGATGCCGCTGCGTCAGTCAGAGCATGATCCCGAAAACTGGGAACCGGTTTTCGGAGAAGATCATGCTCCAACAAAGGACTGGACCACGATGACGGTTCGACCGAACGTCACTCTGTTCCAGCGCGCTTGCGCCGCCAGGAATATTTCGGACCCTTGGGCTCCGCTTCCACGGCCGGCTGGTAATAGACCGGCAGGCCGCCGGTTCGTCCCTCCTCCAGCCGCTTCAAAAGCACCGGATTGGAGACCTCGAACTCGTCGAAGCCGAGCCGCAGCATATGCGGCAGTTGGTCGACCAGCACCTGCCCCGTGGCGCGCACCGCGCCCTTGAAATTATGCCGGGCGCGCAGAAGTTCACCCTTGGAGAAGGAGCGGCCGTCATTGAAGGCCGGGAAGGCCAGCGCCACCAGCGACAACTGGTCCAGCAGGCCGACGATCTTGTCGAGCTCGTCGCCGGGCTGCAGCAGCACGCCGATGCGCTCGCGCGCCGACTTGCGGGCCTGGTCGTCGAGCCCGAGAAAGACCTGCAGCGGCAGGATGAAGCGGCCATTGCCGGCCAGCGCCTCGGCGCTTTCGGCATGCGTCCACTCATCCTCGCGAAAGCCATCCGGGGTCCAGAGGCGGGTCCCCGCTGTCGTCGATCCAGTCATCAAAAATTCCTAAAGTCCCAATTTTCTCAGCGAGCAAGCAAGCCGCCAGCGACCAGAAGCCGCTTGCGGCCCGGCATCACGTGAATAGCGATATACCCTAAAGCGAGGCGTCGGTCAGCGACTTCTCTAACCCCGACAAATGGATGCCACACTCGACCTTGGCGTGACCGGCCCAGCGGCCGCTGCGCGCGTCCTCACCCGGCTGCACCGGCTGCGTGCAGGGAAAGCAGCCGATCGACAGATAGCCATAGGCGACCAGCGGATTTTCGCGCAGCGCGTGCGCGCGCATGTAGTCGGCCTGGTCCGACGTCGTCCAGTGCGCCAGCGGGTTGATGCGGATGCGCGAGCCGACCGCCTCGAAGGCCGGTAGCGCCGCCCGGGTCGAGGCCTGGAAGCGCTTGCGCCCGGTGAACCAGGCGCGGAACGGCTCGACGCCGCGCGCCAGCGGCTCGACCTTGCGCACATTGCAGCAGGAATCGGTGTCGGTCTCGTTCAGATTGCCGGTCGGATCGACGCGTTCGAGCGCGGCCTCGTCCGGCTTGATCACGCGGACGTCGGTCAGGCCGAAATCGGCGACCAGCGCGTCGCGATAACCCAGCGTCTCCTCGAAATGCTTGCCGGTGTCGAGAAAGATCACCGGCAGGGTGCGGTCGATCTCCGAAATCATGTGCAAGAGCACTGCGGAGTCGGCGCCGAAGGACGACACGGCGGCAATCGCGCCACGGAATTCGCGCGCCGACCGCTCGATGATCTCGATCGGCTTCAGATGACCATGCAGCGCATCGAGGCCCGCCGCTTCCGCGGCGATCCCGGCCTCGACGGCTCCGGTCAGGTCAAGCGGCCTTGGTTTCGCCAGCATAGAGCGCCTCCTTGAACGGCGCGGGACCGACTCTGCGGTAGGCGTCGATAAAACGTTCTTCGGGGTTGAGCCGAAGGCCGAGATAGGTATCGACGATCTGCTCGATGGCATCGGTGATCTCTTCCGAGGAGAAGCCGCGGCCGATGATCTCGCCGACCGAGGTGTTCTCGTCGGCCGAACCGCCAAGCGTCACCTGGTAGAGCTCGGAGCCCTTCTTCTCGACACCGAGAATGCCGATATGGCCGACATGGTGGTGGCCGCAGGCATTGATGCAGCCGGAGATCTTGAGCTTCAGCTCGCCGATCTCGCGCTGACGCTCCAGCGAGGCGAAGCGCTGCGAGATTTCCTGCGCGATCGGGATCGAGCGCGCGGTCGCCAGCGCGCAATAATCGAGGCCGGGGCACGAGATGATGTCGCTGATCAGGTTCGAGTTGGCCGTCGCAAGCCCGATCTCGACCAGCGCGTCATAGACCGCCTTCAAATCGGCGCGCGCCACATGCGGCAGGATCAGGTTCTGCTCGTGGCTGACGCGCAATTCGTCGAGCGCGTATTTCTCGGCGATGTCGGCGACGGCCTCCATCTGGCTGTCGGTGGCGTCGCCGGGCACCTCGCCGATGCCCTTCAACGAGATCGTCACCGCCGCATAGTCGGGATGGCGATGCGTCACGACATTCTGGTCGAGCCACTGCGAGAAGCCTTTGGAATCGAGCCGCGCCTGCTTCACCTCAGCGTCGCCTTCAGGCCGATCCGTCAGTGCCGGCGGCGCGAAGTAAGCGTTGATGGCGTGAATGTCGGCTTCCGGCAGCTTCAGCTCGGCGTCCTTCAGCTCCTGCCATTCGGCCTCGATCTGGCGCGTGATTTCTTCTTCGCCGGTCTCGTGGACGAGGATCTTGATGCGCGCCTTGTACTTGTTGTCGCGGCGGCCATAGAGATTGTAAACGCGCAGGATCGCCGTGCAGTAGGAGAGAAGATCGGCCTCCGGCAGGAAGTCGCGGATCTTCTTCGCCACCATCGGCGTGCGGCCCTGGCCGCCGCCGACATAGACGGCGAAGCCGAGCTCGCCGGCCGCGTTCTTCTTCAGGTGCAGGCCGATGTCATGCGTCTGGATGGCGGCGCGGTCGCGCTCGGCGCCGGTCACCGCGATCTTGAACTTGCGCGGCAGGAACGAGAATTCCGGATGCACCGACGACCATTGCCGCAGGATTTCGGCATAGGGGCGCGGGTCGGCGACCTCGTCGGCGGCGGCACCGGCGAAATGATCGGCGGTGACGTTGCGGATGCAGTTGCCGCTGGTCTGGATGGCATGCATCTCGACGCTGGCGAGATCGGCCAGGATCGTCGGGATGTCCGACAGCGCCGGCCAGTTGAACTGGATGTTCTGGCGCGTGGTGAAATGGCCGTAGCCCTTGTCGTATTTGCGCGCGATATGGCCGAGCATGCGCATCTGCTTGCTGTTCAGCGTGCCGTAGGGCACCGCGATGCGCAGCATATAGGCGTGCAGCTGCAGGTAGACGCCGTTCATCAGCCGGAGCGGCCGGAACTGGTCCTCTGTGATCTCGCCGGCAAGCCGGCGCTGCACCTGGTCGCTGAACTCGGCGACACGGGCGTGAACGAAATCCTGGTCGAACTCGTCGTAACGGTACATGCTTCGTCTTTCAGGGCGCGTCCGCCCGCTGCTTTCCTTGAACCCTTAAGCCACCCCGGCCACTGCCGGGCTGGCCTGCTTGCCGAGATCGGTGCGAATGGTGGGACCGGCGGCGCGGATCTTCTCGCGCAGCCGCACCGGTTCGACCAAACCATTGACCACGGTGACGTCGATCAGGTTGACGTCGACCACCTCATTGTTGGCGCCAGCCGCGGCGCCGATCGCTTCCAGCCGGTCCTCCGCCGCCTTATCATGCGCGAGATCGGCATGACCGACCGTCTCCGCCCAGCCGCCTTCGGCGTACCAGACGGCGATGCCGTCGGAGAGCCTGTTCGCGGTCAGAACCTTCATGGTTGAACTCCTTCGGCAACGGCTGAAGCCGCGCCCTCATGCCTATGTGCCGCGAGCGGCTCGGATTGTTCAAAATTGGCGCCGGCGACCGCATCACCGATGATCGTCATCACCGGACCGGTAAGGTCGGCGCGCTCTTCCAGCGACGGCAGATCGGCCAGCGTGCCGTGGAAACGGCGGCGGCTGCCGAGGCTGGCATTCTCGACGACGGCGACGGCCGTGTCCGGCGACAGTCCCGCTTCGATCAGCCGGCCGGCGACTTCGGCGGCGACCGAACGGCCCATATAGACGGCAACGGTGGCGCCCGAGATGGCGAGCTTGGCCCAATCGGGCAGCGAGTTGCCCTTGAGGTCGTGGCCGGTGGTGAACACCATCGAGGACGACACACCGCGCAGCGTCAGCGGCAGCTCGAAATCGGCGGCGGCGGCAAAGGCGGCGGTGACGCCCGGAACCACCTCATAGGCGATGCCGGCCTCACGCAACGCCGCCATTTCCTCACCGGCGCGGCCGAACACCAGCGGGTCGCCTGACTTCAGCCGTACCACGCGCTTGCCGGCGCGGCCGAGTTCGATGAGCAGCGCGTTGATCTCTTCCTGGCTCTTGGAATGGCAGCCCTTGCGCTTGCCGACCGGCAGGCGCTCGGCGTCGCGGCGGCCCATGGCCACGATGCCTTCAGGCACCAGCGCGTCATAGAGGATTGCGTCGGCTTCCATTAGCAGGCGGTGCGCCCGCAGCGTCAGCAGATCCTCGGCGCCGGGGCCGGCGCCGACCAGCGCGATGTGCCCCGCGGCCGGCGCATTCGCGCTCAAAAGGTCGAGCGCAGCGCCATGTGCCTCGTCGAGCTCGCCGGCTTCGACTGCCTTGGCCGGCGCTCCGGCGAAGAAATCGCTCCAGAAGCGCCGGCGGCGATTGCCCTTTGGCAAGCCCTCTGCGGCGGCGCGGAACGACGCGGCCAGCGCCGCAAGCCGGCCGAGCGACGGCGACAGCATGCGGTCGATGCGTCCGCGCAGCATCTGTGCCAGAACCGGTCCAGCGCCTTCAGTTCCGATGGCGATGGCGACCGGCGCACGGTTCACCAGCGCCGGCGTGAAGAAATCGCAAAGCTCCGGACGGTCGACGGCGTTGACCGGAATGCCCAAGCGCCGCGCATCCTCGGCGACGCGGCGGTCGAGCGACTCGTCACCGCTAGCCGCGAACACCAGTGCGGCGTCTTGGAGATGCGCGGCCTCATAGGCTGCATTGACGTGAACGGCGCCGGCCGATGCGATGAAATCCAAAAGGCCGTTGCTGGCATTGTCGGCGACGATGCGCAGCACCGCGCTCGATTGCGAAAGCAGCCTTGCCTTGGCAAGCGCCTCCTCGCCATTGCCGACGATGGCTACGGCTTCGCCGTCGACCCGCATGAACACGGGAAAGGCATTGAGCTTGGCATTGGCTTGCGGCATGGCGATGAGCGATACTGGAACAGTTTGGCAGTTTTACGCGGCCACGCCAAAAACCAGAAGGTAAGCACTCGCGCGCCGCCGAACGGCAGGCAATCGCTTTTTCGCAACCGCGAAGGGCAAGAGAAAAAAATTCTACTTTGCGAGAGAGACGGTCAGAGCGGCAGGGGAAACCACCTTGATCGGCCGCAATTTTTAGCGCCAAGACCACAAAGCCGCAAAACAGTTTTTCTAAATTCTACTAAGTTAGTAGATTAAAGCCGATCTTGCCGGGTCGGCTCGGCCGGGAGCGATCGAGGCGCCCCGCCAGATCGGAACAATCATGCTTCGCGGTTCGTTTGCCTAGCAATCCATCCTGTCGATCCCAGGCTCGACGGATCGGCAACCCTGCAAGCAAGGAGGAACCCCATGGGCATCATTCTGAAACACGGATTGTGGGTCGTCGTGGCCGATGGCGAGAAGGCGCTCTTCCTGCGCAACCAGGGCGACAACAAGTTCCCGAACCTGGAAGTGGTGCAGAGATGGAGCAGGACAATCCCGCCACGCGCGACCAGGGCACGGACAAGCCGGGCCGCTATGGGAATGAGGGCCCGCGCAGCGCCATCGAAGAAACCGACTGGCACGGTCTCGGCAAGGAGCGCTTTGCGGTCGACATCGCCGACCGGCTCTACAAGCTGGCGCATGCCGGCGAGTTCGACGCGGTCGTGCTGATCGCGCCACCGCGCGCGCTTGGCGAGATGCGCCAGAGACTGCATAAGGAAGTCGGCGAGAAAGTGCAGGCTGAAATACCGAAAACGCTGACCAACCACACCATTTCCGACATCGAGAATCTGCTGCAGGCGGCATAAGCCGGCGGAAAGAAAGCGGCTTCGAGGCCGGATCGCGTCTCCAAGCCGCCTCTTTGGCGGCACGGCGCGGATTTTGCGCGGCGCGCCCTGCCTCGGCGTCGATTTCTGCGCGGCGGCGGTTGCATCATCGCCGCTCTCCCCACCATATTGCCGAGGGCGGCAGCCTCGGCGGGCGCCCATCCGACATCGCAGTTTTCGAAAGGCGCTCCATAGACAATGCCGCATGACACGCCCCTTATCGCCACCATCGTCGCCGGCCTGGGGCTTGCATTCGTCTTCGGGGCTTTAGCCAACCGTTTCCGCATCCCGCCGCTCGTCGGCTATCTGGTCGCCGGCGTGCTTGTCGGCCCCAACACGCCCGGCTTCGTCGCCGATGCCGGTCTTGCCAACGAGCTGGCCGAAATCGGCGTCATCCTCTTGATGTTCGGCGTCGGCCTGCATTTTTCGCTGAAGGACCTTCTGTCGGTGCGGGCCATCGCCGTGCCAGGCGCCATCGTGCAGATCGGCTTCGCCACGCTGCTCGGCGTTGGCCTGTCCTGGATGCTCGGCTGGTCGCTCGGCGCCGGCCTGGTCTTCGGCCTGGCCCTGTCCGTCGCCTCGACCGTCGTGCTGCTGCGCGCCTTGCAGGAACGGCGGCTCATCGAGACCGAGCGCGGCCGCATCGCCGTCGGCTGGCTGATCGTCGAGGATCTGGCCATGGTGCTGGCGCTGGTGCTTTTGCCGGCGCTGGCCGGCGTGCTGGGAGGCCAGCCGCAGGTCGACGACCATGCCAGCCTGCTTTCGCTGCCGGCCAGCTACGGCATATGGGGTGTGGTTGGCATCACGCTTGCCAAGGTCGCCGCTTTCGTCGTCGTCATGCTGGTGGTCGGCCGCAGGGTGATCCCCTGGATCCTGCACTATGTCGCCCATACCGGCTCGCGAGAGCTGTTCCGGCTGTCGGTGCTGGCCATCGCGCTCGGCGTCGCCTTCGGCGCGGCAAAGCTGTTCGGCGTCTCGCTGGCGCTCGGCGCCTTCTTCGCCGGCATGATCATGAGCGAGTCCGAGCTCAGCCATCGCGCGGCCGAGGAATCGCTGCCGCTGCGCGATGCCTTCTCGGTGCTGTTCTTCGTCTCGGTCGGCATGCTGTTCGACCCGTTCAGCCTGTTCAGCAACGGCCTGCCGATCCTGGCCACGCTCGCCATCATCGTCATCGGCAAGTCGATCGCCGCCTTCGTCATCGTCATCGTCTTCCGCTATCCGATCGCGACGGCGCTGATGATTTCGGCCAGTCTCGCCCAGATCGGCGAATTCTCCTTCATCCTGGCCGAGCTCGGCGTCGGTTTAAAACTGTTGCCCGAGCAGGGCCGCGACCTGATCCTGGCCGGCGCGATCCTGTCGATCCTGCTCAACCCGCTGATGTTCCTGGTCATCGACTGGATGAAGCCGTGGCTCGAAAAACGCGCCGGCAAGGATGCCACGCCGGCCGCGGAGCAGAAGCCGCTCGGTCCGGCCACCGAACCCGGTCAGGTCGCTTCGGTGGTGGCGGCCCCGGCGGAGAAAGACGACGGCCCGCCGCCGAAAACCGCCCTGAGCGGCCATTCCATCCTGATCGGTTACGGCCGCGTCGGCAGTCTTGTCGGTGCGGCGCTGAAAGACGCCACCCTGCCCTTCCTGGTCATCGAGGACGCCGACAAGACGCTGGCGAAGTTGAAGAGCGACGGCGTCGAAACCGTAGCCGGCAACGCCGCCAATGCCGAAGTCTTCGCGGCCGCCAATCCGGAAGGCGCCAGGCGCTTGATCCTCGCCATCCCCAACGCTTTTGAGGCGGGGCAGGTTGTGCTCAGGGCCCGCGCGGCCAATCCGGCGATCAATGTCATCGCCCGCGCGCATTCCGATGCCGAGGTCGAGCATCTGAAAGGTCTCGGCGCCGACACCGTCATCATGGGCGAGCGCGAGATCGCCCGCGGCATCGTCGAGGTGGTGACCGGCAAGGCTCCGGTCGAGCCCGCCATCGAGATCAAGCCGCAGCCTGCTTGATATCACGCCGCGAAGGCGGAACCGCCCTGCTGCGCGATATCGCTGAGATATTTCCCCGGCGGCTTGCCCAGCGCCTTCTTGAACATGGTGATGAAGGCGGTGACGGATTCGTAGCCGAGATCGCCCGAGACCTGCTGCACGCTGGCGCCCGCCGCCAATTCGCGCAGCGCGACGATCAAATGCAGTTGCTGGCGCCAGCGCCCGAAGCTCAAACCGGTCTCCTTCATCACCAGCCGCGCCAGGCTGCTCTCGCTGAGCGCCACGCGGTTCGCCCACTCCGCCAGCGTGCTGCGGTCGGCGGGATCCTCGGCCAAGGCCTCGGCGATCAGTCTCAACCGCGGCTCGGCCGAAATCGGCAAATGCAATTGCTGCACCGGCATGAGCGGCAGCTCGGCGAGCAGGACCTTGCCGAGGAACTCGCCTCGCGCATCGTCCGGCGCGCAGTCCGCCAGTTCGATGATCAGCTCGCGCAGCAGCGGCGAGATCGACAGCGTGCAGCAGCGGTCCGGCATCTGCGCCGCGCCCGGCTCGACATAGACGAAGAAAATCCGCGCGTTTGCCGTCGCGATGTTGCTGTGCTCCATGCGGCTCGGCACCCACACGCCGCAATGCGGCGGCACCATCCATAGCCCGCTCGGCACTCGGCAGGTGACGCCGCCGCCGAGCGCGAAGACGAGCTGCCCCTTGCGATGCCAATGCATCGGCACCTCGGCCTTGGTCTCGGTGACGTCGACGCCGACGGCGATCGCCGGCGCGCTCACGTCGTCGACGTCGAAGTTCAACCAGGGCCAGCGGAGCGGTTGTCTCATACTTGACTGCTTTTAGCGATCATTTGGCATTATATCTAAATTCTTCAAGCAGGGAAGTCGATAGGTTCCAGCCCCTATCGTCGCGATCGGTCGCGGCGTGGAACGTCAAAGGTGGCTTCATGCTTGCGCTTGCCATTTCGTCCGACAGCCCGAACCGGCTGAAGCTCACCGAGATCGACGAGCCAAACTGCAATGCAAATGAAGCATTGGTGGCAGTTCATGCAACATCGTTGAATCGTGGCGAGCTGCGCCTGCTCGCCATTCGGCCCGATGGCTGGATCCCCGGCCAGGATATCGTCGGCATTATCGAAAGGGCGGCGGTCGATGGCTCCGGGCCGGCCGCGGGCGCCCGCGTCGTGGCTCTGGTCGACGAGGCCGGCTGGGCCGAACGCGTCGCCGTGCCGACGGACCGGTTGGCCGTCGTGCCGGACGAGGTCGGCTTCGCCTCGGCGGCAACGCTCCCGGTTGCCGGCACGACGGCGCTGAGGACATTGCGCCATGGCGGCGACCTCGCCGGCCAACGGGTGCTGATCACTGGCGCCAGCGGCGCGGTCGGCCGTTTCCAGATCCAGATCGCCCGCGAGCAAGGCGCATCGGTGACCGCGGTCGCCGCTGCCAGGCATGCCGAGGATCTCCGCCAGCTTGGCGCCGGGCAGGTTGTCGGAGCGATCGAGCAAGCCAAGGGGCCGTTTTCGCTGATCACGGAGTCGGTCGGCGGGACAAGCCTCTCGCACGCCATTGAGCGCGTCGCGCCGGGCGGCACCATCATCATGTTCGGATCGAGCAGTGGCGAGCTGACGCCGGTCTCCTTTCGCCAGTTCGTTCCGGGTCACGAAGGCGCGAGGCTGCAGACCTTCGCCTACTACACCTCCGGCCCGGCCATCGGCGCTGATATCGCTTGGCTGCTTGGGCTGGCCGCGGCCGGCCGGCTGGAAACCCGCGTCGCCTTGACCATGCCGTGGACAGACATCGGCCAGGCCCTGGATGCGCTCAGGCAGCGCAGCTTCAGCGGCAAGGCCGTTCTCACCATGAAGGAATAAGGCGCCTTTCCGCGATCGCCGCCGCCGTGAACCGCGGCGGCATCGCGAAGCGTCGACAACACTCAGGAGCATGACATGACGGTAAGAGAAGTTATTCGCACGTCGAGCGGCCAGGGGCTCCTCATCCTCGGCATCCTGCTGATCGCCTCGACGCTGCGCGCCCCGTTTACGGCTGTCGCGCCGATGCTCGGCATGATCCGCGGAACCACCGGCATCAGCGCCGCCGAGGCGGGCGTGCTGACAACTCTTCCCCTGCTGGCGTTCGCGGCGATCTCGCCCATCGCGGCCGGCCTGGCCCGGCGATACGGCATGGAGCGGTGCCTGTTCGGCGCGCTGCTTGTCATTGCGACCGGAATTGCGATCCGCTCGACCTGTCCGACCTCAGCGCTGTTCGCCGGCACCGGCGCGATCGGCGCCGGTATTGCCGTGGCAAATGTCCTGCTGCCCGGCCTGCTCAAGCGCGATTTTCCCGACCGGGTCGCCAGCCTGACCGGCGCCTATGCCATCATGTCCGGGCTCGTCCAGGCCGTCGCATCGACGGCGGCGATCCCGCTTGCGCAATTGCCGGGATCGAGCTGGCACCTGTCGCTGGCCGCCACTCTGGTCTTGCCGGTCGCGGCGCTGATCGCGTGGGCGCCTCAGCTGGGAATGCCTTCCACCGGGGCAACACAGGCCGCGTCCGCGCAAGACCGCGGCCGCATTTGGCGCTCGGCCCTCGCCTGGCAGGTGACCGGCTTTCTCGGCCTGACCTCGGTGGTCTTCTATGTGATCGTCGGATGGCTGCCCGCCATCCTCGCCGAGGCCGGCTATCCGGCGGCGACCGCCGGCTCGCTGCATGGCCTGTTGCAGCTGGCAACCGCGATCCCCGGCGTGCTGCTTGGCGCTGCCGTGCGCCGCACCAAGGACCAGCGGGCGCTTGCCGTCGGCGTGGCGCTGACCACCTGCCTGTCGCTCTTCGGCCTGTGGCAGTTGCCGGCCCTCGCCGTGCTATGGATCGCCCTGTTCGGCTTCGGCGCTGGCGCGGCCTTCCTGCTCGGCCTTTCCTTCGTCAGCCTGAGGGCCTCTCATGCCCGAGAAGCCGCCGCACTCTCGGGGATGGCACAATGCCTGGGCTATTCGCTGGCCGCCGCGGGTCCGCCGCTGGCCGGGCTTGCGCACGACGCAACTGGAAACTGGGGCCTTGCGCTTGGAGCCTGCGCTATCGCCACCTTGCTGATGGCCGTGCTGGGCAGTTTTGCCGGCCGCGCGAGAACGATCTGACTAAACGTGCTGGCCGCCGTTGATGTGGATCTCCGAGCCGGTCACGTAGGACGATTGCCCGGAGCACAGGAAGTAGATGATGTCGGCCACTTCCGAGGTGGCGCCGAGCCGCCGCAGCGGGATCGTCTCGACGATCTTGTCGGTGCCGGGCGACAGGATCGCGGTGTCGATCTCGCCCGGCGCGATGGCGTTGACGCGGATGCCGTGCGGGCCGAAATCATGCGCCATCTCGCGCGTCAGCGAACCGAGCGCCGCCTTGGATGTCGCATAGGCCGTGCCGGCGAAAGGATGCACCCTGGTGCCGGCGATCGAGGTGACGTTGACGATCGAGCCTTTTGCCGCCGCGAGTTCCTTGAACAGGCCGCGCGCCAGCATGATCGGCGCGAAGAAATTGACCTGGAAGACGTCGCGCCAGACATGCATCGGTGTCTCGATCGAATCCATGCGGCTGCCGGTCTTCAGCTTCGGCGAGATGCCGGCATTGTTGACCAGCGCGTTGAGCTGGCCGCCATGCGCTTCCAGCCGGTGACGGATTTCCGAGACGGCGATGCCGACGTCTTCCTGGTCGGCAAGATCGACCTTGATGTGGTCCTCGGGGCCGGCCGGCCACGGGCAATCCTCGGCAAAGGCCTGGCGCGAGCAAGTGATGACGCGCCAGCCCTCGCGCGAAAAGCGCTTCACCGTCGCATGGCCGATGCCCCGGCTGGCGCCGGTGAGCACGATGGTTTTTCTGCTGTCGGTCTCGGCCATGTCGCGGTCTCCGGCGCGTGATCTAGCCGAATATGGTTACAATGGCGAGGGGTCGCTAGGAGATCGCAAGATCGGCCGCATAGCTACCGGGCAACCGCTGTTCAATAACAGGTCGGGCACTCCGCATGCAGACTGAGACTGAGAAGAAACATCAGACCTGCCAATGTCCAGAGAACCCCCAAGAACGTGCCACGCGAGCGCCCGGCTAAGCGCCCAACACCCCAGGCGATCCCATAGGGCAACAAAAGCCCCAGAATGACGGAGGCGTATATCGCGCCGATTCTTTCCTGATCGAGCTATCGAGGGTCCGGGTAATAGAGATATGGCAGATGCCGAATTGCCACGACACTGACCGTCATCCCCGCCAGCAAGAGCCACTGCCACGTGCTTAGACGCTTGTATGCTTTCCCATCAGTCGGCCCGGCCGGTTCGCCTGCCATTGTCTAACCCCCGCCGAGGATATCGAGGATCGAGGTCTGCCGCTTCTTGGTCGGACCGCCGACATTGCCGGGCGGCACC
Organism: Mesorhizobium hawassense; assembly: GCF_003289945.1. Taxonomy (GTDB): domain Bacteria; phylum Pseudomonadota; class Alphaproteobacteria; order Rhizobiales; family Rhizobiaceae; genus Mesorhizobium; species Mesorhizobium hawassense. Next base: position 535,520 of record NZ_QMBP01000002.1, read on the forward strand.
GGATGCTTGATCGAGGCGGTCGATCCGCCGTCGCTGGGCATGTCGAAGCCGCCGGCGTCCACGGTCTCGGCCGGTTGCGCCTGCCGTGCTGGGGCCGAGCGAGCCGGCGCCGGAGCCTGGGCAACAGGCTGCGATTGAGCAGCGGGCTGAGACTGGCCGACGGCTGCGGGCGGCGCAGGCGGCGGCTGCGAGGCATCAGCCGACGGGATCTCGTCCGGAACGATCGTGTCGGACGGCGTCGACTTCCAGGTGCCGGGCAGCGGCCTGACCGGCACGCCCTCATGCGCCGCCACCATGAATTCGTGCCAGGCCTGCGCCGGCAAGGCGCCGCCGGTCACCTTCTTCATCGCGCTGCCATCGTCATTGCCGAACCAGACGCCCGTGGTGAGGTTGGCGGTGTAGCCGACGAACCAGGCGTCGCGCGAGTTCTGGCTGGTGCCGGTCTTGCCGGCCGAGGGCCAGTTGAAGGCCGCTTTCTTGGCGGTGCCGACCTCGACCGTGCCGGTCATCATCGAGTTCATCATGCCGACGATATCGGCCTTGATGACGCGCGGCGCGCTGCCGGTGCTGCCCTCGTAGAGCACCTTGCCGTTGGCGGCCGTGATGCGCTGGATGAAATGGATGTCCGGCTTGTAGCCGCCATTGGCGAAGGGCACATAGGCCGAGGTCAATTCCAGCGGCGTCACTTCCGAGGTGCCGAGCGCGATCGAGGTGTTGGCCTGCAGGTCCGACTGGATCCCCATGCGATGCGCGGCTTCCACCACGGCGTCGGGCCCGACCTCCATGGTGAGCTGCGCCGCCACCGAGTTGAGCGACTTGGCCAGCGCCGTCGCCAGCGTGACCTTGCCGTAGTATTTGCCGCCGTAATTGTCCGGCGTCCATTTGCCGATCTTGATCGGCGCGTCGTTGCGGATGCTGTCCGGCGTGCGGCCGGCCTCGAGCGCCGCCATGTAGACGAAGGGCTTGAAGGCCGAGCCCGGCTGCCGCCGCGCTTCCGAGGCGCGGTCGAACTGGCTGGTCGAATAGTCGTAGCCGCCGACCATGGCGCGCACCGCGCCGGAATCGTCGATCGAGACCAGCGCGCCTTGCGTGACGTTGAGCTTCTTGCCGCTCTCGTCGATCAGCCGGCGGATCGACTGTTCGGCGAGCTTCTGCAGGTTGAGGTCGACGGTAGTGTTGATGACGATGTCGCCGCGCACGTCGCCGATGAGGTCGGGAAGCTCGTCCATGACGGTATCGGCGACGTAGTTTTCCGAGCCGGTCCAGTAGGACGGCGCGCGCGTCGCCGGCGCGCTCAGCGCGGTCTTGTATTCCTTCTCGCCGATCTTGCCTTCCTGGCGCATGGCGGCAAGCACCAGCTGCGCCCGTTCCTCGGCCGCCTTCGGGTCGCGCGCCGGCGAAAGCTTCGACGGCGCCTTGAGCAGGCCCGCCAGCAGTGCCGCCTCCGAAAGCGACACGTCGCGCGCGCTCTTGCCGAAATAGCGCCGCGAGGCCGCCTCCACGCCATAGGCGCCCGAGCCGAAATAGACCCGGTTGAGGTACATTTCGAGGATCTGGTCCTTGGTGTGCTTGTGCTCGAGCCAGAGCGCGAGCAGCACTTCCTGCACCTTGCGCTCCAGCGTGCGGTCCGGCGTCAGGAACAGGTTCTTCGCCAGCTGCTGCGTCAGCGTCGAGCCGCCCTGCGAGAAGTGACGGCCAAGCAAATTGGTGACCATGGCGCGCGACAGGCCGATCGGGTCGATGCCGAAATGCGAATAAAAGCGCCGGTCTTCGATGGCGACGACGGCTTCCGGGATGTAGGGCGACATTTCGTTCAGGCCGACTGCCTCGCCGCCCGACGCGCCGCGATTGGCGATCAGGTTGCCATCGACCGAGACGATCTTGATGTTGGGCGCGCGGTCCGGGATCGACCACGTCGTCGCCGCCGGCATTTTGGCGCCGTAATAGACGACGATGCCGGCCACCGCGATGCCGCCCCAGATGCAGAGCACGAAGCACCAATAGACGAGCCGCGTGGCGATGCCCAGCAGCCCGCGTCGGTTGCGGTCGCGGCCACGCCCACGTGATTTCGCCCTGGCGGACTTGCCCTTTGCAGCGGATTTGCGGGTGCGCGGCACGACGCGATCCTCCTCGCTCACCGAAAAGCCCTCGGAGGATTTCGCCCGCGGCGTGTCCTCGAAGCTCGGTTCGATGCGACTGTCTCTGCGGTTCGCCATGCGCTCTAGTCTGTCTGTCCCCGATGCCGATGGCGTTTGGGTTGCAGAGTAGATGCGGCGGTTTAAAGGCGCGTTAAAGCAGGGTTTATGCAGCCTTTTGAAAGTCCTGAGGATTTTCTCGATCCGCTGCCGCTTTCGACACCTCAGGGAGCGTAAGGAAGGGCCAGGAGACCGAAAGCAGCGCGTCTCGGCAATTTGCCGGCTGTGCCGCGCAACCGGTCAGGCTCAAAGCGGTTCAAAACGCACATCCGGCTGGTCCGGTCCGCCGGCCTGGCGCAACAGCGCGATGAACTGCTCGCGCCTGTCGACCTGCGGCGCTTTCCAATGCGAGGCGTTGCCGGCGTGCAGCCAGCCGTCGACGGACAGGAAATAATCCCTGAATTCATCGCGGCCGTCGCCGAAACGAAGCCATCGCTTGTCGGCAAAGCGGACCTTGTCCGGATCGCACGCGCGGTAAAGCCTTGGCCAGTTGCCGCCGCCGGAATCCATGTGGAATCGGTAACTCGGCGAAAAATCCAGCCGTCGCGGCGATACGCTGCCGTCGAAGAAACTGAAGCCGGGCCACAGGAACCAGCCGCCAGGCGTCGGCGTGTCGGTCCGCTTCCTTCCGTAAAGCAGCTTGCCCTGCATTCTTTCGCGCACGGAAAAGGGACCGGTCGGGAAGATGTCGTGGTCGAGGAAGCCGAAGAGCGACGGTCTGAAGACCACGACGAAATTCCTGGCGATCCAGTTCAGCGCCAGGCCATGCGAGGCGCTGACCAGCATCCTGTTCCTCGGCAGGCCGACATAGGGGACCTGAAGCCGCCGGCAGAGGTCGCGGATCGCCACCCGGGCTTCGTCGCGGCTGCTGTTGTCGAAGACGACATAGCCGTCCTTCTCGGCAAGATGACGCCGGATCAGATGGATCTGCCATTCGATCATATCTGGGCGGTTGAAGGCCACCGAGGCGATGACCGCATCCGAAAACGCCCTGCCGCCGCCGGGCAGCAGCGTCTCGCGTGCCGGCGAACGCAGGAAGCGAAACGTCCGCATGCGATCGCGCAACCAGTTCCTGGCCTTCGGCGGCGCGTTGAGCCTGCGCCACGCTTCGACGCTGATGTCGGGATCGTCATGGCTCTCGGGCGCGATATCATCGGGAATGATCACGCGGGCCTCGCCTGCTTCTCACCGGGCGCTCGCATCCGCCGCCGGACCGTTTAATTCTGCTGGATCGAAATACCCTTGTCATCGATCTTGAGCTCGACGCCTTTCGGCCTGGTCTGCTCGCGATAGACATAGATGCCGAGCGCGATGACCACCGCGATCAGCGCCCCGATGATGAGATAGAGCGTGTTCTGCCTCATTGCGGCCCTTTCGTGAGGTCGAGCCTCACGCTCGTTTCAGGACCTTGACGACGAGCAACAGGATGATCGCGCCGATCGTCGCATGGATGATCGATGCCAGGATGCCGCCGCCGATGGCGAAGCCGAGCCTTGGGAAAAGCCAGCCGGCGATGAACGCGCCGATGATGCCGACGACGATGTTGCCGATCAGGCCGAAGCCGAAGCCCGACACGATCAGCCCGGCAAGCCAGCCGGCGATGGCGCCGATGATGATGAAGACGAGAAGACTTTCGATACCCATGCTGATTCCCTCCAAGCAAATGGTGACCACGGAGCAAGGCTCCGAATCGGCCTTCGATATCAACGGTTTCACGCTATGCCAAAGCCGCCGGCTCCGCCAGCGACGGCGTCATTGGCCGTCGTCTTCGTCGCCCGATGCAGGCCGCCAGCTCGTCGGATCGACCTTCTTTTGCGTGTCGCTGTCGGTGTAGACCCACCAGCCGCCGTCGCGGTACTGGCCGATGGATTCATTGACGACGCCGTCGCCGTCCTTCCACGTGATCGTGACTTTCGAGCCGTCCCTCGGCGCGCTCGCTATCGGTTTGCGCTCTGTCATCTCACTGCCTCCATGGACCGGTCCCCTCCAAGAACCGGCAACGACGTCCTCCGACGCGCCGGGTTCCGTCAGCTATGCGCGAAGATGTCTTCCTCCGCCCAGCCCATCAGGTCGAGCTTGGCGCGCGTCGGCAGGAAACGGAAGCAGGCTTCCGCCTCCTTGGTGCGGTTCTCGCGCGCCAGCCGACCGGCCAGCACCTCGCGCAAGCGGTGCAGGTAAAGCACATCGGAGGCGGCATATTCGAGCTGTTCGGGCGAGAGCGTTTCCGCCGCCCAGTCCGAGGATTGCTGCGCCTTGGACAGGCCGATGCCGAGCAGCTCGTTGCACAGGTCCTTCAGACCGTGCCGGTCGGTGTAGGTGCGGACCAGCCGCGACGCGATCTTGGTGCAGAACACCGGTTCCGCCATCACGCCGAAGGCGTTGTAGAGCACGGCGATGTCGAAGCGGCCATAATGGAACAGCTTGGTGATCGCTCGGTTGCGGAGCAGACTGACGAGGTTCGGCGCTTTCTTCTGGCCAGGCGCGATCTGGATGACGTCGGCGCTGCCGTCTCCGGGCGAGATCTGCACCACGCACAGCCGGTCGCGATGCGGGTTCAAGCCCAGCGTCTCCGTGTCGATGGCCACCGCCCCGACATTGTAATGGGACAGGTCGGGCAGATCGTTCTTGTGGAAACGGATATCTGTCATTCTCTTCTCCGGTCGAGACGCGACGTTTGCCGCGCCGCGAGGTATTTGCACCAGTTGGTTCGTCCTCGCCGCGAATCCGCGAAAAATCAACAGTAAGTTGAATTCGCGCCGTTCGCGATCTCGGCCTCAGCGGGTCAGCGCATCGAGGATCCGCGCCCAGGAGCGCTGGCCCTTGTGGAAGGAGCTCAGCTCGTATTTCTCGTTCGGCGAATGGATGCGGTCGTCGTCGAGGCCAAAGCCGACCAGCAGCGATTCCATGCCGAGATAGGTCTGGAAATCGCCGACCACCGGGATCGAGCCGCCGCCGCCGGTGGTGACGGCCTGCTTCTCCCATTCATCGGATAGCGCGTCCTTGGCCTTGGCCAGGAATGGCGAGTCGTAGGAAAGCTGGATCGCCGGCGAGCCGCCATGCGGATGGAACTCCACCGAGCAGTCGCCGGGGATGCGCTCGCGCACGAAAGCCTGGAAGGCGGCGCGGATCGTCTTCGGGTCCTGCTTGTGGACCAGGCGGAACGACACTTTCGCCGACGCCTCCGCCGCGATCACCGTCTTGAAGCCCTTGCCGGTATAGCCGCCGATGATGCCGTTGAACTCGGCCGTCGGCCGCGCCCAGGTCAGCTCGAGCACCGATCGGCCCTTCTCGCCGGCCGGAATGGAAAGGCCGACCGGTCCGAGTAAGGTCTCGGCGGTCTCGTCGAGCCCCTCCCAGGACTTCAGCACCTGCGAAGGTGTCTCCTCGACGCCGTCATAAAAGCCCGGAATGGTGACATGGCCGTCCTTGTCGTGGATGTCGGCCAGAGCCTTGGCCAGGATGCGGATCGGGTTGGCGGCCGGGCCGCCATAGAGGCCCGAATGCAGGTCGCGGTTGGCCGCCTTGACGGTGACCTCCTCGCCGACCATGCCGCGCAGCGACACGCAGATCGACGGCGTCTCGCGGTTCCACATGCTGGTGTCGCAGACCAGCGCGAAATCCGCCTTCAGTTCGGCGGCGTTGGCCGCGAGGAACGGCTTCAGCGACGGCGAGCCGGACTCCTCCTCGCCTTCGAACAGGATGGTGACGCGGCACGGCAGGTTGCCGTGCACCTGCTTCCAGGCGCGGCAGGCCTCGACGAAGGTCATCAGCTGCCCCTTGTCGTCGGCCGAGCCGCGGCCGGTGATCACCGTGCGGCCAGGCTCGATCTCCTTGATCGATGGCGCGAACGGATCGGTGTCCCACAATTCGATCGGATCGACCGGCTGGACGTCGTAGTGGCCATAGAACAGCACATGCGGGGAGCCGACCGGCCCCTCGTGATGCGCCACTACCATCGGATGTCCGGGCGTGTCGCGCACACTCGCGTCGAAGCCGATCAGCTTGAGCTCTGCGACCAGCCATTCGGCGCCCTTGCGGCAGTCGGCGGCAAAGGCCGGATCGGTGGAGATCGACCTGATGCCGAGCAGGCCGAACAGCCGCTCCAGGCTCTGGTCGAGATTCTGGTCGAGACGGTCGAGGACGGGCGAGATTCTGGACATTGGCGGGCCTTTCGATTTTCCGGGCCGACCCTAAAGGCCCGGACCGGAAACGAAAAGCCGCGATTGTTGGACCAAGCCGGCAAACGCTACCGCAAAATAAAAGAAGACCGCCGTGGTGGAGGGGGAACCACGGCGGTCTTTACTCGAAACGTTGCGGCAGCCCGGAGAGGGGGGATAGGCTGCCGCAGTTGCCCGGTATAGGCGGGGGACGGGCCTTACTCCGGACTTCGGCGAAAACTGCCGATGACGTCTATTTGGGTCTTTGAACATGGCGATTCAAGGGCATGAAAATTACACTTTTGTAACATGCCCGTGAGCGGCAAATTTCCGGCTCGGACAGGATCTGTCAGGGGTGTTGCCCGAACCGGCGGGTTCCTCCGCCTTTGGCATGGACCGCGAAGGCTGGCCGCGCTATCCCTGCCGGCATGAAAAAAGGCGATCACCTCTTCCTCGTAGACGGCTCCGGCTACATTTTCCGCGCCTATCACGCTCTGCCGCCGCTCAACCGCAAATCCGACGGCCTGCCGACCAACGCCGTGCTCGGCTTCTGCAACATGGTGTGGAAGCTGATGCAGGACGCCCGCAACACCAATGTCGGTGTGGTGCCGACGCATTTCGCCGTCATCTTCGATTATTCCTCGAAAACCTTCCGGAGCGATCTCTACCCCGAATACAAGGCCAACCGCTCGGCGCCCCCGGAGGACCTGATCCCGCAATTCGGCCTGATCCGCCAGGCGACCGTCGCCTTCAACCTGCCCTGCATCGAGATGGAAGGCTTCGAGGCCGACGACATCATCGCGACCTATTCCCGGCTCGCGCGCGAAGCCGGCGCCGACGCCACCATCATCTCCTCCGACAAGGATCTGATGCAGCTGGTCGGACCGACGGTCGGCATGTACGATCCGATGAAGGACCGCCAGATCGGCATTCCGGAAGTAATCGAGAAATGGGGTGTGCCGCCCGAAAAGATGATCGATCTGCAGGCGCTGACCGGCGACTCGGTCGACAATGTGCCCGGCGTGCCCGGCATCGGCCCGAAGACCGCCGCGCAGCTTCTGGAACAGTTCGGCGATCTTGACGGGCTGCTCGCGCGTGCCTCCGAGATCAAGCAGGAAAAACGTCGCGAGACCATCATCGCCAATGCCGACAAGGCGCGCATCTCGCGCGAGCTGGTGACGTTGAAGAACGACGTGCCGATGAAGGAAGGCCTGGATGACCTCGTCCTGCATGAGCCGGACGGACCGAAGCTGATCGGCTTCCTGAAGACGATGGAATTCACCACGCTGACGCGGCGTGTCGCCGAGGCGACCGCGACCGAGATCGGCGACGTCCAGGCATCCGCCGTCACCGTCGAGCGCGCCGATACCGCGCATGGCCCCGATGTCGGCGCCGGCGCGCCGCCGCGGCAGCCGATACCTGAATCGAACGGCGCCGCGAAGCCTGCCGTGAGGGGCGAGGACGCGCCGCCGCAAGGCGATACCCCTTCCCTGCTTTCGGCGCTGCGGCTGGAACAGGGGACGGCGCGCAAGATCGACCCGTCGGCCTATACCGCCATTCGCGATGCGGCGACGCTCAAGGCCTGGATTGCCGAAGCCCGCGAAGCCGGCGCCCTCGCTCTCGATGCCGAGACCACCTCGTCCGACCCGATGCAGGCCGATCTCGTTGGCGTTTCGATCGCGATCGCGCCAGGCCGCGCAGCCTATGTGCCGCTCGCCCACACGAGCGGCAATGGCGACCTGCTCGGCGGCGGCCTGCTGGAGAACCAGATCCCGGTCCGCGAGGCGCTGGCGCTCTTGAAGCCGCTGCTCGAGGACCGGTCGGTTCTCAAGATCGTGCAGGACATGAAATACGACATCGTCGTGATGAGCCGGCACGGCATCGAGGTAGGGCCGTTCGACGATACGATGCTGATCTCCTACGTGCTCGACGCCGGCACCTCCGGCGGCCACGACCTCGCCTCGCTGTCGGAAAAATGGCTCGGCCACGCGCCGGCGGTGAAAAAGGAACTCGCAGGCTCAGGCAAGAACGCCATCGGCTTCGATCAGGTCGATATCGAGCGCGCAACGAAATACGCTGCCGAACAGGCCGACATTGCGCTGCAGCTCTGGCAGGTGCTGAAGCCCAGGCTCGCCGCCAAGGGCCTGGTTTCCGTCTACGAGCGGCTGGAACGGCCGCTGGTGCCGGTGCTTGCGCGAATGGAGCAGCGCGGAATTTCGGTCGATCGCCAGATTCTGTCGCGGCTTTCGGGCGAGCTGGCGCAGGGCGCGGCCCGCGCCGAGGAAGAAATCTATGGGATCGTTGGCGAGCGCATCAACATCGGCTCACCGAAACAGCTCGGCGACATATTGTTTGGCAAGATGGGCCTGCCCGGCGGCTCCAAGACCAAGACCGGCCAATGGTCGACCTCGGCGCAGCTTCTGGAAGACCTCGCCGCCGAAGGCCACGAGCTGCCACGCAAGATCGTCGACTGGCGCCAGCTGACCAAGCTGAAATCGACCTATACGGACGCGCTGCCCGGCTTCATCAATCCTGGCACCAACCGCGTCCACACCTCCTACGCGCTGGCCGCGACGACGACCGGGCGGCTGTCGTCCTCCGATCCCAATCTGCAGAACATCCCGGTGCGCACCGCCGAGGGGCGCAAGATCAGGACCGCCTTCATCGCCGAGAAAGGCCACAAGCTGGTCTCGGCCGACTACAGCCAGATCGAATTGCGCGTGCTTGCCCATGTCGCCGAGATCCCGCAGCTCAAGCAGGCCTTCGCCGACGGCGCCGACATCCATGCGATCACCGCTTCGGAAATGTTCAACGTGCCGGTGGAGGGCATGCCTTCGGAAGTGCGCCGGCGCGCCAAGGCGATCAATTTCGGCATCATCTACGGCATCTCGGCCTTCGGCCTCGCCAACCAGCTTTCGATCCCGCGCGACGAAGCCGGCGCCTACATCAAGCGCTATTTCGAGCGCTTCCCGGGCATCCGCGATTATATCGAGGAAACCAAGGCCTATGCGCGCGAGCACGGCTTCGTCGAGACGATCTTCGGCCGCCGGATCCACTATCCGGAGATAAGGTCCTCCAACCCGTCGATCCGCGCCTTCAACGAGCGCGCCTCGATCAACGCCAGGCTGCAGGGGACCGCCGCCGACATCATCCGCCGCGCCATGGTGCATATGGAAGAGGCGCTGGACAAGGCCAAGCTCTCGGCCCGCATGCTGTTGCAGGTGCATGACGAACTGATCTTCGAGACGGTCGACGAGGAGGTCGAAGCGACGCTCCCCGTCGTGCGCAAAGTGATGGAAAACGCGCCGATGCCGGCCGTCTCGATGTCGGTGCCGCTGCATGTCGACGCGCGGGCGGCCAACAACTGGGACGAAGCGCATTAGCCGGCACCCACGCCGGGAAGTGCGTCGAGATTCAGGTCAGGCCGAATCGGAGTCGAAGACGGGCGCGAAGCGACCAAACTGGGCGGATTCCGAGAACCGGAGCGGAGCGCACTTTTCGTCCGTGAGCACCGGAAGCGCAGGAAGCCGCCATTTGCAGGCCGGCCTCACCTGAATATCGGCGTACTTACGCCGCTTCCGCCCTGCACTTGGCGCACACGCCGCGAAATTCGATCACGGCCTTCTTGGCCGCAAATCCCGTCGAGCGCACCCACTCATCCAGCCGGTGGTCGACATCGTGGTCGGACATCTCGGTGACCTGGCCGCAATTGTCGCAGATGGCGAAGGCGGTCATCGAGTGACTGTGGTCGTGCGGCTCGGCGCAGGCGACGAAGGAGTTGAGGCTTTCCAGCCGGTGCACGAAGCCGGACTTCACCAGCGTATCGAGCGCCCGGTAGACCTGCAGCGGCGCGCGGAAGCCGCGCTCGCGCAGCTGGTCGAGCAGCGTATAGGCGCTGAGCGGCCCGCTGGACGCCTCGAGCTTCTCGAGCACGCAGAGCTGGTTCTTGGTCAGCGCATCTCTTGCCGTCATCTTGCTCGCCCAAACGACGCCCGCACGGAATCTTGCGTGCTGGCGACCTCAATTCCCTGAGATAGCGACGAACGAAGGTTTTTGCCACTGTTTCCGCAGCGCGTGCCATCTGGCGTGCGCCGCGCGGCGATGCTTCGCCGGCTAATCTCTACTTGCGCGGCGGCCCCTTGCGCTCGGCGGAAGCCGCCCAAAGGTTGATGTCGGATTCGCGCGCATAAGTATCGATCTCGGCGAGCTCGGCATCGCTGAAGTCGAGCGCCTTGAGCGCGCCGACACAATCCTCGACCTGCTCCGGCCGGCTGGCGCCGATCAGCGCCGTGGTCACCCTGCCCTTGCGCAGCACCCAGGCCAGCGCCATCTGCGCCAGCGTCTGCCCGCGCCGGCCGGCAATGGCGTTGAGCGCCTTGATGTTGGCAATCGACTTGTCGTTGATGAAAGCCGGACGCAGCGATTTGCCTTGGGATGCCCGGCTGCCTTCGGGAATGCCGCCGAGATATTTGTCGGTCAGCATGCCTTGCGCTAGAGGCGAGAACACGATCGAGCCGATGCCCAGCCCCTCCAGCGTGTCGAGCAGCCCATCGTCCTCGACCCAGCGGTTGAGCATGGAATAGCTCGGCTGGTGGATGAGGCAGGGCGTGCCGAGCTGCCGCAATATGTCGGCCGCCTCGCGCGTGCGCTGCGAATTGTAGGACGAGATGCCGGCATAGAGCGCCTTGCCCGAGCGCACCGCATGGTCGAGCGCGCCCATCGTCTCCTCCAGCGGCGTCTCCGGGTCGAAGCGGTGCGAATAGAAGATGTCGACATAGTCGAGCCCCATGCGCTTCAGGCTCTGGTCGAGGCTGGCCAGCACGTATTTGCGGCTGCCCCACTCGCCGTATGGGCCAGCCCACATCTCGTAGCCCGCCTTGGTCGAGATGATCAGCTCGTCGCGATAGGCGGCGAAATCGGTGCGCATGATCTCGCCGAACGCGGTCTCGGCCGAGCCGGGCGGCGGACCGTAATTGTTGGCGAGGTCGAAATGCGTGATGCCGAGGTCGAAGGCCTTGCGCACGATCGCCTGCTTGGTCCTGTGCGGCGTGTCGTTGCCGAAATTATGCCACAGCCCGAGCGAGATCGCCGGCAGCTTCAGGCCGGAGCGTCCACAACGGTTGTAGATCATCTTCTCGTAGCGGTTCTCGGCGGCGACATAGGGCATGGGAAATCCTCGGGATCGAACCGGCGCGACGACCGCTGCCAGGAAAATTGAATCGATGCTTGCCCCTCTTCCTTACCCTCTCCCCGGCGGGACGGGGAGAGGGAGATGGAAAAATTATCGATAATCGCTGCCGGCTATTTTTTCTTGGCCAGCAGCGCCTTCGCATCCTTGACGCCGAGCGCGGCCGGCCGTTCGCAGCTCGTCTGCATGGCGACATATTTGCCGCTCTCGCCCGAACGCAGGATGCCGGTCATGACGTCGACGGCGTGCAGCGCCAGCTCCATCGAGCAGCGGTGCGGCCGTCCTTCGGCGATCGCGATCGCCATGTCGGCAAGGCCGGCGGTGCGGTAGTTGGCCATCATGCCTTGGCCATGCATCTCGTTCGGCACACCGAAGGGATGGTTCCACTTGGGCAGCTTCTTCACCGGCTTGGCGCTGTCGGTGAAGCGCACCTCGCCGCCGAAGAAATTCGGATCCGGCACGAAGACCGTGCCCGCTTCGCCGTAGAGCTCCATCGGCGCGTGCCCGTGGCTCCAGACGTCCCAGGAGGTGTTGAGCGTGATCACCGCGCCATTCGCGAATTCGAGCAGCGCATGGATGGTGGTCGGCGTGTTCACCGGGATTTTTTCACCCGCGCGCGGTTGGGAGCTGATGGTGCGCTCCTTGGCCGGGGTCGTGGCAAAGGCCGCAACCTGTTTCACCGGCCCGATCAGCTGGATCAGGTTGGTGACGTAATACGGACCGATGTCCAGCACCGGACCGGCGCCCGGCTGGAAGAAGAAGTCGGGATTGGGGTGCCAGTGCTCCATGCCGTGGCCCATTACATGGCAGGTGCCGCTGGTGATCTTGCCGAGCTTGCCGCTGTCGATCAGCTCGCGCACCAACTGGTGCGCGCCGCCGAGGAAAGTGTCCGGCGCCGAACCGATGCGCAGGCCCTTTTTCTCGGCCCGTTTCTTCAGATCGAGCCCTTCCTCGATCGACAAGACGAACGGCTTTTCCGAATAGACATGCTTGCCGGCGTCGAGGACCGCTTTCGAAACTTCGTAGTGCACGGCCGGGATCGTCAGATTGACGATGATGTCGATCTCATCGTCCTTCAGCAGTTCGTCAACCGTCTCGGCGCGGAGCTTGAACTCCTTCGCCCGCGCCTTGGCGGCGTCCAAGTTGATATCCGCGCAGGCCCGCATCTTGATGCCGCGAAACAGCGGCGCGAGCGAGAAATACGCCTTCGAGATGTTGCCGCAGCCGATGACGCCGACGCCAAGTTTGTCTGCCATTTCGATTACTCCTGCCAGCTCTTGGCCGCTGCGATCGAGCGCCGGGCATAACGCTCGATGTCGTTGGGATTGTCCTGTTCCATGATGAAATACTTCGCCGCGCTCCTGGCGCGCAATGTCTTGAACAGGCCCGCCCAGTCGATTGTGCCGTGCCCGACATCGGACCAGCCGTCCTCGTCCAGCCCCTCGCCCGGCTTGGCCATATCCTTGACGTGGACGGCGGTGATGCGCTTGCCGTGCTTTTCGATCCAGGGCAGCGGATCGGCGCCGCCGCGCACCACCCAGGCGACGTCCATTTCCCAGCCGATATCGGGTGCGGCGGACAGGATGTGGTCCTGCGGCAGCGTGCCGTCGGCAAGCGCCTTGAACTCGAAATCGTGGTTATGCCAGGCAAAGCCGTAGCCGGCCTTTTTCGCCACCTCGCCGACCTTGGCGAGGCGTTCGCCGAAGCCGCGCCAGCCGGCCGTGTCGGTCGGGCGCTGGTCGGGCATCAGATATGGGCAGATCAAGAGCGTGATGCCGAGCGCGTCGGCGATTTTGCGCACGCCGTCAAAATCATTTTCCAGCGCGTCTATCGAGAAATGTCCGGTCGGCATCGCCAGCCCGTTGTCGTCGAGCTCGGCTCGGAACGCTTTCGGGTCGTCATAGACACCGCCGAAGCCCTCGACCTGACTGTAGCCGAGCTCGCCGAGCATCTTCACCACGCCGTTCCATGGCTGGAAATTGCGGGCGCTGTAGAGTTGGAATGACCAGTTCATCTGTCCTGTCCGTTCTGCTTGGGGGATGTCTTTCGGAGTTAGAGGCGATTGTCGGTTTGAGCGTCGAACAGCGAGGCGCGCGCCGGATCGAAGCCGATGCGGATCGCATCGCCATTGCGCAGCGTCTTGTCCGCTTCGACGCGGAAGGAGATGATCTGGCCGCCGAGCTTGGTCCACACCAGCGTGTCGGAGCCCATCGGATCGACGATCTCGACCGTCGACTCGGCGGTGAACGGCATGGCTCCGGCGGCGTCGCCGAAGGCGATGTGCTCTGGCCGGATGCCGAAGATGCAAGGCTTGGCCGCCCGGCCGCCGTCGCCGTCGAATTGATAGCGGCCGAGCGGCACCGACACGCCGTCCGCTTTGAAGACGGGGACGGCGCCCGCCTCCAACTCGCCTTTGAGGAAATTCATCGCCGGAGAACCGAGGAAGCCGGCGACGAAGCGGTTGACTGGCCGGTTGTAGATCGTTTGCGGTGCATCGAGCTGCTGGATGACCCCGCCTCTCATGACCGCGATGCGATCGGCCAGCGTCATCGCCTCGATCTGGTCGTGGGTGACGTAGATCATCGTGTTTTGCAAGCGACGGTGCAAAAGCTTGATCTCGACGCGCAGTTCCGAACGCAGCTTGGCGTCGAGATTGGAGAGCGGCTCGTCGAACAGGAAGACGTCGACGTCGCGCACCAGCGCCCGCCCGATCGCCACGCGCTGGCGCTGGCCGCCCGAAAGCGCCGACGGCTTGCGCTGCAGCAGCGGCTCGATCTGCAGGATCTCGGCGGCGCGCGCGATGCGTTTGGCGATCTCCTCCTTCGGCACGCCGGCGACGCGCAATCCGAAGGAGAGGTTCCTCTCCACCGTCATCTGCGGGTAGAGCGCGTAGGACTGGAACACCATGCCGATGCCGCGGTCCTTCGGCTCCTCCCAGGTGACGTTCTTGCCCTTGATGAAGATGCGGCCGTCCGAAATGTCGAGCAGCCCGGCAATGCAGTTGAGCAAGGTCGACTTGCCGCATCCGGATGGCCCGAGCAGCACGATGAACTCGCCCTCGGCTACATCCAGATTGAGCGTCTGCAGCACCGAGACGGCGCCGAAATTGAGCGACAGGTCCTGGATCGAAACGCTGGGATTGGCGATGTCAGCTTCCATCATCATCCTTTCACCGCGCCGGCGGCGATGCCGCGCACGAAGAGCTTGCCGGAAATGAAGTAGACGATGAGCGGAACCAGGCCGGTGAGGATCGTGGCGGCCATGTTGACGTTGTATTCCTTCACGCCTTGCACCGAGTTGACGATGTTGTTGAGCTGCACCGTCATCGGATAGGTGTCGGGGCGCGTGTAGACGACGCCGAACAGGAAGTCGTTCCAGATGCCGGTCACCTGCAGGATGATGGCGACGACGAAGATCGGCAGCGACATCGGCAGCATGATGCGCAGATAGATGCCCCAGAAGCCGGCGCCGTCGACGCGCGCGGCGCGGAACAATTCCTCGGGCATCGAGGTGAAATAGTTGCGGAAGAGCAGCGTCAGGATCGGCATTCCGAAGATCGAGTGCACGATCACCAGGCCGGTCAGCGAGCCGTAGATGCCGATTTCGCGCAGAATGATGACGATCGGATAGATCATCACCTGATAGGGGATGAAGGCCCCGACGATCAGGATGATGAAGAAGGTGTCGGCGCCCTTGAAGCGCCAGTTGGCGAGCGCATAGCCGTTCACCGAGGCGATCGCGATCGACAGGATCACCGACGGCACGGTGATGCGCACCGAATTCCAGAACCCGCGCGAGAGTCCGTCGCAGTTGAGACCGGTGCAGGCCGTCGCCCAGGCTTTCACCCAGGGCTCGAAGGTGATCTCGACCGGCGGCGAGAAGATATTGCCGAGGCGGATCTCCGGCATGCCCTTCAGCGACGTGACGATCATCACGTAGAGCGGCAACAGGTAATAGAGCGCCACGACGATCAGCGTGCCGTAAAGGAAGATATTGCGGCGCGACAGGGCGTGCCGCGGCTTCGGTCCGCTCGGGCCGGCGGCGTCGCGCCGCAGCGCTTGCGCCCCGGTGGACAGGGAGGCGACGTCAACCACGCTTGCGGCCTCCGAATTCGAGATAGGCCCATGGCACGATGACGATCACCACCGAGAGCAGCATCATGGTCGAGGCGGCGAAACCTTGGCCGAGATTCTGCGCGAAGAACATGTAGTCGTAGACATATTTCGCCGGCACTTCGGAGGCGATGCCGGGGCCGCCGCTGGTCTGCGCCACGACAAGGTCGTAGACCTTGACGATGCCGGCGGCAATGATGACCAGCGTGGTGATGAAGACTGGCCGCATCATCGGGATGACGATGAAGAGATAGGTCTTCCACATCGGTATGCCGTCCACCCGGGCGGCCTTCCAGATGTCCTCGTCTATGCCGCGCAAGCCGGCGAGCATCAGGCACATGATCAGCCCGGTGCCTTGCCAGAGCGCCGCGATCGAGATGCCATAGATGACGATGCTGGAATTGTAGAGCGGGTCGAAGCTGAAGCTCGTCCAGCCAAGGTCGCGCACGACGCGCTGCACGCCGAAATCCGGATTGAGCAGCCATTGCCAGACCAGCCCGGTGACGATGAATGACAGCGCGAAGGGATAGAGGAAGATGGTGCGGAACGTGTCCTCGAAGCGGATCTTCTGGTCGAGAAGCGCTGCAAGCACGAAGCCGATGACCAGCGAGAACACCAGCGAGATCGCGCCATAGATCAAAAGGTTCTCGATCGAGACCAGCCAGCGCGAGGTCGACCAGAGCCGGTGATACTGGTCGAGCCCGACGAAGTTGAGCCGCGGCAAAAGCTTCGAATTAGTGAAGGAATAGAGCACCGTCCACGCCGTGCCGCCGACGAAGACCACCAGCGCGGTCAGGATCATCGGGATCGATGCGATTTTCGCGTTGAGGTTGCGGAAAATCTGGTTGGGGCGTTGGCTATTGCTCATCTCGGCAGCCGGGCTGGGACAATGAGGACGTCATGCTCCCGACCCCGATAGGCAAGGGGCCGGGAACCGGCGGGGGCGCCGTGGATCAATCCGCCGAGGCGATGATGTCGGCGAAGCGCTTCTGCGCCTCTTCGAGCGTCATGTCGGGCTTGGCGAAGAATTCGGAGAACAGGTCCTCCTTCTGCTTCTGGGTATCCTGCGAGAGCAGTTGGTCCGTCCACGGCATGACGGCGCCCTTGGCCAGGATGGCGAGACCTTTCTTCATGCAATCGTTCGCCGTGCCGAGGTCGACGTCGCCGCGCACCGGCAGCGAACCCTTCTTGAGGTTGAAGGCGACCTGGGTCTTCGGGTCGAGCAGCGTCTCGGCGAGCACCACCTGCGCCTTGGACTTCGCTTCGTCCTTGAGCAGCGGGAAGTAGAAGGCATCGCCGCCGGTGGCGATGACCTCGTTCAGGCCAAGGCCGGGCAGGCAGGTGTAGTCCTTGCCGGCGGTCTTGCCGGCGACCTGGAACTCGCCCTGCGCCCAGTCGCCCATGATCTGGCCGCCGGCCTTGCCGGTGATGACCAGATTGGTCGCCTGGTTCCAGTCCTGCACATTGGTGTTCTTGGCCATCTTGCGGGCATCGTCGGCCGCCTTGAACACCTTGGCGATCTCGGGACCGGCGGCGAACTTGGCGTCCTTGTCCTTGTAGACCTTGAGGAAGGTGTCGGTGCCGCCGACCGCGGCCATCAGCACGTCGAAGGCGCCCGAGGCCTGCCAGGGCTGCCCGCCCACCGCCAGCGGAATGATGCCGGCCTTTTCCAGCGCCGGAGCGTCGGCGACGAACTCGTTCCAGTCCTTCGGCAACGGCACGCCGGCCTTCTGGAAAGCCTCGTTGGACAGCCACAGCCACTGCCAGGAATGGATGTTGACCGGCACGCAATAGATCTTGCCGCCGATGGTGCACGAGTCGAGCAGGCTCTTCGGCCGCACGACCTCCGTCCACTTGTCCTTGGTGGCGATGTCGGTGAGGTCGCGCATCAGCCCGGCTTGCACCAGTTCCTCCGCCTGGCGGCCATGGTTGAATTGGGTGGCGCCCATCGGATCGCCGCCGGTAATGCGGCTGATCATGATCGGCCGCGCCGTGCCGCCGGAGCCGGCGATGGCGCCGTCGACCCAGTGATTGCCCGTCGCGTCGAACGCCTTGGCAAGCTCGGCCACCGCCGCCGCCTCGCCGCCGGAAGTCCACCAATGGGTGACTTCCAGGTCGGTCGCGGCCGCCGGACCGGCGAAGTTGAGCGCGACCGTCGCGGCAAAGGCAGCAGTCAGGAATTTGTATCGCATTTCGGCTTCCTCCCAGAATCTGAAACGTTACAGATTTTGGATACGGCAAATGATCCGCCTAGGCAACCCCCTCGTTCAAAGCCGATCGAAGTTTTTTCGACACGCGAACAAAATACTCCTTTCGAGACTGCTAATTCAGCACTGGAGCGGTCGACTGGCGCCAAAATTACGCCGGAGCCGATATTCACCTGTGATTCCAGTGGCTTTACCTCATCTCCACACCCGGAGCACACGGGTTGCGAACCTTCCGGGACAATCACGAATATTGGCAACCTGTAACGTTTCAGTATATTGAGCTGGCCGCAGGCTGGAGGTCTCGCAAAGTCGACACTGTACGATTGCCGGCCAGCCCCGCGGCTGCTATGCGCCTGACGGGCGGGACGAATGGATAGACGGGTAACGAAGAAGGGCGACGACGCGTCGGGCAAGGAGCGGCCGACGCTGAAGACGCTTGCCTTTATGACGGGGCTTGGCGTCACCACCGTCTCGCGCGCGCTGAAGGATGCGCCGGAAATCGGCGCCGAGACCAGGCGCCGCGTACAGCTCGTCGCCAAGCAGATCGGCTATCGCCCCAACCGCGCCGGCGTGAGGTTGAGGACCGGCAAGACCAACGTCATCAGCCTGGTGCTCAATACCGAGCGCGAGATCATGAGCTTTGTCTCGGACATCATCTACGGTGTCTCGGAAGTCATTGCCGATACGCCCTACCATCTGATCGTCACGCCCTATTCGCGCTCGCAGGATCCGTTGGATCCGATACGCTACCTGGTGGAGACAGGTTCCGCCGACGGCGTCATCATTTCGCGCGCGCAACCCAACGATCCGCGCGCCCGTTATATGTTGGAGCACGGCATTCCCTTTGCCACGCATGGCCGCACCGAGATGGGGCTCGCGCACCCCTTCCATGATTTCGACAACTACGCCTTCGCTGGCGAAGCCGTGCGCCATCTCGCTCGCATCGGCCGGCGCCGCCTCGCTTTGGTGACGCCGCCGGTCGGCCTCACCTATTACGGTCACACCGTGAACGGCTTTGCCGATGCGCTGAGCGAGGTCGGCGCCAGCGAGGTGCCGTTCAACACCGTCTCCATCGACCACACGATCGAGCAGATCAGGATGCGCACCGCGCAGCTCATGCGCCGCGACGATCGCCCGGACGGCATCGTCAGCAGCGCCGCCGCAGCGACGCTCGCCATCGTCGCCGGCATCGAGGATGCCGGGCTGAAGCTCGGCCGCGACGTCGACGTGGTGTCGAAGCAGTCGTCGGAATTGCTGCATCTTTTCCGGCGGGAACTGCTCGTCGTAAACGAAGACTTCCGGCTCGCCGGCTCCGAGCTTGCCCGCGCCGTGCTCGGCTGGATCGGCGGCACGGAACCCGGCTCGCTGCAATCGCTGAGCAAGCCGAGCGAGGTTTTGCCTTACCGGGTTTAATGCCCCGCGCCGCTGCCCCACGGGCCGTGGAACGCGCCCTCTTCCCCGATGCGCTCAAAACCGTGCGCGCCGAAGAAATCGCGCTGCGCCTGGATCAGGTTCGAGGTGCCGCGCCCCTGACGGTAGCTGTCGAAATAGGCGAGCGCCGATGACAGCGCCGGCACCGGCGAGCCGGCCTCGGAAGCGCGCGCCACGATGCGCCTGAGCGACGGATGCGCCTCCTTCATCATGGCGATGAAGGCCGGCGCCATCAGAAGATTGGTCGAAGCGCTGCCCGAACCGAATGCCTCGGCCATCGTGTCCAGCATCTGCGAGCGGATGATGCAGCCGGCGCGCCAGATCTTGGCGATGGTCGGCATCGGCAGGCTCCAGTTGAATTCCTTCGAGGCGCCGCTCATCACAGCAAAACCCTGCGCGTAAGCGGCGATCTTGCCGGCGAACAAGGCCAGCTCCAGATCCTTGAGCAGCGCGGCCTTGTCGCCGGAGATCTTCTCGACCCCGATATTGCCATAGGCCTTTTCCGCCGCCTGCCGTTCCTCCTTGATCGAGGATAGAACGCGCGCCGCGACCGCAGCCTCGATCGCCGTTGCCGGAATGCCGAGCTGCTGCGCCTCGATGACCGACCATTTGCCGGTGCCCTTCTGACCGGCGCGATCGAGGATGATGTCGACCACTGGCTTGCCGGTCTTCGGATCGTCGGCGGCCAGCACCTTGGCGGTGATCTCGATCAGGTAGGAGTTGAGCCGGCCCTGGTTCCACTGTTCGAAGACCTTGCCGATCTCCTTCGGCTGCATGCCGAGGCCGTCGCGCAGGATGCCGTAGATCTCGGCGATCATCTGCATGTCGGCATATTCGATGCCGTTATGGATCGTCTTGACGAAATGGCCGGCGCCGTCATGCCCGAGCCAGGCGGCGCAAGGCTCGTCCTTGAACTTGGCGGAGATCGCCGTCAGCACGTTCTCGACGCGCTTCCAGGACTCTTCGGTGCCGCCGACCATGATCGACGGCCCGTGCCGCGCGCCTTCCTCGCCGCCCGACACGCCCATGCCGATGAAGGTAAGGCCGGATCCGGAGAGTTCCGAGAAGCGGCGCATCGTATCGCGGAAATTGGCGTTGCCGGCATCGATGACGATGTCGTTGTCGGAGAGCACGCCGCGCAGCGCCGCGATCTGCTCGTCGACCGGCTTGCCGGCCAGCACCATGATGATGATCGGCCGTGGCGGCCGGATCGCCGCGGCGAGCTCCTCAAGGCTGTAGCACGGGACGACCATGTCCTTCAGCGGACCGGCGCTCTCGACAAAGGCGTCGGTGCGCGACCGCGTGCGGTTGAAGACGGCGATGCGGTGCCCATGCTCGGCGATGTTGAGGGCGAGGTTGGAACCCATCGTGCCAAGGCCGATCAGGCCGATTTCGGCTTTTTCCATCGTTTCTTCCCTGCTTCGGATTTGTAGGACTTTTGCCCGGATGTTTGACGGGCCTTCGCGACGACGTCAACCGCCTCGACGAATTGTGTTGCGTCCGCGCTTTGTGAGGTTCAGGCCAAGCCGAGTCAGAACTTCCCCGGAGTTCCCGGAGGTCAAGTAACGTTCCGACATCGGGTAATATCCTCTTACCAAGGACGATGACTAGGGCAACTCCCCCGACGGTATGTGGCCAGGACTGCGTCCATGGCTTTTCGGTATTCGGAAAAATCTGGAATGAGCCCCAATTCTTTGGCTTGGGCGACGCATCTGTCGCCGGCAGCCGGGGATTTTGCCTGAGACAGGCAATCTCTCAACTTTGTCATTAAGACCTGAGGGGGAGGCTTGATTGAGCTATAACTGATCGAACCTGAACGAATGGATACAACCGTGACATCGCCCCTGTTCCATCGAGCAGGGTCAAAGATGTAGTTGAGCATGCGTTTGTCGTCAGGGTATTTTGACATGCCGTAGATTGCCATGACAAAGACATTTGCAAGTGCCTTGTCACCCGGATCAATTTTCATATCCGAATCTGAGGCAGGGAACTCGAGGTCTCCCCCAAGCTCCAAGGCAAGCTCTGAAAGGACTTCGCCATCGCCTTCTCGCGCCATGGGCCAAAGCAGCGCCCACTGCTTTTTACATTGGTTTTTGTAGTAGGACTCTACGGTAAACCTCAGACGCTCCTCGCGCGTCAAACTAGGCTGCATCAAGCTTGTTTTGCCTGTGAGATCGCATCCGCAGACAAGAAAAAAGACCAGAAGACCGCAACATACTTTCACAATAGACCGGGTCGACGTGACCACTGATTCAATTTTTCTTTGCCAAGAAATGCGCTCCGTCAACAGCATCGCTACGATCCCGAACACCTCAACGCATTGGTAAAAACCAGTGAGCCGCAAAAGGCAGCCCGCAGCTTATGTGGAAAATAAAAGCATAGCCATCTGGTATATTATTCGGCGCGAATATCGATCGGCGCCTCGATCTTCACCATCTCGAAATCCGAGACGAGGATGTCGAGCCGCACATTCCACCGTCCGGGCAGTGGGATGACGAGATTGTCGACCCGCCATGTGCCGTCGCCCGGCTTGGTCGCCGGCCGCTTGATCGGCTCGATGCCGGAATCCGGCTTCGACAGCACCAGCGTCACCGCCTTGGCGTCCAGCGGCCCGAAATCGCCGGTCATGATCATCACCGAGGCCGCGACCTCGCCGGCATGTCCAGGCGTGATGCTGAGATCGGCCATCGCCTGCAGTGTGTGGATGTGGATCGATACCGGCTGCGCGGCGGCGATCGCCAGCGCGCGAGGCGGCGGGGTGAAGCGCCAGCCGGCGGCGACGCCGAAGATGGCGAGCACGATCAGCATCTCGATGCCGATCGAGCGCATCAGCCGCCGTTGCACCTCGGTGTCGCCGGCCTCGGCGGGCGCCGTCAGTGTCCAGCGGTTGACCGCGGCAAGCGTGAACAGGAAGAGCAGCAGAGCGAGCTTCAGCAGCAGCAGGCGGCCATAGGCAGTGTGGACCAGCGCCGCAGGAGCCTGCACCTGGATGATCGCCAGCACGATGCCGCTGGCGGCAAGCACGGCGACGACGGGCAGGATCGCGCGCGAAAACCGGGCGAGGAACGTGCGCGCTTCGGCCGGCTGCTTCCGCAGTGCGAGGCCGAGCGGCGCCAGCGCGCCGGCCCAGAAGGCGATGGCCGCACCGTGAAGGAATACCAGCGGCCGCGTCAGCCATTGCGGTTCGGCGGCGCTGGCATGACCGCTCGCGGCAAGAGCAGCGCCGACACCGAACAGCGCAGCACTTGCCGACAGCTTGCGAAGACCCGGCGGCCCGGCAAGCGACAACAGCGCAAGACCAAGCGCGATCAGGCCGATCAGCACCGTCCAGACGAAGCTCGTCTCCAGCGCGGTCTTCCAGACCACCGGTGTCGCAAACCGCGCGAGCGGCGCGCCAAGCCCGTCCAGCCCTTGCAGGCCGAGCGACACGGGCGCCGCGACGAGGCCGAAAAGCAGTGCGACGGCAACAAAGCGTTGGCCGCAGCGCCGGTCCTTGGCCAGCCAGGCGAGCGCGAACGCGCCGCCGACGCCGAGAAGGAGGCCGGCGTAGAGAAGCAGCTTGGCTGCCCAGATCGCCGTGCGCAGCGTCCAGTCGACGGCTTCGCCCGCCACCGGTGCAGCGCTTGGCGCGCCGATGGAAAACAGCACCGACCCACCGACCGGATGGCCATCCTCTGAAATCACCCGCCAGCTCAGCACATGCGTGCCGGATTTGAGCGCCTCGGGATTGTCGATCGCGAGTGTCTGACCGTCCAGGCGATAGGAGTTCAGCGGCAGTTGCGTACCGTCCGGACGCACCAGGGTGAGCACCAGCGGCGAGACCGGCTCGCTGAAAGTCAGCGAGAACTGCGAGGGACTCTGCGCCAGCACTGCGCCGTCAGCCGGATCGGTCGCGACCAGCGCCGCATGCGCGAACGCACGGCCAGGCAGGATCAACAGCGCCATCAGCACAAAAGCAGCGAGCAGGCCGCTCGTGAGGAACCTGATGTGGACGCCGTTCAGGCGGACTGGGAAAGATGCGTTCATGCGGTCTTTGCGAGACGAAGCGGCGCGCCCTGATGGAGCGCGCCAACAGGAGATCATTTCTTGGGCAGCAATTTGATGCCGGGCGCCGGAGTTTCCAAGGCATCTTCATCCTGGCCGGCGGCCGGGATTTCGATCCAGCGATCGGTGGCGTCGCCGCATTCCTGCACCACCGGGAAATAAAGCATCTGGCCCGCCGGCAGATCGGCAGCCAGCGAAGCGCGGAAGACGAACTCGTCATAGAATTCGTCGGGCAGGTTGCCGCCGCTCCAGTCCACTTCCTTGACGCCGGTGGTCAGCGTCTCGCCATAGAGCTGGTAGGATTTCTCGTACTTGCCCTTCTTGGTCTGCAGCGTCCAGCCGGGCTTTGGCATCGGCTTCACCGAAATCACACCTTCTGGAATCTGCACGCGCAGGGCGGTCGTCGCCTTGCCCTCGCAGCCATGCGGCACGCGCAGGACCGCCTTGTAGGTCGAGCCGACAGGCGCTTCCTGCGTTTCGAGTGTGATGTGGGCGAATGCGGCGTTGGTTCCGAGCGCAAGCAGCGCGCCCGCCGCCAAAAGATATTTCTTCATGAAATGTCCCTCTGATTTCGAATTGGCGGATTACTCAGCGTGATCCATGTCCATCTCGCCGGTCTCGCCCATGCCTTCGACCAGGAACTCGACTTTGATGCTGCCGGCCTTCTCGAAGGTCAGCGTCGCGGGAAATTTCTCGCCCTGCTTCGGCTGCCGCTTCAGGCCGGTGAACATCAGGTGGTAGGCGCCCGGCTTCAGCGCGACCTTGCCGCCGGCCGGGATCTCCAGGCCGCCCTCGACCGGCCGCATGGTCATGACGCCGTCCTTGACACCCATCTCATGCAGTTCGGCCTTGTCCGAGATGTCGGAGGAAATCGACAGCAGCCGGTCCGGCGCGTTGCCCTTGTTGACCACGGTGAAATAGCCGCCGGCCACCTTGGCGCCTGGCGGCGTCGCCCGCGACCAGGGATGCTCTATCTCGAGATCGCCGATCTTGAATTCATGCGCCAGCGCGGCGGGAATGCAGGCGAAGAGGAGGAGAAGGGCGAATGCGGCAAGGCCGACAGATTGCAGGCCGAGCGTCGGCGCGCCGCGAAGGGCATAGGCCTGTGCCCTGGGAAGAAATTTGGACATGGTTGCTCCATGAATACGTGGGTCGCGCCGGGATGCGGCCGCGAACAGTCTGATCGTTGGATGGATGCGTCCGCGAAAAGGTTCCGCGGTATCAGACCATTGCCGGCGGCGCGCGCGGATTGGCGGGAGAACGGTCGCGGGCGAAATCCTGGTGTCGGAAGGCCGGAAGCTGGAAGGCGACGGTCTCAAAAACCCGGGTTCCGGCCAGTGCGCCGGCGTCCGGCGGCGGCGGATGCGCCGCCGAGACCATGTTGCAGCCAAGCGAGCAGCAGGCCGGCATATGCTGCTGGTGCGGATCGCCGCCGGGACGCTTGACGGCCCCGTCATGGGTGCAGATGACGTTGCCGAAGGCATCGAGCTGCGACGGCGCGCCGAAGGCGAAAGCGCCGAGCGAGGACTGAAGCAACAGAAGCAGCGCCGCGACGAACGCGGCCGGCATGCTCCATCGTCTCAGCCGGATATCCAACGGAAAGCTCTCCAGAAACCACATCGACCGTAGCACGGGGGGATGCGGTCGGAAAATCGGCAAAACCGCGCTGCGGCAACGCGGCGCGATTTGCCATGCTCGCTGGTCAGGCCGGCTGCGCCTGCCGCCCTTCAGGAATTGAAGTCAGCAGCGTCTGGCGCGCCGACTTCAGGTGCTTGCGGCAGGCGGCATCCACCTTGGCTGGATCGCGCGATTTCAGCGCCGCGATATAGGCGAGGTGCTCCTGCACCGCGACCGCGTTGCGCTGGCGCTCCTCGGCCTTGTTCCACTGGTAGTGATAGTGAAAGATCATCGCGATCACATCGTAGAAGTCGACGATGAAGCGGTTGTGCGAGGCGCGGTGGATCAGCCGGTGGAAGCGTTCGTCGAGCTCGGAGAACTCGTTGAAGCGCGTAGCGATTTCGCTCGCTAGCTGGCGGTGTTCGGACTCCAGCTGATCGAGATCGATCCACACCGCGCTGTCTTCCGGAAGCGCTGCGAAAGCCGCCGCCGAGCGCAGCTCGAACATCTCGCGGATCTCGGTCAGCTCCAACGCGAAGGCGCGCGTGAAACCCTTCAGCACCCAATGGCTGTTGCGCCGCTTCTCGATCAGCCCGAAGCGCGAGAAGCGGATCAGGAATTCGCGCACGCTGGTGGTACCGACACCGATCTCGCGCGCCAGCTCCAGCTCGTTGATCTGCATGCCGGCCTCGGCGCCCTCGGCAAGCAGCCGGCGCATGAAGGAGCGCTCGATGATCTCGGCCAGCGTATCGGTTTCCTCCTCGGGGAAGAAATCCTCCGGCTTCGGCGCCCGCAGCACCGTCTTGTTGCGCTTGTTCCAGTCGATCAGTCCGGTCTCTTCCATGCGCGATAGAATGCTGCGCACCGTCGTGCGGCTGACGCCGAGCAGCGTGCCGAGCTCAGGCTCGGACGGCAGGCTCTTGGTTTCGTCCAACAGCCTGAGGCAGCGGTTGAAGGCGTCCTTGTAGACATTGTTGCTCTTCGACATGCCCCGTATCCCCCAACGCTTGCGGCGGCCTGCCGGAAGCGCGATATGATCGGCGTTCCTAGAGCAGTTCGGCGTTTCCCGGAATTGCCGAACCGCTCTAAATCCTTGTCTCCGCTCAATTCCGGACGGAAAACCGCCAGGCACTTTTCCTGGAATTGCTCTAGCGCAGGCCTCCGAAAAGCGGAACGTTTCGCCAGCTTGCCAAACGGGCGGCCGCGGGCGTCTACTGAGACACGCGCCGCCCGCGACGAAAAAACAATTGACGCAAAAATGTTTTTTCCCGATAAAAGACATTACCTTTAAACGGGCGCAAGTCAATCCGCCCGCACTCCCAGGATCCACCCAGGACAGCCGCCGTGACCGTTGCAAACACCATCCTTCTCTCGCCTTCCGACAATGTCGCCGTTGCCAACGGGCGCATCGAAATCGGGACGCCATTGCCGGGCGGCGCCACTGCTGCTGCGGTGATCGAGCCGGGCCACAAGGTGGCGATCAAGCCGATCGCTGCCGGCGATGCGGTGGTGAAATACGCGCAGGCGATCGGCCGCGCGACGTTGGACATCGCGCCCGGCGAGCATGTCCATTCGCACAATCTGGTGTTCGAGAGCGGCCGCCTGCCGGTGGTGCCGCCGAGCGAGGCCGAGCACGCCACCGAGGCCGACCGCAAGCGCACCTTCATGGGCTACCGCCGCGCCGACGGCCGCGCCGGCACGCGCAACTTCATCGGCATCATCGCCAGTGTCAATTGCGCGGCCACCGTTTGCCACGCCATTGCCGACGAGGCCAACCGCACGATTCTGCCGAAATATCCCGGCATCGACGGCTTCGTGCCGATCGTTCACGGCCAGGGCTGCGGCATGAGCGGCACCGGCGACGGCATGATGGTGCTGCACCGCACGCTTGCGGGCTATGCGCGCCATCCGAATTTCGGCGGCGTGATGATGGTGGGGCTGGGCTGCGAGGTCAACCAGCTCACCCTCTACGGCCAGAAGGGCGTCGCGGCGGGAAAACGCCATTTCAACATCCAGGAAGCCGGCGGCTCGCGCAAATCGGTCGAACGGGCGATGGGCGTGCTGGCCGAGATCGCCGATGAGGTCGGCCACTTGCAGCGCGAGCCGATCCCGGTCTCGGAAATCGTCGTCGGCCTGCAATGCGGCGGCTCGGACGGCATGTCGGGCATCACGGCGAACCCGGCGCTGGGCGCCGCCGTCGATATCCTGGCCGGCTGCGGCGGCATCGGCATCCTCTCCGAGACCACCGAGATCTACGGCGCCGAGCATCTGCTTGCCTATCGCGCCGCCTCGCCCGAGATCGCCGCCAAGCTCGACGGCTATGTCAAGTGGTGGGAGGACCATACCGCCAAGCATGGCGCCTCGATCGACAACAACCCCTCGCCCGGCAACAAGCGCGGCGGCCTGACCACGATTCTGGAGAAATCGCTTGGCGCGGTCGCCAAGGGCGGCCAGACGCCGCTCAACGGCGTCTTCGGCTATGCCGAGAAGGTCTCGGGCAACGGCCTGGTGTTCATGGACACGCCCGGCTACGACCCGGTCTCGGCCACCGGCCAGGTGGCCGGCGGCGCCAATGTCATCGTCTTTACCACCGGCCGCGGTTCGTGCTTCGGCTGCCATCCGACGCCGTCGATCAAGGTCGCCACCAACTCGACCATGTATCACCAGATGGAAGAGGACATGGACGTCAATTGCGGCGTCATCGCCTCGGGCGAGAAGACCATCGCCGGCATGGGCCGCGAGCTCTTCGAGCTGATCATCGAGACGGCGTCCGGCCGCAAGACCAAGAGCGAGGCGTTCGGCTACGGCGACAACGAGTTCGTGCCCTGGCATCTCGGCGCGACCCTCTAGTCCGCAGCCATCGTCGCGTCAGGAAGGCGCCGTCGACGGGGAAGGAATCGGGCCATCACAATCGTGCGACCTCAATATGGAATGAATATTCCATATTGACAGAAAGATGAAATTAATGTTCCATCCCGATAAGGAGGAACGGAAGCACCTGTGCTGCCCGGGAGGAGCCGGCAGAGCCGAACAAATCTCACCCCGCATCACGCAAAAGGCACCAGAGACCGCTTGCATCGACCATGGCGATGCACTATCAAAAAACGGCATCTGTTTTTTATTGATAAAGTTCTGTTTGGGCCACGCCTATCCAGACGGAGCTTCCGAAACCTTCACCAGGCGACTTTAGGGAGGAACCTAATGAAATTCGTGACCAGCCTTCTCAACCGCCGCGCTTTCGTGGCTCTGGCCGCCGCTTCGATGCTTGCCGGCGCGCTGCATTCCGCACCCGCCTCGGCGGCCGACGTGACCATTCCGATCATCGTCAAGGACACCACCTCCTTCTACTGGCAGATCGTTCTGGCCGGCGCCCGCAAGGCCGGCAAGGACCTCGGCGTCAATGTGCCGGAACTCGGAGCCCAGGCTGAAACCGACGTCAACGGCCAGATCTCGATCCTCGAGAACGCCGTTGCGAGCAACCCGGCGGCAATCGTCATCTCGCCGACCGAATTCAAGGCGCTCGGCAAGCCGATCGACGAGGCGGCTTCCAAGGTCAAGGTCATCGGCATCGACTCCGGCGCCGACTCCAAGGCCTTCACCTCCTTCCTGACCACCGACAACGTTCAGGGCGGCCGCGTCGCCGCCGACGGTCTCGCCGCCGCCATCGGCGCCGCCAATGGCGGCAAGGTCGAAGGCAAGGTCGCGCTGATCACCGCGCTTCCGGGTGCCGGCTCGCTCGAGCAGCGCAAGCAGGGCTTCATCGAACAGATCAAGGCCAAGTATCCGGGCCTCGAGCTCGTCGCCGATAAATATGCCGACGGTCAGGCCACCACAGGCCTCAACATCGCGACCGACCTGATCACCGCCAATCCGGACCTCAAGGGCATCTTCGCCTCCAACCTGATCATGGCGCAGGGCGTCGGCCAGGCGATCGCCGAGAATAAGCTTGCCGGCAAGGTAGGGCTGATCGGCTTCGACAGCGACGAGAAGCTGATCAAGTTCCTCAATGACGGCGTCATCTCCGGCCTCGTCGTCCAGGATCCGTACCGGATGGGCTATGACGGCATCAAGACCGCTTTGGCCGCCTCGAAGGGCGAGAAGGTCGAAGCCAATGTCGACACCGGCGCGAACCTCGTCACCAAGGCGAACATGAAGGACCCGAAGATCGACGCGCTGCTCAACCCGAAGCTCAACTGAGCACCGTGATCCCTATCGGTTTCCGGGGCGGTCTCGCCCCGGAAACATCCCCGGGGGTGGGACGGCTTGGAAATTCGACGGCCAAAGCATTCCAGGAAAAGTGCGTAGCGGTTTTCCGTTCGGAATTGCGTGAACTTGCCTTACCTTGCCGATCAAGATGCGCACCTGAAGACGCATCGCCGCATACCCAATGGTTGAGACCAAACTGGGAGGATTGTCATGACGTCGACGGCGCAGGAACTGCACCCGGCCCCAACGCTGCAACCGGGCAGGACGATCCTCGAACTTAACGGGCTGGAAAAGCGCTATCCCGGCACGCATGCGCTGAAGCCCGTGCACCTTGCCTTCAAGGCGGGTGAGATCCACGCCATCGTCGGCGAGAACGGCGCCGGAAAATCCACCCTTATCAAGCTTCTGACCGGCGTTATGCCCCGCACCTCGGGCGAGGTCATCTGGGAAGGTCAGCCCGTGGCTTTGGCCACCCCGCACGAGGCGATGGCGCTCGGCATCAACGCCGTTCACCAGGAAGTGGTGCTGTGCCGCCATCTCACCGTCGCCGCCAATATGTTCCTCGGCGAAGAGGAGTCCCGCTTCGGCCTGCTGCAGCAGCGCGCCATGGTCAAGGACGCGCAGAAGATCATCAACGGCCTCGGCTTCGACCTGCCTGCGCATGTCGTGCTCGGCGACCTCACCATCGGCCAGCAGCAGCTGATCGCCGCTGCCCGCGCCACGGTGCGCGGCACCAAATTCCTGATCTTCGATGAGCCGACCGCCTACCTCACCCGCAAGGAGGCCGACCAGCTCTTCAAGCTGATCCGCCGGCTGAAGGGCGAAGGCGTCACCATCATCTATATCAGCCATCGCATGGAGGAAGTGTTCGAGCTCGCCGACCGCGTCTCCGTGCTGCGCGACGGCACGCTGGTAGGCACCCGCAACATCGCCGAAACCAACGAGCCCGAACTGGTCAAGCTGATGATCAACCGCTCGATCGAGCAGATCTACCACAAGGAGCATTTCACCCCCGGCGCGCCCATCGTCGAGACGAAGAACCTCTCCGGCAAAGGTTTTGAGAATGTCTCGGTGACCGTCCGCGCCGGTGAGATCGTCGGTCTCTACGGCCTGATCGGCGCCGGCCGCAGCGAGTTCGTCACCACGCTCTACGGCCGCCACAAGAAATCGGCCGGTCAGATCCTCTGGCAAGGCAAGGAGGTTCAGGTCAATTCCGAGCACGATGCGATCCGGCTCGGCATGGCGCTGGCCCCGGAAAGCCGCCGCGACCAGGGCCTGTGCCTCAATCTGCCGGTCGGCATGAACCTCAACCTGCCGATCTACAAACGCATATCGAGCAACCTGCTGATTTCCGGCGCCAAGGAAAAGACCGAGGCCGACCGCCAGATCGCCGACCTGCGCATCAAGACGCCGACGCGCAACGCGCTCGCCTCCAGCCTGTCCGGCGGCAACCAGCAGAAGATCGTCATCGGCAAATGGCTGGCGCATGGCGCCAAGCTGTTCATCTTCGACGAGCCGACGGTGGGCGTCGACGTCGGCACCAAGGCCGAGATCTACCGCCTGTTCAGCGCGCTTCTGTCGAAGGGCGCCGGCATCATCCTCATCTCGTCCTATCTGCCGGAAGTCTATGAGCTTGCCGACACGCTGCATGTGTTCCGGCGCGGCAAGCTGGTCGCCACGCATGGCTTCCGCACCGCCGATCACGAGGACATTCTCACGCAGGCGCTCGCCGAGAAACAAGAAAAGCAGGGAGGTCAGAAATGAGCACCGAGGCCATCGCCGCCGAAAGGCCCAAGCGAAATTACAACGCCCTGTTCGGGCTGACGCTGCTGGCGCTGCTGGTTCTGCTGTGGGTCATCCTGTCGTTGGCGACGACGAGCTTCGCTTCGGCCAACAACATCTCGAACCTTTTGCGCCAGGGTTCGATGATCGCCATCCTGGCGGTCGGCCAGACCTTCGTCATCATCACCGGCGGCATCGATCTTTCCGTCGGCGCGGTGGTTGGCTTCTCCACGGTCATCGCAGCCATGTTGATCAATGCGGGCGTGCCGGTCTTCGTCGCCATCCTGATCACGCTTCTGGTTGGCGTCGCCATTGGCCTGTTCCACGGTTTCGGCATCGTCAAGATGGGCCTGCCGCCCTTCATCATCACGCTGGCGACGCTGACGTCGCTGCGCGGCATCGGCCTCTTGATGACCAACGGCAATTCGATCTCGATCAACAACGACGCCTTCCAGGAATTCTCGCGCAACTCCTTTGTCGGCGTCCCCAATCTTTTCTGGATGGTGATCCTGGTCGGCATCCCGGCCTACATCTTCCTGCATCACAGCCGCTGGGGCCGTTATCTGTTCTCGGTCGGCTCCAATGCCGAGGCCTCGCGCCTGTCCGGCGTCAACGTGCAGCGCACCATCTACATGGCCTATACGCTGTCCGGTCTGTGCGCGGCCTTCGTCGGCGTGCTGCTTGCCTCGCGCATCGGCATCGGCAATCCGACGCAGGCGGAGGGCTGGGAACTGCAGGCGATCGCCTCGTCGGTGATCGGCGGCACCTCGCTGTTCGGCGCGGTGGGTTCGGTGCACGGGCCGCTGCTCGGCGCCTTCATCCTCGCTACCATCAACAACGGCGCCAACCTGCTCAACGTCAACGCCTTCTGGCAGCGCATCATCACCGGCCTGCTGATCATCGTCATCGTCTACTTCGACGGCCTGCGCCGTCGCGGCAAGTGAATCCTCCCTGACTGACGCCGGTCCGCTCAACCGAGGGACCGGCGCCTTTTTTTGAATACTGGAATTGCCCATGAAAGCCGTCGTCTGCCGCTCGCCCGGCGACCTTGTCCTCGAAGACCGCGCCAACCCCGGAGCGCCGCCACCCGGTTGGGCGCGTGTCGCCGTCAGCCATGTCGGCATCTGCGGCACCGACTACCACATCTTCGAAGGCAAGCACCCGTTCCTCGCCTATCCGCGCATCATGGGTCACGAAGTCGCGGGCACGGTCGTCGAGAGGGGTGAAGGCGTCGACCTTGCCGTCGGCGAACCGGTGATCATCAACCCCTATCTCGCCTGCGGCAAATGCATCGCCTGCCGGCACGGCAAGCCGAATTGCTGCGTGAAGATCGAGGTGCTCGGGGTCCACCGCGACGGCGCCATGTGCGACGAGATCCTGGTGCCGGAGCAGAACCTTTATCCGACGAACGGCCTTTCGCTAGCCGACGCCGCTGCGGTCGAATTCCTGGCCATCGGCGCGCATGCGGTGCGCCGCTCGCTCGGAACGCCCGGCCAGCGCACGCTGGTCATCGGCGCCGGCCCGATCGGGCTTGGCACGGCGATCTTCGCACGCATCGCGGGGCTGGATGTCGGCCTGCTCGACATGAGCTCCGAGCGCCTCGGCTTCGCTGAGAAGGAACTCGGCTTTGCTCCGCTGGACGCCTCGAAAGCGACGGCCGCCGAACTGGTGCGACAGACAACCGCCGGCGAAGGCTTCGACCTTGTTTTCGATGCCACCGGCAACACCCGGTCGGTGCAGTCGGCCTTCGCCCATGTCGCGCATGGCGGGACGCTGGTGCTGGTCAGCGTCGTCAAGGACGACATCGCCTTCTCCGACCCGGAATTCCACAAGCGCGAGATGACGCTGGTCGGCAGCCGCAATGCGCTGCGAGCCGATTTCGACCATGTCGCGGCCTCGATCCGCGACGGCGCGGTGCCATTGGACAAGCTCGTCACGCATCGCACGACGCTCACCGCAACGCCGCGTGACCTCGCCAGGTGGGCGCATGAGAAGTCCGGCCTGATCAAAGCGGTGATCGAGGTCGGCTGAGCGCGGCTAGTCGTTGGCTGAGAGTCTGAGTTCCACCCGCTCCGCTGAGAAGCGCGACTCGGCGAACTGGATAGGCTGACCGTCGAGCGTGACGTTGACGGACATCGTTACCAGCACGATGGCGCCGGGTTGCAAGTCCAGTGCCGCAAGATCGTCGGCATCGGCATGCCGGGCCGATAGCACCGTCGACTGCCTGAGATAATCGTTGATGCCGAACCGCTTGAGCGAGGCAGTGATCGATCCCGTTTCCGCCATTGCCGTTTCAATACCGGCGAAGCGCTTGGCGTCGAACCAGGTCGTCGCCCGCGACACCGGATGGCCGTCGGCCTCGCCGCGCGTCTCCAACCGGATCACGGCCGCGCCCCTGGCAATGCCCAACGCCTCGGCGATGCGCCGGCTGGCCGGTTCCGTAGATGACGACAGCAGCGCGATATGCCGCTCGGTCGTCTGCCCCTGCAGGCCGGTCGAGAAACGCGTGCGCGCGCCGATCGGATAGGACAGCCGCTTGCGCGACAAGACGAAGGTGCCGCGCCCCTGCTCGGCCTTCAGCACGCCTTCCTGCACCAGGGCTGCAATGGCGCTGCGCACCGTATGGCGGTTGACGCCGTAGCGCTCCGCCAGCGCCATCTCCGGCGGCAGCGCGGCATTCTCTGCGAAATCGCCGTTGGCAATCGCCTGCAGAATCCTGTCGGCGATCTGCCGCCACAGCGACACGCCGTTGCGCCTCTCGATACTCGCCGCCAGCCCGGTCACTTATCGCCCCCAACCATTTTTCCCGCCTTGTCATCCACCCGTCATGGACTCCCGTTAGGGGTTGAGTATAATTTGTATAGTTGTCTATATCAATAGACAAATTTATGCATGCAGGGAGCGATGCCATGCGAGGACAGGAAGCGCGCGAGCAGGCAGGGCGGAAGGCCGTGATGGCGACGCTGGCGCATACCGCGGCCGACGAGATCGTCCGCCTGTGGAGCGAGTCGGGCCTGCCTTCCGAGGCGGAGCTTTTGCGCGGCCCCGAAACCGGATTGGTGACGGTGCGCGGGCGGATCGGCGGCGGCGGCGCGCCCTTCAACGTGGGCGAGGCGACGGTCACCCGCGCCACGGTGCGGCTGCCGTCCGGACAGATCGGCCACTCCTATGCGCTGGGACGCGACAAGGGTAAGGCCAAGCTCGCGGCGATCGCCGACGCGCTCTGGCAGGACCCGGCGCAGCGCGAGGCGGTCGAGACGAAGCTGGTCGCGCCGCTGCGCGCGGCGCTCGATGCGGCGCGCGAGACGCGGCGCGTCGAAACGGCGGCTACGAAAGTGGATTTCTTCACCATGGTGCGCGGAGAAGACTGATGGACATCGCCACGCAATCGATCGACGGCGGCTTTGCCGAGCCGGTCTTCAACGCCCAGGCCGTATTCCGCGCCATCATGGACGCGATGGCGCGTCCAGGTTCCGTCCAGCCTTTGCCGCCGCTCGCCCATCCGCCGGCGCCACTTTCGGCGACGGCCGGCGCCATTGCGCTGGCACTCTGCGACAACGACACGCCGATCTGGCTCGATCCGCCGTTGCAGGCGGAAGCCACGGTCAAGACCTGGCTCGGCTTTCACACCGGCGCGCCTTTGGCCAACACGCCCGCCGACGCGCATTTCGCCCTGATCGCCAATCCGAAAGAGATGGCGGCGCTCGACGGTTTTGCGCAAGGCACGCAGGAATATCCCGACCGCTCGACGACGCTCATCCTGCTCACCAGCGATCTCGGTTCCGGCCCCACGCTTTTGCTCGAAGGCCCCGGGATCGAAAAGACGGCGATGATCGCGCCGACCGGCATGCCGCGCCATTTCGTCGAGCAATGGAAGCAAAACAACCAGCGTTTCCCGCGCGGCGTCGACATCATCCTGGCGGCACCAGGCAGCCTCGCCTGCCTGCCGCGCACCACCCGCATCAAGTCCATGGAGGCATGACATGTATGTCGCGGTGAAAGGCGGCGAGGCGGCAATCGCCAACGCCCATCGTCTGATGGCCGACCGCCGCCGCGGCGACCGCTCGGTGCCGGCGCTGCGCCTCGACCAGATCGTCGAGCAGCTGGCGCTCGGCGTCGACCGGGTGATGAGCGAAGGCTCGCTCTATGATCGCGAGCTTGCGGCTCTGGCCGTCGTCCAGGCGCGCGGCGACATGATCGAGGCGATCTTCCTGGTGCGCGCCTACCGCACCACGTTGCCGCGCTTCGGCTACACCAATCCGGTCGATACCGGCGCCATGCAGATCGAGCGGCGTGTGTCGGCCACCTATAAGGACCTGCCCGGCGGCCAGGTGCTTGGGCCGACCTTCGACTACACCCACCGCCTGCTCGATCCCGAGCTTGCCGCCGGCGCCGATGTCGAAATGCCCGCGCAGCGTCCGGTCGAGGCCGAGCCCATGCCGCGCGTCTCTGCGATCCTCGCCCATGAAGGCCTGATCGAGGCCGATGGCGAAATGCCGCTTGACCATGTGCACGGCGATATCACGCGCGAGCCGCTGCAATTCCCGATGGCGCGTGACATCCGCCTGCAGGCGCTGTCGCGCGGCGACGAGGGTTTCCTGCTGGCGCTCGGCTATTCGACGCAGCGCGGCTATGCCCGCAATCACCCCTTCGTCGGCGAGGTGCGCATCGGCGAGGTCGAGCTCGAGCTGGACGTGCCGGAACTGCCCTTCGCCGCGCCGCTCGGCTCGATCCGCGTCACCGAATGCCAGATGGTCAACCAGTTCAAGGGCTCGGCCAAGGCGCCGCCGCAGTTCACGCGCGGCTACGGCCTGGTCTTCGGCCAGAGCGAGCGCAAGGCGATGGCGATGGCGCTGTGCGATCGGGCGCTGCGCGCCTCCGAACTCGGCGAGGATGTCGTCGCCGCGGCGCAGGACGAGGAGTTCGTCATCTCGCATTCCGACAATGTCCAGGCGACCGGCTTCGTCGAGCATCTGAAGCTTCCGCACTATGTCGACTTCCAGGCCGAGCTCGGCCTGGTCCGCCGCATGCGCGCCGAATATGAAGCGCGGGAAAATGAGGACAAGGCCGCCGAGGAAAAGCGGGAGGCGGCGGAATGAGCTTAATGCCCGCCCCCGGAATGTCCGCCGCCGCCGTCGAACGAGCCGCCGCTATAGCCGCTGGCGCCGCCGACCGTCTCGCCTTGCGGCGGGTCCTTCGGCGCGGGCAGAAACATCTTGCGAAGCGCGAAGGCCGCAACGCCGGCGAACACCAGCAAAAGCACGCCGAGATGCATCCAACCGGTAGAGTCCATCAGGGTCTTCTCCCGCGTCCTGGACGCCAAATCCATAGCACGGAGCGGACGTGATCGCCATGACCGACATAGCCACCTATAACTTCGCCTATCTCGACGAGCAGACCAAGCGGATGATCCGCCGCGCCATCCTGAAGGGCATCGCCATCCCGGGCTACCAAGTGCCTTTCGCCTCGCGCGAGATGCCGATGCCCTATGGCTGGGGCACCGGCGGTGTTCAGGTCACCGCCTCGATCATCGGCCCGGATGATACATTGAAAGTCATCGACCAAGGCGCCGACGACACCACCAATGCCGTCTCGATCCGCGCCTTCTTCAAGAAGGTCGCCAAGGTCGCCGTCACCACGGAGACGGCGAAGGCGACGATCATCCAGACCCGTCACCGCATTCCGGAGCAGCCGCTCACCGCGGGCCAGGTTCTTGTCTTCCAGGTGCCGATCCCCGAGCCGCTGCGTTTCCTCGAGCCGCGCGAGACCGAAACGCGAAAAATGCATGCGCTGGAGGAATACGGCCTCATGCATGTGAAGCTTTACGAGGACATCGCCAAGCATGGCCGCATCGCCACCACCTACGCCTATCCGGTAAAGGTCGAGGGCCGCTATGTGATGGACCCTTCGCCGACGCCGAAATTCGACAATCCGAAGATGCATCGTTCGCCGGCTTTGCAGCTGTTCGGCGCCGGCCGCGAGAAGCGCATCTATGCGGTGCCGCCCTTCACCGACGTCGTCAGCCTCGACTTCGAGGACCATCCCTTCGAGGTGCAGACCTTCGACCAGCCCTGCGCGCTCTGCGGCGCCGAGAACGTCTATCTCGACGAGGTCATCCTCGACGACCATGGCGGCCACATGTTCGTCTGCTCGGATACCGACCATTGCGAGAAGCGGCGGGCTGATGGACACGGAGAGCAGCCGGCAGAGACGGTCAAGGAGCGCGCGTGATGGGCACTTCATTCGTCGCTATTGGCGACAAGGGCTTCTGGATGACGGACTCCGTCCTCTCGCTTTGGCTAAGGCTGCTGGCTCTAAATCTGGAGGGCGAAAGAGATCCAGCACATCCGCTTGCGGTGCTGCGCGACGAATGGTTATGGCAGTCGGAGGTTGCGAGCGTCGGATTTATGGACGCCAGGCTTGACCAAGTTGCTAGCGAGCCCGCCACGAAAGCATCTGTTGTCGCTGCTATCGAGAGGTTGCTCGACGAACTTTCCCGGCATCACGGCAAGCTCGCCGGACCCACCTTAAACCTTCTTGGCTTCAGAGGGGTCTCCTGGACTGGGGATTTCGAAGCGAAGGACCTGATCGAGGTCGGAAACGCTTTCCTCGCGCTGATTGCCGGAAAGATCGACTCCGAAGCCAACAGCACTGAATTCATGCCGGGATGCCGCTAATGACCGACGAACCGCTGCTGCGCGTCTCCGCGCTCTCCAAATTCTACGGCTCGCGCGTCGGCTGCGAGAACGTCTCGATCGATCTCTGGCCGGGCGAAGTACTGGCCGTAGTCGGCGAGTCCGGCTCCGGCAAGACGACGCTGCTCAACTGCCTGTCGACCCGTCTGCTGCCCTCCTCCGGCACCGCCAGTTACCGCATGCGCGACGGCCAGTGGCGCGAGCTCTACCGGATGAGCGAAGCCGAGCGCCGCTTCCTGATGCGCACCGACTGGGGCTTTGTTCACCAGAACCCCGCCGACGGGCTGCGCATGGCGGTCTCGGCCGGCGCCAATGTCGGCGAGCGGCTGATGGCGGTCGGCGACCGCCACTACGGCAGGATCCGCGCCACCGCGGTCGACTGGCTGTCGCGTGTCGAGATCGACGAGGACCGCATCGACGACGAGCCGCGCGCCTTTTCCGGCGGTATGCGCCAGCGCCTGCAGATCGCCCGCAACCTGGTGACCGGACCGCGCCTCGTCTTCATGGACGAGCCGACCGGCGGCCTCGACGTCTCGGTGCAGGCCCGCCTGCTCGACCTGTTGCGCGGGCTGGTCACCGATCTCGGCCTCG
Organism: Mesorhizobium hawassense; assembly: GCF_003289945.1. Classification (GTDB taxonomy): domain Bacteria; phylum Pseudomonadota; class Alphaproteobacteria; order Rhizobiales; family Rhizobiaceae; genus Mesorhizobium; species Mesorhizobium hawassense. Next base: position 573,745 of record NZ_QMBP01000002.1, read on the forward strand.
CCGCGATCGTCGTTACCCACGACCTCGCGGTGGCCAGGCTTCTGTCGCAGCGCATGATGGTGATGAAGGACGGCCGCGTCGTCGAAAGCGGCCTCACCGACCGCGTGCTCGACGATCCGCGCGCGCCTTATACCCAATTGCTTGTTTCCTCGATTTTGCAGGTATGATGATGGCCACCCCGCTTGTCGTTTCCGATGTCGCCAAGAGCTTCACCATGCATCTGCGTGACGGCGTCACGCTGCCGGTGGTGACGGGTGTCTCCTTTTCGATCCGCGCCGGCGAATGCGCGGTGCTTGGCGGCCCGTCCGGCGCCGGAAAAAGCTCGATCCTGAAGATGCTCTACGGCAACTATGCCGTCGACGAAGGCCAGATCATCGTCCAGCATGGCGGCGGGTTGATCGATCTCGCCAGCGCCAACCCACGCACCGTACTTGCCGTACGTCGGCAAACGATCGGCTATGTCAGCCAGTTCCTGCGCACCGTGCCGCGCGTCTCTGCGCTCGACGTCGTCGCCGAGCCGCTGGTCGAGCGCGGCGAGGACAGGGAAAGCGCGCGGGCGAAGGCTCGTTCGCTGCTGGCGCAGCTCAACCTGCCGGAAAAACTCTGGGCCCTGCCGCCGGCGACCTTCTCCGGCGGCGAGCAGCAGCGCGTCAACATCGCGCGCGGCTTCATCACCGATCATCCGATCCTCTTGCTCGACGAGCCGACCGCCTCGCTCGACGCCAAGAACCGCGATGTCGTGGTCGAGCTCATCGCCGCCAAGAAGGCGGCGGGCGTGGCCCTGCTCGGCATCTTCCATGACCTCGATGTGCGTGACGCGGTCGCCGATCGCGTCATCGACGTCACCGCCTTCGCCGCCGGGAAGATCGCCGCATGAGCAAAAAACTGTCGGAAGCGCCGCTGGTCCATCCGACAGCGCAGGTCGAAAACTCGACGCTCGGCCGCTGGACCGAGATCGCCGAGCGCAGCCGTGTCGCCGAATGCGAGCTTGGCGATTATTCCTACATGATGCAGGACTGCGCCGTCTGGTGCGCGACCATTGGCAAGTTCTCCAACATCGCGGCAAGTGTGCGCATCAATGCCACCAACCACCCGACATGGCGGCCGACGCTGCATCACTTCACCTACCGCGCCTCCGATTATTGGGACGACGCCGAGCATGAAAGCGAGTTCTTCGCTGAGCGTCGCGCCAAACGCGTCACCATCGGCCACGACACCTGGCTCGGCCATGGCTCGACCATTCTGCCTGGCGTGACCGTCGGCGACGGCGCTGCGGTCGGCGCCGGCGCCGTGGTGTCGAAGGACGTCGCGCCCTACACCATCGTCGGCGGCGTGCCAGCAAAGCCGATCCGCGAGCGTTTCGACCGCCGCACCGCCGAGCGCTACCAGGCGCTTGCCTGGTGGGACTGGGACCATGCCAGGCTGCGCACCGCGCTCGACGATTTTCGCGAGCTGTCGGCGGAGGCGTTCCTGGAGAAGCATGGCGGGTAAATTGTGAATAGTGAATGGTGAATGGCAACGAAGCCCTTCTTCACCATTCACCATTCACCATTCACCATTCACCATTCACCATTCACCATTCACCATTCACAACCTTGACACACGACTCGGACAGGAGGCGATCTTCCCTAGGAGATCGCCATGCTCGACACCGTCAAACCCTCGCTCGCCGGATTCTTCGAGGGCTCCAATCCGGCGCCGCCGACGCATCTTGGCACCCGCTACGACACGGCTGGCAACTTCCTGCCAGAACCCGGCAACACGGCCGTCAGCCATCTCGTCGCGGGCTCGCCCTCCGAAGCCGCGGTCATCAAGGTGCGTGAGCGCATGCTCGCCATGCCGGATGCGGATCGCCTCGCCTTTACGCCGATCTCCAGCCTGCACATGACCCTGTTCCAGGGAATCGTCGAATATCGGCGCCGCCTTCCCTACTGGCCTTCGGACGTGCCGCTCGGCACCGGCATCGACGACATGACCCGCCTCTATCTCGAACGGCTGCAAGGCTTCGAGTGCCGCGGCGCATTCAACATCAAGGTCGTCGAAGTCCTGCCGACCGGCCTGACCGTTGCTGGCGCCACCGAGGAAGATCGCCGGATTCTGAAAGCCTGGCGCGATGCGCTATCCGTGCCGTTCGGCTACCGCCATCCGGACCACGACACCTATGTCTTCCACATCACCTTCGCCTACCAGGTCCGGCGCCTCGCCGACGACCGCGCCGCGGCCTGGCAGGCATTGTTCGACGACAGCCTGTCGTTCCTCCAACGCGAGGCTCCAGTGATCGAACTCAGGCAGCCTGCATTCTGCAGCTTCAAGGACATGAAGCATTTCGAGGAATTGCTCGTGCTCGGATAGGCCGGATGCATGTCACCCGGAAGTGCGCAGCGGGTCTGGGACAATAACTGCTTCAATCGGCATTCATTGGCCTGTGACTCGTAACAAAACTGACATCAATTCGACACCCCAGCTTCATCGGCCTGCGATAGCGAAGGTCAACAGACCTTCAAACCCGCGACGGACTGGAGCCTTGGTATGTCGGCATCATCGGCCACGCTGGAAATCCGCGGCGTAACCCGACGATTTGGCAAGAACACCGCCGTCAGCGACATCAACGTCTCGATCCCGCGCGGCCAGATGGTCGGCATCATCGGCCGCTCCGGCGCCGGCAAGTCGACGCTTCTGCGCATGATCAACCGTCTCATCGATCCCAGCCAGGGGTCGATTTTTTTTGACGGCGCCGAGGTCTCCAGCCTGCATGGCTCGCCGCTGCGCCGCTGGCAGCGCGACTGCGCCATGATCTTCCAGCAGTTCAACCTCGTGCCGCGCCTCGACGTCTTGACCAACGTCCTGCTCGGCCGCCTCAACCATCGCTCCACCGTTTCCAATCTGCTCGGGATGTTCACGCACACCGAATGCGCCGAGGCGGTGGCCGCGCTCGAGCGCCTCGACATTGCACGCACCGCGCTGCAGCCCGCCGGCACGCTGTCGGGCGGCCAGCAGCAGCGCGTGGCGATCGCGCGCGCCATGATGCAGCAGCCCAAGGTGCTTCTGGCCGACGAGCCGATCGCTTCGCTCGACCCGCTCAACGCAAAGGTGGTGATGGACTCGCTGCGTGACATCAATTTGCGCGAAGGCATCACCGTCGTCACCAATCTGCACACGCTGGACACCGCGCGCGCCTATTGCAACCGCATCATCGGCATGGCCGCCGGCAAGGTCGTCTTCGACGGCGCGCCGGAAGACCTCGACCGCGACGCCGTGCGCACCGTCTATGGCGCCGATGCCAGCGGCGCCGATATCTCCGAAGCCATCACGTCGACCAGCGTGACCATCAAGCCGAAGATCATCGCATCCGCCGGACCGCTCGAGCCAGCATTCCCTGGCTACTGAACCCACCGCCCGGCCTCAGGCGGTCCGGGCAAATTGTGGATATCGGCAGAGCAACCCGGATCGCCCGCCAGCGTCAAAGGCAAAACTTGAAAAATCAGAACGCCGCCGGCGCGCAGCCGGAGCAACAGGAGAGAGACCAAAATGTTCAGGAAAATGGTTTTTGGGGCGGTTTCGCTGCTCGCCATGGCGGCAAGCGCCGCGCACGCCGCCGACATCAAGGAATTCCGCGTCGGCATCCTCGGCGGTGAGAACGAGACCGACCGTCTGCGCAACTACCAGTGCCTCGCCGACCACCTGAAGGCCGAGTTCGGCTTCGATAAGGTGTCGCTGTTCCCGGCCGCCGACTATGACGGCGTCATTCAGGGTCTGCTCGGCGGCACGCTCGACTTCGCCGAACTCGGCGCCTCCGGCTATGCCAGCGTCTATCTCAAGGATCCGAAGGCTGTCACGCCGATCCTCACCACCAAGCAGACCGACGGCTCCACCGGCTATTATTCGATCGGCCTAGCGCTCAAGACCTCCGGCATCACCGACATCAAGTCGGCCAAGGGCAAGAAGCTCGGCTATGCCGATCCGGATTCGACCTCGGGTTACCTGATCCCGCTGACCCAGATCCCGAAGGACACCGGTGCTTCCAACGAGACCTACTTCGCCTCGACGCAGTTCAACGGCGGCCACGAGAACAACGTGCTGGCCGTGCGCGACGGCAAGGTCGACGTCGCTGTCGACGATTCCTCGGGCATCGGCGACTTCAAGAACGGCTACACCTCGGGCACCTTCCACAAGGAAGTCGCCAAGGGCGCCGTCGACCCGAACGACTTCGTCGAAGTCTGGCGCTCGGGCCTGATCCCGAACGGCCCGCTGGTCGTTCGCACCGCGCTCGGCGACGACATGACCGCCAAGCTGACCGCCTTCTTCACCGCCCTGCCGGCCAAGGACAAGGCCTGCTTCGAAGGCGTCGAGGGCGGCGATTTCACCGGCTATGTCCCCGTGAAGCCGGACTTCTACAGCGTCATCGTCGAAGCCCGCAAAGCCGCTATCGGCGGCTAAAGGCAAGATCAGAAAGGGCGGTGTACCTCCAGCACCGCCCTTTTTGCATGCTCCGATCATGACATCAGCCACACTCCATTCCGACACGACCCGCCAGCAAGCCGATGCCTGGCGGCGCCAGACTTCGCTGCGCCGCTTCTACACCGCGCTTTGCGTCGGTCTGCTGCTTGTCGCCATGTGCGCTACCATGTGGTTCGCCGACGAGGCCAACGCCGGCCACTTCTTCGACCGGCTGCCGCATATCCTCGATTTCCTGAGCTGGCTGATCCCGAAGGACTGCAACGACGTCTGGCGAGCGCTGTTTGACATCGCCTCGCCCAACGACAAGGGCACGCAGGAGTTCAATTTCCCGCTCGGTCGCGTCTACATCTGGGGCGGCTTCTACATCCCAGAATATTTCGAGCTGATGCTGACCACGGTGAACGTGGCGCTGGTCTCGACCTTCATCGGCTTCGTCTTCGCGGTACCCTTCTCCTTCATCGCCGCGCGCAATTTGACGCCGAGCCCGATCCTGCGGCTCGTCGTCAAGCGCTTCATGGAACTGCTGCGCGCCTTCCCGGAAATCGTCATTGCCGGCCTGTTCGCGGCCACCGTCTCGATCGGCCCGGTCGCCGCCATCATCGCCATCGGTCTGCATTCGATCGGCGCCCTGGGCAAGCTGTTCTACGAGATCAACGAGAATATCGACATGCGCCCGGAGGAGGGCCTGCGCGCCGTCGGCGCCAACTGGTTCGAGCGCGTGCGCTTCGCCGACCTGCCGCAGGTGCTGCCTAATTTCATGTCCTATACGCTGCTCCGCATCGAGATCAACGTGCGTATCTCGACCATCATGGGCGCGGTCGGCGGCGGCGGCATCGGCGAGGAGCTGAAGCTTTCCATCTCGCGCGGCTTCGGCGCCAAGACACTGGCGCTGGTGCTCTTGCTCTTCACTACCATCTTCCTCGTCGACCAGTTCTCCGCCTGGCTGCGCCGCAAGCTCGTCGGCGAGCAGGCCTTCCTGATGAGCGCTTGATATGGCGGCGACAATGACTGTCGATCAAGTCAAGGCCATCGAAGACCGCCACCCGCAGATCTTCCAGCGGCCGGCCTACAAGCGCTTCTGGCCGCTGCTGCTGATCGCCGGCACGGTGCTCTACCTCGCTTATGCCTTGTGGTTCTTCAGCCTGCCGCAGGTGCTGCGCGAGTCGCATTGGGAGCGCCTGCCGCTCTTCCTGTCGCAATGGATCAGCTACGACCTGCAGCCCGAATTCCGGCTCGACCAGCCTGAGATCACGCCGAAATATCCGCGCTTCTCCGCGCTTGGCGAAAACCCCAATCCCGACTGGGTGATCAAGAACCCCGACGGCACCTACACGGTTCAGATCGACGGTGATGCAAAATCCGTCACCTTCGACAAGACAAGGGCCTCGATCACCGCCAATGGCGTGACCGTGCCGATAGCGCTGACCGGCGGCAAGCCCGTGGTGACCGGCCCGGTGCCGGACTGGATGACCGTGCACGACGACGAGATCGTCGCCAAGATGGGCTTTGCCGGCGAAGTGCGCGTCACCGTCGACCGCGTCAAGGTGCGCAAGCGCTTCCTCGGCTGGGCGAATTTCGTCTTCGACACCCGCTCGCCCTTCTTCGGCAAATCCGCCGGCGAGGTCTTCTCGTTGATCGTCTCGGGGCCAGAGCTCAAGCCCGGCACGTCGAACCTTGCTCTGGCCGCCGACAACATCTGGAACAACGCGCAGTGGCAGCACGGCGACGTCTGGACGAAGCTGTTGCAGACCATCGTCATGGCGTTCCTCGGCACGCTGCTCGGGGGCATCGTCGCCTTCCCGCTCGCCTTCTTCGCCGCCCGCAACATCACGCCGAGCGGCATCCTCAGCCAAGTGCTGAAACGCTTCTTCGACTTCATGCGCTCGGTCGACATGCTGATCTGGGCGCTGTTCTTCACTCGCGCCTTCGGCCCTGGACCGCTGGCCGGTAGCGCGGCGATCTTCTTCACCGAGATCGGCACATTGGGCAAAACCTATTCCGAGGCGCTGGAGAACATCGACGACAAGCCGCGCGAAGGGGTACTCTCGACCGGAGCCAACGGCTTGCTGGTGCAGCGCTACGGCGTGCTGCCGGAAGTTGTGCCGATCTTCATCAGCCAGACGCTCTACCAGTGGGAATCGAATACGCGCGGCGCCACCATCATCGGCGCCGTTGGCGCCGGCGGCATCGGCCTGAAGCTCTGGGAAGCGATGCGCACCAATTCGAACTGGGCCAACGTCTTCTACATGGTGCTTTTGACGCTGCTCGTCGTCTTCATCTTCGACAACATCTCGAACTTCCTGCGCCGTAGGCTGAGCCGCACGCTGCATGACTACAACAGGCTGCAGGCAGAGCGGAGTTAACAGGCTCAGCACGGGAGGGTGCACCGAGATTCAGGTCAGGCCGAGCCGAAAATGGCAGGTTCCGAGAACCGGAGCGGAGCGTACTTGAAGTACGTGAGCACCGGAAGCGCAGGAAGCTGCCATTTGCAGGCCGGCCTCACCTGAATATCGATGCACCCTACGCCGCCTTCCTCCACCCATCCCTGATATGCCTATACCCATCGCGATAGACAGCCTCCGGGCTCTCCGCAAAATCCCGCCAGACCTTCGTCGCCGCCGCCAGATCCTTCAGGGAGCGGCCGAAGGATTCGATCGTCAGCCAGTCGTCATAACCACTCTTACGAATGGCGGAGAACGTCTCCTTCCAGGGAATGTTGCCACGCCCCGGCACACCGCGGTCGTTCTCCGAAATATGGATATGGACGACATTGCGGCGATGCTTCGTATAGGCGGCGATCGGGTCGGCCTCCTCGATGTTGGCGTGAAAAGTGTCGTACATCGCCTTGATGTGCGGCCGGTCGATCACGTCGACATGCTCCGACAGGTCGGCCATGGTGTTGACCAGATAGCATTCGAAGCGGTTCACCGCTTCGAGCCCGATGGTGACGCCTTTCTTGCCGGCATGGTCGCCGATGGCGCGCTGCGAGGCGACCGAGCGCTTCTTTTCCGCCGCCGTCGGTCCGCTGCCGGAAAAGGCGCCGAGCGTCGAATGCAGCGGCCCGCTCAGCTTGTCCGCGCCGAGCGCGGCGCTGCAGTCGATCGCCCATTTCATGTAGTCAATGCCGGTCTTGCGGGTGGCGGCATCCGGCGAGATCAGGTTCATCGCCGGATCGCCCATCGCCGAGACCGCGGTGCGCTGCAGGCCGATGCGGTCGAGCATTTCGCCCAGCTTCCTGTAGTCATCCGGTGCGCCGGCAAAGACCGGTATCTCGACGCCGTCGAAGCCTGTCGCCTTGATGTCCTTCAGCAGCGCCTCCTGCTTCTTCGAGACGCTGGTCGTCCACAAGAACATGCACATGCCGATCTTCATCGACATCCCCTCCCCATCACCTTCGATCGAGGGGTGATGAGATTCAGGTCAGGCCGGCCTCACCTGAAGATCGTCGCCCCTAGAGTTTCGTCCACGCCCCATTCTTCTTCGACGACTTCACGCAGGCCTCGATGAAGGCCATGCCCTCGACGCCGTCGGCGATGGTCGGGAAGACGACATCCTTAGCCGGCTTTCCGCCTTTCCTGCGCGCCGCGCGGATGGCGCGGGCCGCTTCCTGGTATATGTTGGCGAAGCCTTCGAGATAGCCCTCCGGATGGCCGGGAGGCACGCGGGTGACCCGCGCCGCCGCCGCCATCGATCCGGCGCCGCCGCGGGTGAGCAACTGCTTCGGCTGACCGAACGGCGTGTACCAAAGGTAGTTCGGATCGGCCTGCACCCATTCCAGCCCGCCCTTGGAACCGTAGATGCGCAGCTTCAGCCCGTTCTCGTGGCCTGGCGCCACCTGGCTGGCCCAGATCATGCCCTTGGCCGGATGGCCCTTGCCGACCGGCTTGAAGCGCAGCATGACGTTGACATTGTCGTCGAGCTGGCGGCCCGGCACGAAGGCGTCGAGATCGGCTGAAAGAGAATCCAGCTCCAGCCCGGAAACGAAGCGGGCGAGATTGTAGGCATGCGTGCCGATATCGCCGAGCGCGCCGCCCGCACCTGCTTGCTTGGGGTCGGAGCGCCAGGCCGCTTGCTTCTGGCCGGTGGCGGCGAGGTCCTCGGTCAGCCAATCCTGCGGATATTCCGACTGCACGATGCGGATGTCGCCGAGTTGGCCCTTGGCCACCATCTCGCGCGCCTGCCTGATCATCGGATAGGCGGTGTAATTGTGGGTCAGCACGAACACCTTGCCGGTCTTCTCGACGAGGGCGGCGAGCTTCTTCGCCTCGGCCAGCGAGGTCGCCAGCGGCTTGTCGCAGATGACATGGATGCCGGCCTCGAGGAAGGCTTTTGCGGCCGGGACGTGCACGTTGTTGGGCGTGACGATCGCCACCGCCTCGATGCCGTCGGGACGCTTGGCCTCGGCCTTGGCCATCTCGGAATAGGAGCCGTAGCTGCGTGACGGATCGAGCCCGAGTTCCTCGGCCGAGGCCTTTGCCCGTTCCGGGTTCGACGACAGCGCGCCGGCCACCAGCACGAAGTCGTTGTCCATGCGCGCCGCGATGCGGTGCACCGCCCCGATGAAGGCGCCCCGCCCGCCTCCGACCATGCCATAACGGATCGGGCCGCCTCCCGTTTCCGACTTCGATGCGCCGACCATTTTTTCTCCCTCGTGTCTTGGATGTACCTCCCTCTGGGGAGGCGAAGTCGCGTCAAATCCCCATCATCGCGCGCAACAGCTTCTTGTCCGTCGTGCCGGCGGCGAAATCGTCGAAGGCTTTCTCCGTCACCCGGATGATGTGGTGCTGGATGAAGGGCGCGCCTTCGGCGGCGCCGTCCTCCGGATGCTTGAGACAGCATTCCCACTCGAGCACCGCCCAGGAATCATAATTGTACTGGGTGAGCTTGGAGAAGATGCCGCTGAAATCCACCTGCCCATCGCCCAGCGAGCGGAAGCGGCCGGCCCGGTTCACCCAGCCCTGGTAGCCGGAATAGACGCCTTGCCGTCCGGTCGGGTTGAACTCGGCATCCTTGACGTGGAACGCTTTGATCCGCTCGTGGTAGATGTCGATGAACTCCAGATAGTCGAGCTGCTGCAGCAGGAAATGTGACGGATCGTAGTTGATGTTGCAGCGCTTGTGGCCGCCGACCGCGTCGAGGAACATCTCGAAGGTCGCGCCGTCGAACACGTCCTCGGAGGGATGGATCTCGTAGCCGACATCGACGCCATTGTCCTCATAGACATCGAGGATCGGCTTCCAGCGCTTGCCTAGCTCGCCGAAGGCTTCCTCGATGAGACCAGCCGGCCGCTGCGGGAAGGGGTAGAGGTAAGGAAAAGCCAGCGAGCCGGTGAACGATACCAAGGCATTGAGCCCGAGATTGCGCGAGGCCTTGGCGCCGAACTTCATCTGTTCGACAGCCCATTTCTGGCGAGCCTTGGGATTGTCGTGCACCGATGGCGGCGCGAATCCGTCCATCTGCGCGTCATAGGCGGGATGCACCGCCACCAGTTGCCCCTGCAGATGCGTCGACAGTTCTGTGATCGCGACTCCGGCATCGGCGCAGATGCCTTTCACCTCGTCGCAATAGGCCTTCGACGACGCCGCCTTCTTGAGGTCGAACAGGCGCCCGTCCCAGGTGGGGATCTGCACGCCCTTGTAGCCGAGGCCGGCTGCCCATTTGGTGATCGAAGCCAGTGAATTGAACGGCGCGGCGTCGCCCGCGAACTGCGCTAGAAACAGGCCAGGCCCCTTCATCGTCGTCGGCATCGGCATCCTCCCTCTCTTTGTTTTCGCCACCAAGCATAGCGTCGATTGGAGCGAGGGCCACCCTGTTTGGGCGAACTTACCGGCATCTCAGCGCCATGCCATTCTGGTATTACCAAATCTCGCAACTCGGTCAAGCGCCGGAAAACCGCGGGCTAGCCATCGCACTGCGAGCAAGCACTCAAGATTATCTTATAAAATCAGTATATTGACTACGCTGCCGGGCTGCCACCGCCCAGTTCTTGCCGCGCACGAAAATTTGCTGTAGAGGTCATGATAGGCCCAATTGGTCGAACCAGTTTCCGAAGAAATGCTGGCAGCGCCTTGGGGAGGAAACGTGCGGCCGCCTCGAACCGAGGCGTCGTGGGGTAAATGTGACAGGCGAATTCTGGGAAGGATAGACCATGCATCTTTCGACGCACAATTGGATGCGGGCGGAGCCGCTCGAGGTGACGCTGAAGCGCATCAAGAAATTCGGCTACGAGTCGATCGAGATTTCCGGCGAGCCCGAGCAGTACAAGACCAAGGAGACGCGCGCGCTCCTGAAGGAGCACGGCATCCGCTGCTGGGGTTCGGTGACGCTGATGCTGGGCGAACGCAACCTCGCCGCCAAGAACCAGGGCCAGCGCGAGCGGTCGGTCCAATACGTCAAGGACGTGCTCACCATGGTGAGCGAGCTCGACGGCGAGATCATCACGCTGGTGCCCGCGACCGTCGGCAAGGTCGTGCCGGACGGCACGGAGGCTGAGGAATGGGGCTGGGTGGTCGACGCCACGCGCGAATGCTTCACCCATGCCAAGAAGGTCGGCGTCAGGATCGCCGTCGAACCGCTCAATCGCTTCGAGACCTACCTCTTCAATCGCGGCGCCCAGGCGCTGGCGCTCGCCGACGCGGTAAGCCCCGAATGCGGCGTCTGCCTCGACGCCTATCACATCCACATGGAGGAATTTAACGTCTATGACGCGATCCGCCAGGTCGGAAAGCGCCTGTTCGATTTTCATGTCGCCGACAACAACCGCTTCGCCGCCGGCCTTGGCCAGATCGACTGGCCGAAGATCGTGCGCACGCTGAAGGACATCGGCTATGACGGCGCGCTGACGAACGAATTCGTTGCTCCCGTCGACCGCACACCGGCCGCGCCCTATCCGGAGATGGTCGAGCGCAATCCGGTCGACATCTCGCCCGAGCAGCTCAAATTCATCCAGGACCACGGCTCCAGCGTGCTCACGGAGAAATTCTACACCGACCAGATGCGCATCACCGCTGAAACGCTGCTGCCGCTGATCAAGTAGACCTGCGACTGAACCATCCCTTCCGCCCGACGGGCGGACGGGGGCCGAAGGGAAAACATGCGCATCAACAGCGTTCAGGCCTGGTGGGTCCGTGTCCCGATCGAAGTCGCGAAGCAGCATCGCAGCGACTTCGGTCAGGTGACGACGTTCGACGCCGCCATTTTGCGCATCGAGACCGATGACGGCCTGGTCGGCTGGGGCGAAGGCAAGAACGCCGCCGGTAGCGCCGGCAGCTATGGCGCGCTCGTCCATATGCTCAACCATGAGATCGCACCGCAGCTCATCGGCCGCGATCCGGCCGACATCGGCGTCGTCTGGGAAATGCTTTACAACGGCGTGCGGCATGAGACGGCCGCGCATGCCGGCCACGCCATGCCGCAGCTGGCGCGGCGCGGCATGAGCGTAGCAGCGATCAGCGCCGTCGACATCGCGCTCTGGGACATCCTCGGAAAGTCGCTCGGGCAGCCGGTGTGGCGGCTGCTCGGCGGCCGCAAGGTCGAGCGCATGCGGGCCTATGCCTCAGGTGGCTGGGCCTCCACCGAGGCCATCGGCGAGCAGTTGATATCCTACATCGCCAAGGGCGGCTTCAAGGCCTTGAAGATGCGCGTCGGCGCCATGGACGGCGCGCCGCATCTTTCGGCCGCGCGCGTGCGCGCCGCGAGGCAGGCGATCGGGCCGGATGTCGAGCTGATGGTCGACGCGCACGGCACCTACACCGTCGCCGAGGCCAAGCGCTTCATCAAGCTCACCGCCGACCTCGACCTTGCCTGGTTCGAGGAACCGGTGATCGCCGACGACAAACCGGGCATGGCCGAAGTCCGCGCCTCGGGCTCGACGCCGATCGCCACCGGCGAAAGCGAGGCCACACGCTACGCGTTCCGCGATCTGGCGGTGCTGAAGTCGGCCGACATCTTCCAGCCGGATCCCGCCTTCTGCGGCGGCATCAGCGAGGCGATGAAGATCGGCACCATCGCCAGCGCCTTCAATCTGCGCTTCGCCCCGCATCTGTGGGCCGGCGCGCCCTGCTTCTTTGCCGGGCTGCATGTCTGTGCCGCCTCGCCCGCCAGCTTCATCATCGAATATTCGCTCGGCGCCAACCCGATGATCCACGACCTCGTCGAGGAGACTGTCGAAGCGAAGGACGGTATGATAGCGATCCCTGAAAAGCCTGGATTGGGATTCACCATCTCCGAGCGATTCCTGGAGGCGCACGCGCAACGTATTTGACGATGAAAGAAAAGAACCTTCTGGCGGAACTTGCCGCCTATCTCTTCTCCAACTCCGACAAGGAGTCCGGCCGCACCCCGTCCGAGCGCGAGCTGGCGGAGCATTTCGGCGTCAGCCGCGGCCAGATCCGCGAGGCGCTCGCCATCCTCGAGGCCATGCGCATCGTCGAGCGGCGCGCCAAGTCCGGCATCTATATCGACACCAAGCAGGCGAGTGTGGAAGCGTTGGCGCTTTTCGCCCGCGCCGGGCTGCCGCTCGACCCGGTGCAGATCTACGAGACCGTCGAGCTGCGCAAGATCCACGAGATCAAGGCGGCCGAGCTTGCCTGCTCGCGCGCCACGGAAGAAAACTTCGAACGCCTGCGCGAGATCCTGAAGGCTTCCGAAGAGCGCATCGCCGCCGGCGAAGGCCTCGCCAAGGAGGACCGCGAATTCCACCTCGAGATCGTGCGCGCGACCAAGAACAGCGTCTTTCACAACATCTGCAGCGTCTATTACCTGATGGGCGAGCAGCGCCTGCCGATCTATTTCAACGACCCCGAACGCAGCGTTCGCTCGCATGCCGAGCACATCCAGATCTACGAGGCGCTGCTGCGCCGCGACGGCAATCTCGCCCAGGCCTTGATGAACGCCCATTTGCAGGGCGCCGAGAGCTACTGGAAGGGGATCATCGAAGGCCGCGGAACCGAACCGAAAAGCGCTGCTCTCGAGAAGGCTTGAGCGTCTTGCGGCCAAGCCCATTCGCTTGGCGTCGCAAAAATGCGGCCCGAAAGGAACCCTGATGCGCAAGATCCTGTCGACGCATCCGCTGCACCCTCGCGCCACGGCAATGCTGGCCGGCGCCGGGCGGCTCGCGATCGCTTCCGCGCTCGATCCCGAAACACTGACCGCCGAGGCCCGCGACGCCGACATCGTCATCGTGCGCGCGCCGCTGCCGCCTGAGTTGTTTCAAGGCGCGGCGAATTTGCGCGCCGCGATCCGCCACGGCGCCGGGCTGGACATGATCCCGGTCGAGGCAGCGACCGCCGCCGGCGTGCTGGTCGCCAACGTGCCTGCCGTCAACGCCCGCTCGGTCGCCGAGCATGTGATGTTCGCCGCGCTGGCGCTCTCGCGGCGCTTCCGCGTGATGGACCGCGACCTGCGCGCCAAGGGCTGGCTTGCCGGGCGCGAGCACGCCAATTCGACCAGCGAGCTCGCCGGCAAGACGATCGGCATCGTCGGCCTCGGCGCGGTCGGCCAGGCCGTCGGCCACATCGCCGCGCATGGCTTCGACCTCAATGTCGTGGCGACGACGCGCAGTCTGCGCCCGGCGCCCGAGCGCGTTGGCTTCCTGTCGATCGACGCGCTGGTCGAGCAGAGCGACATCATCGTGCTCTGCTGCCCGCTGACGGAGGAAACACGCGGCCTGATCAGCCGCGAGCGCATCGCCCGCATGAAGCCCAATGCGCTGCTGATCAACGTCTCGCGCGGCCCGGTGGTCGACGACGAAGCGCTGATCGAAGCCTTGCGGGCGGGCCGCATCGGCGGCGCCGCGCTCGACGTCTTTTCCACCCAGCCACTGCCGTCGAACCATCCCTATTTCGGCTTCGACAATGTCATCGTCACTCCGCACATGGCCGGCATCACCGAGGAATCGATGATGCGCATGGGCGTCGGCGCGGCGAGCGAGGCTCTGCTGGTGCTGGCCGGCAAGCTGCCGGTCAATCTGCGCAACGCGGAAGTCATCGAGCACTACCGGCGGCGGTTTCCAGCTGGCTGATGCTGCCTCAATTTTCCCGGATTTGACGACGACCTTCCGGCGATGCGCAAGAGCGCCGCGAAAGTCGTGCTGATCGCTATCTGCTGCCTGTCCGCGGCAGCAACCCGCGCCGACGCGCAAGGCAGTTTCGTGCCATGCGACAACGGCCTGCGCTGCGTGGTGGCGCCCTGTCCGTCGACCAGCGCGCTCGACCTGGCCTCCGGCAAGGTCATCAAGGGTGTGTCGGTCGACATTGATGGCCTGCCGCAGCAGGACAAGGCGCTCGACCTTGCGGAAAAGCTCTATGCCGGCAACCTTGTCGTTGCCGGCATCATCGAGAACCGGCCGCATACCTTCAACGGTAAGCAATATAGCCTGCCGACGCTGGTTGCGACCGGCATCGAGCGGGTGTCCAGGGAAAGCGAGCGCGGACACTGCTCGGCGCGCTGAGGTTTTCAGTTCAGTCTCAGCCTTGCAGCAAAGTTTCCAGCGCCGCGGCGATGCCGAGAAGTCGATGATCATGCCCGTGCCTGCCCACCAGCATCAATCCGGCCGGCAGCTTCGTGCCGGGCATCGGCAGCGAGATCGCGCAGAGATCGAATTGGTTGGCGACCTGCGTGTTGCGCAAGAGCAGCCCTTCCGTCCTGTCGCGCAACGCTTCGTCGCCGGTCATGGCGGCAATCGACGGCGCGACCATCGGCACGGTCGGCAATGCCAGCACGTCGATCGTGTCAAGCCGTGCCGCCATGGTCGCCACGAGCTCGCCGCGACGGCGGATCGTGCGGATATAGGCCGAGGCGGGAACAGCCAGCGCGCGCGACAACGGCCCGGTGACGTGCGGATCGACCGGAACGGACGTGCCGCTCGCCAGCCAGTCGGCATGCACCTCGGCGCCTTCCATGGACGCGATCGTGCCGCGCCTGGTGGCCGCGCGCATCTCGGCGATGAGATCGTCGACGGGCAAATCGCCGACGCTGGCGCCGGCCTGCCCGATCCTGTCGATGCAGGCTTCGAAAGCTTCCGTAACCTCGGTTTGCGTCTCGCCGAACAGCATGCCGCGTGGAATGCCGATACGCACGCCGCCGAGCGGAACCGGCTGTAGGGCTGCCGGCTCTTCGCCCGCCATGATCGCGTCGGTGATCGCGCAGTCGGCGACGCTACGGGCAAGCGGACCGATCGAATCCAGCGTCATCGACAGCGGAAAGGCGCCCGTCAAGGGCACGCGCATCGCCGTCGGTTTGAAGCCGACGACGCCGTTGAGCGAGGCGGGGATGCGCACCGAACCACCAGTGTCCGAACCGATCGAGATGTCGCTCGTGCCCTCGCCGACCGCAACGCCCGCTCCCGACGACGAGCCGCCCGGGATCAGGCTGGCGTCGGCGGCATTGCCCGGCGTGCCGTAATGCGTGTTGTCGCCGATCGCGGTGAAGGCGAACTCGGTCATGCTGGTCTTGCCGAGGATGACGGCGCCCGCCTGGCGCAGCCTCTGCACGATTGCCGCGTCCCGGGCCGCCGGCGCGGCGTTCGTTAGGAGGAGCGAGCCGGCGGTGGTCGGCTCGCCGGCGACGTCGAACAGGTCCTTGATCGAAACGATGCGCCCGTCGAGCGGCCCGAGGCTGACACCTGCCTTGCGGCGGGCATCGGACGCATCGGCGGCCGCGTGCGCGGCCTCGACATAGAGCTTCGAGTAGACCTTCTCGTCCGCCGCGCGATTGGCAAGACGTGACAGGATGTTTTCAAGACGATCGCGGACGGATTGCATTTTCGATGTCGGGCCCTGCAAAGTTGCAACGTCTTCTAGGTACGGCCTGATGTCGGGCCGGCGAAGAGATAACCCGGCAAGCGTGCCTTTGCACCCTGCCAGCGATAGGAAGATGCTGATGCTGTACAAAGGCGGCTGCCACTGCGGCAAGGTGGCCTTCGAGGTGCAGGGCGAGCTCGGCATGGCCGTGCGCTGCAACTGCTCGATCTGCGCGCGCAAGGGCGCGCTGCTGTGGGCCGTGCCACATGAGAAGCTCAATCTGGTCGCCTGGGGCGACGACCTCGGCCGCTACACATTCGGCAAGGCTCAAATCGCGCATCGTTTCTGCCGCACCTGCGGCATCCACCCCTTCGCCGAGCATGTCGGCGAAAGCGGCGAGCGGACGGCCTATGTCAACATCAACTGCCTGGACGACGTCGACATCGCCAGCATCGAAGTGTTCGAGTTCGACGGCCGCTCGGCCTGATCTCTACCGATAGCCCGTCGCGTCGGCCGGCTTGCCGGCATCCTGGATTTCAGGGACATAGCGCCAGGCATCGGGACGCGATCCGTCGAGGTCAGTGAAGCCGTAGACTTGCGCCAGTCCGCCGCTGGACAGCGACTGGCCGTTCCAGCGCGAGTGCTCGGAGTCCGAGGCAAGTGCCACCACAGCGCGGCCGACGAAGCGCGGCGTCTCGGATATGACGAAATGCGGCACCTTGGCTGTAGCGTCGCGCCAGTTCTCCTCCCGCACGCCGAATGCCTCCAGCATCATCTCCGAGCGCAGCCAGCCCGGCGTCAGCGAGACGGACGTCGCGCCATGCTTTTCGAGGTCCTTGGCATGTGCCCAGGCCATGCGGTTCACCGCCACCTTGGCGAGATCGTAGAAGGGCGACAGCCGGTAGTGGTCGGCATTGTATTCGGCCGTGCCGTCGGTGACCTCGACGTGCAAGCCGCCCGGCTGCTCGATCATTAGCGGCAATGCGTGATGCGCGGTGATCAGATGCGTATCGATCCCAAGCCGCAGCAGCCGAAGGCCGTTTTCCAGATCGTGCTCCCAGACGGACTTGTTCCATTCGAACAGCTTCTCGCCGCCCCACAGATCGTTGACCAGTATGTCGAGCCTGCCCTGCTCGGCGCGGATACGCGCAACAAGCTGCAGAACCTCTTCGGAGACCAGATGGTCGACGCGGACGGCAATGCCCCTGCCGCCCTGCGCGGTGACCAGCTCCGCTGTCTCCTGGATGGTTTCGGGGCGCTGATAATCCGATTGCGAGGTGCGGGTCGTGCGGCCGGTGACATAGACCGTGGCGCCGGCAGCGCCCAGCTCGACCGCAATTCCACGGCCCGCGCCACGCGTTGCGCCGGCAACGAGCGCGACTTTCCCTTGAAGCCTCATGAAACCTCCAAACTTGAACTGAGCGCAATGTGAGCTGGCGTTTGCCGCGCTCATCATTTATAAATGATCGTTCGTTTATAAATGAGAGTCAAGATGACCCGGCCCAAAACCCAATCCGACGAGCAGGTGCTGGAAGCCGCGTATCGGCTGATGCATGCCGACGGACCGGAAGCATTGACCTTTGAAAGGCTGGCGCAAGCCTGCGGCCTTTCAGGCTCGACGCTGGTGCAGCGCTTCAAGAACAAGGCGCTACTTAAGCAGCGCACGCTGCTCTATGCCTGGGATGGGCTCGACCGAAAGACCGAGCAGGCGGCGGCATCGGTTCCCAGAAGCCCGGCTGGCGCCGTCGAGCTGCTGGTCGCGCTCTCGCGCGGCTATGGCGACATCGAGTCCTATGCCGAAGGTCTGCTCGTCCTGCGCGAGGATTTGCGCGACCCGGCTTTGCGGGCACGTGGCGCTGCCTGGAAGGCTCAACTGAGCAGGGCGCTTGCCGCTTGCTTTGCCAATATTCCCCGCATCCCCGAGGATATCGGCCTGCTTATGGCCGCGCACTGGCAGGGCGCGCTGCTGTGGTGGAGTTTCGGCCCCGACGACATGGAGCTTACGGCCTATGTAGAGCGTAGTTTGAGGCGCTTCGTAACCGCCGTCACAATGCCGGCTCGAAACCTGTAACTGGGCGAAGGAGGGTGTGCGGGGGTTGCCGCTCCTTCATAATCGAAGCGTCAGCCACGCCGGCACGGCCGGCCTGCGGACATGGGCACAGAGATCGGCCTGCCAAATCGGACATCAGGGTCGGCAGCCGCAAAGGCTGGTTTGCGCAATGACCTTGACGGAGATCAAGGACGATTTTCCGATTGGACCTATCCTGCCGATGCGATTGATCGTGAGGCATGATGAACAGGCGAACGATGCTCGTAGGCGCAGGCGCCGCGCTTGTCGCTACCGGCGCCGGTGCCGCCGCTTGGCAATCAGCGGTCGGGTCCATGGCCCAGTATGAGGCCTTCGCCGCCGGCTTGCGTGACCGCCTGACGCCCGATCTTGAGGCCGTCGTCCGCTACGCTACCTTGGCTGCCAATAGCCATAATACGCAGCCCTGGCGGTTCCA
Organism: Mesorhizobium hawassense; assembly: GCF_003289945.1. GTDB lineage: Bacteria > Pseudomonadota > Alphaproteobacteria > Rhizobiales > Rhizobiaceae > Mesorhizobium > Mesorhizobium hawassense. The sequence continues at coordinate 592,448 of NZ_QMBP01000002.1, forward strand.
GCTTGAGGGGCATGCAATCGAGATCCGGCCTGACCTTCAGAGGCGGACTCCGGTCGTCGACCCTGACGATCATCATCTCTATGTCAGCCTGGGATGCGCCGCGGCCAATCTCACGCTCGCCGCGGCGGCGACTGGCCGTGCCGGCGAGGCTTCGCTTACGGCTGACGGCAACGGAATCCGTTACGATTACTTCATGGGCGCGCCGAAAGCGGACCCACTGACCGACGCCATTCCGAAACGCCAATCGACGCGAGCCGAATATGATGGCCGCGCCACCCCCTCGGCGGATCTCGCCGAACTTGAGCGCGCAGCCGCGATACCGGGTGTAAGCCTGGCGCTTGTCACGGACCGGGCGCGGATGAATCAGGTACGAGACGTTGTCCTTGCCGGCAACGAGGATCAGATGAACGACCCCGCGTTCATGCGCGAGCTGAAACAGTGGATACGATTCAATCCGCGCAGCGCGATGGCGAGCGGCGATGGGCTCTTCTCCGCCTCGAGCGGTAACCCGGCGCTGCCGACCGGCTTGGGTTGGATCGCGTTCGACCGGCTTTTTAACGTCGCGCAGGAAAACCGGAACTACGCCCGTCAAATCGACTCTTCCGCCGGGGTCGCGATCTTTTTTGGCGAGCGACCGGACCATGATCACTGGATCAGGGTCGGCCAGGCATGCCAGCGCTTCGCTTTGGCCGCGACGAAGCTGGGGCTCAAGATCGCCTTTATCAATCAGCCGATCGAGGTCGCGCGCCTGCGCGGCGACCTGGCGGCGATCGTCGGCGAGACCCGCAGACCTGATCTTGTAGTGCGGTTCGGCTATGGACCGACCTTGCCGTTTTCGCCAAGGCGGCCGGTGGCTTCGGTTATCGCATGATAGTGTCGAGCCTGGGTGTTGGCGGCGGCGGCTTTTCCAGTGTCCAGTCACCGACTTTCCGTAGCAGCCATCGCGCGGCATCGGCCCGGAGCTCTGACGGCTCCGGGCTGACACGAGGTAGATCATACCAATCAGACTACTCAGCCCGTTTCGGCCCCATCGCGAAAGTCACCAGGGCCGCGAGCAGCGTCGCCACGGCGCCGTAGGCGAAGGCGCTGGCAACGCCGGCATGATCGACCAGCAGGCCACCGACGATGGCGCCGAGCGCGATCGCCACCTGGAAGGTCGCGACCATCAACCCGCCTGCGCTCTCGGCCTGATCAGGCGCGGCGCGCACCAGCCACGTCTGCAATCCGACCGGCACGGCGCCGAAGGCAAAGCCCCAGGCGGTAACGGCCGCCGCCGCCGCGATCGGCGAGGCGCCGAGCACCAGCAGCGCCACCGCCGACAAGGCGATCAGCAGCGGCGCGAGGCCGACGGCCATCTTCAGGTTGCGCTCGGCGAGGAAGGCGCCTGCGAAATTGCCAAAGAAGCCGCCGATGCCATAGGCGAGCAGCACCAGCGAGATGGTCGCGATCGGCAGCACCGGAACAGTTTCCAGGAACGGCCGCACATAGGTGAAGCCAGCAAACTGTCCGGACGCGACCAGCAGCACAACCAGTAGCGCCACGCGGATCATCGGCCGCTTCAGCACCGCGATCAGCGTGCGGAAGCTTGCGACGGTTGTCGGCGGCAGGCTGGGAAGGGTGGCGAGCTGCACCAGCAGCGCCAGCGCGCCGACGACCGCCGCGATCATGAAGGCGGTACGCCAGCCCCAGATGTCGCCGACATAGGCGCCGACTGGAGCCGCCGTCACGGTGGCGACCGAGACGCCGGTCAGGATGATCGACATGGCGCGCGGCATCAGCCGCATCGGCACGAGCCTGAGCGCCATGGCCGCCGACATCGACCAGAAGCCGCCCAGCGCGACGCCCAGCGCGACGCGGGCAAGAAGCAGCATGGTGAGTGAGGACGCGAAGGCTGCGACGAGGTTGGAGACGATCAGGAGGACGGAGAGGATCCACATCACCAGCCGGCGGTCGAGCCGCTTGGTGATGATCGCCATGGTCGGCGCCGCGATCGCGCCGACGACGGCCGTCGCCGTCACCGCCTGGCCGGCGGCGCCTTCACTGACGCCGAGGTCCTGCGCCAACCGCGTCAACAGGCTGGCGGGCAGGAATTCGGCGGTGACTAGGCCGAAAACGCCGAGTGCCAGCGAGACCACCGCGCCCCATGCTGGTTCCGTTCGTTCCTCCGGTTCGGTTCTGTCGAGGACGGCGCCGATGGCGCCCGTGGCGGGTTCGGTCATGGCAAATTCTCCGATCTGTCTGCGGCGCCAGCTAGAGGACGACCAGCCCTGGGCTCCACCCGTTATATGCCTGGCGGGCGGCTCGTCAGTTCGGCCTGGTTGCGGCGCAACATTTGGCTGCAGTGCAACATAGGGAGTGACTGGCCGGAGTTTCCATGCTAGAAACGCCGAAATGAACTACAATTCGTCCAAAACCGTTCTACAGGCTTCCGGCGACCCGCTGACCGACATGCTGCGCGGATTGCGCCTCGACGGCGTCGATTACGGCCGCTGCGTTCTGGGCGAGCCCTGGGCGGTTTCCTTTCCCGCGCAGAAGGCGGCGCGGTTCCATTTCATCGGCCAGCAGGGCTGCTGGCTGTTTACGCCGGCCAAGGAATGGACCCAACTTTCGGTCGGCGACGCGCTGCTGATCCCGCGCGGCGACGAGCATGTGCTGGCGAGCGCGCCCGGCGTGCCGCCGGTGCCGATCGGCCGCTACACGATCGAGCCGGTTTGCGAGAATATCTACGACGTCTCCAACGGCTGCGACGGCTGCAAGACCTTGCTGTTTTGCGGCAGCATGCATTTCAACCTCGATGGCTCGCATCCGCTGCTGGAGATGATGCCCGACCTGATGCAGGCGCATAAGCTGATGGCGAACGCGCCCGGCATCCAGCATCTGCTCGACGCGATGGCGGGGGAGGTCACGATGGACCGCGTCGGCTCCGGCGGCATCCTTGCCCGACTGGCCGACGTGCTCGCCGCCACCATCATCCGCTCCTGGGTGGAAAATGGCTGCGGCGACTCCACCGGATGGATCGCCGCCGTGCGCAATCCGGATGTCGGCAAGGTGCTCGCCGCCATCCACCTGCAGCCGGAGCGCGACTGGACGGTCGAGGCGCTGGCCAGGATGATGGGCGCCTCGCGCTCCGCCTTCGCGCAGCGCTTCGCTACCGTCGTCGGCGAGACGCCGGCTAAATATGTCCTGCGCGTGCGCATGCACCAGGCACGGCAGTGGCTTACCCGCGACGGCATGCGGGTTTCGGTGGCGGCATCGAGACTGGGCTACGATTCCGAGGCCTCCTTCAGCCGCGCCTTCAAGCGGGTGATGGGCCTGGCGCCGAGCCATTTCCGCAATGCCGCCGGTGAAGAACAAGCCTAGAGCAATTCCAGGAAAAGCGCGTACCGGTTTTCCGTCCGGAATTGCGCAAAAAAAGACTAGAGCGGCTCGGGCGATTCCGTGAAACGCTGAACCGCTCTAAGCACCGGTTGCCGGGGCTGGAGGAACTGCCAAGTCTTTTGGACGCCGCGTCATTCCCCTCTGGTCGAGACGGCATAAGCTGGCTGACGGAGGAACCCGCCATGCCCAATCATCTCGCATCGCTTGCGTTCGCCGCCGCCGCCATTTTGCCGGGACGGGCTTTCGCGCTCGAAGACAGCTACTTGCCCGCCGACAAGATCCCTTACGCCGTCGAAGCGCCGGGCCAGCCGCAGCGCCTTGGTGCGCTATGGGGAGAGCGGGCGAAAGGCCCGGCCGGAACGCTGCTGAAAGTTCCCGGCAACTGGCGCGCTCCTGTCCATGCCCACACCGCCGACTACCGCGCCGTGGTCATCAAGGGTCTTTGGGCGCATTGGCAGATGCAGGACGGCGGGGCGACCAAGGTGGAATTGCCGCCCGGTTCCTACTGGACCCAGAAGGCGGACGAGATGCATGACGATGCCTGCCTCTCGGACACCGAATGCGTGATCCTTCTGATCAACGACACGCCTTACGAGACCTATCTGCCGAAATAGCCGGGTTCGAAGGTTCAATCGGCGAGCAGGTCAGGCCCACCAGCTCCCTGCCACCAACGGATCAGCGCGATCCGGTTCCTGGCCTTCGAAATTCGAAACAGACGTTCAAGGAAGGTCTTGACGGTTGCCGGCGAGATATCGAGGTCCCGGGCGATCTGCTTGTTGGTCATACCCCTGCTCACTCGCATGATGATTTCGGTCTGACGCGGTGAAAGGCTGGGCAGCGCGGGCGAGCCTTCGAGCACGGCCGCGAGTCGAAGCGGGGCGGCAAGTTGCGTCGCCACCCGCGCAAGCTCCGCCTGCTCGCGCTCACTGAAACCCCGCCTGCCGTCGACATAGAGGCCAAGCCACGCCTGCATCCGCCCGTCCCGGCAGAGCATGATGCGGCCGTAGTCTGGGGGATTGCGCGCGTCGCCCATCAGCATCATGGGCAGAGGATTGACCCGCAGGAAGTAATCCTTGCCGTGAACGCCGGCGCCGATCGGCTCGATCCAGCAATTCTGCTGCCAACCGGGCACCCGATCGAGTTTCACCACCCACCGGATGGGCTCTTGTGGGCGCGGCATGGTCTCGCGCCGCATGAGCCGGCCTTCGCGCGAAACAGCCACCGAACCGACCCCGTCGCCGCGTCGGGTGAATGCCAGCGCCAGACCGTGAGGACAGGCGGCCGAGAGCGCCTCGACCGCAAGCGACAGAACTGAGCCGGTATCGCTAAGCAAGTCCGCGGCACGTACCGCTTCCGCCACACGATCACGAAGCATTCGGTCGGCCATGGCCGCCTCCTGTCGGCCATCCGGCCGACTTTATCCTCTGCCGGACGAGCTTATCTTAACCGATCTATCGCAAGGACAGAAGCCGCGGCCACGAGCCATGGACAGTTTGCTCTCGAAATTGCCGCCACTTGTCCTGCTCCTGGCCTTCCTCGGCATCTGGATCTGGGAATGGCTGCAAGCGGCGCGGCCGGGAAAGCGCGATTGGCGCCGGGGCCGTCGAAACCTGGTCATCTCGGTTCTCGGCATCGCCGCGGGTGGGCTCACGGCGGGCGCGTTGCTGGCCTTGTCTTCCACCGTCGAAGCCAATCATTGGGGAATGGCCGCGCTCGGCTTGCCGTTCTGGATCACCTTGGTCGCCGGTATCCTTCTGCTCGATCTCGCGGATTACTGGCGCCACCGGATCAGCCATGCCGTGCCGCTTCTCTGGCGATTGCACCGCGTCCACCACAGCGATCCGCAAATGGATGTCACCACCTCGCTCAGAAGCCATCCGCTAGAGGCAGCGCTAAGGCCCGCCTTTCTCGGAACGGCAATCCTGGCCCTCGGCATTCCGCCACTTCCCGTGACGCTCTATCCAGTCATCCAACTGCCGGTCTTGATCTTCCAGCACGCCAACGTCGCCCTGCCCAAGCAGGTCGATAGCCTTCTTGCATGGCTGATCGCCACGCCGGCGATGCATGTCGTGCATCATTCCCGCTGGATGCCCGAAACCAATTCCAACTACTCGACATTTCTGACGCTTTGGGACCGTATCTTCGGCAGCTTCCGGCCATCGGTCCTACCGCGGGGAATCGGACTGGATGGCTACGACGATGAGCACAGCCAGACCGTGCTTGGTTTGCTCCTCGAGCCTCTTCGCAATCGGCCGACGGCTGCCGGCGTCCGCATCGAGCCGTCCGCCGACGAAGCCGCAAACTAGCCACGGCTTCGCTTGGACCCTATCCGGCGTGCCGCAGGCTGATGCCGCTGCCCTTGTCGAACATCACCACCTTGTCGGGGTTCCAGGCGAAGCGCACCGGCTGCTCGATCGCGACGGCGGTCCTCGCCGGCACGGTGGCCCGCAGCATCGTGTCGCCGACCCTGAGCGTCACGATCTTCTCGACGCCGTGGTTCTCGACATCGTGGACCTGCGCCTCGACCGGCGCGCCGCTTTCCAGGTAGACGTCCTCCGGACGGATGCCGAAGACGAGCGGGCGACCGTCGGTCGCACCGCCCGTCTTCTCCCCCAGAAAAGCCTTGGGTCCCCCTGACAGCGGCAGTTCGAAATTCATCGGCGCCATCACCGCGCGATTTTCGACCAGCCTACCGTCGATGAGGTTCATCGGCGGCGAGCCGACGAAGCTCGCGACATAGGTGTCGCGCGGATTGTTGTAGATCTCATGCGGCGTGCCCGTCTGGACGATGCGGCCGTGGTTGAGCACGCCGACCTTGTCGCCCATCGACATCGCCTCGATCTGGTCGTGGGTGACGAACAGAAACGTGGCGCCGAGCTGCATCTGGAGGTTCTTCAGCTCCGTGCGCAGCGCCTCGCGCAGCTTGGCGTCGAGCGCCGACAGCGGCTCGTCCATCAGGAACACGCGCGGCTTGCGCACGATGGCACGGCCGATCGAGACGCGCTGCATCTCACCGCCGGAAAGCCGGTCGGTCTTGCGGTCGAGCAGATGCTCGATCCGCAGCGTACGGGCGGCGCGCGCGACGCGGTCCTTGATCTCGGCGTCCGGCAGCCGGCGGATCTTCGGCTTCAGCGGGAATTCGAGGTTCTCGCGTACCGTGTAGCGCGGATAGAGCGAATATTGCTGCAGCACCAGCGCCACGTCACGCTCCGCCGCGCCCCAACCGGCAACGTCGACGCCGTCGATGAAGACCTGGCCCTCGGTCGGCTTCTCGAGCCCTGCGATCAATCGCAACGCCGTCGTCTTGCCGGCGCCGGTCTCGCCGAGCAGCACGAAGAACTCGCCGTCGGCAATGTCGAGGTTGAGGCCGGTCAGCGCGGTGTGGCCGCCGAACTTCTTGGTGATGTTCCTCAGTTCGATATGGGCCATTACAGCCTTACCCCCAGCGACTTGCCGCTTGCCGTGTCGAAGAAATGCGCCTGCTCCGGATCGATGCGGACATGGACCTTCTCGCCGGGACCCGAAACATAGCCGGCCTTGGTGCGCGCGCGCAGCATCGTGGAGCCGACCTTGAGGTCGACGATGTCGAAGGATCCGAGCGGTTCGATGATGTTCGCCTCGACCGGCATGTAGCCCGGCGCCGCATCGTGCCGGACGAGCACGCCCTCCGGGCGGATGCCGAGCGTCAGGCCGCCATTGGAATGCCCGTTGAGCTTGGATAGGAACTGGGACGGGAACACGAAGCCGGCCGGCGCGTCGCCGACGGTTACGGAGGCGGCGCCCGCCTGATCCGCGACGCTGGCCTCGGCGATGTTCATCACCGGGCTGCCGACGAATTGCGCCACGAACAGGTTCGCCGGGTGCGAATAGACATCGTCCGGCGAGCCGACCTGCTGGATGAAACCCTCATGCATGATGACGATGCGGTCGGCGAGGCTCATCGCCTCGATCTGGTCGTGCGTGACGTAGATCGTCGTCGACCCTTGCTTGACGTGCAGGCGCTTGATCTCGGCGCGCATCTCCTCGCGCAGTTTGGCGTCCAGCGCGCCGATCGGCTCGTCCATCAGCATGGCCTTCGGCCGTCGCACAAGCGCGCGGCCGATCGCGACCCGTTGCATGTCGCCGCCCGAAAGCGCCGACGGCCTCTTGTCGAGCAGGTCGGTGATGCGCAGCACCCGCGCGACCTCGCGCACGGACTTGTCGACCTCGCCGCTGCTCATGCGCGTGGCGCGCAGCGGAAAGGCGACGTTCTCGAACACCGTCATATGCGGGTAGAGCGAGAAGGACTGAAACACCATGGCGATGTCGCGGTCGGCGGCCTTGAGGTGCTGCACCGCCTTGCCGTCGATCAGGATGTCGCCCTTGTCGATCGTCTCCAGACCCGCGATGGCGCGCAGCGTCGTGGTCTTTCCGCAGCCGGACTGTCCGAGCAGCACGATGAACTCGTTGTCGGCGATGGCGAGGTTGAGATTGTGGATGACCTGGACGGCACCGAAGAATTTCTCGATGCCGCGAAGTTCGATCTGTGTCACTGCCGGGCTCCCTCATGCGTCGCGGCTCCGGTTTCCTCGCTACTGTCCGGCGCGATCTTCGACGTGATGTTGAAGCCGATCAGCCCGGCCAGGATGATCGTCACGCCGTAGGAATGCAGGTTGAGGCTCCATGGCTGGCAGAGCGCAACGATGCCCAGCACCATGAGGATCTGCGACGCCGGCAACAGGTATTTCTCGTTGATGGCGCGAAAACTCATTTGCGGATCGCTCCGAACGTCACGCCGCGAAGCAGATGGTTGCGCAGCAGGAACGTGAAGATCGCGACCGGCAGCAGGAACAGGAAAGTGCCTGCCGCGATCGTCGTCCAGTCCGGCAGGCCGGAGCCGATCTGCGACGGGATGAAGGGCGGCGCCGTCTGCGCCCGCCGGTTGGTCATGATCAGCGCGAAGGCGTATTCGTTCCAGGCGGTGATGAAGCAGAACACCGCGGTGGCTGCGATGCCGGTCGCCGCTTCCGGCAGCACGATCTTGAAGAAGGCCTGCATGCGCGTGTAGCCGTCGACGAGCGCCGCCTCCTCATATTCCTTCGGGATCTCGTCCATGAAGCCCTTCATCAGCCAGACCGAGAAGGACAGGTTGAAGGCGACGTAGAGAATGATCAGCCCAATATGCGAGTCGTTGAGGCCGACCATCCGGTACATCAGGAACATCGGGATGGCGACCACCACCGGCGGCAGCATGCGTGTCGACAGGATGAAGAACAAAAGATCCGCCTCGCCGGCAATCTTGAAGCGCGAGAAGCCGTAGGCGGTGAAGGTTCCCATGCCGACCGCCAGCACCGTGCTGATGACCGCCACGATCAGGCTGTTCATGAAGCGGTCGGGATATTGCGAAAGCTGCACGTCCTTGCCGACCTTGAGCACCCGCTCGCCGCCGTCATAGATGCGTTTTTCCCACCACGGCGCCGCCTCGTACGCTTGCGGGTCGACGGTCTTCTGCATCTGCACGCGCTTGGTGAACAGTCGGATGAACGGCGTGACCTCCGGCTGGAACAGCACGGTGGGCGGCACGGTGATCGCCAGTTCCTTCGGTTTGAAGGCCGTCGAGGCGATCCAGTAGATCGGCGCCAGGAAGATCAGCGTCGCGACCAGCACCGCGGCGATTGCCGCGCGGTTGAAGGCGACCTCGGAAGAAGTGCGGACGGCGGCCATCTGTCAGCGCTCCTTCACCTTGTTGAGATACTTCACGTAGAGGTTGGTGATGGCCAGCACCATGATCAGCACGATGTAGGCCAGGGCGCAGGACTTGCCCGTATCCCACTGCTGGAAAGCCTGCTTGTAGAGCCTGATCGCGATCAGCTCGGCGGTCGGCTGGGTCGTCATCGTGTAGGCGATGTCGAAAGTCTTGAAGGCTTCCATGGTGCGGAAGATCAGCGCGATCAGAAGGATCGGCGAGACCAGCGGCAAGGTGATGCGGGTGAAGGTGTACCACCATCCGGCACGGTCGATCGCGGCCGCCTCGTAGAGATGCTGCGGCACCGCCGACAGGCCGGCGAGCGACAAAAGCATGACGAAGGGCGACCACATCCAGATATCGGTGATCGCGACTGCGTAGAGCGCGCTGTCGGGATTGGAGAGCCAGGCGAAATCGCCAAGGCCGAATACGTAGTTGATCGGGCCCCAGGACGGGCTGTATAGCAGCTGCCAGAACAGGCCGACGACCGCCGCCGACATCATCATCGGCAACAGCAGGAGCGTGGTGATCAGGCCCTTCATCGGAAAGGAGCGGTTGAGCAGCAGCGCAAGGCCGAAGCCGACGATCATCTGTCCAGCCACCGAAACGATGACGTATTTCGCCGTGATGACGAAGTTCGACCAGATGTGGTCGTCGCTGAGCAGCTCGCGATAATTCTGCAAGCCGACGAACTGCCATGGCTCGCTCCGGTTCGCGGCGAAGTTCGTAAAGGAATAGCCAAGCGAGTAGATCAGCGGAAAAATGTTGAAGACGATCAGGAAAACCAGCGTCGGGATGATGAACAGGTTGCGGATGGTCAGGTCGGACCAGCCGCGCGCGGCGGCCCTGGACGCGGGATCGAGATTGGTAAGGGCTACCGAAGCCAACTTTGTCTCCTGAAAACAGGAATGCCGGAGGGGAAAACCCTCCTCCGGCATTCTGACTGTGGTGCTTACTTGTAGCGATTGTACTTGGTGAACGTCGCCTTCCAGTCGGCGGCGGTCTTGTCGAGGGCTTCCTGGGCGGTGCCCTTGCCGCCGACCACGAACGGATAGATGTTCTGGTTCAGCTGATCGAGCACTTCGGCGTATTCAGGTGTTGCCCAGAAGTCCTTGACCATGAACATCGTGTCGTAGAACGCCTTGTTGTAGGGCGTGGCGTTCTGGAAGGCATCCGACTTCAGCACGGCCTGGCTGCAGGTGTAGCCGCCGAGTTCGGCCCATTTCTTCTGCGTCTCGTCCTTGATGAACCACTCGAGGAACTTCATCGCCTCGTCCTTGTTCTTCGAATACGAGACGACCGAGATGCCCTGGCCGCCGAGAGCGGCGAAGCGCTTGCCGTCCGGACCGGCCGGATTGGCGAAGAAGCCGGTGGCGTCGGCATAGGGGTTGGTGGCCTTGTTCACCAGCGGCGGGAAGAAGGCGAAGAAGTTCATGCTCATCGCGGCGAGGCCGCCAGTGATCGCCTGATTGTCTTCCACGAAGAAGGTCTTGCCCCAGCCGGGAGGCGTGAACTTGTAGAGTTCCTTGTACATGTCAAGGCCGGCTGCGGCTTCCTTGGAATTGGTGATGCCGTCGACCTTGTAGGAGGCGTAGTCGCCGAGATCGCCGCCATAGCTGAAGATGGCGCTTTCGACGCCCATCGCCATCGCGTCATAGGAATTGTCGGTGTAGATGGCGACGCCGTAGCGCTTCTGGTCCGGACGGTGGAAGAACTCGGCGATGTCGCGCAGCTGCGCATAGGTCGTCGGCACGGCGAGGTCGTAGCCGTACTTCGCCTTGAAGGCTTCCTTCTCCTTCGGGTCCTCGAACCAGTCCTTGCGGTAGGACCAGCCGATCGCGTCGCCTTCCAGCGGGATCGCCCAGTACTTTCCGGAACCGCCGGGATATTCGGCATAGTATTTGATGGTCGCCGGCGCCATCACGTCGCCGAGCTTGTGCTGGTTGAAGAAGTCGGTCAGGTCGACATAGTGGCCCTGCGTCGAACCGGCGCCGAGCCATTGCGAGTCGCCGACCACCATGTCGTAGGCGTCGCCATGTGCGTTGAATTCGGTGAAAGCCTTGGTCTGGAAGTCAGGCCACGGCGTGGTCTGAACCGTGACCTTCACGCCGGTCTCGGCCGTGTAGTCGTTGACGAGTTCCTGCAGATAGTTCGCCGGATCCCATTCCGCCCAGAAGATGGTGAGTTCCTTGTCCTGCGCGCGGACGGATGTCCCGCAGGCAAGCGCCAGCCCGATACCAGCAATCACGCTGGTCACTATCTTGCGCATAGTTTTCCTCCCTTGTGCGCATTCTACCGTGTCAAGCGAGCCGGCAGCGAAGCCGGCCCTGGTAGTTCCTCCTGTGATGGCACCTCTCCGGTTCCGGGCCTCCTCGCCCTGCCGGAAATGGATCGCAGCCTTCACTTTTGATCCGCAATATCGGTCTTGATCTGGTATTACCAATTTCAGCGTGGCGTCAAGCGCTTTCTTGAAGCGTCAGCAGCAGCCAGACAAGCCAAACATTGCGATATCTGTCTGTTTTACCTTGTTTTTCCTACTCCTTGATATGTATGGCCCTTGCGATGGCCGGCTCACCACAGTTAACATTCAAGACTGCTTGCGTAATCTGGTCGAACCAGATTCAGGTGATTGCCGCCTTCGACGCCGCCGCCATTCCTGCCGATTCAACCCCCGATTCCGCCATCGCGGCGCGAACCAGCGCGCCCGCCGCCCATTGCGCCACCGACATCATCTCGGCGCTGTCCAGCCCCCAGATATCCTTCAGCACCGTCACCACCTCGACGCCGAACATCAGCGACAGCGCCTGGGCCAGACGTCTGAACTGGCGCGGCTTCAAGCGGCACTTGAGCGGCGCGATCGCATCTTTCAGCAAGTCGACGCGATGGCCGCGGGTGAAGGCTGGTTCGGATCCGAGCGTGCCCGCCTGGCGCCGCGCCCATTGATCGAGCGACAGCTTCAGCGCCGCCTTGAACGTCGCCTCGAAGGCCTCGATGCGCGGCATCGCTGTGGCAAACAGATCCGCGACGCGCCGCTCGGCATCGTTCGACGCGGATTTCCAGGTGAGGATAGGGCCAAGCCCCTCATCGACCACGGCCTGCACCAGCGCCGCCTGGCTCGGGAAATACCGGTAGGCGGTGGCGCGCGAAACTTCCGCCGCCTCCGCGACCTCGCTGACCGAAGGCGTCATGCCGGACTGCATCAGCCGCGTCGCCGTTTCCAGCATCAGCCGCCTGGTGCGGGCGCGCGCGCCCTTCTCGACGGCCGGCGCCCGGGCGGCTTCGTCATTGAGGGCGGCTTGTTGACGTGAGACATCCATATCAATACGATACGCGCGTCTCAAAAATTTGCAATGGCGCAATGACGGAGTCCCCACCAGCGACGAGGCTTCGCCGAGGAGCTCAAGGGTGGGGCAAGAAATAGGGTCCCCACCAGCGGCGAGGCTTTTGCCGAGGAGCTTGAGGGTGGGCAATAAGGCAAGCGGCAATGCCGGACACGCCGGATGACGGGGAACCACGGATGGGACGCATCTATGTGGTCGGCACCGCCGACACCAAAGGTGAGGAACTCGCTTTCCTGGCCGATGCCGTCGCGAGGGCCGGCGGCGCGGTCGCTCGTGTCGATATCGGCATGCGCGGCGCGACCGTCCCCGTGGATATCGCCGCGAGCGAGGTTGCCGCGCATCATCCCAAGGGAGCCAGCGCGGTTCTCGGCATCGATGATCGCGGTGCCGCCGTTGCCGGCATGGGCGCCGCCTTCGCCAATTTCATCCGGTCGCGCGACGACGTCGCCGGCGTGATCGGAATCGGCGGCGGCGGCGGCACTTCGATCATCACCGCCGGCATGCGCGCCCTGCCGCTCGGCCTGCCGAAGCTCATGATCTCGACGCTCGCCTCCGGCGATACCGCGCCTTACGTCGATGTCTCCGACATCATCATGATGCCGTCGGTCACCGACATGGCGGGGCTCAACCGGCTCTCGCGTGTCGTGCTGCACAACGCCGCCCAGGCGATCGCCGGCATGGCGGCAAAGCCGGCCCCGGCCACCGCCGGCAAACCGGCGCTTGGACTGACCATGTTCGGCGTCACCACGCCCTGCGTGACCGCGATCGTCGAGCGCCTGCGCGCCGACTATGACTGCATGGTCTTCCATGCTACCGGCACCGGCGGCCGTTCGATGGAAAAGCTCGCCGATTCAGGCCTGCTCGCCGGCGTCCTCGACATCACCACGACCGAGGTCTGCGATTTGCTGTTCGGCGGCGTGCTTCCGGCGACAGAGGATCGCTTCGGCGCCATCGCCCGCACGAAGCTTCCCTATGTCGGCTCGGTCGGCGCGCTCGACATGGTCAACTTCTGGGCACCCCCCACGATCCCCGAGCGCTACCGCGGGCGGCTGTTCTATGAACACAATCCCAATGTGACGTTGATGCGCACCACGGCCGAGGAATGCCGCCGGATCGGCGAATGGATCGGCGGCCGCCTCGCCCGTTGCGATGGCCCGGTCCGTTTCCTGATCCCGGAAAAGGGCGTGTCGGCGCTGGATATCGAAGGCGGCGCCTTTTTCGACGCTGAGGCCGATCAAGCGCTGTTCGACGCTATCGAGCGCACGATCAAGCCGACCCGGAACCGCACCGTGACGCGCCTGCCGCTGCACATCAACGATCCCGCATTCGCCACGGCCGCCGCCGAGGCTTTCCTCGACATCGCCAACACGTGAGACCGACAAGCATGGCCGCCATTCCGCGCAAAAAGATCCTTGAAAAATTCCGCAAGATGATCGCCGACGGCGTGCCGATCGTCGGCGGCGGCGCCGGCACCGGCCTGTCGGCCAAGGCCGAGGAAGCCGGCGGCATCGACCTGATCATCATCTACAATTCCGGCCGCTACCGCATGGCTGGACGCGGTTCGGCCGCCGGCCTGCTCGCCTATGGCAACGCCAACGAGATCGTCAAGGAGATGGCCTATGAGGTGCTGCCGGTGGTGAAAAAGACGCCGGTGCTGGCCGGCGTCAACGGCACCGACCCCTTCGTCATCATGCCGCTGCTTCTCGCCGAGCTGAAGACGATGGGCTTTTCCGGCGTGCAGAACTTTCCGACCGTCGGCCTGTTCGACGGCACCATGCGCCAGAGTTTCGAGGAGACCGGCATGGGCTTCGGTCTCGAGGTCGACATGATCGCCGAGGCGCACAGGCTCGACCTGTTGACGACCCCCTATGTCTTCAATCCGGACGAAGCGCGCGCCATGACCAAGGCCGGCGCCGACATCGTCGTCGCCCATATGGGCGTCACCACGGGCGGCTCGATCGGCGCCACGTCGGCGAAAACTCTCGACGCCTGCGTCAAGGAGATCGACGCCATTGCCGATGCCGCGCGCTCGGTGCGCAAAGATATCATCCTGCTTTGCCATGGTGGGCCGATCTCGATGCCGGACGACGCGCGCTACATCCTGGAGCGCTGCAAGGACCTGCACGGCTTTTATGGCGCAAGCTCGATGGAACGGCTGCCGGCCGAAGCGGCAATCGCTAGGCAGACGGCGGATTTCAAGGCGATGACGAAAAGGAAGGGATGAAGCTATGGCCGACAAGAGCAAGGTGTTCGTCTATCCGAAGGACGTCAGCGCCTTCGGCTTCGACTGGGGCAGGCTGGCCCTTACCGTTGCCCCGGAAGTGAACGGCGCCGAACGCTTTTCCGGCGGCGTCGTCGACCTGCCGCCGGGCAAGGGTCACACTCGCCACAATCACCCCGGCGCCGAGGAGATCATCTTCGTCATCTCCGGCAATGGCGAGCAAATGGTCGAGGACGAGAAGGGCAATCCGGTGGTGGCCAAGGTCGGTCCCGGCTGCACCATCTACGTGCCGGAAAGTCGCTTCCACTCGACGCTCAACACCGGCGACCAGCCGATGCAGTTATTCGTCGTCTATTCGCCGGCAGGACCCGAGCTTGCACTCCGGGAGCTACCGGATTTCAGGCTGCTGCCGGCTGGCAAGTAATCTTCAGCGTTGCAGCCCCCTCATCCGGCCGCTTCGCGGCCACCTTCTCCCCGAAGGGAGAAGAGACTGGGCGCCAGCGCTGGCACCCACCTCTCCCCCCGGGGAGAGGTCGGATTGCCCCGAATTGCCCTTCGCAATTTGGTTGGCAATCCGGGTGAGGGGGAGCGCCGTTGAGGCTAAGCTGCTACCCCACCCCGGTTCCAGCCTCTGCCCCGATCGCCAAACATCACATAGCCGGCGTCGGTCACCGCGACCGTGTCCTCCAGCTTGATGAAGCCGCGCGTCGGGTGGAGCATGGTCGTCTCGACCGACAGCACCATGTTCTTTTCCAGCGGCTTTGCCGCATAGGTGCCCTCATAGGCGACCGGATGGTTCGTCATCAGGAACGGCGCCTCATGCGTGATCAGCCCCATGCCGTGGGCGAAGAAATCCGTATAGGGCGCCACCTTGGAGGCCTTCAGCACACCCTCCGCATGCGAAATCATGTCGCCGCCCAGCGCACCGGCCTGGACCTTGGAAAAGGCCGCCTGCTGCACGGTCTCGACTTCGGCCAGCAGATCTTCCAGTTCGGCATCCGGCTCGCCGAGCACGCCCATGCGGCAGAGATCGCCGATATAGCCGTGATAATTGCCGCCGGAATCGATCGACAGCACCTCGCCCTTCTTCCACGCCTGGCCTGACGAAGCGCGGTTGTGGCTGGAGCCCAGCGTCAGCAGGCAATATTCGAAATGCGCGCCGCGATTGGTCTCCTCGCGCCTGAGCTGCTCGATGATATCGGCCTTGGTCGTGCCCTCGCGCGCCCATTGAATGGTCGCCAGCATGGAATCGGTGATCAATTCGGAAGCGATGCGCAGCTGTTCCAGTTCGGCCTCGGACTTGATGGCGCGCATGGTCTCCAGCATGCCGGTGGCGTCGATCAGCTTCGCATCCGGCAGCGCCTTGCGGATCAACGTATAGGCGTCCGACGGCAGGAAGCCGGGTTCGATGCCGATGCGGGCGGCCGACTTGCCGATCTTGCGCAAATGCTCCACCGCAAGATTGGCGGCGTCGAGCGTGCCCCAGCAGGCGGCGTGCAAGGTCGGAGTCCAGAACGGATGGTTCTGGTGCTCGCCGCCTTCCATCTTGTTGCCGATATAGGCGGCGTGTTCCGGCCCGCCCTTTTCATAAAGAACGATCGGCAGATAGCGGCTGTGGCCGATCGCGTCCATGGCGGCAAAGAAGATGAACTTGTAGCCGCCGAGCAGATATTGCGTGTTGTGCTTGGAGGTGGCGAAGAGCACGTCGATGCCGGCTTCTTCCATCAGCCGGTCCACCCGCGCCTGGTCGAACGGAACGCTGCTGACTTCGGTTTTGCCCGGAGCGATGTTCATCTGCCTCTCCCTATCTTCATCGGCCGCCCCTATCTTCATCGGCCGCAAGAGCGCCGAAAGTCATGATTGATGGCTGTCACTCAAATCTGCATCATTTTGGCCACTCTGGTCCAGCCAGAACCGATCACTTTCGCGCTGAGCGCGCTTTCATGAACCAACTTAGCTACAATCTGGTCTTACCAGATAATGAGATGGCGCCTGTTTCAGCTAGCTGATCCAGCGGACGGAAATTTCAAAGCCAAGCCATGATGCGCCAAATCCGTCTCTGGCGAAACCGTTGCCAAGGGCCATAATTACACGCGATTGCCGCGCCTGCCACGGCGCGAAGAGGGGAGTTTTAGCAATGTCCGAATTGACGATTTCACGCCGCGGCCTGCTGGCCGGCTCGGCGCTGCTGCTGGCCTCGACCGCGCTGCCGACCATCGGCTTTGCGCAGACGCCGAAGAAGGGCGGCCGGCTGATCGTCGCCGCAGACTCCGAGCCGCGCAACCTCAACCCGGCGATCGTCGCCTCCAACGGCGTGTTCTTCATCTCAAGCAAGGTCGTCGAGACGCTGGCCGAAGCCTCCTTCGACGGCAAGGACGGGCTCGAGCCGCGCCTCGCGCTCTCCTGGGAAGGCGCCGCCGACGGATTGTCGGTGACCTTCAAATTGCGCGACGGCGTCAAATGGCATGACGGCAAGCCCTTCACTTCGGCCGACGTCGCCTTCTCGGCGCTGCAGGTCTGGAAGCCGCTGCAAAATCTCGGCCGCACCGTGTTCAACGACCTGACCGCCGTCGACACGCCGAACGAGCTGACCGCCATCTTCAAATTCGCTAAGCCGACGCCATTTCAGCTGATCCGCAACGCGTTGCCGGCGCTGTCGAGCGTCGTGCCGAAGCACGTCTATGAGGTTGGCAAGATCGAGGAAAACCCGGCCAACAACGCCCCGGTCGGCACTGGCCCGTTCAAATTCGCCGAGTACAAGGCCGGCCAATATTACCGATTGACGAAGAACGACGCCTATTGGGGCAAGGACGAGCCTTATCTCGACGAGATCATCTACCAGGTGCTGCCGGACCGTACCTCGGCCGCAGCGGCACTCGAGGCCGAAGAGATCCAGCTCGCCGCCTTCTCCGCCGTGCCGCTCGCCGACCTCGAGCGGATTTCCAAAGTGCCCGGCCTGAAGGTCATCACCAAGGGCTATGAGGGGCTGACTTACCAGCTCGTCGTCGAGATCAACCACCGCCGCAAGGAGCTCGCCGACCTGAAAGTGCGCCAGGCTATCGCGCATGCCATCGACAAGGATTTCGTCGTCAAGACGATCTTCCTCGGCTATGCCGCCACCGCCACCGGCCCGGTGCCGAAGAACGATCCGCAATTCTACACCGCCGACGTACCGACCTATCCCTTCGACGTCGCCAAGGCCAACGCGCTGCTCGACGAAGCCGGCTACAAGCGCGCCGACGACGGCAAGCGCTTTGCGCTGAAGCTTTTGCCGGCGCCCTATTTCAACGAGACGAAGCAGTTCGGCGACTATCTGCGCCAGGCGCTGGCCGCCATCGGCATCGACGCCGAGATCGTCAACAACGACTCGGCCGCGCACATCAAGGCCGTCTACACCGACCATGCCTTCGACCTCGCCGTCGGCCCGCCGGTGTTCCGCGGCGACCCGGCGATCTCGACCACCATCCTGGTGCAGAGCGGCATCCCGGACGGCGTGCCCTTCTCCAACCAGGGCGGCTACAGGAACGCCGACCTCGACGCGCTGATCGCCAAGGCCTCGGAGACGCTCGACACAGCCGCCCGCACGGAGCTTTACAAGGAGTTCCAGAAGAAGGTCGCGGCCGACCTGCCGCTGATCAACGTCGCCGAATGGAGCTTCATTTCCGTCGCGCGCGATACGGTCGGCAACATCGCCGACAACCCGCGCTGGGCAGTGTCGAACTGGGCGGACACCTATTTGGCGGGTTGATGCCGCACTTGCGGATCAACAGTCGGGGTGCTCAGCTTCCAGAATGAGAGTTCCTTCGCGCCCCCCTCTGTCCTGCCGGACATCTCCCCCACAAGGGGGGAGATTGGCAGTTTCGTCCCCATCGCACTTCTCGCAACGTTGGAGATTGGCGAAAGCAGCGATGACAGCTGATCTCCCCCCAAGTGGGGGAAATGTCCGGCAGGACAGAGGGGGGCGCCGTAGAGCGCGGCGCCCAAGGCTTGGCCCTCATATAGCTTCGCCATGACCCGCGCCCTCCCCCTTCTGCGCCGCCGTCTCGTCGGCAGCATCTTCGTCCTCCTGATCGTCATTATCGGCAGCTTCCTCCTGCTCGAAGCCGCCCCCGGCGATGCCGTCGACGCCTATATCGTCTCGACCGGCGGCGATGCCGGCATGATCGAATTGCTGCGCCATCGCTGGGGCTTGGACCAATCCGAACTGACGCGCCTCGCCAACTACCTCTGGGCACTGCTGCATCTCGACCTCGGCCAATCGGTCACCTTCTCGCGACCGATCCGCGACATCATCCTCGAACGCCTGCCGACCACGCTGATCCTGATGGGCAGCGCCACCGCGCTCTCCTTCGGCCTTGGCTCGGCACTCGGCATCTATGCCGGCGCCAGGCCCGGCAGCGTCCGCGACCGTTTCCTGTCGATCGGCTCGCTGGCGCTTTATGCCGTGCCCGGCTTCTGGCTTGGCCTTGTGCTGATCGTCGTCTTTGCTGTCGACCTGCGCTGGCTGCCGATCGGCGGCATCGAGACCATCGCCTCTGCCAAGACCGGGCTGCCGCGGGCCGCCGACATCGCCACCCATCTCGTGCTGCCGGTCTCCGCGCTCGGCTTCATCTATCTTGCGCTTTATCTGCGCATGATGCGCGCCGGCATGGCCGAAGCCTGGCGGCAAGAATTCGTGCTCGCCGCTCGCGCCAGGGGCCTGACGCGCCGCCGCATCGTGTTTGCCCATGTCGCCCGCAACGCCCTGCTGCCGCTGGTCACCATGCTCGGCCTGCAATCGGCGCAGATGCTGGGCGGCAGCGTCGTCATCGAAAGCGTCTTTGCCGTGCCCGGCCTCGGCCGTCTGGCGCAGGAAGCGGTCGCCGGGCGCGACACGCCGCTGCTGCTTGGCATCATCCTGGTCAGCGCCGTCCTGGTCATAGCAATCAATCTTCTGGTCGATCTCGCCTACGCTTTTCTCGACCCGCGTGTCGGTGCCGGCGAGGCAAGCGCATGAACCGGCTGCGCCGCTTCTTTTGCACACCGGAGGCGGTCGCCGGCGCGGCAATCCTCGCATCGCTGATCGCCATGGCGCTGGCGGCGCCGTTGATCTTTCCCGGTGACCCGCAGGCGATCGCCGGCCCGGCACTGCTGCCGCCGTTCCACGACTGGTCGTTGCCGCTCGGCACCGACCGGCTCGGCCGCGACGTGCTGGCGGAGTTGTTCCATGGCGCCCGCACCTCGCTGGCCGTCGGGCTGGCGGCCGCCGCTGCGGCGCTTCTGATCGGCGCTATTGTGGGCACCTTAGCCGGCTTTGCCGGCGGCCTGATCGATGAAGTGCTGATGCGCGTCACCGACGCCTTCCAGACCGTACCGAGCTTCCTGCTCGCGCTCGCCTTCGTCAGCATTGTCGGCCCCTCACTGGGGGTCGTCGTCGCCGCGATCGCGCTCGGCGCCTGGACCGGACCCGCGCGGGTGGCGCGTGCGGAAGTGCTGTCGATCCGCGAACGCGACTATGTCGCCGGCGCCCGCGTCATCGGCATGTATCCGCTCGAAATCGCCTTTCGCGAGGTGCTCCCCAACGCGCTGCCGCCAGTGCTGGCGCTGTCTTCCGTGATCGTCGCTGCGGCGATCCTTACCGAGGCAGCACTTTCCTTCCTCGGCCTTGGCGACCCCAATCGCGTCACCTGGGGCGGCATGATCGCCGAGGGGCGCACCGTGCTGCGAACCGCGCCGTTTCTGTCGATCGTTCCCGGCGTCGCACTCGTGCTGACGGTGCTCGGCGTCTACCTCGCAGGCGAAGGCGTCGTGGAGAGCACGGCGGTGCGCAGGAGCCTGTCGTGACGGTGCTGCTTTCCATTCGCGATCTTGCGGTGCGGTATCAACGCGACGGTGTGGAGGTGGCAGCGCTAAAAGGTGTCAGCCTGGATGTTCTCGCAGGAGAGCGCCTGGCGATCATCGGCGAAAGCGGTTCGGGCAAGAGCACGCTTGCGCTGGCGATCGCGGGGTTATTGGCCAAGTCGGCCCTTGTGGATGGCACGATCGAATGGCCGCCAGGCCAACTTCAGCCGTCTCGTTTCTTCGCACCCCCCTCTGTCCTGCCGGACATCTCCCCCGCAAGGGGGGAGATCAGCAGTTCCGCTGGCGGCTTTCCTCCTGCAACGCCAGAGATTGGCGAAAGCGACCGCGACGGCTCAATCTCCCCCCTTGTGGGGGAGATGTCCGGCAGGACAGAGGGGGGCGCCGTAGAGCACCGGCGTTCTAATGTTCGTGGTGAATTGCCCCGCCTCGGCCGCGATATCGGCTTCGTCTTCCAGGACCCATCCTCCAGCCTCGACCCGGTGATGCCGATTGGGAGGCAGATCGCGGAGGTCGTGCACACTCATCTCCACCTCACTTGGCGAGACGCCTACGCCAAAGCCAAAACCCTGCTCGAACGCGTCCGCCTCCCCGACCCGGAAGCCACGCTGCGCTGCTACCCGCACCAGCTTTCCGGCGGCCAGAAGCAGCGCGTGGCGATCGCAGCGGCAATCGCGGCCGGACCAAAACTCCTGATCGCCGACGAAGCGACCAGCGCGCTCGACACCATCGTCCAGGCGGAGGTCGTCACCCTGATCCGCGGGCTCGTCGCCGAGGACGGCATGACGCTGCTCTTCATCAGCCACGACATCGCACTCGCAGCCTCGCTTGCCGACCGCATCGCTGTGCTGCGCCACGGCGAACTGATCGAGCTCGGCCAGACCGATCAGATCATCAACGCGCCGCGCCAGAGCTACACGCGCGCGTTGCTCGATGCTCATCTCGGCCTCGACGCGAAGCCTTTGCTTGACCGGAAAGGCGCGTCCGCATGACCGTGCTTGCCGTCTCCAATCTCGCCAAGCGCTACCGTCGCGGCGGTAAGCCTTTCGCGGCAGTCGACGAGGTGTCCTTCGAGATCGGTCCGGCCGAAACGCTGGCGCTCGCCGGCCCGTCCGGCAGCGGCAAATCGACAATCGCAAAGCTGGTGCTGCGGCTGATCGAGCCCGATGCCGGCCGCATCGACTTCGAAGGCGGCGACTTCCTCGCGCTGTCAGGTGGCTCGCTGCGCGCGCGCCGCGCCCGTCTGCAGATGGTGTTCCAGGACCCGCTTGCCGCCTTCAATCCGCGCGCCACCGTGGCGCGCGTGCTGGATGATCCGTTGCGCATCCACGCCATCGCCTCGCGCGCCGAGCGCCCGCTCCGGATAGCGGCGCTGCTGGAGCGCGTCGGCCTCGAGACCAACCTTGCCACGCGCGCCATTCATGAGATCTCCGGCGGCCAGCGCCAGCGCGTGGCGATCGCCCGCGCCATCGCCACGCGACCGTCGCTGATCGTGCTCGACGAAGCGGTTTCGGCGCTCGACGTCTCGGTGCGCGGACAGATCCTGGAATTGTTGCTCGACCTGCAACGGCAGGAACGGATTGCCTATCTGTTCATCTCGCATGATCTCGGCGTCATCCGCGCAATCGCCCATCGCGTCGTCATCCTCGATGCCGGCAAGATCGCCGAGAGCGGCGATGCCCGCACGGTCATCGCCAATCCGCAGTCGGCGGTCGGCAAGGCGCTTGTGGCGGCGACGCCGAAGCTTGTCAGAACCAGTCAGGAGGCATCATGACCGACCCCGAAGCCGTCAGAGCCGAAAAACTGTCGAACGAGCTCGACTCCGCCTTTCGAAATCGCGCCGACCCTCTACCGCCTCTTCCTCGACGAACTGACCGCCGAACTCGGCGCAGACAAGGCCGAGGCGGTTATGGTCCGCACCATCGAGAAGCGCGGCCGGGAAGTCGCTGCGGCTGCCTTCGCCGGTTTCGGCCCCAATGACGCGCCGGCGATCGGCGAAGCATTCCTCTCCGTCAGTCCGGATGGCGGCCGCATGTATCCGACCGACGTCGATCGCGGCCCGGACCATATAGCCTTCAAGGTGAAGCGCTGCCCGCTGAAAGACGCCTGGGTCGAAGCCGGCGTCGGCGAGGAAAAACTCGCCACGCTCTGCCGCATCGCCGGCGCCTTCGACCGCGGCCTGTTCGAGGCCACCGGCGTGCGCTTCGCCAATGTCACCTGGACACCCGGCCATGGCTCCGCCTGCTGTCACATCGCGCTCACCAATCGGGATGCTTAGCCGGACAAGTGTTCAACCGTCGGCAAAGACGTGCAGCTCGCCGCCGGCCTCGTCGATCGCGGCGCGCAGCTCCGCCGCCGGTTCGCTGTCGGTGACGACATCGGAAATCTCACTCAGCGCGCAGACGCGCTCCAGGCCGCTGCGGCCGAACTTGTCGTTGGTGACGACCAGCATCGTCGAGAGCGACCGCCGCATCATCGCCCGCTTCACCGCCGCCGCGCCCGAGATCATGTCGCTCGGCCCCTCGGTGTTCAGCGCCGAGGCGCCGATGATGGCGACGTCGGCATTGTAGCGGCGGATGAATTCCACCGTGTCCTCGCCGAGCACGGCCGCTTCGCGGCTGTCATAGGTGCCTGGACAAAGGATGACGCGAAAGCCGGGATTGGCGCCGGCCACCGAGGCGACGCCGAGGGAGTTGGTGATGATCGTCAGGTCCCGGCCGTGCTGCGACAGGCTGCGCGCCACCTCATAGGCGGTCGACCCGCCGTCGATCATCACGATGCTGCCCTTCTCGATCAGTCCGGCAGCACCTCGCCCGATACGGGCCCGCTCCTCGACCATGGTGAGGCCGCGTTCGGCGATCACCGGCTCCGACGTCACCAGCGAAATGGTTGCGCCACCATATGTGCGGTTGAGCAGCCCCGCCTCGCCGAGCTCGATGAGATCGCGGCGGATGGTCTCGCCGGCGACGCCGATGCGGCGCGCCAGCTTCGAGATGCGGATCGACGCCGAGCGCCGGACCTCCGACAGGATCAGCTCATGTCGCTCCTTCTTCGTCAGCCGGCTCGGCTCGATGTTCATCGGTCTTCCTTCTCGGGGTCCCCGGCGTGGACATTAGCCACGCAGGGGACGGGAAGCCAGTGTCAGTGTCGGAGCCGGTCGCGCATCGCATA
Source organism: Mesorhizobium hawassense (assembly GCF_003289945.1). Classification (GTDB taxonomy): domain Bacteria; phylum Pseudomonadota; class Alphaproteobacteria; order Rhizobiales; family Rhizobiaceae; genus Mesorhizobium; species Mesorhizobium hawassense. The sequence goes on from NZ_QMBP01000002.1 coordinate 616,122, forward strand.
CCACAGCATGCCGAGCACATAGAGCGGTCCGCGCAGCGCCGTGCCGCCGGGGAACGGCAGCGGCGTCAGTGTCGAGAACAGGTCGAGCCGCGAGGCATCGCCGGTGATCGCTTCCGCCAGGAGCTTGCCCGACAGCGTCGACAGGATGACGCCCTTGCCGGAATAGCCATGCGCGAAATAGACCTCGCCGTAATGCCCGACATGCGGCAGGCGCGACGTGGTCACCGACACCAGCCCGCCCCAGGCATGGTCGATGCGGCAGCCCCTGAGCTGCGGAAACGTCTTTTCCATATGCGGCCGAACGAAAGCCGCGATGTCGGCCGGCGGCGAGGGCGTATAGCGCTCGCCGCCGCCGAACAGCAGGCGGCCGTCCGCCGACATGCGGTAGTAGTTGACGACGAACAGCGTGTCCGACACCGCGACATTTGCCGGGACGACGTTGCGCTCGCCCAGGGGCTCGGTGGCAACGATATAGTTGCCGACCGGCATGATGCGGCTGTTGACGCGCGGCTCGAGACCCTTGAGCAGCGCATCCCCGGCCAGCACCACATGCCTGGCGCGGACCGAGCCCTTGTCGGTGAACACCCGAATGGAGGGCTCGCGCTCCAGCCGCACGGCGACCGAGTTCTCGTGGATGATAACCCCCGCGCTGACCGCGGCGCGGGCGAGCCCCAGCGTGTAGTTTAGTGGATGCATGTGGCCGCCGAGCGGCTCGAAGACCGCGCCCTGATAGGGTGTGTCAACCTTCTGTCGCGCCTGAGCCGCCGAAAGGATCTCGACATCGGTGAACTTCATCATCTTGGCGAGGCATTCGGCTTCGTCCTCGAAGTCGCGCATGTCGGAGTTGTTGACGGCGCCGACCAAATGACCGGTTAGGCGTAGGTCGCAGTCGATGGCATGGCGTTCGATGATGTCGAGCACCAGCCCGCGCGCCTCGAAGGCCAGGTCGAACAGCGCCTTCGCCCGTTCCGGCCCGAAGCTTTTGACCAGGCCCCTGGCGCCTTTGCGCAGGCCCGGGATCATCTGGCCGCCATTGCGCCCGGAGGCGCCCCAGCCGATTTTGCCGCCTTCGAGCAGCACCACTTTCAGCCCACGCTCGGCCGCATGCAGTGCCGCCGAAAGACCGGTGCAGCCGCCACCGACGACCACCAGATCGGCCTCGACATCTGAGGCTAACTCAGGATGGTCGGGCGCCGGATTGGCGGTGGCGACATAATAGGATTTGCCGACATCGAGGCCGGAATTGAAACCTGTTGAATGAGCCATGATCACACCTTGAGCAGCAGGTGGTCGCGTTCCCAGGCCGTCACGACGCTCTGGAACAGGTCGAGCTCCACGCTCTTCACGCGCAGGTAGGTCTGGAAGAAATCCTCGCCGAGCAGTGCCCGCACGGGCTCGCAGGCGGCGAAGCGATCGAGCGCCTCCTCCATGGTTTTCGGCAGCGTGCTCTTGCTCTTGTAGGCATTGCCGGATGCCTCGGCGGATCGCGCCAGCTTCTCCTCGATGCCGAGATAGCCGGCGATCAGCGAGCCGGCCATGGCCAGGTAGGGATTGGCGTCGGCCCCAGGCAACCGATTCTCGATGCGACGCGCGGCCCGGCCGCCCAGCGGCACGCGCAAGCCGCAGGAGCGGTTGTCATGCGACCATTCGATGTTGGCCGGCGCGCTGTGGTTCGGCCGGATGCGCCGGTACGAATTCACGTTGGGCGCAAACAGCGGCATGATTTCGGGGACGTATTTCTGCAGGCCACCGATGAACTGCGCGAACATTGCGCTGTCTTCACCGTCTGTACCGGCAAACAAGGGCTCGCCCGCTTCATCGACGATCGACATGTGCAGATGCATCGAGCTGCCGGCCTGCGCGGCGATTGGCTTGGCCATGAAGGTGGCGTGCATGCCGTTGGCTTGTGCCGCCTGTCTGGCGAGGCGCTTGAACAGCAGCACCTTGTCGGCGAGCGCCAGCGGATCGCCATGCAGGAAGTTGATCTCCAGCTGCGCCGTGCCGGATTCATGGATCAGCGTCTCGAGCGGCAGCCCCGCGGCCGCCGAATGCGCGTAGATGCGCTGGATGACCGGTTCGAATTCCTCCAGCGCCTGCATGTCGTAGGGATGTTGCACGCTTTCCGGCCGGCCGTTGCGCCCGGTTGGCGCGATGATCGGGCGATCCGGATCCGGATTTGGCGCCGTCAGATAGAATTCGAGTTCCGGCGCCATCACCGCGCGCCAGCCACGCTGCTCATAAAGGTCGAGCACGGCTTTCAGCACATGGCGCGGCGAAGCCATCCACGGCCGGTCGTCCATGTGGAACGTGTCGGCGAAAACATAGGCTCTGCCGGCGCTGCCCGGCGCGAGACACAGGCTGGAAACGTCCGGCACCATGCGCATGTCCGGATCGGAATAAGCAAAGCCTTCGTCGATGGAGCCGGAATAGCGCCCGTCTATTGCGACCAGGAAGGCGCTGCTCGGCAGATAGAGCGCGCGGTCATCGAGCGACTTGAGGAACTTGGCCGCCGGCAGGGTCTTGCCGCGCAGCACGCCATTGACGTCGGGCACGAAGCACTCGACCTCGTTGATCGCATGCGTTTGCAACCAGCTTTGCGTGTCCGCGCCGGGGAATGAAGTGTTCAGATTGTCAGGCATTGGTCATGTCCGTACGAAGGAGGAATCGCTTCGGCGGGCATGTCCGTTCCGGTAGGGCGTTATCTAAGCTGCGTTATCCGAGGACGGACGCCCGCCTGATGGCCGGCCGAAAGGCCGGGTGCGGAGCGCCTTGCACCCCTTCGGTCCAGCCGTCACGAACGACATGCGAGCCGACCTTGGTCTCCTCCGCGCGCTGCAAATTCTCGAAGCGGCAGCAACGCATGATCAGCGATACCCCGCGCGCGCAAAAGAAATACCGCAGGCAAAAAACGGATGCCTTTCGCGGTATCGCTGTTTTGCAGCTTGCATGACGGGGTCTCATCAAGGTTCGGAGTTGATGGTTTGACCGATCATCGTTGCCGAAGCAAGTCCGCTTCGCTGGACCAGATCAGCCAATGCTCTCGCCGCCATCCACCACCAGCGCCTGTCCTGTCATGAACGATGAGCGGTCGGAGACCAGGAACAGGATGGCTTCGGCGATCTCCTCCGCGCTTGCCCAGCGCCCCATCGGGATCTTGGTGCGGACATAGTTTTCGATCGCGTCGCGCCCACCCATCTGGGCGATGAACGGCTCATTGAACGGCGTGTCGACCCAGCCGGGGCAGAGCGCGTTGATGCGCACATTGTGCCTGGCGTAGTCGAGCGACATCTGCCGGGTCATCGCCACCACGGCATGCTTGGACGTGGCATAGGCGATCATTTCGCGATCGTAGAAGACGCCGGAATTGGACGCCGTGTTGAGGATGACGCCGCCGCCTTGCGCGATCATCGCCGGCATGACGGTCTTCGCCGCGAGGAACTGCGCCCGCACGTTGATGCGCCACGAGGCATCCATGCCATCGGTACCCACATCGGTCAGCGTGCCGCCGACCTGGATGCCGGCATGGCTGTGCAGGATGTCGATCCGGCCATGCCTGCCGAGCGTTCCCTCAATCAGCCCTTCGACGGCCTTATCATCGCCGACATCGGTGGCGATCGCCTCGGCGCGGCCGCCGGCGTCGCGGATGTCGGACGCGGTCGCCTCGCCGGTCGTCGGATCGCGGTCGGCGATGACCACGACCGCCCCTTCCCTGGCCATGATTATGGCGCCGGCGCGCCCGATCCCCGACCCAGCGCCCGTCACCACGGCGATTCGGTCTTTCAAAATCATGGATGTGTCTTTCAAGGCGATGGCTTTCGCCGGCCGAGCTGCCATTGCGCGAGCAGGACGAGCAGGACCGACGCGCAGAGCACGATCGTCGCGATGGCGTTGATCTCCGGCGTCACGCCGCGCCGGATCGAGGCGAAGACATAGATCGGTAATGTCGTCTGGGCGCCGGCGACGAAGAAGGCGATGATGAAATCGTCGAAGGAGAAGGTGAAGGCGAGCAGGAATCCCGCGATCACCGCCGGCATGATCTGCGGCAGCACGATCGAGCGGAATGTCGTCAGCGGCGTCGCGTAGAGATCGCTCGAGGCCTCGACCAGATTGCGGTCGAGACTCGCGAGCCGCGTGCCGACGATCATCGTCACCAGCGCCATGGAAAACAGGCCGTGCGCGGCGATGATCGAGCCGTAGCCGAGCGAAAGCCGTGGCGGCTGGTCGGTCGGCCACAACTCAGCCAGGAACGGATTGACGACGGCGAAGAGCTGCACCAGCGCGACAAGCGTCGAGATGCCGATGACGACGCCCGGAACGACGATCGCCGCACCCAGAAGCGCGTCGAAGAGAGCCCGCGTCCGGGCGCCGACGCGCTGCAGCCCGAGCGCCGCGGCCGTGCCGCAGAACGCCGCAAGAAGCGCACTGGTGGTGGCGATGAAGAGGCTGTTCTTCAGCGCCTCGACCAGGAAGGGATTGGACAGCGCCTTGCCATACCATTGCACCGAGAAGCCGGTGAACTCGCTGGCATGATGGCCGGCATTGAAGGAGAACAGCACGACCAGCGCGATCGGCAGATAGAGGAAGGCAAAGACGGCAACGACGAAGGCGCGCATCAGATGAGGTCCACCCGGCGTGCGCCCGACAACCGGGTCGAGATGCGGTTGGCGACGATCAGCACCACGACCGAGACCAGCACCAATGTGATGGCGATGGCCGATCCGAACGGCCAGTTGCGCGACTGCAGGAAGAGATCGACCAGCGCGTTACCGATGAAGAACACCTTGCCGCCGCCGAGCAGTGTCGGGATCAGATATTCGCCCAGCAGCAGGATCATCACCAGCGAGAAGCCAGTCATGACGCCGGGCAGCGACAGCCTGAGCGTCACGCCGAGGAAGGTCGACAGCGGCGTCGCGCCGAGATCGGCGGAGGCTTCCAGCAGGCGCCGATCGAGCCGTTCCAGGCTGACATAGATCGGCAGGATCATCAGCGGCAGGTAGCCGTAGACGATGCCGAGCAACACCGCGCCCGGCGTGTTGATCAGCCTGAGATCCTCGATCCCGACATAGGCGAGCAGCGCCGGGATGCCGCGCCCGCCGAGGATGTACATCCAGGCATAGGTGCGCATCAGAAGGCTGGTCCAGAACGGGATGACGATCAGCGCGAGCAGGATCAGCCGCCAGCGCTGCGGCGCGCGCAGCGCCAGATAATAGGCGACCGGATAGGCGACGAGCAGGCAGGCCAAGGCGCCGACCGGCGCCAGCAGCATCGTGTTCCAGAACGCGGTCGCCCGCGCCGGCAGGTTGGCATATTGCGCGAAGGTCAGTGCGGCCTGATATCCGCCCTCCGGCGCCCGCTCGCCGACGCTGAAGATGGCGATGGCGACGAAGGGCAGCACCAGGAAGACGACCAGCCACAGCGCCGCCGGGGCGAGCAGCAGCGCCGTCATGAGGTTTTTGCGAAAGAGACTGCCGCGCATCGGGAAAGCCGGTTGGGAGCCGGCGGACTTTCGTCCGCCGGTCGCATTGTCTTGATCGGGTTTGTCGCCGGTCTCGCTCAAGCCGACTTGAAGCGCGCCATCAGCTCGGCGCGGCCCGGATCGGTCAGCGTGGCCGCGGCGCCGAATTCGAGCGGCTTCAACAGATCGGCGGCCGGATAGAGGATCGGGTTGTCGAGCACTTCCTTCGGCAGCAGCGCATTGACCCGCGCATCGGTCGAGGGCGCGCCATTGGCCAGATGCTCCTTCACCGCGACCTTCGGGTTCATCAGGTAATTGAGCAATGCATAGCCGGCCGGCTTGTTCGGCGCGTCCTTCGGGATGGCATAGAAGTCGGTCCATATCTCGCCACCTTCCTTGCCGAGCACATAGGCGATCTCGGGGATGTCGCGATGAAGCTGCGCCCCGTCATTGGTCCAGCACATCGTCATCCAGGCATCGCCGGCGCGCATTCCCGGCTGGTAGTCGCTCGACACCGCGAACAGATGCGGCTTGACCTTGAGCAGCAGTTCCTCGGCCTTGGCGAGCTCGTCCTGCTTCAGCGAGTTGAACGAATAGCCGTAATATTTCAGCGCGTTGCCGATCGTGGTCAGCTGGTAGTCGTGCACCATGGTGCGGCCGTCGCCTTCCGCCATGGCGGTGTCCCAGAACTCCTTCCAGCTCGACATCGGCTTGGCGAGCTTCTTGGTGTTGACGGCGAAACCGGTGGTGCCCCAGTTCTTCGGCACGGCGTAAGTCGTCCCGTCGATCGTGCCTTCCGCGGTGAAGCGCGCGTCTTCCGACTTGCCGTCGAAGTTGCCGAGCTTGGCCATGTCGAGCGCTTCGATGATACCGAGCTTCTTGTAGGTCGAGATCGTGTAGTTGGTCGGCACGAACAGGCTCCAGCCCGAGCCGCCGGCCTGCAGCTTGGCCAGCATCTCCTCGTTCGACCCGAAGACGTTGACTTCGACGGCGACGCCCGTATCGGCCTTGAAGTTCTCGAAGGTCTGCGGGTCGTGGTAGTTCGGCCAGGTGGCGATCGACATGCGGTCGCCGAGGCTTTCGGCGGCGAAGGCCGGCGTCGGCATGATACCGAGCTCGCGCGCCATGACCGCAGTGGCAACGCCAAGGCCGGTGAGGCCGAGGAAGTCGCGCCGGCTGATCGAGCCGCGCTTAAGGCGCATCAACTGGTCGACGAATTTATCGGGGCTTATCGGCAGTCCGTCACGATAGGATTTCGGCATTTTGGTCTTCCCTCTGGTTGGTCCCGTTGTTTTTGGCGTGTGGAAACGCCAGCGGCGCTCCGGCGGCAAAGCCGATGGCGACGGGTTCGCCCGGCTTGAAGAGATTGCCCTGGCCGATCACGTGATCGGCCTTGGCGAGCAGCGATCCGATGCCCGGGACCTCGATCGCGTATTCCGCGGTCGATCCCAGGAAAATCCGGTTGCGGACGATGCCTTTCAAAGCACCGTTTCCGGATGCCGACAGGCTGAGCGATTCTGGCCGCAGGCTGACGGACACCGCCTCGCCCCGGTCGAGCGGCACTCGCTTGCGCGCCGAAATTACCGTGCCGTCGGCAAGCGCGACGTCGACGAGATCGCCCGAAAGGCCGGCCACCTTGCCGCTCAGAAGATTAGTCTTGCCGACGAAATCGGCCACGAACAGATCGGCCGGCTCGTCATAGATCTCACTTGGCTGTCCGAGCTGGACGACGCGACCGCCATTCATGACGCAGACGAAGTCGCTCATCGACAGCGCCTCCTCCTGGTCATGGGTGACCAGCACGAAGGTGATGCCGATCTCGCGCTGCAGGTTCTGCAGCTCGATCTGCATATCGGTGCGCAGCTTCTTGTCGAGCGCCGCCAGCGGCTCGTCGAGCAACAGCACCGCCGGCTTGTTGACCAGTGCCCGGGCGAGCGCCACGCGTTGCTGCTGGCCGCCGGAAAGCTCGTGGATCTTGCGGCGGCCATAGCCGGCGAGTTGCACCATGGCGAGCGCCTCGCCTGCCCTCGAGGAGATGTCGCGCGACGACAGTCGCGGCCTTGCCTGGCGCAGCCCGTAGGAGATGTTGTCCTCGACATCGAGATGCGGGAACAGCGCATATTGCTGGAACACCATGTTGACCGGCCGCCGGTAGGGCGGCGTTCCCGCCATGTCGCGGCCGCGGATCAGCACCTGGCCCTCGCTCGGCTGCTCGAAGCCGCCGATCATGCGCAGGCACGTCGTCTTGCCGCAGCCGGAGGGGCCGAGCAGCGCGACGAAAGCCGAAGGCGGGATGGCGAGGTCGATGCCGCTCACCGCGGTGACCGCGCCATAGCGCTTGGTGACCGCGCGAAATTCGATATCGGGCACAGCAGTCAAGCCACGGGCTCCAGCGACAGCGTGAGGCAATATCGCGACGCTAGCAGAGCCAATGCCGGCTAGTATATACCTCGCAGGTGGTATATTTAGCCGATTTTATCGTTTAGAGGGGTATGGATTGGCCGCCTCCCGCAGTGACGACTACAACGCCCTAGCGGCCGTGATCGCCGCGTCGCGCGAGACAGCGGGCGACCATTTCGGCAAGGCGATCGTCGGCTGGCTGCGCGGGCATGTCCGTTTCGACCATTGCGTGATCTTCGGTTATCGCGGTGCCGCGCGGCCGCCGCTGCTGTTCGAGACCTTCTCGCCGGCGGAGAGCCACATCTTCGTCGCGCTCTATCAGGATGGGCCCTATCTGCTCGACCCGTTCCACCACGCCGCGGTCGAGCGCAAGGAAGGTTTCTGGCGCATGCGCGAGCTCGCGCCCGACCGCTTCTATGCCAGCGAATACTATCGCTCCTACTACAGCCAGACCCGGCTCGCCGAGGAGGTCGGCTTCTTCGTGCCGCTGGCAGGCAAAGACGCGATGGTGCTGTCGCTGATGCGGCTGCGCGCCAGCGGGCCGTTCGGCACCGCCGACGCCCGGTTGCTGCGCGACATGGCACCGGCGGTGATCGGCTTCTGCAAGCAGCGCTGGCCGTCTCTGCCTGCCGACGAAGCCGCCATCCCGCCATCGGACGAAACCGTCACGATGCCCCACGAGCTCGACCGCGCTCACATCTGGAAGAGCCTGTCGCTGACCTCGCGCGAAAAACAGGTGGTAGACCTCGTGCTTCAGGGCCACTCCACGGAATCGATCGCCAGGGCGCTCAGGATCGTGCCGGGAACCGTCAAGGTCCACCGCCGCAACATCTACCGCAAGCTCAAGATCAAATCGCAGGCCGGTCTCTTTGCACGCTTCGTCGAGATCATCGACGCGCGGATTGGCTGAACTCGGGATGCACCGGATCGACAGCCGCAAACACCGCGCTCGCCTCGCTGACGATGGAGACGTGGTCCCTGGCGGCCTTGCCCGCAGCCATGCCGTCGCCGCGCATGATTGCGGTGACGATCACGTCATGCTCCTGCCAGGATTTGGCCAACCGGCCCGGCAGCATGAACTGCGCGCGCCGGAACGGCGCTAGCCGGCTGCGCGTCATCACGGTCAGATCATAGACATGCGTGTTGTGGGCGCCGCGATAGAGCCGGGTGTGGAACTCGGTGTTGAAATACTCATAGTCCTCCTCGGCGCCTATCTGCACCAGCCGCGCCGAGGCCAGATGCTCGATCTCCAGCGAGCGGCGCTCGCCGCCGGTCATGCGCGCGGCCGAGAAGCGCGCGCAGATCGCCTCCAGCTCGGCCATGCTTTCGAACATCGAGGCGAGATGTTCCTGCGTGATCACGGCAACGATGGCGCCGCGGTTGGGCCGCCTTTCGACCAGCCCCATGGCGCTCAAATGACCGAGCGCCTCCCGGACCGGCGTGCGCGAAACGTCGAAGCGGGCGGCGAGCGAGCCCTCGTCGAGCCTTTCGCCGGGGCGCAGATAGCCGGTGACGATGCGGTCGGCGATCGCCCTCACCATCTGATCCACGGTCGTGCCCGACCTGACCAAGCTGCGCTTTCCAGGCACGTCTCCTCCGTCCGGTTTATTGCAGGCAGGCCCGCGAGGCGGACGGCTCACGGGCTGGTTTCGACTCGGACTGCACCCCTGTATGCCTATGTTTTAAACTCGATGTCAAACTGATCACTTTTAGAGCATAAAGTGCATGCACTTGCCTCGCCTTTATGCAGAGCTTCCAAAGCCTGTCATTGATTTTATTACAAAAAATAGACTTTTAAACCTGGCACAGCGATTGCATGCACTTTCTTGGAGAACATCAAAACCCCGAGCGGGTCCAAGAAAGGGGAGCATTCGATATGACCGACAGATTCATGCTTAGCCGCCGCGATCTGCTCAAGACCTCCGCCGCCGGAGCGGCGCTCGGCCTGGCCTCGGCAGCCTTTCCGATCCGCGGGGCACGCGCCGCGGCGACCACCGTCGGCTTCATCTATGTCGGTCCGAAAGACGACTACGGCTACAACCAGGCGCATGCCGAGGGCGCCGCGACCCTGAAGTCCATCGAAGGCATTTCCATCGTCGAGGAAGAAAACGTTCCCGAGACGGTCGACGTGCAAAAGACGATGGAATCGATGATCAATCTCGACGGCGCCTCACTGATCTTCCCGACCTCCTTCGGTTACTTCGATCCGCATATGCTCGCCATGTGCGCGAAATTCCCCGACGTGCAGTTCCGTCATTGCGGCGGCATGTGGAACAAGGACAAGCACCCGATGAACGCCGGCTCCTATTTCGGCTATATCGGCATGGGCCAGTATCTGAACGGCGTCGTCGCCGGTCACGCCACCAAGTCGAAGAAGCTCGGCTTCGTCGCCGCCAAGCCGATCCCGCAGGTCCTGCTCAACATCAATTCCTTCCTGCTCGGAGCGCGGTCGGTCGATCCGGCGATCACTTGCCAGGTTATCTTCACCGGCGAATGGTCGCTGGCGGTCAAGGAAGCGGAAGCCACCAACGCGCTGGTCGACCAGGGCGCCGACGTCATCACCTGCCATGTCGACAGCCCGAAAGTGGTGGTCGAGACGGCCGCCGGCCGCGGCGCCTTCGTCTGCGGCTATCACGCCAATCAGAGCCCGCTGGCGCCGGAGAAATACCTGACTGGCGCGGAGTGGAACTGGGCCAAGGTCTACAAGATGTTCGTCGACGACCTCGTCGCCGGCAAGCCATTGCCCAACTTCACGCGCGGCGGCCTGGCCGACGGCTTCGTCAAGATGAGCCCGCTTGGTCCCGCCGTCGGCGAAGCGGCCCGCAAGCAGTTCGACGGCACCCTGGCCGAAATGATGAAGGGCGGCTTCTCCGTCATCAAGGGACCGTTGAAGAGCAACAAGGGCGCCGTCGTTGCTACCGCGGGCCAGGCATTCGCCGAGACCGCCATTGAGCTCGAAAGCATGGACTATCTCGTCGAGGGCGTCGTCGGCTCGACGGCCTGAACAGGCCGAGCCGAGGGAGACCGGGCGATGACGGATACGGTGAGCAGCGCGGACGTGCGGACCATCCTCGATGCCCGAGGATATCGGCCGGCGCTCGAATGGATCGCCAGGCGGGCGGAGACCTTCGTCATTCCGCTCGCGGCGCTCATCGTCGGCATGGTGCTGTTCAGCCTGTTCATCCTGGCTGTCGGTAAGTCTCCGGTCCAGCTCTACGAGACGATGTGGCGGGGCGGCTTCGGCTCCTGGTTCTCCATCCAGAACTCGCTGTCGCGCGCAGCACCGCTCTTGCTTGCGGCGCTCTGCGTGGCCCTGCCCGCGCGGCTTGGCCTCGTCGTCATCGGCGGCGAAGGCGCAATCGTGCTCGGCGGCGTCGCGGCGGCCGCCATCGGCGTGGCGCTGAACGGCGCGCCGTCTGTTCTCGTCATATTCCTCATGGGCGTGGGGGGCGTGGCCGCCGGCGGCATCTGGATCGGTGCCGTCGGCGCGCTCCGCCACTACCGCGCCGTCAACGAGACCATCTCCAGCCTGCTGATGGCCTATATCGCCATCGCCCTGATGAACCACCTCGTCGAAGGGCCGTTGCGCGATCCGGCCTCGCTCAACAAGCCCTCGACCCAGCCGCTGGCCGACATCTACCGCATCGGCAACATCCCCGGCATGGAAGTGCATTGGGGGCTCGTCGTCGGCATCCTCGCCTGTCTGCTCTCCTGGTTGCTGATCGAGAAGACCCGCTGGGGCTTCGCCGCCCGCATCGCCGGCGGCAATGTCAGGGCGGCGCAGGTGCAGGGGCTTGCGGTAGGCCCGCTGATCGTCGGCTTCACCGCGCTTGCCGGCGGCTTCGCCGGCCTTGCCGGTATGCTGGAGGTGGCGGCCGTGCAAGGCAGCGCCAACGGCTCGCTTGCTGCCGGCTACGGCTACACCGGCATCCTCGTCGCCTTCCTCGCCCGCCACAATCCGCTTGCCATCATCCCGGTCGCCATCCTTCTCGGCGGCATCGACGCCTCCGGCGGCCTGATCCAGCGCCGCATGGACCTGCCCGATGCGACCGTCCTGGTGCTGCAGGGCATGCTCTTCATCGTCATCCTGTTCAGCGAGACGTTCTACGGCCGCTTCAAGCTCTTCAACCCGGACCTCTGGCAGAGGAGCACCTGATGGAAACGACCGACATTGGCCTGTGGGGCGTGCCGCTCGCCATGCTGGGCGGCGCCATCCGCGTGTCCACGCCCTTCATCTTCGTGTCGCTCGGCGAAGCCATCACCGAGCGCTCCGGCCGCATCAATCTCGGCCTCGAGGGCACGCTGGTTTTCGGCGCCATGAGCGCCTACGCGGTGGCGGTGATGACCGGCTCGCCATGGCTCGGCCTGGCGGCCGCGGGGGTCGCCGGCCTCTGCTTCGGTCTCTTCCACGGCTGGATCTGCAAATTCCCGAAGGTCAACGACATCGCCATCGGCATCGCCCTGATGCTGTTCGGCACCGGCCTCGCCTTCTTCTTCGGCAAGCCCTTCATCCAGCCCTCGGCGCCCGACCTGCCGGCAATCCCCTTCGGCACCTGGTCCGACATTCCGCAGGTGCAGGCGGCGCTCAACGTCAACGTGCTGTTCCTGATCGGCGCCGCGCTTGCCGTCTTCCTCTGGTGGGCGTTCCGCAACACCCGTATCGGCTTGATCGTGCGCGTGGTCGGCGACAGCGCCGATGCCGCGCGCGCCATGGGTCTCAATCCCAATACCGTTCGCCTTCTCGCCACCGGCGTCGGCGGCGCGCTGGCCGGCATCGGCGGCGCCTACCTGTCGCTATACTATCCCGGCAGCTGGACTGAGCGCATCTCGTCCGGCCAAGGGCTGATGGCGGTGGCGCTGGTCATCTTCGCGCGCTGGAACCCGCTCGGCTGCTTTGCCGCCGCGCTGCTGTTCGGCGGCGCCGGCGCCCTCGGCCCGGCGCTGCAGTCGGTGGGCGTCACGCAAGGCTACTACCTCTTCTACGCCGCGCCTTACATCCTCACCCTCATCATCATGATCGCCACCTCATCGCCCAGCAGGGCCCTCGCCGGCGCGCCCGGCGAACTGTCGATCACCAGATGACTGTCCTTCCGCGAACCGCTCCCGAGACCGGAGTTTTGCCATGAACGCCAGAGCCGAGATCGCCCAGCGCTACATCGACGCCGATCCCTATCCCTGGCCCTATAATGGCGATCTCAGGCCGGACAATACGGCGCTGATCATCATCGACATGCAGACCGATTTCTGCGGGCCGGGCGGCTATGTCGACCATATGGGCTACGACCTGTCGCTGGTTCGCGCGCCGATCGAGCCGATCAAGTCGGTGCTTTCCGCCATGCGGACCAAGGGCTACACCATCATCCATACGCGCGAGGGCCATCGGCCCGACCTCGCCGACCTGCCCGCCAACAAGCGCTGGCGCTCGCGCCGCATCAATGCCGGCATCGGCGATCCCGGCCCCTGCGGACGCATCCTGGTGCGCGGCGAGCCGGGCTGGGACATCATCCCCGATCTTTATCCGGCCGAGGGCGAGCCGATCATCGACAAGCCGGGCAAGGGCTCGTTCTGCGCCACCGACCTCGAGCTGATCCTCAACCAGCGCGGCATAGACAACATCGTGCTGACCGGCATCACCACCGATGTCTGCGTGCACACCACCATGCGCGAGGCCAACGACCGCGGCTTCGAATGCGTGATGCTGGAGGATTGCTGCGGAGCGACCGACCACGGCAACCATCTGGCGGCGATCAAGATGATCAAGATGCAGGGCGGCGTGTTCGGCGCCGTCTCGAATTCCGCCGCGATCGTCGCCCAGCTGCCATAGAGAACCGACGATGAGCGTAACCCACGGGAAGGCGATCGGCGTCGAGACCATCGGCATGACCATGCGCTTCGGCGCCTTCACGGCGCTCGATGACGTCTCCATCAAGGTGCCGGCCGGCTCCTTCCACGCGCTGCTCGGCGAGAACGGCGCCGGCAAGTCGACGCTCGTCAAATGCATGATGGGTTTCTACCACCCGACGTCGGGCGACATGCTGGTCGATGGACGTGAGGTCGCGATCGCCAGCCCCAAGGATGCCTCGGCGCTCGGCCTCGGCATGGTCTACCAGCATTTCACGCTCGTGCCGTCGCTGACGGGCGCCGAGAACCTGGTCATCTCGCGCGAAAAAGTGCCCGGCGTCATCGACTGGCGCAAGGAGCGCACGGCGCTTGCCCAATTCATGGAACGCATGCCCTTCAAGCTGCCGCTCGACGTCAAGGTGGCCGAGCTCGCCGCCGGCGAGAAGCAGAAGCTGGAGATCATCAAGCAGCTTTATCTCGGCCGCAACTTCCTGGTGCTGGACGAGCCGACATCCGTGCTCACCCCTGGCGAGGCGCAGGAAGTGCTTGGCCTGGTGCGCGGCATGACCAAGGCGGGCGATCTCACCGTGCTGATGATCTCGCACAAATTCCACGAGGTCACCGCATTCGCCGACGACATCACCGTGCTGCGCAAGGGCAGGCTCACCGGAACCGGCAAGGTCTCCGACCTCTCCCACAGGGAGATGGCGGCGATGATGATCGGCGACCAGCCGATCGCCGCGCTCGACAGCCGCGCGGAGCCGAAGCCGGACGCCGAGATCGTGCTCGAGGTGAAGGCGCTGAAGGCACCGGACCGCACCGGCCTCAAATCGATCGACATCGCGGACCTCGGCGTGCACTCCGGCGAGATCGTCGGCATCGCCGGCATCTCCGGCAACGGCCAGAAGGAATTCCTGGAAGTGCTGGCCGGGCAGCGTCCGCGCAATGGCGGCGAGGTGATGGTGCGCGGCACCGCCTACGCGGCGACGCGCGCCGAGGCGCGCGCGCTCAATGTGCGTTTGATTCCGGAGGAGCCGCTGAAGAATGCCTGCGCGCCAAGGATGACCGTTGCCGAGAACATCGCCTTCCGCACCTTCGACGTGGATAGTAGCGGCAAGCCGGTGAGTTGGATTAGCGCTGGCGCCATCAAATCCTTCAGTGCCCGCCTGGTCGAGCAGTTCAAGGTCAAGACGGCGTCGCTCTCCTCGCCGATCGCCTCGCTCTCGGGCGGCAATGTTCAGCGCGCGGTGCTCGCCCGCGAGCTCACCGGCGAGGTCGACCTGCTGATCGTCTCCAATCCGTGCTTCGGCCTCGACTTCTCGGCCGTCGCCGAAATCCGCGCCCGCATCATGAAGGCGCGCAACGCCGGCGCCGCGGTGCTCCTGATGTCGGAAGACCTCGACGAGCTTTTGGAACTCTCGGACCGCATCCTCGTCATGTCCGACGGCGCGCTCGTCTACGAGACCCCGATCGCGCAGGCAAGCGTGCAGACGATCGGCGAGCACATGGCGGGGCACCACTGATGGCGGAAATCGACGCGCAGCCGTTCGCCTTTGTCTTCAAGCCCGAGACGACGGCGCTCATCGTCATCGACATGCAGCGCGACTTCGCCGAGCCGGGCGGCTTCGGCGCCAGCCTTGGCAACGACGTCAGCCGGGTAACGGCGATCGTGCCGACGGTGAAGAAACTGGTTGAGGGGTTCCGCGCCGCCGGCCTGCCGGTGATCCACACCATGGAGTGCCACAGGCCTGACCTTTCGGACCTGCCGCCCGCCAAGCGCGACCGCGGCAATCCGTCGATCCGCATTGGCGACGCCGGTCCGATGGGACGCGTGCTGATCGCGGGGGAGCCGGGCACGGCGATCCTCGACGAGCTCGCGCCGCTGCCGGGTGAGATCGTCATCGAGAAACCCGGCAAGGGCGCCTTCTACGCGACTGGTCTCGGCGATGACCTGAAGCGGATCGGTGTCCGACAATTGGTCTTCGCCGGCGTGACGACCGAGGTCTGCGTGCAGACGACGATGCGCGAGGCAAACGACCGCGGCTATGAGTGCCTCGTCGCCGAGGATGCGACGGAAAGCTACTTTCCCGAATTCAAGGCGGCCGCCCTGGCGATGATCAGGGCGCAGGGCGCCATCGTCGGCTGGACGGCGACGACCGATCAGGTGCTCGAGGGAATTGCAAATGCCTAACCTTGCCTTTGCCGGCCTGCTTGACGGCGGCTGGCGCGATCTGGCGTTCGAGCCCTTCCGCGACGGCGTCACCGTGCACTGGCTGCTCAAAGGCGGCCCCGTCGAACCGTCGGTCGCGCTGCTCAAATACCAGCCTGGCGCCGGCGTGCCGCGCCACCGCCATGCCGGGCTGGAAACCATCGTCGTTCTGGAGGGAACCCAGAGCGATGAGAACTGCGACTACCCGGCGGGCAGCGTGATCCTCAACCCCGTCGGCACCGAGCACTCGGTATGGGCAAAGGATGGCTGCGTGGTGCTGATCCAGTGGGACCTGCCGGTGATCATCCTGGGGGAGACGAAATGAGCGAAATCCGCTTCGACATAGCAAGCCTGCATGCCGCCTACCAAAGCGGGATCGGCGTCGCCGAGGTGATCGACACGGTGCTGGCCCGCATCGCGGCGGCCGACGATGCCGGTATCTTCATCCATCTTGCGACCAGGGCCGAGCTGCTGTCGCAAACCGAGGCGCTCGGCCCGTTTGATCCGGCGGCAAAGCCGCTCTGGGGCATTCCTTTCGCCGTCAAGGACAATATCGACGTCGGCGGCATGCCGACGACTGCCGCCTGCGCCGAATACGCCTACACGCCGGATAGGGACGCCACGGTCGTGGCGCGGCTCAAGGCCGCGGGCGCCCTGGTCGTCGGCAAGACCAATCTCGACCAGTTCGCCACCGGCCTCGTCGGCGTGCGCACGCCATGGCCGATCCCGAGGAACGCGATCGATCCGAAACTGGTGCCGGGCGGCTCCTCCTCCGGCTCGGCGGTGGCGACGGCACGCGGCATCGTCTCCTTCGCGCTCGGCACCGACACCGCCGGCTCCGGCCGGATTCCCGCCGGCCTCAACAACATCGTCGGGCTGAAGCCGACCGTCGGCGCCCTGTCGACGACAGGCGTCGTGCCGGCCTGCCGGACGCTCGACTGCGTCTCGGTGTTCGCGCTGACCGTCGACGATGCCTATGCTGTGCTCGGCGCCGCCTCCGGTTTCGATCCGGGCGACCCCTATTCGAGGTCGGTGCCCATCGCACCGCCTGCAAGCCGCGCGCCCGTTTTGACCGTCGGTGTTCCCGCCGGGCCGGACCGAAAATTCTTCGGCGATGCCTCGATGCAGGCCGGTTTCGAGGCAGCTCTCGCCGCGCTGAAGGCGCTCGGCGCCAGGCTTGTCGAGATACCGTTCGGCGACTTCTACGCCACCGCCGATCTTCTCTACGAAGGCGCCTGGGTGGCGGAGCGCTACGCGGCGATCCGCGACTTCTTCGAGGCGAATGAGGCATCCCTTCATCCGGTCACGCGCAAGATCATCGGCGGTGCCAGGAATCTGTCGGCGGCCGACGCCTTCCGCGGGCTCTATGCCTTGCAGGCCTACAAGGCGCGGCTCGCTCCGGTTATCGCTTCCGTCGATCTGTTCTGCGTGCCGACCGCGCCGACCCACTATACCGTCGATGCCGTGCTTGCCGATCCGATCGCCACCAACAGCCGGCTCGGCACCTACACCAATTTCGTCAATCTGCTCGACATGTGCGGCATCGCCGTGCCGGCCGGCACGCGGGACGACGGCCTGCCGATGAGCGTGACCTTGCTCGCGGCCGCGGGGCGGGACGGCCTCGTCGCGGCGGTCGCGTGCGATCTGCATGCCGCGAGCGGCCTCACCCTCGGCGCGACCGGATGGCGGCAACCTGGCGCGCGGCCTGTCGGCGCATCGGCCGAGGACGGCACGATCGAGCTGGTGGTGGTCGGCGCGCATCTTTCGGGAATGCCGCTCAACGGCCAATTGAAGGAGGCCGGCGCGCGCTTCTGCAGGTCGGCGCGGACGGCCCCTGCCTACAAGCTCTATGAGCTCGCCGGCCAGACGCCGCCCAAACCCGGGCTTGTCCGGGTCGGCAGCGGCGGCGCCGCCATCGAGATCGAGGTCTGGCGCCTCTGCGCCGACGCCTTCGGCCGTTTCGTCGCGGCCATCCCGCCGCCGCTCGGCATCGGCACTATCGAGCTCGACGACGGCACGTCAGCGAAGGGGTTCCTGGCTGAGACCGCCGGTCTGGCGGCGGCGACGGACATCTCGGCCTATGGCGGCTGGCGCAGTTTTGTCGCCAAGGCAAACGGACAGGGACAGCAACTGGAAAGCACGCCTCCATGACGGCGCCGTCCCGGCTGCAAGATTGCTCGGCTCGCGTCACGCCAGCTCGAACCGCTCCACCGCGCGCATGATGCCGCGCAATTCGGCAAGGCCCTTGAGCCGCCCGATCAGTGAATAGCCGGGATTGATCTTGATCTTGCCGATGTCGTCGGCAAGCAAATGGCCATGGTCTGGGCGCATCGGAATGCGCCAGTCGGACCGCCCTTCCTTGCGCCGCCCCGACTCTTCCTTCATCAGCGCCAGGATGACCTCGGCCATGTCGGTCGAGCCTTCCAGATGCTCGGCCTCATAGAAGGAGCCGTCCTTCTCTCGCGTCACGTTGCGCAGATGCGCGAAATGGATTCTCGGTCCGAACTCCTCGATCATCGCGATAAGGTCGTTGTCGGCGCGCACGCCGTAGGATCCGGTGCAGAAGGTCAGTCCGTTCGACGGACTATCGACCGTCCCCAGGATGAAGCGCGCGTCCTCGGCGGTGGAGACGACGCGCGGCAGGCCATAGAGCGAGAAAGGCGGGTCGTCGGGATGGATGCACATGCGCGCGCCGACTTCGTCCGCCGCGGGGATGATCTCCTTCAGGAACCAGGCGAGGTTGGCGCGCAGTTCGGCCGGGCCGATCGCGGCGTAATCGGCGAGCGCATCGCGCATCGTTTCGCGATTATAGGTACGCTCGGTTGCCGGCAGGCCGGCGATCAGGTTGCGCTCGATTTTGTCGATATCCTCGGCGCTCAAAGTCTCGAGCCGCGCTTCCGCTTCCTGCAACCGCGCCGGACTGTAGCTCGCCTCGGCATTCGGCCGCTTCAACACGAAGACGTCATAGGCGGCGAAGTCGAGCGCGTCGAAGCGCAGCGCGTAGCCGGTGGTCGGCAGCCGGTACATCAGATCGGTGCGGGTCCAGTCCACCACCGGCATGAAATTGTAGCAGATAGTCGAAATGCCGGCCTTGGCCAGCGCCCGGATCGTGTCCCTGTACCCGCCGGCGTAGCGTTCCCGCTCCGGCGTTCCGGTCTTGATCGAATTGTGGACGGGAATGCTTTCCACCACCGACCATGTCAGGTCGGCCGCCTCGATGATGCGCTTGCGTTCGAGGATGGCGTCGAGCGGCCAGGCGCTGCCGTCATAGATGTCGTGCAGCGCCGTCACGATGCCCGTCGCCCCGGCCTGCTTGATGTGGTCGAGCGTGACCGGATCGTTCGGGCCATACCAGCGCCAGCATTGTTCCATGACTACCTCTCAAAGCCTGCGATTCAATGCATGTCGGTTCTGAGTGGTCGCCATGCATCAAACAAAGACGTGAAGCGCGTCGACCGAATTCGCTTCAGCGCGAGTGCTTCAGTGTGGTTGCGATCGACCATATTGTCGGATGACAATGGCCGTCAAATCAGGTGATTTCGGTGCCATGCGACGAACCACCGACTAGCGCTTTCGTCCATCATTGCAGGAGTTTTGTCCATGAACGATTTCGACGGCAAGGTCGCCCTGGTGACGGGAACGACCGGCATCGGCGCGGCAAGCGCGCGCCGTCTTGCCCAGGGCGGCGCCGCGATCATCGCGTTGGGCATCGATCAACCCGCCAACGCGCTGCTGCAGGCCGAGCTCAACCGCGCGGGCGCCGCCGCACTCGTGCTCGGCACGGACGTTGCCGTGCCCGACCAGGTCGAGAGGGCGATCGCCGCCGGCGTCGCGAAATTCGGCGGGCTGGACGTCATCGTCAATTCGGCGGCCGTGCATCCCTACGGTACCGCGACGACGACGGATTTCGAGACCTGGAACCGGGCGATGTCGGTCAATGTCGGATCGATCTACCTCACCGCCCGTTTCGGCATCCCCGAGATGATCAAGCGCGGCGGTGGCGCCATCGTCAACGTCGCCTCGGTGCAAGGCACTGCCTGCCAGGAGAATGTCGCCGCTTACGCCACCACCAAGGGCGCGATCCACACGCTGACGCGCTCGCTGGCGCTCGACTATGCCCGAAAGGGCATCCGGGTGAACTCCGTCAGCCCAGGATCCGTCCGCACCCCGATCCTCGAACGCGCCGCGCGCGCCGGCGATCCCAATGCGGATGTCGAAGCCGCCTTCAGGCGTTTCGGCGAAGCGCATCCGATAGGCCGCATCGGCGAACCGGAAGAAGTGGCGGAGCTGATCGCGTTCCTCTGCTCGTCCAAGGCAAGCTTCTGCACCGGGGCCGACTACAGAATAGACGGCGGCCTGTTGGCGGGTATCGGCGTCAGATAGCGCTGTATCGCGATGAAGCGGTTGGAGAGGTGGGTGCGCTCCCTTGCGGCGGCGCGCGCTAACCGTCTATCGTGCATCTCTAATGCCACCGGAAAAGTATCCCGCGGCGGACACAGCGACGAAACCGATTTCAGGGCGAATGAAGCAACGCATAGCCAATGGCCGACAAACCGCAATTCGGACTGACCGCTCTCGCTACCGTTCCCCTGCATGAGAAAGTCTATCTGGAGCTCGTCCGGGCCCTTATGTCGGGTCAGTTGCAGCCCGGCCAGAAGCTGACCTCGCGCAAGCTCGCCAAGGAGCTCGGCACCAGCGACATGCCGGTGCGCAGTGCCTTCACCCGGCTGCAGGCGCTGAGGGCGCTGAGCCCGATGCCGAACGGCAGCGTCGAGGTGCCTCTGATCTCCGCCGATCGCTTCTCGCAATTGACCGCGGTGCGCACGATCCTGGAAGGCACGGCGACAGAGCTCGCGACAAAACGCATCAACGGCAACAATCTGCGCGCGATCCGGCGCCACTGCGCCGAACTCACCGAAGCCGCCCGCAATGGCGGGATCGAAAACTACCTGCGCAAGAACCACGACTTCAAATTCTCGATCTACCGCCATTGCGGCAACGAACAGATGATCTTCCTCATCGAGACGGTGTGGATGCAGGTTGGCCCTTTCCTGCGCAACCTGCATATCGGCTTCGAGGACGATCTCGCCGGCATCCTGGGCATCGACTACCACGAGGAGGTCGTGTCGGCGATCGAGGCCGGCGACGGCGAGCGGGCGCGCGAGGCGATCGTGCGCGACATTGATGAGGGCGCCATGCATATCCTCGCGCAGGTGAAGTTCCCCGAGCTGCGCCACTAGCCGGCGCGCGCCGAATCCGGCTTGGCTTTCGCCGGCCATGTCGCTATGTTGCGATCGCAGATCGCGAGAATGGACCTGAAATGCCGCCCGATATCCCAGCTAGTGACTTGAAAAAATGAAGAAAAGCCATTCGGCATCAGCCGAGGCGGCCTTCATAAACTTACAAGCTGAAAATTGGATATCGTAGCCTGCAAGGGCTACAGCGCCTAAAAAGGGGCTGGAAATTGAGCGATGCGATCACGGACGTTTTGAACTGGCTTGAAGGCAGGAAGGACATCCAGAGCCTGCGGGCGGCGGTGTGCGACCTGAACGGCATCATGCGCGGCAAGCGCATACCGGTCGAGCAGGCGCGCAAGGCGCTCGAAGGCAAGCTGCGCATGCCCTATTCGGCCATCGGCCTCGACATCTGGGGCGAGGATATCGAGGGCAATGCCCAGGTATTCTCGACCGGCGACGCCGATGGGCTTTGCCACTGGACCGGACGCGGCATACTGCCGGTAAACTGGACGGCGCACCCGACCGCGCTTCTGCCGCTCTGGCTGGCGGACGACAGCGGCGCGCCCTATCTGGGCGACCCGCGCCGCGCGCTGGCCCGCATCCTCGACCGCTACGCAGCACTTGGCCTGACGCCGGTCACCGCGACCGAGCTCGAATTCTACCTCGTCGACCCGACGTCGCAGCGGCCTGTCGGCCCCGTCTCGCCGGTCACCGGCAGGCGCCTCGATTCCGACGCGGCGCTCTCGATCGACGAGGTCGACGATTTCGAGGCCTTCATCCACGACATCTACGAAGCCTGCCGCATGCAGGGCATCCCGGTCGACACCGCGATCGCCGAGAACGGCGTCGGCCAGTTCGAGATCAACCTCAACCACGTCCCGGACGCCTTGCGCGCCGCCGACGACGCGGTGCTGTTCAAGCGCACCGTCAAGGGCATCGCCCGCAAGCACGGCTTTGCCGCTTGCTTCATGGCCAAGCCCTATGGCGAGCGCGCCGGCAACGGCTTCCATGTCCACTTCAGCGTCCTCGACAAGGACGGCCGCAACATCTTCGACGACGGCTCGGACCAAGGCTCCGACAGCATGCGTCACGCGGTCGGCGGCCTGCTTGCCGCGATGGCGCAAAGCACGCTGGTGTTCGCCCCGCATTTCAATTCCTATCGCCGCCTGCGGCCGCGTTCCTATGCGCCGACCGCCGTCGCCTGGGGCTACGAGAACCGCATGGTGGCGATCCGCATTCCGGGCGGCCCATCCGCCGCGCGCCGTATCGAGCATCGCGTCTCCGGCGCCGACGCCAATCCCTATCTGGTTCTGGCGGCGATTCTCGGCGCGGCATTGATCGGCATCGAGCGCCAGCTGTCGCCCGGAGAGCCGACCGGCGGCGAAGGCCAGGGCCTCACACTCGCCAAGCTGCCGCCGGACTGGGCCTCGGCGATCGCCGCTTTCGAGGCCGGCCCGCGCGTTGCCGAAATCTTCCCGGACGTGCTGCGCGACGCCTTCGTCGCCTGCAAGCGCCAGGAGCTGAACACTTTCGCGCTGAATGTCAGCGACTTCGAGATCGAGACCTATCTCGAGAGCGTTTAGCCGGGCACGTTGGCCGACTCAGCGCGCGGCCCATGCCAGCCCGCGGCGCAGGATGGTGCGCATCTGCGGCACTTGGAATTCCGATGCCACGTGACCCAGCGACGAATAAAATACCCGTCCCTTGCCATGCCGCCGCTTCCACACCACCGGCATCACGACGCCGTCGATCCACGACGCGTGCGAACCGGAAAAAGTTGTGGTCGCCAACACCTCGTTCGAAGGGTCGACATGCATGTAATACTGCTCGGAGCGGTAGGGGAAATCCTCGATGCCCTGCATGATCGGATCATCGCGCCGCGCCACGTTCACCCGATAGTCGATGATGTTGCCGGGATGCGCGACCCACTGCCCGCCGCACATGAATTGGTATTCGGGCGATTCGCGAAACGCGTCGCCCATGCCGCCATGATAGCCGCCAAGGCCGACGCCGTTCTCGACCGCCTTCGTCAGGTTGGCTTCTTCCGCTTTGGTAAGCTTGGACATCGTATAGATCGGCACGATCAGACTGAGCTCGGCGATCGCCGGATCGGCGAAGATCGCCGTCGTGTTCTCGACCTGGACGGCAAAGCCTTCTTCCTCCAGCATCGCCTTGACGGCGCGCGCCCCGGCCTCCGGCTCGTGCCCTTCCCAGCCGCCCCATACGATCAGCGCGTTCCGCATTTTCCTCTCCATCATCTGCTGTATTGGTTCTGTGGGAGCAGGTAAGCCGAAAGACAAGCCGATAACGGCGCCGGCTGCAATTGGTTCGGCCGATTGGCCTGCCCGGGAGCGGCGCATAAACAAAAACGGCCCGCTTGGCGCGGGCCGTTTTTGGTGTTGGTTTTGGGGACAGGATTTGGGTTTTCTGTCCCGCGGCGTCGGCTACGCCTCCTTGCGGGCTCCTGATGACCGGTTAAATCGCCGGCCACCACGGCCAGATACAAAAGAGCCCGCACGAGGGCGGGCTCTTTTGTATTTGGTTGCGGGGACAGGATTTGAACCTGTGACCTTCAGGTTATGAGCCTGACGAGCTACCGGGCTGCTCCACCCCGCGTCACCTACGAGCAAGCGTTTGCTTGCGACCTACGAGCAAGCGTTTGCTTGCGTCCATAGAG
>NZ_QMBP01000011.1 GCF_003289945.1 Mesorhizobium hawassense
CAGTTTGCCTTTGACCTGCTCGTGGACGTTGCTCGCGATGCAGACGCCGCCAGGTTCTGCAAGCTTTTCGAGCCGCGCGGCGATGTTCACGCCATCACCGTAGATCGTATCGTCCTGTGCAATCACGTCGCCCAAATTCACGCCCATGCGGAAAGTCATGCGCTTGTCTTCGGCCAAGCTTGCATTGTGAGCGGCCAATCCCTCCTGGGCTTCGACCGCACACTGCACCGCGTGGACTGCGCTGGCGAATTCGACAAGAAGGCTGTCGCCAGCGGAACCGACGATGCGTCCGTGCGACCCTGTGATCTTGGGCTCGATCACTTCCGCGCGAAGCCTCTTCAGATGCGCAAGCGTGCCAGCCTCGTCGGCTCCCATGAGGCGGCTGTAGCCGACGACGTCGGCAGCAAGGATAGCGGTGAGGCGTCGCTCCATGCTTGTGTCCCGGCTCTCCCAAAGGTCGAAGCTCCGGGTGGCGAGCGTATTCCAGTCCTACCTCGAATGCGAGCATGCAGTGCCGGCGCTGCAGTACCTCGTTCAGTTCCTCCGCCGCCGACCCAAGTCGTCTCGACATCGTGAAAACGTAACCCGCCGCAAAATGGGCTTCGTCGAATGCCCAAGGCCGGGCTGCCTGAGTGACAGGGTATGCCGGCCGTATATGGGCCCTAAGGTGTGAAGTCTATCGCGCCCTTTTAGCTGCCATTGGCTAGCTAGGGCTTGGGCGCGCACCGCACCGTGCGTCCGCAAACGCTTTTTCGGGCGCTACAAGCCGACCTTCTGCTTTGGACCCGAGCGCTAATCCGAAGGCAAGCGAAATCCCAAGAATCACGGTTATGCGCCACGCCGTCCGCAGGGAGGCCCGATCCGCTCGGTCATCACCTTGGGTCAGACGGTTGGCGGTTCGAGCCGCCCGAGGGCAAAGTCTGACCGTTATCGTCAGCCCGGACAAGTGCCGTGTGCAGGGTCTTCAGGAAGGAAGAAGCTTCGCCGCTCGCAAGGGGTCAGTTCGCGAGGGACGGTACGATGGGCGAATTCAACAAGCTCCTTGGGTGTCTGGAAGACGCGAACGATGCTGACTCTTTGTTCGCCGGAAACAATCGCGACATGGGTGCCGTCGGCGCTGAAAGCCGCACGTGTAAAGCCCGGTCGAAAGGTTGCTCCGTCCTGGCTCCCAAGGACGGCAATCTGGCGTCCCGATTGCGCCGCCCA
This sequence comes from Mesorhizobium hawassense, assembly GCF_003289945.1. Taxonomy (GTDB): domain Bacteria; phylum Pseudomonadota; class Alphaproteobacteria; order Rhizobiales; family Rhizobiaceae; genus Mesorhizobium; species Mesorhizobium hawassense. The sequence goes on from NZ_QMBP01000011.1 coordinate 1,207, forward strand.
TAACCGCACCGTTCGATCTTCGGTCGACGCGGTCACGACATACAAGCCATTGGGGCTGAACTCGGCGCTGTCCAGCGCGCCGCTGTGGCCCCTGAGAACCCTTTCCGGACCGCCTGCGACGCTCCAGATACGGGCGGTTCCATCGCGTGAAGCAGTCAGCAGCGACTGGCTGTCGGGACTGAAGGCGACCGCCGTCACCGCGCCGGTATGCCCCTCCAGCGTTCTGACGCTTGTTCCCTCGGTGGTCGACCAAATTCGGGCCGTGTGGTCGAGTGAGCCCGTTGCGACCAGTTGACCGTCCGGATTGAAGGCCGCTACCGTGATGCGATCCTGATGCCCAACCAGAGCACGGAGTTCGGCTCCGCTCGTCGTCAGGAGGTGTCCCACATTGTCTTCCCTGGCCGAGAGTATCAGACGTCCATCAGGGCTAAGAACCGCTTGCGGCAGATTGCTGCTTGTAACGATGGCGGCCAGCTCCGCGCCGGTCGTCGCGTCCCGCAGTTGCGCCGTTCCGCTGATCCATGCGCAAACAAGCGATTTGCCTTCGCGACCAAACTGGATCTTGATCAGTCCGGCATCTGATCGGAACTGGGCGGTCTCGTGTCCCGTGGCCACGTCAAAAATTCGAACCACGCCCTCAAGAGATGCCGTGGCGACGCGCCTCCCATCTGGGCTGAACGAGGCGCTTTGAACCATCTCATGCGTGTCGAGGCGGATTATCTCGCGCCCGCTCACGACATCCCACAGGTGCGCCGCGCTGTCGCCGCCGCCGGTCAGCAGGTGGACGTTGTCGGGGCTGAAGACCGCGAAAGTCGGCCGAAATTCGTGTGAGAGCGACGTCGTCAGGGCGCCGTCGACATCCCAAAGCCGAGCGGTGCCATCGTGTGAAGCAGTGAGTAGAATGTTGCTGTCGACCGGGCTGAATTCCAAATGCTCGACCAAGGATTCATGACCGGCGATCGTCGTCACCAACGAGGCGCGTTCAGCGTCCCAGATGCGGATCGGGCCATTGATCGAGGCGGTCGCCAGGAAGTGGTCGTCCGGGGTGAAAGCACCGTTCATCTCCACATCGCGTTCATCTGTATCGATGTCTGGCTTCACCCTAGAAACCTCTTGGCCGAGCACATCATCCAGCGTTCCTAACGCTACATCCCAAATCCGGGCAGTGCCATCGAGGGATACCGTGGCGATTCGCTGACCCCCGTGGCTGAAAATCGCGCCGTTCAATTGCGTGTCACTCTTGCTGCCGGCCAACTTTGCGATCTCCGTTCCTTTCGACACATCGAAAAGGCTGGAAGTGTCGCGGTGTGAATGCCAACCCCACGGGCCGGCCAGCAACCGGCTTCCGTCCGGGCTGAACGTCAGGGTGTAGGGCCAGGAGGTCACTCGGATTGACCGCGTCAGCGCGCCGTCTGCGGTATTCCAGATCGAAACAAAATGCTTGCCCGCCGTCGCGAAGCTCCGGCCGTCTGAACTGAAAGCAGCGCGCGTATATGCGTCGCTGCTTACACCCAGGACTTTCTTTCCGGTCCGAGCATCCCAGAGCGTTGCGTCGCTGTTCTCCCCCGCCGTCAGCACCCGGGTGCCATCCGGGCTGAAGATTGCTGTCGGATAATTGCCCACCGGCCGCAGGATGTAGAGCTGCTCTCCCGAGACTGCGTCCCAGAGACGTGCAGTGCCGTCCCTCGAGGCCGTCAGGATGCGGCTCCCGTCGGGGCTGAATTCGGCCCTCTCCACGGCCCCATCATGACCTTTTAGAATTGCAATTTCGGCACCGCTGGAGATGTCCCAGACGGCTGCAGTTTTGTCATAGGATGCGGTGACGATGCGATCACCTGTGGGATTGAATGCCGCATGCGCCACACCGGCGCCAGCGCGGAGGATTTTGATCTGCCGGTGCGCCAGCAGAGCCTTGTAGAGGGCTGCCTCCGCCTCAAAGAGATATGGCCGCTCGGGCTGCTCTTTCGAGGGCAGCGCCTCAAGAGCCAACCGGATTGCAGCCTCGGTGTTGCCGGCCGCGGCGGACCGCTCCGAAAGGAACGAGAGCGAAAGGAACTGATTGCGCAGCGCCTGATCGCGTTGGCCCGTTGCTTCCTCCCGCGCTCTGAAGGCGACGAGGGCGCCTGCACCCGCCATAAGAGCGAGCATTATTGCCACGATAGCGGCGTTCCGTGTCCGTCGGGCAAGCCGGTTTGCTGCGGTAGCCGCGAGGCTCCGGCGCTCGGCCTCTCGCTCCAGGCGCTCGCGTTTTGCCTCTTCGGCAGCCGCGATCAGCGCCAGTTCTGCGTGACGGTCCTTCTCCTCCTTCTGCCGATGGGCATGCAAGGACTCCTCGATGTATTCAAGGACGGCATCGTCGACCTCCTCCCGTCTTGACAGCATCAACTCTTCGCCCTCCGCCAGACGTTTGCCGGACGGCAGGAGAAGCTCTCGATTCCTGCTTTCCAGGTGCCATCGGTGGGCGTCGGCCCTCAGGCGTTCGCGCGTCTCGAGGAAGTTCCGGTTTGCATTCACAATGTCACCGGCGCGCGGCCAACGGCTCAACAGTGCTTCATGTGCAAGACGAACGAACACATGCCCTGCGACGTCCTCGTCGCTGACGAGGAGCCGGGCGTCGATTAGTGCCCTGACGAGGGCCGATCGCGCGGGAGTGCCCGCAACTTCGGTATACAGAGCCGGGCGTGCCGTGACCGTTTCATCGCCCAGGTTCGCCGTGGTGAGGGCGCGCAGCACCGCGGGCAAGGCCTCCTGGATCCCGGGCACCAGCAAGTCCAGGACTTCGTCGGCGCGGCGCGCGATTGCGCCTTCGAGCCCGCCGAGCGCACGATAGTGCGCAAAGGTGAGAACGCGTCGGTCGCCACTGGCTTGGTACAACGCGTCGAGGACAAACTCGAGAAGCGGCAATGATCCGGGATCGGCAGTTGCTGCCGCCTGGAGCACGTCATCGAGCCGCCCGAACTCGGCACTCTCCTCGAAGCGGAGCCCGGCCACGACCGCAGGTTCGCGGATCATCTGGGCGATCTCTGGGCCGGTTGGCGGCAGAAGCTCGTAGCTTGCGAGGCCGTCCTTGAGAGCCGAGAAGCCCTTGACCTCACCGCAGCGGTGAAAGAAGTCCGAACGGATCGCCGCTATCACCCAGACCAGTCCGCTCGCGGCCAGCACCGCCATGAACCGCACAAGGGCCTCGCGCGTCGCCGGCTGCCTCTCCGTCGTGAACAGCTCCTCCAGTTGATCGATGACTACGAGCAGTCTGATCTGCGAGCGGCGCGGCCCGGCGGCCTTGCGAAGTGCCTGTCGAACCATCGCCAGGGCCCGATCCGGCGTGCTTCTGCAGAGCCGAGCAAATTCCGCGGCTGTTGTTTCTGAAGACAGCTCCGGCACAGCAGCATCGTGAAGCACCGCCGCTGCCAGCACAGCGAATGTATCCGGTCCTTCGGAGAGGCGGATCAGGCAGCGGCGCCACAAGGATATGCCTGCCACGGCTCCAGGCCGTGTCAATGAAGGCAGCAGGCCAGCCCGCAGGAGAGAAGACTTGCCGCAACCGCTCATTCCGTAGATGAGCAGGAATGCCGTACCGCTTGCTGCCTGCTGCTCCAGTCTGGCAGTGCAGGCAGCAATCGCCCGTGCTCGGCCGAAGAAGAGATCGGCATCTTGGAATTCGAACGCATCGAGACCGCGAAATGGCGACCTGACCGGTTCCTCGGACGCAAGGCATACGCGGTAGATGCGCAAGGCACGGGCGACGTCCTTCAGTTTGTGCTCGCCGAGATCGATGAATTCCAGCGAGAGGTGGTCCTGAGCCTGGGACCGGACCGCTTCCGTGATGCAAATGCCGCCCGGGCGTGACAAGGTTTGAAGATGAGCTGCGACCACGACGGCATCGCCCTTGAGGCGGTCGCCCTCGGCGACGACGTAGCCGAGGTCAACGCCGATGCGGAAGCACAGCCGCTTTGTCTCGGGAACCTCGCGGTTCCGTCTATCGACCTCATGCTGGATCTCGCTCGCACACCGCAACGCCTCGACAGGGCCAGTAAACTCCGCGAGGACTGTCTCTTCGACGCTCGCGAACACACGACTCGCATGTTGTATCAGTAGCCGATCGAGGACCTGCCTGTACGCCGGGGTAGGTGCAGCCATGCTCCGCTCATCCTTGCCTGCCGGCCGGACCTCGGCGGCCAATTCTGCCGCCAGAATTGTAATCATTCTCGGTCCGGCATTTGAGGGAAGGACCAACCTGTAACCCCGCCTCGGCACTGTCTGCACGACGGCCTGGCGACTGTCGTTGAGCGCCGCACGGATCTCGTGAATGCATTGCACAAGGCTGTCGTCGGTGACGGCTAGCCCATTCCAGACCGCCTTCATCAGGTCGTCCTTGGTGACGACGCGATCAGCGTTTTCCAGAAGGTGACGAAGCACCGCGAAGGTCTGGTGGCGAACTGCGATTGTCCTGTTCGACCGGTCGCGCAAGGTCTCGCTACTCACGTCGGCGGTAACGCCGTTGAGCACGAACGTCGTGGGCGGCGAGCTATTCAAGCCGGTTCCCCTCAAGCACGAAGCCGCGATCCCATATTAGCACGGTTTCGCGCTGCGAAGATTGATCATCATACAGACCGCGCGGGGCGCGCGGATTTCGGCGAATGATCGTAAGCCGTTCGTGACTTGGCAAATGCCCCAGACCGACAATTCCACAATTCCATTGTCAGTGACAGGGGTTCGCCATGGACTGCTTAGTACGGATTGCTGGAAGCATGGGCGCAAGACCGGTGCTGCGGCTCACGGGCGCCTTCCTGCTCACCCTGTTCTTCGCGATGGCGCCACAGGCTCACTCGACGGACCGTCCCGCGGGCGGCCTGGCCGCAGTCGATTTGCAATTGATCCTTGCCGTGGACGTCTCGCCGTCGATGAGCAGAACCGAGCAAAAAGTGCAGCGCGACGGCTATGTTGATGCTTTCCGCCACGCGGACATTGCGATGGCAATCAAGGCGGGAGAACTGGGAAGAATCGCAGTGCTTTATCTGGAGTGGGCGGGGCCAAATCAGCAAACCGTCATCGTGCCGTGGACAATTGTCGAAAGCCGCGAGGACGCTCTGACTTTGGCGGACAGGCTCGCTGCTCTGTCGTTGACTGAAGGCCGCGGAACCTCGATTTCCGGCGCATTGCAGGCCGCGAATGGACTGTTCGCGAATAGTGGCTTGCGCAGCCCGCGCCGGGTTATCGACGTATCCGGCGACGGACCCAACAATGCCGGGGCCCTCATCGACCCCATCCGGCAGGTTCTTCTCGCGGAAGGCGTGACGATCAACGGGCTGCCTATCGCGCTGCCCCGCATTGGCGAGGCCGACGGATTTGCGAGGTACGACCCCTCCAACCTGCAATCCTATTTCGAGAGCTGCGTCATCGGCGGACCGGACGCATTTGCAGTCGGCGTCACCGAGGCCGCGATGTTCGCCACCGCGGTCCGTCGAAAGCTGGTTCGTGAAATCTCCATGAACATGGATCAGGTGATCTACACCTCGTACACCGAGCGTTCCGGCCCCACGGTCGATTGCAACATGATCGGTCAGTTGCCGGGCCGATAACGCTCGGCAATAGGGTGCCAGCAACTGAATAGCTTCGCGGGCAAGTCGCAGGAGTATTGGGCGGACGGTGCGCGCGGAGATCATGAGCGCGAGGTCGACCACGATCAGGAAGCCGATCCGACCGAATACGATTGTCCCGGCCTAATCGAGGGAGGACAGGGTATATGAACCCGTCGAAGCCTCTTGGCGCTCTTGGAGCCAGGCAATGAAATGATCGTCATCCCGTTCCACCACCGCTATCGCAGCGCCTGCTTCGGAATGATCCCGATCCGGGTAGACAATGATGGGTCCATACTCGTCTCGCCGTGGTGCTACGACCCCAGCCATTACCCGCCGGCTCCTGTATCCAATAGGAAACGATGGCCCGGCGGCTCCGGTGGCCGGGCCATTCATATTCAGTGATTGTGAGACTGTTGGAAGCCAGCCACGTCGTACTGTGACACGCTCTTCGGATTGTTTGAATTCTGCGGCTGTGTCCCTGCATATTTTCCATCGGCAACGCCACCCGGATTGAAGGCTGAGCCCGGTGCAGTGCTGGCATTGCCAGGCGTGGCGTTGCCCGTCTGATCGCTTCCGATTGTCTGATTAGGCTGGCCGGTCGTACCGGTCACTGTATGCACGTTGCCGGCCAGGGCGACGCTGGTAGAGGCTAGAACCAAGCTGGCCACAGTTGCGAAGAGGTGTTTCATGGCTTTCTCCCAAAGGCATGGTTTCAGGAGGGCGCTCGGGGTCTGAGAGAGCGCCCGGCATGAAAAGCCAACGCTTTTGGACTGGCCATTCGTCCCGAGAGCCGAGATAAGACACGCTGCAACGCGTCGACATGGCGATCACTTCAACTCTGTGGTATGGATTTAGCCCGCAAGAAGCGGGGGAAGAGCCTGATGAACTCCACCGGTTGGGTACATCTCGGCGTTCTTTTGCTGGCCTTTGTCGGGGCGGCGATCTTCGGGATGCGGATGGTTCTCCCAGTGCTGTCTTGCTGAAAGGCATTGTCACGGGTCTACTTCCCGAGCTTCAAAAAAATATTGGGCGTTCACGTCAGGGGAGCCACGTCCGTCCCTGGCACAAGGCTACCCGATCTCCACATCGCGCGATCCGCTTCGACCGTTTTGAAGCTGAGTGATCCCGCTCGCTTTGTTCAAACGGTCGGTGCACGTTTCTGAAATCGACTTTCGCGAAAGTCCAGCAATTTCTGATACACCTCAAGGTGCCCGATAAAATTGCGTGCTAGAAACATTACCAACTTAGGATTGTTCAACAATCTGTCAAAATAGCTCATAACAGCGATTAGGTTGAGCACTGTTTCGCCATGGGTGCTGGCGACGCTCAGAAATTCATGGCTGACCTTGGCCAAGTCGGTTTCCATGGCAGCCAATTGCGATGGGGAGACGCCTTCATATTGCTTTCTGGGAGCAAAGGGATCGGTGAGCTGCGATCGTGGTGTGAGCGCGATCAAAAGTCTCACCACTCGAAATTGTACGCGGTCCAACGCTATCATGAGCCGCACGATTTCAACCTGCCTGCTCGGCACAACCTCTCGCAACAAGGGGAAAATCTTCAAGGGGGCGCTAAGGTCCCTCAGAAGGTCGAGAGCCTCGATACAAATTCCGCCAACAAGCTGCGGCTCCGCTGCGAAGGCCAACGGGCCTTGCTGCTCCTCAGAACGGGAATTCGGTCCGCTTGGCGAACCTTGCGTCAAGATCGAGGGCAGCGTTCCGAGACCGTGCGCCTGCAGCAAGGCGCGAAACGGAGCGTTGGATAGAATCTGAGCTGTGGCATTGACGACGCCTTCCAGTTGGTGCTGCGCCGCGTCGACTTCTCTGATGAAATCCTGCATATGATCGAACTCGCGCTTGTAGGTCCGCAAGAACGCAGGGCCACGCAAAGGATTCAGCGGCGCCTGCAAATTGGCAGTCAGACGAATGGCATGCCGGTTGTTCTCGACGAAGCGACGAAGCTCGGCCTTGGTCATTTTCACGGGGCTGCCGAAATCGAATCTCGTCTCGCCATCTCAACCACAGGATCAAGCGAAGGGAAGAGGAAGGCATCAAGGCGCACGCCATTGTCTGCCTTAAGCATGCGAAGAGCAGACTGCGCTTCAGGAGCTGGGGCAATGAGGAAGTCACGAACAGTTTGATGATCAGGCTTCATTCTGATCAAAATCGTCACATCTGGCCCAACGAGACCCCGGTTCCAAAATATCCAGCGTGGATAACCGGTGACGATAATCCGATAGCGCGCGATCCATATCGCGACGGAGAATTCTTCATTGACGCGCATAAGCTTTCTTCTGGGCTCGTAAAGTGCGGACCCGCCGACCCTCCTAATGCCCGACATCAAGTCCTCGATGATCTGCTGGCGGATCTGATTGAGCCGGTTGCTGACATCGAGTTTCCGATAATTCGCTGAGGCGTCGTATCCGATCAACTGGTAGGCGGCCTTCATGCTTCCAAATCGGTGCGAGTAAATGGAGGCTGAATGACAGCCGGGGGCGGCGTCAATGATTGGGCTGGACAGCTTCCCCCGCGCTTTCAGGAGCTTGGTCAGATCGGCAAGCAGCTCCTCATCGGGCTTGAGGTAAGCGCGCGCGCGCCTGATAGCTTGCGCACGATCGAACAGCGCCCGGGTCACGAGCGGCTCGATGACATTGTCGGCGCGAACAAATGCGCTTGGCGGATTTCTCACCCGGTCGTGTAGAAGTCTATGGGATATTCGATTCCAGACATTGTTGCCGATATACTTCTCGCTCGCCAGTATCGTGCCCACGCATGCTTTGGTCCATGATCTGCCGCGTTCAGTGACCAGGCCGCGAGCGTTTAATGCAGTCGCAATTTCGGCTTCCGTTTTTCCCTTTTTAACGAATTGATTGAACATCCATCGGACAGTCGAGAGCTCGTTCTCTGGCCCCGGGACGAGAATGACACGGTCACTGGCCAGCCCTTTTCGCTCGTTGCGATGAAGCATTGCCTTGGGATTTCCGGAGCCGTCAACAAGAAGGCGTCTGAAGCCGTAGCCGGCGGGGCCACCGCCGCTGAAACCCAGTGCGACTATGCGGCATTGACCGGCGAAGACCCTGTTCGACAGCATGCGACTGTACTCCGCAGCCATGCTTCGTTTGATTGCCTTCAGCACGTCGGACCCGATGCTCCCATCGTTGACGAATAGCTCGGCGCAGAACTCGATCCGCACTCCAGCTATCTGGCACCGGTATTCATAAGAGGCGCTTTCATCGGTATTCTGGAAGCGCCCCCAACGGCTCACGTCGTAGACAACGACCGTTTCGAAATCGGCTCGCCGGCTTTCGACATCCTCCAACAGCCGCTTCAGACCTGGGCGACCCATGAGGCTGAGGCCACTTCGCCCGGGATCCTCATAGGTTGCAACAATGTCGTAACCCATGACGTTCGCATAATTGCGGATCGCATCTCTCTGGTTGTCGATCGAGTAGATTTGTCTCTCTGTCGACATGCGCAGATACTCGGCCGCGCGAGCCCTGGGCCTTGTTGAGGGGCTGTAAGGGTTCGTTGGAGGCTTATCCATCGTCGCGCCATCGAGCCCAATATCAGCGGAGACCAACTAGCGAGGCTCGCCTGAGTATTTTGTGAGCAAAATGCGGCCAAATTCATGGCTCGTTGCCTTGACGTGAGAATTATTATTGAATGGTGGCAGGTTTCGGAAAAATGTCAGAAATAGTGTGTATTAACACACAACTTTATCACGCGTATGCGCAGCGGACATTCCATCTAGGTAGAACATGCGTCACTATTTCGGGCTGATCCACAAAGACGAGGGTAGCGATTTCGGCGTGTCCTTTCCCGACTTTCCCGGCGTCATCACCGCTGGCGCGACCCTTGACGGGGCGCGCATGCTGGCCGAGGCGGCGCTGGCCTTTCACGTTGCGGGTCTCATTGACGACGGCGAGACTATTCCTGATCCTGTTCCCCGTGAGCGGGTCATGGCAGAAGCCGACCGGCGAGGACTTGCCACCGTCATGACGGTCCCGCTGCGGACCCGCTAAAAGGTTTACTGCCGGGAGAGGGGCCTTTCTCCTCTGGAAACCATGATGTTCAACTGCCGGGAAACCGTGATTCACTTCGTGAGCCGGCGCGCCGCCGTTCCGCCGCAATGCGACCGCACTTGGCGATTCTGCCCCCGTTTCCAATTCCTGGGGCTTCAGAGGAGTTCTAGTGATGATTAAGAAGGCTATTCTGGCGGTGCTCATGACAGCCGCGCTCGCCGGCTGCGAGACCCAGACCGAAGGCCAGCAGCGGGCCACCACCGGCGCACTCATCGGCGGTGCCGGCGGCGCGCTGGTCGGCCAGGCGATTGGCGGCAACACCAAGAGCACGGTGATTGGCGCCGCCAGCGGCGCGCTGCTCGGCGCCGTCGTTGGCAGCGCCACCACCCCACAGCGCCGCGGCGACCAACTCTGCCGCTATCAGGACCGCTACGGTCGCATCTACACCGCGCCCTGCGACGACCGGTACTACAACGGCGATTATTGATCGTCGGCTCTACCTTCTCCTCGTTCACGGACCGTTCACGGGGAGAAGGTGCCGCGAAGGGTGGGGCGGCGCCAAGGTCTTAGACACTGTCAAGTGCTGGCGCGGAAGCGGCCTTTGGGGGCGCGGGTATCGGTCATGTTGCGCCTTTCACGAGGGCCTTGGAACACTGGTGGACGCATACGGTCGCGTGCGCTGCAAAAGGTTCTTGTGCAACGCAACAATCAATGCGTAGATGGGTTTGGGTAACGCTGGCGGCGGGGTCAGGATGGCCGGAGAGCGGATCTGAGACCCGATACGACACACTTCGACGCGTTGCACGGATTGCGAGGTATCGCTGCCGTTCTGGTGATGCTTGGTCATTTCAGTGAACTTACGGCGCGGCATCTTGATCTGGCGCCGTCAGGCTTTCTCGCCGTCGACCTGTTTTTTCTGCTGAGCGGCTTCGTGATTGCCCACGCCTGTGACGAGAAGTTCCGAAAAGGGATGTCTTTCTGGCAATTCGCGGAGGCCCGCATCATCAGGCTTTACCCGTTGTATTTCGCCGCCATAGGTGTCGCCATGGTCGGCGTGGGCGCGACCATCGCGATGCACGGGCTAAGCTCGTATTCGCGTCTGGATTTGCTTGCGAGCCTTGTGTTTTCCCTTCTTTTCCTGCCCACGCCGCCATCGCTTTCAGTCGGTCCAGATGTGCTTTTTCCGCTGAATGGTCCGGCATGGTCGCTTTTTTATGAACTTGTCGCCAACGCGGCTTTCGCCGCATTGGCCCTGAGGCTTGCTCGCCGCTCGCTGGCCGCTATCTTCAGCCTTGCTTTCCTGGCGCTGGCGTTGATGGCCTGGGACGGCGTCATCCTGGGCGGCGGCGCCCATTGGGACGGCACGATCGCGGCTCCCGCCCGGATCGCCTTTTCCTTCTTCCTCGGGGTTTATCTGCGGCGATATGCGGCCCGGGACAGCCGGGATGGCAATCTTTACATGCCGATCCTGCTGGCGCTTTGCGCGGGACTGATGATCTTCCGTCCCGCCGGAAATGCGCAATTGTACGATCTGGCGATTATAGTGCTGGTCTGGCCCTGGCTTGTTCTCATGGCTTCCCGCCTGCGGCTCTCGGGCTTCTGGCGCGCGATCGCCCTGTTCTCCGGCAACATTTCCTACGCCATCTATGCACTTCACACGCCGCTGATCAGGATCGTGAACGTCCTGGACGAATCCGTCACTGGAACCTTGTGGAACCAGCACGGCCTGCCATTCGTCGTGGGAACATCCATTTTCGTCATCGCGGTCGCGGCGTTCGCGCACTATGTCTACGACAAGAATGTGCGGACGTTTCTGCGGCATCTGCTTTCGCTGCGGCGCGCACGCGAGGAGGTGACGCAGTTCTAAAGCATGTCTCCCGAAAGTGGGAACCGGTTTCGGGATGAAGACATGCGTAAATCAAAAACCTAAAGCGCATGGAGCGAATCCCAAGGATCGCGACGCGCTTTAGCCGGGTTCCTGCCGCATCGGCGGCGATCGGACAATGCGCCGGACCAGCGATGTGCAACCGTTGCCGATGCTACTCGGCGGGACTTGGCTCAAGCGCCGGCTTCTTACGTGCAAACCGGCGCAACACCACGCGTCCGAGTTGCTGCCCGGGCATCTCGACGAGCCTGTAGGTCACGAAGGACAGAAGACAAACCACCGGCAGCACGACCGCCAGCACGATGGCGAAGCGCAGCGGCGCGCCGAGGTCGTCGCCATAACGGGCAATGACGAAGGCCGCCACCGGCTGCAGAACCAGAAGGTGGATCAGATAGATGCTGTAGGACAGTTCGCCGAGCACATGAAAGATGCCTCCGCCCAACGCGACGGCGACCTTTCGCGCCACGGCGCCCGCCGCGCCGGGTAGCATCCGATAGAGGACGAGGGCAAAGAACCCAAGCACCAGCGCCTCGCGTATCAGGAACTTCTCAAGGCCGTAGCCGTCGCCGAAAGGGATGGCCGCAAGCGCCATGGCCAAGGCCAAATGCAGCAGCGGTCGCGGTTGGCTCTGCCCCAGAACGCCCGCCAGAAGCATGCCGCACAGGAAAACCTGGATCTTCAGCGGCAGGAAGGACGGCATCGGGAAATGGACCGACATCAACTTGAGGACAACCACCGCCAGAGCGCCGAGCGCCGCCACGACTAGCGCGGTCCAGACCCATCCGAAACGCCGTGCCAAAAGCATGAGCGCCGGGAAGGCCGCGTAGAATTGCATTTCCAGCCCGAGGCTCCAGTCGGGCAGCGGTGTCCGGTAGGCGAGGTTCGGGGAAAGGCCGAACAGGAATGTCAGGTGGGCGACAATGTTCTTCAGGCTGCTGTCGAGGAAGCGCTCGGGCGCCTGCGGCGGGCGCTGCAGGAATGCGTCGATGACCGTGCGCGACTCATAAAGATACGGGCCGAGCGCCAGCGCGAAGAACAGCATGACGTAGAACAGCGGCGCGATGCGAAAATAACGCCGCGTCCAGAATTTGAGCCAGGTTTCAGGCCTTTGCCAGGGCTCCTTGTCCTGGCGCAGTTGATAGTGAAACACCATCAGGAAGCCGGACAGCATGATGAAGAGATCGACGCCGAGCGCAGGGTCGCCAAGCACCGGAACATGCCAGCCGGTAAGGAGCAGGCAATGTCCTACCAGCACCCATAATGCGGCGGCAGCGCGAAGGCCGTCCAGGCATTCGATGCGCGATGACTCGGTAAGGCTACTGTTCATGCTGCAATGCAGCATGGCGAGGGAGTCCCGAATGTCAACCCGCGATAGGATATCAGCTGAAATTTGAAGCGATCACTCCCGCCATATCGGCGGCCTAGCTCGAGCATACAGGCTGTCGCGAGATCTTTGCGACGACGAGGAATTACCCGCTGACGGCGTAGGCCTTCGCGAAGCGGGCTCAGCAGCCCGAATTGCGAGGGCTGATGGGACAAATGGGTATTAGATTCGGGAGGAGCTTCGACTTTCTGGGACATGACACCTGGTCGCAGCGTCAGCACGAAGGCACGCCGAAATCCTAGGGGGCTGTACGGCGGCTGTGCGCAGCATTTCGGCCGTTCGGTGACCATCGGGCTCTGCCTCAAAGCAGACCGCTCTAGACTTTGAACTGGGCGCGCCAAAAGATGGCCGTCGTAATGCAAGTCAAAGTGCGAATTTCCGGTAGAAGCGCCCCCCCATTACACTCGCCTCAAAGGCCAGCTCGATTATCCCTTTGCGGCTTGAGCTGAATGCCATGACGACGGCCAGGAAAATGACATAAGACGCGACGAGAGAGAGCAACAGCGCTATGAAGGTACCTGGTAGCGATGCTTTAAGCCCGTATAGCATGACGCTGGTCATGATGGCCGACACAAAGTACGGCCACAGAACCTCCAGCATCTGCTTGAAGCTTAGCGGGCCGCGCCTTGTCGCCCCCCACCACAGGATCGGTCCCTGGATGGTGCCCACGCCTATGTAGAAGGCGGCGACTCCGCTTATGCCCCATGGTAACCCGCATACGAATGAGGCTACAAAAAGGGCGGAGCTCAAGGCGCCCCAGTTTCTCATTTCCTTTGTCCGGTCCTGGCTGATGAATAGCCAGCCGGTGCTGCTACTGATCGGTGCGAAAATGGCGCCAAAGGCCAGAATGGAAAATACCTCGGATACCTCCGACCATCTGGGCCCAAGCAATGTCAGGATGAGCAACTGGCTGTTTATGATGGCGAATATCACCGCCGGGTACGTGGCTAGAATCGTCAGTTCCAGCATTCGGAAATAAAAACGGCGGTATGTTCCCGGCTCGCTCAAGGTTCGTGCAAGAGAAGGAAGAGCGACTTTTGCTATCGGCGTTGTGATCTGGCTTAGCGGCAACAAAAGCAGCTTGTATGCCCTATCATAAATGCCAAGAGGCATCTCACCGAGGTAGCGGCCGATCAATATGTTGTCAAAATTCCTGGCGAAAAAGTTCAGGAAATTGAAGGACGTTATGTTGGCGCCAAAATTCAACAGATGGAAATTCTGGCTTCGCAGAGCAGGCCTGCTCGGAACCCATTTGGCAAACCACCAGGCAAGCAAAAGTGTGGTCAGCGCCGTCGCGATCTGGCTGTAGACGAGCGCCCAATAACCGAAGCCATTCCACGCGAAAAGCAGGCATGTCGCGGACCCGGCCAGAAAGCTGACCAATTCGACCAGCGCGATTTTCGCGAAGAGAAGCTGCCGATTGAGCAAGGCCAAATGCTGGGCGCAGAGACCACCAATCACAAAGGTCGCGCTGAGGCCTACCACGATGGGCACGATCCGCGGTTCTCTGAAGAAAACACCGGCTACCGGGGCAAGGGCAATCACGGTCAGGCAAATAGCCGCGCTGAGCCCCACATTGACCCAGAAAACGAAGCTTAGCTGCTCTTGGTTGATCTCGTCCCTCTGGACGGTGGCTTGGGTCAAGCCGAAATCCGAGAAAAGCGCCGCGAACGCGAACAATGGCGCAGCCATCGCCACTATGCCAAAATCCTCAGGCAGGAGAAGCCGGGCTACAAGGATCTGGTAGCAGAATTGCATCAGGAACTTGAGCGCCTGCGACACGAAATTGATGGCCGTCCCGTTCACCGAGGCGACTTTGAGCTCGGCCCGTGACATTCGGTTGTCAGAAAATGCAAATCTATTAGCCGAAGCCATCTCAAGCAGCTCGAACAGTCGTGACCTTGTTTTTGACTTGCCTCAGAATCGACGCAGCAATCCGCCAGTTCATCATCCCGGCCGTCGCAAGCGGCAATAACCTCCTCTCGGCGAGTAGTGTGCGGGTCTTGTACTCGGCAGACAAACGCTCCATTGCGCGAATGCGCTCCTTGAGAAGGCAAACAAGTCTCGAATTGGCAGATAGTCGATGATCAAGCAAAAGCTTCTTCGACTGATCGACTTGTCCGTCGTAGTTTACCGTCGTCCTGCTCCACCCGGCGCCTCGAGGCGTGTACATGTAGCCGTGAGCGTTGCTGGCCACGTACTTTGCTCCTTCGAGCAGCGCGTCCATCACAAAAAGGAAATCTTCGCCGTGGCGAGAATTGGACGGATAGCGCAGGGATCGATCCGCCAGGAATTTTTGCTTGAACATCGGTTTCAGCAGGCCCCAGTCCGTGTCGATGCCGTAGGGCCTTGCATGTGTCAGGAACGTCTCGATGTCGATCAGCGTCATGTCGTCGGTGAACCCGATGGTCGCGGGACTGGAGGCGTCGGTTGCCGGATCGTAGTATGAGAACTTGTCGGTGACGATGTCGGCATCTTGTGGTGCGGCGACCGTGACAAGCCGCTCGACCCGCCCTGGCGCGTACGCGTCGTCGGCGTCCAGGATTGCGACCCAATCCCCGCTGGCGACCTCCAGGCCGGCATTGCGGGCGGCCGAAGGCCCTGCATTTTTGGGCAGGTGAATGACCTTGATGCGGCTGTCCTTCCGCGACATCGCTCCGGCAAGCTCCGGGGTTGCGTCCGTCGAACAATCATCGACGACAATGATTTCTGTAACAGCATCCCCCTGTGCCACCGCGGAACTGACAGCGCGCTCAAGAAACGGAGACGCGTTGTAGGCGGCAATCAAGACCGAAACGGTAGGACGTATAAAGGGCGGTTTGTGGGCAGGGCTGCGAAAATTTACGGTCATCCGGCACCTCTGGGGAGCGAACCCGGTAGAACCCGCCATTCCCCGGGTCTTGGAAAAAGCCGCTCCTGCCTAGCAGCCGTTGCTGAGGCCGGGATTAGGTGACGATGAAGCGAAACTGAAATCGAAGCCGAGACAGTGGCATCAGGCCTGCGGCAATGTCACCGCAACATGAAGGCCGCCGCTGGGCGAGTGCGTGCTGAGCGTGATGTTTGCGGAAAGACGCTCAACAATGCCCGAGACGATGGCAAGACCCATTCCGGTTCCCTCCACCTCGGGCACGTTCACGCGATAAAACCGTCGGAACACCGCCTCCCGATGCTTGGGGGCAATGCCCGGGCCGCTGTCGGCGATTGAAAGCGCCCAAGCGCCGGGTTTAGGCGAGATCAAGACCCTGATCTTACCGCCAACCGGCGTGTATTTGATCGCATTGTCGATCAAATTGCCAATCAATAGACGAAGCATGGGCTCGTCCGTGTTGACTTCGGCCGACTCGTCTCCGGCGAGCGAGACATCATGCCGCTTCAGCGTGATGAACGTGCCGAATTCGGCGATCAGCGACGCAGTGACATCATAGAGCCGGACTACTTTCGGGTCGAGCGGCTGATGGCTGATGCGTGCCGCTTCCAGCATCTGCTTGACGAGGCGGGTGGCCTTTTCGTTGCTGGCCGTGAGATCGGCGAGGATCGTCTCTCGCTCCGTTTCGCCATCTGCATCGGCCAGCATCTGCAGCAGAAGCTTAATCCCGGCATGGGGCGTTCGTAGCTGGTGCGCTGCCAGGTCAGCGAAGCGTCTTTCTGCCGTCAGCGATCGGTCGAGCTTGCTGAGCAACTGGTTCACTGACATGCCCAGCGGATGCAGGTCGCGCGGCAATGCATCCATCGAGATTACGGAGAGGTCGTCGGGCGATCGGCTGCGGATCTGGCGGACCAAGCCGTGAATGGGTCGCAGGCCGTCGCCGATGCCGTACCAGACCAGCAGCCCGATGACCGGCACCAGCACCATCAGCGGAAAGAACAGATTGAGCATGATGTTCGACACCAGAGTGTCGCGAAGGACTCGCTTTTCGCCGACTTCGACGATGATGCCGGTGTTCGGGATAGGCAACGAATAGACACGCCATAGCTCGTTGGCGTAATTTAGCGTGTTGAAGCCGGCCCGCTGGGCGGGGACGCTCTCCGGGAAGGCGCCATTGGAGAAAATACGGATCTTGCCGTCCTTCCACAGGCGAAATATGTGCGCGTCGGCATAGTCATCCGCCTGATCGTTGATGGCGAGCTGGTTGCCCATCGCAAAGTCCATGTCCTTGACTTGCTTCGGTGGATTATTTCCAGGCGCTTCGATCTGATGTTCCTGCAGCGTCCAAAGCTCGTTGGCGTCATTGATCAGCTTGGCGTCGTAGATCTTGTCGATCTCACTCCGGGCTGAACGGAAGGCAAGGGCTCCTATTATTGCAATCGCGATGAGGATCGTCGGTGTTATCCGCAGAAACAGCTTCCAAGTAAGGGTCAGACGCCTCATGCCTCGACCATATAGCCGACGCCCCGGATGGAGCGGATGAACTCGGCCCCAAGCTTCCTGCGCAGATTGTAGATGATGACCTCGGTCGTGTTGCTTTCCACCGCGCTATCGGCGCTGTAAAGCGCGTATTCGATGTCACTCTTTGTGACGTACTTGCCCGCGCGCTCCATCAGAAGCTTTAGCAGCCGGAATTCCTTGGCGGTCATAGCGATCTGGCCCTCGGCGCCGCGCACCACCATTGCCGCCGGATCCAATTCGATGTCGCCGCTTTTGAGAATGACTTCAGTGCGGCCCTCCCGTCGGCGTATGAGGGCGCGCAGCCGTGCCAGCAATTCGTCGAGGTCGAACGGCTTGATTAGATAATCGTCGGCTCCGCTGTCGAGCCCTTCGACCTTTTGCAGGGACGTATCGCGGGCAGTGAGCAGAAGGATAGGCACATCGTTTCGGTTCTTCCGCGCCGAGCGCAGAACTTCAATCCCGTCCACCCCGGGCAGGTTGACGTCGAGCACGACCACGTCGAAGGCGAGATCCTCGAGCCCCGCAATTGCAGCCTCGCCATCCTGCATCCAGTCCACCCCGTAGGCGTGCTTTTCAAGAGCCTTCTTCAGCGAAGAGCCGAGGATCAAATCATCCTCAACCAGGAGCAGGCGCATGGCTTGTGATGCCTTTGTGTGTTGCTATGAACCGGATGTCTTTCCGGTCCGGCTGCGGATCAAGGAACTCCATCGCGGCATTTTGCAGGCAGAATAGGGGTGCCCCGGGCGTGTGCAGTCACAGTTGCGAGACCAATCGTAAGCGAGTGGACAGGCTGTACATGCGACTGGCCGATCTCGCCGATCCTAGGTATCCAGGCCGCTCGCAGCAAGCCGTTCCACCGTGCATGCCGGACCGTGGATGGAAGCCCTTGCCGCCTACACGCGGGGGGCGCCTGTCTGTCTGCTTTGGCTCCGGCTAACTCCAAACCGGGCAGTCTCCTTCCGCCTGAAGACCGTCAGTCTGGAAAGCCCCTAAAGCCAGGCGTCAAAGTCGCTTCAGCCAAAATCCGGACGCGCTTACGAGTTGGTGAGCTACGCCTCTCGGACGCCCGGAGATGCGAAAGCATCCTTGCTCTCGCAAACTCGCCCGAGCCCAAATCCGGCTGTCAGCCGTACAGGCGAGCGAAGTAGACATTTCACGCGACGCTTAACTCCAGCCGTCCTCTATGACCTGGGCAGCGGCTATCGCGCCGCCTCGCCGAACTCCTTCGACGCGACCATGTGCAATCCGAAGTTATGCAGACTTGCCTTGGGCGTCTGAAATTAGCACGCCTGTGATCGAAAAGTCGTTGCCGGTAGCCAAAGGTTGGCCGGCGACACCCGAAAATGGCTGTCAGCCGGTTGTCAGCTTGGATTCGCTATCTCGTACCAGTGACGGTCGCAAGCCGTCGTAGCCTACAGATTGAATTACCAATCGCATTGCACCCCCCAACCCACCCGATTGGAGACCTCATGTATCGCACTCTCATTCCAGCCGCCTTTGCGGGCATGTTCGCTGGACCCGGCAGTTGCTGCACGGCTGCGATATCTTCGGCCGAACTGGCTTAATAACAGAAACTTCACGCGGAGGATAATATGACCAAAATTCCCTTCAACCGACTTGTCTGGCTCACGCTGCGCGCATCGACGGCGCTGATGCTCACCATTGCACCCTACAATTTGGCGCTTCACGGTGCTGCCAAGATCGTGCCTGCCGCTGCCCACGCCGAGTCCGAGGGCGGCGGTGGTAACGGCGGTGGCGGTGGCGACGGCGGTCACGACGGCGGCAACGGCGGCGGCAGCAATGACGGCGGTGATGGCGGCGATAGCCACAGCAGCAGCAGCGGAAGCTCTAGTGGCCATGATGGCGACCCGGAAGCTGCTGACGGCCAGGGCGAGGACAATATAGGTGGCCCCGGCACGACGGGCACAGGTGCAGGTTCTGCTACCGAGACCGACGGATCCGATGATTCATCTGCCGTGCCCCAGGTGACGGACAACTAAGTGCGCCCCGCACCCTCCTTACGAAAATGTATTCCCGCGGTAAGGCGCGGGAAACATCAATGGTCCATTGCTCCGGAAGGCTGAGCCACCCCAACCCCGGCTGAACTGTCCCGTTTTCCTCGATGGTCGGGAGTACACTTATGCGGTCGCTGATCGGTCGTATGCGGGTATCGGCCGCAACAAAAAGTAGCCGCGAATGCTAGATGAGAAGCCTAGGAGTGGCCAGTGACACCATTGGTTCCTGGGGTCGACAGTTGCAGTCTGAGCCATGACCGCGAGCCTCCAGAAGTGCCTGGCCAGCGAGCGCGCCTGACATCATCGCCCGAGGCAAGGGTAGCGCCCCTTGATGACATAGGCACCTTGGGCCTGCACAACTTTATCGCAAAACAGTTTGCCAGGCCGGAAGGTATTTGTGGGCGCGTAGCCGGGGCCGTCATGGGGCTGATAAACCATGTGCCAAACATGCGGGCCATCGAACTATTGGACATCGCCGAACGTGATGATGTGCTCGAAATGGGATTTGGGCCGGGTTGGGCCCTCAAGAGAATGGCCAAGCTTGCGCGCGCAGGAACGATTATTGGAGTGGATCGGTCGCCGACCATGTTTCGTCAGGCCCAGTCTCGAAATCGAAGAGCAATTGAGGACGGAAAGGTGAAATTGATCCAGGGCAGATTCGAGCAGCTGCCACTGGAAACCGCCACCTTTGACAAAGTTCTGGCTGTCAACGTGATCTACTTTTGTTCCTCGGAAGGAACCGCCCTCAAGGAAGCTCGCAGGGTATTGCGCCGGGGCGGTACCATGTCGATCTACGTGACGGATTGCTCTTACATGAGGGGGTTGCAGTTCATCGGTCCTGAAACCAAGCAAACATTTGACCAAAGAGGACTGGAGGACTTGTTGGTTAACAGCGCGTTTGGGTCCGATCAAATCGAAATCCACCCGGTCTGGTTGCCGTTCGGGTTTCGCGGCCTCGTGGCCCGACTATGTAAGGTGTAAATGTCAGGCAAGGAGCGGAGGTCATAGCTGCAGCATCCATATAAGAGGAGCGCGCCCAACTGGCGGAGGTCTCCCGTTCCTAGTTGTCCAAACGATCCACGAGGGTTACGACAAGGCGATCGATATCGGACCACGTAGTGCGGTGATTGACGGTCGCATCGCACAACCAGGCGGCCGTGGAGCGCGGTTCATGAAGGCGTTGCGAGCCGCTTTCTTGAAGGTCGGACATTGAGTTCCGGATGTATGCCGACTTGGTTCCGTGGATGGCGAAACAAACGATGTGCTCGAGACAGGGGCCTTCAACTCCATCACCGGGTGCTGCCTGAGGGCGAAGTGCTGGCTCGACGTTCCAGTGGCCGGACGCGGAAGGCGGTCAGACTCAGTTCCTTGACCGTCGTTGAGCAGCCGAATCAATCCTCAGCTTGACCTTTGTGCCGAATTCCTCACAAAAAAATCGACGCGACCTAGGCCTGCCAAAACGAACATTCCTGCCAAATGCAAGGGTCCTCTTTCGAGTCAATTCGTCCTTAGTCGGTCGTTCCGCATTGTGCCCCAATCGAGACGTTCGGCGCTTCAAAAGCCAGCCTCGCCTGCCGGCATAATGGCGGGCGACGCTGCGAAATGTGAGATCCTCGCGTCGCCCGCTATGCGAGTCAGCCCACGGCGCCGGCGCTTGTCACTGTTCTTGCCTTGGTTCCCCGATGAACGCCTCCCAACCTCTCTTCGACCATATTTCTCGTATCTGTTCACCTTGATCGCTCTTGAGCTTGTCAGCCGTCCAGAGCAGAGCGCCGTAGATAGTGGCACGATCATCGGCGGTCAGATTAACGATACCCGCCTTGACGACGAGCCCGCCGAGCTCGATCAGGTGCCGGGTGCGTTTGCGGCGTTCGACCTGCCAGGTGCGCATGTCATGCCGAGCCAGAGCCGCTTGCCGGCGATTGCGGGCTGCCCGGTTGCGCTGGAGCGCCGCGCAGGTTGCGCTGAGATTGTGAAGCAGTTCGCCGGGACCGACTGTCGAAAAACATCACCCCACGCTTGGCCCATGCCTCACGCTTTGCGGCGTCCTTCGTCTCGGCGATCGCGACCAGTGCACCGGCCAGTTCGTCGGTGCTGAGTTGATCGGCGCCGGTGGCGATCACCAGCTCGCCAAGCTGCTGCACCTTTCGGTTTTTCAGCTCATTGGCTTTTTCCTCCAGTGCTTTCAGTTCGGCGTCAAAATCCCGTGGTTTACGCATGTGCTGTCTCCTTCGATTGTCGATGCGGCGATGATAGGGGAGCAGCTGCCGGAAGGCTTCAGGGCTGCCGAGACAGCCCGAGACGGGCTGGTCCATCCCGAGAATTTTTCGAGGGAGGGCGCGCTTATACGTCGTGCCGACGTGCGCTTTGACGTGCAAATAGTCTGGTCGCGATGGCGATCTTTCATCTTCACGTCAAGGTCATTGGCCGCAAGGCAGGGAGCAGCGCTGTAGCGTCTGCCGCCTACCGCTCGGCCTCGCGGCTACGGGATGAGCGCATCGATCGAAGTCACGACTTCTCGGCCAAGCGCGGGGTCGTCCATTCCGAGGTCCTGCTGCCAGAGAATGCGCCAGATGCCTGGAGTGACCGCGAACGGCTGTGGAACGACGTCGAGGCGTTCGAGGTGCGCAGGGATGCTCAGCTTGCCCGCGAGGTGGAATTCGCCCTCCCGCGCGAACTGAGCCAGGCGCAAGGGATCGAACTGGCACGAGACTTCGTTCAGGCCGAGTTCGTCAGCCGAGGCATGGTCGCCGATATCAATGTGCATTGGGACAGGGCAGAGGATGGCAGCCCGAAACCGCATGCCCATGTCATGCTCACCATGCGGTCGGTCGACGAGAACGGTTTTGGTCCGAAAGTGCGCGACTGGAACCAAACCGAGCTGGTTGAGCGCTGGCGCCAGCGTTGGGCGGAACTTGCCAATGAGCGCCTGGCCGAACTCGACATCGACGCCCGCATCGATCATCGCAGTCTGGAGGCGCAAGGTATTGCCTTGGAGCCGCAAACCCAGATTGGTGCACCGGCCAAACGCATTGAGGGCAGCGACATTGACGTTGCCGGCAATGAAGCAGAGCGCACCGAACTGCATCGCGAGATCGCGCGCGACAATGGCGCGCGCATCATCGCCGATCCTGGCCTGGCGCTGGATGCCATCACGCATCAGCAATCGACCTTTACACGCAAAGACATTGCGAAGTTCGCGCATCGCCACAGCGACGGAATGGAACAGTTCGACGCGGTGATGGGAGCCATCAGCGGAGCGCCTGACCTGGTCGAACTCGGCAAGGACGGACGCGGTGAAGATCGCTTCACCACGCGGCAGATGATCGAGACCGAACAGCGCCTGCATCGCGCGGCAGAACGCATGGCTGGACAAGAGCGTCATGCGGTGAGTGACGCAGATCGCGAGGCGGCTTTGGCGCGCGCAGCGCAAGGCGGTCTTGTCCTCTCGGGCGAGCAGGCCGGTGCACTGGATCACATCACCGAGGGCCGCGGTCTTGATGTCGTCGTCGGGTTTGCCGGAACCGGCAAGAGCGCCATGCTGGGTGTTGCGCGCCAGGCATGGGCGGCAGCGGGCTACGAGGTTCGAGGCGCGGCGCTCTCCGGCATTGCTGCCGAGAATCTCGCAAGCGGGTCGGGGATCTCGTCGCGCACCATCGCCAGTATGGAACATTGCTGGGAACAGGGCAGGGATCTTCTCGCCGCGCGCGATGTGCTGGTGATCGACGAAGCCGGCATGGTCGGCACGCGCCAGTTGGAGCGCGTGCTCTCCCATGCAGCGGACGTTGGCGCAAAGGTTGTGCTGGTCGGCGATCCGCAGCAACTGCAGGCGATCGAGGCCGGCGCTGCGTTCCGCTCCATCCATGAGCGTCATGGCGGCGTCGAGATCGGTCAGGTGCGCCGGCAGCGCGAGGACTGGCAGCGCGAGGCCACGCGCGATCTGGCAACCGGCAGGATCGGCGCTGCGATCGGCGCCTATGACGCGCAAGGTATGGTGCACCAGGCTGCCACGCGCAATGAGGCGCGCAGCGATCTGGTCGAGCGCTGGGACCGCGACAGGCAGGCACATCCAGAGGCAAGCCGGATCATTCTCACCCACACAAACGACGAGGTTCGCGCGCTCAACAAGGCGGCGCGCGAGCGCATGCGCGCTGCGGGAGATCTCGGCGACGATGTTCAGGTGAATGTCGAGCGCGGCGCAAGAAACTTCGCAAGCGGCGATCGCGTCATGTTCTTGCGCAACGAGCGCGGGCTCGGTGTCAAGAACGGCACGCTTGGCACCGTAGAGGAAATCAGCACACAGAGTATGACGGCGCGCACCGATGACGGCAGGCCCGTACGGTTCGACCTGAAAGACTATGCTCACATCGACCACGGCTATGCCGCGACCATTCACAAGGCCCAGGGCATGACCGTCGACCGCACGCATGTACTGGCGACGCCTGGCATGGATGCGCATGGCAGCTATGTCGCCCTGTCGCGGCATCGAGACGGGACGGACCTGCATTACGGCAGCGATGACTTCGCGACCCGCGAACGGCTCGTTCGGACGCTGTCACGCGACCGCGCCAAGGACATGGCGTCGGACTACGACCGTATCGACCCGGCGCAACATTATGCCGAGCGGCGCGGGATCACCTTCCGGCAACGCGTGGTCGAGATCGTGCGCCGGATCGTTCCGGAGAAGCTGCGCGACAGGATCGGCGGGCTGCTCGACGGGTTGCGCTCGCCAGGAGATGCCGAGCCCAGACAAGACCGTGGGCGGCCGGTAAGGGAAAATGTTGGAGCGCAAATTGGAGATGCCGGCCCCACGCCTGGAAGAGAAGCTTCCGCCAGGGGAGCGTATCGCGAAACGGATGTGCCGGTGGACCCGGAAGCGGCGTTGCGCCGCGCTCGCACGAAGGCGCTTGTGCGTCATGCGCGCGCCATCGATTCGATCATCAGCACTGGAAATGCCGACGGGCAGGGAAGTCCCGAGCAGATGCGCGAATTGAGGGAGGCCCGCAGCGCATTCGAGAAGGTTCGGCCGCATGGCTGGCGCGATGCCGAAGCGGCCTACGTCAAGAATCCGGAACTGGTTCGTGAAGCGGCGACCGGCCGCGTCAACCGCATCGTGCTCGCTCTTCAGCTTGAAACGGAAATCCGCACCGGGATGGACATCGATCCGATCCGCCGCGCGGACCGTTTCGTGGAACGCTGGCAGAAGCTTCACCGGACGAGCCAGGAGCAATACCAGGCCGGCGACATGTCCGGCTACAAGTCAACGCGCTCGGCTATGTCCGACATGGCCAAGAGCCTCGAGCGCGATCCGCAACTGGAATCGCTGCTCGCCAATCACAAGAAGGCCCTTGGCATCCAGGTCGAATCCGGTCGGCGCCTTGGTGCGGAACTCGCACTCAGCCACGGCATCGGCAGGGGGCTCGGTATCGGTATCTGAACCCCTCCGATTTGCCGCCGGTCCCACGCCCCAGGTCGACGAGATTACAAATCTGATTGCGCGAGGCCTGGGCTGCCTGTCTGGTTCCAGCAGGTGTCAGATGCTCTCAGCGAAAGGCAAGGCAGCCATGCCTGAACCGGATCGTATCATTCGCCTTACGACCGTCCTCGCGCGGACCGGCTTGTCTCGCTCAACGATATACCGAAAAATCGCCGAAGGCACCTTCCCGGCTCAGATCAAGATCAGCGTAAACGGTGCGGGATGGAGGGAATCCGATATCAATCGGTGGGTCGCTGATCCTGTCTCCTGGCACACCAGTGCGGCACGACAAAACAGCGACTAACGGCGCTGGAAAGGGCCGCTAGCCGACTGGCAGGTCTCGGAGACGTGACGGCGGTGGGCCGTCCTCTAGTAAGCAACCGCTAGTAATCGAAGCGCTGCAACTGATCCCCACATTTTACCCGATGCCGGCCTGATCGCCATTCGGCATCAGACGGTGACGCCATGTCGTTTACGTTGCTCGGCTAACCGACAACGAACGCAGGCATCTCGTCGTCGACTTGCGCGATCATAGCACTCAACGCAGGCCGACACCCCTCTCACCTTAACTATGCGGCCTTCGCCGCGTAAATAATATGAAGCGCCTCCGGCTTTAGATGTGTGTAGCGGCGCAGCATCTTCCAATCTTTGTGCCCTGTAACCAACGCTACCTGTTCGATTGTGAACCCAGCTTCGAACAGGCGGCTCGTTCCTTCGTGCCGCAAGTCGTGAAAATGAAGGTCGTGGATGTCCAGCTCAGCACACCCTCGGCGGAAGGCTGTTCCGACTGACCTATGATTGAATGGAAAAATTCGGTCATCGCCATTCCTTCGCTTGGCCAACCGATCCTCAACAATGGTCCACGCATCGTATCCGGTTGCGGCGAACAACGGTATGCGTTGATTGTTACCGTTTTTGTTACGAGGGTCTTTGCGGTCACGGATCAGAAGCATGCGCGTGCGGGCGTCCATATCGGACCACCGCGCGTTGCATATTTCCTCCTGGCGCATCGCGGTTGCGACTGCGAAACGTATGATCTGGCCAACAGGTGCTATTTGGCGAGCGTTTGCATCGAAATGAGCGATGAGCTTGTCCAGTTCGTCCTGGGTCGGTCGCCTATCGCGCTGATGGCCTTTCCCAACAAGGCCAAGTCTTTTTAGGGCGACACGCGCCAAATCGACCGGTTCGACCTTGACGGGCAGGCCGTGCACCGCAGCGGCATGAGTCAGAATGAGCTTTACAAAGCCGATGTCGATGCCAAGGGTCATCGGTCCGGCGCCTTGTGCGGCGCGGTCGCGACCGAAACGAATGAGCCGCTCGCGATCAAGCGCTGCGATGTTGCATTTCCCCAGATGTCTTTGGAGCATATTAAGGGCCGCGGCCTTAGAGCGGCGAGGGGACTTGCCTACATCGCACATGTCGTCGATATGAAGGTCGATAAGTTCGCCGAAGGTTTTAAGGCGCGCTATACGGGACTTGGTCGGCGTCTCACCACGATCGACCTGGCGCTCGGTTTCGGTCGCCCAGCGCCGTGCGTCGTCTCGGCGCAGGAAGGTCTCGCTGACGTAGCGACCCTTGCGACGGACTTGGACGCGCCAAGAACCGGACGAGAGCTTTGTATAGGTAGCCATTTTTTCGTGTGCGCTCCGTGTGCACTGAGAGATCGAAACGTGGCGAAAAGGGTCGTATTCTGGCGTAAATTCGTGTGCACTTGGCATGTTCTAACGATTTGATGTTAAAGAAAAAATGCTGAAAAATCAAGACCATAGAGTGGCCGTGGCGCCCATGATGGATTGGACGGACCGGCACTGCCGGTTCTTCCACCGCCAGTTGACGGGGCGCGCGTTGCTCTACACCGAGATGGTTGTGGCGGACGCGGTCATCCATGGCGCACGCGAACGACTGCTCGGTTTCGACGATGTCGAGCATCCGGTGGCGCTGCAGCTTGGCGGGTCGGATCCGGCAAAGCTCGCCGAGGCAGCGCGGATCGGCGAGGCCTTCGGCTATGACGAGATCAACCTGAATGTCGGCTGCCCGTCCGACCGCGTCCAGTCGGGAACGTTCGGCGCCTGCCTGATGAAGACGCCGGTGCTGGTGGCGGAATGCGTCGCGGCAATGAAGGCAGCGGTAAAGATCCCCGTCACGGTCAAATGCCGCATCGGCGTCGACGACCAGGACCCCGAGCCTGCCCTCGACACGCTTGCCGACGGCGTGCTCGCAGCCGGCGCCGACGCGCTCTGGGTGCATGCCCGCAAGGCTTGGCTGGAGGGGTTGAGCCCCAAGGAGAACCGCGAAATCCCGCCGCTCGATTACGAGCGCGTCTATCGGCTGAAGGCCAGAAAACCGAATGAATTCATCGGCATCAACGGCGGCATTCAATCGCTCGGCGAAGTGTCGGCGCATCTCGGGCATGTCGATGGCGCGATGCTCGGCCGCGCCGCCTATCATACACCCGGTATCCTCACCGGCGTCGATGCCGCCTTCTACGGCGAGGCGGTCGCCGCCTTCGACTACGCGGCGCTGATCGACGCCATGGGCGGCTATGCCGCGCGCCATATCGAGCGGGGCGGGCGGCTCGGGCACATCACCCGCCATATGGTCGGACTGTTCCACGGCCTGCCCGGCGCGCGCCGCTTCCGCCAGATCCTTTCCACGGATGCGAACAAGCCCGGCGCCGGGCCGGAGGTGCTGAAGAACGCGTTCGCGGCAATCAATTTCGCCGCGGCCGAGGCCGAGGCGGCCTGATACTTCCGGTTAATCCCGCAGGATCATGCGATCGCCGCGTACGTCGAAGCCCGACAACGAGCCGATGAAGTTCATGCCGAGCAGGCTTTGTTCCAGCATGCCGGGCGCGGCGACCATCACGGTCATGTCCTTGCGCACGATGCCGCCGATCGCCACCTGATCGGTCCTGACGGTCGCGGCTCGGGCCATGCCGTTGGCGGTGGAGACGTCCACATTGTAGCTGAGCGCCGCCGGGTTGAAGCCCGCGGCTTGCGCATCCTCGGACGTCAGCACCGTGCTGGTCGCGCCGGTGTCGACCACGGCGCGCACCGGCGTGCCGTTGACCAGGATGCGGGCTTCGAAATGGCCGTTGTCGGCCTTGTCGAGCGTGACGGTCGGGCGGCCGTTCTCCACGCCGAGTGCCAGCGGGCTGCCCGGGACAAGGCCGGCGGTGACGCGGCTCGCGACGTCCTGCAACTCGTAGCGATACTGGTAGCCTGCGATCAGCACGAGCACGAACGCGGCCCAGACGCCGAGATTGCGCGCCATGTCGCCGAGCGGCCGGCCGGAGCGGAGCAGGCTGGCGCCGATCACCATGACCAGCACGCCGACCCAGATCAGCCGGCCGAAATCATTGTTGTTCATGTCGAAGGTGCTGCCGGCCGAATTGTTGAGCATGAGCAGCACGACGGCGACGCCGATCACCGCCATCACGATCCAGAATAGCCGGTTCATGGTTCTTTCTCACAAAACGCCGCGCTCGCGCGCCATGCGGGTACGCCTTGTTTCGCGGCGCGGCCGCCGCTCGACCGTTTCGAACCGTGCCGGCAGTGCGGCCATCACTGACCGGCGCGCTTCAGGGGTCATCGTCAGCCAGGCGGAAATCTCGTCGCGCGTGCGCCCGCAACCGAAGCAGAAGCCGGTTTTCATGTCGATCGAACAGACCAGGATGCAGGGGGATTCGATGGCGGTCATGCTGTTCTCTTGCCTTTATTCCACATGGTGCAACCGTCGGAGCAATGCAAGCCCTCCGCAACACGCCGCAAGGCAGCGCGTTCGCGGCATCGTCAGGCGGTTGTGCAGCACGGAGAAGGCGGCTATGCCGCGTGCAACTTCCGCAACGAACCGCGACCGACATCTATGACCGCAACGCCTTTCGACGATTTCCGAAGCCTCCTGGCGGCGTTGCCGCCCGCCGATGACGCGGCCGACGCCCGCGTCCGTGCGCTCTTCGCCAAGGCCGAAAAGCAGAAGGAATCGCTCGGTCGCATCGAGGACATAGCGGCTTGGGTGGCTGCCTGGAGCGGGCGCGCGCCGCCGGCGATCAACCGGCCCCTTGTTGCGATCTTCGCCGGCAATCACGGCGCGGTACGGCATGGCATTTCGCCGCGGCCGGTGGCTGCGACCGCCAATGAAGTCGAGCTCTGCGCCGCCGGCGGAGCAGCGATCAACCAGGTCTGCATCGCCAACGATCTCGGCCTGAAAGTCTTCGACCTGGCATTGGACATTCCCACGGCCGACATCACCGAGGGAGCCGCGCTCGACGAGCGCGGTTGTGCCGCGACCATGGCCTTCGGCATGGAGGCGGTCGCCGGTGGCGCCGATCTTCTGTGCCTGGGCGATCTCGGGGTCGGCAATTCGACGATTGCCGCCGCGCTCTGCGCCGCGCTGTTCGGCGGCAAGGGCGCGGACTGGGTCGGCCCGGGGTCAGGCGCCGATGCGACGATGATCACACGCAAGGCCGAGGTCGTGGATCGGGCGCTGGCGTTTCATGGTTCCGCTCTCGGCGACCCGCTCGAGGCCTTGCGGCGGGTCGGCGGTCGCGAGTTCGCGGCGATATGCGGCGCCATTCTCGCGGCGCGCATGCAGAAGATCCCCGTCCTGCTCGACGGGTTCGTGGCGACCGCCGCGGCCGCTGTCCTTTATGCGGTCAATCCCGGCACGCTCGATCATTGCCTGCTCGCCAGCCTGTCGCTCGAGCCTGGCCACGCCAAAGCGGCCGAAGCGCTCGGATTGCGGCCGCTGCTCGACTTCGGCATCAGCCATGGCGAAGGGGTGGGGGCTGCGCTGGCCACCGGCATCGTCAAGGCCGCGGCGCTGACCAGTTCCGGCATGGCGATGGCTGTCCGGCGTTAGAGCCGACAAGGTTGCTTCAACGGCGTGCGCGCGCCGCCGCGACAGCCGTGGTCGGCAAAGCCGGCAGTTCCTCCATCACCCGGCTCAGCGGGAAGATGGCGATCGCCTCGGTGCCCTCACGCAGCTTGGAATGAAGCTCGAACTCGCCGCCATGCATGGCGAGCAGGCCCTGCACGATCGGCAGACCGAGACCGGTTCCCTGCTCGGCGCTCTTGATGGCGATCGAGCCCTGTCCAAAGGCCGAAAGCACCACCGGAATTTCCTCTTCCGGGATGCCCGGGCCATTGTCCTTGACCGAAACATACTGGCCGCCGCCCGCCGTCCAGCCGACCCGCACGCGCACCTCGCCGCCGGACGGGGTGAACTTGATCGCGTTCGACAGAAGGTTGAGCGTGATCTGCCGCACCGCGCGCTCGTCGGCGAAGAGGCGCGGCAGGGTCTCCTCGAACTCCTGGACGATGCGGATGTCCTTGTTGCGGGCGCGCAGCTCCATCATGTGGCAGCAGTCCTCGACGATAGTCAGCAGCACCACCGGCTCCTCGTTGAGCTGGTAGCGGCCGGCTTCGATGCGCGACAGATCGAGGATCTCGTTGATCAGATCGAGCAAATGCTGGCCGGACTCATGCACGTCATGGGCATAGTCGCGGTAGGTCGGATTGTTCATCGGACCCAGCACTTCATTGGCCATCACTTCGGAGAAGCCGAGGATGGCGTTGAGCGGCGTCCTGAGTTCGTGGCTCATCGAGGCGAGGAAGCGCGACTTCGCCAGATTGGCGTCCTCGGCGCGCCGCCTTGCCTCGTCCGACATCGATTTCGCCGTCTCCACCTCGGCGATCAGCGCGTCCTTTTCGGAGCGGAACGAGAGCAGCATCAACGAAGCCCGGTTGAGATGACGCGCGAAATAACCGAAGAAGACAAGCGCGGCGATGAGAAGCGCCGCCATCGTGGCTTCGATCGGCATCCACAGTCGGATAACGGCGTAGACATAAACGGCAACGGGGATGGCGAAGGTCGCGAACAGAGCGCCGCCAAGCGAGGACGCAAGGATCGCCGTCGTTGCCATCGCGATCAGCAGCACCATGGCCTTGGCCACATGGAACTGGTCGATCTGGCATGTGGCGCAGCCGATCCAGGCGAACCATGCCCAGCCAAGGCCGCACAGGAAATGGCCGATCAGGAAGTCGCGCCGCGCCAGCACCGGGTCGAGCTCGGCCGCCTCGGTTCGTTCCACGCGCCGCGCCATGAAGGCGACGATCGCGTAGCAGAGCAGCGTCGCGAGCGCCCAGATAATGATCCGGCTCTCCAGGCCCGCCAGCCAGCCGATGCCCGCCACGGAAAGCACGAGCGGCGGGATCGCGACCGCGCTGACGATCATGGCGCGTGCATGCAGCTTCAGCAGTTCTCGGTCGAAGTCGAGGCTGCCCGCCTGCTGCGAGAGGCGGTCGCGCGTCTTGCGCACCGCACGCGCCACATCGCTGTTGCGGTGCGGTTTACGGCGGTCCACAATGAATTTATCCGCTGTGTTCGAGCGTAGCAAAGGCATACGGACTTCAATTTCTGCGCGCGGCAATTTCCAGTTCGTTAAGCTACGTTCGAATGATTAAGAGACTGTTTGCCATATGAGCCGTTTCGGCCCGCAAGGACCGCGCCGGCGTTACGCGGCAAGCCCGCCGCGAAGCCTCTGGCGCAAGCTGCTGGACTACGGGTTGGCCATCCTTCTGCTCGGGCTCTTGATCCTGGTGGCGGCGCGGCTCGACCGTTTTGAAACGCGCAAGGAGCAAGGCACCGCGATCGTCAATGACGGCGATTCGATCACGCTCGGGGCAGAGCGCATCCGCATGCGCGGCATCGACGCTCCGGAGTATCAGCAGACCTGCCAGAAGGCCGGCGCCGACTATCCGTGCGGCAAGCTCGCCCGGCAGTCGCTGGTGCGGCTGATCGCCGGCAGGCCGGTTTCCTGCAGCGGCTGGCAGCGAGACCGCTACGGCCGGCTGCTCGGCGACTGCAAGGCAGGCGACACCGATCTCAACCGTTCCCAGGTGCAGGCCGGATGGGCAGTCGCCTTCGGCGATTTCGAGACGGAAGAAGCGGTGGCGAGGGTGGCGAAGGTCGGCATCTGGGCGGGCACATTCGAGGAGCCGCGGGACTGGCGCGACGGCCATCACGATGCGCCGGTCGAGCGCAAGCACGGTATGCTGGCCTCGTTCGGCGATGCATTGCGCGAATTCATTCGCTTCTGGTGAGGGACGGACCGGCGCTCTAGGATCGGTGAGGGAATTGGGAGGATAGAATGAAGCTGTTCGACGGTGGCCGGGCCCCCAATCCCCGGCGGGTGCGCGTCTTCCTCGCCGAAAAGGGGCTGACGGTTCCGCTGGTGCCGGTCGACATGGGCGCGCTGGAGCATCGCGGCGACGAGGTGGCGCAGCGCAACCCACTGCGGCGCCTGCCGGTGCTCGAGCTCGATGACGGCACCATCATCACAGAATCGATCGCGATCTGCCGCTATTTCGAGGAGTTGCATCCCGAGCCGGCGCTGTTCGGCGAGGGCGCGCTCGGCAAGGCAATGGTCGAGATGTGGCAAAGACGCCTGGAACTGAACCTCATGGTCAGCGTCGCGGCCGCGTTCCGGCACATCCATCCGGCGATGAAGGAGTGGGAAGTGCCGCAGATTCCGGAATGGGGCGAGGCCAACAAGCCGAAGGCGATCGAATTCCTGCATCTCCTCGACAAGGAACTGGCGCAGCGGGAATTCGCCGCGGGCGATGCCTATTCGGTCGCCGACATCACCGGTATGATCGCCGTCGATTTCATGAAACCAGCCCGCATCAAGGTGCCGGAGGAGTGCACGAACGTGCTGCGCTGGTATGCGGCGCTGACGAGCCGGCCGAGCGCAACGGCCTGAGCGACGCTATTGGATAGATCGCCGGATATGAGCGAAACGCTGGAGCGCCTTACCGCGAAGGTGCGGGCCTGTCGCATTTGCGTGGAACATCCGCTCGGCCGGCCCTTGCCGCACGAACCGCGGCCGGTTCTCCTGCCGTCTTCGCGGGCGCGCATCCTGCTCGCCAGCCAGGCGCCCGGCACCAAGGTGCATCTGTCGGGCATGCCGTTCACCGATACCTCGGGAGATCGGTTGAGAAGCTGGCTCGGCGTCACCTCGCAGGAATTCTATGACACCGGAAAATTCGCCATCGTGCCGATGGGCTTCTGTTTTCCGGGGCAGGACGCCAAAGGCGGCGATCTGCCGCCGCGTCGCGAATGCGCGCCGGCCTGGCGCGCCCAGTTGATGGCACTGATGCCGCAGATCAATTTGGTGCTAACCATCGGCGGCTATGCGCAGGCCTGGCACATGGGCACGGGGCGCCTGCCGTCGCTGACGGAGACGGTCAGAAATTGGCGCGACATATGGGATGGATCGGGCGTTGCGAAAGTGCTGCCGCTGCCGCATCCGTCCTGGCGGAACACCGGCTGGCTGAAGAAGAATCCCTGGTTTGAAATGGATTTGCTGCCCTTCCTGAGGTCGGAAATCCGCTATCGCATCGATTAGACATTCCGCAAGATATCACTCGCTTTTGCCGACATCGGCAGAATTTCTTTCTTGTGAAAGCCTCCGATAAAAGGGATTATAGCCAAACTATTCCCCTGGAGCCTCCCCCATGGATCGCCTCGACAGAAAAATTCTCCGCCTCCTGCAGGAGGACGCCACGCTTGCGGTGGCCGACGTCGCCAAGAAAGTCGGCCTGTCCACCACGCCGTGCTGGCGGCGCATCCAGAAGCTCGAGGAAGAGGGCGTCATCAAGCGCCGCGTCGCAATCCTCGACCATGAGAAGGTCAATGTGCGCGTCACCGTGTTTGTGTCGATCCGCACCAATTCGCACAGCCATGAATGGCTGCGCCGCTTCTCCGAGGTCATCCAGGAGTTTCCCGAGGTGGTCGAGTTCTACCGCATGAGCGGCGACGTCGATTACCTGCTGCGCGTCGTGGTGCCGGACATCGCGGCTTACGATGCCTTCTACAAGCGGCTGATCGCCAAGATCGAAATCCGCGACGTGTCCTCGTCCTTCGCCATGGAGCAGATCAAATACACGACCGAGATTCCGCTCGACTACATGATGCTGGACAAGGAATCGGGCGCGAACGCGGCGTGATCGACCGCGGCCATTGGCCGTCGGGTTACTCTTGGCGGTCTCGCCTTTCATGAAATTTCAAGAAATACCCATACGCGATATCGATTAGAACAACGAACGCCGCCACATAGAAGAAATACTTCTGGTAGTGATTGTGTATGAAGTTAAATGCGCAAAACCACACAAAGGCGCTAGTGAACCAAATTATTGGGCGAGGACCAAATGATTTCCGAAAAAGCTGCAGCATAGAGTCGCGCGCCTGCTGATCATTTCAGCCAAAGTTATCCTCGCATTTTTGGAATTGCAACGTAGTGTGACATAAGCGTCCCGGCTACCTGTGTCGCAATCGTTCCAGTTGCGCTTAGTTCTTCTTTTTGTTGAGGAAACTCCACGGCGAGTTGACCGGCAGGGTAACCGCATCCGGCACTGTGTCGACGGTCGCCACCTCGGCCTTGCGCACGGTATAGCCCGATTCGACGACCGAGACGCCGTCGAGGATGAAGAGCTGGCTCTTCTCCATGCCGGGCTCCAGCACGCCGGTGACGGCGACCGGCTCATAGGCCTCTTTCATCTTGTAAGGACGCGCCGGCGTGACCAGCACGATCTGGTTCGGGGGCGGCGTCGGCATGTGGCTGCAGGCACCGGTCCACGGCACCAGCAGGAACTGGTAGACGAGGTCGCCGTCGCGATCGACGGGTAGTGCATAGCCGGCTAATTGTATCGTCTTGTCCTGCAAGCTGAGCGACAGCGTCTCGCCGTGATCGGGCAGTTTTGCCGCGATCATCGGCAGGTTTGCGTCCTCGGCGACGGCTTGCGCGGCGGGGCGAAGATCCTTCCAGAAGATATGAGCCACGTCGGCCGCGGCATCGGCTCCGGTGGCCACGAGGAGGAGCGCTGCCGCCAGCGCCGCGCATGTTCTGAAACGCTTGTTCATGGTCGCTCCATCCTCCGTCAGTCGATATGCGGAATCGAGTAAAAGCGTCGTGACCGATCTCACCGGCTCAGCCGCATCACATGGCGGCGCGAGCCGGCGGTGCCGACCTCATGGAAGCCGCGCGCGACGAACATGTCGCGAAAACCCATGAAGCGATAGCTCGGCGCCGTGTCGTCGACGGGATAGGCCTCGACGATGCGCGCGCCCTTGCCGAAGGCATGGCCGATCGCGGCATCGAGCAGGGCGGAAGCCAGCCCGCCGCCGCGCAGCGCCCTCGGCACATAGAAGCAGACGATCGACCATATGCCTGTCTCGCTGTCGTCCTGCTGCTTCGAGAGTTTCCGGTAGGTCTCGCGCGGCGCGACCGAGCACCAGCCGACTGACTTGCCGTCGAGCTCGGCGACGATGCCGACGGGGGTGCCGGCATCGATGAGCGCGGTCATCATGCGCTTCTTCTCATCGTTCTGGACGTGCGCGCGGCTGGACTGGCGCCAGGCCATGCACCAGCAATATTTCGGCGCGCCTGGCTGCTCGAACAGATCTTCGAAATAGTCCCGTGTCTCTTGCGTCACCTCGACGAAGCGGATGCCGGCAAAGTCAGGTTTTTGCGGCTGCGAGCCTTGCGATCTGTTTGGCATCCGTCAGTTCCTTCACCGCATCCTTGCCGATCCAGCGCGCCGTCCTGTCGGACGATGCCGCCAGTTTTTCCGCCAGCGCAAGGGCAGGGGCGTGCAGGCTCATCGACCGCTTGCCGATCTGCCGCAGCGCCCAGTTCACCGCCTTGCGAACGAAATTGCGCGGGTCGCCGGCATGTTTCTCGATCAGCGGCAGGTAGGCAAGGAAGGTCGAGTCCGGCTCTTTCTTGAGGTGCACCGCGCTCCAAGCCAGCATGGCAAAGGCGGTGCGGCGGACGAATTCGCGTTCGTCTTCGGCAAATTCGTCGATCAGCTCACGCCAGAACGGTGTGTCGGCAAACAGGTCGGCAACGGTATCGACGATTTCCCAGCTGTCGAAATCGGCGGCCCAGCGCCGGCACTGGTCGATGTCGACCTTTTTCGGCTCGCCGGTGAAGGCGGCCATCAGACGCGCCTCGCGGACGCCGCTGTCCCAGAGCTGCAGCGACCGCTCGTGGTTCTTCTTCAGCTTGCGCGCGAGCGGCCGCAATTCGGAATTGCCGATGCCGAGCGCGCTCGCGGTGTTGATGCCGAAGCGCGCCATGCCCACCCGGTTGTCCTCCGTGCCGATCGAGTGCAGGTGAGCGACGATGTCGTCGGCGCTCCAGCTCGGATCGGGCAGGGGCATCGCAGCGCCTAGCGTTCGAGGCGCGCGAGAAGTGAGGACGTGTCCCAGCGCTTGCCACCCATGTTCTGCACATCCTTGTAGAACTGGTCGACCAGTGCGGTCACCGGCAGCTTGGCGCCGTTGCGGTTGGCCTCGGCCAGGCAGATGCCGAGGTCCTTACGCATCCAGTCGACGGCAAAGCCGAAATCATATTTGCCGGCATTCATCGTCTTGTGGCGGTTTTCCATCTGCCAGGAGCCGGCGGCGCCCTTGGAGATCACCTCGATCACCTTTTCGATGTCGAGGCCGGCCTTCTTGCCGAAATGGATGCCTTCGGCCAGCCCCTGGACGAGGCCGGCGATGGCGATCTGGTTGATCATCTTCGTCAGCTGACCGGCGCCGGCCGACCCCATCAGGCCGACCATCCGGGCATAGGCGTCGATGACCGGCTTCGCCTTGTCGAAGGCGGCCTGATCGCCGCCGACCATGACGGTCAGCACGCCGTTCTCGGCGCCGGCCTGGCCGCCGGAGACCGGCGCGTCGAGGAAGGAGAAGCCGGCCTTGCGCGCCGCTTCGTCGAGCTCGCGCGCGACCTCGGCCGAGGCGGTGGTGTTGTCGATGAAGATGGCGCCCTTCTCCATCGCGGCGAAGGCGCCGTTCGCGCCGGTCGTCACCGAGCGCAGATCATCGTCATTGCCGACACAGGAGAAGACGAAGTCCTTGCCCTGGGCGGCTTCGGCCGGCGTCGACGCCAGGCTGCCGCCATGCTGGGCCACCCACTGCTCGGCCTTTGCCTTGGTGCGGTTGTAGACGGTGACGTCGTGGCCGCCCTTGTTCCTGAGATGCCCGGCCATCGGGTAGCCCATGACGCCAAGACCGAGAAATGCAACCGATGCCATAAGACTGCCTTCCAACAAAACAGAGATTTCAGTGCCGGAACGTCTAGGCCATGCAGCGAATTCGTCAAGGCGCGGCAAGCCGCATCGACTGGCACAGGCCTTGGACGTTTAATCTAGCGATGCAGATGGACGGTGATCCGGCGCTCGATCCATTCGACGCCGTGACGCAGGATCTCGACCATAACCAGATAGACGATCGCCACCCAGATATAGGCCTGGATGTCGAACGACTTTGCATATGCGAGCTTGGCGTTGCCCATCAGGTCGTAGACGGTGATGATCGCGACGATCGCCGACGCCTTGATCATCAGGATGAGCTCGTTGCCATAGGGCCTGAGCGCGACGATGATCGCCTGCGGCAGCACCACTTTGCGCAGCGTCTGCAATCGGTGCAGGCCGAGCGAGGCAGCACCCTCCCATTGGCCGCGCGGCACGCTCTCGATGGCGCCGCGCAGGATTTCGGCCTGATAGGCGGCGGTGTTGAGCGAGAAGGCGAAGACACCGCAATAGAAGGCTTCGCGGAAGAACCACCACAGCCCGACCGTTTCCAGCTCGGGCCGGAACGAGCCGATGCCGTAATACACCAGGTAGGTCTGCACCAGCAGCGGCGTGCCACGGAAGAAATAGACATAGCAATAGGCGAGCCCGGACAGGAGCCGGTTCTTCGACATGCGGCCATAGGCGACCGGCAGCGAGAAGATGGCGCCGAGGACCATTGAAATGCTCACCAGCGACAGTGTGGTTCCCAGGCCCTGCAGATAGGCTGGGGCGTATCTGGCGAAGAACTCGGCGTTCCATGCATAGACCAGATAGGCGACGATGCCGGCGCCGAACAGCACCCAGATGCCGACTAGCGCGTAGCCGAGGATGCGGGCGCGCGGCCAGCCGCGCCCTTGCGGTGGCGGCTTGTCGATGGCGATCGCCTGGCTGACGCTCATCGCGCTTCCCTCCGTCCGAGGTGGCGCAGGATGTAGCTCGTGGCGATCGACGACAGGATGGCCAGCGCCAGGAAGATCAGCGCCGCGACGCTGTAGAACAGGAAGGAATGCTTGGTGACGCGCGCCGCGACGCCGGACTGGCGCAAGGTCTCCGCCAGATTGACCACCGAGACCAGCGAGGTGTCCTTGAGCAGGCTCAGCCAGCAATTCTCCAGGCCGGGAAATGCGATGCGGATCAGCTGCGGCAGGATGATCAGCCGCATCGTCTGCCATTTCGACAGGCCAATGGCGTAACCGCCTTCGTACTGGCCTTTCGGAATGGCGCGGAACGCCGAGAGGAAGACCTCGCTGGCGTAGGAGGAGAAGATCAGCGACAGCACGATCATGCCGGCTATGAAGCTGTTGACGTCGATGGTGGCATTCGGATTGAAGAGACGCACGATATATTGCAGCAGAAGCGGCATGCCGAAGAAGAACAGGAACAGCGTCACCAGTTCCGGCAGGCCGCGAAAGACCGTGGTGTAAATGTTGGCGGCGAGCCGCAGCGAAGGTTCTTCATGCTGCTTGGCGAAGGCGACGAAGAATCCGATCGTCAGGCCGATCGGCAGTGTGGCGAGCGCCAGCACGATGGTGACCAGAACGCCAGACGCAATGTCGTCACTCCAGCCATCCGGTCCCCAGCTGAGAAGTGTCCAAATGCTTTGGGCCGGCATTGACGGGTCGTGTCTCCGTGGCGATCCCGGAAGGATTTAGGGACGGCGAGGGGTTCCTCGCCGCCCTTGGCTCATCGATCAGGATTCGGCGCCGTAGACGTCGAACTTGAAGTACTTGTCGTTGATTTCCTTGTACTTTCCGTTCTTGCGGATGGCGTCGATCGCGTCATTCAGCTTGTTGACCAGATCGGTCTCGCCCTTGCGCACGGCAATGCCCGCGCCCGGTCCGAAGATCTCGACCGGCTGCGGCGAAGGCTGGCCGAGGATCTTGCAGCAGGCGCCGTCAGGCGAATCCAGCCACTGCTGCAGCACGACGATGTCGTCCTCGATGGCGTCGAGGCGGCCATTGGCGAGGTCGGCCTGTTCCTCGGGGCTGCTCGGATAGCCCTTGATCGTGCTGTCCGTGTAGGTCTTCGACGCATAATTGTAGTGCGTGGTCGTGGTGGCGACGCCGATGTTCTTGCCGGCGAGGTCCTCCTTGGTCACGCCCTTGAGCGGCGAATCCTTCGGCACGGCGATGGCCGACGGGGTGTTGTAGTATTTGTGGCTGAAGTCGACCTTCTGGGCCCGCTCGGGCGTGATCGACATCGAGGCGACGATGGCGTCGAACTTGCCGGCCTGGAGCGCCGGGATGATGCCGTCCCAATCCTGCGCGACGAAGGTGCACTTCACCTTCATTTCGTCGCAGAGAGCCTTGGCGATGTCGATGTCGAAGCCGACCAGCTGGCCGTCCGAAGTCAGGTTGTTGAAGGGCGGGTACGCGCCTTCGGTGCCGATCCTCAGGGTCTTTTCCTGTGCCTGGGCGACGCCAAGTGTCAGCAGCGCGGCCGAAGCGGCAAGCGCGATACGCAGTGCAATACGCATGATGATCCTCTCATAGTGTCATGGCCGCTGTCCCGTGCGGCTCTTTGTGGGTGGTCGTTTCTTGACCGCCCGCTGGGGTGGATACTCCCACTCTTTGCGAGAAAAAAGCAACCGCAAATCAACGGCAAACGACAATCGCCATCTGCCGTAGCGTTACTTGGTTTGAGCGACGAGACCGGTAATCTGCTCGACAAAGTCGGCTATGGATTTGGTATCGTTGAGATCGAAAACCGGCAGCTTTTCGCCTTCGATCGCGAAGTCGGCGGCGACCGCGACGATGTTCGGATCGTTGACCGAAAGCGGTGTCCGGTCCCTGGCCTCGAGCCGCCTTGCCTCGATCTTCTTATGCGCCTCGCGCTTGTAGCCTTCGACCAGCACGATGTCCGCTGGCGCCAGCCGCGCCAGGATATCGTCCAGCGTCGGCTCATTCTCGCCCCGCAATTCGTGCATCAGCGCCCAGCGCCGGCCGGAGACGATCGCGACCTCCGTCGCGCCGGCCTGGCGGTGGCGGAAGCTATCGGCGCCCGGCTTGTCGATGTCGAAGTCATGATGGGCATGCTTCACCGTCGAAACCGTCCAGCCGCGCGTCACCAGTTCGGTGACCAGCTTTTCGGTCAAAGTCGTCTTGCCGGAGTTCTTCCAGCCGGTGATGCCGAATACGCGTCTCATTGCCGAAGGCTTTGCAACAGTCGCTCCGCCGCCGCAAGGTCGTCCGGCGTGTTGATGTTGAAGAACGGGTCGATCTTCTGGCCGTCCGCCTCGATCATTGGGAACTCGACCTGGATAAAACCGTGGCGCTCCATGAAGGCGGAGACCCGCCGGTTGTCCTCGTCGACCAGGAAATGGCGCAAGGCGTCGCGCAGGCCGAGCGGCCAGAGCGCGAAGGTGGGGTGCCATCTGCCGTCAGAACTGGCGACGGCGATCGCGCTTGACCGATCGTGGGTTGCGGCCGTCAGGCGCTCGACGAGGTTGTCGGGGAAGAACGGGGTGTCGCCGGCGGCGCTTATCAGCCACCGGCAGCCCCTTTGACCGGATGCCCATTCGAGACCGGCGAGAATGCCTGCCAGCGGGCCGGCATAGCCCGGCACCGTGTCTTCGATCACCGGCAGGCGCATGGCGGCAAATCGCGCGGGATCGCCGTTCGCATTGAGCCCCAGGGTTGCGACCTGCGGCCTCAGTCGCGCGGCGACGTGATCGATAAGCCTGGCTTTACCCAATGAAAGCAGAGGCTTGTCGCCACCGCCCATCCGGCGCGACTGGCCGCCGGCCAGAATGATCCCCGCAACGCTTCGGTCCATCGCGCCTATATGCCGTCCGGCGCCATGTCGGGTCCAGCGCTTTCGGCGGCCGGTTGCCGCCGTCCGACGACGCGTTCGCGGTAGAGCGCATAGAGGCCGGAGCCGATGATGATGGCGGCGCCGACGATCATCGGCAGATCGGGGATGTCGCCGAAAATGACGAGGCCGAGCAGAATCGACCACAGCAGCGCGGTGTAGCGGAACGGCGCGATGAAGGAGATGTCGCCCGAGCGCATCGCCATGATGATGAACTGATAGCCGATCAGCACCAGCACAGCAGCCAGCGCCAACAGCGCGGTCGCCTTGCCGCTCATCGGCGTCCAGCCGCCCATTGGCGACAACAGCAGCGCGCCGAGGACCGTCATGGCGAGCGCGGTTGCGGTCGAGACCAGCATGGTGGGGATCGCCTGCGGGATGCGCTTGGTGGCAAGGTCGCGCACCGCGCAGCAGACGACGCTGGTTAAGGCCAGCAGCGAATAGACGCTGAAGCCCTCGAAGCCCGGCCGCACGATGATCATCACGCCGGCGAAGCCGACGGCAATGGCGAGCCAGCGCCGCCAGCCGACGCCTTCGCCGAAGAACAGAGCCGCGCCCATGGTCACCGCCAGCGGCAGAGCCTGCAGCACGGCGGAGACGTTGGCAATCGGCAGATGCGCGAGGGCGATCAGGAACGATACGGTGGCGCCGGCTTCGCCCGCCACGCGCGTCGCCACCATCGGCTGCAGCATGGCGCCGGGATTGGCCAGCGCGCCGCGCCGCCAGGCCAGCAGGCCGACGAAGAGCGATGCGAAGGCGCCGCGCACCAGCATGACCTGCGCCATGTTCATCGATTCGGAAGAGAATTTGGTGATCGCGTCATTCAAGGTGAAGCCGACCATGGCCACGATCATGAACAGCGCGCCGCGCAGATTTGGCGAGAGAGGCAAAGGCGTTTCCGGATTCTTTTCTTGATCAAGCCGTAGCAGGCGACCGGCAAACAGCAACGCTAAAGAAATAGGCCACGGATTTTCCGTGGCCCATTTGTCGTTCGACCGGTGTTTTTCAGAATTATTTTTTTGGTGTAAGCGTCTCGGTGCCGTTGCCGTTCTTGCCGGCAATGGTCCACAGTCCGTTCAGCGTGCCGTCTTCCTGCACTTTGTAGACGACAAGGCCGATCTCCTTGCCCATCGCGTAGCCGGCGGAGAAGGCATCGTCGTTACGCATGCAGATACCGTCCGAGCTCGAGCCCCCGGTTTCCCAGTGGATCGTGCAGGTCGTGTCGCTGGTCAGCGTGATTGTCGCTTCGCCATCATATTTCGAGCCGTCGAAGTTGGTGCCGGCGACGGTGTAGGTGCCCCCGATCGATTGAGCCGCCGCCGGCAAGGCAGCAACCCCAAGCATTGCAAGTGAAAGCATGATTGTGCGCATGGCACTCCCCCTAGAGCGAAAACCGCGTAGGGAAGCTAGGCCCGAAAAGGCTCGCGGTAAATCGGGCGGACGGTAGCGCGAGCGCTTTATTTTCTAGCGTGGCGAGGCTGCCTCAAGGGCCGCGCAGGCTCTTGGCGATGGCGCCGACCAGTGGATCGTATTTCGTCTTGAGCGAGGGAGGATATTCGATGAAAACGGTGCGGATGACGCCATCCTTGCCGAACAGGCGGCGCTCATAAAAGATCTTGCCGTCCCTGGTGCCGGACAGAACCGCCCAGTTCTTGCCCGTCTTGCTGTAGGTGACCTTGTAGCCGGCTTCGGTGCTCGTTTTTTCCTCGTCGACGAAACTCCGTGGCGTTTCGTCGTCGACATTGTTGATGCCGGAACAGGTCAGCTCGGCGCCGTCGGCGCTGAGCCATTGCTGGCCGTCACCGTTTTCCGGCTCCGGCAGAGGGTCACTGAAGATTTCATCGGGGAATGTGCAGGACTGGCCGAACCGTGCATTCACGTAAGTGAACGGCTTAGCGGTTGCCGTCGACGTCGTGATTGCCGACAGGGACAGAATAGCCGCCACTGACAGCCGGCCGATGTGCTGAAGACGTTGCATGTTCCCCCCTGGTCGACGACCGGGGGCGATCATGCACCAATGCAGAGAAAAAATCAGCCGCCGGTGACGCTCATATGGCGCGAGACCGACGGGCGGCTGGTGCGGCGGTCGATGATGAAATCATGGCCCTTCGGCTTGCGGCCGATGGCCTCGTCGATTGCCGCGTCGAGCAACTCGTTGCCCTCGGAGGCGCGCAGCGGCGCCCTGAGGTCGGCGGCGTCCTCCTGGCCGAGGCACATATAGAGCGTGCCGGTGCAGGTCAGCCGCACGCGGTTGCAGCTTTCGCAGAAATTATGCGTCATCGGCGTGATGAAGCCGAGCCGCCCGCCGGTCTCCGCGACGTGCGTGTAGCGGGCCGGGCCACCGGTCTTGTAAGGGATGTCGGAGAGCGTGAACTGACGCTCCAGCGAGGCGCGGAGCAGCGACAGCGGCAGATACTGGTCGGTTCGGTCAGCCTCGATCTCGCCCATCGGCATCGTTTCGATCAAGGTGAGGTCCATGCCGCGGCCATGCGCCCAGCGCATCATCTCCGGGATCTCGGCATCGTTGAAATCGCGCAGCGCAACCGCGTTGAGCTTGATCTTCAGCCCGGCCCGCTGCGCGGCATCGATGCCTTCCATCACCTTGCCGAGATTGCCCCAGCGGGTGATCTGGTGGAATTTGTCGGCATCGAGCGTGTCGAGCGAGACATTGATGCGCTTGACGCCGCAGTCGGCGAGTTCGGCGGCGAAGCGCGACAGCTGCGAGCCGTTGGTGGTCAGCGTCAGCTCTTCCAGCGCGCCGCTTTCCAGATGCCGCGACAGCTGGCGCACCAGATGCATGATGTTCTTGCGCACCAGCGGCTCGCCACCAGTCAGCCTGAGCTTCTTCACACCCTTTTCGATGAAGACGGTGCAGAGCCGATCAAGCTCCTCGAGCGACAGCAGATCCTTCTTCGGCAGGAAG
The DNA here is from genome assembly GCF_003289945.1 of Mesorhizobium hawassense. GTDB lineage: Bacteria > Pseudomonadota > Alphaproteobacteria > Rhizobiales > Rhizobiaceae > Mesorhizobium > Mesorhizobium hawassense. The sequence continues at coordinate 44,824 of NZ_QMBP01000011.1, forward strand.
GTCATGTCCTCGGCCATGCAATAGGTGCAGCGGAAATCGCAGCGGTCGGTGACCGACACGCGCAGATAACTGACCGTGCGACCGAAGGGGTCGATCATGTTACGACCAGAGGGGTCGATCATGTCCATTCGCAAGCGTTTCCCGTGGCCTGAGCGGCGTCGTCATATACAGCTATGTGATACGATCCAATGCCGCATTCAAGATAGAAGGTCTTGATCTTTGGTAACATTCCCCGACCGACATCGCGTGTCGGCTGCCTGCCACTGACCTTTTCGGATCGTGCGAAGCGGCGTAGGGAAGGGCGAAACCAGACAGGACCAGCCATGACCGCGCCAAAGGAACTCAGGGTCTCGAAGGACCGCAAGCTGCTGACCGTGACCTTTCCGGGTCATCAGCCGTTCGAGCTGCCGGCGGAGTTCCTGCGCGTGGCCTCGCCGTCGGCGGAAGTGCAAGGCCATTCGCCGGACCAGCGGGTGACCGTGCCTGGCAAGCGCAATGTCGCGATCCTCAAGATCGACTCCGTCGGCAACTATGCGGTGCGCATCACCTTCGACGATTTCCACGACACCGGCATTTTCACCTGGAGCTATCTGCATACGCTCGGTCACGAAAAGGACGAGCGCTGGAACGCCTATCTCGCCGAGCTGGCCGAGAAGGGGCTAAGCCGGGATCGCTAGCCCGATTGCAGGGAGTTTCAATCTCGGCGGCCGGCCGTCGTCAAAACGTCATGGGCTTGGCGTAGCGCCGGCAAAGGCTCGGAGAACGAGAAAATGTCGCTCATCACATCCGTCGAACAGCTCGAGGCGCTCTATGGGCTGCCGGGCGAGGCCTCGATCGTCAAGGAACTCGATCATGTGATTCCCGAATATGCCGCCTTTATCGAAGCCTCGCCCTTCGTGGCGCTGGCGACAAGCGGCCCGGACGGGCTCGACTGCTCGCCGCGCGGCGATCTCGCCGGCTTCGTGCGCCTCGTCGACGAGAAGACGCTGATGATGCCCGACAGGCGCGGCAACAACCGCGCCGATTCGCTGAAGAACATCATTCGCGATCCGCGCGTCGGACTGCTGTTTCTGGTGCCGGGCTCGGGCACGACGCTGCGCGTCAACGGCCGCGCGCATATCACCACCGACGCCGAGCTTTGCGCTTCCTTCATGGTCGACGGCAAGCCGGTCCGCTCGGTCACCGTCGTCGATGTCGACACGGTCTATTTTCAATGCGCCCGCGCCATCGTGCGCTCGGACCTCTGGAACCCGGCCAAGCATGTCGACCCGAAGTCGCTGCCGACACCCGGCCAGATCCTCGAGGTCACCAGCCGCAAGAACATCGACGGCGCAACCTATGACAAGGAATGGCCGGAGCGGGCAAAAAAGACCATGTGGTAGCCGGTGCACCGATATTCAGGTGAGGCTGGCCTGCAAATGGCGGCCTCCTGCGCTTCCGGTGCTCATGTACTTTAGTACGCTCCGCTCCGGTTCTCGGAAGCCACCATTTGCGGCGCATCCTGACCTGAATCTCGGTGCACCGTCGGTGCTAGGCTTCCTTCAGCACGTCGGCGATCTTGCGCATCTGCTCGCCGATGATGTCGCATTGTTCCGGCGTCGACTGGCTCATCGCCTTCTCGATCAGCGCCATATGCACCTTCAGCGCCTTCATCAGCAGCGCCTCGCCCGCCTCGGTGAGGTTCAGCCGCAGCACACGCTTGTCCTTCTCGTCGCCCTCGCGGCGCAGCAGGCCACGCGACTCGAGCTGCGGCAACAGCATGGTGATGTTGGAGCGGCCGACCAGGAGCTTGCGGGCAAGGTCGTGCTGCGACATGCCGGGGTGGCGGTAGAGGTTCATCAGCACGTCGAGCTGCGCCGGCTTGAGGTCGAGCGGCGCCAGCTTCACCGCCAGCGTGCGCTCCAGCACATGGCAGGCGCGCGCCACCGCCACCCAGTTGCGAAAACGCGGGTTGTCCCAGGGCAGCTCTTGCTTAATGTTCATATTTGAACTATTATGTTCATGCTTGAACGAATGGATGGACTGCCAATATGGCATCATTTGGAATGAAGGTCATCCGGGGCGTTTTTGGCGCTGCCGAGCATGTCGCGCCACGCCTCAGCGGCCGCGCCGCCTTCGAATTGTTTTGCCGCACACCCAACGTCAAATCGCTCAGCGACGGCGAGCGCCGCGCCGTTGAGCGTGCCTCAGCCTTCATGGCCGAGGCGCGCCATCACCGGCTGAAGACCAGGACGGATTGTGTGGCCGTGCATGAATTCCGGCCGGAGCCGGGCACCGAATCGCGCGGTACGGTGCTGGTCATCCATGGCTGGCGCTCGCGCACCGAATATATGCGCGCTTTGATCGAAGGGTTTCGTGGCGCCGGCTACAAGGTCGTCTCGCTCGACCTGCCCGGGCACGGACATTCGATCGGACGTCATCTCAACATGGTCAATGCGGTGGACGCCGCGCGGGTTGCCGGCGAATGGTTTGGACCGTTTGCTGCCGTCGTCGGCCATTCCTTCGGCGGCGCGATTGCCGCCAACGCCGTTGCGGCGTCGGTCAAGGGGATGCCGCCGCTCAAGGCGCAAAAGCTGGTGCTGATTGCCGCGCCGAGCTCGCTGCCAGCAATCTTCGACGAGTTCAGCAATAGGCTCAACGTGGGGCCGCGTTCCAGGGTGGCCATGGCGGATCGGGTAAAGCATCTGTCGGGCCGGCCGCTCAACGAATTCACCGGCGACCGCCAGCTTGCCGCGGCGTCCTTGCCGACGCTGATCGTCCATGCGCCCGACGACCGCGAGGTCCATGCCGATCATGCAAAGCGTTATGCCGGCGCCGGCGAACATGTCCACCTGCATTGGGCCGATGGGCTTGGCCACCGCCGTATCCTCGCCGACAGGGATGTCGTCGCGCGGGCGGTGGGCTTTGTGACCGGACAGCGGGAATCGACCCTGCACTAGGGGGCGAGGTGTCCTAGATTTGCGAACCTGCTTCCGATCCCGGGCTGCCGCTGCCAAGGCGTGGCTCCGTGCCGGCCAGCAGCCGCTGAATGTTGGCGCGATGGCGTAGGATCACGTAGAGGCTGCCTGCGATCACCAGCAGCCGATAGGGCAGGGGTTGCTCCAGCCCGCAGACAAACGCGACCGCGGTGAGGGTCGCCAGCATCGAGCTCAAGGAAACAATCCGGAAAAGAGCGAGCGTGACGGCAAATGCCGCCGCGGCGCCCAACCCGACCGGCCATGACAGCGCCAGCAGTACGCCCAGGCCCGTCGCGGCCGATTTTCCGCCGGTAAAATTCAACCAGATCGACCGGCCATGCCCCAGCAGCACTGCAAGCCCAGCCAGGCCAACGGTCCAAGGCACCAGAGTCTGCAGGTCAGGCACCGTCGGTGGCGCGATCGACGAAATCGCGTAGCACCAGGGATAGAACCAGCGGGCAAAGACGATCGCCGCCACGCCTTTCAGCACATCGCCCACCAGCACCGCCAGCGCGGGCCATTTGCCCACGGTTCGCAGCACGTTGGTCGCGCCGGTGGACTTGGAGCCATGCTCGCGGATGTCGATGCCCTGGAGGAGCCTGCCGGCCAGATAGCCGGAGGGCACGGAACCAAGCAGATAAGCGATCGCCAGCCCAACTGCACCCGCTATCCAGAAAACCATCGTCGATCGATTCCAGGCGTTGCTGGGAAGCTGTTATCAGTCCACCTTCTTTTTCTGCCCTGGCTCGACCGGCAGGCCGGCCGCTTTCCAGGCGGTGTAGCCGCCGAGGATGTGCTTGACCGGCGTCAGGCCCATGTCCTGCGCGGTCTTGGTGGCGAGTGCCGAGCGCCAGCCGCCGGCGCAGAAGAAGACGAAGGTCTTTCCGCTGGCGAAGAATGGCTTGTGGTAGGGACTTTCGGGGTCGATCCAGAATTCCAGCATGCCGCGCGTCACATGCCTGGCACCGGGAATCTTGCCGTCGCGCTCGACCTCGCGGGGATCGCGCAGGTCGACGAAGATCGTGTCATCATCCTCCAGCAGTCCAGCTGCCTCCTCCGGCGACACGACCTCGATCTCGGCATTCGCTTCATCGAGCAGCTGGCGATAACCTTTCTTCACAGTAGACCCTCCTGGCCACGGTTGTCGCGGCCGCCGAAATTTCGATCACAAAGCCTTGCGTTTGTCACGCCTCGGTCGCGCTGGTGGTCGGTTTATTGGGGGTGGCGCGAGCCCCTTGTTGCCACCAAGGTGGCATGCGTGGGTACGTCCAGCGCCGCGCCAACGCCTGATTGTTTTTCGACGCCCTGGCGAGTGCGTGAGGCCCGAAGCAATCGCTGCCTCGGGTCTCACGATGAAGTGAAACCGTTCTGCCACACGGCTTCGAAAATTTATGGAAGCTTAACGAAATCGGTATGAATCAGTATAGTCACGTCATACATCCGCCATGCGGAGGGCGGGACCGTCCAGCGGCGCGGAACGGGAACCGGTCACAACCGGTGCGGGTGAAGCATGAGAATTCTCGGGAACAAAAAAGCTGTCATGCCGATCGCGATTGCGGTGACGCTTGCCTTCGGGCAGCAGCCTGCAGGCGCGCAAGGGCTGTTCGACATGCTGTTCGGCGGCGGCATCCGGCACAACCCGGAGGGCGAGTTTCCGCCGCCGCCGAAGCCGCGCAAAATACGGCCGGCCGGTGAGGGTGGTGGCGGCGTCAGGATCAGCAGTCCGACCTACAACACGTACAGGGCCGACAAGCTTATTCGCATCGACTTCAAGTCACTGTTACCGGCACCGCCGTCCGCGACGGCGCAGGATGCCGCCTTCGTGCCGTCCGTGACGAGCACCGCGTTCCGCGATGCGGTTGCAGGCTTGAGCGACTATGAACTTTTCGCCGAACCCGACATCGCCAAGGCGCTGATCGCCTATTATTCGGCCAATCCGGATTTTATCTGGGTAAGCGACAACGCCCCCAACGGCAGGGCGCAGGATGCGGTGCGCGTGCTTGGCGAGGCCGCCAGCTATGGCCTGACGCCGGCCGACTACTCAGTCGATGTTCCGGCTGCCGCGACTTCGGCCACACCGGAAGAGCGGACCAAGGAACTGGTCCGCTTCGAGATGGCGCTGTCGGTGCGCGTGCTGCGCTATGCGCAAGATGCACAGAGCGGCCGCGTCGATCCCAACCGCATGACCGGCTATTATGATTTCCCGGCCAAGCCGTTCGATCTGGAAGGCGCGCTGAAGACGCTGGCGCATACGCAGGAAGTCCGCACCTATCTCGAGTCACGGCATCCGCAGAACGCCGAGTACCAGGCGCTGCGCGTCGAGCTGGAAGCGCTCGAAGCGAGCGAGGAAAACGAGATCGTCGTCGATCCGAAGCTTTTGCTCAAACCCGGTGAGAGCAGCCCGGAACTGCCCAAATTGCTGACGCTGATTTCCCGCAATCTCGATGACGAGATGGGCGGCAACTATGGCGATGTGCTCACCCGGCTGGGCAAGAGCGAGCTCTACGAGCCGGACCTGGTGCCGGTGATCAAGGCGGTGCAGCAGCGGGCCGGCATGAAGGGCGACGGCGTCATCGGCCCGCGTACGGTGGCGTCGCTGGCGGGGACGTCGAAGGCCGACAAGATCGAGAAGGTCGAGGTGGCGCTCGAGGAACTGCGCTGGATGCCGTCCGATCTGGGCAGCCCGCGTGTCTTCATCAACCAGCCCGCCTTCACCGCCAGCTATATCGACAATGGCGAGGAGAAGCTGAAGACGCGCGTCGTCATCGGTCGGGTCACCAACCAGACCGCCTTCTTCTACAACCAGATCAAGCAGGTCGACTTCCATCCCTATTGGGGCGTGCCGCAGTCGATCATCGTCAACGAGATGTTGCCGCGGCTGCGTAGCGATCCCGGCTATCTCGACCGCGCCGGTTACGAGGTGACGGATGCACGTGGCAAGAAGATCCCGTCCTCGGCGGTCGATTGGGGTGCATATGGCGCCAACATCCCATTCAGCGTGCGCCAGCAGCCGAGCGAGGCCAATGCGCTGGGCGAATTGAAGATACTGTTCCCCAACAAGCACGCCATCTACATGCACGACACGCCGCAAAAGTCGTTCTTCGCGCGCGACATGCGGGCGCTCAGCCATGGCTGCGTCCGGCTGCAGGATCCGCGCGGCATGGCCGCAGCCGTGCTCGGCACCACCGTCGACGACATTGCCGAGAAACTGAAGCACGGGCATTCGACCGAGAATGTCACGCGCGTCATCCCGGTTTATGTCGCCTATTTCACCGCATGGCCGGACATGTCCGGCAAGGTCGAGTATTTCGACGACGTCTATGACCGCGATTCCAAGCTGATGCAGGCGCTGGACGCGACCGAAGCGGTGCGCACGCCGTCAAGCTGAGCGGTCGATGAGCTGCCGGCGGAAGCCGGCGTCACGCCCGGCGATCAGCCAGTAGATCAGGCCGGCCACGAGGCCGGCACCGGCGATGATGCCCATGTCGGCCCAGCGTTCCGGATCATCGGCCGCGTCGGGCCAGATCAGCATGAAGCCGGCAGCGGCGGCCATGGCACCGAACACCATGTGCAGCCAAAAACTTCGCAACGAAAAGAACTCGGCGATCAGGGCGAAGACCAGCGTCTGCATTCCCGTCAGGACGATCGTCAGGAAGTAGACGAACATGCCGAGCGGCGGCACCACCAGCACGGCGACGGGCGTGAATTCCATAAGCCCGAAATAGCCCGGTGCGTTGGGCAGCGCGCTCAATATCGCGTAGATCACCACCACCGCGATCAACCCGACCAGCGCCGCGACCAGATAGCCGACGAGCACCATCAGGATGCGCTTCAGGACGTAACCGATCATTGCCACGCACCCCCGTGCCCGCAATCATGCCGGGCAGTCAGCCATCAAAGTCGTGCTGATGCAAGGGCAGTCCTTTGTGCTTGACTCCAGAGGCGATGTGCTGGTCCTCAGGCGCCGCCGCACAGATGCTCGGAGTCGGGCAGTGCCCATGTGCCTTTGGCGGCGAGGTCGATGGCGTAGTAGACCTTGCCGCGCAGATCGTCTTTCGGACAGTCGCGCGGGATCACGATCAGGCACATGACGACCGGATCGCCAACCTTGGAACTCGCCAGGCCCGGCTCCCGGTCATAAGAGACCGCCGTGCCGCCGTTGGTGAACGTCGCCGCGCTGCCGGCCTCCGGGCTGGCGGTTTCCAGCGGGTCGTCGCCCAGTCTCGTCGTCAGCGCCTTGATGTGGGTGAAACCGCATTTTCCGATCGAGGCGGGCAGGGGCTGGTCGATCGGCTTCGGCGTCTTCGCCGCGAGGTCGAGCGCCTTCCTGCCTATCAGCGCGATGTTGTAGTCCTCCACCCATGACGGCGCGTTGCCGTAAGTCTGCAGGGCATTGTTCTGCGCGCTTACGATGCAGGCCGTGTCCGTCTTGCACGCATTCCGGTCGGCGATCAGTCCCCTTGCGATCTTGCGCTTGTCGCCGCCGAAGGCGGGCTCGAAACCGCCATAGGCCTTGGTGACCAAAGCATCGATGGCCGACAGTTGCGGGTCGGCGCAGATCGCCTTCTCGGTGGGCAGTTGCGCCTTTCGGCAGTCGAAGGACGGGCCGTCCGCATGCGCCAGGCTGGTCGCTCCGGGCATCGATGCGGCCACAAGCAGGGCGGTTGTCCAGATATGAAGCCGCATATTGTCCTCCGCCCGGCGTTTTCGAAGAACAAGTCTATGCCGGATGCAAGCCCGGCGGAATGGACGGGCGGGCAATCGAGTGCAGCCCTATTTGGGTTCGCCCGTCACGGGATCGTAGGTGATTTGGACCTTGGCCTTGTCGGTCGTGTAATAGGTAACGGTGTAGCCGTCGCTATCCCAGCCGACTTCCTTCACATAACGGAAATCGGTGCGCTGCTCGACCTTGGCGATGATCTCCGACAGCTTCTTGGCGTTTTGCGGCGGCAATGGCTGGTCATCTGCCGCAAAGGCTTGTCCACCGATAAGGAGGAAAGCGATACTGGTTGCCAAGACAACAGCGCGCATGAGAGCCCTCAAATCTCGTATGGCCAAATCTCGTGTCAGCGCCAAATCCCGGGCCGACGTAGGTGCCGTCAGAAACTCCCACACGGGCGGGTTGGTTCCGCAGCGCCAAAAAACGTATTTTGAAGCGGTTGCCGTTATGCGGCCGATTTTCGCCCGGCAGCAGCCAAGCCTGGATTGCCTGGCTGCGAAAGAGTCTGCGATTCCAATGGGTAGCGGTGGGATACGGATGATTCTCTTGACGTAACGAATGACTAACCATGCGCCGGATGGCGAGTTCGTTATATTAGCTGTTCGTGGTAGAGCTTTCGACAAGACCCTGATAGAATTCTGGTCATAACAGGGTGGCAACAGTGCGCCGAGCCCGCCGAGGATCTCCGTCGGCGGCCGGCGACGTGTTTTTTCGAGCGCTAGCCGCCTGTTCTGGACTGGAAGCGGGGGACTGGGGGCTCGATCATGGCTGAACGGAATTATACCCGTCAGCTTGCGACAATCATTTCAATAGACGCCGTTGGGTTTTCGCGGCTGATGGGCATCGACGACGAGCTGGCCGTCGCCGCCTTCGAGGAGAGGCGCGACATCATCGCCGGCAGTTGCGGCGCTTTTGGCGGGCGCACGTTCGGCGACGCCGGCGACAGCATCATGGCCGAATTCGGCAATCCGATCGAAGCCTTGCGTGCGGCCTTCGATTTCCAGGCCAGGATCGTGGCGTTGAATGCCGCGGTTGCCGAGGATATGCGCATGCCGTTTCGCGCCGGGATCAACACCGGCGACGTCATTGTGCGCGAAGGCCGTCTTTATGGCGACGACGTCAATATCGCCGCCCGGCTGCAGGAATTCGCACCGCATGACGGCGTCGCCATCTCGGCGACGACATGGCACCATGTGAGGGACAAGACGGCGGCGGTCTTCACCGATCTAGGTGAGTTCAGCCTGAAGAACATCGCCCTGCCGGTGCATGTCCTGATCGCCGGCCGCGGCGGCAACGGGTCTGCCGCGGCGGTTTCCTTCGCTTCCATTCCTATCGCGCCTGGCCATTACGGGCCGGTCGCCAAAGGTCCACCGGCAATCGCGGTGCTGCCGTTCCAGGGCAACGGAAGCGAACCCGACGTCGGCTATATGGCGGATGGTATCGCCGAGGACATCATCTACGGTCTTTCCAACACGCGCTGGCTTTCGGTCATCGCCAAGGGTTCAAGCTTTCAGTTTCGCGACGACAGCCTAGGCACGAAGCTGATCGGCAATGCGCTTGGCGCGCGCTACATAGTCAGCGGCACGTTGGCGCGCTCTGACAGGCAGATACGTCTCAATGCGTCGCTCACAGACACGTCGAACGGGCGCCTGGTCTGGTCGCAGCGCTTCGACCGCGACCTCGTCGACATCTTCAGCCTGCGCGACCAGATCGGCAGCGAGATCGTTTCCATCCTCGACAAGGAGGTCGATCGCGCCGAGCAGGCGCGCACTTTCCAGGTGCCGTGGGAAAGTCTCGAGACCTGGCAACTGGTCAGGCGTGGCCGCTGGCACATGAACAGGCGAACGCGTCGCGATACCGAAATCGCCCTCGATTTCTTCGACAAGGGCTACCGCGACGATCCGAATTCGAGCGCTGTGCTGAACGAGCTCGCATGGTGGTACTTCTGGCGGGCCTGGCTGCGTTTCGGCGACAGCGACGATCTGGAAAAAGTGGAGACGCTCGCGCGCAAGGCGCTTCTGATGGACAGCCTAGATGCCCGCCCGCACGCCTATCTCGGCGCGGCCGACATCATGCGCGGCCTGCCGGCATTGGCGGCCGAGCATCTCGCCGAGGCGATCCATATCAATCCGAGCTTCGCCTTTGCCCGTTCGGCCATGGGCAGCGCGCACCTGCTGCTCGGCGATGCGGCTGACGCGATACCGTTCTTCCTCGACACGGAGCGCTTGAGCCCGTTCGATCTCTACCGCTTCCACAATCTGGGGGAGCTGGCCGCGGCTTATTGCTTCGTCGAGGACTGGCCTGCCGCGATCGCCACGGCCGAGCGCTCGCTCAACCTGTCGCCAAGCTATTTTTATGCCAGGTTCCTGAAGATCGGCGCCCTGATGAGAAGCGGCCGGCGCGACGAGGCGGCGCGCGAACTCGACATTTTCATGACTAGGCATCCGGATTTCTCCGAGCAGAGGATACGCTGGATACCGTTCGTCGACCCGTCCAGGAACAATTTCCTGATCGCCAATTTCGATCGGGCCAAGTCTGCCGCATGATCGCCAGGGCCGACAACAAGATGACTGTGAGCGAATTCACATACGCCGGATCGATGCAAACCTAGGCCAGATAGATGCCGGCATTGTATTGACGTGGACAGCCGGGGGGCTTGAACGCGCATGATCACATTGAAGTACTTCGCCGCCGTCCGGGCCGCACAGAAGAGCCAGCGTCCCGTCGCCGACATGCCACCGTTCGACATCAATCGCCTGCGATCGAAGGGCGGCATTGCTGCGCGCATCGCCGGCCTTCTTCTCGGCGATCCGCGCTGGCTGCTGGCGTTGCTGCGCCGTTTCAAGCCGAATGTGGGTTTCGGCAATTTCCTGCTCGTCACCAGGGGCGTGGATGTTCGCGACATATTGGAGCGTGGCGACGAGTTCGAGACGCCCTACGGGCCGGAAATGGCCGAACTGGCCCGCGGCTCGAATTTCATCCTCGGCATGCAGGACGGCGCCGCATACCGGCAGATGAAATCGGCGGTGCTGAGCGCGTTCCCGCCGGCGGAAGTCGAAGCCACCGTCAGGCCGATCGCCGAGCGCCATTCGCGCGACATCATGACCCGCGCCAGCCCGGGCTTCGATGCCATCGCCGGATTGATGAAAATCGTGCCGGTGCGGATCTGCCGCGATTATTTCGGCCTCGAGATCGACGACGAAACCGAGTTCGCCGACTGGTCGATCGCGCTCAGCGCGCTGTTCTTTTCCGATCCGACGGCCAATCCCACCACGCGCCAGCTTGCCGTGGTCGCCGGCGACCGGCTGATCAAGATCATAGACCGTTCGATCGCCGCCGTCAGGGAAAGAACCGGCAAGGACGACCGGCCGCTGGCCCGCCTCGTCGCGCTGATGGACCAGGGGCGCCTGTCGCTGCCCGACATTCATTCCATCATGCTCGGGATGGTCGCCGGCTTCGTCCCGACCAATGTGCTCGCCGGCAGCAATTGCCTGAATGTGATCCTGACGCGAACCGATGCGCGGCAGGCCGTGGATGAGGCAATCGCAGCCGGCGATACCGGCAAGCTCGACCGGGCGATCATGGAGGCCATGCGCTTCAAGCCGATCTGGATCGGACCCTGGCGCTATACCAGGCGCGACGCGGTGATCGGCAAGGGCACGCGCCGCGAGCGCCTGGTGAAAGCGGGCACGGTGGTGATGCCGGCGACGCTTTCAGCCATGTTCGATCCGGAGATCGTGCAGCGGCCGAACGAGTTCGATACCTCGCGTCCGTATCGCGACTACATGGTTTTCGGCCACGGTATCCATCTGTGCATCGGCGCCGAAATCGCCCGGATCCAGATCGGCGAATGCGTTCGCGCCCTGTTCAGCAAACCGAAGCTGGCCCGCGCGCGGGGCAGGGCCGGCAAGATGGCCGATGTCGGCGCCTATCCGGCAAACCTCAAGGTCGATTTCGAGCGGTCGCCGCTTTGCAGTACCGTCGACCAGTCCATGGTGACGGTGGTTTGCCCGATCACCCGCACCGTGCCGCTGGACGCGGTGCGAGGCAAGATCACAGACCTCGGGAATCCACCCGCCGGCGAGATCCGTGAGGCGCTCGACAAGATCGGCACCATCCATTTCACCAGCCTGGCCGTCGCTCCGACCGGCACGGATGAAAAATCGGGGCTCGAGACCGGCGCGCTGGTGTTCGAAATCTCCGGCGACGGCAGCGCCGACGAGGTCATCGCCGCCATCTCTCAGGCCATCGGCCATCGCCTGCGGCCGATCTTCAAGGATGTCTGCGGCCTGCCGGATGGCGGCGCGCTGGAGGACTTCCTGAAGAAGCACAATATCGAGATATCGCCCTCTTTTGGCAGTACCGCCGGATTGGTTTTCGCCGGCACGCCCGGACATTCGGTGCGCCGTATCCTGGCCGAAGCCAAGCTTGCCGACAGCGTGCGCGAGATCGCCGAGAAGCCGCGCACCGGCAACGGCAATGCCCCGGACGTGCTTGCCGAGGCGCGCGGTCATGTCCGGTCCCTCGGCCAGTTCGGATGGGCGTTTGAGCCTGCTGAAAGCATGCTCGAAAGGTCGCCCGGCAGTTTTGGACGCGCTCTGATGACGACGCTGCTGGTGCCGCCGGTTTTCGCGACGGTGGCAGTCATTCTGGCCGCTTCCTGGTATATGACCTATCATCTGGTATTCGGCAGACCTGTCGACATAAGCGACATCTCGTTTACCGGCATTGCCATCGCCATAACCTCGCTTGTGCTGGCGTTTGCCGGGTTGCTGGTCTTGCTGGCGCTGCTGGCGCTTCTGGGCCTTTGGGCATTGCAGCGCCTCGATGATCGGGACCAGCCGCAAAACACCTCGATCGGCGTAAAGGCGCTGGAGAAGATCCTCGCCCACGAGGACCTCGCCGCCCAAAATCACCTGACGGCGATCTCTACGATGAAGGTGGGTATCTTACGGCGACTGGCGCTCAGGTTTTCATTCTACGTCATCTCGATAGCAGCGCAGAAAGTGTTCAGGCCCGGCTTTCTCGCCACCATCAACACCATTCATTTCGCCCGCTGGGTGCTTCTGCCCGGCACCGACAGGCTGGTGTTCTTCTCCAACTATGGCGGCAGCTGGGAAAGCTACCTGGAGGATTTCATTGCCAAGGCCTCCGAAGGCCTGACCGGCGTATGGAGCAACACCGTGGGCTATCCGCGCACGCGCTGGCTGTTCCTCGACGGCGCGCGCGACGGCGACCGTTTCAAGCGCTGGGCGCGGCGCCAGCAGGTGCCGACGCTGTTCTGGTACAGCGCCTATCCGCATCTCAACACGACGCGCATCCGCATCAATTCGAGGATCAGGCGCGGCATTGCTTCGGCCACCGGCAACGAGGCGCGCGACTGGCTGAGCCTGTTCGGTTCCTTGCCGCGCCCGCAAGCGCGGGCAGCGGATGCGGCCGGCCCGGCCGCTCCGCCAGCCACCCCGCTCGAAGAGCTGGAGTCCGGAGAAATCCAATCGATCTTCTTTGGGCCGTTCGGCGCGCTCGGTCATGGGCATATGCTTGCAATCCAGGTGCCAGATAGTCTGCCGGCAACGAAGCGCAAGGCGTGGCTGGATTTCATCATCGCGAAGACGAGTTTCGGCGACGGCGTGCCCGCCGGGCGAGCCATGACCGTAGCCTTCGGCCCCTGCGGCCTGCGCCGGCTCGGACTGCAAGGCGGTGTCGACGACAATCCACTCGACACATTTCCAGTCGCCTTCCGCCAAGGCATGGGTACGCCGGAGCGTAGCCGCATCCTCGACGATACCGGTCCCGACGGCCCGTCGACATGGCAGTGGGGCTCACCCGACAAGCGGGTCGATGCCGTCATCGTCTGTTATGCCGAGGCAGCGGCCACGCTGAAAACCGAGATCACCGCCGTGAAGCGGCAGACGGCGGGCGCGGGAATGTCGTTGGTTGCGGAGCTGCCGCTTCTCGTCAAGCGGCAGCCGAACAAGGATGCTGCTGCCTCCCAGGAGCCCGCGAAGAACGGCGACGGCGCGAGCCATGGCAAGTCGGGACGTCTTCGCGCGTACGAGCATTTCGGTTTCGTCGACGGCGTCTCGCAGCCGATCGTGCGCGGCACTGCGCGTGCCAACAAGGGGGCGGCCCCCATGCATCTGGTCGCGCCGGGCGAGTTCCTGTTCGGCTATCGAGACGAGCACGGTTTCTATCCCGCGTCGCCCTCGGTCGAAGCGGCGCAGGATCGCACTGGCATCCTGTCGCAGGTGCGGCGCAACCGGCAGGTGCCGGGTCAGCCGCCGCCACCACGCGACTTCGGTCGCAACGGCAGCTTCCTCGTCATGCGCCAGTTCGAGCAGCATGTCGAATTGTTCGACGACTATTGCCGCAAGGCGGCGGCGCAGGCGGCCGCGGAGACAGGGGATGCTGCCATCGACCAGCGCTGGGTCGCTGCAAAGATGCTCGGCCGCTGGCAGGACGGCAGCTCGCTGGTGCGTAATCCCAACGGACGCCCCGGCCGCAGCATCGACAATGATTTCGCGCTCGGCGCGGAGGATCCGCAAGGCCACGCCTGTCCGCTCGGCTCACACGTCCGCCGTTCCAACCCTCGCGATTCGCTTGGTGAGGACCGCGAAACACAGATCAGGATCGGCAAACGCCACCGCATCCTGCGGGTCGGCCGGACCTACGAGAAGAAGGAAAGGGGCGGAAAGACCGAGAAGGGCCTGCTCTTCATGTGTCTCAACGCCGATATCGAGCGCCAATACGAGTTCATCCAGCAGACCTGGGTTTCGTCGAGCTCGTTCCAGGGCTTGGTCGGCGAGAAGGATCCGACGATCGGCTCGCGCGAAAGCGGCGGCCGGTTTTCGATCCCGTCGTGGGAAAAGGTGACCGTGATCAAGGACATACCGCAGTTCGTCTCGACCAAAGGCGGCGGCTATTTCTTCATGCCGAGCCGCTCGGCGTTGCGCTACCTGATCTCGCGCCTGTGATCGAGCATGCAAAAATGGTCCGTCGTTCGTGGAGACGATGGACCGTTTTGTTGTTTCAGCGCAATTCCGATCGAAGGCTGCCGCGAAGTCGCCGAGCCTAGCTACGGCGAAGTCGCCGAGCAGCTACGGCGAGGTAGCCGAGCTTAGTCGTCGTCCTGCGAATTGGCGATCTGGCTCAACGCGGCGGCGTTGGTGATGCGCAGTCCGCCGCGCTTGATGGCGATCATCTGCCGGTTGCGCCAGTCGTTGAGCGTCTTGTTGACCGATTCGCGCGTCGCGCCGAGGAATTCGCCGAGCTCGGATTGTGAAATCGGAATCCAGCCGGCGGAGTCGGCCATGACGCCGCTCAGGAACACCAGCCGCTTCGCCAGCCTGGCCTCGATGCCGAAAAAGGCCTGGTCGCCCAACTCACCGCTGACCCAGCGCAGACGCGTGCACAGCAGTTCGATCATCGCGCGTGCAAGAGGTGGGTTTTTCTCAATGCGGTCAAAGAGTTGTGCCCGGCTCAGCGAAACCAGCTCGCATGCCGTGAGGCAGATGGCGGTGGCCGTGCGCGGACGCCCGTCCAGCGCTCCGATCTCACCGACAAGGCTGCGCGACAGCTCGATGTTGGCCACCAGCTTCTGCCCGCCCGGCGAATAGATCGAAATCTCGACCGTGCCGCTCATCACACCGTAGATGCGGTCGGAGGCATCCTCCTGGACGAACAGGTGCTGGCCGGCGGCGTAGCGTTCCAGCTTGCAACCGCTGAACAGCAGGTCGAACTGGCGCGGATCAATGCGCGCCAGGCGCGGCATGTTCCTGTCGTCCGCGCCGTTTGTAGCCATGATACGATTCCGCCTCTCGTTGAGCGGAAATTGTAGGACAAGTGCGTGCTCGATCAAAGTGTCGTCTCCTTCTACGGTGGCTGACCGTGTTCGGCGCGTGGGTGACGAAAGTTCGAATGTCACGCCCGTCGCGTCGAAAATGGGCAAGCCGGCAAACTGTAAGGAGACCGGGCGCACTGGCGGGCACGGGCCGATCCTTCGAGAACGCCGTCCGCGCGCTTGGGTGGGAGGTACCCACGCGCGCAGACAGCAAATCTGAAAATGGCTAGGTGATCAAATCCCTTCCTGAGAAACCACGTCCATCGCAGTCTGGAAGCCGTCTTCGGACGCTGTAGATCAGCTCACCCCGTCGATGCCGCCGTTGCAACAATCTGGGCACAGACCCTGTTTGGCGTATGTGAAGGCGCTCACAGATATACGCATGGGGCAGAGCGATTGTTATTTTAGGAATGTGTGGTCCATGCTCGATCGATCTTTGCTTCGAAAGACTTTGGCATGATTGCCTAGTCGGCAAATTGATCAGTCGAGGTATGGCCGGAACCCTGGCTTGACTGGAGCGAACGGTCGGCGCCATGGTTCCCTTTGGGGGGAGGGGCACGTCATGGCAGCCGCGAAGGGACTCCTTGTAAAGGTTCGTGGCGATGGCGCAGGGCTCTCGGTGCGAGGTGGGCCGCCCCGGATCGGCGGGGTCGAAGCCGAACCGATCCTTTCTCTCCCGCCTGGCGCCGGCGGCGCAATGCCGGCCGCGGCCGCTGATCGCGGCGCTACATGGCTGCGGCTGGCCTCAGAGGCCTCCGAATCAGACAATCCCTGGGACCACGCCCACGACGTCGTCGCGCAGAACCCGGCGCTGGCGGCCGCGGGCGCCGAGGTGCTCGCGATCGAGCCCGACATCCTGCAGCCGTGGAAATACAAGGACAGTGGCGGCGATCGCGGCGTGGCGGCAAGTGCGGCTCCGGCATGCACTTTCGACGAACAGGATCCGAGTGGGGGGCAGGCGACGGTACCGGGCAGGGTCGCCTGGAACGCCGCGCCGGACTTCAGCCAGTTCGCGGCGGCGCGCAACAGGGTGGGCGCGAAGCAGGCCAACATCACCATCGCCCATCTCGACACCGGTTTCGATCCTGGCCACCAGACCCTTCCGTCCGGGCTTCTTACGGCGCAGCAGCGTAATTTCGTCGATGATGGAACCGGTTCGAACAACGCGACCGATCACGCTCCGGCGGGCACGCTGACCAGCAACCGCGGCCATGGCACCGGCACGCTCGGCCTGCTTGCCGGCAACAAGCTCGACGGTACCTCGCCGCACTGGCCGGGCTTCGCCGATTTCGTCGGCGGGGCGCCATTGGCGAAAATCCTGCCGGTGCGGATCGCCGACTGGGTGGTGCGGCTGACCACCGGCACCATGGTGCAAGGCATCGACTATGCGCGCCAGCAGGGCGCGCAGGTGTTGTCGATGAGCATGGGCGGCCTCGCCTCGCAGGCTCTGGTCGACGCCGTCAACCTTGCCTATGAGCACGGCGTGGTCATGGTCACCGCGGCCGGCAACAATTTCACCATCACGCCGAGCAGCATCGTCTATCCCGCGCGCTACAACCGGGTGCTGGCCGCCTGCGGCGTCATGGGCGACGGGCGCGCCTATGCCGGGCTCAGCCTCGGCACCATGCAAGGCAATTACGGTCCGCCCTCGAAGATGGCCACCGCGCTTGGGGCCTACACACCGAACGTACCCTGGGCCGAGATCGATTGCCGCAAGGTCGTCGACATGGACGGCAGCGGCACTTCGGCCGCGACGCCCCAGGTCGCCGCCGCCGCCGCGCTCTGGCTGGCGGAGCATTGGGACGTGGTGAAGGGTTATCCTCAGCCGTGGATGCGCATCGAGGCGGTACGCAAGGCCTTGTTCGCCAAGGCTTTGAAATCGACGGCCAAAATGAATGCGGCGGAAACCAGGGAGAAGATCGGGCAGGGTGTGCTGCGGGCTCTCGACGCGCTCGACGTCCTGCCGCCGGCGGCCGGAAGCCTCACCAAGCTCGCGCCCGCCACCTACACTTGGAGCTGGCTGGACCTCTTGACCGGCGGCAACTCGTTGGCGGCGCCGACGCCGGCGACATTGCGGCAGCGCATGATGTTTGCGCTGGAGCTGACGCAGATGGCGCAGCACACGGCTGCCGTCGAACAGGCCATCGCCGACCCGGATGGCGATCCGGACAATGTTTCGGCCGCGGCGCGCAACCGCTACCTCGAAGCGGCGCTCGACCAGGGCAATCCGTCGAAACCGCTCAAGGCCTTTCTCGAAGGTTTGCTCGGGCGGCCGGGCGCCAGCGTAACCGCTCCCGCGCCGGTCGTCAGCCCCGCGCCGGCCATCAGGCGCAAGCCGCGGCCACTGCCGCCGCCGCAACGGCGCCTGCGCATTTATGCGCTCGATCCTTCGGTCGCCAAGCGGCTGGATTCGGTTTCGGTGTATCAGGCGACGCTCTCCGTGCCGTGGGACGACGAGCCGGCGACCGACAAGCCGTTGCTGCCCGGTCCGATCGGCGAATATCTTGAAGTGGTCGATGTCGATCCGGCGTCCGACCGCGTCTACGATCCGGTCGACCTCAACGACAAAGTGCTTCTGGCGCAGGACGGGCTGCCGCCTTCGGAGGGCAATCCGAAATTCCACCAGCAGATGGTCTACGCGGTCGCCATGACCACGATCGGCCATTTCGAGCGCGCGCTTGGACGGCGGGCATTGTGGGCGCCGCATTATGCCGAGGCTCCCGGTCGCAGCGGCGACATGACGGTGAAGGCGCATTATGTGCCGCGCCTGCGCATCTACCCGCATGCGCTGCGCGCCGAGAATGCCTATTACAGCCCGGAGAAGAAGGCGCTGCTGTTCGGCTATTTCCCGGCGACCAGCAACGAGGGCGACGTCACCACGCCCGGAACGACGGTGTTTTCGTGCCTGTCCAGCGACATCGTCGCGCATGAGATGTCGCATGCATTACTCGACGGGCTGCATCGCCGCTTCCAGGAAGCGTCCAACCCCGACGTGCCGGCCTTCCACGAGGCGTTCGCCGACATCGTCGCGCTGTTCCAGCATTTTACGCTGAAGGAACTGGTCAGTTTCGAAATCGGCAAGGCGAGGGGCGAACTATCGGCCGCGTCGCTGCTTTCCGGTATCGCCCAGCAGTTCGGCGAGGGCAGCGGCAGGGCCGGGCCGTTGCGCGAATATGCCGGTGCCGGCATGGCCGATCTCGACTATGACAAGACCTTCGAGGCCCATGACCGCGGCTCGATCCTGGTCTTTGCCGTCTATCAGGCCTTCCTGGCGATCACCGACCGGCGGACGGACGACCTGATCCAGCTCGCCACCGGCGGCTCCGGCATCCTGCCGGCGGGAACCTTGCATCCGAGCCTGGTCGAGCGCCTGACCGACGAGGTCGCCAAGACCGCCAGGCAGATGCTGACCATGTGCATCCGCGCGCTCGACTATTGCCCCGCCGTCGACATCACCTTCGGCGAATATCTGCGCGCGCTGATCACCGCCGACCGCGACGCTTACCCTGACGACCCGCTCCACTACCGGCTGGCCTTCCTGGAATCGTTCCGCAAATGGAAGCTGTTGCCGCGCGACGTTCGCACCATCTCGGAAGAGACGCTCGCCTGGAGCGCTCCGCTGGATCCGTCGCCGGTCTGGCTGAAGGGATTGCTCAGCAAGATCGACCTCGGCTGGAACCAGAAACTGAAGCGGGCTGAGATCTTCGCGCTCAACGACAAGAACCGCTACACGCTGTGGAAGGCGATGCACAGGACCTTCGCCTCCAACCCGGACCTCTACAAGCAGTTCGGCCTGCTGCCCGATCTGCCGCGCTACAATGAGGACGGCACGGTCATGCATGCGCCGAAGAAAGGCGAAACGACCTTCGACATCTATAGCGTGCGCCCGACGCGCCGCGTCGAGCCGGACGGCTCGTTCCGCGTCGAGGTCATCGCCGTCATCCAGCAGCGCATTCCCATCGCGTTCGACGGCACGCCGATGCCGCAAGGCATGAACAAGGGCGACGGCTTCTTCTGGTTCCGCGGCGGCGCCACGATCATCATCGACCCGCGCGAGGGTTTCGAGGAAATCCGCTACTCGATCATCAAGAATACCGGCAGCGCCGACCGGCAGAAGCGGCAGGCCGGCACGATGGCGGCGAATTATCTATCGCCGCTGCGGGCGCTCTATTTCGGCGGCGAGGTGTCGGAGCCCTTTGCTCTGCTGCATGCCAGCGACGGAGACGACGACCATGTCTAAGAAGCCAGCGACGAGAGCAAGGCCGGCGAAAGCGGTTGCCGCGGCGGCGCCGGCAGCGGGTTTCACCGTCCGGCATTACTGCCAGGGCATCGGCGATTGCCACCTGCTCACGTTCAAGAAGGCGGTCGGCAAGCCGTTCCGCATGCTGATCGATTGCGGCGTTCATGTTTCGATCACGGGCGGCCCGGCGCTGGTCGCCGACATCGTCGCCGACATCAACAAAGAGACCGGCGGCAAGATCGACATTCTCGTCGTCACACACGAGCATTGGGACCATGTCTCCGGCTTTCTGACCGCGAAGGACCTTTTCAAGGATTTTGTCGTGGGCGATGTCTGGATGGCGTGGACCGAAAATCCCGCCGACGCCGAGGCTGCGGAACTGGACAAGTTCAAGGGCCAGGCGCTCTCCGCGCTGCAAGGCGTGGGTCAGAAGCTCGATGGGATGCAGGGGCTGAGCTCCTACATGGCCGGCGTCCGCGACGGCCTGCAATCCGTGCTCGGCTTCCAGTTCGGCGCCGCCGGCGAGCGGGTGCGCTCGGCCCGCGACGCGGCGGCCAAGCTCTCGCAAAAGCCGTCGCCGACCTATTTCGAACCCGGCGGGCCGCCGGTGTCGATCGACGTATTGCCCAACCTTCGCGTCTACGTGCTCGGCCCGCCGCGCGACAAGGCGGCGCTGCGGCTGGAGGAGAAAGCGAGCGAGATGTTCCCGCTGGCCAGCGGCGGCCCGTTCGCGCGGGCGCTGGCAAGCGGCCTCAAGATGAACGAGGCGGCCGACGCCGGCTATGTCGACGAGCTCAGTCCGTTCGAACGCAATGTCGGCACGCCGCTTTCCGCGGCGCTGAATGGCGACAAGGGCAGCGATCCGGCCATCGACGCCGGCGCCTATGTGCGCAAGCATTATGCCGGGCCGGTTTCGGCCGCGGCAGCGACGGAGGACCGCGATCAGTCCTGGCGGCGCATCGACGCCGATTGGATGGGGATCGCCGCCGACCTCGCCCTGCAGCTCGACCGCGGCGTCAACAATACCAGCCTGGTGCTTGCCTTCGAATTCATCGACAGCGGCCGGGTGTTCCTGTTCCCGGGCGACGCCCAGATCGGCAACTGGCTTAGCTGGAAGGACCTGAAATGGCCGGTCGGACCGGGCACCGTCACCTCGGCCGATCTTCTGGCGCGCACCGTCTACCTCAAGGTCGCTCATCACGGCAGCCAGAACGCCACGCCGCAGAAACAGGGTTTCGATCTGCTGACGAGCGCCGATTTGTCGGCCTTCATCCCCACCAACAAGGTCGACGCGGTGAAAGTGCGCTGGGGCGAGATGCCCTATGACGGCATCCTGACCGCGCTCGAGACCAAGACCAAGGGCCGCGTCATCCGCGCCGACGATCCGTGGCTGGCCGACAAGAACGGCAAGCCAGCCTTTGCTTCGCCGTCCGGCTCGATCCAGGCGGTGCGCAGCTCGCCGCGCGATGCGGCCCGAGGACCGGGCGGGCTGTGGGTGGAGGTGGACTTGGTCTGAGAGGCGCTGACTTTGCCACCGGGCCGATTGCGAAAAATCGAAAAGCGCTCTATGCACCGGTCGGCTGAATGAGGGCGGCTGGTCAACACATTGCACAAGGTCGCCCCATGCCCGATGCATTCTCTCGCGTCATTGCCTTCCTTGCGGTGGTCACGGCCCTTTTGTTTGCCGGGCTGCATTTCCACCAAGGCCACATCATCGCCACGCTCTATTTCATGACCGGCGCCGTTTTGGTGACGGCCGTGACGCGGATGAATGTGCGGAGAGGGCTGATCTAGCACGCTGCGCGATTGAGATTGACGGCCCGGGAAGATCGTCGGCAGATCGCCTTGACTTCGAGAGCCTGCCTCCCTTATATCGCGGCTCGCTTGGCCTTCGGGCAACGAGCGGGCGATTAGCTCAGCGGGAGAGCACACCCTTCACACGGGTGGGGTCGCAGGTTCAATCCCTGCATCGCCCACCATCCAACTTTCTGAAAAAGTTGGATGATCTAACGAGCTTCCACCAATCCAGTTCGATCCCACCGGATCAGCGCGCCGCCGCGATCAGCCGTTCCGCTAGGTCCGGCGTCAGCGTGTCGAAATGCGAAATCACCAGCGTCGGTTCGAATTCGCGCACATGACGGTCGGTGTAGCCGAAATCGACCGCAACCACCGGAATGCCGGCGGCCTTGGCAGTGTCGATATCGGTCTGCGAATCGCCGACCATCACAGCGCTTTCCGGATCGCCGCTGGCCAGCCTGATCGTCTCGGTGAGATGGCGCGGGTCGGGCTTGCGGAAAGCGAACGTGTCCTGGCCGCAGATCGCGGCAAAGTATTTCGACAGGCCAAGCGCGCCGATCAGCGCTACGGAATTGGCTTCGTATTTGTTGGTGCAGACCGCCATCAGATAGCCGGCGGCCTGAAAACGGTCGAGCGCGGCGACGACGCCGGGGTAGGGGCGCGACTTGCCGGGGATGTTCAGCGTGTAATGGTCGAGGAACAGCTGCAGCAGCCGGTCGTGCTCCTCGGCCACCAGCGCCTTGTTCTGCGCGGTGTGCGCGCGTTCGATCATGACACGGCCGCCATGGCCGACGAAACGCCTGAAGCCGGCTTCGTCGACGGCGGCGAGATCGCTTGCCGCCAGGCTGTGGTTGAGGCTGTCGAGCAGGTCGGGCGCGGTGTCGACCAGCGTCCCGTCGAGGTCGAAAACGATGATCGGGCGGGTCATGGGCGGTCCTGCAGCGGTTGAGTTGCCGCAGCCGATACAGGCCGGGCCGGGTTCAAGCAAGAAGCCTCGATCGGTCCACAGCCGAGCCTTTTGATGGCCTTTGACGCGACAGGCAAAAATGCTAGGAGGCGCGCGAAACCGGCGAAATCGAGGCTCCGCATGGATGCAAGGCAATTAAAGGTGGAGGCGGCGCGGGCAGCGCTTGCCCATGTCCGGAGCGGGATGCGGCTCGGCATCGGCACCGGCACCACGGCGGAAGAGTTCGTGCGGCTGCTGGCCGAGAAGGTCGCCACCGGCCTCAAGGTCATCGGCGTGCCGACCTCCGAGCGCACCGCCGCACTTTGCCGCGAGCTCGGCGTGCCTTTGTCGACGCTGGAAGAGACGCCCGAGCTCGACCTCACCATCGACGGCGCCGACGAGGTCGATCCGGATCTGACCCTGATCAAGGGCGGCGGCGGCGCGCTGCTGCGCGAAAAGATCGTCGCGGCGGCGTCTGGCCGCATGATCGTCATCGCCGACCAGTCCAAGATGATCGAGACGCTCGGTCGGTTCCCGCTGCCGATCGAGGTCAACAAGTTCGGCCTGCGCGCCACCGAGATCGCGATCGGCGCGGCGGCCGCAGCGCTTGGCCTTTCCGGTCCGGTTACATTGAGGATGACTGGGGGCCAGCCATTTGTTACAGACGGCGGCCACTTTATCCTCGATGCATCTTTTGGCCGCATTCCGGATACAAGAGCGCTTTCGAATGCTCTCTTCGCCATTCCGGGCGTCGTCGAGCACGGTCTTTTCATCGGGCTGGCGTCAACGGCCATCATCGCCGGCGGCGACGGCATCCAAACCGTCCATGCCGCCCGAAAACCAGGGAGTTCTATCGACCATGATGTTGCATAAACGGGTTCGCCGCCTTTCGATGTTCCTGGCGGCCTCGGCCGTCCTTGCGCTGTCCTCGCCGGTGTTTGCGCAGGATGTCAGCGAATTGCACCTGAAGGCCGCGCGCGCCGCCGTTGCCGCGATTCACGCCACGGACTCGTTCGACAACATCCTGCCGCAGGCGGCTGCCGCGCTGGAATCGCAGCTCATCCAGAAGAACCCCGATATGCAGGAGCTGATCAGCAAGACCGTGACCGAGAAGGCGCTCGGCATGGCTTCGCGGCGCGCCGACCTCGAAAAGGAGGCCGCGCTTGCCTATGCCAAGGTGTTCTCCGAGAAGGACCTCAACGATATCGCCGCCTTCTACAGCTCCGATGCCGGCAAGAAGCTGCTGGACAGCGGCCCAACGGTGACGCGCGACCTGGTGAAGGCCGCCGACATCTGGCAGAACGGCGTTGCGCGCGACCTCGCCCAGCAGGTCGGCGAGACGCTCGCGGCCGCCGCCAAGGCCGCGGCGCCGGCAGCGCCGGCCCCGGACGCCACCGCGCCCGCCGATGGTTCCGCGCCTGCCGACAATTCGGCTCCGGCTGACGGATCGGCTCCCGCCGACAATTCGGCGAACTGAGCGCCTTCAAATCGGCCTACGGTCTCTGGACCACAAAGCCCGGGTTTGCCCGGGCTTTTCTTTTGCCGCTTCGCAGCCTACCTGTGACCGGTCTTTTTTATCCGCAGGAGCGCATCGCGATGGCCGGTTATGACTATGATCTGTTCGTCATCGGCGGCGGCTCGGGCGGAGTAAGGGCGGCACGGGTGGCGGCGGCACTTGGCAAGCGTGTCGCCATCGCCGAGGAATACCGTTATGGCGGAACCTGCGTCATCCGCGGCTGCGTGCCGAAGAAGCTCTATGTCTACGCCTCGCAATTTCCCGAACATTTCGCCGACGCGGCCGGTTATGGCTGGACCGTGCCCGAGGCGAGCTTCGACTGGCCGACGCTGGTCGCCAACAAGGACAAGGAGATCGCGCGGCTCGAAGCGATCTACAAGCGCAATGTCGAAGGCGCGGGTGGCGAGGCCTTTCACTCGCGCGCGATGCTGGTCGATCCGCATTCGGTGTATCTGGTTGCCGAGGACCGCACCGTCAGCGCCGACCAGATCCTGATCGCCACCGGCGGCCGGCCGGCGCCGCACCCGGCGCTGTCGGGCCACGAATACTGCATCTTCTCCAACGAGGCCTTCGATCTCAAGCAATTGCCGAAGGCGATCATGATCGAGGGCGGCGGCTACATCGCAGTCGAATTCGCCAATATTTTCCATGGCTTGGGCGTCGATACCACGCTGGTCTATCGCGGCCAGGAGATCCTCAGCCGCTTCGACATGGACCTGCGGCGCTCGCTGCACGAGATGATGGAGAAGAAGGGGATCAAGATCCTTTGCCACGCCGTTTCAGAATGGGTGCGCAAGACGCCCGACGGCAGGCTGGACGTGCTGCTGTCCGGTGGCCGCACGCTGACGGTCGACCAGGTGATGCTGGCGATCGGGCGTATCCCCAACACTGAGAATATGGGCCTGGAAGGCGTCGGCGTCGAACTCAGCAAGACTGGCGCGATCGTCGTCGACCAATATTCGCGCACAAACCTCGACAACATCTGGGCCATCGGCGACGTCACCCATCGCGTGCAACTGACGCCGGTCGCCATCCACGAAGCGATGTGCTTCATCGAGACCGCCTTCAAGAACAACCCGACGGCGCCGGACCACGACACCATTCCGACGGCGGTGTTCTCGCAGCCGGAGATCGGCACCGTCGGCCTATCGGAAGACGACGCGATCAAGCGCTATTCGGAAGTCGAGGTCTATCGCGCATCCTTCCGCCCGATGCGGCACACGCTGTCCGGCCGCGACGAGAAGATGCTGATGAAGCTGGTGGTCGACGGCTCGACGAGGAAGGTGCTTGGCGCCCATATCCTGGGACCGGATGCCGGCGAGATGGCGCAGCTTCTCGGCATCCCGCTGAAGGCGGGGCTGACCAAGGACGATTTCGACCGCACCATGGCCGTGCATCCGACCGCGGCCGAGGAACTGGTGACGATGTACAAGCCCACCTATCGCGTGAAGAACGGCGAACGGGTCTAAAGTTGGACCAGCCGCCGCCGACAATGCCGGCGACGGTTGTTGCTTTCCGGTCTAAAGCAGCGTTCCGCGCAGGATCACCAGCGCCACCGAGAAGTAGATGACCAGCCCGGTGACGTCGACCAGCGTGGCGACGAACGGCGCCGAGGCGCTCGCCGGGTCGAAGCCGAGGCGCTTCAGCGCGAAGGGCAGCATCGATCCCGACAGCGAACCGAAGGTGACGATTCCGACGAGTGCCGCGCCCACCGTCGCCGCAATCAGCATCCAGTGCGGGCCGTAGTCATAGAAGCCGAAATACTGCCAGAGCGTGACGCGGCAGATGCCGACGAGGCCGAGGATCGAGCCCAGCACCAGGCCGGTCGGTAGCTCGCGCAAGGCCACCCGCCACCAGTCGCCGAGACCGATCTCGCGCAGCGCCAGCGCGCGGATGACGAGCGAGGTCGCCTGCGAGCCGGAATTGCCGCCGGAGCTCATGATCAGCGGGATAAACAGCGTCAGCACGATCGCCTTCTCCAGCTCGCCCTCATAGCTCTGCATGGCGTTGGCCGTCAGCATTTCGCTTAGGAACAGCGCGCAGAGCCAGCCGGCGCGCTTCTGGATCATGGCGAGGAAGCTCATCTTCATATAGGGCTCGTCAAGCGCCTCCATGCCGCCGAAGCGATGCACGTCCTCGGTCGTCTCCTCGATCATCGTGTCGATGATATCGTCGACCGTTACGATGCCGAGGATTCTGCCGTGGTCGACCACCGGCAGGGCGAGCAGATCGTATTTGGAGATGGTCTGCGCCAGGGTCTCGCGATCGGTGAGCGGCGTCACCGTCACCGGCGCGCGATCGGGCGCCACCGATAGGACCGAATCCTCCACGTTGCCCGTGATCAGCCGGCGCAATCCGGTCGCGCGCAGCAGGAGCTGCGTCTTGGGATCGACGATGTAGATGGCGTAGATGGTCTCGCGCGTGCGCTCGACCTTGCGGATGTAGTCGAGCGTGCGCCCGACGGTCCAGTCCGAAGGCACGCTGACGAATTCCGTCGTCATGATCGAGGCGGCGCTGCCCTCCGGATATCCCAGGATGGAAAGCAGCGTCGCGCGCAGCGGCGGAGCCAAGGCGCCGAGCAGCTCCGAGCGGGCCGGTTCATCAAGCTCGCGCAAGATGTCGGCCGCGCGGTCGACCGACATGGCAGTCAAGAGCTTGCTTGCCTTGGGGCGCGGTAGGGCTTCCGCGAGCTCGGGTGCTGCTTCGAGCTCGGGCTGATCGAAAATCTCGACCAGCCGCTCGAACGGCACGACGCAGAGCAGCTCGATGGCTGTCTCGCGGGGCTCGTGGTTGAGGGCCTCGACGACGTCGGCGACGTGATCGTTGGCAAGAACACGGGCGACGGCGACGGCTTCGTCGTCCAATACGGGTGCGAATTCGTTCATGGGCTCACTCCTTGCCGTCCGGCAGGACGTGAGCTGTCAGGTCACGTCAGGGCGGACGGCGATTGCGTTCGACTGTGACTGTCGCCAGGCATGGCGGGTTGACCTTTCTGCTCGCGAGGTTCGAGTTTGAATTTGGCGAGCGGGCGCAACATAGGAGCGGTTTTTGCCGAGTCAATCGCGAAGGGCGCTGAAAATGGATGCGGGCACGCCGGATCGCGAGACTGTGATCGAAAGCAGCCTGAGCGGAGCCACTGCATCCGGTCAAAGGCTTGGTATGACTGCTATTTCTGCTTCATCCGGCGGAAGCGCAGCCATTTGTCCTCGGTCGGCCTCGGCGGCTGCGCGAGGATGGTGGTGAGCTCGCGCGGCAGGCTGGGGGCGAGCGGCTTCTTGGTGGCGACGCTATCGGCGATCGCGACCACGCTGTGGTAGAATTCCTCGCCGGAAAGCGAACGCGGCGGCACCACCTCGTGCATGACGCTGATTACGGTGACGTTCGGGCAATTGTCCTTGATCGCCTGGTGGAAGGCGATCTTGCCCTCGGGATCGAGCGCGCCGGTCGCCTCGTCGAGGAAGAGAAGTCCGGGCTGCTGCAGGATGATGCGTGCGACCACCAGCTTCTGCTTCTGGCCACCCGAAAGCACCTGGTCCCAGATCTTGCCCTCGCGGCTCTCGTCGGCCAGATGCTCGATGAAGTCGCCGAGACCAGCCTTGTGCAGGGCGGATGCAACCTGCGTGTCGCTGTGGTCGTTCTCGGAACCGGGCAGGCAAACGAGCTGCTTCAGCGAAACCTGCTGTAGCTTGACCTCCTGCGCGGCATAGAAATTCGTCACGCCCTCGGGGAACACGATGGTGCCGCGGCCATAGGGCCACAGGCCGTTGATCGCCTTGATCAGCGAAGTCTTGCCGCTCCCGGACTCGCCCTTGAGGAAGGTCCATTCGCCGCGGCGGAAGCGCAAATTGGCGGCGCTGACGAACGGCGTCGCGTCCTCGCCCTGATGCGCCAGTTCGAGCTTCTGGATGGTCAGGCCGAACACCGGATTCTGGGTAGCGTAGCTGAAGTCGGAGCGGCCGGTCTGCTGATAGAATTCCCGCGGGTGCTGGACGTTCTCGATGGCGTTGGCGAGTTCGGTCACGCGCTGGCTGTTGGCTCTCAGCGTCGCAATCGCCGGCATCACATGGATGAACCACGAGCACTGGCCGATCAACTGGGCGACCATTTCGGAGCCGGTGATGTAGCCTTTGTAGTCCAGGCGGTTGTGGATGAACGACAAGAGGCCCGGTGCGAAGGCAACGATACGAGCACCGACGAAATTGTAGATCAGCTCGAAGGAGGCGTAGCTGGTGTTGACGACATTGAGCCGGCCCCATGTCTTGTCGATATCGACATAGAGTCGGTCATGCATCGACTTTTGCACGCCCTCGCCATGCGAGGCGGCGACGTGGAAGCTGCGGCGCAGGAATGTAATCAGTTCGCTGCGGTAACTGCCCTCCGCCTGCTGCATGCGGACATTGAGCCGCTCTAGCAGGCGTCCGAGCTTGACCGCGATCCAGGTGTTCAGCGGTACGTAAATGGCGACGGCGAGGAAAGCCAGCACCGCGGTGCCGTAACCGCCCAGGAACTCCAGGCCCTTGACCTCGACCGAGGACCCGATCAGGTTTTCGCCGATGAAATAGAGCGAAGTCGCCACGCCTAGCACGCCCATGGCGAGCCCGATGGCGCCACCGGTCATGTCCTTGATCGATTCCTGGATGCGCTGGTCGATATTGTCGGGAGCGACGATACCGCCGGCCGCCGAACCATGCTGGGCATGGAAATGGGTGTGATTGCCGTCGAGCAGGGCCTGGTTGAACTGGCTGTTCAGCCAGCCGCGCCATTTACGATGCAAGGTCGCTGAAACGAGAGTGCGCACGCCGGTGAAGCCGGCGTCCTTCAGCACCACCAGCAACACCAGTATACCGGCATTGGTCAGGATGGTCTGCAGCGGATGGGTGTTGGCGGCATCGTGCAGGAAGGCGATCGAATTGCCCAGTTCGCCCAATGCCACGGCAAACCAAACGCCGGCTTTGCTGGAGAGAGCGGTCAGGAGCGCGATGACCAGGGTGAGCGTCCAGGCTTCCTTCCACCGGTCGGAGAACCAGTAGGCTCGCATCAACCCCCAGAATGTACGCATCGACGATACCGGCGTCAGGGACGAGGTCTTTGCCTCGCTGGATGTTTGCTCCGGTACTGTACGTCGCGGTCTACCGACCCAAGTCACGATCCCGCCCAAACCTTCTTCGTTTTGTTACACAGAGTAACACCAATTGATCATTTTCCATTAATTTTCTGCCGGGGAATGTGAACAGGGTTACCCGCCGTGGCGCGAAGGCAACAGAAAGCCGGTGGCCAAGGGACCGTCCAGCACGCTGATTTCGGCTTTTATTCCAGTGCGTTAAAGGCGATTGAGCCAGCCGACGCCGACCTTCCCTTGGGGAAGCAAAAAACACGGGTTTGTGAACGAAAAAGAGGTGCCGATCAGCTGGAATGGTTACTGCGCGGTGACCGGAATGCCCGAAGATCTACCGTCGGTGAGCTTTTCGGGTTTGCTCGATTCGTCTTTTCCGGCGGCGCTGAAATGACCGGAGATGGTCTTGCTGGCGGCGTATTTGTCGATGACGATCTCACCGTCGCCGAAACGGACATGGCCGACCATGGCGCCGGAATCGAGGATGTTGAAGTTGGCGCTGTTTACGGCGGACCCGGTCTTGAGCGGATAGCTGCCGGCAAGTTCGTTCGGATCCTTCAGCACCAGCAGCGAATTGAAGGTCATGGTCGGCGAGCCTTGCTCGGTTCCCGACAGGTTCAGCATCGGCTTGCCGGCCATCCGCATTGTCTGGGCCAGGGTGAAAGACGCCGTCCAGGGTTACCTTCGAAAGTCGCCGACATGACGGCTTCCTCGGCGGATACGCGCTGCAATGCCAACGGGAGCCCCAGGGCGAAAGGCAAGGACAGCAACAGCAATGCGCGATGCCCGACCGCCATATGAGTCCCCTCAAATCAGCCAAACCCTTGGGAGTTCCAGCTCAGCGCCGTGTCCGGGGCGATTCACCAGATCGTGTTTGGCCAGCTGGATAGCATTTGACAAGGCGGCTCCCTGGGTCGAACCTGCCTCGGCAATGGTTGATGTCGAGGGGGGATGACATGCCTGCACGGAAAATTGCCGCCGCGTTGCTTGCTGTTTTCATCTGGCCGTCGGCAGGGCATGCGGGTAGCCAGAGCATTCCGGCCAGCGCCGAAGGCCAGATCGAGTTCAACACGCCGTCCGGCAATATCGGCTGCATCTATACGCCAAAGGGCGGCACCAGCACCTATCAGCCCGAGACGGCGGGCCGGAGCTTTCCTGCTCACGGGTCGAGCCGAGCTACGTCACGGTGATACTGGGTCCCAAAGGGCCGGCGACACTGATCAAGAATCCCGGCGAGCAGGGCTGTTGCAGTGACGTGACCAAGCTCGCCTACGGCAACAGCTGGAGCAAGGGGCCGTTCTCCTGCCAGTCGTCGACGAAGGGATTGAGCTGCACGGGCAGCAATGGCCACGGCTTCTTCCTGAGCAAGGCCAAGGTGACCGCGAAGTAGCAGCGCAACTCGAGCGGAACTGCGCGGAAGAAACAACTCAGCCCGTGGCGGTTTCCAGTTCGCCGCGCGCCTTGGCCTGGGCGATCTGGCGGATGGCGTCGGCAAGCGTGTCGGCCTCCTGCGCGCCCATCACGGCATATTTGCCCTCGATCAGAAAGCAGGGCACGCCGGTGATGCCCATGCGCGAGGCGGTGGCGATCTCGTTGCGGACCGCCTCGACGTCGGCATCCGTCGGCAGCAGCGTTTCGACCACCGATGCATCCATGCCGGCCTCGCCGGCGGCCTCGGCCAGCACGGCATGGTCGCCGAGATTGACGCCTTCCTCGAAATTCAGCCGGAAGAGGCGGCGCACCAGCCGGTTCTGCACGTCTTCGCCGGCGGCGCCCGCCCAGCGGATGACACGGTGCGCGTCAAGCGTGTTTGGCGCGACCTTGATGGCGCCAAAGGCAAAATGGATTTCTTCGGCTTCGCCGAGCGGCTCGATGCGGGCGTGGATCTCGCGGATGCGCTCCTCGCTGCCGAATTTGCCGAGCATGTATTGACGGCGATCCATGCCGCCCGCCGGGATGGTCGGATCGAGCTGGAACGGCCGCCAGCGGACATGCACGTCGATGTCGCCTGCGGAGGCAATGGCCTTGTCCAGCCGTTTCTGGCCGATGAAGCACCACGGACAGACGACATCGGACACCACATCGACGGTGATGGAGTTCTCGGCGCTCATGCTCGTCTCCTGCTTGGTCCCGATAGGGTGAGATTTCGTCAGTTGGGCTTTCGCCACCAGGTCGGCAGCTGATAGCCGAATATGGGGGTCTTTTGCGGATGTTCCAGATAGTTCCAGTAAGCCAGCCACTGCTGCGTGTTGAATTGCATCGGCACGATGTAGTTGCCGGAGATCAGCAGCCGGTCGAGCACGCGGACCGCGGCGACGTAGTCTTCCTTGGCTCGGGCGTTCAGCATGGCGTCGATCGCGGCGTCGATCGCAGGATCCGCGACGCCGGCGAGATTGAACGATCCCTCCGTTTTCGCGGCAACCGATCCCCAACGCCCGAGCTGCTCGCTGCCGGGCGACAGCGAATTGCTGAAGCCGCTGGTGCCGATCAGCACTTCGAAGTCGTAACGCTGCTTGCGCGACTGGATCTGGTCGCCGTCGAGGGTGCGGATACCGACGTCGATGCCGATCTTTTCCAGCGTGCGCTGATAGATGGCTGCCAGCCGCTCTTCATCCTGCGATGAGGTCAGGATCTCAAAGGCGAAGGCGTTGCCCTGCGGGTCGAGCATCTTGCCGTCCTGCACGCGAAAGCCTGCGCTCTTCAGCAATTCGAAGGCAGCCTTCAATACCTTGCGGTCCTGGCCAGAGCCGTCGGTAACCAGTGGCCGCCAGGTGCCGTCCATGACGTCTGGCGGCACGCGGCCGGGGTAGGGCGCAAGCAACGCCTTTTCGCGGTCGTCGGCCGGATGGCCGAGCGCGGAAAGCTCCGAATTCTGCCAGTAGCTCATGGTGCGGTTGAACTTGCCTCCGAACAGGTTCTTGTTCGCCCATTCGAAGTCGTAAAGCATGCCCAGCGCGCGTCGCACCACTGGGTTGGCGAATTTCGGCAGCCTGGTGTTGAACAGGAAGCCCGTCACCACCGGAGGGATGCCGGTGTTGAAATACTCTTCCTTCACATCGCCCCTGCGGAAGGCCGGAAAGTCGATGTCCCGCTCGCGCTTGACCGGATCGCTCTCGTCGTCGAGGGCGCAGATGCCTTTCTTGAACGCCTCCGTCTTGGCGTTGGCGTTGAGAAAATACTCGATGGTGATCTGGTCGAAATTGTCGAAGCCGCGCTTCGCGGGGACGTCCTTGCCCCAATAGTCCGGATTGCGCTTGAAGACGATGCGCTGCCCGGGCTGCACCTTGTCCACGGTGTAGGGCCCGCTGCCGATCAGCGGTTTCAGCGTGGTCTTGTCGAACGTGTCCTTGTCGAAGGCATGCTTGGGGACGATCGGCGTCAGCGCTACGATCAGCGGGAATTCGCGATTGGCCTTGTCGTTGAAGGTAAATTTCACGCTGTGGTCGCCGGTCTTCTCCAGCTTGGCGATCATGCTCATGCGGTCGCTGTAGGGCGGACGGCCCTTATCGGCGAAGACGTCATAGGTGAACAGCACATCCTCCGGCGTCACCGGCTGGCCGTCCGACCACTTTGCGTTGGGGTTGAGATGGAACTCGATGCTCTTGCGCTCCGGATCCATGTCGGCGCTGTCGGCCAGCAATCCGTAAAGGCTGAAAGGCTCGTCATAGCTGCGCTGCATCAGCGGCTCGAAGACGAGATTGCCGTAGACGGTATCGATCATGCCGCGCGCGGTGGTGCGCAGGCTTTTCAGGATGAACGGATTGAGGTTATCGAAGGAGCCGACGACACAATAGGTGACGTTGCCGCCTTTCGGCGCGTCAGGATTGACGTAGTCGAAATGCTGGTAGTCGGGCGGCAGCGCAGGCTCGCCTTGCATGGCTATGCCGTGCTTCGGCTCCGACTGCGCCGGAAGGAGCGAAAGAGCCAGAAACGAGGTCGCGGCGATCAGCCGAACGAGAACGCGGTCCATGACCGTCTCCTTGCCGGGCGGTTTTGTGATTCGCCATGCACCCTAGAGCATTTCGTTACCCGATTGAATCGGCGCGCCAATGGGAATCGGGTTCAACGGGCGCGCCGCCAATCGACACCCGTGCCGGTGACGGGAAACCACGAAGAAATCGCGGAAACCGGGCTGGATTCGGCGCCGCTGGCAGTGTAACACGCGCTCCGAAGTCATCCTGTTGCCTCATTTGGGCAACAGGTAGCTGGACCGCACGGCACGAAGAAGCCGGACCCCGGGATCATTTGAGAGGAAAGTGCACCATATGACGATCAACGCGTACCGCCTTTCGGTGCTGGCCGCAGGCGTGGTCGGCGTTCTGGGCGCCGGGCTTTTCACCGCCTCGGCTCAGCAGCAGCCGCAGATTCCCCAGGGTTGGTTCAAGGCTTGCACCAAGCAGGAAGACGTCGACATCTGCAATGTCCAGAACATCGTCACCGCCGGCAACGGTCAGCTCGTCACCGGCGTGAGCATGATCGAGCTCAAGGGCAAGGTGAACCGCAAGGTCTTCCAGGTCACGGTCCCGACGGGCCGTCTTATTCCCCCGGGCATCGGCCTGCAGATCGATGGCGGCAAAGCGCAGAAGCTTGACTATGTGATCTGCTTCCCGGATCGTTGCGTCGCCGAAGTGCCGCTGACGGATCAGATCGTGGCGTCTTTCAAGAAGGGCCAGGCGATCTCGCTGACCTCGATCAACTTTCAGAACCAGCCGAACCCGATCAAGATCGCGCTGACCGGCTTCAGCGGCGCCTATGACGGCCCGCCGCTGCAGCAGTCGGACATCGAGGACCGACAGAAGAAGCTGCAGGACTTCGTCGCGAAGAACAACCAGGACTTCGCCAAGAAGCTCAAGGACGAGCAGGACAAGGCCAAGACCGCGAACTGATCGCGCAAGCGCCGTCCGGAAAAACAAAAGCGGGGCAATTGCCCCGCTTTTTTGTTGCCGCCTTCAATGCTTCGACTGGCGCTTCGGCTCGTAGCGGCCGTCCGGCAGCTTGTCGAACATCTCGCCGATCTGCGGATGCCGTACCGGCTCGCCAGACCGGTCCTCGAGCAGGTTCTGCTCGGACACATAGGCGATGTACTCGGTATCCGAATTCTCCGCGAGAAGGTGGTAGAAAGGCTGGTCCTTGCGCGGACGCACGTCGGCGGGAATAGCTTCGTACCATTCCTCGGTGTTGGCGAATTCGGGATCGACGTCGAAGATCACGCCACGGAACGGAAAGAGCCGATGGCGAACCACTTGCCCGATCGAGAACTTGGCCGTTTTCATCGCACTCACCACTGGGCGTCCCTGCTCGACGCAAAACGCCCTAACATCTTGAAATTACGCGCTACGCCGCCAAAAATCGACCCCGACTTTCGGGCTGTTGCCTATTTGGCGCAGGTGCCGCCTCAATTCAATGCCGCGGCCCATGCTGCAAGCCACGGATGGGCTGCGCGTAGGGTTTCGCGGGCGCAGCGGAAAAGGGCGGCGAATGAGCTTATTGCCCAGCCGGTTTGCGCAGGCCGCCGGCAATGGCGCGAAAACCGCTGCCGGGCCGCAAGCCCTCGCGCATGAAGAAGGCGCGCAACGGCGCGAAGCTGCCCAGCGCATTGAGGCCGGCGCTGCGCGCCAACTGGGCTGGCAGCAAATCGGACAGCAGCGACATGTTGAGCAGGTTCACCGCGCCGCTGCGTGCCCATATGTCGGGCCGGCGCCTGGTGTCGTAGGCGGCGAGTGCCTTGCGCGAGCCGGGATCGTCCCGGTTTTCGCCGGCGATTCCAACCAGATCGTCGATGTCCCTGATGCCGAGGTTGAGCCCCTGGGCGCCGATCGGCGGAAACACATGCGCCGCCTCGCCGACGAGCGCGACGCGGTTTTGGGCGAAGCGGCCGGGCGAGGCCGCCGACAAAGGATAGACCTGGCGGCCGGGTTCGACCGAGACCCGGCCAAGCATCGACTGCATCTGCTCCTCGACTCGCGCCGACAAGCTTGCGTCGTCGAGCGCCGCAAGCTCCTGTGCCGTTTCCGGTTTCACCACCCAGACAAGGCTCGAGCGCTTGCCCGGCAGCGGCACCTGCGTGAACGGTCCCGTTTCGGTGTGGAATTCGGTCGAGACGAAGCCGTGCTCGCTGCGATGGCCGAAATTGAGGACAAGCGCCGACTGCGGATAGGGCCGTGCCGAGGCGCGAATGCCGGCGGCTTCCCGCGCCGGCGACAGGCGTCCGTCAGCGGCGACTGCCAGGGACGCCGAGATTTCGCTGCCATCGGCCAACCGGGCATGGGCCTGCCCGGCGTCAAGGCGCCAGGATTTTACGATGGATTTCAGCCAATTGATGCCTTGATGAGCCGAAACGGCCTTGGCGAGGACAGGGATAAGAGTCTTATTTGGCAGGTTGAGCCCGAACTGTTCCTCGCCGATCTCGCTGGCGCGAAAGGTGACGGTCGGGCTGCGGATCAGTCGTCCGGTGGCGTCGACGATGCGCATCACCTTGAGAGGTGCCGCCTCTGGCTTCAGTTCGGCAAGGACGCCCAGCCGGTCGAGGACTTTCAGTGCCGGATTCATGAGTGCCGTGGTCCGGCCGTCGCCGCTGTTGGCATCTGGGCCGACCAGCGTCACGTCAAAGCCGGCCTCGGCGAAGCCGAGCGCCGCGATCAGGCCGGCAGGACCGCTGCCGGCAACCAGAACACGGGCTGTATCGTTGTGCTCCACGCCGAGCTCCCACAATGAGAGGCGACCCGTCGGGCCTTTATATCGATATAGGTCGGACCAACTGGCTTGATCAACGCGGCGATTCAGCCCATTCGATTGTCATGAGCGGCGAGCAGCACGATTTCAGCCATCTCGACCGTGCCGGCCGCGCGACGGCGGGCGTAGCGCGCAGCCCGCGCCTTACGGTCATGCTGACGATCGGTATCGGCATCATCCTTGCTTGGCTGCTTCTCGGCGCCATGGCGATCCGTGGCGCTGAAAGCCGCCTGGTCGGGGCACCCGGCGATATGCTGCTCAAAAACCTGCCGAGCTTGCCGCTGCCGGATTTCCTGGGCCGCTTCTTCGCTCTTTGCCTTGCGCCGGCGCCGTTTGCCGGCGCGGCCGGCCTGCAAGCGTCGGCGCTTGTGCCGATGTGGTTCCTGATGGCCGTGGCGACCATGCTGCCGTCGGCGGCGCCATTGATCCGCACCTATTGCGAAATCGCCGACACGGCGAGGATCAAGGGCGAGCCGGTCGTTCATCCGCTGGTGCTCGTCGCCGGATACCTCGCCACATGGCTCGGCGCATCCGTGGGTTTTACCGTGTTGACGCTCGCGGTCTATGCCTTTGCCAACTCCGGCCGGATGCTCGATCCAGCCGTCGGCCTCGCCGGCGGCGCCGCGCTGCTCGTCGCCGGTCTCTACCAGTTCAGCGGCCTGAAACAGGCATGCCTGGAAAAATGCCGCAACCCGTTCTCGATCCTGTTCGCCAACTGGAGCGCGAAACCAGGCCGCATCTTCCGTTTGGGGCTGGAGCAGGGCGTCTGGTGCCTCGGTTGCTGCTGGGCGCTGATGCTGGTGATGTTTGCCGTCGGCGCGATGAACGTCTTCTGGATGGCGCTGATCGGCCTGTTCACCCTTATCGAGAAACAGACCGCCGGCAGGGTGGCCAGCCGGGTTGCCGGCGCGATACTGCTTGTGTGGGCGGCTGCCCTGCTATTAGTTTCGGCATGAGGGAGAATTTGATGACCGACCAAGGCTGGGCAATGAAAGGGGAGCTGGTACTCTCCTGCAATTGCACGGTTTTCTGCCCCTGCGTGCTGTCGCTCGGCAGCCATCCGCCGACGGAGGGGTACTGCCAGACCTGGGCGGGCTTCCGTATCGATGCCGGCCATTTCGGCGAGGTCGACCTTTCGGGCCTCAATCTCGGCCTGATCATGGAAATCCCAGGCTATATGAGCCGCGGCAACTGGACCGCCGGCCTGTTCATCGACAAGCGCGCCTCGGTCTATGCGGCGAAGGCATTGACGAAGATATTCACCGGCAAGGCCGGCGGCACCACCTCGCTGCTGTCGATCCTCGTCGGGAAGTTCCTGGGCGTCGAGCAGGTGCCGATTACCTATGAGACGCGCGACAAGACGCGCGTCTTCCAGATACCGAAGATCATCGACGGCGCGGTAACACCTATCCCCGGCAAAGACCGCGAGAAGGATACGGTGATCACCAACTCCGAATATTGGATCGCGCCGGAAATCATCGTGGCGAAGTCCGACAAGAGCAAGATGCGCGCCTTCGGCCGCAACTGGAATTTTGCCGGCCGCTCGGCCGAGATCTGCAAGCTGGACTGGCGGGGACCGTGAGCAAGAACACAGCGGCACGCAAAGCGGCCAAGAAGATCGCGGAGCGGCTTCCGCTGCCGAAGAAGAAGGTGACCTGGCCGCAGGCGCGCGCGTTCTCGGTGCATCTGCTCACCGCATCGGGTTCTTTCCTGGCCTTCCTGTCACTGGTGGCGGCGAGCGAGGAGAGCTGGACTTCGATGTTCTGGTGGTTGGGGCTGGCGCTGTTCGTCGACGGCATCGACGGACCGATCGCCAGGAAGCTCGAGGTCAAGGAGATCCTGCCGACATGGTCGGGAGAGCTCCTCGACAACATCATCGACTACGTCACTTACGTGCTCATCCCGGCTTTCGCGCTCTATCAGCGCGGTTTCATGGGCGAGAATCTGTCCTTCCTATCGGCGGCCATCATCGTCGTCTCCAGCGCGATCTACTATGCCGACACCGGCATGAAGACGAAGGAGAACTTCTTCAAAGGCTTCCCGGTCGTCTGGAACATGGTGGTGTTCACGCTTTTCGTCATCGAGCCGGGGCAATGGGTGTCTTTCGCCGTGGTGGTGGTTGCCGGCATTTTGACCTTCGTGCCGATCAACTTCATCCATCCGGTGCGCGTGGTGAGGTTAAGGCCGGTCAATCTCGGCATGACGCTTTTGTGGTGCGCCTTCGGCGCGTTGGCGCTGGCGCAGGCCGCCCTGGCCGCCTTCTACGA
The DNA here is from genome assembly GCF_003289945.1 of Mesorhizobium hawassense. GTDB lineage: Bacteria > Pseudomonadota > Alphaproteobacteria > Rhizobiales > Rhizobiaceae > Mesorhizobium > Mesorhizobium hawassense. Next base: position 82,952 of record NZ_QMBP01000011.1, read on the forward strand.
CAAGATCGGTGTGCTTGGCGAACAGGTCAGCGACTTCACCAAGATCGGCATCACGATCACGGGCCTCTATCTCGCCAGCATCGGGGGCATCATGCAGATGTTCCCCAAGCTGGGCGCCAGGAAATCCTGATCTGGCTTTTTGTCGGAGCATGATCTTTCGGCATCATGCGCTAGATACTGTCCATACCTTCAGAGAGTTGAGCGATGTCCAAGGCTATCCGCATCCACGCCCACGGCGGCCCCGAAGTGCTGTCTTACGAGGATGCCGAACCCGGCCAGCCGGGCGAAGGACAGATCCTCATCCGGCACACGGCGATCGGCCTAAACTTCATCGACGTCTACCACCGTTCCGGGCTTTATCCGCCGCCCGGCGGTTTTCCGCTGATCCCGGGTGGCGAGGCGGCCGGCGTGGTGCTGGCGCTGGGCGCCGGCGTCGACTGGCTGAAGCCCGGCGACCGCATCGCCTATGCCGTCAGTGTCGGAGCCTATAGCGAGCAACGGGTGATCGCCGCCGAGCGCGTCGTCAAGGTGCCGGACGGCATCAGCGACGAGCAGGCCGCGGCAATGATGCTCAAAGGCATGACAGCCGAGTATCTTCTGCGCCGCACCTATCCGGTGAAAGCCGGCGACACGATCCTCTACCATGCGGCGGCAGGCGGCGTCGGCCTCATCCTCGGCCAATGGGCGAAGCATCTCGGCGCAACGGTGATCGGCACCGCAAGCTCCAAGGACAAGATCGAGCTCGCGAAGGCGCATGGCTTCGACCATGTCGTCAACTACAAGGAACAGGATTTCGTCGCCGCTGTTTCGGCCCTGACGCAAGGCCGCAAATGCGACGTCGTCTACGACTCGGTCGGCGCGGACACGTTTCCCGCATCGCTCGACTGCCTGCGGCCGCTTGGCATGTTCGTCAGCTTCGGCCAGTCGTCCGGGCCGATCCCGCCTTTCTCCATGTCGATCCTGGCGCAGAAAGGCTCGCTGTTTGCCACGCGCCCGACACTCTTCGCCTACAACGCCAAGCGCGAGGATCTGGTGAAGTCGGCGGAAGCGCTTTTCGACGTGGTCAAGAGCGGCGCCGTCGAGATCAAGATCAACCAGCGCTACGCGTTGAAGGACGCGGCGAAGGCGCAGGCTGATCTCGAAGCCCGCAAGACGACGGGAACGACCATCCTCATTCCCTAAAAACTGGAGCATGATGTCGCCCGAAAACCGCTTCACACTTTTCGGCATCATGCTCGAGCCGACTTGCCTTGTTTTTCAGCGGCTTGCCGTGCTTGGAGGCACGGCTTGCCCGAAAAGCGCTGCGGATTTGCCGCCGTTCTCAAGAGGTCTATCTTACCCCTTGAGTTTCCGCTGGAATTCTTGAAGCTCTTTCAAGTTGGGTGCCGCTTTCCGACAGGAGCCGGCCGCGCATACCATGATCTCGGGAACACAGAACATATCTGGGACACCAGATGGGAGGCACTGTGAGTGCAAATCATGACAGGGCGAACCTGCTCGAGGGTCGTGGCCTTACGAAGATTTTTGGCACGCTGACGGCGTGCGATCACATCGATCTCAATATCGCAAAAGGCGAGATTCACGCGCTGCTCGGCGAGAACGGCGCCGGCAAGTCGACGCTGGTCAAGATGCTGTTCGGATCGCTCGAGCCGAATTCTGGCGAGATATTCTGGGACGGCAAGCCGGTCAAGATCACCAGCCCGGGCGTGGCGAAGAAGCTCGGCATCGGCATGGTGTTCCAGCACTTCTCGCTGTTCGAGGCGCTGACGGCGGCCGAGAATATCGCGCTTTCGCTCAATGACGGTTCGCCGATCAGCACCATTGCCGCCAAGGCGAGGGCGCTGTCCTTCAGCTATGGCCTGCCGCTCGATCCGGACTCGCTGGTCGGAGACCTCTCCGTGGGCGAGCGCCAGCGCATCGAGATCATCCGCTGCCTCTTGCAGACGCCGCAGCTCATCATTCTCGACGAGCCGACCTCGGTGCTGACGCCGCAGGAAGCCGACAAGCTGTTCGAGACGCTGGAACGGCTGCGCTCGGAGGGCAAGTCGATCCTCTACATTTCGCACCGGCTGGAAGAGGTCAAACGCATCTGCGACCGCGCGACCGTGCTGCGCCACGGCAAGGTCGTCGGCCACTGCAATCCGCGTGAGGAGACGGCCGCATCGCTTGCCCGCATGATGGTCGGCAGCGAGGTGAAGGCCGTGGTGCGCGCGCCGGCAGAGGGCATCGAAACCGCATCGGCGCTGCTGGAGATCCGCGGCCTCAGCCGCAAGCCGGCGACGCCCTTCGCCATCCCACTCAAGAACATCAACCTCACCGTACGCGCCGGCGAAGTCATCGGCATCGCCGGTGTTGCCGGCAACGGCCAGGGCGAGCTCTTCGAATCCGTCTCCGGCGAGGTGCTGCAGCAGGATGCCGGTTCCGTGCGGATTCGCGGCAAGGACGCCGGCGCATTCTCCATCACGGGACGCCGCCTGATGGGGGCTGCCTTCGTGCCGGAAGAGCGCCTCGGCCATGGCGCGGCGCCGCGTATGAAGCTGTCTGAGAACCTGCTGCTGTCGCGCCACGCCACAGACGGCAAGGCTTTCGTCGGCTCGGGCGGCATGGTCAAGAACGGCTCCGTCTACAGTGCCGCCCAGCGCATTATCACCGCCATGGACGTGCGCAAGAGTGCGCCCGACCCGGAGGCGGCGGCGCTGTCGGGCGGCAATCTGCAGAAATTCATCGTCGGCCGCGAACTCGACCGCAAGCCGAGCGTCATGATCGTCAACCAGCCGACCTGGGGCGTCGACGCAGGTGCGGCCGCGCATATCCGCCAGGCGCTGATCGAGCTCGCCCGCAGCGGGTCGGCGGTGCTGGTCATAAGCCAGGACCTCGATGAATTGTTCGAACTGTCGGACGCGATCGCCGTCATGCATAACGGCGAACTGTCGAAACCGCTGCCGATCGCCGAGGCGACTTTCGAGAAGATCGGCCTGTTGATGGGCGGCGCCGAGCCGGGCCACGCCGAACACGGAATGGAGGTGGCATGATGCGCATCGAACTTGTCAAACGCCCGCAGCGCTCGGCGCTGTTCTCCATGCTGTCGCCCTTCATCGCCTTCGCGCTGACGATCATTGCCGGCGCCATCATGTTCGCGTTGCTCGGCGTCAATCCGCTCAACGCCTTCGAGATCTATTTCGTCGAGCCGATCAGCCAGGTCTGGCAGTTGCACGAATTGGCGATCAAGGCGGCACCGCTGATCCTGATCGCGGTCGGCCTGTCGGTCTGCTACAAGGCCAACATCTGGAATATCGGCGCCGAGGGCCAGTTCATTTTCGGCGCGATCTTCGGCTCGATCATCCCGGTGCTGTTCCCGCAATTCGAGGGCCCGCTGGTGATCCCGCTGATGCTCTTGCTTGGCATGGTCGGCGGCGCCTTCTACGCATCGATCCCGGCGCTTTTGAAGACGCGGTTCAGCACCAACGAGATCCTGACCAGCCTGATGCTGGTCTATGTCGCGCAGCTCTTCCTCGACTGGCTGGTGCGCGGCCCATGGCGCGATCCGCAAGGCCACGGTTTTCCGCAGACCATCCAGTTCGGCGACTCCGCCGTGCTGCCCGAACTGATGCCCGATGCAGGCCGCGCCAATTGGGGCTTCGTCTTCGCGCTGGTCGCCGCCGTGCTGATCTGGCTGATGATGAGCCGCATGCTGAAAGGGTTTGAAGTGCGCGTTCTGGGCTCCAGCCCACGGGCAGGGCGCTTCGCCGGCTTCGGCTTCAACAAGATGGTGTTCTTCACCTTCCTTCTGTCCGGCGCGCTGGCCGGCCTGGCGGGCATCTCGGAAGTGTCCGGCGCCATCGGCCAGTTGCAGCCGGTGATCTCACCCGGCTACGGCTTCACCGCCATCATCGTCGCCTTCCTCGGCAGGCTCAATCCGCTGGGCATCGTGGCCGCGGGTCTCGTGCTGGCGCTGACCTATCTCGGCGGCGAGGCGGTGCAGAGCGCGCTCGGCATTTCCGACAAGGTGGCGCGTGTCTTCCAGGGCATGCTTTTGTTCTTCGTGCTCGGCTGCGACACGCTCATCCACTACCGCATCCGCCTGATCGGCATGGCGCTGACGAAGGCGAACGGCACGGCGAAGCTCGAAGCAGCGCCGAAGCTCGAGGAGGCCCGCTGATGGACATCACCGTCAACATCCTTTTGACCATCGCCACCGCGGCCACGCCGCTGTTGATCGCGGCAATCGGCGAGCTGGTGGTCGAGCGCTCCGGCGTGCTCAATCTGGGCGTCGAAGGCATGATGATCATGGGCGCCGTCGGCGGTTTCGGCGCCGGTTACCTCACCGGTTCGCCCTGGATCGGCCTGCTGGCCGCGATCATCGTCGGCGCGCTGTTCTCGCTGCTCTTCGCCGTCATGACGCTGTCTTTGGCCACCAACCAGGTGGCCACCGGCCTGTCGCTGACGCTGCTCGGCCTCGGCCTGTCCGGCATGATCGGCACCAGCTTCGTCGGCCAGCCGGGCGTCAGATTGCCCAATCTCGATATCCCCGGGCTCAGCTCGATCCCGGTGGTGGGCAAGCTGATCTTCGGCCAGGATCCGGTCTTCTACATCTCGATCGCGCTGACCGCGGCGGTCATGTGGTTCCTGTTCAAGACGCGCACCGGCCTTACGCTGCGCTCGATCGGCGACAGCCATACGTCCGCCCATGCGCTCGGCATCAAGGTCATCCGGTACCGCTATCTCGCCGTGATGTTCGGCGGCGCCTGCGCCGGCCTTGCCGGCGGCCACCTGTCGCTGGTCTACACGCCGCAATGGGTCGAGAACATGAGCGCTGGCCGCGGCTGGATCGCGCTGGCGCTGGTGGTGTTCGCTTCCTGGCGCCCGTGGCGGGTGCTGGCCGGCGCCTATATCTTCGGCGCGGTGTGGATCGGCCAGCTTCATGCACAGGCTTTTGGCATTCCGGTGCCCTCGCAGTTTCTTTCTTCGCTGCCCTATCTGGCAACCATCGTGGTTCTCGTTCTAATCTCGCGCAACAAGCGGCTGACGATGATGAACACGCCGGCTTCGTTGGGGCAGCCATTCGTTCCGGATCGTTGACGACAACAAAAAGACGGGAAGCTCCAAGGCTTAACTCAGAGAGGTAACACAATGAAAAAACTGCTTATTGCATTGATGACCACAGCCGCGGCCCTGTCGCTTGCGGCAAGTGCCGAGGCGGCGGGCAAGCTAAAGGCCTGCTGGGTCTATACGGGCCCGATCGGCGACTTCGGCTATTCCTACCAGCACGACCAGGGCCGCCTCGAAGTGGAGAAGGCGCTCGGCGACAAGGTCGAGACCGCCTATCTCGAAAACGTGTCGGAAGGCCCCGACGCCGACCGCGCTTTCGAGCGACTGGCGCGCGAGAAGTGCAAGATCATCTTCGGCACTTCGTTCGGCTTCATGGATGCCGAGGTGAAGGTCGCCAAGAAGTTCCCCAAGGTGATGTTCGAGCATGCCACGGGCTTCAAGACCGGCGGCAATCTCGGCATCTACAATGCCCGCTTCTATGAGGGCCGCTATGTGCTCGGCCAGATCGCGGCGAAGGAATCGAAGAAGGGCCTCGCCGGCTACATCGTCTCCTTCCCGATCCCGGAAGTGGTGATGGGCATCAACTCCTTCATCCTCGGCGCGCAGTCGGTCAATCCCGACTTCAAGGTGAAGATCGTGTGGGTGAATTCCTGGTTCGATCCGGGCAAGGAAGCCGACGCCGCCAAGGCGCTGTTCGATCAGGGCGCCGACATCATCGTCCAGCACACCGACTCGACCGCCGCGCTGCAGGTGGCCGAGGAGCGCAAGCTGCACGGCTTCGGCCAGTCGTCCGACATGATCAAGTTCGCGCCGAACGCGCAGCTGACCTCGCTGACCGACGAATGGGGTCCGTATTACATCAGCCGCGTCCAGGCAGCGCTCGACGGCACCTGGAAGCCGGACAATGTCTGGCTCGGCATCAAGGACGGCGCCGTCAAGCTCGCGCCCTTCACCAACATGCCCGACGACGTGAAGGCGATGGCCGAAGCGACGTCGAAGAAGATCGCCGGCGGCTGGAACCCCTTCACCGGCCCGGTGTCGAAGCAGGACGGCTCGCCGTGGCTGAAGGACGGCGAAGTCGCCGACGACGGCACGCTGCTCGGCATGAATTTCTACGTCAAGGGCATCGACGACAAGCTGCCGCAGTAAGCGCCGCCGACGTCTCGAACCGGGGAGGGCGCCGCGAGGCGCCCTCTTTCGTTTGTGAGATCGATCGGCAAGACTTTGGCGTGTCGAACGAGAGCTGACTTGGTTTTTTGCCAGTTGGCTAAAGATCATTCGACAGTCTCTCGTGTTGAGTATTTAATATCAATTTCGATGCAGATTTTATGAATTCAGACATTTTACGATAATGGTGCAATATTCTTGCAGGTTTACGTAACCACTTTCACATACGCCGGCGACCTCTACTTCCATGCTGATCGCGCAACTTAGACGAAATCAGCTGGCGTGACAGAGCGCCCGCGGAAGGGGGTCTTATGCAGTTGAATAAGAAGCTTCTGGCAATCATCGGGAAACGTTTTCCCGCCATATACGACGTCATCCCGCGCGGACCACAGGGTGGGCTGGCGCGGGTCGCACTCAACCCGCAGCCGCTGCCGCCGCATGAACTGGGCGCCGCGGTCGCCGAGGAATTCGTCCGCTATTTGTGGGTGGCCGAGCGAGGCGGTCTCGATATGAAGACGCTGATGAGCGATCTCGACGACTGGTGCCCCACGCGACCAAAGATCCCGAAGCTGCCCCCATGGTGGGGACCGTTCCCGGAACCGGAGCCGCGCCCCGAGTGGTTCGTCGACTATCATTTGGGATTTGCCGCTCGGCTGTCGGCGGTCGAAACGGGCACGCGCCTCGACAAGACTCTCGATCAGGTGATCGAGCGTTCCCTGTCGGCAATCGAAGCGGTGAAGCTCTGACGAGAGGCTGCCGACGCCGAGGATGTCTCGACAGTCAAAGGGCGCCGTGAGGCGCCCTTATTCATTGAAGATACCCACTTTGGCGTGCGCTATCAGACCGCCGAGCCGTAAAGGTCATAAGCGTCGGCACGGTCGATCTTGACCGTCACGATCTCGCCGGCGCGCAGCGGCCGCCGCGACTGGATGTGCACCGAGCCGTCGATCTCGGGCGCATCATATTTGGTGCGGCCCTTGGCGGACGTGCCATGCGCTTCGTCGATCAGCACCGGCAGGCGCTTGCCGACTTTCTTGGCGAGTTGCGCAGCCGAGATCTTCTGCTGGCGCTGCATGAAACGGTGCCAGCGCGCTTCCTTGATCTCCTGCGGCACCTGCTCCAGCCCGAGATCGTTGGAACGCGCGCCCTTGACCGGCTCGTATTTGAAGCAGCCGGCGCGGTCTATTTTCGCCTCGTCCAGCCAGTCGAGCAGCATCTGGAAATCGTCTTCCGTCTCGCCGGGGAAGCCGACGATGAAGGTCGAGCGGATGGCGAGGTCGGGACAGACCTCGCGCCAGCCGCGGATGCGGTCCAGCGTCTTTTCGCCATGCGCGGGACGGCGCATGTTTTTCAGCACCTGCGGCGAGGCGTGCTGGAAGGGGATGTCTAGATAGGGAAGGATTTTTCCGTCAGCCATCAGCGGGATGACGTCGGCGACATGCGGATAGGGATACACGTAGTGCATGCGTATCCAGATGCCGAGTTTGCCGAGCTCCTCGGCGAGGTCGAGGAATTTCGCCCGCACCTCACGGTCGCCGAGCATGCTGGTCTGATACTTGATGTCGATGCCGTAGGCGCTGGTGTCCTGCGAGATGACGAGGATCTCCTTGACGCCGGCCTTGGCCAGCTTTTCGGCTTCGCGCAGCACATCCGCGGCCGGGCGGGAGACGAGATCGCCGCGCAGCGCGGGAATGATGCAGAACGTGCAACGGTTGTTGCAGCCTTCGGAAATCTTCAGATAGGCGTAGTGGCGCGGCGTCAGCTTCACGCCCTGCGGCGGCAGCAGGTCGATATAGGGATCGTGGCTCGGCGGGGCCGCCTCATGCACCGCGGCCATGACGCTCTCATAGGCCTGCGGACCGGTGATCGCCAGCACATTGGGATGCTTCTCGCGGATGACGTCCGGCTCGGCGCCGAGGCAGCCGGTGACGATGACGCGGCCGTTTTCCGAAAGGGCCGAACCGATGGCGCTGAGCGACTCGTCGCGCGCGGAATCGAGGAAACCGCAAGTGTTGACCACGACGAGGTCGGCGCCGTCATGCTTGCGCGCGATCTCGTAGCCTTCGGCGCGCAGGCGCGTGATGATGCGCTCGGAATCGACGAGCGCTTTCGGGCATCCAAGACTGACGAAACTGACGCGTGGGGCGGACATAAGGTCTTCCGGGCTTTTGGGGATCGGCGGCGCAATACCACACTAATTGCGGCATTGGTATGGGCTGGCCCATCCTGCGGCAAAACGCATTGTCAGGCGCAACTGCCGGACCGGTTGGAATTGCCTCAACTTACCGCGGCATTGACGTGCGGCCAGACTTCGACCGCACCGCGATAGACCATGTCGAGCGCGACATAGAGGATGATCAGCAGGCCGATATACGCGATCCACCGATAGCGGTGCAGGAGCCTGGCGATAAAGCTCGCCGCGAGGCCCATCAGCGCGATCGACAGCACGAGGCCGATGACCAGCACCGGGAAATGATCGCGCGCCGCGCCGGCGACTGCGAGCACATTGTCGAGCGACATGGACACGTCGGCGACGACGATCTGCAGCGCCGCCTGCCCAAGCGTCTTGCGCCGCGCCTTACCAGCGATCGCCTTGTCGCTGTCGAGGTCGGAATTGGCCAGCGCCTCCGTGGCTTCATGCTCGTCGGCATCGGAGGTGCGCAACTCGCGATACATCTTCCAGCACACCCAAAGCAGCAGGATGCCGCCGGCCAGCAGCAGGCCGACAATGGCGAGCAGCTTCACCGTGATCGCCGCAAAGAGGATGCGAAGCACCGTCGCTGCAATCACGCCGATGAGGATTGCCTTCTTGCGTTGATCCGCGGGCAGTCCCGCCGCCGCCAGGCCGATGACGATCGCATTGTCGCCGGCGAGCACCAGGTCGATGGCAATGACCTGAAGCAAGGCGGTCATGCTTGCGGCGCTGAAAATATCCATCGGCTGGAGGCCCTTTGCTGTTCGCTGAGTCTCGATCGTCGACTGTCCTGACGCCCTAACGTGTATGGTTCCCGCGCGTCAAGAGAACAGGCCGGGACCAGCTCTTTCGGGGCATCCTGGGTCCACCGGATATCAAAGGAATTTTGCGGCTGTTGTGTCGATTGGCGAGGTTCGCCCGATGGCCGATCAGTCGTAGAGATTATATCTGGCCCAGTCGGATTCCGGGATCTCGTCGCCGATCTTGTAGCGGAACTGCAGCACTTCCATATGGTCCGGCGCGGTCTGGCATTTGAACTTCAGCCGATACCACTGACCCTTGCTGCGAAAGGCGGCACCGGAGCTCTTGATGGCGTCGGCGCTCATCTGCGGCGTGCCGAAGGCGTAGGCCACGACGCGGTCAGCCTTGTAGTTGTGATCGTCGTGACTGATCCGGTCGAGCACCTCGGCGTCGCACCGCTGCTCGAGGCGGGTTTCGGGATCGAGTTTCATCAGGCCGGCACGCAACGCATTGTCCATCGCCTTGGCCGGCAAGACCGGCGCCAACGACGCCAGAACCATCAGGCAGAGCTTTTTCATGGGCGCGACAAGCAGCATATTTTGTCCGAGAAATCAAATAAACGCTGTTTCACCAACGGTTGACCTCGATCCTGGGCGTCGGATCGGGTCGGGCCCATCAACCAATGCAGGCGGCGCACAACTCTTGGTGACCGCGACTTGCAGAATCGCTAATCCATACGAAGGCGCCGGATCGGCGCAGAGGCCGTTACGTTCGTGCATCTCCTCTGCCGAAGCCGCGATATGCCCAGAAAAAGTCAGCCCTGACGTCCCGCGTCCGACCTTCATGCTAGGCCGCCATGGCGCCGCTCGGCAGGTTGACCGGCACGTCGACTGCGCGGCTCGCCGGCAGGAAAGTTCAGGAAATCCAAACGGTTCAATACTTTTTATAACAGCCGGACATAAGCCTGATTACTTGCGTGAGGTAACAAATCCGTGAAGTCACTCGGGTCTTGATAGTTGAAGTGAAGTTGACAAGGCGGTTCCCTTGGGTCACGCCACGTGAGTACGGGGACGGGTTGGTTGGACGGCCCGGGGGGAATGCGGCAATGAAGACTATCGGTGTGCCCGCGATTGGGCTGAAGGCTCTGCGCCGGTCAGCCCGGTCCAGCGTGTTCGCGATGCTGACGAGCACCATGCTGCTTCTGCCCGTTGGCAGCGCGCTGGCCGCAGTGAAGGTCGGCGACTCCATCTACAATCCCGGCACCGGCAATTTCGAGACGGTCGTCCAGATACCGTCGCCGCCCAACGGCTGGGTGGTGACCGCGGTTTCCTCCGGCAGCGGCACCACCTTCAACGCCGTCATCGTCTCGCCGCCCGCCGTCAACAGCACCTTCGTTTCCGGTGGAACGACCTACAAGGTCCTATCCTACACCACGACGACCGTGAGTGGCCAAAGCTACTACACCGGCATCGTTGTCGAGAACGAGACCGACTCCAACCATCCGCAAAGCACGCTCAACACCTACCAGCTCAATGTTCCGACCGCGGGCGGCGGCAGCGGAGCGTCCGGCACCGGCGGCACCGTGACCCAGGGCAATGACGTTCGCTTTGTCGACCGGCAGACCGGTTCTAACGGCTCGGGCGGCTCGAATGCCTACGGGATCGAGATCAACTTCGGCATTCTCGGCAGCCTGACAATCGGTGTGAGCGGGTCCGATGGCCAGCCGGGCGGCAATGGTCCGACGATCAACGACACGCTTCCGGTGGGCACCAGCTACAGTTCCAGCCAGCCCGGCAAGCCCGCTGTCGAGATCGTCAGCATTGGTGGCGATGGCGGCAAGGGAGGCGATTCCTACGGCAATCAGGACGCGCGCCAGGGCGGCGCGGCCGGCCAGGGCGGCGACATCACGCTCAATTCGGCCGCGACCATCACCACCGACGCGGTCGGCGCCGATGGCATCTTCGTGATGAGCAAGGGCGGCCAGGGCGGCGCCGGCGGCAACGGCTATATCTTCAGCCAGGGCGGCTCCGGCGGCCCGCCGACCAAAGGCGGTACAGTCACCGTCACCAACAGCGGCCAGATCACCACGAACCAGGACAAATCTGTCGGCATCTTTGCGCAATCGATCGGCGGCGGCGGTGGCAGTGGAGGCGACAGCTTCGGCATTGTGGGCCAGCCTGGCTCGGCCTCTGCTGGCGGCGATGGTGGCGTGGTCACGGTGACCAACACCGGCGTCATCCAGACCATGGGCACTCGATCCTACGGCATCTGGGCGCAGTCGCTCGGTGGGAGCGGCGGCAATGCAGGCGATTCCGGCGGCATCGTCGCGCTCGGCAACAAGCTTGGATCCGGTGGTGGCACCGGCAATACCGTGACCGTCAACAACAATGCCGGCGGCAACATTACAACCTACGGCGTTGGCGCCTTCGGCATCCTGGCGCAGTCGATCGGCGGTGGCGGTGGCGATGCGGGCGGGGCGGGAGGCCTTGTTGCCATTGGCGGTGACTCGGGTTCCGGCGGCGACGGCAAGACCGTGATCGTGAACAACCACGCGAATATTACGACCTACGGCGGCACAGACACGAGCGTCACAGATCTAGGCCCAACCATCAAGGATGTCGGCGCGGATGCGATCGTGGCGCAATCGATCGGCGGCGGCGGCGGCAACGGCTCGGGCAGCGGCGGCCTGGTCGCCATCGGCGGCGAGGGCAGCACCGGCGGCGCCGGCGGGGCGGTGTCCGTTACCAATGACGGCACGCTCATCACCACCGGACCGAGGGCGCGCGGCATCTATGCCCAGTCGATCGGCGGCGGCGGCGGCAATGGCGGCGATTCAGGCGGCCTGGTCGCCATTGGCGGCAAGGGCTCCTCCACCAGCAATGGCGGCACGGTCACCGTCAACAATACCGGCATCATCGCGACCGCGGGCACCGCCATCCAGGCGGAGTCGATCGGCGGCGGCGGCGGCGATGGCGGCTCCAGCGGCGGACTCTTCTCGATCGGCGGCTCAGGCGGGGGCGGCGGCGACGGCCAGAACGTCATCGTCAATTCGTCAAACCTCTTGGCGACAACCGGCGACAATTCGGTCGGCATCCTCGCCCAATCGCTGGGCGGCGGCGGCGGCAATGGCGGCGGTTCCTATACGGTCGGTGAAGCCGTGGCAATCGCCATTGGCGGCTCCGGCGACAAGGGCGGCAACGGCGGATCGGTCGAGGTCAACCACGTGGCCACGCCGGGCAATCTCAGCGGCCTCCTCGCCTCCGACATCACCACCGGCACGCGCACGACCAATTTTCTTGGCCAAACCGTCGTCACAGGCGCCAAGGCCTATGGCGTCTTCGCGCAGTCGGTTGGCGGCGGCGGCGGCAGGGGAGGCCTTGCGGTCGCAGTCTCGACCGCCACCTCCGGCGCCGGCGCCAGCTTCGCGCTCGGCGGCAAGGGCGGCCCCGGCGGCGACGGCAAGGACGTGACCGTCAACTACAAGGGCGACATCACCACTCAGGGCGACGGCGCCTATGGCATTTTCGCGCAGTCGGTCGGCGGCGGCGGTGGCGATGGCGGCGGCGCCGTCGCGGTGAGCGGCGGCGGCGCGTTCAATTTTGGCCTCGCCATGGGCGGCGCTGCCGATGTCGGAGGAAGTGGCGACATCGTCACCGTCAACACGACCGGCGGCACGATCGAGACCTACGGCCTTCAGGCCCACGGCATCTTCGCGCAGTCGGTCGGCGGTGGCGGCGGCAATGGCGGCTTTGCCGGCGGCGGCACGATCGGCGCGGTCGCGCTGACCGTCACCCTCGGCGGCAAGGGAGCCGCGGGTGGTATCGGCAAGGCCGTTACCGTCTACAACGCCTCCTCGATCATCACCCATGCGGACGGTTCAATCGGCATCAACGCGCAAAGTCTCGGCGGCGGCGGTGGCAATGGCGGCTTCTCCATCGCCGGCGCGCTTGCGGTCGGCGCGATATCGGCCGCCATCGGCGGCGATGCCGGCGACGGCAGCAGCGGCGGAACCGTCACCGTCGACAACCAGGGGAACATAGTCACCTCGGGCGCCAAGGCTTACGGCATCTTCGCGCAGTCGGTCGGCGGCGGCGGCGGCAATGGCGGCGGGGCGATCGCCTTCTCGCTCGCTGTTTCGCCAGATCCCGAGGAGATCCCTGCTGTCGCAGTTTCGGTCGCCGTCGGTGGCAGTGGCGGCACAGGCAGCATCGGCGACACGGTGCGTGTCACCAATGGCGGCAACATCACCACCCATGGCACCGAAGCCCACGGCATCTGGGCGCAATCGGTCGGCGGCGGCGGCGGCACCGGCGGTTACGCCGGATCGGGCTCCGGCTCGTTGGGGCCGGGCGCCAATATATCGGTCGCCGTCGGCGGCACGGGCGGCACTGGCGGAAACGGCGGCGCCGTCTTCGTCGATGCCGGCAAAAACGAACTTGGCGACGTCGTTGCCGGGTCTACAATCACCACCTACGGCCTCGGCGCCGACGGTGTCAGGGCACAGTCGATCGGCGGCGGCGGCGGCGACGGCGGCTTCGCGATCGGCGTGAATCTCGGCATCAACAACAGCAATTTGCCGCTCGCGTCCATCGGCGTCACCGTGGGCGGCCAGGGCGCGCTCGGCGGCGACGGCTCGACCGCGACAGTCAACAACTGGTCGGTCATCCGTACCTATGGCGACAATTCGGCCGGCATTTACGCGCAGAGCGCGGGCGGCGGCGGCGGCGATGGCGGCAACGCGATCACAGCGGTCGGAAGCTGGGCCAACGCGACCAGCTCGAGCGCGCAGAACACCAACATCTCGGTGGCGGTCGGCGGCAACGGTGCGCTGGCGGGCGACGGCAAGGACGTTGCCGTCAACAACCACGGCAACATCGAGACAGGCCTCATCACCACCAGTACGGACATCGCCGGCGATACTGTGACCACGGGCAACAGTGCCTATGGCATCTTCGCGCAGTCGATCGGCGGCGGCGGCGGCATCGGTGGCCGCGCCAATTCGATCAACGTGCTGGTCGGAAAGGGCGAGGCTCCCCCGGATGCGCTGATAAACGTCGCCATGTCGGTCGCTGTCGGCGGTCAGGGCGGCGCCGCCGGCGATGGCGGCCACGTGACTGTCACCAATGACGGCAGCATCACAACCAACGGTTCGCTTGCCGACGGCATCTATGCGCAGAGCGTGGGTGGCGGCGGCGGCGCGGGTGGCAACGGCATCCTCGGCACGGACGAGTTGATTCCGGTTCCAGCGGCCCTGATCGCCAACCTCGCCTTCGGCAAGACCAAGCTTTACAGCTCACTCGGCGCAGCCGTTGGCGGCAATGGCGGCGGGTCAGGCATTGGCGGCCTTGTCGAGGTCACCAACACCGGCAACATCACCACGAAGGGCAGCAATTCCAACGGCATCTTCGCCCAGTCGGTGGGCGGCGGCGGCGGTGTCGGCGGCAAAGGCAACATCGGCGCCACCGGTACGATCGGCGTGGGCGGCAAGGGTACCAGCGGCGGCGATGGCGGCATCGTCCACGTCACCAACAACGGCAACGGCAAGATCGAAACCTTCGGCGCGGCCTCCAACGGCATCTTCGCCCAATCGGTGGGCGGCGGCGGCGGCGTCGCCGGCAATGTCGATCGCGTGCTCGCGAATGGGCTGGGACCGCTCCCGGCGCTCAATCTCGGCATCGGCCTTGCCTTCCAACAGGGCGGCGGCAGCGGCGGCTCGGGCAAGGATGTCACGGTCGATGGCAATGGCGCGATCATCACCCACGGCTCGTCCTCGGCCGGCATCTTCGCCCAATCGGTCGGCGGCGGCGGCGGCATCCTCGGCACGCTCGGCAACGAGTTGATCCCGGGCGTCAGCACCGTCACAAACTGGGCTGTCGGCAGCAATGGCGACGCCGGCGATTCAGGCATCGTCCACGTCAACTATGCCGGCACGATCGATACCTATGGCGCCGGCTCCATCGGCATCTTCGCCCAGAGCAATGGCGGCAAGAAGGACGCGACGCAGAACTATCTCGGCACCGCAGGCAACGTCACCGTCGATCTCGACGGGTCGGTCGTCACCCATGCCGCCGGCACCGACGCCATCGTCGCGCAGAGCAAGGCCGTGGACGGCAATGGCACCATTGCCATCAATCTGACGAGCGCATCCGGGAAGGTCCTGGGTGGCGCCACCGACGCGAACCATATCGGGGTCGGCGTCTGGATCATCGACGGCAACAACAACACGGTCAGCAACAAGGGCACGATCACGACCGCGAGCGGCACGGCCGGCGGCTGGGCGATCCTGTCCGGCGACGCCAAGGAGGCGGTCACCAATTACGGCACCGTCACCGGCTCCTTCGATCTCGGCGCCGGCGCCAACAGCTTCACCAATGCGGCCAATGCCATCTTCAATGCAGGCGCCGACGCCAAGCTCGGTGCCGGCAACCTGTTCGCCGACAGCGGCTATTTCTCGCCGGGCGGCGACAACAACGTGATGACGACCAACCTCGTCGGCAATTGGAACCAGGCTGCGACCGGCGCCTACAAGCTCGACGTCGACCTCGATCCGCAAGCCGACCTCATCGACGTCACCGGCACCGCCGATCTGGCTGGCGCGGTCGATCTCAACATCATGGATGCGGCCGCGGCGAAGCCCGGAAGCCAGACCTTCCACATCCTGCATGCCGATGGCGGCGTCTCGCACACCGGACTGGAACTCAGTTCGATCGCAAGCGCCGTCGCGCAATATGAGTTGCAATATCAAGGCGCCAACGACGTCTATCTCGGTGTCGACATCAGCTTTGCCCCCACCGGCCTGACCGGGAACCAGATTCCGATAGCGAACGCAGTCAACGCCATTCAG
Source organism: Mesorhizobium hawassense (assembly GCF_003289945.1). GTDB lineage: Bacteria > Pseudomonadota > Alphaproteobacteria > Rhizobiales > Rhizobiaceae > Mesorhizobium > Mesorhizobium hawassense. The sequence continues at coordinate 98,947 of NZ_QMBP01000011.1, forward strand.
AGCGGCCCGACCTCGCCGGATTTCCAGAAGATCGCCGAGGCGCTGTTCTACATTCCGACGGTGAGCCAGCTTGGCGCCGTCTACGATTCGATCTCGGGCGAGGGCGTTTCCGGTGCCGAGCAGCCGCAGTTCGGTGCCTATGAGAGCTTCTTCGCGTCGATGGGCCGCCAGGCCGATTTCTGGCGTACCGGCGTCGGTACCGATCCGACGGATCACACGGTCACGCCGCAGGCTTATGACGAACCGGCGAAAACCAAGAAGGATCCATTCAAGGCCCTGCAGCCCGACCAGCGGCGCTGGAGCTATTGGGCGAGCGCCGGCGGCAATGGCGGCGAGATCAGCGGCGATGCGGCCGTGGGCAGTGCCGGCACGACCTACAGAGGCGGCAACCTCGCCGCGGGCATGGAGACCGCCGGCGATCCCGACATGCTGGTGGGCTTCGCGCTGGGCGCCTCGGCGGGTTCATTTGTCGTCGACGACCGCCAGACGTCGGGCAACATCGTCGGCGCCCGGGCCGGCGCCTATGTCGCGCGCAAATGGGACCAGTTCTACATCGACGGCGCGCTCGCTTTCGGCCTCTACAACAACAACATCCACCGCGCCACGGCCGTGCCCGGCTCGGCCTCGCCGATCGATCCCATAGCCGGTTTGACGACCGAGGATTGGCGCAGCAATTTCCTGAGCGCCGGTTTCGGCACCAACATCGAGGCGGGCTGGCGACAGCAGGTGGGCGAGGGCGCGATCACGCCTTTCGCCGGGCTGCAGTTCGCGTTGCTGTCGATGGACGCTTTCGACGAGACTTCGCCAGACGGCGGGGCGCTTGGCCTGAGCTTCGACCACCGCGTCATCACTTCGCTGCCGACTTCGCTTGGCCTGCAGATCGACACAACGATCGGCGTCGGCGACGGCCAGTCGCTGCAGGCCTGGGGCCGCGCGGCCTGGGTGCATGAATTCGAGACGGATCGTTCGGTGAAGCCAAGCTTCCAGGCGGCGCCGGGCACCTCCTTCGTCATCGAGGGCGCCTCGGCGGCCGAGGACGCGGTTGCCGTCAATGCTGGGCTGAAGATGAACTGGGGCTCGAACACCTCGATGTTTGCAGCCTTCGACGGCAAGTTCGGCGACGGCTTGCAGAGCTATGGCGGCGATGTCGGCTTTAAGCTGAACTGGTAGGGGGGGGCGAGGTGAGGTCGACGCTCGCTCGATAGAAGTCGAGGCGATCATGATCTTCCCGTAGCCATTCCACCGTTTGGTACAAACCGGTCCGCAACGTCGTTTGCGCGATCCAGCCCAACTCGGTGGCCGCGTGCCGGGTCTCGGCCCGCCAGATATCCGTATCCCAGTCTCGATCGGGCATACTCTGCCAATGCGGCTCGGCCTCGCAGCCAGTCGTTTTGCCTACGAGCTCGACGATTTCGCCGAGCGTGGTTTGTCGACCGGTGCCGATGTTGAATATTGCTCCGGGGTCCGCGAGCGGACGCGTGGCCACAAGGATCAAGGCGTCGATCACGTCCTCGATCCAGACGAAATCCCGAGCTGTGTCGGGATTTGCAAGCGGCGGCCATTTCCCGGCCATCGCATGAAGATACAGTGACGGCACGAGGCGTCGCGGCTCTTCCCATGGCCCGTAGACCGAGTAGAGGCGGAGCGTCGGCATGCGGACGCCTGATTGTCGCGCGAGATCGCGACAGAACGCGGTCGCGGCGGCCTTCGAGATCGCATAGGCCCCTTCGGGCTCGGTCGGTTCATCCTCGGAAGGGGCGTGCCGCTTGCGACCGTACTCCAGCGAACTCCCGGTATGCACGAAAGCCTCGACATTCGCATTGAGCGACGCAAGCGCCAATGTGCGGGTGGCTTCCAGGTTCGTGTTCGCGATCCTGGCGGCGTCGGTCTGCCACGAATATGCACCATGCGCCGCCAGATGGAACACGTAGCGGGGCCGCAGCCGCCGCAGCAGCGTCTCCACCGACGATGCGTCCGTCAGGTCGACCACATGCGTCGAGAGCCTCTTCTGCCTGTCGGGAACACGCCAGGTCGCGAAGCCCGGCCGCAGCAAGAGACCGACCTGCCAATCCATCGACAGCAGTCGTCTGACCAAACTCGCGCCGACAAAGCCGCTGCCGCCGGTCACGACGACGCGCTGCATCTCAACCGGCCCGCATTCCGGCGAAGTCGCCATAGTCGAAGACATCGAGATATTGCCAGGCGGCCTCGGCGATCTTCGCATGCTCCTCGGACGAGAGTTCCGCAGCCGTCGCGCGATTGGCGTCCGGTGTGGCGCGGCGGATCGTTCCCCACGGGTAGACTTCTCGCAAGGCCTGGCCGTTCCACGTCGGCACCGAAAGTGCGTCATCATCGTCGATGCCCAACGCGGACAGAACCGGCGCCAGGGCCCCGCGCGCGTCGGACACGACATCTTCCAACCTGACGATGTGAACCCGGTCCGGATCACGTTTGCGGGCAAGGAGCGCATGGTACTGGTTGAGGCACCAGGCCCGCATGTAGTCCGGCAGGCGCATGGGGACGGGCCGCTTCTTCGTATCGGCATAGGCGGAGAACGGGTTGCGCACGATATGCAGCATGTGGGCGCCGGGCATGGCCGCGAGGATCGCCTCGGAGTCCACCGTGATGATCGGGCTGTAACCGACATAGACCTTTTCGCGACCGCTGCGGTTGTAGTCCCTCCAGGCGTCGAAGGTGGACCTGAAGAATGCCGCGACGTTGTTCGCCGTGCCGCGGCCGCTGGCCCTCACATAGTCGATGTATCGGTCACAGCGCCCATCGTCGTTGAAATCGAAGGCCATGTCTCGAAACTTGCTGACATGGGGTGTGCGGGCGCGCACTTTGCACTCTTCGTCGATGATCAGTCTGTAGTCGTCCACCGGACTTGCATCGAGCGGAAAGACCGGCCAGCGGTATTTGACCGGGAACAGCGATGTCAAAGCATCATTGACGAGCCGTGTGCCGATCTGCGACTCGAACGGATAGACGAACAGTTCCGGGTGGCCGTCGAGAAACCGGTGCGTGGTGTTTCCGCCATTCTCGTACATGGCGCCGAGCATCAGCAAGCGAAAGCCGTCGGTCATCAATTTTCCCCTGCATGATTTCTGGAAGCGGTTTGCCACGCGTAGAACAATGTGCGCTCCGCATCCGGCTGCCTCTCGAGGCCGTCAAACGGAAGACGGTCGATCAGCGACGATGGCACCGCCTCGATCGCGAAAATCTGGTTACCGGCCGGCCAGATCAGGCTGGCCAGGATGCGGCCGGTCTTGACGTCGACCGCGTGCAGCCCGCAGACACATTCGTCCGGATCGAGGCCCGGCGCGTAGGCGCGAAAACGCGGGATGATCCGCGAGGTTCCCCCGATCGCGATGTCGCCGATCGAGCACAGGCCCCTAGTCCAGCCGGGCAGGCGCGCGACGAGTACCGAGCTGCCGTCCTGTTCGCAATTCACGATGCTGCCGAGCCCGCTGTTGGCTACCCATAAGGCTCCGCCGACGAAGCGAGGCGAGTGCGGGCGGGTCAGCCCACGCGTCATCGGCAAGCGGGTCGCGCCGCTCAAAACCACGCCGCGTGCTTCCGGGGCAAATTCGATCTCGCCTGGTCGCGCGCCGAGGAGATCGTCCTTGGACGCGGTGAAGTAGCTTTCCGCGAGGCTCCGCCCGGCGGCGATGCCGTTGAGCTGCAGATGGTTCAGACCGAAATCCGCTCCCGTGGTTCCCTCGATGCATGACGGCCACCATACCCGCCGGCTGTCGCCGCCGGCCGGGAAGGCCACGATGGCGTTTTCGCCAACCGCGCTGGCATGAAGCTCGGAGCCGATCATCGCCAGATCGTGCAGATAGGTGCTGCCGGGCAGGAAGCGGGCGCTCGCAGGCATCAGCACGCGACCGGCAAAGCTATTCGGGTCGAGATCCCGGCGCGGCAGAAGCCGGTCCGCCGGCCGCAACGTGTAGAGCATATTCGGATTGCGTGTGCTTGCGACGTGGACTTGGACGGACGCCGCATCGAACGCGATGCCCGACGGATGCGGCAGCCGCAAGTAACTTATCCGGGGCGATCCCGAGGCCATGGAGAGCGCGATCAGCAGATGTTCATATTCGCGGCTGACCAGCAGGGTGACGCCGGCCTCGGCGAGAATTTGCCACCACGGCCCGGTCACCTCCGCATCGAGCAGGCTGCTGTCGACGGCTCCCGCGTCCTGCCATTGCGCCACGACTCCGGCCGGATCGCGCCACGCCTGATGGTCGTCCTGGAAACGTGCGTCGGTTTCGTCGCTCAATTTTGCAGTCTCATGCGCAGCGCTCCGCGATAGAGCCGCATGGCCGTCCGCCAGCCGGTTGTCGAACGACCGCCATGCCTGGGGCGGGAAGCCATGTCAAAGGGGGCGATCGAATATCCGTGGCGGCGACAGACCATGCAGAATTCCAGATCGATCAGGTCGTCGTCACGCTGCAGGTCGAGCAGCGCCGCGAAACGACGATGAAACAGCTTCGGCGTGCCATTGATGTCGCGCAAGCGCAGCCCGAACAGCAGCCGCGCCTCAAGGTTATATAACTCGGATCCGAGCGCGCGGAGCCATGCCCGACCTTGCTTTCGCTCGGCTTTGAGGATGCGGTCCGGCCGGCTCATTCCGATATCCAGCGCTCGCCGCAGATCGCCACCGCTGGTGCGCGCCGAATTCGTGTAGCACAGAAATTCTCCCCGGGCGGCCGCCAGGCCGGCCCTGACCGCACGCCCCCAGCCGGCATGGTCGGCGGACAAGGCGCGCACATTGGCATGGCGGGTTGCCAACTCCGTGCAAAGCATGGCGCTTTCATCACGCGATCCGTTCTCGACGAGGATGATTTCCCAAGGCACCGAAAGGTCGAGCAGGGCGGCCTGATATTCGCCGACCACGCCGGCGACATGATCGGCCTGGTTATGGATGGGAAGGATGATCGATACTGTCGGGCTCATTGGCAAATCTAGGAAAGCAATGTCTGAGCAGCAGCCGCAATCGCATCAGCGGTCAAGCCATTCTGTTCCAGCAACCAGGCTGCGCTGCCGCCACGGCCCAGGCCAAGCTGACTTGCCGCGAGCCGGCGGAAAGGTCTTGCCAACCGAGCCTCCGCCAGAACCTCGGCAACCAAGGAACCCAGCCCTCCTGCCTGCTGATGCGCCTCGACGGTCAGGACGGCCCTGGCATCCGCCAGCGCGGCTCGCAGATCCGCCAGTGGCGCAGGCGCAAGGCAAGGTACGGACAGCACCATCGCCTGCGTGCCGGCGTCTGCCAGGATTTCCGCGGCCCTGATGGTCTCGGCGACCATCGCACCGGTTGAAATGAGAAGCGCGTCCGTGCCCTGACGCAAAGTCTGAGCCCGCGCGACCTCAAAGTGATCGCCCGAAATCGCGACCCGCGGACTGTCCTTGCCCAGCCTGAAATAGATCGGCGACGGCGCCGACCACAGGCACTCGAGCGCCGCGGCGGTCTGGGGTCCATCGATCGGTGCAACGACCATCATTCCGGGCAGGGCACGCATCACGGCGATGTCCTCGAGGCTGTGGTGCGTCGGCCCGCCCGTGCCGTAGTCGAAGCCGCCGCCGACGCCGACGATGCGCACAGGCAGTTCGTGCGCGACCGGGCCGTTGCGGATGAATTCGTACGGCCGCAGGGTCGCGAAGGTCGCGATCGAATAGCAGAACGGAAGAAAGCCGGCTTCCGCCAAACCAGTGGCGACGCCGATCATGTTCTGTTCGGCGACACCGACATTGACGAACCTGTCCGGATAGGCCTGCGCAAACGGCTCCACGACGGAGAAGCCGAGGTCGGCCGTCAGCAACATTATGCGCCGATCGGAAGCGGCCAGTTCGCAGAGCGTGGCAATGAACTCGCGCCTCACGCCAGCGCCTCGCTCTCCGCAAGGGCTATCGCGTATTGCTCGTCCGACATCGGCAAATAGTGCCAATTCACCTGGCGTTCCATGAAGCTCACGCCACGCCCCGAGACGGTCCGGGCCAGCACCGCAAGCGGCTCATGGAGACTTGGCGTCAGCGCCTCGCGAACAGCGGTGGGTACATGCCCATCAACCTCCCGGACGGTCCAGCCGCAGCTCGCCCAGCGCTCAGCCATGCGACCTTGATTCAGGATCTCGGCGGTCGGGCCCAGCGCCTGCTGTCCATTGACGTCGACGATGGCGATCAAATTCGCGAGCCGGTGATGCCCAGCGAACATCGCGGCCTCCCATGTCGCGCCTTCATTGCATTCGGCATCGGACAACAGGACATAGGTGCGGCGATCCTTGCCGAGCAGGCGCGCGGCAAGCGCCGAGCCAGCGCCGATGGACAGGCCAAGACCGAGTGAGCCCGTCGAGAAATCGATGCCGGGCAGGTGATGCGTCGGGTGCACGCCAAGGCTGGAATCGTCGCCGCAGTAAGTTGCCAGCTCGCCGCGGCTCATCCACCCGCGCAGGAACAGAGCGGCGTAGAGGGCGAGGGCGGCGTGGCCCTTGCTCATGACGAAGCGATCGCGATCCGGATCGTCCGGCGATTTCGATCGTATCGCTCCGCCGTAAAGTGCCGCGAGGAGGTCGACCACGGACAACGCCGAGCCGATATGTCCGACATGGGCGCGGTGTGATTCTTCAAGGATCAGCCTGCGGAGGGCCCGCGAACTCAGAGGTTGCCGGTCAGCGAACAACCGATCGGCCTCCATGACAGCCCGTGGCGTTCATGGTAGTGGTGGCCGACATGCGATACCCTCCCGAATGACACGATATCCTAGCGCGTTATTTGCCATTCTTGAAAGGCGACCTGTTGCTCTTCTTTGCCTAGGAATATTGCTTGTCTGGCTCATGGCGGGCGTGCCGTTCATGAGGCTCGATGTCCCGACCAATTTGTGGAGCGACCGTATCTTCCTGTTGCTCCACGGCAGGCTGTTTCTCGATTGGCCGCATATTTTTCGAACGGACGCCGTTGGCTTTCCTGATGGGCTCGATCTGTTTGGCTTTCCCTTCACGGACTTCACCGAGCGCCTGCTGCAATTTCTGACGACGCGTCTGACTGGCGACGTCATCGTCGGCGCCAATCTCTATCTTATCCTGATCGTCGCGGCGAACTTCGCCGCCGCATTCTGGGCGCTGCTCGCCTTTCAGATTCGTGGCTGGTGGTGCCTCGCGGGCGCGTTCGCCTTTGCCTTCATTCCCTATTTTGGCGCGCGCTCGACCGGGCACGATTATCTGGCCGCCTACTATGCCGCGCCGCTGGCGTTCCTGATCCTGCCTCGCATCGTTGCGGCCGTTCGCGGTCGGTCGCTCGCCCGTTTCCTCAAGGATCCGCTCACGCTCGTATGCTGCGTGGTGATCGCCACGTCAGGAATTTATTACAGTTTTTTCGCGCTGCTGACCTGGGCATTCGCCGGGCTTGCGCTGGCCGCGCGGGAACGAAACTGGCGCTATCTGCCGGCCATGGCCTTTCCAGCCTGCCTGACATTGGTCGTGCTGGTGCCGATCCTGGCGTTCTTTGTCGTGGTCGCGCCGGAGAATGCCGGCACCGCAAGACTGGCATCCGAGCAACCCATATACGGCCTGCGCATCTCCGATGTGATCCTCAGGCTGCAGCAATTCGGCATCGCGCGGAACGCGCTGCAGAATTACATGGCGATCCGTGGGACAGCCGAAGGCGTCGACGTCTGGCCCGGTCCGGTTTTGTCGGCCTTCGCACTGCTTGCCGCCCTGTTCGGCGTCGTGCTGTCGCGCGAGCGCGGTCCTGAGGCCCGGCCTGATTATGAAAGGCTGGCGCCGACATTCATCGCCTATCTGGTCTTCTGCATGATCTTTTGCGTGCCCTATGGCTTGGGGTTGATCTTCAATCTGCTGATCGCGCCGGAAATCCGCGCGCAGAATCGGATCGCGCCGTTTTTTGCGTTCGCGACCCTGCTGGTGTTCTTCGGGTCGTGGCGGCACGTGGCGCTCTGGCTGCAATCGCGGCTCGGCCGTTCGATCGGCGGCGCAACAGCCGCGCTCGGTCTCGTTGCCCTTGTGCTTGTCAACAGCGCCGGCAGCCAAGCGCTGTTCGCGCGACAGCAGCGCGCCTTGCTGCGCCAGCCGGCTTTTGGCGCGGAGATGACGAGCATCCGCTCGACCTTGGCCGCGGCGGATGCGGCGGGACTGCGGCGGATCCTCCAGCTACCGGTGGCACAGTGGCCCGAGGCGCCGCCGATCCGCGACTTCAAGCCCTACGATCATTTCCTCCCCTTCATCTTCAGTGCCGCAAATAGTTCCCGGCACTGGAGTTACGGCGCGCTGGAGGGAACCGACGCCCTGTCGCGCCTGCAAGCTCTGGTGGGAATGGCGAACTGGCCCTGTGTCCTCGCGGAGTTGTCACCAGGCGACAAGTTCGATGCGGTGCTGATCGATCGTCGTGGCTACGATGCCGGCGAACTCGCGGCATGGGATAGTCAACTGACCGCATCCGGCGCGCGATTGGTCAACGACGACCCGGTTCGTCGCCTCTATCGCCTGCCGGCGTCGCAATGTTCGCAACCCTTGCTGCCATTCGATCGCTGGCTCAGCGCCGCCGCCGGCGGTGAAGCGCTCCTGGATCGGGGATGGTATCCGCCGGAGCCTTGGGGGCGATGGGGCAGGGGCACGACGCAACGCATACTCCTGCCCAATCGCGAGCTTGGTCAACGCGGCCTCATCCTGGATCTGCGAATGATGCAGCTCGCCGACAAGAATGGTCGAATTCCGCGCATCGAAGTGCGCGTCAATCAAACCCTGATAGGCACAATAAGCGCGGCGCGGCCGATGCAGCCGGAGGACCAGCGCGTCACGATCCCTCCGACGCTGCTGCCGCCGACGGGCTTCACGACGATCGAGCTGGCGCTCGAGGGCGGCCCCATACCCGCTTCAAACGTGACGCCCGGAGATGTCAGGTTGCTTGGGGTGGGTTTGATGGCGGTGCGTGTGCAAGAGGCAAAGTAGGACGACTTCAGCTCCCTGGGCAGCCTGTCATGCCGGGATGTGTGCGGGTGCCGCCGAGCGAGTTGACGCCGCGTTGCGGGCCGCTATAGAAGGCGAACCAGAGCCACAAAGTTGCAGTTCGTGTAGCGAATGCCGGTTTCATTCAACCCGGCAGGACCTGAAAGAGCAACGAAAGCAACCAGTTGGAGGGATGGCCGAGCGGTTTAAGGCACCGGTCTTGAAAACCGGCGTGGGCGCAAGTTCACCGTGGGTTCGAATCCCACTCCCTCCGCCATATGCGCGAGACACGCTGCCGCGCAAAATGCTGGCCCGCTGGCCAGCCAGTTCCGACACCCAACGCCGGCAAAGCTTACGAATCCGTATGTCGCCGGTTCTGAGGAAACCAGTTTAAATCGGCGTTGAGCAGTGTCTCCTGCTCAACGGGACAGCACTCCCGTTGCACCAAAATGGTCCGCTGTCATCTGTGTCTCAGTGGCAGCGGATCTGTGGTGATTTTCATTTTCTTGCGGTGAATGCCTTGCAGGCGGGCGTGAGTTCGCTGAGATGCCGCTTCAGGCATCCTGGTGCCTTAAGTCATTTGTCCATGCGAGACGTCCCGCTGGTTCCACAATGCTGCTATTGGCCATCGTAACCGCTCAGGTGCTCGATCCGGTCCGGATCGTGGTGCTGGGCATCATCTTCGGGGTGACGCGGCTGGCCTCCAACTGGACCGTGGGCCTCCTCGGTCTGGTCGTCGGCGCCGTCATCGTCGCGTTTGCCTTTCCGTTCCTGGTCCTGGGTCAGACAGGCATGCTCGCTGAGATGAGCGCCCTGGCCGGCCTGCTCGCCAATGCCCTCGTCGTTGCTGTCCTGATGGGGCTGACGCGGCTACGGCGCGGCCGCTCATGTTAGCCAATGTCTCCGGGAAATCGGGGCAGTGTCAGCCCTGTCACAATCTCGCCCTGTTGCGGCCATAATCGATTAACATCGTAATAAGCAATTCCTGTGCACAAAGGGATTGGGGATCAAGGTGTTGGCATTGGCGGACGCTTGGCTCCGTCGAGTGGCGGCACGGTAGGGGACAATCGAAAACATGCAGACTTCGGCGCGCCCGCGTCTTCGTCGCGCTTCTGCTTTCGCCCTGTGCGCCCTTTCGGGGCTGCTCTTGGCTGCTTGCGCCTCGCAGCCCGAACCCAAGAGCATGGTCTACAAGAAACCGCGCTCCAAGGAATACTTTGCCGAAACCGAATATGGCGTGAAGGCCAGCCCGCGCGTCCAGTTCATGCGGCGCGGCGGCGGCCGCGACCAGCTCGGCAAGCCCTACCAGGTGCGCGGCAAGTGGTATTATCCGAAGGAAGACAGGAAGGGCTTCACCAAGGTCGGGCTGGCATCCTGGTATGGCGACGCCTTTCATGGCCGGCTGACCGCCAATGGCGAAGTCTATGACACGATGCAACTCACGGCGGCGCATCCGACGATGCCGCTGCCGAGCTATGCCCGCGTCACCAACCTCGAAACCGGCAGCTCAATCATCGTGCGCGTCAACGACCGCGGCCCATACCACGAGGGTCGCATCATCGACGTCTCGCAGCGCGCCGCGCAGATGCTCGACTATGGCACGGCCGGCACCGCAAAGGTGAAGGTCGAATATGTCGGCCGCGCGCCGCTCGACGGCGATGACGACCAGTATCTGGTGGCGTCCTACCATCCCGGCAACAACCGGCCGGATCCGTCGGACGGCCTTCCGACTGGTGTGATGGTGGCCATGAACGGCCCGTCGCCGAGCCTCTCGGTGGGAGCGCCGCCGGCCGCCGTGCCGTTCCCGGGCCAGTTGACCAATTCGGGGCAGGCTTTTGCCGCGCAGCCGGGCCTGTCGGAGCAGCCGACCGTGCAACCGGCGGCATACTCGGTCGAGGGCGCCAGCGATGTCACGCTGCCCGATTTCGGACCGATCGTGCCGGAGCGGCCGGACCTCACCCTTCCGGCGAACTCGCCCTTCGCCATGGCTTCGCTTTCTTACGCGGATGAGCGGGTGAAGCGCGCCGATATCTTTGCGGCGCTCGATGCAGGCGGCATGTCGCCGGCCGACGTCCTGCAGTCGTGGCGGAAATCGAACCGCCAGGAACAGGCGCCCGGATCGGACTATGTCGCCGCCGGTTCCTTCGACGAAGCCACCGAGGCAAAGCGCGTGGCGGCGGCGCTCAAGCCGTTTGGCCGGACCGAGATCCAGCGCACGGAACTCGACGGCAATGACTGGTATGCGGTCAACGTCTATCCGGACGGCCATGGCAGCATCGACGACCTGCTCAAGGCTGCCTGGTCGCATGGCGCCCCGGACGCGCTGGTTGTGCGTAACTGATCAAATTCGCACGAGCCGTTGTTCCAGTCGAAAGAACCCTGATAGTTTGGCCACGGGGTAGTCTTTGCGCGATGCCGGGGCGGAAAAGCCGCTCAGCACTTTCCGGTATCGCCCAGATCGGGTCGACATTCATGCAGTTGCGCCTTTTTCCGCCATTCGCCAGCATTCTGGGATTGGTGCTGTTGGTGCTTTGCACCGTTCCGGCGAGCGCGCAGCTTTTCGAGACCAAGGCGACGCAGGCATTCATGATCGATGCCGACACCGGCACGGTGCTGTTCGCCAAGGATCCCGACAAACCGATCCCGCCGGCCTCGATGGCCAAGCTGATGACGATGGAGATGGTCTTCAACGCCATCAAGTCGAAGCGCATCACGCTCGACGACACGTTCGTCGTCAGCGAAAATGCCTGGCGCACCGGCGGGGCGCCGTCGGGTACTTCGACCATGTTCGCCAAGCTCAAATCTGAGGTTCGCGTCGAGGACCTGATCCAGGGTGTCACTGTGCAGGCCGCCAATGACGGGTGCATCGTGCTTGCCGAGGGCATGGCCGGGTCGGAAGCGAATTTCGCCGCGCAGATGACGGATCGCGCCCGCCAGATCGGCCTTTCGAAATCGACCTTCGTCAATTCGACCGGCCTGCCGGCCGACGGCCAGCAGACGACGGTGCGGGAGCTGACGATGCTGGCGCTGCATCTGTGGCGCGATTATCCGGAGTTCTTCCACTATTACGGCCAGCCGGACTTCACCTGGAACAAGATCGCGCAGCGAAACCGCAATCCGCTGATCGCCATGGGAATAGAAGCCGACGGCTTCGTGGCCGGCGCCAGCGAGCAGGCGGGGTTCGGCCTGGTCGGCACCGTCAGCCACAACGGCATCCGTGTGATTGCCGCGCTCACCGGGCTGGCGAATGACCGCGAACGCTCCGAAGAGGCGCGCAAGCTCCTCGACTGGGGCTCGCGTTCCTTCCAGAAAACCGAGATTTTCGCCAAGGACGAGGTGGTCGGCGAGGCGCAGGTCTTCGGCGGCGCCAAATCCGGCCTGGCCTTGAAAGCGAAAGGTCCCGTAGACATCTTTCTGCCGATCGCCAACCGCGACAAGCTGACCGCCAGGATCGTCTATCAGGGCCCTGTGTCGGCGCCGGTCGAGGAAGGGCAACCGGTCGGAGAGCTGCGCGTCTGGATAGGCGACACGCTCAGCCAGCAGACGCCGCTCTACGCCGCCGAATCGGTGAAAGTGGGCACGCTGCCGCAGCGTGCGCTCGACGCGGCCAAGGAACTCGCTGTCGGCTGGCTGCGACAGAAACATTTGTAATCGGGCAAGTTCGTGGACCTTTTGTCGGACGGGAGCTATGACAGCGGCCAGCACGGGCAAAGGCAGTCTCGATTGGCGAGCGGATTTTTCATCACCTTCGAGGGCGGCGAAGGAGCAGGCAAGTCGACGCAGATCGAGCGGCTGGCGCGGCGCATGCGCGCCAAGAAATACGAGGTCCTGGTCAGCCGCGAACCGGGCGGCTCGCCCGGCGCCGAGGCCGTAAGGCACGTGCTTCTGTCCGGGGCCGCCGAGCCTTTCGGGCCGAAGATGGAGGCGATCCTGTTCGCCGCCGCGCGCTCCGACCATGTCGAGCAGGTCATCCGGCCGGCGGTCGAGCGCGGCTCGATCGTGCTGTGCGACCGCTTCATCGATTCCTCGCGCGTCTACCAGGGCGTCACCGGCGGCATCGATGCCGATTTCATGAAGGCACTGGAGGCGGTGGCCATCAACGGCATGATGCCGGACATGACGCTGATCTTCGATATAGATCCCGTTGAAGGCCTGAAGCGGGCGACCGCTCGGCGTGGCGCCGGCGATGCCGCCGATCGCTTCGAGAAGGAGACTCTGGATATCCACCGGCGTCGGCGCGAAGCCTTCCTGGCGATTGCCGCGGCAGAGCCGGAGCGCTGCATCGTCGTCGACGCTTCCGCCGATCCCGATACGGTTGAGAATGTCGTCACCGCCGCCGTCTTCGCGGCGCTGGAAGCGCGGATACCGGCGCAAAGGAAGCAGACGGCGCCGGCATGATATTCGAACGCATCGCCCCAGAACAGCACGATACGCTCGACGGCGTGCCCGAGCCGGCGGAAACGCCGCGGTTGATCGGCCACGCGACGGCGGCGGGCATGCTTGCGGGCGCCTACCGGGCCGGCAAGCTGCCGCATGCGCTCATCTTTGCCGGACCGCACGGCATCGGCAAGGCGACGCTGGCGTTCCATCTGGCGCAGCACCTTTTGAAGCATCCGGATTTCAAGGCGGCGCCCGACACGCTTGCCGTACCCGATCCGGCTTCCTCGCTGTTTCGCCAGATCGCCACCGGCGCGCATCCTTCGGTGCTGCATCTCACGCGTCCGGCCAACGACAAGACCAAGAGTTTCAAGACGGTTCTGACCGTCGACGAAATCCGCAGGGTCAGCCGCTTCCTGTCGATGACCTCGCATGACGGCAGCTACCGCGTCGTCATCGTCGACCCGGCCGACGACATGAACATCAACGCCGCCAATGCTCTGCTCAAGAATCTCGAAGAGCCGCCGGCGCGCACTCTGTTCATTCTGATCGTGCATGCGCCGGGCAGCCTGCTGTCGACGATCCGCTCGCGCTGCCAGATGGTGCGGCTGGCGCCTTTGGCCGCCGATGAGCTGATGGCGGTGCTGGAGACTGTCGAGCCGCCGCCGCCGGACGATCCGGCCGCGCGCGCGGCACTTGCCGAGCGGGCAGGGGGCAGTGCCCGCAACGCCATCCTGCTCACTCAATATGGCGGGCTGGAGATCGCCGGCGCGCTCGACACGCTGGTGACGGCCAGGAAGCCGGACATTGCCAGCGCCCACCGCCTTGCCGAGGCCGTGGCGGGACGCGACCAGGCGATCCAGTTCGACATCTTCAACCGCCGCGCGCTCGACCTGCTTTCGGCCGCCGCCAGCGAAGCAGCCTTATCGGGCGACCTCGCCAGGGCCAAAACCCTGTCGGAGGCTTGGCACGAGGCGCTGAACACGATATCTGAGGCCGAGACCTACAATCTCGACAAGAAGCAGCACGCCCTGACCATGATCGACCGCCTGAATTCTGCAATGCGAATGTGACGGTGCATGCCGTCGCCCCATGACCGGGGCCACTTTGGCGGCATGCAACGGGATGGCAATCGCCGCCCCGATGCGATATCCACCGCCACAACTCACATTCAGACATTCATGACGGTTCATTCATGTCACGCGAAAAGTTTTACCTCACCACTCCGATCTTCTATCCGAACGGCAAGCCGCATATCGGTCATGCCTATACGGTGATTGCCAGCGACGCGCTTGCTCGCTTCCAGCGTCTCGACGGCAAGGATGTGCTGTTCCTCACCGGCACCGACGAGCATGGCCTCAAGATGCAGCAGACTGCGGAGAAGGAAGGCATTGCGCCCCTGGCGCTCGCCGACCGCAATTCGGCAATCTTCCGCTTGATGACCGAGACGGTCGGCGCCTCGAACGACCAGTTCATCCGCACGACCGAACAACGCCACTACGAATCCTGCCAGGCGATCTGGAAGGCGATGGCCGCCAATGGCGACATCTACCTCGACCGCTACAGCGGTTGGTATTCGGTGCGGCAGGAGGCCTATTTCGACGAGAGCGAAACCACGCTCGGCGAGGATGGCGTGCGCCGCGAGCCGCTTGGCTCGCCGGTCGAATGGAATGAGGAGGAAAGCTACTTCTTCCGGCTGTCCGCCTATCAGGACAAATTGCTGGCGCTCTATGAGAGCCAGCCCGACTTCGTCGGCCCGACCGAGCGGCGCAACGAGGTGATGAGCTTCGTCAAGTCGGGACTGAAGGACCTGTCGATCTCGCGCACCACCTTCGATTGGGGTGTGCCCGTGCCGGGCGACGACAAGCATGTGATGTATGTCTGGGTCGACGCCTTGACCAACTACATCACCGCGGCCGGCTATCCCGACACCAAGGCCGAGCAATGGCGCTACTGGCCGGCCACGCATATCATCGGCAAGGATATCGTGCGCTTCCACGCGGTCTACTGGCCAGCTTTCCTGATGTCGGCAGGCATTCAACTGCCGAAGCGGGTCTTTGCCCACGGCTTCCTGTTCAACCGCGGTGAGAAGATGTCGAAGTCGGTCGGCAACGTCGTCGATCCGTTCACCATGGTCGAGCATTACGGCGTCGACCGGGTACGCTATTTCTTCCTGCGCGAGGTGCCGTTCGGCCAGGACGGCAGCTACAGCCACGAGGCGATCGTCAACCGGACCAACGCCGACCTCGCCAACGGCCTCGGCAATCTGGCACAGCGCTCGCTGTCGATGATCGCCAAGAACTGCGGCGGCGTGGTGCCGAAGCGCGGCGAGCTGGCCGAGGCCGACACGGCGATCCTCGACCAGGCCGTGGAAGCGCTGGCCGTCGCGCGCCGGGCGATGGCGGAGCAGGGCATCCATCTGGCCCTCGCCGCGATCTTCGGCGTCGCGGCCGAAGCCGATCGCTATTTTACGTCCCAGGAGCCCTGGGCGCTGAAGAAGACCGACTCGGAGCGCATGGAAACCGTGCTGTGGACGACTGCCGAGGTCGTGCGGCGCGTGGCGCTTCTCAGTCAGCCCTTCGTTCCCGGATCGGCGGCGAAGCTGCTCGACCTGCTGGCGGTACCGGCGGACGAGCGTGCTTTCGAGCATGTCCATGCCGACCATGCGCTGATGCCGGGTACGGCCTTGCCGGCGCCGGTGGGTGTGTTTCCGAGATACGTGCAAGACGGCAACGCCTGATGCTGGTCGACAGCCATTGCCATCTCGACTTTCCGGACTTCGCCGAGGAGCGGGCGGCTATCGTCGCCCGCGCCCGCGCCGCAGGGATCGGCCGCATGGTGACGATCTCAACGCGCGTGAAGCGCTTTCAGCAAATACTTGAAATCGCTGAAACTTTCGAGGAAGTCTATTGCTCGGTCGGCACCCATCCGCACAATGCCGCCGAAGAACTCGACGTCACCGCCGACGAGCTGGTGCGGCTTTCCGGCCATCCAAAAGTGGTGGCGATCGGCGAGGCCGGGCTGGATTACTATTATGACAAGGCGCCGCGCGATGCGCAGGCGCAAGGCTTTCGCACCCATATCGCCGCCGCGCGCCGGACTGGCCTGCCGCTGGTCATCCATTCGCGCGACGCCGACGACGACATGGCGGCGATCCTCGAGGACGAGACAGGGAAGGGCGCCTTCCCTTTCATTCTGCACTGTTTTTCGTCCGGGCGCAGGCTGGCCGAAGTCGGCGTGGCGCTGGGCGGCTATGTCTCCTTCTCAGGCATCCTGACCTTCAAGAACTCGACCGAATTGCGCGCCGTCGCCGCCGACGTCCCGCGCGACCGGCTGCTGGTCGAGACGGATGCGCCCTACCTCGCGCCAATCCCGTATCGGGGAAAACGCAACGAACCGGCCTATGTGGCGAACACGGCGAAGGTGCTTGCCGAGACTATCGGCGTCAGCGAGGCTGAAATCGCCGATATCACCACCGGGAACTTCTTTCGGTTGTTTACCAAGATGCCGCGTCCGGACATGGCGGCAGGCTGAGACATGGGCGACCGGCTGCGCTTTACCGTTCTTGGCTGCGGCTCGTCGCCAGGCACGCCGCGCATCACCGGTGACTGGGGCAATTGCGACCCCGCGAATCCAAAGAACCGGCGCATGCGCACCGCCGCCCTGGTCGAGCGGATTGCCGCCAATGGCGCGCGCACCACGGTCGTCATCGACACCGGGCCGGATTTCCGCGAGCAGATGCTGATGGCTTCGGTCAGGCGGATTGACGCCGTCGTCTATACCCATCCGCATGCCGACCATATCCACGGCATCGACGATCTGCGCGGCTACGTGCACGACCAGCGGCATCGGATCGACATCCATGCCGATGAGCCGACGATGCGCCGGATGCGCGAGGCGTTCGGCTATTGCTTCGAGACGCCGCCCGGCAGCTCGTATCCGCCGATCGTCAAGGCTCACATCATCGATCACGCGATACCGGTGGTGATCGAGGGCGAGGGGGGCGCCCTCACCCTCGAGCCGCTGCCGCAGTTCCATGGCGAGATCATTTCACTGGGTTTCCGGATCGGCGGGCTTGCCTATTGCCCCGACATCAGCGGCTTCCCAGACGCCACCGCCGAGCGCTTGCGCGGCCTCGACATGCTGGTGATCGACGCGCTGCAGCACAACACGCATCCCAGTCATCTGTCACTCGGCCAGGCGCTGGGCTGGATCGAGAAACTGGCGCCGGCCAAGGCCGTGCTGACGCACATGCATGTGCCGCTGGACTATGCCGCGGTGATGGCCGAGACCCCGGAGCACGTGGTGCCGGCTTATGACGGCATGGTGATCGAAATCCCTTACGAGTCAGCGCGATAGCGACGACTGCTTAGTTGGCGTTGCAGCTCGTCTCTCGTGGTGTTCAGCCATGATCCGAATTCTGGAATCGCTACATAGAGCGATTCACGGAGTTCGCAATCAGCGGTGAAAGCCATGGCAATTACCGGGTCTGTGCCTGATACGAGAGTTCCATAATCTATCTTATGCGACTTACGGATGCCGGTTAGATGCGACACTTCCCGCTTACATGAAGCTGGGACCGAAGGTATGTCAGCCGCAAGTAGGTCGAATGCCGCTCCACGCCCTCTCTTGATCGAGGCGGTGGGTTATTGGCGTTTGAGACCCTGGACTGATTTCACCTTCCAAACAATCCATCGAATGGAATACGCCAGCCATGATCCAACCCATTTGTTGACAGGATTGGCCATGAGCCCGAGGTCTTCTCTTTTAGGAGGCTCGTCAGTCATCATTTATGCCTTCCAGAGCATTGCCCGCTCGGCCCGCGCGAGGCCGCGTCTCCAACTTGGCACAATCACCGGCTACCCTTGCACGCGGCTGTTATCCCTCAAAATAGTCAAGAACGCCACTGAAGGCAGCTGCGATTGCAACAGCATGCACGAGAATGAGCGCCAGGCATCTGGTGCGGCTGCCTGGGGCAACGAATGCCCCATAGGCAGGAAACTGAACCAGGGCCAACCCCACGGACAAGCCGGTGATAGTTTTATTGGTCATTAGCGTCGCCAACGTGGGTATCGGATAGAGAACGCGCGCCAGCACGTAGTCGCCATGCCCGGATCCGGCCGAGAATAGTGCCAGCAGCAGCGCGATCGGCGTAGCGCACAGGCCGACAAGAAGCCCCATGCGCAACGAGAACTTTGGCAGCGTCATTCCTCCAGGAGCACTAAATGAGCCACCCTTTCACAATCAGGCCTAGATCAGGCCTTTTGCCGCCAGGGTTATCCTCGTAGCCGCGTTCAGGTCATAGGAAGCGAACTCGCCTGCCCGGATCCAGGCGTGATCCTCGAACTCATCGTTGAGTTCGACCATCCGATTGGCGGCGCGGCAATCGAAGATGAGGTAGATCATGTAGATTTCCTCGGTCGACCCATCGGCATAGGTCTTGACCCGGATATCGTCGCGAAATGTCCAGGGGGTTGCCTGCACGATCTCCAGCTTCTCACTGAGCTCTTCACGGATCTCCCGGCGAAGCGCCTCTTCGATCTTCTCCCCGGCTTCCATTCCGCCACCGGACAAAGCCCATTGACCGGGGAAAACGCCTCGGTCACTCGGCATCTTGCAAAGCAGATAGGCGCCATCGTTCTCGATAAGCGGACAGACGATGACCCTCTGCTTCATTGCGTTCCCCCGGAATTTCTGACGATCAGCCACTGTAGCAACGACAATGGCGCAGTCTCAAGCTAGCCCGCCGTTCCGCCATAATTTTCGCTGGCCGATTACTGCAGATCCGACAGCTCATCATCGAGGATCAGCGCCTGCCTGGCCGTCGCGTCGAGCACGCAGCTGACGATGATGTTGTTCTGGCGGTCGGTGTTGACGGTTTCGGCGGATCCCTCGGCCGCGCATCGCGCATCGCGGAAGCCGATCCAGGCGCGCTGCATCTTGCGATAGCCGTCCTTCGCCTTGGGCGCGGCCTTGGCCAGCAGCGCCGCATAGGTCGTGTTGAGACGGTCTTCCCACACAGCGACCTCGCGGTTGGCGCAGTCGATCAATCCGAGCTGTGACTGGCCGTCGTCGCTCTCGAAAGAGCACAGCTCGGTCACGTAGTTGATGCACGAAGCAGGCTCGTGTCCGGCGAGCTTGACTATGTTGTCGATATGGATGGCCGGCGTCGGTGTATCGTTCACACCGGGAACGTCGCCGGGAAAATCGCTGACATATTTCAGGCATTCGGCGAGCGCCGCCTTGTCCGAAGCGCGGACTTTCTCTTCGGCCGCAGCGGGCGATAGAGTGGCAAGGAGCAGACCGCAGCCCGCCAACATCAGAATGCTCTTCATCATTGCAGCCCTATCTGATCCCCGAAATGGCAATTGTCGCAAAACTCCGAGGCGAAGCAACTACCCTGCTCCAAGCCGTTCCATCTGTGGGACACAACACAATGAAAGGACAAGGACGTGAATGCCAGGCCTGCTTTCCTCGGCTTTCCCGATCGCTTCGCCGACGGGCACACGCCGCGCGCGGTGATCTTCGGCGCCGGTCACGGCACCACCTATCCGGGCCAGGACAGCGGCGCTTATGTCCTGGCCGCCAATGCCATCCGAGCCGCAAGCCAGGACGACGCCCCGTTGGTCGAGCATTGGGATTTCGACCTCGGCGGTCCGCTGTTCGACGGCGAACCGACCTGCTGCGTCGACCTCGGCGACATCTCGACCGTCATGCATGACAATGCCGGCAACCGAGCCCGCATCGAGGCGAAAACACGCGAGATCCTGTCATTGCCGGCCGTACCGATCCTGCTCGGCGGCGATGATTCCATCGTCATTCCGTTCCTTGCAGGCTTTGCCGATCACGGCCCGATCTGGATCCTGCAGGTTGACGCCCATATCGACTGGCGTGACGAGGTGCATGGCGAACGCCACGGCTATTCGAGCCCGATGCGGCGGGCGAGCGAGATGCCGCATGTCGCCGGCATGGTGCAGGTCGGCCTGCGCAGCGTCGGCAGTGCGCGCATCGCCGAAATCGAAGCCGCGCAGCTCTATGGCAGCCGCTTCGTGACCGCGCGCGAGGTACACGATCAAGGCGTGGATGCCGCGCTTCGGCATATTCCGCAAGGCGCGCAGGTCGTCGTCACCCTCGACTGCGATGGCCTCGATCCCTCTTTTATGCCGGGCGTGGCGGCGCGTACGCCCGGCGGCCTCACCTACACGCAGGCGATCGACCTGATCGCCGGTCTGGGCACGCGAGCCAGGATCGCCGGTTTCGATCTGGTCGAGTTCTATCCGCCCGCCGATATAGACGGCCTCTCCGCCCTCACCGCTTCGCGCCTTCTCGTCAATGCGATCGGCGCCATCGTCCGGCAGCCAAGCCCCTGAAAGACGACCAGCCACGGTCCGGGTGATCGCCTTTCCACGGCAGCAGAGAAACCGGCGCTAGAAGAATCCTTCGAGAAACGCCGCCGCCGCGTCGGAAATGCCGACGATCTTGTTCGTCGCCTGCCGGTAGAACTTGAAGTTGAGCTCGGTCTCGGGCCGGCCGTCCTTCCAATCCTTGAAGCGCTTGAGCTCGCCGCGGCCCAGTCGCTTCGTCGCCAAGGCGGTGTGACGGACGGCGATGCTGACGCGCGGCGTCTGCCGTTCGAGATCGGGGCGCTTCGGGATGGATTCGGAGGAGGTCACGACGCCTCGCGCGACAAGCCCCTGCCCGCCTTCGTTCTCGCTGGCGAAGAGGAAGACGACATCGCCTTCGGCGATGTTCTTGCCGCCATACATGGTCTTCTGGCCGGCGAAATTGAACGTCTCCGCCCGCGGATCCTCGATCTCGGCCTTGATGGCGTATGCCATGCTTATGGTTCCCGGCTGAGATCGATCCGGTAGCTCACCACCCGCCGGGCGCCCGGCTCGATCAGCATGACGCCTGGTTTGTCAGCAAATTCATCGTCGAAATCGACGGGACTAGCGATGCCGTGCCAGGGCTCGATGCACAGGAACGGCGCGCCGCCGGGCTTGCACCAGATGCCCAGTTCGTTGAAACCCTGCCAGGACATCTCGATCGCCGGGCCTTGCCTTGCGGCATAGCGCACGCTGGTGCTGGCCGGCCGGTCGAGGATGACGGCGTCGTCGTCGAACAGTTTTTCGGAAAGCGGCAGCGTCCTTCCCTCGATGGGCGTCGGTCGCGGGGCCGGCAACAGCAGGCCGTCCTTCAGGCGCCGGACCGGCGCAGGCTCGTTGTCGGCAAATGTCAGCCGGTAGGCTTCCTTGGGCAGTTCCGGCAGCAGCGGCCAGTTGAACGCCGGATGCGCGCCGATCGAGGCCGGCAGCAGTTCGTCGCCTGTGTTGGCGATCTCGAAGGTCACGCCGAGTTGGCGGGGCTTCAGCTCGTAACCGATGGCGAGGCGAAAGGCGAACGGGTAATGCGTCCGCGTCTCGGCATCATCCGTCAGGACCAATGTGCAGGAGGTCGGCCCCTGCTCCGCCCAGGCAAAGAGCCGGTCGCGGGCAAAGCCGTGCTGCGTCATCGGATAGGTTTGGCCGCGATGGCGCAGTTGATCGCCCTTCAGCCGGCCGACGATCGGAAACAGAACCGGCGAGTGGCGGCGCCAGGCAGGCCCCGCCTGCCACAGAAGCTCGATGCCGTCGGCGTCGCGCAGCGAGACCAGTTCGGCCCCCTGCCCGACGATGGTCGCCGAAATACCGTCAGCGTGAAGCGTCAGCTGTTCCATTACGTCCTCGCGGCTGGCTGGTGTGGACGACAGGCTAGCAAAAGGCCGAGCGAGAACTCAAGAGCGGCTGTCATGCCGAGTCTCGCGCCTGGGGCCGCCCCAGCCCAAACAAAATGGCCGGAGGTTTCCCTCCGGCCAGCCGAGGTCAGCAGTGTTGCCTGCCACGGTCCGGCTATTCGCGCTCACCGGTGAAATTCAAGAGCAGCTGGAAGATGTTGATGAAGTTCAGATAAAGCGAGAAGGCGCCGAAGACGGCGAGCTTCTGCTGCGATTCGGCATCGAAGTTCTCGGCATACTGTTCCTTGATCGTCTGCGTGTCCCAGGCGGTGAGCCCGACGAAGACGGCGATGCCGATCACCGAGATCGCGAACTGCAGAGCGGTCGAGCCGAGGAACAGGTTGACAAGGCTGGCGATCACCACGCCGATCAGGCCCATGATCAGGAAGGACGAGAACTGCGTCAGGTCGCGCCTGGTCGTGTAGCCGTAAAGGCTGGTGGCGCCGAACATCGTGGCGGCGATGAAGAAGGTGCGCGCGATGCTGGTCGAGGTGAAGACCAGGAACACGGAGGCCAGCGACAGGCCCATCACGGCGCAGAAGGCCCAGAACATCGTCTGGGCGCCCGAGGCGGACATGGTCTGCATCTTGAACGAGAAGATCATGACGAAGGCGAGCGGCGCCAGCATCACCACCCATTTCAGCGGGCTGGAGAAGATCGGCACGTAGAGCGCCGGCGTCGAGGCTACGAAGAAGGCGACGAGGCCGGTGACGACCAGACCGAGGCCCATATAGTTGTAGACGCGCAGCATGTGCTTGCGCAGGCCCTCGTCATAGACGGCTCCGGCCTGGGCGCCGGTGCCCATTCGGTATCCCGGATTGGGGCTGTTCATGTGATGCTCCTTCGTTGGAAATTCTCAGTAGAGAGTTTTTGCGAGTTTTTCGGCGGCACGGTCGAGATTGCCGGCCTCGCCGCGTCCGACCACCGCATAGGCAACCTCGCCGATCTGGAAATAGGCGGTCGAAATGTCATCGGAGGGCGCGATGGTCGGCTTCACGACGTCGAACGTGCCCGGCCTGATGGCGAACAGCGAGACAAGACCGAGGTCGCTGGTCTCGACCGCCACTTCGACGCTTGGCCCGAACTGCGAGGGATAGACCTGGACGTCGCGGATCTTCCAATCGTCCGGCAGTGACGGCATGACGATTGCCGTGGCGGCGCGGATCTCGTCGGCATCGTAGCCCGGCGCTTCCTTCTGCGACGGCATCGTCTCGCGCACCAAGGTCGTGCGGTGCGCCCTGACGGCATCCTCGACATACGCCGGCGGCTGCGTCGAGGCGACCACCTTGGTCACCGCGAGCGGACCGAATATGCCATTGGCCAGCCAGCCGGCCGCGACCAGCACGGCCGCAGCAGCGGCGCGCTGCAGCACCGCAAGCATACGCCCCCTGGCGAGCGCTCTTTCCAGCCGCCGCGCCGCTTCGGTCGTGGCCGGGCGCGCCATGCCGACGGGGCCGGCAAGCGCAACGCGCAGTTCGTCGCGCGTCCTCAGATCGGACATCACGCGCGCCGCCACTTCCGGACGTGCCGAGAGGAACGCCTCGACCTCGATGCGGCGGGCGACATCCAGCTGATCGTCGACATAGGCGTCGAGATCGGCATCGGTAACGGGGTCGACGATGGCGGTCATTGATCGTCTCCCACGATCCTGAGATGAGGCCTGGCCTTCTGCGGCGCGCCCTCCTCCATCTCGCGCAGCGCTGCACGCGCGCGGCCGATGCGCGACATCAAGGTTCCGAGCGGCACGCCGATGACTTCGGCGGCCTGCTGATAGGAAAGCCCCTCGATGGCGACCAGATGCAGGGCGGAGCGCTGCTCCTCGGGGAGCGAAAGAAACGCCTCGCGGACCTGCGACAGGCGCACCGAATGGTCCTGCGAGGCCGGGATGCTCTGGTCGGCGACAAGGCCGGCCCGTTCGATGCGCGCCGCCTCGGAGCGACGCGAGCGCATGCGGTCGATGAAGATGTTGTGCACGATCGCCAGCAGCCAGGCGCGCAGATTGCCGCCCGAGCGAAAGGTCGAGCGCCGCTCATAGGCGCGCACCAGCGCGTCATGGACGAGATCCTCGGCGTCGGTGCTGTCGCGCGTCAGCGAGCGCGCGTAACGCCGCAGTGACCCCAACTGCCCAACAATATCGAAGCGTGCCATCGACCGTTTCATGCCCTGTTTACGGAGCACGTAGGGATTTTAATCCCCTGCCCGGCATTTTCTTTTACGTGTCGCTGGCGCGGCGGGACCGATTTGCGTATCACTCCGCCGCCACTGGAGTCCTATCGATGTTCGAGACCCTGCAGCCTGCGCCCGCCGACAAGATCCTTGCCCTGATCGGCCTCTATCGCAACGACCCGCGGCCCGGCAAGGTCGACCTCGGTGTCGGCGTCTACAAGGACATCGACGGCAGGACGCCGGTGATGCGCGCCGTGCGCGAGGCCGAGAAGCGGCTGCTCGCCAGCCAGGACACCAAGACCTATCTCGGCCTTGCCGGCGATACCGGCTTCAACGCCGCCATGATCAAGCTTGCCTTCGGCGGCAAGGCGGACCATTCGCGCATCCGCGCGGCACAGGCGCCGGGTGGATCGGGAGCGCTCAGGCTGGTGGCCGAGCTTTTGCAGCGCACCCGTGCCGGCGCTACCGTCTGGCTCTCCGATCCGACCTGGCCGAACCATCTGCCGGTGATGCGGGCGGCCGGTCTCCAGGTTCGTGATTATCCCTATTTCGATGCCGCTTCGGGCGCCGTCCGCTTTGACGAGATGCTGACGGCGCTCAAGACGGCCAACTCCGGCGATGTCGTGCTGCTGCACGGCTGCTGCCACAACCCGACCGGCGCCAACCTCGATGCCGTGCAGTGGGCCAAGGTCGCAGACGTCCTTCTCGAGCGCGGCCTGCTGCCTTTCGTCGACATCGCCTATCAGGGCTTTGGCGAAGGCCTGGACGCCGACGCGGCCGGTCTGCGGCTGCTGGCCGACAAGGTGCCGGAAATGGTCGTCGCCTCGAGTTGCTCGAAGAATTTCGCCGTTTATCGCGACCGCGTGGGCGCGGCGATGATCATGGCAAAGGACGGTGGGCAGGCCGATGTGGCCATGAGCCAGATGCTGGCGGCGGCGCGTGCGCTCTATTCGATGCCGCCGGATCATGGCGCGGCGGCGGTGCGCATGGTGCTCGAGGATGCCGGGTTGAAGAAGGACTGGGAGACGGAACTCGAGGAGATGCGCCTGCGCATGCTTCGCCTGCGCGTCGCCTTCGCCGAGGCATTGCGGCGGCAGTCCAACTCCGACCGTTTCGATTTCGTCGCCAGCCATCGCGGCATGTTTTCCAGGCTTGGGCTGACCGAGGCGCAGGTCGAACGCCTGCGTACCGAGCATGCCGTCTATATGGTGGGCGACAGCCGCATCAACGTTGCCGGCCTGCCGGAGGACGGCATGGACGATCTCGCCAAGGCGATCGTCTCGGTGCTCGACTGAGGTTGTGGACAACTCGTCTCGGTGTCCGACCGGGATTGGTCGGCCGCTGGCCACGGGATAGGCTCGACCCATGACGCCCTCCAAGGACATTTCCCGGCTGATCGAGATCATGGCGGCGCTGAGAGCGCCCAAGACCGGCTGCCCCTGGGACATCGAGCAGAATTTTTCGACCATCGCGCCCTATACGGTCGAGGAAGCCTATGAGGTGGCGGACGCAATCGCGCGCGGGGATTTCGACGATCTGCGCGAGGAACTGGGCGACCTCCTGCTGCAGGTCGTCTATCACGCGCAGATGGCCGAGGAGCTCGGCGAATTCGCTTTCGGCGACGTCGTGGAAGCCATCACCACCAAGATGATCCGCCGTCATCCGCACGTCTTCGGCGATGAGAAGGCGCGCAGCGCCGGCATGGCCAAGGGCATGTGGGAGAAGATCAAGGCGGCCGAGAAAGCCGAGAAGCGCGACGCCCGCATCGCGCGCGGGCTCGACCCGGAAGATCACGGCAAGGGCTATCTCGACAGCGTGCCGGTGGCGCTCCCTGCCCTGACGCGGGCGCTGAAGCTGCAGGAGAAAGCGGCGCGCGTCGGCTTCGACTGGAGCGAGGCAGCGCCGATCCTCGACAAGATAGAGGAAGAGATCGGCGAGTTGCGCGAGGCGCTTGCCGGGGGCGATACCGGACCGATCATGGACGAATTTGGGGACATGCTGTTTGCCCTCGTCAATCTCGGCCGCCACCTCAAGCTCGATTCCGAAGCGGCATTGGCTGGCACCAACGAAAAGTTCCGCTCGCGGTTCCACTATGTCGAGCAAGCCCTGGAGGCTTCGGGCCACTCGCTGGAGAAGGCAACGCTCGACGAGATGGAAGCGCTCTGGCAGCAGGCCAAAGGCGCAAAATAAACAGCTGGTTAGCTGCCGTTCTTGCGGTGCAGGCGGCTCTCGATTTCCTGCCTGGCGCTGTGCGTGGCCGTCAGCGAGAGCGTGACGCTGCCGTCTTCGTTGTCGGCGCGCGAAACGACGTCGCCGTTGCGGTAGAGCCAGTCGACCTGACCGAGCTGAGCCGGGCTCAACGTCACCGTCATCGTCTCCAGTTCACCCGACACGCGCGTCTCGATGAGCGCTTTCAGCGTGTCCAACCCTTCACCGGTCACCGCCGATATGGCGATCGGCGGCGCCTTGCCGCTCGCGCCTTCGGCAAGCAGGCGCTCCCGGTTGCCTTCATCGAGCAGGTCGATCTTGTTCCAGACCTCCACCACGCGGGTGGCGTCGGCGGCATCGACGCCGAGATCGGCGAGGATGCGCTCGACGTCCTCAGCCTGGGCAGCCGTGTCGGGATCGGAGATGTCGCGCAAATGCAGTACCAGATCGGCCTCGACGACCTCTTCCAGCGTCGCCCGGAAGGCGGCGACCAGATGCGTCGGCAGATCGGAGATGAAGCCGACCGTATCCGACAGGATAACTGGCGTGCCGTGCGGCAACCGCACGCGCCGCAGCGTGGGGTCGAGCGTCGCGAACAGCATGTCTTCCGCCAGCACCCCTGCCCCGGTCAGACGGTTGAACAGCGTCGACTTTCCGGCATTGGTGTAGCCGACGATCGCTACAACCGGGAACGGCACCTTCTTGCGCTTGGCGCGGTGCAGGTCGCGCGTGCGCCGCACCGTTTCCAGCTCGTGCTTCAGCTTGGTGATCTTGTCCTGTAGGATGCGGCGATCGGATTCGATCTGGGTTTCGCCCGGACCGCCGAGGAAACCGGCACCACCGCGCTGCCGCTCGAGGTGGGTCCAGCTGCGCACCAGCCGGCCCTTCTGATAGTTGAGATGGGCGAGTTCGACCTGCAGCGTGCCTTCCTTGGTGCGCGCCCGCTCGCCGAAGATCTCGAGGATCAGCCCGGTGCGGTCGAGCACCTTGGCGTTCAGTTCCTTTTCGAGATTGCGCTGCTGCACCGGGGTCAGCGGATGGTCGACGATGACCAGCTCCGCCTTGCGCTCCTTCACGATGTCGGCAAACTCAGCCACCTTGCCGCTGCCGAGCAGCGTCGCTGGGCGCGGGTCGGCGACCGTCACCACGGCCGTGTGGACCGGATTGAGATCGATGGCACTGGCAAGCCCGACCGCTTCGTCGTGGCGCGCATCGGCTGAACGGGTCAGCCGCGGACGGCTGGTTTCCTCGTCGCCGCGCGGCTGGCGGGTGAGCACCGGCACAATGACGACGGCTCGGGTCGGATCTTTGGCTTCCGGCCCGAGTTGATGCCCTTGTTTTCCGCGAACGCTGCGGTCCGCGTCCTTATCACGTGCCAATCAGGCGCCCTGGCTTTCCTCGCCATCGAACATCTGAACCGGCTGGCTCGGCATGATCGTGGAAATGGCGTGCTTGTAGACGAGCTGGGAGTGCCCGTCACGCCGCAACAACACACAAAAATTGTCGAACGAAGTGACCACACCGGTCAACTTCACGCCATTGATGAGGAAGATGGTGAGTGGGTTTTTGCTCTTGCGAACTGAGTTCAGGAACAGGTCCTGAAGGTTTTGCGATCGTTCCGCCATTTTTCTTGTCTTTCGCCGATCCCCTTCGGTTTGCGGGCCAATGCGCCAAATTACGCGGCACCTGTCAAGCGCGCAAACCCCCTCTTGCCGACACAATGGCAAGCAGAACGAGATAGTTAAGGTTCATTCCAGTTGTGCGGTTATCAGGCTGGACTTTTTTCCGCAACGTCAAAAAAGGCCTGCCGCAACGAAAGTGTCATGGAACCAGGGTGGCCATTTGCGATCGGCGCACCGTCGATTTCGACCACCGGCATGGCGATTGTCGTCGCCGAACTGATAAACGCTTCCCTGGCTGCCTTCGCCTCGGCGACCGAAAAACCGCGCTCCTCGATCTTGAGGCCGAGTTTGGCGGCGACGTCGAAAAGCGTCGTGCGGGTGATGCCGCGCAAGATGCCGTGCTCGGCCGGCCGGGTCACCAGGACCCCGTCCCTCGTGACGATCCAGGCGTTGGACGAACCGCCTTCCTTGACGTTGCCGTCGGTGTCGACGAACCAGGCTTCCTGCGCGCCGGCCTCCTTGGCCTTCTGCTTGGCAAGCACATTGGGCAGGAGGCCCGTGCTCTTGATGTCGACACGGTCCCAGCGGTTCTCCGGCACGGTGATGACCTTGATGCCGGTCTCCGCGCGCTTGGCCGCCAAGGCCGGATCGGCTTTCCTGGCGGTTATGACCAGGGCCGATCTTGTGCCCGCCGCTGGAAAGACGAACTCGCGGCTGGCAACGCCGCGCGTCACCTGCACATAGACAAGGCCGTTGACCACGCCATTGCGACCGACCACCTCGCGCAGCAGCATCGGCAGGACGCCTTCCGAGACCGGCCAGGCGATCGACAGTTCCTTGAGCGAGCGCTTGAGCCGGGCAAGATGACGCGGCATGTCGACGATATGGCCGCGCGCCACCTCGCAGACCTCATAGACGCCGTCGGCAAACTGGTAGCCGCGATCCTCGATATGGACGCTGGCTTGAGCATGGACGACATAGCGCCCGTTGACATAGGCAATGCGCGGCATGGGCCCCCTCGGGAAAAACGTCCGGCTTTCTTAGGCGATTCCACCGCTGTCGTAACAGACAATCGGCTGAGCCACGCCGGTCCTAAACTCCCAGCGACTTCAGCTTGCGGTGGAGCGCCGAGCGTTCCATGCCGATGAACTCGGCGGTCTTCGAGATGTTGCCGCCGAAGCGGTTGATCTGGGCGATCAGATAGTCCTTCTCAAACTGCTCGCGTGCCTCGCGCAGCGGCAGGGCCATGATGTGCTGGTCCGACTGGTTTGGGGTGCGTGGCATCACGTCGCCGATTTCGGAGGGCAGAAGGTCGGCGGTGATCGGCGCATCGGCCTCTTCGCCTCGCGCCAGAATCATCAGCCGCTCGACATTGTTGCGCAATTGTCGAACGTTGCCCGGCCAGTTATGGGCCTGCAGCACGGCCAGCGCATCGTCGCCGATGCGGCGCGGCTTGATGCCGGCCTGGCGCGCGATCTGCTTCATGAAATTGTCGACGAGATAGGGAATGTCCTCGCGGCGCTCGGCAAGCCCCGGCACCATGACCGGAACCACCGCCAGGCGATGATAAAGGTCCTCGCGGAAACGGCCGTCGGCGATCATGGCTTCCAGGTTCTGCGAGGTCGAGGAAATGATGCGGACATCGACCTTGACGCGCTTGGTGCCGCCTACCCGCTCGAATTGCTGCTCGACCAGCACGCGCAGGATCTTGTTTTGCGTTTCGCGCGGCATATCGGCAACTTCGTCGATGTAGAGGATGCCGCGATGCGCCTCTTCGAGCGCGCCGACCTTGCGCTCGGTGCCGTTCGATTCGGTGCCGAACAGCTCGATCTCCATGCGCTCGGGCGTGATGGTGGCGGCACTCAGCGTGACGAAGGGGCCGGTCTTGCGCGACGAAAGCGCGTGGATGGCGCGCGCAGTCAGTTCCTTGCCGGAGCCGGAGGGACCGATGATCATGACGCGGCTGTTGGTGGGCGCGACGCGCTCGATGGTCTGTCGCAACTGGCTCATCGCCGACGACATGCCGATCAGATCGAAGGTCTCGCCGCTGCGCTGCTTGAGGTCGGAGACCTCGCGCCGCAGCTTGGATGTTTCCAGCGCGCGTTCGGCGATCAGGATCAGGCGATCGGCCTTGAACGGCTTTTCGATGAAGTCGTACGCGCCTCGCCGGATGGCCGACACCGCCGTTTCGATGTTGCCATGACCGGAAATCATCACCACCGGCATGCTCGGATGCATGGTCTTGATCTCGTCGAGCAGCGCCAGGCCGTCGAGGCGCGAGCCTTGCAGCCAGATGTCGAGGAAAATCAGACGCGGCGCACGATCGGCAATTGCCGCGAGCGCGCTGTCGGCATCATGTGCAGTGCGGGTTTCGTGGCCCTCGTCGCTCAGGATACCGGCGACAAGTTCGCGGATGTCTTCCTCGTCATCGACGATGAGAATGTCAGACGCCATTACCGACCTTTTCAGTTTCTCGTTCGTGTTCGCTTCGACCCTCACCGCGTGGCGGCGCGGCTACGACTGTCGACGGGGGCAGGATGATCGAAATCATCGCGCCCCGGCCGCCGTGGAAATCCGCTGGCGCGTCATGCAATTCGAGACGGCCGCCATGGTCCTCCACGATCTTCTTGACGATAGCGAGGCCAAGTCCGGTGCCCTTCTCTCGCGTCGTCATATAGGGCTCGAGAAGCCTTTGGCGATTCTCGCGCGGCAGCCCCTTGCCGTTGTCGATAACGTCGATTCGTATGGCGCCATCTTGGCGTCCGGCCTGAATCCGTATTGTGCCGTCCGAACGACCTTCCGCATCAAGTCCGTCGATTGCCTCGGCGGCGTTCTTGATGACGTTGCCGAAGGCCTGCGCCATCAGGCGGCTGTCGAAGGTGCCCTTCAACGGTTCGCTGCCGAAGTCGCGCTGGAAGGCGATGTCGGAGCGGCTGACCTCGACCAGGAAGGACGCCTCGCGCAGCGATTCACGCAGGTCGATCGTCTTCATCTCCGGCTTCGGCATGCGGGCAAAGGCCGAGAATTCATCGACCATGCGGCCGATGTCCTCGACCTGGCGGATGATGGTGTCCGTGCACTGGTCGAAGACTTCGCGGTCCTCGGTGATGACCTTGCCGTAGCGGCGCCTGATGCGCTCGGCCGAGAGTTGGATCGGCGTCAGCGGATTCTTGATCTCATGCGCGATGCGCCGCGCCACATCCGCCCAGGCCGACGAACGCTGTGCCTGGACCAGATCGGTGATGTCGTCGACCGTGACCACATAGGACTTCTCTTCCTCGCCGTCGTCGCCGGACTCGACGGTAACCTGGACGTTGAAAGTGCGCTCCAGCCCGGTGCGGAAGAAGGTCACCTGCTCGCGATAGACCGGTTTGCCGGACTGCCGTCCGATCTCGAAGACGCGCCCGACCAGGGGGAGAACCGCCGAAAGGTTCTGGCCGAGCGTCGCATTCGCCGAAATCGCCAGCATGGTTTCGGCCGAGCGGTTGACGATGGTGATGATACCGTAAGGGTCGACGCCGATGACCCCTGCGGTGACGCCGGCCAGCACCGCCTCGGAGAAACGCCGGCGCTCATCGATCAGATCCTTGGCCGACAGCAGCTCGTTGCGTTGCGATTTGAGCTCCAGGATCATGTTGTTGAAGGTTTCGCCGAGAGAGGCGACGTCGCCGTCGGACTGGCGCACGGGAACCGCGACGTCGAGATTGCCTGTCGCCACCTCGTCGGCGGCGCCGATCAACTGGCGAATTGGCCGCACGATGCGGTCCGCAACCGCAATGCCGGTCCAGATCGCCGACAGGGTGATGATCAGCGTCAGCGACAGATAGGGCAGCGCAAAGGCGACCTGCGAGGTCCGGCGGTTATCCTGGAGGTTGCGGTATTCGTCGGTGTTGGACCTGACGATCTGGCGCGCCTTGATCACGTCGGGATCGACCAGCCGGATCGTATACAGGTAAAGCCCTTCGATCTCGCGCAGTTTGATGATGGCGCCCATGATGTTGCGGGTGCGCGGCTCGATCAGCACCGGCTTGCCGTCCGCGGCGGTGTTGACAGCGCCTGCCGGCGGTTCGGGCATGGCAAAGTCGGCGTCGGTCTTGGCGTTCATGACGAACGAGCCATCGGGCTTGATCAGGGCGGCGTGCGCCAGCCCACGGCCAACGGCTTCCTTGTTCAACAAATCGAGGAAACCGCCGCGGTCGAGGCCGTAAAGCGTACGCGAGGCATCGAGATCATACGCCATCGACAATGTCGTGCCCTGCAGGTTGCGCGCGTTCTCCTGAACGTAGGCGTCGGCAATCGACAGCGACGAGTTGACGATCGTCTTGGTGCGGATTTCGAACCAGCGGTCGAGGCCGATGTCGAGCGTGATCGAGGCGATGATCGCCACCATGATCGCCGGAATGGCGGCAACCAGCGCGAACATCGCGACGATGCGCACATGCAGCCGCGAGGCGGCCCTGCCATGGCGCCTTGCCAAGACGATGCGACGCACCTCGCGGGCGATCAGCGCGATCAGGAACAGGACAAAGACGGCATTGGCCGCGATCAGGGCCCAGGTCGTGTCGGCGGTCGGCGCGATCGGCGTGGCGCCGACCAGGATTGCAAACGAGATCGCCGCCGTGATCACGGCGCCTACGATAGCGACCACGCCGGGCAATGCCAGCAACCTTCGGCCTTCACCCGTGCCGGTGTGGCTGAAAAGCGGTCGGTTCAGGATCGGAGCCTCAGCTGCCATGTCGTGGTACAGAGTCGGTCATTGCGTCGGATGTATGCAACGCATTGTGGCGATTATGCAACAAGTGTGGCCGGGACGGAAATCTTTCCCCCGTCAATTCGCTAAATGGGCGAATTCGCCGAAAGGACGAGGCGACGCTACGGCTGCCTGGCCGATTTGTAGACGTTGACGCCAAGCTCGCGGATCTTCTTGCGCAGCGTGTTGCGATTGAGCCCCAAAAGCTCCGCCGCCTTGATCTGGTTGCCGCGCGTCGCCGTCATCGAAGCCAGCACCAGCGGATACTCGACCTCGGCAAGAATGCGCTGGTAGAGCCCGGCCGGCGGCAATTCGCCGGCGAAGGAGGCGAAATAGCGTTGCAGGAAATGCTCGACCGCCTGGCCGATCGACAGATCGTCGGGGATGAGCGCGCCGCCGTCCGGTACGACCGGTCGCTCGCCGGTCTTCAGCTCGGATTCGATGATTTCCGACGAAATCTCGTCCTGCGAGTAGAGGGCAGCCAGCCGGCGCACCAGGTTTTCCAGCTCGCGCACGTTGCCCGGCCACGGATAGCGCTTCATAAGCTCGATGCCGCCGGCCGAAATGCGCTTGGTCTGCAGGCCCTCGCTGGCGCCCTGCTTGAAGAAGTGCCGCACCAGGTCGGGGATATCCTCGGAACGCTCGCGCAGCGCCGGCAGCCGCAGCGGAACGACATTGAGGCGATAGAACAGGTCTTCGCGGAAGAGGCCCTGGTTGATCAGCGTGCGCAGGTCCTTGTTGGTGGCGGCGACGATGCGCACGTCGGTCTTGATCGGGGTGCGGCCGCCGACCGTGGTGTATTCGCCCTGCTGCAGCACGCGCAGCAGCCGCGTCTGCGCTTCCATCGGCATGTCGCCGATCTCGTCGAGGAACAGCGTCCCGCCCTCCGCCTGCTCGAAACGGCCGCTAGAGCGGTTCTGGGCGCCGGTGAAGGCGCCTTTCTCGTGGCCGAACAGCTCCGATTCGATGAGGTCGCGCGGGATCGCCGCCATGTTGATGGCCACGAACGGGCCGCCGCGGCGGCGGCCATATTCGTGCAGCGCGCGCGCCACCAGCTCCTTGCCGGTGCCGGACTCGCCGCTGATCATGACCGTGAGGTCCGTCTGCATCATGCGCGCCAGCATGCGGTAGATGTCCTGCATGGCGGCCGAGCGGCCGACAAGCGGCATTGTCTCCGGCTGATCCTCGGCGCGGGCATCGAGCTTCGGCCGCTTTGGCTCGGCCAGCGCCCGGTTGACGATGTTGAGCAGCTCCGTCAGGTCGAACGGTTTCGGCAGATATTCGTAGGCGCCGGTCTCGGAGGCGCGGATGGCTGTCATGAAGGTGTTTTGCGCGCTCATGACGATGACCGGAAGCTCGGGCCGCGCCTTCTTGATGCGCGGCAGCATGTCGAAGGCGTTTTCGTCGGGCATCACCACATCGGTGATGACGAGATCACCCTCGCCCGCCGCCACCCAGCGCCACAGCGTCGAGGCGTTCGAGGTGACGCGCACCTCGTGGCCGACGCGCGACAGCGCCTGGTTGAGCACGGTGCGGATGGCCGCATCGTCGTCGGCGACCAGAATATTGCCGCGAGCGGTCATGTGCGGTCTCCTTCAGCTTCGTCGCCGGCGCCTGGCGCGGTCTCCTTCCAGGCGGGAAGCAGGATGCGAAACGTCGTCCCGCGCGGCGTCGAATCGCATTCGATGATGCCGCCATGCTCGCCGACGATCTTGGCAACCAGCGCCAGGCCCAGGCCGGAGCCGTTCGGCTTGGTGGTGATGAACGGATCGAACAGGATCGGCAGGATGTCCTCGGACACGCCGGGGCCGTTGTCATGCACGCAGAATTCCAGCGGTAGCGAGACACGGTCCTGCGTTCCTGGCACCGAGACGCGGATTCCCGGACGGAAAGCCGTCGACAGCGCGATCTCACCCTGCGGGTCGGCGCCGATCGCCTCGGCGGCGTTCTTCACCAGATTGAGGAAGACTTGGATCAGTTGATCGCGGTTGGCAAAGACCGGAGGCAATGATGGATCATATTCCTCCAAGATCTTGATCCGCCTCGCAAAACCGTTCTTGGCGATCGCCTTCACATGGTCGAGAACGACATGGATATTGACCGGATACCGCTCGATCGGCCGCTCGTCGGAAAACACCTCCATGCGATCGACCAGCGAAACGATGCGGTCGGTTTCGTCGGTGATCAGGCGGGTCAGCGCGCGGTCTTCGTCGGAGGCGGAAAGCTCGAGCAATTGGGCGGCGCCGCGGATGCCGGAGAGCGGGTTCTTGATCTCATGCGCCAGCATGGCGGCAAGGCCGGTGACGGAACGCGCAGCACCGCGATGCGTCATCTGGCGGTCGATCTTGTCGGCCATCGACCGTTCCTGGAACATGACGACGACGGAGCCCGGAAATTCCGGCACTGGCGCGACATAGAGATCGACCATCTTTTCGATGCCGAGGCGCGGCGACGATACGTCGACGCGGTATTCGTTGACCGGCGCGCCGCGTTCGCGCACCTGGTCGACCAGCGTGAGTAGCGGGCTGCCGAACGGCACCAGCTTGGAAAGCGTGTTGCGGGCGAGCATGGTCGCGCTGGAGCGGAAGAAGTCCTCGGCATCGGCGTTGGCGAAGGTGATGAAGCCGTCGGGATCGACCATGATCACCGGGCGGCGGATGGTGTTGAGCACGATATTGGCGGCGTCCGCCATGCCAACCGGCTGTGGGACGTCCGCCTTCATGCCGCGCTCCGCATTCCAGGCATCGCGGTGCCTTCGGAGAATGTTTGCCGCAGTTCGACGACGACCTCAGCGGGATCGAACGAGGTGAGGATACGCTTGCGCTGCCCAGCCGAAGCAAGCGGGGCATGGCGGTCGAGATACCAACCGAGATGTTTTCGCGCCTGGCGCAGGCCGCTTTCAATGCCGTAGAGCGAAAGCATGTCCTCATAGTGCGAGACGACGTAATCGGTTAACTCTTGCGGCGTTTGCGGAATGCCTTGTGTGTTTGTGCCGGCCGCGGCTGCGGCAATGCCGCCGGCAACCCAGGGAGCACCAAAATGCGCGCGGCCGATCATCACGGCGTCGGCGCCGGACTGTTGAAGGATTGTCTTGGCCTCCTCGGGTGATCTGACATCGCCATTGGCGACTACCGGGATCGACACCGCTTCCTTGACGCGCGCGATCGCGCGCCAATCGGCCTTGCCCTGATAGAACTGGCAGCGCGTGCGGCCATGCACGGTCACCATCCTGACGCCAGCCTGCTCGGCGCGGCGCGCCAGCATCGGCGCGTTGAGAGCGCCTTCGTCCCAGCCGAGCCGCATCTTGACCGTCACCGGCACCGAGACGGCGCCGACCACAGCCTCGATCAGCGACAAAGCATGGTCGAGGTCGCGCATCAACGCCGAACCGGCACAGCCGCCGGTCACCTTCTTCGCCGGACAGCCCATATTGATGTCGATGATGTCGGCGCCCTCGCCCGCCGCGATTCGCGCGCCTTCGCCCATGTGCACCGCTTCGCGACCGGCAAGCTGCACCATATGCACCGGCAGGCCGGAATGACGGATGCGCAGGTCGCAGCCTGTGCGCCCCTTGGCCAGCTCACCGCTAGCCACCATTTCCGACACGACCAGGCCCGCGCCATGCGCATGGGCACGGTGCCGGAACGGCTCATCGGTGATGCCCGACATCGGCGCCAGGAAGACGCGATTGCGGATTCTCACGCCGCCGACATCGAGTGGCGATGCCAATGTGGTCAGTTCAGCCATGCACAAAAACCAAGCATATTCTATCGTTGCACATTCTCTAGCCAGAAGTGTGGCATTGTGCAACGCGCAATGACGTCACATTAAGGCGCATTTTGGAAAAAGCTGGCCTTCGGCCATCACCCCGACTAGAGCATGATGCCGAAAAGTGTGAGCGGTTTTCGGCCGACATCATGCTCTACTTCTTTGATTTAGAGACGGATTCAGATTTCAGGTCGAATCGACCTGAAATCATCCGGCTCTAGGACCGATCGGAATGAGCGAGGCAAGCGAAAAGCAAGCGGCTGACCCAAGCGGCGGGATCGGGGTGGTGATCGTCGCCGCCGGCCGTGGCGCGCGCGCTGGCCAAGCCGACGGTCCGAAGCAATATCAGCGCATCGGCGGCCGCGCCGTTATCGCCCATACGCTGGATATCTTCCTCTCCCACCCGATGATCGGCCCGGTGGTCGTCGCCATCCACGCCGACGATGCCGAGCTTTTGCAGCGCGCGGCTGGAGCGCATGGCGAACGTCTCATAACCGTCATCGGCGGCCCCTCGCGCCAAGCTTCCGTCCGGCTCGGCCTGCTGGCGCTGAAGGACCAGGCGCCCGGCAAGGTGCTGGTGCATGACGCCGTGCGTCCGTTCGTCGATGCAGGGCTGATCGACCGCACCATCGAAGCCATCGGCGAGCGCCAGGGCGCGCTGCCGGCGCTGCCCGTCGCCGACACGCTGAAGCGGGAATCGGCGACCGGCATGATCGACGAGACGGTGTCGAGGGCCGGCCTTCATGCCGCGCAGACGCCGCAGGGCTTTCCGTTCTGGCCGCTGCTTGCCGCGCATGAGAAGGCGCATCATTTGGGCAAGGCGGACTTTACCGACGACGCGGCGATCGCCGAATGGGCGCATATTCCGGTCAAGATCGTTCCCGGATCGCCGGACAACGTCAAACTCACCTGGGCAAGGGATATTGCATTGGCCGACCAGCGGCTCTCGAGCGCGCAGCGCTTCCCGGACATTCGCACCGGCAATGGCTACGACGTGCACGCGTTCGAGCCTGGCGACCATGTCACGCTCTGCGGCGTCGCCATTCCCTACGAGCGAAAACTCTCCGGCCACTCGGACGCCGATGTCGGGCTGCATGCGCTGACCGATGCGCTGCTTGCCACCTGCGGCGCCGGCGATATCGGCACGCATTTCCCGCCCTCTGACCCGCAATGGAAGGGTGCTGCCTCTAAGATCTTCGTCGAGCACGCGGCAAAGCTGGTGCGCGAGCGCGGCGGGCGCATCGCCAATGCCGACATCACGCTGATCTGCGAGGCGCCGCGCGTCGGGCCGCATCGCGCGGCGATGACGGAAGCGCTTTCGGCGATGCTCGGCATAGCGCCCGAGCGGATTTCGATCAAAGCGACGACCAACGAGAAGCTCGGCTTTGTCGGGCGCGGCGAAGGCATAGCGGCGATCGCCACGGCCAGCGTCGTCTATCCGGGCGAGGTGCCGGCATGAGCAACGCTGAACTTGCAAACACCCTGCTGCAGGCCTGCCAGCAGCGCGGCATCATGCTGGCGACCGCCGAAAGCTGCACCGGCGGCCTGATCATCGCCGCGCTGACCGACATCGCCGGGTCTTCCGCCGTGATCGATCGCGGCTTCATCACCTATTCCAACGAAGCCAAGATGGAGATGCTCGGCGTCTCCACCGCCACGCTGGGCGCGCATGGCGCGGTCTCGCGCGAGACGGTGCTGGAGATGGCTGCCGGCGCGCTGGCGCATTCGCAAGCGAAGATCGCGCTTGCCGTCACAGGCATTGCCGGCCCCGGCGGTGGCTCGGCGGAAAAGCCGATCGGCCTTGTCTGGTTCGGGATTGCATTGGCCGGACAGCCGGTCGTCGCCGAACAGCAATTGTTTGGCCACAAGGGCCGCGAATTCATCCGGCACGAGACGGTGCGACACGCGCTGCAACTGGGATTGCGTGCGCTCGGCGAGCGTTAGGCCGGTTTTGCCGCGTAGATGACGTCGGCCCGTTTCTCGAAGGCTTCCGAGAACATGCGGAAGGCGCGATCGAACATCGTGCCCATGACCGCGCCCAGGATGCGGCTCTTGAATTCGTAGTCGATGAAGAAATGCACTTCGCAGCCGCCGGTCGCGGGATCGAAGCGCCAGATGTTGCTGAGATATTTGAACGGCCCATCGATGTATTTGACGTCGATGGCTTTCTCGTCAGGCCTTAGCAGCACCTGCGTGGTAAAGGTCTCGCGGATCGCCTTGTAGCCGATGCTCATGTCGGCAACCAGGATGGTGCGGCCGTCACGCTCCTTGCGCGAGCGCACGGTGAGCGATTCACAGAGCGGCAGGAATTGCGGGTAGGCCTCGATGTCCGCAACCAGCGCGAACATCTCTTCCGGCGTATGCGCGACGCGGCGTGTCGCCTCGAATTTCGGCATTGAAGGTCAGCTGGCCTTCTTGAGCTGCGCCTCGCGCGCGGCGCGCAGCCTGGCGAAATCCTCGCCGGCATGATGCGAGGAGCGCGTCAGCGGGCTCGATGCCACCAGCAGGAAGCCCTTGGTCTTGCCGACCGTTTCGTAGGATTTGAATTCGTCGGGTGGGATGAAGCGAATCACCGGATGATGCTTCTTCGACGGCTGCAGATACTGGCCGATGGTCATGAAGTCGACATTGGCCGACCGCAAATCGTCCATC
This sequence comes from Mesorhizobium hawassense, assembly GCF_003289945.1. Lineage (GTDB taxonomy): Bacteria > Pseudomonadota > Alphaproteobacteria > Rhizobiales > Rhizobiaceae > Mesorhizobium > Mesorhizobium hawassense. Next base: position 138,220 of record NZ_QMBP01000011.1, read on the forward strand.
AGCTGCAGCACCTCGTTCCGCTCCTCGCCGAGGCCGACCATGATGCCGGATTTGGTGAAGATCGACGGATCGAGCTCCTTGACCCGCTGCAAGAGCCGGATCGAGTGGAAATAGCGGGCGCCGGGGCGAACCGTCAGGTAGTTCGACGGCACGGTTTCGAGATTGTGGTTGAAGACGTCGGGCTTGGCCTCGACGACGATCTCCAGCGCGCCGTCCTTGCGCAGGAAGTCGGGCGTCAGGATCTCGATCGTGGTCGACGGCGTCGCCGCGCGGATGGCGCGGATGACGTCGGCGAAATGCTGCGCACCGCCATCGGCGAGATCGTCACGGTCGACCGAGGTGATGACGACGTGGCTCAGCCCCATCTGCTTGACCGCGTGGGCGACCCGCGCGGGCTCATCGGGGTCGAGCGCGGTCGGGATACCGGTCGCGACATTGCAGAAGGCGCAAGCGCGCGTGCAGATCTCGCCCATGATCATGAAGGTGGCGTGCTTCTTGTCCCAGCATTCGCCGATATTCGGACAGCCGGCCTCCTCGCACACCGTCACCAGCTTGTGCGACTTCACGATCTCGCGCGTTTCGGCATAGCCCTTGGAAACCGGCGCCTTGACGCGGATCCAGTCGGGCTTGCGCAGCACTTCCTGGTCGGGCCTGTGCGCCTTCTCGGGATGCCGCGGGCGCGGCCGGTTGGCGATCGTGTCTACGACTGTGACCATCTCAAACCCTTCGCGGCCGCTATTTCAGCCGCCATCCTTCGTCATCTAGGACTTTTCGTGGCAAAGAAAAAGGCCGCGCCAGCGAATGCCGCCACGGCCGTTTTCGCATAGCGGCTTCGTTCAGCGACGCATTCGCGCGCCCTACCGGCGAACAAGCCGCCCTACGAAGATCAGCAGGCAGGCACCGATGAAGCCGGTGATCAGATAGGCCACCCAGCCGACGCCGAACGACTGGATGTTGAGAGCCTGCAGGATCGCATTCAGCACTATCGCGCCGACGATGCCCATGATGATGTTCATGAAGATGCCGGTGTTGCTCTTCATGACCATCTCGGCGAGCCAGCCCGCCAGGCCGCCGACGATGATGGCTGCGATCCAACCGACGCCATTCAAATGCATATGCCAGTTCCTCCTCGATCAGGTGAAAACGCATCCGGATACGAACTGCCTTGCCGTCAGGTTTCTCCGGCTGCCGCGTGTGAGTCTCGCCCGACCACGTTAGCACGGATTGGGCGTCTATCACCGATTGGCGGTTTATCACCGATTGGTGATCTGTCACCCATTGGTGACCTATCACCGGTCGGTAACTTATCATGCGTTCAAAGCGCGGCCATAGGCGTCGAGCACACTCTCCTTCATCATCTCCGAGAGCGTCGGATGCGGGAAGATGGTGTGCATCAGCTCTTCCTCGGTCGTCTCCAGGTTCATCGCCACGACAAAACCCTGGATCAGCTCGGTCACCTCGGCGCCAACCATATGCGCGCCGAGCAGCTGCCCGGTTTTCTTGTCGAAGATGGTCTTGATGAAACCCTGGTCCTCGCCGAGCGCGATCGCCTTGCCGTTGGCGCCGAACTGGAAGCGGCCGACGCGGATGTCCTTGCCTTCGGCCTTGGCCTTGGCCTCGGTCAGGCCGACGGAGGCGACCTGCGGATTGCAGTAAGTGCAGCCCGGAATCTTCAATTTGTCGGTGGCGTGAACGCCGGGGAAATTGGCTATTTTCTCGATGCAGACCACACCCTCGTGCTCGGCCTTGTGAGCAAGCATGGGCGGCCCCGCGACATCGCCGATGGCGTAGATGCCAGGCACGTTGGTCTTGCCATAGCCGTCGACGACGACGCAGCCGCGATCGGTTTTCACGCCGAGCGCCTCCAGGCCGAGATTTTCGATGTTGCCCTGCACGCCGACGGCCGAGATCATGCGATCGGCGGTGATCTTCTCGACCTTGCCGTCCTTCATCTCGACATGCGCGGTGACCGAATTGGCGCCCTTTTCGACCTTGGTCACCTTGGCTTCGAGGATGATCTTCATCCCCTGCTTCTCGAACTGCTTCTGCGCGAATTTCGAGACCTCGGCGTCTTCGACCGGCATCACCGCCGGCAAGAGTTCGACGACGGTCACGTCGGCGCCCATGGTGCGGTAGAAGGAGGCGAATTCGATGCCGATGGCGCCGGAACCCATCACCAGCAGCGACGTCGGCATTTCCTTAGGCACCATCGCCTCGAAATAGGTCCAGATCAGCTTGCCGTCCGGCTCGATGCCGGGCAGAGCGCGCGGCCGGGCGCCGGTCGCGAGGATAATGTGCTTGGCGGAGTAGGTGCCCTCGCCCTTGACACCTTTCGGCACTGGCGGCTGGGGCTCCATGGCCTTCTTGGCGGTCTTGGAGACGACGATCTCGCCGGGTTTGGAGAGCTTTGCCTCGCCCCAGATGACGTCGACCTTGTTTTTCTTCATCAGGAAGGCGACGCCGCCATTCAGCCTGAGCGAAACCTTGCGCGAGCGGTCGACCACAGCGGCCGTGTCGGGGCTGACCTTGCCGCCTTCGAGCTTCAGGCCGTAATCCTTGAGGTGATCGGAATAATGCATGATCTCGGCCGAGCGCAGCAGCGCCTTGGTCGGGATACAGCCCCAGTTGAGGCAGATGCCGCCAAGATGCTCGCGCTCCACGATCGCCGTCTTGAAGCCGAGCTGGGCTGAACGCACCGCCGTGACATAGCCGCCGGGGCCTGAGCCGATGATGATGACGTCGTAGGATTCAGCCACGGGGTTTTCTCCGGTTTTCTTTCTAGAGTTCCAGCATCACGCGCACGAGCGGCGCCAGCGCCCGCCCGATATGGCGGGTGTTTTCGGCATCGAGATGGACGCCGTCGAGCGGCGTGGTGGTGGCGACGCTGCCTGCATCGAAGAAGCCGCAGCCGGCATCGTCGGCCAGCGCCGAATACTGCACCGCCAGCCGCTTCGAGGCGTCGTCGCCGCCGGCGAACATCTCCTTGAATTCGGCATTGTCGGTGCGCGAGACGGCAGGCGGCGAGACGAGAAGGATCTGCGGCGCCGGCCAGTCGAACGGGTAATCATGGCCGCGCACGATATCGATCAGGCGCTGCAAGCCCTGCTTGGCGGCGACCGGATTGCCGTGGATCCACGGCTTCATGTCGTTGGAGCCGAGCATGATGATGATCAGGTCGAGCGGCGCGTGGCTGGTCAGGATCGTCGGCAGCAAGCGGGCGCCGTTGCGGTCGGCGCCGGCCAGATGATCGTCGAATGCCGTTGTGCGGCCATTGAGGCCTTCGGCGATGACTTCGACTTCGCCGCCGAACGCGGCCTTCAGCGCGCTTGGCCAACGGTCTTCCAGCGCATGGCGGCCAAGGCTGGCGGCGTCGTAGCCCCAGGTCAAAGAGTCGCCATAGCAGAGAATTGTCTTCACGCGTTTGCCCCGCCTCTACCGAACTTGATCGCCGAGCGTTTGAGCCGCCAGCGCACGAACAACCATTGCGCGACAATCGTCGCCGCGCCGGGCAGGATCAACCCGGCAATGATCGAAAGATCGCGCCCCGTCGACCGGTTCGCGCCCGGCTCCGCGAAGGTCCAGCCGGCGAGCACGACCAGCGCGATGCCGAATATGGCAAGCAGTCGCCACATTGTCCGGTCGGCCGCGCGGACCGGGTCGGAGCGGAACTGGGCCACGAAGAAGAAGATCGTCACCAGGACGGCCACGAGGGCCGTTGCCATGAAGACGATGATATATGTCTCGTCGGCACCGGTCGCGACCGCCAATTGCTGCGCGACCACCCTGCCCAGGAACCCGGAAAGGATGAAGGCGAAAAGGCTGGTGAAGAATGCCCGCACCGCCTTTTCCTTGTTAGACCAGCATGCCCATCGGGTTTTCGATCATGCGCTTGAAGGCGCCGAGCAGTTCGGCGCCGAGCGCGCCATCGACGGCCCGGTGATCGGTCGACAGCGTCACCGACATCACAGTCGCTATTCTGATCTCGCCGTTCTTCACCACCGCCCGCTCCTCGCCGGCGCCGACCGCCAGGATCGTCGCATGCGGCGGGTTGATGACGGCGGCAAAGTCCTTGATGCCGAACATGCCGAGATTGGACACCGCCGTCGTGCCGCCCTGGTACTCTTCCGGCTTCAGCTTGCGGCTGCGGGCGCGGCTCGCCAGATCCTTCATCTCGTTGGAGATGGTCGACAGCGTCTTTTCATCGGCATGGCGGATGATCGGCGTGATCAGACCGCCGGGGATCGACACGGCGACGCCGACATCGGCGTGCTTGTGCTTGACCATGGCGCTGTCGGTCCACGAAGCGTTCGCATCCGGCACCGCCATCAGCGCCATCGCCATCGCCTTGATCACCATGTCGTTGACCGAGAGCTTGTAGGCCGGCACTTCGCCCTTGTCGGTCTTCTTCACCGGCGCGGCGGCATTCAACTGCGTGCGCAAGGCCAGCAGCGCATCGAGCTCGCAATCCAGCGTCAAATAGAAATGCGGGATGGTGGACTTCGCCTCGACCAGGCGGCGCGCGATGGTCTTGCGCATGTTGTCATGCGGCACGAGTTCGTAGGAGCCTTCGGCAAACAGTTTTAGCACCTGGTCGTCCGACATCGGCTTCGGCGCGGGGGCTGGGGCGGACGGTGGCGCGCCGGCGGGCGCCTTCGCCGCAGGGGCAGCCTTCGCGCCACCGGAAGAAATAGCCGCTTCGACGTCGGCCTTGACGACGCGGCCGTGCGGGCCGGTGCCCGTCACGACGGACACATCGACGCCGGCATCCTTGGCGATGCGACGGGCGAGCGGCGACGCGAACACACGATCGCCAGTCGCATGACCGTTAGCAGCCGGAGCGGCCTCGGCCTTTGCCGGTGCGGGCGCCGCTGCGGCTGCAGCCGGCTTCGGCGCTTCCTTGGGCGCCTCGGCCTTCGGGGCATCCGCTTTCGGCGCTTCAGCCTTTGGCGCGGCCTCGCCACCGCCCTTGGCGGCGGCACCGGCATCCTCGCCCTCGCCGGCCAGGATGGCGATCAGCGCGTTGACCTTGACGCCCTCGGTGCCAGCTGGAACCACCAGCTTGGCGACGGTGCCCTCATCGACGGCTTCGACTTCCATCGTCGCCTTGTCGGTCTCGATCTCGGCGATCACGTCGCCCGGTGAAACCTTGTCGCCTTCCTTGACCAGCCATTTGGAAAGATTGCCCTCTTCCATCGTGGGCGAGAGGGCCGGCATGGTAATGTTGATCGGCATTTTTCCTCCTCAGTTCCGCCCGGTCAGCGAACGGTGCTGGATATTGAACTGTTCCGACATTCTGCCGCGGTAGCCGTCTTCCAAGGCGTGAAGCGTCTCGATTTCAGGGACGTCGTCCTGTTCCAATCTCATCCTGGCTATGTGCATGGCGACATCAGCTAGCACCATCCCCCAGTTTTGAGCGTTTGGCCCAAAGAAGTCCTGCATCGTGACAACCGCGTCCGAACCAATCCAGACGCGGAGTATCTCATCGAATTCGCCGTTCTCGGTTACCGCTGCGGGAACTGCGAGTTCGCGCGCCATCTGGTTATCCCCGGTACGTCACGGCTTTGACCGCCTCGACGACTTCGCCGACATTGGGCAAAGCCAGCTTTTCGAGGTTCGCCGCGTAAGGCATCGGCACGTCCTTGCCGGCGATGGTGATCACCGGCGCATCGAGGAAGTCGAAGGCGCGCTGCGAGACCTGGTTGGCGATATGGTCGCCGACCGAGCTCTGCGGGAAACCTTCTTCCACCACCACCAGCCGGTTGGTCTTCTTCACCGAGGCGATGATGGTGTCGAAGTCGAGCGGTCGGATCGACCTCAAATCGATGATCTCGGCATCGATGCCCATGCCGCGCAGTTCAGCTTCGGCCTTGACCGCGTAGGTCATGCCGATGCCGAAGGAGACGATGGTGACGTCCTTGCCCTTCTTGTGGATGCGCGCCTTGCCGATAGGCAGCACGAAATCGTCGAGCTTCGGCACGTCGAAGGACTGGCCGTAGAGGATCTCGTTCTCGAGGAAGATGACCGGGTTCGGATCGCGGATCGCCGCCTTGAGCAGGCCCTTGGCGTCGGCTGCCGTATAGGGCATCACCACCTTGAGGCCCGGAATGTGGCTGTACCAGGCCGCGTAGCACTGCGAGTGCTGCGCTGCGACGCGAGCAGCGGCGCCGTTCGGGCCGCGGAAGACGATCGGCGCACCCATCTGGCCGCCGGACATATAGAGCGTCTTGGCGGCCGAGTTGATGATCTGGTCGATCGCCTGCATGGCGAAGTTGAAGGTCATGAACTCGACGATCGGTTTCAGCCCGGCCATCGCCGCACCGACGCCGACGCCGGCAAAGCCGTGCTCGGTGATCGGCGTGTCGACGACGCGGCGCGGGCCGAATTCCTGCAGCAGGCCTTGCGTGATCTTGTAGGCGCCCTGGTACTCGGCGACCTCCTCGCCCATGACGAAGACATCGCCGTCGCGCCGCATTTCCTCGGCCATGGCGTCGCGGAGCGCCTCGCGCACAGTGGTCGACACCAACTCGGTGCCGGCGGGGATGTCCGGATCGGCAGCGACTTCCGTCTTCGGCGCGGCGGCGACAGGCGCCGCGGCTTCGCTCTTGGCTGCAGCGGGTGCCGGCGCCGGCGCGGCTTCAGCCTTGGCAGGCGCTTCCTCGCCGATGCCTTCGCCGGCCTTGTCGACGTCTTCGCCGTCGACGGCAAGCACCGCGATCACTGCGTTGACCTTGACGCCCTCGGTGCCGGCGGGAACCACGATCTTGGCGAGCGTGCCTTCGTCGACGGCTTCGACTTCCATCGTCGCCTTGTCGGTCTCGATCTCGGCGATGACGTCACCGGCGACGACCTTGTCGCCTTCGTTCTTCAGCCATTTGGACAGATTGCCCTCTTCCATCGTCGGGGAGAGCGCGGGCATGAGAATTTCGATCGGCATGTCCTTGCCCTCTCCTTAGAGTACGATGTCGGTCCAGAGCTCGGACGGATCCGGCTCGGCGTCGTGCTGGGCGAATTCGGCGGCGTCGGCGACGATGTCGCGGACTTCCTTGTCGATGGCCTTGAGTTCGTCCTCGCTCGCCCACTTCTTGTCGAGCAACCGCGCCCTGACCTGCTCGATGGGGTCATGCTCGGAGCGCATCTTCTGCACTTCTTCCTTGGAGCGGTATTTGGCCGGATCGGACATCGAATGGCCGCGATAGCGGTAGGTCTGCATCTCGAGGATCAGCGGGCCGTTGCCGGCGCGGCACCATTCGGTGGCCAGGTCGGCCGCCGACTTCACGGCGCGCACATCCATGCCGTCGACCTGGATGCCGGGGATCTTGAAGGAAGCGCCGCGATGCGAGAAGTCGGTCTCGGCCGACGAGCGCGACACGGACGTGCCCATGGCGTAGCGGTTGTTCTCGATGATGTAGATCACCGGCAGCTTCCACAGCGAGGCCATGTTGAAGCTTTCGTAGACCTGGCCCTGATTGGCCGCGCCGTCACCGAAATAGGTCAGCGAAACATTCTTGTTGTCGCGGTAGCGGTTGGCAAAGGCGAGACCGGTGCCGAGCGACACCTGCGCGCCGACGATGCCGTGGCCGCCATAGAAATGCTTCTCCTTGGAGAACATGTGCATGGAGCCGCCCTTGCCCTTCGACAGGCCGCCGCGGCGGCCGGTGAGCTCGGCCATGACGCCGCGCGGCGACAGGTCCATCGCCAGCATGTGGCCGTGGTCGCGATAGGCGGTGATCATCTGGTCGCCCTCGATCAGCGCCATCTTCATGCCGGTGACGACGGCCTCCTGGCCGATATAGAGGTGGCAGAAGCCGCCGATGAAGCCCATGCCGTAAAGCTGGCCGGCCTTTTCCTCGAAGCGGCGGATCAAGAGCATATGCCTATAGGCGGAAAGCTCGTCTTCCTTGGTGAAATCCGCCGGCTTGGGTGCTGACAGATTGGACTGTTTGTCGGATCTGGATTTGGCGGGCGCTTTTTTGGCGGCGGTGGCCATGCGTCACTCCCTGTTGGCGTCTCTTTGCGGACATTCAGGGAGATCGATCGCCTCCCCACCGATTTGCGAGAAGCTAACACGCAAGGATGCATTGCGCCATGCTGAAAAATGCATGGCTGGCATGCGTCTAAGCGATTAGAATCATTGCGAATAACAACGATTAACCGGAATTCGGTTATTTCGTCGGTGCGGGAAGCATGATGGTGATTTCGTCGGGCTGGGACAGATTGAGCGCCTTTCGAGCCTGCTCGTCAAGCATATCCTTCTCCAGCGTGCCTTCATGCATCAGTTGGACGCGACGCTCGAAGTCGACCCGGCGCGCCTTGACGGCATCGAGCTGCGCCTGCAGTTCGACCTTGCGGGCTTCAAGCCGGTACTTGGAATAGATGCCGAATTCGCCGTGATAGGCGTGGAAGCCGAAATAGGCCAGGAAGAGCACGCAGAGCGAGGGGATGATCAGCCTGCCGGTGTTTCTCTGCTTGTGCTGACGTGTCCACATAACCCGAACCCTCGCGGCCGCGAACGCAAGCGGCCATGAGTCGTATTTCGCCCGATTGTGCTTAATGGACGGTTACGGGTGGCCTGATCAGGCATCTCCGAAAACGAAAAAGGGCGGGAATGACCCGCCCCTTTCGAACCGTTCGACCAGGCTGGATCAGCCCTTGACCACCGACTTGCCGGCGTAGCGCGCCTGCCTGCCGAGCTCTTCCTCGATGCGGATGAGCTGGTTGTACTTGGCCATGCGGTCCGAGCGCGACAGCGAGCCGGTCTTGATCTGTCCGCAATTGGTGGCGACGGCGAGGTCGGCGATGGTCGAATCCTCGGTTTCGCCCGAGCGGTGCGACATGACGGCGGTGTAGCCGGCCTTGTGCGCGGTCTCGACGGCGTCGAGCGTTTCGGTCAGCGAGCCGATCTGGTTGACCTTGACCAGGATCGAGTTGGCGACGCCCATGCGGATGCCGTCGCGAAGGCGGGCCGTGTTGGTGACGAAGAGATCGTCGCCGACGAGCTGGGTCTTCTTGCCGATCAGGTCGGTCAGGATCTTCCAGCCTTCCCAGTCGTCCTCGGCAAGGCCGTCCTCGATGGTGATGATCGGATAATCGGAGGCGAGCTTGGCGAGGTATCTGGCCTGCGCCTTCGGGTCGCGGGTCTTCTTCTCGCCCTCATAGACGTAGTTGCCGTCCTTGAAGAACTCTGTCGCGGCGCAGTCGAGGCCGAGCGCCACGTCCTCGCCGGGCTTGAAGCCGGCCTTCTCGATCGATTCCATGATGAAATCGAGCGCCGACGGCGCGCTCTTCAAATTGGGGGCGAAACCGCCCTCGTCGCCGACATTGGTGTTGTGGCCGGCATCCTTCAGCTTCTTGCGCAGCGTGTGGAAGATTTCCGAACCCCAGCGCACGCCGTCGCGCAGCGTCGGCGCGCCGATCGGCAGGATCATGAATTCCTGGAAGTCGATCGGGTTGTCGGCATGCGCGCCGCCATTGATGATGTTCATCATCGGCACCGGCAGGACGTGCGCCTTGGCGCCGCCGACATAGCGGTAGAGCGGCAGCCCGGCGGCTTCCGCGGCAGCCTTGGCGACCGCCAGCGACACGCCGAGGATGGCGTTGGCGCCGAGGCGGCTCTTGTTCGGCGTGCCGTCGAGCTCGATCATCGTCTGGTCGATATGGATCTGGTTCTCGGCTTCCATGCCGCCGATCGCCTCGAACAGTTCGCCATTCACGGCCTCGACGGCGCGCTGGACGCCCTTGCCGAGGTAACGCGGCCCGCCGTCACGCAGTTCGACCGCCTCATGCGCGCCGGTCGATGCGCCCGACGGCACGGCGGCGCGGCCCATCGAGCCGTCCTCCAGCACCACGTCGACCTCGACGGTCGGATTGCCACGGCTGTCCAGGATTTCACGCCCGACAATGTCGATGATGGCGGTCATTTGCGATGTCCCCGATTGATCGATTGAAGCGTCGCGCCCCTCTTAGCCAAAGCGGAGCAAAAGGCAATCGGCGGTGCCGCAATTATTGCCGCGGGCAGGATTCACGAAGCGCAAATTTCTGTCATCATAAGTCATGCGCGCCGCGCGGCCTTCTCATCTATGGTCGCGTTCGCGCGGGGCGAAACAGGAGGAGTTTCGCCATGTCCCAGTTGAGCGGTATCGTGAGTTTGTTCCTGATCGCGGCGGCGTTCCTGACGTCCTGCGACAGCCAGAAGCCCCAGCAGAGCTCGATGGAGCTGTCACCGCTCTACGCGGCGGAGTAGTTCAAACGTCAAAGGCCCCGGCTTGTCCGGGGCCTTTGACGTTTTCAGTGTGCCGATCGAGCGGTCAATGCCAATAGGGCTTCACATGGTAGTACTGGAATGAAGCATCGCGGGCGGCTTCGCCGTCGGAACCGGTCAGTTCCTCGATCGAGTATGCCGGCGCGGCCTGCAACTGCTCCTTGGTGAACGGCACGACGTACCCGCCTCGATCCTCGTCATAGTCTAGGGTCGCCCACGGAACGGCGTGGTACTTCTCGCCCATGCCAAGGAAGCCGCCGAAGCCGATCACGGCGAACATGATGCCGTTCGACATCTTGTCGAGCATGACGTCCTCGATGCTGCCGATGCTGTTGCCCGCGGTGTTGTAGACAGACGTGCCGATGACGCGCGAGGCGGCAATGGCTTCGGTGTGCCCGGACGGGGTGGTCATGGTGGTGCTCCTCTTTGTCGTTGCGATACGGTGACAATGAGGGGCGCGGACGAAGGTTCCGGCTTGCGGCTTAGTTGTCGGTGAGGATGAAGGTGACCTTCATATTGACCCGGTAAGCGGCGATCTTGCCATCCTCGACGACGATCTTCTGGTCCTGGATCCAGGCGCCCTCGACGTTCTTCAGGGTTTTTGCGGCGCGCGCGATGCCCTTCTCGATGGCATCCTGAAAGCTCTTCTTGGACGACGACGTGATCTCGGTGACGCGGGCAACGGACATGGCTTCCTCCTGCCAAGACGCTCAGTTACGAAAACGAGCGTAGCGCCGGCTCATTGCAACCACAAGCCGGCGCAGGATTCGTTGGATCCGGCCGGGATCAGTGCCCCTTGGCGATGCGGTCGAAGGCCATCAGCTTTTCCAGCAGTGCCGGCATGTCCGTCAGCGGAACCATGTTGGGACCGTCGGAAGACGTCGAGTTGTCCGGGTCCTGATGGGTTTCGATGAAGACGCCGGCGACGCCGACCGCAACCGCCGCGCGCGCCAGCGTCTCGACGAAGCGCCGCTCGCCGCCGGACGAACCGCCCTGCCCGCCTGGTTGCTGCACGGAATGGGTGGCGTCGAAGATCACCGGGGCGCCGATCTCGGCCATGATCGGCAGCGCGCGCATGTCCGAGACCAGCGTGTTGTAGCCAAAGGAGGCGCCGCGCTCGGTGGTGAGCACGTTGGGGTTGCCGGAACCGGTGATCTTGGCGACCACGTTTTTCATGTCCCAGGGCGCGAGGAACTGGCCCTTCTTGACGTTGATGACCTTGCCGGTCCTGGCTGCAGCGACCAGCATGTCGGTCTGGCGCGACAGGAAGGCGGGGATCTGCAGGACATCGACATGCGGCGCGACGATCGCGCACTGCTCTTCGGTGTGGACGTCGGTCAGCACCGAAAGGCCGAACTCCTTGCGCAGATCGTCGAAGATCGGCATCGCCGCATCGAGGCCGGCGCCGCGCGTCGCCGACAGCGAGGTACGGTTGGCCTTGTCGTAGCTGGTCTTGTAGACGAGGCCGATGCCCAGCCGCCCGGTCAGTTCCTTCAGCGCGCCGGCCATGTCGAAAGCGTGCTGGCGCGATTCAAGCTGGCACGGGCCGGCAATCAGCGACAGCGGCGCATTGTTGGCGAAGACGACCTTGCCGACGGTTACCGATGCATTGGGCGCCAGGGGCTTGCTCATGGGATCTCCCGGAAGATGAAGGCGGCGCCCTGCCCGGGCGCCGGCGCAACGACGATATCATTGCCGGTCATGTCGTGATCGATGGCGCTGGCTGCAAGCAGGCGGGCCGTGGCCGCTTTGTCGCGGATCGAGAATACGATGGCCTGCAAACGCAAATGCTGCGACGGCGCGGCCGGCACGCCGAAGCGGGAGGTGTAGCCGTCGGGCGTCAGGACGGTGAGGCTTGCATTCGGCAAACGGACCGCGTCGCTGTCGGCACCTTCCGCGCCGGCAGCGATCGAGATCAGAGGGAATTGCGCGGCAGGTCTGTCGCTGACGGCGACGATTTCGACGATGCCGATCACGCCATTGGCATGGGCCTGCAGCGCCGAGCGGTCGATGTTCGGCGCGTTGACGCGCTCAGTGGCAAAGAGGAAGGCATCCATTGTCTCCTTGCCCGATGCGAAGGCGAGCTTGAACGACGCCGTGTCGCTCTTGCCGTTTGGATCGGTGAAGGCGCGCGAGAAGCTCAGCATATCGCCGGCCGAAAGGCCGGCTTGAAGATAGCGGGCGTGGTCGGAATCGGCGTTGCCCGTCCCGAGGGAGACGGCGGAAAAACCGTCATCACCCAGTCTGTCGCGATAGATGCGGTCGCGTGCGACGAAGACATTGCCCGAGCCGATCGCCTGCTCGGTAATGGCTCCATTGCCAACCGCCAGTGGCTCCAGATAGGTGCCGTCGACGAAAAAGACGCAAGCGTTCTCGGTTCCGAAAGGATGGACGCCGGTCGGCGCGACGACAAAACCGAGCGAGGCCAGACGGGTTCGCGCGACGTCGAGGCTGCGTACCGGCAGCACCAGATGATCGAGCGGGTGGGCTGATGTTTTGATCATGCCGGCGCGGTGTGCCCCATTCCGGCCGGCGGTTCAAGAGCAGCGGGCCGACAGATGGCGCTGTGGCGGCTCAAGCGGCGGCTACGACATCCGCCGAATAGCGCAGTTCGCGCAGCGGTTTCACCTTGCTGGTCGTATCGGCATAAATCGGATGCGCCTTGTAAGCGGCAAGGGCTGCCTCGTCCTCGAATTCGGCATAGACGACCACGTCGATCGCGTTTGAGAACAGATCGACCTTGGTGTTGAGCGTGACTTCGAAATGCTTCGAATGCGGGATCTTGCCGAGCGCCAGCAGGCCCGAGCGGACGGCCCCGACATCTTCCTTGCGCCGCACGCTGAAGAAAACGATGTGCCGGATCAATCCAGCCTCCCTGATCGTCGATTCAGCGGTGTTTTTGTGGGAGCAACGCCTGGGCGTCAACCGGCAACGATGTCGCGCCCGCCATGCGAAACCGGCGGGACCTTACCCGGTGACGTATCGCACGATGTGCGACACCTCGCGTACGGTCACGTCGAGGTAGTGGCCATGATTGTAGAGGCCGTCCCAGAACAGGAAGAAGGTGATGGCGGCGATGACGATTACATAACGCATGGCTAAAACTATCGCATGCGAGCGGCCGGAACCAGAGTGGCGGCGGCTGCGATCCTTCCAGTTCACTGCTTTTTGCGAAACGGCGACTTTTCCGTTAACGGCGCCCGTCCCCGCCCCGCAAGGCGGAGCCATACGTTCGTGAGGCGACATGATGAAACCGCGATCGGCAGCCCGACAGCGCCCAATCAAAGCGTGATGCGGTATTTGGCAAAGCCTGCCTCGCCATCGCCGGCAGGCTCGATCTTCAGGGATTTCACTTCGGCGATGAAATCCTTGGCCTTCGGTCCGGTTTCGAAGACGACGCTGGTGCCGGGCAGAGGCGTGAACGACCAGTTGCCGTCCGCCGACGGATTGATCGTGCCCTGGCTTACGACGTAGCGCACGATCACGTCGCGGTTGGTGTCCGGCGCCTCATAGATGATCTTCGAAGCGTTGATGTCGGGGAAGTTGCCGCCGCCGCCGGCGCGGTAATTGTTTGTGGCAACGACGAATTTCGCTGCCGGATCAATGGCTTTTCCGTCGAATTTCAGATCGACGATTCGGTTTGAACCGGCGTTGGCGATGCCGCCCTTGGCATCGTATTTCGGCGGCTGCGACAGGTCGATCCTGTAGGTGACGCCGTCGATGACATCGAAATTGTAGGACGGGAAGTCGGTGTTGATCAGGGGCTGATCCGGTTTGCCCGGGTCGATATGATTGAAGATACCGGCTGACATCTCCAGCCATTCCTTCACCTCGGCACCGGTGATTTCGACCGCGCGCACCGTGTTCGGATAGAGGTAGAGGTCAGCGACGTTCTTGATGGCGATATCGCCGACGGGAACGTCGGTGTAGTAGTCGGCGCCGTTGCGGCCGCCGGCCTTGAAAGGTGCTGCCGCCGACAGCAGCGGCACGTCCTTCCACTCAGTGCTCTTCAATATGTCCTTGAGGTACCAACTCTGGGCCTGGTTGACGATCTGCACGGACGGATCGTCGGCGACCAGAGCGAAATAGGAATAGAGCGGCGCCGATGTCTTGCCGACCGGGCGGCGGACATAGGCAAGGGTCGCCTGATGGTCCTGCTCGAGTGCGGCGATGATACGCTTGTCGTCGCCGACCTTCGCCTTGTTCTTGTTGTCGACACGCTCATAGATCGGCCGTGCCTCGGAGGTGGCCGAGACGACCCGCCATTTCGAGCCGTCGCGCTCCAGAAGCAGGTCGATCAGACCCATATGCGAACCCCAGAAACCGCCCATCACCGCCGGCTTGCCCTGCAGCGTGCCCTTCTCGGTGTCGACGCCTTGAAGCGACTGGAAATCCTTCTTTCCGGGGAAGACTAGGTGCTGGTGTCCGGTGAAGACAGCATCAATGCCCTCGACGCCGGCGACGAAGAAGGAGGCATTTTCCATCTTGTCGCCCTGCTTGATGTCGATGCCGGAATGCGAGAGCGCGATGACGATATCGGCGCCCTCTTCCCTCATTTGCGGCACCCATGCCCTGGCCGCCTCGACGATGTCGCGCGTCTGGACGTTGCCTTCGAGGTTCTTCAGGTCCCAGACCATGATCTGCGGCGGCACGAAGCCGATGACGCCGATCCGGATCGGCTGCTCGGCGCCAGAGCCGTCCTTGATCTTCTTGTCGAAGATCACATAGGGCTTGAGATAGAGCTTGTCGTCGCGCGGGTTGGTGGCAAGCGTGGTGCCGCGGATCAGGTTCGCGCACACGAAGGGGAAATTGGCGCCGGCCAAAACCTTGTCGAGGAAGGACAGGCCGTAGTTGAATTCGTGGTTGCCGAGCGTCGAGCATTCGTAGCCGAGCAGGTTCATGCCCTTCATGACCGGGTGCAGGTCACCATCCTTCATGCCCTGCTCATAGGCGACATAGTCGCCCATCGGGCTGCCCTGCAGGAGGTCGCCATTGTCGATCAGCATGGAATTGGTGGCTTCCTTGCGCACGGCGTCGATCAGCGAGGCGGTGCGCGACAGGCCCATCGTGTCGTTCGCTTTGTCGGCGTAGTAATCGTAGGGCAGCAGGTTCACATGGATGTCGGTCGTCTCCATGATCCTGAGATGCGCCTGGTTGGTCGCGGCAAGGGCGGAGAATGGGTGCCGCATGATCAGCGCGCCGCCGGCAGCAACGCCGGCCAGGAACTCGCGGCGGGAGAATTCACTGGGAGCGGCTGGCAGTCGTGACATCGTGTTCTCCTGTTGGACAATGCTGCAACCCCTGCCCCAAGCCGGAGCATGGCGTTGAAGGCACGTTGAGTCCATGTGCGCTGGAGGCGTTTCGATCACGACAAGGTGACGTGTCGATGAACGGGGTTCGTCAGCTCTTGTCGTCGTCGCCTTGCGTGATCAGCCGGGCGCTGCGCTGCCCCGTGAGATAAATCCATAGCCAGCTAAGCGAGACCGCCAGGCGGTTGCGGAAATCGATCAGGAAATAGATGTGGGCTATGCCCCAGAGCCACCAGGCGAGCCAGCCGGTGAGTTTGATCCAGCCGAAGTCGATCGCGGCGGCGCGCTTGCCGATAGTCGCCAGATCACCAGCATGGCGGTATTGGAAAGGCCGCGTCGCGGTGTCGCCGGCAAGCCGCGCCTTGATCGTCGCGGCGACATGCTTGCCCTCTTGCTTGGCCGAGGGCGCCACGCCCGGCACCGGCTTGCCATCCGGCCGCAAGACTAGTGCGGTGTCCCCAATGACGAAGATATCGGGACTGCCTGGCACGGTGAGGTCGGGCTCGACCAGCACCCTGCCCGCCCGATCGGCCGAAGCGCCCAGCCACTCGGCTGCCGGCGAGGCGGCAACGCCGGCGGCCCAGATGATCGTCCTTGCCGGCAGGCGCTTGTCGCCGAAGACGACGCCTTCGGCATCGAGTTTGGTGACCGGGTGCCCGAGCTCGACGGTGACGCCGAGCCGCTCCAGCGCCCTTTGCGCATAGGCCGACAGCTTCGGGGCGAAATTGGCGAGGATCCGGTCGCCGGCCTCGATCAACACGACGCGCGCCTGCCGCATATCGATGTTGCGAAACTCGCCGCGCAAGGTGTCGTGCGCCAGCTCGACGATAGTGCCGGCGAGTTCGACGCCGGTCGGTCCACCGCCGACGATGACCAGCGTCAGCAGCGCCTGGCGCCTGGCCGGCTCGGTTTCGCGCTCGGCCTGCTCGAAGGCGAGCAGGATGCGGCGGCGAATCGTCGTGGCATCCTCGAGCGTCTTCAGGCCCGGCGCGAACGGCTCCCACTCGTCATGGCCGAAATAGGCGTGGCGCGCACCGGTGGCGAGAACCAGCGTGTCGTAGGGAATAGAGTCGCCGTCCTCGAGCAACACGCGTTTGCCGGCGCGGTCGACGCCGGTGACATTGCCGAGAAGCGTCGTCACGTCCTTGCGCCTGCGCAGCAGATGACGGATCGGCCAGGCAACCTCCGAGGTTGCCAGCGACGTCGTCGCCACCTGGTAGAGCAGCGGCTGGAAAAGATGGTGATTGCGCTTGTCGATCATGGTGATGCGCACCGGAGCCCCGGCCAGCGCGCGGGTGAGTTCGAGGCCGCCGAATCCGGCGCCGACGACAACGACATGATGCGTGGTTTCGCTCATTTCATCCCACCTCGCGAAGTGAAACTACCACAAAGATGTAGGTATTTTTGTGCACCGCAACAACGCCTTGCCGGGTTGGAAACATGCCCCAGAGTCGTCGCGCGGCGTCGTGATTGCACATGTAACGTGTGCTACCGCGGGTATAGCGTGTGACACCACGACAGGAGCCAAGCATGGCGGACAACCGCGACGATGAAGGACCGGCGCAATACGCCTCACCGCCCTGCTTCATGCACGAACTCGATCCGGAATGCCGGGAGCCGCTTTCCGACTGGACGGATGTCCGGCGATGGCGCAAGGCCGAGCGCGAGCGGCTCATCAATGCCCGCCTTGCCGTTTCTGCCGACGCGCGGACCGCAATGTCGGCGCGCATTGCCGACGGTCTCGATGCGCTGATCGGACAGATAGTCGGGCGGATGGTCAGCCTCTACTGGCCATTCCGCGGCGAGCCGGATTTGCGCGGCTGGATGGCCGCGATCAACGAGCGCGGCGGTCGCACGGCGCTGCCTGTCGTCATCGAGAAGGGGCACCCGCTGGTGTTTCGCGCCTATAGGCCGGGCGAGCGGCTGGAAAAAGGCGTCTGGAACATCCCCATCCCGGCCGAGGGTGATCCGGTGCTGCCCGACATCGTGATTTCCCCGATCGTCGGCATTGATCCCCGCAACTATCGGCTTGGCTATGGCGGCGGCTTTTTCGACCGCACGCTGGCGGCGATGCCGTTCAGGCCGCTCGTCATCGGCGTCGGCTACGAATTGCAGCGCATCCCGACCATCTATCCGCAGCCGCACGACATTCCGATGAGCGAGGTGGTGACCGAGGCCAGCGTCTAAGCCATCTCTGGCCGCAGCCCGACCGCCGTGCGATCGACGATCTCGCGCAGCGCGAAGGACGAGTTGATCTTCGTGACATGCGGCATGGCCGACAGCCATTCCTTGTGGATCCGTTCATAGTCCACGAGATCCTTGGCCGCGATGCGCAGGATGTAATCATATTCGCCCGACATCAGATGGCAGGAGAGCACGTTCGGGCAGCGCTTGATCGCCGCCTCGAAATCCGACAGCGTCTTTTCGAATTGCCCCGACAGCGATATGTGCACGATCGCCGTCATCTGGTGGCCGAGCGCGCTGTTGGAAAGCCGTGCGTGATAGCCGCGGATGGTTCCGGACTTTTCGAGATTGTCGAGCCTGCGCGAACAGGCCGATTGCGAAAGGCCGACCTTCTCGGCAAGCGCCGCGTTGGGTATCCGGCCATCCTTCTGCAAAGTCTCCAGAATGGCGATATCAATCCTGTCGAGCGGCATTTTTCGTGGTTCCTGCGAATTTCCTGGCATTTTGCGCAACGATTATCGAAGAGCGACCGCTGCCGCAAGTGCATTCGCAAACACATGCGGAACGATTCATGGTTGACTGCGGTTATTGCGTGTCGCCTCCGCATCCGGAGTTGCCGGCACGCGCGAGTGACAGGGAGAGCGCCCCTCGAAGGGCGCGCACAGGAGAAGAAAATGCGTGTCGGCTGCCCCAAGGAAATCAAGAACCATGAATATCGCGTCGGCCTGACGCCCGGTTCGGTCCGCGAATATGTCGCGCATGGCCACGAAGTGCTGGTCGAGACGGGTGCGGGCGCCGGCATCGGCGCCGACGACAACGCCTATCGCGCCGCCGGCGCGACCATCGCCAAGACCGCGGCGGACGTGTTTGCGAAGTCGGACATGATCGTCAAGGTCAAGGAGCCGCAGCCCAATGAATGGGTGCAGCTGCGCGATGGCCAGATCCTCTACACCTATCTCCACCTGGCTCCGGATCCGGAGCAGACCAAGGGTCTTCTCGGTTCAGGCGTCACCGCGGTCGCTTATGAGACCGTGACCGACGACCGCGGCGGCTTGCCGCTGCTGGCGCCGATGTCGGAAGTCGCCGGCCGCCTGTCGATCCAGGCCGGCGCGACCGCGCTGCAGAAGGCCAATGGCGGCCGTGGCGTACTGCTTGGCGGCGTGCCCGGCGTGCTGCCCGGCAAGGTCACCGTGCTTGGCGGCGGCGTCGTCGGTCTGCATGCGGCCAAGATGGCGGTTGGCCTCGGCGCCGACGTCACCATCATCGACCGTTCGATCCCGCGCCTGCGCCAGCTCGACGACATTTTTGGCGGCCGCGTGCACACCCGCTATTCGACCGTCGAGGCGCTGGAAGACGAATGCTTCTCGGCCGACATCGTCGTCGGCGCGGTGCTGATCCCGGGCGCCGCGGCGCCCAAGCTCGTCACCCGCGAAATGCTCACCGGCATGAAGAAGGGCTCGGTGCTGGTCGACGTCGCGATCGACCAGGGCGGCTGCTTCGAGACCTCGCATGCCACGACCCATGCCGAGCCGACCTATGAGGTCGACGGCGTCATCCACTACTGCGTCGCCAACATGCCCGGCGCCGTGCCGGTCACCTCGGCGCACGCGCTCAACAACGCGACGCTGCATTACGGCCTGCAACTCGCCGACAAGGGCCTCAAGGCACTGGTCGACGACCATCATTTGCGCAACGGCCTCAACGTCCACAAGGGCAAGATCACCAACCGCGCCGTCGCCGAGGCGCTCGGCTACGAAATGGTCGAGCCGAAGGCGGTGCTTGCCGCCTGATATCCGGCAAGAACTCCTCCCGACACGCCCGCCGGTTCATTCCGGCGGGCTTTTTCTTGCGCGGAACAAGGCTACGGAAGGAAATCCGGGCAACAAAAAAGCGGAGCAAAAGCCCCGCTTCCTCGGTGTTGCGATCTGCCGCCGGTCCATCCGCGGTCGACAAATCATCAACGGTTACTTCTTAGCGTAGTAGTACGACGAGAATACGACAGTCTTGGAAGGCCTCGAACCTATCTTCCGGCCGCTATGCGTGGGTGTGTGAAATGCTTCACATTCGCCCGGCGGGAAAGATGCCTAGACACGCAGTGCTACTGGCGGTCTGTGCTGCTTGCCGGTTTCGGACAATTCCGGCCTGGCAGCACTGGCCGACAGCTTCTGTCAGACCCTCCAACGGCCCGCCTGCCCATCGGCGGGCTTCTTTTTGGGTCATGCCGGTTTGGGATCAGGCCCGCTCGATGCGACATTGATAGCAATTGTTCCGGGCCGAGCGGACGTGGATGTAGGCGATGTCGTCGCGTCCAAACAGCGTTTCGGCACGAGCGGCTATGTCGCCTGTCGGCGTGACGGCGCCGCTGCCATATACGATGCGGTCATCCCTGCCATAGCCCCTGACGATGTAGTCGCTGCTTTCGAGCATCTCGGGCAGCGCATCCCCCTCCACGGCGCGTTCGCATTCCTCCGCATGCAGGAAGAGCGGGCCGGTTTCGGCATAGGGCTGCAGCTCCGGGAACGGCCGGTAGGCGACGATCAGATAGCCCTCACCGGCGGCAACGTTCTTCATGCAGTGCCTGCAAGGCACGCCGTCGCCGTCGGAAATGCTGTGCTCAGGGGTGCGGCCATAGGCATCAGGCCCTCCCCGCTGCAAGGCGCGCACGGCTTCGGTCGGCAAGGCTTTGAACTGGATGCTCATGGCAAATCTCCGGTGGCGATGTCCGGAAATTATGCCGCGGCCATGGCCGCGCCCACCCGATTCCTGACTAGCGGCCTGCATACCAAAAAAAGCTCGGCAGCTTCGAACAACCGGGCTCTCAATATGGGCATTGTCGACCTGGGCGCTACCGTACGAAGTCGTCGAAGCGGCGCAGCGTCACCCGGCGGTTGCGCCAGTTTTCCTGCTGGGTCGGCACGAGCAGGAATTCCTCGCCGTAGCCGACAGTGTCCAATGCGTAGGCGGGCACGCCGAACTCACCCACCAATGTCCGCTTCAGGGAGGCGGCGCGGCGTTCGGACAGGACCTGGTTCGATTCGAACGAGCCAACTGCGTCGGTGTGGCCCTCGATCAGGATCCGCGCGCCGCGGTCGCGGCGCAGGATGCGATGGAGCGCGTCGGCGATGATTTCGACCTTGCCGTATTGCGAGGGGGCAATGGCGGCGGAGCCGAATTCGAAATTGATCGACTGAATGTCGATCGATCGCGCCATGCGCCGCAGGTCCGGCCGACGCTTGAATTCGCGAACGGTGACACGCTCATTGGGACGCAGCTTCTTCCTGGGAGCGGCGTCGAGCTGGCGCTCGATGGTCGCCGCCGAAGGCGTGGTCGCCTGCGCGGATGCCAGGCTCGGCATGGCAATTGCCGCAATCACGGCCATGGTAAATGTACGTCGGGTCAACATGTCTTTCTCCTAAAGCTCGGCCTCGTTATGCGGGCCGGACAATGGCAAAGACAGTCTGAAGCGGCGATGAATGGAATGTTCAGGCGCCGAGCGATTCCAAGGCTCTAGGCTCGCATGACGCTGGCCGAGCGCTCGGCGAAGGTCAGTGGATGCACGACTTCCTTTTTCTGTGCCACCGGCGTGAAGCCGAGTTTCTGATAGAGCGGAAGCGCCGCCGGATGGTCGAGCGTGCAGGTTTGCACGGTGACGCGCCTTGGGCCATGCGCCCAGGCCGCCGAGATCGCGGCGCCGAGGAACCAGCGGCCAATGCCCTGGCCGTGCGCATGCTCCATCATGCCGAAATAGGCGAGCTCCACTTCGTCCGGCAGATGCGGCTTGAGGTCGAAGAAGCCTGCGGGAGCGCCGTCGAGATAGAGGACCCTGATGTCGCGGTCCTCGCGGTGCAGGCCGGCGGCAAGCTCCTCGTCGCTTAGCCTCAGCACATTGACCCAGTGCCATTTGCGTCCGACGCGATCCATCAGATAGCGGTAGAAATGGAGCGGGATATCCTTGGTCTTCAACAGCGCGATCGGGCGGTTGTAGGGGATCGGCGGCGAAACCGCCGGCGCGGCATGCATCTCCAGGAACGTGACCGTGACGTCGATATCTTGCATCGCGCCGTTTTCCATCATTCTTTCCCCGTAACCACCGGCGTGTCGCTGAGACCGCCCCACTCTGTCCAGGAACCGTCGTAAAGCCGGTTGTCGGCATGGCCGAGCGTCTCCAGCGCCAACGTGATCGCCGCGGCCGTAATGCCCGAGCCGCAGGAGGTGACGACCGGCTTCGAGAGGTCGATGCCTGCTTCCTCGATCACCTTGCGCAGGCGATCCTTGGGCAGCAGCTCGCCATTTTCGGCAAGCACCGTGATCGGGACATTGTGCGCGCCCGGCATATGACCCGAACGGACACCCGGGCGCGGCTCCGGATCGGTTCCGGCAAAGCGGCCGGCGGAGCGGGCATCGGCGATCTGGCTCTCCCGCCTGTCGACGATCCTGCGCATTTCGTCGAGGCTGACGACGCGGCCCGCATCGAAGTCGGCATGGAAGATGTTGGGCGCGATCCTTGTCGGCTCTGCTGTCACGGGTCGGCCCTCGGCCCTCCAGCGATCGAAGCCGCCGTTCAGTATGTAGACCTGGAAGACGCCCATGACCCGGAACATCCACCAAGCGCGCGGCGCCGAGAACAGGCCCGGCCCATCATAGACGACGATGGTGTCGTCGGCTGAAACGCCCATAGCGCCGACATATTGGGCGAAATCCCGAGGCGACGCCAAGGTGTGCGGCAGTCCGGACCGCGGATCCGAGACGGCATCCTGGTCGAGGAAGCGCGCGCCGGGGATATGGGCGGCGTCGTACTCGGCGCGGGCGTCGCGCTTTTGCGCCGGCAGATACCAGGAGGCATCGATAATGGCGAGGCCGGGCTCGCCAAGCTGCTTCTGCAGCCAGTCGGCGTCGACGATGAAAGGACTGTCCTGCGCCATTCTGTTCTCCCTGCCCCGCTTCGCTTCAGTTCGCTGGCATCGGCCCGAAGCGGATACGGAAGCGCCGGTTCTCGCGGCCTTTCTTCTCGATCTTGCCGATATGGATCTCGCCGACCTCGCCGGTCGACTTCACATGCGTGCCGCCGCAAGGCTGGCTGTCGATCGAACCGTTGTCGCCGATGCAGACCAGGCGGATCTTACCGGTGCCGACGGGCGGGCGGACGTTTTTCGATTTGACCAGGCCGGGATTGGCGGCGAGCTCCTCGTCGGTGATCAGCCGGGTGAAGATCGGATGGTCGGCGCGCACCAGCTCCATCAACCGCGCCGTCACGTCCTCCTTGCTGAAGCCGGCATCGGGAATGTCGAAGTCGACGCGGCTGTCGTCCTCGGCGACCGCCGCGCCGGTGATCGGAAACGGACAGACAACGGTCAAGAGGTGGCAGGCCGAATGCATGCGCATCAGAAGGTGCCGCCGCTCCCAGTCGATGAGAAGATTCAGCCTTTCGCCGACTACGGGCAGCGCCTGCTCCGGAGCCGGCACGTGGATGATCTCGTCCTTGGTCTCGCCCGTGATGGTGGCGGCGATGGCGATGCGGCCACCGTCGGCCCGCTCGAACATACCGGTATCGCCCGGCTGGCCGCCCGACGTGGCGTAGAAGATCGTGCGGTCGAGCAGGATGCCGCCGCGCTCGTTGATCGCCACGACCTCGGCCTCCGCCGTGCTCTGATAAGCGTCGTCGCGAAACAGCGCCTCGGTCTTTTGCATCATCATGCCACCTTTTCGAACGGCACCGAAATGTCGGTCTTCTCTTCCATCCAGCCCGGCACCGGAAGGTTCTTGCCACGCAGAAACTCCGGATTGAAGAGCTTGGACTGGTAGCGCGTGCCGTAGTCCGCGAGGATTGTCACAATGGTATGGCCAGGGCCGAGCTCGCGCGCCAGCCGGATGGCGCCGGCGATGTTGATGCCGGTCGAGCCGCCGACGCAGAGCCCCTCTTCCTGGATCAGGTCGAAGATGATCGGCAAGGCTTCCTCGTCCGGGATCTGGTAGGAGAAATCCGGCGTGAAGCCTTCGAGATTGGCGGTGATGCGGCCCTGGCCGATGCCTTCGGTGATCGAGCTGCCGTCGGATTTCAATTCGCCGCTGGTGTAGAAACTGTAGAGCGCGGCGCCCAGCGGATCGGCGAGCGCGATCTTGACGTCCTTGCTCTTGCCCTTGAGCCCGATCGCGACGCCGGCGAGCGTGCCGCCGGAGCCGACGGCCGAGACGAAACCATCGACCTTGCCGCCGGTCTGCGCCCAGATCTCCTGCGCGGTCGTGCGGACATGGCCGTCGCGGTTGGCGACATTGTCGAACTGGTTGGCCCAGATCGCGCCGTTCGGTTCCGCGCGCGCCAGCTGGTCGGCAAGGCGGCCGGACAGCTTCACGTAATTGTTGGGGTTCCTGTAAGGCACGGCCGGCACTTCGATCAGCTCGGCACCGAGCAGCTTGATCGTGTCCTTCTTCTCCTGGCTCTGGGTGTCGGGGATGACGATCACGGTGCGGTAGCCGAGCGCCTTGGCAACCAAGGTCAAACCGATGCCGGTGTTGCCTGCCGTGCCTTCGACGATGAGCCCGCCGGGCTTGAGCAGCCCGCGCTGTTCGGCGTCGCGGATGATGAACAGGCCGGCCCGATCCTTGACCGACTGCCCCGGATTCATGAATTCGGCCTTGCCGAGAATCTCACAGCCGGTCGCCTCCGAGGCCTTGTTGAGCCGGATCAGGGGCGTGTTGCCGATCGCTTCGATCACAGAACGGGGCATGCAGGATTCCTTCAAGTGTGCGGCGAGACCCTAAAAACCGGACGCCGCGGTTTCAAGGCAAGATTTTGCCTGGTCCAGTCGCATTTCTGATGCTGCTGTGCTCGCGATCATTTCAACACCGGGCGCAAGAACCGCTCTTTTCATTCGTTTTCTTCACCGCTAGAGCAGGCCCGAACATTCGCAGGGCATCGCATGACACTCTACCGGGCCAATCCGAAGGACGGTGTCGCCTGGATCACGGGCGGCAGCAGCGGCCTCGGCCGCGCGCTGGCCAAGGATCTCGCCAATCAGGGCTATGCCGTCGCGGTGACCTCCCTGCCGGAAGATCCGGCCGACACGCTGATCGTCGAAACGGCGCAAATGCCCGGGCATGTGAAGTCCTTTCCCTGTGACGTCACCGACGAGGCCGGCATGGCACGAACGGCCGCCGCGATCGAGGAGCAAATGGGACCGATCGTGCTTGCCGTGTTCAACGCCGGCAACTACATCGCCACCCCCGGCGAAAATCTGGTGGTGCGCGATTTCCACCGCTCCTTCGCCGTGAACTATTTCGGCATCGTCAACGGCGTGGTGCCTGTCGTCGACCACATGCGCGTGCGGGGACGCGGCCATGTCGTCCTGGTCGGATCGGTCACCGCCTATTCCGGCTGGCCGACCACGGCGGCCTATGGCGGCACCAAGGCCGCGATCAACATCCTGGCGGAGTCGCTCAAATACGATTTCGACAAGCTCAACATCCGCGTTCAGGTGATCAATCCGGGGTTCGTCGACACGCCGCTGACGGAAAAGAACAAACTGCCCATGCCGGGCCTGATGCCCGTGCATCGCGCGTCGCGCCGCATGGCGCGCGGCATCAGGAAGGGCGGCTTCGAAGTTACCTTCCCCTACCACATAAGCTGGCCGTTGAAGCTGCTTGGCCTCTTGCCGCGGCCGATCTGCCGCTTCGTCATCGGGCACACCACCAAATGGTGGGGGCGACCGCTGCATTTCGATCGCAGGCTGCCTGGCGAAAAAGATCCGTCCCGCGACAAGACGACGTAAGCCGGCGAAACGGCGATTGCCCGCCGGCGGGGACGGCCATAGGTTGAGAATCATTACCTGGAGACTGCGATGGGGCGACGGATCGTGTTTGCAGTGCTTTGCCTTGTCGTCATCCTGGTCGCTGGCTTCTTCCTCGGCCCGCGCGTGCGGGCCGACACGACGATCCGTTTCGATCCGTCGGTGATCGGCGACGATCCGCAGGCCTATCTGGCACGCGAAGAGGCTGCCGTGCCCAACATCCGCGACGGGCTCGACAAGGAGATCATCTGGGCCAACCCGATGGTCCATGCCAAGACGCCTTTGGCCATCGTCTACATCCATGGCTTCTCCGCCTCGAAGGGCGAGGTTCGCCCCCTGCCGGACGATGTCGCGGACGAACTGAACGCCAACCTCTTCTACACACGCCTGACCGGTCACGGCCAGGACGGCGCGGCGATGGCTGAAGGTAGCGTCAATGCCTGGATCAACGACTATGAGGAGGCCTTGGCCATCGGGCGCGCCATCGGCGACAAGGTCATCGTCATCGGCACCTCGACCGGCGGCTCGCTGGCCGCATGGGCCGCGACGCAGCCGGGCGCCTCGGACGATGTCGCGGCAATCGCGTTCATATCGCCGAATTTCGGCGTCAAGGCATCCGGGGCCGAGTTGCTGACCATGCCCTGGGGCGGCCAGCTCGCCGAGCTTATCGGCGGCAAGGAGCGCAGCTTCCCGGCGCGCAACGCGCTGCACGAAAAGTTCTGGACCACCAAATATCCCATGAAGGCGGTGCTGCCGATGGCCGCGCTTACCGAGCTCGCCTATGCCGCGCCGGTCGAGAAGGCAAAAATCCCTGCCCTGTTCATCTTCTCGGATTCCGACAAGGTGGTGCGGCCCGACCGTACTCGCGAGATCGCCGGGCGCTGGGGCGGTCCGCGTGAGCTGGTGCCGGTCGACGACAACGGCGATCCGGACAGCCACGTGATCGTGGGCGACGTCCTGTCGCCGCAGACCACGCCCTTTCTTACGGAGCGTATCGTGGTCTGGGTAAAGGCGCTGATGCAGCAGCAGTCAGGCCAGTGAAACGAGAAACGGCCGGAGCTATGCTCCGGCCGTTTCTTTACTTCGATCAGCCTTGATCGGCTCAGGCAGCCCGGTTCGCCGGGCGCTTGCCGCCGAAGCGGCGCTTGTTGTTGCCCTTGAAGCGCTTGAAGCCGTCGGGCTTGCCCGAGCCATTCGGCTTGGCCGCCGCCGGGCGTTCGCCCTGCGGCTTCGGCCCGCGCTCGCCATTCGGCTTGGCACCGAAACGCTTCATGTCGCCGCCGTTGCCCGGACGGCGACCGTCGCGGCGTCCGCCATGATGCTCGCGGTCGTTGACCGGCTCGAAATGGCGCTCGGTCTTTTCCCTCGGGTCACGCTGCGGATCAGGACTGCCTAGATGATCGGCGACGACCGGCAGCTTCATGCGGATGATCCGCTCGACCTGCCGCAGCTTGGCGTTCTCCGAGGGATCGCAAAGCGTGATCGCGATGCCGTCCCTGCCGTTGCGGCCGGTGCGGCCAATGCGGTGGACATAGCTTTCCGCCTCGTCCGGCAGGTCGAAATTCACGACATGGCTGATGCCGGGCACGTCGATGCCGCGCGCGGCGATATCGGTCGCGACCAGGATGCGGACCGAGCCGTCGCGGAAATCGTTGAGCGCCTTCTGGCGGGCGTTCTGCGACTTGTTGCCATGGATGACCGCAGCTTCGAAGCCGTCGCGGGCAAGGTCCTTGGTGACGCGGTCGGCGCCATGCTTGGTACGCGAGAACACGATCACCGAGTGCATCGCTTCGTCGGCCAGCATCTTGGACAGCACCTGGCGCTTCTGCTTGGTCCGGGCGAGCACCACGCTCTGCACGATCTCGGCCGCGGCCGTGCTCTGCGGCGCGACCTCGATGCGGACTGGGTTCTTGAGCAGCCCCTTGGCGAGCTCGGCGATCTCATCCGGCATGGTGGCCGAGAACAGCGCCGTCTGGCGATCCGGCGCGGTCGCCTTGGCGATGCGCTTGACGTCGTTGATGAAGCCCATGTCGAGCATGCGGTCACCCTCGTCGAGGACGAGCCATTTGGTGTCGGCAAGGATGAGGTCGCCTTCGCGCACCAGGTCGGTCAACCGCCCAGGCGTGGCGATCAAGACGTCGACGCCGGGGCCGATCTTCTTGACCTGGCTGAAGCGCGAGACGCCGCCCAGAACGAGCGCCGTCGAGATGTGCGCGCCCTTGGCGAGCAGCTTGATGGTGTCCTCGATCTGCACGGCGAGTTCGCGCGTCGGCGCCAGGATCAGCGCGCGCGCCGTCCTAGGCCGGCGCTTGGTGCCGAGGCCGATGATCTTCGACAGGATCGGCAGCGCGAAGGCAGCCGTCTTGCCCGAACCGGTCTGGGCGATACCGAAAATGTCGCGGCCCTCCAGCTGCGGCGGGATCGCCTGCACCTGGATCGGCTTTGGCTCGGTGAAGCCCGCGGCGGCAGTGGCCTTCAGCAACGCGCCGCTGATGCCAAGGGCTGCGAAACCGGAGAGTTCCCCTGCATCGTTACCGGGGAGAGTGTTTTCGTTGGTCAAATCTATCTTCTTTCAAGCGGCGCAATCGCCGCAAACGTCAATGGCGGCGGGGCGCAACCTGCCGTCGAAACAAATCATCAGGAAACGACAAGGCGGCGGACAGGAGTGTCCGCACGGCTGCGCTGTCGTGCCCGCGGACTTCATGCCCCGGGGCTTTTTCGCCGTCTTGCCGATCGACCGAGGCCGACATACCGGAAAGAGGGAAAACAGACGCAACCAGTCTCATGCGTGGAGAAAGCCGGACGAGCCGGCCCAAGCGCCTATACCGCCGCATATGGCCGAGTCCGCGCCGAAATGCAAGAGGCCATGCTGCAATGCAGCAAAACAAGGACGCTTGCGCTGCCCTGCCCTCGCCATTACCACAAATTATTTATCCGTTTTGGGGAACCAGCGATGAAAGACGTGCTGAAGGAACTCGAGCGCCGTCGCGAAATCGCCCGCATGGGCGGCGGCAAGGACCGTATCGAGGCGCAGCACAAGAAGGGCAAGCTGACCGCCCGCGAGCGCATCGAGATCTTCCTCGACGAGGGTTCGTTCGAAGAGTTCGACATGTATGTCGAGCACCGCTCGACCGATTTCGGCATGGAAAGGACCAAGATCGCCGGCGACGGCGTCGTCACCGGCTGGGGCACGGTCAACGGGCGCCCGGTCTATATCTTCGCCAAGGATTTCACCGTGTTCGGCGGCTCGCTGTCGGAAGCGCATGCCGAAAAGGTCATCAAGGTTCAGGAGATGGCGCTGCGCAATCGCGCGCCGATCATCGGCCTCTACGACGCCGGCGGGGCGCGCATCCAGGAAGGGGTGGCGGCGCTCGGCGGCTATGCCGAGATCTTCCAGCGCAACGTGCTGGCCTCCGGCGTCATTCCGCAGATCTCGCTGATCATGGGTCCTTGCGCCGGCGGTGACGTCTATTCGCCCGCCATGACCGATTTCATCTTCATGGTGCGCGACACCTCCTACATGTTCGTCACCGGGCCGGACGTGGTGAAGACGGTGACCAACGAGACGGTGACCGCCGAAAGCCTCGGCGGCGCTTCCGTCCACACCACCAAATCCTCGATCGCCGACGGCGCCTATGACAACGACGTGGAGGCGCTGTTGCAGATGCGGCGGCTGGTCGACCTGCTGCCGGCGTCGAACACGGCCGAGATCCCCGAGATCGAGTGCTACCAGTCGGTGACGGACCACGACCTGTCGCTCGACCGGCTGATCCCAGACAATGCCAACAAGCCCTACGACATCAAGGAGTTGATCCTGAAGGTCGTCGACGAAGGCGATTTCTTCGAGATCCAGCAGAGCTTTGCGAAAAACATCGTCACCGGGTTCGGGCGCGTCGAGGGCCGCACGGTCGGCTTCGTCGCCAACCAGCCGATGGTGCTGGCCGGCGTGCTCGATTCCGACGCCAGCCGCAAGGCGGCGCGCTTCGTGCGCTTCTGCGACTGTTTTTCCATTCCCATCGTCACCTTCGTCGATGTGCCGGGCTTCCTGCCGGGCACCGCGCAGGAATATGGCGGGCTGATCAAGCACGGCGCCAAGCTGCTCTTCGCCTATGCCGAGGCGACCGTGCCGAAGATCACCGTCATCACACGCAAGGCCTATGGCGGCGCTTATGACGTCATGGCGTCAAAGCATCTGCGCGGCGACATGAATTATGCCTGGCCGACGGCGCAGATCGCGGTGATGGGCGCCAGGGGCGCGGTCGAGATCATCTACCGCAAGGATATCGGCGATGCGGAGAAAATCGCAGCCCATACAAAGGTTTACGAGGATCGCTTCCTGTCACCCTTCGTCGCCGCCGAACGCGGCTATGTCGACGAGGTGATCATGCCGCATTCGACCCGGCGCCGCGTGGCGCGCGCGCTGCGCATGCTGCGCAACAAGGACATGCAGAATCCCTGGAAGAAGCACGACAACATCCCATTGTGAGAAAGCTGCGCCGGCGAGAAATGCGCATAACCCTTGCAGCCCAGAGCCTTATTCCAGCCAAGGGGTATGGCGGCACGCAGCGCCAGGTCGAATGGCTGGTCACCGAACTGGTCAGGCTCGGGCACCATGTCGTCCTGATCGCCGCGCCGGGATCGTCGCATCCGATGTGCGAGGTCAGGCATGCCGTCAGCGATGCCGAATGCCGGGCGGCGATCCCGCGCGATACGCAGATCGTCAACCTGCACGCCTGGAAGGTCGAGGTCCCCTTCCCGACGCTCAACACCGAGCACGGCCATCTTCCGGACTATCCGCGGCCGCAGCCCAACTGGAACTTCCTCAGCGCCCGCCACGCCGAACTGCATGGCCGCAAGACCTTCGTCTATAACGGCTTTCCGGTGGATGCTTACCGGCTGGCGCCGTCGAAGAACGATCACCTGTTCTTCATGGCGGCCATCGCGCGCGCCGGAAAGGGGCTGAACCGGGCGGTGGACCTTGCCAAAAAATTCGACTTCACGCTCGATATCGCCGGCGGTTCGCGCTGGAAGCTGCTCGGTCGCAGCAAGACGCGCCGCGAGGGCGTGTTCTTCAAGAGCCTTTCCGCCCGCTACCGCTTTCACGGCATGGTCGACGGCCGGGATAAGTTGCGCCTGCTGGGGGAATCGAAGGCATTCCTCAACCCGATCTCATGGGAAGAGCCTTTCGGCATGGCGCAGGTCGAAGCCATGCTGTGCGGCACGCCCGTGCTCACCACACCGCGCGGCGCGCTCGTAGAGACCGTCGATGCGGATACCGGCCGCTTCTTTGAGACCGACGAGGAGTTCGGGCGCGGTTTTGCCGAGATCGGAAGCCTGCCGGCGCAACGATGCCGCCAGTCGGCCGCCGACAGGTTTCCGATCGAGAAGACAGCGAAGGCCTATCTGGAACTCTATGCCCGCATCCTTGATGGCGAAGCGCTTCCGTGACAAATCACCGTCATGTCCGCCATCGGCGGCGATTGTTCCGGATCGGAAAGGTAGCGCCTGTTGCGTCCCATCCTCGTCTTCTGCTTGCCGGCGATCGGTGACTTCATCCGTTGCCATTCGGCAATCCAGATTCTGGCCGAGAAGTTTCCGGGACATCCGATCGACGTCGCCACCTCGCCGCTAGCCGCGCCGCTGGCGCGGCTGATGCCGCATATCCGCAAGACCTGGATCGTCGAGAAACATTGGAGACCGGGGCTCAAAGAGCGCGCAGGCCTGGCGCGCGAAATCCGCAAGGAGGACTACCAGGCGGCCTATATGCTCACCAGCAGCACCAAGGCCGCGCTCATTCCGTGGCTGGCCGGCATTCCGGAGCGCATCGGCTATCCCCGCGAATTCCAGTTCGGCATCATCAATCGCCTGCCGGCCGGCTGGCCGAAGAGCTTCGTGGCGTTCGGCCCGCGCAAGACGAGATTGTTCGAGCAGGCCTGCGCGATCGCGATGCTGGGCGAGAAGCCTGCCGATGACATGCGATTGCCTGCGCCACAAATGGCCGTTTCGGCCGAGGAACTTTCCGACTGGCGCGCCCGGCACGGGATCGATCCGGCGAGGCCGGCGCTGGCGCTCTACACCTCCGCTTTCACCAATTTCCGCTCCTGGCCGGCGGAGCGTTTTATCTCGGTGGCGAAGGATCACGCCCGGCGCGGCTGGTCGGTCTGGCTCATCGGCGGCCCGCGGGAACGCGAGGCGGCCGCCCAGATCCGGGCAGCGCTTCCGGAGGCGGTGGATTTCACGTCGACACCGCAACTGACCGACGCCATATGCCAGATCGCCGCCTCGACCGCCTTCCTCGGCGTCGACGGTGGGCTCTGCCATGCGGCCGCAGCCTTGGGCGGACCCTGCGTGCTCATCTTCGGATCGAACCGCTCCTATGAGACCGGACCGGTGAACGACCAGGTCCGCTATCTCGAGCCGCCGATTTCGACGCCGAGCTGGGTCCACGACACACGCGGCGTCAGCGAGGAACGCGTCCTTGCGGCTCTGGCCGACGCCGTGGCGCAGTCGGGCCGCAGGCAGGAGGCCTGACCTACTCCTCGCCTGCCGCGCCGAAGCCGGCGTCCATGCCGGCGCGCGCCGTGGTCGTCCATGGCGTGGCGTGGTTGTCGATGCGCATCTGGAAAATGAAATAGGTCGGCGAGCAGAAGCCTATGCCCTTGATCCTGGCCGCGCCCGGCGTGTCCGCCGGCAGGGACTGGCACATATAGTCCTCGCGGCAGAAATGGTCGGCCGAGCAGGCCGGGCGGTTGCCGCGATTGACGGCGCCGCCGAGACACTGGTCGAAATTGTTGGTCGCCACGCAGATGTCGAATTTCTTGCCGCCGACCAGGCCGCAGATTTCGCTCGGCATAGGCTTCCCGGATTTGAAGGCGGAGAAGGCGCGGTCCTTCTCGTCGCAGGCGCGGTAGGCGAGGCCGCCTGGAACGCCGATCTTGGGTGGCCGGCAGGTATAGGCGGTGCGCGAAATCGCAGGCGCAGGGGCGGCGAACTGGCCGGTGATCTTGTAGCCGTCGTTGAACGGTTGCGCCGCGTTGGAGGCGATCGAGCCGGTGAGGCAAGGATGGCCGGAAAACATCGCGGGACTGTCTTTCGGCAGCAGGCATTGCGCCAGTTTGGTCCTCACCCCTGAAGCAGTCGCGATCGGCGTGCAGACCGTGCCGCCGCCGCATTGCCAGGTGCCGCCGAAGCGGCTCGCGTCTTCCGGCATCAGGCATGGCATCGTCGTTACTGCTGGCGCGTAAGCCACCTCGCCGGTGTTCTTCCAGGCGGCCGGCGGCGCGAAGGAGAGCGGACGAAAACGATTGGGCTGCCTGCCTTCGGCCGCCGCCTCGAGCCATGCCTCGCGCCGCGGGATCTCGGCATGGAGATGCGGCGCCGACCTCGATGCGGTTGAGCGGCGAGGTCGTTGCATCGTCGAGGCCGATGAAATGGAAGCCGGCGGTCGAACCTGCCTGGTGGCAGCCCTGGCAGGCGCCGTTGTCGAGCCGCTCGACCAGGGCCTCCGGCGTGCGCGCCAGGGAAAACTTCGAATAGTCGAGACCGGCGAACTCCTTGGGGTCGAACAGCGGCGTGAACGGATGATTGGCTTGCCTTGCGCTGCCGAAGGTCGACCAGGAGATGACTTTGCGCGCCAGGAATTCGTCCGGGATTTCGTAGACGCCGAGATCGACCGCCGTGGCATTTGCGCGGACATAGTCGGCAAGCCGTGCCTTTAGTGCCGCATCTTCTGCAAGGCGGGCCGTGTCCGGCGTATTTTCCAGCGGTCTCTCGCCGACCGCCGCGCCATCGATGCTGAAGATGCGCATCAGGTAGGCGGCTTGCCCGCCGAACTCGGTCTCCTGGCCGGATGGAAAGCGCACCACCTGCGCGTTGAGTTCGAGCTGCTTGAAGGACAGCGAGGTCCTTTCGAGCGGCCCGCCGGTCAGCCAGCCGGCATCGACCGTTTCGTCGATCTGTGGCGTCCAGCGGCCGGCCACGCCGGCGCAACCGCCGTCGGGATCGGAAGCGACGCGGTATATGGCGCTGAGATTGAACGGCAGGCGAGAGGCCAGCTGCTTGCCGTCCTTCTTGAAGGCGTAGGCAAGGCGGTAGATGAACCGCACCTCGCCGCAGCTCTTGTCATCGTTCAGCGTGGCGAAGTCGCGCCGGTCGAGCCGGTTGACGACGCCGACCAGACGGAAGCGCGCGAAGTTCGTCTTCAGCCAGCGCATGTCGATGATGCGGCCGACATTGCCGTCGGTGACTTCGTAGAGAGTTCGCCCACCGACCTTCATGTCTGCCCGCAGTGCCGCGACATCGGCGGTCACCGTGTCGACGATGGCGTGGTAGGCCGGCGCCTCATCGTAAAGGGATTTCAGGTCGTCGCTGCCATCGACGCCGAACAGGCCGGCAAAGCCGTATCCCTTGGCATCGAGCGTAGCGAGCACGCGCGGGTCGTCGACGATGGTGACGGGATGATCGGCGGCACGCACCGATTGTCCTACTAACGCGGCCATGATGAACGCCGAGAAGACGACAGCAAGAGGTCTCATCGAAGGTCCGGTTGATTTTCGATCAATTCGTGCAAGACCGGTACGATCGCCAACGGCAGATCCTCGGCGATCATTCCTGGACCAAAACGGCGGCCGGCTTCAGCATGAATCCAGACCCCGGCGCAAGCAGCCTTGAAGGGTGGCATGCCTTGCGCCAGAAGCCCGGCGATAATGCCCGCCAGAACATCACCAGAGCCGGCCGTGGCAAGCCATGGCGCGCCGTTGGCATTGATTGCCGCGTGACCGTCCGGCGCGGCAATCACCGTATCTGCGCCCTTATAGACGATGACCGCATTGGCGCGCTGCGCGGCGGCGCGAGCCTTGGCAAGTTTCGACTGCTTCTTCGATCTGGCGATGTCGGGAAAAAGCCTGGCGAATTCTCCCTCATGCGGTGTGAATACCAGCGGCGGCGCCAAAGCGCGATGTGATGCCTCGAACAGAGTGTCGGGGTTATCACGAAACGAAGTGAGGCCATCGGCATCCAGCACGATGCCCCATAACTCGATCCCACGGTCATAGTCATAGACGCGGTTCTGTTGCAGTAGCCGCAAGGCGAAGGCGCGTGCCCTTTCACCGATGCCAAATCCGGGGCCAAGCACAAATGCAGAAGGCTGACGCTCTGCAAGGTACTCTGCTATGTCTTCGATTGTGTCGGCCTTGCGCAGCATGATCGAAGTCAAATGTGCAGCGTTCACCTGCATGGCATTTCCAGGCGAAAGGACAGTCACCGCTCCCGCCCCGGTGCGCGCCGCAGCCAGCGCCGACAAGCGCGCGGCGCCGGTCGCACTGGATCCGCCAGAAAAGACAGCAACATGGCCGCGCTTATATTTGTGCGCGTCGATCGCCGTTCTCGGGAAATACCATCGCAGCCAAAGGTCCGGCGTATTCTCGAATGTCGTGATTTTCAGCTGGTCAATGATCGAATCCGGGATGCCAATGTCGGCGACAATGATTTCGCCGCACACCCTGCGACCTGGCATGAGCAGATGACCGGGCTTTTTGCGTGCGAAAGTCACCGTCACTGCGGCGTCGAAGTGCCCTCTCATCTGTCCGGTCTCACCAGACACGCCCGAGGGCAAATCGATCGAGATCACCGGTACGCGCTCCGCGCTGCTGACGCCCGAAACAGCCAAAGCATGTTGGGAGATATCCTTCGACAATCCCGCGCCATAGAGCGCGTCCACCACCACGTCACCCGCCTCTGGATAACAATGGCCGATGTGGTTGACCGGCAGGTTACAGGCCTCGGAAGCCAAAGCCGCGTCGCTACCGGGCTTCTGCTTACCTTCCGCCCATAGCTCCACATCGACACCCGCTTCGGCCAACAGCCGCGCCACGACATAGCCGTCGCCGCCATTGTTGCCGGGACCACACAGCACATGCACCTTTTTCGCCGCCGGGTAGCGCGCCAGCACCATCGCCGCGACCGCCTCGCCGGCGCGCTGCATCAGCCCGTAGCCGTCGAGCGGTCCGGCCGCGATTGCCAGCCTGTCGGCCTCGGCCATTTCGGCCGGCGACAGAAGTTCATTGCGCATGGGATTGCCGATCTTCATGCGATCAAGCATTGTCCAGTTTTCGGTTCGACGCAAACCATCGCGACCACGCTTTGTTTGCAAGATGCGGTCGCATCCGAGAGGGTTCTGCCTGTAAATTGCGCTGCCTGCCCATTTTTTGCGCAGGCGTGAGGAGGAGCGATGTATAGGGTTTGGGCGTCCATGACGCATCCGATGCAGCGGATGACGCGAATTTGCATCCGAGGGCGGCATGCGATCGAAAACGCCCTGCGCCCTCTTCGTTCTGTTGGATTGGCACGCTTCGTGCTTGGAGGCGCAAGCGGGGCACACAACCCGTCTTCTTGGCAGTGGAGGCCACTTTTTACATGAAAAAGATCGAAGCGATCATCAAGCCATTCAAGCTGGACGAAGTGAAGGAAGCGCTTCAGGAGGCCGGACTGCAGGGCATCACCGTTACCGAGGCCAAGGGTTTCGGCCGCCAGAAGGGCCACACCGAGCTTTATCGCGGCGCCGAATATGTCGTCGACTTCCTGCCTAAGGTGAAGATCGAAGTGGTGCTCGGCGACGAGGCCGTCGAAGGTGCCATCGAGGCCATCCGCAAGGCGGCGCAGACTGGCCGCATCGGCGATGGAAAAATCTTCGTTTCCAACATAGAGGAAGTCGTGCGCATCCGCACCGGCGAGACCGGCATCGACGCCATCTGAGGTCCCCATCTCTCTGCAACGTCATCATCAAAACACGTCATCACACAGGGATACATGACATGACGACAGCCAAAGACATCATGAAGCAGATCAAGGACAACGACGTGAAATTCGTCGACCTGCGCTTCACCGATCCGCGGGGCAAGCTGCAGCATGTGACGATGGATGTCGTCGAGGTCGAGGAAGACATGTTCGCCGACGGCGTCATGTTCGACGGCTCCTCGATCGCCGGCTGGAAGGCGATCAACGAGTCCGACATGGTGCTGATGCCGGATACGGATACCGTCCATATGGATCCGTTCTTCGCCCAGTCTACCATGGTCATCCTGTGCGACATTCTCGATCCGGTCTCGGGCGAAGCCTATAACCGCGATCCGCGCGGCACCGCCAAGAAGGCCGAGGCCTATATGAAGTCGGAAGGCATCGGCGACACCATCTATGTCGGCCCGGAAGCCGAGTTCTTCGTGTTCGACGACGTCAAGTACAAGGCCGACCCCTACAACACCGGCTTCCGTGTCGACTCGACCGAGCTGCCGTCCAACGACGACACCGACTACGAGACCGGCAATCTCGGCCACCGCCCGCGCATCAAGGGCGGCTACTTCCCGGTGCCGCCGATCGATTCCTGCCAGGACATGCGCTCCGAGATGCTGACCGTGCTCGCCGAAATGGGCGTGCGCGTCGAAAAGCACCACCACGAGGTCGCCGCCGCCCAGCACGAACTCGGCATCAAGTTCGACACGCTGGTGCGCAACGCCGACAAGATGCTGATCTACAAGTATGTCGTGCACCAGGTCGCCAACGCCTATGGCAAAACGGCCACCTTCATGCCGAAGCCAGTGTTCGGCGACAACGGCTCGGGCATGCATGTCCACCAGTCGATCTGGAAGGGCGGCAAGCCGACCTTCGCCGGCAACGAATATGCCGGCCTGTCGGAGAGCTGCCTGTTCTACATCGGCGGTATCATCAAGCACGCCAAGGCGATCAATGCCTTCACCAATCCGCTCACCAACTCCTACAAGCGTCTGGTGCCGGGCTATGAGGCGCCAGTGCTGCTCGCCTATTCGGCGCGCAACCGCTCGGCCTCCTGCCGCATCCCGTTCGGCTCCTCGCCGAAGTCGAAGCGCGTCGAGGTCCGCTTCCCCGATCCGGGCGCGAACCCCTATCTCGGCTTCGCCGCCATGCTAATGGCCGGCCTCGACGGCATCAAGAACAAGATCCATCCGGGACAGCCGATGGACAAGGATCTCTACGATCTGCCGCCGAAGGAGTTGAAGAAGATCCCGACCGTCTGCGGCTCGCTGCGCGAAGCGTTGCAGAGCCTCGACAAGGATCGCGGCTTCCTGAAGGCCGGCGGCGTCTTCGACGACGACCAGATCGACTCCTACATCGAACTCAAGATGGCCGAGGTCATGCGCTTCGAAATGACCCCGCATCCGGTCGAGTACGACATGTACTATTCGGTCTAAGCTTCTGATCGAATGCTGAAATCAAGCCCTTGGAGGCAGCTGCTTCCAAGGGCTTTTCATTTTCGGAGACGGGTTTTCGCGACCATGTTCCCGAGCGTGGCCGAGACCTGGGACGGCTATCTCAACGACATCAACGGCTCGCATGTCGCCGTCGACCACACGATCGACGCGATCGACGATGCGGCCGGCGGCGCCATCGAGGAAGGATCGGTCGGCGGCGGCACCGGCATGAACTGCTACGCCTTCAACGGCGGCTCCGGCTCGGCGTCGCGGATCGTCGATTACGGCAATCGCTCCTATACGGTCGGGGTCTTCCTGCAGGCCAATTTCGGCTCGCGCCAGGAGCTGAGCATCGCCGGCTTACCGCTTGGGGCTGAGCTCGCGACCGACAATCCGATGGAGGCCTACTTCAGCGGCGGCCCGACGGGCGCCGGCTCCTGCACAGGCATAGTCGCCACCGACGCGCCGCTGCTGCCAGGGCAGTGCAAGGCGCCGGCCAGACGCGTAGCGCTCGGGTTGGCGCGTACGGACACCGCCGGATCGCATTTCTCCGGCGATATTTTTCTCGCATTCTCGACCGCCAATCGGGATGTGCTCAACGGCCGTTTTCCGAAGGGCGCTGCAGGCGAAGATAGCTACAGCCGCATGGGGCCGCATGGACGGTTTCTATACGGCGGTCGTGCAGGCGACCGAGGAAGCCGTGCTCAATGCAATGATCGCCAACATCGAGATGGTCGGCCGCGACGGCAATCGAACGCCTGCCCTGTCGCATGCCAAGGTTGCGGCGGCGCTCAAATCGCGCGGCATCATTGCCGGCTGACGGCTGCGGGCGCAGCTTTCTCGCCGGCAGTTGCCATGCGAAAGGCCCCGGCGGAGAACGCCGGGGCCTTTCGCAAATGGGCCTATCTACGCGCAGGCGCGGCTGCGCGGTGAGAAGTCAGGCGGCAGCCGAAACGGCGGCGGTCGAAACCTCCGAGATCGTCTTCAGGACCTGCGAGGCGATCTGGTAGGGGTCACCCTGCGAGTTCGGGCGGCGATCTTCCAGATAGCCCCTGTAGTCGTTCTTGACGAAGGAATGCGGCACGCGGATCGAAGCGCCGCGGTCGGCGACGCCGTAGGAGAACTTGTTCCACGGCGCGGTCTCGTGCTTGCCGGTCAGGCGCTTGTCGTTGTCCGGGCCGTAGACGGCGATGTGGTCCATCAGGTTCTTGTCGAACTGCGCCATCAGCGCCTCGAAATAGGCTTTGCCGCCGACCTCGCGCATGTAGCTCGTCGAGAAGTTGCAGTGCATGCCCGAACCGTTCCAGTCGGTGTCGCCGAGCGGCTTGCAGTGGAATTCGATGTCGATGCCGTATTTCTCGGTCAGGCGCAGCAGCAGGTAGCGGGCCATCCACATCTGGTCGGCGGCCTTCTTGGAGCCCTTGCCGAAGATCTGGAATTCCCACTGGCCCTTGGCCACTTCAGCGTTGATGCCTTCATGGTTGATGCCGGCGGCGAGGCAGAGGTCGAGATGCTCCTCGACGATCGTGCGGGCGACATCGCCGACGTTCTTGTAGCCGACGCCGGTGTAGTACGGGCCCTGCGGCGCCGGATAACCGCTTTCGGGGAAGCCCAGCGGACGACCGTCCTTGTAGAAGAAATACTCCTGCTCGAAACCGAACCAGGCGCCCTCGTCGTCGAGGATGGTGGCGCGCTTGTTGGAGGCATGCGGCGTCACGCCATCGGGCATCATGACTTCGCACATGACCAGCACGCCGTTGGTGCGCGCCGGATCTGGATAGACGGCGACAGGCTTCAGCACGCAGTCGGAGCTGTGGCCCTCTGCCTGGTTCGTCGAGGAACCGTCGAAGCCCCAAAGCGGCAGCTGCTCGAGCGTCGGGAACTCGGCAAACTCCTTGATCTGGGTCTTGCCGCGCAGGCTGGGGGTCGGGACGTATCCGTCGAGCCAGATATACTCGAGCTTGTATTTGGTCATTCTAGAGCCTCTCGTTGCTTGATCGCCGCATGCGGTGTCGACGCATGGCCGGGCTAGCCGGCCTGCCGGTCGTTAAAAAGCAATTCGTATGCCACACACGCCCCGTCGGGTGCGGCAAAATGGTCACGAGATCGTGTTGGATTTGCTGAGCCGTCTCAGCGCTGCGCCGAGATCAATCAGAATTGCGATATGCATAAATAGTATGCAGATACTGATCTTTTGGTAGGCATATTGCCTAAATGACTCGCAGAACCTAGATTGTAGAAAAGGTGAATCGAAAAGCGCGCGAAGAAGAAAGGAGACAGGCAATGGAGATCGTCTCCGCCCGTCCCACGGCGAAAATCCTGATGTTCCCGCTGGCAGGGCGCAGGCCTGCCTCAAATTTAGGCGCCAAGGCCAAATTCGCGGCAGAACTTGCAGCGCTTCGCGGCGAGCATGCCGACTTTGACGGCTGGTATCACGAAGCGGCCGTCGAGGAAGAAAACCAGCAGCGCGGGAGCTGACCGGCTCTTGAGGTTCGGGCACGAAAAAGCCCGGCGCGAGCGCTCGCGCCGGGCTTTTGTTTGAGTCAGTCCTTGCCGTGCAGGTCGGTGCCGAGCGTGTCCCTGACGAAGATCATGCCGATGATCAGCGACATCGCGGCGATCACCACCGGATACCAGAGACCATAGTAGATATCGCCCTTGTAGGCGCTAAGCGCGAACACCGTCGCCGGCAGCAGGCCGCCGAACCAGCCATTGCCGATGTGATAAGGCAGCGACATGCCGGTGTAACGGATACGGGTCGGGAACATCTCGACCAGGATCGCCGCGATCGGCCCGTAGACCATGGTCACGAACAGCACCAGTATGAACAGGATGCCGATCGTCATCGGCCAGTTGATGGCCGCCGGATCGGCGGTCATGGCGAAGGCGCCGCCGCCCGGGATGGTATAGACGGTGACTTCCGGCGTGCCGGCTGCTTCATCCTTGGTCAAGAGCTTGTCGGCGATCGCCTTGTCGGTGGGAACCGTCGTCTTTTCGCCGCCACGGATGGCGGTCGCATCGAGCTTCAGTTCCGGATTGGCCGCGATGAAGGCGTCGAGCTTCTGATCCGCCACCTTGGCCGCGGCGCGCTTCAGCGGATAGCCGCCGTCCTTCAGCGACATGTTCACCGCTTTGACGAAGGCCGCGTCCTTGGCCTTGGCCTGGTCGCCGGCGGCGACGGCGTCATAGGAGTCCACTGTCTCGTTGCCGATCTTGACCGTGGCCGCCGTGCCAGGTGCTGCCGTCGAAACGACGTCGTAAGGCACCGAGTTCTTGGTCAGGAACGAGGTCGCGATATCGCAGGACGTCGTGAACTTCGCCGTGCCGACCGGATTGAACTGGAACCTGCAGTCGCCTGGTGCCGCGGTCACCGTGGCGCGCGTGTTCTGCTGCGCGGTGGCCAAAGCCGGGTTGGCGGCCCAAGTCAGCGCTTTGAACAACGGGAAGGTGCAGACGATGCCAAGCGCCAGGCCGGCCATGATGATCGGCTTGCGGCCGATCTTGTCTGACAGCCAGCCGAACACGACGAAGAAGATCGAGCCGACCGCCAGCGCGATCGCGATCATGATGTTGACCGACTGCGCGTCGACCTTCAGCACGTTCGTCAGGAAGAACAGCGCGTAGAACTGGCCGTTATACCAGATGACGGCCTGGCCGGCGGTGAGGCCGAGCAGCGCCAGCAGCGCGATCTTGGCGTTCTTCCATTGGCCGAAGGCTTCCGACAGCGGCGCCTTGGAGCCCTTGCCCTCTTCCTTCATGCGCAGGAAGGTCGGCGATTCGGAGAGCGACAGCCGGATCCAGATCGAAATGGTGAGCAGCAGGAAAGAAACGATGAAGGGAATGCGCCAGCCCCAGTCGGCGTAGGTTTCCTTGCTGAGCGAGCTCTGGGCAATCAGGATGACGATCAGCGACAGGAACAGGCCGAGAGTCGCCGTGGTCTGGATCCAGGAGGTGTAGTAGCCGCGGCGGTCGTCAGGCGCATGCTCGGCGACATAGGTCGCGGCGCCGCCATATTCGCCGCCGAGCGCCAGGCCCTGCAGCATGCGCAGTCCGATCAGGATTATGGGAGCCAAGATGCCCAACGTTGCGTAGCCGGGCAGCAAGCCGACCAGGAAGGTCGACAGGCCCATGATCGTCATGGTGACGAGAAAAGTATACTTGCGGCCGACGAGGTCGCCGAGGCGGCCGAAAAGCAGCGCGCCGAACGGTCGGACAAGGAAGCCGGCCGCGAAGGCGAGCAGCGCGAAGATGTTGCGCGTCGCCTCCGGGATCGCCGGACTGAAGAAGGTCGAGCCAATAAAGGCCGCCAGCGAGCCATAGAGGTAGAAATCGTACCATTCGAAAACGGTACCGAGCGAAGAGGCGAAGATGACTTTCTTCTCCTCTCGCGTCATGCCGCGGCTGGTTCCGCCGGCGGTCGAAGCCATTGCCATTGATATTTCCTCCCGTGAGATCCCGTCTGTCCTCGATGGCTATGCGCCACCGTCCACGTTCCTCGAACGCGGACTCGAAAAAACGCAGCCAACAAAGGAAGAAATGACAGAAAGGCCGGGTGAAAGGCACCGCGACGATGGGATTATGACTTTGGTATTAGGTGCGCTGCGAAAGCGGCGCCGCCTCAGCCTTGCAGCGCCTCGAGCAGACTGACCGCCGCCATCATGTCGCGCTTGCGGGCCGCGCGGCGCGCGGCGGCCTCGGCATCCTGCCCCCAATGCTCGATCTGCCAGTCCTCGTCGACATGGCCCGCCGCCCAGGCCTCCTCACCGTCGAGCTCGCCGAAATCGACGGCCAGAGCCAGCAGCGCCGAGCCGGTCAGCGCGGTCATGACATGGATGGCGGCCAGCCGCATCGGCTCGGAACGCTGGCCAAGATGCGCGCCCAGAACGGCGATCGCCTCGCGCGGCTGCTCGACATGAATGACGCCTTCGGCAAGGTTGAAGCGCGCGCCGAGGTGACTGCGTGCCCAATCAAGAACTGGATCCCAAA
This sequence comes from Mesorhizobium hawassense, assembly GCF_003289945.1. Taxonomy (GTDB): domain Bacteria; phylum Pseudomonadota; class Alphaproteobacteria; order Rhizobiales; family Rhizobiaceae; genus Mesorhizobium; species Mesorhizobium hawassense. The sequence goes on from NZ_QMBP01000011.1 coordinate 180,962, forward strand.
GCTGGTTCTGCCGGTCGACAAGGCCCTGGGGCGCGTCGGCGCGGTAGCAAAGCAGATCGGAGGAAGCAAAACGCAGGACATCCTCCAGCACCGCCTGCGGGTCTGACGCGACGCCGTCGATTGCAGTGTTGACGAGACGCATCACCGGCATCGTCACGGGATCGATGACCTCGTTTTGCGCGCTGAATTCATCGGCCACGAGCACGGCGGCCTTTTCCGTCGGCAGCACCATCATGGCCTTGCCCGGCGTTCGCACCGGCCTGCCGTCGAGATGCACGGCAAAGCCGTTTTCCACCGGGACAACCGAGACAGCCTCATAGAAACGCTTCGGTAGCGGCGTCTTCATCTGGATCTGTGCGCGCCGCACAGGGTCGGGATCGGAGAGCAGCTTTCCGGCTTCGAGATCTTCGAGGATGTCGCGCATGTCGAACTCCTTAAACCGTGGGCTGCCTGCGCGCCGGCCGGTTGACGATGATCAGGCCGGCGGCGATCAGCGCCAGCGCCAGGAAGATCCTGAGCGTGGGCGGCTCGCCCAACAGCACCGCGCCGCACAGGACGCCGAAGACCGGCGACAGGAAGGCGAAGCTCGACAAGCCGGCGGCCGGATAGCGCGTGAGCAGCCAGAACCACAACACATAAGTGAAGGCCACGATATAGAAAGACTGGAACAGCAGCGCCAGTGTCGGCAACGCCGCAACCGCGCGTAACGGCGGGCCGGCGAAAGGCATGACAAGCACGCCGACAATTGCGGCGCCGGCCAGTTGGTAAAGCAACAGCTTCTCGGCGCTGGTCTCCACCAGTTTCGACCGCTTGATGACGATGCTGGTCGTCGCCCAGAGCACGCCGGAGCCCAGGCTGAGCAGATCGCCCGTCAGCGTCCTGTCAGCGCCGGTGACAATGCCATCCGAGAAGACAGCCACCAGGCCGCAGAAAGCAAGAAGGAGACCGCCGAACTTGCGCGCGTTGATGCGCTCGCCGAGCAGGAAATGGCCGCCGATCAGAACCCAGAACGGCATGGTGTTGACCAGGAGCGTGTTGCGGGCGACGGTCGTGTATTCCAGCCCTATATAGAGGCACAGGAACTCGACGCCGAAGAGCGCGCCGACGGCGATGCCGGCACCAAGCGTGCCGTCCGCTTCGAACAGCTTGATGCCGCGCATCCGGCACCAGCCGAGCACGCATAGCCCTCCGAGAACCGAGCGCGCGATCGAGACGAAGACGGGGCCGTAGCCGGCGTAGGAGACCTTGGCGGCGACGTAGTTCAACCCCCAGGAAAAGGTCAGGCCGACCATGATGACCGCCGCGGTCATGTCGACCGCGTCGCGGCGATCTATTTCGGCAGCGGTGGTCATTGCTTCGATTGGCTTTCCAGTTTTGCGAGCAGCGCCTTCAGCGCCTCAGTGTTTTGTCTGACCGCCTCGGTGTTCTCACGTCCAACCTCGGCCATCGAGCCCTGCCTGGTCGCAATCCGCCGCGTGTAGGCAAACCACACAGCGAAAACCAGGATGAATGGCAACCATCCGATCAACTGGCTGGTAACGGTAGATCCTTCCATTGTTGCGCCCCCTGTTCAGTCTTCCGCGCTCTGTTCGTCGAAGCCGAGCAGGTTCCAGCTCTGGCGCATATGCGGCGGCATCGGCGCGGTGACGTCGATCACACCCTGGTCCGGATGCGGGATGACGATGCGGCGCGCATGCAGATGCAGCCGGTTCTGCATGCCGCCCGGAAAGTCCCAATTGGTGTCGGCCTCGAAATATTTGGGATCGCCGATGATCGGACAGCCGATGTGGGCGGCGTGGACGCGCAGTTGGTGCGTGCGGCCGGTGTAAGGCTCCATCTCCAGCCAGGACAGCGACTGCGCCGCCTGCTCGACGACGCGATAGTAAGACACGGCATGGTCGGCGCCCTTCTCGCCATGCTTGGCGATGCGCACGCGGTCGCCGTCCGGCGTCGCCTCCTTGATCAGCCAGGTCGAGATCTTGTCCTCGCGCTTCGGCGGCACACCCTTGACCAGCGCCCAATAGGTCTTCTTGGTCTCGCGCGCCCGGAACGCTTCCGAGAGCTTCATCGCGGCAAGACGGGTGCGGGCAACGACCAGCACCCCTGAGGTGTCGCGGTCGAGACGGTGAACGAGACGCGGCTTCTCGCCCTTCTGGTTGCGCCAAGCCTCCAGCATGTCGTCGACATTGCGGGTGACGCCCGAACCGCCCTGCACGGCCAAGCCTGCCGGCTTGTTGAAGACGAAGACTTTCGGGTCCTCGTGCAAGAGCATCTTGGCCAGCACATCGGCATCGCCCTGGTTGCGGATCGAGTGGCCGGTGAGCGGTGCGTCACCCTTCTTGTCGACGTCGAGCGGCGGGATGCGCACCGTCTGGCCGGGTTCGACGCGTGTATCTGCCTTCGCCCGGCCGCCATCGACGCGGATCTGGCCCGAGCGCAAGAGCTTCTGCAGGTGGCCGAAGCCGAGGCCCGGAAAATGGACCTTGAACCAGCGGTCGAGCCGCATGCCCGCCTCGCCGGCCTCCACCGTGATCTGTTCAACACCTGCCATGACTACGCTTTTCCGTTTGAAAGCGGCGCCATAGCACTAAGGCGAACAGGTTGCGAGCCAAAGACCCAACAAAGCGCGACGATTACCCCAAACAGCGCGGCGCCTCATCAACGACGATATCGGCCGAACCAGAACAACAACCGAATGCCAAATCAGTTGGCGGCCTTCGGCTTGGACGAGCCGATCATCTTCCAATTCTTGTAGAAGACGGAATTGATGCGCTCGACGCTGACCGAGACGATGGCCAGCAGGCCGGCGATCAGGCCCGGGAACGGGGACGGGCGGATGATGTCGACGAAGACGCAATAGCGGCGGCCGTCATACTCGTTGACCGAGCGGTGAAACAGCGTGTCATCGAAGATGAACAGCGGGTTCTCGTGCCAGTAGTTCTTCCTGCTGCCGCACTGGACGAAGATCTCGGCTTTCACCGGGATCAGATTGTAGAGGATGCGCAGGCTCAGCCGCAGCGGACCGAAATGCCAGGACGTGGATTCGCCCTTGCTGAAAACCGATACGGCGATCGTCTTGATGTATTTGTAGTCCTTGTTGAATTCAGGAACGTTGTCGATCTTGTGCTTGCCGTACCACTGGTAGACATACATGCCGCGCCGGCCGGCGCCGAAATTGGCATCGATGTCGGCGATGATCTCGTCCTTGCGGGACTTGAAGACGCCCAGCACCTCGTTGATCTCGCGCTGATAGTCCTCCGGGAACTGCTCGGGCTTCCAGACGCCGGGGTTGCGGTAGCAGAGAAGGTCGACGATCAGATTGAAGGGCGACAGCAGCCAGGTGAACAGCCCGTTGCCGAGGAAATAACGCTCGAACAGGTTGCGGTCCTTCTGGTCGTTGCGCATGACGTCGATCAGGCCGCAGGCGACCCAGATCGTCGTCAGGATCGGGATGAAATAGAAGGCGAGCGCGAGCACCACGACCGCGATGGCAGCCTTGCGGAGCGTCTTGACGGTTTGTTTTGTCATTGTCTTTCGCGCGGGAGCGCGATCCTGTTCCAAGAGCCAAAATCACGGCGACCCCCGCCAGCCGTGCGTCTTGATAGAATTTTTCACGGCTCCGCACAATCTGAGCCAGAATCATCGCCGCGCTCTTTTCCTCCACGATCAGAAGCGCCCCAACTCGTCGGCTTGGCCGGCAGCACCTAAACGGCTGTCAGCCAGTTGTCAGGTCGGATTCGCTATCCCGTACCAATGACGGTCGCAAGCCGTCGTGGCCTGTCGTCGAAATTATCAATCGCACTGCACTTCCCCCAACCTCCCGAAAGGAGACCTCATGTATCGCACTCTTGCTTCACCCGCCCTCGCGGTCATGGTCGCCGGACCCGCTCTGGCAGCCAGCAGATGCAGCACGGCTGCGACATCTTTGGCCGAATTGGTTCACTAACAGCGCTCCACGAGGAGGATAAGATGACCCGAATTCCCTTCAACCGGCTCGTCTGGCTCGCGCTGCGCGCGTCGACGGCGCTGGCGCTCACCATTGCACCCTACCACTTGACGCTCGATGGTGCGGCTAAGCTCGTTCCGGCCGTTGCCCACGCCGAGTCCGAGGGCGGTGGTGGCGGCGGCGACGGCGGTCACGACGGCGGCGATGGTGGCGGTGACGGCGGCGAACACGATGGCGGCGACGGCCACAGCAGCAGCGGAACCTCTGGCAGCCATGACGGTGAAAAGGAATCTGCTGACGACCAGGGTGAGCATAACACAGGCACGACTGGCACTGGCGCAGATTCCGGTACCGAGACCGACGGATCCGATGACTCATCTTCCGAGCCGCTGGTGACGGACCACTGAGTGCGTCCCGCATAGGTGGACGCATTGGCCCGACTGCGAAGACGCAGCGGGCCTTTCTCTTGAGGTTTGATCAGGGGCGCGAGCCACAAAGGTAAAGGCCGGCGCCCTTCGATCACCAGCACTAAAGTTTTGCTGGGGCGTTACTCGCGTTCCTTGCGCAGCTTTGCCCAGTATTCCAGCCGCTTCCTGATCTCACGCTCGAAACCACGCTCCGGCGGATCGTAGAAAGTGTGGCGGCCCATTTTCTCAGGGAAATAATCCTGACCGGAAAACGCGTCCGGTTCGTCATGGTCGTAGCGGTAGCCGGCGCCGTAATCCTCCTGCTTCATCAGCTTGGTCGGCGCATTGAGGATGTGCTTGGGCGGCAGCAGCGAGCCGAACTCCTTGGCGGCGGCGGTCGCGGCCTTGAAGGCGTTGTAGACGGCGTTGGATTTCGGTGCCGTGGCCAAGTAAGCGGCGGCCTGGGCGAAGGCGAGCTCGCCTTCCGGCGAGCCAAGATAATCATAGGCGTCCTTGGCCGCGTTGGCGATGACCAGCGCCTGAGGATCGGCGAGCCCGATATCCTCCACCGCCATGCGCACGAGCCGGCGGCCGAGATAGAGCGGATCCTCGCCGGCATCGAACATGCGCGCAAGGTAATAAAGCGCGGCATCCGGATCGGAACCGCGCACCGATTTATGCAGCGCCGAGATCAGGTTGTAGTGGCCGTCCTGGCCCTTGTCATAGATCGGCGCGCGGCGTTGGATGACGCGCTGCAGGCCTTCCGGGCCGAACACTTCGCCTTTCTTGGCGGCACGCCAGACTTCCTCGGCCAGCGTCAGCGAGGCGCGGCCGTCGCCGTCGGCCATGCGGATAAGCATCGAGCGTGCTTCGTCGTCGAGCGGCAGCGCCCTGCCCTCCGTTTCTTCCGCCCGCACCAGGAGCTTGGCGATGCTTTCCTCGCCCAGCGAACGGAACACCAGCACGCGCGCGCGGGACAGAAGCGCGGCATTCAGCTCGAAGGACGGATTTTCCGTGGTGGCGCCGACCAGCACCACCGTGCCGTCCTCCATCACGGGGAGAAAACCATCCTGCTGGGCGCGGTTGAAGCGATGGATCTCGTCGACGAAGAGCAGCGTCTGGCGGCCGTTGGCCCGCCTCAGCTTGGCCGCCTCGAAGACCTTCTTGAGGTCGGCGACGCCGGAAAACACCGCCGAGATTTGCTCGAAGGCGAGATTGGTCTCGCCGGCCAGCAGCCGCGCCACGGTCGTCTTGCCGGTGCCGGGCGGGCCCCAGAAGATCATCGAGCCGAGCGAGCCGGAATCGATCAGCCTGGTCAGCGCGCCATCGGGGCCGGTCAGATGCTCCTGGCCGACGACCTCGCCGAGGTTCTTCGGGCGCAGCCGATCTGCAAGCGGCCGGCCGGGCGGCGCTTTCTCCGGTTCATCTGCGCTGAAGAGATCCGCCATTCAAATCTTCAAAGCTTGTGAGACGACCCTCGGACCGCCTCAATAGCGCAACACCTGGCGCAATATCTGCCCGCCGCGCTCGACGGTAAAGCGCCACCAGCGCGTGTCCTGCTGGGCAACCTGTGCCAACGTCGCCGCGTTGTCGATGGTGGTTCCGTTCACCTCGCGCACGATGTCGCCGGGCTGGAAGCCGAAATCGGCGGCTGGCGAATCGCGGCTGATATCGATGACGGTGACGCCCTTGAGATCGGTGCGAAGGCCAAGTCGCTGGGCAAGCCTGGGCGACAGTTCCGCGACCTTGGCGCCGGAAAAGGGACTGCGACCGCGCAAGGTGACTTCGCTGGGCTTGGCGCCTTCCGGCGCGCGCTCCAGCGGAATTTCCATCGTCGCCTGCTGACCCTTGCTGAGCACGGCGAAGGTCGCCTTGGTGCCGATCGACAGCGTCGCCATGCGGTAGTCGAGCGCCTCGATGCTTTCGACCGGCGTGTTGTTGAGCGACAGGATGACATCGCCCGGCTTCAGCCCCGCCTTACCGGCAGGCCCGGCGGCGTCGACAGATGACACCAATGCGCCGGTGGGCTTCTCCATGCCGAGCGACTCGGCGATCTGCGGCGTCACCATTTCGAATTCCGCGCCGATATAGGGGCGCTCGAAGAAGTCGAGACCGGCCTTGGCGGCATCGGCAAAGGCGCGCACCATGTTCGAGGGAATGGCGAAGCCGATGCCGATCGAGCCGCCGCTGCGGCTGTAGATAGCCGTATTGATGCCGACCAGCTGGCCGCCCATGTTGATCAGCGCGCCCCCTGAATTGCCGGGATTGATGGCGGCATCGGTCTGGATGAAATAGCCAGAATCCGAAACGCCGATATGGCTGCGGGCGAGTGCGGAGACAATGCCGCTGGTGGTGGTCTGGCCGACGCCGAACGGGTTGCCGATCGCCAGCACTAGGTCGCCGACCTCGAGCGCGTCGGAATCGCCGATGGCGATCACCGGGAACGGCTTGTCGGCCGAGATCTTGAGCACCGCGAGATCGAGCGTCTCGTCCTTGAGCATGACCTTGGAGGTGAATTCGCGGCCATCGGCGGTCGCGACCTTCACCTCGTCGGCGTCCTTGATGACGTGGTAGTTGGTGACGATGACGCCGCTCGGATCGACCAGCACGCCGGAGCCCAGCGAAGACTGCGCGCGCGGCTGGGCGCGGCCGAAGAACTCTTCGAAGAAGGGATCGCCCTCGAAAGGCGACGTCACCTTGGCGGTCTGCGAGGCGTAGACGTTGACGACGGCGGGCGCCGTCTGCTTGACCAGCGGCGCGAAGGAAAGCTGCACCTCCTCGCGGCCGAACGGCACGCGCTTGTCGGGGCCGGGCGTGCCGTTCTCGCCTTCGACGCCATGCAAGAGATCGGTCAGCACGTCGGAGAGGCCCGGATCGGCCGGCTTGGCGGCATCCTCGGCAAAAGCCTGTCTTGCGGCCGGTGCCGCGGCGAAAACGGCCAGCGCGCAAACCGCGACAAGAAACAGTCGTTTGAGGTGCATTCCGAATCCTCCAGATCGGGCGCCATTGTCCCGACGATTGTGCAGAATGAAAGGCTAAGGCGATGAAATCGAATTATTTTCAGCCAGTAACCGGCTATAGCTACATCCCCAATCAGGTACTGTTGTCCGTTTCATGAAAAAACAGCTCGTCTCCTTCCGCGACTTCCTGGCGACCGGTGTCTTGGGGCCGGTGTCGCTAGACATGAGGCTTATCGAGGTTGCGCAGGCACTCGGGTCACCCGATGGATGGAATATCGACGAAGGCGACCCGATTCCGGTCTACTGGTTCTTCGGCAAGCTGGAGATTTCCTTCGACAGCACCGCACCCCACTCGATGCATTGGTTTCAGATTGAAGAGGCATCGCAGCTCGAGGGTGAATTTGAACCTTTGACCAAACAGCTGAAAATGTCATTGGATGGATTCAGCGGCGCAACGAGGCCGTCCGAATTCCTTGCAGCGAGCTTGTGGGATCCCACGCAGGCGTCAGTCTACTACGCGGCGCTAAGCGACGACATCCTGCTGAAACATTTGTGCTGGAGGCATCCAGATTCATTTCCAGGTCGACACATCTTTCATCGGCAATCGCGACGCGATGGAGTATTTGAATAGGTCGACCGAGCTCCAGCTTGTCCGGGATATCGACTCCCGAACCAAGGTTGACAGCGTCTACTCCTATCTGCGGAAGGCCACCGAAGAGCTGCCCGAAGTATTCAATTGGCAGCTCCTGACCGGCCAGCATTATCTGAACCTGCTTCGATAGCGGGCGAACGCAAAAAAGGGGCCCGAAGGCCCCTTGAACGCTTTCTCGGAATATCCGTGCCTCAGGCGGCCGCGGCTTCCTCTTTGGCGCCTTCCGCCTCAAGGCGGGCGCGGTCGCCGGCACCCTTGGCCGAGGTGTCGCGGTCGACGAACTCGATGACCGCCATCGCGGCGTTGTCGCCCTTGCGGAAGCCTGCCTTCATGATGCGCAGATAGCCGCCGTTGCGGGTGGCGTAGCGCGGGGCGAGGGTTTCGAACAGGCGCTTGACGACGCCTTCATTGCCGATCTGCGCGATGACCTGGCGGCGGGCGTGCAGGTCGCCGCGCTTACCGAGCGTCACCAGCTTCTCGACGATCGGACGCAGGTCCTTCGCCTTCGGCAGGGTGGTGACGATCTGCTCGTGCTCGATCAGAGACACGGCGAGGTTGGCGAACATCGACTTGCGGTGGCTGATGCTGCGGGCGAAACGACGGCCTTTGAAACCGTGGCGCATGGCTCTTTTCCTTCTTCAGTTGTTCAAGAGGCCACGGCCTCTGATGGTTTTCCGCATGACCGTCGGATCGAGCGGCTCACGCCGCCGATCCTTGGAATTCATGCTCAATATTGGTCTTCGTAACGTTTTGCGAGGTCTTCGATGTTTTCCGGCGGCCAGTCCGGCACTTCCATGCCGAGATGGAGGCCCATGGCCGCCAGCACTTCCTTGATCTCGTTCAGCGACTTGCGGCCGAAGTTCGGGGTGCGCAGCATCTCGGCTTCGGTCTTCTGGATCAGGTCGCCGATGTAGACGATGTTGTCGTTCTTCAGGCAGTTGGCCGAGCGGACCGAAAGCTCGAGCTCGTCGACCTTCTTGAGCAGCGCCGGGTTGAAGGCGAGCTCGGTGACGGCCTCGGCCGCGACTTCCTTCTGCGGCTCGTCGAAGTTGACGAACAGCGCGAGCTGGTCCTGCAGGATGCGGGCGGCGAAAGCCACCGCGTCCTCGCCCGAGATCGAGCCGTTGGTCTCGATCGTCATGGTCAGCTTGTCATAGTCGAGAACCTGGCCCTCGCGGGTGTTCTCGACCTTGTAGGAGACCTTCTTGACCGGCGAATAGAGGCTGTCGACCGGGATCAGGCCGATCGGCGCGTCCTCGGCGCGGTTGCGCTCGGCCGGCACATAGCCCTTGCCGGTGTCGACGGTGAACTCCATGCGGATCTCGGCGCCCTCGTCCAGCGTGCAGATGACGTGGTCGGGGTTGAGGATCTCGACGTCGCCCACGGTCTGGATGTCGCCCGCCAGCACGGCGCCCGGGCCCTGCTTGCGCACGACCATGCGCTTGGGACCATCGCCTTCCATGCGGATGGCGATTTCCTTGATGTTGAGCACGATGTCGGTCACGTCCTCGCGCACGCCGGCGATGGACGAGAATTCATGCAGCACGCCGTCGATCTGCACGGCGGTCACAGCCGCGCCGCGCAGCGAAGACAAAAGCACGCGCCGCAGCGCGTTGCCCAGCGTCAGGCCAAAGCCGCGTTCGAGCGGCTCGGCCACCAGCGTGGTCAGCGTCTTCTTCTTCGACGAGAACTCGATCTTGTTCGGCTTGATCAGTTCCTGCCAGTTTTTCTGGATCATAAATGTCTTCCTTCCTTTGCCCCGCCACCATCCAATCGTGGCGGGCGACCTGGAAAACCGCGGAGGAACGCCTTGGCGTTCGCGCGGCGTTGAAAAATTAGACGCGGCGCTTCTTGCGCGGACGGCAGCCGTTGTGCGGGATCGGCGTCACGTCGCGGATCGAGGTGATGGTGAAGCCGGCGGCCTGCAGCGCGCGTAGCGCCGATTCACGACCGGAGCCGGGTCCGCAGACCTCGACTTCGAGCATGCGCATGCCATGTTCCTGCGCCTTCTTGGCGACGTCCTCGGCGGCCATCTGGGCGGCGAACGGGGTCGACTTACGCGAACCCTTGAAGCCCTGGGCGCCGGCCGACGACCAGGCAATCGAATTGCCCTGCGCGTCGGTGATGGTGATCATGGTGTTGTTGAAGGTCGAATTGACGTGGGCAACGCCCGACGAGATGTTCTTGCGTTCGCGACGGCGAACACGAGCGGCTTCCTTGGCCATGGTAGTCCTTTCAGTTGATCTCTACACCGCCGTAATGCCAGCGGCTCCACCTTGTAAAAGCGAGTAGGGATTAGCGAATAGGGACCTACTCGCTAACGGCTACTCGCTATTCGCTCACTTACTTCTTCTTGCCGGCGATCGCCTTGGCCGGGCCCTTGCGCGTACGCGCATTGGTATGCGTGCGCTGGCCGCGAACCGGCAGCGAGCGGCGGTGACGCAGGCCTCGGTAGCAGCCGAGGTCCATGAGCCGCTTGATGTTCATCGAGACTTCGCGGCGCAGGTCGCCTTCGACCTGGTAGTCGCGGTCGATCGTCTCGCGGATCTGCAGCACTTCCGCGTCGGTCAGCTGGTTGACGCGGCGGTCAGCCGGGATGCCGACCTTGTCGACGATCTCCTGGGCAAACTTCTTGCCGATGCCGTGAATGTACTGAAGCGCAATGACGACGCGCTTGTTGGTCGGAATGTTGACGCCGGCTATACGAGCCATTTTCTTCTCTTTCTCCATGTGGGCCGGCCAACCCTCTAAAACAAGGTAAGCCCGGCGCTGTCGAAGTTGCCCCGCGTCCGGTGGAGACCGGCCCTTGCGGGAGTTTCCTGGTTCAAAGCGACTGCCTTGCCCGCAAGGGCAAGCAAAGTCCATGCCTGATAGGAAGACGGGCCGCCATAACCCAACGACCCGGTTCAGTCAAGCGCAATCTTCAATTGTCGCCAAGCGCAATCTTTAATTGTCGGCACGGCTTACTTCGCCGCCGCCGCGAGCACCCTGCCGATCTCCGCGGTCACTGCATCGATGTTGGCCATGCCGTCGACGGTCTTGAGCTTGCCTTTGGCATAGTAGTAGCCGATCAGCGGCGCCGTCTTCTTGTAGTATTCGCGCAGGCGTTCCTCGAACACCGCCGGGTTGTCGTCCTTGCGCACCGGCTGGCCGGCGGCTTGGGCCTCCTCGGCCCGTTTGACGATTCGGCCAACCAGCGCTTTGTCGTCGACGACCAGCTCGATGACGGTGTCGAGCGCAATGCCGCGTTCGGCAAGCATCGCTTCCACCGCATCGGCCTGGACCAGCGTGCGCGGATAGCCATCGAGGATGAAGCCCTTGGCGCAGTCCGGCTGGTCTATGCGTTCGGCGACGATGGCGTTGACGATCGCATCAGAGACCAGCTCACCGGCATCCATCACCGCCTTGGCGCGCTTGCCGACCTCGGTTCCGGCCTGGACGGAGGCACGCAGCATGTCACCCGTCGAGAGCTGGGGTATGCCGTGTTTGTCTACCAGTCTTTGTGCTTGCGTCCCCTTGCCCGCTCCTGGCGGCCCAAGCAATATCAGCCTCATCTGCTCCTCTTCCCCCCGCGCAACTTCGACTTCTTGATCAGGCCCTCATACTGGTGCGCGATCAGGTGACCCTGAATCTGCGCCACCGTGTCGAGCGTGACACTGACCACGATCAGAAGCGATGTGCCACCGAGGTAGAAAGGTACGCCAGTCGCCGAAATCAGGAACTCCGGCAGCAGACAGACCAGCACCAGATAGATGGCACCGATGACGGTGATGCGCGTCAGAACATAGTCGATATATTCGGCGGTGCGCTCGCCCGGACGATAGCCCGGGATGAAGCCGGAATGCTTCTTGAGCTGGTCGGCCGTGTCCTTCGGATTGAAGACGATCGCCGTGTAGAAGAAGGCGAAGAAGACGATCATGCTCGCATAGAAGATCATGTAGAGCGGCTGGCCGTGGCCCAGCGAGGCCAGGATCGTGCTTGCCCAGGCCGGCAGGTTGGTCGCCTGCGAGAAGCCCGCGACCGTCGCCGGCAGAAGCAGCAGCGAGGACGCGAAGATCGGCGGGATGACGCCAGAGGTGTTGAGCTTCAGCGGCAAATGCGAGGTGTCGCCCTGGAACATGCGATTGCCGACCTGGCGCTTCGGATACTGGATCAGCAGGCGGCGTTGCGCGCGCTCGAAAAAGACGATCAGCGCGATGACGATGATGGCCAGCACGATGATCGCGAGAATCAGGCCTGTCGACAGCGCGCCGGTGCGGCCGAGTTCCAGCGTGCCGGAGATTGCCCGCGGCAAGCCGGCGACGATGCCCGAGAAGATAATCAGCGAAATGCCGTTGCCGATGCCGCGCGCGGTGATCTGCTCGCCGAGCCACATCAGGAACATGGTGCCGCCGACCAGCGTCACGACGGTCGAGATGCGGAAAAACATGCCTGGATCGTTGACGATGCCGTTACCGCCTTCGAGGCCGATCGAGATGCCATAGGCCTGAATCAGCGCCAGAAGCACCGTGCCGTAGCGCGTGTACTGGTTGATGATCTTGCGGCCCTGCTCGCCTTCCTTCTTCAGCGTTTCCAGCGACGGGATGACCGAGGTCATCAGCTGCATGATGATGGAGGCGGAGATGTAGGGCATGATGCCCAGCGCGAAGATCGCCATGCGCTGCACGGCGCCGCCGGCAAACATGTTGAACATGCCGAGCACGCCCTTGCTCTGTGAGGAGAAGGCTTGGGCGAAGGCGTCCGGATTGATGCCGGGCAGCGGGATGTAGGTGCCGAGGCGGTAGACGAGCAGCGCGCCGATGGTGAACCAGATGCGCTTCTTGAGATCCTCGGCCTTGGCGAAGGCCGCGAAATTCAGATTGGAGGCTAGTTGTTCAGCAGCCGAAGCCATGCCTGATTCTCCGCTAGAGCATGCCGCCGAAAAGTGTGGAGCGGTATTCGGACAACGTCATGCTCTACTTCTTTGATTTCTATAACCACGCTCGATGCCCGCAGCTCAGGCGGCGCGTGTCACCGAAGCTCACGAGATAAGCTCCGGACCGTAAACATGCAAGCGGCCGCGTTGACGCGGCCGCCCAATTCATCAGATCAAAGCGCGGTTCGGCACCAAATGCGAAATCATTCGGGCCCGATGCGCTTCAAATCGCCGTTACTCGGCGGCGGCCGCTTCCGGCAGCTTCACCGAACCGCCGGCCTTCTCGATCTTCTCGATCGCGGCCTTGGAGGCGCCGGCGACGTCGAAGGAGAGCTTGGCTTTGAGCTCGCCGTCGGACAGAACGCGCACGCCGTCCTTGGCGCGGCGGATGACGCCGGCGGCAACCAGGGCCTCGGCCGTCACTGTCGCCTTGGCGTCGAGCTTCTTGGCGTCGATCGCAGCCTGGATCTTGGCCAGCGACACGACGGTGAAGCTCTTGGCGAAGATGTTGTTGAAGCCGCGCTTCGGCAAGCGCCGGTAGAGCGGCATCTGGCCACCCTCGAAGCCGTTGATGGCAACGCCCGAGCGAGCCTTCTGGCCCTTGACGCCGCGACCGGCGGTCTTGCCCGAGCCGGAGCCGATGCCGCGACCGAGGCGCTTCCTGGAGTGCGTGGCGCCGTCCTTGTCACGCAGATCGTTGAGTTTCATCTGAGTTCTCCTGCGCTTCGGTTCAGGCCTCGTCCACGACGCGGACGAGATGCTGAACGGCAGCGATCATGCCGCGCACGGAAGGGGTATCTTCCAGCGTGCGCCGCTTGTGCATCTTGTTGAGGCCGAGGCCGACCAGCGTCGCGCGCTGCTCCTTCGGCCGGCGGATCGGCGAACCAATCTGCTCGACGGTGATGGTCTTGGTAGCTTTCTTGGCCATGGTCTAAATCCCTGGTCAGCGTCGACTATTCTTCAGCCGCAACGGCGGTGCCGCGGCGGGCCTGAAGGGTCGAGTACTTGATGCCGCGCGCGGCAGCCACATCCTTCGGATGCATCTGACTCTTCAGCGCGTCGAAAGTGGCGCGGACCATGTTGTACGGGTTCGACGAACCCATCGACTTGGCGACCACGTCATGCATGCCGAGCGTCTCGAATACGGCGCGCATCGGACCACCGGCGATGATGCCGGTACCCTGCTTGGCGGCGCGCAACAGAACGCGTCCGGCGCCCCAACGGCCCTCGACGTCGTGATGCAGCGTGCGGCCCGAACGCAGCGGCACGAAGATCATGTCGCGCTTGGCCGATTCGGTCGCCTTGCGGATCGCTTCCGGCACTTCGCGCGCCTTACCGTGGCCGAAGCCGACGCGGCCCTTCTGGTCGCCGACGACGACGAGAGCGGCAAAGCCGAAACGACGGCCACCCTTCACCACCTTGGCGACGCGGTTGATGTGGACGAGCTTGTCCACCATGCCGTCGTCACGCTCTTCGCGTTCACGCTCGCGGCCGCGGCCGCCTTCTCTACGTTCCTGTGCCATATCCTGTTCCTTGTTCTTTTCCGGAAGCACGGGTTGCTGTTTGCCGACGCCGCATTTCGGGTCGCCGACGGTTTAAAATCAGAAGCTGAGACCGCCTTCGCGGGCAGCCTCGGCCAGCGCCTTGACCCGGCCGTGGTAGATGTACGGGCCGCGGTCGAAGACGACTTCCTTGACGCCGGCCTTCGAAGCACGCTCGGCGATCAGCTTGCCGACCGCAGCGGCAGCAGCGGTGTCGGCGCCGGTCTTGAGCGAGCCCTTGAGGTCCTTCTCGAGCGTCGAGGCGGCGGCCAGCGTGTGGCCGTTGGCATCGTCGATGACCTGGACGTAGATGTTCTTCGATGTGCGGTGCACCGAAAGCCGCGGACGCGCACCGGCGACCTTCTTCAGCTGGCGGCGGACGCGCTGCGCGCGGCGCTGGATGGTTTCTTTGGGGCTTGCCATGATGTCGGTTCCTTGCCTTCAGAGAACGGGGGCAACCCTGTGCGGTAGGCCAGGCCTCCCGCGGCCGCTCCCCGCGGCTGTGTAAATCTTACTTCTTCTTGCCTTCCTTGCGCACGATGCGCTCGTCGGCATAGCGCACGCCCTTGCCCTTGTACGGCTCCGGACCGCGATATTCGCGGATCTCGGCGGCGACCTGGCCGACCTGCTGCTTGTCGATGCCCGAAACCGTGATTTCGGTCGGCTTCGGCACCGTGATGGTGATGCCCTGCGGCGTCTGATAGACCACGTCGTGGCTGAAGCCGAGCGCCAGCTGCAGGTTCTTGCCCTGCAGCGCCGCACGATAGCCGACGCCGGTGATCTCGAGCTTCTTCTCGAAGCCGTCCTTCACGCCCTGCAGGATGTTGACGATCTGCGTGCGCGACATGCCCCACTTGGAGCGTGCGTTCTTGGTCTGGTCGCGCGGCTGGACGGAGATCTCGTTGTTCTCCATCTTGACCAGCACTTCGTCGTTCACCACGAACTTCAGCTCGCCCTTCGGGCCCTTCGCCGTCACGGTCTGGCCGTTGACGGAAGCGGTCACGCCCTGCGGCAGCGAAACGGGTTTCTTTCCGATACGAGACATTTTGTTGTCCTCGTCACTTCTTTGGTTTCAGGTTCCAGTTCCCGGGCGCGATCCCGAGAACCGAAGCCCATTCATCAATCTCTTGGCCGATCAGAAGATCTGGCAGAGGATCTCGCCGCCGACATTCTGCTCGCGCGCTTCATGGTCGGCCATGACGCCCTTCGGCGTCGAAAGGATGGCGATGCCGAGGCCGTTGGCGACCTGCGGGATCGACTTGGCCGAGACATAGACGCGGCGGCCAGGCTTCGAGACGCGCTCGATTTCGCGCACGACCGGAGCGCCGTCGAAATACTTCAGCTCGATCTCGATTTCGGACTTGCCGTTTTCGAAATCGGTCTGGCTGTAGTCGCGGATATAGCCTTCCGACTTCAGCACTTCGAGGACGCGGGCGCGCAGACGCGAGGCCGGAGTCGAGACGCTCGACTTCTTGCGGCCATAGGCGTTGCGGATGCGGGTCAGCATATCGCCGAGAGGATCGCTCAATGACATCTCAGTGTCTCCTTACCAGCTCGACTTGACCAGGCCCGGGATCTGGCCGGTATTGCCCAGATCGCGAAGCGCGATACGCGAAAGCTTCAGCTTGCGATAGTAGGCGCGCGGACGGCCCGTGACTTCGCAGCGGTTACGGATGCGGATCTTGGCCGAGTTGCGCGGCAGCGCCGAAAGCTTCAACTGGGCGCGGAAACGCTCTTCCATCGGCTTGGACTGATCCATGATGATGGCCTTGAGCGCCGTGCGCTTGGCGGCGTACTGGTCGGCGAGCTTGCGGCGCCGGTTGTTCTTCTCGACTGAGCTGGTCTTTGCCATTTCAGATTTTTCCTTTTTCGCTGCCGTTACTGGCGGAAGGGGAAGTTGAAGGCCTTGAGCAGAGCCCTGGCCTCGTCGTCCGTCTTCGCCGTCGTACAAACGATGACGTCCATGCCCCAGACCTGATCAACCTTGTCGTAGTTGATCTCCGGGAACACGATGTGTTCCTTGATGCCCATGGCGTAGTTGCCACGGCCGTCAAAGCTCTTCGGGTTCAGTCCGCGGAAGTCGCGAACGCGCGGCAGCGCGATGTTCACGAGGCGGTCGAGGAACTCGTACATGCGTTCCTTGCGCAGCGTGACCTTGGCGCCGATCGGCATATTTTCGCGCACCTTGAAGCCGGCAATCGAGTTGCGGGCACGGGTGACGACGGCCTTCTGGCCGGCGATCATCGCGAGATCCTCGGCCGCGACCGAGGGCTTCTTGGAGTCGCCGGTCGCTTCACCGACACCCATGTTCAGCACGATCTTGTCGATGCGCGGAACCTGCATGTCGTTGTCGTAACCGAACTGCTCCTGCATCGCCTTGCGGATGGTCTCGTTGTAGACCTTCTTGAGGCGCGGCTCGTTCTTGGCAGCTGCCTGCTTGGTTTCAGACTTAGCCATTGATGACTTCTCCCGAACGCTTGGCGACGCGCACCTTCTTGCCATCCTTCTGGACGATGAAGCCGACGCGGGTCGGCTTGCCATCCTTGGGGTCGGCCAGCGCGATATTCGACAGGTGGATCGGCGCTTCCTTGGTGATGATCCCGCCCTCTTGGGACTGGGTCTGCTTCTGGTGACGGCGAATGAGGTTCACGCCGCGGACGACCGCGGTGTCTTCCTTCGGCTGCACCGACAGGACTTCGCCCGAACGGCCCTTGTCCTTGCCGGCAAGCACGACGATCTTGTCGCCTTTTTTGATCTTTTGCATTGGTCCGGCTCCTTACAGCACTTCAGGCGCGAGCGAGATGATCTTCATGTGGTTCTTGGCGCGCAGCTCGCGCGGAACCGGTCCGAAGATACGGGTGCCGATCGGCTCTTTCTTATTGTCGACGAGAACGGCCGCGTTCTTGTCGAAACGGATCACGCTGCCGTCCGGGCGGCGGATGTCCTTGGCCGTGCGAACCACGACCGCCTTCATCACGTCGCCCTTCTTAACGCGGCCGCGCGGAATGGCTTCCTTGATCGACACCACGATGATGTCGCCGACGGAGGCATACTTCCGCTTCGAGCCGCCCAGCACCTTGATGCACATGACACGACGGGCGCCGGAATTGTCCGCGACGTCGAGGTTTGTTTGCATCTGAATCATGACTGGCCGCCTTCTTCTTTTTTCACGGGACGGGTGCTCTCACCCCTCCCCGGTCTGTCCAAAATTCGGTTCGTTCGCCCGGATCAAGCCTGATCCGAAGAGACGACAACCCAGCGCTTGTCCTTCGAAATCGGCTTCGATTCCTGGATGAACACCTGGTCGCCGACCTTGTGGGCGTTGTTCTCGTCGTGCGCCTTGTACTTCTTGGTCATACGCACGGTCTTCTTCATCACCGGATGGGTGAAGCGACGCTCGACCTTGACCACGACCGTCTTCTCGTTCTTGTCGCTGACGACGGTGCCCTGCAGGATGCGCTTTGGCATGGTTCTCGTCCTTAAGCCTTCTTGGCCGCGGCTTTTTCCGCGGCGATGGTCTTGATGCGCGCGATGTCCTTGCGGACCTGCTTCACGCGCGCGGTCTTTTCGAGCTGGCCGGTGGCCTTCTGGAAGCGCAGGTTGAACTGCTCCTTCTTGAGGGCTGCCAGGTCGTCGGTCAGCTGATCCTGGGTCTTGGTCCGGATGTCTTCGGCTTTCATGATCGCCTGTCCTTATTCTGCGATGCGCTGCACGAAGCGCGTCTTGACCGAGAGCTTGGCGGCGCCGAGACGCAGCGCTTCACGCGCGGTCTCCTCGCTGACGCCATCGATCTCGAACATGATGCGGCCGGGCTTGACGCGCGCCGCCCAGTAGTCGACGGCGCCCTTGCCCTTACCCATGCGGACTTCGGTCGGCTTCGAGGTGACCGGCAGATCCGGGAACACCCGGATCCAGACGCGGCCGGCGCGCTTCATCTCGCGGGTGATCGCGCGGCGGGCCGCCTCGATCTCACGCGCGGTGACGCGGTTCGGCTCAAGCGCCTTCAGTCCGAAACCGCCGAAATCCAGATTGGTGCCGCCCTTGGCGGTACCGTGGATACGGCCCTTGAACTGCTTACGGAACTTTGTGCGCTTTGGCTGCAGCATCGTTCTAACTCCAAATTCTCAAATGTCTCAGGCGTTCTCGCGACGACGGCCGCGTTCACGCTCACCACCACCGCCGCCATGCGCTGCATCACCTTCGGTGGCGCGACGCTCGGAGGCCATCGGGTCGTGCTCGAGGATCTCGCCCTTGAACACCCACACCTTGACGCCGCAGATACCGTAAGCCGTGTTCGCCTCGGCCGTGCCGTAGTCGACATCGGCGCGCAGCGTATGCAGCGGCACGCGGCCTTCGCGGTACCACTCCATGCGTGCGATTTCGGCGCCGCCGAGACGGCCGGAGCAGTTGATGCGGATGCCTTCGGCGCCGAGACGCATGGCCGACTGAACGGCACGCTTCATGGCGCGACGGAACGCGATGCGGCGCTCGAGCTGCTGGGCGATCGACTGGGCGATCAGCGTGGCGTCGATTTCCGGCTTGCGCACTTCAACGATGTTGAGGTGCGTTTCGGACTTCGTCATCTCGGTCAGCTTCTTGCGCAGCTTCTCGATGTCGGCGCCCTTCTTGCCGATGATCAGGCCCGGACGCGCGGCGTGGATGGTGACGCGGCACTTCTTGTGCGGACGCTCGATCACGACCTTGGAGATCGCGGCCTGCTTGAGTTCCTTCTCGAGATACTTGCGGATCTTGAGGTCCTCGTGCAGCAGCTGGCCGTACTCGCCGGTGTTCGCGAACCAGCGCGAATCCCAGGTACGGTTGATGCCGAGACGCAGCCCGATCGGATTGACTTTCTGGCCCATTATGCGGCCTCCCCTTTTTCCTCGACTTCACGAACGACGATCGTGAGGTGCGAGAACGGCTTTTCGATACGGCTGGCGCGACCGCGGCCACGAGCGTGGAAACGCTTCATGACGATCGACTTGCCGACATAGGCTTCCGCCACGACCAGCGCGTCGACGTCGAGGTCGTGATTGTTTTCCGCGTTGGCGATCGCCGATTCCAGCGTCTTCTTGACCGTGCCGGAAATCCGCTTGGCCGAGAATTCGAGGTCGGAAAGCGCTGTCGCGACCTTCTTGCCGCGGATCAGCGCGGCAACCAGGTTCAGCTTCTGCGGGCTGATACGGATCGTGCGCAGAACGGCACGCGCCTCGTTATCAGCAAGCCTGCGCGGAGCTTTGGCCTTGCCCATGATTATTTCCTCTTCGCCTTCTTATCCGCGCCATGACCGTAATAGGTCCGGGTCGGAGCGAATTCACCGAACTTGTGGCCGACCATGTCCTCGTTCACCGAGACCGGGACGTGCTTCTGGCCGTTGTAGACACCGAAGGTGAAGCCGACGAACTGCGGCAGGATGGTGGAGCGACGGCTCCACATCTTGATCACCTCATTGCGACCACCTTCACGAACCTTGTCCACCTTCTTGAGAAGGTAGCCGTCGATGAAGGGGCCTTTCCAAATCGAACGAGTCACTTGGCGTTACCTCTTCTTAGCTCTTGCGCTGATGACGCGAGCGCAGGATGAACTTGTCGGTCGCCTTGTTGGACCGCGTCTTCTTGCCCTTGGTCGGCTTGCCCCAGGGCGAAACCGGATGACGGCCGCCCGAGGTGCGGCCTTCGCCGCCGCCATGCGGATGGTCGACCGGGTTCATGGTCACGCCGCGATTGTGCGGACGCTTGCCGCGCCACACGGTGCGACCAGCCTTGCCGTCATTGATGTTACCGTGGTCGGGGTTCGACACGGCGCCCACGGTGGCCATGCAGGAACCGTGCACGACGCGCTGCTCGCCCGAGTTGAGGCGCAGGATCGCCATGCCCTGGTCGCGGCCGACGAGCTGGGCGTAACCGCCAGCCGAACGGGCGACCTGGCCGCCCTTGCCCGGCTTCAGCTCAATGTTGTGGACGATCGTGCCGACCGGCATCGAGGCCAGCGGCATCGCGTTGCCCGGCTTCACGTCGACCGCTTCGCCGGCCACGATCTTGTCGCCGGCGGCAAGGCGCTGCGGGGCCAGGATGTAGGACAGCTCGCCGTCGTCATACTTGATCAGCGCGATGAAGGCGGTGCGGTTCGGATCGTATTCGATACGCTCGACCGTGCCGACGACGTCGTACTTCTTACGCTTGAAGTCGATGATGCGGTACGAACGCTTGTGACCGCCGCCGATGAAGCGGGCCGTGATGCGGCCGTAGTTGTTGCGGCCGCCCGACTTGGTCAGGCCTTCGGTCAGGCCCTTGACGGGCTTGCCCTTGTAGAGGCCCGAGCGGTCGACGATGACCAACTGGCGGGTGCTCGGCGTTACCGGGTTGAATTTCTTAAGTGCCATTGTCCTGTCCTCGCGGCCTTGCTCAGAGACCCGTCGCGACGTCGATCGACTGGCCGTCGGCCAGCGTCACTACCGCCTTCTTGACGTCGCCCTGGCGGCCAACCGTGCCGCGGAAGCGCTTGATCTTGCCCTTGCGGACGAGCGTGTTCACTGCCGTCACCTTGACACCGAAGAGAGCTTCCACGGCTGCCTTGATTTCCGGCTTCGACGCCTTCTTGGCGACGTTGAAGACGACCTTGTTCTGCTCGGAAGCCATGGTCGACTTTTCGGTGATCGCCGGCGAGACGATCACGTCGTAGTGACGAAGGTCGGTCATTTGAAGCGCTCCTCGAGAGCCTCGACGGCGGCCTTGGAAAGGACCAGCGTGCCGCGGCGCAGAATGTCGTAGACGTTGATGCCCTGGATGGGCAGCACGTCGATGTTCGGAATGTTGGTCGCCGCCAGCTTGAAGTTCTGGTCGAGCTCGGCGCCGCCAATCACCAGGGCGTTGGTCAGCCCCAGCGTCTCGAGGTTCGCCGCCAGCGTCTTGGTCTTGGCCTCGGCGAGCTTCAGCTCGTCGATGACGATGATGGAAGCGCTCTTGGCCTTGGCCGACAGAGCATGCTTCAAGCCGAGGGCGCGGACCTTCTTCGGCAGTTCGTGCTCATGGCTGCGAACGACCGGGCCGTGCGCCTTGCCACCGCCTCGGAACTGCGGAGCGCGAGCCGAGTGGTGACGGGCGCGGCCCGTACCCTTCTGCTTGTACATCTTGGCGCCGGTGCGCGCGATCTCGGCGCGACCCTTGGCCTTGTGCGTACCCTGCTGCTTCTTGGCGAGTTGCCAGCGCACGACGCGCTGCAGGATGTCCTCGCGCGGATCAAGGCCGAAAATCTCCTCGGAGAGTTTCACCTTGCCGGCGTCCTTGCCGCCCAGCGTTGTGATCTTGAGATCCATTATTCGGCTCCCTCAGTGGCCGGGGCTTCGTTCTTGGCGGCAGCGGCGCGGATCGCGGCAGGCTTCGGCGCATTGGCCGGCAGCGCAACCTTGGCAGCGTCACGAACCAGGATCCAGGCGCCCTTGACGCCGGGAACCGCGCCGCGGATCAGGATCAGGCCGCGGTCGGCGTCGGTCGAGACGACCTCGACATTCTGCGTGGTCACGCGGGTGTCGCCCATGTGGCCGGCCATCTTCTTGCCCTTGAACACCTTGCCGGGGTCCTGGCGCTGGCCGGTCGAACCGTGCGTGCGGTGCGAGACCGAGTTACCGTGCGTGGCGCGGCCGCCACCCATGTGGTGCCGCTTGATCACGCCCTGGAAACCCTTGCCGGTCGAAGTGCCGGTGACGTCAACCTTCTGGCCGGCGACGAAATGCTCGACGGTCAGCTCGGCGCCGACGTCGATCATGTTGTCGGCGGAGACGCGGAATTCCGCGACCTTGGCCTTGGGCTCGACCGAAGCGGCGGCGAAATGGCCGCGCATCGCCTTCGACGTGTTCTTCACCTTGGCAAGGCCAACGCCGAGCTGGACGGCGGTGTAGCCGTTCTTCTCCTGCGTGCGCTGAGCCACGACCTGGCAGTTCTCCATCTGGAGAACGGTGACGGGAACGTGTTCCCCGGCATCGTTATAGATGCGGGTCATTCCCACCTTCTTTGCAATCACACCTGAACGCATCGGTTCAATTCCTTTAGAGTTCCGGGCCAGGGGCACCGCCCCTTACCGCGCTCTCATTCCTTTAGAGCTTGATCTCGACGTCGACACCGGCGGCCAGATCGAGCTTCATCAAAGCATCGACCGTCTGCGGGGTCGGATCGACGATGTCGAGCAAACGCTTGTGCGTGCGCATCTCGAACTGCTCGCGGCTCTTCTTGTCGACGTGGGGCGACCGGTTGACCGTGAATTTTTCGATCCGCGTCGGCAGCGGGATGGGGCCGCGGACGTTGGCGCCGGTGCGCTTGGCGGTCGACACGATTTCGCGAGTCGAGGCGTCGAGCACCCGGTGGTCAAACGCTTTAAGGCGGATGCGGATATTCTGTCCGTTCATGCGTCAATTCCTTGTTCTGGCGCGGCGCGGGCAGCTCCCGCGCCCGCGACAGATCGGTTTCAGTCCAATTATTCTTTGATGGTGACGACGATGCCGGCACCGACGGTGCGGCCGCCTTCACGGATGGCGAAGCGCAGCTTCTCTTCCATCGCGATCGGCACGATCAGCTCGACGTCGACGGTGATGTTGTCGCCAGGCATCACCATCTCGGTGCCGGCCGGCAGCGTCACGATGCCCGTCACGTCCGTGGTGCGGAAGTAGAACTGCGGACGGTAGTTGGTGAAGAACGGCGTGTGACGGCCACCTTCGTCCTTGGTCAGGATGTAGGCTTCGGCCACGAACTTCTTGTGCGGCTTGACCGAACCCGGCTTGGCCAGAACCTGGCCGCGCTCCACGCCTTCACGGTCGACACCGCGCAGCAGCGCGCCGATGTTGTCGCCGGCCTGACCCTGATCGAGCAGCTTGCGGAACATTTCGACGCCCGTGCAGGTCGTCTTGGTGGTCGGACGGATGCCGACGATCTCCAGTTCCTCACCGACCTTGACGATGCCGCGCTCGACGCGGCCGGTCACCACCGTGCCGCGGCCCGAGATCGAGAACACGTCCTCGATCGGCATCAGGAACGGCTTGTCGAGCGGGCGAACCGGCGTCGGGATGTAGGCGTCGACCTGAGCCATCAGCTCGCGGATGGCGTCCTCGCCGATGGTCTTGTTGGAATCCTCGAGCGCGGCCAGCGCCGAGCCCTTGACGATCGGAATGTCGTCGCCGGGGAACTCGTTCTTCGACAGAAGCTCGCGAACCTCGAGCTCGACCAGTTCGAGCAGCTCGGCGTCGTCGACCTGGTCGACCTTGTTCAGGAACACCACGATCGAGGGAACGCCGACCTGACGGGCAAGCAGGATGTGCTCGCGGGTCTGCGGCATCGGGCCGTCGGCGGCCGACACGACCAGGATCGCGCCGTCCATCTGGGCAGCGCCGGTGATCATGTTCTTCACATAGTCGGCGTGGCCGGGGCAGTCGACGTGGGCATAGTGACGGTTGGCCGTCTCGTACTCGACATGCGCCGTCGAGATGGTGATGCCGCGCGCCTTCTCTTCCGGGGCCGCGTCGATCTGGTCATAGCGCTTGTATTCGCCAAAATACTTCGTGATCGCCGCCGTCAGCGACGTCTTGCCATGATCGACGTGGCCGATCGTGCCAATGTTCACATGCGGCTTGGTGCGCTCGAATTTACCTTTTGCCATGTGATCTCTCCAATCCTGCTTGCCCGTGCGGGCCTTGAATTAAGGTCTCGTGCAACCCGCTCGAGTTACGCGTATTTCTTCTGAACTTCCTGGGCGACCGCGGTCGGAACCGGCTCGTAGTGGTCGAACTGCATCGTGTACTGGGCGCGGCCCTGCGACATCGAACGCAGATTGTCGACGTACTTGAACATGTTGGCGAGCGGCACCATCGCGTTGATGACGACGGCAACGCCGCGCGCTTCCTGACCCTGGATCTGACCACGGCGGCCGTTGAGGTCGCCGATGACGCCGCCGACATAATCTTCGGGCGTCACGACCTCGACCTTCATGATCGGCTCTAGAAGCTGCACGCCGAGGCGCGGAGCGGCTTCCTTGAAGCAGGCGCGGGAGGCGATTTCGAACGCCAGCACCGAGGAGTCCACGTCGTGGAAGGCACCGTCGATCAGCGTCGCCTTGACGCCGATCATCGGGAAGCCGGCGAACGGGCCGGAACCCATGACGCTGTTGATGCCCTTCTCGACGCCCGGGATGTATTCCTTCGGAACCGCACCGCCGACGATTTTGGACTCGAACACGAACTCTTCGCTCTCGGTGTTCGGCTCGAAGATGATCTTGACGCGAGCGAACTGGCCAGTACCGCCGGTCTGCTTCTTGTGCGTGTAATCCTGTTCGTGCGTGCGGGTGATCGTCTCGCGATAAGCCACCTGCGGCGCGCCGACATTGGCTTCGACCTTGAACTCGCGACGCATGCGGTCGACAATGATGTCGAGATGCAGCTCGCCCATGCCAGCGATGATGGTCTGGCCGCTTTCCTCGTCGGTCTTGACGCGGAAGGACGGATCCTCAGCCGCCAGGCGATGCAGCGCGAGGCCCATCTTTTCCTGGTCGTTCTTGGTCTTCGGCTCGATGGCGATCTGGATAACCGGATCGGGGAATTCCATGCGCTCGAGGATGACCGGATGCAGCGGATCGCAAAGCGTGTCGCCGGTGGTCGTGTCCTTGAGGCCGGCCAGAGCGACGATGTCGCCGGCATAGGCTTCCTCGATGTCGGCGCGCGAGTTCGCATGCATCTGCAGCATGCGGCCGATGCGCTCCTTCTTGCCCTTCACCGTGTTGTCGAGCGAGGTGCCTTTGGCGAGCTTGCCCGAATAGATGCGAGCGAAGGTCAGCGAACCGACGAACGGGTCGTTCATGATCTTGAACGCCAGCATCGACAGCGGCTCATTGTCATCGGCATGACGCTCGATCTCGGCGTCGGTCTTGGCGTCGACGCCCTTGATGGCCGGCACGTCGATCGGCGACGGCAGGTATTCGACGACGGCGTCGAGCAGCGGCTGCACGCCCTTGTTCTTGAAGGCCGAGCCGCAGAACATCGGGAAGAACTTGACCGCGATGGTGCCCTTGCGGATCAGCGCGCGGATCTCGTCGTTCGACGGCATCTTGCCTTCGAGGTAGTTCTCGAGCGCGGTCTCGTCCATCTCGACGGCGGCTTCGATCATCTTCTCGCGATACTGCTCGGCCTTGGCCTTGAGGTCGGCCGGGATCTCGACGACGTCCCAGGCAGCGCCCAGGGTTTCGTCGCGCCAGACGAGCGCGTTCATCTCGACGAGATCGACGACGCCCTTGAACTCGGTCTCAGCGCCGATCGGCAGCTGCATGACGACGGCCTGCGCGCCGAGGCGCGAACCGATCATCTCTTCCGAGCGGTAGAAGTCGGCGCCGATCTTGTCCATCTTGTTGCAGAAGATCATGCGCGGCACGTGGTACTTGTCGGCCTGGCGCCACACGGTCTCGGTCTGCGGCTCCACGCCGGCGTTGGCGTCGAGCAGCGCAATGGCGCCGTCGAGCACGCGCAGCGAACGCTCGACTTCGATGGTGAAGTCGACGTGTCCGGGAGTGTCGATGATGTTGAAGCGGCGCATCTTGCCGTCACGACCCTTCCAGAAGGTCGTGGTCGCGGCGGACGTGATGGTGATGCCGCGTTCCTGTTCCTGCTCCATCCAGTCCATGGTGGCAGCGCCGTCATGGACTTCGCCGATCTTGTGCGACTTGCCCGTGTAATACAGGACGCGCTCGGTGGTCGTCGTCTTGCCAGCGTCGATATGCGCCATGATACCGAAATTGCGGTAGTCTTCGATTTTGTATTCGCGGGCCATGGGAGGTTGCCTCTCAGTCTCGTTCGCGCTTTACCAGCGGTAGTGCGCGAAGGCGCGGTTGGCTTCTGCCATCTTGTGGGTGTCTTCACGCTTCTTGACGGCGGTGCCGCGGTTGTTGGCCGCGTCCATCAACTCGCCCGAGAGGCGGTCGACCATGGTGGTCTCGTTGCGGTTGCGGGCGGCGGCGATCAGCCAGCGGATGGCCAGAGCCTGACGGCGCTCGGGGCGCACGTCGACAGGAACCTGGTAGGTGGCGCCGCCGACGCGACGCGAGCGCACTTCCACATGCGGCGCGACATTGTCGAGCGCCTGATGGAAGACGGTGACCGGCTCCTGCTTGGTCTTCGACTGAACCTGGTCGAGCGCGCCGTAGACGATGGTCTCGGCAACCGACTTCTTGCCGTCATACATGACGGCGTTCATGAACTTGGTGACGACGAGATCACCGAACTTGGGGTCCGGATTGATCTCACGCTTTTCTGCACTGTGACGACGGGACATCGGAAAACCCTTACTTCGGACGCTTGGCGCCGTATTTCGAACGACGCTGCTTGCGGTTCTTCACACCCTGCGTGTCGAGCACGCCACGGATGATGTGGTAGCGGACGCCCGGCAGATCCTTGACGCGGCCGCCGCGGATCATGACCACCGAGTGCTCCTGAAGGTTGTGGCCTTCGCCCGGGATGTAGCCGATCACTTCAAAACCGTTGGTCAGCCGAATCTTGGCCACCTTGCGCAGCGCCGAGTTCGGCTTCTTCGGCGTCGTGGTGTAGACGCGCGTGCAGACGCCCCGCTTCTGCGGGTTCTGCTGCATGGCCGGGACCTTGTTTCGCTTCACCGGCGCCAGGCGCGGCTTGCGGATCAGCTGGTTGACGGTAGGCATTAAACCCTCTTGTCTCTCAATTCCGTGTCTGCCCTGTCAGGGCCGCTCAAAGCGTCATTTCCATACGCAAATTCGGGCAACACACCGCGCCTCGCGGTCCTGCCCGAACAAATTGCAGAGGAAGCGGAAGCCGCTTCATGCGCGCCGGAAATGTCTTTTCGCTCGTAAAACGAACCCTGTTTGAGGCAAACTCCAAAGCGTGTCGCTTCGGACAGGAGAGCCTCACATCGGTTCTGACGTCGCGGCTTCTACTCGTAAGGCCATTGCCCGTCAACCCCGCAACGGCAAATATTGCGGTCAATCCGGGGCGTGGCAGCCATGCGCAAAACGCATGTAATTTTCTTGCGTCTTTTTTCAAGAGCGAGGAAGAAAGTGACCGGCTTGCGGCTGTCTTCCACGCCGGCTTCGTGCCAAAAGGCGGCTTAAGCCGGGCAATCTCCCGGCAAACGAGGAATCAGCCCGTGAACGACAACGAAGAACGGCCGGTCACCATCATCACCGGACGGGTCTGGAAGAAAAAGGGCGGCAAGCCTGAGGGCGTGCATGTGATGCTGGTGGCACCCGACGATGATTCTGCCGTGCGCCGCGCGCTCGAATCGCTCGCCGCGGAGGGATTCGCGGAGGCCGAGCTCGACCAGATCGGCGACATGGAAGGCGAGCCCGACGACGAGCCGCATCTGTCTGCCTATCAGGGCGCGCTCGAAGGCGAGGTCTCGATCGTCACCTTCGACGAGCCGTTCTGATCTCGCCGCTCGGCGCAACGTCCCTTCCCCGGCCTATCGGTCAACCGCTCGTCGCTTAATCATTCACTCTCTTTCCCTTTCCGGAGTTCCCATGACCAGCAATCCCATCAAGCTCGGCATCGTCGGCGTCGGGAAGATCGTCCGCGACCAGCACCTGCCGGCGGTTGCCAAGAATGGCGATTACCAGTTCACCGCCGCGGCCAGCCGCCACGGCAAGGTCGACGGCATTCCAAACTATCCCGGCATCGAGGCGATGCTTGCGGCTGAACCCGGTCTGGAGGCGGTCTCACTCTGCATGCCGCCGCAGTTCCGATACGACGCCGCGCGCGCCGCGCTGGAAGCCAAGAAGCATGTGTTCCTGGAAAAGCCTCCGGGCGCCACGGTGAGCGAAGTCGAGCACCTCAAGGCGCTCGCCGAAAAGAACGGTGTTTCGCTTTTTGCCAGCTGGCATTCGCGCTACGCGCCGGCTGTCGAGGCCGCGCGCGCTTTCCTCGCCTCGGCCAGGCTGACGTCAGCCGCCATCAACTGGAAGGAAGACGTGCGCCGCTGGCATCCCAACCAGGAATGGATCTGGGAACCGGGCGGTTTCGGCGTGTTCGATCCGGGCATCAATGCACTGTCGATCGCCACCCACATCCTGCCGCCGATGTTCATCACTTCGGCCGTGCTCGACTTTCCGGAGAATCGCGCGGCGCCGGTCGCGGCGCATGTCGCCTTCCGCACCTCGAACGGCCTGCCGGTGACGATGGAGCTCGACTGGCTGCAGACCGGCCCGCAGAGCTGGGACATCCTGGCCGAAACCGACAAGGGCAAGATGGTCCTGTCCGGCGGCGGCGCGAAGCTCGCCATCGACGGCAAGATCGTCCATGACGAGCCGGAAGCCGAATATCCGATGCTTTACAAGCGCTTCGCCGAGATCGTTCGCGCCGGAACTTCCGATGTCGACCTCGCGCCGCTGCAGCACGTCGCCGACGCGTTCATGTTGGGCAAGCGCAATGTGGTCGAGGCGTTTTTCGATTAAGGCTGACGCCAGCTCGCGTCACTCTACGATTGCGATCGCAAATCCATCATAGCCCTTGGCGCCAACCGTCTGGATGGCCGTGCCGTCCAGACGGTTGTTACCGCCGATGAACGAAAACGCGGCGCGGGCGCCTTCGACATTGGCGTCGCCGCTGTTCTTTTTCACGACCGCGCCGACGCGGATGACGTTGTCGCAGACGATGACCGTGCCTGATCGCGACAGCTTCATGGCCCAGGTCAGATAGTTCGGGTTGTTCGGCTTGTCGGCGTCGATGAAGATCAGGTCGAACGGTCCGGCGTTTTCGCCCTCCAGCGCGGCGAGCGACTGAAGCGCCGGTCCGACACGCAGGTCGACCTTGTCGGAAACCCCTGCCTGCTCGAAATTCGAGTGCGCGACCTTGGCGTGGTGCGGGTCGAGCTCCAGTGTCACTACCTTGCCGTCCGCCGGCAGTCCTCTTGCCATCCAGATGGTCGAGTAGCCGCCGAGCGTGCCGACCTCGAGCACCTTCCTCGCGCCGCGGATGCGTACCAGCAGCGACAGCAGCTTGCCCTGCGCGGCCGAAACGTCGATCGCCGGCAGGCCCCGGTCGCGGTTGGCCGCAAGGACCGCGTCCAGCACGGGATCCGCTTCGAAAAGAGAAGAAACGATGTAGTCGTCGACAGCCGTCCAGGTCTTGCTGCTCATAGCTCTTCCTCTTTGCGTGAAGCCAAAATGCGAAAAGGGGCCGTATGGCCCCTTCTCTTCGTTTCTCATGTCATGCCGCTTACTGCGCGGCGTTGACCATGTCGGTCAGCATCGGGTCGGCGACCTCGACACCGGAGGCCTTGCGGCGCTCGTCGATGATCAACTCGTCGCGCGAGGTGGCGATGCGCCTGATCTGGCTCATCGTGCCACCGGTGCCGGCCGGGATCAGACGGCCGACGATGACGTTTTCCTTCAGGCCCTGCAGCATGTCGGTCTTGCCGGCGACCGCAGCCTCCGTCAGCACCCTGGTCGTCTCCTGGAAGGAGGCGGCCGAGATGAAGGACGGCGTCTGCAGCGAGGCCTTGGTGATGCCGAGCAGCACCGGCTGACCTTCGGCCGGCTTCTTGCCGTCCTCGATCAGGCGCTCGTTGACCTCTTCCAGCTCGATCACGTCGACGTGGTCGCCCGGGATGTAGGTCGAGTCGCCCTGGACGGTGATCTCGACCTTCTGCAGCATCTGGCGAACGATCACCTCGATGTGCTTGTCGTTGATCGACACGCCCTGCAGACGGTAGACCTCCTGGATTTCGTTCACGAGGTAGGAGGCAAGCGCCTCCACGCCCTTGATCGCCAGGATGTCGTGTGGCGCCGGGTTGCCGTCGAGGATGTAGTCGCCCTTCTCGATGACGTCGCCGTCCTGGAGATGGAACGGCTTGCCCTTCGGGATCAGGTACTCCACCGGCTCGAGCGTCGAGTCATGCGGCTCGATGATGATGCGGCGCTTGTTCTTGTAGTCGCGGCCGAAGCGGATCGTGCCATCGATCTCGGCGATGATGGCGTGATCCTTCGGACGGCGAGCCTCGAACAGTTCCGCAACGCGCGGCAGACCACCGGTGATGTCCTTGGTCTTGGCGCTTTCCATCGGGATACGCGCCAGCACGTCGCCCGGCTTCACATGGGCGCCCGGCTCGACCGAAAGGATGGCCTCGACCGAGAGCAGGAAGCGTGCATCGCCGCCCTTCGACAGCTTGCCGACCTTGCCCTTGGCGTCCTGGATGACGATCGCCGGCTTTAGGTCGCTGCCGCGCGGCGTCGAACGCCAGTCGATGACCTCACGCTTGGTGATGCCGGTCGACTCGTCGGCCGTTTCCTGAACGGAGATGCCGTCGACCAGATCCTCGAACGCCACCCTGCCCTCGATTTCGGTGAGGATCGGGCGGGTATAGGGATCCCACTCGGCGATACGCTGGCCGCGCTTCACCTTGTCGCCGTCGTCCACGAAGATACGCGAACCATAGGCGACGCGGTGCGTGGCGCGCTCCTTGCCGGTCTCATCAAGGATGAGTACCGCCATGTTGCGGCCCATGACCATCTGCTGGCCTTCCGAGTTGCGCACCACGTTGCGGTTGCGGATCTGCACCTTGCCCTCATAGGAGGCTTCAAGGAACGAGCTGTCCACCACCTGCGCCGTGCCGCCCATGTGGAAGGTACGCATGGTGAGCTGGGTACCCGGCTCGCCGATCGACTGCGCCGCGATGACGCCGACGGCCTCGCCCTGGTTGACGGGGGTGCCGCGGGCCAGGTCGCGTCCGTAGCAGACGGCGCAGACGCCGGTCCTGACCTCGCAGGTCAGCGCCGAACGGATGCGGACCGACTGCACGCCAGCCTTTTCGATCTGCTCGACATCGCGCTCGTCCATCAGCTTGCCGGCCTTGACCAGCAGATCGCCGGAGACCGGATGGTTGATGTCGTCGAGCGCGGTGCGGCCCAGCACACGCTGGCCGACCGAAGCGACGATCTGACCGGCATCGACGATCGGCTGCATGGTGAGGCCCTTGTCGGTGCCGCAATCCACGGAATTGACGATGCAGTCCTGCGCCACGTCGACGAGGCGGCGGGTGAGGTAGCCCGAGTTCGCCGTCTTCAAGGCGGTGTCGGCCAGACCCTTGCGGGCGCCGTGGGTCGAGTTGAAGTACTCGAGCACGGTGAGGCCTTCCTTGAAGTTCGAGATGATCGGCGTCTCGATGATTTCACCCGACGGCTTGGCCATCAGGCCGCGCATGCCGGCGAGCTGACGCATCTGGGTGGGCGAACCGCGCGCACCCGAATGCGACATCATGTAGATCGAGTTCATCGGCTTCTGGCGGCCGTTGTCCTCGAACTCCACCGCCTTGATGCGCGCCATCATCTCGTCGGCGACCTTCTCCGAGCACTTGGCCCAGGCGTCGACGACCTTGTTGTACTTCTCGCCCTGCGTGATCAGGCCGTCATTGTACTGCTGCTCGTATTCCTTGGCCAAAGCCTCGGTGTCGGAGACAAGCTTCAGCTTGGTGTCCGGGATCAGCATGTCGTCCTTGCCGAACGAAATGCCGGCACGGCAGGCATGAGCGAAACCGAGCGCCATGATGCGGTCGCAGAAGATGACCGTCTCTTTCTGACCGCAGTGGCGGTAGACGGTGTCGATCATCTTGGAGATGTTCTTCTTGGTCATCTCCTGGTTGGCGGTCTCGTACGGCACGTTGACGTTCTTCGGCAGAAGCTCGCCGATGATCATGCGGCCAGGCGTGGTGTCGTAGATCTTCGACACGACGTTGCCTTCGGCATCGACCGTGCGGAAGCGGCCCTTGATCTTGGCGTGCAGCGTCACGGCCTTGGTCTCCAGCGCGTGCTGGAGCTCGCCCATGTCGGCAAACACCATGCCTTCGCCCGGCTCGTTCTGGTTGACGATCGAGAGATAGTAGAGACCGAGAACCATGTCTTGCGACGGCACGATGATGGGCGCGCCGGAGGCCGGGTGCAGGATGTTGTTGGTCGACATCATCAGCACGCGGGCTTCAAGCTGCGCTTCCAAGGACAGCGGCACGTGGACCGCCATCTGGTCGCCGTCGAAGTCGGCGTTGAAGGCGGTGCAGACCAGCGGATGCAGCTGGATCGCCTTGCCTTCGATCAGGGTCGGCTCGAACGCCTGGATGCCGAGGCGGTGCAGCGTCGGCGCGCGGTTCAACAGCACCGGATGCTCGCGGATGACCTCGTCGAGGATATCCCAAACTTCCGGACGCTCCTTCTCGACCAGCTTCTTGGCCTGCTTGACGGTCGAGGAGAAACCCTTGGCGTCGAGACGGGCGTAGATGAAGGGCTTGAAGAGCTCGAGCGCCATCTTCTTCGGCAGGCCGCACTGATGCAGCTTCAGCTCCGGACCGGTCACGATGACCGAGCGGCCGGAATAGTCGACGCGCTTGCCGAGCAGGTTCTGGCGGAACCGGCCCTGCTTGCCCTTGAGCATGTCGGACAGCGACTTCAGCGGACGCTTGTTGGCGCCGGTGATGACACGGCCGCGACGGCCGTTGTCGAACAGCGCATCGACGGCTTCCTGCAGCATGCGCTTTTCGTTGCGCACGATGATGCCGGGAGCGCGCAGCTCGATCAGCCGCTTCAGGCGGTTGTTGCGGTTGATGACGCGGCGATAGAGATCGTTCAGGTCCGACGTGGCGAAACGACCGCCGTCCAGCGGGACGAGCGGGCGCAGGTCCGGCGGGATGACCGGAACCACCTTCATGATCATCCACTCCGGACGGTTGCCGGATTCCATGAAGTTTTCCACGACCTTGAGCCGCTTCAGATACTTCTTCTGCTTGAGCTCGGAAGTGGTCGAAGCCAGCTCCGAACGCAGGTCGCCGGCGATCTTCTCCAGGTCCATGCCGGCCAGAAGGTCATGGATGGCCTCGGCGCCGATCATGGCGGTGAAGGAATCCTCGCCATACTCGTCGACGGCGAGCATGTACTCTTCCTCGCTGAGGAGCTGGTTCTCCTTCAGCGCGGTGAGGCCCGGCTCGGTGACGATGTAGTTCTCGAAGTAAAGCACACGCTCGATGTCCTTGAGGGTCATGTCGAGCAGCGTGCCGATGCGCGAGGGCAGCGACTTCAGGAACCAGATATGGGCGACGGGCGCGGCGAGCTCGATATGGCCCATGCGCTCGCGGCGAACGCGCGACAGCGTGACTTCGACGCCGCACTTTTCGCAGATGACGCCCTTGTACTTCATGCGCTTGTACTTGCCGCACAGGCACTCATAGTCCTTGATCGGGCCAAAAATGCGCGCGCAGAACAGGCCGTCACGCTCCGGCTTGAAGGTGCGGTAGTTGATGGTCTCCGGCTTCTTGATCTCGCCGAACGACCAGGACAGAATCTTCTCTGGGCTGGCAAGCGAGATCCGGATGGAATCGAACACCTGCGCAGGCGCCTGCGGGTTGAAGAGATTCATGACCTCTTGGTTCATGCCGTTCTCCTTTTCGGGGTCCTCGATAACCCCTTGCATCGATCGCGGACGAAATGTCCGCAGACTGGCCGGTCAAACCGGCCGAAAAACCTGAAGGACGCGCCGCTCCAGGAGCGGCGCGCCATAGCCTTTACTCGGCTGCGTCGGGCAGACGCGTCTGGTTCTCTTCGACCTGGGTGTTCTCCAGCTCGACATTGAGACCGAGCGAGCGCATTTCCTTGACGAGAACGTTGAAGCTCTCCGGGATGCCCGCCTCGAACGTGTCGTCGCCGCGCACGATCGCCTCGTAGACCTTGGTGCGGCCGGCGACGTCGTCCGACTTCACCGTCAGCATTTCCTGCAGCGTGTAGGCGGCGCCGTAGGCTTCGAGCGCCCAGACCTCCATTTCGCCGAAGCGCTGGCCGCCGAACTGCGCCTTGCCGCCCAGCGGCTGCTGGGTGACGAGCGAGTACGGACCGATCGAACGCGCGTGGATCTTGTCGTCCACCAAGTGGTGCAGCTTGAGCATATAGATATAGCCCATCGTCACCTTGCGATCGAACGGCTCGCCGGTGCGGCCGTCATAGAGCTGCGACTGACCGCTGGTGTGCAGGCCAGCCTGCTGCAGCATGGTGTTGATGTCGGCCTCGTGCGCGCCGTCGAACACCGGTGTCGCGATGGAGACGCCGCGGCGCATCTGCTCGCTGAGGCGAACGATGCTCTCGTCGTCATATTCGCGGATCGGCTCGTTGCGGTCGTTGGCCGGCATGAAGCTTTCCAGCGTCTTGCGCAGAGGCTTGATGTCGCCGCCACCCTTATACGCGTCGATCAGCTCGCCGATCTTCCTGCCCATGCCTGCGCAAGCCCAGCCCAGATGCGTTTCCAGGATCTGGCCGACATTCATGCGGCTCGGCACACCCAGCGGGTTGAGCACGATATCGGCATGCGTGCCGTCCTCGAGGAAAGGCATGTCCTCGACCGGAACGATGCGCGACACGACACCCTTGTTGCCGTGACGTCCGGCCATCTTGTCGCCCGGCTGCATCTTGCGCTTCACCGCCACGAAGACCTTGACCATCTTCATGACGCCCGGAGGCATTTCGTCGCCGCGCTGCACCTTCTCGACCTTGTCCATGAAGCGCTGCTCGAGCGCCTTCTTGGACTCGTCGTACTGGCCGCGCAGAGCCTCGAGCTCGCCCTGGAGCTTCTCGTTCTCGACGGCGAACTGCCACCACTGCGAGCGCGGATACTCGTCGAGCGTGTCCTTCGACAGCTTCGAGCCCTTCTTGAAGCCCTTCGGCCCGGCAATCGCTTCCTTGCCGACCAGCATATCGGAAAGACGCGCATAGACGTTGCGGTCGAGGATCGCCTGTTCGTCGTCGCGGTCCTTGGCCAGACGCTCGATCTCCTCGCGCTCGATCGCCATCGCGCGCTCGTCCTTCTCCACGCCGTGGCGGTTGAAGACGCGCACTTCGACGACCGTGCCGAAGGTGCCCGGAGGCATGCGCATGGAGGTGTCGCGAACGTCCGAGGCCTTTTCGCCGAAGATGGCGCGCAGAAGCTTTTCTTCCGGCGTCATCGGGCTTTCGCCCTTCGGCGTGATCTTGCCGACCAGGATGTCGCCCGGCTGCACTTCGGCACCGATATAGACGATGCCGGCCTCGTCGAGGTTCTTCAGCGCTTCTTCCGAAACGTTCGGAATGTCGCGCGTGATTTCCTCCGGCCCGAGCTTGGTGTCGCGCGCCATGACCTCGAACTCCTCGATGTGGATCGAGGTGAAGACGTCGTCGGCCACGATGCGCTCGGAGAGCAGGATCGAGTCCTCGTAGTTGTAGCCGTTCCACGGCATGAACGCGACCAGCACGTTGCGGCCGAGCGCCAGATCGCCGAGCTCGGTCGACGGACCGTCGGCAATGATGTCGCCCTTGTTGACGCGGTCGCCCATGCGCACCAGCGGACGCTGGTTGATGCAGGTGTTCTGGTTCGAACGCTGGAACTTCATCAGCCGGTAGATGTCGACGCCGGACTTGCCGGGATCGAGATCTTCCGTGGCGCGGATGACGATACGGGTCGCGTCCACCTGGTCGACCACGCCGCCGCGACGGGCGCCGATGGCGGCGCCAGAGTCACGGGCGACGACCGGCTCCATGCCGGTGCCGACGAACGGCGCCTCGGCGCGCACCAGCGGCACGGCCTGACGCTGCATGTTCGAGCCCATCAGCGCGCGGTTGGCGTCGTCGTTCTCGAGGAACGGGATCAACGCTGCCGCGACAGACACCATCTGCTTCGGCGAGACGTCCATCAGGTCGACGTTTTCGCGCGGCGCCATCATCACTTCGCCGGCGTTACGGCAAATGACGAACTCGTCGACGAAACCGCCATTCTTGTCGAGCTCGGCATTGGCCTGCGCAACGTGGTGCTTGGCCTCTTCCATGGCCGACAGGTAGACGACCTCATTGGTGAGCTTGCCGCCCACGATCTTGCGATACGGGCTTTCGATAAAGCCGTATTTGTTGACGCGCGCGAAGGTCGCCAGCGAGTTGATCAGGCCGATATTCGGACCTTCCGGCGTCTCGATCGGGCAGATGCGGCCGTAATGCGTCGGGTGCACGTCGCGCACCTCGAAGCCGGCGCGCTCGCGGGTCAGACCGCCCGGTCCAAGCGCCGAGAGACGACGCTTGTGGGTGATCTCCGACAGCGGGTTGGTCTGGTCCATGAACTGCGACAGCTGCGAGGAACCGAAGAACTCGCGCACGGCGGCGGCCGCCGGCTTGGCGTTGATCAGGTCCTGCGGCATGACCGTGTCGATCTCGATCGAGGACATGCGTTCCTTGATCGCGCGCTCCATGCGCAGCAGGCCGACGCGGTACTGGTTCTCCATGAGCTCGCCGACCGAACGCACGCGGCGGTTGCCGAGATTGTCGATGTCGTCGATCTCGCCCTTGCCGTCACGCAACTCGACCAGCGTCTTGACCACGGCCAGGATGTCTTCCTTGCGCAGCACGCGCACGGTGTCCTCGGCCTTGAGCTCGAGGCGCATGTTCATCTTGACGCGGCCGACGGCCGACAGGTCATAGCGCTCGCTGTCGAAGAACAGCGAGTTGAACATGGCTTCGGCGGTCTCGAGCGTCGGCGGCTCGCCGGGGCGCATGACGCGGTAGATGTCGAACAGCGCGTCCTGGCGGCTCTCGTTCTTGTCGACGTTGAGCGTGTTGCGGATATAGGCGCCGACATTGACGTGGTCGATGTCCAGGATCTGGATCTCTTCCTCGCCGGTGCCGAGCAGCACCTTCAGCGTCTTGTCGTCGATCTCGTCGCCGGCTTCGAGGAAGATCTCGCCGGTGGCGTAGTTGACGATGTCCTCGGCGAGGTAGTTGCCGAGCAGATCCTCGTCGGTCGCCTTGATGGCCTTGAGACCCTTCTCGCCAAGCTGGCGCGCCTGGCGGGCGGTGATCTTCTTGCCCTGCTCGACGACGATCTCGCCGGTATCGGCATCAATCAGGTCGCCGACGGCCTTGAGGCCGCGGAAGCGCTCGACGTTGAACGGAATGCGCCAATGGTCGCCAGCGCGCTTGTAGGTGATCTTGTTGTAGAAGGTCGACAGGATCTCTTCGCCGTCCATGCCGAGCGCCATCAAGAGCGACGTCACCGGGATCTTGCGGCGGCGGTCGATGCGGGCGTGCACGACGTCCTTGCTATCGAACTCGATGTCGAGCCACGAGCCGCGATAGGGAATGACGCGCGCGGCAAACAGAAGCTTGCCCGACGAGTGCGACTTGCCCTTGTCATGGTCGAAGAAGACGCCCGGCGAGCGGTGCATCTGCGAGACGATGACGCGCTCGGTGCCGTTGACGATGAAGGTGCCGTTCGACGTCATGAGCGGCATGTCGCCCATATAGACGTCCTGCTCCTTGATATCCTTGATCGACTTCGCGCCGGTATCCTCGTCGATATCGAACACAATGAGGCGCAGCGTCACCTTGAGCGGCGCGGCATAGGTCAGGTCGCGCTGACGGCACTCGTCAACGTCGAATTTCGGTGCCTCGAACTCATACTTCACGAACTCCAGCATCGAGGAGCCGGAAAAGTCGGAGATCGGGAAGACCGACTTGAAAACAGCCTGCAGCCCTTCGTCCGGACGGCCGCCCTTGGGCTCGTCCACCATCAGGAACTGGTCATAGGATGCCTTCTGAACCTCGATGAGGTTCGGCATCTCCGCAACTTCCGGGATTTTTCCGAAGAATTTGCGTACGCGTCTGCGGCCATTGAAAGTCTGGGTCTGGGCCATCGTCGCTCCTTAGCTCTGAACTCGGGGCGAACCTCGCCGTGGTTCGCCTTGCATGCCGAGCCACCTGGGCGGCGGCTCTCTGTCTGTTCTCCGGCCTCCCTTGCCAATTATTTGGCGGCGGCCGGCTAAAACGGGAGAAAACCCGTTTCCTGAAGGCCGGACCGCGGCCCTCAGGAAAGAGGTTCTCGTCTGTTCTCGCGCTACGCGTTCTCCCCTGCCAGGCAGGGGAGTGGCGGACGGCGCGAGGCCGCCCGCCGCTTGATACGTCTTACTTCAGCTCGACCTTGGCGCCAGCTGCTTCCAGCTGAGCCTTGAACTTGTCGGCGTCGGCCTTGGAAACGCCTTCCTTGACCGGCTTCGGAGCCGCTTCGACCAGGTCCTTGGCTTCCTTGAGGCCAAGACCGGTGATGGCGCGGACTTCCTTGATGACGTTGATCTTCTGAGCGCCGGCGTCGGCGAGAACGACGTCGAATTCCGTCTTCTCTTCAGCCGGAGCAGCAGCAGCGGCACCAGCGCCGCCAGCAGCGGCAACCGCCACCGGAGCGGCAGCCGAAACGCCCCACTTCTCTTCCAGGAGCTTCGACAGCTCGGCCGCCTCGAGGACGGTCAGCTTCGAAAGGTCGTCTACGATCTTTGCCAGATCAGCCATTGTTGTATTCCTTTACTTGGTTCGAACGTGTGTTGTTGACAGCGAGGAACGGCCTCATGCCGCCTCGTCCTTCCGGGCGTAAGCGCCGATGACACGCGCGACCGAAGCCGCGGGCGCATTGACGATCTGGGCGATCCGGGTTGCCGGCGTGGCGATCATGCCAACCAGCTTGGCGCGCAACTCGTCGAGCGACGGAAGTGTGGCGAGTGCCTTCACTCCGTCGGCGTTGAGCGAGGTCGAGCCCATCGCGCCGCCGAGAATGACCAACTTGTCATTCCCCTTGGCGAAATCGGACGTGACCTTCGGCGCCGCAACCGGATCCTCCGAATAAGCGACCAGCGTCTGTCCTTTGAACAGATCGATGATCGATGCGGAGTCCGTGCCCTGAAGAGCGATCTTGGCGAGACGGTTCTTCGCGACTTTGACGGTGCCGCCGGCGGCGCGCATCTTCGACCGGAGGTCGTTCATTTGCGCCACGGTGATACCGGCGTAGTGGGCCACGACGACTGAACCTGCGTTTCCGAACGCTTCGTTCAGGCCCGTGACGAGTTCGCGCTTTTCCGCTCTGTCCACTGCCTATCTCCAGTTGACCCCTGCCTCATTTTCGAGGTCAGAAGTCGGGTTGCCTTTTGCCGGCCGGGCCATCCAAATCCTGGATCTCCCGAACGGCGCTCGAGGATCCTGCCCCCTTTCGCCACACCGACGGCCAAAGCCGGCGATGCGCTGACAAAAGGCAAACACGGTTCGAACCTTTCATTGGAGCTTTGGGCTCCTTTGTCGGGTCTTCACCCGTCTCATGCAGGCCCAGACGAATTAAGGCTTTGGGCCGCCTGCAATCTCGGACAGGATATCCGGAAACCTTTCGGCTTCCGGGGTACCGGGCCGCCGACGGATCGGCGGTCCGGAATTCTTCAGTGATCGGCTTTAAGCCGATCCGATAACACTTACGACGCGGCGAGCGTCGAGAGGTCGAGCTTGAGGCCCGGACCCATCGTCGAGGTGACGGACACCTTCTTGACGTAGTTGCCCTTGGCGCCGGTCGGCTTGGCCTTGTTCACCGCATCGGCGAAGGCGCGCACGTTTTCTTCCAGCGCCTTGACGTCGAACGAGACCTTGCCGACGCCGGCCTGGACGATACCGGCCTTCTCGACGCGGAACTCGACGGCGCCGCCCTTCGAAGCCTTGACGGCCGCGGCCACGTCGGTGGTCACGGTGCCGACCTTCGGGTTCGGCATCATGCCGCGCGGGCCGAGCACCTTACCCAGGCGGCCGACCAGCGGCATCATGTCCGGGGTGGCGATGCAGCGATCGAAATCGATCGTGCCCTTCTGGACGATGTCGACCAGGTCCTCGGCGCCAACGATATCGGCGCCGGCGGCCTTGGCTTCCTCGGCCTTGTCGCCACGGGCGAACACGGCGACACGCACGGAGCGGCCGGTGCCGTTCGGCAGGTTGACCACGCCGCGGACCATCTGGTCGGCATGACGCGGATCGACGCCGAGATTCATCGAGATCTCGACGGTCTCGTCGAACTTCACCTTGGACCGGTCCTTGAGCAGCTGCAGCGCCTCATTGAGGGCGTAGGCCTTGTTCGGATCGATGCCTTCGCGGCTCTTGGCAACACGCTTTGCAATCTTTGCCATGATCTTAGCCCACCACTTCCAGGCCCATCGAGCGGGCGGAGCCCTCGACCATGCGCATGGCCGCCTCGACGTCGTTTGCGTTCAGGTCCTTCATCTTCTGCTCGGCGATCGCGCGCACCTTGTCGCGGCTGATCGTGCCGACCTTGGTCTTGCCCGGCTCCTTGGAGCCCGACTTCAGGTTGGCGGCCTTCTTCAGGAAGTAGCTCACCGGCGGCGTCTTCATGACGAAGGTGAACGACTTGTCCTGGTAGTAGGTGATGACGACCGGGATCGGCGATCCCTTCTCGAGCTCCTGGGTCTGCGCGTTGAACGCCTTGCAGAATTCCATGATGTTGATGCCGCGCTGACCAAGCGCCGGGCCGATCGGGGGTGACGGCGTAGCCGAACCCGCGGCAACCTGGAGCTTGAGCTGGCCTGCAACTTTCTTAGCCATCTCTATTCCTGCCTTTTCTCATGCCGGCCCCTTTATGCGGGAAGCGCGGCGGTTGCAGTCTGGTGGTGCGGTTCCGACGGCCGGCTATGCCGCCTTCGCCTCCCACCCGTTCATGCGGCGCTTCAAGCAACCGCCCCAACGCCCTGCGGCGCGGGTTCCCGACGCCCTTCGGGCGCGGGTGTTCGGATCAGCCCTTTTCGACCTGTCCGAATTCCAGATCGACGGGCACGGCGCGCCCGAAGATCGAAACTTCCACCTTGAGGCGGGCGCGCTCCTCGTCCACTTCCTGGACGACGCCATTGAACGACGCGAACGGACCGTCCGAAACGCGGATCGCCTCGCCTATCT
This sequence comes from Mesorhizobium hawassense, assembly GCF_003289945.1. Taxonomy (GTDB): domain Bacteria; phylum Pseudomonadota; class Alphaproteobacteria; order Rhizobiales; family Rhizobiaceae; genus Mesorhizobium; species Mesorhizobium hawassense. The sequence goes on from NZ_QMBP01000011.1 coordinate 222,131, forward strand.
CGAAGGTGACCGAGGGCTTCGGCCGCTCGACGCCTTCCTGAACCTGATTCAGGATGCGCTGCGCCTCGGTCTCGGTGATCGGCACGGGCTTGGAGTCGCCCAGGAAGCCGGTGACCTTCGGCGTGTTCTTGACCAGCGAGAACACGGCATCCGTCAGGTTAGCCTTCAAGAGCACATAGCCCGGGAAGAACTTGCGCTCGGCATCGACCTTGCGGCCGCGGCGGATCTCGACGACCTTTTCGGTCGGCACGACGATCTGCTCGATCTCGCCGGACAGGCCCTTCTGCTTGGCCTTGTTCTCGATATCCTCGGCGACCTTCTTCTCGAAGTTCGAATAGGCGTGGACGATATACCACCGCGCAGTCATTTCACGACCTCTCCGTAAACCGCCGAATTAATGCCCGAGACCCAGGATCCACTCGATCGCATAGCCCATCAGAATATCGGCAGCGAAGAAGAAGAGCATCGCGATCACCGCGAACACCAGGACCATCACGGTCGAGATCATGGTTTCGCGCCGCGAAGGCCATGTCACCTTTGCCGTCTCCGCGCGAACCTGCTGGAGAAAGGTGAAAGGATTAGTGGTTTTCGAAGCCATGTGCCGCCTGTTTTAAAGACCCGTTGGCCGGGCCTCCTGGATGATCCCGCTGGCCGGGACGTACCGCCTGGGCTCTATGCGGCGCCGATTCAGCACCACCATTTCACCCATGCAAATCAGACGCGTAAAGCTGGCTTCCCAGCTCCACGCGTCGCGTGTCTGTTCTGTCTACATAAAACCGATTCTTAATCCACGCAAGTGGCAAGGGTCCGCTTTATGTTCTAGCGCCGCCTCGGAACCATCCAGTCGTCCCGTCCCGGCTATGCGGGGCTTATGCCCGAATTCCCACTATATGGCAAGCCACCCGGCGATTTTCAAATATCGAGGCTTGGATTGGCCATTTGGAAAATGGCACGGGCAGCAGGGCTCGAACCTACGACCTGCGGTTTTGGAGACCGCCGCTCTACCAACTGAGCTATGCCCGTGCATGCGCTTGTTCGGCGCAGGCGCTTCCTAAAAGCTTCCGGGCCCTCTGTAAAGAGCGCTCCGATGCTGTTTTGAAAGCTTTGCCGGAAATCTGGATTCCGGTTCAGCTGCCAATCTCGCTCCCGATTGAGCGCGTTCGCGCCTAGGGCTTTCCGGCCGGCGGCTTGTACGGTCCGCCGGGCACGCCCCAGCCCCAGGCCGGCATCGGCTCGGTCTCGGGATCGCAGGTCTCGCCGAGATTCGAATTCATCTTCGCCAGCCGCGATCCCCACTCGACATAGCCCATGAAAGCGGAACGGAATTCCGGGTCGTCGGGCAGGCCGATCTCATCCGCCGCGTCGGCCAGCAGGTTGATCCAGCGGCGCCGCTGTTCTTCGGTGAGGTGCTTGCCGAGATGATGCATCACCATCTCGCGATGTCCACCAAACTCCTCGCTATAAGTCTTCGGCCCGCCAAAGACCTCGCCGATGAAGGCGGCGACATGCGCCGGATGATCGGGCGACATGGTCTTGAACACCGGTCCTACGATCGGATCCCGCGCCACCTTGTCGTAAAAGGTCCGTGTCAGCCGGTTCAGCGCCTCGATACCGCCGGCCCATTGATACAAAGTCGGGATGTCCTCGCTCATCTCCGCTCCTCCATTCTGCAGACAGCATCGGGAAGATAGTGCCAGCGCCCTGCCCGGCTCAACCTGCCTCCATGGCCAGTGCAAGTGGCTAGAGCCTCGCTGGCGCCTTTGCCTCGGCGTCGGCGGCCGGAAGGACCCGGCAATTGTCCGGCCTCGGCGCGGATCTGCAGATCGTGGCGCCCGTCAGCGCGTCCACCGATTGCGGCCCGGTCGTCAGTCCGAATTTCCGTAATTCGTCCCGGCTGAGTTCCCTGTGCTTCGCATATTCGGCCGATTGCATGGTGACGAAAAAGCCCGAGCCGATCGTCATCTCGTCGAGATACGTCCTGACCTTGTCTTCCATGCCCATGGAATGCACCAGGAAATGCGCATCGGCGCCGACCAGGCGCCGCACGCCGCCGGCGACCATCACCGCGCAGGCGGCGTCGCATTCGGCGCCTGCATCGACGGTGAGGCCGGAATGGAGACCGTCGGTTGCGACGCAACCAACCGTATCCGGGTCGCAATCGAGAAAATCGGTTCGGGCGACCGCGACATCCAGCCTGCGTTCGCGGATCAGTCGGCCCGCGGCAAGCGCGGCCTGCACATCTCCACCCTGCGAGTTGACTATGACGGGCAACCGGCGCTCACGGATGGTATCGAGCAACTGGCGCAACTTGTCGGCCGTGCCCGAGGCGATCGTGCCTTCCGCCGAAATCCATTCCGGACAATCGGGATTGCAAAGCGGATTGCTGCCGCGAACAAGAACGAAGCGCATCTCTTGTTCCTGGGCCTGCGGCGCGGGCGCAGGAGCCGGGGCAATGGGAGAAGGCTTGGCATCGACGGCCGCAACCTCGGTCGGCTTGGCGTTCGCCGGAATCGCGCGACAGTTCGCCGGCACCGGCTGACGCTGGCAAATGGTCCTCTCGGTCAGCAAATCGAGCGAATCGAGGCTGGTGACGAGCTTCATCCCGAGCATGTCCTTGGGCTCGATCTGCCTGATGTCGCTGGCGGGCGTCGCCTTCATCACGTCCAGCACGCCCCGTTCCACGCCCATCTCCTTCAGATAGCCCGACAGCCGTTTCTCGACCGCGTTGCTCATCTCGAATGTCTTGTAGCTGCCGGCATTCTTGCGGCTGACGATCTTGGTGCTGATGATCTTCTTCTTGCCGTTCACCATCCGATAGGTCGTGCGGTAGAGCAGCTTCTCGCGCCGGAAGGTGGTGGTGATCTGATGCACACCGAGATAGGCCCATTCACCAACGACGCGGCGGATGCCGCCGGCAAACATCAGCGGGCAGGCAGAATTACACATCGCGCCACTGTCATGAGCGACACCGGAATAGGACTCGCCCTTGCCGTCATTATCCCGGCAATTCTTCATTCCCGGCGAACAGCCGGAAAATTCGGTGATGCCGACCGCGATATCGAGCTTGTTCTTGCGCACCAAGCGGCCAAGCTGCAGCGCGGCATCGACATTGCCGCCGGGAGAATTGACGACGATCGGCAGCGGCCGCCCGCCGAGCGTCTTCAGCAGGCGCTTGAGCAGTAACGGCGTGCCCACGTCGATCGTGCCTTCGGCGGAAATCCATTCCGGGCAGTTTGGCTCGCAGCCCGGCGCGCTGGACCGCACGACGACGAAACGCATCGTCGGACCGTAATCCGGGGGATCTTCCTTTGCGGTGGCGCCGAACGCGGCCAGCGCCATGACAACGGCCGCCCCCACGCGGAGCAGTCCGCGCCAGCACCGCACGGTCTTTGAACGGAATATGGAAACCACGTCTGGCAGCCCCAAGGATACAACCCATACTAGTTGGGGCGACGATGCTTGCAACAGAATTGACGAAGAGCCGTGCGATCCTGTCGCCGAAACGAAAAAGGGCGGCCCGAAGACCGCCCTTGCCTTGTCGAGCCGGCAAAAGCCGGATCGGTTATTCTTTGATGGTGACGACGATGCCGGCACCGACGGTGCGGCCGCCTTCACGGATGGCGAAGCGCAGCTTCTCTTCCATCGCGATCGGCACGATCAGCTCGACGTCGACGGTGATGTTGTCGCCAGGCATCACCATCTCGGTGCCGGCCGGCAGCGTCACGATGCCCGTCACGTCGGTCGTGCGGAAGTAGAACTGCGGACGGTAGTTGGTGAAGAACGGCGTGTGACGGCCGCCTTCGTCCTTGGTCAGGATGTAGGCTTCGGCCACGAACTTCTTGTGCGGCTTCACCGAACCGGGCTTGGCCAGAACCTGGCCGCGCTCGACGCCTTCACGGTCGACGCCGCGCAGCAGCGCGCCGATGTTGTCGCCGGCCTGACCCTGATCGAGCAGCTTGCGGAACATTTCGACGCCCGTGCAGGTCGTCTTGGTGGTCGGACGGATGCCGACGATCTCCAGTTCCTCACCGACCTTGACGATGCCGCGCTCGACGCGGCCGGTCACCACCGTGCCGCGGCCCGAGATCGAGAACACGTCCTCGATCGGCATCAGGAACGGCTTGTCGAGCGGGCGAACCGGCGTCGGGATGTAGG
>NZ_QMBP01000012.1 GCF_003289945.1 Mesorhizobium hawassense
GAACTCGTTCTTCGACAGAAGCTCGCGAACCTCGAGCTCGACCAGTTCGAGCAGCTCGGCGTCGTCGACCTGGTCGACCTTGTTCAGGAACACCACGATCGAGGGAACGCCGACCTGACGGGCAAGCAGGATGTGCTCGCGGGTCTGCGGCATCGGGCCGTCGGCGGCCGACACGACCAGGATCGCGCCGTCCATCTGGGCAGCGCCGGTGATCATGTTCTTGACATAGTCGGCGTGGCCGGGGCAGTCGACGTGGGCATAGTGACGGTTGGCCGTCTCATACTCGACATGCGCCGTCGAGATGGTGATGCCGCGCGCCTTCTCTTCCGGCGCCGCGTCGATCTGGTCATAGCGCTTGTATTCGCCAAAATACTTCGTGATCGCCGCCGTCAGCGACGTCTTGCCATGATCGACGTGGCCGATCGTGCCAATGTTCACATGCGGCTTGGTGCGCTCGAATTTACCTTTTGCCATAGTCTCTTTCCTTGGACGGCCTTGACCTTCAGTTCAGTCGAATGCGGGGCGATTAGCGACAACGGCTGAAAAACACAAGTGCCTTGTGGCTGAGCGGATTCTCGCTCGACCCGAACCAATGGTCGATTTCGGTGGGATATGACGCGGATATAGGAACGCCGGACATGAAATCAAAGGCTGCGGGCTGGCCCATTGCCGACGCGACGGTGCTCTGATCTTGTCCGCCGCATGCAGTTCAATATCCGCGGCCCGCTGTTCATGATCGTCTCGACGGGGTCCTATCTCGTCAACGACACGATGATGAAGCTCGCGACCGCCGGACTGCCACCCTATGAAGTGCTCCTGCTGCGCGGTGCCGCCGCGACGCTGTGGGGCATACCGCTGCTTTTGATGCTTGGCTACGCCAGGCAGATCCCGTTGCTTTTCGAGCGCAAGGTGCTGCGCCGCAACCTGTTCGAGCTGCTGGCGATCCTGTGCTACGTCGTGGCTTTGGCCAACATGCAGATCGCGGATTCCACCGCGCTTGGGCAGATCACGCCGCTCATCGTTCTGGTCGGCTCCTCGATGCTGTTCGGCGAAAGGATCGGCGCCACGCGCATGGCGCTGATCGGCCTTGGCTTTGTCGGGGCGCTCATGGTGGCGCAGCCGACCATGCAGGGTATTTCGGTCTACGCCCTGCTGGCGCTCGGCAATTCGGCCTTTGCGGCGGTGCGCGATCTTGCCGGCCGCAAGGTGGGCGCCGAGGTGCCCGGCATGATCGTCGCCATCTCCGCAGTCGTGGTGGTGCTGGCCGGCTCAGGCGTGGCGCATCTCGCCTCCGAGCACTGGGTGATGCCCGAAGGACATCATCTGCTGCTGATCGCGGGGGCCGGCCTGTTCCTGATCTTCGGCCATTTCTTCATCTTCATGGCCTACCGGGTCGGACCGACAAGCGCGGTCGCGCCCTTCTATTACTGCTTCACCGTCTGGGCGGTCATTTCGGGGCTGGTGGTGTTCGGGCAGTTCCCCAACGCTCTCGCCGTCTGCGGCATCCTGCTGGTGATGGCCAGCGGCCTGGCGATCGTCTCGCTCGACGAAAGAAAGCGCCGCCTGGCCATGGTCGCCTGAAAACACGAATCCGACGCCCGCCGACCCGAGCGGGTCGGCCTTCGGCGGCCCGGCCGAGTGAGGCTTTCCTTGCCCCCTAAAGCGTGCGCTTGCCGGAAAACTGGTGATAGGCCCAGAGCACGACGACAGAGCCGACCACGGCCACGATCAGACTCCAGATATTGAGGCCGGTGACGCCCGACGCGCCGAAGGCGCTGAAGATCACGCCGCCGACGATGGCGCCGACAATGCCGAGCACGATATCCATGATCATACCCTGGCCGGTCTTGTTGACGATCTTGCTGCCGATGAACCCGGCGACGATGCCGAGAATGATCCAGCTGATGATGCCCATAATTCCCTCCAAATTTCCCCGCGCCCCAATCATTTTCATATGATTGTCAAAAGCTCAAGACAGCTTGAAATTCCGCCCGTTTGCGCCATTCTGAGGCCGGGCGGACTTGGCTGGATAAGGAGATCCACTATGGGCCTTTTCGACAACGCCGTTCCGGGCGGCAACATCACCAAACCCCTGATGATCGCGCTCGGCGCGCTTTTGGTCGGCAAGATGCTGACCGGCAAAAGCGAAGAGGCGGCCGCGCCGCAAGCCCCGGCGCCTACGCCGGCGGACACCGGCGCGTCAGCCGATGGCGGCCTGCTCGGCGGTCTCGGCGGCCTGCTCGACAAGCTGAAGGATGCCGGCCACGGCAGCGTCGCCGACTCCTGGGTCGGCACCGGCCAGAACCAGCAGATCAACCCAGGCGATCTCGGCTCGGCGCTTGGGCCGGCGGTGATCCGCGAGATTGCCCAGCGCACCGGCATGAACGAGCAGGAGTTGCTGCAGCAACTCTCCACCGCGCTGCCCGGCGTCGTCGACAAGCTGACGCCGAACGGCCAGATCCCGCAGAATCATCAAGTCGCTTCGGCCTTCAACAGCTAAGGCGCAAGGCAATTCGAACACGCCGCGCGCCACGGTGCGCGGCGTTTTGTTTGAGGCATCCGAGGAGGAAATCTGGAGCGGGTAGCGGGAATCGAACCCGCATATTCAGCTTGGAAGGCTGCTGCTCTACCACTGAGCTATACCCGCGCCTTACACTGAAGTACCGGATTCACCCGAAAAGCGCCATGCACTTTCGGTCCGAGACTTTTCGTTTCAGGGCTTCCGGGCCGGCAGTGGTGGAGAGGGTTGGATTCGAACCAACGTAGGCTAAGCCAACGGATTTACAGTCCGTCCCCTTTAACCACTCGGGCACCTCTCCAGTCTGCCGCCGGAGCCATGCAACGAGGCATTTTCGCCAATCCGGAGCCCGAGTAGTATCTTCTCCGAAATCAGCGAAGCGCCTTATGGCGGCAAGGCCGGTGGGTGTCAACCGGCGCGGCCAGGGTTTTTCGAAGATGTTCGGCATTCATTGCCGCGGGCCATATCCTTAGCCTGACAGGCCCGCTATAGAGGCCGCATGAACGACGAAAAAAGCAACAAGCCGGGCACCCCAAAGGACACCCACTACGCCAAGCTGCGGCGCGCACATCGCGACCAGAAGGCGGGCGGCGCACCGGCGTTCCGGCCGCGCCAGCCAGTGCCGCCGGGCGAGGCACCCGGCGACGGACTGGTGCGGCTTTACGGCCTGCACACGGTGCGGGCAGCGCTCGACAATCCGCGCCGCAGGATCAAAAAGATGCTGGTGACGCGCAACGCCGCCGAGCGGCTTTCGATCGGCGATCTCGCCGCCCTGCCTTTCAAGGCCGAGCTGGTCGAACCGAAGGACATCGACAGGATCACCGGCTCGGACGCGGTGCACCAGGGCGTGCTGATCGAAGCAGAACCGCTAAAGCCGAAGCGGCTCGACGCGCTCGGCGACACAAGGCTGGTGCTGGTGCTCGACCAGGTGACTGATCCGCACAATGTCGGGGCGATCCTGCGCTCGGCGGTGGCCTTCGGCGCCGGCGCGCTGATCACCACGGCGCGGCACAGCCCGCAAGAATCCGGCGTGCTGGCGAAGTCGGCGTCGGGCGCGCTCGAGCATATCGACCAGATCGAAGTGAAGAACCTCGCCGATGCGCTGGGACAGTTGCACGAGGCCGGCTTCCAGACCATCGGACTCGATTCCGAAGGGCCGGCCGAGCTCGAAAAGACTTTCGGCGGCGAGAAAATCGCGCTGGTACTGGGCGCCGAGGGCAAAGGCCTGCGGCAGAAAACCCGCGAGACGGTGACGGCGCTGGCCCGCCTCGACATGCCCGGCGCCATCCACTCGCTCAACGTGTCGAACGCGGCAGCGGTTAGCCTTTACGCGGCGCAGCGTTGGTTCGCACACCGCATATCGGGCCGATGAATGCCGCTGGATTTTACCGTTCTTGACGCAAAGGGCTATGTCGACCGATGCGTATCGATCGGCCCCGAGGCGCACCATGAAATCATATCAATCGCGAGCGAGAACGAGTTCGAATTTTTTTGCCGTTCAGAGATTTCTATGGAGACGCGACGGTTCCGTTCGGGTCCCTGCCGTCTTTGGCGGCCCAAGTGGCGGCGCTTCAGCAGATCGAGGGAGTTTCAGAGGGGTCCAGAGATTTCCTGGTTCGCCTTTCCGATCTTATCAGCTATGCGATGCAACGAGGCAAATCTATCGAGGCGCTTGCCGACTAGCACTATATGCGGGGTTGGGCGTGCCAAACGGGTTCCCGCGGCGAAACGCAGGAACCCGTTCACTGACAGGAAAAGAGCAGGCGGCGTGGGAACGTTGAGCCGCCCTCTCCTAACCTAAGCCGCCTTGCCCTTGGTTTGGGTTGCTTCTGCGCCAACCTCATGCGCCGCCATCCGCTCCAGCGCCCTGACCAGCGCCGAATGATCTTCCTTGGCGCCGCCATTGGCGGCGCAGGAGTTGAACAGTTGCTGAGTCGTCGAGGTGTTGGGCAGCGAGACGCCGAGCGCCTTGGCGCCTTCCAGCGCGAGGTTAAGATCCTTCTGGTGCAGCTCGATGCGGAAGCCCGGCGCGAAGGTGCGCTTGATCATGCGCTCACCATGCACTTCGAGAATGCGCGAGGCGGCGAGCCCGCCCATCAGCGCCTGCCTGACTTTTGCAGGATCGGCGCCCGCCTTCGAGGCAAACACCAGCGCTTCGCCGACGGCCTCGATGGTCAATGCAACGACGATCTGGTTGGCGACCTTGGTGGTCTGGCCGACGCCGTTCGGGCCGACCAGCGTGATGTTCTTGCCCATCTTCTCGAACACCGGCCTGGCACGCTCGAAGGCCTTGTCCTCGCCGCCGACCATGATGGTCAGCGACGCCGCCTTGGCGCCGACCTCACCGCCCGACACCGGCGCGTCGAGATAATCGCAGCCGAGATCGTTGATCTTCTTGGCGAATTCCTTGGTCGCGATCGGCGAGATCGAGCTCATGTCGATGACGAGCTTGCCCTTGGACAGGCCGCCGGCGACGCCGTTCTCGCCGAACAGCACGTCGGCCACCTGCGGGGTATCCGGCACCATGGTGATGATGATGTCGGCGGCCTTGGCTACGGCGTGGTTGCCGGTCACGGTCTTCAGGCCCTTGGCGGCGAGGTCGGCCGGTGGCTTCGAGCGGTGGTCGCTGGCGACGACTTTGTAACCGGCGTCGAGTAGATGCCCTGCCATGGGCGCTCCCATGATGCCGAGGCCGATGAAACCGATGGTTTCCATTGTTTGCTCCCTGAACGTCTTTGTTCAAATGTATCGAAGGCAGGCGCTGCCCCTCATCCGCCTGCCGGCACCTTCTCCCCGTATAGTGACGGGGAGAAGGGAGGCTCTTAAGCGGCCGCACTCCCCTGCCCGGCGAACGCGCTAAACCAGCTCAGTCCCGCCTCAGTGCCGGCTTTCGGCTTGTATTCGGCGCCGATCCAACCCGAATAGCCCAGCCGGTCGATGTGGTCGTAGAGGAAAGGATAGTTGATCTCGCCCGTCCCCGGCTCGTGACGGCCGGGATTGTCCGCAAGCTGGATATGCGCGATGCGGCCGAGGTTCGCCTCGATCGTACGGGCAAGATCCCCCTCCATGATCTGCATGTGGTAGATGTCGTATTGCAGGAAGATGTTCTTCGAGCCGATGCGGTCGATCAGCGCCAGGGCCTGGTCGGAATAGTTCAGGAAGAAGCCCGGAATGTCGCGAGTGTTGATCGGCTCGATCAGCAGCCTGATGCCAGCCTGCTCCAGCTTCTCGGCAGCGAAGGCCAGGTTCTCGGCAAAGACGTTCTCCAAAACAGTGCGGTCTGCGCCCTGCGGCGCGATGCCGGCAAGACAGTTGATCTGCTCGCAGCCGAGCGCGTGGGCGTAGGTTATCGCCTTGGCGACGCCCTGCCGGAATTCCGGCACGCGGTCGGGCAGCACGGCGATGCCGCGCTCGCCTTTCGCCCAGTCGCCGGCCGGCAGGTTGAAGAGGACCTGTGTCAGCCCGTTCTTCTTCAGACGCGCCGAGACGACGTCCGGCGCATGGTCATAGGGAGCGATATATTCGACACCCTTGAAACCGGCGCGGGCGGCGGCATCGAAGCGGTCGAGGAACTCGTACTCGCCGAAGAGCATCGAAAGATTGGCTGAAAAACGCGGCATTCCTTTTCTCCTTCTCTCCGTCGGACCTTAATCGAGCATGACGATGGCCGTCGGCGCATCTTCATGGCTCTCGGCGAGTTCCTCGAATTCGGTGACCTTGTCGATTTCCGTGCCCATGGAAATGTTGGTGACGCGCTCGAGGATGAATTCCAGAACGACCGGGACCTGGTGTTCCTTCATCAGCAGCTGGGCCTCCTTGAAGGCGCCTGCGAACTCTGCCGGCTTGCGCACGCGGACCGCCTTGCAACCCATCGCCTCGGCGACCGCGACATGATCGACGCCGTAGCCCGCTTCGGGATCACCCGCACGGTTGACGTTCTCGAAGGCGAGGCTCACCTCGTAATCCATCGAAAAGCCGCGCTGCGCCTGGCGGATCAGGCCGAGATAGGCGTTGTTCACGACGACGTGGATGTAGGGCAGCTTGTGCTGCGCGCCGACCGCCAGCTCCTCGATCATGAACTGGAAATCGTAGTCGCCGGACAGCGCCACGATATCGCGGTCCGGATCGGCGGCGCGCACGCCGAGTGCTGCCGGCAGCGTCCAGCCGAGCGGGCCTGCCTGGCCGCAATTGATCCAGTTGCGCGGCTTGTAGACATGCAGGAACTGCGCGCCGGCGATCTGCGACAGGCCGATGGTGGTGATATAGGTGGTGTCGCGGCCAAAGGCCTTGTTCATCTCCTCATAGACGCGCTGGGGCTTCAGCGGCACCTGCTCGAAATGCGTCTTGCGCTTCATCGTCTTCTTGCGCTGCTGGCACTCCTTCGCCCAGCCCGACCAGTCGCGCAGCTTGCCGGCCGTGCGCCATTCGGTGGCGACGTCGAGCAGGATCTTCAGCGCTGCGCCCGCATCCGAGACCACGCCGAGATCCGGCGCGAAGACGCGGCCGATCTGCGTCGGCTCGATGTCCACATGGATGAACTTCTTGCCCTTTGTGTAAACGTCGACCGAGCCGGTGTGGCGATTGGCCCAGCGGTTGCCGATGCCGAAAACGAAATCGGACGCCAGCATCGTCGCATTGCCGTAGCGGTGCGAGGTCTGCAGGCCGCACATGCCGGCCATCAGCCGGTGATCGTCGGGGATAGCGCCCCAGCCCATCAATGTCGGGATGACCGGCACGCCGGTGATCTCGGCAAACTCGATCAAAAGGTCCGAGGCATCGGCGTTGATGATGCCGCCGCCGGCGACGATCAGCGGCTTTTCGGCCTCGTTGAGCATCGCCAGCGCCTTTTCGGCCTGGGCGCGGGTCATCGCCGGCTTGAAGGGGCTGAGCGGCTCATAGGCGTCGATGTCGAACTCGATCTCGGCAAGCTGCACGTCGACCGGCAGGTCGATCAACACCGGGCCCGGCCGCGAGGAGCGCATCAGGTGGAAGGCCTTCTGCAGCGCCATCGGCACCAAATAGGGCTCCATGACGGTGACCGCCCATTTGGCGACGGGTGCCGCGATCGAAGCGATGTCGACGGCCTGGAAGTCCTCCTTGTTGAGGCGCGCGCGGGGGGCTTGGCCAGTTATGCACAAGATCGGGATGGAATCCGCCGACGCCGAATAAAGGCCGGTGATCATGTCGGTGCCGGCCGGACCGGAGGTGCCGATGCACAGCCCGATATTGCCGGCCTTGGCCCTGGTATAGCCTTCGGCCATGTGCGAGGCGCCCTCGACATGGCGGGCAAGCACGTGGCGGATGGTGCCGCGTGCCTTCAACGCCGAATAAAGCGGATTGATCGCCGCGCCCGGCACGCCGAAGGCATTGGTGATGCCTTCCTTTTCGAGAACGAGAACCGCTGCGTCGACAGCGCGCATCTTGGCCATAACAAGCCTCCACTTCATTGGTTGGCTTGATAGTGACAGCGCGCTTTTGATTTTTCAATTTTTTCAGAATATTTTTTCATTTCTAGAAGACGGTCGTTATTAACTGATTTCACTCCACTTTTCGTTTTCCAGAGAATCTATCGCGACAATCTCTGAAAAACTTTTTCATTGCATCCAACGCCAAATCAGCGAGAATGCGGCTTATGGAAACGACGGAAAAACGCCAGCGCGGCCGGCCGCGCGCCTTCAACGGCCCCTCCGAGGCGGCATCGGTGCAGTCGCTCGACCGGGCGCTGCGCATCCTGGCGATCGTCGCCGAGGCCAGCGGCCTGTCGCTGAGCGAAATCGCGGCGCAAAGCGGCATTGCCGCCTCCACCGCCTACAGAATGCTGACGACGCTGGAAAACCACGGCATGGTCGAGTTCGACACGACCGACCAGTTGTGGTCGGTTGGCGTCGAGACCTACCGCATGGGCTCGGCCTTCCTGCGCCGGCGCAAGCTCGTCGACCGCGCCCGCATCGTCATGCAGGAATTGATGGAAAAGACCGGCGAGACTGCCAATCTCGGCGTCGCGGAGGACGACTGCGTCGTTTTCGTCAACCAGGTCGAGACGCATCAAGCGATCCGCGCCTTCTTTCGCCCCGGCACGCGCAGCCCATTTCATGCTTCCGGCATCGGCAAGGCTGTGCTGGCACATCTCGAGCCGGAGCGGGTCGCCGCCATCCTGCGCAAGGCGGGCCTGCAGCGCTACACCGACAAGACGCTCTCCGACATCTCGGCGCTCGCCCATGACCTCGCCACGATCAAGCATCGCGGCTGGTCGGTCGACGACGAGGAGCGCCATCCCGGCATGCGCTGCGTGGCCGCCGCCATCTTCGACGAGTATGGCGAGCCGATCGGCGGCGTTTCGGTGTCCGGTCCGACGGTGCGGGTCACGCCCGGGCGGCTGGCCGAGATCGGTCCGCTGGTGCGCGACGCCGCGGCCGCGGTGACGAAGATGATCGGCGGCGCCAGAGCGGGCTGATCGAGGGAAAGCGTTCCGCGATTTCTCATGATCATCCGCCCGGCAGGGCGCTCCTGGTAGCTATCGCGAAGAAATCGAGCAGGATGGCGCCGCCGACACCGCAAGCGGTGAAGACGAGCCCGGTGATGAAGATGCGGTTGGCGCGCTCGAAGACGCGCCGCTGCAACGACTTGATGTCGAGCAGCATGGCAAGCGCCCGCATCTGCAGCGCGATGCCGACCAGGATCGGCAGCACCGCGATCAGATGATAGGTCTGCCAGGGGATCGGATTGGCGGCCCAATGGGTGATGAACCCCAGCGAAAAGGCCAGGAGAATGCCGACCGTGGTGACGGTGCCATTGCGAAAGGTCGTCTCGACCACATCTTCCTTTGGGTCCTGCTCGTCCAAACCACCACCCTCCCCCATCTCGGCGGGTCCAGACTAGACGCTGGCAAATTCGCTGTACACCTTCGCGTGCAGGGACTTGGGTCGCCTTGCCGGCGCCTTCGAATGCGTGCGAAAGGGCGCGCATGCGGAAAACAATTCAGCTTCTATCGGTCGCTTCGTTGTGCGGATGCGTGGCGGCGGCGCCACCGCCGCTCGGGCCCGGCGGCAACGCCAGCTCCAACCAACGCGTCGATCCGATGCCGATCTCGCTGGCCATGGAGGAAATCATCACCGCCGGCGTCCGCCAGCATTTGAAGAACCCGATCGCCGCGAAGTTCGGAACGATGCTCGCCGGAGAGCGCACAATGAGCGGCCGCCACGAGATCGTGGTGTGCGGCTATGTCGACGACAAGGGCTCTCCGGGCGGCAACGAAGCTTTCATCGGCAAGATCTATCCGGATGACGGAAACAGTTTCGAGCTGGTGGCGATAGACGACATCTCCATCGGCAGCGCCTGCCGCATGGCAGGATTGGCAGTGCCCGAGCCCACTTCGAAGCCTTAGACCAGGCGAAAGCAGAAGATCGCAGGTTTCAAGCCTATCGGCGGATATCTAACGTTCAAACGCAAGAAGAGGGGCTGCGCGCAGCCCCTCTTTCCTGGTCCGCCTTTCTCTTACAGATGGCAATAGTGCGGGTAGCCGTCGTAGCCGATGTAGGTGTTGGAACCCGGGTCATAGCTGCCGTAGCGGGCCATGCAGCGGCGAACGTGCCAGGAACCTTCGTAGCCGTCTTCCTCGACATAGACCGGGCGCGGCTGCTGCTGGGAGAGAAGGCTGCCGAGGACGAAGCCGCCAACGCCGGCAGCAATGCCGATGCCGAGTTCGCGGTTGTGATGGTTGTGAGCAGCCGAGGGCTGGACGGTGCCGACGAGCGAGCCGGCGGCGACGGTGGTGGCGATGAGGCCGGAAACGATGGTGCGCTTGAACATGACGATCTCCTTGGTTTCGTTGGAGAGGCGAACCATCCGCCTCTTGATCATGGGTCGTCGCGGCGTGGAAAAAGGTTCGAAGATTTTTTGAGATTTTTCCGCCGCCTGCTTTCGCCAGACTGCCGGTCGTCGGCCAACTCGCGCGCCAGAATGCAAAAAGGGCGGCCCGAGGCCGCCCTTCGAAGACAATGGTCTTCTCGTTCAAAGGAAGATGATCACCTTGCCGTGGTGGTGATGGTGATGATGGTGATTGTAGTGCCACCACCACCAAGGCATGTCGTGGCGATGGTGATGGTGGTGATGATGGTTGCCATGCGCCGACGACGTCTCGACCGTGGCGGCGAGCGCGCCGGTGGCAACGAAAACGGCGACGAGGCCCGAGGTAAGAGTGCGCTTCAACATGATGATCTCCTGGATCCTTGATCGAGGCGACCATTCGCCTCTCGGGAGATCAGTCGTGGCGAAGCGGCAAAAGGTTCGAAGGTTTTGAGTGAGTAGTGGTTAGTGAGTAGTCGGTAGCCGGCGTTGGCGGAGTCCCCCTACTCACTACTGCCTACTGACTGCTCACTCACTTCACCCCATCCCCGTCACATGCCTCAGCCAGAAGGCGAGCACGATGAAGCCGACGAAGGTGGCGACGCCGGTCCAGTCGATGTTGGCCTTCTTCAGGTCGCTGACGACCTTAACCAGCAGAAGCCAGGTCACGACGATGAGCGGCAGGATGATGACGAACCTGATCATGCGGCACCCCGTTCGATGCGATTGCACCTAACAAAGATGTAGGAAGCCACGCGTCGGATTTCAGCATGCCAACCTGGCGTCAGGTCCGTTAGCAAGCCGAAACGGAGTTTTGTCTTTACTGGCGCACGGAATATGCTACCGGAGCGCCATGCCCTTGTAGCTCAGCTGGTAGAGCAGCGGTTTTGTAAACCGAAGGTCGCGGGTTCGATCCCTGCCGGGGGCACCATCCTTCGCTCTTCGAGCTTCGGACTTTTCGAGCTTCGGCAAAGTGCGCTACCGGCAACTCATCGACTAATATGTCAAGGGCAAGCGCAAGCAGGGATGTCACCTGCAGGGCGGCTGAGCGATCGGAAAAGGCGAAGCCTACAGCGCTCTTTGCGGACAGGGCGTTCCGGTGGCGTCACCACAGCGGGAAGCGGTAGGCTGCGGGCGCTGGCTCATCTCTTCGGAATGACGCACCAATTCAGCGAACATCAGCGCGAAACTTCCCATCATCAGGAAGACTATGATCAGACGCGTTACTGGCAATAGACAGGTCTCTCGACTGGTCAGCCCCCGCCAACCCATCCACTGTCGGCTAACATGATCGATCCGGCTTTACGAGTGTTTAAGCTTCGTCTTAACCATTACAGCCATCACATTCGTTGCGCCTCTGTCACGAAGCGCGATTGCGTGTCGCCGACCCCACCGGCCAGCGCAGCATAGCGCCCTTCACAGAGACGGGCGCCGCATGCTACGCCGTCGCCGGCGCGGCCCGGCAAATGGTCGCCCTCCGGGAGCCATGAGCAAAGCCGCCAGCCGTTTCGCCTTCGTCTCTTCCGATACCGACGACGCCCGCGCCGCGCTGGAAAGCCTGTCGGCGCGCTATGGCCAGGTGCCTGTCGCGGAGGCCGAGATCATCATTGCGCTCGGCGGCGACGGTTTTCTGCTGCAGACGCTGCGCGACACGATGAGCACGGGTAAGAAGGTCTACGGCATGAACCGTGGCACCATCGGCTTCCTGATGAACGAATATCGCGCCGGTGGCCTCGAGGAGCGCATCGCCGCCGCGGTCGCCGAGACGATCCGCCCGCTGGAAATGGTCGCGGTGACCCATGACGGCGAAACGATTTCGGCGCCGGCCATCAACGAGGTCGCGCTGTGGCGCCAGTCCTACCAGACGGCGAAGATCCGTATCACCGTAGACGGGCAGGTGCGGCTGGAGGAGCTGAATTGCGACGGCGTGATGATCGCGACGCCCGCCGGTTCCACCGCCTATAACCTGTCGGCGCACGGGCCGATCCTGCCGCTCGATGCGCCCCTGCTGGCGCTGACGCCGGTTAGCCCCTTCCGGCCACGCCGCTGGCGCGGGGCGCTGCTCTCCAACAAGGCAACCGTGCGCTTCGATATCCTGGAGGGCGAAAAGCGCCCTGTGAACGCCGCCGCCGACCACACCGAGGTCAAGGCGGTGGCCTCCGTCACCGTGCGGGAATCGCCGACTGCGACGGCCACTTTGCTGTTCGATCCGAACCATTCATGGAACGAACGTATCCTTGCCGAGCAATTCCGCTATTGAGCCGGCGCAGCGATACTGTTTCGATCAATGCATGTCGCCCAAAAGGGCGCGGCGGCTTTGGGAAAGCGACATGCATCAAGCAAAGACCGAAGCGCGTAGCCTGATTCCGTTTCGGCGCGACGCGCTTTAAGCATCGCGATTAAGGGTACGTCTTCACAATCGCCGTATTTGCGCCCGTTTCTGTTGACAAATCGCGGACTTGCGCCTAACTGCAACCGCGATCTTGCAGGCGCGCGGCGCCTGCCGCAACTCGTGTTGCGATTTTTTCCGAACCAGCCAAAAGACAGCCACCACTTGTCCTCAGACACTCAGACCGCTCAAGAAGCGTTGACATTCTCGGACCTTGGCCTTTCGCCGAAGGTCCTCTCCGCAGTCAGCGATGCCGGCTACACCAAGCCGACTCCGATCCAGGCCGGCGCCATCCCGCACGCGCTGCTCGGCAAGGATGTACTGGGCATCGCCCAGACCGGCACCGGCAAGACCGCTTCCTTCGTGTTGCCGATGCTGACGCGCCTGGAAAAGGGCCGCGCCCGCGCTCGCATGCCGCGCACGCTGATCCTCGAGCCGACCCGCGAGCTTGCCGCGCAGGTTGAGGAAAACTTCATCAAATACGGCAAGAACCACAAGCTCAACATCGCGCTCCTGATCGGCGGCGTCTCCTTCGACGAGCAGGACAAGAAGCTCGAACGCGGCGCCGACGTGCTGATCGCGACGCCCGGTCGTCTGCTCGACCACCGCGAGCGCGGCAAGCTGCTGCTCAACGGTGTCGAGATCCTCGTCATCGACGAGGCCGACCGCATGCTCGACATGGGCTTCATCCCCGATATCGAGCGCATCTGCGAGATGATCCCGTTCACGCGCCAGACGCTGTTCTTCTCGGCGACGATGCCGCCGGAGATCACCAAGCTCACCGAGAAATTCCTGCACGCGCCGGTGCGCGTCGAGGTCTCCAAGGCTGCCTCCACCGCGACCAGCATCACGCAGCGCCTGGTCAAGTCCGGCAACAAGCCCTGGGACAAGCGCGAGACGCTGCGCAACCTGATCAAGGCCGAAGACGCCGACCTGAAGAACGCCATCATCTTCTGCAACCGCAAGGTCGAGGTGTCGGAGCTGTTCCGCTCGCTGCTCAAGCATGATTTCGACGCGGGCGCCCTGCATGGCGACATGGACCAGCGCGCGCGTATGCAGATGCTAGCGAATTTCCGCGACGGCAAACTGCGCTATCTCGTTGCCTCGGACGTCGCGGCGCGCGGCCTCGACATTCCCGATGTCAGCCACGTCTTCAACTACGACGTGCCGATCCATGCCGAGGACTATGTCCACCGCATCGGCCGCACCGGCCGCGCCGGACGCGCCGGGAAGTCCTTCACCATCGCCACGCGTTCCGACACCAAATATGTCGACGCCATCGAGAGGCTGATCGGCACCAAGATCGAGTGGCATGACGGCGACCTGTCGACCGTGACCGAAAGCGAAGGCGAGGAGTCGCCCCGCCGTGGTCGCGGTGCGCCGCGTCGCGCCGGCCGCAAGGACGAAGACCGCAAGGACCGCGGCGAGCGCAAGAAGGACCGTCACGCCAAGCGCGACGAGACGCCCGAGGTCCCGCGTGAAGAGCAGCCTGTCGCCGAAGTGGCCGATATCGCCGAGCGCCGCGCCCGCAAGGACGCGATCCGCTCCGAGAACGAGCGCAAGAGCTCGGGCAACCGCCATGAACAGCGCGGCGACGCCCGTCCGCAGCGCGACCGCCCTGGTCGCCATCGCGAAGACGACGACGCGACCGTCGGCTTCGGCGACGACGTGCCGGCGTTCATGCGGATCGTCGCGAAGGTCTGAACTTCACACCAGAATGAGTAGAATCGAAACGGCCCCGAACGGGGCCGTTTCTCTTTGCAACATTTGCTCGTCCTGCCCTACATCGGCCCAGGCATCATCTTGGTCGGCTTCTCCAGCATCGGGAAGTCGGCCTTGCTGCATGTCACCTTGGGGTTCGTCGGGGTGAACATGCCGTTCGGATTGTCCCTGAACAGCCAGGCATGCAGGTCGTAGTGGACGAACTCCCTCGGGATGAGCGGGTAGTGTCCTTCCATCGGCCCCATGAATTTCTGGCCGAACAGCTTCGGAGCTTCCTTCACGTCCGGCGTCAGCGGCACCAGCCATTCCACGCCGACCAGTTTCAGGCCTTTCTTGGTGGGCTCGTAGATCAAGACGTTGGGCTTCATCGGGTCGAGCGGCTTGCCGATACTCGGGACGTTGACGAAATGGATGCCCATGGCGCCCTTCGGGTAGTACATCGCGCCGTCTATCTTTTCTCCGCTGTAGTGGACGCAGCCGACGGTCGACAAATAGAGGTCGCGGACGGCGGCCGTGTAATCTTCATATTTGGCGAGCGATTTCTTCAAGGCTTCGATGTCGGCCTTGTTGGCATCCTCGGCCTGAGCAACGGCGGAGCCGAGCCATGTGCCCACAAGGCCTGCCAAAACGAGGACGCCGCAGCGCCCGAGACGAGCTGTTCTTGTCATGCATTCCTCCCAGATTCCCTTAATCTAGCCGTGCAAGACCGGGGCAGCAGATGCAGATTGCGCGGCCGTTTGACCACCCCGTCCCCTCTGGAACAGCAGGATGGTAGTCCTTTCCCTGGTTCCGGAGAAGTATCAATTAGAACAAGCTAATGGCCTAAGACCTTCGACCCATCTTTGGAGCGTCAAACAAAAAACGGCCCCGTACAGGGCCGTTTGTTTGATGGAGTTGCCCTCTTCGGGCGGCGTCTCAGGTGAGCGGCGACAACTGGATTTCGACGCGCCGGTTCTGCTCGCGACCAGCGGCCGTCGCGTTGGATGCGATCGGGCGCGTCTTGCCGAAGCCGGTGACGGCGAAGCGGCGCTGATCGACGCCCTGGCCGGAGAGGTAGTTGGCGACAGCGAGCGCGCGGCGCTGCGACAGATCGAAATTGTGCTGGTCGCCGCCGGTCGAATCGGTGTGGCCGAAGACGTCCACCGTGGTCTGGCGGAACTTCTTGAGCACCAGCGCGACCGAGTTCAGCACCGGATAGAAGCCCGGCTTCACCGCGTCCTGGTCCACGTTGAAAGTGATGTCGGACGGCATGTTGAGGATGATCTGGTCGCCGCTGCGGGTGACGCTGACGCCGGTGCCCTGCAACTGGCGGCGAAGCTCGGCTTCGTTCTGGTCCATCGTCGCGCCGATCGCGCCACCGGCGAGCGCGCCGATGCCGGCGCCGATCAGGGCGTTGCGACGGTCATTGCCGCCGGCGAGCAGGCCGAGACTCGCGCCGGCCAGCGCGCCGAGGCCGGCTCCGGCCGCCGTGTTGGAGATCTTCTGGTCGCCGGTATACGGATCGGTGGTGGTGCAGGCGCTCACCAGCAAAGCCGTCGCCACGGCGACGAGCACAGTCTTCTTCATGAGTTTGGTCCCTCTCGAACTCGCGGCCTTGGCGGCCGCGCCAAATCAGCCCTTCCGCAGCCTTGTAGCATGAAATGCGGCGAAAAACGGAACGGGAGTGCCGCCGGCGAAGTTTCGCGGATCAGCCCCGTTTTGCCGCTACCACAAATTCTTGCCGTCGATGACGACCACCTCGACCGTGTCCAGATCGAAATCGTCGAACAGGCGCGAATTGACGCTGATCTTCGGGTTGTCGAAATCCGGCTTCCCAGTCGACCAATCGGGCGTTTCGGTGAAGGTGCCGCAGCCACAGGTGGCGCAGAAACCGTGCTTTACGGTCTTCGAGCCCCAGCGATAGAAGGAGACATTTTGCGGCGGGCTGGTGAGCTTGAATTGCGATGGCACATAGTAGGCCCATAGCGACCCGCGCTTCGAGCAGAAGGAGCATGTGCATTGCGTCACCGTCTGGGGTGCCTCGGCAACCTCGAAGGTTGTGGCCTTGCAGTGGCAGCTTCCCTTGATCGTCATCAAAATCACCTCTCCGTTCTCCGCCGCCATGCCGGAATTCCCCTGGCGGCAGGGCAACATAAAGAAGCGATCCTGACAACTGTCTGTCAGCAGCTTCGGCAGCTGTCCTGCCGTGCTCGAAGACCCTCGCGCTTCGTGTTTGGGTCGCGAAGTTTAGAGCATTTCAGCGTTTCATGGAAACGCCGAACCGCTCTATCTC
This sequence comes from Mesorhizobium hawassense, assembly GCF_003289945.1. Classification (GTDB taxonomy): domain Bacteria; phylum Pseudomonadota; class Alphaproteobacteria; order Rhizobiales; family Rhizobiaceae; genus Mesorhizobium; species Mesorhizobium hawassense. The sequence continues at coordinate 16,747 of NZ_QMBP01000012.1, forward strand.
TTTGTTTTTACCCAATTCCGGACGGAAAACCGTTACACGCTTTTCCTGGAATTGCTCTAGTAGGAAGGCGGCGGCACGAACAGGCAGATGGTCTTGCCCGCGTCGAGCCCTGCCTGATGGGCGCACCAGTGGTACTCCCCATCGGGCGAGTTCTTGACCCGCTTGTCGGCATAGGCGACCACCTCGCCCGTACCTTTTATGACGTAGCCTTCGGGCCGCTCGCTGATCGAAGATTGCGGCACCTCCTTGCAGTCATAATTGGCGCAGCAGGCAAATGGATAGCTCCAACCCTGCGGCAACACCGCCGTTGGTTTGGCGTCGTGAGCGAAGGCAGGCGCGGTCAGCGCCGCAATCGCCCCCGTCGCGAACAGGGAAAACAAAAGTCGGCCAGCCGGTCGAGCGGCTTGGGCCGATCTTGATTTGGCAGCAGACATCGAAGCGTTCCTTTCGAGCATCAAGCGTTTTCGCTTGCCCGTTCCCGGAACGTATCTTCCCAGTGGCCGGATCGTCGGTCGCAGATATGCCGCATCCGGCCATAAATGCTTTTAACCCCAGCATGAAGCTGGGCTGATTCCTCGGCTGGCGCAAGCAACCGATTGCAACGGCAATACCGCGCTTCACGCCAGTCTCTGCCATCCAGAATCGTGCGCCGGCTTGGTTAACGAGCGGTTAGCCGCGCGGGCTGGTGCCGGACAACGAGATTCGGCTCAAGCTGGTTCCAGACGTTCAGCCGGGAACATGCTCATCATACTGCGGCAGGTCGTCGGAGATTGTGAACCACTTCGCCTTGGAGCCGACAAAGATGTGGGCGCTTGGACGAATGCCCGGTTCGTCGACGAGCGTTCCCATCGGGACATGAACGTAAGCTCCCTCCCGAACCAGCGAATAAAGAAGCGAACCGCATTGCCCGCAATGCGCGTCGTGGCCGGTTTCATCACCGTAGATCAGCAGCCGGTCGCCGCCGTCGGTCAGGCGAAACTTATCGCTCTCAATGCCGGCGAAGGGCTTGAAGGCCGAGCCCGTGGTGCGCCGGCAATTGGAGCAGTGGCAGTTCGCGGCATAGACGAACTCGTCGGCCACCTCGTAACTCACGGCACGACAAAAGCATTGTCCGGTAAGTTTGCGCGTCACCAGCTCTTCCCTTGTGCAACGGCAGGATGTGCTCAGATTCAGGTCAGGCTGAGCCGAGAATGGCGGTTTCCGAGAACCGGAGCGGAGCGTACTTTTCGTACGTGAGCACCGGAAGCGCAGGAAACTGTCATTCGCAGGCCGGCCTTACCTGAATATGGGCATATCCTAGTCGAGGTCCGCCACCGCTTCGCCTGCGCCGCCCTCGATGCGGTGCGAGAGCGAGGCTTCCATGAACTCGTCGAGGTCGCCATCGAGCACGCTCGACGGCGAGGTGCTTTCGACGCCGGTGCGCAAGTCCTTCACAAGCTGATAGGGCTGCAGCACGTAGGAACGTATCTGGTGGCCCCAGCCTATGTCGCTCTTTGATGCCTCGGTCGCATTGGCAACCGCCTCGCGCTTCTTCAGCTCTTCCTCGTAGAGCCGCGAGCGCAGCATCTCCCAGGCCTTGGCCTTGTTCTTGTGCTGCGAGCGCTCGGCCTGGCAGGCGACTGCGATGCCTGTTGCGATATGGGTGATGCGTACAGCCGAATCGGTGGTGTTGACGTGCTGCCCGCCCGAACCGGAGGAACGATAGGTGTCGATGCGCACGTCGGATTCGGAGACATTGATCTCGATTGAGTCGTCGACGACCGGATAGACCCAGACGCTGGCGAAAGAGGTGTGGCGCCGCGCGTTACTATCGTAGGGTGAGATGCGCACCAGGCGGTGAACGCCGGATTCGGTCTTCAACCAGCCATAAGCGTTGTGGCCCTTGATCAGCACGGTAGCAGACTTGATGCCCGCCTCTTCGCCGTCATGGACTTCCAGCACCTCGACCTTGAAGCGGCGGCGCTCGGCCCAGCGCGTGTACATGCGCAGAAGCATCGAGGCCCAGTCCTGGCTCTCGGTGCCGCCGGCGCCGGCATGGATTTCGAGGTAGGTATCGTTGGAATCAGCTTCGCCGGAAAGCAGCGTCTCGACCTGGCGGGCCTTGGCCTCGCCCTGCATCGAACGCAGCGCCGCCTCGGCTTCCGCGACAATGCTGTCGTCACCCTCTTCCTCGCCGAGCTCGATCAGGCCGATATTGTCTTCCAGCGCCTGGGTCATTCCCTTGACGGCGGCGATGCCGTCCTCGAGCTCCTGGCGCTCGCGCATCAGTTTCTGCGCTTCGATCGGATCGTTCCAGAGGCTGGAATCCTCGGCGCGCGAATTCAGGTACTCAAGCCGCTTTACAGCCTGATCCCAGTCAAAGATGCCTCCTCAGCAGGGTTATCGCCTGCCTGATCTCGTCGACAATGTTGAGCGTTTCCGCGCGCATGGCTTTTCGTTCGGTCCTGTTCTTTTCGGTCTTTGCGGGATAGGCGCGATACATAGGCACGGCATCGCCGCCTGTAAAGCGAAATGGGCCGGCTCAACCGTGACCCCGAAAATGTGGAAACCGGTTTTTGCTACGCTGACCTACGGTTCGGAAAAGGTCACGGTCTAGGAATAAGTCGCCGGCCCATTTCGGGAATGCAGGACATCAGTAGAGGCCGCCGCCGCCGCTCTGGATGGCCTGGTTGGCCTGTGGCGATAACGGCCCGCCGGCGCCGTTGGAGCCGTCGGCGCCCATGCCGATCACCCAATAGCTGTCGGCCGGGCCGGTGCCGGGCTTGAAGGCCTCGATAATGGTGTTCGGATCGCCCTCGGCGGCGCGCATGCCGGTCTTGCGGTTGATGGCGATCAGCTTCATCCCGTCCGGAACCTGGAAGTCGGTGTTCGGCTTGCCGTCGAGCGCCACGCGCATGAAATCCTTGAAGATTGGCGCCGCCAGGCCGCCGCCGGTCGCGCCCTTGCCAAGGCCTTTCGGCGTGTCGAAGCCCATATAGAGGCCGACGACGAGGTTCGGGGTGAAGCCGATGAACCAGGCGTCCTTCTCGTCATTGGTCGTGCCGGTCTTGCCGGCGATGTGACGGCCGAGCTCGCCGATGGTGGCGCCGGTGCCGCGCTGGACGACGCCCTCCATCATCGAGGTGATCTGGTAGGCCGTCATCGGGTCGAGCACCTGCTCGGAATTGTCGACCAGCTCCGGCTCGGGCTGGTTCTTCCATTCCGTGGCGTTGCAGCCTTCGCAACCGCGCTCGTCCTGCTTGAACACCGTCTTGCCGTAGCGATCCTGGATGCGGTCGATCAGCGAGGGTTTGATCGATTTGCCGCCATTGGCCATGATCGAATAGGCCGACACCATGCGCATCACGGTCGTCTCGCCGGAGCCTAGCGCCATCGGCAGATAAGGCGCCAGATGGTCGTAGACGCCGAAGCGTTCGGCATATTCCACGACCAGCTTCATGCCCATGTCGTTGGCGAGCCGCACCGTCATCAGGTTGCGCGACTTTTCGATGCCGGAGCGCAAGGTGGCTGGGCCCGCGACCGTGCCGTCATAGTTCTTCGGCGTCCAGGTGGTGTTGCCGCTCTGGATGGTGATCGGACCGTCCATGATGACGGAGGCAGGCGTGTAGCCATTGTCGAGCGCCGCCGAATAGACGATCGGCTTGAACGAGGAGCCGGGCTGACGCATCGCCTGGGTGGCGCGGTTGAACTCAGACTGCGCGTAGGAGAAGCCGCCGACCATGGCGAGCACGCGGCCGGTATGCGGATCCATGGCGACAAGGCCGCCCTCGACCTCCGGCACCTGGCGCAGCATGTAGGTGTCGTCGGAGCCTTCATTCTTCTGCACGAAGACCACGTCGCCAGGCTCCAGCACCTCGGCGGGAGATTTCGCCCTGACGGACTTGCCGTTGACGAAGTGGCGCATGGCGAAGCCCATATCGTCCTTGCTGACGGTGCCCTGGACGCGATCCTTGACGAGTTCGCCGGAAATCTGCCGAGTCGGCTGGATGCCGATGGTCAGACCGGTGGCCGAACTGTCGAGCACGACGGCAAGCGTCCATTCCGGAACGTCCTCGAGGCCCTTCACATTGCCGAGCGGCACGCCCCAGTCGCCGGAAACGTCGATATGCGTGACCGGACCGCGATAGCCGCGAAGCATGTCGTATTTGAGCAGGCCGTTCTGCAGCGACTTGCGCGCGATGAGCTGGACGTTCGGATCGAGCGTCGTGCGCACCGACAGGCCGCCCTCGTAAAGCGCGTTCTCGCCGTAGCGGGCGATGATCTGACGGCGGACTTCCTCGGTGAAATACTCGCCGGCGAACAAATAGGAGCCGTTGCGGCGCGGCGTCACGCCGAGCGGTTCGGCCTTGGCCTTGGCGCCTTCCTCGCGGGTGACGTAGCCGTTCTCGACCATCTGGTCGATGACCCAGTTGCGGCGCTCGATCGCGCGGTCGGCATGCTTGAAGGGATGATAATTGTTCGGGCCCTTCGGCAGCGAGGCGAGATAGGCGGCTTCCGCGACGGTCAGCTCGTTGACCGACTTGTCGAAATAAGTGAGCGCGGCGCCCGCCACGCCATAGGCGCCGAAGCCGAAGAAGATTTCGTTGAGATAGAGCTCGAGGATGCGGTCCTTCGAATAAGCCTGCTCGATGCGGAAGGCCAGGATCATCTCCTTGATCTTGCGCTCATAGGTCTGGTCGGAGGTGAGCAGGAAGTTCTTCGCCACCTGCTGGGTGATCGTCGAGGCGCCGACCTGGCGCCGGCCCGAGCCAAGGTTCTGCAGGTTGACGATGATGGCGCGGCCGAGGCCGGTGATGTCGATGCCGGGGTGGTTGTAGAAGTTCTTGTCCTCGGCCGACATGAAAGCGGCCTTGACGCGGTCAGGGATGGCCTGGATCGGCAGATAGAGACGCCGCTCGCGCGCATATTCGGCCATCAGCGAGCCGTCCGAGGCGTGAATGCGCGTGGTTACAGGCGGCTCGTATTTGGCCAGCACCTCATAGTCGGGCAGGTCCTTCGCCACGTGGCTGATATAGATGGCGATACCGGCGGCCACCAGCAACGCCAGCGTCGTGCCGACGCCAAAGAAATAGCCGATGAGACGAATCATGCCCGCTCCAGTCCGAAGTTCGGGATTTTCCTAAACGAAGCCGACAGTCGCGCAAGCTTCCAGGGGCGGTCCCAATCCGCAATCAAAGACCCATGTCGCCACCATGTGGACAAAATACGGCAGCGCGAGATTTCAGGACTTGGTTTGCCAATAATAACGCCGGGTGTTGTCGTCATGCAACGCTGCTTGTGGTTGCAGACGTCCGGCGGTTGTGAGCGGCTGCGGCCGCTCAGCCGCCCGTCGCGGTTCCGGCCTTGGCCGCGGCGAACAGCGCAACCGCATTGGTTATGCTTTGCGCGGCCTTGCCGCGCCAGTCGGCGCTGAGCAGTTGCGCCTCGTCCTTGGTGTTGGACAGGTAGCCGAGCTCGACCAGGACGGACGGCACGTCCGGAGCCTTGAGCACCCTGAAGCCGGCGGAGCGCTGCGGATTGTTGATGAGGCCGACGCTGGTCGACAGCTGGCCGACCAGCGTGTGGGCGAAGCTCATCGAGAAACCGTGGGTTTCGCGACGGATCAGGTCGATGAGGATGTCGGTGACTTCCTTGTTGTCATCCTCGATCTTCATTCCGGCGAACTGGTCGGAGAGGTTTTCGCGATCGGCGAGCGCCTGGGCCTCCGGATCGGAGGCCTTGTCCGACAGCGTGTAGACCGTGGCGCCGCGAAGCCCCTTGACGGCGATCGTATCGGCATGGATCGAGATCAGCAGGTCGGCCTCGTGCTGGCGGGCGATGCGCACGCGCTCGTCGAGCGGCAGATACACGTCGTTGTCGCGCGTCATGTAGACATCGTATTTGCCGACCCCGGCCAGCTTGTCGCGCAGTTCCTTGGCAAAAGCGAGCGTGACGTCCTTTTCGACCGTGCCGGCGGAGCTTTCGGCGCCGCCATCGACGCCGCCATGGCCCGGATCGAGAACCACCGTGAAGCGATGGCCCGGCGCCGAGACCGGTCCGGTGCCGACCCGTTCGCCCTTTTCGGTGGAAACCGTCGAACCGGTCGTCAGCGACTGGTTGGACAGAGCCGCGTCGAACTCCCGCTCGGAGGCGGCCGACATATCGATGGCGATGCGGTAGCCGCTGCCATCGTCATTCTTGAGCACGTCGAGCTTGTCGACGGAAAAGGGTCCCTTGCCAGTGAGGATCAGGCGCGAACCATGCCCTTGATCGCCGTAGCGGACAGCCCGCACAAGGCCGCGCGGCTTCACATCCTTGGCCTCGAGAGCGAATCGCGTGCGGGGCAGATCGACGACCAGGCGATTGGGGCCGCGCAGCAGAAACCATTTAACGTCCGGTTCGCGGTCGAAATTCACCACGATGCGCATCTTGGTGGCGTCGCCGGCCATCTTGTAACCGGTCGCGCCAAGCAGGGCGTCGGCCCATGCTGCGGCGGTGAAACAGAGGACGATCGCCAGCAGCAAGGCGGCCCAGGCCATGCGCGGGAGATGCGCCGCGGCCCCACCCCTCTTGTCTGCGGCCCCTACCCGTCCCATCTCTTTTCAGTCGCTCCGGTTTGACGCGTTTGCGCCCGGTCTTCTGGCAGAGTGCCCGTCGGGCCGCCAATTCGATTAACGATTGGTATTCAGAGAAGGTTAACCAAGCCTTTAACGGAGTACGATGAAGGCACCTTCCCTAGCGGAAGCCCTTTTTGCCGGCATCCGAAATCGGGGTTGCCTTCCATCCCGCCAAATCATAAAAGCGACGTTGGATCACTGCAATCCTGGAACCGCTCGCCTCAGCAGTTTCCTGCCATAGGTCGGATGCAAAGGCGGCTCCTTTACCCTTCCAGGCTCAGGTGGTCGCGACGATTTTCGCAGGCGTGCCCTCGTGGCGGGGGAATCGCTTGCGTGAGGAAAACGGCCGGGTTTGCCCCGCGCCGGCTCTTTACGAGCAAACAAGCTGGTCCGGCTCTGCCCGGGCTTTGGTTCAAAAGGTTCTGCTGGGTGCCGATGGCTTCAAGCGCAATCATGGAAAGGTCCGCATCAAACCGCGCCATTGTGGCTGCGGGCGGCACCGCCATTGCGCTCAAGCGGCGGCCGGCGGACATTCAATTATCCGGCATGCACACACGTACAGGCGCACAGCGGCGGGCTCTGCCACGCCGGCTGCGGCTGTCGGCTGCCGGCAGGAAACAAGATAATGCCCAACAAGATGCTGATAGACGCCTCCCACCCGGAGGAAACACGCGTTGTCGTCGTTCGCGGTAACCGCATCGAAGAATTCGACTTTGAATCCCAGGACAAGAAGCAGCTCAAAGGAAACATCTACCTCGCCCGCGTAACCCGCGTCGAACCTTCCCTCCAGGCAGCCTTTGTCGAGTATGGCGGCAACCGTCACGGTTTTCTCGCCTTCAGTGAAATTCACCCCGACTACTACCAGATCCCGGTCGCCGACCGTCAGGCTCTGTTGCGCGCCGAAGCGCAGGAGGCCGAGGACGAAGACGACGAGGAGGCCGAGAACGGTGAGGAGCAGCAGGCGCGCGATCGCGGCGGCCGGCGCAACCGGCGGCGCGGCGGCAAGAACCGCGACCGTGGCGAGCACAAGCACGCTGCCTCGGAAAACGAGGAAAGCCCGGCCGAGGCCGTAGCGGCCGACGAAACCACCACCGAGGTTGCCGGGAGTGAGGACGCTGGCGAGACCGCCGACGCTTCAGCCGAGAATCCCGAAACCTCCGCTGAGACCGTCGAAGTCGAGACCGTGTCGGAAACGGCCGAACAATCCGCCGCCGAGGCCGGCGAAAACGCGACGGACGTCGAGGATGGCAAGTCCTCCGAAGGTGGCCCGACCTCGATTGCCGCGAGCGTCGAGGCCGACGTGATTTCAGAGGCGGTCCCGCAGGCGGATCAACCCGAGCAGACTGGCCTCGAGCAGGCTGGCGAAGCCGCCGCCAGCGACAATGATCGCGGCATGCTGGAAGAAGTCTCGTCCTCGCATTCGGATGAGCATGAGGTGGAATCGGTCGGCGCCGAAGACGCGCTCGAGGAAATCCGCAACCGCCGCAAGCCCGTGCGTCGCCAGTACAAGATCCAGGAAGTCATCAAGCGCCGCCAGATTCTTTTGGTGCAGGTGGTCAAGGAAGAGCGCGGCAACAAGGGCGCTGCGCTCACCACGTATCTGTCGCTTGCCGGCCGCTATTCGGTCCTGATGCCCAACACGGCGCGCGGCGGCGGCATCTCGCGCAAGATCACCAACGCGCAGGACCGCAAGCGTCTGAAGGAGGTCGTGGCCGACCTCGAAGTGCCGCAAGGCATGGGCGTCATCCTGCGCACCGCCGGCGAAAGCCGCACCAAGGCCGAGATCAAGCGCGACTACGAATATCTGATGCGGCTTTGGGAAAACGTCCGCAACCTGACGCTGCAGTCGTCAGCCCCTGCCCTGGTCTATGAGGAAGGCAGCCTGATCAAGCGCTCGGTGCGCGACCTCTACAACAAGGATATCGACGAAATCCTGGTCTCCGGCGAAGACGGCTACCGCGAAGCCAAGGATTTCATGCGCATGCTGATGCCGAGCCACGCCAAGGTGGTTCAGCCGTTCCGCGACACGACCCCGATCTTCGTGCGCAACGGCATCGAGGCGCAGCTCGACCGCATGCTGCAGCCGCAGGTGACGCTGAAGAGCGGCGGCTACATCATCATCAACCAGACCGAGGCGCTTGTTTCGATCGACGTCAACTCCGGCCGCTCCACCAAGGAGCATTCGATCGAGGAGACCGCGCTCCACACCAATTTGGAAGCCGCCGAGGAAGTGGCGCGCCAGTTGCGTCTGCGCGACCTCGCCGGCCTCATCGTCATCGACTTCATCGACATGGAGGAGAACCGCAACAACCGCTCCGTCGAGAAGCGGCTAAAGGATCACCTCAAGAACGACCGCGCCCGTATCCAGGTCGGCCGTATCTCGCATTTCGGCCTGATGGAAATGTCGCGCCAGCGCATCCGCGCCAGTGTGCTGGAATCGACCATGAAGCCCTGCCCGCATTGCGGCGGCACCGGCCATGTGCGTTCCGATTCCTCCGTCGCGCTGATGGTGGTGCGGGCGATTGAGGAATTCCTGCTCAAGGATTCGCGCAGCCACATCATCGTACGCACGCCGGCCGCGACCGCGCTCTATGTGCTCAACCACAAGCGCGCCAATCTGGTGGAGCTCGAAGCCCGCTTTGGCCTGACGATCACGATCGAGGCCGATGAAACGCTCGGTACCCAGCACTACGCGATCTTCCGCGGCGCCATTGCCGAGAAGCCGGAAGGCTTTGTCGAGGTGCGCAGCCTGCCGGCCTATGTCGAGCCGGAAGAACCCGAGGACGAGATCGTCGTCGAGGAAGAGGAAGAGGTTGCGGTGCAGACCGAACAGCCGCGCCACCCGCAGCAGCAGGGCCAGCACCAGCAGCGCTCCGAGGAAGGCGAAGGCCGCGATCGCAAGCGCCGCAAGCGCCGGCGTCGGCGCGGCGGCAGGGATCGCGACCGCGAGCACAATGGCGATGCTGCCGCGGCAACGCCGACTGAGATTGATGAAGTCGCCGACGACGCACCGGAAGAGGCGACCGAGGAAGTGACCGCCGGTGGCGAAGCCGAGGCTGCCGCAACCGAGGACGCCGCTGGAAAGAAGCGCCGGCGCGGCAAGCGCGGCGGCAAGCGCAACCGCCGTGACGATGAGGCTTCGGAGGAAGCAGCAGGCGCAGCCGTCGGCGACGTCGTGCACGAGGCCGCTGAAGGCGAAGACGCAGCCGGCGAACCGGCGGCGACAGCCGCGCCCGAGCAGGCTGCCGCTCCGGCGCCGGCCAATGACGACGCCGAGGTCGCCGAGAAGCCGAAGAAGCCCCGGCGTTCGAGGGCAAAGAAGGCCGCCGAGGAAACGGTGGCGGAGACGGTGTCCGAGCCTGTGGCGGAAGCCCAGGTCGCGCCCGTGGCGGTCGAGCCCGAGCCCGTGGCCGCCGCGCCTGAGGCCGAGGCCGAACTCGCCGCCAACGCTCATCCGACGCGCCGCAAGCCGCAGTCGATCGACGCGCCGGTTGTTCCGGTAGTGTCCTCGAACGTGTCCGATGAGGCCAAGACCGACGACAAGCCGAAGCGTGCCGGTTGGTGGCAGCGCAAGGGCTTTTTCTAAGCTTTTCAAATTGTTGGACTGATTTCTTTGCGAAATCCCGCGCCGCCTGGCGCGGGATTTTTTGTTTGCCGCAGCGCAAGGCAAATCGAGATTCAGGTCAGGCCGAGTCGAAAATGGAGGGTTCCGAGAACCGGAGCGGAGCGTACTTTAGGTACGTGAGCACCGGAAGCGCAGGAAACCGCCATTTGCAGGCCGGCCTCACCTGAATATCGATTTGCCTATGGCGCGAAGATCGACCAGTTCATCATCCGGGCAAGCTTCTCCAAGGCGATGGAGCCGAGCTTGGAGTTGCCGTTCTCGTTGAGGCCGGGCGACCACACCGCCAGCGAAGCTACCCCGGGCACGATGCCTAAAATGCCGCCGCCGACACCGCTTTTGCCGGGGATGCCGACGCGGAAGGCGAAATCGCCGGACCCGTCATAGTGACCGCAGGTCAGCATCAGCGCACCGATGCGGCGTGCGCGTTCCGCCGAAACGACCGAATGCCCGGTCGCCGGGTTCCTGCCGCCATTGGCGAGGAAGCGGCCGGCCATGGCTAGCTGGCGGCAACTCATCGCAATCGCGCAATGGTGAAAGTAGACACCTAGCGCCAACTCCGGAGCATGATGGAGATTGCCAAAGGATTTCATGTAGTTGGCCAGAGCGAAGTTGCGGTAGCCGGTGGCCCGCTCGGACGCCGCCACGTCGCGGTCGATGACGATCGTCTCGTCATCGGCGAGGAACTGGATGAAGCGCAGGATCTCGCCGATCGCCTCGCGCGGCTGATGGCCGGCGAGCAGGACGTCGGAGACGACGATGGCTCCGGCATTGATGAACGGATTGCGCGGAATGCCGTTCTCGTGTTCGAGCTGCACGATCGAATTGAACGGATTGCCGGACGGCTCGCGGCCGACGCGCTGCCAGAGCGCATCGCCGACCTTGCCCAGCGCCAGCGTGAGGGTGAAGACTTTCGAAACGCTCTGGATCGAAAACGGCTGATCGGCGTCGCCGGCAAGGATGACGCGACCGTCATTGGTCACGGCGGCGATGCCGAATTTCTTCGGATCGACCTTGCCGAGCTGCGGGATGTAGGTCGCGACCTCGCCGCGATCGGTGCGCTCAGCCATTTCGGCGGCCACTTCGGCCAATGCCTGCTCGAGTTCCGGCATTGTTTCTATTTCAGCCAGCGTTCGATGCGCGCCAGCGCCTCGACCATGTCGTCATGGCTGCCGGCATAGGAAAAGCGCATGGTGCGATGGCCCTGCAGCGGGTCGAAATCGCGGCCGGGCGTTGCTGCGACATGCGCCTCGGCCAGCATCTTGCGCGCAAAGGCCATGCTGTCATTGGTGTGGCGAGTGACATCGCAGAAGGCGTAGAAGGCGCCGTCCATCGGCGCGGCGAGCGAAAAGCCGAGCTCCGGCAGGCGCTTCATCAGAAGGTCGCGGTTCCAGGCATAGCGCGCCTTCACCTTTTCCAGCTCTTCGGTGGCCTTGAAGGCTTCGATCGCCGCGACCTGCGACAGTTCCGGCGGCGAGATGTAGAGGCTCTGGGCGACACGCTCGACCGGCCGCACCAGTTCTTCCGGCAGCACCATCCAGCCGATGCGCCAGCCGGTCATGCAATAGTATTTCGAGAAGGAGTTGATCACGGTGAGGCCGGCGCCATGCACCAGCGCGGTGACGTCGGGCGCCGCATAGGCCAGCCGATGGTAGATTTCGTCCGAAATCACGGCGATGCCGAGTTCCTCGGCCGTGTTCACCAGCGCCGCAAGTTCTTCTGCTGGAATGACCGCGCCGGTCGGGTTGGCGGGGCTGGCGAACAGCACACCGTTCAGCGGCTTGTCGCGATGCGCGGACTTCAGGTGCTCGGCATGCAGATAGGCATCAGCGCCGAGCTCGATTTCCACGATCTCGATGCCGAGCGCGGCCATGATGTTGCGGTAGGCGGGATAGCCTGGCGCGGCGATGGCGACGCGGTCGCCCGGATCGAACATGGCCAGGAAAGCGAGGTTGAAGGCGGCTGAAGAGCCGGTCGTGACCGCAATGCGCGACGGCGCGATGTCGATGCCGTAATGCTCGCCATAATGCGCCGCGATCGCCTTGCGCAGATCGGCGAGGCCCAGAGCGTCGGTGTAGCCGATGCGGCCATGCCTGAGAGCCGCGGCTGCCGCCTCGCGCACGCCGACCGGCGCCGGGTCGGACGGCTGGCCGACGGCCATCGACACCACGGGAACGCCGGTAGCCTTCAGCCGGTTGGCTTCGGCCAGGATATCCATGGCGTGGAACGGCTCGACTTCCCCCCGGCGCGAAAGCGAAACGACCATTTGACCTCTTCCAACTGCTTATCCGGCAAAGTTCCGGACGGAAACCATCGCAGATTTGCCCCTTGAACCGCCCCGGTTAAAGGGCGGCGCCGCACAAATGCCCGATTGATGTGGAGACCACAAGCGCGCAGGAAGTTACCGGCGCCGACTTTTCATCTTTCGCCCGCTCGTCTACCAGTGGACCTTATGTTGAGCCGACCCCGATCAATATTTGGCGAATCGACCTCTCTCGGCCGGACCGCGCGCGGCTTCGCAACACTTCTGCTTGCCGCTGCCGTCGCCCTTTCGGGTTCGGTCAGTGCCTTCGCCCAGAACGTGCCCGTGGTGCGCGATGCCGAGATCGAGGCACTGGTGCGCGACTATGCGCGGCCGATCTTCAAGGCGGCAGGCCTCGCCAATGACGGCATCGACATCGTTCTGGTCAACGACCAGAGTTTCAACGCCTTCGTCACTGGACGGCGCCTGTTCATCAACACCGGCGCGCTGGTGACCGCCGAAACGCCGAACGAGATCATCGGGGTCATCGCGCACGAGGCCGGCCACATCGCCGGCGGGCACCAGCAGAAATTGCGCGACCAGCTCGACCGCGCCAAGACCATGGCCATCATCGCCACGCTGCTCGGCGCCGGCGCGATCGTCGCCGGCGCCACCACCAACAGCAAGGGCCTGGCGGGCGCCGGCATGGGCGTCGCCGCCGGCGGCGGCGAGATGGCGCAGCGCTCAATCCTTGCCTATCAGCGAACCGAGGAGATCACCGCCGACCGCTCGGCGATCACCTATCTGAACGCCACAGGCCAGTCCGGCATGGGCATGCTGAAGACGTTCGCCCGCTTCCAGAGCGCGCTGTCGCTCTCCGGCACCCAGGTCGACCCTTACCGGATCAGCCATCCGATGCCGCAGGAGCGCATCGCCAACCTCGAAGTGCTCGTCAAGCAAAGTCCCTTCGTCAACGCTATCGATCCGCCTGCGCTGCAGCAGCGGCACGACATGATGCGTGTCAAGATCGCCGCCTATATGCAGGGCCAGGCGGCCGTTGCGCGGTTGATGCGCAAGAATCCGACCAGCCTCGCCTCGCGCTATGGCGACGCGCAGCAGACCTATCTCTACGGCAATCCGACAGCTGCCTTGACCAAGACGGCGGCGCTGATCAAGGAGCAGCCGAAGAACCCCTATTTCCAGGAGCTGCGCGGCGACATCCTGATGAAGATCAACAAGCCGCAGGACGCGGCGGACGCCTATGCCAAGGCGGCCAGCCTCGATCCCGCGCGCTCCGGACTGCTGCTGGTCTCTCTCGGCCAGGCGCTGATGGCCGTGGGCACGCCCGATTCGCTGAAGAAGGCCGTGGTCCAGCTCAACAACGGCGTTGGGCGCGACAAGGAGAATGCCGAAGCCTATCGCTTTCTGGCGCAGGCCTATGGCGAAGAGGGCGATATCCCGGCCGCCGACCTCGCCACCGCCGAAGGCCACTACTACGCGGGCGACTACAAAAACGCGAAGATCTTCGCCATGCGCGCTCAACAGAAATTGAAGCGCGGCGAACCCCGCTGGGTGCGCGCTCAGGATATTATAAACTATACGCCATCTAATAAACCGAAATGAACCTCCCGAACGCCGGCGGCGACCAAGGCGGACTGGGAAAGGCAAAAGGAACGACGATCATGAACAAGGCAATCCTGCTTGGCAGTGCTGGCGGTCTGGCGGTGGCGCTCGGCATGCTGGCCTTCGGCTTCGTGGCGGGAAACCCGCAGGCCGCGAAGGCCGACACCGTGCAGGTGGCCCAGGTCACGTCTTCCACCGACACCAAGGCCTCCGCCGACACCAAGATCGATCGCAAGGAGGTCGAGGGCATCATCCGCGACTATCTCTTGAAGAATCCGGAAGTCCTGCTCGAGGTGCAGGACGCGCTAGAGGCCAAGCAGAAAGAAGAGCAGCGCCTCGCCGCGCTTGGCGTGATCAAGAACTCAAAGGACGAGATCTTCAACTCCACCTTCGATGGCGTCGTCGGCAACCCGAAGGGCAAGGTCACGATCGTCGAGTTCTACGACTACAATTGCGGTTTCTGCAAACGCGCCATCGAGGACATGAAGGCTTTGACCAAGTCCGACCCGGACCTGCGCTTCGTGCTCAAGGAGTTCCCGATCCTCAGCCCGGATTCGCAGAAGGCCAGTGTCGTCTCCATGGCGTTTCATCTGATGCACCCGGAGAAATACGGCGAGTTCCACACCGCGCTGCTCGGCGGCCAGGGCCGCGCCACCGAAGCGACCGCCATCAAGGTGGCGCTTTCGCTCGGTGCCGACGAGGCGGCCCTGCGCGAGAAGATGAAGGATCCCAGCATCGCCGAAACGCTCTCGCGCACCTATGACCTCGCGACGAAACTGTCGATCACTGGCACACCGTCCTATGTGGTCGGCAACGAGGTGATCTTCGGAGCTCTCGGCCAGCAGGTCCTGGCGGAAAAGATCGAAGAGGCAAAGAGTGCGCTCTAGCACCGGCGGGTGCAAAAGCCTGCCGCTGTGGACAGCGAAAGAACGCACTTGCGCTCTTTTCGCGGGCGGCTATGCCCATTATAGAGGCCCAGTGCGCCGGCTTGGGGTCGGCGTGGAACAAGGTCGGCATATTGAAAACGATTTTCGTCCTCAACGGTCCCAATCTCAATGCGCTCGGCAAGCGCGAGCCGGGAATTTATGGCGGCAAGACGCTTGCGGCCATCGCCGAGGACTGCAAGGCGGCAGGCGCCGCGCTCGGGCTCGAGATCGATTTTCGCCAATCCAACCATGAGGGCGACTTGGTCGACTGGATCCAGGAAGCCGGCGAAAAGGCGGCAGGCATCGTCATCAACCCCGGTGCCTACAGCCACACCTCGATCGCCATTCATGACGCAATTCGCGCCGCGGCACCCCTGCCCGTCGTAGAAGTCCATCTTTCCAACATCCACGCGCGGGAGCCCTTCCGCCACGTCTCCATGGTCGCGCCGGTCGCTGTCGGCATGATCTGCGGGTTCGGGCCGCTCGGCTACACGCTCGCGCTACAGGCATTGGCGGCACGCCTGTGACCGGCCCCCAAACAGAAGGCTCGAAAATGTCGATAAAAAAGACCGGTGTTGACCAGCAGTTGATCCGCGACCTGGCGGGCATTCTGAACGACACCAATCTGACCGAGATCGAGGTTGAGCTCGGCGACCTCAAGGTGCGCGTGTCGCGCCAGTCGCAGGCCGTCCATGCGGTTGCCGCACCGCTGCCGGCGATCGCCGCGGTTCCAGCAGCCGCCCAGGCGGCCGCGGTCGCAACCGCCGCGTCCGCCGATCCGGCCAAGAACGCCGTGCCCTCGCCGATGGTCGGCACGGCCTATCTGGCGCCCTCGCCCGATGCCAAGGCGTTCATCGAAGTCGGTCAGAGGGTGAAGGAAGGCCAGACGCTGCTCATCATCGAAGCGATGAAGACGATGAACCAGATCCCCTCGCCGCGCGCCGGCACGGTGACGGCGATCCTCATCGAGGACGCCCAGCCGGTCGAATACGGCATGCCGCTGGTGGTCCTCGAGTAGAGCCGGGAACAACCAAGAGATGTTCCAGAAGATCCTCATCGCCAATCGTGGCGAAATCGCTCTGAGGGTGCTGCGCGCCTGCAAGGAGCTCGGCATCCAGACAGTCGTGGTCCATTCGACTGCCGATTCCGATGCCATGCATGTGCGGCTTGCCGACGAGAGCGTCTGCATCGGCCCGCCGCCCTCGCGCGAGAGCTATCTCAACATCCACCAGATCGTCGCCGCCTGCGAGATCACCGGCGCCGACGCCGTGCATCCGGGCTACGGCTTCCTGTCCGAAAACGCCAAGTTCGCCGACATTCTCGCCGCCCACAACATCACCTTCATCGGCCCGTCGGGCGACCACATCCGCATCATGGGCGACAAGATCGAGGCCAAGCGCACGGCGAAGCGCCTGGGCATCCCGGTCGTGCCCGGTTCCGACGGCGCGATCAGCGACGACAAGGAAGCCAAGCGCGTCGCCGCCGAAATCGGCTATCCGGTGATCATCAAGGCCTCGGCCGGTGGCGGTGGCCGCGGCATGAAGGTGGCGCACACCGAGGCGGACCTCGAAGTCGCGCTGGCGACGGCAAAGTCGGAAGCGGGCGCGGCCTTCGGCGACGATGCCGTCTATATCGAGAAGTATCTGCAGAAGCCGCGCCATATCGAGGTGCAGGTGTTCGGTGACGGCGCCGGCCGCGGCGTGCATTTCGGCGAACGCGACTGCTCGTTGCAGCGTCGTCACCAGAAGGTCTGGGAAGAAGCCAATTCGCCGGCGCTCAATGCGGAGGAGCGTTCGCGCATCGGCGGCATCTGCGCCACAGCCATTGCCGATCTCGGCTATTCGGGCGCCGGCACGATCGAATTCCTCTACGAAAATGGCGAGTTCTATTTCATCGAAATGAACACCCGCCTGCAGGTCGAGCATCCGGTGACCGAAGCGATCACCGGCATCGACCTAGTTCATGAGCAGATCCGCGTTGCTTCCGGCGGCGGGCTGTCGGTCCGGCAGGAAGACATCAAGTTCAACGGCCATGCCATCGAGTGCCGCATCAACGCCGAGGACCCGCGCACCTTCACGCCCTCGCCGGGTACGATCACGCATTTCCACACGCCAGGCGGCCTCGGCATCCGCGTCGATTCCGGCGTCTATTCCGGCTACAAGATCCCGCCCTATTACGACAGCCTGATCGGCAAGCTGATCGTGCATGGCCGCAACCGCGTCGAATGCATGATGCGGCTGCGCCGCGCGCTCGACGAATTCGTCGTCGACGGCATCAAGACGACGCTGCCGCTGTTTCGCGACCTCGTCGGCAACCCCGACATCGCCAATGGCGACTACGACATCCACTGGCTGGAAAAATACCTGGCCAAGGATGAGTAGCACGGGGATGCGATGACCCGCCCCTACGCGCCAGGCTATCGCATCCCGACCGACCTTTTGTTGAGGGCCTACGCCTCGGGTGTCTTCCCGATGGCCGAGAGCGCCAACGACCCGGAAGTGTTCTGGGTACGGCCGGAAACGCGCGGCATCATTCCGCTGGACGGCTTCCACACGCCGCGCAGCCTCAGGAAGACGATCCGCAGGCATCCATTCGACATCCGCTACGACTTCGATTTCGAGGCGACGATCGACGGCTGCGCCGAAAAGCGCGAGGAGCGGCGCTCGACCTGGATCAATGCGCCGATCCGCGAAGCCTATGTCGATCTCTATCGTCTGGGCCACTGCCATTCGGTCGAGGCGTGGCGAGAGGAACGGCTGGTCGGCGGTCTCTATGGCGTCTCGCTCGGTCGCGTGTTCTTCGGCGAAAGCATGTTCGCCAGGGAAACCGATGCGTCGAAGACCTGCCTCCACTATCTCGTCGAGCGCCTGAAGGCGCGCGGCTTCGCGCTGCTCGACACGCAGTTCACCACCGAGCACCTCAAGCGCTTCGGCGCCGTCGACGTGCCGCGCGGCCAGTACGAGAAGCTGCTCGCCGAGGCGCTGAAGGGCGAGGCTGTCTTCTATCCTTGAGGTTCAAACCTCCATCGGCGCCTGCGCATGGAACATCATCTTCCAGCCGTCGGCACGGTGGACATAGCCGGTGCTGACCAGCGCGGCATAGGATTCGCCGTTCTCTCGCGTCGCGCGCGCCTCGTAAGTCAGCATGACTATGTCGCTGCCCGGCTCGACCATACCCTTCAGCTCGATGTCGAGGTCGCGCCATCGATTGGGCTTGCTGGCTGTCGCTGCCAGTTCGGCATTGGTCATCGCCTTGGCCATCCGGGGGAACGCCACAAGGCACTCCACATCGGCATTGGCTTCATAATAGGCGGAATCGCCAGACCAAAAGCCTCTCTCGAGATCGAGAAGCTCCTGCTTGTTGGCGGTGATCGGTTTCGTGGTGGTCATCGCGGAATCCTCCTCGCCTTGCCGATTCGGAACGGCTGAAGGGCGGGCAGGTTCCGGTATCAGTTGGTGCTGGAAGGCTCGTCGTCGGCCGGCTCGGGCGCGGTGTCGGCCGGTTGAGCGGCAGCCTTGGGCTTGGCGGCTTCGGTCTTCGGCTTGGCCGTGTCGGCCTTGGCCGCGGTCGGCGGCGGCACGTCCGACTTCTGCTTGCAGCCCTTCAGCCATACGTCATAGACGGCGTGCTCGACGGCGTTGAGACCAGGGCTTTCGGCAAACATCCAGCCGGTGAAGATGCGGCGGATCTTGCGGTCGAGCGTGATCTCGTCGACCTCGACGAAGGAATCGGTCTTGGGCTGCTCGGTGTCCGGCCGCGAATAGCAGACCCGCGGCGTCACCTGCAAAGCGCCGAACTGCACGGTCTCGTCGACATAGACGTCGAAGGTGATGATGCGGCCGGTGATCTTGTCGATGCCTGCGAACTCGGCGACCGGATTGGTGATGCGATCGGTGGCCGCGGGTGCCGCGGCCGGCGCCTGCGCCGCGGCGAAGGCCGCCGTCGAGGCAATGAGAATGGACGTCGCCGCGATCAGCGCCTTTGAGATATGGCCGAAAGAGCTCATGCAAATACCGGTGGTTGTGCCCGGGTGATTCTTCAACACCCAAGGCTAGTCATGGCTGCGCAGTCAGCAAGCAGCTAAATGCCAATTGTGGCAATAAAGGACCGAAGCGGCGCCTTAGACTACGATCGAGGATTATGATCCCGGCGTCCAGGCGTCGTAGTCGCCGGTCACCTGCGGACGATGCTGGTTGGTCAGGATCGAACCCTGCGGGCGGTAAGCACCGGGTGTTCCCGTGAGGTTCGCCCGATGCGGCTTCTGCCACTCGCGAGCCTTGTAGCTCTCGCTCGAGGGAGGCGCGTCGACGCGGTGATGGATCCAGCCATGCCAGCCCGGCGGGATCTTCGAGGCTTCAGAATAGTCGCGATAGATGACCCAGCGGCGGGTGCGGCCTTCCGAATCGATGCCACCCTCATAGTAGACGTTGCCGGCTTCGTCCTCGCCGACCTTCTTGCCGAAGCGCCAGGTGTGCAAGCGGGTGCCGAGCGTCTGGCTGTTCCACCAGGTGAAAAACTGCAGCAGGAAAGTCTTCATCCAGATCCTCGCGGCGGCAGCGGCTGCGCCCGTTTCCTGCTTATGGCGTCACGCCACCGCGAAGGCAAGGGTTTTGCCATGTCCTGAACGTAAATGCTTCGTGCGTTCCTATTTGATGCATATCGTTATCCCAAAACCGCTGCGCACTTTTGGGCGACATGCATTAAATCGATGCATCCGCCCAGCCGGCCGCCACGCGGCTTGCCAAGCGCTCCCCGTCTTTCTAAAGCTCGGCCCGTCCGTTCCGGGCGCGCCTTGAGGGAGGTGACGATTGACCCGTGATCCGTCCGCCGACATCCGGATCAACGCCGAAGACATTCGCCGCCGCAAGGGCGGCGTGCCGATCGTCTGCCTCACCGCCTACACCTATCCTGTCGCCCGCCTGCTCGATCCGCATGTCGACCTGCTCCTGGTCGGCGACAGCGTCGCCATGGTCCTGCATGGTCACGCCACGACGCTTGGCGCCTCGCTGGAAATGATGATCGCCCACGGCCAGGCCGTGATGCGTGGCTCGGCCAAAGCCTGCGTCGTGGTGGACATGCCGGCCGGCAGCTATGAGGCCTCGCCCGCCCAAGCCGTGACGGCGGCGAGGCGCATCGTCGAGGAAACAGGCTGCCAGGCGGTGAAGCTCGAAGGCGGCGTCGACATCGCCGCGCAGATCGCGGCGATCGTCGCGGCAGGAATACCGGTCATGGGCCATATCGGCCTGCAGCCGCAGTCGGTGGAAAAGGACGGCGGCTACAAGATCAAGGGCCGGACGCAGGAAAATATCGCGCTTCTGTTCCGCGACGCCGAAGCGGTGGAAAAAGCCGGCGCCTTCTCGGTCGTCATCGAGGGCACGATGGAGGCGGTGGCCGCGAAGCTGACCCATTACATCTCCATACCGACGATCGGCATAGGCGCCAGCGTCGACTGCGACGGCCAGATCCTGGTGATCGACGACATGGTCGGGCTGACCGTCGACCGGGTGCCGAAATTCGTCAAGGAATATGCAGACTTGCGCAGCGCGGTGGCGGATGCGGCGGCGCGTTACGCGGCCGAGGTGCGCAGCCGCGCCTTTCCCAGCCCCGACCACGTCTTCACGACCGAACCCGGCAAGGACGAGACATGAACGCTCCCATCGTCGTCGACAGCGTCGCCGCCCTTCGCGCGCAGGTCCGGGACTGGCGGCAGGCCGGCCTCGGGGTCGCCATGGTGCCGACCATGGGCGCGCTGCATGACGGCCACATCTCGCTGATCAGGATCGCGCTCGAACGGGCCGATCGCTGCGTCGTTTCGATCTTCGTCAATCCGACCCAGTTCGCGCCGACCGAAGATCTCGATAAATACCCCCGCCAGCTGGCGCGCGATCTCGACCGGTTGCGGGATGCGGGCGCGCATCTCGCCTTCACGCCAGGCGTGGCGGAAATGTACCCGACCGGCTTCGCCACCAGGATCTCGGTAGGCGGCCCTTCCTCCGGCCTCGAAACGGACTTCAGGCCGAATTTCTTCGACGGTGTCGCGACCGTGGTGGCGAAGCTCTTCCTGCAGACGGCGCCCGATTGGGCCGTGTTCGGCGAAAAGGACTACCAGCAGCTTTGCGTCGTCAGGCAGCTCTGCCGCGATCTCGACCTGCCCGTAGAGATCATCGGCGCGCCGACCGTGCGCGACGCGCGCGGTCTCGCCATGTCGTCGCGCAATGCCTATCTCGGCGAGGCCGAGCTCGACGTCGCGCGCCAGCTCAACGTGATCCTGCGCCGCACGGCGGCCGAACTCGCGTCCGGCGCGAACGAGATCCGCGCCACGAGCATTGCCACGGAAGCGCTTGCGCAGGCGGGCTTTCAGAAAGTCGACTATGTCGCCGCACGAGAGGCCGTGACACTCGCCCCCTGGCGATGCGACCGCGATGGCCGGCTGCTCGCGGCAGCCTGGCTCGGGACGACGAGGCTGATCGACAATGTGGAAATCCGCTCCACCTGAGCTCGCCCTGGCGGATCAGCTGCTGATCCGCGATTTGTCGCCGCCGCTGCGCTCCGTCTGACCGCGTAACGCCTACTCTTCCGACGGCATATGCAGATACATCGACTGGATGCCGACGCGGCCAGGCCCGGTGAAGCGGTTGACGACGAAGTTCATGGCGGCGCCGAAGAAGCCGCTGGAAAGGCGGTCGATCCTGGTATCCATTTTCACCGAAGCATCCTTGAACAACCAGCCGCCTGGCTCGATGTCGATGGTTTCGCCGGGCGCCAGCACCTTCTCGAAGACGTTTCCGTAACCGTGCAGCCAGACGATGCCGTCGCCCGTCTCGCCACGGAAGCGGTCGATGAAGAAGCCGCTTTGGCCGAACAGCATCGTCCCAAGGCCGCGCACGCGCTCGAAGGTGTAGTCGACACTGGCGGTTGCAGCGAGAAACTGGTGCTCGCGCACCTGGATTTCCTCGCCGCGCCGGAGATGGATCGGCACGATATGGCCCGGCCCGTCGCGGCTGAAAGCGATGATGCCAGGCCCGGACGCCTCCGTGACGAAGATCTGCATCCCGGCGATCATGCGCTTCAGCGCGCCCTTCAGCGATTTCAGGCCGATGGTGATCGAGGTGTTCTTCCAGAGCAGGATGTGGTGTTCGAAATAGACCGGCATGTTGGTGACATCGACCGACAGAACCGGCACTAGTTCGCCGGCGACGTGATAGGTCACGCCGCCAAAAGTCTCATCCGACACTTCGGTCGGCATCAATTCCGGCAGGCTCGGCATGGATCCCCCCAAATCCGGCTGGGTGCGCTGTCCAGCCACCCGCGCATATCAATGCCTGCAGCATTGGCGAGGGGTGGGCGGGGCGTCAAACGAAAACCGGATCGCCACTGCCCCGCTCGCGCGAAGGTGATCCGGAAAGAGCGGCCGGTATCAGCCGGCGAGAGACCGCCGAAGGACCAAAGTCGGTTCGGAAGGGCCGGCCTGTTCGCCGGTATCGGCTGTACGCACGAAACCATTCGCCTCGTAGAAAGCGATGGCCTTGATGTTTTTCGCCTCGACCTCCAGGCGAATGGCGCGCGCCTCGGGGAAACTTTCGATCACCTCGTCGAGCAGCATGCCGCCGATGCCACGGCCCTGAAGGCTCGGCAGCACGTAGAGTTGCCCCAGCACGATTTCCTTGCCGTCATCGACGGCTTCCGCGAAAGCCACGCCGCCGAGGCGCTTGCCGTCATCGGCAACGAGAAACTCGCTGTTCGGCCGCGTCAGCCTCGTCTTCAGCGAAGCAATCGAATGCCAGCTGTCGGTGATTTCGGTGACTTGCTCAACGCCGTAGATGGCATCGTATGTCGCATGCCAGGTCTCGACCAGCAGCGCCCGGATGGCGGCGAGGTCGCGATCTCCGGCGGTGCGGACGAACATCGCCTACTCGATGCCTAGCTTGGCCTTGACGAGGTCGTTGACCGCCTGCGGGTTGGCCTTGCCGCCGGTTGCCTTCATGACCTGGCCGACGAACCAGCCGGCCATGGTCGGCTTGGCGCGCGCCTGCTCGACCTTGTCCGGGTTGGCGGCGATGACCTCGTCGACAGCCTTCTCGATGGCGCCGGTGTCGGTGACCTGCTTCATACCACGGCTCTCGACCAGCTGACGCGGATCGCCGCCTTCGTTCCAGACGATCTCGAACAGGTCCTTGGCGATCTTGCCGGAGATGGTGCCTTCCTTGATCAGGTCGAGCACGGCGCCTAGCTGTTCAGGCGAAACCGGAGCATTTTCAATATCTTTTCCGGCCTTGTTCAGCTGTCCCAGCAGATCGTTAATGACCCAGTTGGCGGCGAGCTTGCCGTCGCGACCGGAAGCTACTTTCTCAAAATAGTCGGCGATCGGCTTCTCCGACACCAGGACGGAAGCGTCGTAAGCCGACAGGCCGAGCGCATCGACCAGCCGCGCCTTCTTGTCGTCGGGCAGCTCGGGCAATTCCTTTGCGAGCGCGTCGACATAGGTCTGGTCGAACTCCAGCGGCAAAAGGTCGGGATCCGGGAAGTAGCGATAGTCATGCGCCTCTTCCTTGGAGCGCATCGAACGCGTCTCGCCTTTGACGGCGTCGAACAGGCGCGTCTCCTGATCGATCTTGCCGCCGTCTTCCAGGATCGCGATCTGCCGGCGCGCCTCGTATTCGATCGCCTGACCGATGAAGCGGATCGAGTTCATGTTCTTGATCTCGCAGCGCGTGCCGAACTCGCCGCCCGGACGACGGACGGAAACGTTGACGTCGGCGCGCAGCGAGCCTTCGTCCATGTTGCCGTCGCAGGTGCCGAGATAGCGCATGATCGAGCGCAGTTTGGTGACGTAGGCCTTGGCCTCGTCGGCGGAGCGTATGTCCGGCTTGGAGACGATCTCCATCAGCGCCACGCCGGAGCGGTTGAGGTCGACATAGGACATGGTCGGGTGCTGGTCATGCATCGACTTGCCGGCATCCTGTTCCAGGTGCAGGCGCTCGATGCCGACCTCGATATCCTCGAACTCGCCCTGGCGGTCGGGGCCGACGGAAACGATCACCTTGCCCTCGCCGACGATCGGCTGCTTGAACTGCGAGATCTGGTAGCCCTGCGGCAGGTCCGGATAGAAATAGTTCTTCCGGTCGAACACCGACTTGCGGTTGATCGCGGCCTTCAAGCCCAACCCGGTACGGATCGCCTGCCTGACGCATTCTTCGTTGATGACCGGCAGCATGCCAGGCATCGCCGCGTCGACCAGGCTGACATTGGCGTTGGGCGCCGCGCCGAACGACGTCGCGGCGCCGGAGAACAGCTTGGCTTTCGAGATCACTTGCGCATGCACTTCGAGCCCGATGATGATTTCCCAGTCGCCTGTGGCGCCGGGAATCAGGCGTTTTGCGTCGGGGGTGCGGGTGTCGATGATGCTCATGGATGGCCTACGTACCTGGAATCTCGGATATGCATTGAATGCATACTTCGGTGCGCAACTTCGCTAGTGCAAACCGCCCTGCGAGACAAGCCTTGTGAGACAAGCGCAAAGCCGCGCACTGGCCTTCTGCGCCGCTTTCGCCTATAGGACGCCCACCCCAATGGAGAGTGGATGCCCACTTACGCTCAGTCCCGGTGAAGCCCTGACCTCGTAGCGAGGCAGGGCAGAAAAGCCTGAAACCCCGTGCCGCGGCGTCTTGCGGCGGCGGCTTTCGTTGTTTTTCCAGGGACTTTCCAATGGACATTTCGCGCAGCGCATGACCCCGAAAATCGGAACCGATTTTCGGAAAGGATCATGCGCCACCTAGAGTGCCACAGCGTCCTTTTGCGCGTCCAAGAGGACGCGCGGCGCTGTGGGGAACAGCGCATCCTGCACCTGCTCGCGCAGGGCGGGCGTATCGAAATCGAAAAGAACGAGAGCAGGAAGGTCGCCGCGGTCCAGTGCCTGACCCGCGACGGCTGGCGCTGTCCGGGTTTCGACCTGGAGCTGTTTCGAAAACTGAGGCGGAAGAAAGCGGTTTCCTCGACGGATGGCGGCCCTTACCGCATCACCCGGCGCGGACTCCAGCTCGTCCGCGCCGAGCTCGATAACCGCTAACGCCCAATGCCGCCGGCAGGAAACTCCGGCGGCATCTTCGCTTGCTAGGCGGTGGCGATATAGGCCCTGATCTCCTCGGCTTCGCGCTCGACATCCTCGATGCGGCGCTTGACCACGTCACCGATGGAGACGATGCCGTCAAGCTGGCCGCCCTTTTCCACCGGCAAATGGCGGAAGCGGCCCCGCGTCATGATCTCCATGACCTCGTTGACGGTGTGGTTTTCATTGCAGATCTTCACCTTCGGCGTCATCGCCGAGCGCACGGCGATGTCGAGCGCCGCGGCGCCCTCCTTGGCGACCACCCGTACGATGTCGCGCTCCGAGAGAATGCCGACGATCTTGCGATCGCCATTGGTGATCACGAGCGCGCCGATCCTGTGCTCGGCCAGCATACGAATGGCCTCGCTCAGTTTTTCATTGGGCCCGAGCGTGAACACGTCATGGCCCTTTTTCTCAAGAATTGCCTTAACCGTCATGGCGTCCTCCACTGCCTTTGACGCCGGCTCCCCGCCCCGACCGGCTTTTCGCCCCGGCGCCCCTAGGAAGACACCGGGTGCTTGGGCAACATGGTGCGCCGTGATTGGCTGCATTTCAAGTGGAAGCAGGTCTCAGACCGCAGGCGAAGGACGGTCGAAAAAACGCAGTCCGAAAAAGCCGGCGACGAAGCCGCCGATATGGGCCTCCCAGGCGATCTGGCCGTCGATGCCCGGCGCGAAGCCGAGCAGGCCGGTGGCGAGATTTATGACCATCCAGACACCTAAAAAAGTCATGACGCCACGTGAGCGCACCACGGCCGCGAACGGCAAGGGTTCACCGGCGAAGGCCGCCCTGCCGGACGACCGGTCGACGCGGAATCCGTAGCGCGCCGCCGCGCCCATCATGCCGGAGATCGCACCCGATGCACCGACCAGCGGCACCTCGCCATGCGGGTGCATTACCCAGAACAAAGCGACCGAAGTCAGACCGGTCACAGCATAGAACACCGCAAATCTTACCGCGCCGAGACGATTGGCAAGCGGCGAACCGAAGGCCGCAAGCCAGATCATGTTGATGGCGATATGGGCAACGCCCCCGTGCATGAACGCATAGGTGAACGGACGCGTGAACAAAAACCAGTCGAAGCCGTATTGGCCGGTGTACAGCACCGGAATGAAGGCGCCGTCGTAGAGCAGCGTCATTTGCTGCGTTTCGTTGAGCACATATTGCTGCAGCAGAAAAACGGCCGCGCAAATGCCGATCACCGCCAGCACCACCGGCGGCAGGTTGAACACAGGTTCGCGACGCCGCGGCTCAGGCGTCTCGTCCGTCAGCGGTTCGGTTTCATTAGGGCTTGCCGGTTCGCTCATGCGCCTTTTTTGGTCCGGGACTCGAGTTTCGGGCGAGCATGTAGATCACGCCCTTTCGAATCACAAACAGCGAATCGCCACAGTCACAGTTGGGAGAAGAGCGAATCGGAGCCGGGCGAATCAAAAAGAAGGCCGTCCAGGTGTCCCCCTGAACGGCCGGTCGAGTCCCCTGCTCCCCATGAACTCTGACTGAAATGCTGCCGATCGCTGCTGAAACGACCGTTTTGGAGTGATTTTGGTGTGCCACGTGCCTCGGCGGCGCGCAATGTAAACCACTTGTTAACCTTAACGACCCCGAGGCGTGAACAAACGTTAACGATACTGGCACGCATCCTGCTCCGCACCGCATGAAGGTCATCGGAGGGCGCCCTGTCTGTTCGCCGATGGGACATCAAAAGACAGATTGTGCGGAGCGGAATGGACATGAAGGAAAAAGGATCGATCGCGCTGTTCCAATATTGGAACCAACTGCGTGATGGTCGCCTGGCCCCTAAGCGATCGGAAGTGGAGCCGGCGGACATCAAGTCGCTTTTGGCGGACACCTATATCCTCGAGCGCGACACGCGCGGCGAAGCGGTGTTCCGGCTGGCCGGCACGAGGCTCTGCGCCTATTACGGCCGCGAGCTCAAGGGCTTCTCCTTTCCCTCGCTCTGGCGCGAGAAGGACCAGCGGCTGGTGTCGCGGCTCATGCAGGGCGTTTTCGAGCAGAAATCGGTTCTGCTCATGACTTTCGAGGGGTTCAGCCGCAACGGCCGTTCCAACAAATTCGAGCTCCTGGCGCTGCCGCTGGACGGCGGCGCCGAGAACCAGCGCTGCCTCGGCATCATCAGCACCGCCGACAAGCCGTTCTGGCTGGGCGCCGACCCGCTCGCCGACGCGCTGATCGACACGATCCGGGTAATCGATCCGGAGAAGGAGCCGATGTTCCTGAAGAACCGGCCGGCGATCGACGTTCCCTCGCTCGTCCCGGCCGAGTTCGACCCTCCGGAAACCATTTCGGCGCTCGGCCGCGTGCGCCGCATCCGCCATCTCGTCGTCTTCGACGGCGGGCGTCACGAATGAGCTCGGCCGCGCGCATTTTTTGCACTGCACGCGGTTGATTTTTCCGCTGGAATCGTCCCCAGGCGTCGGCATTCGCGGCCAATTTTTCCCGTTTGTTAACCTGCTTTGCTGTAGTTTTTTGGGCGAAATTCCTCGCATCATCGCGCGGAATGCCAAAGGGGTGTAGGCAGTCATGAGGTCAGCGGCGGTAGATTACGCACCGTCACGAGCTGAACGGCGCAACTTTCAGCGTGTCCGTGTCAAGATTTACGGGCGCTTCATGCTGGAGGACCGCACCGAGCATCCATGCCAGGTGATCGACATGTCACCCGGCAACGTCGCGTTGCGCACAGAGCGCATCGGCATGCCGGGCGAAAAGGTCATCGCCTATATCGACCATATCGGCCGCGTCGAAGGCGTCGTGACACGCACGTCGCAGGACGGTTTCGCCATGACCGTCATTGCCTCGGATCGCAAGAAGGACAAGCTTGCCGCGCAGCTTACCTGGCTTGCCAACAAGCATGAGCTCGACCTGCCCGAGGATCGTCGTCACGAACGCGTGGCGCCGCGCAATCCGATGAGCGTCCTGCAGCTTACCGACGGACGCCAGTATCAGTGCCGCATCATCGACCTGTCGCTGTCCGGCGCGGCGATCGAAATCGACGTCAAGCCGGCGATCGGCGTCCAGGTCACGCTCGGCACGATGCGCGGCCAGGTGGTGCGTCATTTCGAGGACGGCGTGGCCATCGAATTCGCCGTCATCCAGCGGCCAGAAACCCTTGATCAGGAATTCAACGCGCCACGGTCCTGACGCGGGTCGTACTTCAAGCGCAAAGGGAACCGGCCCCCGGCGGCCGGTTTTTTGTTGCCCGGTTTTGACCGGCCGAACGCAGGCCATCCATGCGCTCAAAATCCCTCGGAGGCCCGGACAAATCTGAATAATCCAGGATCGCGATAGTTCAAATTTTATGTTTATTCGACCGGCGTTTTACTCAATGTCTACTTCGGGTTTTTGCGTGAAATAAATCCCAACGTGGCACAGTCTTCTCAAACGGGGAGACTACCATAATGAAAATGACGAGGGGCAAGCTGTTGCTCTTGGCAATGGCGATGCAGCTGTCCGCTTGGGGAACGGCAAGCGCGGGACCGGCTTTCATGCATACGGGCGGACGCACCACCCAGCCGGTCGGTCACTATGATTTCTGCCAGCGCATTCCGGTCGAATGCAACCAGCGGACGCCGAAGGGGTCGCCGGTCGAGCTGACGCGCAAGCTGTGGGCGACGATCGTCAACGTCAACAATTCGGTCAACACCCGCGTCAAGCCGCGCACCGACATGGAGAATTATGGCGTCGAGGAATACTGGGCCTATCCGGACAACGGTTTTGGCGATTGCGAGGATTATGGACTGGAGAAGCGCCGCCAGCTGATGGCCGTTGGTGTCCCCGCCGGCGACCTGCTGATGACCGTCGTTCGCCAGCCGAACGGCGACGGCCATGCCGTGCTGACGGTGCGCACCAGCCTCGGCGAATTCATTCTCGACAATCTCGAGCCGAAAGTGCTCGCCTGGAACGAGACGGTCTACACCTACCTCAAGCGTCAATCGACCGAGAACTCGGGTGTTTGGGTCACCATCAACGACGGCCGCGACGCCGCCGTCGCCAGCGTCCGCTAAGGGCGCGAAAGCTATCAGCTACGTCGCGCCCGCGCGACTTGCTTAGGGAAAAGCCCGGTCGAGTCCCCACCCTCCCCGTCCCCAACGACCGGGTTTTAGGAGCCGGCCCCTGTCCCCGGGGCCGGCTCCGCTATTTTCTGACATACTGAGAACGGCGGCTCGGCACGCGGTCAATTGCCTATGCCGGGCGCTCCTGCACCAGCCACTCCAGCAAATCGGCGACGAGCGCCTTTGCGTCGCCGCGCGCCGGGCAGATGGCGTAGTAACCATAGCCGCTCTCAATGACACGCGGGAAAGGAGTGACAAGCGCGCCGCTTTCCAGATCGTGCCGCGCAAGATGCATGTCGCCCATGGTCACGCCATAGCCGCTGGCTGCCGCCGTCATGGCAAAATCCTGGGTGTCGAATATCTGATTGCGCATCGCCGTCAGGTCATAGGCGCCTTCGGCCTGCAGCCAGAGCGTCCAGTCGCTTTGCCGGGCATTGGAATGAAGCAGAACGCAGTTCGCCAGACTTTCGACCTCAGCGGGGTCGCCAAGCTGGCCCGCGAATGAAGGCGAGCACATCGGAGTAAGTTTCTCCGGCAGCAGCAATTCGACATGCATGCCGGGCCAATGGCCATTACCGTAGAGGATCAGCAGATCGATGTCCCCGGGGCCGAAGCTGGGCCGCGCGAACCAGGCGGTGTCGATCGTGATGTTCAGGTCCGGATGCCGGCTGTGGAGATCCGTCAGCCGTGGAAGAAGCCAGCGGCGGGCAAAGGTGGGCGGCATGCGAACCGTCAGTGATCGCCCCTTCGTCCTTGTCGCTTCGAAAGAGTTGCGAAGCGAGATCAGCAGTCCGTTGACGATCGGAACGATCGCGTCGCCCTGCTCGGTCAAAACCACCTTGCGGGTATGGCGCTGGAAGAGGCTGCAGCCGAAATAGTGTTCCAGCTGCTGGATCTGACGGCTGATGGCGCTCTGGCTGAGGTTGAGCTCCAGGGCAGCCTGGGTGAAACTTCCGGTCTCCGCGACGACCGAGAAGGTTTGCAGCGTCTGCAATGGCGGCAGCCGGTTCTGCTGGAGGGCCGTCTTCAAGATGTTCTCCGCGTAGGCTCCCGTCATTAAGCAGGTGCCGCCGTGGAGGTAAACAACGTTTCGGCGTCAACCGAGCAGGGCGCGCAGTTCAGCCGCCGCGCGGCGAACCTGCTCCGGCGCCGTGCCACCACGGTGATTGCGGCTGGCGACGGAGCCTTCAACGGTCAACACATCCACCACGTCGCCAGCGATGACGGGGGCGAAGGCCTGCATGGCGGCGAGCGGGATCTCGGAAAGCCTGGCGTAGCCCTGGTCTCGCGCCGCGCCGACAATCGCTGCCACCGCGTGGTGCGCGTCCCGAAAAGGCAGGCCGGCGCGCACGAGGTAGTCGGCAAGGTCCGTCGCGGTCGAATAGCCCTGTTCGGCGGCGGCGCGCATGTTATGCGCCTTGACCTTGATCGTCGGCAGCATCTGGGCGGTTACAGTCACCGCGCCTCGTACGTTCTCCAGCGTATCGGTCAGCGGCGGCTTGGACTCCTGCTGGTCCTTGTTGAAAGCCAGCGGTTGCGCCTTCATCAGCGCAGCCGACGTCGTCAGATTGCCGATCACCCGCGCGGCCTTGCCACGAACGAGTTCGGCCAAATCCGGATTGCGCTTCTGCGGCATGATCGAGGAGCCAGTGCAGAATTGGTCGCCGACCTCGACGAAATCGACCATGGGCGTGCACCAGAGGATGATTTCCTCCGCCAGACGTGACAGGTGGCCCATGATGATCGAGCCGGCGGCGCAGATGTCGACGACGAAGTCGCGGTCGGAGACAGCGTCGAGCGAGTTGCGGAAGGCCCTGGAGAAGCCCAGCTCGCGGGCGCTGAAGTCGGGATCTATCGGGTAGCTCGTTCCGGCAAGCGCCGCCGCGCCAAGCGGCGAGACGTTGAGGCGCTCGCGCGCCTGGCCGACACGCTCCAGGTCGCGAACGAACATCTCCGCATAGGCCATCATGTGATGGCCGAACGTGACGGGCTGCGCGACCTGAAGGTGGGTGAAGCCCGGCATGATCGTGTCCGCATTTCTCTCCGCGAGATCGATGAAGGCGAGGATCAACGCCTTCAACTCGAGGCCGAGCGCATCGAGCTCGGCACGGGCGTATAGGCGGATGTCGGTCGCGACCTGATCATTGCGCGAACGGGCGGTGTGCAGCTTTTTCCCGGCGTCGCCGATCAGCGCCGTCAAGCGGTTCTCGACATTCATATGGACGTCCTCGAGCTCCTTCTTCCACTCGAACGTGCTGGATCGGATTTCGCCGGCGATCGTATCGAGACCGGCTTGGATCGCTTCGTTGTCTTGCGCGTCCAGCACTCCGGCGCGGGCCAGCATGCGGGCGTGGACCTTGGAACCGGCAACGTCATGGATCGCGATCCGCTTGTCCTGGTCGAGACATTCGTGAAAATCGCGAAAATCGGTGGAGACGGCTTCCTTGAAGAGCGGCGACCATGTTGCGTTCGAGGCTGTGGACATTGTCATCCCTCATGGTTTGAGCAGATCGATAAGCGGGCGGACATCGGTGGCGGCGTCGATGTCGAGGACCAGGTCGCGGAGCGCCCCCACACGGGTCTCCGGCAGAACCGAGGAGGCAAGGTCAGCGTATTTGGCGATGATGCGTTCGTCGCTCAACGGATTGAGGGGCCCGCCGAGCGGATGTTCGATGGTTGCGGCGAATGTCGAGCCGTCATGGGTGCGCATTTCGACGGACGGCTCGTCCTCGTCGCGCATCGCCTCGTTGATCCGAACCGTCAGCCTGTCCAGCCGTCCGCCGATCGCGGGGCTGCGCCAGGCGTCTTCCGCAAGCTCGGCCAGCGAGACTTTGCCATAGTGAAGGCGTGCCGCGACGGCATAGGGCAGGCTCATCTGCGCCTGCGCCCGCGAGGTCACCGTCTTGTGTCCACACATCCTGAACTGAAAGCCGCTCATGTCGATGGTGACAGAGGCAACATCTTCACTCTTCAACCCATGCTCGTTCAGCATGAGATCGACGGCATCGATGGCCGAATGCGTGCCGCGGCAAGTCGCATGCGGCTTGATGGAACAGCGGTTGAGGCGCCAGTACTGGCCGAAATCGCGACAGAGCTCCCGCGGCGCCGCGCGTTCGTCGCCGAAGGTCTGGAAGTAACCGCCCCATACAGCGTCAAAAGCCGAAAGCGGCCCCTCGAAGCCGACGGCGGCAAGCCGCGCCGCGGTGTATCCGCCCTCCGCCGCGCGACCCGCATGGAGTTTCTTCGCCGGCCCGCCTTCATGAATGAACGCCCAGGTACCGCCCGAGTAGGAGAGCGCGCAGCCAAGCGCCGAAGCCAGGCGATCCTTGTCGAGGCCGATCAGCGTGGCCACGGCCGCGGCGGCGCCGAAGCTTCCGCAGGTGCCGGTGGAATGCCAGCCATTGCCGTTGTGGACTTCGTAGCCGCCTGAGGCTTCCAGCACCCTGCGGCCGACTTCATAGCCAAGCAGCACCGATTTGAGGAACAGCCGTCCGTCGATCGGTCGTTCCATCGTTTCGAGCGCCGCAATGACGGCGGGCAGCACAACGGCCCCGGAGTGATCGCAGCCACCGGAATCGTCCAATTCGAAGGCATGGGCCGACACGCCATTGATGAAGGCGGCAGTGCGGGCGTCCGTCTTTAGCGGCAGGCCCCAGGCGCTCGCCTCCCCCTTCTTTCCCCTCAGCCCGAGAGCTTCGATCACGAGTTTGGTCTCGCTCGAGGTTGCGCCGGCCAGCGAAACGCCCAACGTATCGAGGATGTGAAGCTTGGCCTTGCGGACTGTGGCTTCGGGAAAATCTGCGAAGTCAGCCGCGACAACCTTGGTGGCGAGTTCGGTGAGAATGGGTTCAGCCATCGCGGCGCTCACCATTCCGGTAGGCTTCGAAGACACGGATCGGATGGTCATTCTCAATGGCCGGTCCAAAAGAGCGCTGGCGTTCGGCGATCTCGGTGCCGGTTGCCAGCCACACGTCATCGAAACTCAGGATGTGCCGAAGCAGATCCTCGACGAGCGAGATGCGGCCCGGGGTTCCGCTCCATTCCGGCCGAAGCTGGATCACGTAGCACAGGCCGAAACGGCGGTAGGCATCGAACTCGGCGATCCAGTTGTGCAGGACACCCTCGTAGTCGGGTATCCGGCTCTGGCCCTTCGGAAAGGCCGGCGTGAAATTGAACTGGAAATACGGGCGGTCCTCCAATTCGGGGTGGATCGGAATTTCGACAAGGCCCGAGGGGTGGCTGTAGGGCATGTCGTCACCGTTGAGGCTGGCCGACCAGGCGTAGCCGGACTCCAACAGAAGCTTGTCGAAGCCCATTGGCCAGTTGCCCTGCGGCAGGCGGAAGCCGCTGATCTGCCCACCGGTCAGATTGCTCAACGCCTCCCGCGAGCGATGAAGGTTTTCAAGGGCCTGGGCCGGCGTGAGCGCGTCATAGCGATCGAAGGAAAGGCCACAGCTCGCGATCTCATGACCGGCGCCGGCGATTGCGCGCGCCAGATCGGTGTGGCGGTTAGCCGTCTCGGCGCTGAGGAACCAGGTCGTCCTGACGTTGAGTGCCGAGAAGGCCCGACAAAGACGCTCGACACCGCGCCTGGCGCCAAATTGCCAGACGGACAAGCTCTTCGACCGGTTGGCGAGATCCGGAGCCGCGGCAAGCGCATCGGCGCCGTCGTCGAACGGCATCGCCACCATCACGGCGCATTTTTTGCCCTTGGGCCAGAGTGTCCGCGCGTTCATGCCGCGGGCTTTCGATTGTCGATTTGAAGATGGCGTTCGAGCCACCATTGGGCGATGTCGCCGAGGCGCGCCGCCCAAACGGCGTCACCCTTGGCCACGATTGCCTTGAACAGGCCTTCGAGGATGGAAAGGCGTCCCGGCTTGGCGCAGACCTTCGGGTGCAGGATCGTCGTCCAGCAAAGCCCCTCGCGGTGATAGCCCTCGAATTCTGCCCGCCAGTTGCGCTCCACGACCCGGTAGTCCGAAATGCGGTCCAGTCCGGCCGGAAAATCCGGCGCCTCGCTGTAGGCAAGCGCGGTATAGTCATCGATATCCCAGCGCGCGGGGATTTCGACCAATCCGGGGCCTTGGTCGGCGGGATGGAAATAGGGGCGGTCGTCGCCGCGCATCGAGCTCGAATAGACGACGCCAAAATGCTTGAGCAACGCAGCAGTTTCTGGACTCCAGTCGCCGGACGGCGTTCTGAAGCCGGTAGGCGTGATGCCGAGCCGCTCGCGGAAAATCCGGCGCGACCGCTCCATGACGTCCAGCTGCTGCTCGGCGGTGAATTCTATGAAAACCTCGTGGCGATGACCGTGATAGCCGACCTCGTGACCTTCGGCGACGATGCGTTCGCAGCGCTTGGTCCAGTGCAGCACCACCCAGGTCGGAATGAAGAAGGTTGCCTTGAGATCGTAAGCCGCGAGCAGATCGAGCAATCTCGGCAGCGCACGCCACGGCCCATAAGCGCCCTGTGTGAAGTAACGCGGATTGTCGAGCAGCGAGCCGTCGAGCATCGCGTCTCCCGTCGGCCCGTCGACATCGAAAGCCAGAGCGGCGGCGGATTGCCGTCCGGTTGGCCAAAGTGACCCGGTGGAATGTGCAGGCTGCGGCATGGCTATGGTCATCTGTTTCAGGTTTCCCGCGCCCGGAGGAACCGGGCGCGGACTTTCAAAGACAAAGCTCCTCCGTCCGGCCGAAGCGGCCGGTCGAAAACCGTGAGCTTTCGGAAGAGCGTGACGGGGTTGGCTATTTCACGCCGTTGATGACGGCCTTCGGCACGGCGTTGTGCACCAGACCCCACTTCTTGAGCAGGGCGTCGTAGGAGCCGTCCTTGATCAACTGATCGAATGCGCCGGCCACGGCGTCTCGAAGGCCGGTATTGTCCTTCTTGAAGCCAATGCCGAATGTGTCGTTGCTGAGCAGCGGCTCGCCGACGAGCTGGTATGTGTCCGGCTCGAGGCGGATCTGGTAGGCGATCGTCTCGATGCCCTGCACGACGGCGTCGTAGCGGCCCTGCTTCATGCCGAGGCGGGCCGCGTTGGAATCGGCGGTGCCCTCGAACTTGATCGCCGGCTTGCTCTTGGCCACGCAGTTGGCGTCGCTCCAACTGGTGACGTTCTCGCCAAAGGAGGTCGAGCGGCTACCGGCAACGGTCTTGCCGCAGAAATCCGTGGTCTGCTTGTACTGAGCTGCATTGGCCTTCATCGTGAAGAGGATTGGGCCGCTCGTCACATAGTCGACGAAATCCATGCTGGCCTGGCGTTTTACGTTGTCGCTCATGCCGGAGATGATCATGTCGCCGCGCCCGGTCTGAAGTCCGCTCTGCAGCTCCTGGAACGCGGAGGTGACGAAAAGCACATTGAGGTTGAGCTTCTTGCCGATGGCGTTGATCAGATCGACGTCGAAGCCATCGAGCGTGCCCTGATCGGGATTGACGAATTCCATTGGCGGATAGATCGGGTTGGTCAGCACCCGCAATTCGCCGTCGTTGACGAGGTTGAGCTTGGTCTCGGCGGACGCTGCGCCGGCAGCGACCAGGGCAATTGCCGAAACGGCAATGCGCAGGAATTTCATGATGTTCTCCTCTTCAGGTTGTTTTTCAAAGCACCGCAGAGATGAAGTTCTTCACTCTGGGATTTCGTGGATTTTCAAGGATCTCGCCGGGTGTTCCGCTGTCGACGATGCGGCCGGCGTCCATGAACACGACACGGTCGGCCACCTCGCGGCAAAAGCCGAGCTCATGCGTCACGACGATCATCGTGGTGCCGGAAGCCGCGAGCTCTTTCATGACGTTCAGCACCTCGCCCACCAGTTCCGGGTCGAGCGCCGAGGTGGGCTCGTCGAACAGCATCGCCTTCGGTTTCATCGCCAGCGCACGGGCTATCGCCACGCGTTGCTGCTGACCGCCCGACAATTCCCCCGGATAGGCGTCTGCCCTGTGAGCAAGTCCCACGCGCTTGAGCAGCACCTTCGCCTCCTGGACGCAGTCGGTCCTTCGACGCTTCAGCACCCCTACGGGACCTTCGATGATGTTTTGCAGAACCGTCTTGTGCGGGAAGAGGTGGAAGCGCTGAAACACCATGCCAACGGCCTGGCGCTGACGAGCGATTTCGCCGTCGCTCAACGGATAGAGCCTGTGCCCGTCGCGGCGATAGCCGACCATCTCGCCGTCGACGGTGACATAGCCGGAATCGATCCGCTCAAGCTGGTTTATGCAGCGCAGGAAGGTGCTCTTGCCCGAGCCGGACGGGCCGATGATGCAAACCACCTCACCCTTGGCGATCGCGAAGTCGACGTCCTGCAGAACGTGAAAGCTGCCAAAAAATTTCTGCAGGCCGACGGCTGTGATCAGCGCATCCATCACGCAGCCTCCTCGGCAAGTGTCTGCTGAGCGGGCTGCGTTGGGCGATGACCGCCCCAGCCTTTCGAGAAATGCCGCTCGACGAAGATCTGGCCAATGGAAAGGACGGTGACGACGACCATGTACCAGATGGCGGCGACGATCAGCAGTTCGATGACGCGCGAGTTGACGTAGTAGACGTCTTCGACGCTTCGCAGAAGCTCGGAATATTGAATGACGCTCGCGAGCGAGGTGAGCTTGACCATGCCGATGGTTTCATTGCCGATCGGCGGAACGATCACGCGCATCGCCTGTGGCAGGACGATCCGCAGCATCGCCCGCAGCGGCGTCATGCCGATCGAAAGACCCGCCTCGGTCTGGCCCTTGTCGATGGAGAGGATGCCGGCGCGCACCACCTCTGCCGTATAGGCGCCCTGTTGAATCCCCAGTCCAAGGAAGGCCGCGACGAACGGCGTCATGATGTCCACGGTCTTGAACGAGAAGAGGCCGGGAACCCCAATCGTTGGAAAAATCAGCGCCAGGTTGAACCAGAGCAGCAGCTGCAGAAGCGCTGGGATACCGCGGAAGAGCCAGACATAGCCGATCGAGACATTCCTCAGCACCGGATTGTCCGACATGCGCATGATGGCGGCGATCACGCCGAGCAGGATGCCCAGCGCCATGGTGCAAAAGGTCATGACAATCGAGCCGACGACGCCCTTGAGAACGCTTGGCGCAAAGAGATTGTCGCCAACATAGCTCCAGGCGATGTCGCCGACCCAGAAGGCCCTGACGAGCAGCGCAAGCAGGATAATGACGATGGCACCCAGGACCTTCGTCCAGATCTTCCTTGGCGGCACGATGACAAAAGGTGTCGATCCGGCGCTTTCGATATCGCGCATGATGTTCGTTCCCCGAAGGCTCGATGGCCTCTCTGTTGGTTGATGAAGGGTAGCCAGGCAAACGCAGTGCCGGCAAACGAGATATGGACATGCAATTTATGACGGATTTGCATAAATCCACCCCTACCCGTCAGGCTTGCAATAGGGCGTTCAAGCCGAAGGCCGGCTGGAGTATCTTATCGGCATCAAATCGCTTTCGGATGGATGGCGGTGCTGGAAGTTCCTGAAGATCGCTGCGAACGCCATCGGTTGTTCAAGGCCATAGACGACGCCTTCAAGGCGGGCGACTTCGGAGGCCTTGGCAAGGCGCTCGGCGGTTCGGCACGCTGGTTCGACGAGAGGATGCCGTTCGAGCTCGGCCTCGGGCATCCGCTGGAATATGCCATCTACTGGAGCCCGGCCGCGTTCATCACCGTCTTACTCGATGCCGGCTCGAACCCGAATTACGAGGATCATGCCGGGTTTCCCTCCATCATTGCCGCGTTGTCAACGGAACGGCCGGACAGGCTGGAGGTCGTGCGTATCCTGCTCGACCACGGCGCCGACCCGGATATGCGCGGCGTCAACGACTGGACGCCTTTGCACTATGCGGTGTCGCAGCGTGATGCCGAGGCGATCCGCCAGTTGCTGCTGTCGGGCGCGGATCCGTCGCTGCGCACCCGCATCGACGACTACGAAACGCCGTTGGAAGGCGCTGAGCAGGCCGGCTTCGACACCGGTGCTTGCTTGATGCGTGAAGCGATGGACAGCCGCCGCGTATGATGGCGTGCTAGTCAGCGCACCGCCGTCACACTGTCGTCAGTTTGGCCCTGAAGCGTTTGGCGTTGGCTACATAGTGGGCCGCCGAGACGCGCAGCCGCTCGATCGCCGCTTCGTCCAGCGTCCTTATCACCTTGGCGGGCGAGCCGACGATCAGCGAGTTGTCCGGGAAAACCTTGTTTTCCGTCACCAGGGCGCCGGCGCCGACCAGCGAGTTGTTGCCGATCCTGGCGCCGTTCAAGACGATGGCGCCCATGCCGATCAGGCTGTTGTCGCCGATCGTGCAGCCATGCAGCAGCGCCCTGTGGCCGATCGTGCAACCCTCGCCGATGGTCAGCGGAAAGCCCGGATCGGTATGCATGACCGTGTGTTCCTGCACATTGGTGTCGGCGCCGATGATGATCGGCTCACCGTCGCCGCGGATGGCGACGCCGAACCAGAAGCCGACATTGCGGCCGATCCTGATATTGCCGATCAGCGTGGCGTCGGGCGCCACCCAGTTGGTTTCGGCATCCTCGAACTCAGGCGCTTTCCCATCGATCGCATAGACCGGCATTGTTCGTCTCCGAATCGTCTCAACCAGCGAATTCGAAAGACCCTAGGTTGGCGGTCGCCCAGGATGCAATGGCGATGAGCACGACGCCGAGGGCCAGCGCCCAGGCAATGGCGGTGCAACCGCAGGACAGCAGCGCCATCGTGCCGATGCGGCCCTCGCGCCTGGCGGCCAAGGCTTCGTTGGTGAGCATGAACGGCCCGGCGCAAGCCGTCGCCGCCAGCGAACGCAGGATATGGACGGACGAGACATAGGGCTCGGCAAAGGCCAGCCGTCGTCCGGACAGCAGTTCCATCGCAGATCCGGACAGTCCGCAGGCCGTCAGACCGACCGCAAAAGCGTAAAGAACAAGCACAACGGCATCCATGTTTACCATCCGTTTACCATGAAAACGCACAGTCGTGCCAACGCGCTGCAAGAGCCATGCCGCCCGGGCTGTGCCGCTGCAGGACAGGTAGGCGGATCGGGGAAGAGCGAATGAGACAGGCGACCGTCGCCGAGAGCCCGGACTTCGAGGTCGTCGATTCGACCTTGATGAAGCGGGTCTTCTATATCTTCGCGGCGCTGGCGCTGCTTTCGGTGGCGATCAGCGTCGGCGGCAAATGGCTTGGGCGGTCTATCGCCATGGCTGGCTATTCGGATGACACGACGGTGCGCCAGATCGTCATGGGCAACAATCTGATCAGCGTGCCGGCGAACTTCATCCGCTTCGACCAGGCCAGGCGCGACGGCATCGCCTCGCGGCTCGATCTCTATCTGCGCTATCCCGAGATGGACGGCTACAGCACGGCCGCGCGCGACGACTTCAACCACGCGACGACCCGGAAGATCATTTTCCTGTCGTTCGAGCCGCGGATGATGTCGCGCGACATGAGCGGCCGCTTCGCGCCGATCTACAGCGCCCTGATCGAAAAGCCGGGCACGGCCGGTCCGGGCGGCACGACGGTTTACGCCTTCAGCGAAAAATCAGGCTATCTGAACGAGGTGCTGGTCGTCGCCGAGCGTCCTGGCAAGGATCCGTTCGTCGCCCGCTGCCTGAGCGGTCCGAGCGCCGAGGAATCGCTGGCGCCCTGCGAACGCGACCTCCAGGTCGGCGACGATCTCAGCCTCACCTACCGTTTCCCGCGCGAGCTGCTCGCGAATTGGCCTGCGCTCGACGCGGCAATTGCAGCCAAGGCGGCGACCATTCTGAAGACGGGCCACTGAGCCGTCGGCTCGATCAATTAGCCGGCTATCATACCGAAGTGATGTCGCCGTCGAGGCATTGCTACAGGCCTGGAGCGACCAAGTCGTAGACAGCCTCGCGATGCCTGCCGCACGCCTGGCTCAACGGTTCGACCTCACGGGCTCCAAGATACGATCTGGCATCTGACTGACAAGGCGCGCTAATGGTTTAGCATGATGCCAGCCTATCTTGCCTTCGACCCCGCCAGCCGCCGCCTGCGTCTCGACCCGCATGAGCCGGCCTTCGTTCAGAACCCTTACGAGGCCTATGCCTTCCTGCATGGCGTCGCCAACGCCTTCTTCTGGGAGGACTACGGCTTTTGGTGCTTCGGCGGGTTCGACGACGTCAGCCGGCTGCTGCGCGACCGCCGCTTCGGCCGACAGAACCCGGCCGGGGTTCCCGACAGCCGCGGCGTCGGCGACGACCGCTCGCATCTGGTGGCCTTCGACGCGATCGAGGCCAAATCCATGCTGGAGTTGGAGCCGCCTGTGCATACGCGGCTGCGCACGCTGGTCAATCGCGCCTTCGTCTCGCGCCAGGTCGAGCGGCTCAGGCCGCGGATCGAGGCTTTGGCCAACGAGCTGATCGACCGCTTCGAGCCAAACGGCGTCGATCTGCTGCCCGCCTACGCCTCGCCCTTGCCGATCACCATCATCGCCGAAATGCTCGGCGTTCCGATCGAGATGGGGCCGCAACTGCTCGACTGGTCGCATCGGATGGTCGCCATGTACATGCACGGCCGCACGCGCGAGGTCGAGGATACGGCCAACCGCGCCGCGCGCGACTTTTCCGACTTCCTGCGCGGCTATGTCGCCGAGCGGCGCAGGAAGCCTGGCGACGACCTGCTGTCGCTGCTGATCGAGGCCCAGGACAACGGCCAGAAACTTTCCGAGGACGAACTGGTATCCTCGGCCATCCTGCTTCTCAATGCCGGCCATGAGGCGACCGTGCATCAGACCGGCAATGCGGTGCGCTCGATCCTCGCGCAAGGCGGCGATCCGCGCCGCTTCTTCGACACGCCGGAGAAGAACGTCGCGGCGGTCGAGGAATGCCTGCGCTTCGACGCGCCGCTGCATATGTTCCTGCGCTATACCTATGAGGAGATCGAAGTTTCGCCGGGCATCGTGGTCAAGCCGGGCGAGAATGTCGCGCTGCTGCTCGGCATGGCCAATCACGACCCGCTGGCATTCGATGGACCCGGCATTTTCAATCCGGCCCGCACGGACCAGAAGAACGTCTCCTTCGGCGCCGGCATTCACTTCTGCATCGGCGCGCCGCTGGCGCGGCTCGAACTGCAGGTGTCCCTGAAGACGCTGTTCGACCGGTTGCCGGATCTGCGCCTAGCGGAGGCGCCGCGCTTCCGCGACACTTACCATTTCCATGGGCTGGAACGAGTTGCCGTGGCCTTTTGACCGCGAACCGATCCGCCTCGAACAGCTGAATTCGTCGCTCGGAAGCTGGACATGAAATTCGCCTACCTGCAGGAGTCGCCTTTTTGCTTCACCGATGCCGCCGGCAACCTCGGCGGTTGCGATGCGGTGCTCGCCGAGAAGATTTGCCAGATGCTCGGGCCGGAGGACTTCTCATCGATCGAGGCGGAGTTCGCTGAACTGCTCCCCGGTTTGGCCGAAGGCCGCTGGGACATGACGACCGGTCTGTTCATCTCCGAGGAACGCAGCAAGCTCGTGAACTTCACGCGGCCGATCTGGTCACTGCCGGACGGGCTGATGGTCGTCAAAGGCAATCCGCTGGAGTTGAACGGCTATAGCTCCGTCGCCCGCCATCCCTCCGCCGTGCTCGCGGTGATATCGGGCCAGATCCAGCACCAGACCGCGCTGCAAAACGGCGTGCCGCCGCAGCGGGTCAGGATTTTCGCCACGCAGGCCGAAGCAGCCGAAGCCGTCGCGGCAGGCCGCGCCGACGCCTATGCCAGCGTCGCCATGGCGCATCGCGGCTATGTCAACGCACGGCCTGGGGCGCTGCTCGATGTGATCGATGTGCCTGTTTCCGAACGGCTGCCCGCCGCAGGCGCTTTCGCTCTGGCCAAAGGCAACGACGCGCTGCGCCGGCGTGTCCATCAATGCCTCGGTGATCTGCTCGGAAGCGCCTGGCACCGGGAGATGATGGGCCAACATGGCTTTTCCGACAGCGATATCGACCGGCTGCTCTGAGTACTGCGAAGCGATCAAAGCTTGATCACATATTCCTTGCGCGTCGTTTCGAGCACTTCCCAGGTGCCATTGAACCCCGGCCTCAGCACAAAACTGTCGCCGGCCCTCACGGTGCGCGCCTCGCCGCCGTCCTCGGCGATCACCGAGACGCCGGACAGGATGTGGCAGAATTCCCATTCATCATAGGCGATGCGCCATTTGCCAGGCGTCGCTTCCCAGATGCCGGCATAGAGGCCGCCGTCGCGCTCCTCGACATTCCAGGTGCGGAATTTCGGATCGCCCGAGATCACCCGGTCCGGGGCCGGCGCGCCGGCCTCCGGTTCGACGCTGTCGATATTGACCGTAAGAAAGGCCGACATATCAGACCTTGCCGAGCGCCTGTTCGAGGTCGGCGACGATGTCGTTGACGTCCTCGATGCCGATCGACAGCCGCACCGTATCCGGCCCGGCGCCGGCCTTGATCTTCTGCTCGTCGGACAGCTGCCGGTGCGTGGTCGAGGCCGGATGGATGACCAGCGACTTGGTGTCGCCGACATTGGCGAGATGCGAGAACAGCTCCAGCGCCTCGACGAACTTGACGCCGGCCTCGTAGCCGCCCTTGAGGCCGAAGGTGAAGACGGCTCCGGCGCCCTGCGGCGAGTACTTTTTCTGCAGAGCATTGTTCTTGTCGCTCGGCACTCCAGGATAGTTCACCCACGCGACTTTCGGATGGTTCGAAAGCCAGGCCGCGACACTCACGGCGTTGTCGCAATGGCGCTGCATGCGGAGCGGCAGGGTTTCCAAGCCGGTCAGGATCAGGAAGGCGTTGAAGGGCGAAATCGCCGGGCCAAGGTCGCGCAGGCCGAGCACGCGCGCCGCGATGGCGAAAGCGAAATTGCCGAAGGTCTCGTGCAGCACGAGACCGCCATATTCGGGTCGCGGCTCCGACAGCATCGGATATTTGCCCGACTTCGACCAGTCGAATGTGCCGCCGTCGACGATGACGCCGCCGATCGAATTGCCATGGCCGCCGATGAACTTGGTCAGCGAATGAACCACGATGTCGGCGCCGTGCTCGATCGGCCGCACCAGATAGGGCGAAGCTAGCGTGTTGTCGACGATCAGCGGCAGGCCATGCTTGCGGGCGATGTCGCCGATCTTCTCGATATCGACGAAGGCGCCGCCGGGATTGGCGAGGCTTTCGATGAAGATCGCCTTGGTCTTGTCGTCGATCTGGTTCTCGAAGGTCGAGAGGTCATTGACGTCGGCCCAGCGTACCTCCCAGCCATAATTCTTGAAAGCATGGCCGAACTGGTTGATCGATCCGCCATAAAGCTTGTTGGCGGCGATGAAATTTTCGCCAGGCTGCATCAGATTGTGGAAGACGATGACCTGCGCGGCGTGGCCCGAGGCGACGGCGAGCGCCGCCGTGCCGCCTTCGAGCGCGGCGACGCGCTCCTCGAGCACCGCCTGCGTCGGGTTCATGATGCGGGTGTAGATGTTGCCGAAGGCCTTCAGCCCGAATAGCGAGGCGGCATGGTCGGCATCGTCGAAGACAAAGGAGGTCGTCTGGTAGATCGGCGTGGCGCGGGCGCCGGTTGCCGGATCCGGCTTGGCGCCGGCATGAACGGCTAGCGTGTTGAAACCAGGCGTACGGGTCATCGAAATCTCCCTCTCCTAACCGTTCGAAAATCGCCGGGCATTCTTGGCGAAGCCCGGGTGGGAATGCAAAGAAGAAAATACCTTTCGGAGTGCGACCTTGGGCGAACGCCCGAGAAAATCCATTTCTTCCCGGAATAATTTTGCGCGAGCTGTACTTGCCTATTTCTGCCGCACGCCGAAGCTCTGAAAACCCTGTCGCATTATCGGCTTCTTCGACGACAGCACGCCGGAGTTGACGCCGGTCCAGCCGATCTCGCCCGACAGCTTGCCATATTCGATCTTCGGGCAGCGGTTCATCACCACCTTGATGCCGGCTGCCTCGGCACGGGCAGCGGCCTCGTCATGGCGCACGCTG
The DNA here is from genome assembly GCF_003289945.1 of Mesorhizobium hawassense. GTDB lineage: Bacteria > Pseudomonadota > Alphaproteobacteria > Rhizobiales > Rhizobiaceae > Mesorhizobium > Mesorhizobium hawassense. The sequence continues at coordinate 60,875 of NZ_QMBP01000012.1, forward strand.
AGCTGCATCCAGACGACCTTGGGCAGCGGGTCGAGCTTGAGCACCTGGTCGATGATCCCCGGTATGGCTGCCGAACCGCGAAAAATATCGACCATGTCGACTGGCTGCGGCAGGTCGGCCAGACTGGCATAAACCGTGCGGCCAAGGATTTCCTTGCCGGCATGGCCCGGGTTGATCGGAAACACCGAAAAACCCTTGGCGAGAAGATATTTCAGCACGAAGTAGCTCGGTCGCACGTCGTTCGGCGAAGCGCCGACCATGGCGATGGTTTTCACCGAATTCAGGATGCCGGCGATGTAGGCGTTGTCGTAGGTGTCGTGATTCATGGCTCGTCCTCATACAGCGCTTCGGCGAGAAAGGCAGCCGGGTCGCTGCAGAAGTCGCGCATCATGCGAAAATGATCGGTGTCCTGGAAATCGACCGGGTCGAGGCCGAAGCGGCTGATGCGGAAGAGCCGCGCATTCGGACAAGCCATCAGCAGCGGCGAGTGCGTGGCCATGATCACCTGCGCGGTGCCGGACTGCTCCATGCGTTGCAAAAGCTTGAGCAGTTCGATCTGGCGCGTCGGCGACAGCGCGCTTTCGGGCTCGTCGAGAATGTAGATGCCTTGCCGGCGGCAGCGCTCCTCGAAGAAGCGGATGAAGCCTTCGCCATGCGACCACGACAGGAAATCGGGTGGCGCACCGCCGGATTCCCGCGCGGCCTCGTCGAGATAGCGCGCAACCGAATAGAAAGACTCGGCGCGAAAGAACCAACCTGCGGTCACCTTCGGCAGCCAGTGGCACCGGAAACCGCTCGCCAGCCCTGCGCCGCTCTTGTCGATTGCGCGAGAATGATCGACGGGCATGTAGCCCTTGCCGCCACCAGCCTCGTCATAGCCGGCCAAGGCTCCGATCGCTTCGAGCAACGTCGATTTGCCGGTGCCGTTCTCGCCGACGATGATGGTGATGGCCGAAGCGAATTCGAACTCGAATGCGCGCTCCCGGAAGAGCGGCAGGCTCCAGGGATATTGCTCCCAGTCGGCGACGCGCGACGGCTCGAGCAGGATGCGCTTGAGATAAGGCGCCTTCAGCCGTGTCAGTTGCTTGCGGGCAGCCACGTCGAACCTTCAGCGATGGAATGTCGCGGCTTCATTCAAACCGGCTACTCGTCGATCCATTCCGGCTTGCGCTTGCCGATGAAGGCGCCGATGCCTTCCTCGGCATCGCGCGCCAGCATGTTTTCGACCATTACGCGGCCGGTATAGGCATAAGCGTCGGCCAGCCCCATTTCGGCCTGAGCATAAAACGCTTCCTTCCCGGTCCTGACGACCAAAGATGATTTCGAGGCAATGGTTTGCGCGTATTTGTTGACGACCTGATTCAGATATTCGCGTGGCACGATGCGGTTGATCAGCCCGAATTCCTTGGCGGTCGCGGCGTCGATCGTCTCGCCGGTAAGCAGCATTTCCATCGCCTGCTTGCGCGAGACGTTGCGCGACAGCGCTACCATCGGCGTCGAGCAGAACAGGCCGATGTTGACGCCCGGCGTGCAGAAACTCGCTTCGTGCGAGGCGATGGCAAGGTCGCAGCTCGCGACCAGCTGCAGGCCGGCGGCCGTGGCAAGGCCATCGACCTCGGCGATCACCGGCTTCGGGTGGCGCACGATGGTCTGCATCAGGCTCGCGCAGGCGGCGAAGGTTTTTTCGAAGAAGGCCTTACCGCGGTCCGGCTCGGCGCGGTGCGCGGTCAATTCCTTCAGATCGTGACCGGCGCAGAACACCTTGCCGGAGGCTGCCAGGATGATGACGCGCACGGATTTGTCGGCCTTCACGCGATCGAACTCGGCCTGCAATGCCGCCATCGTCGCCAGCGACAGCGCATTGGCCGGCGGGCCGGCGAGCGTGAGGCGCAGAACACCTTTGTCCTGGCTGGCAAGAACGGGACCGTCGGCGACGGCGGGCTTGATGGCAACGACTTCAGCCACTTTCCAACCTTTCGGTTCAGCGCTCGCGGCGCATGGAGCAACAGAACTAGCACGCTGCCGGTTGAAGAACAGCCGCGAGGCGTGTTTTCTCCGTCGCACCGTTTGGTCCAGGCATATCGCCCGGAGCTTGCCATCTCATATAGGACGCCGCCCATGCCTGCCCAAAGCAATCTGAAGCCGATGCTCAACGCGGCCGAAGTCAACGCGCTGATGGCGAGCGTCTATCCGCAGCTCAACGACAATTTCACTTCCTATGAGGCGATCGACGTGTTTCCGGGCGGCTGCACGGTGCGTCTCAACGCCGACGAGCGGCATCTGCGCCCCGGTGGCACGGTCTCGGGGCCGTCGCTGTTCACGCTGGCCGACATTGGCGGTTATGTCTGCGTGCTCAGCCACGCCGGGCCGGACGCGCTTTCGGTGACGGTCAACCTCGACATCAACTTCATGCGCAAGGCCGAAGCCGGCCCGATCGACGGCCACTGCCGGATCCTGAAGCTGGGCAAGAGCCTGATGGTGTTCGACATCGACATCGTGGCGGGCCTGGATGGCCACACCGTCGCGCATGCCACCGGTACCTATTCGATCCCAAGGAAGCGCGAGAATGATGTGGTAAAATAATACCACTTATTCAAACCATTGTTTTTGCATTATTTTATTCGATGCGCTTGTTTTCCGTTGCCTTGACGCATCAGGCACCCTCGCCTATAAGCCCTCCCGAAGCAGCGGCCCACAGCGGCCGCCGTTTTGTTATTGGCGGGCGGCTCCGGCTGCTCAAGCCAATCCAAGCAACAAGAAACGCCTTTTCCTGCCCTTGGCAGGGAAGGTCAACGTGAGAGCAAAACCATGGCTACCTTTTCGCAGAAGCCTGCGGATGTGGTGAAGAAGTGGGTGCTGATCGACGCCGAAGGTCTCGTCGTCGGTCGTCTGGCCACCGTCATCGCCAATCATCTGCGCGGCAAGCACAAGCCCACCTTCACCCCGCATGTCGATGATGGCGACAACGTCATCGTCATCAATGCCGACAAGGTGGTGTTCACCGGCAAGAAGTACACCGACAAGGTCTACTACTGGCACACCGGCCATCCCGGCGGCATCAAGGAGCGCACCGCGCGCCAGCTGCTCGAGGGCCGTTTCCCCGAGCGCGTCGTCGAGAAGGCCGTCGAGCGCATGATCCCGCGCGGCCCGCTTGGCCGCCGCCAGATGAAGAATCTCCGCGTCTATGCAGGCGCCGAGCATCCGCACACCGCCCAGCAGCCCGTCGCGCTCGACGTGGCCAAGCTGAACTCCAAGAACAAGAGGGCCTCGTAATGGCTGAGCTTTCCTCGCTCGCAGAACTCGGCACCGTCGCCGCGCAGCCGGCCGCGCCCGTGCATGTCCAGAAGCTCGACAAGTCGGGCCGCGCCTATGCCACCGGCAAGCGCAAGAACGCCATCGCGCGCGTCTGGGTGAAGCCGGGCTCCGGCAAGATCACTGTCAACGACAAGGAATTCGCGGCCTATTTCGCGCGTCCGGTGCTGCAGATGATCCTCAACCAGCCGATCGTCGCGGCCAACCGCGCCGGCCAGTACGACATCGTCGCCACCGTCATCGGCGGCGGCCTCTCCGGCCAGGCCGGTGCCGTGCGTCACGGCATCTCCAAGGCGCTGACCTACTATGAGCCGGGCCTGCGCTCGGTGCTCAAGAAGGGCGGCTTCCTGACCCGCGACAGCCGCGTGGTCGAGCGTAAGAAGTACGGTAAGGCCAAGGCCCGCCGCAGCTTCCAGTTCTCGAAGCGCTAAGCGCCACGAAATCCAAGCATTTCGAAAAGGCCGCCCGAGAGCGGCCTTTTTGTTTCCGGTTACCAGTGCCCGGCCGGCGTCTTGATGTAGTCGATGAAGGCGCGCAGTGGCGCCGGCACCAAACGGCGCCCGGGATAGTAAAGAAACGGCCCGGAAAATTCCTGCCACCACGGCTCCAGCACCGGTTCCAGCACGCCGCTCTCGAAATGCGGGCGCACCCAGTCCTCGAACAGCCAGAGAATGCCGACGCCGGCGATCGCCGCATCGATAGCGAGATCGACGCCTCCACCGATGCTGACGACCAATGGCCCCGTGGTATCGACCCGCACTACCTCGCCGTCGCGTTCGAACTCCCAAGGCGTCATGACCCCGCTGGGAAAGCGGCCGCGTACGCACGCATGGCCAAGCAGGTCACGCGGGTGTTGCGGCCGGCCGTGGCGATCGAGATAGGCTGGTGCGGCCGAGGTGGTGAAACGCTGCGTGCGCGGACCGATCGGCACGGCGATCATATCCTGCTCCAGCCGCTCGTCATAGCGGATGCCGGCATCGCAGCTGGCCGCCAGCAGATCGACAAAGTTCTCCTCCGCAATCACCTCCAGCCGGATGGCCGGATAGGCAGCGAGAAATCCCGGAACGATTTTCGGGAGCACCAGCCGCGAGGCGCTGATCGGCACATTGAGGCGCAAGGTGCCCGCGGGCCGGTCGCGAAAGCCGTTCACGACGTCTAGCGCGGCCTCCACCTCGCCCAGCGCGGGGCCAAGACGCGCCAGCAGGCCGGCGCCTGCCTCGGTCAAGGCGACGCTGCGTGTCGTGCGGTTGAAGAGCCGCACACCGAGCTGGGTTTCCAGTCGGCGGATGGCTTCGCTGAGTACGGACGCGCTGCCTGCCGTCACGCGGGCCGCTTCGCGAAAGCCGCCGGCGCGTGCCACGGCCATGAATGCCCCGAGATCGTTGAGATCAGCCGCCATTGTTCGTAATTCCGTACAGGTCGTGCTGGTTATACCCGGTTATCGGGACAGCGGCCATGCCCTATCTCACTCGCCGACAGCGAAGGAGAACCACGATGTCCAGTCTAGACAAATCCGGCACTTTCAAACTCGGCGACCGCTCGGTCCGCCGCCTTGGCTACGGCGCCATGCAGCTTGCGGGCAAAGGCGTGTTCGGCCCGCCGAGGGATCATGACGCGGCCATCGCCGTACTGCGCGAAGCTGTGGCCCAGGGCGTGAACCATATCGACACCAGCGACTATTACGGTCCGTACGTCACCAACAAGCTGATCCGCGAGGCGCTGTCGCCCTACCCGGACGACCTTACCATCGTCACCAAGATCGGCGCCCGTCGCGGCGAAGACGCCTCCTGGCTGCCGGCCTTTACAGCCGATGAGCTCGAGCAGGCCGTCCACGACAACCTTCGCAATCTTGGCCTCAAGGCGATGGACGTCGTCAATCTGCGCATCATGTTCGGGGTGCATGGTCCGGCGGAAGGCTCCATCGAGGCGCAGGTCACCAAGCTTGCGGAGTTGCAACGCAAAGGCCTGGTGCGCCATATCGGCCTGAGCAACGTCACCCGTGCCCAGATCGCGGAGGGCCGCAAGATCTGCGAGATCGTCTGCGTGCAAAACCAGTACAATCTGGCGCATCGCGACGACGACGCGCTGATCGACGAGCTCGCTCGCGCTGGCATTGCCTATGTGCCGTTCTTCCCGCTCGGCGGTTTCAACCCGCTGCAATCCTCGACGCTGTCCGGCGTGGCGGAAAGGCTTGGCGCGACGCCGATGCAGGTGGCCCTGGCGTGGCTGTTGCAGCGCTCGCCCAACATCCTTTTGATCCCGGGCACGTCGTCGGTCGGGCATTTGCGGGAGAATCTCGCGGCGGCGGAGCTGAAGCTATCGGCTGAGGTGTTAAATGAATTGGATGGCGTGGCGAAAGCCGCGTAGGTCGGCGCAGCACCCCGCCCGCGGCTGCGGCGCGACCTCCCCATCAAGGAGAGGTAAGGCGCAGCGCTTTAAGCTCAAACGCTGGTTTAGCATTGTGGATTTCGCAGGTATGTGGCGACGGCAGATTGGCACGACGCTCTACCACCCCTCGATGGGAAGGTCGGCGCGAAGCGCCGGGCGGGGTGAAGCGCTGACGCCAGTTAATTGATACTCGCCGTATGCGCCGGCTCAGCCTGCTTGATGTCCGTCGTATAAGGCACGCGATAGCCATTGGCTGCCAGCCACTCGATTGCCGCTTTCGGCTCGTCGGTCTGGATGATCGTCGCGCCGCGGTCGACCCAGAAACCCCAGGCTTCGCGCGGCAGGCTGGCGGCGACGGCGAGCTCGTCGCCACGACCGCCGGCGAGGAAGCCGCCGGGCTTGTTGACGATGGCGTAGGTGTCGGCCCAGAGGTGCCAGTCGCCGCGGGCCGCTTCCGCCCGCATATGATTGCCGAACAGCGGGCCGCCGGTCGCCGTCAGCGTCTCGGCGCCATTGCGCCAGTTGATCAATTCGATGGCGCGCGGTGCAAAGGCCTTGACGACCTCGCCGGCGAAAGCGGCATCATGCACGGCGTCGTCGGCCAGGATCGGCATGAACTGGAAGCCGCCGCCTGCCTGGGCAAGGGCTGTCCTGGCGGCGTCGATGCGCTGGCGGTTCCAGAGGTTCTCCTTGACGATCACCTGGTCGGCCATGCCGAGATCGCGCGCCACCGCGATCATGCCTGGCAGGTCGTTCACCTCCAGCTTGTTGTCGAGGTTGATGAGGATCCGGTCCCTGGTCGTGAGCAGCATTTCGCGCAGCGTCGAGACCGTCTCATTGGTGACGGCGCCTGTCCCTTCAATGACCAGCCGGCATTTCTTCAGCTCCGCCAGCGTATATTTCACCACCTCGCCCTTGCAGGTGGTGGTGCGGTCGAGCCAGCTGTCGTGCATAACGACGAACTCGCCATCCTGCGAGCGCCGGATATCGACCTCGACGATCTCGGCGCCGATCGCGATCGAGCCCTCGACCGCGGCCAGCGAATTCTCGGCGTAGAGCATCTTGCGAGCCTGCATGCTGCCTGCGCGGTGGGCGGCGATCATCACATGGTCGCGCCACTGATTGGCATGTTCGAAACGGTCGAGGATCTGGGCGGCGCGTGTCTCGCCGGCTAAACTTTGGCCGGAGATGGCGGCAAGTGCTGTGGACAGAAGAAGGCTCAGCCAGAGTGTTCGCATCGGGGAATCGCTCCGTTCCGGGTCGCGACCCGGTTAGGCGATGCCCATGACATGCAGGTGAACGAAGCCGGCTAGTTTTTCCAGTCAGATCCGCTTGGCTAGGCGGCGGAACCACGCTAGCGCCGGCATTTCGACGAAGCGCCAGGTGAACCAGGACGCAACGATGACGGCGATCAGCATCGCGATCAGAGCCGCGAAACTGATCCATGGCGAGCCGGTGCCGAAGCCGGTCGCATGGTCGCCGCGCAGCATCAGATCGCCGACGATGCCCAGCCCCAGCTTGCCTTCGATCAGGCCACCGACATTGATCATGCGCGCCTGGACGAAGATGTGGACCATATAGATCGAATAGGAGAGCGAGCCGAGCAGCAGCATCGGCCGGCTGCGCAAAAACAAGCTAACCCAGCCGCCCTCATGGGCGAAAAGATAAAGCGCCAGCGCGAAGACCACCGGCGCCGCAATGCCGATGTCGTTGGTGCCCGCCAAGGAGACGAACAGCGCGATCCCGGCGATCATCGCAAGCTCGGCCAGCGTCCAGGCGAAGCGCCCTGCCCCACTGCCGAATGCCTGTCGCGCCTCTGCAATGGAATCGTGCTGAAACCAGGCAAGCAACGCGCCGAGCGAGAAGCCGTAAAGGCAGCGGATGAAGCCGAAATCGAAGGACACGTCCATATGACGCGTCGAGACCGCGAGCAGGAAAAGGGGCGCCGTCACGGCGGCGGCGACGAACCATATCCAGGCGCGCTGGCCAGCGGCGAAGACGACGGCGGCAAAGAGCAGATAGGTGAAGAACTCGGCCGAAATGCTCCAGCTCGGCGCGTTCCAGCTCAGGTGGTCCTCAACGCCCATGCCCTGCAGCAGGAAGAGGTTGGCGATGAGGCTTTTCACGTCGAAACCGCCGGTAAATGGCGCGGGACCCGTTCCATGCAGGGCCGGCAGGACGAGCCGCAACGCCTCGAAGCCGGCGAAGGCGGCAAGCATCAGGACATGCAGCGGATAGATGCGGCCGAAGCGCACCAGGGCGAAGCGGGCGAGGTCATCCTGCTCGTTCAGCCGGCTGCCATAGGCGCTGGCGATGACGAAGCCGGAGAGCACGAAGAAGAAATCGACGAACAGGTAGGAGCCGCCGACAAAGGCGCTTTGCGAAATTGTCGAGGTCGTCGGGAAGTGGAACAGCGCCACCAGCAGCGCGCAGATGCCGCGCCAAGAATCCAGCACCAGGAAGCGCTCGCCGGCCGCCGTGCCGACACGGGTCGCCGCCGGTGCCGGCGCAAGGTTGAGCAGAGCCGTCTCAGCCATAATGATACAGATCCTGTGTTGCCGTGGCACTCACCCAGCGCCGCCTCGTTTCCGCAAGCTGTGACTGGCATGTTGCGTGCCGGTTCTGTAGTGGTGGCTGCCCGATGAAAACCGAGGACCCGTAATGGCGAGCCAAGAGATCGACCACGCCTTCACCGCCCGCTCAAAGACGGGCGCGTCGTTCGAGCCGACCTATGCCGGCGCGCTGTCGTTCATGCGGCGCAAATACACGAAGGACGTGAAGGGCGCGGACGCCGTCGTCTGGGGCATTCCGTTCGACGCCGCGGTGACCAACCGGCCAGGCGCCCGCTTCGGGCCGCAGGCGATCCGCCGCGCCTCGGCGATCCTCGACAACGACCCGCAATACCCGTTCTCGCGCGACCTGTTCGAGCATCTTTCGGTGGTCGACTATGGCGATTGCCTGCTCGACAGCGGCAACCACCAGAAGACGCCCGGAACGATCGAACGCGAGGCCGCCAAGATCCTGAAATCAGGCGCGTTCCTGTTGACGCTCGGCGGCGACCATTTCGTCACCTGGCCGCTGCTCAAGGCGCATGCCGCGATCCACGGACCGCTGGCGCTGGTGCAGTTCGACGCGCATCAGGACACCTGGCCGGACGACGGCAAGCGCATCGACCACGGCTCCTTCGTCGCTCGTGCGGTGAATGAAGGCATCATCGATCCGGACCGCTCGATCCAGATCGGCATCCGCACGCATGCGCCGGATACGTTCGGCATCAAGATCCTCTACGGCCACGAAGTCGAGGAAATGAGGGCTTCCGACATCGCCTATGCGATCGTCGAGCGCACCGGCGGCAAGAAGACCTATCTCACCTTCGACATCGATTGCCTCGACCCGGCCTTCGCGCCCGGCACAGGCACGCCAGTGGCAGGCGGCCCGTCCTCGGCCAAGATGCTGTCGACGCTGCGCCAGCTCGGCCAGATCGACATCGTCGGCGCCGACGTCGTCGAGGTTGCGCCGGCCTACGATCATGCCGATATAACGGCGATCGCCGGATCGATCATCGCCGTGCACTATCTTGGCCTACTGGCGGAGCGAAAGGCGCGGGCGGAAGAGTTGAACAACGGCAATCATGCGGCGGCAAATCACGCGCACGGCATATAGGCTTGGAATCGCAGGGAATTTGGCAAGAGATGAAACCGAAGATCTTCATTGACGGCGAACACGGCACGACTGGACTGCAGATCAGGGCGCTGCTTGCCGACCGCGGCGACCTGGAGATCATCTCCATCCCGACGGAACGCCGCAAGGAAGCTGCCGCCCGCGCCGAATTCCTCAACGCGGCCGACGTCGCGATCCTTTGCCTGCCGGACGCCGCCGCCAAGGAAAGCGTGTCGCTGATCGAAAACGACACGACCAAGGTGATCGACGCCTCGACGGCATTTCGCGTCGCCCAGGGCTGGGAATACGGCTTTGCCGAGATGGACAAGGACCAGGCGAGGAAGATTGCCGGCGCGACGCGCGTCGCCAATCCCGGCTGCTGGCCGCAAGGTCCGATCGCGACGCTGCGGCCGCTGGTTACGGCCGGTCTGCTGCCCCCTGACTTCCCGATCACCGTCAACGGCATTTCCGGCTACTCCGGCGGCGGTCGGCCGATGATCGAGGACTATGTCGGCAAGGGTGAGGACGCGCCCGAGTTCCTGCCCTACGGCCTGACGCTGCAGCACAAGCATGTGCCGGAGCTTCGCGCCTATGCGAAGCTGTCGCACGACCCGATCATGCAGCCGGCGGTCGGCAATTTCGCGCAAGGCATGATCACCGTGGTGCCGCTGCAACTCGGCGGTCTCGACCGCGTGCCGACAGGCGCCGAACTCCACGCTGCGATCGCCGACCACTACGCGTCCATCAAAGGCGGCGTGGTCGAGGTCGCGCCCTATACGCATATGGAGCGCATCCCGGAGATCGACCCGGAGGTCTATAACGGCACCAACCGGATGAAGGTCTATGTGTTCGCCAATGACGAGCGGGCGCAGGCGCTGCTGATGGCCGTCTACGACAATCTCGGCAAGGGCGCGTCGGGGGCCGCGGTGCAGAACCTCGACCTGATGCTCGGCATCGAGCACTGAGCGGATATGCAGGCATTTCCCGAGCGCTGGAAACTCAGCGCTACCGAACTCATTGCCGAGACGTTTTCCAGCCGGATCTGGAGGGTGACGCGCGAGGACGGCTCGCCGGCAATCGTCAAGGATCTGAAACCCTTCGATGATGTCGCCGACGAGTTGCGCGGCGAGCACTATCTCGCCTGGCGACGCGGCGAAGGCGCAGTGCGGCTGCTTGGCCGTGACGGCAATCGCATGCTGCTCGAATATGCCGGCGAAAGATTGCTCTCGCAGCATCTTGCCGAGCATGGCGACGATGCGGCCACCGCGATTGTAGCCGAGGTGATGGCAAAGCTGTTTTCGCCGTCCGAGCGCACGCCGCCAGTAGACCTGCAGCCGCTACGAGCGGTTCGTCAGCCTTTTTCGAGCTGCCAAGGCGGAAAAGGATGCCGGCCGCGACATGCTTTATGTCGAGGCGGCGGCGATCGCCGAGCGGCTGCTTGCCGAGCCACATGCTGTCCGCCCGCTGCATGGCGACCTGCATCACGACAACATCCTGTTCGGGCCGCGCGGCTGGCTGGCGATCGATCCCAAGGGCGTCATCGGCGATCCCGGTTTCGATGCCGCCAACGTGTTCTACAACCCGCTCGACCACGACGATCTCTGCCTCGATCCGCGCCGGATCGCGCATATGGCCGAAGTGTTCGGCGAAACGCTCGGGCAGTCGCCGCGCGCCATCCTCGACAATGCGATCGCTTATGGCTGCCTGTCGGCCGCGTGGCATCGCGAGGACAAGAACGCGGTCGACGAGAACCGTGAACTGGCTGTCGCCGAGGCAGTCCGGACAGTGCGGGCAAAGCTCTGACCTTCGAGGCCACGGTAACCGTGGATTCACCATGATGGGCTACTGATGGGACCGAGCCTCCCACAAAGGATTTCCCATGGTCAGCGCGATCTTGAGCCCCGTCCAGTCGGTGCAATCTTCCTCGTCCGCATCGTCGGACGACGCGGCGCAGGAAGCAGCGCTCGAAAAGCAGATCCAGGCTTTGGAGGATCAGGCAAAGGCGGCTCAGGATGAAGCCGACGCGGCCAGGCTGCAGCAGCAAGCCGCGGCGCTCCAAGCCAAGCTCGACGCGCTCAAGGCCGCCGACAAAGCGAAGCAGGCTGATCAGAACCAGTCGACGACGTCCGCCGCAGCGGCGCGCCAGGCCGAGTTCGACAACGAACCGACGACCCAGTCGCATTTGTTCTCGATGTGACCGTCAGCTCTTGACGGCTGTCGGCAGCGGGTAAGCGCCCTTGGTGCCGCGCCAATGCGCGGCGGCGAAGCCGAGCAACACGAGCGCGATCGCCTGATGCGTCAACGCCATGTGCAGCGGCACCTGCATCAGCAACGTCCCGATGCCGATCGAGGCCTGAACGACCACCAGCGCGAACAGAAGCGTGGCCCGGCGGGCATGTGTGGTGCCGGGCTGGCGCCGCCACGTCGCGAGCATATGCCAGAGCGCCACGACAAAGACCGTATAGGCGCCCAGCCGGTGGACGAACTGCACCGTCTTCGGATTTTCAAAGAAGTTCAGCCAAGCAGGCCTCAGGAGAAGCAGGTCGGACGGAATCAGCTTTCCATCCATCAACGGCCACGTGTTGTAGGAAAGGCCCGCGTGCAGCCCTGCGACAAGCCCGCCGAGATAGATCTGGATCAGCGCCAGGAGCACGATGAAGCCAGCGAGTCTTTGCGTCGCCCGATCGGCTGCGGGCTCGGAATGCGGCGCCAGGCCCCGCGCCACCACCATGGTCGCGGTGAAGATCAGCGCGGCAAGCGTCAGGTGCGTCGCCAATCGGTACTGGCTGACCGAAACGCGGTCGACCAGGCCCGAAGCCACCATCCACCAGCCGATGGCGCCTTGCAGCCCGCCGAGCGCCAGTATGCCGACGAGCTTCAGCCCAAGCCCCCGTTCGATGCGTCGTGTCGCCCAGAAGAACAGCAGCGGCAGGGCAAAGACCACGCCGACGCCGCGCGCCAGGATGCGGTGCGCCCACTCCCACCAGAAGATCGACTTGAAGTCCTCGACGCTCATACCCTTGTTGATCTCGGCATATTGCGGGATCTGCTGGTAGCGCTGGAACTCTTCCTGCCATTCGGCGTCGCTGAGCGGCGGGATGACGCCGTGAATCGGCTGCCACTGGGTGATCGACAGCCCTGAGCCGGTGAGACGCGTGGAACCGCCGACCAGCACCAGCGCGAACAGCACGAGCAGCATGACGTAGAGCCAACCGCGCACCAGCGCGCGGTTGGTGACGTCGCGGTCGCGTGCGGCATGTGGGGCCGTGGCGGTGATGTCAGCCATGGGCGTATTCCAGCGATTGAAAACGGCGGATTGGTGGACCATGGCCGCCCGGCTGACAAGGCCGGACAGCGCGGCACGCCGTCGCGCCGGGTCGCGACGGTTGCGCACGCCCTCCGTTCGGCCTAAGCGAAGCGGGTCAACGGGACCGCGACATGCCCCTTCGCCTGAAAAAGCTGATCGGAACCATCCTGCTGGTGGCGCTGGTCGTCATCTACGCGCTGATCGCCTCCGCCGTCGCGGTCACCAGGCTGGTCGAATACGGCCCGGTGGTGCATCTCCTGTTCTTTCTGTTCAGCGGCCTGTTGTGGGTGCTGCCGGCCATGGGCATCATCAAATGGCTTATGATAGAGCGTCGCCCGAACGGTTGAACCTCGCAGGCGCGCCAACGCGAATGTGATTCCAACGCGCATGGCGGGCTCGAGGCCCAGCTCGAATGGATGAGCGCGCCGGACACATAGCGCTGTTCCACAAATGCTGATCGAAGCGCGGGCTAGATGGTCACCACCATCTTACCAGCATTGGCAAGCGGCGTCGTGATGCCTGACAGCATCGTGCGGATGTGGGCCACGCTCTGATAGCGGCCGTTGACGGAGATGCGCGGCAGCGCGTGCGGGAAGCCGGCATGCTCGGCGCGCAGCACACCGTGGCGTGTGGTCACCGCCGAGGCATAACCCGCGTCGCGGGCGAAACCCACCTCGCGGCAACCGACGGCGCTGGCATAGCCGTAGGGGTAAGCCAGATGGCGCGGCTCCTCGCCGAGCTTTTCCGCGAGGATGCGGCGGACGTCGCCGATCTCATGGCGCGCGTCGGCTTCGGACAGCCGCTTCAAGTTTCGATGGTTGACGGTATGCGCGCCGATGGTCACCAGCTTGTGCGCGGCCATGGCGCGGAGCTCATCCCAGTTCATCAAGGCGCACGCTCGGCCCGAGCCGAATTCGTAGCCATTCGAACGGGCCAGTTCGCGCAGTGCGGCGCCCTGCTGCTGCTCGGCGACTTCCACGGTCAGCCAGGCGTTCAGCCGCGCCACGGCCTGGATCTTGCGGCCCGGCGTCGAGCAATCGATGACTGTCGATCCGCCCGCCGTCTTCAGTGTCAGGCGCGAGCTTGTGTCGACGATGTCCTCGACTACATCCCACCAGAGGTCGGCGGCGCCGTCGATCAAGCCTGGGGCGACATAGATCGTGATCGGCGTGCCGTGCTTTTCCAGCACCGGCAGCGCTTCCGTCATGTTGTCGCGATAGGCGTCGTCGGCGGTGATGGTGGCGAACTGGCCACCCTTCCCGCCAGCGTCGATGCGCTCGATCGCTTCATCAAGAGAAACAAAGGTATAGCCCCTTGCCTTCATGTCGGCGATCAGCCTGTCGAGGAAAGCGGGAGCGATGTTGAGGTGCCGGTTGACGCTGTTCGGCTTCTCCGGCGCCGCGGTGACGCGATGCAGCATCAGGATGGCGCCGATGCCGCCGACAAACGGCCGCGCCAGAGGCGCCAAGCCGGTGTAGCGGGCAAGGTTCAACGCCAGCTTCCGGATTGCCTCGCCCCCGTCGATCATTCCTTCACCTTTTGCGCCTAGGCTCATCCAAGCACGAATTGCGCCTATGCGAACCCCCAAGTCGGAACCAATACGTCTTAAGGATTGAGGTATGGTTGACGCCGCCGCGTCATTTGACGGCAACCGGGTCGCGGCCAACGAGGTTTCCGTGCGGGCTGGTCAGGGCCGGTGGGCTGCGACCACGAGCGATAGCGCCGGCCTCGCGGACTACGCGCAATTTAGCGCCTCGGCGCTGCACGCGCCGGCGCAAAGTACATCCTGGGTCAGTAACTGGGCGGCCGCGACCGGCGCCGACATCATTGTCGCGACGCTTGCCTGCGACGGCCGTCCGGCGCTTTCGCTTGCATTGGAAGTCGTGCGCCACGGCCCATTCAAGGTCGCGCGTTTCACCGGCGGGCGTCACGCCAACGGCAATTTCGCGGCGGCTGACCCGCGCTTGCTGCCTGCCATCGACGGCCCGGCGATCCGTTCGATGTTCCAGGCGGTCGCCAGGGCACGGCCGGAGGTCGACCTGATCTCGCTGGAACGGCTGCTGCCCGATCTCGACGGCGTCGCCAACCCGCTGGCGGCGCTGCCAAGCTTCCCAAGTCCGAACCTTTCGCTTGCGGTCGATCTCGACGGCGGGTTCGACGCGCTGCTGTCGCGCGCGAGCGGCAAGCGCAAGCGCAAGAAGCATCGTTCGCAAACGCGCAAGTTCGAGGCGGTCGGAACCTTCCGCCGCATCGAGGCCCGCACCCCCGAAGAGGTCGACAGGCTGCTCAATGCCTTCCTCGACATGAAGGAAGCGCGTTTCGCCAAGATGGGCATCGCCAATGTCTTTGGCGATGCGGGCGTGCGCGCCTTCTTCAGGGCGCTGTTTGCCGATGCGCTGACCGAGGAAAAGCCTTCCTTCCTGCTGCATGGGCTGGAGGTGGCGGGAAAGCTGCGCGCGGTGACCGGCTCCAGCCGCTCGGGCAAGCGCCTGATCTGCGAGTTCGGCGCCATCGTCGAGGACGATCTCGCCTTCACCAGCCCCGGCGACTTCCTGTTCTTCGACAACATCCAGGAAGCCTGCGAGCTCGGCTTCAATGTCTACGACTTCTCGGTCGGCGACGAGCCTTACAAACGGCTCTGGTGCGATATCGAGACCCAGCATTTCGAAGTGCTGGCGCCGCTGACACTGAAAGGCCGCGCGCTGGCGACTACGATGCGGCAAGGCGCGCGCGCCAAGGCCTTCGTCAAGAACAACCCGACGGTCTGGAAGCTGACCAAGATGCTGCGCCGCAAGACGGCGGGTCAGGCTGCGCCCGCGCCAGCCGACGACGATAACTGATCATCCCCCCTTTGAAACGGACGACACTGCTGCTTCCGCACCGTCCGACCTGTGTGCTGTGCTCAGGCCGCCGAGCGGCGTCCCGGCACGGGCGTTCCCGGCGGTTCGTGGCCGACCGGCGTCACCAGCGTCAGATTCGGGTAGCCATTCTCGATCAGCTTGAACGCCGCCTGCGTCACCTGGTCGTCGGCTTCCAGCATCGACAGGAAGACCTCGGTGCCGTCGCCAACCAGGCGGCCGATGCCTTGCGCGTCGGCAGGGCCGCATTCGACCACCACCAGGTCATAGGCGGTGGTCAGCGACTGCATGATGATCGGCAGCCGGTCAGCGGCGCGCATGGCGCGGACCGGATCCGCGGTGCCGACGGGAACGACGTGCGCATCCGAATAAAGATCAGGATGGATGACGTCGCTGAACTGCGCCTCGGACGCCAGCAGATTGGTGATGCCGGGGAAAAGGCTCGAGTCCAGCATCGGCCGCGACGCCGCGCCCGATGCGGTCAGATCGAGCAGCAGCACGCGCAGGCCGGCATCCGACACTTCGCGCGCCACCAGCACGGCGGAGGCAGCTGCCTCGTCGCCTTCCGGCGATACGAAGATCGCGCGCGCCGTGCCGGAGGCGATCAGTTTCTCCGCCGCCTTGTCGACGTCGATCTCGCCGAGCCTGGACGGAAGCGGTTCGGGTTTCGGCGCGGGCATGGACTGCTTTGCCTCGATGGGGTCCGCCTCCATTGCGCGGGTCTCCGCCATCCGAGGCTCTTCCGGCAATCGCTCGTGGCGCATGGCCGCTTCGTAGGGGGCGAAAGGACTGTCACCTTCCCCATCCGCCGCGACCGCCGACTCGGTGCGCGCCACGGGCATCGCCACCTGCTCGATATTGGCGAAGCGCGCGCCGGCGGCCGGACGCATGGCGCGGCCCGAGAACAGTTCGCCGAGCAGCGTCCCGATCGCCATCAGCAGCAGCGAAGCGGCAGCGGCGGCCCCGGTGATCGGCCCGATTTTCGGGAAATAGGGCTGCGACGGCACCTGTGCTTGCGCGATCAGGCTCGCCGCGACGGGCGAGTATTTCCGATCCTTGCGCGAGGCCACTGCGTTGTAGCTTGTCATATAGGATTCAAGCTGTTGGCGCTGAACGTTCGCGTCCCGCTGCAAGGCGTCCAGTTGCACCTGCTGCTCGCCGGCGCGGGCGGAGGCTGCCTTCAGGGTGTTGACGTCCGCAACCAGCTGGTCCTCGCGGGCCTTGGCCGTCTGGGCCTGGGCCGACAGCCCCCGAATGATCTTTTGAGCCTCGTTGCGAATCTGACCGTCGAGGTCGGCAAGCTGCGACTTCAGCGCCCGGATGCGCGGATGGTTGTCGAGCAAGGTCGTCGAAAGATCGGCGATGTTGGCCCTGAGCTCCACCTGGCGCTCGCGCAGACGCTGGATCAGCTCGGAAGACAGGACTTCCGGCACGCTGTCCAGCGAACCGCCATTCTGCAGCGCCCGGCGCACGCTCTCGGCGCTCGCCTCGGCGGCGGCGCGATTGGCGCGCACCCGCGACAATTCGCTCGACAGTTCGGCGAGCTGCTGAGTCGGAAGCACCGCATTGTTGCCGCCCATCAGAAGGTCTGACTGGGCGCGGAACGCCGCGACCTTGGCCTCGGCATCCTTCACGCGATTCTGCAGGTCGGCGATTTCGGGCGCCAGAAAGTCGGTGGCGGCGGCGTTCGATTCGAGCTTGGCGTCGCCCTTCGAGGCGATATAGGCGTCGGCAATGCCGTTCGCGACCGCCGCGGCGAGCTTGGGATCCTTCGAGGCGAATTCGATCGCGATGGCGCGCGTCTTTTCAACGGCATAGACATTGAGCTTGTCGTGCATGGCGTTCAGCACGCGCTCTTCCGGCGGGATGTCGAAGGGATCGCTTTTCAGGCCGACGAGGACCAGCACGCGCCCCAGCGCCGACATCTTCAGCGTCTCGTCGAACTCCGGCAGCTTGTCCAGGTTGAGCTTGGTCGCCACCTGCTTGAGGATGTCGGGAGAGGAAATGATCTGGACCTGGGTGGCCACGCCCTGTTCGTCGAGAATCGGCTTGTCGTCGTCATTGGTGCCCGGCGGCCGGGTGAATTCCGATTCGCGCGAGCCGATCTCCAGCTTGGCCGTCGCCTTGTAATAGGGTGTCGCGAGCCAGGCCAAAGCAAAGGCCAGTCCGGTGACCAGAAGCGTCACAACAACAATGCGCAGCCAATTCCGCCCCAGACTGGCGAAAAGCTGTCTCAGATCGACATCGACGTCTGCGGCCGCGGACTGAACGGACATGCATCCTGCTCCGAAGTATGAGTCGAGGATGGACCGTAAACAACTATGGTAACTCACCCGTTAAGAAGAGAACGAACCGCTACTGGGGCGGGACCCAAGAACATTAGGCGAAAGCCATATAAAGACTCTGTTTTTTGCTGATCGTCGCTCGCTCAGGACGCCTTCCTTTACCGCCCATTAACCCTAACAGGATGATAACGGCCGTACGTCCTGGGGTTGACCGCAGCGGTTGCGGCGCGAGCGATGAAGGTTCCTGACCGGTCATGAAAAGCACAGCTTCTCTCTTTCGCGCTTTCATCGTCCTGTCGCTGCTCACCGGTTGCTCGAGTTACCGCCCGACGCCCGCTGC
Source organism: Mesorhizobium hawassense (assembly GCF_003289945.1). Taxonomy (GTDB): domain Bacteria; phylum Pseudomonadota; class Alphaproteobacteria; order Rhizobiales; family Rhizobiaceae; genus Mesorhizobium; species Mesorhizobium hawassense. Next base: position 79,025 of record NZ_QMBP01000012.1, read on the forward strand.
CTTCCATGAAGTGCTCGATCAGCCTTACCGACTCGGCGCCGGCGACCGCGTCCGTGTCACGGTGTTCGAGCAGGACGGGTTGACCAACACCTACAGCGTCGACCAGTCCGGCTACCTCTCCTTCCCGCTGGTCGGCGCCGTGCCGGCGCGCGGCCACACCGCGCAGCAGCTGGAAAAGGAAATCGCCGACAAATTGCGCCAAGGCTATTTGCGCGATCCCGACGTTTCGGTGGAGATCGACCGCTACCGCCCGATCTTCGTCATGGGCGAGGTGGGCGCCGCCGGCCAGTATTCCTACGTGCCGGGCTTGACTGTGCAAAAGGCCATCGCGATCGCCGGCGGCTTCACGCCGCGCGCCAACCAGGAGAGCGTCGACATCACCCGCGACATCAACGGCAAGGTGATGACCGGCAGGGTGGTGACATCCGACCCGCTGCTGCCCGGCGACACCGTCTACGTCCGCGAACGCCTGTTCTGAAAAAACCGTCGTGGCGGTGTCCCTGAGGATCGTCCACTGCTTTCGCTCACCTGTCGGAGGAATCTTCCGGCATGTGCGCGACCTGACCGAAGCGCAGGTCGCCGCTGGTCATTCGGTCGGCATCGTCTGCGACTCGACCACCGGTGGCGACTATGAAGAGCGCTTGTTCGAAACGATGAAGGATAATCTGGCGCTCGGCATCCATCGCACGCCGATGCAGCGCCATGTCGGGCCAGGCGACCTCGCCTCGGCCTGGCGAACCTATCGAATCATCCAGGAATTGCGGCCGGACGTGCTGCACGGGCACGGCGCCAAGGGTGGCGCCTATGCTCGTCTGTTCGGCTCATTGTTGCGGGTATCAAGGTTTCGCGTTGCCCGCCTTTATTCGCCGCATGGCGGCTCCCTCCACTATGACGAAACGACGGCGACCGGAAAGCTGTTCTTCGGGCTGGAGCGTTCCATGGCGCGCTTCACCGACTGCCTGCTGTTCGTTTCCGATTACGAGCGCAAAACCTATCGCCGCAAGGTCGGCGAGCCGCCGATCCCCAACCGGCTGGTCTATAACGGCCTGCGCGCCGCCGAGTTCGAACCTGTAGCGGCGGCGGCGGACGCTGCCGACCTCCTCTACATCGGCATGATGCGCGACCTGAAGGGTCCCGACATCTTCATCGACGCGCTGGCGCTGGCCGGCAACGCGCTCGGGCGCCCGTTGAGCGCCGTGATGGTCGGCGACGGCGACGACCTGCCGCGCTACCACGCGCAGGTCGAGCGACTCGGGCTGAAAAGCCATGTCCGTTTCCTGCCGCCCATGCCGGCCAGGCAGGCTTTTGCCCTGGCCGGACTGATCGTCGTGCCGTCCCGCGCTGAAGCGATGCCCTATATCGTGCTCGAGGCCCTCGCCGCCGGCATGCCGATGATTGCGACCGCGGTCGGCGGCATTCCTGAAATTTTCGGCGATGACTCCCCTGCCCTGATCCGGCCGGATCCCACCGAGCTTGCGGGCAAGGTGGGAACGGCGTTCGGCGACTTCGGCGCGTATCGCCAACTGATGCCGCAAATGCATGAGCTTAAGGCCCGATTCGGCGCCGATGTGATGGCGGCCGATATCGAGAAGGCCTATTTCGCGGCGCTTGGCAAATAGGGCCGGCACCCCGACCTTTCCAAAACCACTGGTTGTTTCAAGGCTTTCTTAGCTCTCTTTTGCTATGCAGTTGCGCGAAGCTCGCGGACAGTTGCCATGAATGAGATCGACCCCGCGCACCGCTTTTCCATGGATGCGGTGCGCAACTACGAGGCTCCTGCCGACGGCGATAAAGCTGGCGGCATCAACGATGTGGCGCGCCAGGTCGCCTCGCAATACCGGCGCGATACCATGTCGCCGATCATGGTCAGCGGCGTGCTGCGCATGGTCGAGTTCGCGATGCTCTTCCTGTCGGGACTCTGCGTCTATTTCTACTATGTCGGCTTCTTCAACTATCTGGCCTGGCAATATCCGCTGGCGATCGCTGCGACGTCGTTCCTGACCGTGGTGCTGCTCGACGTCACCGACTGCTATCAGATCGCGGCGCTGATGCGCCCTCTCGCCAATTTCGGCCGCGTGCTGCTCGTCTGGGCCGGCAGCTTCGCGCTGATGGCGCTGACCGCCTTCGCCATCAAGGCGTCGGAAGACTATTCGCGCCTGTTGTTCGGCACCTGGTTCATAGCCGGTTTCTTGCTGATCTTCGGCCTCAGGCTGGTGATGTCGACGCTGATCCGGCGCTGGGCGCGTGACGGCCGCATGGAGCGCCGCGCGCTCATCGTCGGCGGCGGCAAGGCAGCCGAACAACTGATTCGCTCGGTCGAGAAGCAGCCTTACAATGATATCCGCATCTGCGGCATCTTCGACGACCGCAACGACAAGCGCTCGCCGCCGATCGTCGCCGGCTATCCGAAGCTCGGCACCATTTCCGAGCTGATCGAATTCGCCCGCATCGCGCGCATCGACATGCTGATCGTTTCGCTGCCGCTGACCGCCGAGTCGCGCGTCCTGCAGTTGCTGAAGAAGCTCTGGGTGCTGCCGGTCGATATCCGCCTCTCGGCGCATTCCAACGCGCTGCAGTTCCGGCCGCGCGCCTATTCCTATATCGGCTCGGTGCCGATGCTCGACATCTTCGACAAACCGATCAACGACTGGGACTCGGTCGCAAAGCGCGCCTTCGACATCGTCTTCTCGCTGATCGGTATCATCGTCTTTTCGCCGGTGATGCTCGTCACAGCGATCGCCATCAAAATCGACAGCAAGGGGCCGGTGCTGTTCAAGCAGAAGCGGCATGGCTTCAACAACGAGATCATCGAGGTCTACAAGTTCCGCTCGATGTTCACCGACCGGTCCGACCCGACCGCCAAGCAGACGGTGACCAAGAACGATCCGCGCGTCACCCGCGTCGGCCGCTTCATCCGCAAGACCTCGATCGACGAACTGCCGCAGTTCTTCAATTCGCTGTTCGGCTCGCTGTCGCTCGTCGGGCCGCGCCCGCATGCGATCGCCGCGCAGTCCCACAACCTGCTCTACAACGAAGTGGTCGACGGCTATTTCGCCCGCCACAAGGTGAAGCCCGGAGTCACCGGATGGGCGCAGATCAATGGTTGGCGCGGCGAGATGGACACCAATGAAAAAATCCGCATGCGCACCGAGTACGACCTCTATTACATCGAGAACTGGTCGATGCTGTTCGACCTGCGCATCCTGTTCCTGACGCCGGTCCGCCTGCTCAACACGGAAAACGCCTATTGAGCGCTATCGCCCAAGAGTTGCCGGCGCCGGCGATAAACGCCAAGCTGATTTCGCTGATCGCGTCGGCGGCGATCGGCGTCGGCATCCTGCTCTCCGGCTTCGTCATCAGCGAACCAGCGCCTTACGAAATCTACATGGCCGGGCTGATCGCGGTCTGGGCATTGTTCGGCCTCAGGATCTCGCGCGCCACCGTGCCCTTGCTGGTGCTTCTGGTGGCGATGAACATCGGCGGCATGATTGCCATGACGCAGATGGCCGACCTCGCCAACACGCCGCTCTATCTCGCCGTCTCGCTGTTCCTGGCCTTCAGCGCGGTGTTCTTCGCCTCGGTGACCTCGGTCCAGCCGAGCCTCTACCGGCTGATCTTCATCGCCTATGTGGTGTCGGCCGTGGCGACGTCGCTGCTCGGCATCGCCGGTTATTTCCATGCCTTTCCGGGCGCGGAAATGTTCACCAAATACGACCGCGCGGCCGGCGCCTTCCAGGACCCGAACGTGTTCGGGCCGTTCCTGGTGCTGCCAGGAACCTACCTGCTCTATCTGCTCTTGACCGGCCCTGTGTCGCGGATGCCGCTTCCGGCTGTGCCGCTGCTCATCATCACCGCTGGCATCTTCTTTTCTTTCTCGCGCGGCGCCTGGGGCATGTTCGCGGTATCGGCGGTGCTGCTTACCGCATGCCTGTTCCTGCAGAGCGCCAGCGGCAAGTTCCGGCTGCGCGTGGTGGTGATGACGATAGCGGCCGCAGCGCTGTTGGTCATCGCCTTCCTGGTGATCCTGCAACTGCCCGGCGTGTCCGACATGTTCACCCAGCGCGCGCAGCTCGAGCAGAGCTACGACTCGGCGCGGCTCGGCCGCTTCGCCCGCTATGCGATCGGCTTCCAGCTGGCGACCGAGCACCCGTTCGGCATCGGCCCGCTGGTCTTCGGCACGATCTATGGCGAGGACACGCACGACATCTGGCTGAAGACGCTGATGGACTATGGCTGGCTGGGCTTCGTCTCGTTCCTGACGCTGACGCTGTGGACGATCGGCGCCGGTTTCCGCATCCTTTTGCGCGACCGGCCATGGCAACCCTATCTGCTTTGCGCCTACGTCGCCTATCTCGGCAATATCGGGCTTGGCACCTTCATCGACATCGACCACTGGCGCCATCTCTATTTGCTGCTCGGGCTGGTCTGGGGCGCGATCGCGCTGGAGTACCGGCATCAGCGGGAATTGCGGCTGGGAGCGCCCGCATCGCTCCTGTCGATTTCAGCTGCGCGATAGGCACCGAATTCGGTTGACCCGCACCGCCTTATCACGATACATCGCCACCGGTCCGGAGTGTAGCGCAGCCCGGTAGCGCACTTGACTGGGGGTCAAGGGGTCGTCGGTTCGAATCCGGCCACTCCGACCAACAAAATCAACGAGTTAGCCATATCCCCCAGAGGTGGCTACAAAAATATAGCCACATTGTAGCCAGTGGTTATTGCCCGTCATCTGTGCGGAATCGCTCCATGGGGGATTCGGACCCCTTCACCTTCGACGAGGTAACGGGCCGGCGTCTCTGGCGCGACCAAGACGTTGAGCGTCCAGTGTATACAGACCCACAGACTCTTGCGGCGGAAATTTCCCGTCGCGACGCCAAGATTATCGGCATCGACGGGCATCACGGATCGGGAAAGAGTTTTCTTAGCCGACAGCTCGGCATGGCGCTGAATGCCCAAGTCCTTGAACTGGATCGCTTTCTGATTAAGGAAAATGCGGGCGCCTATCTTCCAAATCTTGATCTTAGGAAGCTAGCCAAGACCGCTCGGGCGTTTCGCGTTCCCTCGATAGTGGAAGGTGTTTGCCTGCTGGCGGCTCTTGAAGGCGCGGCACTAAAAGCTGACGTACTTGTGTACGTCCGCAGCCTCAGCGCCAATTCTGGACATCTCTGGCACGAAGAGGATTTTCACGGTTCGCGAGGTAAGTATCTTGACCTCCCCCTGGACAGCGAGATTCGAGCATACAACTGGAAATATCAGCCGTTGGTGCAAGCCAACTACTTCTTTGATCGGATCGAACAATGAAACAAGTAGTCTTCTTTGCGGGCGCGTGGCCCAGTTAGTTAGGCTGTCATCCGCGCACCGCATCTGCCGTCCCGGCGAACAGAAACACGGCGCGTACTGCGCGCAACAACTGCAGGGCCTCTTCAAATTCGATCGCAAATATTCCGGCGCTAACACTTTTAGGCACTATATACACAGCAGAAGAAGCCGTAGTGCGCCTCAAGATGACACGGCGGAGCGTTATAACGCTCAGCAAGCGTTATGGCTACTCCACGCACGGAAGAGCCGCGCTGCTCTCGGAGCAATATCTCCTCGACATTTGGCAGGCCATGCGGCGCCCGCCACATTGACCAAGTCAGTTACGGCGCGAGCGCCTGGACGATCGTCAAACCTGCCCCCCATCCACCGCCAGCATGCGGCGCGCGCTTTCCTCGTCGGTGATCAGGATGGTCGGCGCGATCAGGTGCATGGCGCCGAGCAGCGCCTCGGTCTTCTCGGCGCCGCCGGAGGTGAGGATGCGGACCGGCGCCTTGCGCAGGCGGTCGACATCCACGGACATCACATGGCTGTTGACCGGATGGTCGACCAGAGCGCCGTTGCGGTCGTAGAAGTGGAACAGAAGGTCGCCTACGGCGCCCCGCGCGAGCAGCGCCTCGCGGTCCGCTTCCCTTAAGAAACCGCCGCGCGAGAAGGTGGTGGCCGAAGCGATGCCGCCGACGCTCAGCAGCACGGCATCGAGCGAATCGGCCATTTCGAAAACCTCCTGCAGGCCACAGCGCTCGACCAGCGCGATCTTGGTCTCGACACTGTCGACGACGGCCGGCGTCGGGATCAGGTAGCCGTCGCCCTGAAAAATCTGGGCGAAACGCCAGGCGAATTCGGCGGGGTTATACCGGCGCACGACGCCGACGCCGCCCAGCAGCGAGATCACCCGGAAGTCGCTCAGCGACTTGGCGCTGATGAACGGCAAGGTGCTGAACAACGTCCTGCCCCAGCCGACGCCGACCTGCGTGCCCGACTTCATCGCGTCGGACAGGAACATGCCGGTCTTGGCGGCGATTGCCGGAATCGGATCGGCGTTGGGGTCGGTGAGCGGCGCGACCAGCGCCTGCTGCAGGCCGAAGGTCTTCTCCAGCGCGCGTTCCAGCCGCACGATCTCGGAGAGCTCGCTCTCGATGGTGATCTTCACCTCGTTGCGCGCCCTCGCTTCGGCCAGCATGCGCACGATGGTGACGCGGCCGACGCCGAGCACGTCGGCGATCTCGTTCTGCGTCATCTGCTCGACGAAATACATCCAGGCGGCGCGAATCCTGAGGCGGTCGGTCCGGCTTTCATTGACGATCGGCTCGGAAGCCGCCGCCCTGCCGCTTTCAGGTTCGCCTTGCCGTCGCCTGCCCAACTTCCCCTCCCAACCCGGCGATGACGCTGCCGTCAGCCGATTCTGCATGCTGGTTAAATATCGTCTATTGATCTACCAATCGACACGAACAATCTAGAGAGGGCGGCTTGCGCCCTAAAGCCGTGACCGGCTTCAGCATTTCGAGGCGATTGGCGATGCTGCGACAAATCTCCGAAGACGTTCGCGTCAACCTGAAGGATCGGCTTCGGGAACTGCGCGACGCCATCCGCCAGAGCCGCCACGACAGGGCCGGCGAAACCCCGCGCGATATCATCGACAATCTGCCGCCCTTTCCGGGCCGCAGCCTGCTCGGCCACGCAGCGAGCGCCGTCGACGAGGCGCTGACGATCGCCGAATCCTTCGTTCCGCATTCCCGGCCGCTCAAGGTCGACGGCACGACCGTCAAAAGCCTGCGGGCCTATTTCCCGCAAGGTAACGAAGACCGGCAGATAAGCGGCGAGCGTCAGTTCAGGCGTGACATGTACTATCTGACGCGCGCGGTCCTGGCCGGGCTCGGCATAGAAAACCCCAGGGTGCATGAGGCGAGCTTTTCGGCCGTTCATGCCGCGATGCGCAAGCGCCACGCGGATCTGCTCGCCGCCGCGACGGAACCCGCGGCCTCCACGGATCAGATCGCGGCGGCCTGCTCGGCCCTGCTCGTCGAATGCCTCAACCACCGCCCCATCCAGCTTGGTGAAACCACAACGATCTCTGGCGACAGAGCGTTCGACATCGACTGCCTTGCGCCAGTCGTGCTTGCCTGCGGTCTCGCCACCAAGGGCGAGACGTCCGAGCCGGATATCCTCGAGATCGCGTTGCTGGCGACGGAAGTGCGCGAGGACCGCATCCGGCAGGCCGTCGGCCAGGCCAATGCGGTGCAGGAACTGACGCCGGTTCTCGCCACCCTGCTTGCGCATCTGACGTAACCGTCGCCGCCAGGGCTCCGCTATTGCTCGGCCGCCATGGCCGCGATGGTCTTCTTGGCGCGCTGGATCGAGGCCGGGCTCATGCTGAGTTCGGTCAGCCCCATTTTGATGAAAGCCGGGATCAGATCCGGGCGGCCGGCGGCCTCGCCGCACATGCCGACCATGATGCCGGCGGCGACACCTGCCTTGGCCGTCAGCTCGATCGCCGACATCACCGCCGGATTGGTGACGTCGTTGAGCTTGGCGACCGTCGGGTTGAGACGGTCGGCGGCCATGATGTACTGGGTCAGGTCGTTGGTGCCGATCGAGAAGAACGCCACTTCTTTTGCCAAATCTGGCGCGATCAGCACGGCGGCCGGCGTCTCGATCATCACGCCGAGATCGAAGCCGGCATGCGGCACGCCTTCGGCCTTCAATTCGGCCGCGCATTCCTCGACCAGCGCGCGGGTGCGCGTCACCTCGGAAATCTCCGAAACCATCGGCAGCATCACCTTGATGTTGCCGTGCACGGCGGCCCTGAGAAGCGCTCGCAGCTGGCGCTTGAAGATGTCTGGCCGATCCAGGCACATGCGGATGCCGCGCCAGCCGAGGAAGGGGTTTTCCTCGTCCGGGAACTCGATGCCGGCGATCGGCTTGTCGCCGCCGATGTCGAGCGTGCGCACGATGACCGGATGCGGCGCGAACGCCTTGGCCAGGGCGCTGTAGGTCTCGGCCTGCATGTCTTCCGACGGCAGGTGCATGTGACGCATGAAGAGCAGTTCGGTGCGGAACAGCCCGACGCCCATGGCGCCGGCTTCCTGCGCCGCCTCGATCTCCTCCAGCGAGCCAATATTGGCCGCGACCTCGATCACCGTGCCGTCGGCGCGGGTCGGCGTCACGCTCTTGAACACTTTGAGGCCGGCACGCTCCTGCGCTGCCGCCTCGACGCGCCGGGCGAAATCGGCGCGAGCCGTTTCGTCCGGATCGACGATCACATGCCCGGCATTGCCGTCGATCGCTACATCCCTGGCGGTGCGCAACGCGTTGATTTTGTCGCCGAGGCCCAGCACCGCCGGGATGCCGTGCGAACGCGCAATGATGGCGATGTGAGAGGTCGCGCCGCCATGGCCGCAAACCACGCCGCCGATGCGCTTCAGCGGCGCGCGCGCCAGGTCCCAGGCACCGATGTCGTCTGCAATCAGGATCGCACCTTGCGGGATCGACTCCAGGCTGACCTCGTCCTGGCCAAGCAGCACCAGGCAGATCTGCCGGCCGACGGCGTGAACGTCATCGGCGCGGGCGTTGAGATAGTGGTCGTCGACGGCGCTGAAATCCGCGGCGATGGCGGAAGCCGCGCCGATGACGGCCGACACCGCGTCATCGCCCTCCCTGATCAGTTTTTCGACCTCACCGGTCAGGCTGTCGTCAGAGGCAATGTCGCGCAAGGCCGCGACAATGCCACGGTCGCCGGCCGAGAGATTGTCCTCGGCAAGCGTGCGGTCCATGCGCGCCTGGACCGTTGATACCGCGCGGCGGAACCGTTCGACCTCGCCGTCGATCTCACCGGCTTGCAGGCGCCTGCCCGGGCCTTCGATCTCGGCCGGGAAATGGGCAAAGGCCGGCCCGAAGGCCACGCCCTCGCTGGCGGCGACACCCTGGAGTTTCGGTGTTCCATCCGCCAGCGCGGCGGCAGACGGCGCGAGCTCAGGAGCAGACGCCATGGACGCGGCTTCCGAGCCCGCCTCGCTCTCATTGTCGAGACCGGCACGCGGGTTCTCGAGATAACCGATCAGCGCTTCGACCGCCTCGATGGCGTCGGCGCCATTGGCGCGCACGGTGACTTCCTGGTTCTCCTTGACCGCCAGCAGCATCAGCTTGACCGAGCTCTTGGCGCTGACCGCCTTGCCGTCCTTGACCAGCTCGACGTCGGATTCGAAACCCTTGGCGAGCTTGACGAACCGCGTGGCGGGACGGGCGTGCAAACCTTCATGCACTCTGACGATGGTCGAGCGTTCCATGACTGTACTCTAGCTTTAAGCGCCGGACGGCGCGATCCTATCAGGCGGCGATGGTGATGACGGCGCCCGGCGTAAGCGCCGTCACGAGCGCCCCGGTGTCGATCTCGGACGCGCACAGCTCACCGGGCCGTTCGGCCTCGGTCGCTCCGTTGAAGGAGATCACGACATGGCCCATCTCGCGGACCTTGCTCCAGGCGGTGTCACCGACCGCCGTAATCGTCGCCGAAACCGGTCCGAGCGTGATCGAAGCGCCCTTTTGCGGCGCGTCGTCACTAGGTCCCTGTTCCGTCAGGTGCAGCACGGAGACTTCGGCCAGTTCGGGAGGCGAGCCATCCGCGAACAGGATGACCACGCCGCCCTCGGCGAGGTCCGCCACTTCGGGTCCAATTGCCGTGACCCGTGTCTTGAGAAGAACCGACATATGGCGAACCTCGTTTATCGTTACTGATTTAGAACACGATCAGGGAGACGACCCATGCGATCAGCACGGAGACCGGGCCCATGATCTGGCGGCTGATGAGCACCGCCGGCACGCCGATTTCGATCGTCTTCGGCTTGGCTTCACCGAGCGCCAGACCGACGGGAACGAAGTCGCAACCCACCTGAGTGTTGTAGGCAAACAGCGCCGGCAACGCCATTGCCGGCGAGATGGTGCCGTTGGCGATCTGCGGGCCGATGATGGCGACGCCGATGACCTGCGCGATGACCGCGCCCGGCCCCAGGATGGGCGACAGGAACGGCAGGCCGCAGATCGCCGAGATGATCAGCAGGCCGACAATGTTGTTGGCCAGCGGTCCCATCGGCTGCGCCAGCACGTCGCCGATGCCGGTATAGAGGATGAGGCCGATCAGCATGGTCACGAAGGCCATGAAGGGCAGCACGTTGCGGACGACCTGGTCGATGGTGCGGCGGCCGGAATTGAAGAAGATGCCGACCACACGGCCCATGACGCGGCCGATCGAGCTGATCAGGCCGATAAGCCCGCCTTCGCTCGGCAGCGGCTCGGCCGCCCTGGTTGCTGTGTTGTTGTTGCTCGAACTCATCGATGCTGCTCCCCCCGCAGTGGTGACCGCCTCGGATCCGTCCGCCATTGTGACGTTGGCCGGCTTCACTCCCGAAACGTAGATGTCTTCCGTGATGAACTGGGCGAGCGGACCCGCCTGGCCGACCGGCGTCAGGTTGACGGTCGGGATACGCTTGCGCGGATAGACGCCGCAGCGCGCGGTGCCACCGCAGTCGACGACGACGACCGCCATCTCGCTTTCGATCGGCGGCGCCTTGAAGCCGTCGACGGCCGTCGCGCCGGTCATGTCGGCGATGAGCTGGGCGACCGGATGGATGCCGCCGCCGGTGACGGAGACGACCTTGTCGCGCTGCGGGGTCGGCTCGATGACGAGCGGACCGCCCCAGCCCGTGTTGCCCCGGGAGATCTTTACGGCTTTGTAAGTGTTGGCCATGGTGTCCTCCCGCCCTTAGAGCTCGACGCCCTGGCGGCGCGCCATGATGGCCGTGATGCGCTCGGTCAGGATGCCCTTCAAGAGGATGACGACTAGGCCGACGATGGCGTACCAGATGGCCACCTTGACGTGATAGCCGCTGGCGATGACGCCACGCTTCTCGAGGTCGAGCAGCGCGACGAGCATGCCGCCCCAGACGAAATATTCACCGGGGTTGATATGCGGGAAGAGGCCGAGCGGCGGATGCACGTAGGACACTGCCGCGTCGTAGAAGGCGGGCTTGTGCTTTTCTTCCAGGAACGAACCGAAGGTGTAGGCCATCGGGTTGGTGAGGAAGAACACCGACAGGACCGGCAGCACCGTATAACGGGTCAGCGCGATGCGGCCGGCGCCGCGCGCCAGACCGTGGACGCGCTCTTCGCCGACCAGTTCGGTGACGGCGTAGAAGGCGGTCATCAGCACGACCAGCGTCGGGATGATGCCGGTGACGAAGCCGGCGAACACTTCGCCGCCCTTCTGGAAGATACCGATGAAGTATTTGCCGATCGCGGTAAGCCAGCCGAGCTGCTCTTCCTGCTGCACGTTCTTCAGCTGTTCCTTCAACTGGTCGGCGGTGACCGGCGCGCTGTCGGTCGTCGCCTGCGCCAGGACCACAAGATGATCGGTGGCGTGCTCGACGCCGAGCTTGCCGTGCCAGGCAGCGTCCGAGACCATGGTGCCTGCGACATGCAGGTTGTGCACCGCCAGGTCGGCATGCTGCGCCAATAACGAAATTACAGACATTTCTCCTCCTTATGACCCCTGCCGGTCATTCCCAGCCGGCTGCCGGCGTCGTTTAAGCCCTTGCTACGTTCAAGCCGGACAGGCCCGGCTTCTTCCCCGGCTCCGACCGCGCGCGGTCGATCTGCTCGATCGCCCGTTTCACAGCCTCGGCCACACCGGGTTCCCCCTCCCCCATGATCGCAGGGTTGGACCGGAGTCGATCGAGGGGAATGCCCTCGAATTCTTCATGTCGCTTGAACTTGGTCAGCACCGAGCGGCCGCTCATGACCATCATGCGGCGCACGATGAGGTCGGGCGTCACGACGACGAGCGCGATGGTGCCCTTGGCCAGCCGGCCGCGGAAATTGCCGGCGCCGACGAAGCCGTCCTTGTACTGGTTGGTGACGCCTTTGAAGACGTCCGAATAGTGCCGCATCTGCAGCCAGACGCCGAGCGATTGCAGCGCCCAGACAACAAAAAGCAGAAGCAGCGCCCACTGCCAGATCGCCATTTCGGTTTCCTCCCGAGTCTCTATCTCCGTCGCATATTGAACGGAGGAGAGATGACCCGAAAGTGAGAACATTTGTTTCCTAAGATGTCAACATGTATTATATTAGCCGTCATAGCGCTCCACAGGCGGTTGGCCGATTTCGGCATCGGCGGCGCCTGTGCTAGCCTGTCTTCAAACGGGAAATGAGACATGGACCTGCCCTTCAGGCACGAACTGGCGCTTATGCCGGACCTTCGCCACCGGCTGCGCCAGTTGCGCTGGTTCCGCGCCACGTTCCGCAGCAGCGCGAAGGTGGTGTCGGAGACGTTCGGCGTGCGCTTCGAGATCGACGAGGCCAAGCTGACGCGCGCCTTTCTCGACTGGATCGAGGTGATGGAGGCGCAGAAGCGATTCGCCGACGTGGACCGGGCGGACTTCATCGTCTTCGCCGCCGGGCTGGTGCTGCGCGAGCTGATCCGGCAGGCGCCGGCGCGCGAGATTTCGAGGCTGACCGAAATGGTCGAGACGGAGGCCAATGCCGGCACGGCCGAAATCGTGCGCTTCTGGCCGGAAGGTTTCCTCTATACCAACTACTGCGTGTCGGCGATCTTGGCCGTACACGAGCAGGAATTCGGCACCGCGCCGAGCATCGACAAATGCGCCGACGATTTGCGTATCTGGTGGTCCTATCGCGAGAACGCGACGGAGATGCCCGCCTATGCCGTGGCCTTCCTCGACCGCTTCCTCGGCGCCGAGCCCAACTGGATCACGCCCGACCGCGCCCAGTCGCGCCAGGCCATGCAGCGCGCGCTTGGATCGTCCCCGGTCAGCGAGGCGCTGCGCCAGCTTTGATGCGTTGGGGACCTAGCCGCGATACTATTGAACATCTGACTTTTTATCGATAGCGATGTGCACCATTGATATCGAAGGCGGGAGAGGCGCGTGGCGCGATCCAGACTGATGATCTTCGACTGCGACGGCGTTCTCGTCGACAGCGAGCCGCTGGCCGCGAAGGCTTATGAGCGCGTCTATGAGAGGCACGGCATGCCTGGCGTGCATGGCGGCATTATCGCGCAATGCATCGGCATGAAGCAGTCGGACATCATCGTCAAAATCAAGGAATTGACCGGCCATCAGTTTCCGCCCGCCGCCGCCGGCGACATCTGGGCCGAAACCAAGCTGCTCTTCTCCGAGGAACTGAAGCCGACGCCGGGGATCGCGCCTTTCCTGAGCGGGCTTGCCGGCGACCGCTGCGTCGCCTCGTCATCCTCGGTCGAACGCATCAACCACTCCCTGTCGGTGACGGGACTGTCGCGCTTCTTCGGCGAGGCGATCTTCTCCTCCTCGATGGTGAGGAACGGCAAGCCGGCGCCAGACATTTTCCTCCACGCCGCCGAGAAGATGGGCGCGCAGCCGGCCGATTGCATCGTGGTCGAGGATTCGCCTTTTGGCGTCCAGGGTGCGGTCGCCGCCGGCATGATCGCGATCGGCTATACCGGCGGCGGCCATACCTATCCCGAGCACGGCGCGCGGCTGAAGGCCGCCGGCGCCGATTTCATCTGCGCCGACTGGCATGAGGTCGGCCGGCAATTGGCTGGGCTCGGCGTGCCGGCCTAATTCAACTCTTTGCTGGAGCATGATCTTCTCCGAAAACCGGTTCCCACTTTTCGGGATCATGCTCTAGCGGAGACTGGGGAAGCGACGCCGGGTCCAGTCGCCGGGTGGGACCAGTCCTCCGACACGGAAGTTGAAGGACAGGACCCTTGTCGCATCTCTGTCGACCTCGCAGCGGAAGCTCAGGTCAAACCATTGGGTTGTCGTGCTGAAGGCGGCCTGCGGAGGATTGAGAACATTGCCCTGCTTCAGGGGAATGGTCGGCAGCCATTTCGGCGAGTAATCGGCACTTTGCAATTCCTGGTTCAAAACGTTTGCGCAAAGATTGGCAATCCGCTGATCACGCGGCACGTTTTCCATTGAGCTCGTGGCCAACGCGTTGCCGGTTGCACCCGGCGAGTAAAGCTTTCTGACGCCCGGAAGGCCGGAATAGATCGGCGATCCCGCAGCCGCGCTGTCGGCGGGGTTCGACCTTCCTGGATTGCCGCTTGGCGCTCTCAAAGCTCTTGCGGATTTGAACTTCATCGCCTTCGAAGGTTTAGGCTTTGCCTCTTCGGATGACGATGGAGGCGTTGGCTTCTCACCGGGGTCGGCCGCCAACGGCTCTGGCGCTTCGGCCGCTTGCTTTGCAACGGTTTGCGGCGCGGCCTCCTGGTTGTCCGGCTGCTGTTCACCAGCGTCCACGGTCGCCTGCTTCTCCTCGCTTTGCGCGGGTTTTTCGTCTGGCGCCGGGGTTACAGGCTTCTCATCGGCCTTGCCGGTATCCGCCTGTTGCTCGGGATTCGCAGGTGGGTTCGGCGTAGGCTTCTGTGCGACCGGCGGCTTCGCAGGTTCATCCAGGGCTGGCGACGGGGCGTTGGCTGGAGCGCTGCCTCCGTTAAGGGCTTTCTCCGGGCCGGTATCCTTCTCGCCATACTGGAAAACGCGCTTCAGAACCGGGACGTCCTGCGGTTTCGGTGGCTGCGGGGGCGGCGGCTTTTGCACGGGCTGTTCAGGTGGCTTTTCGACCTTCTGTTCAGGTTTCGGCGCCGGCGGCTTTGGAGCGGGCTTTGGCTTCGGCTGCTCGGGTGGTGGCACGATCGCGACGTTGACTGGTTGATCCTGCTGATCCGGCTGCTGCTGGGGTCTCGGAAGGCCAAAGAACAGGAACGCCGCGATCAGGACATGCAGGAACAGCGATGCGGCCAGAGCCCATCGCCAATTCCGAAACCATTCCCGCATCTTGCCGTTCATGCTGCCCGATGTGGAACGAAATAGCGGCGGCTTCAAGCATGGGGATCAGGTCAGCGCGGTCCACTTGCCTGACAAGTCGGTGATCTGGAAGCCGGTGCCTGTGCGATTGAGGCCGATTCAGGCCGGCTCGGAATTGCTTTAGACCAGCATGCCCATCGGGTTTTCTATCATGCGCTTGAAGGCGCCGAGCAGTTCCGCGCCAAGCGCGCCATCGACGGCGCGGTGATCGGTCGAGAGCGTCACCGACATCACGTTGGCGATTTTGATCTCGCCGTTCTTCACCACCGCCCGCTGCTCGCCGGCGCCGATCGCAAGGATCGTCGCATGCGGCGGGTTGATGACGGCGGCAAAGTCCTTGATGCCGAACATGCCGAGATTGGACACCGCCGTCGTGCCGCCCTGGTACTCTTCCGGCTTCAGCTTGCGGCTGCGGGCGCGGCTCGCCAGATCCTTCATCTCGTTGGAGATGGTCGACAGCGTCTTTTCATCGGCATGGCGGATGATCGGCGTGATCAGACCGCCGGGGATCGACACGGCGACGCCGACATCGGCGTGCTTGTGCTTGACCATCGCGCTGTCGGTCCACGAAGCGTTGGCATCCGGCACCGCCATCAGCGCCACGGCAAAAGCCTTGATCACCATGTCGTTGACCGAGAGCTTGTAGGCCGGCACTTCGCCCTTGTCGGTCTTCTTCACCGGCGCGGCGGCATTCAACTGCGTGCGCAAGGCCAGCAGCGCATCGAGCTCGCAATCCAGCGTCAAATAGAAATGCGGGATGGTGGACTTCGCCTCGACCAGGCGGCGCGCGATGGTCTTGCGCATGTTGTCATGCGGCACGAGTTCGTAGGAGCCTTCGGCAAACAGTTTTAGCACCTGGTCGTCCGACATCGGCTTGGGGGCCGCTGGAGCTGGCGGGGCTTCAGCTGGCACTGGCGATGCCATATCGGCAGTCGGCTGCTCAAGTGTAGGGGAGCCTTTTGCGGTGACCGCAGCCTCGACGTCAGCGCGTACAACGCGACCGCGAGGGCCGCTGCCCACTATCGCCGAGAGGTCTAGATTTGCCTCACGGGCCAAACGTCGAGCCAAAGGCGTAGCTCGGGCAGGTCCCGGAGATCGGCTGATCTCTCCCCTTGGGGGGGAGATGCCCGGCAGGGCAGGCGTGACAGACTGAAACGTCGGAGGGACAGCGCCCCCCTCTGTCGGCTTCGCCGACATCTCCCCCACTTGGGGGGAGATTGGAGCTTTGTTCTGCGCCGTCTCAGCCGCATAAACCTCGTCGTCGGCATAGATCCACGCAACGGGCTCACCGACGGGAATGTCGACGCGCTCCCTGCCGGTGACGTTGCGCAGCGTGCCGCTGGCCGGCGCATCGATCTCCATCGCCGCCTTGTCGGTCTCGATCTCGAAGAGCACGTCGCCCTTCTTGACGCGGGCGCCCTCCCCGGCGAACCAGCGCGAGATCTGGCCGGTCGCCATGTCCATGTCGACCTTGGGAAGAATGACTTCGGTCGGCATCGCTCAGCGGACCCCTTTCACGAGGTCGCGGGCGGCGGCGATGATGCCGGGAACCTGCGGCACCGTCGCCTTCTCCAGGTCCGGATTGTAAGGGATCGGCGTCTCGGCGCCGCCGAGGCGCACGATCGGCGCATCGAGATAATCGAACGCCTCGCTCTCGGCGACCATGGCGCTCACCTCGGCGCCGATGCCGAGCGTCTTCACCGCTTCGTAGACGCAGAGCAGGCGCGAGGTCTTTTTCACGCTGTCGATGACGGTCTGCCGGTCGATCGGCCGGATCGTTCGCAGATCGACCACTTCGATGTCGATGCCCTCGCCTTCCAGCGCGGCCGCCGCGTCGAGCGCCTTCTGCACCATGATCGAGGTCGCGACGATGGTGAGGTCGCGGCCCTCGCGGCGGATCTCGGCCTTGCCGATCGGCACGGTGTAATGGCCTTCCGGCACATGGCCCTTCATCTTGTAGAGTAGCTTGTGCTCGAAGATCATGACCGGGTCCGGGTCGGCGACCGCGGCAAGCAGCATGCCTTTTGCATCATGCGGCGTCGCCGGCTGGATGACCTTCAGGCCGGGCACATGGCCGAGCCAGGCCTCGAGACTCTGGCTGTGCTGCGCGGCGGCACCCGTGCCGGAACCGGCCGGAAAGCGCATCACCAGCGGCACCGAAACCTCGCCGCCCAGCATGAAGCGCATCTTGGCCGCCTGGTTGACGATCTGCTCCATGCCGAGCGTGGCGAAATCCGAGAACTGGAACTCGAAGATCGGCCGCATGCCGGTGACGGCCGCGCCCACCGCGACGCCCGCGCCACCCAGTTCCGAGATCGGCGTGTCGATGACCCGGTCGGCGCCGTAGCGCTCGACCAGATCGCCGGTGACCTGAAAGGCACCGCCATAGACGCCGATATCCTCGCCCATCAGGAAGACGCGCTCGTCCATGTCCATGGCGATCGCCATGGCTTCCTGGATCGCCTGGGCGTAGCTCAGTTCACGCACGGCGGCATCCATCACGCATGCTCCGTGTAGACATAGTTCTCGAGGGTGGCGATCTCTGGCGCCGGGCTCGCCTTGGCGAACTCGATGCCGTCTGCAATCTCGCGAGCGACCGCGTCCCGGATCGCCTCGATGCCCTTGTCGTCGATGAAGCCGAAGTCGCGCAGCTCGTTCTCGAACAGCGTGATCGGATCGCGGTTCGCCATCCAGTCCTCGATCTCTTCCTTGGTGCGGTAGCGGTTGCGATCGCTCTTGGAATGACCGCGATGGCGGTAGGTCTTGGATTCGATCAGCGTCGGCCCCTCGCCCGCGCGCGCCCGCTCGACGGCCTTGAAGGACGCCTCGGCAACCTCGGAGAAGATGTTGCCGTTGACGATGACGCCAGGCATCGAATAGGCGGCAGCGCGCTCGGCGATGTTCTTCACCGCGGTCGAACGCGCCGTCGAGGTCGACATGCCGTAACCGTTGTTCTCGCAGACGAAGATCACCGGCAGTTTCCAGACCGCCGCCATGTTGAGCGCCTCGTGGAAGGCTCCCTCATTGTTGGCTCCGTCGCCGAAGAAGGAGACCACGACCTTGCCGGTCTTCATCATCTTGGACGAAAGCGCGGCACCCACCGCGATCGGAATGCCGCCGGCGACGATGCCGTTGGCGCCGAGATTGCCCTTGGCGACATCGGCGATGTGCATTGAGCCGCCGCGACCCTTGCAGTAGCCGGTGGTCTTGCCGAAGAACTCGGCGAACATGCGGCTGACTTCCGCGCCTTTGGCGATGCAATGGCCATGGCCGCGATGCGTCGAGGTGATCTGGTCATCCTCGGCGAGCGGCATGCAGATGCCCATGGCGCTCGCTTCCTGGCCGATCGACAGATGCATCGTGCCGTGGATGAGGCCGCGCGTGTAGCACTCTTCCGCACCCTCTTCGAAGCGGCGGATCAGGTACATCTTGTGCAGCACTTGTCTGAGCTGCTCCGGGCTGTACTGGCGGTAGACGAAAGGCAGGTTGGCGCGGCTATCGATGACGGCTTTGCGGGCTCCGGTCATGATCACGCCTCCACGGTTCCGTAGACGAGCTTGTCCTGGCGG
Organism: Mesorhizobium hawassense; assembly: GCF_003289945.1. Classification (GTDB taxonomy): domain Bacteria; phylum Pseudomonadota; class Alphaproteobacteria; order Rhizobiales; family Rhizobiaceae; genus Mesorhizobium; species Mesorhizobium hawassense. Next base: position 97,770 of record NZ_QMBP01000012.1, read on the forward strand.
GCGCGCAGCTCGGCGATCTTCGAGCCCGGCGCGGGCGCCGCATTGGCATAGGTGATGAGCTCGCCCTTCTTGATCGGCTGGGTGACCGAGCCGCCCTGCAGCAGGCCGCAGGGAATGGCCCTTGCCGCATGCGCTTCCGGCGCCGTCATGATCCAGGCGCGGTAGCAATACTCGCCGATGGCATCGAGCTTGTCGCCGGGCTTCATGTCCTTCTTGGCGACGGCGCAGACCTCGGCCACGGGCTTGGCCAAAGGCACCATGTCGGCCTTGCCGTAAAGCACGACGCGCGCGCAGGTGAGCGGCACTTCAAGCGAGGTCAGGTGATAGGGGCGATGGAAGGTGAAGTAAGGGCCCTTGCCCATCTTCAAGTCTTCCATGCGTTCCGAAATGCGCGGATGCGACATGTCGGCGACGACGAAGACGCCGGGCGCCACACCTTTGCCGATCGAATAGTCGACGACGCCGACCTTCGACAGCACGCCGCCGTCCTTCTCAGGCACCAGCACCTTCGACAATTCACCGAGCGTCGCGGCGGGGCCATGCATGCCCGGCTTGTCCGGAACCAGCCCGGTCGCGTTGGCGATCGCCGCCATCTCGACCATGGTCTTCGAGCCGTCGACGAATTCGACCAGCATGCGCACATTCATGTGCCGGCGCTTCGCCTCCTCCTCATAGTCGGGCGGCGTGGCGTCGATGTTGAGCGGGTTGTTCTTGCCCTTGCCGGCGGCGACGATCGGGTGGCCCATGGCGGAGACGAACTCGATCAGTTCCATGCAGGAAGACGGCTCGTCGCCGGCGCCTAGCGAATAGGTGACGCCGAGACGGTCGGCTTCGGCCTTGAGGTAGGCGCCGATGGTGACGTCGGCCTCGACATTCATCATCACAAGGTGCTTGCCATGCTCCATGGCGCGCAGGCCGATCTCGGCGCCGACCGCCGGAACGCCGGTCGCGTCGATGACGACGTCGATCAGGTCATTGCCGATGACAAGACTGGAATCGTTGGTGACGGCGATCTTGCCGGCCTCCATGGCAGCGGTCATTGCCGACACGTTCGACACTTCCCGCGCGTGTCCGGCTTCCTGGAACGCGATGTCGACCGCCTTGCTGGCCGCCGGCAGATTCAATTCGGAAATCGCGCCGATCTCGATGCCGGACATATGCGCGACGCGGGTAACGATGTCGGTTCCCATCTCGCCGGAGCCGATCAGGCCGATGCGGATGGGCTTGCCGGACTTGGCGCGTTCCTCGAGGTCACGGGCAAGGCCCGTCAACGAAATATTGGAAGCCATGCCGCTTATTCCTCCCACATCGCATGCTGTTCGATTGCTTGACGGGTAGTGAACATATGTATTTCTGTCAAGACTAATGTCCAATTCTTTGGCTGTTGGCCGACGCTTTTCGAATTGGCCCACGCGCGATGAGTAGAGGGGTGCGGGACAGCGGTCATGCCAGCACTGAAACCAAATCGGAGCGTGCGCTCGCAGCCGAATGCCGGCAACGCCGCGCGGCGGCCTTCGCGAGCCGTGCGGGATATCTAGGCGACCATCGTTACTGGCAGACGTCGACCCATACCGCGCCGACCAGATCGGCCATACGCCGCGGCGTGATGCGCACCGCGGCATTGGTGGCGCCAGCCGCGGGGACGACCTCGTCGAAAGGCTCGAGCGAGAGATCGCAATAGATGGGCAGCGGTGCCGGCAGGCCGAACGGGCAGACGCCGCCTGGCGGATGGCTGGTCGCCGCCAGCACCTCCTCTGCACTAAGCATGCGCGGCTTGCCGCCCATCCTGTCCTTGAATTTCCGGTTGTCGAGCCTGGCGATGCCGCTGGTCACGACCAGCATGGTCTCGTCGCCGACGCGCAGGCAGATCGTCTTGGCGATCTGCGCCGGCGTCACGCCATGGGCCTCGGCCGCCAGCGCGACAGTGGCCGAGCTCGCTTCGGTGACGATGACCCCCACGTCCGGCGCGTGCTCGGCAAAAAAGGCGCGAACCGATTCCAAGCTCATGGCGAACTCCTCGTCAGATTTGTCGAACAGCGGCGATCCGGCGAATCGCATGGGGCAACCGCCAATGGCAAGAGCCAGCGCCTCTCCTTTGCAGGCGCTAAAAAGCCCGCCGGGGCAAAACCGCGGCGGGCTCTCGAATGGATGCTTTCGTGCCTCTATTGCTGCGTGGGCCGATTCTCGGCGGCCGGCACTCTGATCAATTCCTCTTCCGGCATCTGCAATGCCGAGGCAATGCGCCGGAGCTTGGCGGGATCGGCGTCCTTGCCGTCCTCGATGTCGACGATCTCGCCCACGGCCAGGCCGCAGGTCAAAGAGAGTTCCTCGATCGTATATCCCCTCGTTTCGCGAGCGGCTTTCAGTGGATTAAGGCCGGACGCGGCAATGATGTCGTTGGAAACGGCGTTCCGTGCGGTGTTGGGCATGGCAACTCCTTTGGATGAAACAGGGTCTGATGAAATGTGGCGTTGCCTGAGACGGGCGGGAGAATGCTCGTTAACAAATGATTTGCCAAGAGCTTCGGCCGTCACGCCATCGTGAAGCGGCATTTTCGGCCGGTATCGCAGGCCTCGTACATGTAAGGTCGCGCGGCGCTCAATCAAGTTCTTCTGAAGCTCCGCGACCGGATTCGTCGGCATTTTCGACGCCGCGATTCGTTGGCAAGCCGTCACCGCCAGCCGACAGACGGCGCGCCGGACATTTCGAGGAAGGATCTAAAGCCATGAAATTGAAATCGTTCGTAATTGGCACAATCTCAAGCGTCGTCGGTGCGACGGGAGCGGGGGCGGCGGATGCCGCTCGTGTTCGAGGCACTGTCGTCAGCGTTGCCGGATCGACGCTTACAGTGAAGGACCGCAACGGCAAAACCGATGCGATCACGCTTGCCGCCGGCTGGAAGATTTCGGGTGTCGCCAAGGCATCGGCGGCCGATATCAAACAGGGCGATTTTCTCGGCATCGCCTCGGCTTCCAAGGCCGATGGCGGAAGCGGCGCCCTGGAAGTCGTGATCTTCCCGGCGGCGCTGAAGGGCACCGGAGAAGGCGACCGCGACTGGGATCTACAGCCCAACAGCCGCATGACCAACGGCACCGTGGCCGACGTCACCGAAATCCAGGGCCGCACAGTCACGCTCACCTATGACAACGGCCAGAAAAAGCAGATCGCGATCCCGCAGACGACGCCGATCGTGACGTTCGCCGCCGCCACGCCGGCGGATCTCGCGCCGGGCGTCGCGGTGTTCGTCAACGCCGAGCGCGGCAGCGACGGGAAGCTAACCGGGAACCGGATAGTCGTTGGGAATCACGGCATCGCGCCGCCCATGTGATGCCAGGCGGCCGCATCCCAAACCGCGATCTTCGCCTGTCTGGGCGGGCAGGCGATGCAACCGGAATCCTCGGAAACAATCCAGAAACAAAAATCTACATTTGGGAAAAATTGTCGAAAAAAACCAGGCGGATAGTCCTTGTTGCGAGGCTTGGGTCACGGATTTGATCCGGGGATCCCGGAACGCCCGCGTAACAAGGAAACGAGTCATGAAGAAGTCCCTTCTCTCAGCGCTCGGGCTGGCTCTGGCCCTGGCGTTCACCATGCCGATCCTGGGCACCACCAGCGCTGATGCGGCTTCGATGAAGATGCATCATCATCATCATCATCACCACTGGCACCATCGTTGGCATCATCATCACCATCACCATCACCATCATCACCACCACAACAAGATGGCTCCGAAGAAGTACTGACCTTTCGCTTTTTACCGATGGGCAGGCCTTCGCTTGTTGCGCGGTCCGGCCTTCCCATCGGAATTTTCCTGCCTGAGCATCCGGTGATGCCCCACTACACTCAGGAATGTGTTTTATACGGATCAGCGCCGACCTTCCGGCCAGACACCGCCTGGTGCTGACCGCCGCCCGAACCCTCCTCTCCCTTCGCCATCCTTTTCTCGTTGTTCGCTTTGCCAGAAGGTTGGGCTATGCGCCGAACCCGGCCGCCCCGACGCGCCATGACGAGTCGATGCTGTGGCGGAAGATTGGCGACCACAATCCGCTGTTCGTGACGCTGACCGACAAGCTGGCGGCAAAGGCTTGCCCTCAATCGCCGAACGGCTTTGGCGGCTCGAAGACTCGGCCTATCTCAGGCGACGGCATCGCGGCGTGAGCCGTCTCTATGCCGAGGCGTTGCGCGCCAGATGCGGTACGCAGCACTAACGAAATCCACACCTGGGATTTTCCAGTGCAACGGGCCGCAGTGTCCCAAATGAAAAAAATCGCGCGGCATATGAACCTTCCCCTTGGCAAGGACACTAACGGGACATGGGCGCCACCAAGGCGCTCCTCAATCCAACGGGACGCCAGAAGGCGATCCCAACAACCAATGGAAGGAAATGCTCGAATGACCACTTTCAAGCGCATCACCCTCGCCGCAGCTCTCGTCGTCTCGGCTTTCGGCTCGGTCTCGGCCCCGGCTTTCGCCGGCACGCATCCGACCGGCGACGGCGGCGCCGTCTGTAAGGGCCATGGCTCGTGCCTGGTGCTGGAACTCGATTGCAAAGGCACCTATACCGACGCCACCGACAAGAACGGCACCGTCTACGGCAAGTGCAACCAGGTCATGAAGGTCGATCCGAAGACCCGGCTTAAGCTCGCGAACTGATCGCGCCCAGCCGCATGGCACGGAAATGGCGGCCGTCGAGGACGGCCGCCATTTCTGTTTCATGGCTCGTTGAAAAGATCAGCGCCGGCTGATGAGCAGGCCGGCAAGCAGTCCGACCACGACCAGCCCGACAGCAGCAGCCGTTGCCGGATGATCGCGCGCCGTTCGCTCGAGCGCCCTGCCCCTGCGCCTGATCGCCGGCAGCGTCTCATGCAGGCGATCGGCGAGCTGCGAATAATAGTCGGACGCCACCTCGCGGCCGTCTTCGTAGTAGGCGTCGCCGCGCCTGGCCAAGACCTTCTTGAGATCGTTCAGTTGCCGCGAGAGCGCAGCGACCTGCCTGTCGAGATCAAGGTCGGAGAGGGTCGAAAACGATGCCATGCTTTATGTCCTTCTCTTGGAGAAGGCCTAACGCATGGATGGAGCGCCAGTTCCGGCGAGCTGACGGAGCAGCGGCGGGCCAAATAGATGGCGGCCGTTCAACGAACCTGGTCGAGCAGGCGCTTGCATTCCAGGAGGTCGAACAACGCCTCCTGCAGCAAGGCACGGTTGTCGCGCGACAATTTCGAAGCGTCAGGTTGAACCGGACCTTCGTCGTCGCTCTTGCCGAGGCCGAAGAAACGGCGGCTGGGCTTCACCTTCGGCTGGCCGACGAGCGCGTCCTCGTCGCCGCGCGGTTGCGCGGCCGTCGTCAGCGGCACCTGTTCGGCCTGGCGGCGCTGGGCGATCGCCTCCACCGCGGCCATGTCGCCATTGCCGATGGCGACCAGGAAATGGTTGCCGTTCTCGCGCAGCAGCTTCTGCACGCCTTTGATCGTATAGCCCTGATCGTAGAGCATATGCCGGATGCCCTTGATCAGCTCGACGTCCTGCGGCCGGTAGTAGCGGCGGCCGCCGCCACGCTTCATCGGCTTGATCTGAGTGAAGCGCGTCTCCCAGAAACGCAGCACGTGCTGCGGCAGATCAAGATCTTCCGCGACTTCGCTGATGGTGCGGAAAGCATCGGGACTCTTGTCCATGGCCAATCCTCCACACTGGACCACGACCCGGCGTATGATGCCGAATCGGCCCTTATTTCAGCGGTTTATAAAACGATATTCAAGCCCGGCGTCAAAACAACCTGCGGTTTTCAACCGCATTCGCCAGCAAACTACTTGCCGCCCTTGCCCTTGCTGTTCTGGTGCGAACGCAGGATCCGGCTCTTGAGCACGTTCGACGATTTGAACGTCATCACCCGGCGCGGCAGGATCGGCACTTCCTCACCGGTCTTGGGATTGCGGCCGATGCGCTCGTTCTTGGAGCGGACATGGAAGGTGGCGAAGGACGACAGCTTGACCGTCTCGCCGCGAACGATGGCTTCGCAGATCTCGTCCAGGACAGCCTCGACGAGCTCCGCCGATTCAGTTCGCGACAACCCAACCTTCCGATAAACGGCTTCAGCAAGGTCGGCACGCGTAAGTGTCTTTCCCCCCATGCGACCGTCCCATCCGCGAGCAAAAAAACGTAAATCGATACAGGTAAAGGCAGAGCCTAAGTAATTGATCCGTCAAGGTCAAGAACCGAACCGGCGCGTTCGGCACTTACCAGCGAAGCAACACCGCGCCCCAGGTGAAACCCCCACCCATCGCCTCGAGAAGCACCAGGTCGCCCTTCTTGATGCGACCGTCGGCGACGGCCACCGAGAGAGCCAGCGGCACCGAGGCAGCCGAGGTGTTACCGTGTAAATCGACGGTGACCACCACTTTCTGCTCGGCAATCCCGAGCTTCTTGGCGGAAGCGTCAATAATCCGTTTATTGGCCTGATGCGGCACGAACCAGTCGAGGTCCTCAGCCGTTATGCCCGCATCGCCGAAGGTCGCCTCGATGACGTCGGTGATCATGCCGACGGCATGCTTGAACACCTCGCGGCCTTCCATCCTGAGATGGCCGACGGTTCCCGTGGTCGAAGGGCCGCCGTCGACGAAGAGCTTGTCCTTGTGCACGCCGTCGGATCGCAGGCTGGCCGCCAGCACGCCGCGATCGGCAATGGCGCCTACTCCTTCCTCCGCTTCGAGAACCAGCGCGCCGGCGCCGTCGCCGAACAGCACGCAAGTCGAGCGGTCGTTCCAGTCGAGGATGCGCGAGAATGTTTCCGAGCCGATCACCAGGACGCGCCTGACCAACCCGCCACGAATGTAAAGATCGGCGGTGGCGACGGCATAGACGAAGCCCGAACACACGGCCTGCATGTCGAAGGCAAAGCCGTGATGCATGCCGAGCCGGTTCTGGATCTCGACCGCGGTCGCCGGGAAGGTGTTGTTGGGCGTCGACGTCGCCAGGATGATGAGATCGACGTCGGCCGGCGTCATGCCGGCGCTGTCGAGCGCGGCGCGCGCCGCCGCCTCGCCCAGCGAGGCCGTCGTCTCGTCGTCTGCCGCGACGTGGCGCTGGCGAATGCCGGTGCGCTGGACGATCCACTCGTCGGACGTCTCGACCATGCCTTCGAAATCGGCATTCTTCATGATGCGGCGGGGCAGCGCGGCACCGTTGCCGCGCACGACTGATCTGATCAAAGCTCTTTCCTATTCCTCGGCGTCGGCGGAGACACCGGATTTCCTGTTTGCCTGGGCAGTCGGGTTGCGCGCATGGAACAGATCGAGGTCGGCCTCGATCCGGTCAAGCAAATTGTTGCGCACCATGTCGTAGCCGAGCTCGATGGCCGCCGCAAAGCCATCCGAATCGGCGCCGCCATGGCTCTTCACCACGATGCCGTTCAATCCCAGGAAGACGCCGCCATTGGAGCGACCGACATCCATCTTCTCGCGCAGTCTGTCGAAAGCGCCCTTGGCGAAGACGTAGCCGATCTTGGCCATCAGCGTGCGGCTCATGGCGGCGCGCAGGTAGCCGGCGATCTGCCTCGCCGTGCCTTCTGCGGTCTTGAGCGCGATGTTGCCGGCAAAGCCCTCGGTGACCACCACGTCGACCGTGCCCTTGCCGATATCGTCGCCTTCGACGAAGCCGCGATAATTCATCGAAGCCATGTTGGCCTCGCGCAGCATGCGGCCGGCCTCCTTGACCTCTTCCTGGCCCTTGATCTCCTCGACGCCGACATTGAGCAGGCCGACGCTCGGCCGCTCGATGCCGAACACCGAGCGCGCCATGCCTGTGCCCAGAATGGCGAAATCGATGAGCTGATGCGCATCCGCGCCGATGGTGGCGCCGACATCGAGCACCACGCTCTCGCCGCGCGTCGTCGGCCACAATGCCGCGATCGCCGGACGTTCGATGGTGGCCATGGTACGCAGGCAGAATTTCGACATCGCCATCAGCGCGCCGGTGTTGCCGGCCGAGACGCAGGCCTGCGCGCCGCCGTTCTTGACTGCCTCGACGGCCTTCCACATCGACGACTTCCAGCGGCCATGGCGCAGTGCCTGGCTCGGCTTGTCGTCCATGCGCACGGCGATCTCGCAATGAACGAACTCGCTCACTTCAGTGAGTTTCGGAAACTTGGCGAGTTCGGGGCGCACCACGTCCTCGCGGCCATAGATGACGAAGCGAATGTCAGGGCGGCGGATGGCGGCGGTCATCAGCGCCGGGATGACCACGCTCGGTCCGTGATCGCCGCCCATGGCATCGATGGAAATCCTGATCACGTAGTGCTTTTCTCACGGTTTGCCTGGCTTGCGGCGGACGCCTGCCGAGGTAAGGGGGCTCGCGAAGGTTCGGCGAAAATAGCGGTTTTGCGCCTGTGCACAACCAACTTTTCCAAAATCCCGACCTCTCTCAGGATTTTCCAAGCAGCGAACGCAGCTTTTTCTGAAATTCGCTTTCCTCGGGCTGTTCGTCGCCGGTGACGTCGAGCGAGGCTCCCTGCTTGCGCGGATAAGGGTCGATCGCCAGACCGAAAAACTGTTCGGCCAGAGCGCCGACATCGATGGTGTCGCCGGAAAATGTCTCCGGGCTGTCCGGTCCGTCGGCGTCGAGGATGATCTCGCCGCCGCCCTCGAAACCCTCGCGCCCAAGCTTCGACTGCTCGGGCAAGAACAGTGCTTCGACCGGCTCGTCGATATGCGCGTCGACCGGCTCCAGGGTGACGATGCAGGCCTGGGTGATGTCGGCCTCGACGCGGCCAGTCACCTTGACACCGTTGCGCTTCCACGAGGCCACCAGCAGCTCGGCGCGGTAGCTTTCGACTGAAAGCAGCTCATACTCGGCGGCAAGCGCTTCGCGCTGGCGCTCGTCGGCCTCGACCACGACCGGCAGACCCTTCTGCGGCAGGCGCGCGACATTGGCGACAAAGGATACCGGACTGCGCAATTCGGCGTCTTTCATCCCTGCCTCCTTCACGCCGCCCCGGCGGGCGGGAACTCGACCGTGCCGGCGGCGATCGATTCGGTCGACTGCGCGGCAAGCTTTTGCGAGGCCCCGCCAACATAGTTCGCCAGCAGCGATGCTTGCGGCCAGTTACTGGTGTCCGGCATGACATTGCGGGCGAGTGCCGCCGCGAGCGCCACCCGGTCGTCCTGCTCGAGGGCGTCGTCATAGGCGGACGTGCGGCCGTAAAACATCTTCGCCAGCTTCTTCATGCGTTTGGGCACGCCGACATCGCTGATGCCGAGCTCGCGCAATGAGTGTTCGACGTCGAGAAAGAACTCGTCGATCAGCACCTGCGCCACCTCGGCAGCCACACCTTGCTCGCCACGCAGCCGGTGCTGGACGAGATACATGTGCAGCGACAGCATCTCGAAGCGGCCGAGCGGCGTGTCCGGCACATTCCAGTCGGAATAAAACACCGTTTGCCGCGCCGCCGCCACGATTTGTGCGTAGAGCGCGTCGGTGATAGCGCGGTTGGCATTGCGTTCGCGGCCAAAAAGGCGCTGGAACATTGAGGGCGGTCTCCCGGGGACCTGTTGTTTGATTTGGCCTTGTTGCATCGGCATGCAAGCTGGTTTACCGGTTTTGCGGCCCAGCGCAAGTTGCGGGGATGTGATGGAGAATTGTTGTTGGGTGCGCTGAAATTCAAGTCGTTCTTTGCGCCTGCCCCGATGGTGGGCGTGGCCTCGCTGCTGGTGGTTGTTTCGGCGCTTTCCGCCTGCAATTCGTCCAAGATGTTCGGCGATCTCCATCCGAGCGAGACGATAACGAAAGGCTATGTAATCGACCAGCAGGCGATCGATTCGGTTCCGGTCGGGTCGAGCCGCGAGCAGGTGCTCCTGGCGCTGGGTACCCCGTCGACGACGGCGACCTTCGACAACGAGGCATTCTACTACATCTCCCAGACGCGCAAGCGCTACGTCGCCTTCGACAATCCGCACATCATCGACCAGCATGTGCTTGCGGTCTATTTCGGCGCAGACGGCCGCGTCACCCAGATCGCCAATTACGGCCTCAAGGACGGCAAGATCTTCGACTTCATCTCGAGGACCACGCCGACCGGCGGCAAGGACCAGAACTTCCTCAGCCAGGTCATCAAGGGCGCGTCGAAGATTGCTCCTGGTATCCCAGGTGGCGGTACGCCTTGAGTTTGCTTGCGGTTGATCTGCCGCTGTTCTTTGCGTCCAGGAAAAATAGAACCCGTGAGAATCGCTCTCACGGGTTTTTGTTTAGCCGTGGAAATGACCCGGCTTGCCAGCTACAAGGCAAACCCCTTATCAAGCCGACCGGGTTTGGGGGCTTGATATGAGCGGCGATGAGCGCGCAAGACCGCAAGGTTGGATGGCAACGGGCACGCCTGACGGCCAGACCGTGACGCCTGACTGGCTTACCATCGATGTTTCAGCAATCGAGGGCGTGCGGGTCAAGGAAATCAGACCCGTAGCGACGTCCAACGGCTATCTGACGGAGATCTTTCGCCAGGAATGGGATCTCGATCAATTGCCGGTCGCGCAAGTGTTTCAACGCACGATGTATCCGGGCGCGATGACCGGCTGGCACGCACATGCGGCGACGCTCGACCGGTTGTTTTGCTGCGCCGGCAGCGTGCGGATTTCGCTTTTCGACGGGCGCAAGGCCTCGCCCAGTTTCGGCACCGTCTGGCACAAGATTGTCGGCGCCATGCGACCGGCAATCGTTACTATCCCACCTGGCGTCTGGCACGGTGTCGTCGCGCTCGGACCGGAGCCGGCTTTGCTGCTTAACCTCGTCGACAAGGCCTACGCCTATGATGCGCCGGACCATTGGCGGCTGCCACCCGATACGGAACAGATCCCCTACAGGCTGGCGTAGCGTGGGACAGGCCGGCGAGGAAGCGTCAGTCGAACGGATGGAACCGCTGGTCTCGGTCGTGATAGCGACGCACAACCGCCCGGCGGTCCTGCGTCAAACGCTGAAGAGCCTGACCGGTCAAACCCTGCAGGATTGGGAAGCCATCGTCGTCGGAGACGGATGCCGGCCGGACACCGCGGCGACGGTAGCGGCCCAGGATGACGCCCGAATCTCCTATATCGATCTTCCGGTGAATTTCGGCGAACAGTCCGGCCCGAACAATATCGGATTCGCCAGAGCCCGCGGCCGCTTCGTTGCCATTTTGAATCACGACGATCTCTGGTTTCCCGACCATCTGGCGTCCATGAGCGGCTGGATCGACGCAACCGGCGCCGACGTGGTCATCGCGCGAGCTGCCGTCATCGAGTCGGCCGCGAGCAACGGTTCCAGACATACGATCTTGGGCATGGGGCGGGATGGCTTCTACGATCCCGTGATCACGATAGGATTCGGCTCGGCGCAAATGGTGCGGCGCTCGTCGCTGCCAATGCTTGGGCCATGGCGACCGGCCAGCCAGTGCTTCTGCGAGAGCTCCCAGGACTGGCTGTTTCGCGCCTGGCGCAAGGGCGCGGTGATTGCAACGATGCCGCACCTGACCGTGCTTATGCTGCATTCGGGCAAGCGCGAAGGCAGCTATGCGCGAGATGCGGCGTCGGAGCAGGAAGACTTGATGGACGCGATGATCGCGCCAGACGCATTGCGTTTGAAGATTCTCAGCAACGCCGACGACCCCTCGCTTCCCAAACGCTCCCGCTATCTCAAACGCAGGCTGCTGGCTGCGCTTGGCATCCATCCGAGAGCCCGGGAATTCCGGCGTCGATATCGCCGGGGCGCGTTCATTGCCCTGCTGCGCAAGAAACGCGACCTGCCGGCGATGCCCGAGCGCGAACCAGGTGTGGAGGCACTGCTGGCCCGCTATCGCGCCGGCAACGGAAAGCCGTAAGAAAGCTGAGCGTTTCGCCAAAGACAAAGCCCGCGGGATCGCTCCCGCGGGCTTGTCCCAGGATGAGCGCCTTGCTCAGCCGTGCGCGAGCACGGCGAGGAGCAGCAGCGCGACGATGTTGGTGATCTTGATCGCCGGGTTGACGGCCGGGCCGGCGGTGTCCTTGTAGGGATCGCCGACGGTGTCACCCGTGACCGAGGCCTTGTGCGCCTCGGAGCCCTTCAGGTGCTTGACGCCGTCCTTGTCGGTGAAGCCGTCCTCAAACGACTTCTTGGCATTGTCCCAAGCGCCACCACCGGAGGTCATCGAGATGGCGACGAAGAGGCCGTTGACGATGACGCCGAGCAGCGAGGCGCCGAGCGCGGCAAAGGCCGAGGCCTTCGAGCCCGAGATCAGCAGCACGCCGAAATAGACGACGAGCGGCGCCAGCACCGGCAGCAGCGACGGAATGATCATTTCCCGGATCGCCGCCCTGGTCAGGATGTCGACGGCGCGCGCGTAGTTCGGCTTGGAGGTGCCGGCCATGATGCCCTTGTCCTCGCGGAACTGCTTGCGCACTTCCTCGACGATCGAGCCGGCGGCGCGACCGACGGCGGTCATCGCGATGCCGCCGAACAGATAGGGGATCAGGCCGCCGAAGATCAGGCCGGCGACGACATAGGGATTGGAGAGGTCGAAGGAGACGTCGCCCATGCCCTGGAAGTAGTGATACTTGTCGCCATTGGCGGCGAAGAACTTCAGGTCGTTCGAATAGGCCGCGAACAGCACCAGTGCGCCAAGGCCGGCGGAACCGATGGCATAACCCTTGGTCACCGCCTTGGTGGTGTTGCCGACGGCGTCGAGCGCGTCGGTCGAGTGGCGCACTTCCTTGGGCAGGCCGGCCATTTCGGCGATGCCGCCGGCGTTGTCGGTGACAGGGCCGAAGGCGTCGAGCGCCACGATCATGCCGGCAAGGCCAAGCATGGTGGTTACCGCGATCGCCGTGCCGAAGAGGCCGCCGAGTTGATAGGTGGCGATGATGCCGCCGACGATGACGATGGCCGGCAGCGCCGTCGATTCCAGCGAGACCGCGAGGCCCTGGATGACGTTGGTGCCGTGGCCGGTCACCGAGGCCTGGGCGATCGAGTTCACCGGGCGCTTGTTGGTGCCGGTATAGTATTCGGTGATCACCACGATGAGGCCGGTCACCAGCAGACCGATCAGGCCGCAGATGAACAGGTTCTTGCCGGTGATGGCGATGCCGGCGACGGTGCCGACCTCGCCCCAGCCGACCGTGGCCGAGGTGGCGGCGGCGAGACCGACGATCGACAGCAGGCCGGTGACGATCAGGCCCTTGTAGAGAGCGCCCATGATCGAGCCGTTGGAACCCAGCTTGACGAAGAAGGTGCCGACGATCGAGGTCAGGATGCAGGCGCCGCAGATGGCGAGCGGATAGAGCATCGACGCACCCAGCGCTGCCGAGCCGCCAAAGAAGATGGAGGCCAGAACCATGGTGGCGACGACGGTCACAGCGTAGGTCTCGAACAGGTCCGCGGCCATGCCGGCGCAGTCGCCGACATTGTCGCCGACATTGTCGGCGATCGTGGCCGGGTTGCGCGGATCATCTTCCGGAATGCCCGCCTCGACCTTGCCGACGAGGTCGCCGCCGACATCGGCGCCCTTGGTGAAGATGCCGCCGCCGAGACGGGCGAAGATCGAGATCAGCGATGCGCCGAAGCCGAGCGAGACCAGCGAGTCGATGACGACGCGGTCATTCGGCTGCAAGCCCATCGGGCCGGTCAGGATGGCGTAGTAAATCGAGACACCGAGCAAGGCCAGGCCCGCGACCAGCAGGCCGGTGATGGCGCCCGACTTGAAAGCGATGTCGAGGCCGGCGGCGAGGCTGTTGGAAGCGGCCTGCGCGGTGCGGACGTTGGCGCGCACCGAGACATGCATGCCGATGAAGCCGGCCGCGCCCGAAAGCACGGCGCCGATCAGGAAGCCGATCGCCGAGGTGATGGAAAGCAGCCACCAGGCAAGCAGGAGCACGACGATGCCGACGACGGCGATGGTGGAGTATTGGCGCGCCAGATAGGCCTGGGCGCCTTCGCGGATGGCCGCGGAGATTTCCTGCATGCGCTGATTGCCCTGATCGGACGCAAGGACCGAACGTGTCGCCCAGATGGCGTAGAGAATTGACAGCAAGCCGCAGGCGATGACGGCGGTAATGATGGTCATTGCCGGATTTTCCTCGATTGTTGGCCCAAAAGAACCCCTCCCTGGGCCGTTGGAACGGGAGCGGATGCCGAAGCACGGAATCCACCCCTTGGCTGGGGTGTATGCGAAACAGGGCTTGGAACGTCAAGATATTGTTCGGTTTTTGCCCGGCTTTCGCCCAAAAGAAGAAGGCAGGAATTGTTGTGCCAGCGCGGGCCAGGATTTAGATCGATTGAAATGACGCAAGGGCATCACCGGCCAGACCGCTGACCCAGCGCTATTCACCCCCCTGCCCCATGCGCCGCGCGGCGTAGCGCTCGATCGCCGAGAGGCCGTCATAGATCAGCACGGCGAGCGCGGCGACGATCAGGCCGCCCTGCAGGACGTAGGCAAGGTTGTTCGAGATAAGGCCGGCGATGATCACCTCGCCCAGCGTCTTGGCTGCAACCGTCGAGCCGATCGTCGCGGTGGCGAGGCTGATGACCACCGAGAGCCGGATACCGCCGAGGATCACCGGGGTGCTGAGCGGCAACTCGACCTTCATCAGCCTTTGCCAACCGGTCATGCCGGCGCCGCGCGCCGCTTCCATCACGTTGCCGGGCAGCGTGGTGAGCGCCGTCAGCGCGTTCTCGAAGATCGGCAGCAGGCCATATAGGAAGAGCGCGATCAGCGTCGGCTTCTCGCCGAAGCCTACCGCCGGCACGGCGAGCGCCAGAACGGCCACCGGCGGAAAGGTCTGGCCGATATTGACCAGGCTGCGCGACAGCGGCAGGAACTCGGCGCCAGCCGGCCTGGTGACCAGGATGGCCAGCGCCACCGCGACGGTCGTCGCGGCGACGGTCGCGATCAGCACGGTCCGCAGATGCTGCAAGGTCAGCGTCAGCAGGCTGCCCTGGTTGTAGATCGCCGGCGCGCCATTCTCGGTCAGGGGTTTCAGCAGCGGCTCGAACCAGCCGGGACTGGTGATGAAGACCACCAGCAAAGCCAGGACCGCCAGCCTCAGCAGCGTGGGCAGCCATGCTTTCATTGCGGCCTCGCCGCGCGTTTCACAAGGCCCTCGACGGTGACGCGGCCAATGAGCCTGCCGTCCGCGCCCTTTACCGGCAGCGCGGGGCGACCCGACCATAGGAGCTCGGCCAGCGCGTCGCGCTGCGTGGCGTCACCGGGGATCGCCTCGCCTTCCGCGCCGCCCGGCTCCACAGCGTCGCGAACATGGCCCAGTGACAGCAACCGGAATGGCCTTTCGCTGGCGCCGACCAACGTCTCGACGAAGCCGCTCGCCGGCCTGGCCAGAATCTCCGCCGGCTTTGCGTATTGCACCAGCTTGCCTGCATCCATGACGGCGATCTTGTCCCCCAGATGCACGGCCTCTTCCATGTCGTGGGTGACGAGGATGATGGTGGTGCCGAAGCGTTTCTGGATGGCGAGCAGATCCTCCTGCGCCTTGGTGCGGATGATTGGGTCTAGCGCGCCGAAGGGCTCATCCATCAAAAGCACATTGGGCTCGGCCGCCAAAGCGCGGGCAACGCCGACGCGCTGCTGCTGGCCTCCGGAAAGCTCGTGCGGGTAACGCGGGCCGTAGGCCTGAGGATCGAGCTGGTAGAGTGTCATCAGTTCGTCGACGCGGGCCTTGATGCGGTCCCTGTCCCAGCCCAGCAGCAGCGGCACGGTGGCGATGTTTTGCGCCACCGTCCGATGCGGAAACAGGCCATGGCCCTGGATGGCGTAGCCGATGCTGCGGCGCAGCTGATAGCCGGGCAAGGAACGGTTGTCGGCGCCGTCGAGCTTGATGACGCCGGAGGTCGGCTCGACCAAGCGATTGATCATCCTGAGCAGAGTGGTCTTGCCGGACCCCGACGTGCCGACGATGGTGGCAATCGTGCGCGGTTCGATGACCATCGACACATTGTCGACCACCGTCGTCTCGTCATAGCGCTTGGTGATGCCTTCGATCTCGATCATGCCGTTCCGACCCTGCGCATGGTGGCGGTCATCTCGATGACCGCGTCGAGGATGATGGCCGCCGCAAAGGCCAGCGCCACGGTAGGCAGCGCGCCGAGCAGCACGAGATCCATCGCCGTCTGGCCGACCCCCTGGAAAACGAATACGCCGAAGCCGCCGCCACCGATCAGCGCGGCAATGGTGGCAAGGCCGATATTCTGCACCAGCACGATGCGAATACCGGTCAGGATCACCGGAAAGGCGAGCGGGAACTCGACATCGAACAGGCGCTGGCGGTCGGTCATGCCCATGCCGCGCGCGGCGTCGTTGGCCGCGCGGGGTACACCAGCCAGCCCAACCACGGTGTTGGCCACCACCGGCAGTAGCGAATAGAGGAAGAGCGCAACGAAAGCGGGCGCCGTGCCGATACCCCTGACGCCGATCGCGGCGGCGCCCGGCACGTGGACGGAGACCCAGCCGAGCGGCGCGATCAGCAGGCCGAAGAGCGCGATCGACGGAATGGTCTGGATGATGTTGAGCACGTTCAGCACCGCTGCCCGCAGTTTCTCGACGCGATGGCAAAGGATGCCGAGCGGTATGCCGACAATCATCGCGCCGGCCAGCGAGCCAAGCGCCAGGGTAACGTGCTTGGAAGCCTCGGCCCAGAAACTGTCGGCCCGGCTGGCGTATTCCTTGAGGATCGAGAGGCTGTCCCAGCTGCCCGAGACGAGCAGTGCCGCGATGGCGAGCGCGGCGAGCACCAGCACACCGACGCGTGACCAAGGCGACAGGTTCAGCCGGGTCAGCACATCGGCCAGAAGCAACGTGAAGGCGAAGATCAGCAGCCAGAAGCCGGAGGCCGGAGCGATGCGGGCGAAGGTGTTGCCGGCCGGCGTCAAGAAGCCGCCGGCAACGCCGATCAGGATCGTAAGAGCGACAAGCGCAGCGACGCTGGCGGCCAGCCTGAGGATGAGGGGTGTCTTGAGCAGCGCGACGATGCCGCAGACGATCACGATCGTCAGCAACAACATGCCAAGCGTCGGCGGCAACGCTTCGAGGATCGGGCGCGCCTGCCCCGGCACGATGCGGTTGGCGCGGAAGGTAGCGAAGGAGGCGAAGAAGGCGGCATAAGCCACGATCACAGCGATCACGACGCCGAGCTTGTCGAAGCGGAGGGTCATGAGAAACCGTTGCGCGAGCTGACTACTTCAAAAACCCGTTCTTCTTGAGGAAATCCTCCGCCACCCCCTTGGCCGGTTCGCCGCCCAGTTGCACGCGGCCGTTGAGCTCCTGCAGCGTGACGAGATCGAGCTTGGCGAAGACCGGCTTCAGCAGCGCCTCGATTTCCGGGTGCTGCTTCAGGACCTCTTCGCGGATGATCGGCGCCGGCTGATAGACCGGCTGGACGGCCTTGTCATCCTCGAGCACGACGAGGCCGGAGGGCTGGATGCCGCCATCGGTGCCATAGACCATGGCGGCGTTGGCGCCGTTGGTCTGGTTGGCGGCGGCCGCGATGGTCGCCGCGGTATCGCCACCGGAGAGCGTGATCAGCTGGTCGGGCTTCAGCGTGAAGCCGTAGGTCGTCTGGAAGGCCGGAAGCGCCGCGGCCGAATTGACGAACTCCGCGGAAGCCGCGAGCACCACCTTGCCGCCGCCAGAAACGTATTTGCCGAAGTCCGAAAGCGTGACGAGCTTGTTCTCGTCGGTCACTTCCTTGCGCAGCGCGATCGCCCAGGTGTTGTTGGCCGGCGACGGCGACAGCCAGACGATCTTGTTGGCGTCATAGTCGAGCTTCTTGGCGGTCTCGTAGGCCTTGGCGGCATCCTTCCAGGCCGGATCGTCGGCCTTCTGGAAGAAGAACGCGGCATTGCCGGTGTATTCGGGATAGATGTCGATCTCGCCGGCGGTGATCGCCTTGCGCACCACGGGCGTCGCGCCGAGCTGGATGCGATCGGTCGTCTTGATGTCGTTGGCGTTGAGCACGAGCTGGATGATGTTGCCCAGCACCCCGCCCTCGGTGTCGATCTTCGAGGAGACGACCACCTGCGCATTGGCCGAAGCCGTCGCGATGCCAAGCGCTATCGCCGCGAAAGCGAGCTTTCTAACTGAAAACATTATGAAAATCCCTTGCTATGAACCGATCGATCGGTGGCCGCATATGAGCACGGCTTCAACGCTCAGTCGGGGCATACGGTTTCATAACTAGGGGAACACGCGCAATAATTTTGTTCGGCCGAGTTAAGCCCTGTTCCCGCCCGACTTAACGTGAGGCCGACCTAAGGCCCGCTGGCCGCCTGCCCTGTTCTGGGGAATATTAGGACGGCGGGGTCGGCGGCCAACACAGGAGTATGTCATGGCCAAGCACAAAGTCGGCTACCTCATCGGCAGTCTTGCCAAGGGCTCCATCAACCGCAAACTTGCGAAGGCCCTGGTAAAATTGGCGCCGCCGGAACTTGAAATGACTGAGATCCCCTTCAAGGACCTGCCACTCTACAGCTACGACTATGATGCCAACTTTCCGCCGGTCGCGCTGGAGTTCAAGAAAGCCATCGCGTCCGTCCAGGCGGTGCTTTTCGTCACTCCGGAGTACAACCGCTCGATCCCCGGCGGCCTGAAGAATGCAATCGACTGGGCGAGCCGCCCTTACGGCAAGAACTCCTTTTCCCGCAAACCGTCAGCCGTCATCGGAACCTCGCCCGGCGCGATCGCAACCGCAGTCGCCCAGCAAAGCTTGCGCAGCGTCCTGAGCTTCTGCAACGCACCCCAGATGAACTCTCCCGAAGCCTATATTCAGTTTACCCCGGGATTGATCACCGACGATGGCGAGGTGACGGTAGAGTCCACCGAAACATTCCTGCGCAATTATATGGACGAATTCCACATGTTCATCGCGCGGGTCCTGCAGGTGCTTCCGCCGGACGCATAACGCCGGCGGCTTTGTTTTGATGCATGTCGTTGTCCCAGAACCGTTGCACACTTCCGGGCGACATGCATCAGGCGGGCTGTTCGAGCGGCCGGAAGAGCTGGTCCGACCGCTTCTTCAAAATTTGGGGGCGGCTACCATCCTCAACGTGCCCAGCGCCAGAAAGCAAAGCACGACGACCGGAAAGACGATCCAGTTCAGCATGGTCCAGCCCCAGACATTGTAGATCGCGCCGGACATCAGCGAGGCGAAGGCGACGGAGCCGAACAGGACGAAGTCGTGAAAACCCTGGACCTTGCTCTTCTCGGAAGGCCGGTAGCTGGCGGCAACCATGGCGGTGGCGCCGATGAAGCCGAAGTTCCAGCCGAGGCCGAGCAGGATCAGCGCCGTCCAGAATTGCCACAGATGCAGCCCGGAAAGCGCCACGGCGCCGCAACCGATCAGCAGCACGAGGCCGGCGGCGACAATGCGTTCGGCGCCGAAGCGGTGGATCAGCGAGCCGGTGAAGAAGCTCGGTCCGAACATGGCCATGACGTGCCAGGAAATGCCGAGCGTCGCATTGTCTTCCGAGAGGCCGCAGCCGACCATGGCGAGCGGCGCGCCGGTCATGACGAAACTCATCAGCGCGTAGCTGCCGACGGTGCAGAAAAGCGCCGCGACGAAACGCGGCTGGGTGACGATTTCGATCAGCGGCCGGGCATCGCTCGAGGCGGTCTCCGTGACGGTGTTCGCACGCGGAGACACGCGCAGCAACGACAGGATCAGCGCGCCGGCCGCCGCCAGCGGCAGGATCGAGGCGAACGACCCTGCAAACATCACCGGGGCCAGCAATTCGCGTGTGTAGATGACGATCTGCGGACCGAGTATGGCGGTGATGATGCCGCCCGCCAGCACGAAGGAAATGGCGCGGGCCTTGAACGCGGGCGGCGCGTTGTCGGCGGCGGCGAAGCGGAACTGCTGGACGAAGGCTCCGCCGACGCCGATGACGCAGAGGCCGAAGGCAAACAGCCAGAAGCTCGCCTGATAGAGCGCGAGCGTCGCGATCAGGCCGCCGAGCGCGGTGACGATCGTGCCGGTCATGAAGCCGCCACGATGGCCGAGGCTGCGGATGATGGCGGCGGCAGGCAAGGCGCCGAGCGCCACGCCGATGTTGAAACCGGTGACCGGCGCCGTCGCCAGCGACTTGTCCGGACCGAGCAGATATTGACCGGCGAGCGCGCCGAGCGAAATGGCGATCGGAGCGGCCGAACCGACGATTGCCTGCGCGGCGGCAAGCAACACCGCGGTGCGGCGCCCTTCCCTGCCGGTCTCGGCGACCGCTGCTGTTGCGGCCGTCACGAAGCGTCCTTGCCACGCCCCTCGCCGCGAACCCGGCGCGAGACACGATCGAGAACGGCGTTCACCAGCTTCGGCTCGTCTTCCTCGTAGAAGGCCTTGGCGATATCGACATATTCGGAGACGATCACGGCCACCGGGACGTCCTCGCGCTTCATCAATTCGTAGACTCCGGCGCGCAGGATGGCGCGCAGCGTCGAATCCAGCCGCGACAGCGGCCAGTCCTCGGTGAGCGCCTGGCGAATGACGGGGTCGATGGTCTTCTGGTTTTCGACGACGCCGGTCAGGATGGCGCGGAACCATTGCGCGTCGGCCTCGCGGTAGAGCGCGCCGTCGACTTCCTTGCCGAGCCGGAACGCTTCGTATTCGGCCGTGATCTCGAAGACGCCGCTGCCGGACACATCCATCTGGTAGAGCGCCTGGACGGCGGCAAGACGGGCGGCACCGCGCTTGTTGGCGTGGCGCACCGCACCGGTCGAGGCGGGTTCGGTCACGATTGGGCTCCGAGTTTCTCTTTGAGCGCGATCATGGTCAGCGCCGCGCGCGCTGCGAAGCCGCCCTTGTCGCCTTCCGTCTTCTTCGCGCGCGTCCATGCCTGCGCGTCGTTCTCGGTGGTCAAAATGCCATTACCGATCGCAACCGCCTCCTGCACCGAAAGGTCCATCAGCGCGCGGCTCGATTCATTGGCGACGATGTCGAAATGATAGGTGTCGCCGCGAATGATGGTGCCGAGCGCGACGAAGCCGTCATAATGCGTGCCGCCTTCGGCAGCGCCATCGAGCGCGAAGCATATCACGGCCGGGATTTCCAGCGAACCGGGAACTGTCACCACGTCATAGGTGGCGCCGGCTTCGTCGAGCGCGCCGGTCGCGCCTTCGAGCAGGGCGTCGGCGAGATCGTCGTGAAAACGCGCTTCGACAATGAGCAGATGCGCCTTCGCCTTCGGGCGAATGAACGCTTTGCCGTGTTGGGATGTGCCAGCCATAAAAATCTCCGGGGGGTTGCCGGTGACTTAGGCCGAAGCCGGATTGATCGCAAGCGGAAGATTGGCGGAAGCGTGCGAGGCCTATTGATCAGGCCGCGCGCCACCTGTCCGGCTAAATCTCGCGCCGGCCCTGTCGTGCCACATACACCATGATGTCGCTGAGCATGTCCTCGACGGATCCGTGATGGTGCCCCAAGTGCCGCAAATCGGCCAACAGCGCTAGAACCGACCCAATTTCGATAGCTCCGTGAATACGCGCGATATGACCTATCCCAACGATAGCTATATTGCGCACCGAGTAATCGGTGTGGCGTGCGTATTTGAAGCAGACATCCTGGGCAAAGCGCCAGTCGTCATGCCAGGAGATAGTCAGAATTGCTCTGATCTGCTCGCCCGTTTCGCCGGAAAGCAAACTCTTGTACGTCCGGGAACGATCGAGTTCCTTGACGCCTTCATAGACAAGGGTTGCCCTCTTGTTCAAAGCCCCTCTTTCGCTGCGTCTGCCAGGCGGGCGGCGTAGCGGGCCATGGTGTCGATCTCGATGTTGACGCGGTCGCCGACCTGGCGCTGGCCCCAGGTGGTGACGCTCAGCGAATGGTGGATCAGGAGCACGTCGAAGCGAGTGTCGTCGACTTTGTTGACGGTGAGCGAGGTCCCGTCGAGGGCGACCGACCCCTTCGGCGCTATGAACTTGGCCAGATGGCGCGGCGCTTCCAACGTGAAGCGCACCGCATCGCCCTCCTCCTTGCGCTCGACGATCTCGGCGGTGCCGTCGACATGGCCGGAGACGATGTGGCCGCCGAGTTCGTCGCCGATCTTCAGCGCCCGTTCGAGGTTGATCCGGGTGCCGGATTTCCAGCTCGACGCGGTGGTCAGCCTGAGCGCTTCCTCCCAGGCCTCGACCTCGAACCAGCGTGCGTTGGAGCCATGTTCGGGAAGCGCGGTGACGGTAAGGCAGACGCCGCCGCAGGAAATCGAGGCGCCAATGGCGATGGTCTCGGGATCGTAGGCAGTGTCGATGCGCAAGCCGACGCCTTCGGCGAGCGGCTTCGCCGAAGCGACGGTCCCGACGTCGGTGACAATTCCGGTGAACATTAATGGTCCCTCACCCATTCAGCGTAAGCGTCTTCGCCAAACCGCATCTCGCGCAGTTTGCGGAAGCCTGCCGGGATATGGTCGGCGTCGATCGGCGATGCAATGCCGTCCTCGCCGATCGCCTCAGGACCATGGAACAGGACGATGCGGTCGACCAGGTCTTCGTCGAGGAAGGCTTTTGCCACCTTGGCGCCGCCTTCGACCAGAACGCTTGCCATGCCAAGCGCGGCAAGGTCCTCGAGCAATTCCGGCAATGCGACGACGCCCTCATGGGTTTCGGTGCCGATGAAGCGCACGCCTGCACGTTCGAGCGCCGCCCGCCGATGCGGATCGGCTTCGAGGCAGGAGGCAATATAGAGCGGCACGCGGTCGACGCCGGACACCAGCTTCGACGTCTCCGGCAGCCGGATCTGCCGATCGAGGATGATGCGCGCCGGCGAGCGGTTCTCCAGTCCCGGCAGGCGCACGGTCAGCGCCGGATCGTCCTCCAGCGCGGTGCCGATGCCGACCAGGATGGCGTCGGCCTCGGCGCGCATCAGATAGACATCGCGCCGCGCGATCTCGCCGGTGATCGCGACCTGGCCGGCACCCTTGCGGCCGATCTTGCCGTCGCTTGAAAGCGCAAGCTTCAGAGTTACTTCCGGTCGCTTCTTCAGAGAACGAGTCAGATAGCCGGCCATCTGCTCGGCGGCTTCGGTCGCCAACACCTTCTCCACCACCTCGACGCCGGCGGCGCGCAGGATGGCGTAGCCCTTGCCGGAGACGCGCGGATCGGGATCGCTCGCCGCACCGACGACGCGCGCGATGCCGGCATTGACCAGCGCGTTGGCGCAAGGCGGCGTGCGGCCGTGATGGGCGCAAGGCTCCAATGTCACATAGGCGGTGGCGCCGCGAGCCAACTCGCCGGCCTCGGCCAGCGCTTCGGTCTCGGCATGCGGCCGCCCGCCAACGGCTGTCACGCCGGTGCCGACGATCATCGGGCCGGCGCCGTCGTCACGCACGATGATGGTGCCAACGGACGGGTTGGTCGAGGTGCGGCCGGCATTGCGACGCGACAGCCTGATGGCCGCGGCCATGAAACGGCGATCAAGCGCCGCCTGCGCGGCCTCGTTCAGCTGAGCTTTCGCCATGATCAGCCGGCGTCCTCTTCAGTCTTTTCCTCGTCGCCCTTCAATTCGCCCAGCAGCTCGTGAAAATCCTTGGCCTCACGGAAATTGCGATAGACCGAGGCAAAGCGGACATAGGCGACGTCATCCAGAGATTTCAGCGCCTCCATGACCAGCCGGCCGACCTCGCCCGAAGCAATCTCGGTTTCGCCGGAGCTTTCGAGCTGGCGCACGATGCCGGTCACGGCGCGGTCGATGCGCTCCGGGTCGACATTGCGCTTGCGCACCGCGATCTCGACGGAGCGCAGCAGCTTGTCGCGATCGAAAGGCACCTTGCGGCCAGACTTCTTGACGACGACGAGGTCGCGCAGCTGGACGCGCTCGAAGGTCGTGAACCGGCCGCCGCAATCGGGGCACACCCGCCGCCTGCGGATCGCGGCGCCGTCCTCGGCGGGACGCGAATCCTTCACCTGCGTATCTTCGGACTGGCAATAGGGACAGCGCATGGGAAGCTTTCGGTTTGGCGATTCTCGGGATGCGGAAGGCTTAGTGTGTTTTGCCGCTACGGCAAAGCGCAGCGCCTTCGTAGCAGAGATAGCGAGGCGCAAGCATAATTGCCAGCGTCCTGCCGCCGACGGCCGGCAGGCTCAGGGCGCCACATCCTTGGTCGAGAAACCGCAGGACGTGCCGAGATTGCGATAGGCCTTGGTGAAGCCATCCATCGGGATGCTGGCCACCGCCTGCTTGCCGAAAACCACGTCGAGCGAGGTGACCTTGCGCATGGCGCGCAGCAAGGCAAGGCTGGTCTTGGGCTGGTTGTCGACCATCCAGCTGGGACGGCCACCGGCGGCTGCGTCGGAGGTTACGGTCGCGGCAACCTTGACGCCGGGGTCACCGAAGGTCGCGGCGATCTTGTTGCCGGTCGGCAGGGTCTTGTTGTCGACGATGAACATGATCGCCGGATAGGCGTCTGGCGGCAGCGCGTCGCCGGTCGAGATCGACATCGTCAGCGAGCCCGCATTGCCGAGGCCGTCGACGAAAGCGGTCGAGGCGGCGCAGGTCTTGTGCGCATCCTGCCCGGTATCGAGCGTATCGATGATGGTGGTCCACTTGCCGAAACTACTGGTGACCGGCATGTCGGCATTGGGCTGTGTCTGCTCCTGCGCGACCGCGCCGGACAGCGTGAAAGCGGCCAGCGAGCCAGACAGTGCCAGGACGGCAGGACGGAAAGTACGCATCATCAAAGTCTCCGGTAGCCTGCGCCGCCCGATCAGGCGGCGCGAAGCGCAAGGATAAAAGATGACGCGCGGCGCCCCGTCAACCAACAGAGAGGGCAACCGAGAGAGGGGTCAACCGAGATAAGGGTAGAGCGGGAAGCGATCGGTCAGCGCTGTGACCTTGGCCTTCACCGCGGCCTCGACCGCCGCATTGCCCTCGTCGGAATTCGCCACCTTCAGCCCGTCCAGCACCTCGGCGATCAGCTTGCCGATCTCCCTGAACTCGGCCTGGCCGAAGCCGCGCGTGGTGCCGGCCGGCGTGCCGAGACGCACGCCCGAGGTGACGAACGGCTTTTCCGGGTCGAACGGGATGCCGTTCTTGTTGCAGGTGATGTTGGCACGGCCGAGCGCGGCCTCCGCGCGCTTGCCGGTGGCGTTCTTCGGACGAAGGTCGACCAGCATCAGGTGGTTGTCGGTGCCGCCCGAAACGATGTCCAGTCCGGTCTCCTGCAGGCTGGACGCCAGCGCCTTGGCATTGGCGACGATGCTTTCGGCATAGGCCTTGAAGCTCGGCTTCAACGCTTCGCCGAAGGCAACCGCCTTGGCGGCGATGACATGCATCAGCGGGCCGCCCTGCAGGCCCGGGAATACCGCCGAGTTCATCTTCTTGGCGATTTCCTCGTCATTGGTGAGGATCATGCCGCCGCGCGGGCCGCGCAGCGACTTGTGCGTGGTCGTGGTCACGACATGGGCGTGAGGCAGCGGCGACGGATGCACGCCCCCGGCGACCAGGCCGGCGATATGGGCCATGTCGACCATCAGATAGGCGCCGATCGAGTCGGCGATCTCGCGGAAACGCTTCCAGTCCCAGATACGCGAATAGGCGGTGCCGCCGGCCAGGATCAGCTTCGGCCTGGTCTCCTGCGCAGTCTTCTCGATCGCGTCCATGTCGAGCAGGTGGTCCTCCTTGCGCACGCCGTAGGAGACGACCTTGAACCACTTGCCGCTCATGTTGACCGGCGAGCCGTGCGTGAGGTGGCCGCCCGAATTCAGGTCGAGCCCCATGAAGGTGTCGCCGGGCTGCAGCAGCGCCAGGAACACGGCCTGGTTCATCTGGCTGCCGGAGTTCGGCTGGACATTGGCGAAGTTGCAGCCGAACAGCTTTTTCGCCCGCTCGATGGCCAGTTCCTCTGCCACGTCGACGAACTGGCAGCCGCCATAGTAGCGCTTGCCCGGATAGCCTTCGGCGTACTTGTTGGTCATGATCGAGCCTTGCGCCTCGAGCACGGCGCGCGACACGATGTTTTCGGAAGCGATCAGCTCTATCTCGTGGCGCTGGCGGCCGAGTTCGTTGCGGATGGCGCCGAAGATTTCCGGATCGGCGTCGGCAAGCGTGGTCTCGAAAAAGGATTCGAATTTGCTGGAGGATGCCGCGGCATTTGACATGGCTTGCTTTCCCTTGGGGCCGGAGGTCTGCGAGGTCGCCGCGCATTAACACAGTTGTTTCCGGGCCGCCACGTTTGCGGCGCGAAATTTGCTGGCCGTTTTGCGCCAAGGCGGGCCTGCCGGCTGCTAATCCCGTGGTTCTCGGCCCTTGAGGATCGCTTCGGTGAAGGTGATCTCGGTGAACAGCTTGCGCGCCGTGTGGTCATTGATGTCGCCGCGGCGCAGCATGGCCCGCAGTTCGGCGCGCTCGGCCTCGATGCCGGCAAGCCTGAGTTCGACCTCGATGCGGCCGGATTCGCGGGCCTCGGCGCGGGCTTCGTCGGCGCCGTCGGACAGCGAGATGCGCCGCCGGTAGATGGATGCGACGCTCTCGGCGATGGCGAGCTTCATCTCAGCCGCCTCGCCTTCGTTGCTATCGCCGGCAAGGCCCTCGATCCTGGCGATGGCGGCGTTGGCAGCGCCGACCCGCGCCCGGCGCTCTTCGGCTGCACCAGGATTTTCGCCTGGCTCGACGAGGCCGCGCGCGACCGTCGGCAGCGCAACGCTGGCAATCGCCAGCGAGCAGATGATGACGCCGGCGGCCAGGAAGATCACGAGATCGCGGGCTGGAAAGGGCGAGCCGTCCTGCAAGGTGAGCGGCAGCGACAGGATGCCGGCCAGTGTCACCGCTCCGCGCACGCCGGCGATCGAGCCGGCAAGCCTGACGCGGAAGCCGAACGGCTCGGCCTTGCGCTTGCCGAGCCGCGCGGCGAGCACGGCGCCCATGTCGCCGATCCAGATCCAGACATAGCGCAGGGCAATCAGGCAGAGCGTCAGCAGCAGCACCGTCAATGCCGGCTCGAACAGCCAGTGCCTGGTCGTCAGTTCCGGCGGCACCTTGCGGATGATGTCGGGCAGTTGCAGGCCAAGCAGGATGAAGAGTGAGCCGTTGAACATGAAGATGAGCATCGACCAGAGCGAGATCGTCTGGATGCGCGCCGAGACCGCCATGTGGCGGACGATTCCGGAATATCCGGTCAGAAGGCCGGCCGTGACCGCCGCCAGGATGCCAGAAGCGCCGAAATGCTCGGCGATCAGATAGGCGACGAAGGGCAGCAGCACCATGACCAGCACCTGGGCTTCGGCCGGTGTGCTGGTGATGCGGCCGAGGATCTGCAACGACTTTGCGGCGATGAACAGCGCCGCGATGCCGGCGAGGATGCCGACCGCCACCGCAAACAGAAAGCTCAGGGATGCCGCGGCAAACGAAAAGCTGCCGGTCAGCGCCGCCGCGACGGTGAAGCGGAACATCACCAGGCCGGAGGCGTCGTTCAGCAGCGACTCGCCTTCCAATATGTGCATCAGCCGCGCCGGGACGACATTGCGGTCGACGATCGAGGAGACGGCGACCGCATCGGTCGGCGACAGCACGGCGGCCAAAGCGAAGGCGACGACCAGCGGGATGCTCGGCACCAGCCAGTGCAGGGCGTAGCCAAAACCGACGATGGTGAAAAAGACCAGTCCGATGGCAAGGTCGAGGATCGGATCGCGCAGCGCGATCAGTTCGCGCTTCGGCGCCGAAAAGGCATCGCCGAACAGCAGCGGCGGAATGAACACCAGCAGGAACAGCTCCGGATCGATCTCGACATGCAGGCCGCGCGCCGGCCAGGCCAGCGCGGCGCCGATCGCGATCTGCAGCACCGGCAGCGGCACGCGCACCATCCGCGCCAGCGCGCCGGACAAAGTCACGAAGGCGAGCACGACGAGGATGAAGATGGCGACGTCCATGGCGCGATTCCGGCACTCTGGCGGACCATGCGCAATTGAACGCGCCGCGTCCAGCAATGCCGTCTAGTCTAGCAACGACGGCAGCGCTTGCCGCCCTGCTTCGATCTGATGCCGGATCGACTTGTCCCCGACATGCTTGTCATCGGCGAGCATCGCCTTGGAGATGATCAGGGACAGGATCCGTCGCCTCGCCCTGAATGCTTTAGCCCCCGCCGGCAAAGACAAGCCGAAGATGCGCCCCGACGGACCCCACACCCAAGCCCCGCTCCATTCGAGAGCGGCCCCAATGTCGGGGCGCATCTGGCGGCGGCTCACAAGCTTTGGAGCGCCAACCGAAGGAATTGCAAAAAACCGGCCGGCACCCGGTGTCAGCGCAAGCTGCCTAGGGGCACCGGGTGACCGGCCGCCACGCCAAGGCCCTGGAATCGGCGCGGCAAATGCAGAAGAGGGCGCCGGGTCCGAACTCTTCCGCCAGAAGTGTGCGGATGGCCAGCGCCGCGCCTTTCCTGATACGCGAGGAAGCAAGTCCATCAACCTCCCGATACCGTGGGGTTGACAGGCCAATGCCGCGAAATTGCTGCCTTGCGGCTTGGAACCGACCGTGCAACCCTGCGTTTCGGGCAGGTTGAAATCGGGGCGACCGAATGCTGTCACGATTGATGACGCATGTCGAAGCGGCGTACGCGGCGCCTACCGCCGAAGACGCCAGCGTGGCCTTCTTCGCGGCAATGCAGGATTTCGGCGCCTCCTATCTGCAGACGAGGCTTTACCGGCGGCCAGCGGCAATCCTGACTTCGGCCAGCCATTGGGCGGCGGGCGGCTTCATCACCAGGCTGGCGCCAAGCGGGTGGCCGGGCAGCCCGGCCTTCAACTATGTCTGCTTCGAATGCAACCCGCTGCTCGGCGCGATCCGCGAGAGCCGCACCAGCTACCGCTTCAGTGATTTCGCGCCGCACGACAACATGCAATACGGCTCCTACTGGGAGGCGCTGAGCGAAGCCAATATCGATGACGCGCTCTGCGCCACCTCCTACGGCGGCGACGGCGTGATCGCCTCGCTGCATCTCGGCTTTCACAAGCGGGACTTTGCGCCGGACGATCGCTTCGCCATCCATTTGGCGGGCCTTGCGCTGACCGAGAGGCTGATGAGCCTGACGTCGCCGCCGCCGACCACGGCGGACAGCCTCACGCGGCGCGAGCGCGACAGCGTGGCGCTGGTGGCGGAAGGCAAGACCGACTGGGAAATCTCGGTGATCCTGGGCATCGCCGAATCCACGGTGCGGTTCCATGTCGACAATGCCAGGCGCAAGCTTGGCGCGGTCAATCGCGCGCAGGCGGTGGCAAGGCTGGTGAACCAGCGGCTCATCTGAAACAAAAAAAGACCGCTGCAAGAGCGGCCTTTTTTGTTCAAGATCAGATATTTACTGCGCGGAGCTGATTTGCAGCTCTTGGGCGCCGTCGAGGCCGTAGATGTCGTCGCGGAACTGCACGACGCCCGGACCCGTCGACCAGGCCGACAGATAGAGGAAGTGGACCGGCACCGGATTGACGACCTGGATCGGCGTGTTCTCGCCGGTCTTGATCGCCGCCTCGAAATGCTGGCGGTCCCAGCCGGGTGTGTCGCGCAGGATCCAGGTGACGAGGTCGCGCACGTTCTGAACGCGCACGCATCCGGAGGAATCGAAGCGCATCAGCTTGCCGAACAGGCTCTGCTGCGGCGTGTCGTGCATGTAGACGCCGTCTGGGCTCGGGAAGTTGATCTTGACCGAGGCCATGGCGTTGTTGCTGCCCGGATCCTGGCGGAAACGGTATTTCGCGGCATCGTCCGTCGACCAGTCGACGTTCATCGGATCGACTTCGCTGCCGTCCGGCGCGAACAGCCTGATGTGGCTTTCCTTGAGGTAGTTCGGATCCTTCCGCATCAGCGGAATGATGTCCTTGCGCACGATCGAGACCGGCGCGTTCCAGTACGGATTAACGATGATCTCGTTGATCTTCGAGTTCACGATCGGCGTCTGGCGGTCGATCTTGCCGACGATCGCGGTATGGCGAAGCACGACGCGCTCGTTCTCGACCGCTTCGATCTGGGCGCCGGGAATGTCGACCAGCACGTAGCGGCTGCCGAGCGTGCCAGCCTTCTCCTTCAGGCGCTGCAGATTGGTCTGCAACTGGCCGAGACGGATCTGCGCCGAGACGTTCATCGCCGTATAGGTGTATTTGCCCATCGAACCGTCGGCCGGCAGGCCGTGACGGAGCTGGAAGCGCTTGACCGCCGAGTCGACATAGGAATCGAAGGCCGTCGAAATGCCGGCGCTCTGCGGCAGGTCGCCCGAGGCCATCAGGCGCTTGCGCAGCGGAACGACATCCGGATCGTCGACGCCGAGCTGCAATTTCTTGGTCGCCGGAACCTGTTCCCAGCCACCCTGCGAGACGATGTTCTGATACTGCGCCACCGCCTGTTCCGTGAAGGCCACGGTCTGCTGGCTGAAGATCGGCAGCGTCGAGGCGACCTTGTTGGTGTCGCTGGCGCGGGCGTCGAACTGGTCGTCCCAATTGCCGCGCGTCGAGGATTTCAGGATGTCCCCGACCACGTCCTGCGCGCTGGCATGGCCCGCGACCATGGCGGCGGCGAGCGCGGAGGCTCCGGTGAGGAAGAAACGGCGGCTGGTTCTCATGGCAGACATTCTTGCTTTATCGCTCTCGCTCAATTCGCTTGCCGGGCGGCTTGTCCGCACTCTAGGAGCGGCGAACTTAACAATTCGCCAACCATGACCCGCATCGCCGGCTGCCAGAAACGCGCTGCCGCCACGCGGGTTCCAAGGAGCGCGGGGCACAGGCCCGCAGCGTCACCCACAATCCGCATCCACCGCGATTATGGCGGCAATTTGGCCTTGGCCCGCGATTTGCTTGCGGCGGGAAGGTGAAAGAAATGGCGACGATGCTTTTTTGCATCGCATGTCTTCACTTCACCCGCTTCGGGCACAGAGCTTTGAATTGTTCGATCGTATAGTCGTAGCCTGAGGCAGCCGAGCCATCGCGCACCACATTGTCGTCGACGTCGTTGATCTGGTGATCGGTCGAGCTTCTGTCGGGGCTGCGGCCATGGGAGATGTCGTAAATTAAGGCCGCGCACCCGCCTTCAATTCCGAACACCGTTGCAGCACCTCATTTTGCGGGTAGCGCAGGATTTTGTCGTCCTCCAGCTTGAGCAGCAGCTCCCGCCTCTTGCTCGAACTTTCACCGTCGGTGCATGTCATGTCCAGAATGACGGCGTCCAGGCGATTGATCTTCTGGACCTTCTCCAGCGCGCAGCCGACTTCCCACATGTCCACCGTCTTGTCGGTGAATGTCACGATCGAGTCATTGTTGTCGCATGGAGCACTGCCGGCCGCGGCAAAGGCATCCTTCCACCACTCCTCGGCGAAGGCCGGCGACGAAAGCGATAGAAGCAGCGCGCCAACCCAGCAAATTTTCGAGCGTTTTCCCAAGCCCATTGTGCGCGCCCTTCACGAGGTCACGACATTAGGCAGCGCCATAGCGAAAGGAAACCAAATATCTGAGCCGATAGACGTGACAAACGAATGGGACCGGCGCGTTCCGCACCAGTCCCATATTCATTCCCCCCGGCCGCGCTTCTTCGCCGCTGCTTCGGCAGACTTCGGAGACTTACATCCGGTAAGCGATCGTGTCGTTCCAGAAGCGGTCCAGGCGCTGCAGCGCGCGGTTCATCTGCTTGAACTCGTCGGTGTTGATGCCGCCGACAGCCTCGATCGAGCCGACATGGCGCTCATAGAGGCCGGCGACGACGTCGGCCACTTCGTTGCCCTTCGGCGTCAGCGAGACGCGGACCGAACGGCGGTCGATGCGCGAGCGCTGGTGGTTGATGAAGCCGAGGTCGACCAGCTTCTTCAGATTGTAGGAGACGTTCGAGCCGAGATAATAGCCACGCGAACGCAGCTCGCCCGCGGTCAGCTCCGAATTGCCGATGTTGAAGAGCAGCAGCGCCTGGATGGCGTTGATGTCGGAACGGCCGTTGCGGTCGAACTCGTCCTTGATCACGTCGAGCAGGCGGCGGTGCAGGCGCTCCACCAGCTGCAGCGATTCCATGTACAGCGAGCGGATAGCCTCGCGGCGATCGTCGGATACGTTTGCGGTCTTCGCCGCCGGACGCGAATTGATCATTGTCTTTGCCTCTCGTTTGTCGCCTTGGTGATTTTTTGTTTTTCACCTTGATCGCGACACTATCGAATACTCATAAAATTCGACTTAAACGCCAGGGCTAACAAGAGCTTACCGGTAAGAGGTTTCGGAAGACGCTTAACGATCGGTCACCCGAGCAAGAACAATTAACCTAAAGATTTAGGCAATGGATCTTGGGCCAAAAACGGGCTCGAAATCGACCCGGGAGGCCGGTCTTCGGCCGGCTCTATGAGTGGAGCATGATGTCGTCCGAAAACCGCTTCACACTTTTCGGCATCATGCTCATTGGCGAAGCTGGCGCTTCTGCAGCCAGATGGTGACGCGAAAGACGATGTAGAGCAAGGCCACGCAGGCATGCGAGACGACGATCAGTATCCGGTGGCCGAAGAGATCGGGAAAACCGGCATACATCACCGTCTCGGTCGCGGCGCAGATGAACCAGATCACCGGCCCCCAGGACGCCAGCATCCATAGGCCGGCGGCCGCGAAAGGAAAGAACACGGCGAGCATGGCAGCCGCCACCTGCCAGTGCACCGGCATCAGGTCGAAGCGCCACAGCTCGCCCGGATAAATGCCGATCAGGCGGATCCAGTAGAGGACGCCGAACAAGAGGCAGTAGCCGGCGATCACGCGCTGGAACCAGGCGAAGATGATCTCGGTGGTCGAGGGCTGCAGCACCACGCGCCTGGAGGTGACCTCGCTCACAGGACGAGTTCCTTAGCCCCGAGCGGCGCGAAATAGGCGTCGATGTCGGCAGCACTGACCTCATCCAGCTCCGCCGGCCGCCAAGCAGGCTTCGAACCCTTGTCGATGATGGCGGCGCGGATGCCCTCGTAGAAATCATGGCCAGCCAGCATGCGGTTCAGGATGCGGAACTCCATCTTCATGCATTCGTCCATCGACAGCGTCGATCCCGCGCTGATCTGGCGCCAGGCGACGTTGAGGCTGGTCGGCGAGCGGGTCTTTATCGTCGCCAGCGTCTTTGCGGCAAAGGCGTCTTGAGCCCCGGCCCGTTCCAGGCTGGCGACAATGTCGGCGAGCGAAGGTTGCGAAAAATGGCGAGCGATGGCCTCCAGGTCGTGCCGCTCGCTCTCGCGTTTGGCCGGCACGAAGAAATCGCGCAATTCCGCATTGGCATCGCCGCTCGTCGCCAGCTCGTCGAGCAGGCCCGGCTGGTCCGCGGCCTTGATTGTATGAGTGGCAAGGCCCGACCACAGCGCATCGCCATAGCGGATGCGGTTTCCGGTCAGCCCGAGATACATGCCGAAGCAGCCGCCGAGATCCGGCAGCAGGTGGCTGCCGCCGACATCGGGGAAGAAGCCGATGCCGACCTCGGGCATGGCGAACTGCGCGTTCTCGGTCAGCACGCGATGCGAGCCGTGGAAGGAGATGCCGACGCCGCCGCCCATGACGATGCCGTCGATCAGCGCGACATAGGGTTTCTTGAAACGGGCAATGCGGGCGTTCAACCGGTACTCGTCGGCGAAGAAGTCGACAGGCGGCCGGCCGGCGCGGCCAGCCTCGTAGATGTGCAGGATATCGCCACCGGCCGAA
Organism: Mesorhizobium hawassense; assembly: GCF_003289945.1. Lineage (GTDB taxonomy): Bacteria > Pseudomonadota > Alphaproteobacteria > Rhizobiales > Rhizobiaceae > Mesorhizobium > Mesorhizobium hawassense. The sequence continues at coordinate 131,374 of NZ_QMBP01000012.1, forward strand.
AACGCCCTGCCCTCGGCCTTGACGACGACGACACCGACACCGGCGTCCTCTTCCCAGGCGTCGAGCGCCTTGCCGAGCGCCTTGACCATGTCGTGCGTGACGGCGTTGAGCGCCTTCGGCCGTGTCAACGTGACGACGCCCGCCTTACCCAGCCGCTCGAAGCGGATTTCGTCGCCTCCGCCAAAATCCATAATGTGAGAATCCTCCCCCGCGCCTGCGGGAGGAGAAGTGCTAAGCGGCGACCGGGCCAACGTCAATTGTCGAGTGCCGGGGATAAGGCAGCGCCTCTTGCGGCGAGCAGGTTACCAGACGAATGGGATGAGGGCGTTCGTGCGGCGCGCATAGTCAGGGAATTCATCGGGAAATTGACGCGCCAGAAGCCGGTCCTCGGCGCCGACCCGCCAGATGAAAATCGCGCCGAGCAGGACGAGCAGAAAGACGAAGGGGCCACCCACCACGATCGCCGAGCCCAGGCATGCGAGCAGGCCGCCCGTGTACATGGGGTGACGCAACCTGCGGTATGGACCGGACCTCACCAACTCATGCTCCTGCTTGGCCGAGACGGTCTGACTCCAGTTGCGGCCGAGACTCTGCCGCGCCCAGACCAGGAGCGCCATGCCGGCGATGGCCATCGCCGCGCCGATGCCGCTCAGCAACCCGTTCACGGGGGCGAAGTTGACGAAGCCGAACAGCGGCAGGCGCGGCAGCAGGAAGGCAGCGATCAGGGCAAACATCAAACCAAAACTCTGCGGCAGATGCGGCTCGGTATCGCGCTTCACGCCGGTCGCCCGAACCGTCAGGTAGACAATCAACAGCAGCCAGGCGGCATAGATGAACCAGATGAAGGCCATGCCTTGCTCCTTCAGTTAGCCGGCAATCCGTCTTGGCCACCGCACGCGCCCGGTGGTAGAAAATGGGCACCTCGAACCGGACGGCAAGCCATGCCCGGATTTTCTCGCCTCGCGGCTGCGGCGATCGGCATTATCGCCGCCTGCCTCATCGCCCGCCCCGTCATCGCCGCGACGTCCGCTGAGCTGTATCAAGCGCAGGCCATCGTCACCGGCACCGGCGAGGTGAACCGGCAGATCGGCTTTCGCGAATGCCTGGACAAGGTGCTGGTCAAGGTCTCGGGCGACCAGCGCCTGACGCAGAAGCCGGAGATACTGGCGCTGCGCGACAAGGCCGGCCATTTCGTTCAATCCTTCCGCTATCATGATCGGCTGGAAGGCATCCCGGTCCACGACGAGCAGGGCACGCATGACCGGCCGCACGATTTGACCTGCCTCTACAAGCCGGCCGTGGTCAACAAGCTCCTCGCGCAGCTAGGCAGCAGGCCATGGCTCGGCGAACGGCCACTGATCGCCGTCTTCATGGGTGCCGAGCAAGGCGCGCGGCATTTCGTACTGACGTCCGACGAAGCACGCGGCGATGCGATGCGGGAATCCTTTGCCAACGCTGCCGGCCCACTGCTGATGCGCGTCAGCTTTCCCAAGACCGAGGAGCTTGGCGGGCTCGACGAGAAGGCGCTCATGGCGGCCAATATGGCAAGGCTTGACCAACTCGCGAGGAAGACGGGAGCGGCCCGGGCGCTCGCCGGCAGCATCGTGTGGAGCGACAAGGAGCTCGGCTGGATCGCCGACTGGCGGCTGGCGGATCGCGGCAAGACCTATCGCTGGCAGGTGCGCGGCGTCAGCTTCGACGAGGCGTTTCGGGTGGCGATAAGGGGCGCTGCGCAGATCCTGTCGGGGCACGGGCAGCCGTGAGAGCATTTCCTCGCCCCCATGAAATGGGGGAGAGGTGGCTCGGCGAAGCCGCGACGGAGAGGGGGAGCGCCGGTCCCGTCGGCAAAAGCGCCTCGTATTGTATGACTTTCCACCCTACGAAGCCCCCTCTCCGTCCGCTGCGCGGACACCTCTCCCCCGCCTTTGGCGGGGGCGAGGAACTAGGGCTCCAGCTGGCACAATCGTGTCGCATTGGTCAGCGGCAACGGCGCGTGGTAAAAGCCGGCCAAAAGAGAGTTGCGGCCATGAATAAATTCACCCCAGCAAAGCCTGCCGGCGCGCGCAGCGTCGACGAGATCACCGGCAGCCGGCGGTTCAGGCGCATGCGCAAGGCCGACTGGTCGCGCCGCCTGGTGCAGGAGAACCAGCTTTCGGTGAATGACCTGATCTGGCCGATCTTCGTCATCGACGGCAAGAACACGCGCGAGCCGATCGCCGCCATGCCGGATGTCTATCGCCTGACCATCGATCTCGCGGTCAAGGAAGCCGAGCGCGCCGCCAAGCTCGGCATTCCGGCCATCGCCACCTTCCCCAATGTCGAGCTGGGGCTGCGCGACCAGACCGGCTCGCACATCCTCGACCCCGACAACGTCATCAACCGCGCCACGCGCGCCATCAAGGACGCGGTGCCGGAGATCGGCATCATCACCGATGCCGCGCTCGACCCCTTCACCAGCCACGGCCATGACGGCATTTTGCGCGACGGCATCATCGTCAATGACGAGACGGTGGAGCAGGTCACCGCCGCTGCGGTCATCCAGGCCGCGGCCGGCGCCGATATCATTGCGCCGTCGGACATGATGGACGGTCGCATCGGCGCCATCCGCGACGCGCTCGACGCCAACGGTTTTCAGGACGTGGCAATCATGTCCTACGCGACGAAGTTCGCTTCGGCCTTCTACGGCCCCTATCGCGAGGCGGTCGGCACTGCCGGCCTGCTCAAGGGCGACAAGAAGACCTATTACATCGACCACGCCAATTCGGACGAGGCCGTGCGCGAGGCCGAACAGGACCTCGCCGAGGGCGCCGACATGCTGATGGTCAAACCAGGCCTGCCCTATCTCGACATCATCCGCCGGCTGAAGGACGAGCTGCGGATGCCGACCTTCGCCTATCAGGTGTCGGGCGAATATTCGATGATCAAGGCAGCCGCCGCCAATGGCTGGATCGACGGCGAAAAGGCAATGCTGGAATCGCTGCTTGCGCTGAAACGCGCCGGCTGCGACGGCGTGCTGACCTATTTCGCGCCGGTTGTGGCGGAAATGCTGAAAGGCTAGCCGACATTGCTGCGGGGGCTGGGCAAGCGTTTCAGGTCGTTGTTTGTCCCCGAGCCACGCGGCGACACCGAGACGACCGGCTATCACGCTTATGTCACGCTCTATGACTGGATCGTGCCGAGTTCCAAGCTCTCCAGCGCCATCGGGCGGCTGTCGGAAAAAGACAAATCCGCGCTCGATGCGGCATGGGCCGAGTTGGAAAGCGGCTTGGCCGCCTGGAAGACGAAACACCAGATCCTGGCATCAGAAATCGCCGTGGAAATCCGTAAAAGCCTATCGGCGCCGGACTTCTCCGATACGGTGGTTTGCGTCCTCGTCGACCAGTCCGGTTCGATGCGCGGACAGAAGATGCTTTATGCGGCTGCTTCCGTCGACATTGCGCAAGAGTTCCTGAGGTTTCTCGGCACAAGCGTCGAAGTCCTGGGCTTCACCACCCGCGCCTGGCAGGGCGGGCAATCCCGAAACACCTGGGATGCGGATCGCCGACCCAAGAACCCGGGCCGACTAAACGACTTGCTGCATATCATCTACCGGGATGCCAACGATATGCGTCAAAGCAGTCTTGGCCATTCCCTCAAGCCGATGTTGCGGCCGGACCTGCTCAAGGAGAACATCGACGGAGAAGCCATCGAGTGGGCCGCAGGGCGGCTAAGGCAACGTCCTGAAGCCCGCAAAATTCTGCTTGTCGTGTCCGATGGGGCGCCGGTTGACGACTCCACGCTTCATGCCAATGGCCAGCGCTATCTGCACGATCACCTCTTGGAGATGGTTCGGCAATTGGAAACGGCCGGCGACGTGGAGTTGCTGGCGATCGGCTTGGCCTTTGAGGTCGACAGCTACTACCGCGTTTCAACGAACTGCGAGGCGCCGGATGAGCTCGGAAAGGCCATGTTGGTGGCATTGCAGCGCCAGCTTGTCGCCGGCCGGCGCATGTCTGCCGAAAACAGGGGCTGACGTGTTTGACGTTGGCCGATGTCAACCACATCGTCGTATCGAGCCACCTGATCAGCCTTTAGCGCCGATCGGGATTCTCAGATTACCGCTTGCACAACGCAATCAGTTAAGGTACTCCAAGACCACTTGCAAATCACAATCGGTTCAGGGTGAAATCTGTGTCCAAGCTCCGTGTTAATTGTTTTACGATCTCGCTCGACGGCTACGGCGCCGGCCCCGACCAGAGCCTCAACAACCCGCTCGGCGTGGGCGGCGAAAACCTGCACAAATGGATGATCAAAACCCGCTCCTTCCATCAAATGATCGGCAAGGAAGGCGGAACGACGGATACCGATGACGAGTTTGCCGTGCGCAGCTTCGAGAATGTCGGCGCCTGGATCCTCGGCCGCAACATGTTCGCGCCGAGCCGCGGCGAATGGCCGGACGACAGCTGGAAAGGCTGGTGGGGCCCCAACCCGCCTTATCACGTGCCGACCTTCGTGCTGACGAACCACAAGCGCGCGCCGATCGAGATGGAAGGCGGGACGACATTCTATTTCGTCACCGACGGTATCCGTTCGGCGCTTGAACAGGCGAAGGCGGCGGCCAACGGCAATGATGTACGCGTCGGCGGCGGCGTTTCGACCGTGCGGCAGTATCTCGAGGAGAGCTTGATCCACGAGATGCATCTGGCGATCTCGCCGGTGCTACTCGGTTCCGGCGAGAATCTCTTCGCCGGCCTCGACATGGTGAAGCTCGGCTATCGCTGCACAGAGCAAGTGGCGACGGCGAACGCCTTGCATGTGACGATCGGGCGGGTGTAGGCGAAGTAGCACTTTCTCCCCGTCACTATACGGGGAGAAATGCCCGGCAGGGCAAAGAGGGGCAGCGCTGCCGGTTGAGGTTAGCCGAAGCACCTGTGAGGCCCGGCCCGCGCGGCGAATAGGAGGCCAACCTTAGGCGCCAGCGCCGCCCCTCATCCGCCCTTCGGGCACCTTCTCCTCGTGAACGAGGAGAAGGGAAATATCCCTCAATACTTCTCCGGCACGTAAAGATCGCGCGGCAGCACCTGGCGCTCATACTGCGGATTGAACACGCGCTCCGGCAGCGAGATCTCCTCGTGCGGAACCTCCTCGTAGGGCAATTGCCGCAGCAGGTGGTCGATGCAGTTCAGCCGCGCCCGTTTCTTGTCGTTGCCCTCGACGATGAACCAGGGCGCCTCCTTGATGTTGGTGCGGGCAAAAGTCTCTTCCTTGGCCTTGGTGTACTGCTCCCAGCGCACGCGCGACTGCAGGTCCATCGGCGACAGCTTCCACTGCTTCATCGGATCGTGGATGCGCATGAGGAAGCGCATCTGCTGTTCCTCGTCGGTGATCGAGAACCAGTATTTGACCAGCGTGATGCCGGAGCGGACCAGCATGCGCTCGAATTCCGGCACGTCGTGGAAGAACTCCTCGACCTGATCCCCGTTGGCGAAGCCCATCACGCGCTCGACGCCTGAGCGGTTGTACCAGGAGCGGTCGAACAGCACGATCTCGCCGCCCGCGGGCAAATGGGGCACGTAGCGCTGGAAGTACCACTGCGATTTCTCGCGCTCGGTCGGAGCCGGCAGCGCGACGACACGGGCGATGCGCGGGTTGAGGCGCTGGGTGATGCGCTTGATGACGCCGCCCTTGCCGGCCGAGTCGCGGCCCTCGAAGATCACCACCAGCTTCTTCTTGTGGTAGGCGACCCAGGACTGCAGCTTGATCAGCTCGGACTGCAGCCTGAGCAACTCGCGGAAATAGGTCATCCGCTCGATCGAAGGCGGATGCGACTTCTTGTAGATCTTGGCGATCTCGAGCGAGAGCGCCGGCTCGGAAAGCTCCAGCTCATAGTCCTCGTCGAGCGTGTCCTCGAGTTCGGCCTCCAGCCAGTCCTTCGCCCCGGAATTCGGTTTCACTTCATTCATCGCGCAGCTCCGCTGTCAGCCATCATCGCTTGGGAATGCTCCGGCCCCGGGCCGGACACGCAACTCCTTAAGCCGACTGAGATACAGAGGCGCAATGACGGTTTTATTGCAAGCGCCGCCCAACGACGCTGGACCACACGATATGTGATCGACGCGTATCGATAGCGGGGCGACAGGCCGACCGATTTGTCCTACAAATCCCCTCGCCTTTTGCCGGTGCCCCTTTCGCGGCGCCACTTCGAACACATTGCGAGGATCTGACATGGAATACCGCACCCTTGGCCGTTCCGGCCTCAAGGTTTCGTCGCTGACGCTTGGCACCATGACCTTCGGCGGCACCGGTCCGTTCGCCGCGGTCGGCAATTCCGATCTTTCGGAAGCCAAACGCATCATCGACACCTGCATCGATGCCGGCATCAACCTGATCGACACCGCCAATGTCTATTCCAACGGCCTGTCGGAGGAAATCATCGGCGAAGCGCTTGGCGGCAAACGCAAGAACGACGTGCTGATCGCCTCGAAGGCGCGCATGCGCATCGGCAGCGGCCCAAATGACGAGGGCCTGTCACGCCATCATCTGATCCGCGAATGCGAAAAGAGCCTGAAGCGGCTCAGGACCGACGTCATCGATGTCTATTTCGTTCACCAGTGGGACGGGCAGACCCCCGTCGAGGAGACGATCGCGGCGCTCGACACCTTGGTCAACCAAGGCAAGATCCGCTACATCGGCTGCTCCAACTGGTCAGGTTGGCAGGTGATGAAGGCGCTGGCGGTCAGCGACAGCCGCCATCAGGCGCGTTTCGTCACCCAGCAAATCCACTACACGCTGGAAGCACGCGAGGCAGAGTACGAATTGCTGCCGATCTCGGTCGATCAGGGCCTCGGCGTGCTGGTCTGGAGTCCGCTGGCCGGCGGCCTGCTCTCCGGCAAATATCGTCGCGAAAGCCCGACCGCGCGGCAACTCGGCGGCTGGAAGGAACCGCCGATCCGCGACGAGGATCGCCTCTGGCGCATCGTCGACGTGCTCACCGATATCGGCAAGGCGCGCGGCGTCTCGGGCGCCCAGGTGGCGCTTGCCTGGCTGCTCGGCCGCCCGGCCGTGAGCTCGCTGGTGATCGGCGCCCGCAACGAGACGCAGCTCAAGGACAACCTCGCCGCTGCCAGTCTTTCGCTCTCCGAGGAAGACCGCCAGCGCCTCGATGTGGTCAGCCGGCCGCCGGCGCTCTATCCCTACTGGCACCAGCAGTTCACCGCCAGGGACCGTTTCGGGCCGGCCGACAAGGTGCTCGACCGCTCCCACGCCTAGAGCAATTCCAGCAAAAGTGTGTGGCGGTTAAGTTCGGCGCCTTCGCCGTAACCTTCCGTCCGGAATTGCGTAAAAACAGAGAGATAGGGCGACTCACCGTTTCCGTGAAACGGTGAGCCGCCCTAGCCGGCGATGAAGCGCCAGACTTCGGGGGCTGGCTGGATCTGGCCGCTCAGCACGAAATATTTGTAGAGGACGAGCAGCGAGATCGCCTGCTCGTCCTGCTCATTGCCAAATCTGCGGCAATAGGCATTGGCGGCAGTGGTTATCCGTGCCGCTTCGGCTGGATGCTTTTCGAAATAAGCCACCTTGTCGGCCAGGTCGGAGAAATCTTGCGCCAGCGGCACGTAGTGGACATTGGGCTCGACCTGAGCCTCGGCAAACCAGGTTTCATAGGTCGGCTCCGGCATCAGGCAGAGCGAATTGGAACTCATGATCCATTTCAGGTTCGTCGCGACGTCATTGCCTTCGAGCGAGACGATGTAGCGGTAGCGCCGCTGCTCCTCGATGTTCAGGAACGGCTTGCGATATCCGTCCGGCGCATCGGCCCTGTGGGAACCGGCATCGCAGATCGCCAGGTCGGCTGCCTTTTCCACGAAGCGGGTGCGGATCGGATTGTTGAGGTGACCGCGCCAGACCACCATCGGGCGCTTGGCGGCGAAAGGCAGGTTGTCGGGCGGCATGTAGAAGTGGCGGAACTTGTTCAGCTTCATCAACACCCCGTTGGCGTTGCCGTCGCCGATCGGCCGGTCCTTGACGATCCTGGGCACCTCCGGAATGCCGACGACGTCGCCGTATTCGAAATCGATCAGCAGGCCGGGATCGAAGTAGCGGGCGAATTCCTTGAGGTCGTAATAATACATGCTGGAAGAGGTCGGCAGCTTGCCGACGGCTATCGCGTCCGGACTGGGCGCGAATGAGTGTTCCAGCTTGTTATAGTAGTTCAGTCGCTCGCGGACCGTCTTGCCCGAGAACCTGGCCTGTTCGAGCCGGCCGGCCAGCCGGTCGCGGAACAGGGACTGCGGTGCACGGTCACGCGCGAAATTGCGCGCGTAGTAGAACAGCTTTGCGGCGGTTCGTGCGATTGTGGCCATGCGTCCGCGTGTTCAGCAAGATGATCAATGGTAGTCGGCCTTCATCCCCCTCGTCTCCTACAGCATTCTCCCGGCCATGTTGCAAGCCTGCTAATGCTGCCGATCCTACACGACGCGTTGAGCCTCAGGCGGCGACCACGGCAAATCCGCGTGCGCGCAGGCCGCGCCGGTCGTCATGCAGCGATGTGACCAGGCGGTCGCGGCTGCCGGCGATGTGAGCGGAAAGAAGGCGCGCCGCTTCGTCGGCATGGCCGGCCCTGGTGGCGGCGAGGATGGCATGATGTTCGGCCCAGGCGCGGCCGAGCGCCATTTCATCCCGCACCTCCAGCCAGCGCGCCCGCGACAGCCTGGTCATCGCGTCGCGAACGGCCCTGAGCAGAAACTCGTTGCCGGAAAGCCTCGCCAGTTCGATGTGGAAATCCAGGCCGACGCGGTGCCATTCCTCGCGCGGCGTCTCCGCATCGCAGGAATCGAGCATCGCCGCGATCACGTCGATCCCGTTGCGGTCCTCGAGTGCCGCCGTCAGGCGGACTGCTGCCACCTCGACCGCCTCGCGGTAGACGGCGATCTGCCCGAGCTCGGCAAGATTGATCGGCGCCACCGTCCAGCCGCGGCCGTCGCGGCCGATCAGCCCTTCCGTCTCCAGGCGCAGCAATGCGGCCCGCACCGGTGTGCGCGAGGCGCCGAAGCGGCCCTCGATCCAGCGCTCGGTCAGCCGCTCGCCCGGGCCGATTTCCAGGCCGAGGATCATCTCTCGGAGCTGCTTTTCGACATTTTGCATCTGCGACATTGGCGTCACGCTTTCCAAAGCCGCATTGACAGCGGCAAGTACGAGGTCCATGGGAGTACCAGCCTGGTATCCCAAATTGGTATCCGCAACAACCCCAGCATCGGCATGCGCGACATGACGCCGAACGAATCCGGACAGAACGGCTTCAACCTCCATTGGCGGCGCAACCTTGCGGTCTGCTTCGCCGGCTCGTTCAGCACGCTGATCGCCATGACGCTGCTGTTGCCGTTCCTGCCGCTTTACGTCGAGCAGCTCGGCGCCGAGGGCCACGCGGCGATCGTGCAGTGGTCGGGCATCGCCTATGGCGCGACCTTCCTCGCGGCGGCGCTGGTCGCGCCTTTGTGGGGGCGGCTGGGCGACCGCTACGGCCGCAAGCTGATGCTGGTGCGCGCTTCGTTTGGCATGGCGATCTGCATGTCGCTGACCGGCATGGTTCAGAGCGTCTGGCAATTGGTGCTGCTTCGGCTGCTGATCGGCTTTGCCGGCGGTTATTCGTCGGGCTCCACCATCCTGGTGGCGATGCAGACGCCGAAACAGCGTTCGGGCTGGGCGCTGGGCGTGCTGGCGGCGGGCATCACGTCGGGCTCCCTTGTCGGACCGCTGCTCGGCGGGCTGCTGCCGCCGCTGATCGGCATCCGAGCGACCTTCCTGCTTTCGGGCGCCGTCATCTTCCTGGCGTTCCTGGCGACGACTTTCCTGATCAAGGAGAACCCGCCGGCGCCCAAGCCTGCCACGACGGCGAAGACCAAAAGCGGCTGGTCGCAGATCCCCGACAAACGGCCGATCGTCGCCATGCTGGCCACCGGCATGCTGCTCGCCTTCGCCACCATGTCGATCGAGCCGATCATCACTGTCTATGTGCAGCAGCTCATCGAGGACCAGAGCAAGGTGACCATGGTCGCCGGCGTCGTCATGTCGGCGACGGCGCTCGGCACCATCCTGTCCTCATCCTGGCTGGGAAAGCTCGCCGATCGTGTCGGCCACTGGAACGTCGTGGTCGACGCGCTTGCCGTCTCGGCGCTGCTGCTCGTCCCGCAGGCCTTCGTCACCAATGGCTGGCAGCTGATCGGCCTGCGCTTCCTGATGGGGCTGGCGCTGGGCGGCCTGCTGCCCTGCATCACCAGCGTCATCCGCCACAACATCCCTGACGGAATCGGCGGCAATGTGCTTGGACTGGCCATCTCGGCGCAATATGTCGGCCAGGTCGCGGGGCCGCTGTCGGGCGGCTTCGTCGGCGGGCATTTCGGCATGCGCTCGGTGTTTTTGGGCACGGCGGTGCTGATGGCGCTGGGCGCGGTCTACAACTGGATTGTCCAGTCGCGCCGGACGCGGCATATGCTGCTCGAGGCCGGCGAATCCCCGTAGGATCGTCGGTCAAACCAAAGCACGGAGCATTCCGCATGAGCCTCGCCACACAATCGTCGAACGGCAGCAGCCGACTTCACGTGCTGGCGGGCGGGCTCGTCGGCGCGGCGGGCGTGGCGATGTCGGCGGCGGCCGCGCATCGCGGCGGCGCCTTCACCGGCACGGCGGCCAATTTCCTCCTGATGCACGCCTCGGTATTCCTCGCTATCGGCCTTACCGGCGGCAACCGCTGCCTCAGGATCGCCAGCTTCGTGCTGCTTGCCGGCCTGCTCCTGTTCTGCGGCGATCTGCTCGCACGCGACTTTCTCGGCTCGCGGCTGTTTCCGATGTCGGCGCCGATCGGCGGCACCCTTTTGATCGCCGGCTGGGTGGCGATCGCCGTTTCGGCGCTCTGGCGAGCTCGGCCCTAGATCATTTTCGGCGACTATTTTCGGCCAGCGCTCCGCTTACGCTTGCGCGCAAACAGCTCAACGACGCGGCGCCGTTCAGGCTGCTCGGTTCCGGGCGTGATGCCCCAATAGTTGCGATAGATGTCCTGAAACAGATGACCAATCGGATGCATGACTGCCTCCTCTCAATTGAATCGATCCAATCAAACGATGCGAAAAATGGCTATTGCTCAGCCACGCTTGCGCTCCACGAAGAAGCGCGGCTCGCGCTTCCAAGGACCAAATCTGCCGCGACGCTTCTCGCTGACGGTGACCGAGGCGATGCCCCAATCGTTGCGGTAGATGTCTTCGAACAAATAGCTCACCGGATGCACGGCATCCTCCTGTTGAAAGCCGCTTCACTACGAAGCAGAAACTTGGATCGATTCAAAAAATAGATCTCCCCCACTGCAAGTCAAGCAGAAATTTGAATCGATCCAACAAAAATGTTAGATGACCGGCAACAATTCAGCGGTCATGTTCGTCGCGTGACCGGATTCGGAGGAAAGACATGGCATCACTCCTCGAAGGCCAGGCAAGACCCATCCGGCTGGCGGACATCGCCAAGGCCGCCGGCGTCTCGCATGGTACGGCCTCGAATGTCTTCAGCCGGCCCGAGATCGTGCGCGCCGAAGTGCGCGAGCGGGTCAAGGCGGTGGCGGAGCAGATGGGCTATGCCGGCCCGGATCCGAAAGGCCGGCTGCTACGCGCCGGCAAGGTCAACGCCATCGGCGTCGCCACCACCGAGCCGCTTTCCTATTTCTTCGACGATCCCTTCGCCCGCGTCATGATGGCCGGCATTTCCGAAGCCTGCGACGCCACCGGCGCGGGCATCGCGCTGGTCTCGGCCGCCAACCAGGAAAAGCTCGCCTGGAACATCCAGAGCGCGCTCGTCGACGGCTTCATCCTGTTCTGCATCGAAGGCGGCTCGCGCCTCGTCGACCTGACGCGCGAGCGCAGGCTGCCATTCGTGGCACTGGAGCTCGGCTTCCAGGACGAGACAGTCTCGGCCATCGGCGTCGACAATGTCGCCGGCGCGCGGCTCGCGGCGCACCACCTGGCCGAGCTCGGCCATCGCCGCTTCGCGGTACTGTCGCTGGCCTTTGCCGACAACCGCACCGGCTTCGCCACGCCTGAAATCGTGCGCGGAGCGCTCTACACCGGAACGCGTGACCGCCTCGCCGGCTATTTCGAGGAACTTTCCCGCTTCGGCGTCGATACGGCGAAAATTCCGGTCTATGAGACCGAGAACGAAGTAAAAAGCACCAGGGCCGGCCTCGAGGCGATCTTCGCCGAGGGCGAGCCGCCGACCGCCATCCTGGCGATGTCGGACCGCATGGCGCTCATCGCCATCGACTGGCTGAAAGCGCGGGGGCTCAGCGTTCCCGGCGACGTCTCGATCGTCGGCTTCGACGGCGTGCCGGACGGCGCGCTGTGCACACCGCCGCTGACCACGATCGCCCAGCCGATCACCGAGATCGGCCGCCGCGCGGCGCGCATGATCCTCGACCATGACGGCGCGGTGCGGCGCGAGACGATGGGCGTCGAGCTGATCGCCAGAGGCTCGACCGGTCCGGCCCGCAAAGGCTGAACAGCCAACCGACTTCCCTGTTGCGTCAGTAGCCGCCTGCCCTCGCCGGCACCGGCTGCGCGCCGAACGACGCGCGCGCACGCTCTTCGCGCACCGGCTTGGCACGGGACGGGCCGAGGCCGGCAAGCCATTCGAGATAGAGCGCAAGCGCGAGCTGCATGGCAATGCCGGCCGAGATCAGCAGCGTGTCGTAGGCCGGGCCGCCCGGGTTGATCAGCTTGAGCACCTGTCCCGCCATGGCCAGCAGCGTGCCGGCGATGAACACTGGCAACGAGCGCTTGCCCAGGATCGCCAGCGGATTGTCGGACCGGACGCGGAAGAGGTTCGAGACCGCCGGCAGCGCGACGATCAGATAGCTGACCGAAAGGATGTGCAGGAGCCGTGGCAGCGACAGGAACGTCTTATCGAAGCCGCCGATCACCACCGGCAGGTTGAACCAAGTGATCTGGCCCCAGAGCGGGCTATGCACCCAGATCGCCGCGCCGACCACATAGATTCCGGCGGCACCAAGCAGCCACGGACTAACCGGGATCCGCCCGCCCCGCTTCACATGCAGCATGGCGGCAAGACCGATGTTGAACAGGAACTGCCAGGACAGCGGGTTGAGGAACCAGAGGCCGGGCTCGGGATAGTTCGGCGGCGCGATCTGCCAGATGCCGGCGACGAGCCAGAGAAGGCCTGACACGATCAGCGCCGGCACAGGCCGATAGCTGACGAACAGCACGAAGGCGGGTGCTGCCAGAAGCAGCGCCGCATAGACCGGCAGGATGTTGTTGTAGCCAAGCTGATGGCCGAGCGTGACGATGCCGAGCAGCACCTGCGGCGTGTTCTTCATCAGCGGCTCGATGTTGATCATCGTCAGCATTTCCGGCCGGTGCGCGAGCACAGCCGCAGCGCAAAACAGTGCGATCACGACCATGGTGATGACGATGTGGGAAATGTAGAGGACGCCGGCACGCCGCCACATCTTCAAAGTCGCGAGCAACCGGCCGCCCGACTTGAACTTCGTCCCGTAGGCAAGCGCCACCGAGATGCCGGAAATCAGCACGAAGGCTTCGGCCGCGTCGGAAAAGCCGAAATTCTTGTAGGTCCAGTTTTCGAAGACGGTGCCCGGCACATGGTCGACGAAGATGGTGAGCAACGCGAGCGCGCGCAGCACGTCGATGCGCGTATCGCGCTCTGAGAATACAGGGGTGGTCATCGACAAAAGGCCTCAAAGCTGGTTGTTCATACCCAGCAATGCGACCCCCGGGGCGCACCGCTTCGATTCCTCCCAGGTGGAAGTGTATCGGCGAAGAAACGGACTGAAATGCGCCTGGTTCAATCAACTTTCGCGGAGCCGAAAAATATTCCGTTTTGAAGCCGGCAAATCAACGAATCTCTCATGGAATCAAATGGATATGAGCGCGTCCGAATATAGCGACGAAAACAATGTCCTGTATGACGATCTCGGCTTTCGCTACCGGGTGGTGACACCGGCAAAGTCGACCGGCAAATGCCTTTTTCTGCTGCACGGATCGGGTGTGGACGAAACGACGCTCATCCCGCTTGCAAGGCAGATCGCGCCTGACGTGACGCTGGTTGCGGCCCGTGGGCGCATCCCCCAGGACGACGGCTTCCGCTGGTTCGGGCGAATCACGCCGACCAGTTTCGAACAGACCAGCATCCGCGACGAGACCGCTGCCTATGCGGAATTCGCGGTGGAAGTATCTGAGTGCTACGGCCTCGACCTGCAACGTGCGACATTTCTCGGCTACTCGAACGGCGCCAATGTGGTCTCCAGCCTGATGCTGCTTCATCCCGGCCTCGTGAGGCGGGCGGCGCTGTTGCGGGCGATGCCGGTGCTCGACGATCCGCCCGCGGTGACTCTTCGCGGAGCACGCGTGCTGATCATCGCCGGCGCCGCCGACCAGACTTATGGTCCGTTCGCGCCTGCCCTGGTGACGCTGTTCAGCCAGCGCGGGGCCGAGATCGATGCGCGCATCGTTGCCGCGGGCCATGAATTCGGCGATGCGGACGCCGCGATCGTGCGGCAGTGGCTGTCGGCATCTGTCGCCATCGCCTGACAGCACCGGCCATAGGGATGTCAGCCGCAGGCGGGCGCAAGTTGAAAGAGCAACGCATTTCACAGCCTGAAGCGGCACGCCGCCCCATTGTCATATGTCTGTCACACACTGTCTATCGAGATACTGTTCATTGAGGGGGAGGTCTGAATGGCCGACGAGAACAGCATCACTTTGCTCGACGACACTTCGAAATTGCCTGTCATCGCCGCTAACCCAGGCGAAGTCACCCGGATCGAAGGCGGCATCGATATTCGCGACCGCGCGGCGATTTCTGTCTTCGGCGACCGCGCCCAGCAAGCCGTCAGCGACTATGCCGACAAGATCCTGTCGCAGATCCGCAACCGCGATCTCGGCGACACCGGCACGCTGCTCACCGACATCATCATGAAGGCCAAGAATCTCGATCCGGCCTCGCTGAAGGACGAAGGGTTCCTGAGCAACCTGTTCTCCTCGTTCAAGGCCAGGCTCGAGCGCTTCAAGGAGAAGTATGAGGACGTCGCTGGACAGATCGACCGCATCGGTCTGGAGCTCGACCGTCACAAGGATACGCTGCGCCGCGACATCGCCGTGCTCGACGACCTGCACGAGCAGACGAAGGAGTCCATCCTCAACCTCGATGCCTATGTGCAGGCCGGCAAGAAATTCGTCGACGACTACCGCGCCAACGAGCTGCCGAAGCTGAAGGCCGCGGCCGACGCCAAGGGCGGCGATTCAGCCGGAGCGCTGGAAGCGCAGACCTACCGGGACGCCGTGCAGGCGCTCGACCGGCTGGAGAAGCGCATCTTCTATCTGGTGCAGGCGCGCCAGCTCGGCATCCAGCAATTGCCGCAGATCCGCATCGTGCAGTCGGGCGACGAGACGCTGATCGAAAACCTGCAGGCGACCTCGGCGCTGACGGTGCCGGCCTGGAAGCAGAAGATGGTCATCCTGCTTGGCCTGACCAACCAGAAATCGGCGCTGGAGCTGCAAAAGACGGTGACCGACGCCACCAACGAGATGATCCGCCAGACTTCGAAGATGATGAAGGATCAGGCCGTCTCGATCGAAGAGCAGGCGCAGCGCGGCATCGTCGATGTCGAGACGCTGGCGCAGGCCAACCGCGACCTGATCGATACCGTGCAAGGCGTGCTCAAGGTCCAGGAGCAGGGCCGGCAGAAGCGGGCCGATGCCGAAAAGCAGATGGACCAGATGACTGCCGACCTCAAGAATGCGCTCACCGGAGCATGATGCCGAAAAGTGTGAAGCGGTTTTCGGACGACATCATGCTCTATCTCTTTGATTTGGAGCCGGATGATTTCAGGTCAAGTGGACCTGAAATCATCCGGCTCCAGGGCTGACGGGGCCTCGATGCGAATGAAGCTTTCGTCCGTTCTCGCGCTGGCGGCCGCGTTGCTGCTTGCCGCCTGCAATTCGAGCAATGTCAAATTCTCGATCGTCTCCGGTTCCGAGAATACGGTGCTGGAGCCGATCGTGCAGGAATTTTGCGCCAAGCAGGGCGCGACCTGCACCATCTCCTACCAGGGGTCGCTCGATATCGGCCTTGGCCTGCAGAAGCCCGAGGGCCTCGACCAGGATGCCGTGTGGCCGGCCTCCAGCGTCTGGGTCGACCTGTTCGATTCCGGCCGCAAGGTGCGCAACCTCACCTCGATCGCGCAGATGCCGGTCATCCTAGGCGTGCGCAAGTCCAAGGCCGCAGAACTCGGCTGGATCGGCAAGCAAGTCTACATGAAAGACATCCTTGCCGCGGTGAAGGACGGCAAGATGAAGTTCCTGATGACCTCGGCGACGCAATCCAATTCCGGCGCCAGCGCCTATCTGGCGATGCTTTCCGGCGCGCTCGGCGGCAAGCAGGTCATCGAGCCCGGCGACCTCGACAATCCGTCCGTGCATGACACGGTCAGCGCGTTGCTGCAGGGGGTCGAGCGATCGTCCGGGTCGTCAGGCTGGCTGGCCGATCTCTATGTCGATTCCGCGCGCAAAGGCACGCTCTATGACGCGATGTGGAATTACGAGGCGACGCTGAAGGAGACCAACGACAAGCTGAAGCAGATGGGCGACGAGCGGCTCTACGCAGTCTATCCGGCCGACGGCGTCGCGGTCGGCGATTCTCCGCTCGGCTTCATCGATCACGGCCGCGGCGCCGACGTCGAGAAATTCTTCACCGACCTGCTCGCCTATCTGCAGACGGATGCGGTGCGCAAGCGCATCGGCGACACCGGCCGGCGGTTGCCGCTCGGCGGCGCGGCGATCCAGGCGACGGCCGAGCCCGACTGGAATTTCGATCCGGGCAAGCTGGTGACCTCGATCCGCATGCCCGAGCCAGCGGTGATCCGCACCGCGCTGAACCTCTATCAGGAGGCGCTGCGCAAGCCGTCGCTGACGGCGCTCTGCTTCGACTTCTCCGGTTCGATGGAGAACGAAGGCGAGAAGCAATTGCAGGAGGCCGCGCAGTTCCTGTTCACGCCGGAAAAATCGAGCGAGGTGCTGGTGCAATGGACGCCGTCCGACCACATCTTCGTGCTGCCCTTCGACAGCACGGTGCGCGATATCTTCGACGCGACCGGCGATCCGGGGGGCCAGAACCAGCTGCTTGGCGACGTGGCGCAGCAGCGCGCCGGAGGCGGCACGGACATGTATGCCTGCGCCTCGCAGGCGCTGCGGAAGATACTGGCGACACCCGATCTGTCGAAATACCTGCCGGCGATCGTCATCATGACGGACGGCCGCACCGACGGCAGCGCCGAGCCGTTCCTGGCGGAGTGGCGCCAGGCGCCGGTGCCGGTGCCGGTGTTCGGCATCACCTTCGGCGACGCCGACAAGAGCCAGCTCGATAGCCTCGCCAAGGCGACCTCGGCGCGTGTCTTCGACGGCGGCGGCGACCTTGCCGGTGCCTTCCGCGCCGCGCGCGGCTATAACTAAGGCCAACGATGCGCGGCTTGTTCGGCAATGACGGGAACTGGATCGTGGCGGGACTGGTGTCGGCCGCGCTGCTGATCGGCCTCGGCACGCTCACCCACTTCCCCTTCCTGGTCTCGGCGGTGATTTCGGTGCTGGTGTTCACCGGGCTGATCTTCGTGCTGGCGCCGCGGCAGCTTTTCGAAGGGCTAGACCTGCGCTCGATCGGCGGCGGCCAGGTGGCGTTCGCGCGGGAATTGCTGGCGCAGGCGCAGCCGGCGGCCGACCGGCTGACGGCGGCGGCCGGCTCGATCGCCGACAAGGATATGAAGGCCAAGGTAAAGAACCTGTCCGACATCGCAGCCGACGTCATCTCTAAGGTCGAGGCGAAACCGGCAAGTGCTGCTTCCGTCCGCCGCTTCCTGACCTATTACGTGCCGCAGGCGGCGGAAGTCGCGGAAGGTTATGCGACGCTGGCCAATCGCCGCGCGCCGAGCCAGCAGCGGCTTGCCACGGTCGGCGCGGTGATCACCAAGCTGCAGGACGCGTTCGTGCACTATGCCGACAGCCAAGCGGACTCCGAGCTTGGCACGCTCGACGTTGACCTTCGACTCATCCAGGAGTCGCTGAAAGAGGATATCGGTCGCTGATGGCCCTTTCTCGCCGCGCTTTCGGACTGGGACTGCTTGGCGCCGCCGCGGCCGGAACGGGCGGCTATCTGACGCTCAAGGATCGGCCGGAGTTCCGCGGCTATCTCGGCAACCGGGTGCATCTGTTCGGCTTCATCGGCGGCGAGAAACAGGCTTTCCTGGCCGATCCCGACGTCGTCGGCGCGCTCGGCGGCTACGGGCTCGAGCTCGACGCGCGCGTCGCCGGCTCGGTCGAGATGGTGCGCGAGCCGGCGCTGTTGACGCAAAAACCGCAATTCCTGTGGCCGTCCTCGTCGATCATGGTCGATCTGGCGCGCAAGAGCGGCGTCTCCATCCGCAACGACCAGGTCGTGCTCAATTCGCCGATCGTCGTTTACACCTGGGGGCCGGTGGTCGAAGGCCTGAAAAGGAGCGGGCTGGTCAGCGTCGCCGCCAAGGGTGGGTACAACCAGCTCGACCTCAAGGCGCTGCTCGATGCGATCCTCGCCGGCAAGAACTGGTCGGACCTCGGTATTTCCGAGCTCTATGGCCGCGCCCGCATCGTCTCCACCGATCCCAACCGCTCCAATTCGGGCTTCATGTTCGCAGGGCTCGTGCTCAGCCTGATGAGCGGCGACGTGGCGACGCAGGAACTGCTGGCACAACATGGCGAGGCGGCGAAGGCGATCTTCCGCAGCATGGGGCTCAAATCGTCATCGTCGGGCAAGCTGTTCGACCAGTATATCGCCGGCGGGCTTGGCGCCGAGCCGATGGTCGTCGGCTACGAGAACCAGCTGGTCGAATGGGCGCTCGCCGACCCGGCGCGCTGGCAGCGCGTGCAGGCTGGCGCCGGCGCCAAGCCGGAAATCCTCTATCCGCGCCCGACCGTGTATTCGGCGCATCCGCTGATCGTCATCGATCCCGCGGTCGACCAATTGCTCGAGGCGCTGACCAGCCCGAAGCTGCAGGAGCTCGCCTGGTCGAAGCACGGCTTCCGCGGGCCACTCGGCACCGTGGCGGGCGATGCCGACGCCATCGCCGGCGTGCGGCCGGCGGAAATCGAGGCGGTGCTGCCGATGCCTTCGGCCGATGTCATGCTTTCGCTGCTGTCGCAGATGGAAGTCTAGTCTAGTCGACCTTGCCCTTCCCCATCCGGTTCCAGGCGTCCAAGCCCGCGATCTTGTAGGCTTCGGCCAGCGTCGGGTAGTTGAAGGTGTTGTTGACGAAGAAATCGACCGTGCCGCCGAGGTTGATCACCGCCTGGCCGATATGGATGAGCTCGGTGGCGCCCTCGCCGACGATGTGGGCGCCGAGCAGGCGGCGCGTCTCGACCGAGAACAATAGTTTCAGGAAGCCGCTCGATACGCCCATGATATGGCCGCGCGAGGTTTCGCGGAAACGCGCCAGGCCGACCTCATAGGGGGCGCCGCTCTCGCGCACCTGCTCTTCCGACAGGCCGACCGTAGAGATCTCCGGCACGGCGTAGATGCCATAGGGAAAGCTCTCCGGCGGCGGCGGCAGGTGGACGCCGAAGGCGTGGCATGCCGCCACCCGGCCCTGCTCCATCGACGTCGAGGCGAGGCTCGGGAACCCGATGACGTCGCCGGAGGCATAGATGTTGGACACACTGGTCTGGAAGGTATGCGGATCGACCTTGATGCGGCCCCTGGAATCCGACTCGATGCCGACCAGGTCGAGACCGAGGCTGGCGACGTTGCCGGTGCGGCCGGCGGCATAGAGCACCATCTCCGAGCGGATGGTGCGGCCGTCGGCCAGCGTCACCTCGGCATGGTCGGGTTTCGAGGCGATTTCCTTCACCGTGCTGCCTAACCGTATGGTCATGCCGCGGTCGCGCATCTGGTGGATGAAATCGTCGACGATCTCGCGGTCGATGAAATCGAGGATGGTGTTGCGCGGCTCGACCAGCGTGACCGGGACATCCAGCGCCGAAAAGATGGTGGCGTATTCGACGCCGATGACGCCGGCGCCGATCACCGTCAGCGTGCGCGGCAGATGGGCGAGTTCCAGCATCTCGTCGCTGTCGAAGACGCGCTTCCTGTCGAAGGGCACGTCGGCCGGTCGGTGCGGCCGGGTGCCGACGGCGATCAGCGCGTTGGCAAAGCCGACCTCGCTGTAATCGCCATTGTCGGCGGTCAGGCTCACCTTGTTGGGCGTCAGGAATTTCACCGCGGCCCGCGCGCTCCTCACCGTGTTGCGCATGAACTGATGCTGCAGCACCTCGACCTCGTGGTCGAGCGTCTTGTGCAGGCGCTCGACCAGATCGCTGATCGAAATGTCCTGCTTGACGCGATAGCCGCGCCCGTAGAAGCCGCGCTCGCGCCAGCCCGAGAGGTTCAGCACCGTCTCGCGCAGCGTCTTCGACGGAATGGTGCCGGTATGCACCGAGACACCGCCCAGGCGCCGGCCCCTGTCGACCACCAGCACCGACTTGCCAAGCTTGGCCGATTGCACAGCGGCCCGACGCCCAGAAGGGCCGCTGCCGATGACCACCATATCGTAGTCCATGTCCCCGTCCCCTGTTTTGTGCGCCGCAGCAAGCTAGACCGGGAAGAACGTCATGTTCAACTGCCAACACCATTCCGCGCGGCTCGAATACTCCAGATACACCAAAAGCATGCGAAACCTTAACCGGACAGCAAGGCTTGCGTGCAATGGTGCCTGACGAGGGGACCACCGGGGTAACAGAGTTGGCGATTTCCAAGAGTGATGCGCTGCCTGGCGCAGAGACTGGTTTCTGGTCCGGCCTTCAGAGCAGCGCGGTTCTCACCGACCTGCGCGAAGGCCTGTTCCGTTTCATCGCGCTCGCGGTCGCGGCGGTCTTCATCTATCGCGGCGTAAACAACCTAGTCATCGACAACGGCCGGCTCAACGTCCTGATGCTGCTGATCTCCGAGACGCTCACCTTTGTCTGGCTGCTCCTGGCGCGCCGGCCGCTCGTGCGTGACTGGAGCCCCTTCACGGTCTTCATCTCGCTGACCGCGGGCTTCGGCTCCGGCCTGGTTTCACTGCAGGAAGGCATCGAGATCATCCCGCTCTACATCGCGGCGCCGCTGCAGTTCCTGGCGCTTTGGATGGTGATCTGGGGAAAAATGTCGCTCGGCCGCTCTTTCGCCATCCTGCCGGCCAATCGCGGCGTCATCACCGGCGGCGCCTACCGGTTCGTGCGGCACCCGATCTATGCCGGCTATCTGGCTGGGCACATCCTGTTCCTGCTGTCGAGCTTCTCGGTCTACAATTTCACCGTCTACGCGATCATCACCCTGTTCCAGGTCCATCGCATCCTGCGCGAGGAACGCATCCTGGCGCTGACCGAGGAATATCGCGAATATCTCGGGCGGGTTCGCTACCGGCTCTTCCCCGGCATCTTCTGACATGGCGCCGCCCGCCGGCGGCGGGCACGTTCCTTGAATTCCGGGCCGCCCTCACCATTTGAAAGGGCGGCGGGCATCCCCATACGGGTGCCGCGATCGAGGAACGGACATGAACGCACGCGTATTGGACGGCGAGATCATCACGACCAGGTTCGAGGACACACGTGCTTACCGCGGAGTGCGGACAAGGCGCATCCTTGCCTTCCTCCTCGACTATTTCTTCGTGGCGCTGCTGACCATTCCTTTCGCCATCCTGGTCGCCATTCTCGGCCTGTTGACCTTTGGTCTCGGCTGGGCACTGTTTTCGGTGCTCGTGCCGATGGTCGCCATCCTCTACATCTGGAACACGCTGGGCAGCCGCGACCAGGCGACGACCGGCATGAAGATCATGGGCATCCGCCTGGAGAAGCTCGACGGCAGCCGCATCGACGGCATGACTGCGGTGGTGCACTCGGTGCTGTTCTGGGCCGGCAACGTCATCCTGACGCCGCTGGTGCTGCTGATCACGCTGTTCTCCGACCGCAAGCGCACGCTGCACGACCTGTTGCTCGGCACGGTGGTTACCCGCACCGACATCTGACGATGTCCACGGCCGCGCTCATCGAATCGCCGCACCGCCTGTGCTAGACTATGAACAGGCCGAAGCCGTCGCCGCAGCATAATCCTGTTGAATTTTTCGCCGGCCGGGCCAAAGGTAGGGCGATTCGCAGGAGCGTTTCCAAGATTAGATGACGCAGCATCCGACCCAGTCGCCGCAGTTCTTCCTGACCGCGCCGTCGCCGTGCCCCTATCTGGAGGGACAGTTCGAGCGCAAGGTGTTCACGCACCTCGTCGGCGACAAGGCGCCGGAGATGAACGACCTGCTCACTCAAGGCGGCTTCCGGCGCTCGCAGAACATCGCTTACCGACCGGCCTGCGAGTCCTGCCGCGCCTGCGTGTCGGTGCGCATCCTGGCGCAGGAATTCGAGCCCAGCCGCAACATGCGCCGCGTCATCCAGCACAATACCGATCTCGTCGGCGCCATGCATGACGCTCAGCCCTCGACCGAACAATACTCGCTCTTCCGCAGCTATCTCGACGCGCGCCATCGCCGTGGCGGCATGTCGGACATGACCGTGCTCGACTATGCGATGATGGTGGAAGACACCCATGTCGACACCAAGATCATCGAATACCGGCGCCGCGGCCCGGACACGTTCATCACAGGCAAAGGCCACGGCGAGCTGATCGCGGTGGCGCTCACCGACAAGATGGCCGACGGCCTGTCGATGGTCTATTCCTACTTCAATCCCGACTTCGAGGACCGTTCGCTCGGCACTTTCATGATCCTCGACCACATCGCCCGCGCCAAGGCGATGGGCCTGCCCCACGTCTATCTCGGCTACTGGGTCAACGGCTCGCGCAAGATGAACTATAAGATGCGCTTCATGCCGCAGGAGCATCTCGGCCCGAAAGGCTGGGAACGCTACGACCACGAAGCGGTCAGTCGCTGACCCGCCTCACGCTTCATCCTTAAACTGTTTCAAGGAGGAGGACGCTGGTCTTTTGGCAGTCAGGCTGGAACGACCGCGGCGTGGCCGCTGTGCGCCTCCTCAAGATTGCTTTGCGAGATAGCCGAGTGTCCACTCACGCCGACCACCAGAAAGGCCTTCTGCTCACCGCGCTTGGCGGGGTGACGCTGACCGTCGATATTCCGCTGATCCGACTTGCCCATGGCGAGGCCTGGACGATCCTTCTGCTGCGCACCGGAAGCATGTTCATTGCCGCGCTCGTCATCTGGGCGGTGTGGCGCTCGTTGAGCGACAAGGCGCCGCAGCTCATCCCGGGCAGGCTGGGCCTGGTAGTCGCCACGCTCTACGGGCTCGGCTCGATTGCCTTCATCACCGCTGTCTATCATACCTCGACCGCCGACCTCGTCTTCATCCTGGCCTTCACCACGATGTTCTCGGCGCTGCTGTCCTGGCTGTTCCTGAAAGAGAGGCCGCGACCGGCGACACTCGCGGCGCTGGCGCTGATGATCGTCGGCGTCGCCATAATCGTCGGCGATTCGATCGGCAGCGGAAATCTGTTCGGCGACATCATGGCGTTGTGCTCCGCGCTCTGCGTCGCATGCGCCATCACCGTCTCGCGGGCCAGCGGCAGGGAGATGGGCTTCACCTCGCTCGTGGGCGTGGTCCTGCCGTTCGCCGTGGCGCTCTTCATGGTGTCGAAAGCCGGCTTCCACGTCGAGGCGCCGTGGTGGATCCTCCTCAACGGCGCCGTGGTCATGCCGATCTCGTTCTTCTGCCTGGCCAACGGACCGAAATACATTTCCGGGCCGGAAGTGGCTATGTTCTACCTGCTGGAGACGGTGTTTGCGCCAGTCTGGGTCTGGCTGATCTTCGCCGAAGCGCCTTCGCGAAACAGCCTGATCGGCGGCACGATCCTGGTCGTGACGCTGGTGGCGCATTCGCTCTGGCAATTGCATGAGGGCCGCAAGCGCCGGGCGGCACTTGCCGTGGTTCACCCTGCCTGAACTTTTCGCGGCTCGGCGGCCGCCTCGATCTGGGGCGGCGCGCCGACCTCGTCGGCGACCGCCGAAATCTCGTCCATCGATTCCACCTCACGCAACCACTCGCGCCAGATGGCGACGAGCAGCGCCATCAGCACCGGGCCGATGAACAAGCCAAGGAAGCCCATCGTCTTGACGCCGCCGATCAGGCCGAAAAAGGTCGGCAGGAACGGCAGCTTGATCGGGCCGCCGACGAGCTTGGGCCGCAGCGTCTTGTCGACGATGAAGAGCTCGACCGCGCCCCAGATGAACAGGGCAAGCCCGGCGAACAGCTTGCCGCTGGCCGCGAGGTAGATCGACACCAGCGTGAAAGAGAGCGGCGCACCGCCTGGGATGAGCGCCATGATGCCGGTGAGCGCGCCGAGCGTGACCGGCGACGGCACGCCGGCCAGCCAGTAGGCGATGCCCAGCACAAGCCCCTCGCCGATGGCGATGACGGTCATGCCCGTTACCGTCGAGGAAATTGTGGCTGGCACGACGCGCGAGAACCGCTCCCAGCGCGTCGGCAGGATGCGTTCTCCGACGCGATCGACCTGGGCTGCGAACGACTCGCCGTCGCGATAGGCGAAGAACAGCGCGATCATCATAAACAGGAGCGTCAGCAACAGGCCGAAGGCGCTGCCGCCGGCGGCCAAGGCGCCGCGATAGATGGTGCCGATGTTGGAGCCGCTGATCAGCTGGATCAATTCGCCGATGCCGCCGGGATGGCCGAGATAGGCCGTCCATTGCTCGTTCAGCCACTCGCCGATCACCGGCATGGTGGCGATCCAGACCGGTGTCACCGCGCCGTGGCGGTTGGTCTCGATCGCCCAGACGACCCATTCGCGCAGCTCGTTGATGGCATAGGTGCCGGCAAGCGCGATCGGCACCACCAGGAAGGCGAGGATGAAGAGGATGGCAAGGGTCGCGCCGACGGTGCGGTTGCCGCCGACGGCGACAAGCAGCCGGCGATAGAGCGGCCAGCTGGCGAAGGCGATGACCAGCGCGGCCAGCACCGGGAAAAGGAAGCCGTGGAAGAAATAGACGCCGGCGGCGACGATCAGCACCAGAAGCCAGCGCGCCGCCGAAAGCGGCGGGATGACCGCCGCTCTCAGCGGCGTCGACAGGCCGAACAGGCGCTGCCCCGGCTTCTGGATCTCAGCCCGCTTCAATCCGGCGTTTCTCCCCTGCCCGATGCTTCAATGGATGCTTATGCACCATCATAGTGCAGCAATCGTGACGATAGTCCAAATGATTGGCTAATCTCCCCCCTTGTGGGGGAGATCAGCTGATCACCCAAACTTCCCAGTCCGCGGGAAGCCCTTCGGAACCATGCGGCCGGCGGCGGCGCGGACGCCGATCCACTCGGCCAGTTCCTCGCGCGACTTGATGAAGGTGCGGTCGGCCGAATCCTGCCAGGAGAGGCCGGTCTCCAACGTGAAGGTTTTCAAGTCCAGCACGCCGCCGTCCTTGTATTTCTGCAAGCGCACGCCCTTGCCGCGCGCCATCTCCGGAATTTCGGCGAGCGGGAAGACCAGCATCTTGCGGTTCTCGCCGACAATGGCGAGATGGTCGCCCGACACCGGAATGCAGCGCTTGGCTTCGTCCGGCGCCTTGACGTTCATCACCTGCTTGCCTTTGCGGGTGTTGGCGACGACCTCTTCCTCCGAAACGACGAAGCCGTTGGCATCGTAAGAAACCAGCAGCAGCTTGCGTTTCGGGTCATGGACGAAGGCAGTGACGATGTCCTGGTCGTTTTCCATGTCGACGATGATACGGATCGGCTCGCCATGGCCGCGCCCGCCCGGCAGCCGGTCGGCGCCGATCGTGTAGAACTTGCCGCCGGTGGTGAAGACCAGGATCTTGTCGGTGGTCTGCGCATGGAAGGCAAGCTTCAGGCCGTCGCCTTCCTTGAAGGCAAGCTGCGAATGGTCGGTCAGGTGACCCTTCATGGCGCGCAGCCAGCCCTTTTCCGACACCACGACGGTGACCGGCTCGCGCTCGATCATGGCATGCGCGATATCGGTCAGATCATGCTCGGGCGCATCGGCGAACTGGGTGCGGCGCTTACCGAGCTCCGTCTCCGGCCCGAACTTGTCGCGGACCTGGGTGACTTCCCACTTGATCGTCGACCATTGCTTGGCGTCGGACGCCAGCAGGGCCTCGATCTGCTTCTTCTCCTCGGTGAGGCCGTCGAATTCCTTGCGGATCTCGATCTCTTCGAGCTTGCGCAGGGCGCGCAGGCGCATGTTGAGGATGGCTTCGGCCTGGTTGTCGGTGAGCGACCAGCGGGCCATCATCACCTGCTTGGGCTCATCCTCCTCGCGGATGATCCTGATGACCTCGTCGATGTTGAGATAGGCGATCAGGTAGCCGGCAAGGATTTCCAGCCGCTTCTCGATCTCGCCGAGCCGGTATTTCGAGCGGCGGATCAAAACCTCGCGGCGGTGGTCGAGCCACTCCTTCAGCACGCCCTTCAACGAGAGCACGTTCGGCACCCTGCCGCGCGACAGCACGTTCATATTGAGCGGGAAACGGCTTTCGAGCTCGGTGAGCTTGAACAGCGATTCCATCAGGATGCCGGGATCGACGGTGCGGCTCTTCGGCACCAAGACGATGCGGATGTCCTCGGCGCTCTCGTCGCGGATGTCCTCGAGCAGCGGCAGCTTGCGCGCCATCAAAAGCTCGGCGATCTTCTCGATCAGCCTGGCCTTCTGCACGCCGTAAGGAATCTCGGTGACGACGATGCTCCAGGTGCCCCTGCCCTGGTCTTCCTGCCCCCATTTCGAGCGCACGCGAAAGCCGCCGCGGCCCGTCTCATAGGCTTCGAGGATCGAGGCGCGGCTGTCGACGATGATGCCACCGGTCGGGAAATCCGGCCCCTGGACGAAATCCATCAGCTTCGCCACCGGCGCTTCCGGATGTTCGATCAGATGCAGCGCGGCGTCGCAAAGCTCGGCCGCGTTGTGCGGGGGGATGGAGGTGGCCATGCCGACGGCAATGCCGGAGGAGCCGTTGGCAAGCAGGTTCGGGAAGGCGCCGGGGAGAACGGACGGCTCCTCGTCCTCCTCATTGTAGGTCGGCCGAAAATCGACCGCGTCCTCTGTGATGCCGGCCAGAAGGTCTGTCGCCACCTCGGTCATGCGCGCTTCGGTGTAACGCATGGCGGCGGCGTTATCGCCGTCGATATTGCCGAAATTGCCCTGGCCGTCGACCAGCGGATAGCGCATCGAGAATTCCTGCGCGAGGCGAACCAGCGCGTCATAGATCGACTGGTCGCCATGCGGGTGGAACTTGCCCATCACGTCGCCGACGATGCGGGCGCATTTGGCGAAGCCCTGATCGGGGTTGAGCCTGAGCAGCCGCATGGCGTGCATGATGCGGCGATGGACCGGCTTCAGTCCGTCGCGCACATCCGGCAAGGCCCGGTGCATGATGGTCGACAGCGCATAGGCAAGGTAGCGCTTCTCGAGCGCTTCCTTCAGATCGACCGGTTCGATTTTGTCGCCGCCGCCATTGTCATCGGGCGGCAAAAGCCTCTTTCCCATGGATTTGGACTAGCCGAGCGGATGATTCGCGGCAAGCGCCGCGTGACCATCGGCGCATTCGTCGCGGCGGCGAACGCGCAACCCGCGGTGTGAAGGATTTCACGGAAGTGCTAAGCCGGCGGCTGCACTTTGCCGCCGATCTGCAACAGGCGGCGGCGGGATCATTACGCCGGCCAACATCAATCTGTTACATGCGGGTTCTATCTGGCATGCAACGCGCTGGCGGAGGGGCCGCGGTCTTCATGACATATTCACCGCATCGAGAAATGGCTGCCGGCCGGCGTTTGCTTTTCATCGCGATTTTCGACAAATGGGCCGGGAAATGCCTTTTTCCCGTCCCGTTCGTCTCGGAATGGTGACGGAGCAGGTTTCAGAACAAATTCATCATAGCCAATCAGGACAGGGAACTCGCCATGACAATCCAACGCTCAACGCTCAAGAAACTGGCCTTTTCGACCTTTCTGCTGACCCTGCCACTCAACGCTGCCTTCGCCGCCGATCCGGCGGTGGCCGGGCGCGTCAAGTCCATGCTCGCTGCCCAAGGCGTCGACATTTCCTGGACCGGCGTCTCCGGCGACGATTCGAACGCCGTGCTGCAGGGCGTGTCCATCAAGCCGGCGGCCGAGAAGGAAGCGCTGCCGATCGGCGACGTGAAGCTGGAAGGGGTCACGGAGGCCAATGGCGGCTATGAGATCGCCACGGTCTCGACCTCGGCTTTCGAACACAGCAAGGACGGCGTGACGCTCGATCTCAGCCCGCTGGTCATCCACGACATGAAGGTTCCGGCGGAGGGCGGCGCCGACCCTCTCGGCTCGCTGATGATGTACAAGTCGGCCGAGCTGTCCAACATGACGGTCAAAGTCGGCGACAAGACGGCCTTTTCGATGGACGGGCTCAATGTGCAAATCACCCCGCCGGCCGACGGCAAGGCGATGGACTTCACCGCCAACACCGAGAAATTCACCGCCGACCTGTCGCTGGTCGACGACCCCAAGTCGAAGGAAGCGATCGAGGCGCTCGGCTACCAGAACATCTCCGGCAATATCGACATGGCCGGTACCTGGCAGCCTAGCGACGGCAAGATGGAGCTGTCGAAATACGACATCTCGGTCGAGAATGCCGGCACGCTCGGCATGACCTTCGACCTCGGCGGCTACACGGTCGACTTCATCAAGTCGATGCAGGCGATGCAGAAGCAGCTTGCCGCGCAGCCGGAAGGCGCCGACAACTCGGCCCAGGGCATGGCTATGCTCGGCCTGTTGCAGCAGCTTTCCTTCAACGGCGCCTCGATCCGCTACCAGGACGATTCGCTGACCGGCAAGATCCTGGACTATGTCGGCAAGCAGCAGGGAATGTCGGGCAAGGACGTCGCCAACCAGGCCAAGGCGATCGTGCCGTTCGGCATGGCGCAGCTCAACAATCCCGAGCTGACGGCGGAAGTCTCCTCGGCGGTCAACACCTTCCTCGACGATCCGAAGAGCCTGGAAATCTCGGCCGAACCGCCGTCGTCGGTGCCGTTCGCGCTGATCATGGCCGGCGCCATGTCCAACCCGCTCGACCTGCCCAAGACGCTCGGCGTCAAGGTCAAGGCGAACCAGGACTAATCGGCGGCGCTTGGCGCACGTCAAGCACTATGCAGCGGCGGTTCGGATCATCCGGACCGCCGTTTTTCGTAGGATCAGGGCCTGACCTCCTCGACGAGGAGATCGACAAATTGCCTCACGCGAGGTTCCAGAAGCCGCTTGTCTGGATAGATCGCCACGATCTTCACCTCTTCGGTCTGCAGTTCGGGCAACAGATGCCGCAGCCGCCCAGCCGCCAAATCGCTCGCGATCAGAAACTCAGGAAGTAAAGCAATGCCGAGGCCCGCGATGGCGGCATCCCGGATCGCTTCGGCACTATCCAAACGTACCCGGCTACGACCGCCGGCCTTGGCCCAGCCCCCTCCTTCGCGACGAAAGCGCCAGCTTTGCCTGTTGCCGCGGCTGCTGAAGATCAGACAGTCGTGAGTATCCAAGGCGTCGACATCGAAAGGCTCGCCGCGCTCGGCAACGTAGGATGGCGAGGCGCAGAGTATTGCCCTGTAACGGGCGACCACCCGTGACACCAATCTCGTATCCGACGGTGCCGCCCCGATCCGCACCGCAAGGTCGAACCCCTCCTCGATAATGTCGGCCACGCGGTCCGTGAAGCTCACCTCGACCTGGATCTCCGGCCAAGTCGCCAAATATTTCTGGATCACGGGGAGCACGATGAGCTTGCCGAAGGCATCAGGAACAGTGAGGCGCAGCACGCCTCGAGGCCTGCCACCGCGCCGAGCCACGCTGGCCTCGGCTTCGTCGACCGAGGCAACAACCTCCAGGCCACGGCGATAGAAAGTCTCGCCTTCCTCGGTGAGACTGAGCGTCCTGGTGTTGCGATTGAAGAGGCGTGTGCCAAGCCTGTCTTCCAGCCGGCCGATGGCCTTCCCCGCCGCCGAACGCGAGAGGCCCATCGCAAGCCCGCCCGCGACGAAACTTCCCGCATCGGCGACGGCCATGAAGATCATGATGTCGTTCAGATTTGCACGCGACACAATGCGCTCCATCGGCTTGGCGGCGGCAGAACTGTCGGGCAGCCCAATACACCATACTAGGGCGTCCGTCTGAGGCAATCGACTGCCTGCCTCGAACGGAGCTCGGCGGCAGCGCACGCGTCTGCCGTGTCGCTTCTGTGTCGACGTCCGTTCGTCAATCAATCGGCTATAGCCACCCAACGCAGCGGAACCGGCCAGGGCCATCGGATGCCCACTGCATGCCAGCTCGATGGGTCAGCCGGCGAAACTTGCTGACGGGCGAATTTACCCAAGACTTTCAACAACAACCGGAAAGGACGACCACATGACTTCCAACGGCAAAACCTACAATCACGGTGTTCCCTGGGAGGAAGCCTTCGGCGTCACCCAGGGCCACAGAGCCGATGGCACCATCTATGTCTCGGGACAATTCTCCCATGACATGAACGGCGAATTCGTCGGCGAAGGCAATTTCGAAACCCAGGTGCGGCAGACGCTGGAGAATCTGGATCGCGTGCTGACCGGGTTCGGCGCCACCAAGGCAAACCTTGCCGAACTGGTCTGCTATCTGACGAACCCAAAGGAAGATTTTGAGGCGTTCGTCGCTCTATACAAGGAGTATGTCGGGCCACACCGCCCCGCCGCGACGCTCCTCGGCGTTTCGGGCTTGGCATTCCCGCAGCAATTGGTTGAAATCCGAGCGGTTGCCCACGCGCTCTGAACCAGTCCTTGACAAGGGCGCCGGGAGCGATCGCCAGCTGTCGATCGCTCCTGAGCGAAGACTGCACGGCGTATCAGTTCGGCTTCGGCCAGCCCTTCCAGACCATGTAGACGTTCGCCCGCTGGTAGTGCGTATCCGCCCGTGCCGCCGGCTGATGCTGGAAGCCCACGCTCTCATACATGCGGATGGCCGGGGCGAGCTTGGTGTTGGTTTCGAGAAACAGCGTGTCGCGGTCCAGCCGCTCGAACGCGCGGATGGCATGCTCAAGCAAGAGCCGCCCGATCCCCAGCCCTCGCGCCGCGGGATCGACCGCCATCTTGGTGAGTTCGACCTCGTTTTCGCCTGCCAGCAAAAGCGCACAAGTGCCGACGACTTCCTCGCCATGCAAGGCAAAGTAGATGATGCCACCCCGTTCCAGTATGTGCTTTTCCGGCGCGGAGAGGACGGCGTGATCGCCCTCTTCGATATAGAAGTACCGCTTCAGCCACTCGGCATTCAGCCGGTAGAAGTGGTCCCGCAGCGACGGCTTGAACGGCACGATCTCGATTGCACCGGCGCCCAATCTGCGCGCTCGCTCGCTGACCGCAGCGGCCATCGTGTCGTCGAGCATTCGCTCCAGCCCTCCGATGGCCGACACCAGGTCGATCCCGCCTGCCTGGCACCGCGCATCCAGTTCGTCCCGCAGGGCGCGCCACAAAGGTTTGGCCCTGCGCAATGCGGCCTCCGCCTTGTCCGTCAGCGCCAACTCGCGCACCCGGCGATCATCCTTGCCCGGCACCGATATCAGCCAGTCATCCTTGGTCAGCCGTGACGCGAGCTGGCTTATCGACGAATGGGTGAGCCCCGCCGCCTTGGCCAAATCACCGACCGACTGCGGCCCGCGGTCGTGAATGGTCCTGAGCACCGGAAACCACCTCGCCTCGAGGCCGATGCCGTGCGCGGCGTAGACCTCATCGGCCATCGCGTAGAGTTGTTCACTCGCTGCCCGCAGCCTGCTTCCAAGCGCCAGAATGCCGACCTCCGCCAGATAGGTCATGACCATCTCCGTTGGCATTTATGTAATGCCTAACATAATTGATCGTAACAAATTTGGCAACCAGCGCCCGCCTGCGCGGGCAGGCCTAAGGAATGCCTGTCCGTAAAAATCAATTCATGGAGAATAAAGAAAGGCTTGGCTCTGAGTCCTAGCCTTCCTTCTTTGCCACCGCGACGCGCAGCGACAGTTCGCGCAGTTGCTGCGGGGTCGCTTCCGACGGCGCGTTCATCAGCAGGTCATAGGCCTGCTGGTTCATCGGGAACATCGTGATCTCGCGCAGGTTCTTTGCCCCGACCAGCAGCATGACGATGCGGTCGACACCGGCCGCCATGCCGCCATGCGGCGGCGCGCCATACTGGAAGGCGCGGTAGAGACCGCCAAAGCGTTCTTCCACCGTCGCGCGGTCCAATCCAACCATCTCGAAAGCCTTCACCATGGTTTCCGGCAGATGGTTGCGGATACCGCCGGAGGCGATCTCGAAACCGTTGCAGACCATGTCGTACTGGAACGCCTTGATGCCGAGCGGCTCCTCGCCGTTCAGCGCGTCGATCCCGCCCTGCGGCATGGAGAACGGGTTGTGGGCGAAGTCGATCTTCTTCTCGTCCTCGTTCCATTCGAAGAACGGGAAGTCGACGATCCAGCACAATTCGAAGCGCTCGCGGTCGACGAGGTTCAGCTCCTCGCCGGCGCGGGTGCGCGCGGCGCCAGCGAAGGTGACGAACTTCTTCGGATCGCCGGCGACGAAGAAGGCGGCATCACCATCGGTAAGGCCGAGCTGCTGGCGGATCGCCTCGGTGCGCTCCTCGCCGATGTTCTTGGCCAGCGGACCGGCGCCTTCGAGTTTTTCACCCTCCTTGCGCCAGAAGATGTAGCCCAGCCCAGGCTGGCCCTCGCCTTGCGCCCAGGAGTTCATGCGGTCGCAGAAGGCGCGGCTGCCGCCGGTCTTGGCCGGAATGGCCCAGACCTCGGCCTTCGGGTCGTTGGCCAGAATGTTGGCGAACACCTTGAAGCCGGAATCGCGGAAGTGATCCGACACCGCCTGCATCTCGATCGGGTTGCGCAGGTCCGGCTTGTCGGAGCCGTAAACGCGCATCGCCTGATCATAGGGAATACGGCGGAATTTCTGCGTCACCGGCTTACCGGCGGCAAACGTCTCGAAGACGCCGCGCAGCACCGGCTCCATGGTGGAGAGCACGTCATCCTGTTCGACGAAGCTCATCTCGAGGTCGAGCTGGTAGAACTCGCCGGGTAGCCGATCGGCGCGCGGATCCTCGTCGCGGAAGCAGGGCGCGATCTGGAAATAGCGGTCGAAGCCGGAGACCATGATCAGCTGCTTGTACTGCTGCGGCGCCTGCGGCAGCGCATAGAAGGTGCCGGGATGGATGCGCGACGGCACCAGGAAGTCGCGCGCGCCTTCCGGCGAGGAAGCCGTCAGGATCGGTGTCGAAAACTCGGTAAAGCCGACCTCGCCCATGCGCTTGCGCATCTCGGCGATAATTTTCGTGCGCGCAACGATGTTCTTGTGCAGCGTCTCGCGGCGCAGGTCGAGGAAGCGGTATTTCAGGCGGATGTCTTCGGGATAATCCGGCTCGCCGAACACCGGCAGCGGCAGTTCCTTGGCCGCCGACAGCACCTCGATCTCACGCGCGAAAATCTCGATCTCGCCGGTCGGCAGGTTGGCGTTCGTCGTCTCCGGCAGGCGTGCCTTGACCTCGCCGTCGACGCGGATCACCCATTCGCCGCGCACCGTCTCGGCGACCTTGAAGGCCGGCGAATCCGGATCGGCGACGATCTGGGTCAGGCCGTAATGGTCGCGCAGGTCGATGAAGAGCAGGCCGCCATGGTCGCGCACGCGATGCACCCAGCCCGACAGGCGGACGGAATTGCCGACGTCGCTCTTTCTCAACTGGGCACAGGTGTGGCTGCGGTAACGATGCGTGGTCATGGGTAAAGTCCGGAAAATTGCGGGCATCAGCCCGGCTCGAAAATTGGCGCGAAAAGCGCATGAGAGGCCGGCTTTGTCAAGGCAACCGCTCACACAGGCGCCGCTTTCGCCGTTCAGGCAAAATGGATTTGCGCACCCTGGCTTTGGAAATCGGCGAGCGTGGCGGCAGGCGCGGTCTTTTCCACCACGAGATGGCGGATCGCATCCGCTCCCGCCACGCGATACGGCGCCGCGGTGGCAAGCTTGTCGTCGGTGACGGCAATGACGATGCCGGCGCTGTTTTTCACCATGGCGCGTTTGACCTCGGCTTCGGCCGAATCGAATGCGGTGACGCCGCGCGCGACATCCAGCCCGCAGGACCCGAGAAAGAACAGATCGGCGCCGAGCTGCGCCACGGCGGCGAGCGTGTCGGCGCCGACGCAGGTGCCGAGATCGGGCACATAGCGGCCGCCGAGCACGATCAACTCGACCAGCGGAAGGTCCGCGAGCGCCGAGGCGACGCCCAGCGAATTGGTGGCGACCGTCAGTTGGATGTCGCGCGGGATCGCCCTGGCGATCGCTTCGTTGGTCGTGCCGCCGTCGATGAACAGCGATTGCCCGGCCACGAGCAGCCCTACCGCCGCCTTTGCCAGGCGCGTCTTTTCCTCCACCGCATGACGGCTGCGCTGGCTGAGCGTCGCGGCCGCAAAGGGCGCCGAGGCGACCGCGCCGCCATAGACGCGGCGCAACTGCCCGGCTTTGGCCAGTTCCCTGAGATCGCGCCGCACCGTGTCTTCCGAGACGCCGAAACGGCTGGCGAGCTCGCCGGCCAGCACCCTTCCGTCCGCCGCAAGCTGGTCGCGAATGAGTTGGTGGCGTTCTTCGGTGAGCATGCACGATCCTATTTATTTGTGCACGTTATTGCATGATTTGCCTGTTCATGCAAGAAAGAGTCGACCGGCGACCCGAGAGCCGCCCGCCGAAATCTCCTTGTTGGATTGTCCGTGATGACCTTTGGCCTGAAACTCGCTCCGCAGCACCGCGTCTATGCCGGCTTCGCGATCTATTCCTTTGCCATGGGCAACATCTTTCCGCGCCTGCCCGACATCAAGCATGCCATGCGGATCGAGGACGGCACGCTCGGCCTCGCCCTGATCGGCACGCCGATCGGCACTCTGATCGCGCTGACGTTGGCGACGCCGATCCTGGAGCGCATCGGCTTTCGCCGCGCGCTACTTTGGCTGGTGCCGCTGCTTGCGATCGCCTATGCCGTGGCGGTGCATGCGCCCGGCCCGGCCGCTCTGTTCCTGATGCTGCTGCCGGTCGGCCTGATGATCGGCAGCATCGAAATCATCTTGAACGTCGAGGCCGACAGGACCGAGTTTCTGCTCAAGCGCCGCATCATGAACCGGGCGCATTCGTTCTGGAGCATCGGCTTCTTCGGTGCAGGGCTGTTCGGCGGCGCGCTGGCACATCTCGGCCTGTCGCCGCAATTGCATCTGGTGCTGGTGGCGCCAATGGTGGCGGTTGCGATGGCATTGTTCCTCGGCGGCTTCGAACCGGCACCGGCGCGTTTCGCCGCGACCGCCGACAAGGCGCCGATGTTCGCGCGACCGACGCTGCCGATTCTCATCCTCGTCGCGGTGACGCTGTCGGCAATGCTGATGGAAGGCGCCAGCATGGACTGGTCGGCGATCTATATGCGCACCGTGTTCGAATCAGGCCCGTTCGTCGCCGGAATCACCGTGGCGCTGTTCGCCTTCTCGCAGGCGACGACACGCTTCTTCGCCGACAGCTTCGTCGACCGTCATTCGCCGAGCGGCGTGGCGCGCGTGCTGTTGGCGACGATGGCGGCCGGCGTGGTCATCGTCTTCTTCTCGCCCCTGCCCTTCGTCTCGATGCTGGGCTTTGCGCTCATGGGCATCGGCTGCAGCGCCATCTTTCCGCTGGCGATTTCGGCGGCCGCCCAGATGACGGATCGCTCCGCAGCGATCAACGTCGCCGCGCTGTCGCAGATCTCCTTCGTCGCATTCCTGCTCGGACCGCCGCTGCTCGGCTTCGTCTCGGACCACTGGGGCATCCGCTCGGCCTATGGCATCGGCATACCGTTCATCGTGCTCAGCCTGGCGGCCGCGGGCGCACTCGGCCGGCGGCCTTCGTCGAATACCGTGGCGGACGGCGCGGGATCCGGCTCGAGTGGAGAGAGGGTCCCGGCGCGAGCCTATGAGGCATGAACGGCTCGCGGAGCAGCGCCGCTTAGCGGAGCGGGCCGGGGCGCCGGCGCTCGGCGTAATTCTGCACCGAGAATCCGATGATCGAGCCATCGCTTACGCTGCGGCGGCTTGACGAAAGCGCGCGCGGCTGAAATTGAAAGAGGCCTCATACTGTGCCAAAAGCGATTTGATGCACGTCATCACCACACAAGAAGAACTTGAGAGCGTTGTCGCGGCGTTCGAGAAGTCGGAATTCGTCACCGTCGATACCGAATTCATCCGCGAGACGACCTTCTGGCCGATCCTTTGCCTGATCCAGATCGCCGCGCCTGGGATTGAGGCGCTTATCGATCCGTTGTCGCCCGGCATCGACCTGAAACCGTTTTTCCGGCTGATGGCCAACGAAGCGGTGCTGAAGGTCTTCCACGCGGCGCGCCAGGACATCGAAATCATCGTCCATCTCGGCAATCTGGTGCCGCATCCGGTGTTCGACACGCAAGTCGCGGCGATGGTCTGCGGCTTCGGCGACAGTGTCTCCTATGACCAGCTCGTCCAGAAGGTCACCGGGGCGCGGCTCGACAAATCCTCGCGCTTCACCGACTGGCGACACCGGCCGCTCTCCGACAAGCAGCTCGAATACGCGCTCGCCGACGTCACCCATCTCATCAAGGTCTACCAGCATCTGAGCGCCGAACTGAAGCGCGAGGACCGCGCCCATTGGCTTAACGAGGAGATGGACGTTCTCACCTCGCGCGAGACCTACGATCCGCATCCCGAGGATGCCTGGAAGCGACTGAAGATGCGCCTGCGCAAACCGCAGGAGCTGGCGATCGTGCAGGCAGTGGCCGCCTGGCGCGAGCGCGAGGCGCGCGAGCGCGACGTGCCGCGCGGCCGCGTGCTCAAGGACGACGCAATCTACGAGATCGCTCAGCAGGCGCCGCGCGACGTAACGGCACTTGGCAAGCTACGCACCACGCCGAAAGGCTGGGAGCGTTCCGCGACGGCAACCGCGCTGCTTGGCGCGGTCAATACGGCGCTGGCCCTGCCGAAGGATGCGATGCCGAAACTGCCGAAAAGCGTGCAGCCGCCGGAAGGATCGAGCGCTGCGGCGGAACTGCTCAAGGTGCTGCTCAGGATCGTCGCCGAGAAGGAAGGCGTCGCCAGCAAGGTGCTCGCCTCCAGCGACGATATCGACCGGATCGCGGCCGAAGGCGACGAAGCCGACGTGCCGGCGCTGCAGGGATGGCGCCGCGCCGTTTTCGGCGAGCAGGCACTGAAGCTGGTGCGCGGCGAGATCGGCATCAAATTCGACAAGCGCCGGATCGCGGTGTTCGATCTTTAAATCAAACCGCTCCAAGCAGGTGGAGCGCGAACCAGACCCAGGCGACGAAAAGTATGCCTGCGCCGAGGAAGAAGGCGCGGGTGCGGTGCAGCACATAGTTTCTGTTGAGATGCACCCAGGCGTGAACATAGCGCGTGACTATGAACAGCCACATCAGCACCAGCGTCAGGTCGTTCACGCCGTTGGTGACGAACAATGCCAGGCACAGTGCGTAGAAGAGAACCGGCAGCTCGAACTGGTTGATCAGATTGTTGGCGACGGTGACGCTGGAGGCCGGCTCGGTCGAGCGGAGCTTGTACTGGCTGATCCTGGCCTCGCCCGACTTCAGGGCACCATAGCGCCGTTTCAGCATCACCAGATAGACGATGTAGACTAGGAGCACATGCGCCAGCATCGGCCAGAAGATGGTGGTCTGGTGCATATGTGCGCCCCTCCTCCCCTCAGCGCCGCCGTTGCCCGGCCAGCGCGAAGACCGCGACGACGAAGAATGGGATGGCCAGCAACGCGAATTTGGTGACGGTCAGCAGGGACGCAAACGCCAGGGAATCCGGATTGGCCGACTGAAAGTCGGACAACAGCCGCGCCACAGCGAAGTTCTGCGCATAATCGGCGATCGTATAGGGCAGCACCAGGACGAGCGCAAAAAGGGCCTGCACCTGCGTCGGCATGGCGCGGAACGTGCTGAGTTTTCGGCCGAAGGCAAGAATGAGACTGACCAGCGTCAGCGACAAAAGCGCCGGAAACAAAAGATCGAAGGTCAAATAGTGCCAGACGATGATGATCTCGCCGCCGCGCCGGCCAAGCGCGGTCAGCCACGCCATGCCATCGTCCGGCGTGAAGCCGGCGATGCGTAAGTCGAGCGAGGGCAGCCCGCCACTCAGGCGTTGGAAGTAGAAAAACTCCAGCGCCGTCATGACCAGAAAAAGCGCAATCGAGGCGATGGAGAGGGCTGCCGCGTGGCGCGACGACCGCAACACCGCCACGCTCAAATCACGCCACAGCCCCCCCTGGCGGTCGGACTGATCGGCCTCCCGATCAAATTCCGCCCGGGTAATTTGGGCTTTCGCGGGTGATCGTGACGTCATGGGCGTGGCTTTCACGAAGTCCGGCGTTGGATATGCGCACAAAGGTGGCGCGCTCGCGGAAATCTGCAAGGTCACGTCCACCCACATAACCCATAGCGGCTTTCAGGCCGCCTGCAAGCTGGTGCAGCACGCCAGCCACAGGTCCTTTGTAGGGAACCTGCCCTTCAATGCCCTCCGGAACCAGTTTGAGGGTGTCGCGAACCTCGGCCTGGAAGTAGCGATCGGCCGAGCCGCGCGCCATGGCGCCGACCGAGCCCATGCCGCGGTAAGCCTTGAACGAGCGGCCCTGGTGCAGATAGACCTCGCCCGGGCTTTCGTCGGTGCCGGCAAGCAGTGAGCCGATCATGGCGGCGCTTGCGCCGGCGGCCAACGCCTTGGCCAGATCGCCCGAATATTTGATGCCGCCGTCGGCGATGACGCTGACGCCGGCCTTGCTGGCCGTCTCGACCGCCGACATGATCGCCGACAGCTGCGGAACGCCGACGCCGGCGACGATTCTGGTCGTGCAGATCGAACCTGGGCCGATGCCGACCTTGACCGCGTCGGCGCCAGCATCGATCAGCGCCT
The DNA here is from genome assembly GCF_003289945.1 of Mesorhizobium hawassense. GTDB lineage: Bacteria > Pseudomonadota > Alphaproteobacteria > Rhizobiales > Rhizobiaceae > Mesorhizobium > Mesorhizobium hawassense. Next base: position 170,392 of record NZ_QMBP01000012.1, read on the forward strand.
TCGTGCCGTCGGCGGTGGCGACATTGCCGGCCAGGATGCGCACCGAGTTGGAGAGCTTCTTTGCCCGTGCCACCGCGTCGAGCACGCGCTGCGAATGGCCGTGCGCGGTGTCGATGACCAAAAGGTCGACGCCGGCGTCGATCAGACGCTCGGCGCGCTCGAAGCCGTCATCGCCGACGCTGGTGGCCGCGGCGGCGCGCAGCCTCCCTTGTGCGTCCTTGGTGGCATGCGGATTGAGCTGCGACTTCTCGATGTCCTTGACGGTGATCAGGCCGACGCAATTGCCGTTCCGATCGACCACCACCAGCTTCTCGATGCGGTGCTTGTGCAGCAGCCGCTTGGCTTCGTCCTGGTCGACATTTTCCTTGACCGTGATCAGGTTCTCACGGGTCATCAGTTCGTAGACCTTCTGGGCCGGGTCGGAGGCAAAGCGGACGTCACGATTGGTCAGGATGCCGACCAGGCGGCCGACCGTATGGCCACCGGTGCCACCGTTCTCGACCACCGGAATGCCGGAAATGCCATTGCCGCGCATCAGCGCCAACGCGTCGGCGAGCGTCGCGTCCGGGCCGATGGTGACCGGGTTCACCACCATGCCGGATTCGAATTTCTTCACCTGCCGGACCTGCTCGGCCTGCTCGGCCGGCGTCAGATTGCGGTGGATGACGCCGATGCCACCGGCCTGCGCCATGGCGATCGCCAGCCGCGCCTCGGTGACCGTGTCCATGGCGGCCGACAGGATCGGCACGTTGAGGTCGATGTCGCCGGCGATGCGGGTGCGGATGTCGGTCTCACCCGGCATGACCTCGGAATGGCCGGGCTGCAAGAGCACGTCGTCGAAGGTCAGCGCCAGCGCGCCGGTGGACGTTTCGATGATTTTTCCCATGGCCAGTCCTTTTGAATGCGGAAAAGGCGCTGGGCCAAGATGGCCAGCGCCGACTCTGTCTTCCCTTTCAGGATTGGCGCTGGCTGGTAACACGTCCTGTTGCGGTTGAAAAGCAGATCGTTGCGCCAATCGCAAGGCGTTGCGCTCGGCTATTCTCCAGCCACCAGGGGTTGCGGTCGCACAAAAGTGATAGCAATTTAATGCGACACCCGGGCCAATGCGTGATAACCGCCCGGACGTGCCGGCTCGCCCCCAAGCCAGGCTCCAGAATCGCGAAGACAAGTCAGGGCGTTCCCTTGAACCGCATCATCCCGCTCATCCTGGCGGTCGCTCTTTTCATGGAAAAAATCGAACCATTTCGAAAAGGGAAACGAAATCAACCCCTTCCTGTTTTCGGCAATTTCAGACCATAATTTGCACCATAAATCGACGCAGGTCCCAGGCGGCGCAACGGTAGTGGGTCAGTTTGAAATGCAGCCGTCTCATGAAAGCTTCATGATCGTTTGCTAAAGCGATCCCCGTTCGGGGGAACATTTGGTGGACGAAGACAGTCCGTATAGGGATGCATACCGGTTGCAGCGCGTGGCAGACGGCAACGCCACGACCATCGCGATCTTCTATTCGGCTAAAGAAGCTCTGGCGATCATTCCCAGCTTGGACGAAAGTTACAGGCTCATGCGTGGCGACAAGCAGATATGGCCGAATGAGGCTTCATCTCCGCGTCATGAACGGAAGGCACAGTAGCTTGTCTGATCCTCCCGATCAGTGTTCCCGTGTACCCTCTCGCCCGGCGCGCCGATTGCCGGGCTTCTTTTTAGGCTGGGTCCAACTTAGGCCGGATCGTACCTATCGCCTTGACGATGGCGTCTGCGGCTTCTCTGTCGAGAGCGATATCTAGCAGGCCTTCGGTTGTCAGGATCGACAGAATTCCGAGAGCGCCTTTGTCATCCTCGACCGTGACGACGTGGATCTCGGTCGGCACGAAGGGTGACGCCTTGTCCCTACTGTTCATCGTTCACCCATGTTAAAGCGCTACGACAATCGCGCAAAGCGGTCGCGCGTTCAAGCGGGCCAGGGTTGTAGCCGGTGCCTCCGCCTATTTCCGAACCGAACGTACGCAAAATCGTGATCGGGGCGGAATTTCGTACTTACCAGCTACCGGCGCAATTCGAAACATTGACATGTCTATAAGCGGCGCCCGACAATCCACGCCGTGATGACGTAACCGATTGCTCCAATGTCCGATCTAATTCCAGCCAAGGAAGCGCTTGCTCGCTGCGGATACAAACACCGCAATAGCTTGCCCGCACTCATCGAAAAGCTCGGGGTGCAGCCGGTCGTTAGGAATGGTCGGAATTACTTCCGGCTGGTCGACGTGAACGCATACTTAGCGGGGACCGCGCCAAAGGCTGAACTCACCCCAGAACAGCAGCGACAGGCCGACGCTTTCAACAATCCGCAGGCAGCCCCTGTGTTCGAATGGCCGGCGTCAAGCGACCCTGTCGACAAATGGTGGCGCTAGCGCGCGGTCGCAGGGCGCTTAGTCGGCTTTGGGGTCTTCAAAAGGAGCTCGCGTATTTGCTCGTAGCTCATGTAGACGCGACTCCAGTTCTCCCCTTTCAGTCGTGACATCCCCCAATCCAGCTGCTTATGGGTCTGGCCGTGGTAGGCTTCGAAATGTCGGGCTAGGTCGCCTATCCCGTTGCCGAACTCGGCTAAGAACCCCGTCGTGCTGTTGGTGGGCTCAAGTCGATAGTGGGGGATTCTCCCTCCTCCGGTTATGCCGATGCGGACGAAAGCTGATCCATGCAGCCTTTTGTAATCGTGCATTTTGTTGAATAAGCCTTCGACGTAGACGCGCGGATTATCCAATGTCCGAACAACGTAGAGAACTGTTGCGTCCTCGGGGAGTCTAACGCGGGCCATTTCTGTCCTCCCTGCCTTTCGTCAACATACTGGAGCACAGCGGCTGACGCGATAGCGCCGACCCGGTCTAAGTGTCATGACGATTTCCAACCTAATGCAGACAGCACGAGCTCGAACACACCAGGCCTTTTCGTGCGCTCGACCTCTCGGTAGGCGTCGATCATCTCTTGGAAAGGCGAGCGATACGCCGACACTCTCACGCGCCTTCGCAACTCAACCTCTCCTTGGATCTCGCGCCTCCGACGCTCGGCACGCCTATTCTCGCGCTGGATTGCGCGACGCGCGATTTCCTCGAAATGCCGCTCAAGGTTGGTTTTCTTCATAGCTTACGAATCTCCGCCGCTTTTCGTACAGTCCACTCGGCTAGGTCGAACGGTCGGCCCTCCCGCTTTGCCGCATCGTATGCCTCGACTTGAGCGATTGCTTCAGCGTAGGTCGGCAGGCGCTTTTCAGGTTGCACGGGGGTCGCGGCTGGTTCCTCCGCTCTCAGCAATCGCTCAATGTCGGGCTCAGGAAAAAATGATTGTTCCACTAACTCTGGCACGGCGAGCGAATGCTGGTTGGCGACTTGTATTGTCGCCCAATTCGGTTCTGGCGGGAGAAATTTGCCGGACGGCACGAAAAGCAAAGTGACTTGAGGTCCCTCGTCCTCGTCGGATGAGATGCGAGAGTCGTGAGGAAATGCGATCTCCTGCCCACTAACATCGAAAATCCGAACCATCGACATCATCGCCCTACCAGAGAAATGTTTCGCCGACGGCCTCACCGGCTTGAGCTGCTTGGGTCGCGTAACGGATGGCGTCCCAGGTGTGGTCATTGCCTTTTACAGGCACGTCCTTGCGCTTCCCCGTCGCACGATCAACCTGCCATTTGTAAAGGCGAGCTTCTTCGCGGACTAGTTCGCAATCAGGGTGCACCACGATCTGGTATCCGCGCAGCCAGCGAACGCCAGCCACTACCGAGCCAGGGCCTTTCTCGGCGTTTATTAGGTTGAAGCCTTTCCGCGTTAGGGCGGCAGTCGTGCGTTGCTCGTTTGTGTCGCAGATCACGGCATCGCCGCGGTCGTCGATTACCTCGTCTATCAGACCCGGTAAGTCATCGGCCTCGCATCCATACTCATGCGCCGACTTCGCCACGTAGATCGTTTTCGAATGCTCCAGAACATAACACTTAACGACCACAGTCGGGTCGTCCACGTAGCCAAGGTCCATGCCGTAGACCGGTTCGACCCCGCCCAATGCATTGTGGCCTAAAGCCCCAATCGTAATGTCAAAGATGCGGTCACCGCGCTTGGTGTCGTAATGGCCTCGCCAGACATGAAGGTAAAGGTCGTGGTTCTGCGCCTTCATGAGGCGCATGGAATTTCCCATCTGGCCTTGGAAGAAATACGGGTTGTCCTCGATCTCGGCGTGATGGACGAGCGTCTCGCCCGCATACAGCCCATTTGCGAGAAACAGTTTGTCAGGACCGTCCTCGGGGTCGCGTGGGTTCCAGCACAGGATCAGTTCGGCGCCACTCTTACGGATGGTCGGGATGATAACGCTGAACGAAGCAATAGCTACGGAATGGGCTTCGTCGATGTAGAAGATATCGACGTCTTCCAGGCCGCGCGCCATGTCGTCGGTGTTGCGCTCGATGCCACCAAAGAACGCTTCCGATCCGGTCACCTTGTTGTAGATTTCGTTCTTCTTGGTGACGTGGAACCGGTGCGACAGCCCCAACCGCTCAATTGCCTTTTCAAGTGATCGTTTGGATGACTGGCGGATGCTGTTTTGGAAACGACGCAGGCAAGCTACCCGAACGTTGTCGGCGTCCATGCGTAGAATGATATAGCTTGCCGCGCTGGTTGATTTGGCGGTCCCGCGACCACCCTTGAGGGCCTTGAAAGGCACCCCCGGCGCAAACAGAACTTGCGCGTGGTTGCGAGGGAAAATCACAGGAAGTGAGAGGCCGGCTTGCCCGTGTGCAACTAGCTGGGACGCCTCTTGATGTATGGTGCGCGACAGCCTCTCGGCGCGGCTCGGCGTGAGCAAAGCCATGCTAGTTCATCTTGCTCTTGCTCGGCGCTGGTTGGGATTGCTGCACCGGCTGCCTGGCATTCGACTTCTCGACCTTTTTGCGTGCGGCTTCCATTGCGCTCTGGACCTTAGCGCTCTCAACTTTCTGGCCGAGGATCGTCAGCATGGTCTTGGCGAAAGCCTCATCGCAGTCGCCGTTCGCGAACGCCGTCATAACCAATTCCACAGCATCCGCCGGGGGCACCTGGGCAAGCCTGCCGGCGTCCATTGAGGATCGCTCATTCGCTCGCTTGATATAGTCGAGGGCAAGCGTGGCCCTGTCGGCAAGCTTACCCTTTTCATCCGCCAGCGCAGCGTCGATAGTGTCGAGAGCCTTGGGTAGCATGTGAAGAGTGCGCGCGCGGATATAAGCCTTCGCCTCAGTAAGGGAAGTAATACCGCGCTTGGGATTAGTGCCTGCCGCAGTGCAGGCATATTCGTGACGAGCCTGCACATATCGGTCTTGCCGAGCCTGCTTTTCCGTCGCGTCGAGCTTCGCCTGCTCTGCGCGATATTGGTCGCACTCCTCAGCCGTCCACCGCGACTCTGCACGTGGCGAAACTATATTCGCGTCAAAACTCAAGTAAAATGGCATCTCTGTTTTTCACTTACGTCGGTTCAGCGGACGCATTATTTCGATGTATTTATTTATTGCGCATTATTTGTTACAAAATCAAGGGACGTCCGTTGACAAATAATACGTTACACATATCGTCAACGTCGTGACGTTGATTTGTTGAGCGCTGACGAGATCTCCTAGGGCGCTCCGAAGTTGAGGCGTCACTTTTTACGGTGGGGCAGAACCCAGGCGGCGCGCCTCACCCACCTCCTGAAACGAAAGGTCGCCAGGATGACCAAGCTCGACAAGTCAGCCATCTCAGCCGGGATGAAAATGGCTGGCGCACCTGTGTCGAACGCAAACGAAGACGTTTTCAAATCGCTCAAGATGCAGAGTGACCTTGCCGAGGCACGCGCGGCCGAAACCGATTCCCTCTACGAGATCGAGAAGCGCATGAAAGCTTACGCCAAGGTGAATAAGCTCAAGGGCGGCAGTTGGGCCTAAGATGCATCTGCTGGCAGGCCTCGCATCAACTGAAGACCTCGACAAGTCGAACAATGTTGTACGGCTTGGTGCATTGCAATGGGGCGCGACGCTACCGCCGCTGCTGTTTGATCACGACCTAGACCTGAGCAAGACCGTCGGCACCATCCATCGACTCGAGTGGACAACGGACGGGCTTGCGATCGCGGCCCTAGTCGAGGACATGTACGCCACGATCAAGGGCTTCTCGGCGAGGTTCCGGGTCGAGGACTACGAAATCGTCGGTCAAGGCTCGCGTGCCCATGCGGTAGTAAAGCGGGGAACCATTCGCGAAATCTCGTTAGTCGACAGACCTTGCTGCCCGGGCGCGCTCGTATTGTCGCGGCAGCACTACGACCCGCCTCCCTTCGGAGCCTACGCTAGGGCCGCCGGCCTGCAGTTCGATGCGCTGGCCAGGGCTATAGCTGCCCTCCAAGCTGCAATCAGTTCAGTCAAGCAGGAAATGTAAAACAATGGCGACCAACATTCGTGACATTATCAGACTTGCTCTCAATGCGGGCTGGACTGGCGAAGCGCTTGCTTTCGCCCTCAAGTGGCCTGTGAATGACGCCCGAACCTTTCTTGCAACGGGGCGCGCCGAGCCGGATCGACTCGACCAATTTGAACGTTGGGCGCGTCATAAGGTCGGCGTAGCGGGAACGGGCGAGGATCTCTTCGCCCCGCCAACACAAACGCAGCCGATGAAAATGGGCGCCATTCCGCCTGCTGCACCGGTCTACACAATCACACCGGAACCGAACACTGTTGACGATGCCGACACGGCGCAACGACAGAAACGCTTTCTCAAGGCCGGGGTCGCGTGATTATTGCCCCCGAGCGCCATACGGACCGGTCAGCGAGCGATTGCTCCCGAACAATGCATATGCGGGCACCGATCCGTTGCGCGCGCTGTCGAGCGGGCGCAGAGGCGATTTTCGTCGCCAGTCGGGAATGTTCTCTTTCCGCGAGCTATTTCGACGTCGGCAAGTGATAGGTAAATGGATTGGCTGGGCCTCCATCCCCACGTCGCTCTACCTCTCCCCGAGCGATCATGCGCCGGCAAGTTGAGTTAACTCGCTGCTGATAGCCGTCCATGCCAAATATGGCATGTGCCAATTCGGCTTCCGTTAAACCCGGCTGCTCGACGATCCTCGCTATGATCCGCTCATGAACCGTGGCCATGCTCATCCCTCCCTGCGCTGCTCGAACGCGCCTACTGCTTTGTGAAACGTGCTCTCTAGGTATCTTGCGGATTTGCCAGGGCGCGGCCAGAACCCATTTCGAACCATAATTATTTCGAAATGGGCGAAGTTGTCGGTCTTTTGAGCGACGGTCCTCGCTAAGGACATATCGACCTTACTTTGGTCGTTACCATACCGTGCCAGCAACTTCCCCTTAGCCTCTGCAAGCTGCGCCTTACTGTGTGCGTTGCCCTCATCCGACTTAAGGGGAAAAAGGAACTCGCGGCAGGGATCGTCGCGCAGCGAATACATATGGCGAATGGCCTTAATGACCAGCTCGAGGTTTTCGGTAACTAGTGGCGAGCGCGACAACGAGGCCCCGCCCTGCTCTGGTAGCTGGCCGCCGTTCTCCAAGTGCCTGTCGAGAATGTAGTTGATCAACGGAGCAGCGTCCTTGATCGGCAGGTCCTTCTCCTGCACCGTGTTGAAGGTCATCGCAAAAAAGCGGGTGGTCGAGTACACCTCGACCGCTCCAAGTAAACCCTGCCGTGCGGCCCCTAGCCTTTGCATAGTCACGGGGTGATTGAGCCGCCCGAAAAGGTGGAAGCCTTTGCCGGACAGCGAGCGCTGCGTCAGCGTTGGAAATTGCAGGATGTAGCCGATGGCCTGCTGCGCGAGAGGAGTAAGTTGGGCGAGCTTGTAGAAGTCAACGTCAATGCCGACAAAGTCATGCTCCCCGGCAAATACGAAGCCAATACCGTGATGGAGATCGGGGTAATTCTTCACGTAATAGATCGCGTTGTTCAGGGACGTGTGATTTCGCGGATCGTTGACATTGCAGTCCCTCCCGTTCGCCCTGACTGGCACCTTATCGACCTTGCCATCTTCCCGTTGGCGAATCTGAAACGTCAGCCAGGAATTGACGTCCATCATCGGACGCCAATTGTCGCTGACGCCCTGTTCCAAGAAGGCTTTGGCGCGGGCACGCAGATCACTGATCATGCTGGGTTCATGACTCCGCGGAAGCTGTGACCGATAAGCGTATCAAGGTCGCAAGGGAGTTCCGTTTGGCACAACCCCATGCCGATCTCGGCGATCCTTGCGGCCATGTGGTCGTCTTCGTCGCAGTCGCAGAGGCAATGTTCTTCATGCCATGCGAAGTTTCGCCACGGTAGTGGGTCGAGCACCGAGAACCAGAACGTCATGCAGGGCCGTCCTGGGTAGACGAAGCCTCGCGTGATTTTGTCGAGGCGTCCGGTGAAGTCTGTCGGCTCCGTAACTTCGGTGAAGCGGACTGCATGTTTCTCGCGCAGTTGCATTTCCGCATAATGGCATACTCGCCATGGCGACGTTGACAACTTTGGCACTGACCGAGGGTCATTGGCGACGAAAATCCCAAGATTGTCAAAGCGCATGCTCAGCGCTTCCTTCTAGCTTCCACTAGCTTCGCTGGTCCTACGACGCGGTCGCCCCGGAGCGGCACCAGCCATTTCGCTCCGTCGAGCACGATCAGGTGCTGAATAATCGGCCGGAGATCAACGGGTTTGTACCTAAACGCGTTCGCACTTACGCGTGGACTGTAGACCTGCATCACGATCACCACGCGGCTCGCAGAAAGGCCGGGATGGCCGCTGCTATGACGATGATTGAACCGCCCAGGCTCAAGCCTATCAGTATCGCAACTATAGATTTAATATTCACCGTGGCGCCTCTCTTTATTTCGATTATTTGAGATTGTTATTTATTATAATTGTGCGATTTGCGACGTGTCGTCAATTGTTCCGAAATATATATTTTAACGCCGCTCGTGACACACGCAATCAATGCGAATACAACGTTTAAATGAATTTCCGGCGACCCTCTTAATACGCAAGGAGCAACAATGACTGAGAACTTAGCACTTCCCCTGAATCTGACATTGCTCGTCGATGGCAATCTCAAAAATCGAGTAAAGGCTGACCGGCGTAATACCGTCGAACTGGCAAAGGCCATTGGCTGCGACTACCAGCAGCTAACGAGGTTCCGCCTCGGAGTGATGGCAAACCCGCCGCTCGATTTCCTGACTAAGCTGGTAGCCTTTTACCTTCCGAACGCGTCAGTGAATCTCGATAGCCACGAGCCCGTCGTTCATCCGACTGTCACCTACGCCGACGTGCCCTGCCCCATACTTGTCCTTCCGCGCGCCGCAGCGTAACATCCGACTCACTGGTTGGCCGAATCCTCTCAACTTGGCCCGCGCCCTTGGTGGCCGTAGTCCCCATGCCCCGGCGGCAAGTAGAGGCCAACCATGTCCAACGAAACTTCCGACGATATTCCGAGACCTGATCCCCGGCTCGCGCAATTTGCCATCAAGCAGCCGCCCGAAAAGCAGCATGCGAACGACGACGCCCATGGTCAGCCCGTTTCCGACGACGAGTTTTCCGATTTCGAAGCGGAGCTCAACGGCGTGCTTGGCGAGTACATTGGCGAGCGCGCCCAGCCTCAGCCTCCACAGACTTTTCCGGCGTACGATTCTGCCGCGATTGCCGCGAGGGCGAAGGCTGAAATGGAAGCAGCCTTGGGGGACCGGCTGAAGACCTTCAACAATCTTGTCGAGGATGCGGCGGCCGGAGAGAAGAATTGCAGGCTCAGCGACCTACGCCAGATGTTCGTCCGCGCCATTGAAGCGGGGCTTAGACGTAGTCCTTCGTACCTCGGTGACTTCTTCACTGCTCTTACGAAATCGACCGGACACAGCCCCAGGCGGCTTGAAGCAGCCTTCAAGGAGGTCGAGCGCGACCACCGAGGCGCGGCTGGAGAGGGCGTCACGCCGATTGGCAGCGTCGAGCAAGGCTTGGGGTGGTTTAACACCCACATGTACGCGATCCGCGACTACGGCGGCACGATGGTGATCAAGAACAAGGATGGTACCGGCTCCTTCTTCACCCGCGATAAGTTTGTGGTCGCGTATGGCGACCGGATTGCCTTCAATGAAGAGGGAAAGCCAGTTGCTGTCGCGAGCGCCTGGCTTTCTCACGACCTGTCGAAACACAACCGCTATACCCTCGAGCGGTTCGAGCCACAGCCACCCGGCGTCGAGTTCAGCAAAGTGATTCCGCGCGCTGACGGTGACAACGATCTCAACATCTGGAGGGGCTACCAGCCCGCCATCATCCCGGCGAATCCATGTCTGAGCCTCGACCAGCAATGCCCGATGATCCACGAGTACCTGTTCAACGTCATCGCGGCCGGAGATCGAGACGTTTTCCAATACATCCTCCGCTGGGAAACCGATGCGGTAGTCAACCCCCGGCGCCTTGCAGGCAGGACAGCCCTTTACTTCTGGGACCCGCTCGGGCGCACAGGCAAGAATATGTTCTTCAATATGAACGTGGCCATCTTCGGCAAGGAGCAATGCTTTGGCTCGGCGCGCCAAAAAGTGATGGACGGCGATTTCACCGAGCAGTTCGCAAACAAGTACTTTACCTGCCAGGATGAGGCCCCGACTGTCGCACAGAGCGGGCGCGAAGCGACCGACGCAGCGAAGCGCGGCGCGTTTCTATGGTCCTTAATCGATGATCCTACATTGGATCTTGAGCCGAAGGGGGTCGGCATGCGGCAGGTGGTCAACTTTGGCCGCCGTATGATTGCGACCAACCGGGCTTTCGCCGTATCGGGAGGGGGCGGCTCCGACCGTATCTTTGCAACGGAAGTCAGCGCCGTTCACCGAAACGACCACAAGTTCTATGGGGCGCTTCAAGGCATCTTTGATGCCTTTCGCACGGGGGGTGAGATGGACCGCTTCTTCAGCCTCATGGTTTCGGCGAGGGACCATGCTTGGATCCGGGAATTTCACCCGCAGGTGCATAAGCCGATAACCGCGACGATGGACGCCCAGCGCGAGCGATCGCTGGCCGGGTTTCCGAACATGCTGAAGCTGCTGCTCGACCGCGGGGAATTACCTTTTACCGAAACCGGCGAGCGTATGGACGCCGCTGAACTTGACCCACAACTGCGCGACGTCGGCCACGTGCCTGCTCACTTCGTGCAGAGCCACATCATGCGGGCCTGCATCAACAACCTGCCGGGCATCAAAATCGACAACGTTGACGATACAGCCTTCGGTCGGAACGTTATGACCGCGTTCGCTTGGTGCGGGCGCGACGAAAAGGAGAAACGCCGGCTAAAGCGATTTGGGCGGGACTCATTTGAGGGGCGGCGCTGGCCGCCGTTGTGGGTTTGCCGTCGGCTCTGGGAACTTAAGTACTTCGGTGGCCGCCCTTACGATTGGGCGACAATTGAGGACGGAAATGGCGGCATCCTTGACCGCCCGGATTGGAAGGTGCCAACCTCCGCTGTCGTCGTGCTCCGTCGCTGATGTTGGGCAGTCACCGTTCGTCAGAGAATGTTGGGCGGTTGGGGCGTTGGGTACCCCGCAAAAATCCCCGCACATTAAATGCAATGTTTCCAGCCCTCAGTATCTTCTTTTCCTATTACCCCTTTCAGAAACTGCCCAACGTACCCAACGTACCCAACGTTCGCCAGCAGCCCCTTGAAAATCGGCACTTCGGAATGTTGGGCAGTCGCAGATGGCGATGCCCAACATTACCCGACAGTCTTGGCCTCTCGGTTGCGAACGAACGCGACGGCGCGTCCCTACGCCCGTGTCCATGTCGACGGCTCCCCACCTCAACTCGCCGCTTGTTAGGGTCTGAGTTATGGCGAGTCGGTAACGGGTCGCCCGAAGCCCTTACTTCGCATGGCTTGCCGCTCCGAGCGCGATGTTTGTTGCGAAAGTCGCGGTGCTCTTGGCGCCGTTCTAGGGGCGACGGAAACGCCCCTTCTCCGTACCCAGGAACCCCTTTAAACTCACGGCGCTCCTTGCGACCTGTCACCCTCCGACTGTCAGGCGAAGTCGCACCCTGGGATCGGCTACGAGAAGCAAGTAACCCATCCGTAGTCTAGCATAGAGCTGACTGTTGGTGCATGATGCTACCGAGGGAGGGGACAATGGCAGATAAGATCAAAGTACGAGTCCAGGAGCACAGGAACGTTTTCATTCACAACGACCTCGCCAACGCAGCTTTCTACTTCAAGCAACGAATCTCGGAGCGCTTGAAGAACGGAGACCACGAAGGGGTTGGGTTAGAAATGATGGCGTGCTTGACGATGATCGCATTTGCAGTCGAAGCAAAGTTCAATTTTCTTGGCCATAGACTTGTAGCAAAATGGGATGAGAGGGCACCGTATCTGGATAAGGTGAGAAGGGTGACCAAGCATCTCGGCGTCGCCTTTGATGACAAAACCCGGCCATATAAATCCGTGCGCGATCTCAAAGATTTCCGTGACACGCTGGCTCACGGCAAACCTTTGGAGTTGCGAACAGACAAGGAGATCGTGACGACGCACGAAGAACTGGAAAAACGTGGCTATCTGACGGCTGATTGGCAGAAGAGACTCACCGAGCAATTCGTGAATGACGCGTTTGACGATATGGAAGCGATCTGGCGCGACTTACTTGCTCGTTCGAACCTCGCAATATTTGACACCCTAACCAGTGGCGGGAGCTCAATCACCTTCATTGAGAGCGTAGCTTAGGAAAATTCCGGAACTCCAGACTATTTTGCCTTAACGATCATCGATTGCGATGCGTCGACTCCCATGCATGCAGCAACGAGCCTACTCGCGCTGGCAGGCTTACCATCGTCCTGAATGCCGGCGATCGCTTCGAACTGTTTTCCGCCATGCGCGCACGCAGTCGTAATGTCTCCGTCGGCGCTACCCTCGATAGCGTCTACAGAGTCCTGAGCTTCGGGAGACCACGCGAGTGGATAGCTAGTGTCACTGCAATACTGGACCGCAGTATCGGCGTAACAGACTTGCCTAGCCGTTTCGAGCTGAGCAGCTGTCAGCGATGCAGCGTGCGCCGACGCTGCGGTTAGGGTGATCGCGCCGACTGCGACAGCGATGCGCAACGTCAATGCCCTCCTCAACTATAGATTGTACATGTTATCCCCCACACCCCCGTGCCTTGCAAGGTCGGTCGCATTGACCGCGTCGCAGCTACCTCTGACAGTACCGTTACGTCAGAAGCCGTGCTACCTGATGGGCTTGGCCAAAATCGTAGGGTGATTCTGATGGTGGATCGGTACGTCTTCGTCGCCAAGGTGCGTCAGCGGGAATCGAACGGCGAAAGTCATCATGACGGCAGCGAGCTCTGGATAACCTACTTCGAGGACAAGGCATTCACGTTCACTAGCGACGAGACGATTGGCGCAATCTACGACCGCATCAGCCGTACTGACGGCGACGTGATTGAGATCAAGCTGATGTATGACCGGGCCAGCTACAACCCGCCGCCTGCGACCGGGGACGACGACGGGATACCCTACTGACCGCCTGTGGCAAGGAATCGACCATGGAAACTTGGATTGAGGCTGATTGTCCGATAACGGACGAGCCAGCCGCGCGGCTTGAGAAGACGTTCGGCGACTACGAGGAGTACAGATGTCCGACCTGCAAGCACTTCCGCATCTCGGGCTCGGCGGTCGAGTCGATCAAAAAGTACAATGTAGAGGCGAAGCTCGAACTGCTGGTCCTGGCGAAGCGCCTAGCTGACCCCAAGGGCGAGTTGCCTTTCGTCATGAACGTTGACTGACAGTGGGCGACGCAGTTCGGACCGCTTAGTCGCCGCTGTCTAGATCTCTTCGTGAAAAGAGGGCGTCTCGCCAAATAACCCGCTTCTCCCACCGGATCTCCACCAAACGCCGGAAACGGATTCTGTGTGCCTGCTCGTCACTAGGGTGAAACAATTCGCTGAAGTGAGGAACATATTCCTCCACGGTCAAGAGGGCGGTTGACTTTTCGTTCCCTTTTTGTTCACATAGCACAACGGGCGACATATCTATGCAACCAACCCCTACCTACGACGCTGTTGGTAGATGCATCTACTGCGATGCCAGGGTGCACTCCATTCACCGCGACAAACTGGGCGACGAACATATCATTCCCGAGGCGATCAACGGCAGCCTCGTTCTTCCCCAGGCGGCGTGCGGAAGGTGCGAGGGCGCAATCAGCAAGTTCGAACAATATTGCATGAAACAGACGTTGGGGCCGCTACGGTACGCTTTAGGTCTCAAAACAAAGCGCCCAAAGGATCGGCCGGAAACGCTGCCGCTGCAGCTGAAAATTGGAGGTGAATGGGTCACACGGGATGTGCCAGTCGAGTTGGCGCCCTTCACGCTTCTTCTCCCCATCTTCCATCCCCCAGAGATACTCTATGAGCGTGAACCTAGCCGAACAAATATCAATACTGAGTCATTCAAGTTCGTAAACATGTCCGCCGGTGATCCGTCCGCGCTCTTCGCAAGATTCGGGGCAACGGAAGGCCGATCATACCAAGGCTCCCTGATAGGTGAACGCTTCGCATTGCTTCTTGCGAAGATCGCTCATGGATTTGCCACTGCCGAGCGGGACGACATAGATCATTTCAACCCTGTCTTAGCAGACACGATCTTACGGGAACCCTCGGCTCCGCCATTGCCCTACTTGATCGGGGGCTCTCCAAAGCTGCTCCCCGCATCTCAAGAAATCCATGAAATTGGCCTTGCGCGCGGCGTAACCAAATTCGGAGTCACTTGGATTGTGCCGATCAGACTCTTCGGAGAATTCGGCGCGCCAAGCTATCAGGTCGTGGTCAGTGTCGAACACCCGCCGTTCCCAATCATCAATCGGACAATAGGCTCAGAGGCAGGAAAGCCTTGACGCACCTCTCTGATGATGCGCGAGAGGCATCCAGTGCACCCCACGTCCCTATCTATCAACAGGAAACTGATCTACTCAACATCGACCCGTGGCAAACTTCTACACAAGAAAAAATAATTGTGATAATTCGCCTTCTATACCTGGGAGGGGTTTAGAATGAAGACACGAGTCAAAACCGTCGTATATAGACGCGCCATGTGGCTTGATGGCCACGACCCTTCCAAAACCTTGGAATACTATCTGCGAGAAGCCCACAAGAAGCTGGCCAAAATCGGCCAGCGAAAATTCGCGCGCGCTGATGGCCAAGTAATAAAAGGGAACAAGGCCCACAATAATCCCGGTGGGGGCTTGCTCCTTCACTTGGTCGCGGGAACTCCCGGGGATCGCGCCAGCATCGTTCCGGCAGCGGATGACGATTTAGAGGAATTTGAAGTCGGTACGGCGCCAGCGCCGGCAAGGCGCGATTTCATGGATGGAGATGTGTTCGCGCTAGTCCGCGGAAACGATGTATTCCTATGCTCGACCGTACTGAAAGATGGCTCGTTTTCGACGTATTGCCGGCAACTGCTAAAAAAGGCCGATGTCGGCGATGACGCAGACGAATTCGAACTTCAGAATGTTGGAAACGTCGATAAGATGAAGCTGATCAAGGCCCAAGGTGTGAAGGCGGTCGAAGTGCGGGCTACGCTTTACGAGGCGAGTATAAATTATGTCAAGCGCAAGACCGACACGGCTGGTGCCGTAGGCGCAGCTTTCAAGCATCTAAAGGCCTTATTTGGGGACGATGTCCCTGTGGATCTGGAAAACGTGAACGTGTCCCTTTCGCTATCTTTCGATACCCGACGGAAGGAGGGGCGAGTGGTCGGTAGGAAGCTTATGGATAGCGTAGCTCGTGACGTAATCGAAGACGAGGATGATGACTACGTCATCGTTACCGGCAACAACCAACGGATTAGCCAAAAAGAGGTTTTCATCCGACAGAAAGTTTCAATAGACCGCCATGGGAAGTCCGTTTTGCGAGACAGCGCTTGGAAGGCGCTTCGTAAATTCGAGAGCGATTTGAAAGAATCCGGCATTGTGGCACAGTAAACCATGCGCGCCGTGTTCATAATTGGTTCGTTTGCGGTGGGGATCTTAGTTTCAAAGTATTGGGGGGAGTATGTGGTCGGAAATGAAGCGGCGATAGGCATATTCGTGACTGTCTACACCGTGCTAGCTGGCTTTTTGGTTGCCGTGATAACAGTTCTGGGAGACCCGTCTTTATTGCCTTCCGGTTCTTGGAGGTCTGCTGAAAGCCATAGGCAGGCCATAGAAGATAGGCTGATACGCCATACGTGGTTGTTCGTGCTCTACCTGGTGACCATAGGCGTGATTTTTGTTGGTGCGCTGCTAAGCAAGGCACCTAACACCGTCATATCGGATGACACCAAATCGATGATTGCGCACGTCCATCTGGCCTTAGGCGTCACAGCTTTCGTTCTCACGTTGGGAATGCCAAAAATGCTCATGGATATTCAGCGCAAGCGTGTTGATGCCGAAATCGACCGACGTCGATCTGAGGCCGGCATCAAGGACAAGGACTAACCTTTCAAGCTTGGGCGATGCAGTGATTGCCCCAGGCATCGAAAACTCCCCGTTTCGCCTCAAAGAAATCGGAACGCTGATAGGCGCGGCTGACCTCAGTGCCGACTACATGGCCGAGGCAGCGCTGCATGATGTCGTCCGCAAAGCCACCAGCTTCGACCCCCCACACGGCAAGTGACGTGCGGAAGCCATGCGGCTTAACGGCCAGCTCAAGATCGGCTAGCAGATACTCGAAAGTGTGGCTCGACAACGGGCGATCATGCAGACGGCCTTTGAAGACCAGCGCTTCGGGCTCGCGGTTGGACTTTATCTCAGCAAGGACAGCTTTGGCTTGCGCCGACAGCGGCACCACATGCTCGCGGCGGGTTTTGTACTCGGACGCCGGAAAAACCAGCCTGTCGTCCTTGACGTGACGCCAGCGGAGTTCACGCGCTTCCTTTTGGCGCAGCCCGCATAGGATCGTGAGGCGAAACGCGCGGGCACCCTCACCCGCCATCCCTTGAAGGGATCGCATAACATCGCCTACTCCCGCCCATGCTAACGCAGCATGGTGCACAGTCGCGGCACGAGGCTGTGGCAGCAAGACCGCGATATGGCCCTTGATACGAGCAGGATTCAGGCCCTTCGGCCGATATCGCTTCGCGACGGAGAAATCCAACACCCGCTCAATGAAAGATCGGAGATAAGCGCCGGTTGGTGTGCCCCAAACGGGGCGCAGCGCGTCAACCACGTGGTCGTCATCAACGGTCTCGACGGGAAGCCCTACGACATCCTTGAGCCAATTGGCGCAATAGCCTTTATAACGGTCAGTCTGCGCTGGCACCCATCGAGCGGAATTTGCAGTGATGAACTCATCGGCGACGCAACCAAAAGTCTGCCGTTCGGCACGCATAGCTGCTTCCTTCGCAGCCTTGCGGTGCTCGATTGGGTCAAGGCCCTTTGCCCGGACATCACGTGCATCACGCGCTTTCTCACGAGCAATTGACAGCGAAACCGAAGGGTAGCCACCTAGGCCCATCTCCCGCCGCTTGCCCCGGCCATCCACATATATGTAAAACCAGGACCGCGTGTCGCCCGCTACTCGTAGGTAAAGCGACCCTCCGTCGCTATAGATGCCTGGCTTCACCTGTGCCCGCTTCAACCACGTGTCGGTCAGTTTGTTGACAGCCCTTGCCATGCTCATTCCTTTGCCCTGGAGCGCCCTAAATCAGTGTCAGCAACGCATAGGACACAACTCGCCGGATGCGAAAGGAGAAATTATGGTTTTGGTCCCGTCAACCATAATTCGCGTACATGTTCGCCAATGTGCAGCAATGTGCAGAGCTCCTGTGCGCCATTGTGCAATGCCAACCTAAAGTGCTGATTATAATATGGAAAGTTCAATCCCACCGGCCTCGGTCTCGCGTGTCATCCCGCTGATTCTCGCCGTCGCACTTTTCATGGAAAACATGGATTCGACCGTGATCGCCACCTCGCTGCCGGCGATCGCGATCGACATCCACACCAGTCCGATCGCGCTGAAGCTGGCACTGACGGCCTATCTGGTGTCGCTGGCGATCTTCATTCCGATCAGCGGCTGGATGGCGGACCGGTTCGGCGCCAAGAACGTGTTTCGCGCCGCGATCGGCGTCTTCATTGCGGGCTCTGTCGCCTGCGCCTTCGCGAATTCGCTGCCGGCTTTCGTGGTCTCGCGCTTCCTGCAAGGCATGGGTGGCGCGATGATGACGCCAGTCGGGCGCCTGGTGCTGGTGCGCGCCACGCCGAAGAGCGAGCTGGTCGCGGCAATGTCCTGGCTGACCGTGCCGGCGCTGGTCGGCCCGCTGGTCGGCCCGCCGATCGGCGGCTTCATCACCACCTATTTCACCTGGCACTGGATCTTCCTGATCAACGTGCCGATCGGCCTGATCGGCATGTGGCTCGCCACGCGCTATCTGCCGCAAACCGAGCCGGCCGAGACACCACCGCTCGATTTCCCCGGCTTCGTGCTATCGGGGCTGGCCGCTTCCGGCGTCGTCTTCGGCCTTTCCGTGGTCAGCCTGCCGGCGCTGCCACCGATCGCCGGCTTCGTCACGGTGGCGGTCGGCGTGGTCTCGGGCGTGCTGTATCTCATCCATGCCCGGCGCGCCCAGAATCCGCTGCTGGCGCTGGAGCTGTTCCGCAACCAGGTGTTCCGATCCTCGGTGCTCGGCGGCTCGCTGTTTCGCATCGGCATCGGCGCGGTGCCGTTCCTGTTGCCGCTGATGTTCCAGATCGGTTTCGGGCTGACGCCCTTCCAGTCCGGCATGATCACCTTCGTTTCGGCGATCGGCGCCATCGGCATGAAATTCGTGACCGCGCTGCTTTTCCGCCTTGCCGGCTTCCGGCGAGTGCTGATCTGGGGCTCGCTGATCGCCGCCGCCTCGATCGCCATCTACGGCCTGTTCACGCCGCAGACGCCCTATGCATTGATGCTGGCGATCCTTTTGGTCGGCGGCTTCATCCGCTCGATGTTCTTCACCGGCGTCAATGCGCTCTCCTATGCGGAGATCACGCCCGCCGACACCAGCAAGGCGACGCCGATCACGGCGGTCTTCCAGCAATTGTCGATCGCGCTCGGCGTGGCGCTGGCCGGCGGCATCCTCGAAGTGTCGACCTCGATCCATGGCGGCCCGCTGACCTTGCAGGATTTCCACATCGCCTTCTTCATCGTGGCGGCAGTGTCCGCGGCGGCGTCGATCACCTTCATGCGGCTGGCGCCGGATGCCGGCAATGCGGTGTCGGGGCACGGGCGGCTGACCACGCCGAAGACGCTGGAAACGGTCGGGACCGCGGGAAAGTAGGCGCCTTTCCCTTCGGCGGCCGCCCGGCCCTTCGCAGGCTCAGGGCGTTCGAAGCTCGAAAAGCCAAGCAATTGGCTTTCGTCCGCTAACGCGGACCGCTTCTCACCCCTTGAACTCCTTCGCCAGCAGATAAAGCTCCACCGACTCATCCCGCGAAGCCGGCGGCTTGACGTGATGGACCGAACGGAAGTTCTGCTTCAGCAGCGACAGGAGTTCGTTCTCGGCGCCGCCCTGAAATGTCTTGGCGAGGAAATGGCCGCCGGGCTTGAGCACATGCAGCGCGAAATCGGCCGCGACTTCGCACAGATGCATGGTGCGCAGATGATCGGTGCGGCGGTGGCCGGTCGTGGGCGCGGCCATATCGGAGAGCACCACATCCGGCTGGCCGCCGAGCGCCTCGGCAAGCTTTTGCGGCGCGTCCGGATCGAGGAAGTCCATCTGCAGGATGACCGCGCCCGGAACCGTGCCCATTTCGAGATAGTCGATGCCGACGACATGCGGATTCTCGGCACTCGACTTCGTCCGCGCGGCCGCCACCTGGCACCAGCCGCCGGGAGCGGCACCCAGGTCGATGACCTTCATGCCGGGTTTCAGGAGATGATGCTTGTCGTCGATCTCGATCAGCTTGTAGGCGGCGCGCGAGCGGTAGCCATCGGCCTTGGAGCGCTGCACATAGGGGTCGTTCATGTGACGCTCGAGCCAGCGGCGCGACGATTCCTTCAGGCCGCTCTTCTTCTTGATCCTGGTCTTGAGGACGCGAATGCTCCCCGAGCCCGGCTTTTCCGGCTTCTTGCCCATCACCGGCCACGCCCATCATTT
This sequence comes from Mesorhizobium hawassense, assembly GCF_003289945.1. Lineage (GTDB taxonomy): Bacteria > Pseudomonadota > Alphaproteobacteria > Rhizobiales > Rhizobiaceae > Mesorhizobium > Mesorhizobium hawassense. Next base: position 190,488 of record NZ_QMBP01000012.1, read on the forward strand.
CGCCACACGCCGTCATCGGCCATCAGTTCGCTCAGGATCCCCTCGCGCAGGCCACGGTCGGCGACACGCAGGCGCTCGGACGGCCAAACGCCACGTATGGCTTCCAGGATGGCGCAGCCGGCAAGCACCAGGTCGGCGCGGTCGGCGCCGATGCAGGGGTTGGCGCAGCGCTGCTGGAAATCCCAGCCGATCAGCCGCTCGATCATGCGATCGACGCTGTCGCGATCCATCCACAGCCCGTCGACGCGGCGGCGGTCGTAGCGTTCGAGATCGAGATGCACACCGGCAAGCGTCGTCACCGTGCCGGAGGTGCCAAGCAGATGGAAGTTGGGGCTGGCCAGCACATGCGCGAGCCGGTCGCGGCCGTCGAAGACTTTCAGCCGCGTGGCCACGTCGTCGACCATGGCGGCAAAGGTCTCGCGCGTCACCGTGCGGCCGCCGAAGCGCTCGGCGAGCGACACCACGCCGACGGGAAGCGAGGTCCACGACACGATGTGGTTGGCAAGCCGCGGGGAGCGCCGCCCCGTCAGGTCGATCAGCGCGATTTCGGACGAACCGCCGCCAATGTCGAACAGCACCACGCCTTGCGTGTCGCGCTCGACCAGCGAGCCGCAGCCGGAGACCGCAAGGCGCGCCTCGGTCTGGCGGTCGATGATCTCGAGCTTCAGCCCGGCCTCGCGCTCGACGCGTTCCAGGAATTCGACGCCGTTGGCGGCCGAACGGCAGGCTTCGGTTGCGATCAGCCTGGCTTTCCTGATCTTGCGGTTGCGCAGCTTCTCGCCGCAGATCTTCAGCGCCTCGACCGCGCGGTCCATCGCAGCCTGGCCGAGCCTGCCGCTGGCCGTCAGCCCCTCGCCCAGCCTGACGATGCGTGAGAAGGCGTCGATGACGCGGAACTGGCCGTGACGGCCGGGCACCGCGACCAACAGCCGGCAATTGTTGGTGCCGAGGTCGAGCGCGGCGAAAACCGGCAGTTCCTGATGCGGCGGGCGTGGCGGGGCCTGGAGCGGTGGCCCTGGCTCACTCAGCGGCGGCGCGGTCTTGGCTTGGCTGGCGGAGATAGCGGCCGGCGCTGCACGCGGCACGGCGCCGTTCTCGTCGCGCGCAAACACCTTGCGGCCGCGCCTGCGCTTGCGCCGCTTGCGCGTCTTGCCCTTCGGCTGCTCGGCCTGATGGTCGGCCTTTCCTTGGCCGGTATGTCGCTGATCGGCATGTCTGGCATGCGCGCCCGCGTGGCGGCTGAAACGCCCCGCATGCGGGCTCACCGGTTCCGCCGGCGATGCCCCGGACACACCCACTGCCGACGCGCCCGCGCCGGTGTCGTGGTCTTCCACTTCGGTTCCTTCCGGCGCCGCGCGAACCTGAACGGACGCAGCAGGCACCTCGATTTGTTTCAAGTTGGCAACAGAGTAGCAGTGCGTTTGGCAATCACCAAGAGCGCATGGCCCGAATTTTGCCAAGGTCACGTAAGGGCAATGTCTTGCCGGTTGAATAGCCGGCTTCGATCAGGCATGTCTGAAATGAGACTATGCGGGCGAAGTGGGGCCAATCCGGACGAATGAGCTGCAACGCATGATGACGACGCCATGAATTGGAGGCGCTATTTCTGGCCGGTCATCGGCATCGCGGCCGTGGCCTTCTCGCTGTGGCTGCTTATCCACGAACTGCGCGGCATTTCGCTCAACGATGTCTGGACGGGCATCGCCGCTATCCCGCCGCGCAGCTGGGTGCTCGCGGCGCTGAGCTCGGTCGTCGCGTATGCGGCGCTCGCCGGCTACGACCATATTGCGTTGCTGCATATCGGCAAGAAAGTGTCGTGGCTGTTCGTCACGCTGTGCTCCTTCACCACCTACGCGGTGTCGCACAATATCGGCGGCTCGGTGTTTTCCGGCGCGGTGATCCGCTACCGCGCCTATGCCACGCGGGGGCTGACCGGCCAGGAGATCGGCGTGCTGGTGGCCATCTGCTGGTTCACCTTCATCCTGTCCAGCGTTTTTCTCGGCGGCCTCGTGCTCTTGCTGGAGCCCCAGGTCATCGATCGCTTCACCGGCGCGCCGCATCATGGCGCCGCCTTTGCCGCGGGCGTGGCCATGCTCATCCTCGTCGGCGCCTATGTATTCGGCAGTTGGCTGGGGCTCAGGCCGCTAAAGATCGGCTCCTTCCAGCTGCACTATCCGGCGCTGCCGATCGTCGCGCGGCAATTGCTGATCGGCCCGGTCGAACTGCTGGCGGCCGCCGCGATCATCTACTTTGCCCTGCCCGAAGCCGGCAATCCAGGCTATTTCGTCGTGCTCGGCGTGTTCATGGTGTCGTTCTCGATCGGGCTGCTATCGCACGCGCCGGGCGCGCTTGGCGTGTTCGAGGTCGTCTTCCTCACCGGCCTTTCGGACATGGACCCAGTGGGCGTGCTCGCCGCGCTTCTGGTGTTCCGCTTGTTCTATCTCATCATCCCGCTCGTGATCGGGCTGTGCCTGGTGCTGTTCTTCGAGCATTCGCAATACAGCAAGGGCGAAGGCTGAAGCCTTCCGCTCGCCTCATGGCAGGCCTCGTCAAAAAGGCTGCGGTTGAACTCAGCTGCGGGCTTGACTATTTTCGGATGGCGGCTACAAGGCAGCGCTCGCGGCACATAGCCGCCCGCTTCGCGCGACGCAAATCGCGCCCTGCTGGGGAATAGGTTAACGGTAGACCCACGGACTCTGACTCCGTTAGTCCTGGTTCGAATCCAGGTTCCCCAGCCAAACTGGACTCCCCGACGATAAAGCTGTCTGCTGTGCTCCTACCGTTGTCCCCGATGCGACGGTTTCCGCAAGCAGATCAAACGGTTGTCTGCAGACTGCGTGAACGTCGCCTTTGTCCCATTGGCAGTTCGACAGCACGAGATTCAGGAGCCGCTTTTTCTCGTGTACCGGCTGCTTCGCAAACAGTCGGCTGGCATTGCGCCCCAACTCCAACAGCCGGATGCCGTCCGCCATGTATGACTCTTCGGCGCTGCCATGGCGCTCTATCTCGCGAAGCAGCCGCGTCTGTTCGGTTCGCCACTGTGCCGACATCCGGTCGTAGAAGGCGGTGTCGATGCGGTCATCGAGCTTATCGAGATACATGGCGTGCAGCCTGTCGTCGAGCCGCTTGTACTCGACTTGGCATCGATGGATCGCCTGTTCGTGCTCGCGGCGGTCATCCGCATGGCTGGCCATGAGGGCTGCCTTGACCCATTCCAGTATCTCTTCGTCGAAATGCAACCGGTCGAGCAGGTTGGCGAATGCCTGTCGAGCATTTCCTCGCGGACATATTTGCGGCGGCAATCTGCGTACCCGCCTCGGCCTTTGTTCGCGTGCCCCGTGCAGTGATAGTATACGTATTTGCCCTTCTTGATCTCCGCTACGATGCAGCCGCATTCGGTGCAGGTCATCAATCCGGTGAAGGCGAACTCGTTCCATATCGGGTGGGTCGGCACCGCGTTGCGGCCCGTCAGGATGCCTTGGACCCGCTCCCACAGTTCGATCGATACGAGAGGTTCGTGCTTGCCCTGGTGCAATTTGCCGTTCCATTGGAACAGCCCTGTGTAGAGGCGGTTGCGCAGGATCATATGCACGGTGCTGACCGGAACCAGATTGCCGCTCTTGGGATAGATCAGCCCATCGCCATGGGCTGCCTTGGCCAAGGCCTTGAGCGAATACTGGCCGGTTGCGTAGCGCTCAAATAGCTGTGTGACCACTGGAGCCAGTTCAGGATGCGGCTCGATAACCTTTCTGCCATCCTTCCCCGTGGTGTTGACATAGCCGCACGGAGCCTTGGTCGGCCATATACCTGCTCCGCCTTCTCCATTTGCCCCTTGCGAGCTTCTTCCGACAGGTTGTCGATATAATTCTTGGCCATCAAGACCTTGATGCGTGCATGAACTTTTCAGACGAGCGCGAGTCTCGCGACAGCATCACACCCTCTTTCGCAAGGTGGATTTCGACATCCAGCTCATCGAGGGTCACCCAGTCCTTCAGGTTGCGATAGAGCCGGTCGGTCTTCTCGACCAGGACGCTTCGAATGCCGGGATGCTTTCGCAGATATTTGACCATTTCGGTGAAGTTGGTCCGGCCAGTGGTTTTGGCCGTCTCGGCGTCGATAAATAGCCGCCCGCAGCTGGATATCGCAAGGAGTGGTACTGGTTAGGGTGAAAAACGGCGGCTTTGCGCCTCGCCGGCGGCGCGGTTTCTGCTGGCTGCACTGCCCCAGTTCCGGCTCGACTGCTCGGCGCCGATGTATCCCTTTCGACAAGCGCGACCTTCAAGGAGCACTGCGCCAACTAGTAGACCGCGAAGACCGCCCACGATGCCGCAGCGATCACTGCCGCATCAACGGATTGCCGCAGATCGCTGGATGTCTCGATTTGCTGCGGTCGCGCGAATTATCCCCTCCGCCTAGAAGCGCCAGTTTGTCGCGTTGCGCAGGCAGCCGGCTGCCCCGCCAAGATGGACAGGCCAACGAACTGTGAACCTCATTTCGTTACCACGATAATGCCGCGGGTCTTGTTTGAGCTGCTGTCGATTGTATCGATAGCCCTGTAAAGGTCGGCGAGTGTCATCCACACGGGCGGATATTTGTATTTGGCCACGTCGAGCACCAGGGCGCGATCCGTCTCGGCGTCATAGGCACCAATCGGCGAGACATGACCAGCGCCGTTCTGACCGATGGCCTGGCGTGTATAGTTGACAATGAGCCGCTTGCTCGGATCGGCAAGCGTATCCTTGATCAGCTGCCGGAGTCTGGACACGTCGATGGTGTCGGCGTGGTGGAACTCCGCCTTGACGCCTAGATTCAGGAGAAAGGCGTTGATCTGCTCCAGCACCAGGCCGTCCTCTTCAACCATGGCATAGGACTTTATCTTCTGGTTTTCCGGAGTGAACACGAGATCCTGTGTGAACAGACCCCACGGATACAGGCGCGGCGGCGACGGGCGTTTTATTTCAAGGCTGTTGAGAACGGCGGCAATGGTGGCCGGGGCGCAAAACGTGAGGATCTGCTCGGTTTCAAGATAGGTCGCTAGCTTGAAGTAAGGCGACTTTTCATCAGCCTCGTCGAACAGTTTTTCGCCGGCGGGTTCGGTTAGGTAGATAAGCTGATCAGCACGAGCCATGGGCAAGGCCAGAACCAGCGCCACAAGTGCGAAAGCGATTGTTGTTCTCATTGCTGTGCTCCAACCCAATCGGCTAACGCCTTGATGTCGGCGTCGGCAGCATCCTTGACGATTTCCTGCATGGATGCCGTTGCCCCAGGCGTGAACCGCATTGGCAAGATAGAGCGGCTGCTGTCCGGCGATGATCGGAGCACTGATGAGTGCTTGTACCCGTGGGGCATGAGACAACGGCGCGAAGCAAATGCTCGAAAAGGCATGTGCCGTCTCCATCAAAGGGTTATGGCACAGATGCACACGCCATTCTTGCTACGTCAAGTTGTGTCCGCGCTCGGTAGTGGGTCAGGTTGAAATCGGCGTAGCGATCACAGCAGGCGTTTTGCCTCGATACCAAGTTTGAGAGATCATCCTTATGCGCCTATTGACGCCAAAGAAGCCGCAATGCATGGCCTTGATAAGTGCGACTACCTCGCCAACCTTATGAAGAGGGTAAACGTTGCTCGGTCCAGTCTTTCAGATCGGTTTCGAAGACGACCGAATATTCGCGCGCATCCGTCGAGCTTGACCATGCCCCAACTTGTGCCGGCGGGCGGTCTGGCGGGATCTCCTGCCATGTAAGGCCGGATTGCCAGGCCAAAAGATAGCCTGCGGCGGCGCGTTTTCCGGCACGGTTTCCGAGCGATTGTAGACAGGTCGATGTCGACCCGAGAAAGTTAGGGTATCGTCCTTAGACACTGGCTTCTAATACTATCTTCCGCCGTGCGATTTCGGCCATGGGGGATACGCTATGCCGCAATCATTCGGAATGGCCTCTTTTGTCTACACGCTCATTCCTGTGGGTGCCGCAATTCTTGGAGCCGCAATTGCTGCTTATCGCCGCCCCGGGGCCGCGCTTGTCAGCGCAATTCAGCATTTCGCTGCCGGCGTCGTCTTCGCCGCTGCGGCAGGTGAAATTCTCCCGGGCCTGAAGCACGAAGGGTCAGCCGTGCCCGTCGCCATCGGCGGCGCCGTGGGTGTGGTCGTCATGCTGCTGCTGAAGAACCTCGAGGAGAGGAGCAAGGGACAGATCGGCTTCTTGACGATCGTCGGAGCTGACATTCTCGTCGATGGTCTGGTGCTTGGTCTCGGTTTCGTGGCCGGCGCCAAGGTCGGGTTGCTTCTGACGATTGCACTCACAATCGAAGTGCTCTTTCTCGGGTTGACTGTAGCGGTCGAACTCGGCGAGTCGGTCAAAACTCCCATCTGGGTCGTCGCAGTTACCGCCTTGCTCGTACTTTTGCGCCGCTCGGTGCAGTTGCCGCAGTCCCGATTTCGACACTTCCTGGCCCGTATCTTACCGGCTTCTTTGCCTTCGGCGTGGTCGCGCTTCTATATTTGGTGACGGAAGAACTCCTCGTCGAGGCTCACGAGACCCCAGACCGGCCTTGGGTCACGGCTATGTTTTTCGCTGGTTTCCTGCTTCTGCTCTTGCTTGAGAGCACAATGGAATGACCCTGTTTCAGTTAGGGCACTCCCGACGGGATCGTCGGCATGTTCGTGCTCGCCAGGAGGACCGAAAGCTCCAGGAGAGTTATGGATGGTCCGATGCGAATGCGGCTTGAGCTGCGCCAATGACAGAATTGGCGGAAAGCAATGCTACATCACAATCGATGGGGGAAACGGAAGTCAGAAATCCTACCTCTGCTCTTCTGCCAGAGAGCTCGAATTGCTGTTGTCCATATTGAGGTCGCCGCGGAAGCTTTGACCATCGACAGCAACCAACCTGATAACGGCATTTGGCGCCGCAGCAGGAAGCGAATGCTCAAGTGGTAATCGTATTTCTGCCTTTGCGCCCATGCGGGCAATCAGCCCGTGCGGCCCCGGGACGACCTGATTATACGCGTACTCGTTCTTGATGTGATCTGAGGGCAGGGCTGCGAGTTCTGTCGCGTCCCAATGGGCGAGAATCTTTCCGGAGCTGTCCTCGACCGCCGCTTCCACTATAAAGGCTGGAGCTTCGGGCGTGCCAGCATCGAGGTAGACGTGAAGGCTGACAAAGTTTCCGCTCAACCTCGCGTTTCCCACGCTGAAATGGGTTACCGATGGGCTCACTGGACCAGGATGAAATGAGGTCAACACAGCGCCGCGAAAGTGACTGTAGAGCCCGACCACAAAGATCGTGGCGAGAAAGAAGCCTAGCAGCGCGACCTTCTGGAAAGTCCCTTCTGAGAGCGGCAAAGGAAGGCTTCCATTGGTCCATCGGAACCAGCGATGCGTGGCCAGATGCGGACGGCGCCTGAGCAGCAAATTATCAACCGAATATGCGCCACTGCCGTTAAGCATTAGGGTGCAGGCCATGGCGATGTTGGATGCGGCCATCGTCCATCCCTCGAGACATACAGCACCTATCCATCCGAACATCGCCATCAAGATGATTGAAATGCCGAGAGACGCACACGCGGCGGCGCGCGTCATAAAGCCCGCGATGAGCATCATCCCCGCGATCAACTCGGCAGCACTGAACACGATGATCGTCGCATAGAGAAGATCGAAGTGTTTGAGTACGAAGGAGATGGCCTGATCGGTTCCAAAAAGCGCACCGGGCATGGCATCCTGTAACTTGTTCGCCATCCAGTTATGTGCGCTCGGGTCAAGTTTTTCGGGATCGTAAATGAAGCGGCGCGAGCCCCCGCCCCAATATATGAAACCGTGCACGACCCGCACGGTGAGCAAGCCTAACGCCGCGCCTCGCCAATAGGCGTCATCCAATGCGCTGACAACTGAACTCTCTCGCGTTGCACGGTTCAATGTCGCTAACGTGCCCGCGTCTATCATATCCCCACTTCCCTAAAATCGTTTCCTTCCTGCGTCTTACTATTCCCAAACATCACGATCGGCGAGACGTCTCCCTGAAATGCGGATGGTTTTCTCTGATGACCTCTCCGCGATATTCGATTGGCGACATCCCGTAACGCCGCTTGAACGCCTTGCCGAAAGTTGAGAGATCGGAATATCCGCAATCGAATGCAATCTGCCCAACCGGCCGCCTAGGGTATGTCTCGATCAAGGCGCGTGCACGCGTAAGCCGAACTTCCCGCAAGAGACCGGCAACAAACATCGATCGATCGGCGAACAGTCGATAGAGACGCGCGCGTGAACACCCTATAGCTGTTGCAATGCGAGCGGCAGTCAGATCGTGGCGTGAAGCATGCGCCTCTATGTAGCGCCTGGCTGCGGCGAAGAGATATTCGTCGAGTTCGTTCTTTCGATCTTCGCCTTGTGCAAGGCGTGAGAGCATGGCGATCGCGAGAGAGGCCATCGAGTGCATTGCGGCCGCAGCGTCGGCTTTATCCAGTTCGGTGCCATGGCGTGACATGGCGTCGAGATGGGCAAGCAGGATTGGCGTCAAACCGCTCTTTGGTAACTTGACAACAGCTTTGTCACGCAACGCCGGTCTGGGGCCAAGCACACTCATTATCAGCGAACGAGGAAGCGCAAGCTGCGCGAGTTCGTACCGAGTGGACGAGGTCACAAAAAGGCGGTCGCAATCCAACAGGATCAGCCCGCTGTTGCTATCAAGCACCGTTGTGCACTCATCGTCATGACTGACCTCGAACATCCCCGAGCGCACGCACCCGACAAGCACCAGGCCGCTCTCGCGGTTGCCGAAGCCGCATATCAGCGGGTCGCCGCGGATATGAATGAAGGACGTTCCGTCACTATCCTTGCATCGAAGCAACTCGCTACAGAAATCGGCTCCGGTACTGTTTGTAGGCCGGGATATCACGCAGGATGTGAACTGCTCCTGCCAGAAGTCCAGGTGGTCTGCGACCGGCACCGATGTCGTGGTCAGATTCGCGAGAGATGTGGGTGCTGATTTCACGGCTCCGCCGCCTGGACTGTATTCTATCAAACAGAATTGTGACAGCATATTACAGAAAATACTAATAAAGACCTGACTGATATTTCTGAAACTTGAGATATATACTTTGGCTATGGCGGCGTTAAAATAGGAATAAACTTGCAGGCGGAAGTTTAGTAAAAAATTTGTCGTGAAATTAACGATTATTATACCAAGTCTTTTCGTTGCAAAACCGATCCATGCCGCGGAGATAAAACGTCCTGTTCCATGAGACAAACTGACTAACGGTGTCAGTCCTGGCGTGACAGTCTCCCCGACCGCAGACCAGCGGCAGGAGACAGGGATGAGCGGGTTAAACGAGTTGAGCGGCTACGACCTTGTCTACGCGGTCAGCCAGAAGACGATCAATAACCAGTTGGAGCTACTATCAGCCCTCTCGGTTATGCCAACCACTTGGAAGGCCGCCGACCCCGATGGATTCTGGTCTATCGACCTTTCGGTCGGAACCCCAACCGTCGACGCAGTGACAGGCAACGTCGGCGCAAGAGCGCTCAACGTCATCTTTCCGTTTACCGGAGGAACGATGACCTATTCGAGCCTCGGCCGTGACGCAAACGGCAAGCCTGCCGTCATCAGCAAAACGATCCAGATGAAGGGCTGGGGGCTGAAAGTCACGGTTAATATGAGTCTTGCGGAAATCGCCCAGACAGACATCGCGGCACACAAGCTCATTCCAGATGCAGTCAAGCGGCAACTGAAGGCCTTCACCGTCGACATGTACGACATTCGTCATCTGTTTCTCAACTTCGAGGACGCGGACTTGATTACGGACAGCTACGAGTTCATTCCGGCCGCTGGTGTAAAGAACGCCGACCTCGTCTCCCCCAACGTGATCACCCAACTGCGCGCCGTGGTGCAAAGCGTGATCGAGACCCTCCGTGGATCGAACAATCCCTTCATCTTCGGCTATGCGGTAACAAACAAGAAAGTGCCGCCAAAGGATGCGATGTTCGTGCCGACGGGATCCAGCTATTCAATTTACGCTGAAGGCTCGGATCCCGGCCGGAGTAGTCTGAACTTCCTGTCGCAAACGCAAGGACGAGCTGTTCCTTCCGACGCCAAGTCGGGGCTCTTCGACAGCAACTGGATCAGTTCTGATCAGGTCCAAGGCACCTACGTGATCGCCGAGCGCCTCGTAATGGAATTACTGGTGCCCCCAGTTGCAAAATTGTTTGGGTTCCAGCCACAGGATTTCCAGCAATCGAACAATACCGTCACCGCGCATAAATCAGGAAAATCGGATAAATCCACGACGATCACCTTCACGCCGGTTGCCAACAAGCCCCAATATTCCTGTCAAATCCGCGTCGCGTTCAAGGTCGATGCGAAAGACATGGCCGGAAGTTATATTGGATATGCAGATGTCGAGATGTTCTGGAACGCGGATTTTCTTTTTGGCCTCGACGGGGGCAATAATCTGACGCTCAACCTCGTCAACAGCAAGACAAGCAACAACATCCATAAGCATCCGAACTCACTCGGTGAATTCGAGCAAGTGATCTCCATGATCGCGGACACAGCAATGTCGGCGATCTCAGACAACAAAGTTAACGGCATTTTCCACAACATGGAGAGCCAGGCGTGGCCCAAGGGCATCGCGGCGCCACTCGAAGCCAGCGGGTTGAACCTGAAGTCGCGCATTATCCTGGCCGCTGGCTCCGAGTTCTTCTTCAAGGACATCGCCACGACGCCACAGGGCCATCTCAAGATGACGACCACGATTAAGAATTGAGGCGGCCACCTTAACTGGTGACACGTGGCTCAAAAAAACCTTCGCGGCAATCCCAATCTCTGCAGGAGAGATCGATGATCAATGTCAGCCTCCGTTCTGAAATCATGAAAGACTATGTACCGGGAAGCGAGCTGGCCGGCGACCGCGATATCGTGGCGGCGATGCAGAAGGACGGCACGCTCCTTCTCTTCTCGATCGGCGTCGACGAGCATGTCTACATGCTCACCAAGGCGCCGGGTTCGAGCACGGGATGGAAGCGAACTGATCTCAGCGCGGATCTGCCGGCGGGGATCCGCACACTGCATCTGTGCGCCGCGCAGGCGGTTGACGGTTCGCCGATCCTGGCCATCGCGACTGCACCGCAATCGGGTGCCGAGCGGACGGTCTATGTCGCGACGGATTTCTCACTCACGCCGAAGCCGAAGCGCTGGAGCCCGAGAGGCTCGCGCACCGGCGTGGAAATAACCGCGATGACAACCGGCTCCGCCACCGACGGCCGGCCCGTCGTTGCCGTGGCTACCGTCGACGGGCAACGGCACATGTCCACCTTCTTCCTTCATCCCGACCCGAAGGGTGGGAACACCATCTGGCAGGAAGTCCCTTTGCCGCTCAATGGCAGCGGTGTCGTGGATATGGCGATCGGACACAATGCAAAGCTTGAAGCCGGCGTCGCGGGGCTCGAGGGACTGATCTATACGCTGCTCCGCGTCGATGACGTCTCGACACGCGTGATCGTGACCTCATTTCCCGATTTCACCGTCTACAACCACGTCATACCGGTTACCACCAGCCCGACCGCGCTTGCGGCGATCGGCCTGCCGTCCGGCGATACGCAATTGTTCCTCGGCACCGACAGCCTTTACGGGCTCAGCCCCAAGCAGCAGATGACGCAGGATGCAGCGGACGTGTCGGAAGCGTCTACCAAGATCGTGCCCATGGGGCCGGACGCTTCGGCGCTTGCAATGGCGACAGGGCGCCATCCCGACGGCCGGCTCGAAATCTGGTGGCTGAACAAGAACGGCATCCTGTCCTTCGTGGAAGAGAAGCCTGCCGGCGGCTGGGGACAGCCGATCGCACTGCAAAAGCAGATCGGTGAGATGACCGCGTGGCGCAATCCGGTGAGCGGCGAGATCGATCTCTTCACGGTCGACCAGAATCATTCCCTTACCCATCTCGCGCAGGACCGCACGACGACGCTATGGTCGGCGCGATCGATCCTGCTGCCGGTCGATAAAAGCAATCTGACCAAGACCGTGGAGTGCAGCGCCTATACGACGCAGATCACGCTCAGCGATGCGGATGGCGCTCCTCTTGCCAACCAGACCGTCAAGATTTCGGCTTCGTCGCTCAGCCTCGTCTCCGTCGACGGGTCGCATTTCTTCGTCGACCAGTCCGGCCAGGTCGCCACGGCCGAGACCAACGCTCTCGGCATGCTCAGCGTTGCGACGGCGGCAAAGGGTCTCGCGACCCCCAAGATCCGGCTCACCGGCGATTTCATGAAGGAGGCCATCGACTTCGACCCCAAGACCGCGGTGGGAAACCGGCTGAAATCCATCAGTGTCGACGACCTGAAGGGGGCAACCGTCACACGGGGCGGCAAGAAGGTACCGCTGGTCCCCGCGGGTCGATCGGCCCAGCTTTCCGATGCGGCACAGTCCCTGCGCCAACTCGTCAAGGTACAGACCCGCCTAGCGAAGCCCGGCAAAGCCGATGACGTCGACGTTGATGTCGGCGATGCCGGCCCGGAATCATATGACATCAAGCCGCTCAGCAGCGCAGTGGCGACGCCTCTCGACGTTTCGCATCTACAAAACGGCGTTGTTCTGACGCTACCGACGACAGCCGCGACGCCGGCCCGCCTGGCCGCCCCGGAAGGTATCTTCGACTCCATCGAACACGCTTTCGGCGATGCGTGGGAAGCCGTGAAAAACGGCCTGATCGATGTCGCGAAGATCGTTATCGAGAAGGTCGATGACGGGCTGCGGATCGTCATCCATGGCTTGAAGACGGCGTTCTCAGCCGTGCTGAAATTCGCGGAGCAGGTCTGGAACGTCGTTGAATGGGTCTTTCAACAGATCGGCGCGGCCATCGAGGAACTCATCGAATGGCTGAGCTTCCTATTTGAATGGGGAGACATTCTCAACACCCACGTGGTGATGCGGAAAATGACGCAGCTTGCTTTCAAACACATCGAAACCTCCATCTCATCTGTTGAAAAGGACGTGATCGCAGCTCTCGATAGGCTGAAGCCAGACCTGGCCAAGAAGACTTTGAAATGGCCCGCGGACGGGGTATCGCACATGACCATCGCAGCCGCGCCCAAAGGCAGCAAGGCCCAATCCCTCACCAAGGACACGAAAACGAGTTGGATCGCCAGCAAGGTCAACCGTCACACGGTTGGTCGAGCGAGTTCCACGCATTCCGATCTGCCTTCGGACTCGATCGCCAAAACGCTCGAGGGCATTGGAGAAGACGAGATCAAGGCCATTCAGACCGCCTATGATGAAATCGTTGTCGACGTCGCAAAGAACATAATGCACTTCGATCTCGAAGCGATATTTAACCGGGTGATTGTCGCGTTCACTGACGCGCTGCTCGATACGGCGAAGAATATCGTGACGGTCGTCTGCGATGTGACCCAACTTGCGATCGAGGCAATCGACTCCATCCTGAACGCCCATATCAACATCCCAGTTATCACGTGGCTGTACGAGAATATCATCGCACCTGGCAGCAAGCTGACGGTTCTGGACGTCAGTTGCCTGATCGCTGCAATCCCGGCGACTGTAATTTGCAAGCTTGTGACGGACAAAGCGCCATTCTCCGGCGCGCAAGCCGACGCGCTATACGGCGCGGACTCGCTCGATGCTTTTCAGACGATCCTCTCCGCGCAGCACGGTTCTGCACCGCGTGCTACGCAAGCACTGATGGATAGCAAGTCCCCAGCAATGCCATGGTATGCGACATTCATTTTGTCGTGCGTCGCGGCGGGGTGTCGATTTTCTACGGCAATTCTGTCTACAGTCGCAATCGTCCTAAAAGGTAAACCCCTAAAATACGTGAGCGTAATATCGTCGACGCTGAAAACTTTAACTGCCGCAGTATCCATAATAACAACCTTGAACAACCCAGCCAAAAACACTCTTGTTCTTCTAATAGAAGGTGCGGTTATATATATACTAATAATACTGTGTATCACGTCGTATCTACAGTCAGCGGACGATAACGTTCAGCCAATGCTTTATTATGCAATCAACGCCGCCCTAGGGGCCTTGGGATTCATTTTAGTTTGCACAAACTATACGATTGCGTCATTTGACGAAAAGGACGTATCCGATGCTCAGAGGGGACTGAAATTCGGCATGGTGGGATCTATATTTGTGGCGCTTTTCATTAATCCTCCACCCAAGCTGAAAGAGTCGGACAACCCGGTTTTGTTTGCGGCTTATGTGATACTGAAAGCAGGATCCCTAGTTTGCATGTATTCTTCGTTCGCCCTCAACGTTACGCGATCCTACCTCTCCAACAAAAACGAACTTCCCTACGTCGATATATGATTTTGGCAGGGCTCGAAGGGAACACAGATTCGCAAGCTTTATGAAAGGTCCTTGGCGATGCATGAAACCCCCACTCTGACGAGCCGGCGACTCAAGCACCTGAAATTGCACATCCAAGCGATTACGGCGTCGCTTGCGTTGGCGATGTTCGCGCTCTCTCCTGCCTTCGCCGAAGAGAGCGCTGATCGCGGCGGCATCACGATCGACATCCCCGCAAACATCAAGGAAGCGAAGGTCGTTCTGAATATCAGTCGCCCGGCCTTCGAAGGCGACGAGCCAGCGGCGCTATCCTATATCCGCGTGATGACCAGCCACTTTCAACAAGACGGTGCCAAGGCGGACATCATCGCGGTGTTTCACGGTGAGTCCGGCTACATGCTTCTCGATGACGATACATATAATCGAGTGCGTAAATGGCAGGACGGCAATCCCTACAAGAAGCAGATCGCGGAATTTCAGGAACTGGGCGTCCAGTTCGAGGAGTGCGGCAAGACGATGGTGGACAATCATTGGGTAAATGCCGACATGCTGCCTGGCGTGAAGATCAACGCCGGCGCAAATTTTCGCGTCATCGAACTTGTCCAGCAGGGTTACACGCAACTGCAGCCGTAAGGCCTGAGCGCCGTCACAACCAACTGCGTTTTTGCAAACAGCGCCCGCCGCAACCGATGCCAACGGTAAGAGTCTGTCTCTGCGGAGGCGGCGTGAATGATGCCCGTTTTTAACAAGTCATTGATCCCTCATTCTGGGACGTCGATTTCTCCGCGCCGCCGCAACGCGCGCAGATCACCGTGCGCCGCCTCGTTACGATAGAAGGTCGGAGACGCCCCGTGGCGCGATGGCTATAGTCGAGTATCGCGGCCCTTCGACGGCTTCCACACGGTGCCGACCTCGGTGTCGAAGACCTGTACGGTTCGCTTCGACACCAACAAATACTCGGTCCTGTCGACGGCCGTCGGCCGCCCGGTCGAGATCCTGCCTATGCCGACGGGATCGTCATCCGCCCGCTGATATAGACCTCATACGTGCCGCTGGCGCGCCGGACAAAACTGGGAAACTTCCGCCAGGGCGCATCGCGTCGGCCATCAGCTCCAAGGGGGTGAAGCGCCCTGCTATTGTCGCGAAAATGCCGCTCACCTTCGGTGCGCCTCCGTCGCCTCCAATTCCGGTCCACCCGGGAAGGGCAACGCACCCTGTCGGTGACCGGCTGAACAGGCATCCTCAATCAGGCCCCGGACTGTCGCTCGGCTCATCAGAACCAGTGGATTGCAAAACTGCCGCAACAGGACCGCCAGCTCGGCGAACGTGTTTGGCCCCTGGCGCGAAAGCCAGTTGCGCGCCTCGGTCGAAGTCAGCCCGGTGGGTCGAGAGCGGCATTCCTGCAGTACCTCGATAGCCGGTCGCGACCAGTAGGGCTCGCCACGCCGTGCCACGTTGGGAAGGCTGAGTTCTCGATCATCACGGTTTGATAGCGAAGAAGGCCACGAGCCCCCTTGATCGACATCAAGGCTGGGAGAATTTACGATCCGAGCTGAAACAGGCTGCGCGATAGATGCGCTGGAGAGTTCGGAGCGTTGCGTGAACCGGGCTCGGGGTCTAACCGATCACGAAGTGGCCGAGGGCGACCTCATCCTGGCACCGGCCTTGTGCCAGGACGGACGTGGCTCCCTTTGTGCGAACGCCATATTTGAAGCTCGGGAAGTAGAGCCGAGACGATGCCCTTCAGCAAGACAGCCAGCTCGATGCCAATTTGCATCTAACTCGGGAGGCCAACCTTGCTAAGGCCCTCGGACAGATGGTCAACGTCGGCCTGATCGCGGAAGGGGAGCCGTCCGACATGCTCGGCAAATGAGTATTTCGGATTGATCTCCATCAGTTCGCGCCAGACCCGGCCGGCTTCCTCGGCCTCGCCCAAATGGCCGAGCGCAACAGCAAGAAAAGCGCGAGAGAGGTCTGTGTTCGGGGCGAGCCGGATACGCTCCCTGAACAGCGCCGAGGCAGCTTCGAATTTGCCGGCGACAAGATAGGCAGAGCCGAGAAAGTGGATGTATAGCTGCCTCAACGCGGGATCGAGCCGGATGGCTTGTTCGATATGGGGAATAGCCGCGAGGGGCTGGCCGCCATAGATGTTGACGATGCCGCGCGAGTTGTGTGCCTGAGCGTAGTTCGGATTGAGATTAAGCGCCGCGTCCGCTTCAGCCGCGGATCGGTCGAGATCCTTGTTCCACAAGTAAAAGACCGAGGCGACGTAGTGCACGAAGGCAACCTGCGGGCTCTTCTGCAAGGCCAAGTCGACATGGCGCTCGGCCTTTTCAAGCGACTCGCTCCAGCCATCCGTCCAATGGAACTGCCAGTTGAGCACCTCGGCCATTGCGAGCCCGGCATAGGGTTCGCCATAGTTCGAATCCTGGGCGATCGCTTGCGCGAATAGGTCGGTCGAGCGCTCGAACACGCCACGGTTCCTGATGGTCCCCCATAGCGCCTCGCGCCCGAGCAGGAAAAAGTCGTGTGCCTTGCTGGTCGTTTTGACAGCACCAAGCATCGCGGCTTCGCTCGGGCTCAATTCGATCATCAGCGCGTCAACGATCCGCCGGGTGACCTCATCCTGGACCGCGAAGACGTCGCTCAGTTCGCGATCGAAGCGGTCGGCCCACAGGTGTCCGCCGGTTTCCGCATCGATCAGCTGAGCGGTAATCCTTACCCGGTTGCCGGCGCGGCGGATGCTCCCTTCAAGCACCGAGCGGACACCGAGCTCACGGGCCACCTGCCGCACGTCGACAGCCTTGCCCTTATAGGCGAAGCTCGAATTGCGCGCGATCACCAGCAGGCCGCTGACTTTAGAGAGGTCGGTGATCACATCCTCGGTTATCCCGTCGGCGAAATATTCCTGATCAGGATCGCCGCTCATGTTCTGAAACGCCAACACGGCAATTGAAGGCTTGTCGGGCAGCGCGAGCTGTGGCGAAGGCCTCTCCGGCACAGCGGCTTCCGCGGCTGCCGCCGGCTTCGCCTGAGCGGGGACTCCGACTTGCAGCGAATAAACTCGGACCGGATCGGCGATGTTCTTGAGTTGCACCGCGCCACGATCGTTGATTGCGAGATCGAGCCTTGCCTTGACCTGCCAGTACGCTTGCTCGGAGAGACAGATGCTGCCAGGCTCGCAAATGCCTTCGAGCCGCGCGGCGATATTGACGCCGTCGCCCATCAGATCGCCGTCGCGCTCCTCCACGACATCGCCCAGATGGATGCCGATGCGAAAGTCGATGCGGCGGTCGGGCGGCAGCCCGGCATTGCGCTCAACCATGCCATTTTGCACCTCGATGGCGCAGCGCACCGCGTCCACGACGCTACGGAACTCGACAAGGGCTCCGTCCCCGGTGCGCTTGACCACGCGACCATGATGCACGGCAATCGTCGGATCAATCAGATCGCTGCGGAGCGCCCGCAGCCGCGCTAGGATGCGATCCTCATCCGCGCCGGCGAGCCGGCTGTAGCCGACCACATCCGAGACCAGGATCGCTGCTATTTTCCGGGTCTCACTCACGTCGTGCTCCTTCATCCGGCCAACTGCAGCCAGATCGCGCCGTCCTTCTCAACATAGAGCCATTGAGCACAGGGAAGATAGCCCCGAGTCATTGGTCAGATGGTCCGCATAGGTTCGACCCGAGTCGTTCGAAATAGCTCGGCGAAGCGCAAGACCTGGCGCAATTAAGACGTCCAGTCCTGTGGCTAGCCGCGTCCCCTTTCAGGCCGCGTCTAAGCAAATCTCCAGGCGCAAAGCTGCCGTCTCCACTCGATGCATGTCAAATTGACCAAAACCCGCATCTACTGCCCCGCTTTGTCCATAAGCCCGCGCAAATCGGGCTGAGGCGCGGCCCAGAAAGTTCGAAAAGCTTCCAGGTTCCCCAGCCAAAGTTTTCCGGTCCGTTCTCAAACTCAAACCGTGAGCTCATCGGAACAGGACATCCCCATTGGCTAAACCCCTGCTGATCCGCCATCTATATTAGCAATCAACCATATATTAACAGCTGCGGCGCAGCCTGCTCGAATCGGGAGTATCCCCGATCGACGATCCGGCGCTCTGTGTGCCGAGACGCTCGACCGATGCGGAGCAAACGCATGAGTGTCGAAACAGCATTGGCGCAGATATTGCGCATGATCCATCGCCGCGCCCTGAATTTGGCGACGATGCCGGACGATGAGAGAGATCCATACTACGACAGCATCCGCCGGTCATGCTGCGGCGCGGCCGAGCATATCGGGCAGTCCCCCGACAACGCGGCCATCACGGCAAACAGCATGGTCGAATTTACCCGGGCGATGGTCGGCATCATCGAGGCGGGGCGCGGGTAAACCGCGGACGCCGACACGCTCGCGACGAATTTGGAAGTGCCGAGAAGCGCGGTGCCGGCGCATTGCCCGAAGCCCGGCGGCGATGGTTGCCACCGGTCAAAGATCAAAACTTCCAGGCGATCGTCATCTCAGGCCGCCCCAAGTGTTCGACGACAGATGCCTGGCTGTCGGCATCACCGGCCAGCAAACATCCATCTGAGTGTCGGACGGCAGCCCGTTCGGCATCCGCGCCGTCCTGCGGCCGTCCTGCGCGTATTTCAAGGCCATGCCCATGCGATTCAACGTCTTCAAAAGCGACATAGACCTTATCCTGTTCGCCAAGGCTATGACGGAGACAATCCCCGCCGCCTTCATTGTGGCGGTCTAAATGGTCGATGACTGTTTCCGTCGCATTGCACGCAAACATGAGGCCCGTAACGAGAACGACTGCCTCTGAAACATCTGCATGCAAATGAGTTGATCGTTGCATGCAAGGCGTCAGGCCTTCCTGGCTTACCGGCGGATGCATAGTTGCCGTTTCGAAACAAAAGCGCGCTCAAGCGCCATCAAATCGAAACCCAGCTGCGGGAAAACCGCCATCGACCGGCACGACCGGAATTCAAACGAAGGAAAAGACGAAATGTCCAAGATCGTTCGCAATGCAATTCTCGCCGTTGTTGCCGTCGCCGGCCTGGCGAGCTCGGCTTATGCTCAGCAGGCAACCATCAATTCGTGCAGCAACCATGACGATTACTATGGCATGTGCCTCGGCGCCGCGAACAATGGCGGTCACCACGAGAGCCGCGGCGATCGCCGTTAATCGGCACGTCGCGCTGGAAAGAGCCTCGCCGGCATATCGCCGGCGGGGCCTTTTTGCGTTTCGAAAGGGGTAACGGTTTCTGCTCGCCCGTGGCATTCTTCCCAACGAGCGGTGCCGCACACCAGGAGCCCAGTCCCTTTGTCGGCTGGTCCCTCGGCAATCTGATCCAAACCGGCATTTCAGCAATTTTTCCCAAGCTTTGAAACCCGTAGCGCTGCAACGGTTCTGTTCGCGTTTGCGTTGTCCTTGGGAGAAAATCATGCCGATCGCAATGCCCCCGTTTCTTGCCGCTCTCGGGTCCGAAGGCCCTTCGGCCGACATGGCCAAAGACATGGGCCTTTACGGATGGCTGGTCGGAAGCTGGGACATGGACACGGTCCACCATCTCGACGACGGCACGATCCAGAAATGGGATGGCGAATGCCACTTCGGCTGGGTGCTCGAAGGCCGCGCCATACAGGACCTCTGGATCAGGCCGAGGCGCCCTGCCCCATCCATCATGTACGGCACGACCTTGCGCGTCTTCGATCCCGGGGTCGGTGGTTGGCACATCATCTGGAGCGATCCGCTCAACCAGGATTATTCGCGCCAGATCGGGCGCGCCGAGGGCAAGGATATCGTCCAGATCGGCGAGGACTCGCGCGGCCTGCAAACGCGATGGCGCTTCACCGGCATCACCGCCGACAGCTTTCATTGGTTCGGCGAGGAAAGAGCCGCCGAGAGCGACCCCTGGCGCATTACCTATGAGCATTTCGCGCGGCGGATAAATTCCTGAAGCGCTGCAGGCCTGAAGGCGCCGTCGGGGTATCATGACGCATTTTATTAGCATTAACTAATCGTAGACCGCGCTGTCCTATTCTGGAACAGCGCGGTCTACTGCCACACAATGACCGTGCAGGCGGCTCTAGCCCACGCAACCCCGCACCCAGCTGGAGCCGCCACCTTCACAATACCCGGCGGGGTTGAATTAACCCTTACCAAGCATACTTTCTGATGCGTTTCCCGGAAAATTAGCTTTGCGAACAAACGCTTGATCGGCTGGCCACGGCGTTGACCGCAAGCCTCGCCCTGGTCGGACATCCGTAGCCAGGAAACACTCTCGTTACAATACGGTTGCTCGGCGGTCGCAAAACAGAAACACTGCTACTTTAGCGTGCTCTCGGTGGTGCATTAGGGGCGTGTGGCAAATGTCGATCCCTCAAAGCCTGAATGACGCGGATCTCAGATTCGAATGTCCGAGGTGCCAGCATCCGATTGTCCGGAAGGGCTCCTGGTTCAAGTCCGTGGCCACATTCAAATGCGCGGGCTGCCAGACGGCACTGCGGCTCGGATATCCGGCCAAGCTCCGATTGTTCGAGAAACACAAGCAGTCGACCAGCCCTGATCGCATCAGCCAGGCCCGATAGATCGCGTCATCTCACCCGGTTTCGACCGGCTTTCAAAAAAAAGAGCGCGGCCGAAGCAGCGCTCTTTTCAGTTCCGACGATTGCTGGCTGAACAGTGAACCCTATTCAGCAGCCTCATATCCCGCGATGCCCTTGATCTCGAGGAAATCCTCCAGACCGTATTCGGCATATTCGCGACCGTTGCCGGACTGCTTGTAGCCGCCGAAGGGCAGGCCCGCGTCCCAGGTCGGGTAGTTGATGTAGACATTGCCGGAGCGCATGCGGGCAGCAACCTGGCGCGCCTTCTCGATGTCCTTGGCCTGGATGTAGGAAGCAAGGCCGAAGACGGTGTCGTTGGCCTGCTCGACCGCCTGCTCGACCGTGTCATAGGGCATGATCGACAGCACCGGCCCAAATATCTCTTCGGTGGCGATGCGCATGTCGTGCGTGACGTTGGCGAAGACGGTGGGGCGCACATAATAGCCGCGATTGAGCTCGGCCGGACGGCCGGGGCCGCCGGTTACGAGGGTCGCGCCCTCGTCGATGCCGCTCTGGATCAGCCCCTGGATCTTGTCGAATTGAAGCTGGCTGACCACCGGGCCGAGCTTGGAGCCTGGCGCATCGGCCGGTCCGACGGTGAATTTTTCCGCCGCCGTCTTGGCATAGCCGGCGGCCTCGTCGTGACGGTCGCGCGGCACGAACATGCGGGTCGGCGCATTGCAGGACTGGCCGCTGTTGCCGAAGCAGCCGGCGACGCCCTTGGTGACGGCCCTTTGGAGATCGACATCGGGGAACAGGATGTTGGCCGACTTGCCGCCGAGCTCCTGATGCACGCGCTTGACCGTATCGGCGGCCGCCTTGGCGACCAGGATGCCGGCGCGGGTCGAGCCGGTGAAGGACATCATGTCGATGTCCGGATGGCTGGCCAGAGCTTGGCCGACGGTCGGGCCGTCGCCGTTGACGAGGTTGAAGACGCCCTTCGGCACGCCGGCCTCGTCGATGATCTCGGCGAAGATGATGGCATCGAGCGGCGCGATCTCGGACGGCTTCAGGACCATGGTGCAGCCGGCGGCAAGCGCCGGGCCGACCTTGCAGGTGATCTGGTTCAGCGGCCAGTTCCACGGCGTGATCAGGCCGACGACGCCGATCGGCTCCTTGACGATGAGCGAGGAGCCTTTGACATGGCGGAACTGAAAACTCTTCAGCACCTCGGCCATCTTCTCCAGATGCGCCTGGCCGACGCCGACCTGGCTGTCCAGTGCCATCTGGCGCGGCGCGCCCATCTCGCGCGAGACGGCGAGCGCGAGGTCCTTGCTGCGCTTCTTGTAGATTTCGATGACGCGGTTGAGGATGTCGAGGCGCTCCTCGACCGAAGTGAAGCCGAACGTGTTGAAAGCGCGCTTGGCGGCGGCCACCGCCTTGTCGACGTCAGCCTTGCCGCCCAGCGAGACCTGCGCGAAGGCGTCCTCATTGGAAGGATCGATGACGTCGAAATTGTTCGGCACCACGGGATCGACCCAGGCGCCGTCAATATAGAACTGCAGATTGTGGGACATGGATTTCCTCCTCGGCCAGCCGTGGTGCTCGATTGTAGTGGATTTGGGTCGTCGTATACCGCCAGAGATAACGATGCCGCAAGCGCCCTGTCAAACGCAAGCGCGGGCGATTGAGCCACCCCTCCGTTAGGCCCGACATATCGGCTCAAGTCGGTTGGGATGGACTACAGCAGCGTATGTCCAGCCTTGCCCAGCAGCCGTGCAGCCGCATCCCGATCGGCGGCCTTCACCAGCAGGTGGTCGCCGTCGAAGGTGGACACCACGAAGATGCCCAGCCCGTTCTCCGACAACGGCCGGATGACGGACAACACGATGCCGGTTTCGCCAAAGGCAAAAGCCCCTCGAATTTGAAGGCGACCCAGTCGCCATCCTGCCTGACGATATCCGGAACGCGATCCTGCAGACACGTGATCGAGAGTTCATCCTCGGTTCTGGTGATGCTGACGAACCCTGGTCCATCCGCCCAATCGGGAATGCCATGTCCGGCTTCCAGCCGTGAAATCGCGTAGAAGCCGGACAGTTGCTTCAGCCTGATCCCGGCAGCCATTGCCGGGCTGCGATCGGCGGTCATCCGGCGATCCTCTTGCTCATATAGACGGTGGTGCCATTCATGAACGGCTCTTCCCGGTCGACCGTATAACCCTGTTTTCGATAGATCGACACATTCGCTTCGAAGGCGCCGTTGGTCAGCAGGCGAAGCTCATCGCGCCCGGCCTCGCGCGCCCTGGCCTCCGCCCGTTCGAGCAATAGCCGGCCGATTCCCCTGCCCTGCGCGTCCGGCGCGACGCAGACATTCTCGATCCAGAGGTGGTCGGCTGCGAGCATCGTCTCGAGCATGCCGACAATGCGATCCTGCGCGATGGCGAGGTCGAATGGATGCTCGGCGACGGCCTTGTCATAGTCGGCACGCATCGGCAGCGGCTCGCGGCCGATCACCGGCACCCATTTGGTATAGGCGGCGCGCACGATGTCGCGGATGGCAACGGCATCCGCCGCCTCGGCCGGCCGAAACCGGATGGAAGAAGTGGTGGTCATTACACGGCTCCAGATATGAAAAACCCCGCCGGCTGAAGTCGCGGGCGAGGCAGGAAACGAACGAACCGGATCTGTCGCGCCAGGTTTTATCGTCGCGCAATCAGCCTGCCGCTTCGCACTCGGCGAAGGCGGCGTCGCTTGGCATTGGCGGGTGCGGCAGTAGACATCCCGGCAAGCTGAGGCAGGAGCCGGCAAGCGTCAAGACTCGGCCGGAGCCGGTCGTTGGGCCACCCATTGGGCGGTTCCGCTCAATCGTTCGCAAAAATCGATCATTATAACTCGCATAATTCGTTGGAAAGATTGGTTCTGGAATGGCATTTCGGGGGCGAGAGTGCCCGGAGAATTCAATTGTCTTTCCTGCCCGCCACCGCGAACGATCTTCCAAACGACCTCAATCCGGCCGGCAACAGCCCGGCTCTCGCGCCGGTCTGGTCCGGCATCGTGCCGGGGTTAGTGCTGGTGGCGATGATAACCACCGTCGCCTATTCGATGCGCAATCTCTCGGGCCTGACCCTGTTCAGTCCGATGATCCTCGCGGTCGTCGCCGGCATGGTCTATTCCAACGTGCTTGGCCTTCCCGCGCACGCCAAGGCCGGCATCGCCTTCTCGCAAAAGCGCCTGCTGCGCTTCGCCATCGTGCTGCTCGGCTTCCAGCTGACGCTCGGCCAGGTCGCGGGCATCGGCCTCGGCGGCGTCGGCATCGTCGCCGCCACGCTGGGTGCCACCTTCCTGTTCACGGTCACGCTCGGCCGGCTGCTCGGCGTCGACGCCAAGCTGGCGCGGCTGATTGCCGCCGGCTCCTCGATCTGCGGCGCCTCGGCCATCGTCGCCACCAACATCGTCACCGAAGCGCACGACGAGGACGTCACCTATGCGGTTGCCGCGATCACGCTGTTCGGCACCATCGCTATGCTCGGCTTCCCGCTGCTGGCGCCAGTCTTCGGGCTCGACCAGCACGCTTTCGGCCTTTGGGCCGGCGCCTCCATCCACGAGGTGGCGCAGGTGATCGGCGCCGGTTTCCAGAATGGCACGCAGGCCGGCGAGACCGCCACGGTCGCCAAGCTGACCCGCGTCGCGATGCTGGCGCCGATGGTCATCGCGCTCGGCCTGATGGCGCGCCGCGGCAGCACTGAGGCTTCCAGCGCCAAGCCGCCGATGCCCTGGTTCGTCGTCGCTTTCGTCGCGGTCGTGGCCCTGAACAGTCTGGTCGCGGTCCCAACGCAGGTCCATTCAGCGATCGCCTTGGCCGCCCAGGTCATGCTGACCATGGGGCTCGCCGCCATGGGCCTTCAGGCCGACATTTCCCAGTTGCGCTCGCGCGGCTTGCGCCCGCTGATGCTGGCCTTCTCGGCCTTCATCTTCATCGCGGGCTTCAGTCTGACGCTGGTGAAGTTTGCCTGAGGTTCCGGCGACCTAGTCGTCATCCTCCTCGAACGAGCTGGCCGCGACATAGATCGCGGCGAGCTTCTCGATGCCGGCCTGGTCTTCCTTGTCGAAGCGGCCGGGCAGCGGGCTGTCGAGGTCGAGCACGCCGAACGCGCCTTCGGCGTCGCGCAACAGCACCACCAGCTCCGAACGCGAGTCGGCATCGCAGGCGATGTGGCCGGGAAATTCGTGCACGTCCTTGACCAGCATCGACATGTCGAGCTCGATGGCGGCGCCGCAGACGCCCTTGCCGACGGCGATGCGAACGCAGGCCGGCTTGCCCTGGAACGGCCCTAGCACCAGCTCGTCGTCGGAAGCGAGGAAATAGAAGCCGGCCCAGTTGAGGTCGGGCACCATCTGGTAGATCAGCGCCGCCGTATTGGCGGCATTGGCGATGGAATCGCCCTCGCCTTCCAGCAACGCCTTCAGCTGCGTCGCCAGCTCGTTGTAGAAGGCCTGCTTGTTGCTCGTGTCTATGGCGGTTGCCGCAAACATCGTGTCGTCTCTCCGTTGCAAGGGCGCTGACGCGCCCGGTAGAGTCCCGCTCTCTCTGCCATCAATGCAGCGCCCGGGAAATACACAATCGTGAGTGCCGCCCAAGCCAGCCGAAAACGCGACCGCGCCCAGCCGGGGGCAGGCGAAGCGCCCCTCACCTTCGCCGTTCTGGTGTTCCCCGGCTTTCCGATGATGGCGTTTTCGTCCGTCATCGAGCCGCTGCGCGCCGCCAACGTGCTTGCCGGGCGCGAATGCTACCGCTGGGTGATCGTCGGCGCCGACCGAGGCACGGTCGAGGCCTCCAACGGCGTCGTCATCCAGCCGGGCTTTTCAGCCTCCGACGCGCCGAAGGTCGACCGCATCGTAGTGTGCTCCGGCGGCGATGCCGACCATGTCATTGCCGACGACGCGATGAGCTGGATCAGGAAAAGCCTGCGCGGCGGCGCGCATATCGGCGCGGTCGCGGACGCCGCCTTCTTCCTCGCCCGCGCCGGGCTGCTCGACGGCCATGCCTGCACCCTGCACTGGACCAGCCAGGCCGCTTTCACCGAAGCCTTTCCCGATATCGAGCTTCGGCGCGATCTCTTCGTCATCGACCGCAAGCGCTTCACCTCTGCCGGCGGCGTCGGCAGCCTCGACATGATGCTGGAGATCATCACGCGCGATTGTGGCGCCGAGATCGCGGCGGGGGTCGCGGAATGGTTCGTGCACAGCCCGTTGAGGTCGAGCGTCGACCGCAAGCTGATGCCGCTCAGGCTGCGCACCGGCGTGCAGAACGAGCTGGTGCTGTCGGCCATCGCCATCATGGAGGACGCGGTGGAGGAAAGGCTTGGCATGGCGGAGCTGGCCGAGCGGCTGGGGGTGTCGTCGGACAAGCTGGAGCGCAATTTCCGGGCGGAACTCGATATCTCGCCGAACGGCTATTACCGGAGGCTCAGGCTGAAACGCGCCGCCGATCTTTTGGCGCATTCGACGCTGATGGTGCGCGATGTGGCCTTGGCCTGCGGGTTTGCCTCGATGTCGAGTTTCTCGCGCGCTTTTCGCGAAGAGCATGGGCACGCGCCGAAGGCGGGGAGAAGACATTAGGAACGCGCTGGCCCGGTGAGACGCCGGCAGGACAGAGGGGCGCGAAGGATCGCGGCACCTGTCGTTTCCCCCCCGTCACGCCTGCGGCACCCAGCATAACATCTGCGGAATTCCGCACAGCGATCTTCGAGCGCCCCGCTATGTTCGCGAGAACAGGAGGCCCCGCATGAGCATCGTCGTATTCGACCCCGACAGCACCGAGGATGTGGACTTCAAGGACCGCATGCGCCACCCGGCGGCCGCCGATCCCGCCGGCGGCATGTGGCTGTCCGACACCGAGCCCTCCTTCATCGATGCCGACGCGCTGCGCAAGGGCAGGCTGGCAAAACTGCGCGGTTGGATGCGCGAGGCGGGCTATGGCGGCGTCGTGCTGTTCGATCCCTATAACCAGCGTTACGCCACCGGCTCGCGCAATATGTTCGGCTATTTCCTGCGCAACTCGACACGCTATTTCTTCATCCCGACCGACGGGCCGATCGTGCTGTTCGAATATCCGCAGAGCTACCATGTCTCGATGGTGCTCGACACGATCGATGAGGCGCGGCCGTCCAAGCTGGTCTGGTCGTCGGTCTCGGGTCGCGACGATGAGACCGCCGGCCCCTTCGCCGACGAGATCGCCGAGCTTCTGAAGAAGCATGGCGGCGGCTCGATGAAGCTTGGCCTAGACCGCTGCAGCCATCTGCAGGCGCTGGCGCTGGAAAAACGCGGCTGCGAGGTTCGCGATTGCCAAGGGGAGATCCTCGCTGTGCGCGCGGTGAAGACGCCCGAGGAAGTGAAATGCCTGCTGGCATCAATGGCGGGCGCCGAAGCCGCGGTGGCGGCGGTGCGCGAGGCGATCAAGCCCGGCGTTTCCGAGAACGACCTCTTCGCCATCATGTATGGCGAGGTCATCCGCCAGGGCGGCGAGTTCATCGAGACCCGCCTGCTCACCTCGGGACAGCGCACCAATCCGTGGTTCAACGAAGCGAGCGGCCGCAAGATCCGGCCGGGTGAATTGCTGGCGCTCGATACCGACACTATCGGCTGCTACGGCTATTATTCCGACTTCTCGCGCACCTTCCGCTGCGGACCCGGCAAGCCGACGCCCTACCAGAAGTCGCTCTACCGCATGGCTTATGACCAGGTGCAGCACAATATCGGCATCGTGAAGCCAGGCATGGCGTTCCGCGAGGTCGCCGAGAAGGCGTGGAAGATCCCCGACCGCTTCGTCGACCAGCGCTACACATCGGTGATGCACGGCGTCGGCATGCATGGCGAGACGCCTTTCATCGCGCATGCGATGGATTACGAGACCTATGGCCGCGACGGCATGATCGTGCCCGGCATGGTGGTCAGCGTCGAAAGCTATATCGGCGAGAAGGGCGGCCGCGAAGGCGTCAAGCTGGAGGATGAGATCCTGATCACCGAGACGGGAACCGAGTTGCTCTCGCGCTTCCCTTATGAGGATGAGTTTCTTGACAAGTAGCGCCTACGCATCGACAGCAAGACCCGCATGAAAACGCCCATCTCCATCCGGCGCGGCTCAGTGGCCGCAGTGTTCATCGATCTCCAGGAGGAGCATCGCAAGGACAAACGCTATCTGGTCGAGGGGTTTGGCGACATCCTCGCCAACGTCCAGCGCCTGCAGGAGGCAGCGCGGCGCAATTTCGTGCCGCTCCACCACTGGGCCTATATCGTCGACCTCGCCGCGGCGCGGCCGTTCCACCCCGTGGACGACAGCGGCAAGTCGGCCTTCTCCGACAAGGACGATCCGCTGACGGCGATCTGCCATGAAGTCGGCCCGAAGGACGGTGAAACCATGCTGGTCAAGCAGGAAGCCAGCGCCTTCGGCAAGAACGATTTCGCCGACAAGCTCAAGGCTTCCGCTATCGAATGGCTGGTGGTCGCCGGCGTGTGGACCGAGGCCTGCATCGACGCCACGGTGAAGGACGCGGTGGCTCGCGGTTTTCGCGTGCTTTTGGTCAAGGACGCCTGCGGCAGCGCGAGCGCGGCCATGCACCAGACCGGCATCCTCAACCTCGCCAACCGGCTCTATGGCGGCGCCGTCACCAACACGCTCGATGCCTGCCGGCTGATGGCCGGCGATACGGTCGCTGTCTGGCAGGTCGAGGGCTCGGTGCCGCTGCGCTTCACTTTCGAGAATGCGGCGCGGCTTTACGCAGAGCTCTGACGGCAATGGCCGGCAACCCAACCGATCCGACGAGCCGCGGCGGATATG
Organism: Mesorhizobium hawassense; assembly: GCF_003289945.1. Lineage (GTDB taxonomy): Bacteria > Pseudomonadota > Alphaproteobacteria > Rhizobiales > Rhizobiaceae > Mesorhizobium > Mesorhizobium hawassense. The sequence continues at coordinate 219,155 of NZ_QMBP01000012.1, forward strand.
CCGATCGGCTCGACCAGGAGCTTTGGGACTATATCGACAAGGTCAACAGCTGGTACCCGCCCGAGATCGTGGCAGCACCCATCGCGAAGCAGCGCACGGTTTATGACCGGATGTGCGTGGCATTTCAGCAAGGCCGCCCGGACGGTGTGACGACCAGCGATGGCGTCGTCGCCACCGCTGCGCATGCGATCCCGGTCCGCCGCTACCGCACGGCGGGCAAGGCGGCAGCGGCGGTCGTCGTCTACTATCACGGCGGCGGCTTCGTCCTCGGCAACCTCGACAGCCATGACGACATCTGCGCGGAAATCTGCGCCGGCACCGGATTCGAGGTGATCTCGGCAGACTACCGGCTGGCGCCGGAACACCTGCACCCCGCTTCGTTCGACGATGCGCTGGCCGTGTTCGAATGGGCCTCGGCGACCAGCACGCTGCCGATCGTGCTTTGCGGCGAAAGCGCCGGCGGCAATCTGGCCGCGGCGGTGGCGCAGGCGACACGGCAACATGCGCGGCATGCCGTTGGCCAGATGCTGATCTATCCCGGCCTGGGCGGTGACGAAAGCGGCCGCTCCTATGTCGAGCACGCCGAGGCACCGCTGCTGACGCTCGCCGATATCGAGTTCTACCGGCGTGTCCGATCCGCGCCTGGTCAGTCGCTCGATGATCCGACCTTCTCGCCGCTCAGGGATCGCGATTTCTCCGGCCTGCCGCCGACAGTCATCGTTACCGCCGAGTGCGATCCGCTGTCGTCGGATGGCGAGGCTTATCGCGACCGCGTCCTCGCTGCGGGTGGACAGGCGGTGTGGCGCGAGGAAAAGCGGCTGGTGCACAGTTTTCTGCGGGCACGTTCCACGGTGCCAAGTGCGGCGGCGGCGTTTCAGCGGATAATCGGCGACATCGCCAGGCTGGGCACTATCTCCCCTTCGGTGGGGGAGAAAGCGATTTCAACATCTTAGCCGAAGGCTAAGTGTTAGAAATCGCAAGAGAGGGGGCACCGCGCCAGCCTCCGAGAAAAGAGCGCTGTTCCCGCAAAACGTGGACGTCCGTGCCCTATGAAATCCCCTCTCTTGGATTTTCTACGACTTAGCCTCCGCAAGAGCTCCGGCTAAGACCGTGATGTCCAGCCGATAGATGGGTAACACTTTGAACCGGATACATGGGTTACAGTTTTCTCCCTGAGTTGCTGTCCGCCGCAGCGCCATCTGGTCGGGGTTGGATGGGGCTGCGGCGGACCAGTTTCTTGTGCCGGCCGTCGATGAAGCCGAGCGGGTGGGCATAGAAGTGGAGCGCCCATTGCCCTGTCTCGGTCTCGGTCGCGGCAACCGCTTCGCCGGCCAGCGTCTTCGACACGTAGATGAAGCCGCCGTTCCACTTGATCTCGCCATTTTGCCGGACGCTGCGCACCGCAGCCTCGG
>NZ_QMBP01000013.1 GCF_003289945.1 Mesorhizobium hawassense
GACGCCGCATCTGACGCTGCACGGTCTGAAGGATGAGTTGGCCGATCGCGGGGTCAAGGTCTCGCACAATGCGGTATGGCAATTCCTGCGCCGCGAGGGGCTGAGCTTCAAAAAAAACGCTGTTCGCCCTTGAACAGGCACGTGCCGATATTGCCCGTCGGCGCCAGCGATGGCGATCCTGGCAGACAGGCCTCGATCCGCAGTGCCTGGTCTTCATCGACGAGACCTGGATCAAGACCAACATGGCTCCGCTGCGCGGCTGGGGGCCGAAAGGCAAGCGGCTGCGCGGCCTGGCTCCACATGGCCACTGGCGCACACTGACCTTCCTCGGCGACTGCGCTGCGATCGGCTCGCGGCGCCTTGCGTCTTCGACGGGCCAATCAACGGCCAATGCTTCCGCGCTTATGTCGAGCAGCAGCTCGTCACTGTGCTAAAGCCGGGCGATATCGTCATCATGGACAATCTTGGAAGCCACAAGTCAGCGGCCATCAGGCAATTGATCAAGGCCGCCGGCGCCAGGCTCTGGTACCTGCCGCCCTACTCCCCGGACCTCAATCCCATCGAGCAGGCCTTCGCCAAGATCAAACACTGTATGCGCCAAGCGCAGAAACGCACCGTCGAGGACACTTGGCGCCACATCGGCCACCTCGTCGAAACAATCGAGACAGCCGAATGCAGCAACTACTTCGCAAACGCCGGATACGCTTCCGTCAAAACGTGAAAGAGTCTAGGAACATACCGGAGACGGCGGACTACCAGCCTAGCATCTTCACGAAGGCATCGAATTTCTCGATTCCGGACGATGCGGGATAGCGCCTGGTAAATTCGGCCGGTTTGAAGGGCATTGACCGGTAGTCGAATTCCCATTCGCGCTCGGCGAAGTGATAATCCATTCGCAGGTTTTCGCGGTCGAGTTCGATAGGATTGTTCACGCTCACGACCAGCGTGTGCATCGAGGTGAGGGCGTGGAATCTGCCCTCCGCATATGCGGAACGTATGTGGCGAACCAAGTCGACCATCGACTGCTGATCGAACGCGGTCGCTGTGAGAGAGGTATAGAACGCCTCGATCTCGGCCTCGGCGACGCGGTAAGCCGGGTGTAGCTGTTCTTTGAGTCGAAACGGCCCATTCACCGCTCCTGAATGACTACAGCTTCGCCAGCAAGTCCGGCGTCGGCCAGCCATCGACCGGCAACCCGAGCCGCATCTGCTCCTTGCGGATCGCTTCGCGCGTGTTGGTGCCCAGAATGCCGTCGACCGTGCCGACGTCATAGCCCTTGGCTTCGAGCTTGGTCTGCAGCGCCTTCATCTGGTCGCCGCTGAGGCCCTGCTCGGGCGTGCGCGGATCGAATTGCGGCGCGCCGGCAAGACGTGTGGCAAGCACGGCCGCGGTCAGCGCATAGGTGAAGGACTGGTTCCATTCCAGATAGACGTCGAAATTGTCGTAGGTCAGGAAGGCGGGGCCCTTGCGGCCCATCGGCAATGCCAGGCCGGCCTTCAACCCGTTGTCGATGAGCGGGTTGCCGTTGGGTTCGGTAACACCCCACTCAGCCCATTGCGACAGCGGCAGTTTGTTGGTGCGGCCGGTCTGGTCCCACGGCATATCGTCGGGGACGCGCACTTCCTGGACCCAGGGCTGGTCGCGCTTCCAGCCGCGCGACATGATCTTGTTGGCCGTCGTCATGATGACGTCGGGCACGCTGCTCCTGAGATCGACCTTGCCGTCGCCGTCGCCATCGACGCCCTCGGCAAGGTAGTCGGTCGGCAGGATCTGCGTCTGGCCGATCTCGCCGGCCCAGGCGCCCTCGACGTCGGCCGGCAGCACGCCGCGGTCGATGAGCGTCAGCAGCGGCACCAATTGCTGCCGGAAGAGCTCGGGCCGGCGGCAATCATGCGAGAGCGTGACCAGCGCATTCAGCGTGTGGAAATCGCCTTGCACGGCGCCAAAATCGGTCTCCAGCCCCCAGAAGGCGGCGATGATGGCCGGCTGGACACCGAATTCCTTGTCGGCGCGGGCGAAGACGTCGGCATATTTCTTCAGATTGGCGGCGCCCTGCTTCAGGCGATAGCCAGAAATCATGCGGTTGGAGAATTCGGTGAAGGTCTGGGTGAAGACGCCCTGGGCACGGTCGCGCGCCAACGCCCGCTCGTCGATGGCGGCGTCTTCCAGCGCGTCTAGGCCGACGGCGCCGACGCCGGCCGCCTTGGCTTCGGCAGCCACGCCCTGCTTCCAGGCCCCGAAGTCGCCACCGCATTCCTGTGCCGCGGCGGGCAGTGCAAACACGCCGACAAACAGCGCCGCCAGGATTTCAACGCGCAATCGCATCGCTTCCCTTTCGAGACCGGCGCATGGCCCCATCGTGACCCCGGACCGGGATCGGACAGGCGCATGCGAGGATTTCAAAGCTCAGGAGCCGCCAGGCACTCGGACGAGTGCGCTGCTCCAGATTACCAGCGGTTGCATGTTTCGCCGCCCGCCGTGTCGAAAAGCAGGCGGGAGATCGGATGTCAACGGGTGTTCTGCCGCAGCCACTTCTTCCAGGCAGCTTCCGAGCCGTTGAAGACGTTGATGTCGGATTTGCCGGTCATGCCGGGCACGATGCCGGTTCCGGTGTACTGCCAGAACGTGAAGGGATGGCTGCCATATTTCTCACGCGGGTGGCCCGCGACCGAGCGCAGCCAGTAGGGATAGCCGCGGAAGGTCGCCAACTGGTTGTCGTCGAAGAAGTCGATGGAGGTGTAGATGATCGGCTTCTTGCCGTAATGCCGCCCGACGATTTCGAGGAAGGTGGTCATCTCCGCGCGCACCGTCGCCGGGTCCGGCCGCAGCCTGCAGGTCGGCGATTTCGGGTTCCATTCCATGTCGAGCACCGGCGGCATCGCCGACGGGTCTCTCGGAACATTGGCGATGAACCAGCGCGCCTGGGTCTCGGCGGGCGTGCAGAAATAGAAGAAATGATAGGCCGCGCGCGGAATTCCGGCGGCACTGGTGCGCGCCCAGTGCTCGTTGAAATATTCGTCGAAGCGGTCGCCGCCTTCCGTCGCCTTGATGAAGGCGAAGGAGATCCCGCTGGCCCTGGCCGCCGGCCAGTCGACCGAGGTTTGGTATTTGGAAACATCCGTGCCGTGGATGGCGTAGTTCCACGGCGCGCCGCTGTCCCATTCGTGCGGCTTGGAGTCCTCGAATTTGGGCGCGCGCACGGCAACCGTCTGCGCGGAAGGCGACAGCGGCGAAAGATCGTCCACCGTTGAGCAGGCGCCCAGCAGCGTCAGCATCAAGATGGCCGCAAGACGGCGCATGGCATTCCCCAAGCCGGGTTCAGCCGGCCGCTGATGGGTCTTTGCAGATGGCCGTTGCTTGCGCAGGCCCCCTCCGGACGGTCGCCCCACAGGACCGCCCTAAGCCTCATTGTCTGTCCGTGTCGTTGTCCCAAAACCGCTGCGCACTTTTGGGCGACATGAAACCAGTTGATCGCCGAACATGGTTGATAATCCATTGACGGTGCTCGACGACGCAGATGATTTTGCGGAGGCAATGGCGGCAAATCGATGACATAAATCGTGCCGGCGAATCCAAAGGCGGAAAAGATGCGGGCTGTCGTGAAGTTCATCAAATGGCTGCTCGGCCTCGTGGTCCTGGCGGTGGCAGCACTTTTTGCCTGGCTCTATTTCGCGCCGCCGGAACTGATCCGCGTCGGCTCCGGCTATTCGGCCAAGATCGTCTGCTCGAACGTCTTCATCGCCGGACGCGACGCCAACCAGGTCCTGGCCGTCGACGTGCAGGCGCCCGGCCATCCGTTGCTAAAGCTGATGAAAGTCTCCGTCGACAAGGAGAGAGGACTGGTTTCGGCCGGCCTGCTCTGGGTGCTCGGCAAAAGCGTCGCGGTGGAGCGCGACGGTGTCGGCTGCGCCTCGGTTCCCGACGGCGACACCGGCAAGGCACGGCAGACATCGCTGCATGCCGGCCCGGTGGATGCAACACAGCCGAACGCGCTTTGGCCCGAGGGTGAGCAGGTAGATCCTTCGCAGAACCCCGAGATCGCAAAAATCGTCGACGACGCGGCTATGACCGGCACCGGCATGCGGGCGATTGTGGTGGTGAAGAACGGCCGCGTCGTCGCCGAGCGCTATGGTGACGGCTTTTCGGCCAAGACGCCGCTGCTCGGCTGGTCGATGACCAAGACGGTGAATGCCGCGATCGTCGGCACGCTGGTCAAGGACGGCAAGATCGCCGTCGACGCCAAGGGTCTGTTCGCGCCGTGGAAGGCCGACGGGCGCGCCGCCATCAGCCTTGCCGACATGATGGCGATGTCGAGCGGGCTGGAGTTCAACGAGGATTATGGCGACGTCGCCGACGTGACGCGCATGCTCTATCTCGAGCCGGACATGGCGCGTTTCGCCGAGGCGAAGCCGCTGACCGGCGAGATCGGAAAGGTGTTTTCCTATTCGAGCGGAACGGCGGTGATGCTGTCGCGACTGTGGCAGGACGCGGTCGGCGACAAAGCCAAGGCACTGGCCTGGCCGCGGGCGGCGCTGTTCGAGCCGCTCGGCATGCACAGCGCCGTGCTCGAAACCGACGAGCAGGGCACCTTCGTCGGCTCGTCCTATCTCTACGCCACGGCGCATGACTGGGCGCGCTTCGGCCAGTTCCTGCTGCAGGGGGGAACCTGGAACGGCAACCAGATCCTGCCCAGCGGCTTCGTCGACTGGATGCGCAAGCCGGCGGCGGCCTCGAAGGTCTACGGCAAGGGTCAGCTCTGGATCGAGGGACCGGGCGACGAGGAAAAGCCTGGCGCGGGCGCGGCCGCCGGCCTGCCTAAGGATACCTACTGGATGGAGGGCCATGACGGCCAGACGGTGGCTATCATCCCGTCGGAGCATCTGGTGGTGGTGCGGCTCGGATTGACGCCGGCCAAGCTCGGCTATCGTCCACAAGCGATGGTGGGCGCGCTGGTCAAGTCGCTGCACTGAGGCATGTGATCGACAGGCGCCGCCAGCTTGTCTATGCGGCGGTCGGCAAAGGTTTGGCGCGATCCACACGCGCCCGCTCGTCAGGCGAGTTCATGACTTGCCAAAGATCGTTGCGGCGCTGGACGTTCAGCCAGAAATCCGGGCTGTTGCCAAACACTCTCGCCAAGATGAGCGCGGTTGCCGCGGTAACGTTGCGGCGGTCGTTGCACAGTTCGTTCACGTGCTTGCGCTGGACGCCCATCGCCTCGGCCAGAGCCGCCTGTGTCAAGCCGAGCGGCTGCATGAACTCTTCCGTGAGGATTTCGCCAACGGTTGCGGGCTTGCGTGCAGTCATCAACATGTCTCACCTCACTTATAGCTATGGTCGTCGAGATAGATGTCCGACGCCTCACCCCGGCTGCCGTCCCAGCGAAAGACCAGCCGCCATTGCTTGTTGACGCGGATGGAATGACAGCCTTCGAGATTGCCGCGCAGCTTCTCGAAATGATTGCTGGGCGGCACCCGCAAATCCTGGTCAGTCGCCGCATCGTCGATCATCTGGAGCTTGCGGAACAAGCGGCTTTCGAGATCGGATGGAATGTTGCGAGAGCGGGTATCGTCCACAAAGAAAGTCCGCAGCCATCCATCTCTGAAGCCGACGATCATCACATGCGCCCGAATGCTGAGCTAATGTACCACTCTTTGGGTCATTCGACAATGCGAACTGTAGCAGCTCCTCTTGCTCCCCCTCACGGCAGGCTGGAACAACGGGCTTTCTTGGGCCGAGGCCCCAAAAGCAGGGTCAGATGATCTTGATGACCGCCAGCCACGCATAACCGCGATAAAGCGTTCTGAAGCGGAAGGTTGCGCCGGCGCGCTGCGATTCCGATTCAAGCACGTCGCGCAGCGCGGCGCGCGGCGTGACATGGAATTTCCGCAGCCAGCCGCGCAGCAGGGAGCGGAACCAGCGCGGCAGGCCTTCCTGCTGGCCGAAATCGACAACATGCAGCGAGCCGCCAGGCGCGAGCGCGGCAATCGCGGCTGAAACCGTCTTCTCCCAGCCGGGGATCATCGACAGCGAATAGGAGACGAAGACGCGGTCGAAGCGCTCGATGCCGAAGAGAGCCTTGGCGTCAAAATCAGTGGCGTCGCCGCGCGCCAGGTTGACCTTGTTGGACAAGCCTTCGCGAGCGGTGGCCGCGCCCGCCGTTTCCAGCATCTCGGCGGAGATATCGAGGCCGAAGAAGTGGGCGTCCGGATAGCGACGGGCGGCGAGCACGATGTTGCGGCCGGTGCCGCAGCCGAGCTCCAGCACGGTGCCGCCTTGCGGCACGTCCAGCCCGTCGATCAGCCTGTCGCGGCCAAGCAGGTAGTATTTGCGGGTCAGGTCGTAGATGTGGCGCTGCCAGCGGTAGACGCCGTCCATCAGTTCGGCATGGCCGGCCGGCAGCTCCGTCGTGCTCATGCGGCGCGCTTTACATAGAGGTGGAAGCCGCCATAGATCGCCGAGCGGTCGCGGGCCGAATATTCGCGCGAGGCCTCGCTCTCGTAAGTCCATTGGTCGAGCAGCGAATTGGAAAGGCGGCCAGGCAGCAGGCTGGGCTCAGCCGCGGTGCGGAAGATGACGCGCGCACCGGTGGAAGCCGTGCGGGTGATCTCGGTCCATAGATCGTTGAGCAGGTCGTCGGTCATCCAGTCCTGCGCGTCGAGCAGCACGAAGCGGTCTACCGTGCCCGCATCCTTGGCGGCCAGGAACTTGATCAGATTGGCGTGGTGGATGGCGACGCGGTCGATATTGTCGCGGATCGTCTTGTAGTTGCGCTGTTCCAGATAGGCGGGCAGCGCTGCTTCGCCGGGTTGCGGATAGCGGCGGGCGAAGGCCTGCCAGGCGAAATAGTTGTTTTTCAGCGGGAAGTCGCAGGCGAGCTTTTCCAGCCGCGCCATCAAGACGCTTGCCATCGAGCCGTCGCCGGAGGTGATCAGCGAGTCATACTGCGCCGGCGGAATGCCGAGGCCGAACAGCGAGGCCTTGCGCGACGTCGCCCAGCGCAACAGCTTCTTGTCGAAGACCGGCGCCAGCTCCTCGTTGAAGAAGCGGCGCTGCTCGCCGATGTTCTCAGCCTTCATGATGCCGGCCGGGTCGACGCCGAACAGCTTGCCGACGCGATGGCCCATGGCGATGAAGAGGCCGAGCAGGCCGGTCTGGTAGAAGTTGCGGTCGAAGACCGAGATGCGGCGGCGGCCGCGCCAGTTGCGGCGCTCCCAGTAATGGCGGCTGACCGCATCCAGATGCGGCGCGATGAAGCGGTCATAGGCGTCCGAATTGTGGCTGGTTCCAGCGGCGCCGAAGAAGCGGAACAGGTCGCCCTGCGACGGCAAATGGCGCACCGCCTCCAGCTTCATGCGGTTTAGCGCGATGTGGGCGGCGTTGAGATCGACGGCGTCGATCCTGGCCGGCGAACGGGTCAGGTAGGCCAGAATGTTGCAGCCGCCCGAGGCGATCGTGACGACCCGGTGGCCGGCGCCGAGCTGCATGGCCTCCATGTCGACATCCGGGTCCTCCCAGATCTGCGGATAGACCAGGCCGGAGAACAGGAAGGCAAAGAGCCGCTCGGAAATGCCGTCCTTCGACAATGCGCGGTTCTGATAGACGGCCTTTCCGACTTCCTTGCCTCGACGATAAACGAGTTCTCCGGATACGTCCGACATGGAAAGGTGATTCCCCGTTTGCGTTGGCGCAAGCGGGTAGCGCAGCGTCATGACAGGCAGGTGACAGCCTGTTGACGGCAGGCTGACGCGAATTTCACACTTTTCCGAACGCTCCGGGCGTCGGCGTGGTGACGATGACGGCTTCGCCGGCATCGAGCGTGGTCTGGTCGCAGGCTTTCAAGACGTCGATTGAGCCGTCGTTGCGCCTGACCTTGGTCGAGCCGGCCTCGCCATCGCCGCCACCGTCGAGGCCCTGGGGCGGTCGGTTACGGTGGGAGGACAGGATCGCGCATTCCATCTTTTCGAGAAAGCGGATGGTGCGCTTCGTGCCGTCGCCGGCGTTCCATTTGCCCTTGCCGCCGGAGTTTTCACGGATGTGGAAGTCCTCCAACACCACCGGGAAGCGCAGTTCCAGCACCTCCGGGTCGGTGAGGCGCGAATTGGTCATGTGGGTGTGGACGCCGGATGTGCCGGCAAAGCCGCGTCCCGAGTTCATCCGGCCGGCCGGCGAGCCGGAGCAGATGGTCTCGTAATACTGGTATTTCCTGTTGCCGAAGGTGAGGTTGTTCATCGTGCCTTGCGCGTTGGCGATCGCCCCCATCGCGCCGAACAGCGCATTGGTGACATGCTGCGAGGTCTCGACATTGCCGGCAACGACGGCGGCGGGGTAGACGGGCTTCAGCATCGAGCCGTCGGGGATGACGATGTTGATCGGCCTCAGACACCCGGCGTTCATCGGGATCATGTCCTCGACCATGACGCGGAAGGCATAGAGCACGGCGGCGCGGGCGACCGGCTCGGGCGCGTTGAAATTGTTCTTCTCGACCTTCGAGGTGCCGGTGAAGTCGACAGTCGCCTCGCGCTTTTGCCGGTCGACGGTGATCTTCACCTTGATCACCTGGCCGGTGTCGGTGGGATATTCGTAAGCCGCGCTGTCGGGAAGCCGCTCGATCACGCGACGAACGCTTTCGGCGGCATTGTCCTGGACATGGCCCATATAGGCCTCGACGACATCGAGGCCGAAATGCGCGACCATCTTGCGCAGCTCCGCCACGCCTTTTTCGTTGGCGGCGATCTGCGCCTTGAGGTCGGCGACGTTCTGGACGGGATTGCGCGCGGGATAGGGGTGGTCGGTGAGCAGGGTCTCCAGTTCCTTCTCGCGGAAGCGGCCGCGATCGACGATGCGGAAATTGTCGAACAGCACGCCTTCCTCATCGACCGTCGTGGCAAGAGGCGTCATCGAGCCCGGCGCGGTGCCGCCGACATCGGCGTGATGGCCGCGCGAGGCCGCCCAGAACAGGATCTCTTTGCGCGCATCATCGAAGACGGGTGTCACCACCGTGATGTCGGGCAGGTGAGTGCCGCCATTGTAAGGCGCGTTGAGCGCGAAGACGTCGCCGGGGTGGATGTCGCCGGAATTCAGGCGGATGATGGTTTCGACGGAACGGTCCATCGAGCCCAGATGCACCGGCATGTGCGGCGCGTTGGCGACCAGCGCGCCATGGCGGTCGAAGACGGCGCAGGAGAAATCGAGCCGCTCCTTGATGTTCACCGAATAGGCGGTGTTCTGCAGCGTCACGCCCATCTGCTCGGCGATCGACATGAAGAGGTTGTTGAAGACTTCCAGCATCACCGGATCGGCCTCGGTGCCGAGCGCGGCGGCACGCGCCTTTCGTTCCGTGCGGCGGATCACGACGTGGTTGAGGTTGGTGATTTCGGCGCGCCAGCCCGGCTCGACGACGATGGTCTGGTTCGGCTCGATGATCAGCGCGGGGCCAGCGATGGTGTGGGATGGCCGCAGGTTTTCGCGGCGATAGACACCGGCCTCATGCCAGCGGCCTTCGGTGTAGAGGCGCCGGTTCTCCAAGGGCCTGGCCTCGGTCCTTGCCGGTCCGGCAGGCGTGTAGGCTTCGGCCTTGTCCTGCCGGGCGGCGTCCATGCCTTCGACGGCGACGGTCTCGACGACGATCGGCTTGTCGTCATAGACGAACCCGAATTGCGCCTTGTGCGCGGCCTCGAAATCGCTTCTGGCGCGGAAGATCGAGCCATGCTCGAAATTCACCGGCAGTGCCGTGTCGGTGCCGTCATAGCGGATATGCAGTACAGGCTTGGTTGAAACCACGTCCTCGGCAATGCCCTGCTCGCCAAGCTCGGCGATCACCTCGCTGCGCAAGGCCAAGATCAGTGCCTCGATAGCCGCACGGGATTCCTCGGCAAGCGGCTGCAGCAAACCCTGCTGGCGGGAGGCGAAGACCGACGACAGGCCGATGCCGTAAGCGGAGAGCAAGCCGGAGAAGGGGTGGATGAGCACGGCTTCCATGCCGAGCGCATCGGCAACAAGGCAGGCATGCTGGCCCCCGGCGCCGCCGAAGCAGTTCAAGAGATATTCCGTGACGTCGTAGCCGCGCTGCACCGAGATCTTCTTGATGGCGTTGGCCATGTTCTCGACGGCGATGGTGACGAAACCCTCGGCGACCGCCTCGGGCGTCCGGCCATCGCCGATTTCGGCGGCAAGTGCCGTGAATTTCCCGCGAACCGTGCCGACATCGAGCGGCTGGTCCTGGCCGGCGCCGAAAATCGCCGGGAAGAAATCGGGCTGCAATTTGCCGAGCATGACATTGGCGTCGGTGACGGCGAGCGGGCCGCCGCGCCGGTAGGCGGCAGGGCCAGGATTGGCGCCGGCGGAATCGGGGCCGACGCGGAAGCGGCCGGCCTCGTAATGCAGGATCGAACCGCCGCCGGCGGCGACCGTGTGGATGCGCATCATCGGGGCGCGGATGCGCACGCCGGCCACCTCGGTGTCGAAGGCACGCTCATATTCGCCGTCGTAATGGGCAACGTCGGTCGAGGTGCCGCCCATGTCGAAGCCGATGACCTTTTCGAAGTCGGCGAGCCTGGCTGTCTCGACCATGCCGACGACCCCGCCCGCCGGTCCCGAAAGCAGTGCGTCCTTGCCCTGGAACATGTCGGCGGCGGTGAGTCCGCCCGAGGACATCATGAACATCAGGCGCGGGCCGGCGCCCAGTTCGCTGGCCACCCGTTGCACATAGCGCGAGAGGATCGGCGACAGATAGGCGTCGACCACGGTGGTGTCGCCGCGGCCGACCAGCTTGATCAGCGGCGAGACCTCGTGAGAGACCGAAATCTGGCTGAAACCGATCTTGCGGCAGACTTTTGCCACGGCTTTTTCGTGTTCCGGGTATTTCCAGGCATGCATGAAGACGATGGCAACCGCGTCGATGCCGTCGGCCTTGGCCTGTTCGATCGCCGGGCGGCAGGCTGCGATGTCGAGCAGGCGCTCGACGCAGCCATCGGCGCGCACGCGCTCGTTGACCTCGATGACCCGCTCATAGAGTTGCTCGGGCAGGATGATTTCCTTGGCGAAGATATCCGGCCGCGCCTGGTAGGCGATACGCAGAGCGTCGCGAAAACCCTTGCTGATGAGGAGCAGCACACGATCGCCCTTGCGCTCGAGCAGCGCGTTGGTGGCAACGGTGGTGCCCATTTTGACGTCGCCGATCGCGTCGCCGGAAATGGCTGCGCCGGCGTTCAAGCCCAACAGGTCACGGATGCCCTGGATAGCGGCATCCGCATAGGCCTCGGGATTCTCGGACAGAAGTTTCCGAGGGTGCAGCCGGCCTTGCGGGTCACGGCCGATGATGTCGGTGAAAGTGCCGCCGCGGTCGATCCAGAAGTCCCATTTCTCTGTCCCCGCTGCTACCGGCATTCTGCTTATCCATTGTGTTTTCAAGCGTATGTTCTGTTAGTTCGGGATATCGGCGCCAGCAATCGCAAGTTGGTGTTACACATCGAAATGCATCGTTACGAAACCGGCCGGCCTATTGGTGCATTTCCTATGCGACCGCTCACCGAAACGTGAGCGTGTGTTGAAGGAGAGATTACCATGAAGAAGCTCATTCTGGCGTCTTTGTCGGCGCTCGCCCTGTTGGGGATCGCGGCTTGTAGCGACAGTGGTACCGACAAGACTACCACCCAAAGCACCAACCCTCCGGCCAACGAGCAGCCGATGAAGCCGGCTTCGCCCGACGCTTCGAAGCCCGCTGAACCGGCTCCGGCAACAAATCCGGCTCCTGCCGCGCCTGCGCAGTGATAGCCGATCAAAGATCCAAAGGAAGGCCGGCATTGCCGGCCTTCTTTTTTGCGCCTGACCGAATAATGGCTGTCACCTGCGGCATCGTCCCGGCTTGATAGAACCGCCCGGTTCGCTCTATGAAGCCGGCATGTCGATTTGGGACCGCCTTGGCGACTTCATCGCTCGTGTTTCGTCATCGGCGTCCTCGGGCGTCGCGGATGTCGTCGAAGCCGTGCGTACCGTGTTTTCCGGCGACCCGGATTTGCGCCGGCGCGTCGCCTTTTCGGTGGCGATGATCGCGCTCTCGGCCAAGATGGCCAAGGCCGACGGCATCGTCACGCAGGACGAAGTGCGCGCCTTCCAGGAAATCTTCGAAGTGCCGCCAAGCGAAACACGCAACGTGGCGCGCCTCTACGACATTGCCCAACAGGATGTTGCCGGGTTTGAGATCTACGCCCAGCGCATGGCGCAACTGTGCGGTTCCGGCCATGCGAACTGCATGATGCTGGAAGACATCCTCGACGGCCTGTTCCACATTGCCAAGGCGGACGGCCTCATTCATGAGCGGGAAGGGCAGTTCCTGCATCGGATCGCCGAGATTTTCCGCATCGACGAGGCGCATTACGAGGCGATCCTGTCGCGGCACGTCAATCTGGGTGCCGCCGATCCTTATGTCGTCCTGGGCATCGAGCGCGGCAAGCCGTTCGAGGAAATCAGGAAACGCTATCGCAAGCTGATCTCGGACAATCATCCCGATAGGCTGATCGCGCGCGGCCTGCCGCAGGAATTCATCAAGATCGCCACGACCAGGGTGGCGGCGATCAACGCCGCCTATGAGATGATCGAGCGGGGCCTCAGGCACGCATGAGCGGCTTCCTGCCCGACCAGCCAGGTGCCGAGGTCCGGGTGTCGCCGAATTTCGGTCCGCGCCGCGAGACGCTCCGGCCCGACATGATCGTCCTGCATTATACCGGCATGGCGACGGGCGAGAGCGCCGAGGCGTGGCTGTGCGATCCGGCAAGTGAAGTGTCCTCGCATTATCTCGTTCATGAGGACGGCCGCATTATCCAGATGGTGCGCGAGAGCGATCGCGCCTGGCATGCCGGCAAGAGTTCCTGGTTCGGGCGAACCGACATCAACTCCTGCTCGGTCGGCATCGAGATCGTCAACCCCGGGCATTCGCTGGGCTACCAGGCCTTCCCGAGGCGGCAGATCGGCGCAGTGATCGATCTATGCGCGGGTATCGTGGGCCGCTATTCCATTCCTGCTGCAAGGGTGCTCGCGCATTCGGACGTGGCGCCGGGCCGGAAGGTCGACCCGGGCGAAAAATTCCCCTGGAGGACGCTGTTCGTCGCCGGTGTCGGTCACCTGGTGCCGGCGGCGCCGATAAGACCGGGCGCTACGCTGAAGGCCGGCGACACCGGCCCCGATGTCGAAGCGCTGCAGTCGATGCTGGCGCTCTATGGCTATGGGGTCGAGATCTCGGGCAATTACGACCGGCAGACGGAAATCGTTGTGGCGGCGTTCCAGCGGCATTTCCGGCGGCGCCTGGTCGATGGCGTGGCGGACAATTCGACGATCCGCACGCTGCAGAGGCTGCTGGCTTCCGCACAGGCGCTTCCGGAAAAATAGCCGCGACAAGTTCCTTAAATTACAATCTGTCACCTAAAGTGAATTGCGCCGCCTTCATTGCCGCCAATTCCACCGCCAAATGCCTCTCCCGCAAGTCGTCGGGCCTCTATCCTCCCGGATGATCCGATATTGAATTGGCGCAGCTGCGTGAAGTTCTTCGCGCGGTTCTAACAGAACAGGAATACATGCAAAGATTGACCGTTGTAGCGGCAGCTGTTGCTGCCGGAGTGATGAGTTTTGCCTTCAATCAAGCCAACGGTGCTCCGCTGAGCCCCAGGGCGGACAACGGCCTCGCAGCCGCTCCCGTGACGACAAAGGCGAGCGCCAAAACTCCAAAAACCGCGAGAGCCGCCCCGGCAAGAGTGCAGAAGGCCGCCGCAACCCGGGTGACAAAATCGACGGCCAAACGCGCCAAGCGCGGCAGAAAGGCCATCGATCTCACCACGACCGCCTCGATCAACCCCGGCAAGACCGCCGCGGCGACGCCCGCTGCCGCCGGCGACGGACAATATTCGGCGATCATTGCCCGCTATGCCGCGAGCTATGGCGTGCCGGTGTCGCTGGCCACGGCCGTCATCAAGATCGAAAGCAACTTCCGGCCGAACATGGTCGGTGGCGCAGGCGAGATCGGCCTGATGCAGATCAAGCCGGCGACGGCGCGCATGATGGGTTACACCGGCTCGGCCAAGGGACTGTACGATCCCGACACCAACATCAAATACGGCATGAAGTACCTTGCCATGGCGCGAGATCTCGGCGGCGGCAGCACCTGCGGCACGATCCTCAAATACAATGCGGGTCATGGCGCGACGCGGATGAACCCGATTTCGGCCGCCTATTGCAGCAAGGTAAAGGTGCAGATGGTGGCGCTGGGCTCGCCGGCCTGAGGCTTATCCACTGAGGCGGATTTGGGCCGCGTGTGTTCATTATCCACTCGTTGTCCCAAAGCCGCCGAGCGCCCTCCGGCCCGGCCTGAGAGCGTTGAATAGGACAAGTCAGCTTTTTCGTTTGCGTTTTCAGGCGGGAATCCCTTTATACGCGGCTGCCAGCTGGCCGGGCGGCCGCACCCGCGAGAGCCGAAAGGCTGCGGGTGAGGAAAGTCCGGGCTCCATGGAGACACGGTGCCGGCTAACCGCCGGCGGGGGCAACCCCAGGGAAAGTGCCACAGAAAGCAAACCGCCACGGCATCCGCCGCGGTAAGGGTGAAAGGGTGGGGTAAGAGCCCACCGCGCGACTGGCAACAGAAGCGGCAAGGTAAACCCCACCGGGAGCAAAACCGAATAGGGGCGGTACGAGGGGAAACCTTCGAGGGCTGTTTCCGGCCCACCGCCCGGGTAGGTTGCGTGAGGCGCATGGCAACATGCGTCCAAGATGAATGGCCGCCACGTTCTCGCCGCGAGGCGAGGGCCATACAGAACCCGGCTTACAGGCCAGCTGGCATTTTTCCAAAGTTTCGATAGCTCCCCGAAATCAAAATGTTACGCCGGAAGGCGTGACTTTTGATTCAGCGTTTGGGTGCAATCCTCTACTACCGCAGCCACCTGTTCCTTGAAGGCGGTGCGATTAAATCGTACCATGACTGAAACACAGGAGCGCATCATGGGTCACGTCGACAAACGCAGCATCACGCTTTCCCCGGAATTGGCGGCCGCTGTGGACGACGTTGTCGCGGCCGGCGAATACGCCTCGGCCAGCGAGGTGATCCGCGATGCGCTCAGGCTATGGAAGGAGCGACGCGACCTGCTCGGCTATACTGTCGAGGAATTGCGCAAGCTAGTGCAGGAAGGGATCGACAGCGGGCCGGCGCTGGATGGGCCGTCGGTCATCGAACGAGCGCGCGCCAAATATCACAAGATGGCTGAAGCGAAAGGCTTCGAAGAGTGAGATATCGGCTGCTTCCTCAAGCGGCGGTCGATCTCGAAGACATCGGCGACTACATCGCCAGCCATAGTCCCAATGCCGCGGTCCGTTTCGTGGATGCAATGGAGAGGAGGTGGAGCTTGCTCGCCCTGCATCCTTTTTCAGGTGCTCCGCGCGACGATATTGCGCCTGGTATCCGCCATCTGGTCGTTGGTGAATATCTTACCTTGTACCGGGGTCAGTCACGATGCGATCGAAATCGTCCGCATATTGCATGGCCGGCGCAAGATCGAAGCGGATGACATGAATTCGTGACAGGTCTGCTCAGCCAGCAATCTCGTCCAGCGACGCCTCGATCGCCTGCCACAACTCTTCGACCGGCTCGCAGCCGATCGCCAGGCGAACGAAGCCCGGCGGCACGGCATCGCCGCGTTTCGAGCGCCGCTCGGCTGACGTATGCACGCCGCCGAAGGAAGTCGCCGATTCAATAAGCGGGCAATTGTCGATGAACGCCTCGGCCTGTTGCTCGGAGGCGAGTTCGAACGAAATCAGGAAACCGAAGCGCTCCATCTGGGCACGCGCCAGATTGTGCGATGCATCGCCCTCGAGGCCGGGAAAGCGCAGGCCACTGACGGCGCGATGATCCTTCAGCCGCCGGGCGATCGTTTCAGCCGACGAGCACATGCGGTCGAAGCGCACTTCCAGCGTTTCGAGGCCGCGATGCACGAGCCAAGCCTCGAACGGTCCGGGGATGCCGCCGGCCGTCTCGCGCCAATCCTTCACCCTGGCGACGATATCGGGATTGCGGCTGGCGACATGGCCGAAGAGCACGTCCGAATGGCCGTTCATCGCCTTGGTATCAGCCGAGACCACGATGTCGGCGCCAAGATCGAGCGGGCGCTGGCCGAAAGGCGTCATCGTCGTGTTGTCGACGATCAAGATCCCGCCTTGCGCATGGACGGCCTTGGCGACGGCGGTGATGTCGCAGATGTCCAGGCGGGGGTTCGACGGACTTTCGACAAAGACCGCCCGATAGCCGGCGAAGCCGCCATCGAGCATGCTTGTGGTCGGCCGTACGTCATAAGCGACGCCGAGCGGTTTCAAGAAACGCTCGGCCAGGGCCCGCGTCGTGTGATAACCGTCCGACGGCAAGAGGATGCGGTCGCCCGATTTGAGCAGCGCGAAAAAAGCCGCTGAAATCGCGGCCATTCCTGAAGGAAAAACAACGCATTGCGCAGCCTCCAGATGGCCTAGCGCATGTTCGACCGCATGCCAGGTCGGGTTGCTGAAGCGGCCATACTGATCGAAGCCGGTCGCGTCGCCCGGCGCGTGGAAGATCGAGGCCATGGTCAGCGGCAAGGGGATAGGGTCGCCCTTGGCGAAATCGGCGCTGCGCAGGTGGGCAAGTGTCGCGGCGCGTGACTTCGCATTGTCTGGCATCAACTTGGTCCTTGGTTAGTCAGAAAGGCGTGGCCGACGCTATGCGCGCCGGCTGTTAGCAGCAAGCCGCGTCTTTTTGGGCCAGAGGGCTCTAAACGGTTCGTTAGGCTTAATGGAGGATAAAGACGAGACATGCCTTCAGCCTGCGCTTTCTGGTTGTGGCACGCGTGTTTGTGATGCCTGTTCCCGTTGACGCCCATAGTGCCCCATGATATCCCATTTACATCAAGCTTTCGTTCCGCGTCAGGGTGAAGCGTACGCCAATCGGGCAGTCGCGGCGGCTGTGCGTTTGTCGGTTTTCGCCTCGGTGAATGAAGCGATCTATCGCGAGCGCGGGGGCGCGCAGAGCAACATGGGAAGGGGTGCGGCGGCGGAAGCGGCTGTAGCGTTCATTGGACCGATTTCTGTCAAATGCGGTGAACAGGATCGACGCGAAGGGGCGGGTGTCCGTTCCCGCGCACTTCCGCGCCGTGGTGCAGAAGCGGGGTTACGCCGAGCTCTACGCGTTGCGCTGCCTGGACCTGCCAGCCATGGATGTCGGCGGGCTCGATCTGCTCGACCGCTACGAGCAGCGGATCGCGCTGGAAGACCCGTTCCAGCAGACTGCGGACGACATGTCGTTCTTCTGTCACGGCGACGGGACGTTTCTGAAGCTGGACCAGGACGGCCGGATCACCATGACCGATTTCATCCGCGAGCATACGGGCATCGCGAACGAGGTGGCCTTTGTCGGCCGTGGCAATTTCTTTCAGGTTTGGGAGCCGGGACGGCTTGCCGCCTATGGGGCGCAAGCGCGGACCAGGCTGTTGCAGCTTCGGCAGGGGACGAAGCCTGGGGAGCGATCGGAATGATGGCTGGCCACGGCGATGATCCTCACGCCGTTGGCGGACTGGCCCGTCACATTCCGGTCCTCCTTGCCGAGGTGCTGGACGCGCTCGCGCCGAGGGCGGGCGAGACGATCGTCGACGGGACATTCGGCGCCGGCGGCTACACCAGCGCCATCCTCGACCGAGGCGCCTCCGTCGTCGCCATCGACCGCGACCCGGACGCAATCGCTGCGGGCAGGGCACTCGAGCAGCAGGCCGGCGGCCGGCTGAGGCTTGTCCAGGCGCCGTTCTCGACACTGGACGAGCATGTCGAGAGCGCCGATGGCGTCGTGCTCGACATCGGCGTTTCGTCCATGCAGCTCGATCAGGGCGAGCGTGGCTTTTCCTTTCGCTCCGACGGACCGCTCGATATGCGCATGGCGCAGGCAGGCTTGAGCGCCGCCGATGTCGTCAACAGCTTCAAGGCAGGCGACCTTGCCCGCATCTTCGGCTTTCTCGGCGAGGAACGTCATGCCGGCCGCATCGCGCGCATGATCGAGAGTCGGCGCGAGAAGAAGCCCTTCGAGCGTACGCTCGATCTCGCCGACGCCATCGAAACGCATATCGGGCGAGGGCCGAAGGACAAGATCCATCCGGCGACGCGCGTTTTCCAGGCGCTGCGCATCTTCGTCAATGACGAGCTTGGCGAGCTGGCGAGAGCGCTGCTGGCTGCCGAGCGGGTGTTGAAACCCGGCGGACGGCTTGCCGTGGTGACGTTCCATTCGCTGGAAGACCGTATCGTCAAGCGCTTCATCGCCGATCGTTCCGAGGCGGCCAGCGGCTCGCGCCACATGCCCGATGCACCCGTGCGCGTCGCGACCTTCCGGAAGGCCGGCGGCGGCGTAACGCCGGGAGAGGCCGAGACAGCGGCCAATCCACGCGCCCGCTCGGCCCGGCTGCGCGCGGCGATCCGCACCGAGGCGCCGGCGCGCACCGGCGATTTTTCGATTTTCGGCCTTCCAAAGCTTCCCGCCGTCGAGCGGCCGGGGGAGAGGTGAGCACGTGTTTCGTACCAGCGACATAGTCCTGATCGCCGTCATGGTCTCGGCCGCGGCCCTGACCTACAAGACCAAGCGCGAAGCCGAAGAGCAACTGGCGGCGGTGCAGAAGATCCAGGCGCAGATCCACTATGAGGAGGAAACGATCGATCTCCTCAAGGCCGACTGGAGCCTGCTCACCCAGCCGTCGCGGCTGCAGAAGCTTGCCGACGTCTATAAGAGCCAGCTCGGGCTGGAACCCGTCAACGCGCACCAGATCGGCGGCCTCGACGACATTCCGGTGAAGCCGTTGACAATCGAGGATCTGTCCTCGCAGCCGCTTGGGGGGATGGCCGACAACTCCGGCAAGGAGCCTTCGGACGACAAGGATCCGGTCGTCACCGGGAGCACCGTGCAATGATCGGCAGGCTTCCAAGGATCGGCAACCTGTTGAAGCGCCGCAACAAAGCAGCCGAGGACGGCTCGATCGTCGTCGACGCCGCCCGCAAGGCGACCGGTGGCAAAGCCAAGACACGCATCGTCATGACGATGGCGGTGTTCTTCACCATCTATTCGACGATTGCCGGCAGGCTCGTCTATCTCGGCATGCAGAATCCGGATCTTTCGGGCGGCCCGGAGAACCGGGTGACGGCGTCGCGTCCGGATATCGTCGACCGCAACGGCGAGGTGCTGGCGACCGACATCAAGACGGCGTCGCTGTTTGCCGAGCCGCGCCGCATCGTCGACGCCGACGAGGCGATCGAGAAATTGTCGACCGTGTTGCCGGAGATCGACTACGAGCAGACCTACCGCAAGCTCAAGAGCGGCGCCGGCTTCGTCTGGCTGCAGCGCCAGCTGACGCCTAAGCAGCAGGCCGACATCATGGCGCTGGGCGTCCCCGGCCTCGGCTTCCGCACTGAAAAGCGCCGCTTCTATCCGAGCGGCGAGACGTCGTCCTACATCGTCGGCCTCACCAACATCGACAACCAGGGCATTTCCGGCATGGAGAAGTATATCGACGAGCAGGGGTTGAGCGACCTGCAGGCGTCGGGTCTGGCGGTGGCCAAGGATCTCAAGCCGGTCAGGCTTTCGATCGATCTGCGCGTCCAGCATGTGGTACGCGACGAGATCGCCGCCGGCCTGGAGCGCTACCGCGCCATCGGCGCCGGCGCCGTCGTGCTGAACATCAAGACCGGCGAAGTGATGGCCATGGCCTCCGTGCCGGATTTCGATCCGAACAATCCTTACAACGCTCAGGAAAAGGACCGGCTGAACCGTATGTCGGCAGGCCTTTACGAGATGGGCTCGACCTTCAAGAGCTTCACCTCGGCCATGGCGCTCGATTCCGGCAAGGCGACGATGAACAGCCGCTTCGACGCTTCGCATCCGATCCGGGTCGGCCATCAGGCCATTCATGACTTCCATGGCAAGAACCGAGTGCTGTCGCTGCCGGAGGTGTTCCTCTATTCGTCCAACATCGGGTCGGCCAGGGAGGCAGAGCTGGTCGGCATCGAAGGGCACCGCGAATTCCTGCATCGCCTTGGCATTCTGGAAAAGATGCAGACCGAACTGCCGGAGATCGCCCGTCCGACCGAGCCGAAGGTCTGGAAACAGGTCAATTCGTTCACCATCGCTTTTGGCCATGGCGTGTCGACGACACCACTGCAGGCGGCCGTCGGCTGCGCGGCGCTGATGCAGGGTTATCTGATCGAGCCGACCTTCCTTGTCCGCACCGAGCAGGACGCAATGGCGGTGGCCAAGAAAGTGGTCAGCGACAAGACGGTCGAAGGCATGCGCTACCTTTACACGCTCAACGCCGAAAAGGGCTCGGCCAGAAACGCCAGGGTTCCCGGCTACCGCGTCGGCGGCAAGACCGGTACGGCCGAGAAGGTCATCAACGGCCGCTACTCGAAGGACTTGAACTTCAATACCTTCGTCGCCGCCTTCCCGATGGACGATCCGCAATTTCTGGTGTTTACGATCGCCGACGCCCCGCACCCGGAAAAGCCCGGCATGACGGACGTTGCCGCCAACAATGCGGGGGTTATCGCCGGCAATATCATCAGGCGTTCGGCGGCCATGCTTGGCGTGAAGCCAGATTTCAGCCATGAAAATGGTGCAACGCTGGTTTCCTATCAGTGATTCTTGGGGCGCGCCGGCAACTGCGCGCTATTTTGTTGCGGTGAACGGGACTCAATGCATCTAAAAGATCTAGCCGGTGTCCTGCCTGTCGAGGGAACAGCTTCCCCCGATCTGGAGGTGACCGGACTTTCCTCCGATTCCCGCCAGGTAAGACCGGGTGTGGTCTTCTTCGCGCTCGCCGGCAGCAAGGCAGACGGCTCGACCTATGCGGCCGATGCCGCCGCCCGCGGTGCGGCG
The DNA here is from genome assembly GCF_003289945.1 of Mesorhizobium hawassense. Lineage (GTDB taxonomy): Bacteria > Pseudomonadota > Alphaproteobacteria > Rhizobiales > Rhizobiaceae > Mesorhizobium > Mesorhizobium hawassense. Next base: position 20,906 of record NZ_QMBP01000013.1, read on the forward strand.
GCGATCGTCACCGGCAAGGGCACGGCAGTTTCAGGCCTATCGATCCCGGTCATCTCCGTCGACGATCCGCGCCAGGCGCTGGCGCTCAGCGCGGCGCGCTTCTTCGGCCGCCAGCCGCAGACCATGGTCGCCGTTACCGGCACCGCCGGCAAGACGTCCGTCGCGGCTTTCACCCGCCAGATCTGGGAGCAAGCGGGTTTTGCCGCCGCCTCGATCGGCACGACCGGCGTGGTGGCGCCCGGCCGCAACGAATACGGCTCGCTGACGACGCCCGATCCGGTGGCGCTGCACCAACTGCTCCGGGAACTGGCGGATGCCGGCGTCACCCACGCCTCGATGGAGGCCTCGAGCCACGGTCTCGACCAGCGCCGCCTCGACGGCGTGAACCTCGCGGCCGGCGCCTTCACCAATCTCGGCCGCGACCACATGGACTACCATCCGACCGTCGAGGATTATCACCGCGCCAAGCTGCGCCTGTTCGACACGCTGCTGCCCAAGGGCGCGCCCGCGATCGTCTTTGCCGACGATCCGTGGTCGGAGCCGACGATCAAGGCCGCTAAGGCGGCCGGGCTGAAGGTGCTGACCGTCGGCCGCCATGGCGATTTCCTGACGCTGAAGCGTGTCGAGCATGAGCGCCATCGCCAGCGCGCCGAGGTCGAGGCCGACGGCGAGCTCTACGAGGTCGACCTGCCTTTGGCCGGCGATTTCCAGATCGCCAACGCGCTGGTCTCGGCCGGCCTTGCGATCGCAACTGGAGCACCTGCCGGCAAGGCCTTGGCAGCATTGGAGAAACTGAAAGGCGCGCCGGGCCGGCTAGACCTCGTCGGCACCACCGGCGCCGGCGCTCCGGTCTATGTCGACTACGCGCACAAGCCGGACGCCCTGGAAAACGTGCTGACCTCGGTCCGGCCTTTCACCACCGGCCGCGTCGTCGTGGTGTTCGGCTGCGGCGGCGACCGCGATCGGGGAAAAAGGCCGATCATGGGTGAGATCGCGACCCGGCTTGCCGATATCGTCATCGTCACGGACGACAATCCGCGTTCGGAAGTGCCCCAAACCATCCGCGCTGCGATCCTTGCCGCCGCGCCTGGCGCCGTCGAGATCGGCGACCGCCGCAAGGCAATCCACGAGGCGGTGGCGATGCTTAGCGCCGGCGATACGCTGATCGTCGCCGGCAAGGGGCACGAGGAAGGCCAGACCATCGGCAGCGAAACTTTCCACTTCTCCGACCATGAGGAAGTGCGCGAAGCGCTGAAGGAGCGCGCCGCATGAGCCTGCCGTGGACGTCGGAAGCGCTGGTCGAAGCCATGGAAGGCAGGCCGATCGGCTCGCTGCCGCAAGGCATCACCGGCATTTCGATCGACAGCCGCAGCCTGGAGCCGGGCAACGCCTTCTTCGCCATCAAGGGCGAGGTGATGGACGGTCATGATTTCGCGACCGCGGCGGTGAAAGCGGGAGCGGCCGTGCTGGTCGTCGCCGAGGGCAAGCTGCCCTCGCTCGGCCGGCTGACGGCGCCGATGATCGTCGTTCAGGATGTGCTTGCGGCGCTCGAGAAACTAGGCGTTGCGGCCCGCGCGCGCTCGAAGGCGAAGATCATTGCAGTCACTGGCTCGGCCGGCAAGACGACCACCAAGGAAGCGCTGCGCCATGTGCTGTCGGCCGTTGGCAAGGTGCATGCTTCGGCGCAGTCGTTCAACAATCATTGGGGTGTGCCGCTGACGCTCGCCCGCATGCCTCAGGATTGCGACTACGCGATCTTCGAGATCGGCATGAACCACCCGGACGAGATCAGGCCGCTGGTCAAGATGGTCAGGCCGCATGTCGTCATCGTGACGATTATCGCCGCCGCCCATCTCGGCTTTTTCAAGAATCTCGATGAGATCGCCAAGGCGAAGGCGGAGATTTTCGAGGGCCTGGAGCCCGGCGGCGCGGCTGTGCTCAACCGCGACGATCAGCGCTGGAAGCTGCTCGAGAAAATGGCGAAGGAAGCCGGTGTCGAGCATATCTTCGGTTTCGGCGAAAACGCACGGTCGACCTTCCGTCTTGCCAACTGTGAGCTTCACCCCGACCATTCCGATATCACCGCCAAGATCGGCAAGCAGGACGTTGCGGCGCGCATCGGCGCGCCTGGCCGTCACATGGTGCAGAATGTGTTGGCCGTGCTGGGAGCCGCAAAGCTTGTCGGCGCCGATCTCGAAAAAGTGGCCGCCGCACTTGCCGATCTCGCGGCGGAACGCGGGCGTGGCCGGCGCCATGTCCTGCATCATCCAAACGGGTCGATCACGCTGATCGACGAGAGCTACAACGCCAATCCGGCGTCGATGGCGGCGGCCATGGCGCTGCTCAACGCAACGCCGGTCTCGGGCGAGGGCAGGCGGATCGCCGTGCTCGGCGACATGCTGGAGCTCGGCAGCCATTCGGCAAAGCTGCACGCCGCACTTGCCGAACTGATCGTCGGCACCGGCACGCGCAACGTCTTTCTCGGCGGCCCGGAAATGCAGGCGTTGGCCGAGGTTTTGCCCGCCGATGTCCAGACCGAGTATCGGTCAGGCGCAGATGAGCTGAAGCCGATCGTGATCTCGGCGCTCAGGCCCGGCGACGTGGTGATGGTCAAGTCGTCGAAAGGCATCGGGTTTTCAAAGCTGGTCGAGGCGTTGCTCGGCAAATTTCCGGCGGAAGCCGCAAACATTGGACCGACCTAGGTCGGGCTCCGGGGGACGGAAAGACCATGTTCACACTGCTCGTCGATTTCGCGGATCGGATCTCGTTCTTCAACGTCTTCCGCTACATCACCTTCCGCACCGGCGGCGCGCTGATCACCTCGGCGCTGATCGTCTTCATCTTCGGGCCGACGATCATCAACTCGCTGCGCCTGCGGCAAGGCAAGGGGCAGCCGATCCGCGCCGACGGCCCGCAGACCCATTTCAAGAAAGCGGGAACGCCGACCATGGGCGGCCTGATGATCCTGTCCGGCATCATCGGCTCGTCGCTCCTATGGGCGAACCTTTCCAGCATCTATGTCTGGGTGGTGCTTTTCGTCACCCTCGGCTTCGGCTCGATCGGTTTTTACGACGATTATCTCAAGGTCACCAAGCAGTCGCATCTGGGCTTTTCCGGCAAGGCGAGACTGGCGATCGAGTTCATCGTCGCCGCCATTGCGGCGTGGGTGATCATGCACAACGGTCAGGCGCCGTTCTCATCGTCGCTGACCTTCCCCTTCGCCAAGGAGTTCCTGATCAATCTCGGCTGGTTCTTCGTGCCGTTCTCGTGCTTCGTCATCGTCGGCGCTGGTAACGCGGTGAACCTGACCGACGGCCTCGACGGCCTGGCGATCGTGCCGATCATGATCGCGGCGGCGTCCTTCGGCGTCATCGCCTACCTCTCGGGCAACGCGGTGTTCGCGGAATATCTGCAGATCCACTTCGTTCCCGGCACCGGTGAACTCGCCGTCGTGCTCGGCGCGGTGATCGGCGCCGGCCTCGGTTTCCTCTGGTTCAACGCGCCGCCGGCCGCGATCTTCATGGGCGACACAGGCTCGCTGGCGATGGGCGGCCTGATCGGCACCATCGCGGTCGCCACCAAACACGAGATCGTGCTGGTCATCGTCGGCGGCCTGTTCGTGGTCGAAATCCTCTCGGTCATCATCCAGGTCGGCTACTTCAAGATGACCGGCAAGCGCGTCTTCCTGATGGCGCCGATCCATCACCATTTCGAAAAGCTCGGCTGGACCGAAAGCCAGGTGGTGATCCGCTTCTGGATCATTGCCGTCATCCTGGCGCTGGTCGGCCTGTCCACCCTCAAGCTCAGATAGGACGCTCCCGTTTGATCCCCGCCGCTTCCTTTTCAGGCAAACGCGTTTCGCTCTTCGGGCTTGGCGGTTCGGGGATTGCGACCGCGCATGCGCTGATCGCGGGCGGCGCCGAGGTGCTGGCCTGGGACGACAATCCCGACAGTGTCGCCAAGGCAGCCGCCGCTGGCATTGCGACCGGCGACCTGCGCGCCGCCGACTGGCAGCACTTCGCCGCCTTCGTCTTGTCGCCCGGCGTGCCGCTCACGCATCCGAAGCCTCATTGGACCGTGGAACTGGCGCGCGGCGCCGGCGTCGAGGTGATCGGCGACATCGAGCTGTTCTGCCGCGAGCGCATCAACCGCGCGTCGGCAGCACCCTTCATCGCGATCACCGGCACCAACGGCAAGTCGACGACGACGGCGCTGACGGCGCACATCCTGAAGTCGGCGGGCCGCGACACGCAGATGGGCGGCAATATCGGCCGCGCCATCATGACGCTCGATCCGCCCGAGCCAGAGCGGTACTATGTGGTCGAGTGCTCGTCCTACCAGATCGATCTCGCGCCCTCGATCAACCCGACCGCCGGCATCCTGCTCAACCTCACGCCCGATCATCTCGACCGACACGGCACGATGGCGCATTACGCCTCGATCAAGGAGCGGCTGGTCGCCGGCTCGGACACGGCGATCGTCGGCGTCGACGATTCCTGGGGCGCCCAGATCGCCGACCGGCTTGAGCGGGCCGGGCGACAGGTCGTCCGCATCTCCAAGCGCCTGCCGCTGACTGACGGCTATTTCGCCGACGGCACAAATCTGATGGAAGCCGTGCATGGCCGCTACAGCCGCGTCGCCTTCCTCGAAGGCATTGGCTCGCTGCGCGGCCAGCACAATGCGCAGAATGCGCTGGCCGCCGTCGTCGCCTGCCTGAAGGTCGGACTCGAACTCGGTGAGATCCAGGCCGGGCTCGAAAGCTTCCCGGGACTGGCGCATCGCATGGAACAGGTCGGCCGCAAGGACCATGTGCTGTTCGTCAACGATTCCAAAGCGACCAATGCCGATGCGGCGGCGCCCGCGCTGTCGAGCTTCCCCAACCGCATCTACTGGATCGCCGGCGGCCTGCCCAAGGAAGGCGGCATCGAGCCGCTGCGTGGTTTCTTCCCGCGCATCGCCAAGGCCTATCTGATCGGCGAGGCGGCGCCCGCCTTTTCGGCGACGCTCGGCGAGGCCGTGCCCTACGAAATATCCGGAACGCTGGCGGCGGCGGTCGAGCACGCCGCCAACGACGCGGCAAACGATAGCGGCGGCGAGGCCGTGGTGCTGCTATCGCCGGCCTGCGCCAGTTTCGACCAGTTCAAGAATTTCGAGGTTCGCGGCGAAGCCTTCAGGCAAGCTGCGACTGCTATTGATGGGGTGAAACCCATCGGAGGGCCACGTTGATGCAAAGCCGTCTCGACAAAAGTCCTGTCGCAACCTGGTGGTGGACGATCGATCGCTGGTTCCTGGCGGCATTCCTGTCGCTGATGGGGCTGGGCATCATCCTGTCCTTCGCGGCAAGCCCCGCGGTCGCCGAGCGCATCGGCCTCACCAGCTTCCACTTCGCCACCAGGCAGATCATCTTCACCATCCCCGCGCTCATCGTCATGCTTGCGGTTTCCTTCCTGCAGGCGCGGCAGATAAGGCGCATGTCGCTGGTGATGCTCTGCATCATGCTGGTGCTGATGGTGGCGGTCCTCTACATCGGCGTCGAGGTCAAGGGCGCGCGCCGATGGGTGTCGCTCGCCGGCCTTTCCATCCAGCCATCCGAGTTCCTGAAGCCGGCCTTCGTCGTCATCTGCGCCTGGCTCTTTGCCGAGCACAAGCGCCAGCCCGACATTCCCGGCAATCTGTTCGCGCTCCTGCTTCTTGTCCTGGTGGTCTCTCTTCTGGTCGCTCAGCCCGATCTCGGTCAGACCATGCTCGTGACGGGCACCTGGGGTGTCATGTTCTTCATGGCCGGCCTGCCGTGGCTGTGGATCATGGCTCTCGGCATCACCGGGGCAAGCGGTCTGTTTGCCGCCTATACGGTCTTTCCGCATGTTGCCGCGCGTATCGACAAGTTCCTCACCGGCGAAGGCGACACCTTCCAGGTCGACATGGGGCGCGAAGCGCTGATCAATGGCGGCTGGTTCGGTGTCGGTCCGGGCGAGGGCACGGTGAAGCGGGTCATCCCGGACAGCCATGCCGACTTCGTCTTTTCGGTCGCGGGCGAGGAGTTCGGCCTGATCATGTGCTTCTTCATCATGTCGATCTTCGCCTTCATCGTGCTGCGCGGCTTGAACATCGCCCTCAAGGAGCATGACGACTTCACCCGCTACGCCGTCGGCGGGCTGGTCACCGTGTTCGGCCTGCAATCGGCCATCAACATGTGCGTCAACCTGCAACTGATGCCGGCCAAGGGCATGACGTTACCCTTCATCTCCTATGGCGGCTCCTCGCAGATCGCCATCGCCGTCTCGATGGGCATGGTGCTGGCATTGACACGCAAGCGGCCGGAAAAGCGCAAGCAGATGGGCTTCGTCCTGGCGCAGCGCGCCACGCCGGCGGAATGAGGCGGGATGGCAAAGGGTGTCATCCTGCTTGCTGCCGGTGGAACGGGCGGACATCTGTTCCCGGCCGAGGCGCTTGCGCATGAGCTGATCGAACGCGGCTGGAAGGTGCATCTTGCCACCGACCGTCGCGCCGAGCGCTATTCCGGCCAGTTTCCCGCCGCCGACATCCACGCGATCCCGTCGGCGACACTGGGCTCGAAGAATCCGGTCGCCGTGACCTCGGCCTTCTGGAAGATCTGGCAAGGCGTGCGCGAAGCAGGACGCGTCATCGCCAGGATCAAGCCTGACGCGGTCGTCGGCTTCGGCGGCTATCCGACGCTGCCGCCGCTCTATGCCGCGACAAGGCGCAGGGTGCCGACGCTGATCCATGAGCAGAACGCGGTCATGGGCCGCGCCAACAAGGCGCTTGCCAGTCGCGTCGATGCGATTGCCGGCGGCTTCCTGCCGGAGGGTGCAAGCGCGGAAGGTGCAAAGACGGTGACCACCGGCAATCCGGTCAGGCCGCAGGTGCGCGAGGCGGCGAAGACGCCTTACGTGGCATCGAACGAAGGCGAGCCATTCCGCTTCCTGGTGTTCGGCGGCAGCCAGGGGGCGCAATTCTTTTCCGATGCCGTTCCGGCGGCGATCGCGCTGTTGCCGGAAGACCTGCGCAAGCGGCTGACGATCACCCAGCAGGCGCGCGCCGAGGATGTGGCGCGGGTGAAGGCCGCTTACGCCGATCTCGGCGTCGACGCCCAGGTCTCGCCCTTCTTCACCGACATGGCGGCGCGCATGGCGGCGGCGCATCTGGTGATGTCGCGCTCCGGCGCCTCGACGGTTTCGGAAATCGCCGTCATCGGCCGGCCGGCGTTGCTGGTACCTTACCCACACGCGCTCGACCACGACCAGGCGGCGAATGCCGCCGCACTTGCCGCCGCGGGCGGCGCCGAGCTTCATCCGCAGTCGACGCTGTCGGCCGAACGGATTGCCGAGCTGGTCGCCGGGCTGATCAAGGATCCGAACCGGCTGGCGACCATGGCCGCCGCGGCCCGCTCCGCCGGCAAACCCGACGCGGCGCGGTTGCTCGCAGATCTGACAGAGGCTATTGCGTCCGGCAAAACGGTCTCAGATTACAGGAGGACGCGCGCATGAAGATGCCGCAGACGATCGGCCTCGTGCATTTCATCGGCATCGGCGGCATCGGCATGAGCGGCATCGCCGAGGTGCTGCACAATCTCGGCTACAAGGTGCAAGGTTCCGACCAGGCCGACGGCGCCAACGTGCAGCGGCTGCGCGACAAGGGCATCGAATGCTTCGTCGGCCACAGGGCCGAAAATCTCGGCGAGGCCGAAGTCGTTGTCGTCTCGACCGCGATCAAGAAGTCCAACCCTGAGCTAAAGGCCGCGCGCGAAAAGCTTTTGCCGATCGTGCGCCGGGCCGAGATGCTGGCCGAGCTGATGCGCTTTCGTCAGGCGGTCGCCATCGGCGGCACGCATGGCAAGACGACCACCACCTCGATGGTGGCGACGCTGCTCGAAGCCGGCGGGCTCGACCCGACCGTCATCAATGGCGGCATCATCAACGCTTACGGCACCAATGCGCGCATGGGCGACGGCGAGTGGATGGTGGTCGAAGCCGACGAGAGCGACGGCACGTTCCTCAAGCTGCCGGCCGACATCGCCGTCGTCACCAACATCGATCCCGAGCATCTCGACCACTATGGCAGCTTCGACAAGGTGCGCGAAGCTTTCCGCCAGTTCGTCGAGAACGTGCCGTTCTACGGCTTCGGCGTGATGTGCACCGACCATCCGGAAGTGCAGGCGCTGGTCGGCCGCATCGAGGACCGGCGCGTCATCACCTATGGCGAGAACGCGCAGGCCGACGTGCGCTTCTCCAATCACCGCATGCAGGGCGCGACCTCGGAGTTCGATGTGGTGATCCGCGACCGCAAGGGGCGCGGCACCTCGATCATCGAGGGGCTGCGGCTGCCGATGCCTGGTCGGCACAACGTGTCCAACGCGACTGCGGCGATCGCGGTCGCGCACGAGCTTGGCCTGTCGGCTGAAGCGATCAAGAAGGGGCTGTCGTCGTTTGCCGGCGTCAAGCGACGCTTTACCCATACCGGGTCCTGGAACGGTGTCGAGGTGTTCGACGATTACGGCCACCACCCGGTCGAGATCGCGGCGGTGCTGAAGGCGGCGCGCAGCGCGACCAATGGGCGGGTGATCGCCATCGCGCAGCCGCATCGCTTCACCCGCCTGCACGATCTCTTCAACGAATTCTCCGTCTGCTTCAACGACGCCGACACGGTGATGGTGGCGCCGGTCTATGCGGCAGGCGAGGAGCCTATCGAAGGCGTGACCTCCGACGCGCTGGTGTCGCGCATCCGCTCCGGCGGCCACCGCGACGCGCGCTTTATCGACGGCCCGGCGGCGATCGCGCCGGCCATTCGCGAGCTGGCCAAGCCCGGCGATTTCGTCGTGTTCCTCGGCGCCGGCAACATCACGCAATGGGCCTATGCGCTGCCCAAGGAACTCGGTGGTACGCCCTCATGATGCGCGGCCAGGATCTCATCGACAAGCTTGGCGACCGGCTTGCCGGCCTGCGCGGCCGCATCACGCCGAACGCCGAAATGGACAAGATCACCTGGTTCCGGGCCGGCGGCCTGGCGGAGGCGCTGTTCCAGCCCGCCGACGAGGAAGACCTGGCGGCCTTTCTGCGCGCGGTGCCGGAAGAGGTGCCGGTCATGGTGGTTGGCGTCGGCTCGAATCTTCTGGTGCGCGACGGCGGCATTCCGGGTTTTGTCGTCAGGCTCTCGGCCAAGGGTTTTGGCGAGGCCGAAGTTGTTTCGTCGATCGGCATCAAGGCGGGTGCTGCTACGCCCGACAAGCGCCTCGCAGCGGTTGCCTATGAGGCCGGGATTGGTGGCTTCCATTTCTATCACGGTATTCCCGGCGCCGTTGGCGGGGCGCTACGAATGAATGCGGGTGCCAATGGCGTCGAGACGCGGGAGCGCGTGGTCGAGGTGACTGCGCTGGATCGCAAAGGCAATATCCACACGTTGCTCACCGACGATATGGGCTACGCCTATCGTCATTCGTCCGCGCCCACCGGGCTGATCTTCACCTCCGCCATTTTCGAAGGGTTTCCGGAAGACAAGGCGGCAATCAAGGCGGCAATGGACGCCGTGCAGAACCATCGCGAGACCGTGCAGCCGATCCGCGAGAAGACCGGCGGCTCGACCTTCAAGAATCCGGAAGGCACTTCGGCCTGGAAGGAGATCGACAAGGCCGGCTGCCGCGGGCTGATGATCGGCGGCGCGCAGATGTCGCCGATGCATTGCAACTTCATGATCAACACCGGCACCGCGACCGGCTACGACCTCGAATATCTCGGCGAGACGGTGCGGGCGCGCGTGCTCGAGAAATCCGGCATCCGGCTGCACTGGGAGATCAAGCGCCTCGGCAATTTCAGGCCAGGTCACGCTGTGCAGGAGTTCCTCGGACAGCTCCTTTGAGGTGCGTTGACATCCAGGTGATGCCGGCCTGCAAACGGCGGCCTCCTGCGCTTCCGGTGCTCACGTACTTTTAGTACGCTCCGCTCCGGTTCTCGGATGCCACCGTTTTCGGCTCGTCCTGACCTGAATCTCAACGCACCTCAGCGCTTCGTGAAGTTCACGTAGTACTTGAACTTCGGCGCTCCGCGGCGACGTCAACCGTTGCTGCAAAGACTCAACGACACACTTTTCTCCGCTGTTTTCGCGGAAAGTGAATCTCTCGGAATCATAGGCACTTGCCAGCGAATCAACTCTCTGATTCTCTGCCCTAAAGCGTTTCCTGATTTGAGTCGTTCGGCGCGTTCAGTCGCGTTTTCCGTCTGGGGGGCAACCTGCCGGAAGACTCGGACTCAATGCTCGGGAATGTGATGCGGGAATATCGGTTGCAGGCCCGGCGTGAGAGGGGATGACGGGAAATGAAGAAGAAGCATGTGGCTGTTCTCCTCGGTGGATTCTCCTCGGAGCGGCCCGTGTCTCTGTCCTCGGGGAAGGCATGTGCGGATGCGCTCGAGAATGAAGGCTATCAGGTCACCCGCGTCGATGTTTCGCGCGATGTCGGGTCTGTGCTCGCCGAACTCAAGCCCGACGTTGCCTTCAATGCGCTGCACGGCCCGTTCGGCGAGGATGGCACCATCCAGGGAATTCTCGAATATCTCGGAATTCCCTACACCCATTCGGGCGTGCTCGCATCGGCGCTGGCCATGAACAAGGAGCAGGCGAAGAAAGTCGCCAGGGCGGCCGGCATTCCGGTCGCGGAATCCAAGGTGGTCAACCGCTTCGCCATCCATAACAAGCATCCGATGAAGCCGCCCTATGTGGTCAAGCCGGTCAACGAAGGGTCGAGCTTCGGCGTCGTCATCGTGCATGAGGGGCAGTCGCATCCGCCGCAGGTGATCGGCTCGACGGAGTGGAAATATGGCGAGATCGTCATGGTCGAGCGCTACGTGCATGGACGCGAATTGACCTGCGCGGTGATGGGCGATGTGGCGCTCGGCGTCTGCGAGATCATTCCGACCGGGCATTCCTTCTACGACTACGATTCAAAATACGTTCCCGGCGGATCAAAACACGAAATCCCTGCTAAAATTTCACCGAATATTTACCAAAAAATACAGACACTGGCCCTCAAGGCTCATCTTGCCATCGGTTGCCGGGGCGTCTCCCGGTCGGACTTCCGTTACGACGACCGCCACTCCGAAAACGGCGAGGTTGTCTGGCTTGAGGTCAACACCCAGCCGGGCATGACGCCGACGTCTCTGGTGCCTGAGATTGCCGCGCAAGCGGGGCACTCGTTCGGCGATTTGTTGAGTTGGATGGTGGAGGACGCTTCGTGTCTGCGTTGAGGTGGGGGCAGGGTGATGGCGGCGGCGCGGCTGGTTTCGCGCTGTTCGGCATGTCGCTGTCATTCGACCGTTTCGTGTTGCCGCGTCAGCTTCGCCGGCCGGTGCGGGTGCTGGGGCGCCTGTGCGGCGGCGAGTATGAGGCGCCGCGCTTTTCCGCGGCGATCCTTTCCGCCGCGCTCATCGCGTCCAGCAGCGCCTATGGCGCTTATCTCGGCGGCTACACCGACAGTATCGTGCAGGGCATCACGGCCCGTACAGGCTTTGCAGTCGACCAGATCAAGGTGGTCGGCAACCGCCAGACGTCCGAAATCGACGTGCTCGACCGGCTCGGTCTCGACGGCTGGACCTCGCTGATCGGCTTCGATGCCGAAGCGGCGCGCGAGCGCATCGCGACGCTGCCCTGGGTCGAGGGCGCGGCGGTGCGCAAGATCTATCCGCACACGCTGGAAGTTCGCATCGAGGAGCGCGAGGCCTTCGCGCTCTGGCAGCAGGGGGCTTCGGTGTCGGTCATCGAGCGGTCGGGTGAAGTGATCGTGCCGTTCTCGGGCGGTAAGCAGACGCAGCTGCCGCTGATCATCGGCACGGGCGCGCCGGCAATGGCGCCGGCCTTTTTCGAGAAGATCAAGCGCTATCCGGCACTCGCGGCTCGGATCAAAGGCTATATCCGGGTCGGCGAGCGGCGCTGGGATTTGAGGCTTGAAAACGGCATCACGATCAAGCTGCCGGAAGACGGCGAGGACCAGGCGGTCGCCGAGCTCGTCAAGATCGACCATGACAACGGGCTTTTGACGCGCGACATCGCCGCCGTCGACATGCGGCTCCCCGACCGGCTGGTCGTGGAGCTTTCGCCGGAAGCCGCGACGCAGCGCGAAGCAGCGCTCAGCGACAAGCCGAAGAACCTGGCCAAGCGCAAGGCGGGGACAAAGATATGAACTGGCTTGGCGGCAGTGCCGATGCTTCTTCGCGCCGGTCGGGCACGCTCACGGTGCTCGATGTCGGCTCCAGCAAGGTTTGCTGCGTGGTGGCGAAGCTCAAGCCGAACGAGGACGGCAAGCTGCTGCGCGGGCGTTCGCACCGCATCCAGGTGATCGGCATCGGCCATCAGAAATCGCAGGGCGTGAAGTCGGGCGTGGTGGTCGATCTCGACCGCGCCGAACATGCCATTCGCCTGGCCGTCGACGCGGCCGAGCGCATGGCCGGGCTTACGGTCGATTCCCTCATCGTCAACATGACGGCGGGCCGGCTGAAGAGCGAAGCCTTCTCGGCGACCATCAATCTCGGCGGCCATGAGGTCGAGGAGGTCGACATCAAGCGCGTGCTCGCCGCCGGCGCCAAGCAGGCACTGAGGGCCGAGCGCGAGGTGATCCATTCGCTGCCGGTCGGTTTCTTGCTCGATGCCGAGCGCGGCATGCGCGATCCGCGCGGCATGGTCGGTGATGCGCTTGGCGTCGACATGCATGTGCTGACGGGCGATGCGGCACCGATGCGCAATCTGGAGCTTTGCATCAACCGTTCGCATCTGTCTGTCGAGCGCATGGTGGCGACGCCCTATGCCAGCGGGCTTGCCTCGCTGGTCGACGACGAACTCGAAATGGGCGCCGCCTGCATCGACATGGGTGGCGGCACGACGACCATTTCGGTGTTCTCGGAAGGCAAGTTCGTCCATGGCGACGCCATAGCCATCGGCGGCAACCATGTGACGCTCGACATGGCCAAGGGCCTGTCGACCTCGCTCGATGCCGCGGAGCGGCTGAAAGTGATGCATGGTTCGGCGCTGCCCGGCAGCGCCGACGACCGCGACCTCGTTTCGATCCAGCCGATCGGCGAGGAAGGCGACGTGCCGCTGCAGATCCCGCGCTCGGTGATGACGCGCATCATCCGCGCCCGCATCGACGAGACGCTGGAGCTTCTGCGCGACCGGCTGAACAAGTCCGGCTACGGCAATGCCGTCGGCAAGCGCGTCGTGCTGACCGGCGGCGCCAGCCAGCTCTCCGGCCTGCCGGAAGCGGCGCGCCGCATTCTCGGGCGCAATGTGCGCATCGGCCGGCCGCTCGGCGTGGCGGGCCTGCCGGAAGCGGCCAAGGGACCGGCTTTCTCGACCCCGGTCGGACTGATGATCTATCCGCAGATGGCGAGCTTCGAGAGCCATTCGGCGAAAGGACTTTCCGGTTTCAGGATGACCGGGACGGGCGGAAAACTGCATCGCATGAGTCAGTGGTTGAGAGACAGTTTTTAATTTGACGGGGACAGCCCCATAGGCGGCCGCAGCGGCGAGGCGGCGGGAAAGGCAAAGGACGGAGACAATGACCATCAATCTGCAAAAGCCGGACATCACCGAGCTTAAGCCCCGCATCACCGTGTTCGGTGTCGGCGGCGGCGGCGGCAATGCCGTGAACAACATGATCACAGCCGGCTTGCGCGGCGTCGAGTTCGTGGTGGCCAACACCGATGCTCAGGCGCTGACCATGTCGAAGGCCGAGCGGCTGATCCAGCTCGGCGCGCATGTCACCGAGGGTCTCGGCGCCGGCTCGCAGCCGGAAGTCGGCCGCGCGGCGGCGGAAGAGTGCATCGACGAGATCATCGATCACCTGTCCAACACCCATATGTGCTTCGTCACCGCCGGCATGGGCGGCGGCACCGGCACGGGCGCTGCTCCGGTCGTTGCCCGCGCGGCGCGCGAGAAGGGCATCCTCACCGTGGGCGTCGTCACCAAGCCGTTCCACTTCGAAGGCCAGCGCCGCATGAAGACGGCCGACATGGGCATCGAGGAATTGCAGAAATGCGTCGACACCCTGATCGTCATCCCCAACCAGAACCTGTTCCGGCTGGCCAATGACAAGACCACCTTCGCCGATGCCTTCGCCATGGCCGACCAGGTGCTCTATTCTGGCGTTGCCTGCATTACCGACCTGATGGTCAAGGAAGGCCTGATCAACCTCGACTTCGCCGACGTCCGTTCCGTGATGCGCGAGATGGGCAAGGCGATGATGGGCACTGGCGAGGCTTCGGGCGAGGGCCGCGCGATGGCCGCGGCCGAAGCCGCGATCGCCAACCCGCTGCTCGACGAGACCTCGATGAAGGGCGCCAAGGGCCTGCTGATCTCGATCACAGGCGGCCGCGACCTGACCCTGTTCGAAGTCGACGAAGCCGCGACCCGCATCCGCGAGGAGGTCGACCAGGACGCCAACATCATCCTGGGCGCTACTTTCGACGAGGAGCTGGAAGGCGTGATCCGCGTGTCGGTCGTCGCCACCGGCATCGACAAGTCGGCCGCCGAAATCGCCGCGGCGCCGATCTCGATCCGCGCGCCGCAGAAGCCGGCCGCCCGTCCGGTGGCTCCGGCCGCTGAAATCCGCCCGGCGCCAGTGCAGCAGCAGGCCTACGAGCCCCGCGCGGTCGATCCGGTCGCCGAGGCAATCCAGCTTGCCGAGGCAAACGCCGCCGCCATGGCGCAGCCGCGTCAGGCCCCGGTCGACGACTTCCGGCCGCAGAGCAAGATCTTCCAGGCTCCGCCGGCGCAGCCGCAGCCACAGCCTGTGGTGCCGCAGCAGGTCATGCAGCAGCCCGCGCCGCAGCGCGAGATGCCGCAGCGCGAGATGCCGCAGCCGGTGGCCGCGGCGCCGCAGCGCATGCCGCGCGTGGAAGATTTTCCGCCGGTGGTAAGGGCCGAGGTCGAAGCCAAGACCCGCCCGGCGGATCATGAGAACAGCGGTCCGATGGGGCTGATCAAGCGGCTGACCAACGGCCTTACGCGCCGCGAGGAAGAGCCGGCCCGGCTCCAGCCGGCCCAGCCGCGCGAACCGAAGCTGCGCCAGGCCGCGCCGGAAATGCGCCGTCTCGCCAGCCAGGATCCGCAGCTCTACGCGCCGCGCCGGGGCCAGCTCGACGAGCAGGGCCGGCTGACGCCGCAGGCCCGCACGGTCCAGGAAGACGATCAGCTGGAGATTCCGGCGTTCCTGCGCCGCCAGGCCAACTGATTTGATCGGCAGGTCGCCGATCGTCGATACAGCGTGCCGCTGATCGTCGATACAACGTACCGTTGATCGTTAACGATATATAACGGTTGTTAACAGGCAGACGACAAATCGTCTGCCTGTTGCTTTTTAAAGCGTATTGAAAACAATGCGTTACGGGCCTGTCCTCGCGTCTTCCCGTGGTTACACGAGGTAAGAAACCGTGATTTGGAGTCTCCGGGGCGGGCCATTATCTTCGCCTCGGACTAAAGTCGGCTTGCCGGGATTCGGGGAGTAGCACTGCCTGCCGATCAGAAAGAGCCGCATGCTCTTGCTTATTTTGCCGCCTTTGCGCGAGCGCCAGACCATCCATCTGGCTGCAAGATACCCAAGGCCGATCGAGCGGACGCAAGCATTAGGGCGCATGGGGTTACTCTTGCACGACTATCAGACGACAGTGAAATCGCGCGCGACGCTGACTGGCATCGGCGTCCATAGCGGCACCCCAGTCACCGTTCAGTTCCTGCCGGCCGACGCCGACACGGGTATCGTCTTCCATCTTTCGAATGGCAGCGGGAGCGGCGAGTTCCGTGCTCTCGTCGCCGAAGTCGGTGCCACCGATCTTTGCACGATGCTCGGCGATCCGGCAGGCGAGCATATCGGCACGGTCGAGCACCTGATGGCCACGGTGTTCGGTCTTGGCATAGACAACCTCGTCATCGAGATCGACGGTTCGGAAGTCCCGATTCTCGACGGCAGCGCCATGGCCTTCGTCGAAGCCATCGACCAGGCGGGCATCGAGACGCTGGCCGTGAAGCGGCGCTATATCCGCGTCGTCAAGCCGGTGCGCGTGGAAGCCGGTGCGTCCTGGGCGGAGTTCCGCCCCTATGACGGCACGCGCTTCGAGGTCGAGATCGATTTCGAAAGCCCGGCGATCGGCCGCCAGCAATTCGCCTCCGACATCAACCCCGACATCTTCCGCCGCGACATCGCGCGCGCCCGCACCTTCGGCTTCATGAAGGATGTCGAGCGGCTGTGGGCCGCCGGCTACGCGCTCGGCTCGTCCCTGGAGAATTCGCTGGTCATCGGTGACGACAACCGCGTCATCAATGTCGGGGGGTTGCGCTATCCCAATGAATTCGCCCGCCACAAGACGCTCGATGCGATGGGCGATCTGGCATTGGCCGGCGCGCGCTTCATCGGGTGCTTCCGTTCCTATCGCGGCGGCCACCGGATGAACGCCTCGGCATTGCGCCGGCTGCTTTCCGACCGGACGGCTTTCGAGATCGTCGAGACGCGGCGCCGCGAGCGCGGCCGCGTCGCCGAGATGATCGCCGTCAGCGGGCCGGTCTACGCGCCCTGGGTCATCTGAGGCGGTTTCGCGTCACAGACCTCGGCCGCGGCGTTTCCAGGCCTTGCAGCATGTAACGGTTCCTTTGCCACCTTCTGGCAGGGTTTGCGAAGGATATCGCAAGACGCGGCCGCCGGTTTGATCCGGGGCCGGGTGGTGTGGTAATAATACATCACCGGGGCACCAAATCGCGCTCAGATCGCGGCGTCCGGCAGCCGCCACAAAAATGTGCGATTGGCCGGACATAGCGTTGCCGGGCAAGGGGATAATGGTTTATGGCTTCGGCCCGGACCGAAACGACGCCGAAGGGGCGGAATTCAAACATGTTTTTTTCGCGAGTTGGTCAATCGGTAGCGCCGCGTCGAGGTGTTTTGTTGGCGCTGTCGGTGGTTGCTCCCACGCTCGTGCTGTCGGCCTGCATGTCTTCCGAGAAGGATGTCAACCTGGCGACCTACGTCGACCAGACCGAACCGGCCGACGTTCTCTACAACCAGGGCTTGGCCAACATGAATGCCGGCCGCCTCGATGAGGCGAGCAAGAAGTTCGACGCCGTCGACCGCCAGCATCCCTATTCCGAATTCGCCCGCAAATCGATGGTGATGGGCGCTTTCGCCGATTATCGCGGTGGCAACTATGACGAGGCGATCGGCACCGCGAAGCGCTATCTGACGCTTTATCCGTCGACCGACGAGGCCGCCTACGCGCAATACATCATCGGTTTGAGCTATTACCGGCAGATCAAGGACGTCACCCAGGACCAGAAGGAAGCGCGCCAGACCATACAGACCATGCAGGAACTGGTGACGCGCTGGCCGGACTCCGAATATGTCCCCGACGCCAAGGACAAGATCCGCTTCGCCAACGACCAACTCGCCGGCAAGGAGATGCAGATCGGCCGCTACTATCTCGAGCGCCGCGATTACATCGCCGCCGTGAAGCGCTTCCGCACCGTCGTCGAGAACTATTCCAACACCCGCCATGTCGAGGAGGCGCTCGCGCGCCTGACCGAGTCCTACTATGCCATGGGCCTGACGTCGGAAGCGCAGACGGCCGCCGCGGTGCTCGGCAACAACTATCCTGACAGCCAGTGGTACAAGGATTCCTACAAGCTCCTGCAGAGCAACGGGCTTGCGCCGCGCGAAAATGCCGGGTCGTGGATATCCAAGGCCGGAAAGCTGATCACCGGCGCCTGAAGCTTGCGGACTGGCTGAGGCGTATGTCGCGCTTTTCGGATTGATCCGGCGCAAAAACAAAAAGATAGTGCGGCGCTGCGACTCCCTATGGTCGCATGCCACTTGAGGTGTCGCGCTTGAACGGGCCGATGCGACGCGCTCTACGTGTCTTGTCTTTTGCGCGTGTCGTTGTCCAAACCGGGTCCAATTTGGGCGACATGCAATAGGTCCGGGTTCCCGATGCTGTCCAGACTATCGATCCGCGATATCGTCCTGATCGAGAAGCTGGACATCGACTTCCTGCCTGGCCTTTCGGTGCTGACCGGCGAGACCGGCGCCGGCAAATCCATCCTGCTCGATGCTTTGTCGCTGGCGCTCGGCGCGCGCGGCGATGCCTCGCTCGTCCGCCATGGCGCCGCGCAAGGGCAGGTGATCGCAGTGTTCGACGTGCCGCGCAACCATCCGGCGCGCGCGCTGCTTGCCGAGAATGCCATCGAGGATGATGGCGACATCATCCTGCGCCGCGTACAGACGGCCGACGGCCGCACGCGCGTCTTCGTCAACGACCAGCCCTCCAGCGTCACGCTGATGCGCGATGTCGGTCGCGCGCTGGTCGAGATCCATGGCCAGCATGACGAGCGCGCGCTGGTCGACCCCGGCGCGCATCGCGAATTGCTGGACAGTTTCGGCGGCCACCTGGGCGCCGTGCGCGGTACGGGTGAAGCCTGGCGCTACTGGCGAAACTGCGAGCAGGAGCTCTCCCGGCACCGCGCCAAGGTCGAGGCGGCGGCGCGCGAGGCCGACTATCTGCGCGCCTCCGTCGCCGAACTCGCCAAGCTCGACCCGCAGCCGGGCGAGGAAACGGAGCTTGCGGACCTGCGCGCGCAGATGATGCGCGTCGAAAAGATCGCCGCTGAAATCCATGACGCGCAGGATGCGCTGTCCGGGCCGTCCTCGCCCTTGCCGCAGCTTGCCAGCCTGCTGCGGCGGCTGCAGCGCAAGGCGGGCGAAGCGCCGGGCCTGCTCGACGATGTGGTGAAATCGCTCGACGAGGCGATGATCTCGCTCGATGCGGCGCAGTCCGGCGTCGAAGCAGCGCTTCGCGCCACCGAATATGATCCGCAGCGGCTGGAGAAGGCGGAAGAGCGGCTGTTTGCGCTGCGCGCCGTTTCGCGCAAGCACAATGTCCCGGTCGACGATCTGGCGCAGCTGCGCGACACGATGGTGGCCGATCTTGCCGATCTCGATGCCGGCGAAGGGCGCCTGCATGCGCTGGAAAAGCAGGCCGCCGCCGGGCGCGAGGCCTATGATATTTCAGCGGCACAGCTCTCGTCGCTGCGCCATGCGGCGGCGGCGGGCCTGACCAAGGCGGTGATGGCGGAACTGCCGGCGCTCAAGCTCGAACGGGCCGAGTTCATCGTCGAGATGGTAAGCAATGCCGAAAGCCGCATGGAAGAAGGCATCGACCAGGTCGAATTCTGGGTGCGGACCAATCCGGGCACCAGGCCGGGACCGATGATGAAGGTCGCCTCCGGCGGCGAACTCTCTCGCTTCCTCCTGGCGCTGAAGGTGGCGCTCGCCGATCGCGGCTCGGCGCCGACCCTGGTCTTCGACGAAATCGACACCGGCGTCGGCGGCGCGGTTGCCGACGCCATCGGCCAGCGGCTGGCGCGGCTGTCGAAGCGGGTGCAGGTGCTTTCGGTGACGCATGCGCCGCAGGTGGCGGCACGCGCGGCAACGCATTTCCTGATCTCGAAATCCGGCGGCAAGGACCGCGTCGCCACCGGCATCGCCGAAATGGACCGCGCCGCGCGCCAGGAAGAGATCGCCCGCATGCTGGCCGGCGCCACCATCACGGACGAAGCGCGTGCCGCCGCGGAACGGCTGCTGCGCGAGAATACCGCGGCCGCTTAAGATTTCTGGACGCTGGCAGGCTGAGTCAGCAGATGGCTGCATCTTGCTGTTCAGGAATGATTTTTGCGCAAGCCGACTTCATGTCGGCGAATCCTGATTTATAGTGGCCCGCCATAATTCGAGGACCGCGTTTCATGTCGGAAAAACCAGTCGAGTCGCTGAGCAAAGGCGAGGCCGCGGAGGAGCTTAAGCGGCTCGCGGCGGAGATCGCCGAGCACGACCGGCGCTATCACACCGAGGACGCGCCGACGATCTCGGACGCCGAATATGACGCGCTGGCAAGACGCAACCTCGCCATCGAAGAGCGTTTCCCCGACCTCCTTCGTGACGATTCGCCGTCGCGGCGGGTCGGCGCGCCGCCGGCGGAAGGCTTTGCCAAGGTGCGGCATGCGGTGCCGATGCTGAGCCTCGCCAAGGCCTATACCGACCAGGACGTCACCGACTTCATCGAGCGCGGGCGGCGCTTCTTCGACCGCGACAAGGACCTCGACATCGCCTTTACCGCCGAACCGAAGATCGACGGGCTGTCGGCCTCGCTGCGCTACGAGAACGGCATGTTCGTGCAGGGCGCGACGCGCGGCGACGGTGCCGTCGGCGAGGACATCACCGCCAATCTGAAGACCATTGTCGACATCCCGAAGACGCTGAAGGGCTCGGGCTGGCCGGAAACGATCGAAATCCGCGGCGAGGTCTACATGACCTATGCAGAATTCGAGGCGCTGAAGCAGCGCTCGGCGGCGGTCGGCGGTCAGGATTACGTCAATCCGCGCAACACCGCGGCAGGCTCGCTGCGCCAGAAGGATCCGTCGGTCACCGCCAGCCGCAACCTGAAATTCTTCGCCTATGCCTGGGGCTACACGACAGCGGACCCCGCGCCGACACAGTTCGAAGCGGTGCGGAAATTCGGCGAATGGGGCTTCAAGATCAGTCCGCTGATGGTGCGGGCGCGATCGGTCGAGGACCTGATCGATCAATATCACCGGATAGAGGAGCAGCGTTCCTCGCTCGGCTACGACATCGACGGCGTCGTCTACAAAGTCGATCAGCTCGAGCTGCAGCGCCGCTGGGGCTTCGTCACCGGCGAGCCGCGCTGGGCGGTCGCCCACAAATTCCCGGCCGAGCAGGCGATGACGACGGTCGAGAAGATCGACATCCAGGTCGGCCGCACCGGCACGCTGGCGCCGGTGGCGCGGCTGGCGCCGATCACGGTCGGGGGCGTGGTGGTGGAGAACGTCACGCTTCACAACGAGGATTACATCAAGGGCTTCGACAGCAACGGCCAGCCGATCCGCGACGGCATCGACGTGCGCATCGGCGATACGGTGGTCATCCAGCGGGCTGGGGACGTCATCCCACAGATCGTCAGCGTCGTCGTCGACAAGCGGCCGGCTGCTGCCGTGCCTTACGAATTCCCGCATAGCTGCCCGGTCTGCGGCTCGCCGGCGACGCGCGAGATCAACGAGAAGACCGGCAAGGAGGATTCGCGGCGCCGCTGCACGGGTGAGCTGATCTGCGCCGCCCAGGCCATCGAAAGGCTGCGCCATTTCGTGTCGCGCGGCGCGCTCGACATCGAAGGCCTGGGCGCCGAAAACATCGACCTCTTCTTCAACTCCGGGCTGGTGAAGACCGCCGCCGATATCTTCACGCTGAGGGATCGCCGGCCGGCCGTCACCAGGGCCTTGGCCGAGCGGCGCGAGGAACAGGCGCGGCTGCGCGAGGAAGCATCGGGCAAGACGCGCAAGAATGTGCGCGGCGTCGAGGAGCGCAACTATGAAGGCCTCGACAAATTGTTCGCGGCCATCGACGCGCGCCGCGAGCCGGAGCTCGACCGCTTCATCTTCGCGCTCGGCATCCGCCATATCGGCGAGACGACGGCCGCTGTGCTTGCCCGCCAGTTCTCGACCATCGAGGAGCTGATCGGCGTCGGCAAGGAGACGGCAAAGGCGGAAGATCCGCACACGGTGTTCCCGTCGATCAACGGCATCGGCGACACGGTAATCAACGCGTTGCGCGACTTCTTCGGCAATGAGCGCAATGACGACGTGCTGGACGCCTTGCTCGCGCAGGTTCACCCGAAGCCCTATGTCATGGAAATCTCGGACGACAGCGAGGTTGCCGGCAAGACCATCGTCTTCACCGGCACGCTGGAAAAGATGACGCGGTCCGAGGCCAAGGCAATGGCGGAACGGCTCGGCGCCAAGGTGGCGGGCTCGGTGTCGGCCAAGACCGATCTGCTGGTGGCCGGGCCGGGAGCGGGTTCCAAACTGAAACTTGCCGGTGAACTCGGCGTCGAAGTCATCGACGAGGATACCTGGCTGCAGCGGGTCGGCAAGGCGTGATGGCCAGTACGTTCAAAGGGTTCGGCTCAAAAGCCATCCCGTTCTTCAAGGCGCTCGACTTCCACCAGAGCCGTGAGTGGTTCCAGGAGAACCGCGACCTCTTCGACCGCGAACTGCACGGGCCGTTCTGCGATCTCGTCGAGACGCTTAGCGAGCGCTTCGAGGCGGCGAAGCTCGGCTTGCGTGGCGACCGCAAGAAATCACTATTCCGCATCAATCGCGACGTGCGCTTTGCCAAGGACAAGCGACCCTACAACCGGCATCTGTCGGCGATCCTCTCGCCTGACGGCACCAAGATGTCGCAAGGCGTCTTCTATGTGCATATCGGGCTGGAACGCTGCTTTGCCGGCGTCGCCTGGTGGCAGCCTGCGCCCGAACTGCTGCAGGCGATGCGCAAGGCGATCGTGACCAAACCGGCCGCGTTCCGTGGCATGGTCACTTCGCTCAAAAAGGCCGACCTGGAGCTCGATCCGGAGGATCGGCTGAAGCGGCCGCCGCGCGGCTTCGAGGACGTTGGCGACGACGACCTCGCCCAGGCGGTGCGCAACCGGCATTTCGTGGTCCGGCACGACATCGACCCCGCGACGATCCATTCTGCGGCGCTGGTCGACGATCTCGTCGACTTCACCTTGCGTGCCAAGCCGCTGCTCGACTGGGGCAGGGCGATCCAGGGCACGGCCGTCAAGGCCTGACGCCGACGTTGCGGGTCTGGCTAAGCGCCTACATCCGCATCAGCAGGCCGCCGTCGACGGCGAGTTCGATCCCGGTGATGTAGCTGGCCGCGTCCGAGAGCAGGAAGAGCGCGGCATTGGCCATGTCCTGCGGCGTGCCGATGCGGCCGAGCGGGGTGTAGTCCGCCACGGCGGCACGTTTCTCCTCGGTGTCCCAGCGCGCCTGCAGCGGCGTCAGCGCCATGCCGGGGCAGATCGCGTTCGAGCGGATGCGCTCGCCGGCAAGCTGCATGGCCAGCGATTTGGACAGCGCGCAGACGCCCGCCTTGGACGCCTGGTAGGCGTCCTGCGGCTTGGGGTCGCCGCGATACCATTGAATGGTCGAGAAATGCACCATGGCTCCGCCGCGGCCGCCGGCCCGCATTTGCGGGACGACCGCGCGTGCCGTGTGCACGAAGGACTTCAGATTGATGTTGAAGACCTGGTCCCAGACGTCGAGATCCATCTCCAGAGCCGACTTGTCGCGGCCGAACCAAAGCACGCCGGCGACGTTGGCGAGATAGTCGATGCCGCCACGCTCGCGGCCGGCGGCGCCGATGGTCCGCTCGACGAAAGCGGCGTCGGTCAGGTCGCCCTGCGCGAAGGTCAGCCTGTCATCATAGGCGGCAAGCGAGGCGGGGCGCGACTTGATGTCGATGGCGGTGACGGAAGCGCCGGCATCGAGCAGCGCCAGCGTGATCGCCTCGCCCATGCCGCCGCCCGCTCCGGTGACGACCGCATGCCTGCCGGTGAAATCAAAGACGATCATTCATTACCCCTCTTTTGTGCTGATCTTGGCACCGGGTTTGATAGCTCGACAATAGGGGCGGGTGGAAAATCCATTATCCGGCAACAGCCTTTGCGGAGGCTCTCGAACGCTTCCCGATTTGTCACCGGCCACAGCGCGGGCGATCAGTTCCGCTGATCGTTGGGTCAAGCGAATTGGTGTGACATTGAAGGCGACGCTCCCTAAATCAGGCCGCTCTTGAAGCGCGTCGCGCTGAACGAATCCAGGCGCCGCACTTTAAGTCTTTTGTTGATGCATGTCGTTGTCCCAGAACCGCTGCATACTCTGGGCGACATGCATTAGGAGTGGATGATGACGGCGGAAGCAATCTCTGAGGGCAGAACCGGCGGCGATTTCTGGGACGGCGTGCGATTGTCGATGCCGGTCGTCGTCGCCTCGGCGCCATTCGCGATCTTGTTCGGGGCTTTGGCCGTCGACAACGGTTTTTCCGTCCTCGAAGCCTTCCTGATGAGCGCACTGATCTTCGGCGGCGCCAGCCAGATGGTCGGCATCGAACTGTTCGGCCAGCATGTCGCGCCCTGGCTGGTCGTGCTGTCGATCTTCGCGGTGAATTTCCGCCATGTGCTCTATTCGGCCGGCCTCGGCCGGCGCATCGCGCATTGGCCAGTGCTGCAGCAGGCGCTGGGCTATTTCATCATGACCGATCCGCAATACGCGGTCGCCGAGGCGAGGGCGCAGTCCGGCCAGCCCGTCGGCTTTGCCTGGTATCTCGGCCTTGGCCTGCCGGTCTACGTGTTCTGGGTGATCGAAAGCGGGCTCGGCGCCGTCTTCGGCAGGCTCATTCCCGATACGCACGCGCTAGGCATCGATTTCCTGCTGCCGATCTATTTCCTCGGCCTGGTGCTCGGCTTCCGCAAGCGGCCATTGTGGCTGCCCGTGGTTCTGGCGAGCGCCATTGCCTCCATCATTGCCTACGGAACCGTCGGCTCGCCTTGGCATGTCTCCATCGGCGCCATTGCCGGCGTGCTGCTCGCAATGATCCTGCCACCGCATCACAGCGGCGTGGGCAAGCGGCCATGAGCACGACCTTCTGGATCATCCTTGCCGGCGCTGTCACCACCTACTTTACCCGGGTCGGCGGCCACCTCGTCATCTCGCGCTTCGACACCATCCATCCGCGCGTCGAGGCCGGCCTCAACGCCGTGCCGGCGGCAGTGCTCACGACGCTGGTCGCGCCGGAGCTGCTGCATGCAGGACCGGCGGAATGGGCGGCGCTGATCGTCACCGTGCTGGTGTCGCTGCGCGGCGGCTTGATGGCGATGTTTTTGGCTGGCGCGGCGATGTTGATACTGGCGCGGCAATTTGTGGGGTAGGAATCCTGCCTGACGATAGTTTCGAACAGTAGGCGCCGCTGGTCGACCCCCACTCCGTCTCGGCTTCGCCGAGACACCTCTCCCCCGATCGACGGGGTAGAGGAAAGGCGCCAAGCTTTTTGCCGTCAACGCTCGTCCAGCAGGGCTCCCTTCCTTTCCCTCCGGAGGGGGGAAAGGTGGCGCTGCGAAGCAGCGACGGATTGGGGGAACCACCTGGCAATCAAGCCGTCGGTCTATCAGTCACGCCAGTCACAGAAGATGTGTGTATGGCGTGGCCCGTAAACGGCGAGAAAGAAGCTACTCTCAAATCTTCGCGTCGTGCGGCAGCGGTGCCGTCGCCTTCTCCAGCCAGGCCAGCGTTTCGCCGTCGACCATCGGGCCGATCTCGGCCAGCACCCAGGCGTGATAGCGGTCTAGCCACTGCAACTCGTCCCGGTGCAGCAGGTCGCTGCGGATGAGCCGCTTGTCGATCGGCGCCAGCGTCAGCGTCTCGAAGCCATGCATGGCGATGTCGCCGCCTTCGATTTGCTCCGCCGGCGTGACCAGGATCAGGTTCTCGATGCGAATGCCGTAGGCGCCTTCCTTGTAGTAGCCCGGCTCGTTGGACAGCATCATGCCGGCAAGCAGTTTCTCGGTGCCGGTGCGGGCGATGCGCTGCGGACCTTCATGCACGGCGAGGTAGGAGCCGACGCCGTGGCCGGTGCCGTGGGCGAAGTCGCAGCCGTGCTTCCACAGCGCCATGCGGGCGATGGCGTCGATTTCCGAGCCGCGCGTGCCGGCGGGGAAACGCAGCGTCGATATACCGATCATGCCCTTCAACACCAGGGTGAAGCGCTCGCGCATCTCTTCGGTCGGCTCGCCGATCGGCACGGTGCGGGTGATATCGGTGGTGCCGTCCTGGTATTGGCCGCCGGAATCGAGCAGGAACAGCTCGCCGCTTTCAAGCTTGCGGCTGGTGGCGCGCGAGACGCGATAATGCATGATCGCGCCGTTCGGGCCGGCGCCGGAAATGGTGTCGAAGGAGACGTCGCGCAGTGGCATCTGCGTTTCCTCGCCGGTCCGCCGGCGCATCTCCTCGAGCTTGGTGACCACGGCGATTTCGTCCAGCGAGCCAGGCTGCTGGCGGTCGAGCCAGCAAAGCAGCTTGGCTACCGCGGCGCCGTCGCGACGATGCGCTGCGCGGCTGCCGGCGATCTCGGCCTGGTTTTTCGTCGCGCGCGGAATGCGCGCGGGATCGGCGGCCAGGACGACGGTGCCGCCATTGTCCTCGACCAGCATGCGCAGCTTTTCCGCCGCCAGAACCGGATCGAGCGCTATTTTGGCTCCACCCTTTGCAAGGTCGATGATTGCACCTTCGAACGCATCCGGATCATGCGGATCGGAGAGTTGGGTGAGATAGGCCGCGACCTGGCGCGGGAATTTGCGCTGGTCCATAAACAGCTGATGCTTGCCGTCGGCGGCGAGGATGGCGAAGCCCAGAGCCAGCGGCGTGTGCGGCACGTCGCCGCCGCGGATGTTGAAGGCCCAGGCTATCGAAGAGGGATCGGTCAGCACTGCGTGAGTGGCGCCGTCCTTCTCGATCGCGCTTGCCAGGCGCACCAACTTGTCCTTGGCGAGTTCGCCAGCGAGGTTTTGCGGATGGATCTCGACAGGCGCGCGCGGCGGCTCCGGCTGATCCTTCCAGATGATGTCGATGGGGTTCCTGTCGAGCGGCACCAAGGTCGCGCCGGATTGCTCCGCCGATGCCTTCAGCGCCTTGACCTCGCCGACCGTATGCAGCCAGGGATCGAAGCCGAGCCTCGCGCCCTTGCCGAGATTGTCCTTGATCCAGCTGGCCGGCGGATTGTCGATGAGGCTCTCGATGGTGAAGATCGACAGGTCGACCTCGTTGCGCACCTGCAGCGTGTAGCGGCCGTCGACGAAGATGAAGGCGCGGTCGCGCAAGATGATGGCGACGCCGGCCGAACCGGAAAAGCCGGTCAGCCATTTCAGCCGCGCCGAGCGGTCGGCGACATACTCGC
This sequence comes from Mesorhizobium hawassense, assembly GCF_003289945.1. Classification (GTDB taxonomy): domain Bacteria; phylum Pseudomonadota; class Alphaproteobacteria; order Rhizobiales; family Rhizobiaceae; genus Mesorhizobium; species Mesorhizobium hawassense. The sequence continues at coordinate 47,742 of NZ_QMBP01000013.1, forward strand.
CCTGGTGCTCGTCCGCGCGAGGAACGATGAAGCCGTCCAGGCCGTTCTCCGCCAACCATTGCCGCAGCAGCGCCACGCGCGGCTTACCGACGGCAGGATCACCAGCGGAATCAAAGGTCTGGAACATTTCTGGCGTCTCCCTCGATTGGCTTGCCGCGACCGTAGCGCATGAACTTGAAAACCGGAATCGATTTCGGCAATGCCAGGCGCGGCTGGCCGGCGAGCCGGCCTCAGCGCTTGAGGTGGATGGTCACCCAGCCTTCGCGATGCAGCGTGCGAACGTGACGAAAACTCTGGCCGACATAGGCCGAGATCACCGCGTCGCGTTGCCGGTCGAGGATGCCGGAGAGCACCAGCGAACCGCCGAACCTGATGTGCTTGGCCATTTCGGGCGCGAGCCGCATCAGCGGGCGCGCCAGGATGTTGGCGACGATCAGGTCGAAGGGCGCGCGCCTGGCGAAGATCGGGTGATGGAAGCCGGGCGCCGTCACCGTCTCGACCAGCGCCTTGACGTGGTTGAGGCGGGCATTGGCGGCGGCGACGCGAACGGCGACCGGATCGATGTCGGTCGCCAGCACCGGGATATGCGCGAGCTTGGCAACCGCGATCGCCAGCACCGCGCTGCCGGTTCCGAGGTCGAGCGCGTTGCGCGGTCTTTCGCGCAGCACCACCTGCTCCAACATTTCGAGGCAGCCGGCGGTCGTGCCGTGATGGCCGGTGCCGAAGGCAAGACCCGCCTCGATCTCGATGGCGAGATCGCCGCTGTGGCGTTTGGCCCGGTCGTGCGAACCATGAACGAAAAAGCGGCCGGCGCGGACCGGCTTCAGGCCCTCCAGCGAGCGCGACACCCAGTCCACGTCAGGAAGGACCTCGCGCTCTACGGGTTTCGGCAGACCGAGACCGGCGAGGAGATCCTTGACCCGCGCTTCGACGGGATCGACGTCGCCGTCGGCATAGAGCGAGACTTCGTGGATGTCTTTTTCCTCGTCGAGCTCCAGCACGGCGATCGGCAGGCCGTCGTCCTCGAAGGCGGTGTCGAGCGCCGCGAAGATGCGGTCAGCCTCGACCTTGTTGGCGGTGAGATGGAGCCTTGTTTGGCTCATCAGCTTTGCCCACCGGCAGCCAACCGCTTCAGCTTGGCGACGGCGGTGTCGGCGCTCTCGCCATAGGCGATGGTGCCGGCGAAATCGCCCTTGGCGTTGAGCAGGAGCACGGAAGCCGTATGGTCCATCGTGTAGTCGCCGTCGCCGGTGTCGACCTTCTTCCAGTAGATGCCGAAGGCCTTGGCCATGGCGTGCACCTTGTCCGGATCGCCGGTGATGCCGGTGATGCGGTCGGAGAAGTTGCTGACATAGGTGTTCATCGTCTCGGGCGTGTCGCGCTCCGGATCGACGGTGACGAAGTAGGCATTGAGGTTCTTGCCGCTGTCGCCCATCGTCTTCAGCCAGCCGGCCAGCTCGAACAGGGTTGTCGGGCAGACTTCCGGGCAATGGGTGAAGCCGAAGAAGACGACGCTCGGATGGCCTCTGAAGGCCGCCTCGGTGATCGGCGCGCCTTTCTGGTCGACCAGCGTGAAGGGCGCGCCGAAGGGCTCGCCGCTGTATAATTTCCTGTACCATTGGAACGTCATCACGCCAGTGATCGCGACCATCAGCACCAAAATGCCAACGAGAATGAACCGCATGATAGGCGAGGGTTGGTTGGCCATTTCAGTCTGCCGTGATTTGGCGTTGAAGATTTTTCATCCACCATAAATGCCGCTGAGGCTACCTCAAAGATGTCGCGTTGCCGCAATCGGCTGGACAGGTCGCGGCGCGGAGCCTTACCGATCCTCAATTTGAACGGCTTTGCTTCCCACCTATCTTCCACAAGACTTTGATGATGGAGCAACTCGATGGCCGGCACGCCTGTATCGTCCTATTCGAAGACCCAGATATGGCTGCATTGGAGCATCGCGGCGCTCATCCTGGTCCAGTTCGTCGCTCATGACGGCATGGAGCATGTGTGGCGCGCGCTGCGCCGCGGGCAGGAGGCCGCCGCCGGCGATTGGCCGCTGGCCTATCTGCATATCGTGCTCGGCCTCGCGGTGCTGGTTCTCGCCGCCGGGCGGCTTTGGCTGAGGGCGACACGCGGCGTTCCACCGGTGTCGGGCATGGAACATCCGGCGCTGCGGCTGGTCGCCAGGCTGACGCATCTGGTGATCTACGCGCTCATCTTCATCGTGCCGCTTTCCGGCGCCGCTGCATGGTTCCTGCAGGTGCCTGGCGCGGGCCTGGTGCATGTCCTCGGCAAGAACGTCCTTCTCTATGTGGTGCTGCTTCACACCGCCGGCGCGCTCGTCCAACATTTTGTCCTCAAGTCGAATGTGCTCAGGCAGATGCTGGCCTTACGCCAGGCATAGCCTCTTCGCGCTTACCAGGCGGCTTGCAAAAGCCATGGTGCTGTCCCACCTGACATCGGCAAACGCCAACCGAGGAGGCAACCTTTGCGAAAACTGATCGGCGTATTCGCCGCATGTCTTACCCTCAGCGCCGGCGCGGCCATGGCCGACGAGGTGGGCAAAGTGGGTGTCGACTGGGTCGGCAACGACATCATGATCGATGCCATCAAGGACCCGAAGGTCGACGGCGTCACCTGCCATGTCGCCTATTTCGACCGTAGCATCATCGACCGGCTGCATAAGGGCAACTGGTTCGAGGATCCCTCCGATTCCTCGATCTCGTGCCGCCAGACCGGGCCGATCACCATCGGCGACATAGATATGGGCGAGGGCGGCGAGGAAGTGTTCAAGCAGGGCCTCAGCCTGATCTGGAAGAAGCAGGTGGTGAACCGCATCTATGACAAGAAGAACGAGACGCTGATCTATCTGTCGCATTCGCGCCAGGTTCAGAATGGCTCGGCCAAGATGTCGGTCACGACCGTGCCGCTCTACGGCCAGAACGTGGTCTGGACGAAGGGCAAGCCGCAGTAGGTTCGAGCGGAATATCTGTCCCGCTTGCGGCAGCAATCGCTCGGGCGTAAAGCCCGAGCATGGACCGTCCTGAAAACCTCGTTCTCAAGGACCCGGAGCCGCGCATTCATCCGACCGCGGAGCTGAAGGCGTGCAGGCTCGGCCGCTATGCCTCGATCGGCGAGCGGGTGATCCTGCGCGAGGTGACGGTCGGCGACTTCTCCTATTTCGAGCGCCACTCGGAAGCGATCTACACGACGATCGGCAAGTTCTGCTCGATCGCCGCCAACAGCCGCATCAACGCGCTCGAACACCCGATCGAGCGGCTGACTCAGCACAAGGTCAGCTACCGGCCGAACGAGTATTTCCGCTGGCTGGGCGTCGACACGGAATTCCGCGCGCGGCGGCAGGGGAAATCGGTCAGCGTCGGCCACGATGTCTGGATCGGCCATGGCGCGGTCGTCATGCCGGGCGTCACGATCGGCAACGGCGCCGTCATCGGCGCCAATGCCGTGGTGACGCATGACGTCGCGCCCTACGCGATCGTCGCCGGCATTCCGGCAAAGCCCTTGCGCCAGCGTTTCTCAGCCGACATCGCGGCGCGCATCGAAAACCTCGCCTGGTGGGACTGGGCGCCAGAGAAACTGGCCAGGGCCATTCCCGACATGCAGGCCATGCCGATCGAGGATTTCCTCGATCGCTGGGAAGATAATACTCACTGACGGACAGGGAACGCCGTCAAGAATCATGACGGCGCCGTCTGGATGCTACGCTTGCTCTTGGGAATTGTTGCCCCTTCCGCCATGCGGGGGTGGCGCGGCGGAAGGGGCTAGAGGTAGACCGCCGTGAAGCGGAAGGAACAGGCTTTTTTGCCTGCGCCGGCACTATCGCAAACAAATCGATAAGGTGTTTCTTCGCGCGGCTGCGCTTCTTGCGTGTGTCCGATTGCGGCTGCGTGTAGCCAAGAAAATCCAACCTTCGGGAACCCGAGGCGGCGGCAGCTTGTTTCTTGGCAGGTGTCCGCTCATCCACGATTTTCGAAGGACTTACATGATCGAGAGGGTTTTCACCACGATAGCCAACCGGGTGGCGCATCTGGCAGGCCTGCCGCCGACCTTCGCCATCTGCGTGCTGATCGTGGTCGTATGGGCGGCAAGCGGCCCGATCTTCGGGTTTTCCGACACCTGGCAACTGGTCATCAACACCGGCACCACCATCGTCACCTTCCTGATGGTGTTCCTGATTCAGAACACACAGAATCGTGACGGCGCGGCAGTTCAGGCCAAGCTCGACGAGCTGATCCGGGTCAGCCGCGCGCATAATCGTTTCATCGGCATCGAGCACTTGACGGAATCGGAGGTCGAGGAGATCCGCGACAAATGCGAACGAGCAGCCAAGCGGCATGATCGGCAGATTGCCGAGATGGCGGCCAAGAAGGCCGTGTCAGGCAAGAAAACTTCCAAGGACGATCGCAAGATCGCCGATGCCGCTGCAAAGAAGACGGTCGCGGCGAAGGACGGTTCAAAGAAGAAAGCGGCCGCTTGAGCGGATGTCAGCGGTTCATGAAGGCGGCGAAGGCGTCCTTGTGATCGGGATGCCAGCGCGACAGAGCAGGGCGGTTCTCGATGATGTCGCCGATTGCCCAGGCCATGCGCTTCTCATCCACCGGCCGCGCGACATCGTTGTCGGGGCAAAGGATATAGAAGTCGTCGTCCAACAGCGACGCCAGCATGAAGTCGATCACCTGCTCGCCGGTCCAGGCGCCGGCGGGCTTTTCGGTCGCGCCTTCGGTCAGGCCGGTATAGGTGAAGCCTGGGATCAGCAGATGCGCCGAAACCTTCGCCCCGGGCTCGTTGCGCAGCGCATGCGCCAGCCCTTCGGTAAACGTCTTCACGCCGGCCTTGGAGACGTTGTAGGCGAGATTGCCGGGCGGCGTGGTGATGCCCTGCTTGGAGCCGGTGTTGATGATCAGGCCCGGCTTTCCGGCAGCGAGCATGCGCGGCGCGAAGGCCTCGACGCCATGCACGACGCCCCAGAAATTGATGTCGAGCAGCCGCTTCCAGGCATCGCGGTTCTCCCATGGCTTGCCCGGGTTGTTGCCGACGCCGGCATTGTTCATCAGCACCGACACCGCGCCGAAGGCGCCGTGAGCGAGATCCGCCAGCCGGTCGACCTCGTCGGCCCGGGAGACATCGGTCGGGATCGGCAGGACGGCATCCTTGCCGGCGATCGCTGCGACAGCCTCTGTCGCCTGGTCGAGGCGCACGCCGCCGATATCGGCCAGCACGGTCTTCACGCCCATCGCGGCGAAGCGTTTTGCGGCGGCAAGGCCGATGCCGCTGGCGCCGCCGGTGACGACGGCGACATTGCCGGAAGCGAAAGCGGGCAGGGTGGTCTGGATGTCGGCGTCGCTGGTCATTATTTTCATCCTCGTTCGGGTCGGGCCGAACTTAACGCGAGGCGCCGCCGAGGCAAGGCCGGTTCGTCATGACGGGTTGACGGCGTAGCCGCAACGGGTTGACGGCAAGAGCCGCTACGGGTTGACCAGTGCCGCGCCTGCCGCGCATGTTGTCCTCAAAAAGGAGCTCGGCATTTGACCGACTGGATCGGAATCCTGAAAGAGCAGACCGCCAACGGCGACCAGATGGGCCGCGAGGTACCGAAGATGCTCGCCAATCCCGACATCGACGAAGCGCAGGTGAAGACGCTGTTTTCAGCGCTGGAGAAGCAAGCGGAATTCGCCGAGAAGCTGCGGCTTGCCTTGGAGAAGTTCGGCCACGACTTCCCGATCATCAAGGCGGCGGAACGGCTGGAGGAACGCTACGCCGACCTTGCCGCCTCGGCGGCCGAGAAGCTGCAGGCGCTGCGGAAATAAAGCGCTATTTCCCGACCAGCCGCTCGAAGCGCTTGTCCGGCGCGAACCAGACGGCCGCCACCGCCACGTAGATCGCCACGCTGATCCACTGGTTGAAGAAGCTCAGCAGGACCGCAACGATGTAAAACGCCAGCGAGATCTTGCCCTTCTCGTCATGGCCCACCGCCTTGGCAAAGGTCGTGTCGGCGCCGTGCAGATGGCGCAGCTTGAAGACCAGGATGGTGTAGGCGACGGCGCAGAGCACGAGGTCGATGCCGTAGACGGCGACCGGCACCGGCGCAAAATGGTTCTCGCCCATGAAAGCAGTGGTCACCGGCATCAGCGACAGCCAGAACAGAAGGTTCAGATTGGCCCACAGCACACGTCCGTCGACGCGCTGCACGGTGTGGAACATGTTGTGCAGATTGTTCCAGTAGATGCCGACATTGATGAAGGACAATACGTAGCAGAAGAAGATCGGCCACAGCGGCAGAAGAGCCGAAAAGTCCTCGCCATGCGGCACTTTCAGCTCCAGCACCATGATGGTGATGATGATGGCGACGACGCCATCGGTGAATGCTTCGACCCGTCCCTTGCCCATGATTCCTCCCTCGCTATGGCAGACGTTACGGGAGGATGGAACGCCTGACCATCCTGCCGGAATTGTCAGGAGGGGATTCGGTGGTCGGAGCAGCGCCACTATATAGGCGTTGGGGTTGCAACCGCCGGAGGTCGCCAATGACCAGCTACACCCAAACCATGACGCGTGACAGCGAGCTTGGCGGAGGCGCCGCGAAGGCCGCCGTCGCCGCCATGATAGCCGCGCTTTTTGCCGGCAGCACCGCGCTGACGCCACTCTACGTGATCTACAAGCAGGCCTTCGGCTTCTCGCAGATCACGCTGACGCTGGTCTATGCCGTCTACGTCGTCGGTAATCTCGCGGCGCTGCTGTTTTTCGGCCGGGTGTCGGATGTCGTCGGCCGCCGTCCCGCCGGGCTTGCCGCGATGGCCATTGCCGTGGTCAGCGCGCTGCTTTTTCTCTTGGCCGAAAACCTTGCCTGGCTCGATATCGCCCGCATTCTCAGCGGCCTTGGCATCGGTGTCGGCGCGGGCGCCGGCACCGCCTGGCTTGCCGAACTGATCGAAGGCAAGGACAAGTCACGCGCCGCCGTTATCGCCACCAGCACCAACTTCATCGGTCTCGGGGTCGGCGCGCTGGTGTCGGGGCTGCTCGCCCAGTACGCGCCCTGGCCGCTCAGGCTGACATTTGCCGTCTATCTCGTCCTGCTCGCGCTGGTCACCCTGCTGATCTGGCGCACGCAGGAAACTGTGTCCAGGCCTGGACGCTTCTCCGACGTCTCGCTGCGGCCACGGCTTTCGGTGCCCGATGACATCCGCGCGCAATTCGTGGCGCCGGCAGTAACCGGCTTCGGCGCCATGGCGCTGGTCGGCTTCTATGCGGCGCTGGCGCCGAGCATCCTGGCGCAGCAACTGCATGCGACGAACCATGCCGAAGCCGGCGGACTTTTCTTCGAGCTGTCGATGGTGGCGGCGGTGACCATCGTCGGCACCACGTGGCTCACCAGCCGCTCCACCATGCTCGCCGCGCTGGTGCTGATGATCCCGACCGTGGCCTTGATCGTGGCGGCGCAGGTCTATGCCTCGATGTCATTGATGATCGCCGCGACGGCGGTCTGCGGCGTGGCGGCGGCGCTCGGCTATCGCGGCGGCCTGCAAGTGGTGAACCAGATCGCGCCGGCCGACCGCCGCGCCGAGGTGGTCTCGGCCTTCTTCATCTGCTGCTTCTGCGGCAATGCGCTGCCTGTGATCGGCATCGGCATCCTATCGAACCTGGCCAATGCGACCGTCGCAAGCCTGGCCTTTGCAGGCATGATCACGGTTTTCTCGTTGGTGGCGCTGGGTTTCGGCGCCAAATACGCGCGGTAGATTTCACCCAGCGGATGTCTCGGACGCAAGACTGGCGCGCTGGCGCGGGACGCCAAGGCCGGTGTCCGGTGGCTCGCCGGCGGCTGGCCGGTCCTCGATCATGTGCATGGTGCGCCAACGGCCGAAGCGGTAATAGGCGGCGGCGAGCAGCAGCGAGGCGATGGAGCCCGCCGGAAAGCTCCACCACAGCGCCTCCTGACCGATCCAGTTCCTGAAGAAATAGGCAAAGCCGGTGCGCACGATCAGCACCGAAACGATCAGGATGATCAGCGGCGGCATGACGGCCCCGGTGGCGCGCACCGTGGCGAACAGCACGATGGTGACGCCGAACAGGATGAACGACCACGACGCCGCCTTGTTGATGTGGGCGGCGATGTCGATCGCGGCACTGTCGGTGCCGAGGAACAGGCCAAGCACCGGACGGTCAAAGACGAACAGCAGCGCCACCAGCGCGCCCGTCAGGACCAGGTTGAAGCCGACGCCGGACGCGGCGACCTTGCCGATGCGGTCCCAGCGCCCGGCGCCGACATTCTGCGCCGCCATCGAGGAGACCGCGGCGCCGATCGCGAGAGCCGGCATCTGGATGTAGGTCCAGAGCTGCGCTGCGATGCCATAAGCGGCGGCGACCTGCGACCCGTAGGAGTTGACGATGCCCATAATCGTCAGCGCAGCCACGGAAATGACGATCATCTGCAGGCCCATCGGAATGCCCTTGAAGACGACGATGCGCAGCAGGGCCGGATCGGGTTTCAGCAGAGCGAGGTCGGCGCCTGCCAGCCGCAGCGGATGCTTGCGGGCATAGAGCACGATCAGGATGGCGATGACGCTGACCGTCTGGCCGACAAGCGTCGAGGTGGCCGAGCCGGCGATGCCGAGTTCGGGGAAGGGGCCGATGCCGCGGATCAGCAACGGATTGAGCACGACGTCCAAGACGACCGCGAGCGCCATGAAGATTAACGGCGTGCGCGAGTCGCCGGCGCCGCGCAGCACGGTCATGACGAAGGACAAAAGGTTCATCATCGGCACGGCGACGAAGATGATGCGCAGATAGGCGCGCGCCAGAGTCAAGGCATCCGCCGGCGTGCCGAGCTCGGTCAGGATGGCGTCGACCCAGATCCAGCCGCAGACGGCGAACACCGCCGAGACCAGGAAGAAGAAGCTGGCGCTGGTGCCGACGATGCGCCTCGCCTTGGGCAGGTCGCGGGCACCGACCGACTGCGCCACCAGGATGGTCGCCGCCATGCCGACGCCGAAGACGGTGCCGATGATCAGGAACAGCACCAGATTGGCGTTGGAGGTGGCCGTCAGCGCCGCTTCGCCGAGGAAGCGGCCGACCCAGACGGCGTTGATCGAGCCGTTGAGCGACTGCAGCACGCTGGAGCCCAGCACCGGCAGCGCGAACAACAACAGCGTGCGCGGGATCGGGCCGCTGGTCAGGTCGCCGACGCGCGGCCGGGCGGGCTTGTCATCATCCATGGCGGGTACCGGAAATGAGTCAGGCCCGCGATGCTATCGCAGGCCTGAGATACATGCACCCTTTTCCGGGCGAGCCAGATGGCCAGGTGACTTACTGGGTGGTGTTTCCTGAAAGGCCAGGCAGCGTGACCTGATAGACCAGGAAGGTGGTGTCGACATCGGCGCCATCCTCGGCCTTGTACGAAGCGCCGACCTGGAAGCCGTCCTGGGTCAGGAAGTCGTTGTCGTTGGCGACGAACAGGAAATAGTCGTCGGGCAGCTTCGGATCGAGCACCGGCGCCAGCGACATCGCCTCCCACTTCTCCGAGAGGTTGTTCTTGTCGTTCGGGGCGCCATTGTGCAGGCCGAAGCGGCCAAGCTCGGCCTTTTCGTTGATGTCGATGAACGGCGTCAGCTTGGCAGCGATCACCGACGGATCGAGCACGCCCTTCGGCGCGACCGGCTTGTCGGCGGCATCGAACGGGCCGTTGGCGATGTCGGTCGCGGCGGAGAGATCGACAATGTTGATCTTGCGATAGAGCGACTCGTCGCCCTTGAGGCCTTGGCCGTTGCCGCTGTCGCGCGCCAGCATCAGGAAGCTCTTGTCGGAGAGCGCGACGATCTCGCTCTGCGCGGCCACCTTGGTCTTGCCCTTGGCGTCCTTGAACACCGGCAGCGGCACGACATATTCATGCGCCAGCTTGAGATGGGCGAGGTCGGAAGCGTCATAGACCAGCGCACGGGTGTTCTGGCGCGTCGCGCCGGAATCGCCGCCGTCCTGACGGGTCGCCGACTGCAGCACGGCGATCAGGAACTTGCCGTCCGGCGTCATCGACATGCCTTCGAGACCCTGGTTGTTCTGGCGGCCGGTCTCGGGATCCTTGGGATCGGGCCCGGCCGCGCCCGGGCCTGGATTGTCGGAAGCGAAGTTCGGCTTGCCATGGCGCATCGGCACAAGTGCGGCCGGCGGCTGCGTAGCCGACATCAGGCGGCCTTCGGCCGAGAAGCGGTAGATGTTGGGGCCATACTCGTCGGAGATGAACATGGTGCCGTCCGGCAGGCGCACGATCGCCTCGTCGTCCAGCGCCAGCTTGCCATTGTCGGCCTGCGGCAGGATCGGCATGTCGCCAGCGGCCGGGCGCACGCCGTTCAGCGGGTCGAGGCCGGTCGTGTCGGCGCCCTTGTCGTCGGTCAGAAGCATGGTGTCAGCCAGCGTCGCCTTGACGCCCGACTGTTCCTGACCGGCGGCGGGCGCGGCGCCCGGCACGGTCGGGCTCAGCTCGATCGCGATCGTGTTGAGGCGGGCGCGATAATCGGTGGTGCCGGCGACGTTGTAGCCGCGATCCGGCAGCAGCCAGAGCGAACCTTTGTAGCCGGCGCCGTCGCGCGACCAGCCCTTGGTGTCGATCGCCATGCCGGAACCGGAACCGAAGGTCTCGCCGAACTTGTCCTTCTGGCTGGCCGGAATGCGACCGATGCCGACGAGCCCCTTGTTGACATAGGCAACGCCGTCGGCCAGCGCCGGCGTCATGGCGGTGAACAGGGCAAGTGCCGCGCCGAGCGCGACGGTTCGGTTGAGATGTTTCATCGATATCCCCTTCGTGACGAGCAGAGCGGCCAATGGCTCAAGAGGGCGTGGCACCGACGATGCGGCCAGCCCTTGCCGTCGAGCGGTCTAGGACTTGAACGTGATGGTTGCGTGACAGTTTTCCCTTCTCCCCTTGTGGGAGAAGGTGGATCGGCGCGCCAGCGCCGAGACGGATGAGGGGTGTTCCAGCGGAGTGAGACGCTGGTGTCATCTGGAACACCCCTCATCCGTCGCCTTCGGCGACACCTTCTCCCACAAGGGGAGAAGGAAAAGGCGCTCAATCACTCTCTCTTGCGACCAGCTCCAGCGGCCAGACCTCGCGGATGATGCGCGGCCCTTCCGGGCCGGCGAAGGCGGGAAGGGAGGCGAGCAGCATCTCGGCCAGCCGCCGGCCCATCGGATCCAGCGACGGTCGGAAAGCGGTCAGCGCCGGCGAGAAGTAGCGGCAGAGCGGCGTGTCGACGATGACGATCACCGCGATGTCGTGGCCGGGCCTGATGCCCATCTCGGCCAGTGCCTTGCAGCCGCCGAGCGCCATGGCGTCATTGTTGAAGACGATGGCTGTCGGCCGGTCCTTGGAGAGCATGACGCGCGGCGTCACCTGGTAGCCGCCGGTCTCGTTGATGAAGCCGTCGGCGATCAGGCCGGGGTCGACTTCGATGCCGTGCCGCTTCAGCGCCTTGCGGTAGCCGTCGAGGAACAGGTAGCCGAAGTTGAGATCAAGCGAAGGGCGGATGGCGGCAATGCGGCGGTGGCCGCGCGCGACCAGCCGGTCGACGGCTTCATTACCCGCCCTCTCGAAATCGATATCAAGCGAAGGATAGGTGTCGCCGCCGGATTGACTTCGGCCAAGCGTGGCGAAGGGAAAGCCGGCCTTGCTGAGATAGTCGATCCGATCGTCTTCACGCCGTGTATTGGCCAACACGACTGCGTCGGCCCGGCGCGTCTCAACCACGCGGCGCAGTCTCTCCTGCTGATATTGGCCGGGCTCACCCATGACGACCATCAGATCCAGGTCATACTCGGCGAGCCGCGCCTGCAGACCGGTCAGGAACGGGATGAAGAACGGCTCGCCATATTGCTGGTCGCCGGGATGCGGTTGCAGCATGAAGGCGATCGAGCGGGTGGCGCCTTGCCTGAGACTGCGGCCGGATTGGTTGGGCGAATAGTTCAGCTCTCTCGCCGCTTCCAGAACGCGCCGGCGGGTCTCGGCATTGACGTCGGCACGGCCGTTCAGCGCGCGCGACACTGTGCCGATCGAAATGTTCAGATGACGCGCAAGGTCGTGAATGCTGGACGCCAAGAGCCACTCTCCCCCGCCTTGGCTAGCACCGGCTGCCGCTCAGGCCAAGGCTTCGGGACGATTTTCGCGAACAGCCGGTTGACATTCTACGTCATCGGGTGTGTTCTCGTAAACGTTTACGGAAAAACGTTTACGGTGATGCCGTGGATGCCGTGAAACCCGGCCTGGAGGGGCCGGGCGGAGGAGGAGCGCTGGATGATGAAGGTCGTCCTGGTCGGGTGCGGAGCCATGAGCAGGCACTGGCTCGACGCCATGCGGCAGATCGACGGGCTGGCAATTGCCGGGCTGGTCGACCTCGACGCCGAGCGGGCGCAGGCGAGGGCGCGCGAGTACGATCTTTCCGGCGCCGTCATCGGCACCAGCCTCGACGCCGTCCTCGATCAGACCAAGCCTGATGCCGTGTTCGATGTCGTGGTGCCGGCAGCCCGCCGCGCGGTCGCGCTTTCGGCCTTCGCTCACAATTGCCATCTGCTCACCGAGAAGCCGCTGGCCGACAGCCCGGACAATGCGCGGGCCATCATCGCGGCGGCTCGCCGCGCCGGCCGCGTCCACGCCGTGGTCCAGAACCGGCGCTATGTCGCCAATGTCCGGCGCATTAGGCGCTTCCTCGACTCGAGCGCCATCGGCAAGCCGACCAGCATCCATGCCGATTTCTTCGTCGCGCCGCATTTCGGCGGCTTTCGCGAGGATATGCGCCACGTGCTGCTGCTCGACATGGCGATCCACACCTTCGACGCCGCGCGCTACATGGTCGCCGGCGAGCCTGCCAGCGTCTATTGCCAGGAATGGGAGCCGGCCAATTCCTGGTACCGGCAGGGATCGTCGGCCAGCGCCGTCTTCGATCTCGGCGGCGGCAAGGTCTTCACCTATGCCGGCTCCTGGTGCGCCGACGGTTTTCGCACGAGCTGGGAGGGCAGCTGGCGCATCGTTGCGGAGCGCGGCAGCGTGATGTGGGACGGCCACGACGGGTTGAGGGCGGAAGTGATTGCGTCCGGCCGCGACGGCATCATCGACAAGACGCAAGCCGTCGAGGTGCCGCCGCTCGATCCCGCCGACCGCGTCGGCGGCCATCTCGGCATCATCCAGGATTTCATGCAGGCGATCGAGACCGGCACCGAGCCGGAGACGCGCGGCGCCGACAACATCAAGAGCCTGGCCATGGTGTTCGGCGCGATCGAAAGCGCCGAGACCGGAGGGCGCGTGGCGATCAGACAGGAAGCAGAATGATGCCCAACCCGCTTCTCGACATCAGGATCGGCACCATGGTGCGAGCCAATCTCGACGACCCGGCTGCCTATATTCGGCAGATCCTGCCGCTTGGCTTCGAGAGCATCCAGCCCTTCTTCTGGCAGACGCTGGGCGGCAAGGATCTGCCGCGGCTGGCCGGCCAGATAAGGGAAGCGATCGGCGATGCCGACGTGACCGTGTCGTCGATCGGCGTGTTCGGCAATCCGCTGGAGAGCGGCGAGCTCGATCGCGGTGTGCTCGCGGCCTGGGAAACGGTCATCGACAACGCGCATCTGTTTGGCACTACGACGGTCAGCGGCTTCACCGGGCGCCTGCGCGGCAAGAAGCTGACCGACAGCCTGCCGCGCTTCCGCGAGGTGTGGGGGCCGCTGGCCAGGCGCGCCGCCGACAAGGGCGTGCGCATTGCCTTCGAGAACTGCGCCATGGACGGCAATTGGGCGAGCGGCGACTGGAACATCGCCCACAATCCGGACGCCTGGGAGCTGATGTTCAACGAATTGCCCAACGACAATCTCGGGCTCGAATGGGAGCCTTGCCACCAGCTCGTCTACTTGATCGACCCGATCCCGCAGATCCGCAAATGGGCGCCGCGCATCTTTCACGTTCACGGCAAGGACGCGACCGTGCGCTGGGACGTGATTCGCGAGCATGGCGTGTTCGGTCGCCTGCCTTTCGTGCAGATGCGCACGCCGGGCTTCGGCGACAGCGACTGGACGCGGGTGATCAGCGAATTGCGGCTCGCCGGCTACAAGGGCGCCATCGACATCGAGGGCTGGCACGACCCGGTCTATCGCGGCGACCTCGAGATCACCGGCCAGGTCCGGGCGCTGGAATATCTCAAGCAATGCCGGGGAGGGAACAGCTACCTGCCCAACCCGGTTTGAGTGCCGGCCGGCGGGAGGAGCCGGCCGATCCGAGCAACTGTTGAAAACCCTCCGATGCGAGGGACCAAAAGGGAGGAACGTGCATGAGCATGACGACCAGAAGGACTGTTCTGCGCTCGACCGTCGTGGCGGCCGCCACGGCGCTCTGCGCCTCGATTTCCACCTTGCCGGCAAAGGCGCTCGACGCCCAATGGTGCAAGGACGTCCACATCCGCTTCTTCGTCGGCGGCGCCGAGGGCGACGCCTTCGGCACCATCGTCTATAATGGCGCCAAGCAGGCGGCGGCCGATCTCGGGCCGAAGGTCGACTACATCTTTTCCCAGTGGGACGTCGAGAAGATGGTGCAGCAATTGCGCGAGGCGGTCGCGGTCAAGCCGCAAGGTATCGCCATGATGGGCCATCCAGGCGACGCCGCGATCATGCCTTTGGCCGAACAGGCGCATAAGGACGGCATCAAGATGATGTACCAGAACGTTCCGGTGCCGACGGTGGTGGCGGCGTTCGGCGGCGGCTATGTCGGCGCCCAGCAGGAGCAGCAGGGCCGCGCGCTCGGCGCCGAGGCGTTCAAGTTGGCCGGGCTCAAGGCCGGCGACAAGGCGATCATGATCGGCCCGTTCGAGAACGAGAGCCGCGGCGCGCGCGAGCGTGGGACCGTCGCCGCGCTGAAGGAGGCCGGCGTCGACGTCGTTCAGATTAATTCGCAAACCGAATGGGCGGCCGATCCCAATCTCGCGATCCCGCCGATCACTGCCGCGCTGCTCAACAATCCCGGCGTCAAGGCGGTCGGTTATCCCGGCGGGCAGATGCTCGGCAATGTCGCCACCTATATGCAGGCGGCGGGCAGGAAGCCTGGCGACATCTTCAATTTCGGCTTCGACACCAGCCCGCAGATCGTCGAGGCCTTCAAGGGCGGCTGGGTGCAGCTGACGGCCGACCAGCAGCCGTTCATGCAGGGCTACCTGCCGATCCTCAGTCTCTGCCAGCAGGTGGTACTCGGTCTTGCGCCGATGAATGTCGACACCGGCGCCGGCTTCGTCACGCCGCAGAACTACGAGATCGTCTCAGAGCTCGCCAAGCAGGCGCTGCGCTGACCTCCCAGGCCGCCGGCCGGACCCAACCCGGCCGGCGGGACCGCCGGCGAATAAGCCGAACAGACATTGCAAGCGAGGATCGCATGGGCGAACGCATCATCGAACTGCGCGACATCAAGAAATCCTACGGCCAGGTCTATGCGCTGGGCGGCGTCAACCTCAGCGTCGATCGCGGCGAGGTGGTCGGGCTGATCGGCGACAACGGCGCCGGCAAGTCGACGCTGATCAAGATCCTGTCCGGCGTGGTCAAGCCGACCAGCGGCGACATACTGGTGCGCGACAAGCCGGTCAACGGATGGAGCGCGGCGCGCTCGCGCGATGCCGGCATCGAGACGGTGTTCCAGGACCGGGCCCTGGCCGTGCAGCAGACGATCGTGCGCAACATCTTCATGGGCCGCGAGCTGACCGGCTCCATGGGCTGGCTGAAGGTCAACAAGGAGATCGAGGAGGCGAGCCGGCTGATGCGCGAGATCGGCTTCACCTCGAAAGTGTTTACGCCGCACTCGATCGTCGGCCAGCTCTCGGGCGGCGAGCGCCAGGGCGTGGCGATCGCGCGCGCCATCTACAAGCAGGCGGAGCTGATCATCCTCGACGAGCCGACGACGGCGCTGTCGCTGACCGAGACCGCCAAGGTCTTCCACTTCGTGCGCCAGGTGCGGGCGAGCGGCCGCTCGATCCTGTTCATCGGCCACAACATCCACCACGTCTTCGACATCGCCGACCGCTTCGTGGTGCTCGACCGCGGCAAGGTGGCGCTGACGGCCGACCGCAGCGAGGTCAAGTCGGCCGAGGACCTGATCAACTTCATGGAAGACGTGGCGCATCCCGGCGGCTTGCCCGGGCTGCACGACGGCGCGGAGCAGAGAGCGTGATGAGCAAGGCCATGGAACCCGATCTGCAGACTCCTCTGGGAAGAACAAGCGGCCAGGTGGGCAAGGAATGGAGCCATCCGTCGAACCACTGGCTGCGCGGCTTCGTCCTCGATAACCGCGCCTCTCTCGGCACGCTCGCGGTGTTCATCGTTATGATGGCGGTGTTCATGATCGCCAACCCGACCGTGTTCACCACCTGGTATCTCTACAGCTCGGTGCTGACGACGCTGCCCGTCGCGCTGTTCGTGGTCGTGCCGCTGGTCTTCGTCGTCACTTGCGGCGAGATCGACCTGTCGTTTCCGGCGACCATGGGCTTTGCCTCCTGGGTCTTCGCGCTGGTCGTGCAGGCCGGCTACGACCCGTTCCTCGGCATTGCGGCGGCTGTTGTCACCGGCACGCTGCTCGGCTTCCTGGTCGGCTCGCTGGTCGTCTATGGCGGGCTGTCGTCGCTGATCGCCACGCTCGGCATGAATTTCCTGCTGCGCGGCCTGATCCAGATCATCAACGAGGGCAAGTCGACGTCGTTGAGCAGCCTTGCCGATAGCTGGGCTTACAAGATCTTTTCCAGCCAGTTCTGGGGCATCCCGGTGCAGATATTCTGGGCGATCGCCTTCGTCGTCTTCGCGGCGCTGCTCTACAACCGGCACCGCTTCGGCGCGCAGGTCAAGGTGGTCGGCGACAATCCCGACAGCGCCAAACAGATGGGCATCGACGTCAAGCTCGTGCGGGTCAAGGTGTTCGTCTTCACCGGTATCGGTGCCGCCATCGCCGGCACGTTTTCGGTGATGATCAACTTCACCTGGTGGCCGACGGCGGGCGACGGCTATCTGCTGCCGGTGCTGGCGTCGGTCTTCGTCGGCGGCACGCCGACCTGGGGCGGTATCGGCACCGTCGTTGGCGGCGCGATCGGCGCGGTCACGGTGTCGTTCATCCAGACCGGCGTGGTGGCGGCGGGCCTAAGCGGCTTCTACGTGCAGTTCTTCAACGGGCTGATCATCATCCTGTCGCTGCTCGGCCATAAGTGGAACCAGGCACGATACCGGTGAGAGAGCTCACACCGGCGCGACGAACCCGTCCAGCACGCGTTTCTGGCCGGCTTTGTCGAAGTCGATGGTGAGCTTGTTGCCGTCGATCGCCGAGATGTTGCCGTTGCCGAATTTCTGGTGGAAGACGCGGTCGCCGACGTTGAAGGCCGACGGCGTGTCGGCAACGGATTTGGCGACCAGCTCGCCCTCGATGGTGCGGCCTTTCACGCTGGTGCGCCCCGCGCCGTAGCCGCTATCAGTCTCGCCATAGCCGATGCGCTCGACCTGGTGGCCGGAGCGGGTGCCCCAGTTTCGGTCGGTCGCCTCGGTGCGGTTGGCCTGGGCGCGCTGCCAGCCGGGCGTGGCATAGGTGTTGGAGAAGCTGCCCTGGTCCTTGGCGCCGATATTGTCGAAGCGCGAGGCGCCATAGGGGTTTTGCCGGCCGCCGCCGCCGCGCCCTGAGGCAAATGAGCCGCCGCCATAGGGATTGCCGTAGCCGCCGTAGCTGTTGCCGGCCTCGGCGATCTCGACATGGGTTTCCGGCAGTTCGTCGAGGAAGCGCGACGGGATCGTCGATTGCCACAGGCCGTGGATCAGGCGGTTGGAGACGAACCAGATGTGCAGGTTCTTCTTGGCGCGCGTCAGGCCGACATAGGCGAGGCGGCGCTCCTCTTCGAGGCCGGAGCGGCCGCCTTCATCCAGCGCGCGCTGATGCGGAAACAGGCCTTCCTCCCAGCCGGGTAGGAAAACCGTCTCGAATTCGAGGCCCTTGGCCGAATGCAGCGTCATGATGCTCACCGCATCTTGCGACTCGCCCTGCTCGGCCTCCATGACCAGCGCCACATGCTCGAGGAAGGAGCGGAGCGATTCATACTCCTCCATGGAGCGGATCAGCTCCTTGAGGTTTTCCAGCCGCCCGGGCGAGTCCGCCGAACGGTCGTTCTTCCACATGTCGGTGTAGCCGCTCTCTTCCAGAATGGTCTCGGCGAGCTCGGTGTGCGGCGTGGTCTCCAGCGCCTTCTGCCAGCGCTCGAAATTGGCCGCGACCTCGCGCAGCGCGGCGCGTGGCTTGGGCTTCAGCTCATCGCTTTCGGCAAGCGTCGCGGCCGCCTCCAGCATCGGGACGCGCAGCGCGCGCGCGGTGTCGTGGATCTGGCGGATGGTGGCTTCGCCGAGGCCGCGCTTCGGGGTGTTGACGATGCGCTCGAAGGCGAGATCGTCGCCGCTGTTGGCGACGACGCGGAAGAAGGCCAGCGCATCGCGGATTTCCAGCCGCTCGTAGAAACGCGGGCCGCCGATGACGCGGTAGTTCAGGCCGAGCGTGATGAAGCGGTCTTCGAAGGCGCGCATCTGGAAGGACGCGCGCACCAGGATCGCCATGTCGTTGAGATTGTGCCGATTCCCTTGTTTATCGGGGCGCTGATAGGCCTCGATAGCGTCGCCTATGGCGCGCGCTTCCTCTTCCGAGTCCCAGGCGGCATGGACATGCACCTTGTCGTCCTCGGGGTCATTTCGGTCGGTGAAGAGCGTCTTGCCGAAGCGGCCCTCATTGTGGGCGATGAGGTGCGAGGCCGCGCCCAGTATGTGCGCGGTGGAGCGGTAGTTGCGCTCCAGGCGGATGATGGTGGCGCCCGGGAAATCCTTGTCGAAGCGCAGGATGTTGTCGACCTCGGCGCCGCGCCAGCCATAGATCGACTGATCGTCGTCGCCGACGCAGCAAATGTTGACTTTGTTTCCGCTCACGGCCGCGCGCTCGCTCCACTCGCTGGCCTCCGCGGGGGCGGCCTGACCGGCCGACGCCCGGTCGGGCTTGCGGCCTTCGGCCGACGGGGCGCGCCCAGCGCTGGGTCTCTGCGCCAGCAGCCGCAGCCACATGTACTGCGCGGTGTTGGTGTCCTGGTATTCGTCGACGAGGATGTATTTGAATTTGCGGTGGTATTCCTTCAGCACGTCCGGATAGGCGCGGAAGATGCGGATCGGATGGTAGAGCAGGTCGCCGAAGTCGCAGGAATTCAGCGTCTGCAGCCGCTCCTGATAGGCCTTGTAGAGCTGGCGGCCCTTGCCGTTGGCGAAGCTGCGCGCGTCGCCCTCGGCAATCTCGTCGGGCCCGAGGCCCTTGTTCTTCCAGTTGTCGAGCATCTGGGCGAAGGTCTTGGCCGGCCAGCGCTTGTCGTCCAGCCCTTCGGCCTGGATCAATTGCTTGATCAGCCGCACCACGTCGTCGGTGTCGAGGATGGTGAAATCGGATTTCAGCCCGGCGAGCTCGGCATGTCTGCGCAGCAGCTTCACGCCGATCGAGTGGAAGGTGCCGAGCCACGGCATGCCCTCGACATTGCCTTCGCCGATCAGATGGCCGATGCGCTGCTTCATCTCGCGCGCCGCCTTGTTGGTGAAGGTGACGGCGAGGATTTGCGACGGGAAAGCCCTGCCGGTGGCAAGGATGTGGGCGATGCGGGTGGTCAGCACCCGCGTCTTACCGGTGCCGGCGCCGGCCAGCACCAAAACCGGACCTTCGGTAGTTTCCACCGCGAGCCGCTGCTCCGGGTTCAAACCTTTCAGATAATCGGGCGCGCTGTTCTGGCCGCTGCGCGCCGCCATGGCGCGCGCGGCTATGCCGGATGGGGCCGCCGCCGGCCGCGCATTCGGTTCATCGAAAAAAGGCATGTCCTCGGAAAAGCCCGACATCGCTCCCGAATGTAGTGATTCGGCAGCGAAAGGCCAGAACTGTCTACGTTTTGTTCTAGTTTCGCGTGTCCCGGGCCAACTTGACAGCCGGGGCGGGCAGGGGAAAGCTGGCGACAGGGCAGGGACGGCATGCCGTTACCTGAAAGCCGCTTCAGACTTTTCCTGGAATTGCTCGAAAGCGTGCAACAGTCGAAGGAGTATCATCTTGGCTGTGACCATCACCTCCCTCGTCCTCTTCCTCATCGGTCTCATTCTCGGCGGTGGCGGCATCTGGCTCGCGGTGCTGGGCGGCAGCTGGTATTACCTGATCGCCGGCCTGGTCTTCCTGATCACCGCCTGGCTGCTGTTCCGGCGCAGGTCGACCTCGCTGTGGCTCTACGCGTTCCTCGTGCTTGCCACGCTCTGCTGGGCGGTCTGGGAAATCGGCTTCGACTGGTGGCAGCTCGGTCCACGCGGCGGCGTCATCGTGCTCATCGCGCTGTGGCTGCTGACACCAGGGGCAAGACGCGGCTTGCGCGGGCCGGACGCGCGCGCGCCGCTGATCCTGGCCGTGCTCGCCTCGCTTGCGGTCGCCGGCTATTCGATGACGGCCGATCCCAAGGATATCGGCGGCACGCTCGGCACCGACAAGGTGACGACGGCGGCCAATCTCGGCGGCGACATGCCGACCAGCGAGTGGCACTTCTACGGCCGCACGCCATTCGGCCAGCGTTACTCGCCGCTCGATCAGATCACGCCCGACAATGTCGCCAAATTGCAGCCTGCATGGACCTACCGCACCGGCGATGTGAAAGGCCCCGACGATATCGGCGAGACGACCTATCAGGTGACGCCGCTGAAGATCGGCGATGCGCTCTTCATCTGCACGCCACATAATTTCGCCATCGCCATCGATGCTGCGACAGGCAAGGAAAAGTGGCGCTACGACCCGAAGATCAAGCTCGATCCCAACCGCCAGCACCAGACCTGCCGCGGCGTATCCTACTATGCCGACGCCAAGATCGCCGCCGGCCAGCCATGTGCGGCGCGCGTCTACCTGCCGACCTCCGATGCCCGGCTCATCGCGCTCGATGCCGCGACCGGACAGCTTTGTCCGTCCTTCGCCGAGAGCGGCATGCTGAACCTGATGGCCAACATGCCCTATCCGAAGTCGGGCTATTACTATTCGACCTCGGCGCCGCTGATCGTCGGCGGCAAGATCATCGTCGGCGGCGCTGTCAACGACAATTACTCGACCGAGGAGCCGTCGGGCGTCATCCGCGCCTTCGACGTCGATAGCGGGGCGCTGCTGTGGAACTGGGATTCCGGCAATCCGGATGTGACGACGCCACTGCCAGCCGGTCAGACCTATACCCACAACTCGCCCAACATGTGGTCGACCGCCAGCGCCGACGAGAAGCTCGGCCTGCTTTACGTGCCGCTCGGCAACCAGACACCAGACCAGCTCGGCATGAACCGCAGCGCCAATGTCGAGAAATTCTCCTCCTCGATCACCGCGCTCGACCTCAACACCGGGCAGCTGCGCTGGGTTCGGCAGACGGTGCATCACGACCTGTGGGACATGGACGTGCCGGCGCAGCCGTCGCTGGTCGACATCACCACGGCCAACGGCGTGGTGCCGGCGCTGGTCGGGCCGACCAAGCAGGGCGATCTCTATGTACTCGACCGGCGAACCGGCGAGCCGATCATTCCGGTGAAGGACGTGCCGGCGCCCGGCGGCGCGATCGAGGGCGATCATGCCTCGCCGACGCAGCCGGCGTCCGATCTTTCGTTCAATCCGAAGCCGCTGACCGGCGCCGACATGTGGGGCATCACCATGTTCGACCAGTTGGCGTGCCGGATCGAACTGAAGAAGCTGCGCTATGAGGGGCGCTACACGCCGCCTTCGCTGCAGGGCTCGCTGATCTATCCCGGCAATTTCGGCGTCTTCAACTGGGGCGGCGTCGCGGTCGATCCGGTGCGGCAGGTGATGTTCGGCATGCCGACCTATCTCGCCTTCACCTCGAAGCTCATTCCGCGCGCGGACGTGCCGCCACCCGGCGACAACACCAAGGGCAGCGAGCAGGGGCTGAACCGCAACGAGGGCGCGCCTTACGCGGTGGTGATGGGGCTGTTCCTGTCGCCGCTCGGCATTCCCTGCCAGGCCCCGCCCTGGGGCTATGTCGCCGGCGTCGACCTCAAGACGGGAAACATCGCCTACAAGCACCGCAACGGCACCGTCTACGACATGACGCCATTGCCTCTGCCGCTCAAGGTCGGGGTTCCGGGCATCGGCGGGCCAATGATCACGGGGGGCGGCGTCGCTTTCCTGGGCGCCGCGGTAGACGATTATCTGCGCGCCTACGACCTCACCACGGGCAGGCAGCTCTGGCAGGCGAGGCTGCCGGCGGGCGGACAGTCGACACCGATGACCTATGCTGTCGCCGACGGCCGCCAGTTCGTCGTCATCGTCGCCGGCGGCCACGGCTCGGTCGGCACCAAGCCGGGTGACTATGTGATGGCCTACACGCTGCCGAAGTAGTTCAAAGCCCGAGATGGCCTCTCAGGCTCGGCACCTGGTCCAGCACCTGGTTGGTCAGATCGGGGCCGGCGGCGGCTTCAGCCTGCTTGATCAAGGTCTCGCCGGCCTGGCGGATTTGCGCCATGTCGAGGCCGGACTCTTTAAGCGCCGCGATGCCGTTGATGAGCGCGCCGGCCTTTTCGCCGAGCACGCCGCCAAGCGCGCCCTGCAGCGACGACAACAGGCCGCCGCCCGAACCGGCCGCGCCGGCGGCCATCACATTGTATTTCTGCGCCAGCGCGTCCGCGCCGGGGATCTGGGCGAAGAAGGACGAAACGCTGGTGCCTTCGGCCTCGTGCTCGAGCACGGAAAAGATGGTGCCGACGACCTTCTCGGTGGTGGGCTCATCGAGCCCTGCCTCTTGCGAAACGGTGTTGACGATGTCCTGGACATTCATGGCGTTTCCCCTTTCGTCCTTTGGATCAAAGCTGCACCGGCAGCTTTCCTCCCTAATGTGACAGCCCCATCAAGGCTTTCGGAAATGACCAAAATGTGATGAGCGAGGCGCGGCTCTCCGGATCGTCATCGCCGCGTGACTGGACCGTATGGAACTCCACCCTATGTTGCGGATCAAGCCGCCCAATCATCGAGAGAGCCATGACCGAATTCGTTGCCAAGCCCGTCATCACGCAGGCGATGATCGATGCCTATGACGAATATACGCATCTGACGCTCGACCGGCGCCGCTTCATGGAGCAATTAACGAAGCTGGCGGGATCGGGCGCCGCGGCGGCCGCGATCGCGCCGATGCTGGCGGCGAATTCGGCCCAGGCGGCGATCGTTGCAGAGAACGATCCGCGCGTTAAGGGCGAGGACATCACCTATCCCGGTTCAAGCGGCGAGATGAAGGCCTATCTGGTCAGGCCGGCCGGCCAGTCCGGCAAGCTCGGCACCGTCATCGTCATCCACGAGAACAGGGGTCTCAACCCGCATATCCGCGATGTCGCCCGGCGCGTGGCGCTGGAGGGATTCGTGGCGCTCGCGCCGGACTTTCTGTCGCCGCTCGGCGGCACGCCGTCCGACGAGGACAAGGCGCGCGACATGTTCGGCAAACTCGATGCTGCCGAGGTCGCGGCCGACGGCGTGGCGACGGTCGCCTATCTCAAGGGCCTCAAGGAGGGCAACGGCAAGGTCGGGGCGGTCGGCTTCTGCTGGGGCGGCGGCGCGGTGAACCAGCTTGCCGTCCACGCGCCCGACCTTAGCGCCGGCGTCGCCTATTACGGCATGCAGCCCAAAGCGGAGGATGCCGCGAAGATCAAGGCACCGCTGCTGCTGCACTATGCCGGCCTCGACAGCAGGACAAATGCCGGCATCGATGCCTACAAGAAGGCGCTCGACGCCGCGCATGTCGAATATACGGTCCATGTCTATGACGGCGCCAACCACGCCTTCAACAACGACACCTCGGCCGCGCGCTATGACAAGAAAGCCGCCGATCTCGCCTGGGGGCGGACCGTCGCGTTTCTGAAAGACAAGCTGGCCTGACGGTTTCGTCAGGCAGGCGCCCAGACCGTCGCGAAGGCCGGGGACAGGGTGAATCCGGTTGGCAAGGCCGAGGATGGAGGCGGGCGCCGCACGCCTTCCTGCAGATAGCGCAGGGCCGACATCAGGCCGTTCATCGTGTAAGGCTTCGAAATCACGCCGACCGCGCCTGCGAAGTTCTCGGGAATGCGTTTCGGATTCGCAGTCATGAACACGACCATCGGCTGGCCGGACCGCCGAATATGCTCGGCGACGTCCAGTCCCGTCGGACCGTCCGAAAGATGGATGTCGACAAAGGCGATGTCGGCCGCGCTGGCGTCAACCATCGTTTTCGCTTCGTCCGACGACATGGCCCAGCCGACGACCCTGTGGCCCGCTTCCTCGATCAGGCTTTCCAGTTCCATTGCCAGAAGCGCTTCGTCTTCGACGATGAGTACTTTCAGTGGCTCGCTCATGGCGCGTCCCCTTCGTGTTGAGGCCCGTTCGGCATTTTTATAACAACTTGCGTACCCGGACTTGTGTTCCGCCATTCGACATCGGCGTGAAGCTGACGGCCGAGTTGCCGGATGAGCCTCATGCCGAAGGTGCCGTCGCCTGCGTTCCCGTCCATGCCGGCGCCATCGTCGGACACTTCGATGATCAGATGCCCGTCCGGTTGGCTCATCTTGACGCCGATGCTGCCCGGCATCGTTTCGTCCCTGAAGGCATGCTTCAGCGCATTGGTGACGAGCTCGTTGACGATCAGCGCCACCGGTGTCGCCTTGTCGGCTGGAACGACGATCGGCTCCAGGTCGAGTTTCGAACTGATCTGCGACCGGCCGGAAGCGGCAAGCAGGTCGGAGACGAGGTCCCTGGCGAAATCCGAGACGTCGAACTTGCTCACATCCTTCGACTGGTAAAGCCTGCGATGCACGGTGCTCAGCGCCTCGATGCGTTCCAGCATCGTGGTCAGGGAGTTTTTGACGGCCTCGTCGCTGATGGTGCGGCTCTGCATCAGGATCAGCGACGAAATCATCTGCAGGTTGTTCTTCACGCGGTGGTCGACCTCATGCAGCAGCGCGGTCTGCGTTTCGAGCGCGGCTTCGAGTTCCCTGGTACGCTCCTTCACGGCTTCCTCGAAGCGCTCCTTGTCGGCGGCAATGCGCCGTTCGGACAGCTTGCGGTCGGAAACGTCGAGCTGCGAGGCAAAGAAAAACAAGAGCTCGCCTTTGTCGTTGGAGACGGGACTGAGATAGAGCGCGTTCCAGAAGGTGGAACCGTCCTTTCGGTAATTCAAAAGGTCGATGCTGATGTCGGTGCCGTCGGCGACCGCCGCGCGAACCTCAGCCACGGCTTCCGCATCCGTCTCGGGGCCCTGTAGGAAACGGCAGTTCCTGCCGATGATTTCATCGCGAGCATAGCCGGTCAGCCGCAGGAACGAGTCGTTCGCAAAGACGATCGGATTGTCCGGCTTTCGCGGATCGGTGATGATCATCGACATGCGCGTGGCCCGAATGGCCGCTGCAAAAGGATCGCCCTTGCCCTGCTCGGCGTGCAGATCATCCGTCATGTGCCAGGCGTCTGGCGATTCCCTTGTACGGTTTCCGTCCATTGTTCAACTCCAAGCCAGTATTCGCCGCCACAACGGCGCTGGCTTGGAATTGGTTCAATCCCGGGTTTTGTTGCCGCGGGAGGAAAAGTGAAGGAACAAAATCGCTGTTTTTGTAAGCGCTTGAGCGGAAGTTGTTTTTCTAACCTAATGCGGCATTGGCCTATGCATGGCGACGCCGACGATCACCATTGCGATACCTGCGCAGCCGTTGATGTCAGGCAACTGGCGCAGAACGATGACGCCGATGAGCGTTGCCGTCAGCGGCAGCAGCGACAGCATCAGCGCGAAGCTCGCGCGCGGCAGTCTGGCCATCGCAAGCTGGTCGCAGACGTAAGGGATGACCGAAGAGCAGACGCCGACGCCGATCGCGGCGATGAGCAGTTGCGGCGACGAGAAGGCCGGCAGCGCCTCGCGGAAGCCGATCGGCAATACCACAAGGAACGCAATCGCCATGGCCGTGCCGAGGCCGGCAATGCCGATGCCAGCCCGGGCGACGCGGTGTCCGATCACGATGTAGCCGACGAACAGGGCGCCATTCAGAAAGGCCCAGAACAGGCCGATTGGATCGCTCGACCATTTGACGTCGATGAGCAGCAAGGTGCCGGCAACGGCAATGGCCAGCGCCGCGACATTGCGCCGGCTGCGCAGGCCGACGAGCGCCACCGCGATCGTGCCTACGAATTCGATCGCCGCCACCAGCGAAATCGGGAGCCGGTCGAGCGCCAGATAGAACGAACAGTTCATCACCGCCAGGCAGGCTCCGAAGGCCAGCAGCAGGAGTTGATTGGCGCGCTCGGCGCGGGCGAAAACGCGCCAGGGTCTGGTCAACGGGGCGAAGATGAGAGCGGCTGTGGCGATGCGCAGCCAGGCCATGCCGAGCACGCCGACCTGGTCGAAAAGCAGCACCGCGAAGGCCGGTCCGAGATAATGGAACACCGCGCTGATGCAGAACCAGACATGCGGCGGCAACACGTCGGCCAATCCAGCGGGGCCGGCAAGGGCAGGGCGCGCGGTCCCGGTATCATCGGAGGCCTGCTTTGCGGCTGGAATTTGCGTTTGATCGTTCATGCCCGCATTATCGCAGGCGAAAATCGCCAGTTACATGTATGATCGGTAGTTGGGCAGGTTAATTTCTTTCTGATGGAAGAGAAAAAAGTTGAAAAGCCTTCGAAATGAAAATGCCGATCTGGATGCGATGGATCTGAAAATCCTGCGGCTGCTGGAAAAGGATGCGCGCATTAGCACGGCGGAACTGGCGCGCGCGGTCGGGCTGTCTGCGCCGAGCGTCGCGGAGCGCATCCGCAAATTGCAGGAGAGCGGCGTGATCGAGGCCTATACGGTCAGGATTAATCCGGCGGCGCTCGGGCTGAAATTGTCGGCATGGCTGAGGATCAGGCCGGTGCCGGGGCAGCTTTCGGTGGTGGCGGACATCATCCGCGACTTGCCGGAAATCGCGCAATGCGACCGGGTGACCGGCGAGGACTGCTTCATCGCACTCGCCCATGTCGGCTCGGTAGGCGAGCTCGAGCGCGTGATCGACCGGATCATTCCCTATGCGATGACCAACACCGCGATCATCCAGTCGTCACCGATCGAGCCGCGCTCGCCGCTCGGCGGGTTCAGACAGAAGTGATGGAGCAGCGATAGGGGG
Organism: Mesorhizobium hawassense; assembly: GCF_003289945.1. Taxonomy (GTDB): domain Bacteria; phylum Pseudomonadota; class Alphaproteobacteria; order Rhizobiales; family Rhizobiaceae; genus Mesorhizobium; species Mesorhizobium hawassense. The sequence continues at coordinate 74,928 of NZ_QMBP01000013.1, forward strand.
TAAAACGGATCAGGCGTGGCCGCGCCTCATGCGCGCCTGGGTCAGAATCGCGCGCCAGCGGATCATGTCGAACGGAATCGGTTCGTTGTTGTTGGCGATGTGGAAGATCTCGTTGTTGACGTTCTTCAGCGATCGCCAGAAATCATAGTCGGTGATGCGTGGATCGGCCGCCAACCGCTCCACTTCGACCTTGATGTCGGTTTTCATGCACTGTCCTCGCACCGCATTCCGCCAGCCGCCCGCGCGCAACCCGGTACGGCGGTTTTCGAACGCGTCACCGAGTCGTTCAACAGACTCACGTGACTTGTTCACGTTAAAACCTTGGTAAGGTTAACGCGGGCGCGGAGGTTTTCAAGCGCTCTTGCGTTTGATGCCGATCGAGCGGCCGGCGCGCTCCGGCATCGGCAGTCCGGCATGGGCGGCGCGCATGGCCTCGACCTCGGCCATCACTTCGGCGGGGAAGGGGGCCACTCTCGGTCCTTCCATGTCGACATGCAGCGACAACGATTCGGAGGTCGCCGCCAGCCAGCCGTCGACGTGACGGATTTCCTGGTAGGCGCGCAGCCGCTTCTCGTCATGGTCGATGAGCTGGAACGAGACGTTGACCTTGTGGTCGAGATGCAGCTCCTGCACGTAGCAGACATGAACCTCGGCCGTGTAGATGGTGAGGCGCCGCTCTTTGGCGTAGTTCGGCCCCATGCCCATCAGCTCGAACGCCTGGTCCGAACAGCGGTCGAACAGCACGTTGTAATAGGCCATGTTGAGATGGCCGTTATAGTCGATCCATTCCTTCTCGATCGCCATTGGGCCGGAGATGATCGGAGCGGGGATCGTCATTTTGGTTTCCTTGTCGCTGGACAGGCGTCGCCAGTAAGGGTTCTCGTCGTTCTGGCGCAATTGCCGACGGAAAACTGCTTCACACTTTTCCTGGAATTGCTTTAGGCATCATCCATAGCTGCATTACAAGGGTGGCCACTGGTCCATTCGCGGAGGAATTCATGGCTTTGAGCGACCTCAACCCGGTCGAGCGCAACGAGGAAGGCATCGCCGCGGTGCTCGGCATCCTCAAGCAGCAATTCGGCGAGCGCTTCCAGACCGGCGAGGCGATCCGCGGCCAGCATGCGCACACCACCACCTATATCCCGACCCAGGCGCCGGACGGCGTTGCCTTCGCCGAGACGGCGGCGGAAGTGCAGGAGATCGTGCGCGCCTGCGCTGCCCACCGCGTGCCGGTGATCGCCTTCGGCGTCGGCTCCTCGCTCGAAGGCCATACCAACGCGCCGGGCGGCGGCATCTCCGTCGACACCTCGCGCATGAACCGCATCCTGTCGGTCAATCCGCAGGACCTCGACTGCACAGTCGAGCCCGGGGTGACGCGCGAGGATCTCAACCGGCATCTGCGCGACACCGGCCTATTCTTCCCGATCGATCCCGGCGCCAATGCCTCTCTGGGCGGCATGGCGGCGACGCGCGCCTCCGGAACCAATGCGGTACGCTACGGCACGATGCGGGAAAACGTGCTGTCGCTTACCGCCGTGATGGCCGACGGCGAGACGGTGACGACCGGCAAGCGCGCGAAGAAAAGCTCGGCCGGCTACGACCTGACGCGGCTTCTGGTCGGCTCGGAAGGCACGCTCGGCATCATCACCTCGCTGACGCTGAGGCTACAGGGCATCCCGCAGGCGATCTCCGGTGGCGTCTGTCCCTTCCCCAGTCTGGAGGCGGCCTGCAACACGGTGATCGCGACCATTCAGATGGGCATCCCGGTGGCGCGCATCGAACTGGTCAACGCGCTGCAGATGCGGGCGATGAAGAATTATTCCAAACTCGACTATCCGGAGAGCCCGTGCCTGTTCGTCGAGTTCCATGGCAGCGACGCCGGCGTCGCCGAACAGGCCGAGACCTTCGGCATGATCGCCGAGGAGCAGGGCGGTGGGCCGTTCCTCTGGACCAGCGTCGCCGAGGAGCGGACAAAACTCTGGAAGGCGCGGCATGACGCCTATTGGTCGTCGCTGACGCTGCGTCCTGGCGCCAAAGGGCTTTCGACGGACGTCTGCGTGCCGATCTCGCGGCTTGCCGAATGCGTCACCGAGACCGAGGCAGACATTGCCGAGATGGGGCTGGTAGCACCGATCGTCGGTCATGCCGGCGACGGCAATTTCCACGTGCTGGTGCTGATGGATGTCGACAATCCGGATGAGATTGCGCTGGCCGAAAAATTCGTCGCCAGGCTCAACATGCGCGCGATCGCCATGGAAGGCACCTGCACCGGCGAACATGGCGTCGGCCAGGGCAAGGTGGGTTTCCTGCGCCACGAGCTCGGCCATGGCGTCGATGTCATGCGCACGATCAAAAAGGCGCTCGATCCGCTCAACATCATGAACCCGGGCAAGATCTTGCCGGGCGTCGGCCACTAGGAATGTCATCGGCTGAAAGCCTAGTGCCCGTCGACCTGCCGTCATCGTCGGCTGGCGCTTCATTGCCGCATGTTTTCGCGGATGAAGAGCGGCTGTTGATCGCCTACATCGTCAACGTTCCGGATCCGTCTTTTGACGGCACCAATCCGCGCTCGATTTCGGCACGTACGGAGGGGGAGACCGTCGCAATCCTGACGGTGGCCCCTTATGTCGCACTCCAATTCGGCCCGCCGAACGACGAGGCCCTGAGCGGGCATCGGCTTTACGCGCTCGGCCTGCAACACTATTCCGCGTTCGAAGTCGTCAATTCGTCCTGGGTTGCCTCTTTGGAAGAGGCGAACCGGGTTCACCCGCGCCATATGCCGGAACTGTTTTCAGGCCGGCGGCACTTCATTCTCACCTTCCATGATTCGACCCTGGAATTCATAGCTAGAGATTTCCAGTTAAGCCTGCGAGAAGGATCGGTGCTGAAGGCTTTGATCGCAGCGGTGAACGGCTGATCGCCGGGCCGCAGCGCGCCTGCGGCCGCTTATTCTTGTGCTCCTTCCACAAGCTTCTGTAGCATGGGCCGTGTCGGCGCGAAGAAGGTCGTGCCGGTGTGCGGGGTGGAGAAGTCGAGCAGCCGGTCGTAGGCGCCGGGCGGCTCGCCGACATACATGCGCTGCAGCATCTTTTCGATCACCCACAGATAGCGCGTGTAGCCGATGAAATAGGTGCCGAACTCGTTCTGCCCCGGGCGGCCGAACGGCATGTTGTCGCGCAGGATGTCGAATTCATTGCCGGCGTCGTCCTCGATCGTGGCCAGCGACTTGTGCGACTTGCGCGGCTTGTCGTCGTCATCGATCTCGATGTTGTCGATCTTGGTGCGGCCGATGATCTCTTCCTGGACATGCGTCGGCGTTTTGCCCCAGGCGGCCATGTCGTGCAGGTATTTCTGCACCACGACATAGCTGCCGCCGGCAAAGTCGTCATCCTCGTCGCCGACCAAAGCGGAGGCGGGCAGGTCGAGGCCAGTCGGATTGGCGGTGCCGTCGACGAAACCGAGCAGGTCGCGCGCGTCGAAATAGCGGAAGCCCGAAACCTCGTCGACGACGGTGACGCTGCCGCCAAGACTGTCGAGCAGGATGCGCTCGAATTCGAAGCACATGTCGGGCCGTTCGGCGCGGATGTGGAAGAGGAGATCGCCGGGCGTTGAGGGCGCCGAATGGACCGATCCCTTGACCGGCGCGAAGGGCTTCAGCTCAAGCGGCCGTCGGTCCGGCGAAAGGCGCGCCCAGAGGCCGGCGCCGATGCCGGCGATGCAGGACAGCCGGCCGGACAGGTCGCGGAAGCCGACATTCTTGACCAGGTCGTCCAGCGCGCCGAGCACCGAAGCCACTTTCGAGAGAGATGCGTTATCGCTGCCAACCGTGGCGACCAGGAAAACAGCCGCCGAGGAGAGCGGCGCATCGACGCTCTGCGCATCGATCGGCACTCTGTCCCAGTTTTTGCCTGACATGGGGAATGCTCCGTGCTGGGTTGAGATGCGACGGCCAGGGACATGACCGCTGGGGCGAGATCGTCGGGAAAAAGATATCGCGAGCACGAGCGGTCGCGCAACAGCGGACATTGCCGGTAACTATTGGCAGTCGCTAATGGAATTGCCTCTTTATCGACACGCGGATGCGGGTAGAGTGCGGCTGACTTTCGACTTGGGAAACAGATGCTCGCCCGCCTGTTCGTGATCTTCGGTGGCCTGTTCGTGCTGGTGCTGTGCGCCGCGCTGGTGGTGCCGTATTTCATCGACTGGACGGGTTACCGGAGCGATTTCGAGCACGAGGCCAGCGCCATCCTTGGCCGCAAGGTGACGGTGAAGGGCGATGCGACGGCGCGGCTGTTGCCGTTTCCCTCGGTGACATTCTCCAATGTCGAGGTCGCGGGCGGGCCCGAAGGCCAGCCGGCGATGACGGCCGAGACCTTCTCCATGGATGCGGAACTGGCACCATTCCTGCGCGGCGAGGTGCTGATCTTCGACATGCGGCTGGTGCACCCCAGGGCGACCATCGACGTTGCCGGCAACGGCACGGTCGATTGGGCGCTCCGGCCCTCGGCGCCGTTGGATCCCGGCCAGATCGCGATCGAAAAGCTGACCATAACCGAAGGGCAGGTCGAGCTGCGCCATGCCGCCGGCGGACGCCGTCACCTGATCTCCGAGATCAACTCGACGATTTCCGCCAAAGCGCTCATCGGACCCTGGCGCATGGACGGAACGCTGCGGTTCGATGGCATGCGCACGGACGTGTCGGCTTCCACCGGCAAGCTCGAGGCCGACGGCCAGATGCGGCTCAGGCTGAAGGCGGATCCCGACGCCTATCCGCTGATCATCGAAACCGACGGCAATGCCGGCATCGTCAAGGGCGCGGCGGTCTACTCCGGCCAGTTCAAGATTTCGGGCGCCGACCGGAATTCGGCCGAGCTGCGCGGCAATGACGGCGAGCCGGTCAAGATCAGCACCGGCAAGCCCGATCCAGGCTTCCGGTTCAACGGCAAGTTCGCGCTCGACCACCAAAAACTCAATGTCGACGAGTTTCGTTTCGAGACCGGGCCGCTCGACAATCCCTACACCGCCGATGGCAAGGCCTCGGTCGATCTAGGCCTGAAGCCGCATTTTGCCGTCGAGGCGAGCGGCGCGCAGGTCCAGTTCGACGAGGCCGTCGGCGGCGCCGCCGGATCGGGCTTTACGCTCGACCAGCGCATCGCGGCCTTCGAGCAGACGCTGCAGCACATGCCGAAGCCGACGATACCCGGCACGCTCGAAGTCAGGCTGCCGGCGGTGGTGGCGGGCGACACGACGGTGCGCGACGTGCGACTGTCGGCCGAGCCGGTCGAGGGCGGCTGGTCGGTCAAGTCGCTTGCCGCGACGCTGCCTGGCCGCACGACGCTCGAAGCCGACGGCATGCTGAGTGTCGAGGACCATTTCGGCTTCACCGGTTCGTTGCTGCTAGCCGTCGGGCAGCCTTCCGGCTTTGCCGCCTGGCTGTCGAAAGATGTCGACGAGGCCATCCGCCGGCTGCCCGCGGCAGGCTTCAAGGCCAAGGTCGATCTCAGCGAGAACCGGCAGTCCTTCAGCGATCTCGAGCTCATCCTCGGCAAGGCGAAATTCGCCGGCAGCATCGATTCCAGCCAGCCGGACGGCGCCAAGCCATCGGTGCTGATGCGGCTGACCGGTGGCGAGATGGACCTTGACGGGCTCGCTGCCTTCGCCTCGATCTTCATTAGCGACAAGGGCGCCAACCGCTTTTCGGATCGCGATCTCGATTTCCAGATCAAGGCAGGGCCGGTCAGCGCCGTCGGGCTCACCGCCGACACGGTCGATACGGCGCTGCGGCTGCGTGAAGGCCTGCTCGAGATCGACAGACTGTCGATCGGCGGCCTCGCCGGCGCCTCGATCAGCGCTACCGGCCGGGTCAAGGATTTCCCCCAGAGCCCGACCGGCAAGCTCAGCGCTTCCGTCGTGGCGGTGGACCTGAAACCGCTGATCGACGTCGCGGCCCAGCATTATCCCGACAATGCCGGGCTCAAAGGACTGGCCAGCCGCGCGGCCGCCTATCCCGAACTGTTCCAGGACGCGCGCATCGATCTGTTGACCAGCGCCGCCGACAATGGCGACGGTAGCACAGGGCTGGCGCTCTCCGCCCAGGGCAAGGCCGGCGGCTCGGCCTTCTCGGCTTCGCTTTCCGGCAAGGGAACGGCGGACAAGCTCTCCGAGGCGCCGGTAGCGATCACCTTCAACGCCCGCAACGACAATGCCACGACGCTGCTTGCGCTTTACGGGCTGCCGGCGCTGCCGCTCGGCATGCTCGGCCACGCCAGCACCGACATCTCGGCGAAAGGCTCGGTCGCCGGCGGTCTCGCGACCAGCTTCAACCTTACGGCCGACGACTTCAAAGCGAGCTTCGACGGAACGGTCGCCGAGACGGAGCAAGGCCCAACCGCCAAAGGCAAGCTCAATCTCGACGCCGCCGACATCGAGCCATGGCTGATGACGACGGGCGTCGGCCTGCCCGGCATGGGAACCGGCACGTCGACATCGCTGGCCGCCGACGCCGATTTCGGCAACGGGCTTCTGGTGCTGAGCGGCCTGACAGGGTCGATCAACAAGGCGGCAGTGTCCGGTGACGTCAACATCGACGCCAAGGACGGGCTGCCACATCTTGCCGGAGCGCTGGCGCTCGACGAACTCGACCTCGATCCGCTGGCGGTCTCGCTGTTCGGCGACCAGTCCTTCGCTCCCGCCAAGGGCGGATGGCCGACGACGCCGTTCAGCCAGAAGTCGACCCTCCCGTTCAACGCCGACCTCGATCTCAACACGTCGTCGCTCGCCGTCGGGCCATTCGCCACGGCGCATGACGCTTCATTCTCGCTGAAGCTCGACGGCGAAGGCATCCACGTCTCCGACCTCAAGGCGAAGCTCTACGGCGGCGATCTGACCGGGCTGTTCGACCTCAAGAACACGGAGGGCACCGGCCTGTTCTCCGGCCAGATGCGGCTCGCCGGCGGCGATCTTTCCGCCGGGCTTCCCGGCGCCGGCATCGGCGGCGGTGGCGACCTTTCGGCGGCGCTGTCGACCAGCGGCAAATCGGTCGATGCCATGATCGCCGCCCTGTCGGGATCCGGCACCGCGGCGCTGAAGGGATTGAAGGTGGACGGCATCAATCCGGACGGCTTTGCCGCCATGATCGCCAAGGCCGACGTGATCGGACGCGACATCGACGCGGCGAAGACGGCGGACTTCGCGCCGCAAATCGCCGGGCAGGGCAGCTTCGCCGCCGGCGATGTGGATGTGGCCTTCACCGTCGCCAACGGCACGGTGCGGGCGCCGCCGATCAGCCTCGACAATTCCGGCGCGACGTTGTCCGCCGACGTGACGGCCGATCTCAACACCAGCACCGTCACGGCAAAAGGGGCGCTGACCTATCGTCCCGGCGACGAGGCGCTGGTCGGTTCCGAACCGGCCGTCAATTTCAGCTTGGCCGGACCGCTCGGGGCGACCGCGCTTCAATTCGACAGCGGTCCACTGGCGCAGTTCCTGACGCAGCGCGCGTTGGAGAAGGAACAGCAGCGGGTCGAGGCGATGCAGGCGGCGCTGCTGGAGAAGCAGCGGCTGCGGCGCGAAGTGCGCTATTACGCGTCGCTGCAGACCGAGCGCGAGAACGCGGCCGAGGAGTTGCGCCGGCAGGAGGAAGAGGCGCGGCAGAAGGCCGAGGCGGAAGCCAAGGCGAAAGCCGAAGCGGAGGCGCAGGCAAAGGCTGAAGCCGACGCGAAGGCCAAAGCGGACGAAGAGGCGAGGGCCAAGGCGGAAGCCGACGCCAAGGCCCAGGCCGAGGCGGACGCCAAAGCCAAGGCCGATGCGCAGGCGCAGGCCGAGGCCGAGCAGCGAGCCGCGGACGAGGCCGCCAAGGCGCAGGCAGCGGATCGGAAGAGGGCGGAGCAGGCCAAGCTGGAAGCGGAGCGCAAGGCGGCTCAGCAGGCGCCTAAGGCCGACCAGTCGCTACCCGGCGTCAACGACGGCTCGAGTCCGGCGCCGGCGAAGCCGAAGGCCAATCCGTTCACCATCGACAATCTGTTGAAGTCGCTCGACGGCGGTTGAGCTTATCCAGAGCGCGCTCTAGGACTCTTCCTGACGCGAGAGCAGACGTCGCAGCATCGGCTCGATGCGCGAAAGCTCGTCGAGATGCGCGGCCGACAAGTCGGCCAGGTGATCGTCCGCCAAAGGGGTGAGCTGCAGCAGTACGCGCCGGTGATCGTTCTTGTCCTGATCGCGGGTGACCAGGCCCGCCTCGGCAAGGCGGTTCACCAGTTCCACAGCGCTGTGATGGCGGATGCGTAGCCGTTCCGCGAGATCGCCCACCGCCACCGGTCCGCCGTCCGGAAATCCCTTGATCGCCAGCAGCGCCTGGTGCTGGCGGGGCGTCAGGCCGGCCTCATTCGCCTGGATCTGGCTGAATTCGAGGAAGCGGCGGATCAGATATCGGAACTGGGAGAGCCGCTGGTAGTCGGCCTGGCTGATGGCTGGACGGGGTTTCTTCGGCGGAGACGTCATTTTTCGACTTATGGCTGTTTCCCGTTAAAGCTCAACTCTTTTGAAAGCGCGGGTGAAGGGTCGAGGCTGACGCGATCCTTGTCCAAAATGACGCGGATCGATGATCGAAAACGGGCTTGAAGCATTATATCGTATTACGATATGAAACCACCGAAAACAGGGCGACCCCTTTGCGCCGCCAGAAAGCCCGGGCTCCCACAATGAAATCCGCTAACGCCGGCAACGGTCATCTTCGCGACTTCACGACCGATCCTCGCGTGCTCGTCATCGCCGCCATCGCCGTCGTGGTCGCGACCGCCGGACTGTTCGCCGGCATCGTGCTGTTGAAGCTCATCCGGCTCGCCACCAACATCGCCTATTTCGGCCAGTTCTCGCTGGCCGAACTGAGGCTCGCGGACACGCCGCTTGGGCTTGCCGCGGTAGTCGTGCCGGTGGTCGGCGCGCTGATCATCGGCCTTATGGCGAGGTTCGGCAGCGAGAAGATCCGCGGCCACGGCATTCCCGAAGCGATCGAGGCGATCCTGCTCGGGCGCTCGCGGCTCGACGCCAAGGTCGCGGTGCTGAAACCGCTGTCGTCGGCGATCTCGATCGGCTCGGGCGGACCGTTCGGCGCCGAAGGCCCGATCATCATGACCGGCGGCGCCATCGGCTCGCTGATCGCGCAGATGCTGCCGGTCAGCGACAATGAGCGCAAGACGCTGCTGGTCGCGGGCGCGGCCGCCGGCATGACGACGGTGTTCGGCACGCCGATTGCGGCCATCATGCTTGCCGTCGAGCTGCTCCTGTTCGAATGGACGCCGCGCAGCTTCATTCCGGTCGCGGTCGCCGCGATCGTCGCCGAAGTCGAGCGCACCTTGCTGCACCTGCCGGGACCGATCTTTCCGTTCTCGGGGACCATGGAGGCATCGGTCACCGGGCTGGGTGGCTGGGTGCTGATCGGTATCTGCGCCGGGCTGCTTTCAGGCCTGCTGACGCAATTGGTCTATGCCTGCGAGGACGCTTTCCTGAAGCTGCCGATACACTGGATGTGGTGGCCGATGATCGGCGGCCTGGTGGTCGGGATCGGCGGTCTGATCGAGCCGCAGGCGCTTGGCGTCGGCTACGACAACATCGCCGACATGCTCGACGGCCGCACGGTGGCCACCGCCGCGCTGCTGCTTCTGGTGGTGAAGGCCATCATCTGGTCGGTCGCGCTGGGGTCCGGGACCTCGGGTGGCGTGTTGGCGCCGCTGCTCATCATGGGCGGCGCGATGGGCGCGGTGCTGTCGGGCATCCTGCCCGAAGCGAGCCCCGGCTTTTGGCCGCTGCTGGCGATGGCGGCGACCATGGGCGGCACCATGCGGGCGCCGCTGACCGCGACCTTCTTCGCCACCGAGCTCACCGGCAACACGCATGTTCTGGTGCCGCTGATCGCGGCCTGCGCCACCGCCCATGCGGTGACCGTGTTGTTGATGAAGCGCTCGATCCTGACCGAGAAAGTGGCGCGGCGCGGGCATCACATCATTCGCGAATACCGCGTCGATCCCTTCGCGCTGACCAGGGTGCGCGAAGTGATGACGACCAGGGTCGAGAGCGTGCCGGCGACGATGACGCTGCATGGCGCTGCAACCTTCCTGACCGCGCCGGACACGCGGCATCCGAGCTTCCCGGTGATCAATGAAGCGGGACATGTGCTGGGGGTCATTGATCCGCCGGCGATCCTGCGCTGGCGTCGTAACGGCAAGCATCGCAAGGCGACGCTCGGCCAATTGCTGGCCGGCAGCAAGATCACGCTGGCGTACCCGGACGAATATTTGGAGGCGCTTTCCGACAAGCTGCTTTTAGCCAATGTCTCGCATCTGCCGGTGGTCTCGCGCGAGGACGAACGGCTCGTCGGCTATATCGGCTGGAAAGACATGATGCGGGTGCGGTCGAAAAAGCAGGCGGAGGAGCGCGACCGCACCGCCTTGCTCAGCTTCGGCGCCAAGCGCGAACCGCAACAAAGCGTCGGCGATCCGGCTTAAAAACCATTCTCAGGACGTCGCGCCGCCGCGCTTTGCCCAGGCGAGCACGTAGAGCCGCAGCGCGGACGACAGGTTCGCGTCGCGGGTGCGCGTCTCGTCGATCTCGGCGACCAACGCCGCGAGCGACAGCGAGCGCTCGGCGGCGATGGCGATGAGATCGTCATAGAAGGGCTGTTCCAGGGAAAAGCTGGTGCGGTGACCGCGGATCGTTACCGAACGTTTTTCGACCGCGGCCATTGCAGCACTCAGCGCTTGCCGGGATCGTCGGGTTTTTCACGGCGGTGGCCGGCGACGAAGTTTTCGGTCTTTTCGGATGTCAGGCGGTCACGCTCGCGCTCCGCCTTCGAGCGGCCAAAGAGGACCCGGTTCTCGCCGGCCTGGCGTTCTTTCTCGATGCGAGCTTTCTGCTTGCGGGCCTGGCGGAGATTGATGATCTCGCCCATGGTACCGCCTACTTCTTGCGGAAGGAGTCGAGCGAAACGACGTCGGCGCCCTTGCCGCCAGTCTCGGCGACCGCCGGCTTCTTCTCGGCCTCGGCAGCCTTCTTCTTCGTTTCGGCCTTCTTCTCGGGCACGACCGCGATCGGTTCGGCGACTGGAGCCGCGGCCTCGTCTTCGACGCCCTCCGTCTTGACGTCGAATTCGAGTTCGAAATTGACCGACGGATCGTAGAAGCCGCGCACGGCGGAAAAGGGGATTTCGAGCTTTTCCGGCACGTCGGAGAAGGAAAGCCCGACCTCGAAGCCGGCATCCGTCACCTTAAGGTCCCAGTACTGGAACTGGATGACGATGGTCATCTGCTCGGGATAGCGCTCACGCAGCCTGGACGAGATGCGCACGCCCGGCGCGCCGGTCAGGAAGGTGATGAAGAAATGATGATTGCCCGGAAGGCCGGTGCGCGCGACTTCGGCCAGGACCTTGCGCATGACGCCGCGCAGAGCCTCCTGGGCCAGAATGTCGTAGCGGATGTGGTCGTCGGCCATGTGATGGTCGGATTCCGTTGAATCGTCCGCATAGCTGTAATCAAGCTTGGGCGCGGCGTAAACCGCATATAGGCGCAAAGCCGTGAGGCCAAGAGGGGTGTCGGCGATTTGATCGCTCAGGCGTGAACGAGCGCCGCCGGTTTGCCGGCTGGCAATTTCTTCCTGCCGAAGGCGCTGAGAAAGGTCCGCACGCCGTTTGTGGCGGAGCGCAGCACCTCTTCCTCGGTCGGCGTGCCGCCCAGCATGAAGGTGATCTGAAGCTCGGCATTGACGAGGGCGAGGAACTGACGCGCGGCGACGTCCGGATCGCCGATCGACAGGTGACCGGCGAAGGCAAGCCGGGCGAAACGGGCGGCAAGCGCCGACCATGTGCGGCCCGGACCCTGTTCGCGCCATTCTGCGAACAGTTCCGGGTAACGTTCGCCTTCGGCCTGGATCAGCTTGCGCAGGAAACGGCCGTCGCGGTTGCAGATGCAGTTGCGGTTCATGCGCACCGCAAAGGCGATCAGGTCGGATTCGAGATCGGCGGGCTGGTCGGGGAAGGTTGCGATGGTGGCGAAGATGCCGGCATTGCAGCGCTCGGTCAGGTCGCGCACGACGGCGACGAAGAGTTTTTCCTTGTCGCCATGATGGTTGTAGACGGTCTGCCGCGACACGCCCGCCGCGGCCGCGATCAGGTCGATATTGGCGCCGGCATAGCCTTCCCGGCAGAAAACAGAAGCAGCAGCGTCGACCACCGACACGCGCTTGGCCTCATGGCTGCGTGGCGGGAAAGTGTCAGGAGAAACGCCGTGCTTCATGAAAATCTATATAGCGGTGATTGACGAATTGGACAAGGCTGTCTAAATTTGTGGACACAACAAACGGAAATCCGCACTTACGGGGCGAAGAAATTTGTCCTCACGAGACGAACAAGTTCGCTCTTGAACGTAGGATTTCCGCGGGATGGAACGTCCTGGGTTCAAACGCCGGTCTTTCGCGGCAGCAACCAGATCCGAAAAAGAGCCTTATCATGAGTCCCAAATTCCTCCGCATCGCGGTCGTGCTCGGCTTGTTGTCCGCAATCGGCCCGTTTGCGATCGATATGTATCTGCCTGCGCTGCCTTCCATCGGCCAGGACCTGCATGCCGGCACCGCCGCCGTGCAGATGAGCCTTCTGATCTTCTTCCTGTCGATGGGTTTCGGCCAGATCGCGGTCGGGCCGATCTCCGACATGGTCGGACGCAAGGTGCCGCTTTACGCTGGTCTGGCGCTGTTCATGGTCGGCGGCGTCGGCTCGGCCATGGCGCCCAACATCGAGTGGCTGATCGCTTTCCGCTTCCTGCAGGGCCTCGGCGCCAGCGCCGGCATGGCCATTCCGCGCGCCATCGTGCGCGATCTGCATACCGGCAACGAGGCCGCCAAGCTGATGTCGCTTTTGATGCTGGTGTTCTCGGTCTCGCCGATCCTCGCGCCGCTGACCGGCAGCCAGATCATCGAAAGCTTCGGCTGGCGCGCCGTATTCTGGACGGTGACGGGCGCGGCTGCACTGGCCACGATACTGCTCGCCACTTCGCTCAAGGAGACACGGTCGGCCGAGGAACGAGCCAACTCGTCCTTCGGCACGGCTTTGGCCGGCTACCGGCATCTGATGGGCGATCGAAATTTCCTCGGCCTTGTCGCGATCGCCGGTTTCGGCATCGCGAGCTTCTTTGTCTATCTGTCGAGCTCGTCTTTCATCCTGATCGACCATTACGGCCTGTCGCCGTCGGTCTACAGCGTGTTCTTCTCGATCAACGCGGTTGCCTTCATCGGCATGTCGCAGCTGACCGGGCTGCTCGCCGATCGCTTCGGACTGAAGCGCGTCGTCTGGGTGGCGGTGACCGGCTATGCCACGGTGATGGTGGCGCTGTTCGCGATCATGGCGTCCGGCGTCGACCGGCTCGATGTGATGGCGGCGCTGCTCTTCGTCGGCTACGGCTTCCTTGGCCTGGTCATTCCGACCACCTCGGTGCTGGCGATGGAAGAGCATGGCGAGATCGCCGGCACGGCCTCGGCGCTGATGGGCACGCTGCATTTCGCCATCGGCGCGCTCGCCATGGGCGTCGCCGGAATCTTCTTCGACGGCACGCCACTGCCGATGGTGGCCGGCATCACGCTCTGCGCGGTGATTTCCTTCACGCTGGCCAAGCTCACGCTCGGCCGCGCGCGCGAAGCGGTCGAAGCACCGGCGGAGTAAGTTATCGCCGACAAGAATAGGAAAGGCCGGGTTGATCCCGGCCTTTTTCGTTTCAGGCCCTTCACTACCCGCGCAACCGGAGCCGCATCTTCGTTCGCGGCCTGTTATCCCATCGATAGTCCCCGTTTGAGAACAGCCGCGTTTGACCGGCCTTGCCGCTGCCATCAAGCGCCGGACGAGCCTTGGCCGTTCGGTTAATGGGGAAGAATTAAAACGGGGAAAGGTGGAGGTTTCTGTTGCCAGGTACCTCCGAACCCCGCCTAGAAGTGCGAACCGCTAGGACTTGATTTGAAGCGTTCGCGCCGCATTAAGCAGCGAGACGAGCTTCCGCATAGTTGTCGTTGGCAACTATAAGTTTAGCCCGATGACGGTGGTACAATGCCGGGCAAAAGTACGATCTTTACACCTTCGTCGATCCTATTTCGCCCCCAGCAAAAGCCGCTCCGTCAGCCAGAGCGGTTTTTGGTGGAGGCGCCGGGTACCGCCCCCGGGTCCGAACGGCTTATTTCATCGCCTGTTTATCGCCATAGTCGGTCAAGCCGACGAAGCGAATATAGGGAGCGATGACGGAAAAAGAAAGGCCAAACCGGCGCTTATCCGGTTATGCCAAACTGCGCAGCCAAGGGTTGACTTGCGCGCTGACACAATCAAATCTCGCCCACGGTGAGGAGTATCTGACCTAGCGCACAAGTTGCGCGACGCGCCGCAACCCTCATCGACCGGATCCGCGGCGCCGACGAGGGGAAGTTTGATGGCCGACTATCTAGCGGACGTGAAGAAATACGACGCCGGCGCCAGCGCCGACGCGGTCGACAAGATCGTCAAGCATCTGGGCATTGCGCTCAGGAACCGCGATTCCTCGCTGGTATCCTGCACCGACCCGAAGGAACTCGACCGCGTGCGGGAGAACTGGATCGGCAAGAAGCTCGGCGTCGCCGATGCCGCCAAGGCCAACGCGTCGATCGAGAAGACCTGCAAGGCGATGCATGCGGACAACACCAAGAGCCGCGTGACCTTCTATTATCTGGTCGCCAAAGACCTCGGCAAACTCGGCTCGCTATAAGGCGTAGCCATCCGGCAGCCGGCGCGAAACCGCGCCGGCGCCGTGGGTTTCCTAATGCGGTCCACATCTGCCGCCTGCTTTGCGGTGTTCGATTGGCTGCCAGTCGGGTATGATCGCCTGTAAGCCCGAATCGAGGCAGAGTTGATGCGCCAATATCTCGACCTTTTGAAGCATGTGCTGGAGAATGGCGCCGACCGCGGCGACCGCACCGGAACCGGCACGCGCTCGGTGTTCGGCTACCAGATGCGTTTCGACCTGTCGCGCGGCTTTCCGGTCACCACCACCAAGAAGCTGCATCTGAAATCGATCATCCACGAGCTTTTGTGGTTCCTGGCCGGCGACACCAACATCAAATATCTCAACGACAACGGCGTCAGCATCTGGGACGAGTGGGCCGACGAGAACGGCGATCTCGGCCCGGTCTACGGCAAGCAGTGGCGTTCATGGCCGGACGGCCATGGCGGCGAGATCGATCAGATTGCGAATCTTTTGAAGGAGATAAGCAAGAATCCCAATTCGCGCCGGCTGATCGTCTCGGCCTGGAATCCGGCCGAGGTCGAGGCGATGGCGTTGCCGCCCTGCCACTGCCTGTTCCAGTTCTATGTCTCGCAAGGCCGGCTCTCCTGCCAGCTCTACCAGCGCTCGGGCGACATATTCCTCGGCGTGCCGTTCAACATCGCGTCTTATGCCCTGCTCACCATGATGGTAGCGCAGGTTACCGGACTGAAGCCCGGCGACTTCGTCCACACGCTTGGTGACGCGCATCTCTATTCGAACCATTTCGAACAAGCGCGCGAGCAGATGCGTCGCACGCCCAAGGCCCTGCCGACGATGTGGATCAATCCGGAGGTGAAGGATCTCTTCGCGTTCCGTTTCGAGGATTTCCGCCTCGAAAATTATTTTGCCGACGCCAACATCAAGGCGCCGATAGCGGTATGAGTCAGCCTCGCCGGCTCAGTCGATGCCGACCATGACGTCCGAGGCCTTGATCACCGCATAGACCTGCTTGCCTTTTTCGAGCGTGAGGTCGGCGACCGCCTCGTTGGTGATCGACGCGGTGAGGATGGCGCCGCCGCCGATGTCGATCCTGACATGCGAGGTGGTGGCTCCCTTGACGATATCGGCGACCTTGCCCTTGAGGATGTTGCGGGCGCTGATCTTCATGCGTCTCTCCTTTGAGCCTCGCTGTGCCGTCTCGCACTCATCGTAGGCTGGGACCACGCTTGCGCACAATGCCAAGGCCGGCGAAAAGCCTTCCCTTGTTATGTTCATCCGGATATATCGGTCCGAGGCTTTGGGCCGTACGGATTTTGAAACCAGGGAGAGATTTGATGAGGGGCAAGGGTTTTGGATTGAAGGCGATCGCGGTTGGCGGTCTGACGGCAATGCTGATGGCCGCCATGCCCGCGGCCCATGCCGACGATAAGGTGATCGTGTTTGCCGCGGCGAGCCTCAAGGACGCGCTCGACGCGGTCAACAAGGCCTGCGAGCCGGAAGTCGGCGAGGCCGCCACCGTTTCCTATGCGGCGAGCTCTGCGCTGGCCAAGCAGATCGAAGGCGGCGCGCCGGCCGACATTTTCGTCTCGGCCGACCTCGACTGGATGAAGTATCTCTCCGACAAGAAGCTGACCAAGCCGGATACCGAAGTGAAGCTGCTCGGCAACCAGATCGTGCTGGTGGCGCCGAAGGACTCCAAAATCGAGACCAAGATCGAGAAGGGCTTCGACCTTGCCAAGCTCATCGGCGACGGCAAGCTCGCCATGGGCGATTTCAAGGCCGTGCCGGCCGGCAAATACGGCAAGGCGGCGCTGGAATCGCTCGGCGTCTGGTCGTCGGTCGAAGGCAAGGTCGCGCAGGCCGAGAATGTGCGCGCGGCGTTGAAGCTGGTGTCGACCGGCGAGGCGCCGCTGGGCATCGTCTACGCCACCGATGTGCATGCCGACAAGGGCGTCAAGGTGGTCGGCACCTTCCCGGAAGATTCGCATCCGCCGATCATCTACCCGATTGCCCAGACCGCGGATTCGAAGGACAAGGATACGGCTGCCTTCCTGAAATGTGTCGAGTCGGCCAAGGCCGCCGAGCTCTTCAAGGAGCAGGGTTTTACGGTGCTCGCGCCGAGCAACTGAGAAAGACCGCGCAAACGCTGACATGAACTGGCTGCTGGACCTCACTCCCGACGAATGGAATGCGGTCCGGCTGTCGATCAAGGTGGCGACGGTGGCGATGATAGCCAGCCTGCCGCCCGGCATCCTGCTTGCGCTCCTGCTGGCGCGAGGGCGGTTCTGGGGAAAGACCCTGCTCAACGGGCTGGTGCATCTGCCCCTGATCCTGCCGCCGGTGGTGACCGGCTACCTGCTCCTGCTCACCTTCGGTCGGCGCGGCCCGGCCGGCGCCTTCTTGGCCGAGCATTTCGGCATCGTCTTTTCCTTCCGCTGGACCGGCGCGGCGCTGGCCTGCGGGGTCATGGGCTTTCCGTTGATGGTGCGGGCGATCCGGCTGTCGATCGAGGCTGTCGACCGCAGAATCGAGGCGGCGGCCGGCACGCTTGGCGCCAATCCGCTCTGGGTGTTCGCCACCATCACCCTGCCGCTGATCCTGCCCGGCCTGATTGCCGGCGCGATCCTTTCCTTTGCCAAGGCGATGGGCGAATTCGGCGCCACCATCACCTTCGTCTCCAACATCCCCAACGAGACGCAGACTTTGCCCTCGGCGATCTACACCTTTACCCAGGTTCCAGGCGGTGATGCCGGGGCGCTGCGGCTGACACTGATTTCGATCATCATCTCAATGGTCGCGCTCATCGCCTCCGAAGTGCTGGCGCGGCGCGTCGGCCGGCGGATGGACATCGAATGACGCTCTCGGTCGACATCCGCCATAGTCTGGGCGATTTCGCCTTGGAAGCGCGTTTCGAGAGCGCCGGACGGCTGACCGCGCTGTTCGGGCCTTCCGGTTCGGGCAAGTCGACGCTGATCAACCTGATCGCGGGCCTGCTCCGTCCGAACAAGGGCCGGATCGCTGTTGACGGGCGCGTGCTGGTCGACACCGAGGCGCGGATCTTTGTGCCGATGCACAAGCGGCGGATCGGCATGGTTTTCCAGGATGCGCGGCTGTTCCCGCATATGAGCGTCGCCGGCAATCTGCGCTACGGCCGCTGGTTCACGCCGGCTTCCGAGCGCTACGCCAAGATGGATGCGGTGGTCGATCTGCTCGGCATCGGCCATCTGCTCGACCGGCGGCCGGCGAAACTGTCGGGCGGTGAAAGGCAGCGCGTCGCCATCGGCCGTGCCCTGCTTGCCAGTCCGAAACTGCTTCTGATGGACGAGCCGCTCGCCTCGCTGGACGAGGCGCGCAAGGCCGAGATCCTGCCCTATATCGAGCGGTTGCGCGACGAGACGAAGATCCCGATCGTCTATGTCAGCCATTCCGTCGCCGAGGTGGCGCGGCTGGCGAGCGACGTCGTGGTGCTTTCGCAAGGCAAGGTCGCGGCCTCAGGCCCGACCGAGGCCATCATGCAGCGGCTCGACCTGTTGCCGGCGGAAGAGCGCGGCGAAGGCGGGGCAGTGCTCGACACCAAGGTTCTGCGCCACGACCAAGCCTTCGGCATGACGGTGCTCGGTTCCCAGGCCGGCGAGATACGCGTGCCGCGACTGGCCCGGCCGGTCGGAGCCACGGTGCGGCTGCGCATCCGCGCCCGCGACGTCATGATCGCAACCGAGCAGCCGACCGGCCTCAGCGCGCTCAACATTCTGGCGGGGACGATCACGGCGGTCAGGCCGGGCATCGGGCCGACGGTGGAAATCGCCATCGACTGCAACGGCGCGATCGTGCTGGCGCGTATCACCGAACAGTCCAAACACACGCTCCGTCTGGCGCTTGGCCGCCAGGTCTTCGCCGTCATCAAGACGGTGAGCTTCGACAGCGCGACGACCGGGGCAGGCCTGCCGGTCGAAGCGGATGGTTGACGAAAGAGCAATATCGCTATGTTGATTTGGAATAGCGATACGGCGGCAGAGAGGCTAATCTCGACATGACCGCGGAGGATAGGACATGCCATCGCTGAGCTTGCGGATAAACCTCGACCCCGATGGCCGGATTGGCCCGGGCAAGATCGAGCTTCTCGAGCAGATCGCCGCCTTCGGCTCGATCTCGGCCGCGGCGCGCGGCATGGAGATGTCCTACAAACACGCCTGGGACCTGGTCGAGGACATGAACCGCGTGTTCGGCAAGCCGCTGGTCGCGGCGCAGACCGGCGGCAAGAAAGGCGGCGGCGCGCAACTGACTTCGGTGGGTTTGGCGGTCGTCAGCCGGTTTCGGGCGATAGAGCGGGCGGCGGCCTCCGCCGCGGCCGTGCACATGCAGGCGTTGCAGTCGGAGATAGATGCCGGGTGAGGGTGATGATACTCAACCCGAGCTAAAGCATCGTCAGATCTGCTTTGCCTGCATCAACTCGCGATCGTCGATGTAAAGGCGTGGAAATACTCCCTTGAATGGCCATATCAGAAGGAGATCTTCGGTCTGTTCGATCTCTACGGTTCCGTTCCCAAGAGACTGGCCAAACAGCCGAATCTGGACCTCCTTGTGTGGAGGGACGAGATACTGTTCTCCCCATGGCTCCATGACAATTCTGACCGGACGTTCACTGCTGTTTTTATACTGGATGGTTTGGACAAGGCGATTAGGCTGATCCTCAGGCTCGCCTGGCTCCCGCAGCAGATAGGTGTCCATGATCCAGCCCTTCTTCCGGCGGGCTTCTTCACGGATTCTCTCAATCTTCGCGCCGACGTCGCCGAGGCGGCCTGAGACAAGAATCTCGTCCGGGGTGCCGAGATAGGCGCCCCAGTGGACGACCAGATCCTGGTCGGCCAGCGTGTTGAAGGCGCATTTGCCGTCGAGCAGGACAACCGCGCTGCCGGCATTTTGCGGCATGCCTTCCTCGGTCAGGCGGCGGCCGGTGGTGATCAGCACAGGGTCGCCGATGCGGTTGAGCGCGGTCGCGTGGCTGGCGGCGAGCGCCTGGATCGCGGTGATGCCGGGGATGACTTCGAGCTCGAAACCGACATTGGCTCTCAGGCGAACGCGTTCGAGGATGCGCAGCGCACTGTCATAGAGCGACGGATCGCCCCAGATCAGGAAGGCGCCGCAGCCATCTTCGGCAAGCTCGTCGCGGATCAGGCTCTCGTAGATTTCCGCGATCGCTTCATGCCAGTCGTCGACGGTCACACGGTAGGACGATGTCGGCTCGGCCCGAACCGGCACGTCGAACTCGACCCGGCGCGATTTCGGATTGGTGACGAAGCGGTCGCAGATCTGACGGCGCAAATCGGCGAGATCGTTCTTCTTCGCTCCCTTGTCGGGAATGAACAGCACGTCGGCGCGGTTCAGGCCGTTGATGGCCTGGACCGTCATGTGGTCGGGATTGCCGGCGCCGATGCCGATGACGAGAAGCTTGCGCATGGCGATCTCCTGCCCGATCGGCGGCGCTGTGTCCAGAAGTCCCGGCGGCCGGCGAGGAAGGGCTTTGAAACACCGTCTCGAAACGGGTAGATGGAGGGGATCATTCGGTTGGTCCCGGTACCGCCGTCGAGGAGGGGGTCCATGTTACGCACCGTATTGACCGCAGCGCTGGCAGTCTTGGCCGCTCCGGCCTTCGCCAACGATTCCGTCGCCGAGCTTGGCACCGGCGGCCTGATCCTGTCGCGCAGCGACGCCGTCGCCATGCAAAGCGAGGACCTTTTCATCTCGCCGGAGAAGGTGACGGTCGACTATGTGTTCCACAACAACACCGACAAGGATGTCGATGCGATCGTCGCCTTCCCGATGCCCGACATTTCGGGCGATCCCGAAGAAATGCCGGCGATCCCGGAGAACCAGAGCGACAATTTCCTCGGCTTCGAGGTGACCATCGACGGCGCCGCCGCCAAGCCGCAGCTCGAACAGAAGGTTTTTGCCCTCGGCATCGACATCAGCGCCGACCTGAAGGCGCAGAACGTGCCGTTCAACCCGTTCGGCAATGCCGCGAAGGCTGCGCTGGCGAAAGTGCCGAAAGCGGTTCTGCTCGATTGGGAGAACCGAGGCATCGTCATCGAGGATCCGGAAACGGATACCAGCCAGGGCGCCGAGCCGGCCTACACGCCGTTCTGGCAGCTGCGCTCGACCTATTGGTGGCGCTCGACCTTCCCGGCCAACAAGGACGTCCACGTCTCGCATCGCTACAAGCCGAGCGTCGGCGGCACCTCCTCGGTCAGCTTTTTCTCCGAGGGCCAGTTCCAAAGCCCGCAATACGATAGCTACAAGACCCGCTATTGCATGGATCAGACATTCGAGAACGCCGTGCACAAAGCGGCAAAGGCCAATCCGGACGGCTATCCGAAATATTACGAGAACCGCATCGCCTATATCCTGACCACAGGCGGCAATTGGGCGACCGGAACCATCGGCAATTTCAAGCTGACCATCGACAAGGGCAATGCCGGCAATCTGGTTTCCTTCTGTGGCGACAATGTCCGCAAGGTCGGCCCGACGACATTCGAGATGACGGCCAAGGACTTTTATCCCGAGCACGATATCGACATCCTTCTGCTCGTGCCGTCCGACAGCGGCGGGAATGGCGGCTGATGGACATCGCGATCTACGTGGCAATCGCCGAAAATGGCGTGATCGGACGCGAGGGCGGCCTGCCATGGCGGCTTTCCTCCGATCTCAAGCGCTTTAAGGCCGACACGATGGGCAAGCCGATCATCATGGGCCGCAAGACCTATGAAGGCATCGGCCGGCCGCTGCCGGGTCGGCTCAATATCGTGGTGACGCGCGACAAGGCCTGGCGCGCCGAGGGTGTCGAGGTCGCACACTCGCTGGGTGACGCGATCGCGCTGGCCAAGGTGCGCGGCCGCTGCATGGCGGGCGCGGAAGAGATCTGTGTGGTCGGTGGCGGCGAGATCTATGCCCAGGCGCTGCCGCTCGCCGACCGCCTGCATGTCACGCATGTGCTGGCCAGCATCGACGGCGACGCGCATTTCCCGCCGATCGATCCAAATGTCTGGCAAGTCGTCCGCGTCGAGGATTTTCCGGTCGGCGAGAAAGACAGCCACGAGACACGTTACACCGTCTACGAACGCCGTCGCGACGCTTCGTAACGACGACAAACGGTCGCTGCCGGGCCAAATCGGACGGTTGCGGTGGCACATCGCGTTGAAAGCGCGCCAAGGCGTCCCTATAGATGAACGACATTAGGACTGCGCCGTGAGGCCCGAGGGAACCGAAGCGAAAGGACATTCATGCCCTGGAACGACAAAAGCGGCGGCGGCGGCCCATGGGGCGGCGGCGGCAATCAGGGGCCCTGGGGGCAGGGACCGAAAGGGCCGAGCGGCCCGCAAGGTTCGCCTCCCGATCTTGAAGACATCATTCGT
This sequence comes from Mesorhizobium hawassense, assembly GCF_003289945.1. Lineage (GTDB taxonomy): Bacteria > Pseudomonadota > Alphaproteobacteria > Rhizobiales > Rhizobiaceae > Mesorhizobium > Mesorhizobium hawassense. The sequence goes on from NZ_QMBP01000013.1 coordinate 97,099, forward strand.
CGCGGCCAGGACAGGCTGCGGCGCGCGTTGCCTGGCGGCGGCGGCGCCAGTCCCGCCGTGCTCGGGCTGATCGCGCTCGCCCTTATCGTGCTCTGGGCCTTCAAGGCGATCTACACCGTGCAGCCCGACGAGGTTGCCGTCGAACTGCGCTTCGGCCAGCCGAAGACCGAGCTTTCGCAGCCGGGCCTGCATTTCCACTGGTGGCCGATCGAAACGGTCGAAACGGCCAAGATCTCCGAGCAGCTCGTCAGCATCGGCGGCGGCACGACCAGCGGCTCCGGTCTGATGCTGTCCGGCGACCAGAACATCGTCAACGTGCAGTTCTCGGTCGCTTACCAGGTCTCCGATCCCAAGGCCTATCTGTTCGACGTTTCCGATCCCGACGGCATGCTGACCCAGGTCGCTGAAAGCGCGATGCGCGAAGTCGTCGGCCGGCGTCCGGCGCAGGACATCTTCCGCGACGATCGTCAGGGCATCGCAACGGCGGTGCGCGAGATCATCCAGGGCACACTCGACGGCTACAAGACCGGCCTTCAAGTCAATGCGGTCTCGATCGAGGACGCAGCGCCGCCGCGTGAGGTGGCCGATGCGTTCGACGAGGTGCAGCGCGCCGAGCAGGACGAGGACAAGTTCGTCGAGCAGGCCAACCAGTACTCCAACCAGAAGCTCGGCCAGGCACGCGGCCAGGCGGCGCAGGTCCGCGAGGACGCAGCCGCCTACAAGAACCGCGTCGTGCAAGAGGCGGAAGGCGAGGCGCAGCGCTTCATCTCCGTCTACAACGAATACGCCAAGGCGCCCGACGTCACACGCAAGCGCCTCTATCTCGAAACCATGGAGAGGATCCTGAAGGACTCGAACAAGGTCGTCGTCGAGCAGGGCAACGGTCAGGGCGTGCTGCCTTACCTGCCGCTGCCGGCATTGCAGCCGAAGGCGCCGCCGGCGCCGGCGCTAGGCGCCACGACGGGAGGTAACCAGTGATGGCCAACCGTCTTCCCATCATCGCCGTCATCGCGGCTGTCCTGTTGTTCCTGCTCTACTCCTCGATCTTCGTGGTCAATGCCGGCCAGCAGGCGATCGTGCTCAGGTTCGGCGAGATCATCGACGTCAAGAACGAGCCCGGGGTCTACTTCAAGGCGCCGTTCGCCTTCTTCGACGCCGACAGCGTGCAAATGGTCGAGAAGCGCGTGATGCGCTTCGACCTCGACAACATCCGCGTCCAGGTGTCGGGCGGCAAGTTCTACGAAGTCGATGCCTTCATCGCCTATCGCATCTCGGATCCGCGCACCTTCCGCGCGGCGGTGTCCGGACAGGTGGAACTGGCCGAAGCCCGGCTGAGGACGCGTCTCGATGCGGCGCTGCGCCGTGTCTACGGCCTGCGCGACTTCGAGGCCGCGCTCTCCGAGGAGCGCGGCGTCATGATGCGCGAGGTGCGTGATCAGCTTCGCCCCGATGCGACCTCGCTCGGCCTGGACATCGAGGATGTGCGCATTCGCCGGACCGACTTGACGGCGGAGGTCTCGCAGCAGACGTATGACCGCATGAAGGCGGAGCGCCTGGCGGAAGCCGAACGGCTGAGGGCCCGCGGCAACGAGGCGGCGCAGCGCATCAGGGCGCGGGCCGACCGTGAGGTCGTCGAGATCGTCGCCGAGGCGCAGAAGGAATCGGAAATCCTGCGCGGTGAGGGCGATGCCCAGCGCAGCGCCACTTTCGCGGACGCCTATAAGCGCGATCCGTCTTTCTTCGATTTCTACCGCTCGATGAATGCCTACGGAACGGCGCTGGACAACACCGGAACGACGATGGTGCTCTCGCCCGAGTCCGAGTTCTTCCGCTACTTCCGCGATCCGGAGAGCAAGCCTCAGCCCGGACAGCCGGCGGCACCGCAATCCGGAGCGGCGCAACCGGCGGCGCCGGCCGCGCAACCCAGCACCGCCCAATAGCGGCGGTGCAGGATTTCATCGCTGCGATCGGCCTGGTCCTCGTGATAGAGGGCCTGGTCTATGGCGGGTTTCCGGGTCTCGCCCGGAAGCTGGCGACGGAAGTGCTGTCGATGCATGAAAATGCGCTGCGGATCGGTGGGCTGGTGGCGATCGCCGTCGGCGTCGCGATTGTCTGGCTGGTCCGCGGCTCATGAAATTCTAATTGAAGAACAGGGCATGATGTCGTCTGAAAACCGCTTCACACTTTTCGGCATCATGCCCTAGTGCCACGGCAATTGACGATTTATCCTTCGCCGATGGCCGCAGCCGCAAACGTGCCGTATTTTTTGCCAACATGAACCGGACTGGCGTTTTTGCGGAAGCGCGCCTTTCCTTTCTCAAAAAGACCGGGAGGCCATGATGATATCCGACACCCTGTTGCGCGCGGCGCGGCGCACTTTCCTTGCCGGCGCCACGGCGTTCGTGGTCGGCATTGTTGCCGTTCCGTCCTTCGTCACGCCGACGATCGCCTCCGACGGGCCGCCCTCGGTCGCCGATCTTGCCGAGCACCTGCTTGGCGCGGTGGTCAACATCTCGACCTCGCAGACGGTGAAGGGCACGGAAGGGCCCGGCGCGGTGCCGATGCCGCAACTGCCGGAGGGCTCGCCATTCCAGGATTTCTTCGACGATTTCTTCAAGAACCGTGGCGGCGACAAGGGCGGAACCGCGCAGAAAGTGCAGTCGCTCGGCTCCGGCTTCGTCATCGATGCCGAGCAGGGCATCGTGGTGACCAACAACCACGTCATCGCCGATGCCGACGATATCGAGGTCAATTTCTCCGACGGCATCACGCTGAAGGCGAAGCTGATCGGCACCGACACCAAGACCGATGTCGCCGTGTTGAAGGTCGAGCCCAAAGGCCACAAGCTGACGGCGGTGAAGTTCGGCGATTCCACCAAGATGCGCGTCGGCGACTGGGTGATGGCGATCGGCAACCCTTTCGGCCTCGGCGGCACGGTGACGGTCGGCATCGTTTCGGCGCGCAACCGCGACATCAATTCCGGCCCGTATGATGACTTCATCCAGACCGACGCCGCCATCAACCGCGGCAATTCCGGCGGTCCGCTGTTCAATGCCCAGGGCGAGGTCATCGGCATCAACACGGCGATCATCTCGCCATCGGGCGGCTCGATAGGTATCGGCTTCTCCATCCCCTCGCAGCTTGCCGCGGGCGTCGTCGACCAGCTTCGCCAGTTTGGCGAGACGCGGCGCGGCTGGCTTGGCGTGCGCATTCAGCCGGTGACGGACGACATCGCCGAAAGCCTCGGCATGGCAACCGCCAAGGGCGCGCTGGTGGCCGGCGTCATCAAGGGCGGCCCGGTCGACAATGGGTCAGTGCAGGCCGGCGACGTCATCATCAAATTCGACGGCAAGGACATCCACGAAATGCGTGACCTGCCCCGCGTCGTGGCGGAAAGCCCGGTCGGCAAGGCGGTCGACGTCATCATCGTGCGCAAGGGCGTCGAGCAGACCGTCAAGGTGACGCTCGGCCGGCTCGAGGACGGCGAGAAGCTGGCCAGCAGCGAGAACGGCAACACCGACCAGGGCAATGGCGACAAGGCGACCCCGCCGGTGTCGACGGCTTCCGTGCTAGGCATGACGGTCGGCGAGCTCAACGACCAGACCAGGCAGAAATTCGGCATCGCCGCCGACGTGTCGGGAGTGGTCATCACCGATGTCGCCAAGGATTCGGCCGCGGCCGAGCGCGGCATCCAGCCCGGCGAGGTGATCACCGAGATCGCGCAGGAATCGGTCGGCACGCCGAAGGATGTGATGGACCGGATCGGCGCGCTGAAGGAGCAGGGCCGCAAGAATGCCCTTCTGATGTTGGCCTCGAAGACCGGCGAATTGCGCTTCGTGACGATCCGGATGGATTGATTCCGGAAACGCGCCCAAATAACTGGACTTCAACGAAGAGGGCGGCTAGCGAGCCGCCCTTTTTCGTGCCTGCCAATCCGCACGCGACAGCCGGTAAAGGACATGGCGCTTGAGATGCGGATGGCCGTCCGGAATGTCGGGATGGTCGAAGTCGCTGGCCGGGTCGGCGCTCATGCCGAGGCGTTTCATGACGGCGGTCGAGCGATGATTGTCGGCCACGGCGAAGGAGACGATCTCGTTGACGCCCAGCGTCTCGAAGCCGTAGGCGAGCCAGGCCTCCGCCGCCTCGGTGACATAGCCCTTGCCCCAGTATTCCGGTGCCAGCCGCCAGCCGATCTCTATCGTGCCGGCCGGCAGGGAGGGCACATGATCGGTTTCGAGGAGGCCGACGAAGCCGATGCACTCGCCGGTGGCCGCGATCTCGGCGGCGGCAAAACCATAGCCGTCCTCGGTGATCCAGGATCGGAACTCATCCATCTTGGCGTCAGCCGCGGCGCGATCGCGGCGGAACGGGAAGAACTCCATCACGCGCTCGTCGGAGTTGATACGGTGGAACAGCCCACGGTCGCGCTCTTCCCAGTTGCGCAGGATCAGGCGCTCGGTGCGGATCGGCTTCATTCAGTGAACTCATCCCGGCGGTAGCCCTGCAGGTAGAGCAGCGCGGTCAGGTCGGCGTGATCGATGCGGATGCGGGCCTGCTCCGCCACCGCCGGCTTGGCGTGCAGGGCGACGCCGGTACCGGCAAGACGGATCATGTCGAGATCGTTGGCGCCGTCGCCGACCGCGACAGCGTCCTCGGTCGTCAGCCCGAGCTTTGCGGCGATGTCGAGCAACGCTTCGGCCTTGGCGGCGCGGCCCAGGATCGGCTCGGCCACCATGCCGGCGAATTTGCCGCCGTCCTCGATCAGTCGGTTGGCCCGGTTTTCCTGAAAGCCCAGCTTGGCGGCGATGCGGCTGGTGAAGACGTCGAAACCGCCCGAGACCAGCGCCGTCCAGGCGCCATGGGCTCGCATCGTCCGCACCAAGGCCCGGCCGCCGGCGGCGAGCGTCAGCCGGTTGGCGATGATGCGGTCGACCACCGCGGTGTCGAGGCCTTTGAGCAGGGCGACGCGCTCGCGCAGGGCCGGCTCGAAAGCGATCTCGCCATTCATCGAGCGCGCGGTAATCGCCGCCACATGCTCCTTGACGCCGATTTCGTCGGCGAGCTCGTCGATGCACTCCTGATCGATCATCGTCGAATCCATATCGGCAAGCAGGATCTTCTTCCGCCTGCCTTCAGCGGGTTGAACGATGACGTCCACGGGCTCGGAAGCCAGTGCCGCGCGCAGATTGGCGGTCATTTCGCCGATATCCGGCGCCTGCGGCAATACGAGATCGCAGGCAACGTCTTCCGCCAGCCAACGAACGGCGCTTGCACCGGCGGCCCGCAAGGCCATATTCGCAAGCGAGGCCGGCACGGCGCGGGCTTCTGGACGGGACACTAGCGTGGCAATCAGCGGCATCGAGACTTCCGGCAGGCAAGCGGGCGAGGGCCGCATCAAGAACGCGATCCTGATAGCCGGGCCGACCGCCAGCGGCAAGTCGGCGCTGGCGCTCGATCTCGCGGAACGCGGTGGCGGGGTCATCGTCAACACCGATTCCATGCAGGGCTACTCGGTGCTCGATGTCTTGACGGCGCGGCCGAGCGCCGCCGAAATGGCGCGCGTACCGCACTTCCTCTACGGCCATGTGCATCCCTCGACAGCCTATTCCACCGGCGCCTGGCTGCGCGATGTGACGAAGCTGATCGAAGACGGCGTCCTGCCGGGTCGCCCGGTCGTTTTCGTCGGCGGTACCGGGCTCTACTTCCGCGCGCTGGCCGAAGGCATATCGGATATGCCGGACATTCCAGCGTCCGTGCGTGAGCGCTGGCGCTACGAGCTGAAGGAACAAGGGGCTGAAAGGCTGCATCGCCTGCTGATGCATGAGGATTCGGCTGTCGCCATGCAGCTCAGGCCGACCGACGGTCAACGCATCGTGCGCGCGCTCGAGGTGCTCGACGCCTCGGGACGGTCGATCCTGGAATGGCAGGCGGCGCGCGGCCGCCCGCTGATCGACCGCGATAGCGCGCGCTTTCTGGTCATCGAGCCCGACCGGGAGCAACTGGTGCGGCGCATAGAGGCGCGGTTCGACCGGATGCTCGACAAGGGCGCGCTCGACGAAGTGCGGCAGCTTATGGCGCTCGACCTCGACCCGGACCTACCGGCGATGAAAGCGATCGGTGTGCGCGAACTGCGGGCGGCGATGGCTGGACAGTCCGGTTTTCCCGAGGCGATCGAACGCGCCAAGATCGCGACCCGGCAGTATGCCAAGCGCCAGTCGACCTGGTTCCGGCACCAGCTGGGCGCGGAGTGGCGCAGGCTGCGGCCGGGCGATGAACCGGCAGTCCACGACTGACTAATACCATTTTCAATCAAGGCCTTAAAATGCCTGGTTCTAATTCTCGCCAAGGTTGTTCGGGTTAACCGTCCGTAAGGTCAGCCGTGCCATAACCTCAGGGGTTACAGTGCCGCGGGGAGTAGATGCGTTTCCATAAGGCGGAATCCGCATTTTTCGTGTTTATTTTCGTGATCCTGGCCGCCGGCCTGGTGACCTTCCATGCCTATGGCCAACTGCAGGACATCGCCTCCGACACCGATGCCGCGTCGCGCCTGGCAAGGATCATCTATCTCAACAAATTGCTGTTCGTGACCGGAGCGCTGCTCGCCGCCTCGCTGTCCTTCGGCATCTTCTTCATCTATCCGTTGATCCGCGGTCAGGTGCGGGAAGAGGGCAAGCTCAGGGCTATGACGGTGTCGCTCAGCGCGCGCTCGCAAACGCTCGAGCAGGCGGCACTCACCGACGGCCTGACCGGCATGCAGAACCGCCGCTATTTCGACGACGCGCTGCGCGAATATCTGCACGAGTTCCGCCGCATCGACAGGCCGGTCGGGCTGATGATCCTCGATCTCGATCATTTCAAGCAGGTCAACGACACGCATGGCCATGATGTCGGCGACGAGGTGCTGAGGGCCGTCGCCACCTGCCTGAGGGGCATGACGCGCTATCACGACGTGGTGGCGCGGCTGGGCGGCGAGGAGTTTGCCGTCGTCACCCCCAACATGGATGTCGAGCTGCTTGCCAGGTTCGCCGAACGCATCCGCAAGGCGATCGCCGGCATGTCTATCCTGTCCGGCAACGTGCGGCTCAAGGTCACCACCAGCGTCGGTCTTGCCGTCTGGGACCATAAGGAGAGCGCGGAGGATTTCTACCGCCGCGCCGATCGCCAGCTCTATGAGGCGAAGAAGCAGGGCCGCAACCGCGTCTGCGCCTAAAATTCCGACATGAATTCATGAGGCCGGTCGACTGACGCGCCTTTCTCGACTTCCGGTGCTCACGGACTGACTGTCCGCTCCGCTCCGGCTTCTCGAAAGCCACGTCATTCGATCCGGCCTGATGAATTCCTGTTCGGAATTTGGCTGTGAGGTTGGTCGATCAGTCGTTCAACTGGCGCATGCCGAAGGTCGAAGGCTTCAGACCGTAGCGCGTGTCGAAATCGTCGTCGGGCTGTCCTCGCGAGGCGGAGGCTGGCTTCTTATAGTCCGGATCGCCGGCTTGCCGGGTCGAGTCCACCGCCTCGGCGAAGGCCATGGACTGGGTCGGCTTCGGCACGTTGCGCAGCCGCTCGACGACCATGGCGAGGTCGACGTCGTTGCCTAGCTCGTCCTGTTCGGCCTGTTCGCCTTTTGCCGTGCCGGGGATGAATTCCTGCGCCAGCTTTTCGAACTTCAAGCGCATGGTCGTTGCCACGCCTTCGCCGAAGGCGATGGCTTCGCGCTGACCCATCGACGACAGGAACGCCAGCGTCGAGGCCGAAGAGTCGGCGATCGCCGAGCGGATGATCGCCTGGTCCTGCTCGTTGGCGAGGCGCATTGCGAAGAAGGTCGAGCATTGCGACAGGATGGTTGGATCTAGCTCGCCCGGGCGCTGGGTGACGACGCCGAGGTAGCAGCCATATTTGCGGCCTTCCTTGGCGATGCGCGACAGCGCGTGCCTCGTCGGCGCGAAGCCGAGGCGCGGATCGGCCGGCATGTAGCGATGCGCTTCCTCGCATAGCAAAAGCAGCTTCAGCCGGCCCTCGCTCCACAGCGCCAGGTCGAAGGCCAGGCGCGCCAGCACCGAGCACACCGAGTTGACGACTTCCGAAGGCATGCCCGCCATCTCGAAGCAGGTCACCGGTCGGCCGTGGCTGGGGACGCGGAAAATATTGCCGATCGTTTCGTGGATGGTGTCCTCGATCAGCCGCGAATTGAACATGAAGCGATAGCGCGGGTCCGCGGCCGCCGATTCGATGCGCGTCTTCAGCGACTTCAATGTCGGGCGGTCGTTCTTGCTTTCCAGCATGCCCATGCGCTCGTCGATCTGCTTGATGAGATCGGCGATGCGATAAGGCACCGGCGTGTCGGCGGTCAGCGCGTCGCTGCCGCGCCTGATGTAAGTCCCGGAATTCGGGTTGCGGTAGAGGTTCTTGGCGGCCGGTATCAGGTCGCGCAGCGCGTCGACCTCTTCCGGCACCGTCTCGCGCCCGCGAAACAGCACTTCGGCGAATTCTTCCAGCCTGAACATCCAGAACGGCAGGTCGAGCGTCTTGGAATCGACCTTGACGCAATATTCCGGCAGCGAGGCGGCAAACTCGTTGTGCGGGTCGAGGATGAGCACGCGCAGGTCCGGACGCGCCTCGATCGTCTTGCGCAAGAGCAGCGAGACCGCGGTCGATTTGCCGACGCCGGTGGTGCCGACGATGGCGAAATGGCGCGCCAGCGTGTCGTCGATGGCGATGTTGGCGTCGATCGATTCATCCTGGGACAGCGTGCCGATGGTTACCGAATGGCGCCCGGCCAGATCGTAGACAGCCTGCAGGTCGCGGGTGCGGATGCGATGGGCTACGGCGCCGATATGCGGATAGGTGGTAATGCCGCGGTCGAAGAAAGGTTTGGCGCCGGGCTCGGCGCTGTCGCGCACTTCGCCGACCAGTTCGACGCTGACCTCGATCGGATTCTGCCCGTCGTGATTCCAGGCGCGATCCGACTTGCCAATGGCGTAGACGAGGCCGACGGTTCGTGTCGACCCGAGATTGATGGAGATCATCTTGCCGACTGTCCAAAGGCCGGTGACCGCGCCTTCGATGTCCTCGGCATGGGCGCTGATGGTGGCGCGCGCGCCGTCGCATTGCACGACATTGCCCAGAATGCGCTTGTCGTTCTGTTGGATGTTGCGGCGTTCCTGCGAGGTCGGTTCTCCAACGGAAGCTTCGCGTTCAACAAACATATGCCCTGGTCCCATTCCCCTGCAGCAGGACCCTATCCAATCGGGGTTAAAGTCAGGTGATGTCGAATGGTGTAGGCGGTGTTAAGCCAGCCGCGACAATTCGATCGAACAGCCTCTTCCCAGCTAGTGCAATTTCGATATATTGGACGAATGGATGATATATCGAATGACATTAGCGCTACGATCGGCAGACGGGTCCGCTCCGAAAGGACGGTGAGGGGCTGGTCGCTGGCCGAGCTCGCCGGGCGCTCGGACGTGTCGAAGGCGATGCTGAGCGCCATCGAGCGCGGCACGACCAGTCCGACAGCGGCGCTGCTGGTGCGCATCGCGGCGGCCTTCGGCATGACGCTGTCGACGCTGATCGCCCGGGCCGAGATGCAAGGCGGCGGCGTTTCGCGCAAGGGCGAGCAGCCGGTCTGGCAGGATCCGGCAACCGGCTACATCCGCCGGCATCTGTCGCCGGCATCGCAGATGCCGCTCGAGCTGATCAGGGTCAGCCTGCCGGCAGGCGCCAGGGTGAGCCTTCCGGCCGCGTCCTACGCCTTCATCAAGCAGCAGATATGGCTGATCGCGGGAAGGCTCGATTTCACCGAGGGCGATGTGGTGCACAGGCTGGAGCCCGGCGACTGCCTGGCGCTGGGCGCGCCGTCGGACTGCGTCTTTCATGCTCCCGGGCCGGAGGCGGCGGAATATCTCGTGGCGCTGGTCAGGGATTGATCGCGGTGCCTCGCCGACCAAAACGCTCGCACAATGGCGGGCCGCCGCTCGACGACTATGACGGCCCGCCCTGGGGAAAGGGCGACGCCTATATTTTCCTCGCCTGGCGCGCCGCCCATGACGAGGCCTGGAAGGCGCCAAGCCATGCCGTCATGCTGATGCGGCTGGAAAGGGCCGAGCGGCTCGGGCTGACCTATGAGGAATATACGCTCGAGATCCTGGAGCGCGGCCGCCATCTCAGCGAGGACGACGCCGAGCGCATCGCCGAAATCAAGCGGGCGCGACGGCGCAAGCGGATCAGCCATTTCGAATGACCTTGTGCCCGATGCCAACTGGTGAGATCCCGGACTTCGCCCTGAAACCGCATGGCGGGCTGACCGGCACTCTCATCTACTGGAAGCGGATAGGAACAGCGGCCCGCGCGCTATCTTGAATTTTCGGCAATTCGCGACAGGAGCCAGCGGCGAAAATCCTGCTCGGCGCCGGACAGCCGCGATGATGACGGTCTTGTCAGGAAATGGCCCGATGGGCTCGACAGCTCGAAATCCGAAAGCCTGACGAGCGTATTGTCCCTGAGCGCGGCGTCGACCAGCGGCCGGGAGCCCAGCAGTGCTCCGGCGCCGGCCTTCGCCGCTTCCATGGCGGCGACGAAACTGTCGAAGCGATGCGAGCGCCGGGAATGGCCGGCAAGCGCCGCGGCCGCAAACCATTCAGCCCACATCTCGCGCGCGCCGGCGACCAGAAGCAACGGCAACGATGTCCAGTCACCATCGCGGGCGAGCGTCGGCGCCGCGACCGGGACAAGCCGCTCGACGGTCAGCCGGTCGGCTTCGCGCCCGGGAAAGGATCCGTTGCCGAAGCGTATGTCGAGCGCCGAGCCCGGCTGGTCGTAGTCGGTCGGCCGGTGGATGGTCACCAGGTCGAGCCTGACCCGCGGCAGCGCCTTGGCCAGGTCGGGAAGGGCCGGGACCAACACCAGCAGCGCGAAGGAGATGGGAACGCGGATGCTGACGGTCTGTACGGCGCGAGGCTCGAACAGCTCGTTCGTGCTGTTGCCGATGGTCGCGAATGCCGACTGGATGTGGGGCAGGTAGGCCGCGCCCTCCGGTGACAGGGCCACGCCGCGCGCTAGCCGCGCGAACAGTCGCGTCTTGAGTCGCTCTTCCAAAAAGCGGATGTGCTGGCTGACGGCGGCCTGGGTGAGCCCGAGCTCGGTCGCCGCGGCGGTGAAATTCGACAGGCGCGCGGCTGCCTCGAAACTGCGCAGCCAGTCGAGAGGAGGCATCGTATCGAACGCCTTTCCAGCCATCAGAAATTCAGTGCCATTACCCGAAAAACGATAATTTGAATTATGCCTTCAACGACGTCAGTTTGCAATCCGTGCTCGCAACGGCGAGTAGAAGATGGGAGTTTCCGGAACATGCTGACAAGGGTAACGCTGGGCGACGGTGGGCGAACGATCGAGCTTGGCTGGCAGGATGGAGCGAGTAGCCGCTTCCATGCCATGTGGCTGCGCGACAATGCGCTCGACGACAAGACGCGCAGTGCCGGCAACGGCCAGCGGCTGATCACCATCCTCGATATTCCCTCCGAGACGCGGATCGGCGCGGCCGCGATCAAGGGCGAGGTGCTCGAAGTCACCTTCGTTCCGGAAGGCAAGACCGTCGGCTTTCCCGCAGGCTGGCTGTGCAGCCATGTCTACGACTGCCAGGAGGCTCGCCAACCTGGCTGGACGGGCGGCGACATACGGCGCTGGACGAAAGCCATGATGCAGAATTCCGTGCCGCGCGCGGCCTATACCGAGGCCAGCCGCGACGGCAATGTGCTGCGGCAATGGTTGGCCGCGGTGCGCAGTTACGGCTTTGCCGTCATGGACGGCCTGCCCGCCGAATCCGGCGCGCTGTGCAAGGTCGCCGATCTCTTCGGCTATATCAGGGAGACCAATTACGGGCGCTGGTTCGAGGTGCGCGCCGAGGTCAATCCGAACAATCTCGCCTACACCAATCTCGGGCTGCAGGCGCATACCGACAATCCCTACCGCGACCCGGTGCCGACGCTGCAGATTCTCGCCTGCATCGAGAACACGGTCGAGGGCGGCGAATCCAGCGTCGTCGACGGGTTTGCTGTGGCGGCAGCGCTGCAGGCCGAAAACCCCGAGGGCTTCCGGCTGCTCTGTTCCTATCCGGCGCGCTTCGAATATGCCGGCTCGTCGGGCGTGCGGCTGCAGTCCAAGCGGCCGATGATCGAACTCGGGCCCGATGGCGAGCTGATCTGCATCCGCTTCAACAACCGCTCGCTGGCGCCGGTCGTCGACGTGCCGTTCGCCGAGATGGACACTTACTACGCGGCCTATCGCCGGTTCGCCGAACTGATCGAGGATCCGGCTTTCGAGGTGACCTTCAAGCTCGAGGCGGGGCAATCCTTCATCGTCGACAACACGCGCGTCATGCATGCGCGCAAGGCGTTTTCGGGCAGCGGCAAGCGTTGGCTGCAAGGCTGCTACGCCGACAAGGATGGCCTGCTGTCGACGCTGGCCGCGATCGAGCACGGTTTCAAGGAGGCTGCCGAATGAACCCGAGCGAATTGAACGCCGGCAACATCGTCGAGTTCATCGCCGACATCTTCGAGCGCCGCGGCGCCGAATCCTATCTTGGCGAACCGGTGACCATGTCGGAGCATATGCTGCAGGGCGCGTGGCTGGCCGAGCAGGACGGCGCGCCGGAAGAACTGGTGGCGGCAGCACTGCTGCACGACATCGGCCACTACACCAGCGAGTTCGGCACCTATTCGCCCGACGACGTCGAGGACAAGCACCATGACGAGGCGGGCGGCGAGGTGCTTGCGCCTTTCTTTCCGCCGGTCATCGTCGAATGCGTGCGGCTCCACGTCTCGGCCAAACGCTATCTGTGCGCTACCGATCCGACCTATTTCGGCAAGCTGTCGCCGGCCTCGGTGCACACGCTGTCGCTGCAGGGCGGGCCGATGAGTGCCGAGGAAGTGGCCGAGTTCCGCAGCAATCCATTCCACGACGAAGCGGTGCGCGTGCGCATCTGGGACGAGGGCGGCAAGGTCGCCGACATGAAGACGCGCGCCTTTCGGGACTACATGCCGTTGCTGGAGCGCGTGGTGAAAAAGTTCGCGGCGGAAAAGGCTGCGTAGAGGGCGGCGCAGCCTGGAGGGAGAGCTATGTGTTTCTGCTTCGACGGCGAACACGCATTGGTGACATATCAGCCGGATGGATGCAGAGAATTCCTGCCGGCCGAAAGCGCTGGCGCATCAGATGAAGGCAGAGCATTGTCGACCGTTCAGCAAAGGCGAGGCAAGCGCGACGCCTTTGCTGGAAAGGGTTCGGAAGTCGTCTATCCCTTGTGATGAACTTCTTGCAGTCCATAGACCGGCGTCGCGATGCCTTCCTGCCTGGCCTTCAGCTGCAGCGACAGGAACTGCGAATAATGGCGCGACTGGTGCAGGTTGCCGCCGTGGAACCAGAGCGCTTCCTGCTGCGTCGGCTTCCACATATTGCGCAGTTCGCCTTCCCAGGGGCCGGGATCCTTGGTGGTACTCGAACCCAGGCCCCAGCATTTGCCGACCTTGTCGGCCACCTCTTTTGAGATGAGATCCGCCGCCCAGCCGTTCATCGACCCGTAGCCGGTCGCGTAGACGATGAGATCGGCCGGCAATTCGGTGCCGTCGCTGAGCAGCACCGAATGCGCCTTGATCTCCGTAACGTCGACGCCGCTCTTCAGCTTGATCGAACCGTCGATGATCAGCTGCGAGGCGCCGACATCGATGTAGTAGCCGGAGCCGCGCCTCAGATATTTCATGAACAGGCCGGACTCGTCATCGCCCCAGTCGAGCATGAAGCCAGCCTTCTCCAATCCTTTATAGAAGGCCGCGTCGCGCTTCTTCATCTCGGCATAGGCCGGGATCTGGAACTCGTGCAGGATCTTGTAGGGCAGCGAGGCGAAGATCAGGTCGGCCTTGGCGGTGGTGATGCCGTTCTGCACCGCCTGCTCGGAGTAGAGCGAGCCCAGGCCGATCTCCATCAACGTGTCCGATCTGGAGATATGGGTGCTTGAGCGCTGGACCATGGTGACGTCGGCGCCGGCTTCCCAAAGCGCTGCCGATATGTCGTGAGCGGAGTTGTTCGAACCGATCACCACTGCCTTCTTGCCGACATAGGCGTCGGGGCCGGGATGCTGCGAGGAGTGGTGCTGGTCGCCCTTGAAGTTTTCCATGCCTTTGAATTTGGGCAGGTTGGCCTTGGCGGACATGCCGGTGGCCAGCACCAGCTGCTTTGGCTTCAGCGTGATGTCCTTGCCGTCGCGACGCACCACGACGGTCCATTCCTTCTTCTTGTCGTCATAGGACGCGCTCCTGGCCTCGGTCGACGACCAGTAGTTCAGCTCCATGACCTTGGTGTACATCTCCAGCCAGTCGCCGATCTTGTCCTTGGGCGAGAAGACCGGCCAGTTCCTGGGGAAGTCGATATAGGGCAGGTGATCGTACCAGACCGGGTCATGCAGGCAGAGCGACTTGTAGCGCTTGCGCCAGCTGTCGCCGGCGCGCTCGTTCTTCTCGACGATGATGGTCGGCACGCCGAGTTGCCTGAGCCGCGCGCCGAGCGCGATGCCGCCCTGGCCGCCGCCGATGATCACGGTGTAGGGCTGCGTCTTGAAGCCGAGTTCCGCCGCTTCCTTCTCGCGCTCTTCCTTCCAGGTTGGACGGTTCTTGCCGGAGCCGTGCTTGGCGCCCATCGGCCGCGCGAAACCCGCCGGCTCTTCATGGCCTTTCAATTCGGCCATGGTGGTCAACAATGTCCAGATCTTGCCGTCCTTCAGCCTGATATGGCCGAAGCCGCGCGCCACCTCCGTCTCGAAGCTGATCCAGCCGTCGATAAGCCCGTCCGTCTCGGTGGCGTCCTCGCCCTTGGCGATGGCGAAATGCGAGGGCTTCGTCTTCGACAATTGGCTCTTCAGCATGTCGCGGACCTGGTCGCGGCCCTCCATGGTCTTGATGTTCCAGGTGAAGGTGACGAGGTCGCGCCAGTAGCAGTCTTCCTGGAAACAACCGACGGCCTTGTCTATGTCGCCGGCGGCAAGGGCGCCGCCGAATGTATCGAGCAGGTCGGACAGCTTTTTGTTGGGAGCTTTGTCGAGCATGAATTTCCTCCGGGATTAGCAACGCTTCTTGGTCGAGCGGATGTGACCGGGCGGGGCGGTCCGGCATGGACGAAGTATCCCGTCAAAAGCTTCGCCGCGTCACGCCCTCCAATAGTTTGACGTATTTTCAAGGCCTTATCGGAAACCCGGTCGGCTATTGCCGGTCAATGGCCGGAGCGAACGCTCTACAAAAGCCGCCAGCTTCATTCGCGTTCATGCCATTCAGATTGACCGTTGACAGGGGCGCGAAACCAACCTTATTGTCCGCGACCATGAAAACGGCACTCATTCTCGTAGGCAGGCGCGTGGGCAAGGCGGTGTAACCGCCGGGCGAAAACCTCCCATGCGCATCACACAGGCTCCCTCGGGGGCCTTTTTTATTGCCTGAAATCCAACTAAACGACCAGCAAACGCCAGACGGCGGACAGTACGGGACCAGACCGATGAGCAATGGACAGAACGAGCGGCGCGAAATGACGGGCGCCGAAATGGTGGTGCAGGCGCTGAAGGACAATGGCGTCAAGCATGTCTTCGGGTACCCGGGCGGCGCCGTTCTCCCGATCTACGATGAAATTTTTCAACAGGACGAGGTCGAGCACATTCTGGTCCGGCACGAGCAGGGCGCCGGCCACGCCGCCGAAGGCTATGCGCGCTCGACCGGCAAGGCAGGCGTGCTGCTGGTCACGTCCGGTCCCGGCGCCACCAATGCGGTGACACCGCTGCAGGACGCGCTGATGGATTCCATTCCGCTGGTCTGCCTCACCGGCCAGGTGCCGACCTCGCTGATCGGCTCCGACGCCTTCCAGGAATGCGACACGGTCGGCATCACGCGGCCCTGCACCAAGCACAACTGGCTGGTGAAGGACGTCAACGAGCTCGCCGCCACCATCCATGAAGCCTTTCATGTCGCGACCACCGGTCGCCCCGGCCCGGTCGTGGTCGACATTCCGAAGGACGTGCAGTTCGCCAAGGGCATTTACGTGCCGCCGCAGACGGCGCCGCGCACCAGCTACCAGCCGAAGGTCCAGGGCGACCTGGAAAAGATCAAGGCCGCGGTCGAGCTGATGGCCGGCGCCAAGAAGCCGATCATCTATTCGGGCGGCGGCGTCATCAATTCCGGCCCGGAAGCAAGCCATCTGCTGCGCGAGCTCGTCGATCTCACCGGCTTCCCGATCACCTCGACGCTGATGGGTCTCGGCGCCTATCCGGCATCGGGCAAGAACTGGGTCGGCATGCTGGGCATGCACGGCACCTATGAAGCCAACATGGCGATGCATGATTGCGACGTGATGATCTGCATCGGCGCGCGCTTCGACGACCGCATCACCGGCCGGCTCACAGCCTTTTCGCCGAACTCGAAGAAGATCCATATCGATATCGATCCGTCCTCGATCAACAAGAACGTCCACACCGATGTGCCGATCATTGGCGATGTCGGCCGCGTGCTGGAGGACCTGGTGCGGCTGTGGCGGGCGACCGCCAAGACCGACAAGAAGGCGCTCTATCCATGGTGGGAGCAGATCGCGAAATGGCGCGCCAGGGATTCGCTCGCCTACAAGATGAACAACGACGTCATCATGCCGCAATATGCGATCCAGCGGCTCTACGCGCTGACCAAGGATATGGACACCTACATCACCACCGAGGTGGGCCAGCACCAGATGTGGGCGGCGCAGCACTATCACTTCGACAAGCCGAACCGCTGGATGACCTCCGGTGGGCTGGGCACGATGGGCTACGGCCTGCCGGCCGCGCTCGGCGTGCAGATCGCGCATCCCGATGCGCTGGTCATCGACATCGCCGGCGATGCCTCGGTGCAGATGACGATGCAGGAGATGAGCTCGGCGGTGCAGTATGAGGCGCCGATCAAGATCTTCATCCTGAACAACCAGTATATGGGCATGGTGCGGCAGTGGCAGCAGCTGCTGCACGGCAACCGCCTGTCGCATTCCTACACCGAGGCGATGCCGGATTTCGTCAAGCTGGCGGAAGCCTATGGCGGCCACGGCATCCGCTGCGACAAGCCGGACGAGCTCGACGACGCGATCCGGGAGATGATCTCGGTGAAGAAGCCGGTGCTGTTCGACTGCCGCGTGGCGACTCTGGCCAACTGCTTCCCGATGATCCCGTCCGGCAAGGCGCATAACGAGATGCTTCTGCCCGACGAGGCCACCGACGAGGCAGTGGCCAATGCCATCGATGCCAAGGGCAGGGAACTGGTGTAGGCAGCCACAAAGGCGGGGCTGTCGCGAGAAAGCCGTGCGCAAACAGAGAATTAGCTCAAAAGTCTGAAATCGAGATTCACGTCATGAACGCACAGCACCTTCAACCGACCGGCTCCGCCTATTTCATCGCCAAGGAAACCGAGAAGCCGGAAACGCATACGCTTTCCGTGCTGGTCGACAATGAACCGGGCGTGCTTGCCCGCGTCATCGGCCTGTTCTCCGGGCGCGGCTACAACATCGAAAGCCTGACCGTCTCCGAGACCGAGCACGAGAAGCATCTGTCGCGCATCACCATCGTGACGCGCGGCACGCCGCATGTGATGGAGCAGATCAAACATCAGCTCGAGCGCATCGTTCCGGTGCACCGGGTGGTCGACCTGACCGTGCGCTCGCATGAGCTTGGCCAGGAGCGGCCGCTGGAGCGCGAGCTGGCGCTGGTCAAGGTCGCCGGCACCGGCGATGCCCGTGTCGAGGCGCTTCGCCTCGCCGATGCCTTCCGCGCCTCGGTCATCGACGCCAACACCGAGCATTTCATCTTCGAGATCACCGGCAAAGGCTCCAAGCTCGACCAGTTCATCGCCATCATGAAGCCGCTCGGCCTGGTCGAGATCTGCCGCACCGGCGTCGCCGCGATGAACCGCGGCCCGCAGGGAATGTGATCGGGGGCGATCAGTCCGTTTTCAGCTTTTGGTCCGGCCGTTGCCCGCTTCTGGCTTTTGCGCGTTTGCTAAAAGGACAGTAGAGCTGACATATCTGGGAGGATATCATGTCGGCTGACGCCTTCCTTGGCCTTTTGGTCTATGCCCTCGTGACCTCGATCACGCCGGGGCCGAACAATTTCATGCTGCTGGCGTCCGGCGTCAATTTCGGCATCGTCAGGACGATTCCGCATATGCTGGGCATCAGCATCGGCTTCTTCGTCCTGCTGCTTGCCGTGGGCTTCGGCCTAGGCGCGGTGCTCACGGCGGTGCCTGCGCTGCATACCGCGCTGAAGGTCGCGGGCGCGGCCTATCTGCTCTGCCTTGCCTGGAAGATCGCGAAGTCGCGTTCGCTGAGCGGCAAGGGCGAGGCGGAAGCGAAGCCGATGCGTTTCATCGACGCGGCGGCCTTCCAGTGGGTGAACCCCAAGGCGTGGGTGATGGCGATCACCGCCATGGCCGTCTACACCAACGTCGACCATCCGTTCGTCTCGGTGGTGCTGATCTCCGCTGCCTTCGCCATCGTCAACCTGCCCAGCGTCTCCATCTGGGCCGGTTTCGGCACGGCGCTGCGCGGTTTCCTGTCGGATCCCGTGCGGCTGAGATGGTTCAACATCGCCATGGGCATATTGCTCGCGGCTACTCTGTGGCCGATGCTCCGTTAGATGCGTCGATATTCAGGTGAGGCCGGTCTGCAAACGCTGGCTTTCTGCGCTTCCGGTGCTCACGTACGAAAAGTACGCTCCGCTCCGGTTCTCGAAAGCCACCGTTTTCGACTCGGCCTGACCTGAATCTCAACACATCTGGCAGCTTTTCGGATAGCTTGGAGGGCGGTTCACGGACGGCTTAGCCGGCTGCCTAACCTTTGTGCACTGCACATTAAATCTTCGTAATGCCGCGTTTTGGCCCTTTTCCGCCAAAGCCTTGTCCTATCTATTCGGCGAAAATCGCGGCAAAGGGCCGTGAATCGAGCTAAGATGGACCACCGGGATCGGCGTGTCGGGTAGAGGGTTTATTTGTCGATGCGCGGGAAGATCGCCTTTGCAGTTGTTGCGGTCGCCTGTCTGGCGGGCGCCGGGCTCTATTATTCGCCCACGACGCTCGCCAAGGTCCAGCAGCTGATTTCGGGCAAGCAGGCCGCCGCGGACAAGACGGCGAGCGGCGACAAAACAGCCAAGGCCCCGGACAATTCGAAAGGCGACAATGCGAAGGGCGGCGGCGCGCGTTCCGCCTCGATCGTTTCGGCCACCGCAACGATCGCCGATTTCCCGATCCGCCGCTATGCCATCGGCTTCGTCTCCTCGCCGGCGGTGGTCAGCATCAATGCCCGGGTCTCCAGCCAGATCGTGTCGATCGCGGTCAAGGACGGTCAGATGGTCAAGGCCGGCGACCTTCTGTTCTCGCTCGACGACCGCGCGCTGAGGGCGCAACTCGCCAAGGACCAGGCGACGCTGGTCAAGGACCAGGCGATGCTGGTGAGCGCCCAGGCCGATCTGGAGCGCGCCAAGAGCCTCGTCGCCAAGCAGGCCGGCACGCAGCAGACCTACGATCAGGCACTGGCGGCCCAGAAGGCCGCGGCCGCGACCATCGACGCCGACAAGGCGACCATCGATGCCGATACCGTGCAATTGAGCTACGCGACCATCTCGGCGCCGATCGGGGGCAGGCTGGGCGCCGTGAACGTGTCGGTCGGCGATCTCGTCACCACCAGCAACGGCAACTCCAGCAGCTCGACGCCGCTGGTCACCATCACGCAGATGGACCCGCTGCAGGTGAATTTCACGCTGCCGGAAAGCAACCTTGCCTTGCTGCACAAGGCGCTCGCCGATCCGCAGCAAGGCGGCGTGACGCTGACCAAGGATGGGGTTCCGACGCCGATCGGCAAGGGCACGCTCGATTTCGTCGATTCCAGCGTCGATACGGCCTCCGGCACCATCGCCACGCGGGCGAGCATCCCGAACCCGGATCTCTCGCTGTGGCCCGGCCAGTATGTCAACGTCGTGCTCGACGCCGGCACGATGCCGCAAATGACCTCGGTGCCAACGGTGGCGGTGCAGCCCAGCCAGAAGGGTCCGTTCGTCTATGTCGTCAAGCCGGACAACACGGTCGAAATGCGGCCCGTGCAAGTGGCGCTGACGGTGGGCGACAACAGCGCCATCAGCGACGGTCTCAAGAGCGGCGAAAAGGTCGTCGTCGAGGGCCAGACACGATTGAAGAACGGCGCGGCGGTACATGAGGGCAAGGCCGCGGCCGGATCCGGCGACCAGGCTGCGCCCAAGGTCGCTCAGGCCGGCAAGCCCGGCGGGGCTGCCCAATGATCTCCGAATTCTGCATCCGCAGGCCTGTCGCGACACTCTTGATGTCGTTCGCCCTCGTGCTGGGCGGTATCTTTGCCTACAAGTTCCTGCCGGTGGCGGCGCTGCCCAGCGCCGAATTCCCGGTGGTCAACGTCTCGGCCCAATTGCCCGGCGCTTCGCCGGAAACCATGGCGACGTCGGTGGCGACGCCGCTGATCAAGCAATTCGCGACGATTGCCGGCATCGATTCGATCTCGACCACCAACTCGCTCGGCCAGACCTCGATCGCCATCCAGTTCGTGCTCAACCGCGATATCGACGCGGCGGCCGCGGACGTCCAGGCGGCGATCGCGCGCACGCAAAAATCGCTGCCGCCGGAAATGACGGCGCCGCCGAGCTACCGCAAGGTCAATCCGGCCGACGCGCCGATCCTGCTGATGTCGCTGGTGAGCGATACGGTCCCGCTGACCGATCTCGACGCCTTTGCCGAAAACGTCATCTCGCCCTCGCTGTCGACCATCGACGGCGTGGCGCAGGTCTCGATCTTCGGCCAGCAGAAATATGCCGTGCGCATCCAGATCGATCCGACCGCTCTCGCCGCGCGCGGAATCTCGATCGACCAGTTGCAGGCCGCCGTCGCTTCCGCCAACAGCAACACGCCGCTCGGCGTGCTGCAGAACGACAAGCAGCAGCTGACGATCACCGCCAACACGCAGCTTACCGACGCTGCCGGCTTCTCCAACCTCATCATTGCCACCAAGAACGGCCATCCGGTGCGGCTGGGCGAGGTGACGCGCGTCGTCGATTCCGTGCAAACCACGACGACGGCGAGCTGGTATGACGGCACCCGCGCGATCATCATGGCCGTGCAGCGCCAGCCCGACGCCAACACCGTCGACGTCGTCGACAAGGTCAAGGCGATGCTGCCGTCCTTCCAGGACCAGATGCCGGCGGCGGCCTCGATCAAGCTGCTCAACGACCGCTCGACCTCGATCCGCCAGGCCGTCGACGACGTCCAGTTCACGCTGCTCTTGACCATCGGGCTGGTGGTGATGGTGATCTTCGTCTTCCTGCGCAGGGTGACGGCGACGATCATTCCCGCGGTGGCGGTGCCGATCTCGCTCATCGCCACGCTCGGCGCAATGTTCCTGTTCGGCTTTTCCATCGACAACATCTCGCTGATGGGGTTGACGCTCGCGGTCGGCCTCGTCGTCGACGACGCCATCGTCATGCTCGAAAACATCTTCCGCCACATGGAGGAGGACGGGCTGTCGGCCTTCGATGCCTCGCTGAAGGGCGCGCGCGAGATCGGCTTTACCATCATCTCGATCTCGATCTCGCTGGTGGCGGTGTTCATCCCGGTGCTTTTGATGGGCGGCGTCATCGGCCGCATCTTCAACGAATTCGCCGTCGTGGTGACCGTCGCCATCCTGGCGTCGATGTTCGTGTCGCTGACGCTGACGCCGATGCTTTGTTCGCGGCTGCTGTCGGTGACGAAGGCGGATCGCGAGGCTCATGGCGCCGGCCACAGGCACGACATCGTCACGCGCAGCTATGACTGGCTGTTGAGCTTTTGCCTGCGCCACACCTTCCTGATTTTCCTGGTCTTCGTCGCCACCGCGGCGGCGTCGGTGTGGGTGATCCAGGTCTCGCCGAAGGGCTTCTTCCCGCAGGAGGATATCGGCCAGATCTCGGTGACGACGATCGCGCGCCAGGACATCTCGTTCGACGCCATGGCGAAGCTGCAAGGGCAGGTGGCAAGCGTGTTCTCGAAGTCGCCCTATGTCGACCATGTGGCGTGGTCGGCGGGCAGCGGCAACAATGCGCTCAACCAGGGGCAGCTCTTCGTCCAGCTCAAGAGCAAGGACAAGCGCCCCGACATCGAGAAGGTGCTTTCGGATCTGAGGCGCCAACTGGCCGGCGTGGCGGGCATCGAGACCTATATGCAGCCGGTGCAGAACCTGCGGCTGGGCTCCCGGCAGTCCGCCAGCGCCTACCAGCTCGTGGTTCAGGGGCTCGATACCGGCCAGACGGATATCTGGGCGCAGAAGCTCGATGATGCGATGGCGGCGGACCATACGACCTTCACCGACGTCACCAGTGACCTTCAGAACAACGCCTTGCAGGCGTCGCTGGTGATCGATCGCGACAAGGCCGCCCAGCTCGGCATCGATACCGATACGCTGCGTTCGGCCCTTTATGGCGGCTTCGGCACCGACCAGGTCTCGACGATCTTCGGTTCGGCCGACAGCTATCAAGTCATCACCGAGCTCGATCCCAAGATCGAGTGGTCGCCGGAGCATATGCTGGCCATCCAGGTGCGGACGACCAGCGGCAGCCTGGTGCCGCTCGGCGCTTTCGCCCGCGTCGACCGCACGGCCGGCGCCCTGACCGTCAACCAGCTTGGACAGCTGCCGGCGGTGACCATCTCCTACAATCTGCCGCAAGGCGTGTCGCTCGGCGACACGGTGACCCGCATCGATCAGCTCAAAGAGCAGATCGGCATGCCGACGGCGATCTCGACCAGCTTCGCCGGCACCGCCAAGACCTTCCAGGATTCGTTGGCCAACCAGGGCCTACTGATCGGCGGCGCCATCCTGACGATCTATATCGTGCTCGGCATGCTCTATGAGAGCTTCATCCACCCGCTCACCATCCTCACCGGCCTGCCGTCGGCGGTGCTGGGCGCGGTGGTGGCGCTGCGCTTCGCCGGCATGGATCTTTCGGTGATCGCGGTGATCGGCATCCTGATGCTGATCGGCATCGTCAAGAAGAACGGCATCATGATGGTCGACGTCGCGCTGGAGCTCAGGCGACAGGGCATGTCGGCGAAGGAGTCCATCCACAAGGCCTGCCTGATGCGTTTCCGACCGATCATGATGACGACGCTGGCAGCACTCATGGGCACGTTCCCGATCGCGCTCGGCACCGGCGCCAGCGCCGAATTGCGCCAGCCGCTCGGCGTCGCCGTGGTCGGCGGCCTGCTCGCCTCGCAGGCGCTGACGCTGTTCGTCACGCCGGTGATCTATGTCTATTTCGAAAACTTCTCCGGCTGGCTGCTCAGCTTCTCGCCGAAGAAGAGCCAGCCGGCGCTGCATGTGGTGGAGAGGGGCGAGCAACCCTCGCTGTTCGATGGCGAAGCCGAGCCGAAGAAGATGGCGGCCGAGTAGGAGCATGATCCCGAAAAGTTGCAGACTTTTCGGACAAGATCATGCCTCAGAAAACAAACCTGGAGCGAAGCCTCAGTTTCGCTCCAGTTCCACTGGCCCAAGGCGTGGCGCTTGCGGCCAACCGCGGCCGATCCTAGTTTGGGGTCATGACCCACGATCATGATCCCGACAATGAGCTCGACCCGTTCGCGGCGCGGGTGCGCGCGCTGGAGACGATCCTCACCGAAAAAGGCTTGATCGATCCTGCAGCCATCGACGTCATCGTCGACACTTACGAGACGAAGATCGGCCCACGCAACGGCGCCAGGGTGGTGGCGAAAGCGTGGAGCGATCCGGTTTACGCCGAATGGCTCAAGCGCGACGCGACGGCGGCGATCGAATCGCTCTCCTATAGCGGCCGCCAGGGCGAGCATATGCAGGCCGTGTTCAACACCGAGGAGACACACAACCTCGTCGTCTGCACGCTGTGCTCCTGTTATCCGTGGTCGGTGCTTGGCCTGCCGCCGGTCTGGTACAAGGCGCCGCCTTACCGCTCGCGGGCGGTGATCGATCCACGTGGCGTGCTTGAGGAATTCGGGCTGACGCTGCCGGCGCAGAAGAAGATCCGCGTCTGGGATTCGACCGCCGAGCTTCGCTATCTCGTGGTGCCGATGCGGCCCAAGGGCACGGACGGCTGGAGCGAGGAGCATTTGGCCGATCTGGTTAGCCGCGATGCGATGATCGGCACGGCTTTGGCCAGGGAACCGGCATGAACGGACCACAGGATCTCGGCGGGCAGATGGGTTTCGGGCCGGTCGCGCCCGAGATCGACGAGCCCTATTTCCATGCTGCATGGGAGCGGCGGGCGCTTGGCGTGACGCTCACCGCCGGCGGCATGGGCGCCTGGAACATCGACGAGAGCCGGCACGCACGGGAATCGCTGCATCCGGCCGACTATTACTCTTCGAGCTACTACCAGATCTGGATCAAGGCGCTGGAGACGCTGCTCAAGCGCCACGGCTTCGTCACCGAGCGCGACCTTGCCGCCGGCAAGGCGGTCGATGCAGCCGCCACGCCGAAAAGAGTTCTGATCGCGGCAGACGTGGCGGCAGTGCTCGCCAAGGGCGGGCCGTGCGACCGTCCGGTCGATACCCCGGCTCGTTTCCGGGTAGGCGATCGCGTGCGGATGAAGAATTTCAACCCGACCGGACATACGCGCCTGCCACGTTATGCACGTGGCAAGATGGGCACCATCGAGGCCGTCCGCGACGGCTTCGTCTTTCCGGACAGCAACGCGCATGGGCGCGGCGAGAACCCGCAATGGGTCTACACGGTGGTATTCGACGGAACGGAAGTCTGGGGCGAGGGCGCCGATCCGACATTGACCGTCTCCATCGATGCCTGGGAGAGCTATCTTGAGCCGGCATGAAGGCGCGTTGCCGGCAGGTTTCGACGAGCCGGTCTTCGCCGAGCCGTGGCAGGCTGAAGCGTTCGCCCTGACGGTTGCGCTGCACGGCAAGGGCCTGTTTTCGTGGAGCGAGTGGGCGGAGGCCTTGTCGGCCGAGGTGAAGCAGCCGGGCGCGGCGAGTGATGGCCACGATTACTATGAGCATTGGCTGGTGGCGCTGGAAAAGCTGCTCTCGCGAAAAGGGGTTGCCGGCAAAGGCGAGGTCGATGAGCTGGCTGCCGCTTGGGAACGCGCCGCGCACGCCACGCCGCACGGGAAGCCGATCCTGCTGGAAAACGATCCCGGACGCTGACAACCCTGGCCGTGCGCCGTCTGATCCAGTTCAACTTCCGTTACCTTAGCCCCGGCTTTGTATCCGGCGCCCGGTTGCATATATTTGAGCTGCCTGCGACCATCCGGTCATTATGGAAAAACCCGGCGCTCCATGGCCTTTGCTGCAAATCGCGATCGAGGCGAAGTCCAAGGCCGATCAGGAGAAGTTTTTTATTGCCCTGACAACGCTGGCCGATGAGGATCCCGACTTCCGCATTGCATGGGATGAGGAGGCCGGCCAGACGATCGTCGCTGGCAGGGACGAGCGTCACTTCGACATAATCGTCCAGCGCCTGCGCGACGAGTTCGAAATCGGCGTCCATGTCGGCGCACCGCAAGTGGCCTATCGCGAGACGATCACCCGTGCCCGCGAACAGGACTATACGCACAGGAAGATTTTCGCCGGCCAGGGACAGTTCGCCTGCGTCAAGATTCTGTTCCAGCCGAACGGGCAGAACGCGGATTTCGTGTTCATGTCGAGAGTTCCCGACAGCGCTTTTCCGGGTGATTATGCCGCCGGAGTCGAAAAAGGGCTGCGCACCATCCTGGTCTCGGGTCCCTATGCCGGCTTCCCGATGATCGGTATCAAGGCGACGTTGGTGGATGCCGCCCACCATCACACCGACTCTTCAGCTTCCGCTTTCGAGAGCGCCGGCCGTGCCTGCTTCAAGGAAGCTGCGCCCAGCCTGGGCGTGCGATTGCTCGAGCCGATCATGAAGGTTGAAGTGGTGACGCGGCATGATTATGCCCGCGATATCGTCGTCGATCTGAAGAACCGCCGGGGCAAGATCGAGGGTCAAGAAACTCGGGGTATGGACATTGTAATCAATGCGCTTGTGCCGCTCTCGACCATGTTCAAGCTGGAAGATGCGCTCCGGTCCTGTTCGAAAGGCCAAGCGCGCTTGACGGTCAGTTATGCCGGATACGCACCTCTCCCGGACGACGATGACGACCCGCCCGCCGCCGCGATGGCTCTTGCCCGGCGCTGATGGGTTAAAACACTTTGTTCTCTTTACGTTCTAGTTTGCGGCTGATGGCCTGAATTGTTGGAAGCGCGAACGTCCGCAGCCGACAACGGCCGATATGTCGGCCAATCTTGTCTTTCGCTTGCGAATCCGGTCTGTCGCACTGATGGAATTTTCTCCCCAACAGGACGAGGCACTGAAGGCGGTCGGGCGCTGGCTCAAAGAGGGCCGGCCGCAGATCTTTCGCCTGTTCGGCTATGCCGGCACCGGCAAGACGACGCTGGCGCGCTATTTCGCCGAGCATGTCGACGGCCAGGTGCAGTTCGCCGCCTTCACCGGCAAGGCCGCCCAGGTGCTCCGCTCCAAGGGCGCCACCAATGCCCGCACCATCCATTCGTTGATCTACCGGCCGAAGGGCGAGGAATCGGTCGAGGACGAGGTGACCGGCAAGACCTCGATGTCGCCGACCTTTTCACTCAACCGGCAAAGCCCGATTTCGCGCGCGAAGCTCGTCGTCATCGACGAGTGCTCGATGGTCGATGAACAACTCGGCCGCGACCTGCAGAGTTTCGGCACGCCGATCCTGGTGCTGGGCGATCCGGCACAGTTGCCGCCGATCTCGGGCGGCGGCTTCTTCACCGAGCACGAGCCTGACGTGCTGCTGACGGAGATCCACCGCCAGGCGCGCGACAATCCGATCATCCGGTTGGCGCTCGACGTGCGCGAGGGCCGCGAATTCATGCATGGGGATTACGGCACGGCGCAGGTGATCGGCAGGGAAGGCGTCAACCAGGATCTGGTGCTCAAGGCCGACCAGGTGCTGGTCGGCACCAACCGCACGCGCCGGCGCTATAATCAAAGGCTGCGCGAGCTGAAGGGGTTCAATGCCGATTTTCCACAGGCCGGCGACAAGCTGGTCTGCTTGCGCAACGATCCTGCCAAGGGGCTGCTCAACGGCTCGCTGTGGAAGGTGATGACCTCGTCGCGCGAGACGGTGAAGCCGGGCATCAACCTGCTGGTCTCGCCGGAAGAGGACGATCCCGACCGCGGCGTCGCCAAGATCAAGCTGCTCAAGGCGGCCTTCGAGGATCCGGATGCCGAGATCCCCTGGCAGCAGAAGAAGCGCTTCGACGATTTCGACTATGGCTATGCGCTGACCGTGCACAAGGCGCAGGGTTCGCAATGGAACGACGTCGTGCTGTTCGACGAGAGCTGGGCCTTCAAGGAGACCCGGCAGCGCTGGCTCTACACCGCCATTACGCGCGCCGCCGAGCGGCTGACGGTCGTGCGCTGACGTTTGCTGGGCATCACGTCGGTCTCGCGCCGAGCCATTGCCAGGCGGCTTCCTCATCGCCCACGTCAAAGCGTTTGAATTCGAAAGGCAGCGCCTTGGGGAAAACGCCGGTGACGAGGGAAGCCCAACGCGGGTCGCCGATGACCACGCAGCGCACGACGTGCTCCATCGCTCCGGCCATGCCTTGCTTCAGCGTTTCTTCCGAAATGTTGGCCCAGTCGACGCTTTCCGCGTCGGTCAGCCGCACCAGCACGTCTATCCTCGGATGCAGCGCATAGGCGGCCTCGAGCAGGCCGAACAGGTTTTCCGCGTCGGCCGGCGAGACATCGCCGACGACGTCGATGGCGAAAAGCGCGTCGCGATTGGTTTCGATGCGGCGGACCGCCGGCACGGCTTCGAGGAAATTCAACGGCAAATCCTTATGTTGGCCACCATCTATCTCCTGGAACACCCGAAACCCTGTATCTGTTCCCTTGAAAGGCGGTATAGATGCCCGCCGATCCACTGGACCCCAGTTCATGCCCGCCAAGCTTTCGGTCAACCTCAACGCCATCGCCATGCTGCGCAACCGCCGCGACCTGCCGTGGCCGAGCGTCATCGGCATTGGCCGTCTGGCGCTCGCCGCCGGCGCGCATGGGCTGACGGTGCATCCCAGGCCCGACGAGCGGCACACCAGGCATTCCGACCTGCCCGAGATCAGGGCGCTGATCGACGACGAGTTTCCGAAGGCGGAATTCAACATCGAGGGCTATCCGAGCGAGGATTTCCTGGCGCTTGTCGAGAAGAACCAGCCCGAGCAGGTGACGCTCGTGCCGGATGATCCGGCGCAGGCGACATCGGACCATGGCTGGAACTTCGTCGCCCAGGCGGCGTTCCTCACACCGATCGTCAAGCGATTGAAGAAAAGCGGATTGCGCGTGTCGCTGTTTTCCGACGCGGACACGGAAGGGATAAATGCGGCCCGCGATACCGGCGCTGACCGTATCGAGCTCTATACCGGCCCCTATGGCGGCTTTCACTCCGATTCCGAGAAGGCGGCGAAAGAACTGGAACGATTGGGAAAAACCGCGGACGCCGCATTCGTGGCCGGACTTGGCGTCAATGCCGGCCACGACCTGACCGTGCAAAACCTGCCGGCATTGGCCAGACGCATCCCGGCATTGGCCGAAGTATCGATCGGACATGGGTTGACAGCGGATGCGCTGGAGTATGGCATGGCCGGCACGGTCGGGCGGTTCTTGAAGGCCTGCGGATGGTAGGGCGCCTTGCGTAATTTCGGCGGTTTTGGTGCGTCCGGCGCGTTGCGGCGACCCCGGAGCGTGGCGAATCCGGTGACGTGGGGTTCGTGGTGCTAGCCAACGCCGGCGAAACAGAATCGCTCGAACGTTCGGGCCATGCCGAAAGCGAGCGGCAGCACAGCACCAAGGTGCTCATGCTTGGCGCGCTGGGCGTCGTCTACGGCGATATCGGCACGAGCCCGATCTACGCCTTCCGAGAAGCGCTGCACGCGTCGTCGAGTTCGGTTGCCCGCCATGACGTGCTCGGCGTGCTGTCGCTGATCGTCTGGGCGCTGACGATCATCGTCACGATCAAGTACGTCGCCTTCGTGCTCAGGGCCGACAACAAGGGCGAGGGCGGCACGCTGTCGCTGATGGCGCTGGCGCGCAGCGCCTATCCGCCAGGCTCCAGGCTCATCCTGGTGATCGGCCTTTGCGGCGCGGCACTGTTCTTCGGCGATTCGATCATCACCCCGGCGATCTCGGTGCTGTCGGCGGTCGAAGGCTTGGAAGTCGTCACGCCGGCGCTCGACGCCTTCGTGGTTCCGATCACGCTCGTCATCCTGGCGGTGCTTTTCGCCGTGCAGCGCTTCGGCACCGGCAAGGTGGCCGCGGTGTTCGGGCCGGTGACGGCGACATGGTTCTTGGCGATCGGCGCGGCCGGCCTCTATCACATCGTCGACGATCCATCCGTCTTCCTGGCGATCAATCCGTATTACGCGATCTACTATCTCGCCACCACGCCGACGGGCGCCTTCGTCACCGTCGGCGCCGTGTTCCTGGCGGTTACCGGCGCCGAGGCGCTTTATGTCGACCTCGGCCATTTCGGCCGCAAGCCGATCGTGATGGCATGGTTCGCAATCGTCTTCCCGTGCCTGCTGCTGAATTATTTCGGGCAAGGCGCCTTCGTACTCTCGCATGGCGGCAAGCCGACCAACCCGTTCTTCCAGATGCTGCCCGAATGGGCGCTGATGCCGATGGTCGGCCTGGCGACGGCGGCCACCGTCATCGCCAGCCAGGCGGTCATTTCCGGCGCCTTCTCGCTGACCAGGCAGGCCGTGCAGCTCAACCTTCTACCGCGCATCGAGGTGCAGCACACGTCCGAGATGCAGAGCGGCCAGATCTACATGCCGCGGGTCAACCTGCTGGTGGCGCTCGGCGTGATGCTCCTGGTCGTCGGTTTCGGCAGCTCAAGCGCGCTGGCCGCCGCCTACGGCATTTCGGTCACCGGCGAGATGCTGATGACGACGATCCTTTTGTTCGTGGTGATGCGCTGGCTGTGGAAATGGCAGGTTGCGGCCGCGCTGGCCCTGGTGGTGCTCTTCGGCGTCATCGATCTCGGCTTCTTCTCGGCCAATGTCGTCAAGATCGTCGAGGGCGGCTGGGTGTCGATCACGGTCGCCTCTCTGATGGGGTTGATCATGTGGACCTGGATCCGCGGCACCCGCTATCTGTTCGACAAGACGCGCCGCAACGAGATCCCGTTGGACTTCCTGGCGGTGAACCTCCTGAAAAAGAAGCCGCAGCTGGTGTCGGGCACGGCGGTATTCCTGACCAGCGATCCGCTCAGCGCGCCCACGGCGCTGATGCACAGCCTGAAGCATTACAAGGTTCTGCACGAGAAGAACGTCATCCTGTCGGTGGTGACGGCGCCGCAGCCTGTGGTGCCGGACAGCGAGCGCGTGAAGATGGAGACGGTCAACGAGCTGTTCATGCGCATCACGCTGACCTTCGGCTATATGGAGCAGCCGAATATCCCGCGCGCTTTGGCCATCTGCCGCAAGCAGGGCTGGAAGTTCGACATCATGACGACGTCCTTCTTCTTGTCGCGTCGCTCGCTGAAGGCTTCGCCCAATTCCGGCATGCCGGTGTGGCAGGACAGGCTGTTCATCAGCCTTGCGCGCTCGGCCGCCGATGCGACGGAATATTTCCAGATTCCGACCGGACGGGTGGTCGAGATCGGCACGCAGGTCGCCATCTGATGAGACGATTTCCACCGGACGAACAAGCCCGGCCGTTCCGTATACTGAAAGCCGTGCGTCGGCGGCATGGGAGCCCTCACGCAAGGGCACTTGATATTGCACCGCAGCAAGCGTAGAGCACCGCGCGTTTTATCGGAGTGTCGTCCATGGCCCTTGCCAATGGTGCTGAGGCAGAACCCGCCGACCAGTCGAGCCACCCGGAAGTAGAGCAGCACAGCACCAAGGTGCTGATGCTGGGAGCGCTTGGCGTCGTCTATGGCGATATCGGCACCAGCCCGATCTACGCCTTTCGCGAAGCGTTGCATGCTTCCTCGGGCGGAGACGTCGCCAATCGCGCCGACATCCTGGGCGTTCTGTCGCTGATCATCTGGTCGCTGACGATAACGGTCACCATCAAGTACATCATGTTCGTGCTGCGCGCCGACAATCGCGGCGAGGGCGGCGTGCTGTCGCTGATGGCGCTGGCGCGCGGCACTTTTCCGACACGCTCGGCGATCGTGCTTGGCATCGGCATCGTCGGGGCGTCGCTGTTCTTTGGCGACGCGGTCATCACGCCCGCCATCTCGGTGCTGTCGGCGGTCGAGGGCATGAATGTCGTCACACCTGCCTTCCAGCCCTATGTCGTGCCGCTGACCCTTTTGATCCTTGCGATGCTGTTCGCCGTCCAGCGATTTGGCACCGGTGGGGTGGGTCTGGTGTTCGGCCCGGTGACGGCGGTCTGGTTTCTCGCCATTGGCCTGTCCGGCCTCAATCACATCATCGACGACCCGGAAATCCTCTGGGCCATCAGCCCGCATTACATCGTCGCCTTCCTGATCAATTCGCCGGACGTGTCTTTTGTCACCATCGGCGCGGTCTTCCTGGCCGTTACCGGCGCCGAGGCGCTGTACGCGGATCTCGGCCATTTCGGCCGCAAGCCGATCGTGCTGGCGTGGCTGGCGATCGTGTTTCCCTGCCTGCTTCTGAACTATGCCGGGCAGGGCGCCTATGTGCTCGCCAAGGGTGGCGTGGTCGGTCACCCGTTCTTCGAGATGAACGAGGGCTGGGCACTCATCCCGATGGTCGTGCTGGCGGCTGCCGCGACTGTCATCGCCAGCCAGGCGGTCATCTCCGGCGCCTATTCGCTGACCCGCCAGGCCGTGCAGCTCAACATGCTGCCGCGGCTCGAAATCCTGCATACGTCTGAGAAGCAGTCCGGCCAGATCTATATGCCGCGCGTCAACATGCTGATCGCGCTCGTCGTGATGATGCTGGTGGTCGGTTTCGGCGAATCCAGCAAGCTCGCCTCGGCTTACGGCATCTCGGTCACCGGCAACATGCTGGTGACGACGACCCTGCTGTTCATCGTCATGACCCGCATCTGGAAATGGAAAATCTGGCCGGCCGCCGCGCTGACGGCGGTGTTCGCGCTGATCGACGTCGGCTTCTTTGCTTCCAACATCGTCAAGGTGTTCGAGGGTGGTTGGGCCTCGCTCGCGGTCGCCTTCGCCATCATCCTCGGCATGTGGACCTGGGTGCGCGGCAGCCGCTATTTGTTCGACAAGACCCGGCGTAACGAAATCCCGCTCGATTTCCTGGCAGCCAACCTTCTGAAGAAGAAGCCGCAGGTGGTTTCCGGCACGGCGGTGTTCCTTACCAGCGATCCGCTCAGCGCGCCGACGGCGCTGATGCACAGCCTGAAGCACTACAAGGTGCTGCACGAAAAGAACGTCATCCTGTCGGTGGTGACGGCGCCGCAGCCGGTCGTGCCCGACAGCGAGCGCGTGAAGCTGGAGACCGTCAACGAGCTGTTCATGCGCGTGACGCTGACCTTCGGCTACATGGAACAGCCCAACATCCCGCGCGCTTTGGCGATCTGCCGCAAGCAGGGCTGGAAGTTCGACATCATGACCACCTCCTTCTTCCTGTCGCGGCGGTCGCTGAAAGCCTCGCCCAATTCCGGCATGCCGATCTGGCAGGACCGGTTGTTCATCGGTCTGGCGAAGACGGCGGCGGACGCGACGGAGTATTTCCAGATCCCGACCGGACGCGTCGTGGAGATTGGCACGCAGGTCGCGATCTGAGACACTGCATCGCATAGGCCGGTTCAGTGTCGAAGGGGAGGCGGGCATGAGCGGCGAGTTGGTGCTTGTGACCGGCGGTTCCGGCTTCCTTGGCGCTCATTGCATCCTGGCGCTTCTGAATGCGGGCTACCGTGTGCGCACGACGGTGCGGTCCGCCAAGCGCGAAGCCGATGTTCTCGCCATGCTGAAGGTCGGCGACGCCGAACCGGGCGATGCGCTTTCCTTCGCCCGTGCCGATCTCATGAACGACAAAGGCTGGCCCGAAGCGGTCGCCGGATGCCGGTACGTCCTTCACGTTGCCTCGCCGTTCCCGCCAGGCGTGCCGAAACATGAGGACGACCTGATCGTCCCGGCGAGGGAAGGGGCGTTGCGGGTGCTGCGGGCAGCGCGCGATGCCGGTGTCGAACGGGTCGTGCTCACCTCATCTTTTGCCGCCATCGGCTATGGCCAGACGCCGGTTGCCGGCCATCCGTTCACGGAAGAGAACTGGACCGATCTTTCGCAGAAGGTCAGCGCCTATGTGAAATCGAAGACGCTGGCCGAGCGGGCGGCGTGGGATTTCATCGCCGCCCAAGACGGCGCGTTGGAACTGGCGGTGGTCAATCCGGTCGGCATCTTCGGACCGGTCTTGGGGCCGGATCATTCGACGTCGACGGATTTCATCCGGCGTTTGATGGATGGCGAGATGCCGGGCCTGCCGCGCATGGTGTTCGGCGTGGTCGATGCGCGCGACGTCGCCGACCTGCATCTTCGCGCCATGACCAATCCCGCCGCCAAGGGCGAGCGGTTCCTGGCCATCAGCGGCGATTTCATGACGATGCTGGAGATCGCGCGGACGCTGAAGGCGCGGCTGGGCAACGCCGCATCGCGCATCACCACCAGAGTGCTGCCGGACTGGCTGGTCCGGATCGTCGGACTGTTCGACGGGCAGGCGGCCCAGATCGTGTCGGAACTGGGCAAGCCGAGGAACGCGACGAGCGCCAAGGCCAGGCGCTTGCTCGGCTGGACGCCGCGATCGCGCGAGGATGCGCTGGTTGCCACCGGCGAAAGCCTGATCCGGCTTGGATTGCTCAAGAAGTCGAAATAGCGCCCCGGGGAACTGATCCCGAGGCGCCGACATATTTAGCCGAGCAGGGCGGCCCTGTTCGCTTCGAGGAACTGCCTCAGCGTCCGCGACTTGCGTCCGGAGAGCATTTCGACCGTGTCGGTCACCTCGCCGATGCGGCCGGCGCGGGTGTTGGCGTCGAAGGAGACGATGATGCGGGCGAAATCCTCCGGGACGCCATTCGCCTTGATGCCTTCGGTCAGGCCTTCGTCCGGGACCTGGACGACCTCGATCGGCTTGCCGGTCACGTCGCTGACCATCGCAGCGACCTCAGTCGTGGTGTAGGCCTGCGGGCCGGTCAGCGTGTAGATGTGGCTCGCCTTCTCGCCTGAGGCGAGGCTGGCGGCGATCGCGGCGGCCATGTCGTCGCGCGCGGCATGGGCGACGCGGCCGTCGCCCGCCGACGTGTACCACTTGCCCGACGAAATGGCGTGCGGCAGCGCCAAGAACAGGTTTTCCTGATACCAGCCGTTGCGAAAGATGGTGTAGGCGATCCCGCTCGCCTTGATCGCCTGCTCGGTGCCGTAATGGTCGCCGGCGAACAGCACCGGCGAGCCGGGTTCGGGATTGGGCATCGAGGTGTAGAGCAGGTGCGAAACGCCGGCGAGCTTGGCCGCGGCCACCGCCGTCTCATGCTGCTTCAGGCGCCGGCCCGTCTTGAGGTCGAGGTCGCCGGTCGAGATGATCAGCACCCGGTCGGCGCCGGCAAAGGCCTTCTCCAGCGAAGCCTTGTCGTTGAAATCGGCGGCCCTGACGGTGACGCCGCGTGCCGCCAGATCGGCGAGGTTCTCGGGATTGCGGGTGGCGGCGATGATGCCCGCCGGTGCCACCTTTTGTGCGCCGAGCAGATGATTGATGACGCCGCGGCCGAGCTGGCCGGAAGCGCCGGTGACAAGGAGGGTTTCGGTCATGGGAGGGTTCCTGAATTGCGCCTTTTGGCGGGTGCTGTTGGCAGTCTCGAAAAGAGACCAGCACTAAATTAGGAATTGACCCCCGGCCGTAAAGAAGGCAGTTTTTCGGGAGGTAGGCACACGCAAGGAACCACCGATGGATGGCAAGATCGTCAATCTGAAATCGAAGCTTGAGATCTACAAGGCCATGACCGCCGGCGCCAATTTCGCCGATTGCCCGGTTCGCGACGTCATCAACGGCATCAACGGCAAATGGAGCCCGCTGCTGGTCATGGCGCTGGCGGAAAAGCCCTATCGCTTCGGCGAGCTGCGGCGGCTGGTTCCCGACATCTCGCAGCGCATGCTGACGCAAACGCTGCATGAACTGCAGCGCGACGGCTATGTGCATCGCGAAGTGTTTCCGACCAAGCCGCCGAGCGTCGAATACAGCCTCACCGATCTTGGACGGTCGATGTTCGTTCCGCTCTGTCACCTCGTCCAATGGGCCGAGCTCAACCATGACGCGGTGCGCGAAGCGCGAGCCGCTTTCGACGCCCGGATGTGAAGGTGGTCTTTTTCCCGGTGACAAGCGTCAAAGCGCCAAGTTGATTTGACGTCGTCGATCGGGAATTGTGCCCGTCAATCGGTCTGGGCGGGCAATGAGCAAAAATCTGGATATCGCGATTGCCGGCGCCGGTCCGGCCGGATTGGCCGCCGCGCTCTATCTCAAGCGGGCAGGGCACAAGGTCACCATCTTCGAGCGTTTCGACGCGCCGAAGCCGGTCGGCTCCGGCCTCATCCTGCAGCCGACCGGGCTGACGGTGCTCGCCGATCTCGGCCTGCTCGACGACATCCTGGCGCTCGGCAGCCGCATCGAGCGGCTGCATGGCACCGACGCCAGGAGCGGGCGCACCGTGCTCAATGTCCGCTATAGCGCGCGGCGCTTCGGCCTCGCGGTGCATCGGGCGGCACTGTTCGGCGTGCTCTATCGCGCCGCCCAGCGAGAGGCGATCGCAATCGAAACCGATGTCGAGATCGAGATGCTGGAGAGCGGCGAACGGGCAACGCTTGTCTGCGCCAATGGAAGACGGCTGGGGCCTTTCGACCTCGTGGTCGACGCCAGCGGGGCGCGCTCGAGGCTGCGGCACTATCTGGGCGACCCTGCCGAGCCGCGCCCGCTCGCCTATGGCGCATTCTGGGCGTCGCTCGGCTGGCGGGACGGCTTTGACAAAAGCGCGCTGCTGCAACGCTACGACAAGGCGAGCGTCATGGTCGGCGTCTTGCCGATCGGCCGGCCGGAGCCAGGCGCTGAAACCATGGCCGCCTTCTTCTGGAGCCTCAAACCGGCCGATGCCGAACAGGTGAAGGCAGAGGGGCTGGAGGCTTGGAAGGCGAGGGTGATCTCGGTTTGGCCGGCATGCGAGGCCTTCACCGGCCAGATCGACAGCTTTGAGCAATTGTCGCTCGCCCGCTACGGCCACCACACGATGACGCTGCCGGCCGGCCGGCGGCTTGCCGTCATCGGCGACGCGGCGCATTCGACCAGCCCGCAGCTTGGGCAAGGAGCGAACATGGCGTTGCTCGACGCGGCGGCGCTCGGCCATGCGCTGGCGCAGGTGAGCGGCGTCGATGAAGCGCTGGGAATTTATGCGCGCGCACGCCGTTGGCATGTGCGCGTCTTCCAGGCGCTGTCGCTTTCGCTGACGCCGTTCTACCAATCGGACTCCGCAGCCTTGCCCTTTGTCCGCGACCGAATGGTGGCCGCGCTTGCCGGAATTCCGCCGGGGCCGCAGTTCCTCGCGGCCATGGTCGCCGGCACGGTGATCGACCCGTTCAGGCGGATCGGGCT
Organism: Mesorhizobium hawassense; assembly: GCF_003289945.1. GTDB lineage: Bacteria > Pseudomonadota > Alphaproteobacteria > Rhizobiales > Rhizobiaceae > Mesorhizobium > Mesorhizobium hawassense. Next base: position 133,755 of record NZ_QMBP01000013.1, read on the forward strand.
TGCGGAGTTTCAGTGGCCTGCAGCCGGATGATCTCTGACAGGTAAGATCCTTTTGCCCGAAGGAAGGCGTGCAGCCGCCGCGGATAGTCCGGGTTCACGGCTTCTTTGACCGACCGCCGCTCGCTCAAAGCGTCGCGCCAGGCCTCGACGAGCGGCTTGCGGTCGAAAATGCCGAAATCGCCGATGCGATCGAACGTGTCGAAATAGCGGAAAATTGGCCCGTAGACGGCATCGACCAGCGAGAAGCGCTCGCCGGTGAACCAAGGGCCGCTTTGCCTGACCGACAATTCCGCCTCCACGCGCGCGAACATTTCCGACAAGCCTCTGCTTTCGTGAAGGAAAGCAGCTTCGTCGGCGGCGGAATAGAAGCGGCCTATGGCACTGAGGATCGCCGAGCCGAATTCGATCCATGCGCGATGCCTGGCCCGCGCCAAAGGATCGACCGGGTGCAACGGGTTGGCCTCGGTCTCCTCGAGAAATTCGAGGATGACGGCGGATTCGAAAATCACTGCTTCCGCATTGCCATGCCGGACGCGAAGCAACGGCACCTTGCCGAGCGGCGAGATGGCCTTGAACCAGTCAGGCTTGCTGGACAGGTCGACATTGATCCGCTCGAACGTCACGCCCTTCTCGGCGAGCGAGATCGCGGCGCGCTGGACGTAAGGGCACAGATGATGGCTGACGAGGGCTAGCCTTGCGGTCATTTCACTCTCCCCAGACATAATTGAGCGCGCCATCTTCGATGTGGGTCGATAGGAACATCAGGCGTGAGCCTTTCGGCGCCGGTCCTTCTAGACGCTCACCACTCTCCAGGCTGAACTTCGCGCCGTGCCACTGGCAGACGAAGGCTCCGTCCTTGCAGTCCAGCGGTCCGCCGAAATGCAGGCAGGCATTGGCGGCGGCGCGGATGCGCTCGCCGCAGCGCCAAACATGGACTTCGCGGCCGAAGAAGGGTGCGATCAGGCTGCCGGTTTGCGGAATGTCGACGATCTTGCAGATTTCATGTTTCATGGGTCTTCTCCATATCGATGCATTTGCATCTATATGGATGCGTTTGCATCGATCGTCAAGCTTGATGCAATTGCATCTATCTTATAGACTTCTCCAATGGCCAAGAGATCCCCATCACCCGAAGCCGTCACCGCCTGGGCGCGCCTCATGCGTGTCTCGCGCCAACTGGTCGAAAAGACCGAGGATGCCCTGAAGGCCGGCGGGCTGCCGCCGCTCGCCTGGTACGACGTGCTGCATGAGCTTGCGGAGGCGGGCGAGGGGGGACTGCGGCCATTCGAGCTGATCGATCGCGTTCTCCTGGCTCAGTATGGCGTCTCGAGGCTGCTGGCTCGGCTCGAAGCGGAGGGCCTGGTGGAAAAACTGCCGGTCTCGGATGACGGCAGGGGCCAGACCGTGCGCATCACGCCGAGCGGCCGGGACATGCGCCGCCGCATCTGGACCGTCTATGGCGCTTCGATCGCCGAGCTGATGGGCGACAGGCTGTCAGCCGATGAGCTCAAGACCCTGGCAACGCTGCTCGCACGATTGCGGCATCCGCCAATCGGGAATTAGCGGCGAAGGGCCGGGGGCCAGGCTGCAGGTTCGAATTTTCGACATCTCCCCTTGCGCAAGAAACCGGAATGCGCCATAAGCCGAACCGTAACGTACGGTACGCACTTGAAGCGTATCCGGAATTGGGGACAGTCGTGTTGCTGCCGGCCGAGATCGACACAAGCGAGACGCTGACGGAGCGCCAGCAGGCGGTTCTGGATGCGGCGCTTCGCCTGCTGGTCGAAGAAGGCGACAACCTGACCATGACCGCAGTGGCGCGGCGGGCCAGTTGCTCCAAGGAAACGCTCTACAAATGGTTTGGCGACCGCGACGGGCTGCTGACGGCGACGGTGCAGTGGCAGGCGTCGAAGGTGCGTGTCGCGGCGGTCGACCGCGAGAAACTGGATCTCGTCTCGCTCATCGCTAGCCTCGAGCGCTTTGCCTCCGACTGGCTCAAGGTCATCTCCAGCGATACCTCGATCGCGCTCAACCGCGTCGCGGTCGGCCACGCCGGTTCCGGCAAGGATGACCTTGGCGCGGTCGTGCTGCAGAATGGCCGCTTCGCGCTTGCCAGGCGCTTGAAGCCGGTGCTTGAAGCAGGGCACCAAGCCGGGCTGCTCGATTTCGACGACGCCGAGACGGCGTTCCGTACCTTTTTCGGCTTGGTCGGCCGCGACGTGCAGATACGTCTGCTGCTTGGCGACCGGGTGGAATTGACTGAGGCGGCGATCGGCGGCGATGCCCGCCGCGCGACGCAACAGTTTCTCGCTCTCTTCGGAGCAAACAACCGGCCGAAAGGCCTCTGATCTTCAAAACGGGAAGGAAGACGAAAATGCGTGTCTATTACGATCGTGACGCCGATCTCAATCTGATCAAGGGCAAGAAGGTCGCCATCATCGGCTACGGCAGCCAGGGCCGCGCGCACGCGCTCAACCTCAAGGATTCCGGCGCCAAGGAGATCGCCATCGGCCTCAAGCCTGGTTCCGCCACCGCCAAGAAGGTCGAGGCCGACGGGCTCAAGGTGATGACCGTGGCCGACGCCGCCAAATGGGCCGACCTGATGATGATGGCGACGCCCGACGAGTTGCAGGCCGACATCTACAGATCAGAGATCGCGCCGAACATCCGCGACGGCGCCGCGATCGCCTTCGCGCACGGCCTCAACGTGCATTTCGGTCTGATCGAGCCGAAGGCTTCGGTCGACGTCGTGATGATCGCGCCGAAAGGCCCGGGCCACACGGTGCGCGGCGAATACCAGAAGGGCGGCGGTGTGCCATGTCTGGTCGCCGTCAACCAGGACGCTTCGGGCAATGCGCTCGACCTCGCGCTCTCCTACGCCTGCGGCGTCGGCGGCGGCCGTTCCGGCATCATCGAGACCAATTTCCGCGAGGAATGCGAGACCGACCTGTTCGGCGAGCAGGTGGTGCTGTGCGGCGGCCTGGTCGAACTGATCCGAGCCGGTTTCGAGACGCTGGTGGAAGCCGGCTACGCGCCGGAAATGGCCTATTTCGAGTGCCTGCACGAGGTGAAGCTGATCGTCGACCTGATCTATGAAGGCGGCATCGCCAACATGAACTACTCGATCTCGAACACCGCCGAATGGGGCGAGTATGTCTCGGGTCCGCGCATCATCACCGCCGACACCAAGGCCGAGATGAAGCGCATCCTGAAGGACATCCAGACCGGCAAGTTCACCTCGGAATGGATGCAGGAATACCGCGCCGGCCTGTCGCGCTTCAAGGGCATCCGCCGCATGAACGACAGCCACCAGATCGAGGAAGTCGGCGCCAAGCTGCGCGCGATGATGCCGTGGATCGCCAAGAACAAGCTGGTCGACAAGGCCAAGAACTAAGCGAAGTTTTCGCGTGTAATATCAAAGCCGGCGGATCGATCCCGCCGGCTTTTTCTTTGCGAGATTGACGGCAGCACCGCCGTCGCTCAGCCGTAATGCCAATGCGGCTTGGGCTCGGTGCCGGTGAACTCGACGCCGATGCGATCCTCGCGGCGCCAACGTACCACGGCCCTGTAGCCGATACCGTCGACCGGCACATAGAGCAGGAATTCGTCCGGCACGCGCGCGTCGATCGGCACTTTCAACTCAGCGCCCTTAGAATGCATGTTGCGCACCGTGCATGTCACCTCGGAATTGTTGACGCCGGTCAGGATCGCCGCGCCCTTCAGCACGCGTTGCCGGTGTTGCTGCATCCTGTGTTCGTTTTCGGCCATGGCGGGCACGTCCTCGCGACCCGTTCACGCGAATCGTCATGCTGGGAATATCAGCATAACGAACAGCCGCGGATAAATTTAGGATTGTCGCCAATCGCGGCCAAGGGTTGCGACAAAATAGAAACGGCGCCGCGAAGGCGCCGTTCCTCGTCTTGTTGGCAGGCAAGGCAGCTCAGCTATAGGGCGACCAGCATTGCTTGCGCGGACCGTAGTTGGGCTGGAACGTATTGTCCCAGGCGCGATACGACCGGTACCGGTCGTAGCACCACCGGACATGCGCGCTGGACAGCCGCTCGGTCCGGTAGATGCGCCGCGGCTGAACGTAGCGCGGATAGGGGTCGTAATAGTAGGGATCATAATAGTTGCCGTAGGCCATGCTGCCCAGGCCCAGGCCGAGGCCCAGCCCCAGGATCGCGGCGTCGCTGTCATGGAAGTGCCGGCGGTGATGATGCCGCCAGCGCCAGTCGCCGCCGCCGTTCCATCCGCCGCCGTCCCAGTTGCGGGAGAACTGCCGCCGGTTGCCGTCGCGCCATCTGAAGTCGCCGCCGCGGTTACGCCAATGCCATTCCTCGAAGCTGCCATTGTTGTTGCCGCCGGCCCAGCTGTCACGCACCGGAATGATCGTCGGCGCGGCGGTGTTCGTTGCGACGCCGAGATCGGGTTGCAGGATCGGGCCGGCGACCGACGGCGCGGTCACGCCGGCAACGAGCCCAAGGGCCAAAAGCCCGGATTTGAAGGAAGAAAAGAGCGGTTTCATCTCACTCTCCAAGGGGTAAAGGCCCCACGCCCAGCACACCCCGGGGAAAGGCCTATTGTTGGAACTTTCCGTCTGAACGGAGGATGAACGGAAAGGTTCCGTCAACCATGACGAGCATCGAGCCTGGCTCTTGTCTTCGCCCTCGCTTGCGGGCAAAGGTCACGGCCATGTCGCTGCGGCTCGCCACCTTCAATGTCGAGAACCTGATGAACAGGTTCGATTTCTCGGGCTATCGCAACCAGCTCAATGAGGACCGCACGCTGGCGCTGTTCGACATCCAGAGCGAGGCTGAATACCGGATCCTCGAACAGGCCCGCACGATCGCCCAATCCGACGACACCCGGCAGTTGACGGCACTCGCCATCGCGGCAACACGCGCGGACATCATCTGCATGCAGGAGGTCGACAACATCGAAGCGCTGAAGGCCTTCGAATATGGCTATCTGTTCAAGATGGTCGGGCAGGGCTATCGCCAGAAATACACCACCGCCGGCAATGATACGCGCGGCATCGATGTCGCCGTGATGATGCGCAACGAGACCGCGCAAGGGCAGCCGATCGAGTTCGTGCGAATGACCAGCCATGCCTATGTCACCTTCGAGCAACTCGACCTGTTCACCCCGGAGCTCGCCGCGCTGGGGTATCTCGCCACCGAACGTATTTTTCGCCGTGACTGCCTGGAGATCGACGTGAGGGTCGGCGGCGCCCCGCTGACGCTTTATCTCGTGCATTTCAAATCGATGGGTCCGCCGCGCAACGGGCTGGACGGCCGCGAGGCGACGATGCCGCTGCGCATGGCCGAGGCGCAGGCGGTGCGCCGCATCATCCAAGAGCGGTTCGGCAAGGAGCATGCGGCCGACAAGCGCTGGGCGATCTGCGGCGACATGAACGACTACCGGCAGCGCGTCAGGATCGACGGCGACGGAATCGACGGCTACCGTTTCGAGGTGGTCGACGAGGCCCTGTCCTCGGTCAACGTTCTGACCGCCGGCGGCTTTTGCGAGAATGTCGTCGAGCGGCGGCCGGAGATGGACCGCTGGAGTTTTTATCACACACGCGGTCCCGAGGAGCGGCATCTGTGCCAGCTCGACTATATTCTCCTGTCGAAGGCGCTGGCGGCGAACAACGCCACCGCCGTCCCCGACATCATCCGCAACGGTCAGCCCTGGCGCACCATCTTTCCGCCCGGGCAGGAGGTCGAACGTTTCCCGCGCGCCGGGTGGGACAGGCCAAAGGCCTCCGATCACTGTCCGGTGGCGGTCACCCTGGATATGGCGTGATCCCTTGAGTTTCGATCTGCCCCGCAACGTCATCCTGCCGGTCGACGCGATCGACGTCCGCCTGGACCCCGGTCCGCACCCCTTCGCTGTCAGCAATGCGGAGGCGATCGCCGACAATTGGCGGCAGGAGATTGCGGCCAATCCGGCGCTGTTCGACGGCACCGTGGTGCTGCTTTCGGCGCTTGCTTACCGGGACAGCCGCCTCGTCGGCCGCTGTCATGCGGTCAACTATTCGACCTTCATGCTGTGGCGTAAGCGCCGCGAGAATTCCGGCGCCGAGCACGCCTATGCGCACGCCATGCTGGTCACGGGAGACAATGCGCTGGTGGCGATCCGCATGGGGTCTCATACGGTCAATGCCGGCCGCGTCTATTTCGCCGCCGGCTCGTTCGAACCGGTCGACTTTCGCGACGGTGTGGTCGATGCCGATTTCAACATGATCCGCGAGGTCGGTGAGGAGACCGGGCTCGACCTGTCGAAGGCGGAACGTGGACAGCGCTATCATGCGCTGTCGACGGCGAGCGGCACGGTGATCTTCCGACGCTACCGGGTAGCCGAACCGGCCGACGAACTGGCGCGGCGCATCGGCGCCTTCGTCGCCGCCGAGGCGGATCCGGAGATCGAGGGGCCCGTCATCATCCGGCATGCCGCTGATCTACCCGACGGCTTGATGGCGCACATGAAGCCGCTGATCGAGTGGCATTTCGCAGGCGCCGTTTCCTGACCTCACAGCGGCATCGATGCCTCCGGCCTATGGAAAGAGCGGCGGCAGCGCATCATCGTGCGGCACGCTTTTGCGGGCGCCGCCATCATCCTTGTAATAATAGCTGTAGCCGTTGATGGCCGGCGCGCCGCCGAGATGCGCGTAGAGAATTCTCGAGCCTTCGGGAAAGAAGCCTTTCCTGGTCAGATCGATCAGCCCCTGCATCGATTTTCCCTCGTAGACCGGATCGGTGATCATGGCCTCGGTGCGGGCCGCCAGCCGGATCGCGTCATTCGTCTCTTCGGACGGAACGCCGTAGGCTGGATAGGCATAGTCGGGATTGATGACGATCTCATCGTCCCGTACGGCGCGGCCCAGCCCGACGAGGGCGGCGGTGTCGTCGACGATGCGGCGGACCTGGGCGCGGGTCTGGTCCAGCGTGCCGGAGGCGTCGATGCCGATCACCCGGTCGGCGCGGTTTTGCGCGGCGAATCCGACGATCATGCCGGCCTGGGTCGAGCCGGTCACGACGCAGACGATGATGTAGTCGAAGGCAAAGCCGAGTTCGCTCTCCTGCCTGGCGACCTCCTCGGCGAAGCCGACATAGCCGAGACCGCCGAACTTGTGCACCGAGGCGCCGGCGGGAATAGGATAGGGCCTGCCGCCTGCCTCCTTCACCGACTGGATCGCGTCCTGCCAGCTTTTGCGGATGCCGATGTCGAAGCCGTCGTCGACAAGCCGGCTGTCGGCGCCCATCAGGCGCGTCAGCAGGATGTTGCCGACCCGGTCATAGACCGCATCATAGTGCGGCACCCATTTTTCCTGGATGACCACGCACTTCATGCCGATCTTGGCCGCCGTCGCGGCAACCATGCGGGTGTGGTTCGACTGCACGCCACCGATCGACACCAGCGTGTCGGCGCCGGACGCAATCGCATCGGGCACGATATATTCGAGCTTGCGCAATTTGTTGCCGCCCATGGCCAGTCCGGAATTGCAATCGTCACGCTTTGCGTAGACCTGCACCTTTCCGCCCAGCGCCGCGCCGAGGCGCGGCAGATGCTCGATCGGCGTCGGGCCGAAGGTCAGCGGATACCGTTCAAACTTGTCGAGAAGTGACATCCACCTGCCTCCGCCGTGTTCGTTTTTCGATGCGCAGAGAATAGACGAATTGCGGCGAAAGGTGCTCTCGAAGGGGCCTCGGCCTTTTTTGCATCCTTGCAAAGAATTGCGATATATTTAGTTCAATCATCCATTGAGATAGACAAAAATGGAAGAATCTTCCGAACAGACTTTCGACCGCATCGACATCAAGATCCTGCGGGCGCTTCAGGCCGAGGGGCGGCTGACCAATGCCGAGCTGGCGGCCCGCGTGAATGTCAGCGCCGCCACCTGCCATCGGCGCACGCAACGCCTGTTCGAGGAGGGCTACATCACCGGGGTCAGGGCGGAGATCGCGCCTGCCGCGGTCGGGCTCGGCGCGCTGGTCATGGTCGGCGTCGTGCTCGACCGCTCGACACCTGAAAGCTTCGCCGCTTTCGAGGAGGCCGCCCTCAAGCTCAAGGAGGTGCTGGATTGCAATCTCGTGGCCGGCGACTTCGACTATCTGTTGAAGATACGCGTGCGCGACATGGCGGATTTCAACAAGCTGCACGGTCAGAAGCTGATCGCGCTGCCCGGTGTGCGGCAAACCCGGACTTTCTTCGTCATGAAGGAGGTCAAGGAGAACGCGCGGCTGCCGTTCTGACGAGCAGTAGCCAGCTCTGTTCCTTCGCGACGATCAGGGCCGCCCCTTTTGCGGCAATGCCTTGCGGTCGTTACGCGCCGCGACGAAGAACAGGATGAAGCAGAGGCCGAGAACTCCGCCCATCGCCATTCCCATGGTCTGGCCGACCACCTCCCGGAAATTGGCGGCGACGCGGTCGGGATTGGCCAGGCCGTAACGGGCCAGATACCACCAGACGCCGGCCAGCATTGCTTCGATGATCACCCCGGTCAGGATGACCCGCGCTTTCTTACTCATTCGCCCCTCCTTCGAAGTATCCAAAGAGGCCGCTGTATCATCGCCGGGTTTGCGGCAACAGAGCGGAAGCGGCCTACTCGTGCCGTAGCGCGTCGATTGGATCGAGGCGGGCACCGCGCAATGCCGGGAAGAAGCCGAACACCATGCCGATCAGCGCCGAGAAGCCAACGGCGAGCAGGACCACGGCGGGGCTTGGCGCAAAGGGTATCGTCAGCGCCATCGAGGCGAGTCCGGCCAGCGAAAGCCCGATCACGATGCCGATGATGCCGCCAAGCAGCGACAGCACCGTCGCTTCGACCAGGAACTGGATGAGGATATGCTTTTCATGCGCGCCGATCGCCAGCCTGATGCCGATCTCGCGCGTGCGCTCGGTGACCGAGACCAGCATGATGTTCATGATGCCGATGCCGCCGACCAGCAGGCTGACGCCGGCGACGGCGCCGAGCATGCCGGTCATGGTGGTGGTGGCGCTCGTCATCGCATCGGCGATCTGGGTCATGTCACGAATGGCGAAATCCGGATCGCGGTCCGGCGTGACGCGGCGCGTGTCGCGCAAAATGTCCTCGACGCGCGGCTGCAACTCGCTGGTCGGCGTCCGCTCGTCGGCGGCGATGTAAATGTTGTCGATGTCGCGGTTGCCGGCGATACGCCGCTGATAGGCGTGCAAGGGCATCAGCACGACATTGTCCTGGTCCTGGCCGAAGCCGGTGTAACCCTTCGGCTCGAGCAGGCCGATGATCTTGCAGGAGGTGCGGTTGACGCGGATGATCTCGCCCTCCGGATCGCCGGCGCCGAAGAATTGCTGGCGCACCGTTTCGCCGATCAGGCAGACGCCGGTGCCGGCGCGCGTTTCGGAATCGCTGAACGGCCGCCCGGACACCAGTTTCCAGTCGCGGGCGTCGAGATAGGCGCTGTCGGTGCCGGTCACGCCCGTGGTCAGGCTTTCGGTGCCGAAGATGACGCGGACCTGCTTTTGCGCAGCAGGCGAAATCGCGCGCGCGCCGCTCAGATGCGCAACGAGCGCGGCGATATCCTTTTCGGCCAGCGGCCGCACCGTCTGATCGGGGCCTCCCGGTCCGCCGGGCCCCGCGGGGCGGCCGGCCCGAACGACGAGCAGGTTGCTGCCGAGCTTCGAAATGTCGGCCTTGACCTTTTCCGTCGTGCCCGAGCCGATGGTGAGCATGGCGATGACGGCGGCGACGCCGATGACGATGCCAAGCAGCGTCAGGAACGAGCGCAATATGTTGCGGCGGATCGAGCGCAGCGAGAGGCGGACGGTTTCCCAGATCATGCCGCCGCCTCCGCTTTCAACGTATCGGAGGCGACATGGCCGTCGAGGAAGCGGATGGTGCGGCCGGCATAATCCGCGACGTCGGCCTCATGCGTGACCATGACGATGGAGAGCCCGAGCCCGGTGTTGAGCCTGGCCAGCAGCTCCATGATCTCATGCGTGCGCGCCGTATCGAGATTGCCGGTCGGCTCGTCGGCGACGAGCAGGGTCGGCCGGGTGACTATGGCGCGGGCGATCGCCACGCGCTGCTGTTGGCCGCCCGAGAGCTCGGCCGGCGTGTGATGTTCGCGCCCGACAAGTCCGACCTCGGCCAGCGCCTGCATGGCGAGATCGCGGCGCTCGCGGGCGGCAACGCCGCGATAGATCAGCGGCAGCTCGACATTTTCCGCGGCGGTCGTGCGCGGCAGAAGATTGTAGCCCTGGAAGACGAAGCCGACATAGAGGTTGCGCAGCAAGGCGCGACGGTTGCGGTCGAGGCGGCCCGCATCGACGCCCATGAAAGAGTAGGTACCGGCGGTCGGCGTGTCGAGGCAGCCGATGATGTTCATCGCCGTCGATTTGCCGGAGCCGGAAGGGCCCATGATGGCGACGAACTCGCCGCGCCGGATGGCGAGATCGACGCCGGCCAGCGCATGTACGCGGGCCTCGCCCTCGCCATAGCTCTTCCAAACCTGGTCGAAGGTGATGAGCAGGGGAGCCGACACCGGTCAGCTCCGCTGCTGCGCGCCGGTGATGACTTGCGCGCCCTCGTCGAGGCCTGACGTGATTTCGGTCAGCTCGCCGTCGGTCGAACCGATCTTGACGTTGACCGGATGCGGCCTTCCGTTCTCCAGCACGTAAAGCGTGCGCGAGCCGTCGATCGGCGCCTTCGTCGCCTCGCGCTGCCGGTTGGGGCGGCCCATGCGGCCGGTGAAGAGGTCGCCCAGGTTCCAACCGCGCGCGGCCTGTTGCATCGGGCGATAGCGGAAGGCTGTCGAGGGAACGGTGAGCACGCCCTTGGCCTGCCGGGTCACGACCGAGACCGTGGCCGTCATACCGGGCCGCAAGAGAAGCTCGCCATTGTCGACCTCGAGCCGGGCCTTGTAGGTGACGACGCCGTCGGTGGTGACCGAGGCATAGGAGATGTCGCGGATCTCGGCGTCGAACGGCCTGTCCGGAAAAGCGTCGACGGTGAAGCGGGCGTGCTGGCCGGGTTTCACCGCGCCGATGTCGGCTTCGTCGACCGCAGCCTGCAATTCCATGTTGCGAAGGTCGGCGGCGATGACGAAGAGCACCGGCGCCTGCAGCGAGGAAGCGACCGTTTGGCCGGGATCGACCGAGCGCGTCAGCACGATGCCGTCGATCGGCGCATAGATGGTGCTTTTGGCTAGGTCCGTCTGCTGTGCCTTAAGGTCGGCCTGGGCGATGGCGAGATTGGCTTCGGCACTGTCGAGCGCCGCCTTGGAACGGTCGCGCGTCGCGGTCGCTGCCTCGAGCGACTGGTCCGTCGCCATGCCGCGCTTGGTCAGCGCGCTCGCGCGCACCACGGCGTTCTCATTTTCCCGCAACGTTACCTCGGCATCCTCGACGGCCGCCGCCGCCGCCTTGGCGGAGGCGGTCGCGCGCTCGATCTGGACCTCCAGCTTCGCGGTATCGAGCGTCGCCAGAACGTCGCCCTTCTTGACCTGCTGGTTCTCGCTGGCCGTGACGGAACGGACGATGCCGGACAACTCGCTGGAAATGTCGACCTGCGTCAGCGGCTGCAGCGTGCCGGTGGCCGATACCTCGACGGTGAGGTCGGCGGTCGCCGCCGGAACGGTGGTATACTCGATCCTTGGCGGCGCGGCAGCGTACCATTGATAGGCGGCAATGCCGGCCACGACGATCGCTGCCGCCAGCAGCGCGTAGAGCCACAAGCGGCGACGCTTGCGGCTCACGCCCTTACGGTCGAGCCCAAGTGCTGCCTCGATGGAAGTATCGGATTCCGCCTTTGGCGGATTGACAAGCTGGTCCACCCCGGACCCCTATGCTGAAAATCGATGTCCCTATCCGTTCACAGATCAGGCTTCAAAGTTCGAATTTCAAATTAAATTTCCCTCATGTTGGGATTGAGGCAGAAATTCGGGGCGAGGCGAAAGGTTTTCTCGATGGCGCGCAATTACTTGCTTTACGATGTGTTTACCACCGAGCGGCTGGCCGGAAATCCGCTAGCGGTGGTGCTCGACTGCGAGGGGCTCGACACTGCCGGCATGCAGGCGATCGCGCGCGAATTCAATCTGTCCGAGACGGTGTTCGTGCTGCCCCCCGAGAATCCAAAGCACCGCAACCGTATCCGCATCTTCACGCCCGATTATGAAATGCCTTTCGCGGGGCATCCGACGGTCGGTTCGGCGATCGCGCTGGCCGAACTCGCCGGCGAGGCGACCGGCATCTTCGTGCTGGAGGAGAATATCGGACCGGTCCGCTGCGCGGTGAGCAGGCATGACGGCTCGACCTTCGCCGAGTTCGATCTGGCCAAGCTGCCGGAGCGGCTGGAGCTCAAGGCCGATCCCGAAGCGATCGGCGCCGCGCTCGGCCTTGCCCCGCACGAGATCGGCTTCGAGAATCACCGCGTCGCCTTCTGGTCGGCCGGCGTGCCCTACGTCACCATCCCGGTTGCGGACCTCGAGGCGGCAGCCAAGATCAGGCTCGACAATCAGGCGTGGTCGGAATTGGCACCCCGCAAGAGCGAATGGGCGTTCGCCAGCCCCTATGTCTATTGCCGCCAGACGGTGCATCACGACAGCGCCTTCCATGTGCGCATGATCGTGCCGGGCACTCCGTCCTACGAAGATCCCGCGACCGGTTCGGCCGCCGCGGCCTTTGCCGGCACCATCATGCATTTCGATGCCCCGACCGACGGGATATCGCAGCTCTGGATCGAGCAGGGACTGGAAATGGGCCGGCCGTCGCGCATCCGACTCGAACTCAATGTCGAGGCCGGAAAACTGGCCTCCGCGCGCATTGGCGGCTACGCCGTCAGGGTGGCCGAAGGCAGACTGTTTATCTGAACCCTGGCGCCGGTCCTGCGGAAACGGGGCCGGCGGGCTCGGGTGAGGGGAGAATCACATGGGGTGGGCGACAGGATATATCGGGCGCCTGCAGGCAGGAGAGACGGTCCAGTTTCGCCCGCGCGGCAATTCGATGACAGGCAAGGTCGAGAGCGGGCAACTCTGCACGGTCAAGCCAATGGAAGATGCGAGCCTGCTTGGCGTTGGCGACATCGTTCTGTGCCGCGTCGGCGGCGCTCAATATCTGCATCTGGTGAAGGCCATGAGGAACGGTCAGTTCCAGATCGGCAACAACCGAGGCGGCATCAACGGATGGATAAGCGCGAAGGCTATCTTCGGCATTTTGATCGAAGTGGCTGACTGAAATCGAGCCACACGCCCAGTTTCGTGTATCTGGGCGCCAAGCTCAGGCCGCGCTCTCGCTCTCAAAAACACTATCATCCGGCCTACGGCTCCGGTTTTGGAGGAGAGCTAGAAATCAAAGGCAGGCGATTTGTCGGGAAATGATCCAGCAGGGCTAGACATCACCGAAAGCGGCGGCTATATGCGCCGCCGACGCTGGTTTTTCCGGCGGTGTGGGTGTGTAGCTCAGTTGGTAGAGCAGCTGACTCTTAATCAGCGGGTCCACAGTTCGATCCTGTGCACACCCACCAAAAACTCTTTGAAATCATATACTTGCTAGGGGTGAGTGCCGACTCGTGTCCGCTTGATTTCGTGTCCGTAGGGTGTCCGTAAAATCGAGGAGGGGCGATTGAACTTCAATTGGGTCGGCAATACGGACTGGGTGAACGTCGCGGGCGTCATTGCCACGACCGTCGCCCTAGGGCTTTCGGTTCATTTCTGGAGGCGGCAGTTTCGCCCGATCGTCACTGCCATGGTCAAGACGCACGCGGGCGGCAACACCGGGATCGCCTACAATCTCGTAGTGCTCAATTCAGGGTCGATCCCGGCGCGCCACGTTTGGTTCGAGGTGGCAAGCCCGCACGCGCTCAACGCCGCTATTGCGCGCCGAGACCACCCAGCGAAGCGGGATTGGCTGGCCTGCTTTGACAGAAAAGACCTGATCCCCGTTCTGCACAACGGTGCGCAGGTCTCCTGCTCGTTTGGCACGACCGAGCGTGGCGACGGAGGGTTCTGGAAAAACGAGGCCGAATTTCCTATCCGCGTCCACTACAAAGGATGGTTCGGAACTACCTATATTGACGAGATGAAGCTGCGAATTGTCGATAGCGACACCTTCACCGGCTTCATGTGGGAGTGAACCCGAAAAGCCGCTCGCAAGATGGAGGGAGCCATACAGGACGAAGGCGAAGACGAAGAGGGCCGCCTACCGCCCTACCCCGAGAAGGATGGGCGCTCGGGTCCCTACCACGTCGCGCGAACGGCGATCGATGCCGGTGCGGCCATTACTCTCATCCCTGGCGCGGGCTACGCGATAGGGCAGATCGTTGAAAGGTTCGTGGCCGAGCCGCTGCAGAAACGGCGGGATAAGTGGTTCACCAAGGTAGGCGAAGGCCTTCGCGATCTCCAGGCACGCCTGCAGGACTTCGACCCTTCGAAGCTGGACGAAAACGACGATTTCATTTCCGCAGTAGCAGAGGCCACTGCGGCGGCCACGCGGACTGCCAAACAGGAAAAGATCGAGGCGCTGCGCAACGGCGTCCTCAACATCGCAAAAGGACTGCAGCTCGACGACGTTCTCCGTGGCATATTCTTCGGATACATCGAGCGCTTTTCGCCAGCGCATATTCAGGTGCTGAAATTGTTGGCCGCCCCCTCGTCGTCGCCGGAGATGAGGCAGAAGGCGAGCCAGATGATGGCTGGCGCGCAAATGTCGGTTCTTGAAGCGGCGCTCCCCGCCAGCGTGATCTCGCCCGGAGCCTTGGACCGCGTACTGTCAGACCTGCACCGTGAGGGCTTGGCCGATACCAACAGCATGATGGCCATGGGGACTTCGGGCGTCTTCCTCGCGAAGAGGAGCACAGGGATCGGCGACTCGTTCCTGCAGTTCATTGCGGACCCGCTGCCAGGCCAAGGGTAACGGGGTGTCTGCGCAATGACCTTTGCGCTTGCAATGATCACCGATCGCTTGGCGTTCGTCGCTGCCGACCGCCTCTACAGCGGTGTCGGCAGCTTGAAGGGTTTCGCGGGCACGAAGATTGCGAGGCTGGAGACCGCCGACGGTCAAGGGCTCATCACCTACGCCGGCGCTGGCGCCCGAGCTGATAGAAAGCCCTTCGAGGTTAGCGAGTGGATCGAAGGCGTACTGCGTGGCTTCAATCGCACGCTCAACCAGTCGCTACACGAAATTGCCGCCGCTGCCGAGGAGCAAGGTTTAGACAAGCATGCGCCCGGCCACACATTTGCGTATGCGGGCTTCGTCAACGGTAAAGCTCATGTGGCGGTCGTAACCTCGCGGGACCAACTGCGGATGCGGGGGAAGGGAGGGCGCCCAGTCAACTCGACAGGGCCGAACAGATTTCGTGTCGTCGATTTCGAGCTTGAACCCCGCATTCATAATTTTGGCGTCGCGCTCGGCTCAGGCGCCGAGCATATGCCGCCCTCTGCGGAGTTGGAGATGATCGGGCGTCAGGCTCGCCGAGCGAACACAAAGGAAGCGGCGGCCGACCGTCTGTCTGCGCAGTTCGTGAGGCTAAACAGAGGGATCAGCAAGAAGGAACCGGCGACCGTTGGCCCGGAGGCGGTTTGTGCCTGGACATTTGCCCAAGGAGGCGGTGCGCACTTCGCGTACGATGCCGATGGTCGTCGTACCAACAACACCGGCGTCTTGCCGTCTGTCGCTCGAGGGATGCCCATGACCCAGTTCGTCGACAGCCTTATGGCGCTTATGGAAACAAAGGGCGCGCCAACAGATGCTGGTTGGGCGAGCCAAGAAGAACTGGACCAGCTCGCTCGATCGATTGACAACCGTCCGCGACGCAAATTTTGAGGGGGCTATTCCAACGCTTCCCGCCAACTCGTGGTTTCTCGGCCTGGCTGCAAAAGCGGCCACGCCCAGGCGTAGCACCTGTCGCTTCCGGGCAGTGGCGAAATTAGGCCCCCTGGGGTTGTCGCCTAAGAACCGTCCCGGTATCAAAGATTGTAAAAGTATCTCCGTCATCCACGGTATTCAGCGGCGTTCCATCAGAGAGGCGAGCGTGTTTCAATCCGGGATATCTTGGTAGCATTCCGCCGGGAGCATTCATGGACCGCCGCTCGTGGAACTCCTGATAGATGGTGATTCTGTACTGGTCCCCATCGTCATCGACGGCAATAAGTTGCTCAATGATCTCAATCTCAGGCATGGGCTAAATCCTCCATGTCGGTAACTCATAGCATGAGTGCTGGGTGATTCGCTTCTACTTCTCCGAAACACCGGCCTCGGCAAAGCTCGCCATCTTCGCATGGCACTCCAGCGCCGAGCGGACGATGTTGATGGCAAGGCAGGCGCCGGAGCCTTCGCCGAGCCGCATGCCGAGATCGAGCAGCGGCGGCAGGCCGAGTGATTCGAGCAGGCGACGGTGGCCCGCTTCGGCCGAGACATGGGCGGCGATGGTGTGGGCGAGGCCGGTCGGGTGCAGCCTGGCCAGCGGTGCCGCGGCGGCGGTGCAGACGAAGCCGTCGAGCAGCACCGGCACGTTGTTGTGGCGGGCGGCAAGCGTGGCGCCGAAGATCGCCGCCAGCTCGCGCCCGCCAAGGGCCGCCGCGATCTTCAGCGGGTCGGAGAGCGAATCGGCATGGCGCTTGAGGCCGGCTTCGATGGCGACGACCTTGCGCTGCAGGCCGGCGTCGTCGACGCCGGTGCCGCGTCCGGTCCATTTTTCCGCGCCGCCGCCGAACAGGGCGGTCGAGATCGCGGCCGCCGGCGTCGTGTTGCCGATGCCCATCTCGCCGAAGCAGACGAGGTCGAGATCCTTGGTCACGGCGTCATAACCGGTCGAGACGGCGGCGAGGAAAGCCTTCTCGTCCATCGCCGGGACCTGCGTGAAATCGCCGGTCGGATGCTCCAGATCGAGCGGGATGACATCGAGCTTCGCGCCGGCGATGCGGGCAAGCTGGTTGATGGCAGCACCGCCGCCGGCGAAATTCGCCACCATCTGCACCGTCACTTCCGAGGGATAGGCCGAGACGCCCTGCGCGGTGACGCCGTGATTGCCGGCGAAGACGAAGACTTTGACTGCATCGAGCTTCGGCATGTCGCGGCCCTGCCAGCGGCCCAGCCAGGCGGCGATGGTTTCCAGGCGGCCGAGGCTGCCCTGCGGCTTGGTCAGCGTGTCCTGCCGTCTCACGACGGCGCTGGCGGCACCGTCGCTGCCGGCAGGGAGATCGAGGCTGGCGGCGCGAAGGTCTTCGAGGGATTTGAAGCTCATGGGGGCAAGGTCTCCGAACGGGAATCAGGAAAGACAAACGGAAGCGGTAAGCAGCACCGCGATCTCGCCGAGCTGCTGCAGCGCGCCGATCGTGTCGCCGGTCTGGCCACCGATCTGGCTGAGGCAAAGCGAGCGGAACGCGGCGAAGAGCAGGCCGAGCAGGATCAGCGCCGCGATCGCGCCGCCGAGGCCAAGCGCCAGCAGCGCCACCGCGCCGAGCGCAGCACCGATGATGGCGGTCCCCGTCGTGACGGAGCCCGCATTGGCGGACAGGCCATCGGCGCGAGCCGGGGGCAGAAGGTGCATGAAGGCGCCGAAAAGGCCGCGCGAGGCGGCATGCGCGGCAAGCAGCGCCAGGAAGATGTGGCCGGGACCGGCAAGTTCGGACAGCGCGCTCCAGCGGATGAGCAGCGAGATGCCGAGGGCGGCGGCGCCGTAGGCGCCGATGCGGCTGTCGCGCATGATTTCCAGTTTCCGGTCGCGTGTCCTGCCGCCGCCAAAACCGTCGGCGATGTCGGAAAGCCCGTCCTCATGCAGGCAGCCGGTAACGAGCATGGTCGCGGCGAGCGTCAGCGCCGCGGCCGGACCGGTGGCGAGCCCAAGGGCAGCGGCGATGGCGTAGACGAGCGCGCCGATGGTCGCCACTGCGAGCCCGGCAAAGGGTGCTGCCCAGATCGCATCCGCCAGGCTGCGGCCGCCGAAATCGCTCGACGGCAACCTCAGCCGGGTGAAGAAGACGAGGCTGAGGCCGATATCGTCAAGCAATTGCCTTGGGGCGGAAGGACCGCTCATGCGCCCCTCGCGATGGCATGGAAGAAGGTGCCGCTGACATGGCCGCGCCGGTAGCCCGAGGCGCCGAGCGGATTGCCCTGGCCATCGGCAAGGTCGGCCAGCGGCTCGTCATTGCCGGTGGCGGTCATCTGCGCGTAGTGGAACTCGTGGCCGCGGATCAGTGTGCCCTCCGGCCCCAGCGGGCAGTCCGCTCGCAGCCGCGCCTCGCGATAACCGAGGTTCATCTTGCGCCTGGCGAAGCTGGTCGAATGGCCGAGCAGGCCGAGCATCTTGTGGCTCTCGCCGTCCGCGTCTTCCAGCACTTCGCCCAGCACCATGAAGCCGCCGCACTCGCCGTGAACCGGCTTTGTCGCCGCAAAGCGCCCCATTCCCGCTCGGAAGTTCGTTGCGGCCGCCAGCTTGCCGGCGTGCAGTTCGGGATAGCCGCCGGGCAACCAGCAGACGTCGCAGTGCTGCGAAGGCGATTCGTCGGCGAGCGGCGAGAAAGGCACGATCTCGGCGCCTGCCCTGCGCCAATGCGTGGCGACATGCGGATAGAGGAAGGTGAAGGCGGCGTCCTCCGCCAGCGCGACGCGCTGTCCGGGCGGCTGCAAGGCCTCGCCGAAGTCGCCGGGCGCCGGTTCGAGCGGTGTCGCCAGTGCCAGAATGGCGTCGATGTCGAGCGATTTCTCGACCATGTCGGCCAGCCGGTCGAGATGTGCCAGCAGGTTTTCGTATTCACCGGCCTGGACGAGTCCCAGATGCCGTTCCGGCAGGTTGAGCGTCGGATCGCGCAGGATGGCGCCGACCACAGGCAGGCCGATCGCCTCGATCGCGTCGCCCGACAAACGCCGGTGGCGTTCGCTGCCGAGGCGATTGAGCACGACGCCGGCCATGCGCACATCCGGATCATAGGTGGCGAAACCCTTGGCGACGGCAGCCGCCGTGGTCGACTGTCCGGAAACGTCGAGCACCAGAAGCACCGGCAGGCCGTAGAGCCGCGCAAGATCGGCGGCCGAGCCGGAGCGGCCTTCCGGTGCGGGGATGCCGTCGAACAGGCCCATCGCGCTTTCGAGGATGACGTATTCGGCGTCGTCCGTGGCTTGGGCCGCCAGCGCATTGAGCAGGGAAGGCGGCATCGCCCAGCTGTCGAGGTTGACGCCGGACAGGCCGGTGGCGGCGGTGTGGAAGCCGGGATCGATATAGTCCGGCCCGGACTTCGCGCCACGCACTTTCAGCCCGCGCCGGGCAAGCGCGCGCAGCAGGCCGATGGTGACGCTGGTCTTGCCCGAGCCGGAGCGCGGCGCGCCGATGATGATCGCGCGCGCCGTCATGCGTCGCCACCGAGCGCCGCGCGCATGGCGACGATGCCGCCGACCACGATCAGCGCCGGGGAAGCGAGGCCGGCGGCCGCGGCTTCGTCGGCGATGGTGGCGAGCGTGGCGACGACGATCCGCTCCTGCGGCGTGGTTGCCGCGACGATCACCGCGGCTGGCGTCGACGGCGCGAGGCCGCCGCTGAGCAGCTTTGCTGCGATCACCGGCAGATTGGCCATGCCCATATAGACGACGACCGGCTGTCCGGTGTGGGCGATCGCCGCCCAGTCGATATCGTCATCCGTACCAGCGGCGTGGCCGGTGGCGAGGATGACGGCCTTGTTGATGCCGCGCATCGTGGCGGGAATGCTGGTGGCCGCAAGCGCGCTGAGGCCGGAGGTGAGGCCGGACAGGACCCGAAACGGAATTGCTTCGCGCGCCAGCGCCAAAGCCTCTTCGCCGCCGCGGCCGAAAATATAGGGGTCGCCGCCCTTCAGGCGCACGACGCGGCGGCCTTCATGCGCCAGCCGCACTAGAAGGGCGTTGATGTCGTCCTGCTTCATCGAAGGCTGGCCGCCGCGTTTTCCTGCGTAGAAAAGCTCGGCGCCCTGCGCGACCGCCACGACATCGGGCGAGACCAGCGCGTCATAGACCAACGCGTCACATTGTCCGAGGGCAGCCAGCACCTCCAGCGTCAGGCAGCCGGGATCGCCGGGGCCGGCGCCGGCCAGCCAGACATGGCCGCGCTCCAGTTCGCGTGGCTTGAAGTTCAGCCGCGCCAGCGCCTGCTCCACATTTGCCCGTCCGTTCGCATTGGCGCTGCCGTTCACAATCCGTCCCGTCCGCGAAAACGCCGCTGATAGTGGGCGTCATAGAGTGAGCTTTCGCCGAAATCCTGCGCGGCAAGCGCGCTGCCGACGAAGATGATGGCCGTCCGTTCCATCGGGTTTTCCGCCAGCAGCGCTTCAATGGTGCCGAGCGTGCCGGTGAGGATGCGTTCGTCCGGCCAGGAGGCGCGGAAGACGACCGCCACAGGGCATTCGGCGCCATAGAACGGTGTCAGCTCGGCAACGACGCGGTCGATGGCGTGGATGGCAAGGTGAATGGCAAGCGTGGCGCCGGTGCGACCGAAGCCGGCCAATGTCTCGCCCGGCGGCATTTTCGAGGCACGGCCCGAGACGCGGGTCAGCACCAGGCTTTGCGCGAGTTCGGGAATGGTGAGCTCGCGGCGAAGTGCTGCCGCCGCCGCCGCGAAAGAGGGTACGCCCGGGGTCAGCGTGTAGGGGATGCCGTGCTTTTCCAGCCGCCTTATCTGCTCGGCGACCGCGCTCCACACCGAAAGGTCGCCGGAATGCAGGCGGGAGACGTCGTGCCCAGCCTTGTGCGCGGCGACATATTCGGCCTCGATCTCGTCGAGCGACATCGGCGCGGTATCGATCAGCTTCGTGCCGGGCGCGCAGTGTTCGAGCAGCTCCGGGGCGACGATCGAGCCGGCATGGAGGCAAACCGGGCAACTGGCCAGGAGCCGAGCGCCGCGCAAGGTGATGAGATCGGCCGCGCCTGGACCGGCGCCGATGAAATGGACCGTCATGGCGCGTCTCCGCTGATGGCGATGGCGCAGGTGACCGGGCCAAGCACCGTGCGGGGTCCCAGCAGTCTTGCACCGGCCCCGGCAACCGCGAGGGCGGACGCCTCCGAGACCGACGGCGTGCCGGCGCGGCTCTGCGAGAGATCGCAGCGGCTGCGGGCGCCCGGCGAGGCCAGCCGCAGGACCTGCTCATCGGCAATGACCACCGGCAGGTTGAGCGCGCGGCCGGCGGCGGAAATCGCCGCCTCATCCTTCTTGAGTGGGGCGGTCGCCAGCGCCGAAAGCGCCGTCATCGCGAGGCCATGCGCTTCAAGCGCGGTCTCGATCGCCGCCAGTACCTCTTCGACGCTCACGCCCTTCCGGCTGCCGATGCCCGCGACCATCATGGTTTCACCCAGCTCCACTGCGTGATCGGCAGGGCCGGTCGCCAGGCCTGCATGGAGCCGACGGGCGCGGCGCGCGACAGCGCGATGCGGGTCAGGTCACCGCCCAGCCTGTTGTTCTGGTCGAGCAGCAGCGCCTCCATCTCAAGCGTCACCGCGTTGGCGACCAGACGGCCACCGGGACGCAGCGCCTTGATCGCTTTGTCCAGCACGCCGGCATCGCTGCCGCCGCCGCCGATAAAGATGGCGTCGGGCGTTTCGAGTCTGGCGAACGCCTTGGGCGCGGCGCCTTCGACCACGACGAGGCCGGGCACGCCGCAATGCGCGGCGTTGCGGGCGATGCGGGCGGCGCGCTCGCCGTTGGCCTCGATGGCGATGGCGCGAAGCGACGGATGCGCCAGCATCCATTCGATGCCGATCGAGCCCGAGCCGGCGCCGACGTCCCACAGCAGCTCGCCGCGCTTTGGCGCCAGCGCGGACAGCGTGATTGCCCGGATCTCGCGTTTGGTGATCTGGCCGTCATGCTCGAACAGGTGGTCGGCAAGGCCGGCGGCCAAAGGCAGGACGCGCGCATCCGGCGTCGATTCAATTTCGAGCGCCAGCACGTTGAGCGGATTGATGTTTTTGACATCGAAGGCGTTCGCGCGGGCGGTACGACGCTTCTCGTCCGAGCCACCGAGCGCTTCGAGGACCGTCAGCCGCGAAGGGCCGAAGCCGAGTTCGTCGAGCAGTCCGGCGATGGCCGCCGGCGCGTCGCCGTCCGATGTCAGGGCAAGGATGCGCGCGCCGGGGTGGAGCAGGGGCCGGATCAGGTCGATCGAATGGCCGTGCAGAGAGATGGTCTCGACGTCCTGCAACGCCCAGCCGAGGCGCGATGCCGCGAGCGACAGGGAGGAGGGCGCCGGCAAGACGAGCATCTCATCCGCTTTCACCTTGCGCGTCAGCGTGACGCCGACGCCATGGAAGAACGGGTCACCGGAAGCCAGCACGCAGATTTGTTTCCCCGCGAGCCCCAGCACGTCGCGCATCTCGGTATCGAAGGGCGTCGGCCACGGGCGCGCTTCGCCCTTGGCCAGGTTCGAGACGAGAGCAAGATGCCGCTTGCCGCCGAAGATGACGTCCGCCCCAGCTATGCGCTGCTTGGCCTCGTCGCCGAGACCCGCTACACCGTCCTCGCCGATGCCGACGATGGTGAGCCACTTTGAGGCGGGCTTGGCGGCGCGCAGACCTTTAGCAGGCATGATGACCCACCGTATCTTGATCCTCGGCGGAACGACGGAAGCCCGGCAACTGGCCGGGAAGCTTGCCCGTCGCGAGGATTTCTCCGTCACGCTGTCGCTTGCCGGCCGCACCGAAAGCCCGGTGTCGCAAGGCGTGCCTGTGCGTGTCGGCGGCTTTGGCGGCGCGGACGGGCTGGCTGCATATCTCCGCGAAGAGCGCGTTAATCTGCTGATCGACGCCACTCATCCTTACGCTGCCCGTATTTCGGCCAATGCCGCCGAAGCGGCACGGCAGGCCGGCGTGCCGATTTTCGCGCTGCGACGTCCCGGCTGGGTGCCCGTCGCGGGTGATCGCTGGGCGCTGGTCGACGGTGTCGCCGAGGCGGCGCGGGCGCTGGGCGCGGCGCCGCGCCGCGTCTTTCTGGCGATCGGCCGGCAGGAGGCTGGCGCCTTCGAGGCCGCGCCGCAGCACCGTTACCTGATCCGCAGTGTCGATCCGGTCGAGCCCAAGTTGGCGGTGCCCGATGCGCTCTATCTGCTGGCGCGCGGACCGTTCCCGGAAGCGGACGAGCGGGCGCTGCTCGAACAGCACGGCATCGATGCGATTGTGTCGAAGAACAGCGGCGGCGAGGCGACCTATGGCAAGATCACCGCGGCGCGGGCGCTCGGCATCGACGTGGTCATGGTCCGCCGCCCGGCCCTGCCGGACGTTCCCTCGGCCGAAACCGTCGATGCGCTCGCCGCGATGGCCGGTCATCTCTTCGACCCCGTTGCCGAACGCGGCGTGTAGACCAGCGCCGGCCTTTCACCGCGCCTGATGATCCGGGTCTCTGGCGAGCCGATGATGATGCAGGTCGACATGTCGGCTTTTTCCGCGTCGGCGTCGGCCAGAAGAAACACCTCGATGCGCTCGTCGGGCCGGCCGGCGGCGCGGCCGAAGATCACCGGCGTGATGCCGGGCAGGATCGCCTTCAGGCATTCGAAAGCGCGGCCGAGCTGCCAGGGGCGAGCCTTGCTGATCGGATTATAGAGCGCGATGACGAAGCCGGCTCCGGCCGCCGCCAGCAGGCGCAGCTCGATCAGGTCCCACGGCTTGAGATTGTCCGAGAGCGAAATGGCGCAGAAATCATGGCCAAGCGGCGCGCCGATGCGGGCGGCGACCGCCAGCATGGCGGTGACGCCGGGAACGACCGACAGATCAATGGCGCGCCATTCGGCCGGGCCGGCTTCGATCGCCTCGCAGATGGCCGCGGCCATGGCAAAGACGCCGGGATCGCCGCCGGACACGACTGCAACGCTGTGGCCCTCGGCCGCCTTGGACAGCGCCTCATTGGAACGGGCAAGCTCTTCGCGGTTGTCGGAGGCGATGCGGATCTGATCGTCCCTCAGTTCCAGCCGGTCGAGATAGGGCTTGTAGCCATAGAAGAAGGAAGCCTCGGCGACTGCATTGGCGGCCTGCGGCGTTACCTGGTCGGCGTTTCCGGGGCCGAGGCCGATGACGGTGAGACGGCCGCTCATGGCTTTGCTCCGGGGCGAGCCGACCAGCCTGCGACCAGCACGATGGCGAAGTAGGGCGCTTTGTCATCCAGCTTTTCGGCGAGCCGCATCGAGACGCTGCCCGGCATGGTGCCGCGCTCGACATAGACGGCTTTGGCCAGCTTGCCGGTCGCTTCCAGCGCGCGGCGGATCTTCGGCAGGTTGCGGCCGACCTTCATTATCACAGCGGCATCGGTATCGGCCAGCCGACGGGTCAGCTCGAATTCGCTCATCGTGCCGGGCAGCACGGTCAGCACGTCGTCGCCCTGGACGACAGGCAGGCCGGTCTGCGACCAACAGCCCGACATGGCGGTGATGCCCGGGATGACCTCGGTCGGAAATCGGTGGGCGAGGCGCACATGCAGATGCATGTAAGAGCCGTAGAAGAGCGGGTCGCCTTCCGACAGCACCGCGACCATCCTGCCGGCGCCGAGATGTTCGGCGACCTGTTCGGCCGACTGTTCGTAGAAATCGGTGATCTGCGAACGGTAGTCGTCGTGATCCTTGTCGATTTCGGTCGTCACCGGATAGAGCAGCGGCAGCTCGATCATGTCCGGCCGGAAGCGCGCTTCGACGATGGCGCGCGCATTGCTGTTGTTGCCGCGCTTGGCGAAATAGGCGACGACGTCGGCCTCGGCCAGCGCGCGTGCCGCCTTGAGCGTCAACAATTCCGGGTCGCCGGGGCCGGTGCCGACGCCAACCAACCGGCTTTTCATGATCGCGTTCACAGGCCGGGCCTCGCCAACGAATTGAGCGCCGCCGCCGTCATGGCGCTGCCGCCCAGCCGGCCGCGCACGATGGCGTAAGGCACGCCATAGGATTTCTCTGCCAGGGCGTCCTTGGATTCGGCGGCGCCGACGAAGCCGACCGGCATGCCGATGATCGCGGCCGGCTTCGGCGCGCCGTCGCGCAGTTTTTCGAGCAGATAGAAGAGCGCGGTCGGCGCGTTGCCGATGGCGACGACAGAACCGGCCATGCGCTCGCCCCAGAGGTCGATGGCCGCGGCCGAGCGGGTGTTGCCGATTGCCTTGGCGATGTCATGCGTGCGCGGGTCGCGCAGCGTGCAGATCACCTCGTTGCCGGCCGGCAGCCGGGCGCGAGTGATGCCGTGCGCCACCATCTCGGCGTCGCAGAAGATCGGCGCACCGGCGGCAAGGGCCGCGCGTGCGGCGGCGACGAAATCGCTGGAGAAGACGAAGTGGCTGGCGGCCTCGACCTGGCCGCAGGCATGGATCATGCGGATCGCGACATCGGCCTCGGCCTCGGAGAAGCGCGACAAATCCGCCTCGGCACGGATGATGGCGAAAGAGCGCTCATAGATCGCCATCCCGTCATGGATATAATCGTAGGCGGCCATTCACTGGTTCCGTCGATAGAGTTCAGCGATCATCGCAGCGCCAAGCCTTGCCAGGCAGGCAGCGGCGGTCTCGCCTTGATGTCGTGCGTCGTGGATCGCCGCCGCAATGCCGGCGACCCCGCGCGCGGCGTCATAGCCCGGCCTGTATCCGGCAGGAAGGGCCTTTGCCGTCCCGTCCACGACAAGTCCGGCTCCGTTTTCGTCGCCGACCAATGTCAGCGTTGCTAGGCCCGGATGCGCGCAGCCCTTGGCGCAGCCGGAAATGTGCAGCGTGAGCGAGCCGTCGAAGAGATCGGCGCTTTGCTTTGCGATCACTTCGGCGATGGCGCGGGTGGCGATGCGGCCGGAGGCGCAGGCCGGCGTGCCGGGGCAGGCGGCGATGCGGGTGCGGGGATCGGCGGCGGAGGTGACGAAACCGAGGGCGGCGGCGGAGGCCTGCAGTGAGACGCAGACGGATGGGGAGAGGCCGAGGACAAGCAGGGCACGGCCGGGGGCAAGGCGGATTTCGGTGGCGCCGAGGTTTGAGGCTCGCGTGGCGAGGTCGATGAGGTTTTGGGCCGGCATGCTGCCGAAGGGCAGGCCGATACCGAGGGCGTGGCTCTTACCTAGGTTGAAGAGGCCAATCGGCGAGCGAAGGCGCTCTACGGCGCCCCCCTCTGTCCTGCCGGACATCTCCCCCACTTGGGGGGAGATTAGGCTGGCGCCGTCGGTTTCGCCAATCGCGGAGGTCGGAATAGGAGAGTTCGTTGCGGAAAGTGAGCCGGCGGCGAAGCTGCCAATCTCCCCCCAAGCGGGGGAGATGTCCGGCAGGACAGGGGGGGGCGCGAAGGAATGCCAGCCAGCCAGAGACGCCAACTGCCGCGCCGACAAATCACGCGTATGCGCCTCGCGACCTTTTTCGGCGACCATCCGAAGAGCCGCCACGGCGATGTCGCGCGCAGCATCATCATCGACTGTCGCAAGCGGCCTTGCACCGCGTGCGTCGCCGGCAACCGATACGCTCCAACGGATATCCTCGCCAGCCCGCACCGCCTCCAGTCTTACATCGGCCGTCACCCGGTCCATCGTCAACTGCCCGCCGCCGTCGACAACCACCGACACTTTCGGTCCCAGTCGTGCCGTCAGCCGGGCCTCCTCGATCGCCACCCTGATCCGATCTGCCAGCAGACGCGGATCCGCAATCTCCTGCGGATCGATACCCGTCAGCGGCCCGGTCTCGACCGAAACGCCACTGCGCACCGCAATGCCCAGCGCATCGACCTCTGCCGCCAGCAACCGGGCGCTTTCCGCCGTTAGGCCGCGGATCTGCAGGCTGCCGCGCGCGGTCACTTCCATGATGCCATTGCCGTGGCGCAGAGCGGATTCGCCGAGTCCGATCAGCGACTTCGGCGAAAGTCCTCCCGCGACCGGATTGAGCCGCACCAAGAACCCGTCGCCGGTTTGCATGGGTGCGCTGAGGGCAGGACAGGCGCCGCGGCGCGAGAACGCGTTCATGCCGCCACCCCGCTGGCCTGTGCCTCGGCGATCAAGGCGGCGAGATCGTCGTCGATGGAATTGCGGAGCGGATGCCAGAGGCCGCGCCGCCGGGCGGCGAGGAAGCGTTCGGCGATGACCTTCGCCGCCGCCGGGTTCTCGCGCAGCAGGAAGGCGCGGACGTCCGGGTCGCCGACATAGGCGTCGTGCACGGCCTCGATCAGCGCGCCCGAAATGGCATGCGTGGTTTCGGCAAAGCCGACCAGACGGTCGACCGTCTCGGCGAATTCCGAGGCGCCGCGCGGGCCGTGGCGCATCTGGCCGGTGATGAAGCGGGGATTGACGGCGCGCGCCCGCACAACCCTTGCGACGGCTTCGCCGACCGAACGCGGCTTCGGCTTCTGCGGGTCGCTCGTATCGAGCACGATGACGTCGGCATTGCGGCCAAGTGCTGCAAGTGCTGCCGAAAATCCGCCGATGAAGGCGACATCGGCCGAGCCTTCGAGGATATCGCGGCCTGGATCGTCACCGGTGTGGACGAGAAGATCGGCCTCGGCGATGCGGCCCTCGAAGGCGCCGGGCGCCGAGATCGCTTCGCCGTCGGCGCCGCCATAGGCGTGGGAGGTGGCGTCGAGATAGGCGCGGCCGATCTCCTCGCGCGCGGCCCATTCGCCGCGCGACAGCAAATCCTCGACGCCGGC
The DNA here is from genome assembly GCF_003289945.1 of Mesorhizobium hawassense. Taxonomy (GTDB): domain Bacteria; phylum Pseudomonadota; class Alphaproteobacteria; order Rhizobiales; family Rhizobiaceae; genus Mesorhizobium; species Mesorhizobium hawassense. The sequence goes on from NZ_QMBP01000013.1 coordinate 161,321, forward strand.
GCCATAGGTGCCGGGCGAGGTGCCGAAAATGCGCGGGCTGATCTTGCCAGCGGCGCGGGTGGCGGCGGCAAGCGGGTTCTCGGAATCGTCCTCCTCGCGGCCGGCAACCGCATTGCCGGCGGCATCGATCAGCGCGATCTGGGTCGGGAACATGTCGCGGAACAAGCCGGAAATGCGCCAGGTCACGTCGACGCGCGGCCGGCCGAGTGCTCCGGGCGGCAGCACCTCGATGCCGGTGACGCGGCCGGTGGCGGCATCCCACTGCGGCCGGCAGCCCATCAGCGCCAGGCCTTGCGCGATCTCTTCCCCGCCCGTGCGCAAGGAGGCCGAGCCCCAGAGGTCGATGACCAGCGAGCGCGGCCAGTCGCCATGGCTCTGCATATAGCTGCGCACGACTTCTTCCGCCGCTGCCTGTCCGAGATCATAGGCGGTCGGCGTCGGCATGGTGCGCGGATCGGAGGTGAAGAGGTTGCGGCCGGTGGGCAGCACATCGGAGCGGCCACGCGCCGGCGCGCCGGCGGGTCCGGCCTTGATGTGACGACCATCGAGCGCGGCGAGCAGGGCAACCTTCTCGGCTTCCGCGCTTTGCCGGCGCAGCGGGTCGGCTTCGTCTTCCGGCGCGCGGCCATAGACATGCAGCCCGTCCTTGACGGCGAAATCCTTGAGATCGCAAAGCCAGGCGTCGATGCGACGCAGCGCTTCGTCGGGCGCGTCGGTCTTGGCAACGCCGGCTTCCGAGGCAAGCCCGGTTTTCCGAGCCGTCTCGACGATCAGCCTGGCCAGGCGGTCACGGCGGCGACGGTCGAGTCCATCGGCCTGGGCATATTCGTCGACCAGCCGCTCGAGCTTCTGTTGGGTCTCGTCGAGTCCGGCGCCGATGAGGGGTGGCGGCAGGTGACCGAGCGTTATCGCCGAGATGCGGCGCTTGGCCTGCGCCGCCTCGCCGGGATTGGAGACGATGAAAGGGTAGATGACCGGCAGCGAGCCGGTGACGATCTCGGGGAAACACGTGCCGGAGAGCGCGACAGTCTTGCCCGGTAGCCACTCCAGCGTGCCGTGGGCGCCGACGTGGATAATAGCATGCACGCCGAGCGATTTTTGCAGCCAGAGGCCGAAGGCGATCAGTTCGTGGCGCGGGGGCAGCGTCGGGTCGTGGTAGTCGGCGCGGCGGTCGGCCGAGCGGCCGCGGTCGGGGGCCAGTCCCACGGTGACGTTGCCGAAGGTCGCGGCGCGGAAAGGGAAGCGTTGCGGGGCGGCAGCCTTCAAAGGCAGGCGTTCCGTCGCCCCCCTCTCTGTCCTGCCGGACATCTCCCCCTCAAGGGGGGAGATTATTCCTTGCGCTCGGCTTTCGCCAATTTTCGGCCTAGCAAGGGGAGAGCCGGCGGCGGAGCTGCCAATCTCCCCCCCTGAGGGGGAGATGTTCGGCAGGACAGAGAGGGGGGCCTCGCGCATACCTGTCTCGTCTGCCTTACGCCATGCCGACTTAACCGAGGCTCGCGCTGCTTCAGGCAGTTCGGTTGAAAAGGCAACGTACTCCGTCAGGGCAAGGCCGTGCCCACCCACTTCCAACGCATCCAGCAGCTCCCGCGGCGATTGCGGAATCCCGTCAACCGCATAGCCCTGTTCCTTCAGATCATGCAGCATGGCAAGCACGCTGGACGGCACATCTAACCCAACCGCGTAACCTGTCCGCCCGGGCGCGCTCGGATAATCCGGAATCAGGATCGCCAGCTTGCGCTCGGACGGCTCCGTCCGCTGCAGCCGAACGAACGCCGCGATGCGCTTGGCGACCTGCGCGACGCGATCCATCTCCGGCAAGTTGGCAAAGGCGCGAAAGGCCAGCGCCGGATCGGTCTCAACCTCGCCCTTGAACGAGATGGCGCCGGCGAGGATGCGGCCGTCGAGCTCGGGCAGCACGACATGCATGGCAAGGTCTGCGGGCGCCAGGCCGCGCTGGTTTTTCTCCCAGACCTCGCGGCGCGTCGTGGCGACGATGACCTGGAAGGCCGGCACGCCGGCGCGGTCAAACAGGGTCTCCGCACCCGGCTCCGCGCCGGAGGCGAAGGCCGTGGCGGTGACGATGGCGGCGGGCTTCAGTGCAGCGAGAGCAGTTTCGACGAAAGCGAGGGAGGTTGCATCCTTGAGGCTGGACACGAAGATCGGCACCGGGGCCATGCCCTGCGAGCGTATTGCGTCGACCAGCGCATCGATCGGCGCGATGTCCGCGGCAAGCAACATCGAGCGGTAGAAGAGGATTGGGATGACGGGAGCGCCGGTGTTGTCGGGGTCGAGTTTCGTCACACCCCCCTCTGTCCGGCAGGACAGAGGGGGGTGCGAAGGAACGCCGACATTTGCGAGGTACGGCTTTTCTGAGACACCAACTCCCGGCTGATAATATCCCGCCTTCGGAACGCTCACCGGCTCAGCCACGGCTGCATCCGACCCGGCCAGCCGCGCCAGTCTCTGCACCAGCGCCGCCATGTTTGCCGGGCCGCCTTCGCGGAAATAGCCGAGCAGGGCGTCGAGTTCTGGGCGCGGCAGCGTCGAGCCTTCGATCAGCCGCTGGTCCTCGTCATGGCTCTCGCCCGGCAGCAATGCCAGCTTTATGCCGCGCTCGCGCGCCACCGCGGCGAGCTGGTCGCAGCCATAGCGCCACCAGTCATAGCCGCCGAGGATGCGGACGAGGACGACCTTGGCATGACGAGCGACGCTGTCGATCCACAGGTCCACCGACATCGGGTGGCGAAGGTCGCGGAGCGCCGCAAGCCGCATCGAGGGCAGCCGCGCCGCGTCGGCCTGCCAGGCGGCGACCAGGCCGGCGAGGTCGCTGTCGGTGAAGGACAGCGCCACGACATCCGCAGGCGTCTGCCTGAGATCGATCGGCTCGGCGAGATCGTCGAGCGAAGCGGATGTCGTGGCGAGGATATGCATCGCTTTTTCGTGTTGGCCTTTCGTGTTGGCCCTCAGCCGGCGAGGATACGCTCGATCGCCGGGCGGTTCAGCCCCTTCAAGCCGATGACGACGAGCCGCGAACGGCGGTCGTCCTCCGCTGTCCAGGCGCGGTCGTAATAGTGGTTGACGCGCGGGCCGACGGCCTGAAGAAGGAGGCGCATCGGCTTGCCGCCGACTTCGACGAAGCCTTTGACGCGCAGCACGTTCTCCTGCTCGGCGGCAAGGGCGACGCGCTTCGCCAGCTCGTCCGGGTTGGCGATCGCGGGGATATCGAGGACGAAGGAATCGAAATCGTCATGCTCGTGGTCGAGCTCGTCGTCGTGATGCGTCTTGCGGTTCTCGATGTCGTCCTCGACGGCAAGGCCAAGGCCAAGCAGCACCGAGGGGTCGACCTTGCCCTGCGCGGTCGGCACGACCTTGACGGCGCGCGCGACATGCTCGCCGATGACGGCGTTGGCGCGCTGCGAGCCCGCCGCGTCCATCAAATCGCTTTTCGACAGGATGATCAGGTCGGCGCAGGCGATCTGGTCCTCGAACACCTCTTCGACCGGATCGTCATGGTCGAGGGAATCGTCCGCCGCGCGCTGTGCCTGCAAGGCGTCCATGTCGGAGGCGACGCGGCCTTCGGCCAGTGCCGGGCCATCGACCACGGCGACGACGCCGTCGACCGTGACGCGGGTCTTCACCGTCGGCCATTGGAAGGCCTGGACCAGCGGCTTCGGCAGAGCGAGGCCGGAGGTTTCGATCAGAATGTGGTCGACCTTCGGCGTGCGCGAGAGGATCTGGTCGAGCGCCGGCACGAAATCGTCGGCGACGGTGCAGCAGATGCAGCCATTGGCGAGCTCGACTATGTTTTCTTCCGGACAGGTGTCGACACCGCAGCCCTTCAGGATCTCGCCGTCGATGCCGACATCGCCGAACTCGTTGACGATGATCGCCAGCCGCTTGCCCTTGGCGTTTTCGAGCAGGTTGCGGATCAGCGTCGTCTTGCCGGCGCCGAGGAAGCCGGTGACGACGGTGCAGGGCACGCGGGAAACGGAAGCATTCATGGTCAGTCCTTCAGCATGTCGAGAGGTGGGATGCGGGCAACCAGGCCGCGCTTGAGGGAATCGGGCCGGCCGCGCCAGGGGATAAGGCCGTCGGTCGCGGTGGCGAAGAGCTTTGCGCCGGCGACCAGATCGGCTCCGCTGGTCGCATTCAGATCACCGAAGACGTAACTCCAACAACCGTCGCGCAGAAGTGCCGCGCTCAGGCGGCGTTTGCAATTGCCGAGGCATTCGACGGTGCGGATGCGGATGCTTTCGCCCGATGCGGCGCGGCGCGTGTCGTCGGCCAGCAAGGCGCCGGCGCGCGGATGCGCGTCCGAGCCGGTTTCGTCACGGCAGGACGAGCAGACCATGACGGTTACGCCAGCCAACGCGTCGGGCTCGGACGAAATGTCCGCGATGTTTGCCGGGAAACTGCCGTTGCGATCCAAAACCAGGCTCCTTGCCCGGAAAACCCGCCGGACATTCGGATACTTAAAGTCTCAGACGGCAGGTCTCCTGGCTCGCGGGTCGTCGCCTTGATGCCGCCTTCCCGGGAACATCCCAGTGGTTTTCGGCCAAGGCTCGTCGCTTACAGTTGCGGGGACAGCCGCGGATTTGGGTTTTCGGCCCGCACCGCATTCCCTCTTGGCTCCTCCCTTTGCCGGGAGAAGACCGTCCAGGTCGGGATTTAGGCTTAGAGCTACGGGGCTGTCAACGCGCGGCTACGACACCTTGATGTCGGCCAGCGCCGGGCCGAGGTCGCCGGCCGGCGTCACTTCGATCGCCTCCAGGCCAAGCCATGCCTGTATCTGCTTCAGCTCATCGAAGAGTTGCGCGGCGGTCTCGGGTGGCGCGCCGGCCTCGGCATAGGCGGCGTGAACGCGCAAGATGCTGGCCGGGCGGTCGGCGCGGAGGTCGACGCGAGCGACGATGCGGTCGCCGAGCAGGAAGGGCAGCACATAATAGCCGTACTGGCGTTTTTCGGCCGGCGTGTAGATTTCGATGCGGTAGCGAAAATCGAAGAGCTTTTCCGTCCGCGTGCGTTCGAAAACGACGGGATCGAATGGCGCGAGCAGGGCGCGCGCCTCTATCCGGCGCGGGGTACGGGCGTCTTTATGAAGGTAGGCGGTCCTGTCCCAGCCTTCGACCTTCACCGGCAGCAATTCGCCGGTTTCGACCAGTTCCTCGATGCGGCCTTTCGTATCGCCCGGCGCCAGGCGAAAATAGTCGCGCAGGTCACCATAGGTGGCGATGCCGTGGGCGCGGGCTGAAATGCGCAGCAATTCGCGATGCGCGTCCTCCACCGAAGGTACTGGCAGATCGAGCACCGCCTGCGGCAAAACGCGCTCGGGCAGGTCGTAGTAGCGTTCGAAGCCGCGCCGGTAGGCGGTGGTGATGCGGCCGGCCCAGAACAGCCACTCGAAAGCGTGCTTGGCTTCGCTCCAGCCCCACCAGCCGCCATTGCCCTTGTGGCCCTCGATGTCGGAGGCGGCGATCGGCCCGCGATCCGCCACCTCCTTATAGATCTCGTCGATCATCGCCTTGCGCTCACGGCCCCATCTGGCGAGGCCGAGATACATCTCGTCGCCCTGTTCGGCGCGCTGCATGCGCCAGCGCATCAGCGGGTAGGTTTCGACAGGCAGGAACGACGCCTCATGCGCCCAATATTCGAAGACGGCGCGCTTGCGGGTGACCGCGGCGTTGTCGAGAAGCGTAAGCGGGTAGGGGCCGAGGCGCGAATAGAGCGGCATATAATGCGCGCGCACCACCGCGCTCACGGAATCGATCTGCAACAGGCCGGTTCGGGAGAGCACGCGGGCCAGGTGGCGGCGATCCGGAACGCTATTGGGCCTGGGGTCGTTGAACCCCTGTGCTCCAAGCGCAATGCGCCTCGCCATGGCCAGCGAAATCTTATCCTTCATCGAGGCGCCTTTGCCCTGATCGTTTGCCGGATTTTTAGCCGGTGATTCCGGTCATGCTAGCAGGCAAATGGCGGGAGATGTGTCAGGAGAGAAAAGTGGAGTAAAAAGTGAAGGAAATCAAACAGGAGCGGATCGGACCGGTTTCTTCCGATATGGCGTCCAGGGCCGCGAATTGAACAACGTTTGACTTGCGTCACCGGAACCGCTGCGCTAACCGTCGCCGCGTTGCAGCATGGGCCTCTTAAAACGGTTCAGCGGTTAAACTGTCACGCTTCCGCATTAGAGTTCGTTGCTGTAATCAAAGTGAACTGCCCCGCCGAAGGAAAGCCGCCGCATGAGCGCACTCCTGAGTTCCTATCTGCCGATCGTCCTGTTCATCGCCGTGGCGTTGGTCGTCGGCCTGGCGCTGCTGGTGGCGCCCTTCCTTGTGGCCTATCGCAATCCCGATCCGGAAAAGCTTTCCGCCTATGAATGCGGCTTCAACTCGTTCGACGATGCCCGCATGAAATTCGACATCCGCTTCTACCTGGTGTCGATCCTGTTCATCATCTTCGATCTCGAGGTCGCCTTCCTGTTCCCCTGGGCGGTGTCCTTCTCGAAAGTCGGCATGCTCGGCTTCTGGTCGATGATGGTGTTCCTGGCGGTGCTGACCATCGGCTTTGCCTATGAATGGAAAAAAGGAGCGCTGGAATGGGATTGAACGACAGTTCAGGCACCCTCGTCGCGCCGAAGCCCAAGGGCATCATCGACCCCAACACCGGCAGGCCGGTGGGGGAGGACGATCCCTTCTTCCTCGAAATCAACAATGAGCTTGCCGACAAGGGTTTCCTCGTCACCTCGACCGAGGCGCTGATCACCTGGGCGCGCAGTGGCTCGCTGATGTTCATGACCTTCGGTCTGGCATGCTGTGCCGTCGAGATGATCCACACCTCGATGCCGCGCTACGATAGCGAGCGTTTCGGCGTCGCGCCGCGCGCCTCTCCGCGCCAGTCCGACATCATGATCGTTGCCGGCACGCTGACCAACAAGATGGCGCCGGCGCTGCGCAAGGTCTACGACCAGATGCCGGAGCCGCGCTACGTCATCTCGATGGGCTCCTGCGCCAATGGCGGCGGCTATTACCACTATTCCTATTCGGTGGTGCGCGGCTGCGACCGCGTCGTGCCGGTCGACATCTACGTGCCCGGCTGCCCGCCGAGCGCCGAAGCGCTGCTCTACGGCATTCTCCTTCTGCAGAAGAAGATCCGCCGCACCGGCACGATCGAACGGTGAGCCGATGACCCTGGCGTTGAACGAACTCTCCACCCATCTCGGCGAGAAGCTCTCCGGCCGCATCGGCGAAGCCGTGCTTGCCTATGGCGAGCTGACAGTATCCGTCGAGCCGGGCAACCTGATCGAGGTGGCGACCTTCCTACGCGACGATGCGCGCTGCCAGTTCATCTCGATCATCGACATTTCCGGCGCCGATTATCCTTCGCGCGCCAGGCGTTTCGATGTCGTCTACCACCTGCTGTCGCCGAAGCAGAATGTGCGCATCCGCCTGAAGGTCCAGGCCGACGAGGAGACGCTGGTGCCGTCGCTGACGGCCGTCTATCCCGGCGCCGACTGGTACGAGCGCGAGACCTACGACCTCTACGGCGTGCTGTTCTCGGGCCACCCCGATCTGCGTCGCCTTTTGACCGACTACGGCTTCGAGGGTCATCCGCTGCGCAAGGATTTCCCACTGACCGGCTTTGTCGAGGTTCGCTACGACGACGAGGCCAAGCGGGTCATCTACGAGCCGGTGGAGTTGAAGCAGGAATTCAGAAACTTCGATTTTCTCTCGCCCTGGGAAGGCACGGACTATGTGCTGCCGGGGGATGAAAAAGCGAAACAGTGAATGGTGAATAGTGAATAGTGAATAGTGAATGGAAAGGGACAGAGTACCTGGGAAAATCAATGACTATCGAGATCTGAACGTTTGGAAGGACTCGATGGACTTGGCTGTAGATATCTATCTCGCGACGAAAGCGTTCCCGCGAGAAGAGATGTTCAGCATGACAACCCAGATGCGTCGCGCGGCATCCTCAATCCCGGCTAACATTGCCGAGGGTTTCGGGCGCGATCAGCGAAAGCCGTTCGTTCAGTTCCTTCGCGTTGCACAAGGTTCGCTGAAAGAATTAGAAACTCATACGCTTCTGGCGATGCGTGTAGGTTTGTTGGACAAAGAGAATGCAGGACTGCTGTCACTACGAGAAGTTGGGAAAGATGATGCGTTCGTTCATTCGATCCCTGGAGGCTGGTGCGGCCCAATGACTATTCACCATTCACCATTCACCATTCACTTGGTGCGCGAGCAACACGTCCATGGCTGAAACCTCCGTCCGCAACTTCAACATCAACTTCGGTCCGCAGCATCCTGCGGCGCACGGCGTTTTGCGCCTGGTGCTGGAGCTGGACGGCGAGGTGGTCGACCGCGTCGATCCGCATATCGGCCTGCTGCATCGCGGCACCGAGAAGCTGATCGAGGCCAAGACCTACCTGCAGGCGGTGCCTTATCTCGACCGGCTCGATTATTGCGCGCCGATGAACCAGGAGCATGCCTTCGCTTTGGCCGCCGAGCGCCTGCTCGGCATCGAGGTGCCGAAGCGCGGCCAGCTGATCCGCGTGCTCTATTCCGAGATGGGCCGCATCATGTCGCACATCCTGAATGTGACGACGCAGGCGATGGATGTCGGCGCGCTGACGCCGCCGCTGTGGGGCTTCGTCGAGCGCGAAAAGCTCATGGTGTTCTATGAGCGTGCCTCGGGCTCTCGCATGCACGCGGCCTATTTCCGGCCGGGCGGCGTGCACCAGGACCTGCCGCAGAAGCTGATCGAGGACATCGGCAAGTGGATCGATCCGTTCCTGAAGTCGATCGACGATCTCGACGCGCTGCTCACCGGCAACCGCATCTTCAAGCAGCGCAATGTCGATATCGGCATCGTGTCGCTGGCCGACGCCTGGGCCTGGGGTTTCTCGGGCGTGATGGTGCGCGGCTCGGGCGCCGCCTGGGACCTGCGCAAATCGCAGCCCTATGAATGCTATTCCGAGATGGATTTCGACATCCCGATCGGCAAGAACGGCGACTGCTACGACCGCTACCTGGTGCGCATGGAAGAGATGCGCCAGTCGGCCAAGATCATGCGCCAGTGCGTCGACCTGTTGCTCGGCAAGGAAAGCGCCGGCCCGGTGTCGAACCTCGACGGCAAGGTCGTGCCGCCGAAGCGCCAGGCCATGAAGCGTTCGATGGAAGCGCTCATCCATCACTTCAAGCTCTATACCGAGGGCTACCGCGTGCCGGCCGGCGAGGTCTATGCGGCCGTCGAGGCGCCGAAGGGCGAGTTCGGCGTCTACCTCGTCTCCGACGGCACCAACAAACCCTATCGCTGCAAGCTGCGCGCGCCCGGTTTCGCACATCTGCAAGCCATGGATTTCCTGTGCCGCGGCCACATGCTGGCCGACGTCACCGCCGTGCTTGGCTCCCTCGACATCGTGTTTGGTGAGGTCGATCGCTAAATGTCAGTCCGCCGTCTCGCAGATGCCAGCGTCCAGCCAGCTTCCTTCGCCTTCAGCAAGGCGAATGAGGCTGCGGTTCAGCAATGGATCGCCAAATACCCGAAGGGACGCGAACAGTCGGCCATCATCCCTTTGCTGATGATCGCGCAGGAGCAGGAAGGCTGGGTCACCAAGGCGGCGATCGAGACGATCTCCGACATGCTCGGCATGCCGCGCATCCGCGGCCTCGAGGTCGCGACCTTCTACACGCAATACCAGCTCAATCCGGTCGGCACGCGGGCGCATATCCAGGTCTGCGGCACCACGCCCTGCATGCTGCGCGGCTCGGAAGCGCTGATGGATGTGTGCCGCTCGAAAATCCATCACGACCAGTTCCACACCAATGACAAGGGCACGCTGTCGTGGGAGGAGGTCGAATGCCTCGGCGCCTGCGTCAACGCGCCCATGGTCATGATCTTCAAGGATACTTTTGAGGACCTTACGCCTGAGCGGTTGGCCGAGATCATCGATCTCTACGACGCCGGCAAGGGCGCCGAGGTCAAGCCAGGCCCGCAGAACGGCCGCCACGGCTCCGAGCCAGCCGGCGGCCTGAAGACGCTGACCAGCGAAAAGGCGATCCTGAAGTCGACCCGCGACAAGGAAGCCAGGGCTGCCGCGAAGGCGGCCAAGGATGCGGCTGCCGCCGCGCCAGCCGCCGCGCCCGCGGCCGTCGTTTCGCAGGCAGCACCTGTTCCGGCCGCGCCAGCGGCTCCGGCACCCGCCGCGCCGCCAGCCCCAGGCCCGGTCGCGCCGTCCAAATCCAGCAAGCCGAAGACTCACGCGGCTGAAACCAGCCCGGCGCTCAACACGCCGTCGCCGGTCAAGGTTGCCCCGGCCACCGAGAACGGCGCCAGCGTCAAGGCGCCGCGCCATTCGGCCGCGAACGCCAACAAGGCCGATCCGGACGTCGAGGCGGTTTCCAAGCCGCGCAGCGGGCCGAAGACCAAGGCCGAACCGGCGAGCGCTTTCAAGGCGCCGGAAACCAAGCAGCCCGTCGCCAAGACGGCGAAGCCTTCGCTCGAGGACAAGAACCGGCCCGCCGGCATCGAGCGGCCGGCGACGGTCGACGATCTCAAGCTGATCTCCGGCGTCGGCCCGAAGATCGAGGCGACCCTGCATACGCTCGGCATCTACACCTTCGCGCAGGTCGCCGCCTGGAAGAAGGCCGAGCGCGAATGGGTCGACGGCTATCTCAGCTTCCACGGGCGCATCGACCGCGACGACTGGGTGAACCAGGCCAAGGCGCTCGCCAACGGCGGCGTCGCCGAATACATCCGCGTCTTCGGCAAGAAGCCGGTCTGAGGGACGACAAATGCTTCAGGACAAAGACCGCATCTTCACCAACATCTACGGCCTCTTCGACACGTCGCTGGCCGGCGCGCAGTCGCGCGGCATCTGGGACGACACGCCGGGCCTGATCGCCAAGGGGCGCGACTGGATCGTCAACGAGATGAAGGCGTCGGGCCTGCGCGGCCGTGGCGGCGCCGGCTTCCCGACCGGTCTGAAATGGTCGTTCATGCCCAAGCAGAGCGACGGCCGGCCGAGCTATCTGGTCGTCAACGCCGACGAATCCGAGCCGGGCACTTGCAAGGACCGCGACATCCTGCGCAACGACCCTCACACGCTGGTCGAGGGCTGCCTGATTGCCGGCTTCGCCATGGGCGCGGTCGCGGCCTACATCTATGTGCGCGGCGAGTTCATCCGCGAGCGCGAGGCGCTGCAGCGCGCCATCGACGAGGCCTACGCGGCCAAGCTCATCGGCAAGAACAACATTTCGGGCTACGACTTCGACGTCTACATGCATCACGGCGCCGGCGCCTATATCTGCGGCGAGGAGACTGCGCTGCTCGAAAGCCTCGAGGGCAAGAAAGGCCAGCCGCGGCTGAAGCCACCGTTCCCAGCCAATGTCGGCCTCTATGGCTGCCCGACCACCGTCAACAACGTCGAGTCGATCGCCGTGGCGCCGACCATTCTTCGCCGTGGCGCGGCCTGGTTCTCTTCCTTCGGCCGGCCGAACAATGCGGGCACCAAGCTGTTCTGCGTCTCCGGCCACGTCAACAATCCGTGCACCTTCGAAGAAGCGATGTCGATCCCGTTCCGCGAGCTGATCGAGACGCATTGCGGCGGTATCCGCGGCGGCTGGGACAATCTGCTGGCGGTCATTCCGGGCGGCGCTTCGGTGCCGCTGGTGCCGGCCGAGCAGATCATGGACGCGCCGATGGATTTCGACGCGCTGCGCGACCTGAAATCTGGCCTCGGCACCGCGGCAGTCATCGTCATGGACAAGTCGACCGATATCGTGAAGGCGATCGCCAGGCTCTCCTACTTCTACAAGCACGAAAGCTGCGGCCAGTGCACGCCGTGCCGCGAAGGCACCGGCTGGATGTGGCGAGTGATGGAGCGTCTGGTGCGCGGCGAAGCGCAGAAGCGCGAGATCGACATGCTGCTCGACGTCACCAAGCAGGTCGAGGGCCACACGATCTGCGCGCTGGGCGACGCGGCGGCCTGGCCGATCCAGGGCCTGATGCGGCATTTCCGCGGCGAGGTGGAACGCCGCATCGACGAGTTTTCGCGCAACGCCCACCGGGTCGAGCCGGTGATGGTGGCGGCGGAATGAGATTTTGGAATATGGGCGAAAGCCCAAGACTGAAAGCAGGGGCGGGGCATACGAAGAAACGACCAGGAGATCTCTATGGCGCCGTATTCGATACCCTATCCGTTCATACCTGATTTGGACCAACTCGAGAAAATGAACCAGGACCTGACCAAGATGATGCCAAAGGAGATGGCCAGCGCCGTCAACCTTTTCGCGCATCCGGTCGCGGGCGCCGCCGCAATGTCGGCGCTCGGCATCGGTCTTGCCAACCATGCCGTCGGCATGTGGATGGGTGCCTTCACCGGCGCGCTGGAAGCCTCGCAGCGCATGTTCCAGCCATTCCTCGACGACCTCGAGGCGCAGAACGAAGCGGCGGCCAACGCATCCAAGGCGCGCAAGGCGACCGAAACGCTGATCGCCAAGGCGCAGACCTTCGCCCGCGACGTCACCGACATCGCCGCGACCGCTACCGAGAAGGCGATCGGCGCCGACGCTGTCGAGGAACCTGCCACGGCCGCGCTGATGCCGGAAGATTTCCGCCAGCCGAAGGCCGTCGACAAGCCGGCGACGCCGTCGGACCTGAAGGCGATTTCGGGTATCGGACCGAAGCTGGAGAAGGTGCTCAACGGCCTCGGCATCTGGACCTATGGCCAGATCGCCGCCTGGACGTCGCAAGAGATCGCCTGGGTTGAAGACTATCTGTCGCTCGCCGGCCGCATCGGCCGCGATGACTGGAAGGCCCAGGCGGCGGCGCTCGCCGCGGCCAAGTAAAATTGACATGCCGGGCGTGGCTCGAGCCGCGCCCGGAAATTAGAGATTGCGGAAATCCGCAGGGGTTTGAGGCGAATGGCAAAGCTAAAGGTCGACGGGAAAGAGATCACGGTACCCGACCATTACACGCTGCTGCAGGCGGCCGAGGACGCCGGCGCGGAAGTGCCGCGCTTCTGCTTCCATGAGCGGCTGTCGATCGCCGGCAATTGCCGTATGTGCCTGATCGAGGTGAAGGGCGGCCCGCCCAAGCCGCAGGCGTCCTGCGCCATGGGCGTGCGCGACCTGCGCCCCGGCCCGAATGGCGAGCCGCCGGAAATCTTCACCAACACGCCGATGGTCAAGAAGGCCCGCGAAGGCGTGATGGAATTCCTGCTGATCAACCACCCGCTGGACTGCCCGATTTGCGACCAAGGCGGCGAGTGCGACCTGCAGGACCAGGCGATGGCCTTCGGCGTCGATTCCTCGCGCTACCATGAGAACAAGCGCGCCGTCGAAGACAAGTATATCGGCCCGCTGGTCAAGACGGTGATGAACCGCTGCATCCATTGCACGCGCTGCGTCCGCTTCACCACGGAAGTCGCCGGCATTTCCGAGCTCGGCCTGATCGGTCGCGGCGAGGATGCCGAGATCACCACCTATCTCGAACAGGCGATGACGTCGGAGCTGCAGGGCAATGTCATCGACCTTTGCCCGGTCGGCGCGCTGACCTCGAAGCCCTTTGCTTTCCAGGCGCGGCCGTGGGAGCTGACCAAGACGGAATCGATCGACGTCATGGATGCCGTCGGCTCGGCGATCCGCGTCGACTCCAGGGGCCGCGAGGTGATGCGCATCCTGCCGCGCGTCAACGAACAGGTGAACGAGGAGTGGATCTCCGACAAGACCCGCTTCATTTGGGACGGCCTGCGCACGCAGCGCCTCGACCGTCCGTATGTGCGCAAGAACGGCAAGCTCGTGCCGGCAAGCTGGGCGGAAGCCTTCGCCGCGATCAAGGACGAGGTGGGCAAGACCGCGCCCGAGCGGATCGGCGCGATCGCTGGCGACCTCGCGGCTGTCGAGGAAATCTACGCGCTCAAGCTTCTGATGAATGCTCTCGGCTCGAAGAACGTCGACTGCCGCCAGGACGGCGCCGCGCTCGATCCGTCGCTCGGCCGCGCCAGCTACATCTTCAACCCGACCATCGAAGGCATCGAGCAGGCCGACGCGGTGCTGATCATCGGCGCCAATCCGCGCTTCGAGGCCTCGGTGCTCAATGCCCGCATCCGCAAGCGCTGGCGCGTCGGCAACCTGCCGGTCGGCGTCATCGGCGAGATCGGCGACACCCGCTACGACTATGAGCTGATCGGCGCCGGGCCTGAATCGCTGAAGGGTCTTGCGGACGGCACCGGCAAGTTCTTCGAAGTGCTGAGCAAGGCGACGCATCCGCTGATCATCGTCGGCCAGGGCGCGCTGGCGCGAGCCGACGGCGCGGCGGTGCTCGGCCAGGCGGCAAAGCTCGCGGCGGCCGTCAACGCGGTCACCGCCGACTGGAACGGCTTCGCGGTGCTGCACAATGCGGCGGCAAGAGTCGGTGGCCTCGATGTCGGCTTCGTGCCGGGCGAGGGCGGCAAGAACGTCGCCGGCATGCTGGGCGACACCGATGTGCTCTTCCTGCTCGGCGCCGACGAGATCGACATGGCCAGGACCGGCGGTGCCTTCGTCGTCTATATCGGCACGCATGGCGACGCCGGCGCGCATCGCGCCAACGTCATCCTGCCGGCCGCTGCCTACACGGAAAAGTCCGGCACTTACGTCAACACGGAAGGCCGCGTGCAGCAGACCAACCGCGCCGGCTTCGCCCCCGGCGAGGCCCGCGAGGACTGGGCGATCCTGCGGGCGCTGTCGGATGTGCTCGGCAAGAAGCTGCCCTTCGATTCGCTGGTGCAACTGCGCGCCAAGCTCTATGGCGACCACCCGCATCTCGCCCGCATCGACCGGGTGCAGGCCGGCAGCGGCGACGACATCGCCAAGGTGGCGAAGCTCGGCGGCCGGCTGAACAAGGGCACTTTCACCTCGTCGGTAAAGGACTTCTATCTCACCAACCCGATCGCGCGGGCGTCGGCCGTGATGGCCGAATGCTCGGCGCTGGCCAAGAGCGGCTTCAAGCAGGCGGCGGAATAAGCATGGAAACTTTCTTCTCCTTCTACGTGCTGCCGGCGCTGCTGATCCTGTTGAAGTCGGTCGTGCTGATCGTCGTGCTTCTGATCGGCGTCGCTTACCTGCTCTATGCCGACCGCAAGATCTGGGCGGCGGTGCAGTTGCGTCGCGGCCCGAACGTCGTCGGTCCGTGGGGTACGCTGCAGGCCTTTGCCGATCTTCTGAAATTCGTCTTCAAGGAGCCGGTGATCCCGTCGGGCGCCAACAAGGGCGTGTTCCTTCTGGCGCCGCTGGTGTCGGCGGTGCTGGCGATTTCGGCCTGGGCGGTCATTCCGGTCAACGACGGATGGGCGATCGCCAACATCAATGTCGGCATCCTCTACGTCTTCGCCATCTCCTCACTCGAGGTCTATGGCGTGATCATGGGCGGCTGGGCGTCGAACTCCAAATATCCGTTCCTCGGCGCGCTGCGCTCGGCCGCGCAGATGGTGTCCTACGAAGTCTCGATCGGCTTCGTCATCGTCACCGTGCTGCTCACCGTCGGGTCGCTCAATCTCTCGGACATCGTCATGTCGCAGCAGGATGGTCTGGGCACCCGGCTTGGGCTGCCCAACACCTTCCTCGACTGGCACTGGCTGTCGCTGTTGCCGATGTTCGTGGTGTTCTTCATCTCCGCGCTCGCCGAGACGAACCGCCCGCCTTTCGACCTTGTGGAGGCGGAATCGGAACTCGTCGCCGGCCACATGGTCGAATACTCGTCGACGCCGTTCCTGCTCTTCTTCCTCGGCGAGTATGTCGCCGTCGTCCTGATGTGCGCGCTGGCGACCATCCTGTTCCTCGGCGGCTGGCTGCCACCGTTCAACTTCGCGCCCTTCACCTGGGTTCCAGGCGTGATCTGGTTCGTGCTGAAGATTTGCCTGATGTTCTTCATGTTCTCGATGGTGAAGGCATTCGTGCCGCGCTACCGCTACGACCAGCTGATGCGTCTGGGCTGGAAAGTCTTCCTGCCGATCTCGCTGTTCATGGTCGTGGCCACCGCGGCCTTCCTCAAGATCACGGGGTTTGCGTGATGTCCGCTCTGGCCCAGGCCGCAAAATCGCTGCTGCTGAAGGATTTCGTCAGCGCCTTCTTCCTGTCGATGCGCCAGTTCTTCGCGCCGAAGGAGACGATCAACTACCCGCATGAAAAGGGGCCGACGAGCCCGCGCTTCCGTGGCGAGCATGCGCTGCGTCGTTACCCGAACGGCGAGGAACGCTGCATCGCCTGCAAGCTCTGCGAAGCGATCTGCCCGGCGCAGGCCATCACCATCGAGGCCGGTCCGCGCCGCAATGACGGCACGCGCCGCACCGTGCGCTACGACATCGACATGGTGAAGTGCATCTATTGCGGGTTCTGCCAGGAAGCCTGCCCGGTCGACGCCATCGTCGAGGGGCCGAATTTCGAATTCGCGACCGAGACGCGCGAGGAGCTTTACTACAACAAGGAGAAGCTGCTCGCGAACGGCGATCGCTGGGAGCGGGAGCTGGCGCGCAACATCGCGCTTGACTCGCCTTATAGGTGATTAGCGTGCTTCTCCCCGTTTACGGGGAGAAGATGCCGGCAGGCAGATGAGGGGCGGCGCCAGCTTCTGGAAACTTGGCGTTACCCCTCATCCGGCCCTTTGGCCACCTTCTCCCCGTAAACGGGGAGAAGGAACAAGAAAGTGGACGGCACAACGTCGTCCGTCTAAGGAACACGCGGTTTCGAACCGGAGGCGGGTCGGAGTCGGAATTTGGAACCCGGGGAATCCCATGCTGACTGGATTAGAGGCGGCCTTTTTCTACCTCTTCGCCTTTATCGCCGTGGCGTCGGCCTTCATGGTCATTTCGTCGCGCAACCCCGTGCATTCCGTGCTGTTCCTGATCCTCACCTTCTTCAACGCCGCCGGCCTGTTCATGCTGACGGGCGCCGAGTTCCTGGCGATGATCCTGCTCGTCGTCTATGTCGGCGCGGTGATGGTGCTGTTCCTGTTCGTCGTCATGATGCTCGACGTCGACTTCGCCGAGATGAAGCAGGGCGCGCTGCAATATGCGCCGATCGGCGCGCTGGTCGGGCTGATCCTGGCGGCGGAGCTGATCGTCGTGCTCGGCGGCTACACATTCGCGCCACAGCTGGCCTCGACGGTCGCCAAGGCAACGCCGGATCTCGCCACGCGCTCCAATACGGCGGCGCTCGGCGACATCCTCTACACGGACTACCTCTATTACTTCCAGATTTCCGGCCTGGTGCTGCTGGTCGCCATGATCGGCGCGATCGTGCTCACCTTGCGCCACAAGGAAGGCGTCAAGCGGCAGTCGATCGCCGCCCAAGTCGGCCGCACCCCGGCGACGGGCATGGAAATCCGCAAGGTCAAATCAGGCGAGGGCATCTGAGATGGTCGTCGGCATCGCACATTACCTGACCGTATCGGCGATCCTGTTCACGCTCGGCGTGTTCGGCATCTTCCTGAACCGCCGCAACATCATCGTCATCCTGATGTCGGTCGAGCTCATCCTGCTTGCGGTCAACATCAACTTCGTCGCTTTTTCCGCGGCGCTGCACGATCTCGTCGGACAAGTCTTCGCCCTGTTCGTGCTGACGGTCGCGGCCGCCGAGGCCGCGATCGGTCTTGCCATTCTTGTCGTCTTCTTCCGCAACCGCGGCTCGATCGCGGTCGAAGACGTGAGCTCGATGAAGGGTTGACGGGAACCACCATGTATCAGGCTATCGTCTTCCTTCCGCTGCTTGGCTTCCTGATTGTCGGCCTGTTCGGCAATTCGCTCGGCGCCAAGGCCTCCGAATACATCACCTCCGGCTTCCTGGTGATCGCGGCGGTGCTTTCGTGGATCGCCTTCTTCACCGTCGGCTTCGGCCATGGCGGGGTGTTCACCGTGCCGGTGCTGCGCTGGATCCAGTCGGGCGGCATCGACGCCTCCTGGGCGCTGAGGATCGACACGCTGACGGTGGTGATGCTGGTCGTCGTCAACACGGTGTCGGCGCTGGTTCACATTTATTCGATCGGCTACATGCACCACGATCCGAACCGGCCGCGCTTCTTCGCCTATCTGTCGCTGTTCACCTTCGCCATGCTGATGCTGGTAACGGCCGATAATCTCATCCAGATGTTCTTCGGCTGGGAAGGCGTCGGTCTCGCCTCCTATCTGCTGATCGGCTTCTGGTACAAGAAGCCGTCGGCCAATGCAGCGGCGATCAAGGCTTTCGTCGTCAACCGCGTCGGCGACTTCGGCTTCGCGCTCGGCATCTTCGGCGTGTTCGTGCTGTTCGGCTCGGTCAATCTCGGCACCGTGTTCGCCAACGCCGCATCCTTCTTGCCGGCCGAAGGCGCGCCGGCGGGTACTGCCGTGCTGACTTTCCTCGGCCATGCGCTCGACAAGCAGTCGGCGCTGACCGTGGTCTGCCTGCTGCTCTTCATGGGCGCCATGGGCAAGTCGGCGCAGGTGCCGCTGCACACCTGGCTGCCAGACGCCATGGAAGGTCCGACCCCGGTCTCCGCGCTTATCCACGCGGCAACGATGGTGACCGCCGGCGTGTTCATGCTGGCGCGGCTGTCGCCGCTGTTCGAGCTGTCGCATACGGCGCTGACCGTCGTCACTTTCATCGGCGCCTTTACCGCCTTCTTCGCGGCGACGGTCGGCCTGGTGCAGAACGACATCAAGCGGGTCATCGCCTATTCGACCTGCTCGCAGCTTGGCTACATGTTCGTGGCGCTCGGCGTCGGCGCCTATGGCGCCGCGATCTTCCATCTGTTCACGCACGCCTTCTTCAAGGCGCTGCTGTTCCTCGGCTCGGGCTCGGTGATCCATGCCGTGTCCGACGAGCAGGACATGCGCAAGATGGGTGGCTTGAGGACGCTCATCCCCAAGACCTACTGGATGATGGTGATCGGCACGCTGGCGTTGACCGGCGTCGGCATCCCGGCGACGGTGATCGGCACCGCCGGCTTCTTCTCCAAGGACGCCATCATCGCAACCTCCTTCGCCAGCCATAATGCGGTTGCGGGCTTCGCCTTCATCCTGCTGGTGATCGCCGCCTGCTTCACCAGCTTCTATTCGTGGCGGCTGATCTTCATGACCTTCCACGGCGAGCCGCGCGCCAGCCACGACGTCATGCACCATGTCCATGAATCGCCGCCGGTGATGCTGGTGCCGCTCTATGTGCTGGCCGCCGGCGCGCTGTTCGCGGGCATCATCTTCCATGGCGCCTTCATCGGCGAGGGCTATGCCGAGTTCTGGAAGGCGTCGCTGTTCACGCTGCCGGACAACCACATCCTGCACGAGATTCACGAATTGCCGCTCTGGGTGGAACTGGCACCGTTCGTCGCGATGCTGATCGGCTTGGCTGTCGCCTGGCAATTCTACATCCGCAAGCCGGAGGCGCCGAAGGAACTGGCGGCACACCATCGCGGCCTCTACGCCTTCCTGCTCAACAAGTGGTATTTCGACGAACTCTACGACTTCCTATTCGTGCAGCCGGCCAAGCGCCTGGGCAGGTTCCTGTGGAAGACCGGTGACGGCACCATCATCGACGGTCTCGGCCCCGATGGGATATCGGCGCGCGTCGTCGACGTCACCAACCGGGTCGTCAAGCTGCAGACCGGCTACCTCTACCACTACGCCTTCGCCATGCTGATCGGCGTGGCCGCTCTCGTCACCTGGATGATGCTCTGATGACCGCTTGGTCCAACCTCCTGTCGCTGGTCACCTTCCTGCCGCTGGTTGGTGTTCTGCTCATCCTGTTCATCAGCGATGACAGCGAAAACGCCCGCCGCAACATCCGTGCGATCGCCTTCACCACGACGGCTTTCACCTTCTTGGTGTCGCTGTTCATCTGGACGGGCTTCGACAATTCGCAGGCCGGGTTCCAGTTCGTCGAGAAGCACGCCTGGCTGGATTCGGGCATCTCCTATCACATGGGTGTCGACGGCATCTCGATGCTGTTCGTCATCCTGACCACATTCCTGATGCCGTTCTGCATCCTCGCCTCCTGGGAGGCGATCGAGAAGCGGGTCAAGGCGTATATGATCGCCTTCCTGATCCTCGAGACCCTGATGATCGGCGTGTTCTGCGCGCTCGACATCGTGTTGTTCTACGTCTTCTTCGAGGCCGGCCTGATCCCGATGTTCATCATCATCGGCGTCTGGGGCGGCAAGCGCCGCGTCTATGCCTCGTTCAAGTTCTTCCTCTATACGCTGGCAGGCTCGGTGCTGATGCTGCTCGCCATCATGGCGATGTTCTTCCAGTCGGGCACCACCGATATCCCGACGCTTCTGACGCATAACTTCCCGGCCAGCATGCAGACCTGGCTGTGGCTCGCCTTCTTCGCCTCCTTCGCGGTGAAGATGCCGATGTGGCCGGTGCACACCTGGCTGCCCGACGCCCACGTCGAGGCGCCGACGGCTGGTTCGGTCATCCTGGCCGCTATCCTGTTGAAGATGGGCGGATACGGCTTCCTGCGCTTCTCGCTGCCGATGTTCCCGCAGGCCTCAGAGATGTTCGCACCGCTGATCTTCACGCTTTCGGTCGTCGCCATCATCTACACCTCGCTGGTGGCGCTGATGCAGGAGGACATGAAGAAGCTGATCGCCTATTCCTCGGTCGCCCATATGGGCTTCGTCACCATGGGCATCTTCGCGATGAACCAGGAAGGCGTGCAGGGCGCGATCTTCCAGATGCTCAGCCACGGCCTCGTCTCGGGCGCGCTGTTCTTGTGCGTCGGCGTCATCTACGACCGCATGCACACGCGCGAGATCGACGCCTATGGCGGCCTAGTCAACAACATGCCGAAATACGCGACCGTGTTCATGATCTTCACCATGGCCAATGTCGGCC
The DNA here is from genome assembly GCF_003289945.1 of Mesorhizobium hawassense. Taxonomy (GTDB): domain Bacteria; phylum Pseudomonadota; class Alphaproteobacteria; order Rhizobiales; family Rhizobiaceae; genus Mesorhizobium; species Mesorhizobium hawassense. The sequence goes on from NZ_QMBP01000013.1 coordinate 182,166, forward strand.
TTCCCGGCACCAGCGGCTTCATCGGCGAATTCCTGACCATGCTCGGCGTGTTCAAGGTCAACACCTGGGTCGCGTTCTTCGCTGCCACCGGCGTCATCCTGTCGGCGGCTTATGCGCTGTGGCTCTATCGCCGGGTGATCTTCGGCGCGCTGACCAAGGACAGCCTGAAGAATCTGCTGGATCTGTCGCCGCGCGAGAAGGCGATCATCTACCCGCTGGTGGTGCTGGTCATCTTCTTCGGTATCTACCCGGCGCCGGTGTTCGACGCGACGGCCGCTTCGGTCAAGACGCTCGTCACCAACGTCACCGCATCCATCAATTCCGCGCAGACCGCGGCGGCGAACTGACTGGGGATAAACCATGACGCCGGACCTTCTCTCCAGTCTTTCGCTCTCGACGCCGGAACTGATCCTGGCCGTCGGCGCGCTGGCGCTCCTGATGATCGGCGCCTATTCGCGCAGCAACAACACCATGACCGTGACAGGGCTGGCCGTCCTCGTGCTGGTGGTGGCCGGCCTGTGGCTCGCCTTCTCCGGCGGGCAGGGCGCTGCCTATGGCGGAGCCTTCGTGCAGGATTCCTTCAGCGCCTTCATGAAGATGCTGGCGCTGATCGGCTCGGCGGTGACGCTGGTCATGTCGATGCGCTTTGCGCGCCAGGAACATTTCGACAAGTTCGAATTCCCCGTACTGATACTGCTCTGCACGCTCGGCATGATGCTGATGATCTCGGCCAACGGCATGATCGGGCTCTATCTCGGCCTTGAGCTTCAGTCGCTGGCGATCTACGTGCTGGCCGCGATCAACCGCGACAATCTGCGCTCGACCGAAGCCGGCCTGAAATATTTCGTCCTCGGCGCGCTGTCGTCGGGCATGCTGCTCTACGGCATCAGCCTCGTCTACGGTTACACCGGCAATACCGGTTTCCATGAAATCGCGACGGCGCTGGGCAGCGGCGAGCGCCAGCTAGGCCTCGTCTTCGGCCTTGTGTTCGTGCTTGCCGGCCTTGCCTTCAAGATCTCGGCCGTGCCGTTCCACATGTGGACGCCGGACGTCTATGAAGGCGCGCCGACGCCGATCACCGCCTTCCTGGCGGCGGCGCCGAAGATGGCGGCGATGGCGCTGATCGTGCGCGTCACCATGGGCGCCTTCAAGCCGGTCGCCGCCGACTGGCAGCAGATCATCGTCTTCATTTCGATCGCTTCGATGGCGCTCGGGGCTTTCGCGGCCATCGGCCAGACCAACATCAAGCGCCTCATGGCCTATTCCTCGATCGGCCATATGGGCTACGCGCTGGTCGGCCTCGCCGCCAATAGCCAGGCCGGCGTGCGCGGCGTCGCCATCTACATGCTGATCTATCTGGTGATGACGCTGGGCACTTTCGCCTTCATCCTCGCCATGCGGCGCAAGGAAGGCAATGTCGAGCAGATCAGCGATCTCGCCGGTCTGTCCTCGACCAACCCGATCATGGCCACCATCCTCACCATCCTGATGTTCTCGCTGGCCGGCATTCCGCCGCTCGCCGGCTTCTGGGGGAAGTGGTACGTGTTCCTCGCCGCCATCAACGCGCATCTCTACGCGCTGGCGATCATCGGCGTGCTGGCCTCGGTGGTGGGTGCTTACTACTATCTGCGCATCATCAAGATCATGTGGTTCGACGAGCCGGTCGGCGGTTTCGTGCCGATGGCCAGCGAGTTGCGCCTCGTGCTCGGCGTCAGCGGTGCCTTCGTGCTGTTCTATGTGCTGATCGGCGGGCCGATCGGCAGCTATGCCGAAGCAGCCGCCAAAACCTTCTTCTGACGGGATGGCATTTCGACTGGCTCCAACCGCGGCGCCGGAGGGGTTCCGGCTCGAGGCTCATGACAGCGTCGGCTCCACCAACGCATTGGCGCTGGAGCATGCGCGCGCGGGCGATCCGGGAAAACTCTGGGTCGTCTCGAAGAAGCAGGAAAGCGGGCGTGGTCGACGCGGCCGTGCCTGGGCGACGCCCGAGGGCAATCTGGCGGCAACGCTGCTCCTGGTACCCGGCGGCGAGTTGCGGCTTGCCGCGACGCTCGGCTTCGTCGCGGGCCTTGCACTGGCCGACGCGCTCGACGCCGTCGTGCCGAAAGGCCGGATCGCCGTCGCGCTGGATGGCGCAAGCCAGGGCCGCAATCGCTTCGAGTTGAAATGGCCGAACGATGTGCTTGCATCGGGCGCCAAGCTAGCCGGCATCCTGCTGGAGTCGGCGATGCTGGACGGTGGCCGCTTTGCCGTCGCTATCGGCATCGGCGTCAATGTCGTGGCTTACCCTGAGGATTTGCCTTATCCGGCGACATCGCTGCAGGCGCTGGGCGCCACTTGCGATGCCGAGACGCTGTTCCTGGCGCTTTCGGATGCCTGGAGCGAGAATGCCCGGATGTGGGACGACGGGCGCGGGCTCAATGCCATCAGAAAGCGCTGGCTTGCCCGCGCGGCGGGCCTCGGCGGCGAGGTTGCTGTCAGAATTGACGGCAATGTGGTGCGCGGCGTCTTCGAGACCATTGACGAGGACTGCCGTTTCGTGATCCGCGACGATGAGGGATCGGTTCTGACGATAGCGGCCGGCGACGTGCATTTTGGCGCTGTCGCCTCGGCCCGCGTATAGTTTTGTTCTTGCGCAATTCCGGACGGAAAACCGTTAGACGCTTTTCCTGGAATTGCCCGGTTGACTTGGCCTGAGAGGCCAGGAAGGAAAGAATTCATGGCGAAAAAGGAAAACGCCGAACTCGTCTTCGCGCCACTGGGCGGCGTCGGCGAGATCGGCATGAACTTCGCCCTTTACGGTTATGGGCCCGCCGGCGCGCGCGAATGGATCGTCGTCGATGTCGGCGTCACCTTCCCGGACTCGGCACATCCGGGCGTCGATCTCATCCTGCCCGATACGCGCTTCATCGAGGAGAACCTCGACGGCCTGCGCGGCATCGTCATCACCCATGCGCATGAGGACCATTACGGCGCGCTGCTCGACATCTGGCCGAAGCTGAAGGCGCCTGTATGGATGACGCCGTTCACCGCCGGCCTGCTCGAGGCCAAGCGGCAGGGCGAGCAGAATGCGCCGAAGATTCCGGCGTCGATCTACCGGGCCGGCGAAAAATTCACCGTCGGGCCTTTCGAGATCGAGGCTATTCCAGTCGCGCATTCGATCCCCGAGCCGATGTCGCTGGCGATCACCACGCCCGCCGGCACCGTGATCCACACCGGCGACTGGAAGATCGACCCGGCGCCGACGATCGGCCCGAAGACCGACGAGGCGCGGTTCCGCGCCTATGGCGACAAGGGCGTGCTGGCGCTGATCTGCGATTCGACCAATGCGCTACGGGAAGGGGAGTCACCGTCGGAAGTGGCCGTCGGCGAAGGCCTCAAGGGCGTCATCGAGAAAGCCAAGGGGCGTGTCGCGGTCACCACCTTCTCCTCCAATGTCGGGCGCATCGTTTCGATCGCGCGTGCGGCGCGCGACGCCGGCCGGCAGTGCCTGGTGCTCGGCCGCTCGCTGAAGCGCGTCATCGATGTGGCGGGCGAACTCGGCTACATGGACGGCTTGCCGGAGTTCATCGCCGAGGAAGACTACGGCTACATCCCGCGCGAGAACCTGGTGATCATCTGCACCGGCAGCCAGGGCGAGCCGCTGGCGGCGCTGGCCAAGCTGTCGCGCGACGAGATGAAGTCGGTGGCGCTGACGGCCGGCGATACGGTGGTGTTTTCCTCGCGCACCATTCCCGGCAACGAAAAGGCGATCCTCGAGATCAAGAACCGGCTGATCGATCTCGGCATGAAGATCATCGAGGACGGCGACGCGCTGGTGCATGTCTCGGGCCATCCGCGCCGCAGCGAATTGCGCAAGATGTATGAGTGGGTGCGGCCGCAGATCGGCGTTCCCGTGCACGGCGAGGCGGCGCATCTGGTGGCGCAGGGTTCGCTGATGTCGATGTCGGGCATCGGCCAGGTGGCGCAGGTGCGCGACGGCGACATGCTAAGGCTCTGGCCCGGCCCGGCGACGATCATCGACCAGGTGCCGTTCGGCCGCCTCTATAAGGACGGCAATCTGATCGGCACCGACCAGGCGATGGGCATACGCGACCGCCGCAAGCTCTCCTTTGCCGGCCATGTCGCGGTCAATGTCGTGCTCGACGACAAATACGAGCTTGCCGGCGATCCCGACCTGGTGGCGATCGGCGTCGCCGAGGCCGATGCGAAGGGCGAGACCCTGGAAGACCTGATGCTCGACGCGGCGGTCGGGGCGGTGGACTCCATCCCGCGCCAGCGCCGGAAGGACCTCGACCTGGTGCAGGAAGCGGTTCGCCGCGCCGTGCGCGCCGCCGCCAACGAGGCCTGGGGCAAGAAGCCGCTGGTGACGGTGTTCGTCACGCGGTGACGAATAGGGGAATAGGGGAGTAAGGCAGTAGGGCAGTACGGAAAGGGCGATCAAGCCGACATTCTTCCCTACTGCCGTACTGCCCTATTGCCTTACTCCCTTAATGCGGAGCGCTTTATGCTTGGACGTCTGAACCATGTCGCGCTTGCCGTGCCGGATCTGGCTGTGGCAATGGCGGCCTATCGTGACACACTCGGCGCGCGATTGAGCGCTCCGCAGGCGCTGCCGGAGCATGGCGTGACCGTGGTGTTCGTCGATGTCGGCAACACCAAGATCGAGTTGCTGGAGCCGCTCGGCGAAGCCTCGCCCATCGCGGCGTTCCTCGAGAAGAACCCTTCGGGCGGCATGCACCATGTCTGCTACGAGGTCGACGATATCCTGGCTGCCCGCGATCATCTGAAGGCAAGCGGCGCGCGCGTGCTGGGTGACGGCAACCCCAAGACCGGCGCGCATGGCAAGCCGGTGCTGTTCCTGCATCCCAAGGATTTCTTCGGCACGCTGGTCGAACTGGAGCAGGCATGAACTGGGTCCTGTTCGCCGCGCTGTTCTTCGTCACCTGGTGGCTGGTGCTGTTCGTCGTGCTTCCATTCAGCCTGCGCACCCAGGATGACGATCAGGATGTCACGCTCGGCACCGTTTCCAGCGCGCCGCGCGGGCCACATATGCTGCGCGCCTTCCTGCGCGCGACGATCGTAACGGTGATCGTCATGGGCATTCTCTACGGTCTGACGATGGGGCTGGGATTCAGCTTCGACGACATCATGCGGATCATGCCGGACTTTAGTCCGAATGCCAGTCACTGAAGCTGATAATACAGTTTCGGCAAGTATTGAGCACGATGACGCGCGCTAAAGTTGAAACCGGAAGCCGGCTTCCGAATCCTGCGAGCGCATGACGATCAGGCTGTTTGGCAGATGATCGTGCTAAGCAGATGATTGCACAAAAAAAATGCAAGGCACGAGGCCTTGCAATTTAAACGCGTCCGATCCGTTTCCGGTGTCCGGCGGCAGCGAGTTACCGCGCCTAGATCGCATCCTCCCAAGACTTTGACCGCGTAGGAGAGCAGATTTTTCTCCGCCCTCTCGGTTATCGGGGCACACTAGACCAAGGCAGGTGAAAATGTCACGAAGAATTTTGCCTCGAAACAGGCAATATCGTGCTGCACTGCACAATAGTGCGGCAGGGCTTGCTTGTGAATCGATCAAAAGGCCATTTGCGGCACTTTGCAGCCAAAATCGCCTTTTTGGTAAGGTGCAGAAGCCCCCGATACTTTGGGGCACTCGGGTTCCCATTCCGTCATGAAATGGCTATGAAGCCGGGGCAAGCAGCCCTTTCGCGCCGATTCCCGCGCGTCATTTTTCATTCACGGACCAGTCCATGCGTTTGTCGCGCTATTTCCTGCCCATTCTGAAAGAAAATCCCCGCGAGGCCGAAATCGTCTCGCACCGGCTGATGCTGCGCGCCGGCATGATCCGCCAGCAGGGGCAGGGCAGCTTTTCGTGGCTGCCATTGGGCAAGCGCGTGCTGGACAAGGTCTGCCAGATCATCCGTGAGGAGCAGAACCGCGCCGGTGCGCTGGAAATCCTGATGCCGACCATCCAGTCGGCCGATCTGTGGCGCGAAAGCGGTCGCTACAACGACTATGGCAAGGAGATGCTGCGTATCAAGGATCGCCAGGATCGCGACATGCTCTACGGTCCGACCAACGAGGAAATGGTCACCGAGATTTTCCGCGCCTACGTCAAGTCTTACAAGGATTTGCCGCTGAACCTCTACCACATCCAGTGGAAGTTCCGCGACGAGGTGCGGCCGCGCTTCGGCGTCATGCGCTCGCGCGAGTTCCTGATGAAGGACGCCTATTCCTTCGACCTCGATTTCGAGGGCGCCAGAGCCGCTTACAACCGCATGTTCGTCTCCTACCTGAGGACGTTCACGCGCATGGGCCTGCAGGCCATTCCGATGCGCGCCGACACCGGCCCGATCGGCGGCGACCTCAGCCACGAGTTCATCATCCTGGCCGAGACCGGTGAAAGCCAGGTGTTCTGCGACCGCGCTTACCTTGCGCTCGACGTGCCGGGCGCCGGCACCGACTTCTCCAACGATGCCGAGATCGGCGATATCGTGACGAAATGGACGACGCCTTACGCGGCCACCGACGAGATGCATGACGAGGCGGCCTGGTCCAAGGTTGCCGAGGGCGACCGGCTCTCGGCGCGCGGCATCGAAGTCGGCCACATCTTCCATTTCGGCGAGAAGTACTCAAAGCCGATGAATGCCAAGGTGACCGGCCCCGACGGCAAGGACCATTACGCCTCGGGCGGCTCTTATGGCATCGGCCCTTCGCGGCTGGTCGCGGCGATCATCGAGGCGAGCCATGACGAGAACGGCATCATCTGGCCGGAAGCCGTGGCGCCGTTCGACATCGGCCTGATCAACATGAAGGTTGGCGACGCCGAATGCGACCGCGTCTGCGGCGAGCTTTATGCCGCGCTTAACGCAGCCGGCAAGGACGTGCTCTATGACGACACGGACCAGCGGCCGGGCGGCAAGTTCGCCACCGCCGACCTGATCGGCCTGCCGTGGCAGGTGATCGTCGGGCCGCGCGGCGTGGCGGCCGGAGAGGTCGAGATCAAGAACCGCAAGTCGGGCGAGCGCGAGACGCTGCCGCTCGCCGAGGCCAAGAAGCGCCTGGGTATCGCCGCATGAGCGAGGCGGCGACAGCGGCCAGGTCAGGGGCGGGCGCCTTTTCCGGTTTCGAGCGCATGGTGGCGTGGCGTTACCTGCGCTCGCGCCGCAAGGAGACGGTGATCTCGGTCATCGCCTCGATCTCCTTCCTCGGCATCATGCTGGGCGTCGCCACGCTGATCGTCGTCATGGCGGTGATGAACGGTTTCCGCGCCGAATTGCTGACCCGCATCCTCGGCGTCAACGGCCATCTCATCGTGCAGCCGCTCGATTCGCCGTTGGAGGACTACGCCCAGGTGGCGAGCCGCATCAACGGCATCGCCAGCGTCAAATACGCGATCCCGCTGATCGACGGCCAGGTGCTGGCGCAAGGCAATGTGGGCGGCGGCACGGGCGCCCTGGTACGCGGCATCCGTGGCGAGGATCTCGGCAAGATTTCGATTGTCGCCAGCAACATCAAGCAGGGCACGCTCGACGGTTTCGATGCCGGCGAAGGCGTGGCGATCGGCAAGCGAATGGCCGAGAATCTCGGCCTCACGCTTGGCGACACCATCACCCTGATCTCTCCCGATGGCGATGTCACCCCACTCGGCACCACGCCGCGCATGAAGGGCTACAAGGTGGCGGCGATCTTCGAGGTCGGCATGTCGGAATATGACAGCTCGATCGTCTACATGCCGTTTTCGGAAGCGCAGCTCTACTTCAACATGGACGGGCGGGCGCAGACCATCGAGATCTATGTCGACAATCCCGACAATGTCGACGCGCTGAAGCCGCTGGTCGAGCAGGCGGCGCAGCGGCCCATCGACATCGTCGACTGGCGCCAGCGCAACGAGACCTTCTTCTCGGCCCTGCAGGTCGAGCGCAACGTCATGTTCATGATCCTGACGCTGATCGTGCTGGTGGCGGCGCTCAACATCATTTCGGGCCTGATCATGCTGGTGAAGGACAAGGGCCACGACATCGCCATCCTGCGCACGATGGGCGCCTCGCGTGGCGCGATCCTGCGCATCTTCCTGATGACGGGGGCGGCGATCGGAGTCACCGGGACGATCGCCGGCGTGCTGCTCGGCGTCGTCATCTGCGTCAACATCGAATCGATCCGCCAGTTCTTCTCCTGGATGACCGGCAGAATCCTGTTCAACCCCGAGCTCTATTTCCTCAGCCAGCTGCCGGCGAAGATGGATCCGCGCGAGACGACCTATGTCGTGATCATGGCGCTGGCCCTGTCGTTCCTCGCGACCGTGTTCCCGGCCTGGCGGGCCGCCCGGCTCGATCCCGTCGAAGCCTTGAGGTACGAATGATGGCCGAGGCCATTATCGAGTTGAAGGGCGTCGAGCGGCACTACGTGCAGGGGCCGCGCAAGCTCACCATCTTGAACGGCGCCGACTTTTCGCTGCGGCGCGGTGAGATGGTGGCGCTGGTGGCGCCGTCGGGTACGGGCAAGTCCACCCTGCTGCACACGGCCGGCCTGCTCGAGCGGCCGGACGCCGGCGACGTGGTTCTCAACGGCCGTGCCTGCGGCCGGCTGTCGGACGAGGAACGCACCGCGATCCGCCGCAACGATGTCGGCTTCGTTTATCAGTTCCATCATCTGCTGCCAGAGTTTTCGGCGCTCGAGAACATCATGATGCCGCAGCTGATCAAGGGACTTTCCCGCAAGGACGCGGCGGAACGGGCGGCGCAGCTGCTCGACTACATGCAGATCGGCAAGCGCGCGCAGCACCGGCCGGCCGAGCTATCCGGCGGCGAGCAGCAGCGCGTCGCCATCGCCCGCGCGGTCGCCAATGCGCCGCTGGTGCTTCTGGCCGACGAGCCGACCGGCAATCTCGATCCGGTCACCGCGTCCTACGTCTTCGACGCGCTGGAGGCGCTGGTCAGGCAGTCGGGCCTTGCGGCATTGATCGTTACCCACAACCATGAACTCGCCGGACGCATGGACCGGCGGGTGACGCTGGCCGAAGGCAAGGTCGTGCCTCTCTGAGACCAGGCTGACAATCTCCCCAGAGCGGCCTGGACCCGGTTCCGGGCAGCAAAACGCTGTCATGGCAGCCGGCCGTACATCCGCCGCGGATGTGGTAGAATGCGACCTCCCGCCGGTCGGAGGCCGCCGTGAAAAAGCTCATTCTCGGGATTGTCGTTCTTCTGTTCCTGGCGGTCGCCTTGTCGACCGTCTACTCCCTGCTTTTCGGTTGCCCGCATGGCGGTTCATACCGGTGCGTCCAGGGCTTCAACCGGGAAACCTGTGGCTGCCCACAGACGTAGCTTTCGGGTGCTCCTGTCGCGAAGACAGCTGGCAATCGTCAGCACTTTGCGCGCGAGGGCAAAGTCGTCTCTCCTTGAGGCGCATTGAGGTTCGAGTGCGGAGGGTGGCTTATCTTTCGAAGAACTTCGCAGTGTCGTAGTTTGCGATAGCCATCGCCAAAGACCTAGGGCTCACGCCATGAACGTTCGCTGCATCAGGGTCCGCGCCAGCATTCAACAGGGGGGTGATAGCCTCAGGACCACCCCGATAGGACATTACCGCCCGCCACAATGGGCTGTTGCCGTTGCGATCTCGTGGCTCCAGCGCAGCTCTAGCTCCAATGAGCATCTGAACTAAATCGGCATCGCAGTTCTGGGCGGCAAAGTGCAAGGCGGACCAGCCTGCAGCATCAAATGCGTTCGGGTCTGCGCCACTTTCCAGCAAGCGTTGCGCGAGCATTGTCTCGCGATCAATCGCTGCGTTGATGAGGGCGGTGCGTCCGGCTCTGTCCCTATCCATTCCCAAGGAATACCACAGTTTGCCAGATCACTGCAGGCGGTGGCAGCTGTGCGCCCGCGCCCGTCAACCTTTCCTTAACCCTGCCCAAACGGGCCGCCCGGATTCGTTCCGGCTGGCTGTTGGAGGTCGTTGACATTCGAACAAAATTAGAACAAATTACGAACATACTAACAACGGAGAGAGTTATGTCTGATCTGGTTCAGGATGTCGTCTCGCTGGTTTGCATGAGCACCTTCCTCGTTTCCATGGCCATCTGGATCGGCGCCATGTGAGAGTACGGCTATCGCCGCCGTTCGGGACGGGCAAGCGCCCGCCCTTTGCGGGACGGGAGACAACGTCCGCCCCGGGACGGGCAAGAGCCCGCCCGTCGTTAAGTCTTTCTTGGCCGCGCCGCCGCTAGGCTGCTCCTTCAAGACAGGGAGCCAAGGCAGTGTCGGTCATCGTCACGGTCACCCTCGTGGCCGGCAATCTCGGACTGATCTTTCTTTTGATGACCGTGCCGCTCGGTTTGCGCACGGTCCGGGTCAGCCGCGTCATCAAGGCTGACCGCAATCGCCTCTGGCAGGCGCTGTGGCCGTTCGGCGACGATGCCGGCTGGTCCGGCGAGATCCTCTCCGCCGAGCCGGTGGACGGCGAGGGGACTGCGCTGATCAAATTGTCCTGGGAAGGCCGGGACGGTAGCCCGATCGAACGCAAGGCGCGGTTCGAGGATGTGAGGGAAGGAAGCTACTTCTCGATGCGCGTCATCGAGGATACGGCGCTCGATCCGTCGTTCTGGGCCAATTACTGCGAGACTGCGGAACTCGTGCCCAAAGGCGATGCCACGCGGGTCACGCTCGCGCAGACCGACCGCTACCGCGGCGTCGCCTTCCTGATCTTCCGCTTCTTCGCCATGCGCCGCGAACTGCGCAAGCTGGACGTCTGGGCGACTACCGGCGAATATCGTAAAGGCGGCTGGTTCGAGCACCCGGTGAGCCAGGTTGGCTTTGCCGTGCTTTCGGCCTTCATCCTGTGGCCGTTCTTCGGGCTCAACCTCGGCGGCTTCGCGCTGGCCGCGATCCTGACCTCGGTGGTCGCGCTGCACGAGCTTGGCCACATGGCGGCTTTCCGGCTGTCGGGCCATCGCCGGGCGCGGATGATCTTCATCCCGCTGCTTGGCGGCATAGCCATCGGCGGCAGGCCCTATGACAGTCGCTTCGAGGTCGCCTTCGTGGCGCTGATGGGCGCCGGCTTCTCGGCTTTCCTGGTGCCAGTGCTGATCGCCGCCAGCGGCTTTGCCGGCGCAGAGGGCCATCGCCTGGCCGCGGCTCTGCTGGCGACGCTTGCCGGCTGCGCGTCGCTGTTCAACATCGCCAATCTGGTGCCGGTGTGGAAATTCGACGGCGGCCAGGTGCTGCGCCAAATCTGCCCCGGGCCGATCGCGCTGGCGATGGCGTCCTTCTTCCTGCTGTCGGCGCTGCTGGCGCTCGGCTGGCGGGCCGGTTTCTCGCCGAGCTTCCTGCTGATCGCCGGCGCGGTGTTTTCGATCCTCAGCCTGATCACCATGGGCAGCGGCGTAAAACCGCGTCACGAGCTGAAGCCGATCCAGCCTTTCGACCGGCTGGCCATGGCCGGCGCGCTGCTGGCGGTCTTTGCCATCCATGGTTACGGGATGCTGTGGGCCTCTGCCCAATTAATGTAGGCGGCTTAGCCAACCTTGCGCTTGGCCTCGGCAACGGGAGCTGCGGCAGGCCCAAAAACATCTTCGAAAGCGGATTTCAGCGCCAGATCGAGGTCGGCCATGGTGACCGGCAGGCCGAGATCGCCGAGGCTGGTGACGCCGTGATCCGAGACGCCGCAAGGCACGATGCCACTGAAATGGGAAAGCTCCGGTTCGACATTGATGGCGATGCCGTGAAAGCTCACCCAGCGGCGCAGCCGGATGCCGATGGCCGCGATCTTGTCCTCGGCGGGTGAGCCGTCGGGCAAAGCAGGGCGGTCCGGCCGCACCACCCAGACGCCGACGCGATCCTCACGCCGTTCGCCGCGCACGTTGAAGGCGGCAAGCGTGCCGATGATCCATTGTTCGAGCGCCGCGACGAAGGCGCGCACATCCTCGCGCCGGCGTTTCAGGTCAAGCATGACATAGGCCACGCGTTGTCCCGGGCCGTGATAGGTGTATTCGCCGCCGCGCCCGGCGGCAAAGACCGGAAACCGGTCGGGATCGATCAGGTCCTCGCTGCGGGCGCTGGTGCCGGCGGTGTAAAGAGGTGGATGCTCGACCAGCCAGACTATTTCGCCAGCCGCACCGGAGCGGATGGCTTCGGCCCGGGCTTCCATGAAGGCCAGCGCATCCGGATAGGACGTCAGACCGGGTTCGACCGCCCACTCGACCGGCGGCGAGCCGGGCAAGGGCAGGAACGACGTGGCGATCTGGCTGCGTTCTGTCATGGACCAATCTCGACTTGCCCTTCATATGGCGGCAAACGGCCAAAACGTCCAGTTCCGCCCGCGTGAAGCCAGGCCGTGGAAGGTTGTGCATGCCGGTTTGTCCGATGCATGTCGTTCTCCCAAAACCGCTCCGCACTTTTGGGCGGCATGCATTAGCGATTATTCCGCACGGCGCACTTGTTTCGCCGGAAACGATTTGCTACAGGCCCCGGGCCGGACGGTTCCGGCTCCTACCACGTGCGGTCGTGGCGGAATTGGTAGACGCGCAGCGTTGAGGTCGCTGTGGGGCAACCCGTGGAAGTTCGAGTCTTCTCGACCGCACCATTCTCCCCAAAAAGATGTTACTTGGATGAGCCGGCAGGTGACGGTCGCAATCGCGCCGTCAGCCTTCCTGCAGGGCAAACGGAAGCGGCGCCGGGTCCTGAGGACCGCGCCGCTGCTTTGGGTTTTTCAGTCCTTTACTGAGCAAAAGGCCGAGCCTAACCCGTCCACCCCAGACCAGCCGAGATGCAGTTGATCGACACGAGCAGGGCGTCGGTCGCCCGCTTTTGATCCGCCGTGCCGGTGCTTGCCCGGACTTCGCGCAGCAGATCGACCTGCAGCCGGTGGATGTCGTCCATCTGCCGGCGCAAGCTGTCGAAACGGCGCTTGAACATCGGAAAGCGCGCCGAAAGGTCGCCGCCCGTGAGGTCGCCGATCAGGCGCCGCGTCAGCTTGTATTCGGCGGCGATACGGGTGTAGATCCGCCCAGCCGCATCGCCGTCGGAGACCAGGCCGGCGTAGAGTTGCGCGATCTCCATGTCGGCCTGGTAGAGCGTCTTTTCGGCCTCGTCGACGATCAGGCGGAAGAAGCGCGAATGCTCGAACATGCGGGTGAGAAGCTCGCGCCCGGCCTCGCCGCGCACGGTGACGAAGGCGCTAAGCGCGCTGCCGATGCCATACCAGCCGGTCAACAGGTGACGGTTCTGGCTCCAGGCGAACACCCACGGAATAGCGCGCAGATCGGCAATGCCTTTGGCGCCGAAGCGGCGGTCCGGCCGTGAGCCCATTTTCAGGAGCGCCAGTTCGGCTACCGGGCTCGCCTGGTTGAAATAATCGAGGAAGCCCGGCTCGGCCATCAGCCCGGCATAGGAGGCCTGCGACATGCCGGCCAGCGCTTCCAGCGCTTCGTCGAACTCCGGCGTTTCCTTCGGCGCGGCATCGCCGGGCGATCCAGTGCTGTGGGCCAGCACGGCGGCGGCCAGGATCTCGAGCTGGTTGAGGCCGGTGCCGCGATTGGCGAATTTCGACGACACCACCTCGCCCTGCTCGGTCACTCGCATCGATCCGGCGACGGTGCCCTGCGGTTGGGCCGCGATCGCGCGGCCGGTCGGCGCGCCGCCGCGGCTGACCGAGCCGCCGCGACCATGGAAGAAGCCGATCCTGACCTTGTGCTTGCGGCCAATGGCAGCGAGGCGCTTTTGCGCTTTCGCCAGTTCCCAATTGGACGCGAGGAAGCCGCCATCCTTGTTGGAGTCCGAATAGCCGAGCATGATTTCCTGGCGCGCGCCGAAATCGCGCACCGTGCGCCGCACCAGCGAAACGTCGAGCAATCCGTTCAGTATGGCAGGGGCGGCCTGCAGATCGGCGATGGTCTCGAATAAGGGCACGATGCGCAGCCGGATCGTGCCGCCGCTGGGCGCGGTCGATAGCCCGCAATATTGCGCCAGCAGATACACGCCAAGCAGATCGTCGGCTGAGCGGGTCATGCTCAGAATGAAGGAGCCGACCGCGTCGGCATCTGCGCCGGAAGCGTGCCTGGCGATGACGTCGAACGTCGAAAGCAATTCGGCTGCTTCAGCCGAGAGCTGGCCCCTGTCGATCTCCAGTTGCTCGCCCTGGCTCAAGGCTGCGCGAATGCGTGCCGACCATCGCGGTGTGCCGGCGGCGACCGGATCGGCGGGATTGATCAGCGCGAACAGCTCGGCCAGCACCCGGTTGACCACCGTGGAGTTCTGCCGGATGTCGAGCGAGACCGTGCGGAAACCGAAGCTTCCGAGCTGCCAAATGAGAGGTTGGACGAAACGCCGGGCGACCGCGCGCCCGCCGATCGCTTCGAGCACCGAGGACAGCGCGCTGAGATCGGCGCGAAACGCCTCCGCCGAGAGGTAGGCTTCCTTACCGCTGTCGCGCGTGGCGACCAGCCGGGCAAGCATAGCCGAAGCAAATTGGCGGAGCGGTTCGTCAGGATTGCGGGCGGCGATCTCTTGCGCCTCGGCACTTTTCTCAAGCGCGGTTTGCAGCACCGGCCTGAAGCTCACCGGTAGCTCGACGACGTTCGAGCTGGCGCTCAGCACCGACACCAGCCGCTGCACCTGTGCCAGATACCAGCCGATGGCGGTGTTGCGGTATTCGGCCATGGCATGGGCGGTGGCCTCGGCCGTCACATTCGGATTGCCGTCGCGGTCGCCGCCGATCCACGAGGCATAGCGCATGAAGGAGGGAATTTTGATCGGCTCGCCAGGATAATGACGCTCGAAGGCGCCTTCAAGCTTGCCATAGAGCTGCGGCGTCGCCTCGAAGATGACTTCGCGGAAGAAATGCAGGCCCCAGGCGATCTCGCGTTCGACCGTCGGGCGCTCCAGCCGCAGCTCGCCGGTCATCCACAGAAGCTCGATCTCGCTTTCCAGGTCGGCGACCAGGAGATCGCGTTCGCGCGGCGCCCAGCGCGGCTGGTCGAGCTCGGTCAGCTTGCGATAGATGCGGCGGTGGATCTCAAGCACCGTGACGCGTTTGGCCTCGGTCGGATGCGCGGTCATGGTCGGCCCGACGCGAAGCTCGTCAAGCGCCGCCTGGACTTCCTGCGCCGAGTGGCCGTTTGCCGCCATCTGCGCGATAACGCTGGCGAAGGATCCGGGCACTTCGTCGACACCGGCGCCCTGCTCGAGCTCGCGACGCGCCCGCATGGCAAGCAGCTCGTCGGCGATCGTCAGCAACTGGAACCAGACGCCGCTAGCCTGAAGCGCCGGGATGCGCTGCTCCGGGGCAAGCGAAACAAGCGACCTGCGTCCGTTCAGAACGGCGGCGATCTCGGGCTCGCGCGCGCTTGCGACCTGAAGCAGCAGGCGCAACAGCAGGCTGCGCTCGTCCTCACGAAATTTTATCCGCTTGCTCTGTTCCAAAGCGCTATCCTCGTCCGCATCGATTACAATTGCGGCGGCGCCCGAATGATGCTGGCGCGGCGTCAGGCGACCCGGTCGGGGACCGGGCGACCCTCGAAGAAGGCGGTCAGGTTCTCCACCACCTTCATGCCCATCGCCACCCGTGTTTCCTCGGTCGCGCTGCCGAGATGCGGCAACAGCACGACGTTCTCCAATTGCTTCAGCGCCTCCGGAACGGCCGGCTCGCCGTCGAAGACGTCGAGACCCGCGCCTGCAATCTCGCGCCTTTCCAGCGCGCCGATCAGGGCGTCCTGGTCGACGACGTCGCCGCGCGCCGTGTTGATCAGGAACGCGCCGGCTTTCATCGACCGCAGGCGCCGGGCATCGATGAGATGACGGTTTTCCGCGCCGCCCGGACAGTGCAGCGACACGAAATCGGACACAGCCAGCACATCGTCCAGATTCGGCAGCTGCACCGCACCCATGGCGCGCGTCTCGTCATCATCGACCGGCGAGCGATTGAAGAAGACGATCTTCATGCCGAAGCCGAAATGCGCGCGCCTGGCGGTCGCCTTGCCGATGCGCCCCATGCCGACAATACCCAAGGTCTTGCCCGATACTTTCGCGCCGGCCATGTGGGTCGGCGACCAGCCACGCCACTCGCCGGCCCTGAGCTGCCGTTCGCCTTCACCGGTGCGGCGGGCGACGGCCAGGATCAGGCTGAGCGCCAGGTCGGCTGTGCAGTCGGTCAGCACGCCCGGCGTGTTGGTCACCACAATATCGCGATCGCGAGCCGCCGCGACGTCGATATGACTGAAGCCGACGCCGAAATTGGCGATGATCCTGGTGCGGGCCTCGCCGTCGGGAAACACCGCGACCGGCAAACGGTCGCTGACCGTTGCCAGGATCGCGTCATAATCCGCGAAGGCGGACGTCATTGCGTCAGGGCTCAGCGGCGTATCGCTGGCGTTGAGCGTCGTGTCGAAGCGCTCGGCAAGGATCGCTTCGACGGCGGCCGGCCATTTGCGGGTGACAATCAAACGCGGTTTCATCGGATTTCCTGCCGATCGATAGGCCGCCGCGATGCGTGCGGCGGCCTGGATTTCACATTCTGCGGGCTATGCGGCCGTCACGCCGCTTTTTTCGTCCGCGCCAGTGTATCGGCCACGACCTCGCCGAAAGAGGCGGGCGTCGGCACGATGACGACACCGGCGTCCTTGAGGATCTCGACCTTCTCCTGCGCCGACTCGCCGAACGCCGAGATGATCGCGCCGGCATGGCCCATGCGGCGGCCTTTCGGGGCCGAGAGGCCGGCGATGTAGGCGATCAGCGGCTTCCTCATATTGTCGCGCGCCCAGATCGCGGCTTCGGCTTCCTGCGGGCCGCCGATCTCGCCGATCATCACCACCGCGTCGGTATCTTCGTCGCGATCGAAGAGCTGCAGGATGTCCTTGAAGGACGAACCGTTGATCGGGTCGCCGCCGATGCCGACGCTGGTCGAAACGCCGATGCCGAGCGCCTTCATCTGCGAGGCTGCCTCGTAGCCCAGCGTGCCGGAGCGACCGACGATGCCGACGCGTCCAGGCAGGTAGATGCTACCCGGCATGATGCCCATCAGCGCCTGTCCAGGTGTGATGACGCCGGCGCAGTTCGGACCGACGAGGCGCATGCGGTCCTCGAAGCGGTAGCGGCGCATGTAGCGCTTGACCTGCATCATGTCCTGCGAGGGGATGCCGTCGGTGATGCAGACGCACAGTTTGATGCCGGCATCCGCCGCTTCCATGATCGAATCGGCCGCGAAGGGCGGCGGCACGAAGACGATGCTGGCTTCGGCGCGGGTCTCTCGCACGGCGCCCTTGACGGTGTTGAAGACGGGCAGACCGAGATGCGTCTGGCCGCCCTTGCCGGGGGTGACGCCGCCGACCAGCTTGGTGCCGTAGCGCTTCATGTCGTCGGCGTGGAAGCTGCCGATCTTGCCGGTGAAGCCTTGCACGATGACGCGCGTGCTGCGGTTGAGCAGGATTGCCATTTTCTCTCCCTCCCTCAGGCTGCTTTTTTCTTCTTGGCGGCGGCACGCCAGGCGGCGACGGCTTTTTCGGCGGCTTCGGCCAGCGTCTCGGCGACGATCACCGCCTCACCGGAATCGGCCAGGATCTTGCGGCCTTCCTCGACCTTCGTGCCGGAGAGACGCACCACCAGCGGCACCTCGACACCGACCTCGCGGATCGCCTTGATGACGCCCTCGGCGACCCAGTCGCAGCGGTTGATGCCGGCGAAGATGTTGACCAGGATGGTCTCGACATTCTTGTCGCCGAGCACGGCGCGGAAGGATTTCGCCACCCGCTCGGGCGAGGCGCCGCCGCCGATGTCGAGGAAGTTGGCCGGTTCGCCGCCGGCGATCTTGATCATGTCCATGGTCGCCATGGCGAGGCCTGCGCCGTTGATGATGCAGCCGATATTGCCGTCCAGCCCGACATAGGAGAGGCCACGGTCGCTGGCGAAGGTCTCGCGCGGGTCTTCCTGGCTCTTGTCGCGCAATTCCGAGATTTCCGGCCGGCGGAACAGCGCATTCTCGTCGAACGACATTTTCGCGTCGAGCGCGACCAAGCTGCCGTCGCGCGTCACCACCAGCGGGTTGATCTCCAGCATCGAGGCGTCGTAATCGCGGAACACCTGGTAGCAGCCGAGGATGGTCTCCGTCGCCTTGCCGATGAGGTTGCTTTCGAGCCCGAGGCCGAAGGCGATCTCACGCGCCTGAAAACCCTGCATGCCGACGCCTGGATCGACGGTGGCGCGGATGATGGAATCCGGCTTTTTCTCGGAGATGTCCTCGATCTCCATGCCGCCGGCGGCCGACGCCACGATCATGACGCGCTCTTCTTTACGGTCGAGCACGAAGCCGAGATAGAGCTCCTGCGCGATGTCGACGGCTTCCTCGAGATAGAGGCGCGAGATCAGCTTGCCGCGCGGGCCGGTCTGGTGCGTCACCAGCTTGCGGCCGAGCATGGCTTCCGCCGCGTTGGAAATCTCCTCGTCATTGGAGCAGAGCTTGATGCCACCGGCCTTGCCGCGCGCGCCGGAATGAACCTGCGCCTTCAGCACCCATTTCGAGCCGCCGATCTCCCTGGCACGGTAGGTCGCCTGCTCCGGGCTGTAGGCGAGGCCGCCGCGCGGCACATGCACGCCATGACGGGCAAGCAATTCCTTGGCCTGGTATTCGTGGATGTCCATTGTAGTCCTCCCGTAGTTCTTATTGCGCGGCGGCGGCGTGCGGCTTTTGTTCGCTAACAAGTTGGCCGGCGCGTTCGATCGCCTCGTTCACCACCAGCACATTGCGCGCCATGCGTTCCGAAGCGGCGTCGATCATCTTGCCGTCGAGCGCCGCGGCACCCTTGCCGAGCGCTTCCGCCTCCTTCAGCACTTCGAGGATGCGGCGGGCGCGGGTGACTTCCTTTTCCGGCGGCGAGAACACGTCGTTGGCCAGAGCGATCTGCGAGGGGTGGATCGCCCATTTGCCTTCGATGCCGAGCGCTGCGGCGCGCCTGGCGGCGGCCTTGTAGCCTTCGGGGTCGGAGAAATCGCCGAATGGCCCGTCAATGGCGCGCAGGCCATAGGCGCGGCAGGCGACCGTCATGCGCGACAAGGCAAAATGCCACTGGTCGCCGGGGTAATCGGGGTTGAGGCCGCCGATGTTGACGGTGCGCGCCTTGTTGCTGGCGGCATAGTCGGCGACGCCGAAATGCATCGCTTCCAGCCGGCCCGGCGTCGCGGCGATCGCCTCGACATTGGCCATGCCGAGCGCCGTCTCGATCAGCGCTTCGAGGCCGACGCGGGTCTTGAAACCCTTGGCCATCTCGATCTGGTTGACCATGGCCTCGACCATATAGAGGTCCGCCGGCACGCCGACCTTCGGCACCAGGATGGTGTCCAGCCGGTCGCCGGCCTGTTCCATAACGTCGACGACGTCGCGGTACATGTAGTGCGTGTCGAGGCCATTGATGCGCACCGAGACGGTCTTGCCCTTGGCGCGCCAGTCGATGTCGTTCAGCGCCTGGATGATGTTCTTGCGGGCGCGCTCCTTGTCCGGCGGCGCGACAGCGTCCTCGATGTCGAGGAAGACGAAGTCGGCGGTGCTGTTCGCCGCCTTGTCGATCATCTCCGGGCTCGAGCCGGGCACTGCGAGCTCGCTGCGCTGCAGCCGCAGTTTCTTCAGGTGGTTGATGGTGTGGCTCATGGTTCGCTCCTCATGCAGCCTTGGCGACCGGCATGTCGGCCGTGCGGCGGAAGTGCTCGATCGCCGCCGCCACGCCCGAGCCCGGCGCCAGGCGCACGCCGCAGTCGAGCAGCGTCATTTCGGCGGCCGACAGCGAGGCCAGCACCATCACCTCGTTCAGCCAGCCGAGATGGCCGATGCGGAAGACCTTGCCGGCAACCTTGTTGAGGCCGCCGCCGAGCGACGTCTGGTAGGCGTTGTAGGCGCGCTTGACGACATTGGCGCTGTCGATGCCTTCCGGCACCAGGATGGCGCTGACCGTGTCGGAGTGCCATTGCGGCGCCTTGGCGCAAAGCTTCAGGCCCCAGGCATCTACCGCCTTGCGCACGCCTTCGGCGAGGCGATGGTGACGGGCGAAGATGTTCTCCAGCCCTTCCTCGGCGATGAGGTCGAGCGAAGCGCGCAGGCCGCGCAGCAGCTGCGTCGCCGGCGTATAGGGGAAAAAGCCGGCGTCGTTGGTGCGGATCATGTCATCGAAGGAGAAGTAGCAGTGCCGGTGCTTTGCCACTCGCGCAGCGGCAAGCGCCTTCTGGCTGACCGACAGGAAGCCGAGGCCGGCCGGCAGCATGAAACCCTTCTGCGAGCCGCTGACGGCGCAATCGACACCCCATTCCTCCTGGCGGAAATCGATCGAGCCGATCGAGGAGACGCCGTCGACGAACAGCAGGGCAGGGTGCTTCACGGCATCGAGCGCGGCGCGGCAGCCGGCGACATCGCTGGTAACGCCGGTCGCGGTCTCGTTCTGGGTGCAGAAGACGGCCTTGATGCGGTGCGCCTTGTCGGCGCGAAGCTTCTCGGCATAAAGCTCGAGCGGGACGCCGGTGCCCCATTCGCAGTCGATGACGTCGACCTCGAAGCCGAGGCGCTCGGCCATGTCGACCCACAGATGCGAGAACTGGCCGAAGCGCGACATCAGCACGCGGTCGCCGGGGCTGAGCACATTGGTCATCGCCGCTTCCCAGGCGCCCGTGCCGGAGGAGGGGTAGATGAAGACGCGGCCGGTCTCGTTCTTGAAAACCTTCTTGATGTCCTCGAACAGCGGCAGCGTCAGGTTGGGGAAGGAAGAGGCGCGCATATCCTCCATCGGCAGGTTCATGGCCTGCCGGACCTGCTCCGGAATGTTGGTGGGTCCTGGGATAAAAAGATGGGTGAACCCAGCCATGCGCGAAACTCCTCCGATCGTTGGGATTTGTGGTGGAATTCTCGTTTTGAACAGGTTCGCCAACAACACCTTGCCGGGTAAGTTGTTGGCCCTTGCGGGTGGGATGGCCCTACCCGATTGGCGACCTGGGCGGCCTACCCGATCGGCGATTTCGAGTTGCGCCGCTTCTCGCTGGCGTAGAGCGCGACGGCCATGGCGCGGTTGCGGACGTCCAGCTTGTCGTAGAGATTCTTGAGGTGGTATTTCACCGTGTTTTCCGAGATCCCGGTCCGCGTCGCGATCTGGAGGTTGGTCCAGCCATCTGACAGCACCGCCAGCAATTCGCGCTCGCGCACGGTGAGCTGCGCCAGCGGCGTGTCGTTGACCTTGTTGATGTCGATGTAAGGAATGCAGATGCGGCCATGCGCGACCGCCAGGATCGTCTCGAAGATGATCGGCGGGTCGTCGAACTGGAAGCAGTAACCCTGGGCGCCGAGGCGCACGCACTGCTTGAGGATGCCGATGTCATGGTCGTTGGAGAAGACCGTGATGCGCACGCCGAGCTTGCGGTCCTGGACCTCGGCCAGAATGTCGGCGCCATCCATGTCGGCAAGCTTCCAGCCGATGACGGCGACGTCGAATTCGGCTTCCGCAGCCAACTCCAGGAATTGCTTGCCGCTCTGCACGGCGCTGACCAACTCGAAGCGCCCGTCGCATTCCAGCATTTCGCGCAGCGCCGAGATAACGAGCGGATTGCGTTCGGCGACGACCACGCGAACGCGGCGTTCGCCAACTGCTTCGTCCGTTTTCCGCGACGCGAGGTTCAAGGCTTGCTGCTCACCCTGTCGATTCCACCGGTTGCCGGCCTCTGCGGACCGTTTCATGACAATTCTGCCTCAACCGCAAAGGAGCGCTCTTTCCCCAGCGACATGTACTGTCGCGTCGGCTGAAGCCGGAATCGCCCCGCGCCGAGACGGCAGCCGAGTTGCGCGGCAGATGTATTTCGTCGGCAATTCCGCACGTTAGGGCGGTATCTTGCCGGAACGAATCTCATCGCTGCGCTATCTTGCGCCCGGGCCTCGAAATTTCGTGGAAAAGCGGTTTCCACTTTTCGGGATCATGCTCTAGACCTGATTGCGCACCCTTTCCGGATTGCTGTTGGCGGGAGGCGCTGGTGGAAGGCCAGGACAGACAGACGACCGGCGCCAGGGCCGCCGACGAGCACCACGCCGACATCTATGGCGAGGACGGCGCCGTACTGTCGTCCTTCCTTGCCCAGATCGGCGCGGCCATCGCCGACCGGGACACGCTCACGCTCAAGCGGGAAGTGGATGACCTGCACCAGTCGGAGCTCGGCGATCTGCTCGAGGCGCTGCATCCCGAGCAGCGGCGCGCCCTGGTCGAACTGCTCGGCACCGATTTCGACTTCTCCGCGCTGACCGAGGTCGACGAGGCGATCCGCCTCGATATCGTCGACAACCTGCCCAACGAGCAGATCGCGCAGGCGGTGCAGGAACTCGATTCCGACGACGCCGTCTACATCCTCGAGGATCTCGACCAGGAAGACCAGGACGAGATCCTGTCGCAGTTGCCGTTCACCGAGCGCATCAGGCTGAGACGCGCGCTCGACTATCCGGAAGAGACGGCCGGCCGGCGCATGCAGACGGAGTTCGTCGCCGTGCCGCCGTTCTGGACGATCGGCCAGACCATCGACTACATGCGCGAGGACAACAACCTTCCGGACCGCTTCAGCCAGATCTTCGTCATCGACCCGAGCTTCAAGCTGCTCGGCGCCATCGATCTCGACCAGATTCTGCGCACCAAGCGCGCCGTCAAGGTCGAGGATGTGATGCATGAGACCAGGCACGCCATTCCGGCCACGATGGACCAGGAGGAGGCTGCGCGCGAGTTCGAGCAATACGACCTTCTGTCTGCCGCCGTGGTCGACGAGAATGAGCGGCTGGTCGGCGTGCTTACCATCGACGACGTCGTCGACGTCATCCAGCAGGAAGCCGAAGAGGACCTTCTGCGCATGGGCGGCGTCGGCGACGAGGAATTGTCGGACACCGTGCTTGCCACCTCGCGCTCGCGCGTGCCCTGGCTGCTGGTCAACCTGTTGACGGCGTTCCTGGCCGCGTCGGTGATCGGTCTTTTCGACCATACGATCGAGCACATCGTGGCTTTGGCCGTGCTGATGCCGATCGTCGCCGGCATGGGCGGCAATGCCGGCTCGCAGACCATGACGGTCACCGTGCGCGCGCTGGCGACCCGGGATCTCGACATCTACAACGCCGCGCGCATCATCCGCCGCGAGCTGGGCGTGGGTTTCATCAACGGCGTGGTGTTCGCGGTGCTGATCGGCATCGTCGCGGCGGCTTGGTTTCGCGATCCCAATCTGGGCGGCATCATCGCGGCGGCGATGATCATCAACATGTTTGCCGCAGCCCTTGCCGGAATCCTGATCCCGCTGGTGCTCGACCGCTTCAAGATCGATCCGGCGGTGGCGTCGGCTGTCTTCGTCACCACCGTCACCGATTGCGTCGGCTTCTTCGCCTTCCTTGGGTTGGCGACGTGGTGGTTTAGCGTGCCCTAAAATCAGCAGGCCGCGTTAATTGACTTTTACGTAAATGCCGTGCGAGGTTGCCCTGGGGTTAAGTGCCGATTCCGGCATGGAAGGGTCTAATCGGCGGGAAGGGCGACGCTCCAGGCGGCGGTGTCCGGACTTTGGGAGCGGGAATGCGGGAATATTATACGATCACCGAGCTGACACGCGAGTTCGACGTGTCGACGCGGACGTTGCGTTTCTACGAGGACGAAGGGCTGGTGCAGCCCGTCAGGCGCGGCCGCACGCGGCTGTTCCGGCCGTCGGACCGGCACCTCATCCGTCAGATCATGCGGGGAAAGAGGCTCGGTTTCTCGATCAACGAGATCCGCGAGATCATTCAGATGTACAAGGAACCGCCCGGCGAGGTCGGCCAGCTCAAGCTGATGATCCGGCGTATCGAGGAGAAGCGCGAGGATCTGCGCCAGAAGCGGCGCGACCTGGAAGAGACGCTGGCCGAGCTGGACCAGGCCGAGGAGTCCTGCGTGGAGCGCCTGGTGGAGTTGGGCGTCAACACCTGAAGCGCGTCGCGACGAAAACACACGCTCCAGGGTTTGTGGTGAAGCTCATAAATTGAGCGCGATAACTGCGCAGCCATAGGCCTCCAGTTGCAGCGCACCTGCAACGGGTTTGCCCGTCAGCAGATCGACGCCCGCGGGGACGTTCGGCACCATGA
Source organism: Mesorhizobium hawassense (assembly GCF_003289945.1). GTDB lineage: Bacteria > Pseudomonadota > Alphaproteobacteria > Rhizobiales > Rhizobiaceae > Mesorhizobium > Mesorhizobium hawassense. The sequence goes on from NZ_QMBP01000013.1 coordinate 206,267, forward strand.
CTGGAGTTTCCGTGGTGTTCAGCACGAACATCAACCGGCGGTCGTCGGCTTCCCGGATAGAGACCTCCACTCCGGCAGGCAGGTCGGGCAGCAAAGGCGCGATACCGGCCTTGGCCAGCACGACATCGACAAGTTTCTCCGCCAGCTGCGGCGTGAGATATGTGCCGACATAGACGACCTGGCCTTGCCCCACCTTGCGTGCGGTGATTGCCGGAGAACCGGCGGCGAAGCGGTTCGACCAGGCGCCGAGCACCTCGACGTCAGGCGCTGTCTCCAGCAACTCGTACAAATGCGAGGCCTGGAACTCTTCATTGCCAAGGGTGAAGAAGTATTTGCGTTCGACCGACGAGGCCGGCAGCGGCGGCGGTGCATAGGCGCCCATGGCGGCCGGACGGAACAGGGGAAACAGCCCGCTGCCGCCTTCGGCAACGACGCGGCCGAACTCCACGACCTTGACGCCGCTGAGCGCCGCCAGGACGTTGCCGGGAGCCTGCTCGCGAATGATGTGGTTGTTCTCGTCCCTGGTTCCGCTCAATGCCGACAGGATTAACGTGCCGCCATTGCGCACGAACGTCTCGACGGCGTCGTTCCATTGATCCTTCCACATCACCCAATGCGGGATGTAGAGCGCCTTGAGCCGCGAAAGATCGTCCTCGGGATGAATGAACCCGCAAGCAATGCCATTGTGATAGCAGTGGCGATGAAGCAGCGTCGCGTCTTCGAGCGGGCTGGGAAGGCCGATCGGATATGTCTTGTGAGCCTCCTGGTTGTCGAAGTCGGCGCCGGCGATGCCTAGATCCATCCGCACCACCGTGCCGAGCACCTTGTCCTTGATGGCGGCGATCTCATGGAAGAAGCGGCTTGCCTCGTCATAGCGGCGGCGCGGCACGTCGTCGTGATCGATGACGCCCATCCAGTAGATTTCGGCGCCGAAATGCGCGGGACGCCAACGGAAGAACATGACGCCGTCGGCACCGCGCGCCACTGAAGTCATGGCCATACGGCGCATTTCGCCGGGCTCCGGCGTCATCGTCGAGAAGCCGGGCTGGCTGCCGAAGCCCGAGGACTGCTCCGGAACGATGAAGTTGCCGGAGTAGGCGCGGCATATATCGAGATGGAGGGCCTGGGTCGCCGCGTGGCCGCCGGTCCGGCGCATCTCGTCGTACAGCATCGGATAGATGTCGAAGCCGATGAAATCGAGGTCCTGTCCGAACTGGCCGCGGAAGTCGATGTCGGCAAGCTGGCCAAGATTGTGGAAGATGAACCAGTCCGGATTGGCGGCGCGCAGGATTTCGACCTGGTCATGCTGGAAGGCAGCGGTCGCTGCGGCCAGAAAGCGGTGGTAGTCCTGCACATGGCCGGGGCTGGGGTAGGACGGCATGAGCGGTCTCGGCAGGTCGATCTGCGAGAAATCGTCGTAGGCCGTCGCCCAGAAGTGGCCGCCCCATGCGAAGTTCAGCGCCTCGATGGTGCCGTAGGCGTTCTGCAGGTATTTCTGAAACTCCAGCCGGGTCGAAGGCGCAAACGTTTCCGACACGGTGGTGTTGAGTTCGTTGTCCGTCTGCCAACCGATCACACGCGGGTTGTCCCGGTAGTGCTCGGCCATGGCGCGGGTGATGCGGCGGCTGTGGGCGCGGAACACCGGGCTCGTGGTGTCGGCATGCTGGCGCGATCCGTGGCTCGATGCCCGCCCGTTGATGTCGACGCGCAGCACTTCGGGATAGTTGACGGTGAGCCAGCGGGGAGGGGTCGCCGTCGGCGTGCACATGATCGTGTCGATTCCCGCCTGGCTCAGAATTTCGATCGCGCGATCGAACAGGCCGAATTCGAACCTGCCTTCACGAGGCTCGAAAATGTGCCAGGCGAACTCTCCCATCCGCACGGTGTTGACGCCGGCGGCAGCCATGCGCTCGGCATCACGCCGCCAGCAGCCTTCGTCGACATGTTCAGGGTAGTGAGGAGCTCCGAGCAGAAAGTGGTCGAGATTGAGGGGCCGCCATACGGATAGCGGGGCGGGCTTCTTTCGGTTCATGCTTATGGGGCTTTCGAATTTCGGGGTTCAGGTTGAAGCGACAGGCTTTCTTGGCGTGAGCGTGCGGCCGTCGGGGCCGAAGAGGTAGGCGTCGCCGGTTTCGAAGCCTGCTCGCAATGTGGCGCCGACCGCGACCGTGGAAACCTTGTTGAGCTGAAGCGTGAAATTGCCGGTGCCGCTGTCGGAATTCGTGGTCTGAAGCGGAGAGGCGTCGACGTAGAGGACGGTGTCGCGCCCCAACTGCTCGACCAGCCGCACCTGACTGGAGAAGACCGGCATTACGCCGTCCCCTGCCTCGACGACACGCAGCCCCTCCGGCCGGATGCCGATAGTCACGGCGTCGCCAGCTGAAAGGCCGGTCACGTCGATGCCGCCTAAGCTCAGTGCCGGCAGGCCGGCTGCCGCTACCGAGACGCCGGATGCGTCGACGCTGACCGCTTTCGCCTCAATGAAATTCATGCGCGGAGCGCCAAGGAACCCTGCGACGAAGATGTTCGCGGGGTTGGCGTAGAGTTCCAGCGGAGAGCCGATCTGTTCGATCCGGCCCTTGTTGAGGATCACGATCCGGTCCGCCATGGTCATGGCCTCGACCTGGTCGTGGGTAACGTAGATCATCGTTGATCCGAGCTGTGTATGCAGGCCCGAAAGCTCGACCCGCATCTGGGTGCGCAGCGCGGCGTCGAGATTCGACAGCGGCTCGTCGAACAGGAACACCTCGGGCGAACGGGTGATGGCGCGACCGATCGCGACGCGCTGGCGCTGTCCGCCCGACAATTGCTTCGGCCGCTTGCCGAGCTGTTCCTCCAACCGCAGGATCTGCGCGGCGCGTTTGACCGCGGCATCGATCTCGGCCTTCGGCCGGTTGGCCATCCTTAGGCCGAAGCCCATGTTCTCGGCGACGGTCATATGCGGGTAGAGCGCATAGGACTGGAAGACCATGGCGATGCCGCGGTCGCCTGGCTCTTCCCTGGTGACGTCGCGCCCGTTGATCACGATCTGGCCGGAGTTGATGGTTTCCAGCCCGGCGATCGTCTTCAGTAATGTCGACTTTCCGCAGCCGGAGGGGCCGACCATGACGACGAACTCGCCCTTTTCGATCTTCAGGTCGACCGTCTTCAGGGCATGGTAGCCGGCATAATGCTTGTCGACTTTTCGCAATTCCACGCTGCTCATATCGAGGCGCCTTTCCGTGCGTGTCGGGTGCGGCAGGGTTCGCGGCGGATCATCCCTTGACCGCTCCCATGGTGAGGCCGGCGACAAAGTGCTTCTGCATCATGAAGAACATCACGACCGGGGGCAGGGCGACGAAGATCGTGGCGGCCGAGACGATGTTCCAGGCCGATGTCCATTCGCCGCGCAGATTGTTCAGGCCGGCGGTAACTGGTTTGACCGCATCGCTCTGGGTAAGCACGATCGCCCAGAAATAGTCGTTCCAGACGAAAGTGAAGGTAAGGATGGCGAGTGCCGCCAGCGCCGGCCGCACCAGGGGGACCACCACGTGGCGCAATGTCTGGAACGGCGAGGCGCCTTCGGCGCGCGCGGCCTGAAAGAGTTCGCCCGGCAAGGCGGCGATGAAGTTGCGCATGAAAAGCGTGGCGAAACCGGTCTGGAACGCGATGTGGAAAATGATCAGCGCATAGACGGTGTCATAGAGACCGAGCCGCACCATCAGGTCGCGGACCGGGATCATCATGATCTGCGCCGGCAGGAAGTTGCCGCCGACGAAGAGCGCGAAGATGAGGTTGGAGCCGCGGAACGGGTAGCGCGACAGGACGAAGCCGGTCAGCGTCGACAGGATGAGGACGCCGATGACGGAGGGAATGGTGATCAGCAGGCTGTTGAGGAAAAAGCGCAGCATGGCGGTCTGCTCGAAAACCGCCTTGTAGTTCTCGATCAGGCTGAATTTCTGCGGCCAACCCCAGTAGTTGCCGGCCATCAGCTCCTCGTTGGAACGGATCGAGGTCAGCATGACGGCGAGCAGCGGCAGCAGCCACAGGATCACGACCAGGGCAACACCGCCCAGATAGAGGGCTCGCTGGATCCTTGCATCTTCGGGAATGGGGCGCGGGTACATCAGGCGTTGCTCCGCTCGGCCTTGATGAGGCCATTGAGATACCAGGCGATGAAGACGATCATGATCACGAACAGCACCGTGGCGATCGCGGCGCCGTAGCCGAAGCGATAGGAAAAGATCGACTCCTGGTACATCTGGTAGGCGAGCACGGTGCATGAGCCGTAGGGGCCGCCACTGGTCATGACCGCGATCATATCGAAGGAGCGCAGCGCGCCGATCACCGTCACCGCAATTGCGATGAAGCCGACCTGCGACAGTTGCGGCAGGACGACATGGCGCAACATGCGCCAGCCGCGCGCGCCGTCGACGCGCCCGGCGGCGATCAGATCGTCGTTGAGGCTGTTCAGCCCCGCCAGGAACAGGATCATGCAGAAGGCGATCTGTGGCCACAGACCGGCGGCGGCTACCGCGAAGGTGACGAAGGTCTCGTCTGAAAGCAGCGCCGGGGCGGTGCCGCCAAAGGCGCCGAAGAGAAGCTGCAGCAGCCCGAAGTTTGGATCGTAGACCCAGCCGAACACGACGCCGACGGTGACGGTCGCCAGCACCAGCGGCACGAAGAACAGCGACTTCAGGATGCGCATGCCGCGAATCTGCTGGTTCACGATCAGCGCAAGCGCGAGGCCGATCGGCGGCGCCAGCATGAAGATCAGCAGCCAGATAACGTTGTTCTTGAGCGAGACGTAGAACTGCGGGTCGTCGGCCAGTTCGATATAGTTTGCCAGGCCGACCCAGGTCTTGGCGCCGATACCATCCCAGTCGTGCAGCGAAATCCAGACCGTCTCGATGGAGGCGGCAAGGATCACCGTTCCAAACAGGATGAGACCCGGCAGCAGGAACAGGGCAGGGGTCACCCAATGACGATTTCTGCGCCATAGACGAGACATGGCAGTCTATCCCAAAAGAGACTGGGTTATCCGAAACGACCGGTCACCCGAAAAAGAGGCGGGAGCCGCCGAAAGGCGGCGCCCGCCAGCCAGGGAGGATCAGCCGAAGATTCTCTTGCGGGTTTTCTCGAGCCGCCCGAGGATCTGGTCGCGGCGGTCTGGCTTGACCATGAATTCCTGAAGCGCGGTCATGCCTTCCTGAGCCATGTCCGGATCGGTGTCGCGGTCGTAATATTGCGATGTCGCGACCACCTTCTTCAGTTCCTCGACCGCGGCATTGACCAGCGGGTCGTGGCTTGGCGGGCAGTCGTTGCGCGGCGGGATGGCGCCTTCTGCGGCAAGGAACGCTCCGAGATTTTCCGGCTTGTAGAAATAGGCGAGGAAGTCGCGCGCGCCCTGCCTGTTCTTGGCATTTGCCGGCACATGGATGGAATTGACGGAAAAGTCCTCGTAGCGGGCGACGCCGGGCACGATCTCGGGAAACGGCGCGTAGGCAAGCTGGGGCAAGTCCGCCTCCGGGAAAGCGGACCTGACGAAACCGCCAAGGTCCATCATGGCCGCCTTCTTCTGCGCCAGTGCAGCACCTGCCTGTTCCCAGCCGAAGGAACTGTGGCTCGGCGAGAAGAAGCCGGCCTTGAGCAGGTCGTTCCATTTGTCGAAGACGGGCGTCAGCATCGGATCGGTGTACTGGACCTTGCCGTCCATCAGGGCGATGTGCTTGTCGAGGCCGTTGATGCGCAGGTTCATGTGGTCGAACCAGCCGCCTGCCGGCCACAGTTCCTTGGTGCCCATGCTGATCGGAACGAGGTTCGCGGACTTTGCCGCTTCGCCGAAGGCCAGGAATTCCTTCCAGTCCTTCGGAGGCGTCCAGTTGTGCTGCGCAAAGACGTCCTTGCGATAGAACAGGCCCCAGAGGATGCCGCCCATCGGCAGGCCATATTGCTTGTCGCCGACCGTGACGGCGCTCGTCGTTGCGCCGAGCACGCTCTTGTAGTTTTCCCTGGCGAACAGATCGGAGATGTCGTCGAAAAGGCCCTTGGCGACGAACGCCTTCATGCGGTTGCCGGAGAACCAGAAGCAGATGTCGGGAGCACCGACGACGAGATAGCTGCGAATGGCCGTCTTGTGCGCCTCGTGGTCCATGTTGTTTATGACCACCTTGGCGCCGGACTTCGCCTCGAATTCGGTGGCCAGCCGCTGCAGGATTTCGCGTTGCTGCGCATTGCCGAGGTTGGAGATGATGGTGATTTCCTGCGCCTGCGCCAATGCCGGCAGGCAAAGTCCCCCGGTGGCGGACGCAGCAAGCGCCGCGCCGGTGCCTTTCAGGAAACGGCGCCGAGTCGTCGACAAAGCGGCGAGCTTGGTTGTCATGGCTTTTATCTCCTCCCTGAGAATAGCCGGATTCCAATTGAACCGAGGCAATGCGTAGCGTATGCAGGTAGGATCGGTCAATAATTAATTTACAAAATTAATAATGGAACAAGCATGAAGCTCAAGGGCGACCAGCAGACGTCACGCGCCATAAATCGGCGGCTGATCCTCAACCTGCTGCGGCGGGAAGGAGCGATCAGCCGCGCCGAGATCGCAGCGATCACCGGACTCAGCCCGGCGGCTGTGACGTTTGTCGTCACCGAACTGCTGGATGAGAAAATCCTTGTCGAGGGAGAGGCGAGCCCGGGCGCGCCGGGGCGCCGGCCGATCCCGATCAACATAAACTATGCCGGCCGGCTGGTGGTCGGATTGCAATTGAAGGTCGGTGCGATCGATTGCGTGCTGACCGATCTCGCCACGACCCCGCTTGTGACCAAGCAGGTCGCCGTCCCCGATCCGTCACCGCAAAGCACGGTGGAAGCCTGCGCCGCAGCGGTCAACGAGTTGATCTCAGATCGCGGAGCCCCGACCACGGCGCAGCTCAGCGGAATCGGCATCGCGATACCAGGCGTCATCGAGAACGGCGTCTGTCGCCTCAGCCACCGGTTCAACTGGGTCGACGTGCCGATCGCCGCCATGCTTGCCGAGCTCGTGCATGTTCCCGTCTGGGCTGACGACGACACCAATGCTTTCGCGCTTGCACAGCAACTGTTCGGCCTTGGCAGGCATCATCGCACCGTCGGCGCGTTGGCCATCGGCGCCGGGATCAGCTGCGCGGTCGTGATCGACGGCTCCGTCCATCACGGAGCGAATGGAGCCGCAGGCAAGATGGGTCACTCGATATACGACCTCGATGGACCGCTATGCGAATGCGGTCGACGCGGCTGCCTGCAAACCTTTTTCTCGGAGCCGGCCTTGGTGCGGCGATGGAAAGAGGCCCGTCGCCTATCCGGGGAAGTCACACGCCACGAGATGCTGAGCGCGGCTCAGGCCGGCGATCGCACCGCGATCGATCTGTTGCGGGAGGCGGGCGAGGGAATAGGAAGGTTCCTTGGCGGCTTCTGCAACATCGTCGATCCGGAAGTGATTGTCGGCGGCGGCGAAGCCGTCACATTCGGCGATTTTCTGTTCGAGCCGATGCGCGACGCGCTGAAGCGTTACGCAATGTGGAGCCCGCCACCCATCACGCCTGACTGGGCGGACGATTCATGGGCGCGTGGTGCTGCGGCGCTCGCGACCCAAAGGCTCTTCGACTTCGAAAGCAGCCCGGGGGAAGTGGCCGGTATGGTGTAGCCGGCCACTTTCTCGGATTCATCGGCCGCCGCCGACATTTCAAATCCAGCGCCGTACCCGCTTGGCGTAGTCGCGGTATTTTTTGCCGAACTTCGCCGACAGGATCTTTTCTTCCTTCTCGATCGCCAGCTTCTGCGTCGCGAAGGCGGCGAGGAAGGCAAAGATCAGGAACCAGGCGATACCGGTGATGAAGGCGACGCCTGTCCAGCCGATAGATGGGTAACACTTTGAACCGGATACATGGGTTACAGTTTTCTCCCTGAGTTGCTGTCCGCCGCAGCGCCATCTGGTCGGGGTTGGATGGGGCTGCGGCGGACCAGTTTCTTGTGCCGGCCGTCGATGAAGCCGAGCGGGTGGGCATAGAAGTGGAGCGCCCATTGCCCTGTCTCGGTCTCGGTCGCGGCAACCGCTTCGCCGGCCAGCGTCTTCGACACGTAGATGAAGCCGCCGTTCCACTTGATCTCGCCATTTTGCCGGACGCTGCGCACCGCAGCCT
>NZ_QMBP01000014.1 GCF_003289945.1 Mesorhizobium hawassense
GCCCGGCATGACGGTGGGCCGCGACGAGCGGTCGGCCATGCCTTTGCTGCCTTCGGCCTTGTAGCGCTCGACCCAACGCGCCACGATCTTGGCCGACACACCATACGTTCGCGCCGCATGGGCTTTGGAAAAACCGCCTTCTATCACCGCCAGCGCCATCTCCTCTCGACGCAGCGGCGTGAGACGGGCATTCTTGTGGATGTTCATTCGGATCCTCCGACGAGCGCTGAAGCCTGGTAACTCCAGTCTCCTCGGTCCGGTCCGAATGGACAACCTCCTGAAAGCTCACACCTAGGCCGCGTGCTCCATAAACCCCGCGCGACGCACGCCATGTCCGCTTTGCCGCCGCAGCGCGGCCGAGTTCCTGCGGCAGCGCAATATGTCGCGATGGGCCAGTCCGGACCAGACTGGATTATCGATACAGGCCGCTTTCTGGCGCATCGAATATCGTGGGTATTCTCACCTCCGCGCGGCCATGTCACGGCCGAATAGGTAGGTTTCCAAGAAAGTCCCCGTGCAAGCCATATCCCGCATTATTCACCAAATATCGATCGGCGCAGGCTCCTCCCGCTGACGGGCCAAAGACGCCCCATCCACCGAGCGGGTGTCTCCGCCGTTAATCCCTGTCAGCTTGCCGGATTGCGCGCGGTGACGATCCACGCCGCACCGTCGATCATCACGAACCGCTGGCCGGGACGGTCCGCGAAGGCGGCACGAACCGCGGCCGAGGCGCGGGCGCGTATGTCGTCGGGCTGATCAGCGAGCGTACGCGCCAGCGGGCCGACCTCGAGCGTCATCTCCACCGCGTCGTCGATCGCCGCGTCCCGCGTCGCTCCCTCGCCAAACGGGACGGAAGCATCGAAGGGCGAGATAGCGATATTGGTGAAGCCCGCCGCCGTCAGGATGCGCGCCACCCGGCCCCGGTCGCCGAACGAGAACGGGCCGGGTGCTTCGGGTTCGGGCGGCGCGGTCGGCGGAACGATGCCTTTAAGTGCGCCCATCGGCAGGCGCATCCAATCGTTCTCGGCCACGCCGCGCCAGCAGACGAAAGCGACCCGCCCGCCCGGCTGGAGGGCGCGGCGGATATGGGCGAACGCCCGCGTCGGATCGTCGAAGAACATCACCCCGAAACGCGAGAACAGGATGTCGAAGGCGCCCTCGGGCAACTCGGCGCTGCTGGCGTCGGCCACTCGGAACAGGGCCGGCGTATCCTGTGGCGCAAGGGCGCGCGCCCGGTCGATCAACGGTTCGGATATGTCCACGCCCAGCACTTGGCCAAGCCGGCCAACGAGGGCGGCCAGTGCCAAACTCGACGCGCCCGCGCCGCAGCCGACGTCCAGCACGCGCTCGCTCGTCGCAGGCGCGGCGGCTTCGATCGCGGCTTGGCCGAACACCGCTAGCATGGCGTCGAGCCGGGCCTGGTGGGCGACCCAGCGTTCCCCGCTTTGGTCATTCCAATCGGCGACCCGATCGGCATCGTACTGTGCCATGACATATCCTTGTCGTGAGGCGCTCTTAACTAGGCTCTCCCTCCGGCTGCGAAACGAACGCCGGTTGATCCTTGCATCAGACCGGCAGCCCGAACCGCTTTCGTAGGCTCTTGTCGAATGCGGAAGCGGCGACGAAACGGCGCAGAAAGCTGATCTGACGCGCCGTTTTCCCGGCCGTATAGCGCCTCTTCGGAGCCGGATCGGTCGCAGCCGCCAACACGGTCTGGGCTACTACTTCGGGCGCATCGCCTTTCTCCATCTCCTTCCGTACCGCTCCATTCATGGCTGCGCGCGCCATGTCATAAATGGCCAGGAACTGGTCCGGCTTCGCGAGGTTCTCTTCGAAGGACGTGCGGGTGTAGGCGGGCTCGACCAACGACACGCGAATTCCGAACGGGCGCAGTTCATGGTCGAGCGATTCGGAATAGCCTTCAACGGCATGTTTGGTCGATGAATAAAGCGCGAAAAAGGGACCCGGGATGAACCCCTGCACCGAGCTCAGATTAACAATTCTGCCCTTTCCTTGGCGTCGCATTGTCGGCAATACCGCATTGGTCACGCGAAAGACGCCGAAGACGTTCACGTCGAACAGTGCCTGCGCCTGAACCGTCGAAGACTCCTCCGCGGCGCCGAGCAGGCCCATGCCGGCATTGTTGACGAGCAGGTCGATGCGGCCTGCTTCGGCAAGGACCCGCTCGACCAGTTTCGCCACGGACTCATCGTCGGTAACGTCACAGGCCAGCATAGTAAAACCGTCGGATCTCTTCGCTGCGGCGCGGCGGCTGGTTCCGAACACTCGAAAGCCCGCATTCCGCAAGGCTTTGGCGGTGGCAAGACCGATGCCGGAGGATGCGCCGGTCACCAGGGCGACGCCAGGACTGGTCTTATTCATGAGGCCCACTTCCCTTGCTTTAGATTGGAGCGCCGCCGCTGGGTTGGCCAATTGGGACCGGAGAAACTCTGCTCTCAAGTCAGCATCGACTGCTGGGCGAAGATGCCCGCCATCGCGCCTTGCCATGATGCCGTGGTGACCGAGGGTATGAGGGGGTTGGTGAGGTCCCCGGCGGCATAGACGCCGGCCATGCTGGTTTCACGGCGCTCGTCGACCTTGAGGACGATGCCGAGAGGTGTATCGAGCGTGGCGAGGCCCAGTGATTCATGCAAGCTTGCGGACGGCTTGTTGCGCGGATGCGCGAACAGGATGTCGACAGCCACATCGGGGCCGGTATTGAGCCTGACGGTGGCACTATGGTCCCCGTGATGGGCGATTTCGGCGATCCGGCCGTCAACGATAGGTGTGTTGCGACGCTCCAGATCGGCTCGGATATCGGGTGGAATGTCGTGACCATCGGAGAAGACCGTCAACCTGTCGGTCCAATCGTGGAACAGCCTGACCTGATTTTGCGACTGCGGGCCGGACCAGACGAGGCCCCAATGCTGGCCGGCGACTTCAAAGCCGTCGCAATAGGGACAGGGCACGATGGACGTGCCCCAGCCTTCGGCAAAGCCCGGCACATCAGGCATCTGGTCGGTAATGCCATAGCTTAGGATCAGCCGGCGCGCCTTTAGGCTTTCGCCATCGCCAGTGAGGACGGAGAAATCATCGATGCCGCCGGAGACGCTGTCGGCCCGGGCATTGACCAGCCTGATCGCTGGATAACGCGCCAACTGCCGCCGCGCCTCGGCCAGGATGTCGAGCGGCGGCTTGTGATCGTGGCCGAGCAGACCATGCGAGCGGCCGGCGAAGCGATTGCGCGGCAGGCCTGTATCGAGAACGGTGACCTTGCGGCGGGCACGGCCTAGCTGCAGGGCGGCGGCGAGTCCGGCAAAGCTGCCGCCGATAATGATGACGTCATCCATGGTGATGGGCTCCGTGTTGTTGATGGAGGGGCGCGGCTGGGTCCGGTTGAAGCCTATCCATTGGCTTGCACATTTTAGGAACTGTGTGGTATCGTAATTCAATAATTAGGATACCGTCAAGGACTGGAATTGTGGTAACCGGGAAAAACACCCAGGCCCGGCGCGGCCGGCCCGCCAACGAGGCGCTTGGACAAAGGATCGTCGACACGGCGGGCGAACTTTTTGCGGAACTGGGTTTTCAAGCGACGACATTGGACAAGGTCGCCCAGCGGGCGAAGATATCCAAGCTCAGCATCTATCGGCACTTCGAGAACAAAGAGGCGCTGTTTGGCGCGGCGTTTGCTGCCCGCTGCCAGCAATTAATACCACAGGCCCTTTTTGAAGGCGTCGAGGGTTCGGCCCAAGATCAGCTCATGGCGGTGGGGTCATCACTGCTTCGCACGCTGTTGCGCCCGGATGTCCGCAATGTCGAAGCCATGGTCATGGCCGACATGACGAGTCAAAAGTCGTTGAGCAAGCTTCATTACGAAGCCGGTCCCGCCCATATCATCGCCCAAATCGAGGCCCTGTTGCGTCAGTTGCACGCGAAGGCGGTTCTGAATGTGCCCGATCCTCTCCAGTCCGCCCGCTTGTTTGCCGCGCTTTTCAAAGGCTCCGATCTTCTGATTATCGCACGCTTCGATGAGGCCAGAGCAGAGGACGACAACGAAATCGAATCCTATTGTCGGTCGGCCGTCGCCATGTTTATCGCCGCGCACGGTGGCAACGACCACGCGGGAGGATATTCGCCTGCCTCCAGGTCAAAAGGCAAAATTTGAATCGTGCGTGACCGAGTAGGCCAGCAGGTCAAGGCAGGCTAGCAGATCAGGAAAATTGAGGTGTCGGCGAACTCGCGTCAATCAGGATATGGCTGCGCCTTAGTGAGTCCACGCCTCAGTTCTTGAACTTCTCGCCGGGGTATGCGCCCCACACCTGCGACTGGGCCATCCAGCCGGTATGGCCGTCGAAGGTCATCTCGCACCATTGGCCGTCGCATTTCTTGATCGAGCCGATCACGCCCGGCTCGATGATGGCGACGACACCGGCGTCCTTGTCGGGCTCGTTGAGCAGGTTGACCTGCCCGCCCTTGCCGCGCTGCCAGGGCGCGACGATCGCGGTGCGGCGTCCGGACAGTAGCGACTGGTTGATCCAGCCTTCCGACCCATCGGCATCGCGCACGCGCCGCCAGGTGTCGAATTCCTGGATGATTTCCATCGGCAGGCCGGCCTTCATGTACATCCAGTTGACCGAATAATTGGCGCCAGGGCCGACGCGTGAATTGACGCGGGCCGGCTTCAGGCTGACGAATCGCGGCAGTGGCAGGCCGCTCGGGCCGAGCGTTATCGTCTGCGCCGGCGCGGCCGCGCTCTGCGCGAATGCCTGCGGCGCGCAAAGGAGTGCGCCAACAATGGTCGCGCTGAGGGCCAGGCGAAGCGACGCGAAACCAGACACTTTCGTTCCTTTCGGCGCCGGTCCGTCCGGATGAGCGCCCCTTTTTCTTTGTCTTCGGCGACACCGCTTGTTACAGGAGTGGGCTGATGCCGCGACTGGTTACAAGTTTCGCCGGTCTTGGTTAAAGAGGTCTCAACGAGATCGGTTTCGAGAGCATGATCCCGAAAAGTGGGAACCGGTTTTCGGAAAAGATCATGCTCCAACAAAGAGTAGGATCAGGAAGACGATTCGACCAAACGTCATCCTGATCGAGGAAGCTTCGGGGATAAAATGGCAGGCAAAAAACGGCCCCTCGTCGTCATCACGCGCAAGCTGCCCGATCCGGTCGAGACCCGCATGCGCGAATTGTTCGACGCGCGGCTGAACGTCGAGGACCGGCCGATGACGCAGCCGGAGCTGGTCGCGGCGGTCAAGGAAGCCGACGTGCTGGTTCCGACCATCACCGACCATATCGATGCCGCGCTGATCGCCCAGGCCGGCGAGAACCTCAAGCTGATCGCGAATTTCGGCAATGGCGTCGACAAGATCGACGTCGCGGCAGCGGCCAAGAAGGGCATCACCGTCACCAACACGCCGAATGTGCTGACCGAAGACACCGCCGACATGACCATGGCGCTGATGCTCGCCGTGCCGCGGCGTCTGGCCGAAGGCGCCAATGTGCTGACCGGCGAGAAGAAATGGGCCGGCTGGTCGCCGACCTGGATGCTCGGCCGGCGCATCTGGGGCAAACGCCTGGGCATCGTCGGCATGGGCCGCATCGGCACGGCCGTCGCCAGGCGGGCAAAGGCCTTCGGCCTGTCGATCCATTATCACAACAGGCACCGCGTGCTGCCGGCGGTCGAGGAGGAGCTGGAGGCGACCTATTGGGAAAGCCTCGACCAGATGCTCGCCCGCATGGACATCATCTCGGTCAACTGCCCGTCGACGCCGGCGACGTTCCACCTGCTATCCGGCCGCCGCCTGGCGCTGATGCAGCCCTCGGCCTACATCGTCAACACCGCGCGCGGCGACATCATCGACGAGGAATCGCTGATCAAGCTCATCCACGACGGCAAGATCGCCGGCGCCGGTCTCGACGTCTACGAGCACGAGCCGGCGCTGAACGCCAAGCTGTTGAAGCTTGCCGCCAAGGGCAAGGTGGTGCTTTTGCCGCATATGGGCTCGGCCACGCTCGAGGGCCGCATCGACATGGGCGAGAAGGTGATCATCAACATCCGCGCCTTCTTCGACGGCCACCGCCCGCCGGACCGCGTCCTGCCGCTCAGGACCTGAAAAGGTCAGCCACTGTCAGATGCCGGTGGTGACGGCGCCGTCCATGGCGACCCTTACGGCGGATCCACGATAGGTCTCGAACGCGCCACGTTCGAGCCGCACCGCCATCGGCGTTTCCCAACCCATCTCCCGGGCGACGATCAAACCGAGCAGCAGAATGGCGTCCGGCTCGTGCATCACCAGGGCGGCAGGCGCTCGGCCGTTGTGCACGAGCTCCATCAGCACCGCCGAAGCCGATGAGGAGCCGATCGTGCCCGGCAGGAACAGCACTTTGCCGGCGATGATCTCGCCATGCTGCGGGTGGCGAACGTCGGCGATGCGGCCGGTCCTGGGGTCGACGCCGCCCCAGAAGCTGATCGGCGCCGTAAGCACCAGCGCCTCGCCTTCGCCCGCCTTGCCGGGCACCAGGATTTCGGCTGGAGCGCTCATGCCGGGATCTCCGTAAAGACCGGCCTGCCAAGGACCGCGCTTTCGACGCAATCGGCAAGCGAGGCGTAAAGCACCGAATAGCCGGTGTTGCCCGGCGCGTAATGCGCGAACTTGCCCGAATTGGTCATCAGAACGCCGTTGCCGAGGTCCGGCATGATCGGCGTCACCACCACGCAGGTATCGGTGACGATGACGACGCCGCGGGCTTCGAGCCTCTTTCGACCACCGTCCCGCTCCAGCAGGGCAAGAGCGTGGCGGCCGGTGCAGGCGTAGATCGGCACTGCAAGTCTGCGTCCGGCGATCAGCCGCTCCAGGCTGTCGAATTCGACAGACGACAAATGCGGGCTGCCGATCGCCACCGCGTCTATGGTTTTGGCGGAGGCGGCAGTCGACAGGCCGGCGCGCGCCTTCGCCGCCATCTGAGGCGTCACGCGGATGACGGCCTCCGGTTCCGGCTCGGCCAGAATGGTTTCGACGTCAGGGGCCTCGGGTGTCACGCCGGCAATGTGAAACAGGCCGACCGCGCCGGACGATGCTGCGGCCGCGCCGAAGGCTTTCAACGCGTCCTCGCCGGGATGGCCGGCGACACCAGTGACGACACCGATCGCATAGCCCACCTCGCGGCCATAGAGGCTGCCCAGAACGGGCCAGGCGATTTCCGAGGCAAGGAAGGACGGCGACAGGTTGGAAACGTCGAACACGAGCCGCGCGCGGCGGTTGTCAGGCCGATGCAGGCCGTAATCCGGCGCGCGGCCAGTGATGGCGCAGGCAATGTCGAGAAAATCGCCATAGCGGTTGGTGCGGGCGCCCAGCACCGAATTGCAGAAGACGACCGCGTTGGACTCGCCCCAGGCCACGTCGCTGCCCTGTGCCGGCCTGTGTCCGGCCTGATAGGGGGCGCAGGTCCAGCTCTGCTCGCAGCCGAGCTTGCGATAGGCCTCCATCATCCGCCGCGCCATGCCGCGCTGCGGCTCTTCCAGGCGGATGCGCGAGCAGCCCATCAGGTCGAGCGCCCCGACATTGAGCGTCGAGCGCACCACGACCTTGGCGCCGCCTTCGACCAGCCTCTCGGCGAACAACGTGCCGGAATCGCCGTGGTAAAGCGCACCGTCGATATGGGTGGAGGCGATCGGGATGAGCCGTGGCGCGCCGAGCAGGCGGGCGCTTTCGGCCACGATGCGCATCGCCATGCCTGCACCGTCCTGGCCGGCGGCGATCGCCTGTTCCTGCGGGCTGAGTGCGAGGCTCAAGACAGCACCTTGCGCATGGTGATTGAGGTCGGCCGGTCATAGCCTGCATGCGCCGTGCGCTCGGTCTCGCGAAAGCCCAGCCGGGCGAAGGCTGCATGGTTTGCGGTCAGTTCGATGCGGGTCTGAAGCTCGATCGCATCCTTGCCGCGCTCGCCGGCAAGATCCTCGACCGCCCGCATCAGCAGGGTGCCGATGCCTTTACCCTGCAACTCCGGCTCGACCGAGAGCTTGCCGACATAGAAATCCCGCGCTCGCTCCAGCGCGAAGATGCAGCCGACGACGCGGCCGTTCTCGATCGCCAGAAACCCGGTCTCCCGCTTCGCCTTCTCGCCAAGGCCGTCGGCGGTCAAAAGATGCGCCGATGACGGCGGGTCGATGACGCCGTCCATATAAGCGAAGGCGCGCCGGATCAGCGCGAGCAAATCGTCCCATTGGCCGAAATCAGGAGGAAGGCCGACGATGGAGATGCCGACGGTCTGGTCCATGCGCTCAGACGGCCTTGTAACGGATGGTGTCGAAGCGGGCCGTGAGCCCATCATAGAGCAGCAGCCGGCCGATCAAGGGCTCGCCAATGCCGGTGATCAGCTTGATCGCTTCCATAGCCTCGAGCGTGCCGATCACGCCAGTCAGCGCGCCGACGATTCCGGCAACGGCGCAGGACGGCACCAGCCCTTCGGGCGGCGCTTCCGGGAACAGGTCGCGATAGCCGGGGTTGCGCTTGCCGTCGGCGCCTGTCTCGAACGGCTTCAGCACCGTTATCGAACCGTCGAAGCGGCCGACGGCGGCGGTGACGAGCGGCTTTCTCTCACTGGCGCAGGCATCGGCGGCCGCATAGCGCGTCTCGAAATTGTCGGAGCCGTCGACGACGACATCGTAGCGGGCGACGAGGGCAGGGGCGTTCTCGTCCGTCAGCCTCAGGCGATGCGATTCCACCGTGACGTTGGGGTTGATGCGCATGATCGCCGCCGCGGCGCTGTCGGTCTTGGCCATGCCGATCGTGTCGCCGCCATGGATCACCTGCCGCTGCAGGTTGGACAGCGAAACCGTGTCGTCGTCGACGATGCCGAGCGTGCCGACGCCGGCGGCGGCAAGATATTCCAGCACCGGCGCGCCGAGCCCGCCGGCGCCGATAACCAGCACCCGTGCCCGTTTCAGCTTCTGCTGGCCCGGGCCGCCGATCTCTGGCAGCACGATGTGGCGGGCATAGCGTTCGAGCTCTTCGTCGGTCAGGGCGGCACTGGTCATGGCCGAACCATATCGCCGGCGCAGGGGCTTGTCATGCACATGCAAGGCGCAGCCTTGTCATGCAGCAAGGCGCGGCTTTGTCCCGCAGCGCGAGTACGGGCAAGGCGAAGCCTTGTCCCGCGGATTAAGCGCGGGGCTCTCCAAAAGTCAGCTGGTCGTTCCAACGCTGCCATGATCGACCGTCAGAAACTGCGCCCGCCCGGCTAGACTGGAAAACAGGGCCGCATCCGTGCCGGTCATGAACGCCTGGCAGTTCAGTTCCTCGAGGATGGAGAACAAAGCCGCGCGCCGGCCCGCGTCGAGATGCGCGGCGATCTCGTCCAAGAGCAGGATCGGCGTCAGGCCCGACATCTCGCCGGTCAGCCTGGCATGCGACAGCACGATGCCGACCAGCAGCGCCTTCTGCTCCCCGGTCGAGCACAGTTCAGCCGGCATCGACTTCGGCCGGTGCCGCACCACGAGATCGGAGCGATGCGGGCCGTCCAGCGTGCGGCCGGCGGCGCGGTCGCGCTCGCGGCCGTTGGCAAGCGAGCGGCGGAAGCGTTCTTCGACGTCGACAGCCGCTGCAATGGCGACCTCGCTCTCCAGATCGCCGGCGAGGCTGATGTCGGCCTGCGGAAACGGCCCGCTGCCTGGCAATCTATCGATCATGGCGGCAAGCAACCGCACCAGCTCGGCCCGGGCCGCCGCGATCGCCACCCCGGTCTCGGCCATCTGCGTCTCGATCGCGTCGAACCAGGCGCCGTCGCGAGAGCCTTCCGTAAGCAGTCGGTTACGGCCGCGCATGGCTTTCTCGTAGTCGAGCGCGCGCTGGCCGTGGCCTGGGTCGATCGCCAGCACCAGCCGGTCGAGGAAGCGGCGCCGGTCGGCCGCTGGTCCGGGAAACAGCCCGTCCATGGCCGGCGTCAGCCAGACGATCCGCAGCCATTCGAGCATATCCTCGGCCGATCGCGCCGGCGCGCCGTTGATCCGCACCTTCCTGCCGCCTTCTCCTGCGGCATCGCCGCCGGAGATGCCGGTCCCGATCTCGACCTGTCCCTCGGGTCCGTCGATGCGCGCATGCAAGGCGAAGCCGCCGTCGCCGCCCTCGCGCGCCACATCCGCGTAGGGCGCGCGGCGCAAGCCCCGGCCCGGCGTCAGGAACGAGATCGCTTCCAGGAGATTGGTCTTGCCGGCGCCATTGTCACCCGACAGCACCACCGCGCCGGGCGCAAGGTCGAGCGACAGCGCCGCGTAATTGCGGAAGTTCGTAAGCGTTAACTTACTCAGGTAGCTTTGCTGTCGAAGCTGTTTCGCATCCGCGGTCACGGCGACACATCAGGCTCGCTAGAGCAATTCCGGGAAAAGTGCACGGCGGTTTTCCGTCCGGAATTGCGACAGGCAAAAGCGCAATTCCGGGAAAAGTGCACGGCGGTTTTCCGTCCGGAATTGCGTCGACAAAGAGACCTAGACCCGCATCGGCATCAGCACGTAGAGCGCGGTCTCGTCGGCCATATCGTGGATCAGCGTCGGCGAGCCGGCATCGGCCAGCATGAACTTGGCTTCCGAACCGGTGAGTTGGGCCGCGACGTCGAGCAGGTATTTGGCGTTGAAGCCGATCTCGATCGGGTCCGACGAATAGTCCGCCGCCAGTTCCTCGGTGGCGCTGCCCGAATCCGGGTTGTTGACGGCCAAAGTGAGCTGGCCGTCATTGATGGACAACTTCACGGCCCGGCCGCGTTCGGAGGAGATGGTCGACACGCGGTCGACCGCCGCGGCAAAACTCTGGCGATCTATGATCAGCTTCTTGTCGTTGCCGGTCGGAATGACGCGCTGATAGTCGGGGAAGGTGCCGTCGATCAGCTTCGAGGTCAAAACGACGCTGCCGATGGTGAAGCGGATCTTGGTGTCCGACAGTTCCGTGGTTACCGCCACATCCGGATCGTCGACCAGCTTCTGCAGCTCGCTCACGGTCTTGCGCGGAATGATGATGCCCGGCATGCCTTCGGAGCCTGCCGGCGCGTCGATCTCGGCGCGCGCCAGGCGGTGTCCGTCGGTCGCTACCGAGCGCAGCTTCAATTTGCCGCCAACCTCATGGGTGTGCAGGAAGATGCCGTTGAGATAATAGCGCGTCTCCTCGGTGGAGATGGCGAATTGGGTCTTGTCGATCAGCCCCTTGAGCGCCGCCGATTCCAGCCGGAAGATATGCGAGAACGAACCGGCCGAAAGCTCCGGGAAGTCGGATTGCGGCAGACACTGCAGGCGAAAGCTCGAGCGGCCGGAGGTGACGGTCATCGCATTGCCGTCTTCGTCCGTCTTGAGCATCACCTCGGCGCCGTCGGAAAGCTTGCGCACGATGTCGTAGAGCAGATGCGCCGGCACCGTCGTCGCGCCGCCGCGTTCGACCTTGGCCGGCGTCGCCTCCGTCACTTCGAGGTCTAGGTCGGTAGCCTTCATCTCGAGGCTGGCGCCCTCGGCGCTGAGCAGCACGTTGGACAGGATCGGAATGGTGTTGCGCCGCTCGACCACGCGGTGGACGTGGTTGAGGGACTTCAGGAGATTTGACCGTTCCAGGATAACACGCATGACGAAACAGGCTCGCTTCAATGAATGAGCGGGTTACCAGGGAGCGGCATCCCGCGAAAGCTCTGAAAGGCTTCAGAATCTCCGTAAACTGACAGTAAAAAGCCCGCAAACGCAAGCCCGCGCCACCGGTTCCGGCCGGTTGCGCGGGCTTTCTGGGGATAAAGCCGACGAAGCTCGTCGCCGGCTATTTTGGCGCCCGCTCAGGCCTGGTCGTTGATCAGCCTTCTCAGCAGCTCGAGTTCCTGCGCCAGCGTGTTGTCGCCGCCCGAAAGGTCCTCGATCTTGCGCACCGCATGCAGTACGGTCGTGTGGTCGCGGCCGCCGAAGCGCCGTCCGATCTCCGGCAGCGAGCGCGGCGTCATCACCTTCGACAGGTACATCGCCACCTGCCGCGGCTTGACGATGGTGCGCGTGCGACGGTTGGACAGAAGTTCTGTCTTCGACACATTGTAGTGCCGCGCCACGATGCGCTGGATGTCTTCGATGCGCACCCGCTTCGGCTCGCCCGAGCGGTAGATGTGGCCGAGGATCTCGTCGATGCGGTCGATGGTGATCTGCGGTTCGAAGGACTGGCGGAACAGAAGCTGGTTGAAGGCGCCTTCGAGCTCGCGGCCACTGCCGGTCACCGTGCGCGCGACATGGTCCAGGATCTCGTCCGAGATGTCGAGCGAGGTGTCATCGGTCTTGGCGGTGGCGCGGCGCAGCTTCAGCATGCCGAGCCGCATGGCGAAATCCGGCGCCGACATTTCCAGCGCCACGCCGCCATTGAGGCGCGAACGCACGCGTGGCTCCAGCGATTCCAGTTCCGACGGCGGCCGGTCGGCCGCGACCACGACCTGCTTGGCGCTGTCGAGCAGCATGTTGATCAAATGGCAGAACTCGTGCTGGATCGACTTGCCCTGCAGGAACTGCATGTCGTCGATGATCAGGAGATCGATGTCGCGCAGTTGCTCCTTCAGCGTCAGCGCATTGTTGTCGCGGATCGCGGTGGCGAAGCGCCACATGAAGTACTCCGCCGTCAGATAGACGACGCGCGACTTCGGATTGTGCCGCAGCGATTCCGCCGCGATCGCCTGCAGGAGGTGCGTCTTGCCGAGCCCGACGGTCGCATGCAGGAAAAGCGGGTTGAAACGCACCGCGCTCGACTGCGATTCCGCTACGGCCTTCGCCGCCGCGAAGGCCACCCTGTTGGACGGTCCTTCGATGAAGGAAGCGAAGGTGTAGCGCGGGTCCAGTGGCGACCCCAGCACATTGTGGCGGAACTCCGGTTCCGCGGAAGCGCCCTGGCGGGGCGCCGGCGCCCGCTGTTCCACCCGTCCGGTGCTCGCGGTGCCGTTGGCGAGCGCGGTGTGCGTCTGTTTGGTCATCATCTTGCGCGCCGGCGCGATTTCCGGCTCGACAGGGTTGCGCCCCTGGCGCGTCGCGGTGCGCACGACGATCTCGATCTTGAGGACCTCCGGATCCTCATGCCGCCACAGCTCGGCGATGAGCTCGAGATAATGGCCGTTGATCCAGGACCGCAGGAAGGCTGTGGGTACGGAGATGCGGACAATGCCGCGGGAGGCCTCCGCGACCTTCATGCGACCGAACCAGCTCGAATAAACCTCGGCCCCGAGACGCGCCTTCAGCTGGGTCTTGACCCGTTCGAACTTCTGTTCCGCGTCGTTGGATGCCGCCACGCCGTCCCCTCCGGCAAAAGTTGCTGGAAATGGGAGTTCGCCCGCTATCTCCCTTTCAATGCCGCTCTGCATCATCAAGTCCTTCGCTCTCGTACCTCGTTCCACCGGGAGTGCGCCTCCTGCACTCTTGATCCGGCGACCTCATTGTTGTTTGCCACCGCCGCCGCCGGTGATGGCAAACAACTTCGCGCAAGGAACCGTTGCCGGCTCTGCCAAGCCGGCTTGCTGAGCACATCAAGACAATACGATACCGTCCGGCAAAACCGCCGGCGCGACCTCGACTGCCATGTACAATTACGCCAGTCCCCTACCCGCACCGAAGAGACAAACCAAGCCATACGCGGAATTGCTCCACGTCATGAATTCTGCCATTTTTTGCTGGCCGATTCAGGCTGGGTCAGGGGCCAAGAGCCCGTCCCTTCGATGGATGGACATTACCGAAATCGCTGTGGATAGGGCAAGGCCGCGTCTAACGGATTTTTAACGAATCTGGTTACCGAGTTGGGTTTGAAATCGGCTGCCGCTGCGGCACGTTTTGACAAAGCCATTGTGATTCAAACCCTTTTCCGGCGAATATGAAAAAGGCCGCCCGAAACGAAATATTTTGAAATAATTCTCTTGACAGCTACTTCTCCCCCGCGGCCCGGCAATGAGTTGAACAAGCTGTGGATGACCGCTTGTAAGCCTTTGAAAAAGATGAAGATTTTCTGACAGGGGAATTTGGGCAACTGCCGCAGCGGAGGCGCGCAGATATAAGCGGCGCTGTATATGCCGGCAAAACATTAGCGGCATTGGAATCGCGTCACAAGTGCAGCTTGCGAGCAAACTTTTTAAGTACTTGCCGGCAAACGAAAAAACCCGGCCTGTACGGCCGGGTTCAGTATCGATGGAGTGAAAGAGGGAGTCGGTCAGGCCGACAGCGTCTTGACCCGCTGCGCCAGCCGCGAAACCTTGCGGGAAGCCGTGTTCTTGTGGACGACCCCCTTGGTGGCGGCGCGCATCAATTCCGGCTCCGCGGCCTTGAAGGCTTCGACCGCCGCGGCCTTGTCGCCGGCGGCCAGCGCCTCTTCGACCTTGCGGACATAGGTGCGCACGCGCGAGCGGCGGTTCTTGTTGACCGCGGCGCGGCGGGCGATCTTGCGCGTAGCCTTTTTGGCCGAGGAAGTATTGGCCATGATGCCTCTCTTCTGATCTGGTGAACGCCAGCGATGTCGCGGGGCGCAAAAAACAAACGGGCAGCCACGGGCCGCCTCGGTTGGTGCGGCTTATAGTTCAGCTTTTCCGGCGCGTCAACGCCGCTTTGCGGTCTTTTTGGAAGCCCGATGCGTGTCGCCGCAAAAGTGCAAGCGGCTTCGGGCAAGTGACACGCATCAAGAGAAATTCACCTCCGCGCGACGCACTCAGCGATTGGTGAAATTGGGCTTCCGCTTCTCGACGAAGGCGGCCATGCCTTCTTTCTGGTCGTCGAGCGCGAACAGCGAATGGAACAGGCGGCGCTCGAAGCGCAGCCCCTCGGCGAGCGTCGTCTCGTAGGCGCGGTTGACGGCCTCCTTGGTCATCATGACCGAAGGCAGTGAGAACTCGGCGATCTTCGCCGCCGCCTTCAGCGCTTCCTCGAGCAGCTCGGCCACCGGCACCACCCGCGAGACCAGTCCGCAGCGCTCGGCTTCGGCAGCGTCCATCATCCGCCCGGTCAGGCACATGTCCATCGCCTTCGACTTGCCGACGAAGCGGGTTAGTCGCTGCGATCCGCCCATGCCAGGCATGACGCCGAGCGTGATTTCGGGCTGGCCGAATTTTGCGTTGTCGCCGGCGATGATGAAGTCGCACATCATGGCCAGCTCACAGCCGCCGCCGAGCGCATAGCCCGCGACCGCCGCGATGATGGGCTTGCGCGCGCGGGTGAGTTCCTCCCAGCCGACGAAGAAGTCCTGTGTGTAGGCGTCTACGAAGGCGATCGCCTGCATTTCCTTGATATCGGCGCCGGCGGCGAAAGCTCTTTCCGAACCGGTAAGCACCATCGCGCCGATGCCGGCATCGGCATTGAAAGCGTTCACCGCCGCCACGAC
Organism: Mesorhizobium hawassense; assembly: GCF_003289945.1. Classification (GTDB taxonomy): domain Bacteria; phylum Pseudomonadota; class Alphaproteobacteria; order Rhizobiales; family Rhizobiaceae; genus Mesorhizobium; species Mesorhizobium hawassense. Next base: position 15,351 of record NZ_QMBP01000014.1, read on the forward strand.
TTCCGCCATCACTTGCGAATTCAGCGCGTTGAGCGCCTTCGGCCGGTTGAGCGTGATCAGCCCGACCTTGCCGCGTGTCTCCACGAGAATGGTTTCATAGGTCATGGCGTTCATGTCTCCTCGCTTCTCTTGGGCGAGACCGGTCTAGCTCACCGCTGACAGGTCCGGCAATAGAAGGTCGAGCGGCCGCTTTGCACGATGCGTTCGATATGGCCGCGGCAGTCCGGCTTCGGGCATGGCTCCCCTTCGCGATCATAGACCGCGAAGGAATGCTGGAAATAGCCGAGCGATCCGTCGGCCTGGACATAGTCGCGAAGCGACGAGCCTCCGGCGGCGATCGCATCGGCGATCACCGAGCGGATCGCCTCGGCAAGGCGCTCGCTTTGCTCCTTCGCCTTCTTGCCCGAACCGCCAAGGGTGCCGGCTTCGCGCAGCGGCGACAGGCCAGCGCGCCACAAGGCTTCCGCCACATATATATTGCCGAGCCCGGCGATCAGCCGCTGGTCGAGTAGCGCCGCCTTGAGCGGCGATCGGCGATCCTTCAGCAGCGAGGCGAGCAGGGGGCCGTCAAGCGCATTGCCGGTTGGCTCGATGCCGAGCCCCGCCAGCATTGGGTGGGTGTCCGGCGCTCCTTCGGCAAACAGCATGAAGCCGAAGCGGCGCGGGTCGTTGAAGATGACGCGCGATGGCTCACCTTTTTCCGAGACGACGTCGAACACGACATGGTCGTGCGCGGCACTTTTCGAACGTTCGTGATGGAAGGTGCCGGGCGTGTCGCTGCTGCCTGCGGCCTCGACTCTGAACGATCCCGACATACCGAGATGACAGATCAGTATCGGACCGTTTTCGATATGCATCGTCAGGTATTTCGCGCGCCGGCCAAGTGCCGTCACGGTCTTGCCGGTAAGCCGCTGCGAAAAGCGCGCGGGAAAAGGAAAGCGAAGGTCGGGCCTGCGCGTCTCGACCTTGACGAGCCGCGCCCCTTCCAACACCGGCTGCAGTCCGCGCCGGACGGTTTCGACTTCAGGCAGTTCTGGCATGGCCGCCTATCGTTGGAAGGAAGGAAGTGCCATGACGGCCAGGCGCCAGGCCGAGGTGATCCGCGACGGTCTCGCCGATATCGGCGAAGCTTGGCCGCAGCCCGAGGTCGCCGCCCTTCAGCCCCGGGCCTAGGCCGATCACCGGAATGCGCTCGCGGGTGTGGTCTGTGCCGCGCCAGGTCGGGTCATTGCCGTGATCGGCGGTGAGGATGAGAAGATCGCCGGGTCTGAGCCGCGACAGCGCCTCTGGCAGCCGCCGATCGAAAGCCTCGAGCGCGGCCGCATAGCCGGCGACGTCGCGCCGGTGGCCGAACTCGGTGTCGAAATCGACGAAATTGGCGAAGACCAGGTCGCCTTCGCCGGCGTCGTCCATGGCGCCGAGCGCCTTGTCGAACATCGCCATGTTGCCGCCGGCCTTGCGCACCTCGGAGATGCCGCGATGGGCGAAGATGTCGCCGATCTTGCCGACGGCGATGACCTTGCTGCCGCGGCCGGTCAGCCGGTCGAGCAGGGTCTGCTCCGGCGGCGGCACCGCATAGTCGCGGCGGTTGTGGGTGCGCTGGAACGTGGCGAGTGTCTCACCCACGAAGGGACGCGCGATCACCCGCCCGATCTTCAAGGGGTCGACCAGCCGGCGCACCGTCAGGCAGAGCGCGTAAAGCCTGTCGAGGCCGAAATGCGTTTCATGCGCGGCGATCTGCAACACGGAGTCCACCGAAGTGTAACAGATCGGCCTACCGGTGCGGATGTGCTCCTCGCCGAAGCGCTCGATGATCTCGGTCCCCGGTGCATGGCAATTGCCGAGGATCCCCGGCACCTTGCCCTCGCGGATGATCGCGTCGGTCAGCTCGGCCGGAAAGGCAGGTACCGTGTCGGGGAAATAGCCCCAGTCGAAGCGCACCGGCAGGCCGGCGATCTCCCAATGGCCGGAGGGCGTGTCCTTGCCGCTCGACACTTCCTGGGCGGCGCCATGGAAGGCTGAGGCGATCAACGGTGTATCGATGCTTGCTCTCACTCCGGTTGCGGTTTGCGCTGCCCGGCCAAGCCCGAGCGACATCATGTTGGGCACGGCAAGCGGCCCTTTGCGCAAATCTTGCCGATCGGCGCGACCATCGGCGCAGGCCTGAAAAATATGTCCGAACGTGTCGGCGCCGGCATCGCCATAGCGTTCGGCGTCGGCCGCGCCACCGATGCCGAAAGAATCGAGAACGAACAGGAAAGCGCGCGCCATGGGTATCATTGTTGTCAGTGTTGGCTGCCAGACATAAGGTTCGTCGGGGGTGTTGGCAATTCGGAAACCAAACCGCAACCGCTTCGCGCCATAGTTGCGGCGAGACGCGGATCCGGCGGGGGGCAAGGCAAGTATGGCGAGGCGCGGCAAAACCGCGGCAGTGCAGGTCGCGAAGGTATGCGCGGTCGCTCTCGCGGCGTTCGGCGCGGCCTCTTGGCCCGCTCGCGCCGACTGGCGTGACGATATCGGCACGTTCCGCATCGGTATCGTCGCCGAGCCGGGCGGTGGCAACACGATTCCCGGCCTCGCCCGCCTGACGGACGCCTATGCCAATGCGCTCGCCATGAAGGTCGAATTCGTCGTTGCCCGCGACTATGCGGCGCTGATCGAGGCGCAGGCGAGCGGGCGCGTGCAATACGCGGTCTATTCGGCGCTCGCCTATGCCACGGCCTCGGAGCGCTGCGGCTGCGTCGAGCCGCTGGTCGCGCCCGTCGACGCCGACGGTGCCGTCGGCATCCGTTCCGTCCTGGTGACGCGCGACGGCAGGCTCCCCGACCTTGCGGCAATCGCTTCGCGCCGGATCGCGATGGCGCCGGCCGGAAATGTCGGCGGCGCGCTGCTGCCGCTGGCGGCGTTGTCGGCCGAAGGCGTCAAGATCACGCAGGATTCGCCCTTCCTGGCGCGCGCCGTTTCGGCCACGGCGGCCGAGAGGATGCTGAGCGGCGGCGAAGCGGACGGCCTGTTCGGTTGGGAGCCGGCCGATGCCAACGGCCAGCCCACCCATACCGACGGCACGGTCGCGCGGCTGGAGGCTGCCGGCATCCCAGGCGCGTCGCTTCGGGTGTTATGGACTTCGGGCCTGTTGCGCTACGGCCCGCACGCCGTCCGCAGCGATCTCGATCCGGAGGCAAAGCGCCGGCTGACGGTTTTCCTGACCAATCTCAAGTCCCAGACGCCTGACGTGTACGACCTGCTGGAATCGACGCATTCCGGTGGCTTCGTGCCGGCCGCGCCGAAGGACTATGCGATGGCTCTGGCGATCGTGGAACGGGAAACTGCCGGAAAGGAATAAGCTGTCAGCAGTCGCTGCAGGGGATCGTCGGGCTCCGGCGGGGCCGCAGGTAATAGGTTTCGCTCATCGATATGTTGCTGAAAGCGGAGGTCAGCCCGAGCGTCTGCGAATTGCTGGCGGACCAGGTGATGATCGGTTTATAGCCGAGGTCGCTTTCCACGCGCACGAGGAAGGTGTTGCGGATTTTCAACGTCGCCGGCACCGTGGCGATGCTGCCCACGGCCGCGTCGGCGCTGTAGGTGGTGCCCACCACCTTGCGTGACCATGCCACCTGTACTTTCGGCGTTGCCTCGTCAGTGATCTGGATGGCAGTGATGATGATCGACGGCGTGGAGCGGTTATAGGGCTGCAGCGTCGACGTGCCGATCTGCATGATCGCATCGAGGTTCGCCTTCACGACCGTCTGCTGTTGCGTGACGAGATCGGCCACCATGCTGCCGATGCGGCTCACCTTCTTGCTGGTCTCGATGGCCTGCGAGGCTTCCATCGTGATGAAATACATGATCAGCAGCACCGGCACGATAAAGGCGAACTCGATCGCCGCGACGCCGCGGCGGTCGCGGCAAAACCGCTCCACCTTCGCCGAAATCCCCCGGAGTGCCCCCGCACTATGCATATCGTCCTCCACGCCGCGGCCTTGGCCGTCGGCCAGTCTCAATTGTCGTCGAATGGTTCGTTCTGCCAGGTCACGGATGCAAAATGCAGCGTGTTGCCATCCTTCAGATTGGCCATCGACTTGGCGAGGAAATCGGTCATCACGGGCCATTTGTAGAACACCCGCAACATGTTGATCGACTCCGCCAACCCCGGCGAAACCGTGAAGGTCATCGAGTTGGTGCCTTGCACCAGCACGATGTCGCCGTTCACGATCTTGAAGCCGGCCGTGGCGGCGTCGGCGAAGGTCGGATATTCGCGCAGGTCCACCAGCAGTCCCGGGCAGCCCTGAGCCACCATGATCTCGAGCCTGCTGCAGATCAGCTGCTTGATGGAAGCTTCGGTGACGTTCGTCTTCTGCAACTGTCCGGTCCGCAACTGGCGGGCGACGTCGTCGGTGACGTTGGCCATCACCTCCTGGCCGGCGAACGAAATGCAGCTCTCGAGGATGGCGAAGACGAGAAGGGCGAACGGAATGGCCAGCATCGCGAATTCCATCGCCGTGCTGCCGCGCCTGTCACTGAAGAAGCCGGGGCGGGGTTTGGCACGCGCCTTGCGGTCCGTGCCGTTGCCGGATGTGGCATCCTTGGTCATTTTATGTTCCTGCCGATCCCCATTTCGGTACCGGCGGCGAGGTTAGCGAAAACCCATTGAGTTCCGGTTTGGATGATCGTTAAATTCGTCGGGCAAGCCTTAAGCTGTCTTTAACGCCTGCGGGTTCCGCCCTCGCTGGGGCTCAGTGCCCGGCGCTCATTTCAGATTCGGAGGCCTTCTCGGCCTCGCTCTTGAACGCGCTCTCGCAATAGGGCGTGCAGGACATGGTTTGGACCTCGGAGCGCCTGTAGATGCGCACGGAGGACGCAGCTTGCCGCACCACGGTCACCTGTTCATCGATGATCGGGCTGCCGTCGGAGTCGAGCACGACGAGATTGGTGACGCCAAAGCCCTTGCCGGTGAGGACGATGGTCGAGGCATCCTGAACCGAGGCATCGGCGATCGCCGGATTGCCGATGACGACCGTGTCGGCCCCGCGCGACAATTTTACGATCTTTGCCTGGTTCATGGTGACTTCTATGCCCGCGCCGGCGCTGGCCGGCATGACCAAGGCGGCAGTTGCCAGCAGCGCGGCGGCAGAAAACAGCGATCTCGGCAAGGTCATTGAAGCGCTCCCGGCGGGCAGATTCTTCAACGGAACATGAACGAGATTGGTGAACCAACGGTTAAACAGGGTCTGTCGATGATGAAGGATCGGCTTGACCCATGCGTCATGCATCGATGCTACCCGCAGTTTTAGCAATATTGCGGGAGCCGCCGGTTTGCGCCGTTTTGCTGGGGTCACAGGCTGGCCGACAATGCTTAGGCGGCGGTTAACCACACAACGCGTTCACCACGGGAAAGGAATCGGTAAGGCTGTTTATTAAGCCGATTGAAAGGGCTTCTCCCTAGATTTGCAGCATCCGATCAACCCGCAAAGAGAAGTTGACGGAAGTGCTGTAACACGTGGAGTAGGAGCTCTCGAATGTCTAATCTCATTGCACGTTTTGTGAAGGACGAATCCGGCGCGACCGCTATCGAATACGGTCTGATCGCCGCTCTCATCGCGCTCGCCATCATGGTCGGCGCTACCCAGCTCGGCGGCGCGCTGAACGCCAAGTTCGCGAACATCGCCGCCACCCTCAACGGCGCCACGGCTCCGTAATAGGCCGCGGTATCGCGCCTTTTCGACAGTAAGAAAAAGGGCCGCCATTCGGCGGCCCTTTTTCATTGCGGTCGGCCGATTTTGCTCGTCCGGCCTCATCGATCGTTAATCCAGCGCGCCTAGGATATCGCTGGAAAACCTGCCACAGGCACGCCGCATCCATGCTTGAAGCCGTGATCTTCGTCGTCTTTCCTTTCTGCATGCTGTTTGCTGCGGTCTCGGACACCTTGTCGATGACGATCGCCAACCGCGTTCCCGTGCTCTTGGTGGCGACCTTCGCGCTTGTCGCGCCGCTCACCGGGATGGACTGGGCAACCTTTGGCTGGCACTTTGCCGCGGGCGCTCTGGTGCTTGCGGTGACGTTCGGCCTTTTCGCGCTCGGCGGCATGGGCGGCGGCGACGCGAAGCTTCTGGCCGCGACCGCTCTATGGATGGGCCTCAACATCAACCTGATCGGTTATCTGGTGACGTCGGCTTTCATCGGAGGCCTGTTGACGGTCGCAATCATTGCTTACCGGAAATCGCCGCTGGCCACGTATACCGGCCACAGCCGATTTCTGCGCAATTTCGCCGACGAGAGCGTGGGCGTCCCCTATGCCGTCGCGCTTGGCGCCGGCGGACTGATTACTTTCCCGGATTCGCCGCTGATGGTCTGGGCGCTGCAGAGGCTCACGACCTAGGCTTGACGACATCGATGTCGGCGATCCCGGGCGGTATAGCCGCCTTTTTGTTGGATCCGAAGGCGGCCTAGCCGCCTTTTTTGTTAACGGCCGGGCCGTTCGATCTAATTTGAGTAAACCTTAAATTAATCACGATCGTAAGCATTGCATTAACCTTGTTTTGACGATTGCGGCTGCAAAGTCCGGCCTGGCGAGGTGGTTTGCCACGAGGCGAAGGGTTTCGGACGAATGCCAGCATCCCGATTGATTATTCTCAGCGTGGCTGCGGTCGCGGCGGGTGGCGCGGGTTATGTCGCGAAGAACATGGTCGTTGCGCCGCCGCCCCAGGTCGTCGTCAATGCGCCCACGCAGCCGGCCATCGCGCTGCAGGACGTGCTGGTGCTTTCCGGCGACGTGCCGATGGGCAGCCAGCTCGGCACCAACATCAGTTGGGAAGAATGGCCGGCGGACGGCGTCAATGCCAATTTCATCACCCGCGCCGCCGAACCGGACGCGGTCGAAAAGCTCAAGGGCTCCGTTGCGCGCGTGGCTATGTATACGGGCGAGCCCTTGCGCCGCTCGAAGCTGGTCGGCGAGGGGCAGAGCTTCATGTCGTCGATCCTGCCTTCCGGAATGCGCGCCGTAGCGACCGCGATATCGGCCGATACGTCCGCCGGCGGCTTCATCCTGCCCAACGACTTCGTCGACGTCATCATGACCCGCCGAGCCGACACCGGCAATGGCGGCAGCGGCTTCAACACCGAGACGATCCTCAAGAACATCCGCGTGCTGGCCATCGACCAGACCATCCAGGAAGACGAGGAAGGCAAGAAGACCAGGGTCGGCCAGACCGCGACGCTGGAGCTGACGCCGCAGCAGGCCGAGATCATCACCGTGGCGCAGCAGATGGCGGACCGCCTGACGCTGGCGCTGCGCCCGATCACCGACATCCATGAAAAGATTACGGACGAGGCCGACTATCTGGTCAACGGCAATGGCCGGCGCGGAACGGTGCGACTGATCAAGTCGGGTGAGGTTTCCGAGGTGGGAGCAAGGAAATGAGGCTGAACGGTAAACTGCTCCCCTTCCTGGCGGCCGGCGCGATCGGCCTGTTCCTGCTCGGCACCAACGCTCCGGGACTGGGCGAAGCCAAAGCCGCAAGCGCCGGCGTATCGGCTTCCGTTGCCACGCAGCGCGTCAAGCTCGGCCTCAACAAGTCCGTCGTCATCGACCTCCCGAGCGACGCTTACGACATCCTTGTCGCCAACCCGGCGGTTGCCGATGCCGTGACCCGCACGGCGCGGCGGATCTATTTGTTCGGCAAGGCGGTCGGCGAGACCAACATCTTCGTTTTCGGCCCCAATGGCGAGCAGATCGTCAGCCTCGATCTCGCCGTCGAGCGCGACGTCGCCGGGCTGGAGGATTATCTGAAGCGTTTCATCCCGTCCTCGCAAATCAAGGTCGAGCTGCTGAACGACAACGTCGTCCTGACAGGCATGGTCGACACGCCGCTCGATGCCAAACGCGCCGTCGATCTGGCAACGATCTTCGTGTCCGGCGGTGAAGCGACGACGGGCCAATATTCGCAAACCGCCGCCGGCGGCTCCGTCAATGGCGGCGTCGACATCAACAACCCCGACCAGGAACGCAGGGTCTCGAAGATCGTCAACCTGTTGCAGATCATCGGCGACGATCAGGTGACGCTCAAGGTGACCGTCGCCGAGGTCAGCCGCTCGGTGATGAAGCAGCTCGGCGTCAATATGGTGGGCAACGGCAGCGCCAATGGGATTTCCTATGGTACAGCCAGTTCTCCGGCCTATGGATTGGGCAAGCCGCTTTCGTCGACATCCGGGCTGCTTTTGGGTGACGGTCTCGGCAACGGCATTCAGGCCTACATCAATGCAATGGAGCAGAGCGGCGTCATGAAGACGCTCGCCGAACCGACCCTCACCGCCGTCTCTGGCGAAAAGGCGACGTTCAAGGTGGGCGGCGAGTACAACCTCGTTACCGATCGCTCGAGCAACGTCTCGACCGACAACCAGACGGGTCAGACCACCTACACCAACCAGAAGATCGAATATGGCATTGGCCTGGAGTTCCAGCCCGTCGTGCTGTCGGCCGGCCGCATCAGTCTCAAGGTCAGAACGGCCGTTTCGGAGCCGACCACTGAAGGTTCGTCAACCGCTGCAGGTGGCGGCAATGGCGCCGTGACATTGCCAGGCACCACATTCTTGTCGATCCGCAAGAGACTTGCCGACACCACTGTCGAACTGCCGTCCGGCGGTTCCATGATGATCGCCGGCCTGGTTCGCGACGACGTGCGTCAAGCGGTCGCCGGATTGCCGGGTCTGGCCAAGATACCGGTGCTCGGCACGCTGTTCCGTAGTCGCGATTTCGTCCGCAACGAGAGCGAACTCGTCATCATCATCACGCCATATCTGTCGCGGCCGGTGGCGCGCAACGACCTGGCCAAGCCGGATGACAACTTCAACGCGGCCAGCGACGGCGCTGCCATGTTCCTTGGCCGCGTCAACCGCGTCTACGGCACCATGCAGACCGACAGGCCGCCGGGTCGCTATCACGGCGTCGTCGGTTTCATCTACAAATGAGTGGGAATGCGGATATGTCCAAGTCAGCATCGAAGATCATGACGGTCCGGACAGCATCCGGTATCACAAGGATCCGCCGGCAGGTGGTCCCGGCACTGGCGATCGCCCTTGCCGCTTCGCTCGCCGGATGCGCCAATCGCGACAGCATCACGGTCGGATCGGTTCCGGACGATTACCGCACGACCCATCCGATCGTCATTGCCGAGAAGAACCAGAAGATCGACCTGCCGGTCGGCGCCGGTGATCGCGGCATGACAGGTGCCCAGCGCGACACGCTGCTTGGCTTCCTCGATGGCTACGACAAGGGAGCCGCCCCGTCGCTGACCATCGCAATCCCGCGCGGCTCGGCCAATGAGGTGGCAGCACTGGTGGCGGGGCGCGACTTCGCGCGGGTCGCCGTTGCCGACGGCATCAAGCGCAACCGCATCGTCATGACATCCTATCAGTCGGATGTTCCGGAAGCGTCCGCACCGGTGCGTGTTGCGTTCGTTGCTGTGAGGGCCCAGACCGACAAATGCGGGCGTTGGCCCGAAGACCTGGCGGAGACCTCGGAGAACAAGCACTATGCCGACTTCGGCTGCTCCTATCAGAACAATCTCGCAGCCCAGGTGGCCAACCCCAACGATCTGCTCGGGCCGCGCAAGCAGTCCGATATCGATGCCGAAAACCGGGGCGCGGTAATCGATCTCTATCGCTCGAGAGGCATTTCGAACGAATTCCTGGGTAATTCGGAAGTGACTTACTAAGCCGCGCCGGACGACGAAGAGAGCAGTCACGGAAAGAGCATGACGATGAGCAATCTTGCCTACGACACGCCCGCGGAGACCGGCGATCTTTCGCAGCAGGACATCGCCGCCATGCAGGCGCTGCGTCCGGTGCCGCGCATTTCGATCCAGGCCTTCTGCGAGACCGAAGGCGTCGCCAACCCCGTGGAGCGTGCTGGCGAGGATCGCCGCATGGCCAAGGCCCACCTCAAGGTCCACATGGGCGGCGTCCCGACCGCGATCGAGTTCTATCAATCCGCGCCGACGCCGAACCTGATCCTGCTGGAATCGCGCAGCGAACCGCAGCAACTGCTCGAACAACTCGGCCAGCTCGCGGAATATTGCGATCCGTCCTCCAAGGTCGTGGTCATCGGCCACTACAATGATGTCGGGCTGTACCGCGAGCTGATCCGTTCGGGCATTTCCGAATATGTCATCGCGCCGGTCTCGATGACAGACATCGTCAGCGTCGTGTCGTCGATATTCGTCGATCCGGAATCGGAGCCGATCGGCCGTTCGATCGCCTTCATCGGCGCCAAGGGCGGCGTCGGCTCCTCGACCATCGCCCACAATGTCGCCTGGGCGATGTCGTCGCTGTTCAAATCCGAAGTCGTCATCGCCGATCTCGATCTCGCCTTCGGCACGGCCAACATCAATTTCGACCAGGACCCGGCGCAAGGCATCGCCGAAGCCGTGTTTTCGCCTGAGCGGGTCGACGAGGTCTATCTCGATCGCCTGCTCGCGCAATGCGCCGAACATCTGTCGCTGCTCGCTGCCCCTTCCACGCTCGAGCGCGTCTATGATTTCGACGCCGAGGCCTTCTCGCAGGTTATCGAGACGGCGCAGCGCAGCGCGCCTCTGCTTGTGCTCGATATGCCGCATATCTGGAGCGGGTGGACGAAGAGCACGCTGATCAAGGCCGACGAGATCGTCATCACCGCCACGCCCGAGCTCGCAAATCTTCGCAACACCAAGAACATGGTGGACATGCTGAAGCGGCTGCGTCCGAACGATCCGCCGCCGAAGCTGATCATCAACCAGGCGGGGGTGCCGAAGCGGCCGGAGATCGCGGCTGCCGATTTCGCCGAGCCGCTTGGCATCACCCCGATGGCGGTGATCAACTTCGAACCGCTGCTGTTCGGCAATGCCGCCAACAACGGCCGCATGCTGAGCGAAATGGACGCCAAGAACCCGGTCGTCGCCACCATCAATGAAATAGCGCATGTGCTGACCGGGCGCAGCGAAATCAAGGCAAAGAAGAAGGCAGGCCTGGGCTCGATCCTCGGCAAGCTCTCGCGCAACAAGAAGTGACGCTGATTGAGCGGCATCGGGTAGTCGATCATGTTTGGTAAGAGAGGCACAGACGACGGCAACCGGGCAGCGCCCGAATTCCGTCCGCCGGCATCCGCTCCCGCTGCTCCCGCTCCAACGGGAACGATGACGGCCGAGCGTCCCGCCGCGCCGGCATCCAGCACGCCAGCCGCGCCACCGACCCGCCGCCCCGTCGAGGCGCCGCCGATGGCGCCCGAGCCGCCGAGAAGGGTCCAGCGCGAGCGCTCGGAGAGCTACTACGACACCAAAAGCCAGGTTTTTTCCGCGCTCATCGACACGATCGACCTGTCGCAGCTCGCCAAGCTCGATCCCGAGAGCGCGCGCGAGGAAATCCGCGACATCGTCAACGACATCATCGCGATCAAGAACTTCGCGATGTCGATCTCCGAGCAGGAAGAGCTGCTCGAAGACATCTGCAATGACGTTCTGGGCTATGGACCGCTGGAGCCCTTGCTTGCCCGCGACGACATCGCCGACATCATGGTCAACGGCTCCAAGAACGTCTACATCGAAGTCAACGGCAGGGTCGAACAGACCGGCGTCCGTTTCCGCGACAACCAGCAACTGCTCAACATCTGCCAGCGCATCGTCAGCCAGGTCGGCCGCCGCGTTGATGAATCTAGCCCGATCTGCGATGCGCGTCTTCCCGATGGCTCGCGCGTCAATGTCATCGCGCCGCCGCTTGCCATCGACGGCACCGCGCTCACCATCCGCAAGTTCAAGAAGGACAAGCTGACGCTGGACCAGCTGGTCAAGTTCGGCGCCATTTCGCCGCAAGGCGCGGAAGTCCTCAAGATCATCGGCCGTGTTCGCTGCAACATCGTCATCTCGGGCGGCACGGGCTCCGGCAAGACCACGCTGCTCAACTGCCTGACCAACTATATCGACCGCGAGGAGCGGGTCATCACCTGCGAGGATTCGGCGGAACTGCAGCTGCAGCAGCCGCATGTGGTCCGTCTCGAAACCCGGCCGCCCAATCTCGAGGGCGAGGGCGAGGTGACCATGCGCGACCTGGTCAAGAACTGCCTGCGCATGCGTCCGGAGCGGATCATCGTAGGCGAGGTGCGCGGACCGGAAGTGTTCGACCTTTTGCAGGCGATGAACACAGGCCACGACGGCTCGATGGGAACGATCCACTCGAACAGCCCGCGCGAGTGCCTCAACCGTATCGAATCGATGATCGCGATGGGCGGCTATTCGCTGCCGCAGCGCACGGTGCGCGAGATCGTCGTCGGCTCGATCGACGTGATCATCCAGGCGGCGCGCCTTCGCGACGGTTCGCGCCGTATCACCCACATCACCGAGGTGATCGGAATGGAAGGCGACGTCATCATCACCCAGGATCTTGTCCTCTATAACATCAAGGGCGAGGACGCGGCCGGCCGGCTGGTCGGCGAGCATGTGTCGACGGGCATCGGCCGCCCGCATTTCTGGGACCGTGCTCGCTATTATGGCGAGGAGCAGCGCCTCGCCAATGCGCTCGAGGCCATGGAGAAACGCGCTGACTGATGCATCTGGAGGTTGGAAGCTAGTCCAGGAAACGTGTGAAGCGGTTTTCCGCGCGCAATTGCGTCAAAACAAAGAGATAGGGCGGTTCGCCGTTTTTTCGGAACGGCGAAATGCCCTAGGGACCCCGGTCGATGTTCGGATTTGACACCACCGTACTGGCGTTCGTCGTGCTGGCTGGCTTAAGCGCCGGCGCGGTGGCCTATGCTTTCCTGTTCACGCGTATCGACAACGAGAAGCAGGCCGACAAGCGGCTTCAGACCATCAAGACGGCTGAAACCGACCGGTCCGTGGTGAAAGCCACGCGCGACCGCGCGGCGGAAGCGGTCAAGCGGCGCAAGAGTGTGCAGGACTCGCTCAAGCAGCTCGATGAGAAGCAGAAGGCCAATGATCTCAACGTCAAGAAACCGCCGCTGAAGGTCCAGATCCGCCAGGCCGGCATGAAGGTTTCGATCGAGCGTTTTTATATCTATTCCGCCGTCTGCGGCTTCGTCCTGACGGCCCTTCTCTTTTTCATCAATGCGCCTTTGTGGGCTTTGCCAGGCGCATTGCTGGCGGGTGGCCTCGGCCTGCCGCGCTGGTTCGTGTCGTTTCGCCGCACGCGTCGCGTCAAGGCCTTCCTGGAGGAGTTTCCGAACGCGCTCGACATCATCGTGCGCGCGGTGAAGTCCGGCCTGCCGCTAAACGACGCGATCCGCCTGATCGCCAACGAATCGCCCGAACCGGTCCGCGCCGAATTCCGCCGTATCGTCGATTCCCAGCAGATGGGCCTGTCGGTGCCCGACGCCGCCATGCGCATGTCCGAGACGATGCCGTGCACCGAGGCCGGCTTCTTCGGCATCGTCATCCAGATCCAGTCGCAGGCCGGCGGCAACCTGTCGGAGGCGCTGGGCAACCTTTCGCGCGTTCTGCGCGACCGCAAGAAGATGAAGGCCAAGGTCCAGGCGCTGTCGATGGAGGCCAAGGCATCCGCCGTCATCATCGGCGCCTTGCCATTCGTCGTCGCCTTCCTCGTCTATCTGTCGAGTCCGAACTATATCATGCCGCTGTTCACCACCAATGTCGGGCACCTGATCCTGGGCTGTGCGGGTGTCTGGATGTCGATCGGCATCCTGGTGATGCGCAAGATGATGAACTTCGAAGTGTAGGGGCAGGTCCAGTGACAGAACAGGTCATCAAGACACTCACCGACCCTTCCTTCCTGATCGCGATGCTGGTCGCCATCGCCGTGTTCGCGACGGTCTTCACGCTGATGCCGGCGTTCGGCGGCACGTCGCTCAAGTCGCGCATGAAGAGCGTGGCGCTAGAGCGGGACAAACTGCGTGCAGAGCAGCGTGCGCGTCTGGCCAACGAGGCCGACCGCCGCCGCAAGGGCCTGCGCGAGGAACAGTCGATCGGCATGCGCAACATCGTCGACCGGCTGGATCTCAGGCGCGCGCTTGCCGACGAAAGCACGATCCAGAAGCTCAAGGTGGCGGGCTTTCGCGGCCAGAACCCGCTGACGCGCTTCCTCTTCTTCCGCCTCGTCCTGCCATTCGTCGGATTTGCCCTGGCGGCCATCTACCTGTTCGTGCTCGGCGGCCTGCCGCAGCAGCCGGCCTTCATCAAGCTGTTCGTCTGCGTGGTCGTCGCCTATGGCGGCTTCTACGCGCCGATCCTCTACGTCAATAACCGCGCGGCCAAGCGCAAGCAGTCGATCCAGCTGGCCTGGCCGGACGCGCTCGACCTGATGCTGATCTGCGTGGAATCCGGCATGTCGGTGGAAGCGGCCTTGCGGAGGGTCGCCGATGAAATCGGCGCGCAGTCGGTGCCGCTTGCCGAGGAATTCGTGCTCACCAATGCCGAGCTGTCCTATCTGCAGGATCGCAAGGTCGCCTATGAAAACCTGGCAAGCCGCACCGGCCTGGAATCGGTGAAGTCGGTCTCCCAGGCCCTGGTCCAGGCCGAACGCTACGGCACGCCGGTGGCGCACGCGCTGCGCGTGCTCGCCTCGGAAAGCCGCGACATGCGCATGAATGCGGCCGAAAAGAAGGCGGCGGCACTGCCGCCGAAGCTCACCGTGCCGATGATCCTGTTCTTCCTGCCGGTTCTGTTCGCCATCATTCTGGGCCCGGCCGGCATCCAGGTCAGCCAGCGCGGTATCTTCGGCGACCAGCACAGTTCCTCGAGCCAATAGGCAAATCGGTTCGCCCAATCGAAAAAGCCGCGCGGGGTTCGCGCGGCTTTTTCATTTCAGCAGCAGTGGGCGCTTGGCGGCGCCGCGCGGTCAGTTCGTGGCGACTTTCGCCTTGTCTTTGTTCTTGTCCTGATCCTTCAACTGGTTCCAGGCGTTCTGCTGGGCAAGCATCTGGCGCAGATAGGCGACGTTGGCCTGCGCCTGCTCGGGCGACAGTTCCTGCGAGGCGATCTTCTCGGCCTCGTCGAAGCGGCCCTGCAGGCCCACCACCAGCGCCAGGTTCTGTCGCACGCGGCTGTCGGCGCCAGGCTGTTGCGCGGCCGAGCGCATATAGGTTTCGGCCGTGCGCAGGTCGCCTTCGAGCACGTAGGACATGCCGAGATTGGACAGTACCGAAGGCTCGTTCGGCTTGAGTTCCAGCGCCTTGCGGTAGTCCTGCCGTGCCTCGTCCTTCTGTCCCAGCTGGTCGAGAATGGCGGCTTCCGCCGACACCAGCTTCCAGTCGGGATATTCGGGCGTCTGAGCGCGGCGAACGGCGTCGAGCGCCGGCTCGAACTGGCCGTTGGCGGCAAGCGCCTTGCCATAGGCTGCAAGCACGTCCCGATCCTTGGGATAGGCGATCGCCAGCTTGCGCATCACGGCCAGTGACTGGTCGGCATCGCCGTCCATCTGCAGCGCCGCCGCGAAATTTATCGCCAGCCGCTTGTCGTTCGGATTGCGGGCGTAGGATTGGCCGAGCCTGGAGGTTGCGGTGTGCAAGTCGTCGGCCGACATCGTTTCCAGCGGCTTGCTGTCGGAACGCGAGATGGAGCCGGTGGTGAATTTGCTGGTGCTGCCGCAGCCCGCCACGCTGGCCGCCAGTGCCGCCATGAGGGCGGTGGTGATCAGGCGCTTGGCTGCAAGGTTCAAGGCTGTGGTACGCATCTGCGCCCGGTCTCCATTCCTGTGCGGCCATTGCCTGGCCGTCTTCCCTCCCGCAGAAATATTCTGTTAACCCTAACGGACCGTTAAGAAGCGCCGACTCGTCATGTTCGGCTGGAGATCATCGCATGCCCGTCGAACTCGTCGAACAGAAGCCGCAAGCCGCCCTGCCGGTCTATCTGGTGGCAAAGGACACCCTTGAAGTCGCGGCGCTGCCGCCGCCCGCCATCGCCTGGGCAAGGGCCAACGGTTTTTCTGGCGAGGCGGGGCGCACGCTCGTCTTGCCGGCCGAGGGCGGTGGCCTTGCCGGCGCGCTGTTCGGCACCGGCGACGGCGAAAGCGCTTTAGCCCTCGGCGCGCTCGCAAGGGCGCTGCCGGAAGGCGACTGGCATTTCGCATCGGATTTACGCCAGCCCGATCTGGCCGCGCTCGCGCTGGTCCTCGGGGGCTATGTCTTCACCCGCTACGGCAAGAAGCCCGGCAAGGCTCTGCGCTTTGCGCTGCCGGAAGGCGCCGACGCCGCGCATGTCCGCCGCATCGCCGACGGCGTGTTCTTGACGCGCGACCTCGTCAACACGCCGACCAGCGACCTGGGGCCGGTCGAACTGGAGGAAGCCGCCCGGCAACTGGCCGCCGCGCATGGCGCCGATATCTCCGTGATCCATGGCGATGATCTCCTGGCGCGGAACTTCCCGATGATCCACGCCGTCGGCCGTGCCTCCACCGACGCGCCGCGGCTAATCGACATGAGTTGGGGACCGAGCGACGCGCCGAAGGTGACGCTGGTCGGCAAGGGTGTCTGCTTCGACACTGGCGGCCTCGACATCAAGCCGTCCTCGGGCATGCTCTTGATGAAGAAGGACATGGGCGGCGCAGCCAACGTGCTGGGTCTCGCCTCCATGATCATGGCGGCGAAACTGAATGTCAGGCTGCGCGTGCTCATCCCCGCCGTCGAGAATTCGATCGCCGGCAACGCCTTCCGGCCCGGCGATGTGCTGAGGAGCCGCAAGGGCATTACGGTCGAGATCGGCAACACCGACGCCGAAGGCAGGCTGATCCTGGCCGACGCGCTGGCGCTGGCCGATGAAGAGCAGCCCGCTCTGCTGATCGACATGGCGACGCTGACCGGTGCCGCCCGCGTCGCGCTGGGGCCTGATCTGCCGCCGTTCTACACCGCCGATGAAACGCTCGCCGCCGACCTCGCCGCCGCGTCCGTGGCAGTCGAGGATCCGCTGTGGCGCATGCCTCTGTGGCGCCCCTATGATGCGAAGCTTTCCTCCAAGATCGCCGACATCAACAACGTCACCACCGACGGTTTTGCCGGATCGATCACCGCCGCGCTTTTCCTCAAGCGTTTCGTCGAGAAGACGCCGGGCTGGGCGCATTTCGACATCTTCGCCTGGAATCCCTCTGATCGCCCTTACGGCCCGACCGGCGGCGAGGCGCAGGGCATTCGCGCGCTGGAGCGGGTAATTGCGCAGCGATTTGCCTGAGCAATCGGCGGGCGGTCCGTCACTGAAACGGAACCGAAACAATTTGCCGGCATGCTTCGCGCATGTCGATCTCGATGCGCCCGAGCCAGGCCTTGCGACTGTGGCAGCAGGTGATGCTGGCGCAGGTGCGCGGCGGCGCGCCGGATCTCACCATGCGCCAGACGGCGATCCTGTTCACCATCTATCTCGACCCGCCGCCCCATACCGTGCGCGGCCTTGCCGCCAAGCTCAACGTCACCAAGCCGGTCATCACCCGGGCGCTGGATACGATGGGCGCGCTGAAGCTGGTCTCGCGCCATCGCGACGAGCTCGACAAGCGCAACGTGCTGATCCGGCGCACGGTGGAAGGCGCGCTCTTTGTCGAGCGCTTCGGCGATGGTATCGTCGCCAGGGCGCATGAGCTGCCGATCTGACCGCACTGCCGCCATCCGACCCTCATTGCTGATGACTGGATTATCGATTTGACCGCCAGGGACGCCCGCCTTCATGCTTTCCGTTCCGACCTTGCCGATGCAAGGTTGAAAGGCGAGGTCGCCGCCGAGCGCTTCGTCGCCGGCCGTCCGGCACGAATCACGGCGTCGGTCGCGGACCTGCGCAAGGCGCCGCGCCCCGATGCGGGCGTGAACACGCAGACGCTGTTCGGCGACGATGTGCTCGTCTTCGAGGATACGGAAGGCTGGGCCTGGGTGCAGGCCGAGCGTGACGGCTATGTCGGCTATGTGGCGCACAATATGATTGGGGCGCGTGAGCACGCGCCGACACACATCGTTTCGGTGCCGCGCACCTTCCTCTATCCCGGGGCTGATCTGCGCTTTCCTATAGGCGGGCAATTGTCGATGGGCTCGACCGTTACGGTGATCCGTTCCGCCGAAACGCGCGGCACGCATTATGCGTTGCTGCCCTCCGGCCAGGCGATCATCGCCGGCCATTTGCGGCCGATCGCCGAACTGGCCGAGGACTACGTTACGGTCGCCGAAAGTTTCCTCGGCACACCCTATCTCTGGGGCGGCGTTTCCGGCTTCGGCATCGACTGTTCCGGCTTGGTGCAGTTGGCGATGCGCATGACCGGCAAGGACGTGCTGCGTGACTCCGACATGCAGGCGGCGAGCATCGGCACGCCGTTCGAGCTGGGTGCGGACTATTCAGGTCTCCGTCGCGGCGACCTCGTCTTCTGGAAAGGCCATGTCGCTGTCATGACCGACGCAGATGACATGATCCACGCCAACGGCCACACCATGCTGGTCTCGCGCGAAGGGCTGAAAGAGGCGGTCGAGCGCATCGGCTATCTTTATGGCGGCCCGACGGGGTTCAGGAGGCCCTGATCTTTCCCGTTTCACGGGGAGAAGGTGCTCGAAGGGCGGATGAGGGGCGGCGCGAATGTTGGCGGTTGGCCCCGACCTATCGTCTGACCAAACGATCATATCAAAAGCCGGCGCGGCCCCTCACCTGCCTGCCGGCATCCTCTCCCCGTAAACGGGCCGAGGAAGGCTGATCCCCTTTTGTTCCGATTTTTCTTGGCGATCCGCCCACGCCGCGCTACCTGTTTCGCGTGACCGAGCAGCCGCGCCTTGCCGAACAGAATGCCGCCGTCCTGCTGCCTGAGCCATTCGTCAGATGGTTCGGCGAAAAAGGCTGGTCGCCGCGTGTCCACCAGCTCGAGCTGCTTGCGAACGCGCAAGGCGGCCAATCGGTGCTGCTGATCGCGCCGACCGGCGCCGGCAAGACGCTGGCCGGCTTCCTGCCTTCGCTGACCGAGCTGGCCAACCGTCCGAAGCGCAAGCCGGGCCAGGCGCATCCCGGCATCCACACGCTCTACATCTCGCCGCTCAAGGCCCTGGCCGTCGACATCGAGCGCAATCTCGGCAAGCCGGTCGAGGAAATCGGCCTGCCCCTCACCATCGAAACCCGCACCGGCGATACGCCCTCGCACAAGCGCCAGCGGCAGAAACTGGCGCCGCCTGACATCCTGCTCACCACGCCCGAGCAGCTTGCGCTCCTGATCGCCTCGAGCGACGCTAGGCGGTTCTTCGAGGATTTGCGCTACGTCGTGCTCGACGAATTGCATTCGCTCGTCACCTCCAAGCGCGGACATCTTTTGGCGCTCGGCCTCGCGCGGCTGCGCGCCTTCGTTCCCGGGCTGCAGACCATAGGTCTATCGGCAACCGTCGCCGAGCCGGACGAATTGCGGCGCTGGCTGGTTCCTCAGAACCCACCCGGCGACATGGCTGGGCTGATCACCGTTGCCGGCGGCGCCAAGCCCGACATCTCCATCCTCGACTCGCGTGAGCGCGTGCCGTGGTCCGGCCATTCGGCCCGCTACGCCATTCCTGAAATCTACGAGGCGATCAAAGAGCATCGCACGACGCTGCTCTTCGTCAACACGCGCAGCCAGGCGGAGCTTTTGTTCCAGGAGCTCTGGCGGGCGAATGAGGACTCGCTCCCCATCGCGCTCCATCACGGCTCGCTCGATGTCGGCCAGCGCCGCCGCGTCGAGAAGGCGATGGCCGACAATGCGCTGCGCGCTATCGTTGCCACCTCGACGCTCGATCTCGGTATCGACTGGGGCGATGTCGACCTTGTCGTGCATGTCGGCGCGCCGAAAGGCGCCAGCCGCCTGGCGCAGCGCATCGGCCGCGCCAACCACCGCATGGACGAGCCGTCGAAGGCGATCCTGATCCCGGCCAACCGCTTCGAGGTGCTGGAATGCCGTGCCGCGCTCGACGCCAATTATCTCGGCGCGCAGGACACGCCGCCTTTGATCAAGGGCGCACTCGACGTGCTGTCGCAGCACGTGCTGGGCGTCGCCTGCGGCGGCCCGTTCGACGCCGACCTCCTGTTCGAGGAAGTGCGCGGTGCTGCCCCATACACTGCGCTGGAGCGCGAGACCTTCGACCGGGTCGTCGACTTCGTCGCCACCGGCGGCTACGCGCTGAAGAATTATGAGCGTTATGCCCGCATCCGCCAGAACAAGGACGGGCTCTGGCGCGTCTCGCATCCGCGCGTGACGCAGCAATACCGGCTGAATGTCGGCACCATCGTCGAAATGCCGGAGCTCAATATTCGCTATGTCCG
Source organism: Mesorhizobium hawassense (assembly GCF_003289945.1). Lineage (GTDB taxonomy): Bacteria > Pseudomonadota > Alphaproteobacteria > Rhizobiales > Rhizobiaceae > Mesorhizobium > Mesorhizobium hawassense. The sequence continues at coordinate 35,579 of NZ_QMBP01000014.1, forward strand.
GCAGGGGCGCGGCATGGCCGGCCGCGGCGGGCCGGTGCTCGGCAAGATCGAGGAGTATTTCGCCGAGACGCTGCGTCCCGGCGACAATTTCCTCTTCGCCGGCAAGGTGCTGCGCTTCGAAGGTATTCGCGAGAACGAGTGCGTCGTCTCCAACGGCGCGGGCGCCAACATCATCGTGCCGTCCTATGCCGGCGGCAAGTTTCCGCTCTCGACCTATCTCGCCGAGCAGGTGCGCGGCATGCTGGCCGACAGCGACCGCTGGAAGCTGCTGCCCGAGCAGGTGGCCGACTGGCTGCGGATCCAGCAGGAGAAGTCGGTGCTGCCGAAGCGCGGCGACCTTCTGGTCGAGACCTTCCCGCGTGGCAACCGCCATTACATGGTCGCCTATCCCTTCGAGGGCCGGCTGGCGCACCAGACGCTCGGCATGCTTTTGACCCGCCGGCTGGAGCGCGCCCATGCCAGGCCGCTCGGCTTCGTCGCCACCGACTATTCGCTGGCGGTGTGGGCGCTGGACGATATGGCGGCGCTTTTCAAAGCCAGGAAGCCGTCGCTCGGTCAGCTTTTCGACGAGGACATGCTGGGCGACGATCTGGAGGACTGGCTGAACGAGAGCTGGATGCTGAAGCGCACCTTCCGCACCTGCGCGGTCATCGCCGGGCTTATCGAAAAGCGCTACCCCGGCCAGGAAAAGAGCGGGCGCCAGGTGACGGTCTCGGCCGACCTGATCTATGATGTGCTGCGCAGTCATGAGCCGGATCATATCCTGCTGCAGGCAACGCGGACCGACGCCTCGGCCGGATTGCTCGATGTCAGCAGACTTGGCGAGATGCTCTCGCGTGTGCGCGGTCGAATCATGCATAAGCATCTCGACCAGATCTCGCCGCTGGCGGTGCCGGTGATGCTGGAGATCGGCAAGGAATCGGTCAATGGCGGCGCCAACGACACGCTGTTGATGGAAGCCGCCGATCTGGTCGAAGAAGCGATGGGTCGAGTAGAGTAGTATCAGGGACGAAGAGGGGATGAATTTTTCGCTGTCGCGCGCAACGCTGATCGCCGAGGCCGACCTTGTCGGCATCGCCGGCGAGCGCGCGGTCTGCGACCGGCGCGGCGTTCTCTATTTCCCCGATCTGCGCCTGCTCGCCGTCTCCGATCTGCATCTCGAAAAGGGCTCGTCCTTCGCCAGGCGCGGCGCGCTGATCCCGCCTTACGACACCGGTGCCACGTTGCTCAGGCTGCAGTCGGTCATCGCCGACTACCAGCCGCGGATCGTCGTCAGCCTCGGCGACTCCTTCCATGATGGCGGCGGCGCCGAGCGCATGCATCTGAGTTTTCGCGAACGGCTGGAAGCGATGATGGCTGGCCGCGACTGGTTCTGGGTCGCCGGCAACCACGATCCCGAGGCACCCGCCGACCTGCCCGGGGAAACGGTGCGGGAGCTTGCCATCGGCTCGCTGCTCTTCCGGCACGAGCCCTCGAAGATGCGGATCGAGGGCGAGATATCGGGTCATCTCCACCCCTGCGCGCGCATCGTCCAGCGCGGCCGCTCAGTCCGGCGCCGCTGCTTTGCCGGCGATGGCGGCCGCATGATCATGCCGGCCTTCGGCGCCTATACCGGCTCGCTCAACGTGCTCGATCGCGCCTATGCCGGCCTGTTCAGGCTGGAAACGCTGATGGCCTATATGCTGGGCGCCGAGCGCATCTTTGCCATCTCTGGCTCGATGCTGCGGCCGGGCTGAGACGCTACTCTCGTCCGTAATAGAGCATGACCGTGTGCTTCGCCTCTGCGAAGAATAGCCAACGCTCGACCAGCATGCCGCCGAATTGCGCAACGGCTGCAAACGCGGATGCAATTGCGCACAAGGGCCATGGCAGGAAGAACGCGATTGCTAGAAGGATAGCGGGCGCCGCGAAAGCCAGCGCCTGCGTGATCCGCCGCAGCTTCGCGCTGTGCTTGCGCGCGATGCGGAAGCCCATTTCCTTCAGCAGGTAATTCTCTTCCGTATGAGGCCATTCGATCGACCGTACGGTGCCGCCCGCCAAACCGGTCGCCGTGTTGGCGGTTGTCGGGATTTCGAGTTGGTCATTGTAGCGCCAGGTCGCAAGCTTCCAGCCCCAGCCGGCGAGCGTGACGAGCAGCGCCCAGGTCAGCACCGCCGTTGAGCCCAGTTTGAACCCCTGAAACAAGGCATTGGCGAGAACGCTTCCCGTCATCGCCGCGAAGATGAGATAAGCCGGCAAAGTATAACGGCTATGCCACTGCGCAATTGGCTTCAGCGAGGCGTAGATCATGCCGGTCGTGCAGACCGTCACCATCGCCCCTGCTGCTGCCACCAGGCCTGCGGCCGCCACCCATCCGCCGCTTCGGTCGAGAACCACCCAGCCGATGCCGAACAGTGTTGCCGGAATGAAGGTCGCGACCGACGCCACGCCTTCACGCGACAGCCACGAACTGCGCCATTGCGAGAAGGCGCGCCAGGCGCGCTCCGGCCGGCCAAGGTGACCGGTGGAGGACAACAGCCCGGCGACGATCAAACCGAGTGCCAGGGCCATGCCGACAAGGCCAAGCCAGAAATCGGCCGGAATGAATCCCAGCCCGCCAAGCAGGCCGAGCAGCGCCAGCAGGCCGTATCCGGCGCCGGTGGCGGTGGTGAAGAAGACGACCGAGAAAGCAGGGTGCATGATCGGCTAGTTCGAAAGCATGCGGTCGATCCAGCCGAGGAAACCGCCCTCGGCCTTGATCGGCTCCAGCGCCGGCGCGTCGACCTTTGCCGCGCGTTCGCTGCGGGCGCGCGGCGGCAGGTATCTGTTGGTCGGCTTGTAGCCGAGCTCCGGCATCAGCGCGATGCCGCCGCGTTCCGTGACCAGTTGCGAGATCGCGGAGGCTGGATCGCCGAGATCGCCGAAATGCCGGGCGCTGGTCGGGCAGGCGGCGACGCAGGCCGGCACGCGGTCCTCCTCGGCCAGATTGTCGTTGTAGATGCGGTCGACGCAGAGCGTGCATTTCTTCATCACGCCGACATCGCTGTCGAACTCGCGCGCGCCGTAGGGACAGGCCCAACTGCACAATTTGCAGCCGATGCATTTATCCTCATCGACTAGCACGATGCCGTCCGCGGCGCGCTTGTAGGAGGCGCCGGTCGGGCAGACGGTGACGCAGGCCGGCTGCTCGCAATGCAAGCAGGAGCGCGGGAAGTTCACCGTGCGGCCTCCCAGCTCCGTCGTGTGCTCGTAAGCATGCACGCGGTTGAACCAGACGCCGTCGACATGCGCGCCATAGGGGTTGATATCGGTCAGCGGCGCCATGTGGCCGCCCGTGTTCCACTCCTTGCAGGCGGTCACGCAGGCCTGGCAGCCGACGCAGGTATCGAGGTCGATGACGAGGCCCAGTTTTTTCTCGGTTCGGGCGGGAAGGCAGGTCATTCGGCGGCTTCCCTTTTCATGCGAAACGCAGCGCCGAAGCGAAGCACATCCGGCGGAGGCTCGAAATTCGGCGGCTGCCGGAAACGCTCGAATTGCGGCTCGGTGAAGCCGGCTTCGTCCGCCGCGCATTTCACGACGCGCACGCGCACATCGAACCATGCCGCCTGTCCCGTGACCGCATCGGAATTCGAATAGCGCTTGCCGCTAGCGTCGGCCGCGGTCTGGTCGCCGATGATGTGGTTGAGCAGGAAGCCGCGATTGCTCTCCGCCGCATCATCCTTCAGCCCCCAGCTGCCGCGCCGCTTGCCGATGGCGTTCCAGGTCCACACCGTGTCGGGGTTCACGCCGTCGATCAGCTTGATCTGGCCCTTCACCCGGCCATTGATGCTTTCGATCCACACCCAGTCATCGTCGGCAAGGCCAAGCCCGACGGCCGTCTGGTGATGCACGAACAGTCGGTTCTGGCTGGTGATCTGTCTCAGCCAGGCATTCTGCGAGCCCCAGGAGTGGTACATGTGCATCGGCCGCTGCGTCAGCGCATGCAGCGGATATTTTTGCAGGTCGACGGTGTCGTCCTCGAAGGGCGCGTACCAGAACGGCAGTGGATCCATATAGGCTTCGATGCGGCCGCGCTCAGCCTTCGGGGGCTGCACCTTGCCATGACCACGCGCGGCAAGGCGAAAGCGCTGCATCGGCTCCGAGTAGAGCTGGAAGACGATCGGCTCGGCCTTGGCGATGAAGCCCATCTCGACCGCGAAATCGAGATAGGCGCGGTTGCCCATCTTGTAATAGCGCTGGTCGTCGGAAAAATCGTGGTGCCAAAAGCCGCCATTGTCGATGTAGCGCTGCAACTGATCGGGGTTGACGTCGCCCCTGCCGATCGACCCGCCATTCTTGCCACGCCAGCCGGCAAGCGGGCCGATGCCGGGTGTGCGCTCGTGGTTGACGATGTAGTCGGCATAGTCGCGGTATTTCGCCGAGCCGTCCTCGTTGACGAAGCAAGGCAGGCCGAGCCGCGCGCCGAGCTCGATCAGCACCGACTGGAACGGCCGCACGTCGCGATCCGGCTGCAGCACCGGGTGGCGGATGGCGTCGCCCGGCCCGTCGGCATGGCTGATCGGCCGATCGAGCAGGCTGATGCAATCATGCCGCTCGAGATAGGTGGTGTCGGGCAGCACCAGATCGGCGAAAGCCACCGTCTCGGAATAATGGGCGTCGGAATAGATGATGAAGGGGATCTTGTAGGCGCCGGCCTCGTCCTTGTCGGTCAGCATGGCAATCGTCTCGACCGTGTTCATCGAGGAGTTCCACGCCATGTTCGACATGTACATCATCAGCGTGTCGATCGGATAAGGATCGCCGGCCCAGGCGTTGCGGATGACCGAGTGCATCAGCCCGTGCGCGGCCAGGGGCGCTTCCCACGAATAGGCCTTGTCGATGCGGGTGGGCAGGCCGTCCTCGTCGACCAGGAGATCGTCCGGACCGCAGACGAAGCCGAGCGGCATGCCGTCCAGCGGCGTCATCGGCCGAACGGTCTTGCCGGCCGGCTTCGGCCCTGGCGGCGCCGGGCGCGGGTAGGGCGGCTTGAAGCGGAAGCCGCCTGGAACGTCGACAGTGCCAAGCAGAACCTGCAGCAGATGGATGGCGCGGCAGGTGTGAAAACCATTGGAATGGGCCGAAATGCCGCGCATGGCATGCATCGAGACAGGCCGGCCCTTGATCGTTTCATGCCGTCGGCCCGCCCAGTCGGTCCAGGCGACCGGCAGTTCGATCGTCTGCTCGAAGGCGACATGCGCCAGCTCCGCCGCGATGCGCCGGATCGTCTCGGCGTCGACGCCGCAGCGCTCCGCCACGGCGTTCGGCGAGTGGTTTTCGTCCAGATAGCGGTCGGCTATGAGCTGGAACACCGGCACGCAGCGCCGGCCGCCGACCTCGTACCTGCCGGTCAGCGCCGGCTTTGCTTCGGGGTCGGCTGCGTTGACCGGTTGCTTCGCAGCCCTGTCCCAGGCAAGCAGGTTGCCGTCTGCGTCGCGGACGAACAACCCGTCGCCGGCTGAGCCTGATTCCTGCACGACCAGCACCGGCGCGTTGGTATAGCGCAGCAGGTAGTCGAGATCGACGCGGCCGGCCTTGAGCAATTCATGGACCAGCGCCAGCACGAACAGCCCGTCCGTGCCCGGCCTGATGCCGATCCAGTCGTCGGCGATGGCATTATAGCCGGTGCGGCAGGGATTGATCGAAACCACCTTGGCGCCGCGCGCCTTGAGCTTGCCGAGGCCGATCTTGATCGGGTTGGAATCATGGTCCTCGGCGACGCCGAACAGCATGAAGTATCGGGTGTTGTCCCAGTCGGGCTCGCCGAATTCCCAGAACGAGCCGCCGATCGTGTAGAGCCCGCCGGCCGCCATGTTGACCGAGCAGAAGCCGCCATGCGCGGCGAAGTTCGGCGTGCCGAATTTAGATGCCCACCAGCCGGTCAGCGATTGCGACTGGTCGCGTCCGGTGAAGAAGGCGAGCTTTTTCGGGTCGGTGCGGCGGATCGCCGATAACCTTTCGGTGGCGATGTTGAGCGCCTCGTCCCACTCGATCTCGCGGAACTCGCCCGAGCCGCGCGGACCTGTCCTCAGCAGCGGCTTTTTGAGCCGCGCCGGGCTGTAGTGCTGCATGATGCCAGCGCTGCCCTTGCCGCAGATCACCCCGCGGTTCACCGGGTGGTCCTTGTTGCCGTTGATGTAGCGGACCTTGCCGTCCTTGATGTGGACGTCGATGCCGCAGCGGCAAGCGCACATATAGCAGGTGGTCTTGGCGATGCGGTCGGAGACTTCAGGCGAGGTTTCGACGCCGTCGCCTTCGTCGGGTGCTCGGCTGTCAACCAGTGGCCGCTGCGAGGGTGCGGAATTGGCGCCGCGCGGCGCGGCGTTGCTCATGATCCGCGAACGCTCTTGCCGCTCGCCATCTTGGCCTTCGTCTTGGGCCCCGGGCCGCGCATATAGTGGAGCTCGGGATGATAGCGTTCGCCGGAGAGCTGCCGCTTCAGCCGGCCGCTCCAATGCGCGAACAGGGATTTGAAGCGCCCGATCATTTCAAACCTTGGCGGCAAGGCAGCTAATTTTTTCCAACTCGAGGCAAAAACTTAGAACAAAGCCATTGATGCGTCTAACAAGCAGCTCTTGTAATTCCGATCGATTTTGCTTCTTACTTAGCACATGACCCTCGATCAGCTGCGCATCTTCGTCGCCGTCGCCGAACACGGCCATATGACCAAGGCCGCCGAGCGGCTCGGCATCTCGCAGTCGGCCGCCTCGGCGGCCATCCGCGCGCTCGAAAGCCAGCATGGCGTGCGCCTGTTCAACCGGGTCGGACGCAACATCGAATTGGCCCAGACCGGCCACCGCTTCCTGCCCGAGGCGAAGGCGGTTCTGGATCGCGCCACGGCTGCCCGCGGCGTGCTGGAAGATGTCTCGCAGACCGTCGCCGGCAGCTTGTCGATCGCCGCCAGCCAGACCATTGCCAGCTACTGGCTGCCGCGTCGCCTGGCGTCTTTCCACGAAGCCTATCCGGCCGTGAAGCTGAGCGTGACGATCGGCAACACGCGGCAGGTCGAGACCAATGTGCTGGACGGCCGCGCCGATTTCGGCCTGGTCGAGGGCCGCACCGAGTCCGACATCCTGCGCCGCGCCACGGTCGACGAGGACCACCCGATGCTGGTGGTGGCGCGCTCGCATCCCGAGATCCCGATGACGCGGGCGGGCAACCTCGACATCAGGGCCTTGCGCTGGATCATCAGGGAAGGCGGCTCGGGCACGCGCGAGGCGCTGGAGGATTTCGCGCACAACCAGGGGGTCCCGCCGGCCGAGCTGCAGATTTTTCTCGTCCTGCCCAGCAACGAGGCCGTGCGTCAGGCGGTGGAGGCCGGAGCAGGCGCCACCATCATCTCGGAGCTGGTCGTCGCGCGCTCCCTGGCGGAAGGCAGCCTCAGGGCCGTGCCGGTCGAATTGCCGAAGCGCGACTTCGCCATGATCACCCATCGCGACCGGCAGGCAAGCCTCGCCCAGATGGCGCTGAAGGCGCATCTGACGGGCAGGGCGGACGCGCTGGCAAATATCGACAATTAGGAGAAAAAGTCAGGCGTATTTGCGCTGCGCATCCAGCGCCAGGCCGAGGCCGACCGAGCCGAACATGTCGCCCTCGATGACGGCGGCCTGCGGCACCAGCGACAGGATCTGCCGCTTCGCCAGCGGGATAGCGGTCGAGCCGCCGGTGAGGAACACGGCGGTGATGGCGGAGGCGGTAATGCCGGCGTCAGCGATCGTCTGTTTGACCGTCGCGGTCACGCGTTCGATGTCGCCGCTGATCGTCTCCTCCAGGCCGGCCCGCGTGATCTCGGCCGCGAAGCGCGCGCCTGGCAGCGACACCTTCACTTCGGCCGAAGACTGCTCGGTCAGCGCGATCTTGGCTCTCTCGACCAGGCCGGCCATCGCATGGCCGTAGCGATGCTCGACGACATGGATGAAGCGGTCGACGAGGTCGGCGCGCTCTGCCTCGTAGCGGATCTGCCTCAGATCCGTCATCGCCTTTGCGGTGTAGACGAGGTTGATGCGCTGCCAGGTCGCCAGGTCGACAAAATAGGCCGCCGGCAGGTTACGCTTGTGGTCCTTGGTCCGCGTCAGATAGCCGAGCTCGGGCATGACATGGGCGATGCTGAGCAGCCGGTCGAAATCGGTGCCGCCGATATGGACGCCGCGGTTGGCCAGGATATCGGCCTTGCGATCATTTGAGCGGGCACGCTCGGGCGAGACCCGCACGATCGAAAAGTCGGACGTGCCGCCGCCCATGTCGACGATCAGCGCCAGCTCCTCGCGGGTGACGTTCTGCTCGTAATCGAGCGCCGCCGCGATCGGCTCGAACTGGAAGGCGATGTGCCTGAAGCCTTGCGCGCGCGCCGCCTTTTCCAATTCGCCCTGCGCCTTTGCGTCCGCGGCCGCATCGTCGTCGACGAACTGGACGGGTCTGCCGAGCACCACGTTCTCGACCGCGCCGCCCGCGTCTTCTTCGAGCCGCTTCTTCAAATGGCCGACGAACATGCCGACGATGTCGATGAAGCCGATCTGGCGCGCCTTGATGCGTGTCTTTTCGTTGGCCAGCGTGCTGCCCAGCACGCTCTTCAGCGAGCGCATAAGCCGCCCTTCGATGCTGTCGGTGTAGTCGCTGATCGCGCGACGGCCGAAATAGGTGTAGCCGTCCTCGAAATTGAAGAACACGGCGCTCGGCAAAGTGGGCTGTTCGCCCTCCAGCGCCACCAGCCGGGCACGGCCGTTTCGGATTACGCCCACCGTGGAATTGGACGTGCCGAAATCGATGCCGCCGAATGCTGATTGCATCGCAGCCTCCTATGATTGCTTCGTGGCGGCAGGGCAACGCATGGCGCGCCGTCATCCGGATGGCCGGACCGCTCTGCCGAAGTTGAGATGTGTGCGCTTGTCCCTAGTGCATGTCGCCCAAAAGTGCGCAGCGGTTTTGGGAGGACGACATGCACCAAAACAAAGAGCCCAAAGCGCGCCGAAACGCGCTTTGGTTGGGGAGGCGGCGATTTATCGCAAAAGCGGGAAAAGGGGAAGCCCCTGCTTTCCCGAGAAACATCAATCCTTGCGGAAGATGAGGCGGCCCAGCCAGCCGGTCAGCATGGCGAGCGACACGGCGAACACGCCATAGAGGAAGGAATAGTCATGCGCGACGCGGAAGATCGACTGCTCGAAACCGGACTTGCGGATTTCGAGCTGGGCCGAGCTTTCCTTGACGAACATGCCGCTCTTGAACAGGAACGCGCGTGCCTTGTGCGTGCCGACCGGCACGTTGGGCGCCAGCCGCACCGTGGCGCGAAACAGGTTCTGCGACAGGAACTGCACGCCGCCGACATTCTCGCTGTAGAGGCCGGTCGCCGCCTTGCGGTCGCGAAGCGCGGCGGTGAATTCCTCGATGGTTGCCGGGCTGTCGGTCTCGTCAGCCGGTTTCATGTAGAGGTTCTGGGCGCCGAGCGAGAGCTGCTTGTATTTGGCGGGCTCGGCGATGTCCTGCAGCGGCCGCGTGGTCGCGACGGAATAGGAGACCGGCACGTTCTCGAACGTCTCTGAGTCCAGGTTGATCCAGACGCCGAGCACCCGGTCCTTGCGCCGGACCACCACCGGCCGCGGCGGGCCCTCGAGCACCACGATCACGTCATAGCGCCCCTGACGCGCGACCAGCGGATCGGGATTTTCCAACGATCCGAAGATCGTCAGGTCTGCGCCGGAGAAACCCGCCGTGATGGAAATGGCGTCGGTCGACAGGCCGATCTGGATGCTTTCGGCAGGCGGCGTCTGCGCCGTTGCCGGTGAAAGGGCAAAGAGCATCGATAACGAGACGGCGGCTGCAAATGCTCGTCGTGCCGCCATCAGTTGAGGCCCGCGGCGGTAAGCGAATAGAGATTGGGCGGCGTCACGAAGAGATCGACGGCAAGGCGGATGGCGACGGCCAGCACCAGCATCGCCAGCAGCGCCCGCAACTGTTCGCCGCGCAGCTTCTGGCCGGCCTTGGCGCCGTATTGCGCGCCGGCGACGCCGCCGGCCATCAGGAGGAACGCCAGGATCACGTCGACCGTCTGGTTAGTCGTGGCGTGTACCAGCGTCGTATAGGCCGAGGTGAAGATGATCTGGAACAGCGAGGTGCCGATAACGACATTGGTCGGCACCTTGAGCAGGTAGATCAGCGCCGGCACCATGATGAAGCCGCCGCCGACGCCCATGATCGACGACAGGAAGCCGATGCCCGCGCCGAGCCCAAGCACCGGGATAACGCTGACGAACAGCTTGGAGGCGCGGAAGCGCATCTTGAACGGCAGCCGGTGGATCCAGTTGTGCTGGCCGGATTTCTTGAGCACCGGCGCGGCGCCGCTGCGGCTGGCGCGCAGCGCGTTGACGCTTTCGACCAGCATCAGCCCGCCCACAGTGCCGAGCAGCACCACGTACAGCAGCGAGATGAAGAGATCGAGCTGGCCGACCCGGCGCAACAGTGCAAAAACGTAGATGCCGGCCGTCGAGCCGACGATGCCCCCGGCCAGAAGCACGCCGCCCAGCTTGAAGTCGAGCGTGCCGCGCTTGAAGTGGGAGAGCGCGCCGGAGAAGGACGAGGCGATGACCTGGTTGGCGCCGGTGGCCACCGCAATCGCCGGCGGGATGTTGTAGAAGATCAAAAGCGGCGTGATCAGGAAGCCGCCGCCGACCCCGAACATGCCCGACAGGAAGCCCACCGCCGCGCCCATCGCCAGCAGCACGAAGACATTGACGGAAATTTCCGCGATCGGGAGATAGATGCCCACCCGTCTGTCTCGATCAGTTTGCCTGTCGGCGCATAATGCCGTCCCCGGACAATAAAGCACCGAAAAGCCAATTTTTTATTGCGCCGGCGCGGCGGCGGATCCAAACCCCGCCGCCGCGCCGAAACAAAAACCATCTCAATCAGTTAACAGGCAAATGTATGGCAGGGCGTCGCGTATGCGACGCGTCTGCCGTTATTTGTGCGCCAGCAGCGCCTTGACGAGCGGCGCGTCGACCTCGCCGGTGGGCTTCATCTTGTTGTCGGTCTGGAAGGCCATGATGGCGGTCTTGGTCTTGCCGCCCATCACGCCGTCGGCGCTGCCCGCATCATAGCCGTTCTTGTTGAGGATCAGCTGGATGTTCTTCACCGCCTTCTTCATGTCGATGCCGGCGGTGGTCTGCGGCGCGCTGTCCTGCCAGGATTCCGGAACGTCGGCCGAGTTGGTGGCCGCGTTGAGTGGCTTGGCCTTCCACAGTTCCGTGGCGGCGCGCGCCCGCTCGAGCTGCTCGGGACGCAGCGCATTGGCGATCTCGTCGCGCTTGCCGGCCGCGTCCTTGTCGCCGGTCTTGGCCACCAGCGCGAACCACTTATAGGATTCTTCCAGGTTCTGCTTCATGCCGACACCCTTGGCGGCCATGATGCCGAGGTTGAACTGGCTGTCCTTGACGCCGAGGTCGGCGGCCTCCTGGAACCAGTGCGTCGCCGATTCATTGTCGGTCACGCCGTCCGCCGCCATGGCGAACAGCACCGCCAGATTGTGCATGGCGCTGGCGTTGCCCTGTTCGGCGGCGAGCTGGTAGTAGGTCTTGGCCTTCTTGACGTCGCGCGCGACGCCGATGCCTTTTTCGTAGAAATTGCCGATACGATATTCGGCCGGCGCGAAGCCGAGCTCGGCAGACTGCTCATACCATTTGGCGGCTGCCTTCATGTCTTCCTTCACGCCGCGCGATTCGGCATAGCGCGAGCCGATCTCGAACAGCGCCTTGGCGTCGCCGCCGGCGGCTGCATCGTGCAGCGCCACCGGACCGATTTCGGACGGAATGTCGAATTTGGCTGCCGCCGCCTGGCTGCTCGCCGGCGGCACCGCGCCGGTCGTGTCGGCTGAGGTGGGTGCGTTGGCCGCGGCGGCTTCGGCAGCCGGCTTGGTCGCCACCGGTTCCTTGGCCGCCGGCTGCGTATCGCCGTGCGTGTCCGTCGCGGTTGCGGGTTCGGATGGCGTCGCGGAAGCCATCGGTGTCGGCGCCGGTGCTGCAGCCGTCGCAAGCGCCACTGGCTCGGGTGCCGGTTCGGCCGGCATGACAGCTGCACTTTCGGGGCTTGCGGGGACAGATGCGGCCGGTGCCGTCTCCTGGACGGGCTCCGCCTGCCTGACGGGACGGGCAGGCGCGTTTTCGGCCTGTGCTGCCCCGGCATCAATCTTCGGCGTGCTGGCTTGCGGCGCCGCGGCTGTATTGAGCGAGGCCGTGTCGACCGTCTGCGTCGAAACGAGCGGGGCGGGCTGGTTGTTCGCCACTTCGACCGGATCGGACAAGAACGCCTTGCCCAACTGCAGGCCGGCCAGCGCCAGCATGATCGCCGCTGCCGCCATCAGAATCGGCTTGCGCCGCGCCTTGAGCAGGTCGCCGATCCTCAGCGCCTTCACCGGGCCGGTCATGGTCGATTGCCGCTTCAACGTGTCGGCTTCCGCCGCGGCTGCCTGGGCCGCGCGGCGGGCCGCGGCGATGAAATCGGACTTCGCGGCATCGCTCTCCGCGCGCTTGACCGGCTGGCCGCCGCGTTCGTCGCGCACGCGCTTCATGATGGCGTTGAGGTCCGGCGCGCCGGAACCGGGTTCCAAGGGCCGGTTGGCGGCCTTGGGGTCGAGCGGCTCGTCGATGTCGACGCTTGGCACGTCGGCCACGGGCTCCGAGCCCGCAAGCTGCGGCGTGTCCGCATCCTTCTTGCCTTTGAAGGCGCGCGTCAGGCCGCTGAACATCGATTTCTTGCGTCCGGCCGTTGCGCCCTTGTCGCCGACCACGTCCGGCCCGAGTGCCGCCATGGCGGCCGCGGCCGCCGCTTCGGCGGGCGTCCGTGCCGAGGCCGGCTCGCTGCGCATGATGGCCGCGGCGCGGCCTTCCAGATCTGCCATGTCGCCGGTAAGCGGCAGCGGCTGGTCGATGTCCATCGAGGGCGCGTCCTGCACCGCGATCTTGCCGCCGCGGCCACCGCGCTTGCCGGCCGGTTGCGGATCGACCAGTTCGCTGACCGCTTCGCTGGTCTCGCTCGATTCCAGCGAGCCCAGCCGGTCGACGATCTTGAGCAGCGTGTCGTGGATCGCCTCGAATGTCCGCGAGTTGCGTTCGTCGGAGCGGCGGGTGAGTGCTTCGAGCGTCTTCAGGTCCTGGGCGAGGCCGGCAACCGCGGTCGCGTTGGTCTGGGCCGTGCTTGACGTCGAGTCGGCGAGCGATTTTACGGCGCTCTCGGCCGCCTCGCGCGCCACGCTCAGGATGGAATCGCGCGTGCCGGCCAGCGACTTCTCGATGTCGTTGAGGCGCGGGCTGATGTCTTCGAATTCAGGCAGCGGCGTGCCGGGCTTGGAGAGATGCGCCGACAGGCCGGCGACTTGCGCCTCGAGGCTGCGGATCAGCGCCGGATCGATGCCCGCGACCTGCTGCGCGGACGATTCCAGCCGGCTGGAAATGTCTTCGAGGCGGCGTTCCAGCCCCCGGATCGCCGCATCGTTGGCCGGTTCGGCGGCGCGTTGAGCGGCGGACGACTCGAGCCGGCTGGAAATATCCTCGAGCCGGGTTTCCAGGCCACGGATAGCCTTTTCGTTGGCGGGATCCGGCTGCCGTGTCTCGATGCGCTGCGCAAGCGCGGTGAAGCGGGCGTCGATCGCTTCCATTATGCCGGCGCTGTCGTCCTGGCGCATGCGCTGGTCGAGCCTGTCGGCGACCTCGTCCAACCGCCGCTCGAGATCGCGAAACAGGACATTGCCCTGTTCGATCGCGTCGCCCTGGCGGCGCTCGAGCAGCATCGACAGCGCGTCGAAGCGCTGCTCCAGGCCATGGAAGATCTGGTCGGCGTCGGGCATCGCCGGCGCGCGGTCCATCTTGTCGGTGATCAAGGCGATCTGCTTGCCGAGCCGCTCCATGGCCTGCTCGGGCAGGTCGGCCCGGCCGGCCAGCTGGTCCACACGGCTGCTGAGGAGGCTGAGGCGATCGAGCACTTCGGCTCCCGGTCGCGACTGCGCGACCTCTTCGATCTGCACCGCCAGGGAGGCCATGCGCTTCTCGATCCGGCCGAAGCTCTCGGGATCGAAGGCATTGGCCTGCGCCGCCACGGTCGAGGCGACGATGGCGCGCGAAATCTCGTCCAGCCGCTCGTCGATCATGGCGAGCGTTTCGCCGCCGCGCGCGGTCTGCTGTCCGGCGAAGCGGTCGACGGCGCCGGCAAGCGTGCGCACCTTTTCTTCCAGCGAGCGCAGCGAAAGCGATTCCGGCAGGCTATTGACGGCGCTGCTGATCTGTTCGAGCCGGTCGGTCAGAACCGAGAGGCTCGGGCCTTCGGCGCGCTTGCGCTGATCGGCGTCGACGCGATCCTCGAAGGCGCTCCAGCGGCGATCGAAATCGTCCCAGCGGCTGTCGACCTTCTGAACGCTTTCCTCGCGCGCCAGCGTGTCCAGCGCACCCTTCACCTGCTCCAGTTCGAGCCGCAGCAGGTTGACGCTGCGGTCGTCGCTCTTTTCGGCGAGCGTCTGGATGGCGCCCGATAGCCGTTCGAATTCGAGGCCGAGCTCGGCGCTGCTCTTGTCCGGCATGCCGTCCGCGCCGCGCTGGCTGTTGGCCTGCATGGCACGATCGATGTCCTGGCGGAACGCTTCGAATTCGCGCTGCAGGCCGGCGGTCATCTGGTGGCGCAGTTCCTCGCGCAACCCGCGCAGCTCGACGGCGATCTTGCCGACCATGGCGACGCTGTCTTCCTGGCCGCGCACGCGATCGATGTCGCGCGCGATCGCCTGATAGCTCTGGCCGAACGCAGGCGCGGCGGGGGTCGGGTTCTGCGGGGCGCGATTTTGCGGCGCCGGATTTTGCGGCGCGCGGTCCTGAGGTCTCTGCGCGGAATAGGGATCCTCATACCAGCGTGGCTGGCCGTATGGCTGCGTGCTCGGATAGCGCGGTTCGGCGGCTGGCCGCCGCAGGTCGGGGCGATCGGGCATGTCGGCGCGCGTGCGATCCAGCCGCTGCTCCAGCGTTTCCAGCGAGCGGTTCAGTTCTTCGAGCGAGGCATGCGGCCGGCGCTGCCTGCCGGCGTTGAGTGTATCGAGATAGGACCGCTTGCTGTTCATCGATGCGCCCGTGTTCAGAATGGCCGGCTGGAGGCCGGTTTCCCAGAGTCCTGCCGGGAACGAAGCGGGCCGAGCGGTTTTGCTGCGGAGGAAGACGGACTTCCCGGGTTTTCACCCGCGCTTCGAAAAACCGTGAGAAATTCGCTACAGGATAAACACGGGTGACCGACATGCGCACATTTCGCCCAACGTGGTAAACAAGGCGTTAACCAAGCTTAAGAAGCCGCGCATAAATCGTGAGCCGCCTGTCGGGTGCGGCATAAAGGTCCGCTTCGACAACGCCCTTGCGTCACCCTGCGGCTGTCGATATAGGATTGACGTAAACGTAAAAGGTGCGAAGCCGTGCCTCTTGCGATTGATTTGTTGTTGAAACCACGTTTGGAAGCACGCCCCCGCTTCCATTCAGGCGACGCTTGGTCCGCGACCGCGACGCCATCAGGGGAAAGCCAGTGACCATGAAACTTGTTTCGCCCGGCGAGGCCGCGGCCAATACCAATGACATTCCATCTGAAGCAGGCGAGGAATTCGTCCGTATCGGCGAGATGGCCAAGAAATACGGCGTGACCTTGCGCACGCTGCGCTTCTATGAAGACAAGGGCCTGCTCAATCCGCATCGCGACGGCTCGACGCGTCTCTATACGCGCCGTGACAAAGCCCGGCTGAAGTTGATCCTGCTCGGCCGCAAGGTCGGGTTCTCGCTGCGCGACGTCAAGCAGATGATGGATCTCTATGATCCGACCGGCACCAACACCAAGCAGTTGCGGCTGGCGCTCGACAAGTCGGAGAAGCAGCTCGCCCGCCTGCAGAAGCAGCGGGCGCTGATCGACGACGCCATCGGCGAGTTGAGCAACTCGATGACGGCCGTGCGTCAGATGCTCAGCGAGCGCACGGCGGCGCCGCAGGCCAGCGCCGCCGGCTGATCACGTCCGCCGTCGACTGCGACAATCCTCGGAAATGGAAAGCCGCGTGGCTATAGCCGCGCGGCTTTTTTGTCGCCACAATGCCTGGGCGCTCACAAAAATTTTGACTGCGACCAAGTTGACGTTTACGCAAACGTCAATATTTGCTATCGGGCATCGATATTGGGCCCGGCCTCCCGTCCAGGACGTGGACAATTTGCTGGCCGGGCGGACTGAGGGTGGAGGAAGCCATGACGACCTACAAGGCGCCGATTCAGGACACGCTGTTCGTGCTCAACGATGTGCTGGGCTATCAGCGCTACTCCAATCTTCCTGGCTTCTCGGACGCGACGCCGGATGTGCTCGAGGCGATCCTCGCCGAAGGCGCCAAGCTTGCCGAAAACGTCATGCACCCCTTGAACCGCGTCGGCGACATGGAAGGCTGCGTGCGCCACGACGATGGCTCGGTGACGACACCCAAGGGCTTCAAGGACGCCTACGACCAATATCGCGAAGGCGGCTGGATGGGGCTTGCCGCGCCCGCCGAGTTCGGCGGCCAGGGCCTGCCCTACGCGGTCCATACCGCCGTCTCCGAATATATGATCTCCGCCAACATGGCGCTGATGATGTATCCCGGCCTGACGCAAGGCGCGATCGCGGCCATCGTCACCCATGGCAGCGATGAGCAGAAGGCGACCTGGCTGCCGAAGCTCATCGAGGGCGGCTGGACCGGCACCATGAACCTCACCGAGCCGCATTGCGGCACCGACCTCGGCCTGCTGCGCACCAAGGCCGTGCCCAACGGCGACGGCAGCTACAGGATTTCCGGCCAGAAGATCTTCATCTCCGCCGGCGAGCACGACATGTCGGACAACATCGTGCATCTGGTTCTGGCCCGCGCCGAGGGTGCGCCGGAAGGCGTCAAGGGCATCTCGCTGTTCATCGTGCCGAAGTTCAAGCTCGATGCCTCGGGCAATCCCGGTGAGCGCAACACGCTCTCCTGCGGCTCGATCGAGGAGAAGATGGGCATCCACGGCAACTCGACCTGCGTCATGAACTACGACGAGGCCGAGGGCATGCTGCTCGGCGAATTGAACGGCGGCCTGAAGGCCATGTTCACGATGATGAACGAGGCCCGCCTCGGTGTCGGCCTGCAGGGGCTTTCGGTCTCCGAGATCGCTTATCAGAACGCCGTTTCCTACGCCAAGGACCGGCTGCAGGGCCGCTCGCTGTCGGGCGCCAAGGCGCCGGACAAGAAGGCCGACCCGATCATCGTCCATCCCGACATCCGCCGCTCGCTGATGACCATGAAGGCCTTCAACGAGGCCGGCCGCGCGCTGGCGCTGTGGACGGCGATCAAGTCGGACGTCGCCCACCGCGCCGGCGACGACAAGGACCGCCAGGCGGCCGACGACTACACCGGCCTGATGACGCCGGTGGTCAAGGGCGTGCTCACCGACAAGGGTTTCGACCACGCGGTGATGGCGCAGCAGGTGTTCGGCGGCCACGGCTATGTCGAAGAGCACGGCATGAGCCAGTTCGTGCGCGATGCCCGCATCGCCATGATCTATGAAGGCGCCAACGGCATCCAGGCGCTGGACCTGGTCGGCCGCAAGCTGGCGCAGAATGGCGGCCGCGCCGTGCAGGCCTTCTTCAAGGAGGTCGGCGAGTTCTGCGAGGAGAACCGCGCCGACGAGAAGATGGCGCCCTTCACCAAGGCTTTGAAGAAGGGCCTCAACGACCTGCAGGCGGCGACGATGTGGCTGGTGCAGAACGGCATGGCCAAGCCCGACAATGCGGGCGCCGCCTCGACCGACTACATGCATCTCTTCGGTCTTGTGGCGCTGGGCTATATGTGGGCCCAGATGGCCAGGTCCGCCCAGGCGAAGCTGGCGGAAGGCGCCAATGGCGCCACCGTATTCTATGACACCAAGCTGGTGACGGCGCGCTTCTTCATGGAGCGCATCATGCCGGAAACGGCGACGCGGCTTGCCCGCATTTCCAGTGGCGCGGACACGCTAATGGCGCTGCCGGCGGAAGCGTTCTAGGTTTGTCGGGCCGGCACCGCCGGCCCACAATTGTCGGAACGCGGAGGAAATCGTGGCGACAAATCCAGCCGAAATTCTTGGTCTTCCGAAGCCCGCCTGGGCGGCGGACGAGGTCGGCATGCTCTACGACATGGCGTCGCGCTTCATGGCCGAAGAGATCGCGCCGCGCTACGACGAGTTCGAGAAGAACGAGATGTTCGACCGCGAGAGCTGGCTGAAGGCGGGCGCCGCAGGCCTGCTCTGCGCCTCGATGCCGGAAAAGTATGGCGGCGCGGGCGGCTCCTTCGCGCATGAGAGCGCCATCATCGAGGCGATCGGCCATGTCGGCGTCGACGGCTTCGGCATCGGCCTGCACAATTCGATCGTCGCGCCTTACATCCTGCATTACGGTTCGGAAGAGCAGAAACAGAAGTGGCTGCCCAAGCTCGCGACCGGCGAGCTGATCGGCGCCATCGCCATGACCGAGCCCGGCGCCGGTTCCGACCTGCAGGGCGTCAAGACCCGCGCCGAGAAGGACGGCAACCACTACAAGATCAGCGGCTCGAAAACCTTCATCACCAACGGCCAGCTCGCCAATCTGATCATCGTCGTCACCAAGACCGATCCGGACAAGGGCGCCAAGGGCACCTCGCTGATCGTCGTCGAGACCGATGAGGTCGAGGGTTTCGAGCGCGGCCGCAACCTCGACAAGATCGGGCTGAAGTCGAACGATACCTCCGAGCTGTTCTTCAACGACGTGCGCGTGCCGACCTCCAACCTGCTCGGCCATGAGGAAGGCAAGGGCTTCGTACAGCTGATGCAGCAATTGCCGCAGGAGCGGCTGCAGATCGGCACCGGCGCCATCGCCATGATCGAACGGGCGCTGGCCATCACCATCGACTATGTCAAGGAGCGCAAGGCCTTCGGCAAGGCGGTCATCGATTTCCAGAATACCCAGTTCAAGCTCGCCGAATTGAAGACGGAGGCCACGATCGGCCGCGTTTTCTACAATGATTGCGTTGCCCGCCACATCGATGGCGGCCTCGACCCGGTCACCGCCTCGATGGCCAAATATTGGCTGTCCGACCTGCAGGGCAAAGTCGTCGACGAATGCCTTCAACTGCATGGCGGCTATGGCTACATGAATGAATATCCGATCGCCCGCATGTACCGCGACGCTCGCGTCCAGCGCATCTATGGCGGCACCAACGAGATCATGAAATTGCTGATCGGGCGCTCTCTCTGAGCGACACGGCCGGCAAAGCCAAGGAGCACGAAAATGGCCGAAGCTTACGTCTATGACGCCGTGCGCACGCCGCGCGGCAGAGGCAAGAAGGATGGCTCGCTGCACGAGGTGCCGGCGGTGCGTCTGGCCGCGAAGACGCTGGAAGCCCTGCGCGACCGCAACGGGCTCGACACCGGCAATGTCGACGACATCATCTTCGGCTGCGTCGACCCGGTCGGCGAGGCTGGCTCCGTCATTCCGCGCGCCGCCGCCTTCGAGGCCGGTTACGACACCAAGGCGCCCGGCATGCAGATCTCGCGCTTCTGCGCCTCCGGCCTCGACGCCATCAACTTCGGCGCCGCCAAGATCGCGCAGGGCGCGGACGAGATCGTCATCGCCGGCGGTGTGGAATCGATGTCGCGCGTCGGCATGGGCATGTCCGGCGGCGCGTGGTTCATGGACCCGTCCGTCGGCCTGCCAGGCTGGTTCGTGCCGCAGGGCATTTCGGCCGACCTGATCGCCACCAAATACGGGTTTTCGCGCGACGACGTCGACGCCTATGCCGTCGAGAGCCAGAAACGCGCCGCAAAATCCTGGGCGGATGGACGCTTCAAGAACTCCGTCATCCCGATCAAGGACCAGAACGGCCTCTTGATCCTCGACCATGACGAGCACATGCGGCCCTCGACCGACATGCAGTCGCTGGCCTCGCTCAACCCGTCCTTCGTCATGCCGGGCGAGATGGGCGGCTTCGACGCGGTTGCCGTGCAGAAGCATCCGGAGGTCGAGGAGGTCAACCACGTCCATCACGCCGGCAATTCGTCCGGCATCGTCGACGGCGCCGCCGCCGTGCTGCTCGGCTCCAAGAAGGCTGGGAAAACCATGGGCCTCAAGCCGCGCGCGCGCATCCGCTCCTTCGCCAATATCGGCTCCGAGCCGGTGCTGATGCTGACCGGTCCGGTCGACGTCACCGAGAAATTGCTCAAGCGCGCCAGGATGAAGCTGTCGGACATCGATTTGTTCGAGCTCAACGAGGCTTTCGCCTCGGTGGTGTTGCGCTACATGCAGGCCTTCGAGATCCCGCACGACAAGATCAACGTCAATGGCGGCGCCATCGCCATGGGCCATCCGCTCGGCGCCACCGGCGCGATGATCCTGGGCACGGTGCTGGACGAGCTGGAGCGCCGCGACCTGAACACAGCGCTGGTCACGCTCTGCATCGGCGCCGGCATGGGCACCGCAACCATCATCGAACGCGTCTGACGGGGAGAGAAGAGATGAGCTACACCAATTTCACCCTCGACGCCGACACCGACGGCATCGCGCTGGTCACCTGGAACATGCGGGACCGCTCGATGAACGTCTTCACCGAGGAGGCGATGCGCGAGTTGAACGCCATCGTCGATCAGGTGGTGGCCGACGCCGCCATCAAGGGCGCGGTGATCACCTCCGGCAAGGACTCTTTCTCCGGCGGCGCCGACATCACTTTGCTGCAGAAGATGCTCGCCACCTTCGCCGTCGAAAAGGAGCACGACCCCGAGAAGGCGACCAAGGCGCTGTTCGACAATGCCGGCATCATGACCGGCCTGTTCCGCAAGATCGAGACCTGTGGCAAGCCCTGGGTGTCGGCGATCAACGGCACCTGCATGGGCGGCGCCTTCGAGATGTCGCTCGCCTGCCATGGCCGTGTCGCAGCCGATTCCGACAAGGTGAAGATGGCGCTGCCCGAAGTGAAAATCGGCATCTTCCCCGGCGCCGGCGGCACACAACGCGTGCCGCGACTGACCGACCAGCAGCAGGCGCTGCAGATGCTGACCACCGGCCAGAACCTGTCGCCGCAGAAGGCGAAGCAGATGGGCCTGATTCACGAAATCGCCGAGCCGTCGAAACTCGTCGAGACCGCCAAGGCGATGATCAAGAACGGCTTGAAACCGGTCGCGCCCTGGGACGAGAAGGGTTTCAAGCTGCCCGGCGGCCCGATCTATTCGGCCGCCGGCGCCAATCTGTGGCCGCCGGCCATCGCCATCCTGCGTCGCGAAACCTACGGCAATTATCCGGCCGCGGCCGCGATCCTCAAATGCGTCTATGAAGGCCTGCTGGTGCCGTTCGACACGGCGTTGAAGATCGAGCAGCGCTATTTCACCGAGATCATGCAGTCGAAGGAAGCCGTGGCGATGATCCGCTCGCTGTTCGTCTCACTGCAGGAACTGAACAAGGGCGCGCGCCGCCCGGCCGGCGTGCCTGACACCAAGTTCAAGAAGATCGGCATCCTCGGCGCCGGCTTCATGGGTGCCGGCATCGCCTATGTCACCGCGCGTGCCGGCATTCCGGTGGTGCTGCTCGACCGCGATCTGCCGTCGGCCGAGAAGGGCAAGGCGCATTCCGACAGCCTGATGACCGACCAGGTCAAGAAGGGCCGCGCCAAGCCCGAGGACAAGGACAAGCTTCTGTCGCTGATCACGCCGACGGCCGACTATGCCGACCTTGCCGGCTGCGATCTGGTCGTCGAGGCGGTCTTCGAGGATTCGGCCGTCAAGAAGGACGCCACCGAGAAGGCCGAAGCCGTGCTGAAATCGTCGGCGATCTTTGCCTCCAACACCTCGACGATCCCGATCACCGCACTGGCCAAGAACTCGGCGCGGGCGAAGAACTTCATCGGCATCCACTTCTTCTCGCCGGTCGATAAGATGATGCTGGTCGAGATCATCCTCGGCAAGAAGACGGGCGACAAGGCCCTGGCCGTCGCGTTCGACTTCGTGCGCGCCATCAAGAAGACGCCGATCGTCGTCAACGACACGCGCGGCTTCTACGTCAACCGCTGCGTGCTGCGCTACATGTCGGAAGCCTACAAGATGCTGATCGAAGGCGTGCCGGCGCCGATGATCGAGAATGCCGCCAAGGCCGCCGGCATGCCGGTCGGCCCGCTGGCGCTGACCGACGAGACGGCGGTCGACCTTGCCCAGAAGATCATGAAGCAGACCATCAGGGATCTGGGCGAGAAGGCGGTCGATCCCAAGCAGATGGCGCTGATCAACACCATGGTCGACACGCATGGGCGCTTCGGCCGCAAGAACGGCAAGGGTTTCTACGATTATCCGGCGAAACCGGCGAAGAAGAAGCTGTGGCCGGGCCTGAAGGACCTCTACCCGCAACTCAACCCCGACAATGTCGATTATGAGGAGCTGAAGCAGCGCCTGCTCGTCACCATCGCGCTGGAAGCAGTGCGGGTGATGGAAGAGCGCATCGTCACCGATCCGCGCGAGGCCGATGTCGGCTCGATCCTGGCGTTCGGTTTCGCGCCCTTCACCGGTGGCGCGCTGTCCTACATCGACGGCATCGGCGCCAAGCGTTTCGTCAAGATCGCCAAGGGCCTGCAGAAGAAATACGGCGTCGAGTTCAAGGCGCCGAAGCTTTTGCTCGACATGGCCGAGAAGGGCGAGACCTTCTACCGGCGCTTCGACCCCTATCAGAAGGGCGAGGTTAAGCAGGCCGCCTGACGAAACCCGACCATGTATGTCTGGGGGCGAATGGCCCGCACCATGGCCACGGCGTCAAGCCGTGGCCCCTATCGGGTCGGCGATGAAAGCCGGCTGGCCTTTCGCTGCCTGCCGATCGACATCGATTTCAACCTGCATCTCAACAATGCGCGCTACATGATGCTGGCCGACCTCGGCCGCATCGACATCTTCCTGCGCGTCGGCCTCATCGCGCTGGCGCGCAAAAAAGGCTGGGCGCCGATGATCGGCGGGCTGCAGGTCGCCTATGTGCGCGAGATCAAGCTGTGGCGCCGCTTCGAGGTGGTGTCGTCGATCGAGACCTGGGAAGGCACATCTGTCATCGGCAGGCACCGTTTCGTCCTCGATGGCGGCGAGACGGCGGCGCTGATCCTGACCACCGGCGGCGTCTATGACCGTGGCGGCCGCCGCTTCCTTAATATCGACGAGGTCGTTGCGGCGCTCGGCCACGCCGTCAGTCCACCCCCGCCGACGGAGGCCGAGCGCACATTCATGGCCTCGCACCGGAATCTGCGCGAGCAGGCCAAGGCGACCTGATCGGGCAGGCGCCGTCAATGTTCGGCCCGGAAGGTTTTGCCCAGATCGACCGAGTCGCCGAAATAGTGGCGAAACACGTAAAACAGCGGATTCCATTGAGCGGTGTCGATGTGGTTCGTTCCCGGCACGACGATGTTGCGGTGCGCGTGAACGCGCAGGATATCCACCTCCATGATCAGATGCGTCGAGGACGCGCCGTGGCGTTGCTTCGCGCTGCTGTGACTGGTCAGCAGGCGTGTTTCGAACTGCAAGGGGCATTGCGCGATACGCGGCGTCAGGACCAACTCGCTCGGCTGGTCGGCGAAACCGCCCAAGGCGAACTTGTCGGATTCATGGACGAAGCCCATTTCCGCCTTGTGGGACGGAACCGGATTCACACCCGTGGTGTGTGCAATCCGTTCGACATTCGCCCACAGGCCGGCCGACGGAAAGTTGAGCGTGCATTCGCCGTCGCGCAGGAGATTGACCGCCCCCTGCGCCGCCGAACTCAAGCCGAGGACCACGCATGAACCCAGGGCCCATGCGGACGACATGGGTGTGATGTTGGCTGTGCCATCGCGGTTGCGGGTGACCATCAGGACGACGGGTGTTCCAAAATAGAGAACCGACGGGGCGATGGATTGGTGGTCCGGCAACATGAACAGGTCCTTCGGTATTCGAAGGCTAGACCCTACCAAGCCTGCCCACGCTGACGTTTTGGTCGCGCTCGAATGGTCGCGGTCAACCGGCGTAGCCCCATGCACGCCTGATCACGCTTTCGGGAAGCCGGGTCGATCAGCTTTTTTGCAGTGGCCGCGAGTGATAAATTAGAAGCTTCTAACGGATAACGGAGGGAGCGATCGCATGCGCATGATGCTGAAAATTACTGTTCCGACCGTGGAAGGCAACAAGGCGCTCAAGGACGGCAGCATGGGGAAGTTCATCGAACACAGCCTGTCCGAGCTGAAGCCGGAGGCCGCCTATTTCACCGCCGACAAGGGGCAGCGGACCGCCTATCTGTTCGTCGACATCAAGGACAGCTCCGAGATGCCCTATTATGGCGAGCGGTTCTTCCTGGCTTTCAACGCCGCCGTGGAGTTCGTGCCGGTCATGAATGCCGAGGAACTCCAGAAGGGTCTGCCCAGAGCCCTGGCCGGGATCGGATAGACCGCTTACGAGCAAGAAGGTCATGAGGCATTCTTGACGATCCGCCGGCCGCGCCGGTGGACAAGGGCGTGACCGCGCGCTAGACAGGCAGAGGCATTTTTTCCTGTTTGAAGGAGAGCGCGTGTGCTCTCACACGATCGCGTATGGGCCGCAATCGACGCTCTCGCCGAGCGCTATTCGCTGTCGGCTTCCGGTCTCGCCCGGCGCGCGGGCCTCGATTCGACGGCCTTCAACAAGTCGAAGCGCCTGTCGTCCGATGGCCGGCCGCGCTGGCCCTCGACCGAGTCGCTGGCCAAGATCATTGAGGCCACCGGCGCGTCGCTCGAGGAATTCACCGGACTGGTCGAGGGCCGCGTCGGCGCGTCCATCGCTCAACAGCGCAGCGCTGTCCCCTTGCTTGGTTTCGCCCAGGCCGGCGCCGGCGGCTTCTTCGACGATGCCGGCTATCCGGCTGGGCAGGGCTGGGATCTGGTCGAGCTTCCGGCGCGGGCGACCGAGACGTCCTATGCGCTGCAGGTGCAGGGCGATTCCATGCTGCCGCTCTACCGCAACGGCGACGTGCTGATCGTCGAGCCGGACGCGCCGACGCGCAAGGGCGACCGTGTCGTCGTCAAGACCACCGCGGGCGAGGTGATGGCCAAGGTGCTCGACCGTCAGACGGTGAAGTCGATCGTGCTGGTCTCGCTCAATCCCGCGCATCCGGACCGCGATATCCCGACGCGCGAGATCGAATGGGTGGCGCGCATCGTCTGGGCGAGCCAATAGGGCCGGGCCGGTGCGGCTTCTTCAAATCATCCTGACGGTTCTGGCAATTCCGGTCATGGCGGCTCTTGTGGTCGCCGGCGGACGTACGATCAAAGGCCATGAGAGTGTCGTCACCGTCGATCAGATCGATCCCATCGTCGATGCGCTCCCCACCGCCGGCGGCGACACGCTTTCCGCTTCCGGTTCCGATGTGCCGCAGGGGCCGGCGACATCGGCCATTCCCGAGCCCTCCGCCCCGCAGCCACCCAAACCGGCCGTCCATTCGAGGGCGATTGATCCTGACGTTGTGGCACCGCCCGCTCTCCCGGACGACGAACTCGAACGGGTGGAGCCGCGCGCGCCGCTCAGCGATCTGGCCTTGGCCGGGCCGCCCAAGCCGCCGAAGTTGAAGATGCCGGGCGACTGGAACGGCACCAAGCTCTTCCAGCCGGTCGCAACGGCGGCCGGGCTGATCGAGGCAAAGGGCTTTACGGTCACCATCACCGGCGTCGACGTCGTCAAAGCGGACGAAACCTGCAGCGACGCGGGCAAGGACTGGGCTTGCGGCGCTCGCGCCAGGACAGCCTTCCGCGCTTTCCTGCGCGGGCGGGCCGTCGCTTGCACGCTGCCGCCCGAAGGCGGTCGCGACACCGTTTCGGCCGACTGCCATATCGGCAACCAGGACGTCGGCCAGTGGCTGGTCGAGAACGGCTGGGCACGCGCCGCGCAGGGCGGCCCCTATGTCGAGGCGGAAAACAAGGCGCGTACCGCGAAGAAGGGCATTTTCGGCCCGGCGCCAAACCTTGGCGGCCTGCCCGCGCTGCCAGCCGCCGCGGAACCGGCGCCGGTTGCGCCGGATTCGATCCTGCCGGCCGACGGCGGCGCGGTCATGCCGCCGGTCGATCAGGCCGCTACGCCGCCAGTTGACCAGCCAGCGCCCGCTCAATGAGCGCGCGCGTCTCGGCAATGCCGTAGAGTGCCGCGAAGGAACCGAAGCGCGGGCCGCGTTCCTGGCCGATCAGCACCTGGTAGATCATCTGGAAGAAGGCGACCGACACGCCGGGCCCGCCTTCCGGGCTCTGCTTGGAATGATCCTGGTAGCGCTCGATCTTGCGCGCGACGTTGAGCGCGGCGTTTTGGATCGCCTCGCCGTCAGCGCCTGGCGGCAGCGCGCCAAGCGCCGCGGAAAGCTTCGCCAGTGCCTCGCGCTCCACTTCGTCGGCGGCGCGGAAAACCTTGGTCGGCTTCACGAAGTCGTCGAAATAGCGGATCGCGTAGCCGGTCAGCCGGTCGAGCTCGGGATGCGTCTTCGGCGTCACGCCCGGCGCGTGCCGCGAGATGAAGCCCCACAGCACCGACTTGTCATGTGCGTTGGAAGCGCTCACCAGGTTGAGCAGCAGCGCGAAGGGCACCGGCAGGTCGATGGCCGGCGGGTTGCCGTCATGCATGTGCCAGACCGGATTGCCCAGCCGCTCCTTCCAGTCCTGGCGCGGATAGGCGCCGAGGAAGGCGTAATACTCGTCCACCGCCTTCGGGATGACGTCGAAATAGAGCTTCTTCGCCTGCCGTGGCCGCTGGTACATGTAAAGGCCGAGGCTCTCCGTCGGCGCGTAGGTCAGCCATTCGTCGATGGTCAGGCCATTGCCCTTCGACTTGGAGATCTTCTGGCCTTCCTCGTCGAGGAACAGCTCGTAGACGAAATGCTCCGGGGCGCGTCCGCCGAGGATGTTGCAGATGCGGTCGTAAATCACCGCGTTGGTCTGGTGGTCCTTGCCGAACATCTCGAAATCGACGCCCAGCGCTGCCCAGCGCATGCCGAAATCCGGCTTCCACTGCAGCTTCACATGGCCGCCAGTGACCGGCAGCGTGGTTTCTGTGCCTTCGTCGTCGAAGGTGATGGAGCCGGCCTTCGCGTCGACATTTATCATCGGCACGTAGAGCACGCGGCCGCTCTTCGGCGAGATCGGCAGGAACGGGCTGTAGGTCGCCTGACGCTCCGGTCCGAGCGTCGGCAGCATCACGCCCATGATCTCGTCATAGCGTTCGGCGGCGCGCAGCAGTATCTCGTCGAAGCGGCCGGCCTTGTAGTACTGCGTCGCGCTGGCGAACTCGTAGTCGAAGCCGAACGTGTCGAGGAAGCGGCACAGCATCGCGTTGTTGTGGTCGGCGAAGCTCGCATAATCGCCGCCGAACGGATTGGGCACCGAGGTCAGCGGCATGTGCAGATAGGGTTCCAACGCCGAGCGGTCCGGCACGTTCTCCGGGATCTTGCGCATGCCGTCCATGTCGTCGGAGAAGCAAAGGAGCTTGGTCTTGACCTTGTCTTGGGTCAGCACCCGGAAGGCATGCCGCACCATGGTCGTGCGCGCCACCTCGCCGAAGGTACCGATGTGCGGCAGGCCGGACGGGCCATAGCCGGTCTCGAACAGCACGGTCTCGGGAAACTCCTTGCTCTTGTAGCGGGCGATGATTTTCTTGGCTTCCTCGAACGGCCAGGCCTTGCTCTCGGCCGCCGCCGCAAGCATCTCGGGCGTGAGATCGATGATGTTTGATCCCGTCATGTCAAAGTTCCGGTCAAGGCCGTCTTGCGCGGCGGATGAAAATTGTCGCCCGGTCTCTAGGCGTGACAGGCCGGAGCGTCAACGATTTGCGGCGGTTTTCCTTGCGGCGCCACAATCGCATCCCTACGTTCGAGCCTCGCTTTCAAGCGCATGTCACCCAAAAGCGCGTCGCGATATTGGGGGAATGACATGCACGCTGCTAGGAGTTTTGAATGCCTTTGCTGACGACGCATGAAGCCCTGATCCACCTGATGGTCATCACATCGGCTTCCGACCGCGACATGACCGATGTCGAGCTGGCGCGGATCGGCGACGTTGTTCGCACCTGGCCGGTCTTCGTCGACTTCAACCACGACAGGCTGGTTGCGGTGGCACAGGCCTGTCAGAAGGCGCTGCATGAAAAGGACGGGCTGGAAGGCGTGCTGGCGCGCGTCGCCGAAGCGCTGCCCGAGCGTCTGCGCGACACGGCCTATGCGGCCGCCTTCGAAGTCGCCGCCGTCGATCTCGAAATGCGCATGGAGGAAGTGCGCGTCCTGCAGCTCATCCGCCTCAAGCTCGATCTCGACACGCTGACCGTGGCGGCGATCGCGCGAGCGGCGAAGGCGCGGCTGCGCACGCTGACCTAGAAAAAGCTGACGGGAAAATAGCGCAGATAGAACTCGGCGAAGGTACCTTTGATCGAGATTTCCTGCAGCGCGTAGTCGAA
Source organism: Mesorhizobium hawassense (assembly GCF_003289945.1). GTDB lineage: Bacteria > Pseudomonadota > Alphaproteobacteria > Rhizobiales > Rhizobiaceae > Mesorhizobium > Mesorhizobium hawassense. The sequence goes on from NZ_QMBP01000014.1 coordinate 64,039, forward strand.
GGCGGCAGCAAGTGCGGTGTCGCTCTTGCGGGTGGCGATCGCCATGCCCGAGCCCAGATATTCCGGCGCCAGATACGGCCCGCCGGCAAAGCGGCAGCAGCTGGCGGCGTCGGAGCCGCCCAGCCAGAAGGCAAAGCGCATGCCGTCGCCGAAGGCGGCGTCGACCTTGCCGGCTTTGAGATCGGCATAGAGATCCTCGGGCTTGTCGAAAGTCACGACCTGCACGGTCTTGAAGTAATCGCGCAGCATTTTCTCATGCGCCGATCCGGCGACGACGCCGACCCGCTTGCTGCGCAATTTGTCGAGGATCGGCTCGGCGAAGGCCTTCGCCTTCAGCATGATGAACCGCGCCGGGAATTGCATATAGGAGCGCGAGAAGGCGTATTTCTCGCGGCTCTCCGGTGTCGCGGCGATGCCGGCAATGATCGCCTCGCCCTCGCCCTTCTGGAGAGCATCGTCCAGTTCGTTCCATGGCAGGGCCTGGACCTGGCATTTCTCGACGACGCCCAGTTCCGCGCAGATCGCCCGCGCCAGATCGATGTGGAAACCCGACAGGCGGCCCGAGCCGTCGAGGAAGTTGAAGGGCGGAAAATCGGTGGTGGTGAGGAATCTCAGCCGCGGCAGCGCCGACAGATCGGGTTTCGGCAGCCGCTCCTTGGCGTCCCACAGCACCGGCACCTGCGGCTCCGCTGCCTGAGTCGCGCCGGCAAACGGCAATGCGCCGCCCAGCACGGACATTAGGGCCAGAAATATCCACCGCAAGATCACGATATGGCTCCGCGCCCGCCCCCCGTTCGAAGGCTTTTCGTATGAAAATGCGGCAGGCACAACGGTTTTTGATTTCAAGCGGCCAAATTAGGCGTATGGTTTAGCGCGTCTGCAAATAACCTCGCGCGCGCCGGAAGGGGGAAGCTACCGGCTTGCAGGGGAGATTGCGATCCGGGGGTTGATGGCGAAGGGCGGTTAGGGCATCTACCGTCGGTAACGAAAAAGCAGAAGCAACATGGGGTAGATGTTGCGATGGGCCTGTTTGACAGAACTCTGGAATATATAGACCAGTTGCAGAATGCCGGCACCGCGGCCGCGGTTTGCGAGCGGCTGCTTGGCATCACCTCGAATTTCGGCCTGACCGCCCTGATGGCGGGAACCGTGCCGCAACCGGGCACGCCACGCGGCCTGCAGAAACAGCATGTGATGCTTTGCGATTGGCCCGGCGATTGGCTGAAGCGCTATGTGGCGCGCAATTATGTCGACCACGATCCGGTGGTCAGCCACATGAAGCAGTTGCAGGCGCCGTTCCAATGGCGCGATGCTTCCAAGAGTGCGGTGATCGACAAGAGTAGCGACGAAGTCATGGGCGACGCGCGCGAGTTCAAGCTGCGCGACGGCCTGGCGTTTCCGCTGGTCACGCTCGACGGCCAGATCGTCATGGTCTCGCTGGGCGGCGAGTCGGTTGAATTGTCGGATACCGAATTCGGAATGGTCTCGCTGGCGTCGACCTATGCAATCGGCCGTGCCATGCAACTGCACACCAAGGCCGAGACCATCATCGATCACATTGAATTGACGGCGCGTGAGCGGGAATGCCTGCAATGGGCGGCCGTCGGCAAGTCCGAATGGGAGATTTCCCAAATCCTCGGAATCTCGGAGCACACTTCCGAGAAACACCTTCTTAACGCCAAAAGCAAACTGGGCGCAGCCAACCGGGTGCAGGCAGTCGCGGAGGCCATTAGGCGCGGCTATATCAGTTAGGCCGGCCGTGCCGGCCTACAATTCACGCTTACGCGATCCGTGATATTTTTGGAAAAGCGCAGCCGAATCTCCCTCTTGGGAGAGGGCTAATGATTTCTTAACGCCAAAAGCAAACTGGGTCCCACCAACCCTGTGCAGGCAGTCGCGCAGGCGATTAGGCGTGGCTATATTAGCCAGGTCGGCCGTGCTGGCCTAGAATTCTTGCCTACGCGTTCGCGTAATATTTTCGGGAAAGCCCGGCCGTATCTTCCTCTTAAGCCTAGGAGACGGCTAATGCTTTTCGCCCTTACCACTCAAGAATTGATGGAACGTCCCGACCTTTGGGAGGCCGTCCACCGCCTGCGCTACAGGATTTTCGTCGAGGAGATGGGATGGACCGATCTCGATCGTCCGGACCAGCTCGAGATCGACCAGTTCGACCATGACGAGGCGCAGCACCACCTCGTCATCCGCAACGGTGAACTGGCAGGCTACCAGCGCATGCTGCCGACCACTCGGCCGCATCTTTTGACCGACGTGCTGTCGGACCTCTGCGAGGGCCCGTCGCCCTCGGGACCGAATGTCTGGGAGCTGACCCGCTACGCGGTGGCCCCTGGCTTTCGTGACGGCAAGCGCGGCGTCTCGACGGTCGGCACCGAACTGATCGCCGGTTTCGTCGAATGGGGTCTCAAGCGCAACGTCAACCAGGTCATCATCGAGTTCGAGCCGATGTGGGTGCTGCGGGCGCTGCAGTTGCACTTCCTGGCAAAGCCGCTCGGCTACCAGCGCACGTATGGCAACCAGCAGGTCGTGGCGACGCTGCTCACCTTCACCGAGCATACGCTCGATATCGTGCGAGCCCGCCGCAACCACTTCCTGCCGGTGCTGAACCGGGGCTATCCCGGTCTGCTCGGCCTGAAGCAGGCTTCGTGAGGGAGGCGGTCATGAGCTTCCATCCCGAACCGGAACTGCGCGGCCACACGCTGGTGGTCACCGTGTCCTCGCATGACGGAAGGCCGGTGCTCGACCGGCAGGCTTATGCGAGCCTTGCCAGGACCTTGCACGAGGCGGCTGTCAATGACGAGGTCCGCGTCGTCATGCTGCGTGGCCTGGCCGGCTGCTTCTGCCTCGGCGGCGACTTCTCGGAGTTCCTCGACGCCACCAAGCACCGAGAGCTGATCGCCGCCGTCACCGACATGTTCCGCGTGTTGGCAACCTTCCCCAAGCCGGTGCTTGCCTGTGTCGACGGCGATGCCGTCGGCGTCGGCTGCACCATCCTGTTCCATTGCGACATGGTGATCGCTTCCAAGGGCAGCACCTTCAGGGTCCCGTTCGTCGATTTCGGCCTGGTGCCGGATGCGGCGACCAGCATTCTCGCGCCCCAGAAGCTCGGCTATGCCGGCGCCTTCCGCTTCTTCTGCCTGGGCGACACGCTCGGCGTCGAGGATGCCAAGGCGCTCGGCCTGGTCGGCGAGATCGTGACGCAAGGCAGTGCCGAGGAAGCGACGCTGGCGAGGGCGAAACATCTCGCCAAGAAGCCGGTGGCGGCATTGCTGCAGACGCGCAGCCTGCTCAAGGGCGATACGGACGTGCTGTGCGACCGCATCGACCACGAGATCACGCTGTTCCAGCAGGCGCTTCAGGATGACACCACGCTGAAGCGGCTGCAGCGGATCGCCCGCCTGGCGGCCTGACCGGCCAGCATGAAAGTCTCAGCGCCGCGCGAGCCGAAAGCCGCGCGGCGCTGTAATGTTTCTCTCGATGATGTCGTTCTCCCAAAACCGCTGCGCACTTTTGGGCGACATGCATTAGTCCTTCAGGAAATCGGGCCCTACGCCGATGATCTTCTTGTCGGCCTTGCCGATGGCGTCGAGGTCGCGGCCCTCATAGGGCAGCGACAGAAGGATACGCTGGATCACCGCCAGCCGGGCACGGCGCTTGTCGTTGGCGCGCACGATGATCCAGGGCGCGAACGCCTTGTGCGTTCGCTCGATCATCTGGTCGCGCGCCTTGGTGTAATCGTCCCATTTGCTGATGCCGGCGATATCGATCGGCGAGAACTTCCAGTTCTTCAGCGGCGACCAGCGGCGGTCGTGGAAGCGTTCGAGCTGCGTCTCGCGGCCGATGTTCAGCCAGAATTTGAAGAAATGGATGCCCTCATTGGAGATCATGCGCTCGAAATGCGGTGTCTCGTCGAGGAATTTCTCGTGCAGCTCCGGCGTGCAGAACCCCATCACCGGTTCGACGCCGGCGCGGTTGTACCAGGAGCGGTCGAAGGTGACGAATTCGCCAGAAGTCGGGAAATGGTCGACATAGCGCTGGTAATACCATTGCCCGGCCTCGGTCGGCGTCGGCTTGGTCAGCGCTACGTTGCGCGCCGTGCGCGGGTTCATGTACTGTCGCAACACGAAGATGGTGCCGCCCTTGCCGGCCGCGTCACGGCCCTCGAACAGCGCCATCACCCGCTTGCCGGTCGCCTGCAGCCACGTCAGCGCCTTGACGAGTTCGATCTGCAGCCGCTCGAGCTCCTGCTCGTATTCCTCGCCATTCATCTTCTTGTCGTAAGGATAGCCGCCGGCGCTGAGCTTGTTGTCCTCGATCCAGTCCGGCAGCACCGGATTGTCGATGTCGAATGCGCGTTCCTTGCCGCCGATCCTGATCTTGATCGGTCCCGTGGCCGGCACCGCTTCAGCCGTTTCCTTGGCTTTTTTCATCCAGACGAACCTTTTCAGTTTGCGGACTCATGCTATGGAGCCTTGGCGGCGTAGCGCCCATCCGGACGCAGGCACGTCGTAGCATTTTGATTTTGCGCATGAACCTTCGCGAAAATCGATCCTGATTTTCAAGAGGCCGATGCGCCAGGCCAGTCCAGCGAGCCGCTGACCGGTCGACGGGATGCGGGGTGGCGTGGGCCTTATGGCAGAGACCGGCACGGGGCAAGAGAGCAGGGGGCAAACCCTGGCGGCGCGGTTTTGGCGCAACCGCTGGCTGCTTGCCGCCTGCGTTGTCGACGTCTTCGCGGTCTACTCTTTCGCCGGCGCTTCCGTCTATCTGCCGCTGCTGGCCCTGGCTCTGTTGGCGGCCGCGGCGATGCTACCCGCCGATGCCGAGCGTCAGTCGGCCGATGCGGCTGCCGCGATCGAGGCCGGCGGGCTGCAACGTCTCTCCGGCGAATATCTGGCGGCGGCGGTAGCCGATCCGCTGATCATCTTCGATCATTCGGCCGCGATGGTTCACGCCAACGCCGCGGCCTTCGCTGCCTTCGGCGGCCTGGCGCCTGGCATGTCGCTGGCATTGAAGTTTCGCGCCCCGGAAATGCAGGCGCTGCTGGACGGCATCCTGTCGGGCGATGTCGCCGCCGATGCGGTCGACTACACCGAAAAGCTCCCGGTGGAGCGCACATACCGGGTCAGCGCGTCCACGGTCGGCCATGCCACCGGCCTCTATGTGCTGGTGTTCAAGGATCAGAGCGAGACGCGCCGGATCGATCGCATGCGGGCCGACTTCATCGCCAATGCCAGTCATGAGCTGCGCACGCCGCTGGCCTCGATCGCAGGTTTCATCGAGACGCTGCGCGGCCCGGCCCGCAACGATCCGGCGGCGCGCGACCAGTTCCTGCAGATCATGCAGAACCAGACCGGCCGCATGGCCCGCCTGATCGACGATCTGCTCTCGCTGTCGCGGCTGGAGATGAAACCCTATCTGAAGCCGGGCACCGAGGTCGATCTTCGCCAGACGATCGACAGCGTCATCGATTCGCTCGGACCGCTGGCCGCCGAGAACGGCGTCGTCATCGGGCGGGAGTTCGCCGATGGGCGGGTTGTCGTTCCCGGCGACCGCGACGAACTGTTCCAGGTTTTCGAGAATCTCCTGGAGAATGCCTGCAAATACGGCCAGTCAGGCGGACACGTCACCGTATCGATTGCGGGCGCCGATGACGCCCAGCAGCCGGGCTTCGACGTCACCATCAGGGACTACGGTCCGGGCATCGCCGAAGAGCATATCCCGCGCATAACCGAGCGCTTTTACCGCGTCGATGTCGAAAACAGCCGCACCCAGAAGGGCACCGGGCTTGGCCTTTCGATCGTCAAGCATATATTGAGCCGGCATAACGCAAGATTGTCGATCAAGTCGGAAGTCGGCAAGGGCGCGGCGTTCACGGTTCATTTGCCGGCTCGCTGATCGTGTACCGGTTGCCAACCGGGATTTTCTTCTTTCTGTCATGCGGTTCGCGTATCAGCGACAGATTGAGGGAGCGCACCAGCCGGTACAAAACCGGGAAGGCATGTCCATGCAGTCCGTCCATATCGCCAGTGCCTATGATGAAGAACTGAAATTCCTGTCCAAGCGCATCGCCGCGATGGGCGGCCATGCCGAGCGCATGGTCGAACAGGCGGTCGCGGCCCTGGTCAATATCGACCATGGCTTGGCGCAGAAGGTCATCCAGGACGATCTGGTCCTCGATGAAGGACAGCGCGAGATCGACGACAAGGCCATCATCATCATCGCCAGGCGCCAGCCGATGGCGACGGATCTCCGCGAGATCGTCGGCGCCATCCGCATCTCGGCCGATATCGAGAGGGTCGGCGACCTCGGCAAGAACGTCGCCAAGCGCGTGGCCTCGGTCGACGGCCGTCAGCCGAACAGCCTGTTCCGCGGCCTGGAGGCCCTTGCCAATCTGGCGCTGACGCAACTCAAGGAAGTGCTGGACGTCTATGCCTCTCGCTCGGTCGAGAGGATCGGCTTCGTGCGCGACCGCGACGACCAGATCGATGCCATGTACACCTCGCTGTTCCGCGAGCTTTTGACCTACATGATGGAAGATCCGCGCAACATCACGCCCTGCACGCATCTTCTGTTCTGCGCCAAGAACATCGAGCGCATCGGTGATCACGCGACCAACATCGCCGAGACCATCTACTATATCGTCACCGGCGATCAGATGCCCCCCGACCGCCCGAAAGGCGACAAGACCGACCAGATCGTGCTTCCCGGCATGGTCCCGGCTAAGTGAACAGGCGCCTCTCGAACGACCTTCTAATTTAGGCTAAGCTCCTCCCGGCACAGCGATTTGTCAGTCGCAGTCTCGGGAGGTTTGCGATGGAACAAGTTCGAAACCTGACTCCAGCTCCGCAGCCGACATCGGGCATCATCGCCTCGAGCGTCTACTCGGGCGGCAAGCGCGTCGCCGATATCGCGATCGAACAGGCCGGCGAATGGGCGGCAAAACCCGGCCATGTCGTTTGGATCGGCTTGCTCGAGCCCGATCGCAACCTTCTGCTCAGGGTGCAGGCGCAGTTCCACTTGCACGACCTGGCGATCGAGGATGCCGAGCATCCGCATGCACGCCCGAAGATCGAGCAGTATGGCGATGCCCTGTTCATCGTCGCCCGCACCGCGCAATTGATCGACGGCCGCGTCACTTTCGGCGAGACGCACCTCTTCGTCGGCACCGGTTACATCGTCAGTGTCCGGCATGGCCCGTCGACCTCCTACGCCGCCGTGCGCCAGCACTGGGAAAGCTGCCCGCACTCGCTGGCCAAGGGCGAGGATTTCGTCCTCTACGCCATCCTCGATTTCATCGTCGACAATTACATGCCGGTGCTGGAACAGATCGAGGACGAGGTCGAGGCGATCGAGGACAAGGTGCTCTTGAAGCCGATGACCGGCTCGGATATCGAGCGGCTCTACATGCTGCGCCGCGACCTTTTGCGGCTGCGCAATGCAGCGCTGCCGCTGGTCGAGGTGTGCCGCCGGCTGACCAGCGCCGAACTGCCGCAGATTCATGCCGCCATGCATCCGCTGTTTCGCGACGTGACCGATCACATCCGCACCGTGCAGGAAAAGATCGACAGCCTGCGCGAGGTTCTGGCCTTCGCCTTTGAAGCCAGCTTGCTGGTCGGCCAGAGCCAGGAAACCGCGATCTCCAAGAAGCTCGCCTCATGGGCCGCCATCCTGGCGGTGCCTACGGCCTTCGCCGGCATCTACGGCATGAACTTTTCCGACATGCCGGAACTGAAGATGGAATACGGTTATCCGACCGTGCTCGCGGCGATCGCGCTGATCTGCGCGTTCCTGTACTGGCGGTTCAAGAAGAATGGGTGGCTGTGAAGAAGGCAATAGGCAAAAGAAGCGCAGCTCAAAGCCCTATTGCCTACTGCCTAATCCCTATCTTGCCCGCCGCCGCTCCGCCGCCGGCTGGAACGCCACGCGGGAGTGGTATTTGCAATACGGTCCCGTCTCGGCGGCGTCGTTGCCGCAGAAGCTGAAATCTTCCGAGAGCGGGTCGCCGTTCGGCCATTTGCAAGTGCGTTCGGTGAGCTCGACGAGCTGCAGGTTGCGCGAGATCGGCACGACCACGTTCTCGACCGGGCGGATATAGTGGCGCGCGACCGGCTCGGCGTCGAACTGCACCTGCAGTGCGGTGGCGCCGATGGTCGCCGTCACATGGCGCGTCGCATTTGCGGCGCGGGTCACCGATTTCTGCATCGAGGCGCCTTGCACCACCTTCTTCTGGCGCGCCGGGGCAGCCGTCGCGCGGCCGCGGCCCGACAGCTTCAGGCGGTGCACCTTGCCGATGACGGCGTTGCGGCTCACCCCGCCAAGCTGTGCGGCAATCTGGCTGGCGCTCAGACCCTCCGACCACAATTTCCTGAGAAGTTCGACCCGCTCGTCAGTCCAGTTCATGAGACCGCGCTCCTGCTTAAGCGTGCGGCAACCAGAATCCTTCCCCGAGCCGGCTCTCGCCGGGCAAACGACACCACATGTACCGGGTGATTTAGGTCCGCCGCACGAAATATAGTTATTTCTCGACTACAATTACCTTATGCGCTGACTCGGTGACAAGAGTCCCAAAGGCAACACCGATTCGGTTTTTACGGTTTTCCCCAACTTGCCTGACCACTGATGAGCCGGCGTGGCGCCAGGGGGTGCCACGCGCTTCTGCGTGACGTTTTCGTTGACTTCATGGCCGAAAAACATGATAAGCCGCAAAGGCCGCCGCATTGGCGGCTTTTTTGATTTCCGGTACCGGAGACGCATATAATGAGCGGTTCGGCGCTTTACGAGACCTTTGCTCGCGCACCCTTGGCTTTCGACCGCGGGGAGGGGACCTGGCTGGTCACCGACAAGGGCGAGCGATATCTCGACTTCGCCGGCGGCATCGCGGTGAATTCGCTGGGCCACAGCCATCCGCACCTGGTCGCGGCGCTCACCGAGCAGGCCGCCAAGCTCTGGCACGTCTCCAATCTCTATGAGATCCCGGAGCAGCGTAAGCTGGGCGATCGGCTGGTCGACGCCACCTTCGCCGACAAGGTGTTCTTCACCAATTCGGGCGCCGAGGCGCTGGAATGCGCCATCAAGACGGCCAGGCGCTATCACTTCGTCAAAGGCCATCCCGAGCGCTTCCGCATCATCACCTTCGAGGGTGCCTTCCACGGCCGTACGCTGGCGACGATCGCCGCCGGCGGCCAGTACAAATATCTCGAAGGCTTCGGGCCGAAGGTAGAGGGCTTCGATCAGGTCGCTTTCGACGACATCGATGCCGCCGAGAAGGCGATCACGCCGGAGACCGCCGCGATCCTGATCGAACCGGTGCAGGGCGAGGGCGGCATCCGTCCGGTGCCGACGCAATCGCTGAAGCGCCTGCGCCAGCTTTGCGACCAGCGCGGCCTGCTGTTGATCTTCGACGAGGTCCAGTGCGGCATCGGCCGCACCGGCAAGCTGTTCGCGCATGAATGGACGGGCGTCACGCCCGACATCATGGCGATCGCCAAGGGCATCGGCGGCGGCTTCCCGATGGGCGCCTGCCTTGCCACCGATGAAGCTGCAACTGGCATGACCGCCGGCGTGCACGGCACCACCTTCGGCGGCAATCCGCTGGCGATGGCCGTCGGCAACGCGGTGCTCGACGTGGTGCTGGAAGACGGTTTCCTCGAGGATGTGCAGCGCAAGGCGCTACTCCTGAAACAAGGTCTGGCGGCGGTCGCGGACGAATTTCCCGATGTCATCGAAGACATCAGGGGAACCGGTCTTATGCTCGGGCTCAAATGCGCAATGCCCAACACCAAGGTGAACATGGCGCTGCGCGACCAGCATTTGCTTGCCGTCCCGGCGGGCGACAACGTCATTCGTCTCTTGCCGCCGCTCACCGTCACCGACGAGGAGATCGGCGAGGCGCTGAAGCGCATCCGTGGTGGCGCCAAGGGCCTGACCGACGCGATTGCGGCCGAAGCCGCGAAATAATTTCTGGAACCTGCCGATGAGTGTTCGCCACTTCACCGATCTATCCGCCGTTTCCGCCGGCGACCTGCGCGTCATGCTGGACGACGCGGTGGCGCGAAAGACCAGGCTCAAGGCAGGCGAGCGTTCGAAGCCTCTCGATGGCAAGGTGTTGGCCATGATCTTCGACAAGCCGTCGACGCGCACCCGCGTATCCTTCGACGTGGGCATGCGCCAGCTCGGCGGCGAGACCATCATGCTGACCGGCACCGAGATGCAGCTCGGCCGCTCGGAGACCATCGCCGACACGGCAAAGGTTCTGTCGCGCTATGTCGACGCCATCATGATCCGCACCACCTCGCATGACCGGCTGCTGGAACTCACCGAGAATGCCACCGTTCCCGTCATCAACGGGCTGACCGACGACACGCATCCGTGCCAGCTCATGGCGGACATCATGACCTATGAGGAGCATCGCGGTCCGGTGGCGGGCAAGACCTTTGCCTGGACCGGCGACGGCAACAATGTGCTGCACTCGCTTCTGGAAGCCTCGGCGCGGTTCCGTTTCAACCTGAATGTCGCGGTGCCGGAAGGCAGCGAGCCTTTCGAGAAATATGTCGACTGGTCGAAGGCCAATGGCGGCAAGGTTCGCTTTTCCCGTTCGGCCGAGGAAGCCGTCGACCAGGCCGATTGCGTCGTCACCGACAGCTGGGTCTCGATGGGCCAGGAGCATCGCGCCCGCGGCCACAACGTCTTCCTGCCCTATCAGGTCAATGCCGCGCTGATGGCCAAGGCCAAGTCGGACGCGCTTTTCATGCACTGCCTGCCGGCGCATCGTGGCGAGGAGGTCACCGATGAGGTGATCGATGGGCCGCATTCGGTGGTCTTCGACGAAGCCGAGAACCGGCTGCACGCCCAGAAGGCGGTGCTGGCCTGGTGCCTGGGCGCTTGATCCGACGCGACTAGCACGGGGATATGTCGACTTGATCCGGGGATATGTGATGCCTATTTGCGGGCCATCACGTAAATTGAACGCGCTTCGACGCATGCGGCTCATCGGGTTGCATGGCTGCGCCCCGGAGTATTGTCATGTTGGAAACCCAGATCTTGGCTGAGCATAAACCCCAACTCGGTGAATTCGGCTTCGCCGGCGACGACCACGTCGTGCCCTACGAGGTGGCGCCGCTCGACGTGCGCGGCCGCACCGTGCAACTCGGGCCGATGCTCGACGCTATTTTGAGCCGCCACGATTATCCCGAGCCGGTCGCCCGCCTTTTGGCGGAAGCCTGCGTGCTCACCGTGCTGCTTGGCACTTCGCTCAAATTCGAGGGCAAGTTCATCTTGCAGACCCGCACCGACGGGCCGGTCGACATGCTGGTGGCTGATTTCAGCACGCCGCATGCGCTGCGCGCCTATGCGCGCTTCGACGCCGACCGGCTGCAGGCGCTGATCGCCGCCGGCGAGACCTCGCATCAGACGCTGCTCGGCAATGGCGTGCTGGCTTTGACCATCGACCAGGGTGCGCATACGCAGCGCTACCAGGGCATCGTCCAACTAGACGGCACTTCGCTGGAAGATGCCGCGCGCACCTATTTCCGGCAGTCGGAGCAGATCCCGACCGAGGTCAAGATGTCGGTCGCCAAGCTGGTCACGCCTGGCCCGGGCGGCGCGCGCGAGCAGTGGCGCGCCGGCGGCATCCTGGCGCAGTTCCTGCCGCAGTCGCCGGAGCGCATGCGCGTCCCGGACATTTCGGGCGGCGACGGCGATGATCGCGAGGTGACGGACCATCCGGCCGACAATTCCTGGCAGGAATTGCTGGCGCTGCTCGGCACGATCGAGCCGACCGAACTGATCGACCCGACGATCGGCGCCGAGCGGCTGCTCTACAGGCTGTTCCACGAACATGGCGTGCGCGTTTTCCGTGACGTGCCTGTCGCCGACCAGTGCTCCTGCTCGCGCGACAAGATCCGCGGCATCCTCGAAGGCTTTTCGGCTGAGGAGATCAAGGACTCGACCGAGGATGGCGGCATCCATGTCGCCTGCGAGTTCTGCTCGACGCAGTACGACTTCGACCCGGCCGAGTTCGCGGCGGAATAACGCCTTCCTTCTCCGCATTCCGCGGGAGAAGGTGCCCGAAGGGCGGATGAGAGGCGACGCCAACTTTGGCGGTTGGCGCGCCTCTCGCTAATTCACCGTGCGCCTGGTCCCCGGCATGTCGAGCGAGAAGGCGGGAATGGCGATATCGAACGTCTCGCCGCGTTTATTGCGCATCGTGTAGTGCCCGACCATGATGCCAGACGGCGTCGAGAGCGGGCAGCCCGAGGTGTATTGATAGCTGTCGCCGGGGTTGAGTTCCGGCTGGTCGCCGACGACGCCGGCGCCGCGTACCTCCTCGACACGGCCCCTGCCGTCGGTGATGTGCCAGTAGCGCGACAAAAGCTGCACGAATTCGTCGGAGCGGTTGTCGATCGTCACCTGATAACCCCAGACATAGCGGTTTTCGGACGGATCGGAGCGGTCCTCCAGATAGAAGGGCCTGACCAGCACTTCGATGTTGCGCGTCACGGCGCGATACATGGGCCACTCCGGTTGCCACCGCGGAACACTTGCCACGCTCCACTCTAAGTAGGCGAAGCGCCGACCATCTTGCCAGCCTTTAAGCGCAGGTGCCGAAAAACAATGTCATTTAAGTGACACATGACAATGATGGTGTGCGCAAACCATGCCGGGCGACTCGGGGGCGCTCTGTCGACTGATGAAACGGCCGCATGCGGCCTTTCTGGAGTGACCAGATCTCGATGGAACTGACTATCGCAGCGGCGCTTGCCTCGGCAGCCCTTCTCCTTTCCAATCTCGCCAGCATCATGCTCGCCGCGTCGCGGCTGAAACGGCGGCGTGTCACTACGCCACCCGCCGGTGCGCAGCCGCCGGTCACGATCATCGTGCCTTCGCGCGGCGTCGAGCCGTTCACGCAAGAAACCTTGCAGCGCGCCTTCTCGCTCGACTGGCCGCGCTATGAGCTGATCTTCTGCATCGCGCATGCCGACGATCCGGTGGTCAAGCTGATCGACGCGGCGATCGCGCGCCATCCGAAGGTTTCGGCGCGGCTTCTGATCGGCGAGGACCGCGTCAGCGCCAATCCCAAGCTCAACAACTGCGTCAAGGGCTGGCAGGCGGCGCGGCACGATTGGGTCATCCTTGCCGACTCCAACGTGCTGATGCCGAGAGACTACATCCAGCAGTTGATGGCGGCATGGCGCCTGGATACAGGCCTCGTCTGCTCGACGCCGATCGGCTCGCGGCCGGACGGTTTTTGGGCCGAGGTCGAATGCGCCTTCCTCAACTCGTTGCAGGCGCGCTGGCAGTATACCGGGGAGGCGCTTGGCCTCGGCTTTGCCCAGGGCAAGAGCATGCTGTGGAACAAGCCGATGCTGGACGCCAATGGCGGTATTGAAGCGCTTGGCGCCGAGAGCGCCGAGGACGCGGCAGCTACCAAGCTGGTCAACAGCCTCGGACTGCGTGTCAATCTCGTCGCTTCGCCCTTCGAGCAGCCGCTCGGCCAGCGCATGTTCGCCGAGATCTGGGCACGGCAGGCGCGCTGGGCGAGGCTGCGCCGGGTCACATTCCCGCTGTTCTTCGCACCCGAGATCCTGACGGGCGCCGCCGTGCCGCTGCTGCTGGCGCTGATCGCCGCGGCAGGTGCCGGTGTCAGCTTGCCCAGCACGGCCTTGTGCGTGCTCGCGATCGCCTATCTGCCGGAATGCCTGTTGGCTTGGGCCAAAGGCTGGTACCTGTCGCCGCGCAGCGCCACCGCGATGATCGTGCGCGACGTAATGCTGCCGGCCATCTGGGCGCGCGCCTGGTTCGGCGGCGCCGTCGACTGGCGCGGCAATGCGATGACCATCCGCGCCAAGGCGATGACCGAGCTGGAAGAAGTCGCCTGAAGCGCTGGTGCGGCCTGCGCCGCGCCAGGGTCTTATCTCGCCGCCTTCAGCGCCTGCTCGATGTCTTCCAGCAGATCGTCGGTGTCCTCCAGGCCGACGGAGAGCCGGAGGGTGCCCGGCCCGATGCCGAGTTCGGCGCGCGCTTCGTCGCTCAGGTTCTTGTGCGTCGTCGTCGCCGGATGGGTGATCAGGCTCTTGGCGTCGCCGAGATTGTTGGAGATCAGCACGATGTCGAGCGCGTTCTGCAAGGCGAAGGCCGCCTGCTTGCCGCCCTTGACGTCGAGGCAGATCAGCGTCGAGCCGCCCGACATCTGCTTCTTGACGACATCGGCCTGCGGATGGTCGGCGCGGCCCGGATAGATGACGCGCGCGATCTCCGGCCGTCCGGCCAGGAAGTCCGCGATCTTGCCGGCGCTCTCGGTCTGCTGGCGCACGCGTAGCGGCAGCGTCTCCAGGCCTTTCAGCAGCGTCCAGGCGTTGAAGGGCGACAGGCTCGGGCCGGTGTGACGGAAATAATCGTGCAGGTTCTCGTCGATCCACTTCTTGTCGGACAGGATGACGCCGCCGAGGCAGCGGCCCTGGCCGTCGATATGCTTGGTAGCCGAATAGACCACGATATGCGCGCCGAGCTGCAGCGGCTTCTGCTGCAACGGCGTGGCGAAGACATTGTCGACGATCAGCCTGGCGCCGATGGAATTGGCCAAAGCGGCAACCGCGGCGATGTCGACCACCTCCAGCGTCGGGTTGGTCGGGCTCTCCAGGAAGAACAGCTTGGTGTTCGGCCTGACCGCCTTCTCCCAATTGCCGATGTCGGTGCCGTCGACCAACGTCGCCTCGATGCCGTAGCGCGGCGCCAGCGTCTCGACCACCCAGCGGCAGGAGCCGAACAGCGCACGCGCCGCGACGATATGGTCGCCCGCCTTGACGCTGCAGAGCAATGCTGCGGAGACGGCCGCCATGCCGGAGGCCGTGGCGCGGGCATCCTCGGCGCCTTCCAGCGCGCACATGCGCTTTTCGAACATGTCGACGGTCGGATTGGCGTAGCGCGAATAGATGAAGCCCGGCTCCTCGCCCTTGAAGCGGGCCTCGGCGGCCTGCGCCGTCTCATAGACATAGCCCTGGGTGAGATACATCGCCTCGGCGGTCTCGCCGAAGCCGGAACGCAGCGTTCCGCCATGCACGAGTGCCGTCTGAGGTTTCCAGTTACGCTTCTTGGTGTTCATAGCCCTGCTTCCAGACACAAAAAAACCGGCCGCGAAGTCGCAACCGGTCCATATAGCCTTGCGGCTCGACGGTCCTTTAGCGACTTGTTTAACGTGGCTGCAAGCCGACCGGCCAAATCACCACGGGATAACGACCCTTTAAATGAGCGCCGCGCTTGCGTCAATTGCCGGCTTCATTAAGAGGTTTGTACCAGCCGGGTGGCAAGAGGCTTGCTTAGGTCCTCGCCCGGCCTTGCGAACGGAGCCCGCCTTTGCGGCAGACAGGCATTCTCCCCGACCAGGATATTTCCGCGCTGTTCCAGTCCGGTGCGCTGAAGTCGCCGCGCGCGCTCGACGCCGACCAGGTCCAGCCGGCCAGCCTTGACCTGCGGCTCGGCGACAAAGCCTTCCGGGTGCGCGCCTCCTTCCTGCCCGGACCCGATCATCTGGTCGCCGACAAGCTCGAGCGGCTGAAGCTGCACGAGATCGACCTGGCCGGGGGCGCGGTGTTGGAAACCGGCTGCGTCTACATCGTGCCGTTGCTCGAAAGTCTGGCGCTGCCCTCAAACGTGTCCGCTTCGGCCAATCCGAAGAGCTCGACCGGCCGGCTGGACATTTTCACACGCGTCATGACCGACCGCGGCCACGAGTTCGACAAGATCGCCGCCGGCTATCATGGGCCGCTTTATCTCGAAGTCAGCCCGCGCACCTTCCCGATCGTCGTGCGCGCCGGCTCGCGGCTGTCGCAGATCCGTTTCCGCACCGGCAATGCGGTGCTGTCTGAGAGCGAACTGCGCGACCTTCACCGCGCCGAGATGCTGGTCGCCACCGAGCCGCCCAACATTTCCGGCGGCGGCATCGCCCTCTCCATCGATCTCGATGGCGACAAGGACGGCCTCGTCGGTTATCGCGGCAAGCACCACACCGGTCTTGTCGACGTCGACAAGCGCGCCGCGCAGGATGTCGTCGATTTCTGGGAGCCGATCTACAAGAGCGGCGCCGGCGAGCTGGTGCTCGATCCCGATGAATTCTACATCCTGGTCAGCCGGGAGGCGGTGCACGTGCCGCCGCTCTACGCCGCCGAGATGACGCCCTTCGATCCGCTGGTCGGCGAATTCCGCGTCCACTATGCCGGCTTCTTCGATCCGGGTTTCGGTCACTCCGCCGCCGGCGGCACCGGCAGCCGCGCGGTGCTCGAAGTGCGCAGCCACGAGGTGCCGTTCATCCTCGACCACGGCCAGATCGTCGGCCGCCTCGTCTACGAGCACATGCTGAAGCGCCCCCAGGCGCTGTACGGCACCGATCTCGGCTCGAACTACCAGGCGCAGGGTCTGAAGCTCTCAAAGCATTTTCGCGCCGCGCGTTGACCGCGACTGCTCAGCTCGCTGGCACCAGAGCAATTCCAGGAAAAGTGTGAGCGGTTTTCCGTCCGGAATTGCGTCAAAACAAAGAGATAGAGCGGTTAGCCGTTCCCGTGAAACGATGAAACGCTCTACCTGCGAAACAGATATTCCTTCGCAGCGCCAAGGCAGCCGTGGAACTCACTGATGAACAACAGCTCGCGCACGGTCAGGCGCTTTCTGCCCCAAAATCCTTTGGTTTGTTTCGTCTCATCAAGCGGGGAGCTTGAACCCGCGCCCAACGGAAACAACTGTTTGTCGAGGCATCCGAGGACATAGGCTCGCGCGGAGTCGATGCCGCAGGCCTTGGCCTTGTCGTTCAACTTGTCGGCGCGCAGCGCGGACGTCATGCGATCCGTGTTGCGCATCAGGAAGCCCACTTGCGGTTTCGAGTAACCGGCGGCGAGAAGCCGGTTCGTCATCGCCGATCGGGCTTGACGGTAGGAGACCGGGCTGCATTTGGCGGCGCTGTAAGCCGTGGAGGACATGCAGGCGACGGCAAGCGCCAAGCCCATCAACAAAGTGCCGATCCGCTTCCGGTCCATGTCGTCTCCCGGTCCTTGACGCTACTACAGCGCCTTCACCGCCACCTTCACCGGCTTTTCGATCTCCAGCGGATTGCGCAGCGGCAGGCCGAAATCCTGCGCCTCGATCTCGAAAGTATCGCCTTCCTCGGTCCTGATGCCGTCGGCGAAGGACAAGGTCGCGGTGCCGAACATATGCACATGCACGTCGCCTGGCTGGCGGAAGGCCGAATACTTGAAATGGTGGTGTTCGAGATTGGCGATGGTGTGCGACATGTTCGCTTCGCCCGAGAGAAACGGCTTCTCCCACAAAAGCTTGCCGTCGCGCCAGATGCGCGATGCGCCGCGGATATCGGCCGGCAGGTGGCCGATCAGGATTTCGGGACCGAAGGAGGCATTGCGCAGCTTGGAATGAGCGAGGAACAGATAGTTCACCCGCTCGGTGACGTGATCGGAAAACTCGTTCGACAGTGTGAAGCCGACGCGGAACGGCGCGCCGTCATCACCGATGACATAGATGCCGGCGATCTCCGGCTCCTCGCCGCCGTCCTGCGCGAAGGCGGGCGACATCAAAGGCGCGCCCGGCGCAACCGCCATCGTGCCGTTGCCTTTGTAGAACCATTCCGGCTGCACCCCGACCTGGCCCTTGGCGGGCTTGCCGCCTTCGAGCCCCATGCGGAACATCTTCATGGAATCGGTGAGCTGCTCCTCGCCATCGTTGAGCTTCTTGTGCATGGAATCGCGCGTCGCCGCGGAGCCTAGATGCGTGAGGCCGGTGCCGGTGAGATGCAGATGCGCGGGATCGGGATGGTTGATCGGCGATACCAGCCTGCCCCTCTTGTAGGCGGCATCGAGATCGACCGCCTCGCCATAGCCCTTGCGCTCGATCAATGCCTCGAGGCCTGTGCCTGTCCGCGCGGCCTCCATCGCCAGGGAATAGACACTGCGCGCGCCGTTGATGACCCTGGTCTTGCCGCCGCCATTGCGAGCGACGACGCGGATCGTCTCGGCGTCGTCGAGGATCTGGGAGATCAGCATGTTTGAATCCTCTCTCATCTTGCCTGGCTGCCCGCGGGCAAGCCCTTACCGGCGCGGCGCGAAGCAATCCGCGCCACGGTTGAAACGCTTCGTCCGGATTGCGCTCGCGAGCTTGGTCCCTGCCTGGGACTTCTTGGCGCCGACGGGTTGCCGGCAGCGTCGCGATCTAGAACCCGTATGCCTCCTGAAATGCTCGCTTGCGGCTTTCAGGCCTTGTTCTTGTTGTAGACGTCGAAGATGACGGCGCCGAGCAGCACCAGGCCCTTGACCACCTGCTGCCAGTCGACATTGACGCCCATGATCGACATGCCGTTGTTCATCACGCCCATGATGAAGCCGCCGACCACGGCGCCGATCACCTGTCCGACGCCGCCCATTGCCGAGGCGCCGCCGATGAAGACGGCCGCGATGACGTCGAGCTCGCTGCCGAGGCCTGCAGCCGGCACGGCCTGCCCGAGGCGCGCCGCGATGATCAGGCCGCCGAGTGCCGAAAGCACGCCCATGTTGATGAAGACGAGCAGCGTCAGCCTTTCGGTGTTGATGCCCGAAAGCTGCGCGGCCTTGGCGTTGCCGCCCATCGCATAGATGCGCCGGCCGATGGTCATGCGCTTGGTGACGAAGACGAACAGCGAGATCAGCACGCCCATCACCAGAAGCACCACCGGCAGGCCCCTGTAGCTCGCGAACTGGAAGACCAGGAACAGCGCCAGCGCGCTGCCCACCAGCGTCTTGACGACGAACATCGGGAAGGGCTCGGCCTCATAGCCATGCTGCTCGCGCTTGCGCCGTGTCCTGAAGCCGAAATATGCATAGGCGAGCACCGCGATCAGGCCGAGCACGATCGTCGTCATGTGCAGCGTCAGTCCGCTGCCGACGATGGTCTTACCGGCGGCATTCACCGTCGGCGGGATCAGCGTCAGCGGCCCGATGACGTCCGGGATGAAGCCGGAGCTCAGCGCCTTGAAGCTGTCCGGCAGCGGGCCGACCGAGGAACCACCGCCAAGCAGCGCCTGGCAGATGCCGCGGAAGATCAGCATGCCCGCCAGCGTCACGATGAAGCTCGGTATCCGGTGATAGGCGATCCAGTAGCCTTGCGCCGCGCCGATCAGCGCGCCGACGATGAGGCAGACGATCGAGACGACCAGCGGATTCGAGAATATCCCGAGCGGCCAGATCACCATCATCATCGCCGCCAACGCGCCGATGAAGCCCGCGACCGATCCCACGCTGAGGTCGATATAGCCGGCGACGATCACCAGCAGCATGCCGAGCGCCATCACGATGATGAACGAGTTCTGCTGCACCAGGTTCGAGAGGTTCACCGGTTTGAACAGCGTTCCCGACGTCGTGTACTGGAAGAACAGCATGATGACGATCAGCGCGATGATCAGGCCGTATTCGCGCAGGTTCGTCGTCAGCGCCGAGACGGCGATGCGCGGACCTTGCTTCACGTCTTCGGCTGTGCCGCTCTGCGGCGCGGGAGCGCTTTCTGTGCTCATGATGCTTTTTTTCCTTCTCCGCGAACGATGGCGCGCATGATTTTCTCCTGGCTGGCGTCGCTTGCCGCCATTTCGCCGACGATACGCCCTTCGTTCATGACATAGATGCGGTCGGTGATGCCGAGCAGTTCAGGCATTTCCGACGAGATGACGATGATCGCTTTGCCCTCGGCGGCGAGGCGGGCGATGATCGTGTAGATTTCGTATTTGGCGCCGACGTCGATGCCGCGCGTCGGCTCGTCGAGGATCAGCAGCTCCGGGTCGGCGAACAGCCATTTCGACAACACCACCTTCTGCTGGTTGCCGCCCGAGAGATTGCCGGTCAGCTGATAGACGCTGGAGGCGCGGATGTTGGTCTTCTTGCGGTAGTCGTTCGCCACGCTCATTTCGCGCATGTCGTCGATGACGCCGCGGCTCGAAACGCCGCCCAGGTTGGCAAGTGTCACATTGTGCTTGATATGGTCGATGAGGTTGAGGCCGTAGGTCTTGCGGTCCTCGGTGACGTAGGCGACGCCATTTTCCACCGCCTTGCTCACCGTCGAAAGATCGACGGGCTTGCCACGGTGCAGAACCTCGCCGGTGATGTGCCGGCCGTAGGTGCGGCCGAACAGGCTCATCGCGAATTCGGTGCGGCCGGCGCCCATCAGCCCGGCGATGCCGACCACCTCGCCCTTGCGCACATTGAGGTTCACGTTCTTGATCACCTGCCGCTCGGCGTGGATCGGGTGGTAGACCGACCAGTCCTTGACCTCGAAGACCACGTCACCGATCTTCGGCTCGCGCGGCGGATAGCGGTCGTCGAGCGAGCGGCCGACCATCGAGGTGATGATGCGGTCTTCGCTAATGTCTTTCCGCGGCAAGGTCTCGATGGTGCGCCCGTCGCGGATCACCGTCACCTTGTCGGCGACCCGGTTCACCTCGTTGAGCTTGTGCGAGATCAGGATCGAGGTCATGCCCTGGCGCTTGAACTCGAGCAGGAGGTCGAGCAGCGCCTGGCTGTCCTTTTCGCTGAGCGAAGCGGTCGGCTCGTCGAGGATCAGCAGCTTCACTTCCTTGCTGAGCGCCTTGGCGATCTCGACCAGCTGCTGCTTGCCGACGCCGATATTGGTGATCAGCGTCTTGGGATCTTCCTTCAGGCCGACCTTGTCGAGCAGCCCCTTGGTGCGCTTCTCGTTGGCGTTCCAGTCGATGACGCCATAGGTGGCGTGCTCGTTGCCGAGGAAGATGTTTTCCGCGATCGACAGCATCGGCACCAAGGCAAGCTCCTGGTGGATGATGACGATGCCGATATGCTCGCTGTCGTGGATGCCCTTGAAATGGCATTCCTGGCCGCGAAAAACGATCTGGCCTTCATAGGTGCCGGACGGGTAGACGCCCGACAGCACCTTCATCAGCGTCGACTTGCCGGCGCCGTTCTCGCCAACGATGGCGTGGATCTCACCTTCCTCGACGCTGAGGTTGACGTTCGACAGCGCCTTCACGCCGGGGAACGTCTTGGTGATGTCGCGCATCTCCAAAATCGTCGAGGTCATCAGGAATTCCGCTCCCTGGCGCAGGCCTTCCGGTTCCCGGAAGCGTCATGCGCGAAATCAACATACTGCAGTCTGGTTCGCGCCGCGACGGCGCATCGCTGCAGAAGCCGGCAAAAACAATACCGGGGTCGCTTGTGAACGAAAAGGGGCCCTGCGTCGCGCAGGACCCCTCCTTTGAGGCTGGATTACTTCAGCTCGTCGGCCTTGATGTAGCCGGAATCGACCACCTGCGCCTGGTAGTTCGACTTGTCGACCTCATGCGGCGTCAGCAGGATCGAGGGAACGACCTTGACGTCGTTGTTGTAGGTCTTTTCGTCGAGGCCGTCCGGCTTGCCGCCGGAGAGCACCTTGTCGACCAGCTGCACGGTGGCCTTGGCCAGTTCGCGGGTATCCTTGAACACCGTCGAATACTGCTCGCCCGAGATGATCAGCTTGACCGAGGCGGTCTCGGCGTCCTGGCCGGTCACGATCGGCCAGGGCTGAGCGTCGGTGCCGTAGCCGACGGCGCGCAGCGAGGCGGTGATGCCGCGCGACAGGCCGTCATAGGGCGACAGGACGCCATCGACGCGGCTGCCGTCCGAGTAGTTGGCGGAGAGCAGGTTGTCCATGCGCGCCTGGGCGGTGGCGGCGAGCCAGCGCAGCGTGCCGACCTTGTCCATGCCGGTCTGGCCGGACTTGATCTTGATCGAGCCGTCGTCGATCAGCGGCTGCAGGACGGAAATCGCGCCGTTGTAGAAGAAGAAGGCGTTGTTGTCGTCCGGCGAGCCGCCGAACAGCTCGACGTTCCACGGTTTGGTGTTCGGGAAGCGCTCCTTGAGGCCCTTGACCAGGGAATTCGCCTGGATCACGCCGACGCCGAAATTGTCGAAGGTGGTGTAGTAGTCGACATTCTTGGTCTTCTTGATCAGGCGGTCATAGGCGACGACGACGACGCCGGCGTCATTGGCCTTCTGCAGCGCGTCGGCCATGGTGGTGCCGTCGATCGAAGCGATGATCAGCGCCTTCGGGCCCTTGGTGATTTCGTTTTCCAGCTGGCTGAGCTGGTTCGGGATGTCGTCCTGCGCGTATTGCAGGTCGACGGTGTAGCCGAGGGCCTCGAGCTGGGACTTGACGGCATCGCCGTCGTTGATCCAGCGCTGCGAGGTCTTGGTCGGCATCAGCACGCCGACCAGGCCCTTGTCGGCGGCGTGCGCCGAATAGCTGATGGCAGCGATGCCAAGGGCCGCGACGGCGGCCAGTGTCTTGATGATCTTCACATTACTCTCCCTGGTTGATGGACGCGACACCTCGGGGCTTCGCGGGCCGCGCAGTCGAGCAGGTGCGCTGGCGCGCTCCTGTCGGCTTTATCGATCTCCGGTATCCTCCCAATCGGTCCCGCGACGCAGTTTCAATCGATACGAATTCGCTCGTTGCCGACCGTTGCGCCCCGGAACGTGCGAAGGGTGGGTCCCTTTGACATAACTGTCAAATGCGATCTTTGCTGGTTGCTATATCGAAAGTGGTATAGCTAAAAGGACTGATGGAAACCTGCGGAGGGGCCCGAAAATCATGGCGGCATTGCGCGAATCCGATGCGATTTCAGGTGGTTACGAGAAGTTGCCGGGCGACGGCGAAACGCTGCTTCGCAGCGGGCTGAGCCTCCGCCACATGCGCATGATCGCGGCCATTGACGATCACGGACGGGTGAGCGCCGCCGCCCAGGTCATGAACATCTCGCAGCCGGCCGCCTCGCGCATGATCGCCGAGATGGAGGCGGTGCTCGACGTTAAGTTGTGCGAACGGCTGCCGCGCGGCGTGACGCTGACCCCTTATGGCCAGGCGCTTGCCCGCCGCGCCCGCTCGATCCTGCTCGAGATGCGGGAGGCCGATCGCGAGATTTCCGAACTCAAGGCCGGCAAGGGCGGCTCGGTCTTCCTTGGCGCGGTGACGGCGCCGGCGATCGAACTCGCGGTGCCGGCTATCCGCGAAATCCGCCGCATCTATCCGCGCATCGAGATCACCATGCAGGTCGAAACCTCGAACGTGCTCGCCCGCGAGCTGATCGCGTCCCGCCACGATTTCATCATCGCCCGCATTCCCGACGACCTCAATCCGCGGCTTTTCGAATCGCGCGTCATCGGCGTCGAGAAGGCCTGTCTCATCGTGCGCCGCGGCCATCCGCTGGCGAACGGCAAGATGGTGCGGCTGGAAGAGACGGCGGGCTATGACTGGGTGTTCCAGTCCGGCGGCTCGCCGTTGCGCCAGGCGATGGAAAGCAACTTCTTGAACCGCGACATTGCGCTGCCCGACCGCATCCTCAACACTTCTTCGCTGCTGCTTACCCTGGTGATGGTGGCGCAGTCCGACGCCATCGCGCCGGTGTCGATCCAGGTCGCCAAGTTCATTCAAGGCGGCGACGGGCTCGCCGGCGCCATCGATGTCGTGCAGACCGAGTTCGACATCGAGGTTCGGCCCTACAGCCTGATAACGGTCAAGAACCGCGTGCTCTCGCCCGCCGCGAAAATGTTGCACGACTTCATCTTGCGGGAAGTGGGGTGATGGAACGAGAATGCCACTTGTACGTTCAAACCGATCGGCGGCTCGCTGGAGCCTGTTGCGGGTGAGGGAAGGGCCGCCGATGCTCAACAGCTCGGGAGGTTTTTTGATGGAACGTCGGCTATTTCTGACTGGAATGCTTGGCGTTGCGGGGGCGGCGGCACTTGCGAGCCTGGCCGGACCCAGCAAGGCCGTTGCCGGAATTCCCGCCGGCAATGGAATTCTGGACGAACTCGACAAGCCGGATTTGCTCCCGGAAGAGGCGGTTTTCCAAGGCGACGATCAGGCTGAAGTAGAGCTGGTCTCGCACCGCCACGGCCATGGGCACTGGCGCTGGCGTCACCGCCGCCGTGGTCGTCGCCGCGGCTGGAGGCATGTCTGCCGCCGCTACTGGCATCATGGCCGCTGGCGCCGCCGCTGCCGGCGCGAGCGCTACTGGATCGGCATCTGGCTGTAAGGTGTTGCTGGGCGCAACGCCCTTTACAGCATAAACGTTTAAATTGGGTCTTGCGCTGGCGCGCAAGGCCCATGTTGTTGCAGCGGTTTGGGTTCTGTCGCATCCGCTTGCCGCCAGGTGCGGACGCTGGAGCGGAAAGGCTACGGCGAAGTCGCCGGGCCCAACCGCTCACACTTTTCCTGGAATTGCTCGAGCCCTCGGCGGTCAGGATCACGCTCGTCTGTAAATCTTGCTGGGTCGCCTGATAGCCTTGCTGATCGCCCGGCTGAGCGTCATGGGGTACTTCCGCTGCATGAACTGCTCATAGGCCTCGACCCATTTGCCACGCCGCTCGGGCGCTATCTGCGACGGCGGCCTCTCGTCGCTGAAAAGTGACACGATCTTCTGGAGGCGGGAATGAAACGCATCCAGATCCACCCCTGAAAGCTTTGGCTTGCGAGCCACGACCGCGCTGTCCCGCCAAAAATTCTCAGGGTTTGCGGCTGCGCAGACTGGAGCGGGTAGCGGGAATCGAACCCGCGCGTTCAGCTTGGGAAGCTGACAGGCTACCATTACATCATACCCGCGTCGGCACCTCGTTAACATGAGGCCCGTGCTGCAAGCAATCGGCAAAGCTGCATCGGCGGCGGTACTGCTTGATGGCGGACAATCGAGCGCATATTTCTGGGCCTGCGCCCGAATCGGGGCGGTTCGAACCGGAGAATGGCCTTGTCCGCACTGACGCGCTTTCTTGGCGACTCGCCACTCAGGGTGTTCCTGAAGCTGCTCGTCGTCTCCTTCCTCGTCGGCCTCGTCATGCATGCCTTCGGCTGGTCGCCGATGGATGTCTTCGATGGCATCCGCCAGTTCTTCGCCGATCTGTGGAATCTCGGCTTCCACGCCATCGACCGCTTCCTGGGCTATATTCTGCTCGGCGCCGCGATCGTCGTGCCGGTGTTCATTCTGCTTCGGATCGCCAGCTACAGGAAATAGCCGGGGCCAGGATCAGGTATATCGCGAGGCAACCTCGAACAGGATGGCGTGGCGCGCGGCCAGCGCCGGCACGTCGGTCGAATAGCCGCCGCCGATGACGCCGCACAGCGGCACGCCGTGCCTGCGGAAATGGCCGATGACCATGTCTTCGCGAGTGCTGAGGCCATCGTCGGTCAGCGCCAGCCGGCCGAGCCTGTCCTCGGCATGGACGTCCACGCCTGCATTGTAGAAGACGATGTCCCAGCGCCTTTGCCGGGTCAGCTCCGGCAGGATGGCTGCGAGCCGCTCGAGATAGGCATCGTCGCGGGTACCGTCCGGCAAGGCGACGTCGAGGTCGGAGGCGATCTTGCGCACCGGGTAGTTGCGCTCGCCATGCATGGAAAAGGTGAAGGCGCGGGGTTCGTCCTTCAATATGTCGGCCGTGCCGTCGCCCTGGTGCACGTCGAGATCGACGATCAACACGTTCTCGGCGGTGCCTTCGGCCAGCAGCGCCAGCGAGGCGACGGCGACATCGTTGAAGGTGCAGAAGCCGGCGCCTTGCGCGCGTCTGGCATGATGGCTGCCGCCGGCGGCATTGCAGGCAATGCCGTGTTTTAGCGCCAGCCTGGCGGCCAGCATGGTGCCTGCGGTGGCTAGCTGCGCTCGCAGCGACACGCGCGGACCGACCGGAAAGCCGATTTCGCGTTCAATTTTCTCCGGCACCTGGCAGGCGATCACCTGGTCGACATAGTCGGCCGCATGCGCCTGCTTCAGCCATTCCGGCGATGCAGGGTCGGGCATCGATAGCGTCTCCGGCACAGCCAAGCCGCGTACGCGCAAGGCTTCCATCAAAAGCGGATACTTGCTCATCGGAAAGCGATGATTGACGGCGAAGCCGGCGTCATAGTCGGGGTGATGGACAATCTGGAGCGGCATGGGTGGGGCGGCCTGAGCCAGCTCTGAATTTCGGTTGGCTGTCGGTGGATAGCGGTTGCGTGGCGCCGGCAAACTGGGGCACATCGGCTCCTCGATCAAGCCGCAATCAGCCAGGCAGCAATCCTCTTGGATGCAATCCAGACCAACAGCAGATCCTTTGCCGTCACCAACCGCTCGGTGCTGGCGATCGCCGTGCCGATGACGCTCGCCTATCTGACGACGCCGCTGCTCGGCATCGTCGACACGGCGGTGGTCGGACAGTTCGGCGACGCGGCGCTGCTCGGCGGCCTGGCGGCGGGATCGCTGGTCTTCGACGTCGTCTTCACCACCTTCAACTTCCTGCGCTCCGGCACCACTGGTCTCGTCGCCCAGGCTTTCGGGCGCGGCGACGCGCTGGAAGAGCAGGCGGTGCTGTGGCGCGCCGTGCTGATCGCGGTCGTCGCCGGCGTCATCCTTGCCGCCCTTTCGCCACTCTTTGCCATCGGCGGCCAATGGTTCATGGGCGCCGAACCGCGCGTCAGCGCGGCGATGTCGGTCTATATCCGCATCAGGCTGCTCGCAGCACCCTTTTCGCTGATCAATTACGCCATACTGGGCTACGTGCTCGGCCGTGGCGAGGGCGGGCTCGGCCTGATGCTGCAGGCGGTGCTCAACGGCATCAACATCGCGCTTTGCTTCCTGCTCGGCCTCAAGCTCGGCTGGGGGGTCGCCGGCGTCGCCTGGGCGACGGTCACCGGCGAGTTCCTGGCCATGCTGCTCGGCCTCGCCATCGTGCTCAGCCGCTTCCGCAGGCTGGAGCGGCCTTCGCGCCGGCGCATCCTCGACCTGCCGGCCTACCGGCACATGCTGTCGCTCAACCGCGACATCATGATCCGCTCCTTCTCGCTGCTCGCCGCCTTCGCGCTGTTCACGCGCCAGGGCGCGCAGTTCGGCACGGTGACGCTCGCCGCCAACGCCGTGCTGATGAACTTCTTCCTGATCGCCGGCTATTTCCTCGACGGTTTTGCCACCGCCGCCGAGCAGCTCGCCGGCCGCGCAATCGGCGCGCGGGCGCCTGCCCCGTTCCGGCAGGCCGTGCGGCTGACATTGATCTGGGGTTTTGGCCTCGCGGGTGTCGCCACGCTCGTCTTGCTGACCGCCGGCGCCGGCCTTGTGGCATTGGTGACGACGTCTCGGGAAGTCCGCGCCGTTGCCGACAGCTATCTGCCCTGGGCGGCTTTCACGGCGCTGAGCGGCGTGCTCGCCTTCCAGATGGACGGCGTCTTCATCGGCGCCACCTGGTCGCGCGACATGCGCAACATGATGCTGCTATCGTTCCTCGCCTTCAGCGCCGCGCTGATCACGTTGGCGCCGGCCTTCGGCAACAGTGGCCTGTGGGCATCGCTGCACGTGTTCCTGCTGGTACGCGGATTGAGCCTGCTGACCATGCTCAGGCTCAGGGTGCGGACAGCGTTCAGCTGAATGGCTTTGCGGCCCAGCGCTCGCAGGCGGAGTCGCGCAGGCCGCGGATCGAGCCAAGTCGCTCGCGCTCCGCAAACCGCGCCATACCGGCAATGATGCGCCCGGGCAGCGCCGGCCCGGCATAGATCATGCCGGTGTAGAGCTGGACGAGGTCGGCGCCGGCGCGGATTTTCTCGAGCGCCGCCTCGGCGGAATCGACACCGCCGACGCCGATGATGGCCATGTTCGGCCCGAGCAACTTGCGCATGCGGGCGAGCACGGCGGTCGAGCGCTCGAACAGCGGCTTGCCCGAAAGGCCGCCGGTTTCACCGGTCCCTGTCGCGCTCCGCAATCCGCTCCGCGCAAGTGTCGTGTTGGAGACGATGACGCCATTGATCTTTTTCTCCAGGACCTCAGCCGCGATGTCTTCCATCTCGGCTTCGACCAAGTCCGGTGCGATCTTCAGGAAGACCGGCGGCTGCGCTGACGCCGCGGCACGCGCCGCCATCACCCGCGACAGCAATTCGCCGAGCTGCTCGCGTGCCTGCATGTTGCGCAGGCCCGGCGTGTTGGGTGACGAGATGTTGACCGTCAGATAGCTCGCATAGGGCGCGAAGCGGGTGACGCCGCGCTCATAGTCGGCGATCCGGTCGGCGCTGTCCTTGTTGGCGCCGATGTTGACGCCGACGATGCCTGGTCGCGCCTTGCGCGCGGCAAGGCGTTTCTCGGCGGCCGCATGGCCTTCATTGTTGAAGCCCAGCCGGTTGATCACCGCCTCGTCCGCCGTCAGCCGGAAGATACGCGGTTTTGGATTGCCCGATTGCGGCAGCGGCGTGATGGTTCCGACCTCGGCAAAGCCGAAGCCAAGCCCAAGCAGCGCGTCCGGCACTTCGGCGTTCTTGTCGTAACCGGCCGCCATGCCGAGCGGATTCGGGAAATCGAGGCCGCAGAGGCTCATCTTGAGCCGCGCGTCGCGCGGCGCCGTCGCGCCGACCGGCAGCCCGCAGCGCAAAGCCGCGATCGACATGCCGTGCGCGGTTTCCGGATCGAAGGAGAAAAGCAGCTTTTGGCCGATCCGGTCGAGCACGCTCATTCGCCCTCCAGCGTCGGAAAGTCGTGGCCGGCGGCGCCGAGCGGCAGCGGCTTCACCCAGAGAACCGCGTCGAGAGCGAGCGGGGCGTAGAGATGCGGGAACAGGGCGCCTCCGCGCGGTACCTCGTACTTCAAGGCATCGCCCAACTGTGCCCCGTCAATCGCGATCAGCAGCAGGTCGGTCTGCCCGGCGAAATGCTTGGCCGCCGTCTCGCGCGCCTGGGCAGCGGTGGAGAAATGGATGAAGCCGTCGGCGATGTCGATCGGCGCGCCGGTGAAGCGTCCGTACTTCACGGCTTCGCGCCAAAGCGCCTCGGGCGCGATCTTGTAGATAATTTGAGACATTCCCGCGCTATAGTCCGAAGCTGAAGCATGGGGAAGGGTTGAGCCGCGTTCTTCCCCATTTCCGGCGCAAAGCTGTGACAGGTTGCGCTTATCGGCTCATGGAGGACAACATGCGTCTTCAGCACATCCTGATCCCCGCGGCGCTCTGCTCGTTGGTTGCCGCTTCCGCCTATTCCGAGGAAACCGACCACTACCGCCTGGAGAAGTCCGCCACCGGCTATGTCCGCATGGACACCCAGACCGGCGCCATGTCGATCTGCGAGGAGCGCTCCGGCCAGCTCGTCTGCAAGATGGCGGCCGACGAGCGTGCCGCCTACCAGGACGAGATCGACCGGCTGGACAATTCGGTCAAGGCGCTCGACGCGCGTGTCGCCAAACTAGAGAATTCGCTGTCTGCCCGGCTGGAATCGCAATTGCCCAGCCAAGAGGATTTCAACAAGACGATGGGCTACATGCAGCAGTTCTTCCGCACCTTCAAGGATATCGTCAAGGACATGGACAAGGAAGAGGGCGACGGTGGCGCCAAGCTGAACCAGAAGACCTGAACCCGCGGCCAATTCCAGGAGAAGCGCATCGCGGTTTTCCGTCTGGAATTGCGCAAAACGACAGCCGAACCGTTAGGAAAAACCCTTCGCGCGGCCTTTGCCGCTTGAAAACGCGCCGCGCCGCCGCATAATCATTTTCGTCCCCGCAAGAAGCAGAAAATCATGATGGGATCGGGGGAGGGATACTTGCCGTCGGGCCACACCTTCGTCATTGCCGACGACCATCCACTTTTTCGCGGCGCCTTGAAGGAGGCGCTTGCCGGCATCGGTGACGTTGCCGCCATCCACGAGGCCGGCGATTTCGAAAGCGCCAAGGCGCTGGTGCTGGCCAATGAGGACATCGACATGGTGCTGCTCGACCTGTCGATGCCCGGCGCCAGCGGCCTCTCAGGGTTGATCTCGCTGCGCGGCATCCATCCGACGGTGCCATTGGTGGTGGTGTCGGCGCATGACGATCCGGTAACCATCCGTCGCGCGCTCGATCTCGGCGCCTCCGGCTTCATTTCCAAATCGGCGAGCATGGAAGAAATCCGCGACGCCGTGCAGGCGGTGCTTGCCGGCGATATCGCGGCACCCACCGGCATCGAGCTCGGCGTCGAGCGCGATCCGGAAATCTCCGACCTGATCAAGCGCCTGCAGGCGCTGACGCCGCAGCAGACGCGCGTGCTCGGCATGCTGGCCGAAGGTCTGCTCAACAAGCAGATCGCCTATGAGCTCGGCGTTTCCGAGGCGACCATCAAGGCGCATGTCTCGGCCATCCTGCAGAAGCTCGGCGTCGACAGCCGTACCCAGGCGGTCATCCAGCTGTCGAAGATCGGCGGCGACCCGCTGCAGCCGGTGGGCTGATCGCCAGCGCCTTTCTCAGCGATAATTCTCGACGACCGAAGCACCTTGGGGCACCGAAGCCTCCGGCGCCCTATCTGCTTCGGCGTCGGATACGGCTGTGTCCGAACGAAACCGCGCCCGTCCGATCGCGGCGCCAAGGCCAAGCGAGGCGATAGGAGGCGCGCGCCGCGAAGCCGGCGCCCGCGCGTTGACGGCGTTCACTCCGCCGCCGACGCCAGCGGCCTGACCCGCGCCATCATCGAGCGCAACACGGCCGGCTTCAGCGGCTTGTTGATCACGGGAATGTCCAGCTTGCCCGCCGCGGTGCGCACCTCGCTGGAGCGGTCGGCGGTGACCAGCACACAGGCCAGATCCTGCCCGTAAGCGGCGCGCAGCGTGGCGATCGCATCGAGCCCGGTGCTGCCGTCGAGATGGTAATCGGCAAGCACGAGGTCCGGCTTTGGCGCGCCGGCCCTCACGAGATCGCCTGATCCCGAAGCCGTCTCGACACGGCAGCCCCAGCCCTCGAGCAGCAGCCGCATGCCGTCGAGGATGCGCGCGTCATTGTCGATGCACAGCACATTGAGCCCGGCCAGCGTCGAAGCGGATCGGGCGGGCGCCTTGCCGACCTCGCGCGGCGGCGCCGCGACCGCCGCGACCGGCAGGAGGACGGAAAAGCGCGTGCCTTTGCCCAGGTTTGAGAAGATTCGGATTTCAAGCCGCAGCACCCGCGCGATGCGGTCGACGATCGAGAGGCCAAGGCCAAGGCCCTCGGCCTCGCGCGCGCCTTCGTCGAGCCGCGTGAATTCGTGGAAGACGGTGTTGAGCTTGTCGCCGGCAATGCCGATACCGGTGTCGATAACCTGGACCTCGGCCAGTTCGCCGCGCCGCCGCACACCCACCAGGATGCGGCCCTGGCGCGTGTACTTGATGGCGTTGGAAACGAGGTTCTGGATCAGCCGGCGCAAGAGGTTGCGGTCGGTCATGACGCCGAGCGAGGACGGCATGATCTTGAGCTCCAGCTTCTTTTCGGCGGCAAGCGGGCGAAAATCATTGCCGATCTGGGCGAGCAGCCCGCCGAGGTTGAAGGCGGTGTCCTCCGGCTTCATGGCGCCGGCGTCGAGCCGCGAGATATCGAGCACCGCGCCGAGGATGGTCTCGACCGATTCCAGCGAGGATTCGATGTTGACCGCCGCCTTGCCGGCCGGCCCCTTGCCGGCCTTCTCGATCAGCGACGAGCAATAGAGCCGGGCGGCGTTCAGCGGCTGCAGGATATCGTGGCCGGCGGCGGCGAGGAAGCGCGTTTTGCCGAGGTTCGCCTCCTCGGCCAGCATCTGCGCCTGCGCCAGTTCCTCGTTGACGCGGGTGAGCTCGATGGTGCGGGTCTTCACCCGCTGTTCCAGCGATTCATTGGCCCGCTTCAGCGCAAGGTCCTGCTCGACGCGGCCGGAAATGTCGGCATAGGTGGCGACGATGCCGCCGTCCGGCATCGGGTTGGAGCGCAGCTCGAGGATACGGCCGCTGGTCTTCAGCTCCATCTGCCACGGGCCGGCGAAGCTAGTCAGCCGGTTGAGCATCGTCACGCGCTGGTCGGCGGGAAAGTCCCCGCGCTCGGCGAGATGGCGCAGGATCCGGTCGAGCGACACGCCGACCTGGCCCATCTCGTCCGGCAGGTCGAACAGCAGCCGGTATTGTCGGTTCCAGCAGATCAGCCGGAGATCGCGGTCGAAGACGGTGATGCCTTGCTCCATCTGGTCGAGCGCGATCTGCAAGAGGTCGCGATTGTGCTGCAGCGCCTCGGTGGCGTCGTCGAGCAGCTTGAAGGCATCCTTGGAATCGCGGTCGTTGCGGCGAAAGAGCAGCGACAGGATCAGCCGCGCCGACGACGAGCCGACCGCGCTTGCCAGCAATTGCTCCGAGAAGCGGATGACGTCCATGCTCGCCTGCTCCTTGCCGTGCAGCGAGACGTTTGTGTCCCTCTCGAAGGACTGGAAGGAGCGCTCGGTGCGCTCGACGCCGAGATAGCGCGAGATCGTATCCTTGAGGTCGTTGACGGTGACGGCGGTGCGGAAGCGGCGCAGGCTCGGCATCGGGCTCGACTCGCGCGGCACGAAGATCGCCGCTTGGATGCGCTCCAGCGGTAGGGACGCGCGCGAGAGGGAGCCCAGCACGAAGAACAGCGCGTTGACCGAAAGGCTCCACAGCACGCCGTGGTTCAGCGGTTCGCCGACGGTGCCGAACAGCGCCTGCGGCCTCAGCGCCTCGAAGCCGAACAGGCCGTGGACGACGATGTCGGAATCGGGACCGGCGAGTGACGGCAGCAGCAGCGTGTAGCACCAGACGGCGATGCCGGCGACCATGCCGAGCGCTGCGCCCCGGCCATTGGCGCGGCGCCAGATCAGGCCGCCGATCAGCGCCGGCGCGAATTGGGCGATCGCGGCGAACGACATCAGCCCGATCGAGGACAGCCGCGCGCTGTTGGTGCTCTCGCGGTAGTAGAGGAAAGCGATGAACAGCATGATGAAGATCGACGCGCGCCTGACATTGAGGATCAGCGTCGACCAGTCCTCATTCTCCGAAGCGCTGGTCTTGAGCACGCGGCGCACGAACAGCGGGATGACGAGATCGTTGGAGATCATGATCGACAGTGCGACGCTTTCCACGATCACCATGGCGGTCGCCGCCGACAGACCGCCGATGAAGGCGGCCATGGCAAGCAGGTCATGGCCGCTGAGCAAGGGCAGCGACAGCACGTAAAGGTCGCTGCTGGTCTTGGTGCCGACCAGCGACAGGCCGGCAAAGGCGATCGGCAGCACGAACAGGTTGATCGCCACGAGATAGAGCGGGAACACCCAGGTCGCCGTGCGCAGCTCCGCCTCGCTGCGGTTCTCGACGATGGTGACGTAGAATTGCCGCGGCAGCATCAGGATGGCAAAGCCGCTCAAGCCGGTCAGCACCAGCCAGGTGGCCAAGGAGGTGTTGTAGCCCATCGCCTGGCGCACCTCGCCGTTTGCGGCGAGCTTGGCGAACATGTCGCCGGGACCGCCGAAGATCAGGAAGGTCACCATCAGGCCGATGGTGATGAACGCGGCGAGCTTGACCACGGTTTCCACCGCCACAGCCAGAACCAGCCCGTCCTGATGCTCGGTGGCGTCGGCATGGCGGGTGCCGAACAGCACCGCGAAGAGCGCCAGCAACATTGCCACCACAAGCGAGATATCGCTGACGAACGGATCGAAAGAGGGCGGCGAGCCGGTATAGTGCTCGACCATCAGGCTGACCGAGCCTGAGATCGCCTTGAGCTGCAGCGCGATATAAGGCACCGCGCCGACAGTCGCGATCACTGTCGCGATCGCCGCGACGACAAAACTCTTGCCGTAACGAGCGCCGAGAAGGTCGGCGATGGAGGTGATCTTCTCGCTTTTCGCCAGCCGGACCAGGCGGTTGAGCAGCGGGAAGCCGAACACGAAGACCAGCACCGGTCCGGTATAGATGCCGAGGAATTCAAGGCCGCGCTCGGACGAAAGACCGACCGAGCCGAAGAAGGTCCAGGAGGTGCAATAGATGGCGAGGCTGAGCGCGTAGATGAAGGGCCGCGCGCGGCCGAACCCGGTGGCCGCCGCGCGCCGGTCGCCGACGCTGGCAATGGCGAAAAGCAGCGTCACATAGGCGATCGCGATGATGACGACGAACCAGCCTTGCACGGTCCGCACTTCCTCCCTGGCCGGTCTCCCATCCGGCTGACGCTAGACGCAATCACAGCTTGGGGCCTGAGTCCATCGCGGCTTTCGGCGCATATGTGCTTGATGACGCAGCGTAAACACAAACCGGTGCTTTGACCTTTTTTCAGGTTTTGCAACCGGGGGTTTTTGTTATTGTGAGCGCTGACCGGCGCCGAAGGAAAGTGGGTGAGGCGGCAGCGCGGCCTGTTACGGCAAGGAGGGACGAATGCTGAAAGAATTCCAGGAATTCATCTCCAAGGGCAATGTCATGGACTTGGCCGTCGGCGTCATCATCGGCGCCGCCTTTGGCAAGATCGTCGATTCACTGGTCAACGACATCATCATGCCGATCGTCGGTGCGATTTTCGGCGGGCTGGACTTCAACAACTATTTCTTCGGACTGTCCTCGAACGTCCATTCGGCCGCGCTGGCCGATGCCAAGAAAGAAGGCGCCGTTTTCGCCTATGGCAGCTTCATCACCGTGGTGCTGAATTTCATCATCCTCGCCTTCATCATCTTCCTGATGGTCAAGGCGGTGAACAATCTGCGCAAGAGGGTCGAGCGCGAGAAGCCTGCCGCCCCTGCGGCCCCGCCGCCAGCCGATGTGCAGCTTCTGACCGAAATCCGCGACCTGCTCGCCAAGAGATAACGCGGCGCGAGCCATTCTGGACCAAAACCCCGGCCATTCACGGCCGGGGTTTTCTGTTTCGCTATCTGGTAAGAGCGCAACTGACTACGAAACGGAACTGCCATGACTTTGATCCAGACTTTGCGCACCGAAGCCCGCGCCGCGCCCGAAAGCGGCATCGTCGCCGTCGTCAATCACGGCCGCCTGCGCGAAGGCCTGATCCCGCTCTGGGCCGGCGAGGGCGACCTGCCGACGCCCTCCTTCATCAGCGATGCCGCCGCCAAGGGGCTGGCCGATGGCGAGACGTTCTACACCTGGCAGAAGGGCATTCCCGCCCTCAGGCAGGCGCTCTCCCGCTACTACGCCCGTCATTTCGGCAAGACCTTCGCCGAGGAAGAGTTCATCGTCACCGCCTCCGGCATGCATGCCATCCAGTTGGCCATCGACGCGATCGCCGGCAGCGGCGACGAGGTGATCTACCTTTCGCCCGCCTGGCCGAATTTCGCAGCGGCCGCGGGCGTGGCTGGCGCCGTGCCGGTGCCGGTCACGCTCGATCAGTCCGGCAATGGCTGGTCCTGCGATGTCGACAAGATCGCCTCGGCGATCACGCCGCGCACGAAGCTGCTGTTCATCAACACGCCGTCCAACCCGACCGGCTGGACCGCGGACAGGGAGACGCTTCAAGCGATCCTCGATCTCGCCCGCCAAAAGGGCATGTGGATCATCGCCGACGAGATCTATTCGCTGTTCCACTATGGCCATGGCCGCGCGCCGTCCTTCCTCGACGTCGCCACGGCCGAAGACCGCATCCTTTTCGTCAACAGCTTTTCCAAGAACTGGGCGATGACCGGCTGGCGCGTCGGCTGGATCAAGACCCATCCTGCCTTGCAGCAGGTGTTCGAGAACCTGATCCAGTACTCGACCTCAGGTGTCGCGCAATTCATGCAGCGCGGCGCTGTCGCCGCGCTCGACGAGGGCGACGGCTTTATCGTCGAACAAGTGGAGCGGGCGCGGGCGGCACGCAATTTGGTCTGCGACATTCTTGGCGCCACCGGAAAGGCGCGTTTCACCGTGCCGCAGGGCGCCTTCTATCTGTTCTTCACCGTCGACGGCATCACCGATTCCCGCAGCGCCGCCTTCGATATCGTCGATAACGCCAATGTCGGCCTGGCGCCCGGCACCGCCTTCGGCCCCGGCGGCGAGGCTTTCCTCAGACTATGCTTCCACCGCCGCCTCGATCAGCTCGAGGAGGCGGCGCGTCGCCTGGCGAAATGGATGAAGACGGTGTGAGGCAGGCGGGCTTCAGCCGCCTGACTTCGGAACGAGCAGCGGAATGATCCGGTCGGTTTTCGCAACGGCGGGCCGGCCGGCGGCGCCATAGGGGATGCCCAGCGCATCCCAGGTCTCGACCAGCGCGTCCTGCAATTCGGCGATCAGCGCGTCCGAGTGGA
This sequence comes from Mesorhizobium hawassense, assembly GCF_003289945.1. Taxonomy (GTDB): domain Bacteria; phylum Pseudomonadota; class Alphaproteobacteria; order Rhizobiales; family Rhizobiaceae; genus Mesorhizobium; species Mesorhizobium hawassense. Next base: position 100,056 of record NZ_QMBP01000014.1, read on the forward strand.
AGGGCGTCGGCGTGATGCGCAGCCGCTCGGTGCCGCGGGGCACCGTCGGATAGTTGATCGGCTGGATGTAGATGCCGTGCACGCCGAGCAGGCGGTCGCTGGCCATCTTGCAAAGCTCGGGGTCGCCGACCAAGACCGGCACGATATGGGTGGCCGATTCCATCACCGGCAGCCCGGCAGCGGCAAGCACCTGCTTGGTTCGCGATGCCTGGCGCTGCTGCGCGTCGCGCTCGGCCTGCGAGCGCTTCAGATGCCGGATCGAGGTGGTGGCGGCGGCCGCGATCGCCGGCGGCAGCGCGGTGGTGAAGATGAAGCCCGGCGCATAGGAGCGCACCGCGTCGATCACGGCGCTGGTGCCGGTGATGTAGCCGCCCAGCGTGCCGAAGGCCTTGGCGAGGGTGCCTTCGATGATGTCGATGCGGTCGGCCAGGCCTTCGCGTTCGGTGATGCCGCCGCCGCGCGGTCCATACATGCCCACCGCATGGACCTCGTCGATATAGGTCATGGCGTTGTAGCGCTCGGCGAGCTCGACGATCTGCCTGATCGGCGCGATGTCGCCGTCCATCGAATAGACGCTTTCGAAGACGATCAGCTTGGCGCGCTCGCGGCCGGCCGCCTGCAAGAGGCTTTCCAGATGCGCGACGTCGTTGTGGCGGAAGATCTTCTTCTCGGCACCGGAGCGGCGCACGCCCTCGATCATCGAGGCATGGTTCAGCTCGTCCGAGATGATCAGGCAGTTGGGCAGAAGCCGGGCAATGGTCGAGATCGAGGCTTCGTTGGAGACGAAGCCGGAGGTGAAGACGAGCGCTGCTTCCTTGTCGTGCAGGTCGGCGAGCTCATGCTCGAGCTCGACCAGCGGGTTCGAGGTGCCGGAAATGTTGCGGGTGCCGCCGGCGCCCGAACCCATCCTGCCGGCGGCGCTCTGGAAGGCGGCAATCACATCCGGGTTCTGGCCCATGCCGAGATAGTCGTTGGAGCACCAGACGGTGATTTCCTGGGCGCGGCCGTTGGAACGCCAGATGGCGCGCGGGAACTTGCCCACGATGCGCTCGAGGTCGGCGAAAACGCGGTAGCGACGCTCGGCGTGGAGCTGGTCGATCGCATCCTCGAAGAACCGCTGGTAGTTCATATCGGCTTCCCAATTTTGAGCCGGATCATAGTCACTGCCCTATGCCGCGTCCACCAGACCCAACCGGTCAAAATGCCACGCCCTTGCCCTGTTCCTAACGATGCCGGATCGTGGCCTATTCCCTGGGATGTGAACCAGCTTTGTTTCAGTACGATGCCTCGGGCGGCAGGAACTGTTACGGACTTAACATAGCAGAGAGGCTAGTGGGCTTGCGGCGGGGTTTCCAGCACGGTGGCTGTTGAGACAGTTTCCGATAAATCTTGATCAGCGAGGTAGATGATGACGGTTTTGGTGACGGGCGGTGCCGGTTATATCGGCAGCCACATGGTCTGGGAGCTTCTCGACGCCGGCGAAAGCGTCGTGGTGCTCGACCGGCTTTCCACGGGCTTCGAATGGGCGGTCGCCCCGGAAGCAAAGCTCGTCGTCGGCGACGTCGCCGACCGCGACCTCGTGGGCCGGATCATCCGCGACAATCATGTCGACGCCATTATCCACTTCGCCGGCTCGATCGTGGTGCCGGAATCGGTCTCCGATCCGCTCGGTTATTATGAAAACAACACCTGCAAGACCCGCACGCTGATCGAAACCGCGGTGCGCGAAGGCGTGCCGCATTTCATCTTCTCCTCCACCGCCGCCGTCTATGGCGGCGCCGGGCTGGAGCCGGTGCGCGAGGATGCCCGCCTGGCGCCGGAATCGCCCTACGGCCTTTCCAAACTGATGAGCGAATGGATGCTGCGCGACGCGGCGCTGGCGCACGACATCCACTATACGGCGCTGCGCTATTTCAACGTCGCCGGCGCCGATCCCAAGGGCCGCACCGGGCAGTCGACGCCCGGCGCCACGCATCTGATCAAGGTCGCCTGCGAGACCGCGCTCGGCAAGCGTCCCTTCATGCAGGTCTTCGGCACCGACTATCCGACGCCGGACGGCACCTGCATGCGCGATTATATCCATGTCAGCGATCTCGCCGCGGCGCACCGGCTGGCGCTGCAGCGGCTACGCGACGGGGGCAACAGCCTCGTCGCCAATTGCGGCTACAGCCATGGCTATTCGGTGCTGGAAGTGATCGACAGCGTGCGCCGCGCTTTCGGCCATGATTTCGACGTCCGCATGGGCGAACGCCGTCCCGGCGACGCCGCCGCGGTGGTTGCCAATTCCGAGCTTGCCCGCAAGGAGCTCGGCTGGACGCCGCAGCGCGACGATCTCGACCTGATCGTCAACGACGCGCTGGCCTGGGAACGCATTCTGACGACCAAGAACTCCGTTCGAAACTAAGCTGTTGGGCCAAGGACTCGTCCGGCGCATCGAGACGCGCTATGGGATCGCCGGGGCGCTGTCAAAGCGTGGCGCCCCGTTCGATCCTGAGGGGACGGCATGAAGGTCCTGGTTCTCGGCGCCGGCGTGGTTGGCACGGCGGCCGCCTACTATCTGGCTAGGGACGGTCACGAGGTGATCGTGATCGATCGCCATGAGGCGGCGGCGCGCGGCACCAGCCAGTCGAATGCCGGCCTGGTCTCGCCTGGCGACGCCACCGCCTGGGCTTCCCCCGCCGCGCTGAAGACCTTCCTGCGCGCGCTCTGGAACCACGATCTCGGCATCAAGGTCAGGCTGCGCCTTGACCCTTATTTCTATCTTTGGAGCCTGCGCTTCCTGCGCGAATGCACGGTGAAGCGGCTGCGCGCCAACACCGACATCAAGCTCAGGCTCGCGCTCCATTCCCGCGATTGCATCAATGCGCTTTCGGAGGAGACCGGCATCCACTACGACGAGCGCAAGAAGGGCATCATTTACTTCTTCCGCTCGCAGAAAAGCCTCGACACGGGCACCGACAACTACCGCTATCTCGCCGAGCACGGCCTGCCGATCGAGATCGTCGGGCGCGGGCGCCTGGTCGAACTGGAGCCCGGCCTCGCCGGCGTCAAGGAGAAGATCGCCGGCGGCATCTATTCGCCGATCGACCAGACCGGCGATTCCAAGCAGTTCACGGACAACCTTGCCGCTTATGCCGCCGAAAAGCTCGGCGTGAAATTCCTCTTCGGCACGACGGTCGAGGGCCTCGATATCGAGGGCGACCGGGTGCGCGCGGCGATGACCTCGGCCGGCCCTGTCGTCGGCGATGCCGTCGTCATCTCGATGGGGCCGGAAAGCGGCCTGCTCGGCCGCCGCTACGGCATCGACCTGCCGGTCTATCCGGTGAAGGGCTACACCGCGACGATTCCGCTGCAGGACGAGAGCAAGGGGCCGACCATGGGCGGCGCCGACGAGGACCGGTTGATCGGCTATTCGAGGCTCGGCAATCGCCTGCGCATGTCCTCGACCGCCGAGTTCACCGGCTTCGACCGCAGCTTCAAGCCGCGCGATTTCAGAACCATCCTGGAAACCGGCAAGGACCTCTTCCCGGGCGCTTTCGACGAGAAGAAGGCCGTGTTTTGGGCCGGCTTGCGGCCGATGATGCCGAACTCGGTTCCCGTGATTGGCCAGGCTAAGTACCGCAATCTCTATCTCGACACCGGCCACGGCCATGTCGGCTGGACCATGGCCTGCGGCTCGGGCCAATTCCTGGCCGACGTCGTTGCCGGCCGCAAGCCGCGGATCGACCCGCGGGGATTGCTTTACGGGACAATACGCTGAGCGATGGCTTACGCGGTGGCGATCTTCCGCCACGCTCGCGTATAGGCTTGCCATGCCGGATCGGTCGGCGGCTCGGTCCGCTCACCCTTGCTCATCGCGGGCGTTTCGTCCGACGCCAGCAGCGCGGCGCCGATGCTTGTGCCGGTCGAGGTCTCCGATGCGATGACCGGCCGCTCCATCGCCGCCGCCAGCATGCAGTTGAAAAGCGGGTTGCGCGCGAACGGTCCTTCGACGGTCGTCGGCCCGTCGCCGCCGATCAGCTCCAGGCAGGTCGCGGTCATCAGCGCCAGATAGAACGAAATGGCCGCGAAGCGCTGCCCGGGGCTCAAGTCCTCGGCATTGACCCACCGCGCGTCACGATGCGGAAAGGGTCCGGACCCTTGTTGCGTGGAAGGCAGAAGCAGGGCTTGCCGCGCCAGCACCGCGGCGACATCGTCATCGATCCACTCCTGCGGCTGGCCGTCGGTCAGCAGCGAGAATTCGCGTCCGCCCATGAAGCGGGCCGAAGGCACGGGATCGCCGAGCGCGTTGACATTGACCAGCGTGTCGCGCGCCGGCTCGAGTTCGACCTTCCTGCCGCCGACCGCCATCGACACCACCCATGTGCCGGTCGAAACGACGCAGAAGGGCGGTGCGTCGGACAGAAGATGCGGCAGCAGCGAGGCGTTGGAATCGTGCAGGCCGCAGAACACCGGCGTCTGCGGATCGAGCCCAGTGCGCCGGGCAAACACCGGCAGGATCGGACCAAGCCGCTCTTTTGCCGGCCGCACCGGCGCCATCAACTGGCGCCAGCCCATCTTGTCGACCAGCGACGAATAGTCGGACGCCCAGGGGTTCCACAAATCGGTATGGCAGCCGAGCGAAGTCGCCTCGTTGGCGGCGATGCCGGTCAGCCGCAGCGCCCAATATTGCGGATACATCAGCATCGCGGCCGCCCTGGCGAATTCCGCCGGGAAGCGCTTCTGCTGCCAGAAGAGCTGCGCGCCGAGATTGAGGCCGACCGGCAACCGCGGCGTCCCGGTCTCGGCGAAGGAGGGGCGGATGGCGTCATACTCCTGTGCCAGCCGGTCGGGGCCGTCGAACTCATAGTCGAGCACCGGCAGCGCCAGTTCGCCCGATTGATCGACCAACACGCCCGTCGCGCCATGCGTGGTGACCGATATCGCATCGATCCGCCTTTCACCGTTGAGATAGGCGAGACTGTTCAGGATGAACGTCCACAGCGCCTCGACATCGTGATGCGGGTAGGGAGCGTGCCGTACCGGAGCATTCGCCATGCGGCGCAGCGCGATCTCACTCAGCGTCGTGAGATCGACCAGCGCCACCTTGGCGTTGGTCTTGCCGATATCGATGACGGCGACGTGGCGGATCATGCCATATGGAACATCGTTTCGAGCGGCACCGCCAGCGGCTCGTTGTCGGCTTTCGTCTCCATCACGTCGGCCATATGCGCCCACCAGCGCTGCATCACCGGATGCCTGGGCAGGTCGGCCATGCCGTGGTCGTCGCGGCGCCACAGCACGCCGAACAGGATGTCGGTCTCCTCGTCGAGATGGATCGAATAGTCGGAGACGCCGGCCTGTTTCAGCAGGGCAACCAGCTCGGGCCAGATCTCGTCATGGCGGCGCTTGTACTCTGCCTTCATGCCGGGGTTGAGCTTCATCTTGAAGGCGTATTTTTCCATCAGGCGAAGCGCCCTTCGCGCAGCCGCCGCCAGAGGATGGGCAGCGCAATGACGATGATCAGCAGCAGGCCGATGAAGATCGACATGACGATGCCCGGCACGTTGAGCAACCCAAGCCCGAAAGTCACCAGCCCCATGATGAAGGCGGCGAGCACGATGCCGAGGATGCTGCCGGCGCCGCCGAGGATCGAGACGCCGCCGAGCACCACCATGGTGATCGCCTCGAGCTCATAGCCCTGCGCAATCGACGGCCTTGTCGAACCGAGCCGCGAGGTGATCAGCACGGAGGCGATGCCTGACATCAGGCCAGTGAGGCAAAACAGGATGAACTTGATGCGGTCGACGCGCACGCCGGAGAACTGGCAGGCGACTGGATTGTTACCGATGGCGAAGATGCGCCGACCGAAGCTCGTGCGGTGCAGCACGAACCAGTAGATGGCTGCCGCGACCAGGAACAGCGCCAGCTCGAACGAGAAGACCCACCAGACATAGCCTTGGCCGAAGAAGGCGAAGCTTTCCGGATAGCCCTTATAGGCCTGGTCGCCGAGGATGATGAAGGCGATGCCGCGAAACAGGCTCATCGTGCCGATGGTGACGACGATGGACGGCAGGCCGAGCCGGGTGACCAACAGCCCGTTGAACGCGCCGCAGCCAAGCCCGACGACGACGCCGATCGCCACTAGCACCGGCGTGCCGGCGCCGGCCTGCACGGCCATGCCCATCATCGTCGAGGCGAGCGCCACGATGGCGGCGACCGACAGGTCGATCTCGCCGGAGATGATCAGTAGCGCCATGGCAAGCGCGATCAGGCCTTTTTCGGTGAAGTTGAAGGTGAGGTCCGACAGCGACCACGGGTCGAGGAAATAGGGCGACGCGACGCTGTTTACCGCGAAGATGGCAACCGCGATAATGACGAGCAGCGCTTCCCAGGAGAAGATGGCCGAAGACAGCGGCTTGTCGAGCCGGTCGGGAATGTGGCGCGGGGCAGGGGTGTCGGTCATGCCGCTTCCGCCTTTCTCAGGATGATGCGGCCTTGCCGGCGCTCGCCGCGTGCGTTGAGCACCACGGCCAGGATGATGGCGCTGCCCGAGATCGCCATCTGCCAGAACGGCGAGATGTTGATGACCGGCAGCGCGTTGGAGATGATGCCGAGGAACAGCGCGCCGAGCACCGCGCCGCCGACCGAGCCGATGCCGCCAGCGATCGAGATGCCACCGATCACACAGGCGGCGATGATGTTGAGCTCATAGCCATTGGCGACTTCGACCGAGGCGATCACGTAGCGCGAAATCCAAAGATAGCCGGCGAGCCCGCCGATCATGCCGGAGATGCAAAAGACGATGAATTTGGTGCGGCCGACATCGATGCCGGCATAGACCGAGGCGGTCGGATTGACGCCGATGGCGTAGATCGAGCGGCCGATCGCGGTCCGCGTCATCACCAGGAAGAACAGCGCGATCACGATGATCGCGATCCAGGACAGCACCGGCAGGCCGAGGAAGGCGACGCGCTGGAAATTGATGAAGTCGGGGCTCATCTGGTCGGCATTGACCCAGGCGCCGCCGGAGACGACGAAGGTGGTGCCGCGATAGATGGTCAGCGTGCCCAGCGTCACCACGATGGAAGGAATGTTCAGCCGCCACACCAGGAAGCCGTTGATCGCGCCGAGCACCAACCCGACGGCGAGGGCGACGACGATCAGCACCGGGATCGGGATCGCCGGATGCGCGGCGTTGAGCATCGCCACCACCATGCCGGTGAAGCAGAGATTAGACGCCATCGAGAGGTCGATCGAGCGCGTCAGGATCACCACCATCTGTCCCAGCGCCAGGATCATCAGGATCGACGTGTCGTTGAACACCTGGCGCAGATTGCTGGGGTCGGCGAAGCCTGGGAAGCGTGTCGAGATCAGGCCGATCAGCACGACGATACCGGCAAGTAGCCAGATTTCGCGATATTTGAGGAAGCTCTTCATGCCGCGATCCCCGCTGCCGTTCGAACCAGCGTCTCGGCATCGAGGCCCTTGTTGTCGTAGGTCGCCGCGATACGGCCTTCGCGCATGACCACGACCCGGTCCGACATGCCGAGGATCTCGGGCAGTTCCGACGACACCATGATCACCGACAGCCCTTGCGCGACAAGCTCGGCCATGAAGCCGTGCACTGCGGCCTTGGAGCCGATGTCGATGCCCTTGGTCGGCTCGTCGAGGATGATCACCTTCGGCGTCGTCGCCAGCCATTTGGCGATCACCACCTTCTGCTGGTTGCCGCCCGACAGCGTGCCGACATCCTGGCTGAGCGAAGAGGCGCGCAGATCGAGCCGCTCGGTGTAGGAGCGGGCGAGCGAGAACTCTTCCGCGTGCTTGAGCACGCCGGATTTCGAGGTGCGCGCAAGCGATGGCAGCGACACGTTCTGGAAGATCGGCAGGCCGATCACCACACCCTGCTTGCCGCGCTCCTCCGGCACATAGACGATGCCGGCCTCGATCGAATCCGCCGCCGATTTCGGCGCGATCGCCTTGCCGTCGAGGGAAATCGCGCCTCGGCTCGTGCGGGTGATCCCTGCGATCGCCTGCATGACTTCGCTTCGCCCGGCACCGACCAGACCGTAGAAGCCGAGGATCTCGCCCTTGCGCAGCTCGAAGCCGATGTCGTCGAATTCGGTCGGATGCGACAGGCCCGAGACGGAAAGCACCGGCGCGCCGATCTTCGGTTCGCGCTGCGGAAAGATGTGGTCGACATTGCGCCCGACCATCATGCGCACGATCTCGTTCTGGCCGGTGTCCTTGAGCATTCCCTCGCCGACCATCTCGCCGTCTCGGAACACGGTGTAGCGATCGGCGATGCGATAGATCTCGTCGAACTTGTGGCTGATGAAGAGCACCGCCTTGCCTTCGCTCTTCAGGAATTCGATCAGGAGGAAAAGCTCCTCGATCTCCTTCATCGAGAGCGCCGCCGTCGGTTCGTCCATGATGACGATGCGCGCGTCGATCGACATCGCGCGGGCGACGGCCACGAGATGCTTGTTGGCGATGCCGAGATCCTTCAGCCGCGCGTCGGCGTCGATATGGCCGGCGCGCATCGTCTCCAGCACCTCGCGCGCATTTTTTCGCATCGTGCGCCAGTCGATGGTGCCGAAGCGGCTGCGCGGCGCGTGGCCGAGGAAGATGTTTTCGGCGACCGACAGATCGTCGAACAGCACGGTTTCCTGATGGATGGCGGTGATGCCGTGGCCGAAGGCGGCGTGCGCGCTGGGCAGTGTCGTGACCTGGCCGTCGATGCCGATCTCGCCGGAATCCGGCTGGTAGATGCCGGTCATGATCTTGACCAGCGTCGACTTGCCGGCGCCGTTCTCGCCGATCAGCGCCGTCACCTGACCCGGATAGAGCGACAGGCTGACATTGTGCAGCGCGCGGACACCCGGGAAACTCTTGGAAATGCCTGCGAGTGTCAGGCGAGCGCTCAGAGCCGGGTGTGAAGCCTGTGACTGCTCCGTTTCCACTTTGCGCTGGGCTGTCGTGTCCATATCCGTATCAGGCCCTGAAAGAAGGTCCGTTTGAAGATGCGGCGGGACAATTGTCCCGCCGCATGAGCTTGAAGTCGACCAGGATCAATAGATCTTGGAGAACTTCTCGATGTTGGTCTTGTCGAACTGGAAGGGCGGCGCCATCGCGGCCGAGTTGGTGTCGTCGAGCGTCACCTTGCCGACGCGGCCGATCGACAGCGTGGCGCCGGGCTTGGCCTCTTCCTTCTTCACCGCCAGGTCATGGGCGAGATAGATAGCCGAATAGCCGAGGTCGATCGGGTTCCATAGCGCGACCGCCTGGCTGGCACCGTTGTCGATGAACTTCTTGAACTCCGACGGCAGCGCGAGACCCGTCACATTGACCTTGCCGATCAGGTTCTCGTCGGTGACGACCTGCGCAGCCGCAACAACACCAACCGTGGTCGGCGCGATGATCGCCTTGAGGTTCGGATAGGATTTCAAGAGGCCCTTGGCTTCGTCGGTGCTCTTGGCCGAGTCGTCATCGCCATAGACGGTGGCGACCAGCTTGATCTTCGGGAACTTCTCCGGCAGCACCTTCTTGGCCGCTTCGATCCAGGCGTTCTGGTTGGTGGCGGTCGAGGATGCAGACAGGATGGCGACGTCGCCGCCTTCGGGCAGATAGTCGGCGGCGAGCTTGATGATGGTCTCGCCGATCAGGCCAGTGTCGGACGGGTTGAGGTGGAGCTGGCGGCCTTCCTTGGCGACGCCGGAGTCCCACGAGATGACCGTGATGCCGCGTTCCATCGCCTTCTTCAGCACCGGCACCAGCGCGTCGGCGTCATTGGCCGAAACCGCGATGGCGTTGACCTTTTGCGCGATCAGCGAGTTGATCACCTCGATCTGCGCTTCGGCGGTCGCTTTGGTCGGGCCGGTGTAGATGACGTCGACATCGCCCAGTTCCTTGGCCGCTTCCTCGGCGCCTTTGTTGGCGGCGTCGAAGAAGCCGTTGCCGAGCGACTTCACGACCAGCGCGATCTTGACGTTATCGGCATAGGCGGCATTCACGAACATGGCGGCGGAAAAGGCCGCCGTAACCAGCAGTTTCTTCAAAAAGCTCATCGAACATCCTCCCTTGAGCGTTGCATTCCATCGCCGCTGCGGGCGTGAGTCTTCCTCAGGCCTGCAGTGAAGATTCTTCCTTGTCGTTTGACTGTTTGCGGGCGACGATCAGCGCCACGCCCGCTGTCTCCAGCATCTTGGCCTCGCGGTCCTCTATGCCGTCGTCGGTGATCACGGTTGCGATGCGTGACAGCCCGCACAGGATCAGGCTGGAGCGCATGCGGAATTTCGAGGAATCGACCAGCACCACCAGCTCGTCGGCCTGGTCGATCAATTTCTGCTCGGCCTGGATCAGCAGCGGATCGCCTTCCATCAGCCCGAGCGGCCCCAGCCCCTGCGCGCCCATGAACATGCGGCGCGCATAGAAATTGCGTGTCACGTCATTGTCGAAGGGCGACAGGATGATGTTCTGCTCGCGGTAGATCGTGCCGCCGGACAGCATCACCGTGTTCTTCGAATGCTTGAGCAGATGCTCGGCGATCGGGAAGGAGTTGGTGAAGATCGGCATCCGGCGCCCGGTCAGGTAATGCACCATCTGGAAAGTGGTGGTGCCGCCATTGATGATGATCGGCTCGCCGTCCTGGCAAAGGTTCACTGCTTCCCGCGCGATCGCCCGCTTCTGCGCGGCGTTGAGCGTCTCGTTGACGGAGAAGGGCCGGCCGGCAAGGCCGATGAACTGCGGCGGCGAGATCGCCTCGGCGCCGCCGCGCACCCGGCGCAGGCGTTTTTGCACATGCAGCGCCGCGATATCGCGCCGGATCGTCGCTTCGGACGAGTCCGTCAGCTCGACCATCTCCTGCACCGTCACCACAGGCTTTTCCTGGACGGCGGACAGAATGATCCTGTGGCGCTCTTTTTCGTGCATGGCTCCTCCCTGCCTGACCATCAGGCCTTAGAAAACGCGCAGTGTCAATCATTTCCGATCATATATTTTCATTGTGCAGTGCAATATGATCGGTCTTGATCGTTTATGATTGACAAGCGGAGCGCTTGCGTAGACATTCCCGAGCGAGAAATGAGGAGCGCACCCTTCGCGCTTCAAGGGAGGATACCTATGCTCGACAAGCGCTCCGGCTCGCGCCTCGCCAATCTGTGGGACGATGCAAAAGCCGAAGGGATGAGCGGTCCCGAGCTCCTGGTCTATCGCTCGAACACTCTGGGTTCGGACAAGCGCGTCACCAACTACGGCGGCGGCAACACCTCGTCCAAGGTCTGGCAGAAGGACCCGCTGACCGGCGAGGATGTCGAGGTGCTGTGGGTCAAGGGCTCGGGCGGCGACAGCGCCTCGATCAAGCTCGACGGCTTCGCCACGCTCTACATGGACAAATTGCGCGCGCTGAAGGGTCTCTATCGCGGGCTCGCGCATGAGGATGAGATGGTGGGCTATCTGCCCCACTGCACCTTCAATCTCAATCCGCGCGCGGCCTCGATCGACACGCCGCTGCATGCCTACGTGCCCAAGGCTTGCGTCGACCACATGCATCCCGACGCCATCATCGCCATCGCCGCCGCCAAGGACTCCAAGGCGATCACCAAGGAGATCTTCGGCGACGCCATCGGCTGGCTGCCCTGGAAGCGGCCGGGCTTCGAGCTTGGCCTGTGGCTGGAGAAGTTCTGCGTCGAAAATCCCGATGCCAAGGGCGTCGTGCTGGAAAGCCACGGCCTGTTCACCTGGGGCGACACGCCGAAGGAATGCTACGAAACCACGATCTCGGTGATCAACCAGGCGATCGAGTGGTTCGAGCGCCGGTCGGAAGGCGTGGCGATCTTCGGCGGCGAGGCGGTGCAATCGCTCGACGCCTCCGCCCGCCGCGCCATCGCCGCCAAGCTGATGCCGAGGATCCGCGGGCTGATCTCCGAAAAAAGCCACAAGCTCGGCCATTTCGACGACCAGCCGGCGGTGCTCGAATTCGTCAATTCGAAGGATCTGCGGCCGCTGGCGGCGCTCGGCACGTCCTGCCCCGATCATTTCCTGCGCACCAAGATCAGGCCACTGGTGATCGAGTTCGATCCGAAGGGTCCGGATGTCGACGCCGTCATCGCGCGCCTCGCCGACGACATTGCCGCCTATCGGGTCGGCTACCAGGCCTATTACGACAGCTGCAAGCATCCGGATTCGCCCGCCATCCGCGATCCGAACGCCGTCGTCTATCTGATGCCGGGCGTCGGCATGTTCACCTTCGCCGGCGACAAGGCGACGGCCCGCATCTCCGGCGAATTCTACGTCAACGCCATCAATGTCATGCGCGGCGCCTCGACGGTCTCGTCCTATGTCGGCCTGCCGGCGCAGGAAGCCTTCGACATTGAATATTGGCAGCTCGAGGAAGCCAAGCTCCAGCGGCTGCCGAAGCCCAAGGCGCTGGCCGGCCAGATCGCGCTGGTCACCGGCGGCGCCGGCGGCATAGGCCGCGCCACCGCCAACCGGCTGCTGCGCGAGGGTGCCTGCGTGGTGCTCGCCGATATCGACGAAGCGGCGCTCGCCAGCGCCAACGAGGAGCTGTCCAAAGCCTACGGCAAGGATTTCGTCCGACCTGTCGTGATCAACGTCACCTCGGAGGACCAGGTCGTCGCCGGTTTCGCCGAGTCGTCGGTCGAATTCGGCGGCGTCGATATCCTGGTTTCGAACGCCGGCCTAGCCTCGTCGGCGCCGATCGAGGAGACGACGCTGGCGTTGTGGAACAAGAACATGGACATCCTGTCCACCGGCTATTTCCTCGTTTCGCGCGAGGCTTTCCGGCTGTTTCGCGCCCAGAAGATCGGCGGCAACGTCGTCTTCGTCGCCTCCAAGAACGGGCTTGCGGCCTCGCCCAACGCCGCCGCCTATTGCACGGCCAAGGCGGCCGAGATCCATCTCGCGCGCTGCCTGGCGCTGGAGGGCGCAGAGGCGCAGATCAGGGTCAATGTCGTCAATCCCGATGCCGTGCTGCGCGGCTCCAAGATCTGGACCGGCGAGTGGAAGGAACAGCGCGCCGCCGCTTACAAGATGTCGACCGACGATCTCGAGGAGCATTACCGTTCGCGCTCGATGCTGAAGCGCTCGGTTTTCCCCGAAGACATCGCCGAGGCGATCTACTTCTTCGCCTCCGACATGTCGGCCAAGTCGACCGGCAACATCGTCAACGTCGACGCCGGCAACGCGCAAAGCTTTACGCGATAGGCGCGCGCTTCCTTCTCCCCGCTTCACGGGGAGAAGGTGCCCGAAGGGCGGATGAGGGGCGGCGCCGGCCGAACGAGTACTGGGAGGAATTGCATTGTCTGAAGTCATCATCTCGGCCGACCTCGTCGCCAGCCACAACGCCGCCCGCAAGGCCGACCTCGAACGCGACTACGCCTCGCTCGGCGAGCGCCTCGACCGGCGCGGCATCGCCATCGACGCCATCCGCGACAAGGTGGAAAAATTCGGCGTGGCGATCCCGTCCTGGGGTGTCGGCACCGGCGGCACCCGCTTTGCCCGCTTTCCCGGCGCCGGCGAGCCGCGCGATATCTTCGACAAGATCGAGGACTGCGCCGTCATCAGCCAGCTGACGCAGGCGACGCCGACCGTCTCGCTGCACATTCCGTGGGACAAGGCCGATCCGAACCGGCTGAAGCAGGCGGCCTCGCGCTTCGGCCTCGGCTTCGACGCCATGAACTCCAACACCTTCTCCGACGCGAAGGATCAGGAGCGCTCCTACAAGTTCGGCTCGCTCTCCCATGCCGATGCCGGCACGCGCCGTCAGGCGGTAGAGCACAATCTCGAATGCATCGAGATCGGCAAGGCGCTTGGCTCGAAGGCGCTGACGGTGTGGATCGGCGACGGCTCGAACTTCCCTGGCCAGGTCAATTTCGCCAAGGCCTTCGAGCGCTACCTCGACGCCATGCGCGAGATCTATGCCGGCCTGCCCGACGATTGGCGGCTGTTCACCGAGCACAAGATGTACGAGCCGGCCTTCTATTCGACCGTCGTGCAGGACTGGGGCACCAACTACATCATTGCCAGGGAACTCGGCGACAAGGCCTTCTGCCTGGTCGACCTCGGCCACCATGCGCCCAACGTCAACATCGAGATGATCGTGTCGCGGCTGATCCAGTTCGGCAAGCTCGGCGGCTTCCATTTCAACGATTCCAAATATGGCGATGACGATCTCGACGCCGGCTCGATCGATCCCTACCGGCTGTTCCTCGTCTTCAACGAGTTGGTCGATGCCGAGCTTTCGAGCGCCAAGGGTTTCAACCCCGCGCATATGCTCGACCAGAGCCACAACGTCACCGATCCGATCGAAAGCCTGATGCTGTCGGCGGTCGAGGTGCAGCGTGCCTATGCGCAGGCACTGCTGGTCGACCGCAAGGCGCTGGAAGCTTTCCAGGACGGGAACGACGCGCTGATGGCGACGCAAACGCTGAAAGCCGCCTACCGCACCGATGTCGAGCCGATCCTGGCGATGGCCAGACTGCGCGCCGGCGGCGCCATTGATCCGGTCGCGGCCTATCGCGAGGCCGGCTACCGCGCCAAGGTGGCGGCGGAACGGCCGGCTGTCGCCGGCGGCGGCGGCGGCATCGTCTGACAGGCAGATATCCGATTTGATCTGGTCCAGCGCCATTGGCGGTGGACAGGTCCGCCGGCAGGGTCTTTCCTAGGCGTCCCCAACGCCAGGAGCACCGCCATGCCCTTGACCCGTCGGACGCTGATCGGCGTCACCCTTTCGCTCGCAATTACCCTCACACCGTCGACCATCGTCTTCGCCGCGTCGCCCGCTCCCGCCAAGGGCGAGCACGGCATGGTGGTTACCGCTCAGCATCTTGCCACCGAAGTCGGTGTCGAGGTGCTGAAGAAAGGCGGCAACGCCGTCGATGCCGCGGTTGCCGTCGGCTATGCGCTCGCCGTCGTCTATCCCAATGCCGGCAACATTGGCGGCGGCGGTTTCATGACCGTGCGCATGAAGGACGGCCGCACGACCTTCCTCGATTTCCGCGAGCGCGCGCCGCTCGCCGCGACCAAAACCATGTATCTCGACAAGGACGGCAATCCGATGAAGGGCGCCAGCCTCGACGGTTACCTCGCCGTTGGCGTGCCGGGCTCGGTCGCCGGTTTCGAGATGGCGCGCCAAAAATACGGCACGCAGTCGCGGCAGGATCTGATGGCGCCGGCAATTGCCTACGCCAAAGACGGCTTCGTGCTCAACCAGGGCGACGCCGCCTCTTTCGCCGGCAGCGCCGACCGGCTGGCGAAAGATCCGGCGGCGGCTGCCATCTTCCTGAAAAAGGATGGCAAGCCTTACGGCATCGGCGAGAGGCTCGTTCAGCCGGACCTTGCTGCCTCGCTCTCAGCCATTTCCGAGAAGGGGCCGGACGCCTTCTACAAGGGCGCCATTGCCGATGAAATCGTCAAGGCGAGCGGCGCCAAGGGCGGCATCCTCGCCAAGGGCGACTTCGAGCAATATGCGGTGCGCGAGCTGAAACCCGTGACCTGCTCCTATCGCGGCTACGAAATCATCTCCTCGCCGCCGCCAAGCTCGGGCGGCGTCATCATCTGCGAAATCCTCAATGTGTTGGAAGGCTATCCGCTCGACTATCTCGGCGCCGGTTCCGCCGAGACGGTTCATGTCATGGTCGAAGCGATGCGCCATGCCTATGTCGACCGCAATTCGGCGCTCGGCGATCCCGATTTCGTCGACAATCCAGTCTCGAAACTGCTCGACAAGAACTATGCCAAGGACATTCGCGACAAGATCGATCCCTTCCGCGCCGGCGTCTCCAAGGACCTGATGCCGAAAGGCTTTGGCGAGTCGAAGGAGACAACGCACTATTCGATCATCGACAATGACGGCAACGCGGTCGCCGTCACCTATACGCTGAACGGCTCCTTCGGCGCCGGCGTCGTCGCCGACGGCACCGGCATCCTGCTCAACAACGAGATGGACGATTTCACCCAGAAACCCGGCGTGCCCAACCTCTACGGGCTGGTCCAAGGTGAGGCCAACGCCATCCAGCCGAAGAAGACGCCTTTATCCTCGATGAGTCCGACGATCGTGACGAAGGACGGCAAGCCGTTCATGGTCATCGGCAGTCCGGGCGGCTCGCGCATCATCACCATCACGCTGGAGGCGATCGTCAACGTCATCGACCACGGCATGAACATCCAGCAGGCGGTCGACGCGCCGCGCATCCACCACCAATGGCTGCCGGACACGGTCTATGTCGAACCGTTCGGGCTTTCGCCGGACACCGAGCGGCTGCTCGCCGGCATGGGCTACCACCTCAATCTGAGCGACGAGACCTGGGGGCAGGCGGCCGGCATTCTGGTCGGCGGCAAGAGCCTCAGCGAGATCGAGAAGGGCGGTGGCGCGCGCTACAACGGCGCCATAGACAGCCGCGCCGCCGCGGGCCAGGCTTTGGGGTATTAGAGCAATTCCAGGAAAAGTGTGAGCGGTTGGGCTCGGCGACTTCGCCGTAGCCTCCTCCCGGAATTGCGTCATGACAAAGAGATGGAGCGGTTCGCCGTTTCCGTGAAACGGTGAAACGCTCGAGGCTCAGGGCCGCCCATGAATTGGTCGGTCATTTGACGTGGCAGTTGGGTGCCGCCTCGGGCGGGGCCACCCAACCGACCGCGGCGACAGTGTTGTCATCCCCCGGCAGCAAATGCGACCCGTCGGCGCCACGATAGCTCAGGTCATTGAAGATTAATGATAAATCGCTACAAGACGAAGTAGCGGACGCTGTCCCCGTATGCCTTAATATGCCAAGGCCCCTTGGGCGGCGCTCTAGCGGCAGTCGATGAATGAGTCAGAGTTTTTCTTTGGTGGTCCCTACACGTGACGGAGCGCCGTACAGTCTGATAATTGCCGAAGAATATCGACGGCTCGGGATTGAAATTCGGTATTTCGTCGATAGCCGTTCATCGCCGCGATACGTAGATGATGTGCTTCGCAAAGTAGACTTGGCCACCAAGCTGTCCGTCAGGTGGGGGCGGTCTTATGTCGAAGGCATTCTGCCGAAGATTGCGGCCGTTTCCCGCGCAAAGCGTATTTTCCGGTTGGACGACGATGAATTTCCCTCGCGTGCCTTGCTGACCTGGCTGCGCGATGTTGCGGCACCGGCAAATAAACCGGTGATCGCCGTTCCGCGCCGCGCCGTAGCCGTCATCGATTCCATGGCTGTTTTTGCTGCGAATGTGCCTAATCTGCCGCCGCAAGACCTTCAGTTTAGAGGGTTCCTCGTCGATTCGGTAAGATTCAGGAAGAAGATCCACACGCCGGGCTTTTCGTTCGATGAATCCGACGTCTTGTACGCGCCTTCGGAGTGCCACATCTATCATTTTGACTGGGTTGTACGAAGCCGCGAGCGGCGGGCCAGCAAACTCGAATTCTACGAGAGGATGGAGCCGGGAGCGTTCGAATTGCTGAAGTATCAGTATCTCTACGAGGACTTCGATCCGGCCCTCTATGAGTTTAGCCCTCTGGACGATTCGGACGTATCGGCCCTGACCCTTCGGCTCCATGAAGCGCCGCCCGCACTCGCCGAGGCAACTAAGGGATGGAAGCGGTTTTTCCGCAGGATCGCCTGTCGATGAACCCGTTTCACTTCGCGGCGTTTCAGCGGCCGTCGCCCGGCCTATCGGCAGACAGCAGGCCAGCCGAAAACTTCACAAACGATCAATACGAGCCCATTTTGACCGTCTGCGCCGCGAAACGGAGGAGATCATCTCCCCAACCGGCTGGATTGTTTCTCAGGTGACCAGCGTGATCGTCGAAGCGATCAGCATGACGGCGGCGATGGCGACGAACAACGCATAGATGCGCGGCCGGTCGAGCAGCAGCGCATTGCCCGAAATCCAGGCCGACGTGGCGCCGCCGAGCGCGAACAGGAAGCCGTTGCGATGGCCGAACGACATGGAGGCGGCCATCAGGCCGCCGATGATCAGCGCGCCGAAAACGATGATGACGGCGACCGCGTATTTCTCGAAATCATTACCGCCGCCCATCGCCGGCCCCATCGCATTGAGATTGGGCAGGTCGTCGGGGTCGAAAGGGCTGGTCGAGCCGTATTCGTCTTGACCGAGGGATTCGCGCATCATTCGTTCTCCGCTGAGCGGCAACAAACCATCAACGCCTGCCGAGCGCAACCCGGCAATGCCGCCGCGGCGATGCGTTCGCCGCCCGGCTGATGCCCGCGTGCCACGGTTTCCCGGTCGGTCTTAACGGCATAGAGGCGTTGCGGTTCCACAGGCTTGTTCTATTTGGAAAAATCGCTGCGCACGATGCCGTGCCGCTGCAGCTTGTCATAGAAAGTCTTGCGCGGAATGCCGAGCGCCTGGATGGTGCGGCGCACGTCGCCGTCATTGCGACCAAGTGTCTCGCGGATGATCTCGGCCTCGTAGCGATCGAGCCGTTCCGGCAAGGGCGCGGAGGAATCGTTCCGGACTGCCGCCGGGGAAGACGCTTCGGCGATGGCTTCCAGCCCAAGCACGAAGCGCTCGGCGAAATGGGCGAGTTCGCGCACGTTGCCCGGCCAGTCATGCTCCTTGAGATGGCGCTGGACCGCGGCGGAAGTCGCAGGCACGGCGCGCCGGAAGCGGGCGGCGGCGCGTTCGGCGAAGTAGCCGAACAATAAAGGCACGTCGTCCCGCCTTTCGCGCAGCGGCGGGATCGAAAGCGTCACCACATTGAGCCGATAGTAGAGGTCCTCGCGGAAATCGCCGCGCTGGTCGGCATCGCCGAGATCGACTTTGGCAGCGGCGACGACACGCAGGTCGACAGGGCGCACCTCGTTGGTGCCGAGCGGCGTCACCTCGCGCATTTCCAAGACGCGCAGCATCTGCACCTGCGTCGCGGCCGGCATGCTCTCGATCTCGTCGAGGAACAGCGTGCCGCCGCTCGAATGCTCGATGCGGCCGACGCGCTTCTTCTGCGCGCCGGTGAATGCGCCGGCCTCATGGCCGAACAATTCGCTCTCGATGACCGTCTCCGGCAGCGTGCCGCAATTCAGCGCCACGAAATTGCCCTTGGCGCGGCGGCTCCAGCGGTGCAGCAGGCTCGCCACCACTTCCTTGCCGGAACCGGTCTCGCCGGTCACCAGCACGTCGACGTCGGTATCGGCGATCTGCCGCAGCGTGCGCCGCAGCCGCTCCATAGCCGGCGTCTGGCCGATCAGCGGCAGGCCTTCCTGCGCCTGTTCGGCGGCCTCGCGCAAGGCGCGGTTTTCCATCACCAGCCGGCGTTTTTCGGCGGCGCGGGCGACGCTCTGCGCCAGCCGCTCAGCGGCGAAAGGTTTGGTGATGAAGTCGTAGGCGCCGTCCTTGATCGCCTTGACGGCGATCGCGATATCGCCGTGCCCCGTGACCAGGATGACGGGGATATCGGGGTCGAGTTGCAAGACGCGGTCGAAAAGCTGCAGCCCGTCGATCTCCGGCATGCGGATGTCGGACACCACGACGCCTGCGAAGTTCCGGTCGAGCGCCGCCAGCGCTTCCTTCGCCACCGCATAGGCCGACACCGCAAAGCCCGCGAGCTCCAGCGTCTGCCTCGTCGCCCTGAGCAGGTCGCTGTCGTCGTCGATCAGGATCACTGGCGCGGGATCGTCCTTGGTCATGCTGCGCCGGCTTTCGACAGATGAATGGTGAAGCGAGTGCCCTGGCCGCTGCTTGCCACCTCGATGCGGCCGCCATAGTCGGCGACGATGTCCTTGGAGATGACGAGGCCGAGGCCGAGACCTTTCTCCTTCGAGGTATTGAAAGGTGTGAACAGCGACTTCAGGATCTCGGGCGGAATGCCCCGACCGTTGTCGGAAACGACTAGCGCCACGTCGTCCGCGGTTTCGGCGGCGCTGACTTCCACCCGCGCGTCGTCGCGGCCTTCGAGCGCCTCCAGCGCGTTCTGGAAGAGGTTGATCAGCACCTGCTCCAGCCGCAGCCGGTTGCCCATCACCTTCAGCGCCGGCGGCGGCAGTTCGATCGCCAGCGCGTCCAACCGGCCGGCGAACCGGCTCCTGAGCAGCACGACCGCGCCCTCGATCACGCCGCGCAATTCGACCGGCTCGGCGGCGGTGCGACCCTTGCGGGCGAAGGCTTTCAGTTCCTCGGTGATCGAGCCGATACGCTCGGTCAGCGCCGCGATGGCGCCGAGGTTCTCCTCGGCTGAGGAGTTCTGCTTGCGCTCCAGAAAGACGCGCGCATTGTCGGCATAGGCGCGGATGGTCGCCACTGGCTGGTTGATTTCATGCGCGACGCCGGCGGCGACCTGGCCAAGCGTCGCGAGCCGGTTGGCCTGCACCAACTCCTGCTGCATCACCTGCAGCTTGGCTTCGGTGCTGCGGTGATCGGTGATCTCGGCCTGCAGCCGGTCACGCGCCAGGCTCAGATCCCGCGTGCGCTCGACGACGCGGCGCTCGAGCTCGGTGCGTGCCGCCTGTTCGGCGGCAATCCGCATCTGGCCGGATTGCCGGCGCCAAAGCAGATAGGCGGCCAAGGCGATGAGGGGCACCAGAACACCCAGCGCCAAAAGCCGCATTTCGCGTTGCGCGGCGGCAATCGGCGCTTCGGCCGGCACGAGATAGTCGAGCCGCCAGGGCGTCGATGGCACCGCCGTCGAAAGCCGCAGATATTCCGCGTCGCTGCCGCCGGGCGTCAGCGCGTGAACCAGCGCGACATCGGCGGAAAGCGCCTCCGGCCTGGTGATCGGCAACGGCACCAGCGGCGCGTCGCCGAATTGCTGGCTGGCGCGGATCTCGGCGAGCACCGGTCGGCTGAGCGGCTCCGTCGTCAGGAAGCGCCAGGAGGGCACGCTGGTGATCAGCACCACGCCATGCGCATCGCTGACATAGGCCGGCCGGTTGGCTTCGTGCCAGTCCGCCTCGAGCTGGTCGAACTCCATCTTGACCACGACGACGCCGAGCGGCCCCGAAGCGCCGTCGACGCGGCGCGAGATGTAAAGGCCCGGCCGTTTGCTGACATTGCCGAGCGCGAAATATTCGGCTGTGCCGGACTGCATCGCGTCCGAGAAATAGGCGCGGAAACCATAGTCGTTGCCGACGAAGCTGACCGGCTCGCGCCAGTTGCTGGAGGCGATCGCCAGGCCATCCGTGCCAGTGACGTAGAGCACCGAGGCCTTGGTGCCTGAAACCAGGCCCTCCAGTTTGCGGTTCAAGACATCGATCGCGGCCGGGCTGCGTTGCGTCAGCGCGTCATTGACCTGCTGATCTTCCGACAAGAGCAGCGGCAACGCGCGTGGATTTTCCAGCACCGCGCGCAGCAGCGCGACTTTGAGGTTCGCGTCCGTGCGGCCTTGCGTGGCCAACGCCTCGATCTCGGTCGAACGGCCATAGAGGCCGGCGCCGTAGAGCGCTGCCGCGATGATTGCAAGCACCACCGCCGCAAACAGCAGCCAGGCGCGTCGCGCCCGCCCGGCGAGCGATTCGGGCGTCGAGGCGAGGGCAGCGGCAGGGCGTTGCAGCATGCCGCATTTGTGCATGATTTCGCACAAAGTGCAATTCAGCCTATGCGGATTGCCGCACGGATGCCGTGCAATATGCACCTCGTAAGGCCAAAAAAGCTACTAAAATCAATGAAACGAAGCGCGGGGCGCAATCTGGCACGCTCATTGCAAATGCATCTGCAGCAGCCGCGAGGCTGTGGAGGTCAACTGCCCCCTGGGAGGTCGAGCAATTCGATCGGGGGCCGAACGGAGGACATCATGCAGACAGCAATCGCTGCCGCCGAACCGCGCGGCAAGGTTCCCTTTTACCGGCATCTCTATGTGCAGGTCCTGGTGGCGATCGCCGCCGGCATCCTGCTCGGACATTTCTATCCCGACCTGGGCGCTTCGCTGAAGCCGCTCGGCGATGCCTTCATCAAGCTGGTCAAGATGGTCATCGCGCCGGTGATTTTCCTCACCGTGGCGACCGGCATCGCCGGCGTTTCCGACCTGCACAAGGTCGGCCGAGTCGCCGGCAAGGCGATGATCTATTTCCTCGTATTCTCGACGCTGGCGCTGATCGTCGGCCTCGTCGTCTCCAACGTAATCCAGCCCGGAGCCGGCATGCATATCAACCCGGCGACGCTCGACCCGTCGAAGGTGGCGACCTTCACCGAGAAGGCGCATGACACGACCATCGTCGGCTTCCTGATGAACATCATCCCCGACACCATCACCGGCGCCTTCGCGCAGGGCGACATCCTGCAGGTGCTGTTCTTCTCGGTGCTGTTCGGCATCGCGCTGGCGCTGGTCGGCGAGCGCGGCCGTCCGGTCGTCGATTTCCTGCAGGCGCTGACCTCGCCGATCTTCCGCCTCGTCGCCATCCTGATGAAAGCCGCTCCCATCGGCGCTTTCGGCGCCATGGCCTTCACCGTCGGCAAATACGGCATCGGCGCGATCGCCAACCTCGCCTTCCTGATCGGCACCTTCTATCTGACGTCGCTGCTCTTCGTGCTCGTCGTTCTGGGCACCGTGGCATGGTACAACGGCTTCTCGATCCTGGCGCTGATCCGCTACATCAAGGAAGAGCTGCTGCTGGTGCTCGGCACCTCGTCGTCAGAGGCGGCGCTCCCCGGCCTGATGGCCAAGATGGAGCGCGCCGGCTGCAACCGATCTGTGGTCGGCCTGGTCATCCCGACCGGCTATTCCTTCAACCTCGACGGCACCAACATCTATATGACGCTGGCCGCCCTATTCATTGCCCAGGCGACCGACACGCCGCTGACCTTCGGCGACCAGATCCTGCTCCTGCTCGTCGCCATGCTGAGCTCGAAGGGTGCCGCCGGCATCACCGGCGCCGGCTTCATCACCTTGGCAGCGACGCTGTCGGTGGTGCCGACCGTGCCGGTCGCCGGCATGGCGCTGATCCTCGGTGTCGACCGCTTCATGTCGGAATGCCGGGCGCTCACCAACTTCGTCGGCAACGCGGTCGCGACCATCGTCGTGGCGCGTTGGGAAGGCGAGCTCGACCAGAAGCAATTCGCCGCCGCCATGGCCGGCCAGCTGCCGGAAGAGGCCGACCTCGCGCTGTCCGGCGGCTTCCAGCCCGCCGAGTGACAGGCGGTTCTAGGCACCTCCCGAGCCTGTGCAGGCCGCGGCTTAGCCGCGGCCTGTTCTTTTTGCCGGCTGCCGCATAGGGTGGCGCCGCCGGCTCTCCCCGGTGCAACTTTCAGCCGCGAGGGCCGCCGATGAGCAGCGAGTTTCCCGAAATCTACCTGGTTCGCCATGGCGAGACGGAGTGGAGCGCCTCAGGCCGGCATACCGGCCGCACCGACATCCCGCTGACCGCGAAAGGCGAAGAGGCCGCGCGCGGCCTTGCCGACCGGCTCGAGGGCCTGACCTTCCAGGCGGTCTGGTCGAGCCCGTCGCAGCGCGCCTTCGACACCTGCCGCCTCGCCGGCTTCGGCGAACGCGCGGTTAAAAATCTGGATCTGCAGGAATGGGATTATGGCGCTTATGAAGGCGTGACGACGAAGGAAATTCTCGCCAAGCATCCCGGCTGGAACGTATTCCGTGACGGCTGTCCGGCCGGCGAGATGGCCGCCGATGTCGGCGCCAGGGCCGATGCCATCATCGCCGGACTTCGGGCCATTGCCGGCAACGTGCTCGTCTTTTCCAGCGCGCATTTCCTGCGCGTCTTCGCGGCGCGCTGGGTCGGCCTGCCGCCGCAAGGCGGCGAGCATTTCGTGCTCGACACCGCCAGCCTCAGCGTCCTCGGCTACGAGCACGACCTGACCGAGCCGGTCATCCGCCGCTGGAACCAGAGATAGGCTTCGCTATCCCCCCAGCATCGCCAGTTCCTCTGCCGTCAGATGCCGCGCCTTGCCCTTGGCAAGCTCGCCGAGTTGAAGACCGCCGATCGCTACCCTGATCAGCCTTAGAACCTCGATATCGAAGGCGCCGAGCAGCCTGCGGATCTGCCGGTTGCGGCCCTCGTCCAGCACGATCTCCAGCCAGGCCGTGCGGCCGCCGCTGCGCAAGAGCGCGATCGAGCTTGCAGTGAGCAACTCGCCATCGACGGCAGCGCCTTGGCGAAAGCGCTCCAGCATCGCCTCGTCGGGCACGCTTGCGATCTGCACGTGATAGGTCTTGGCGACATGCGAGGCGGGGTCGAGCAGGCCGTTCGCCCAGCGCGTGTGGTTGGTCATCAGGAGCAGGCCTTCGCTTGCCTTGTCGAGCCGGCCGACCGGCGACACGAAAGGCAGGTCCAGCCCTTCCAGGCAACCATAGACCGTGCCACGGCCTTCCGGATCGTCACGCGTGGTGACCAGCCCGCGCGGCTTGTTGAGCATGAGATGGACCTTGCGCTCGGCGGCGACCCGCGCGCCGTCGACGCTGATGCTGTCACGCTCGAGGTCGACCCACAGCGCAGGATCGCGCGCCACCTCGCCCGCCACGCTCACGCGTCCTTCGGCGATCAGCAACTCGGCCTGCTTGCGCGAGCAGAGCCCGAGCTTCGACAGTGCCCGGTTGAGGCTGACCTTCCCGGCGGCGGACTGCCGCGCAGGCTCGGGAGGCTGTCGTGCGGGCTTGCGTGTCATCGGCCGACAGATGCCATGCGGCGCGGCGCATGCGCAACCTCGGGTGAAGTAAGATGTTTTTTTGGGGACTGCTCGGCGCGGCGCGACGTCATTGATCCTTCGGCGCGCTCAGCCGCCGGTAGGGGACGTCATCGAACGTTGCCGTCACGAAGCTCTTCACCGACATTTTGCGCTTGCGCCCGTCGCTGCAGGCATAGAGCGGCCAGCCGGCTTCGCTGCACTCGCTGGCCTGGCAGACGCGGGCCACGCAGTTGCCGGCGGTCAACCGGAAGCCACCCTTGCCGGCAAAGCCCTGCAGCAGGCTGCCATCCGCCGAGCGCCATGTCCGTTGCTGGAATTCCGGCCGCAGCTGGAGAGGTTCGAGCGGTGCGGCGAGATTGGCTGTGCCGATGACACCGGTGAGCAACAGACGATAGCGCGCCATTCCGGTCGTATAGGCGGTCACGAGGTCGGACTCACCCGAATAAGTGGTTGCGAGGTCGGGGCGGTCGAAAAGATGGGACGCGCGCGCGTCCGCCGCTGTCGGCCCAATCAGGGCAACCAAGGCGACGAAGGCCAGGCTAGCGCGCACCATCTCGATTTCCAGCAGCCATGCATATCCGGGCTGCCAGCGCCCCCGGCTGCCTTCCATACCATCCCGCCGATTGGCCTCCGGCGCAAGCTCAGCCGTGATTTCCCATTCGCGCCAGGCATCGCGCCTGGTCGCGCGGCCGGCCGAGCTCCTCGTAACGGCTGGCGGCCTCTTCGAAGGCGGCGAGCGCGCGCACTTCCTTGTCTTGTGCACGCCGCTGCACGCCGCGCGCTTCCCAAAGGGCTGCAGCCCAAGGGCCGCCTTGCCACATGCCGGCAATGCGCTCGGCGTCGTTCAGGCGGCGGTCGACCTGTTCCAACTCGCCCGCTTCGGCAAGCGCGATCGCCGAGGCGGTGCGCAGCGCCATCGAGCAGGGCTGGCAGGCGCCAGGCGTCAACAGCCGGTCGCCGGCGAGGATCTCTTCGGCCACCATCTTCGGCGTCGCTGCCGCCCGCACGGCCAGCGCCTGCATGCGCATGATCAGGTGCGGCGACAGCCATGTACGTTCGGCATCGCCGAGGCCGCGCTGGATCAGCCGGCTGGCGCGCCATTTCTGGCCGCGCTCCAGGGCGATCTCGGCCAGTCGCTCGATGGCCAGCACACGGCCGGCGACCGCATCCGCGGCGAGCAGCAGCTTTTCGGCTTCGGTGAGGAACTGCTCGGCCCTGTCGAGCTCGCCCGAAAAAAGCGCGGCTTCTCCAAGAAGAAGGCAGGCGAGACCTCGCCCGGCACTCGATTCCGCTTCCTCGGCGACAGCGAGCAGTTCCTGGGCCAGTCCCGCGACTTCGGCATGGCCTTTGGCGCTGCACAGGCAGAACTCGGACAGGCAGAGATGCCCGTCGAAGACATGTTGCACGAAGGCCGGCTTGGCGCGGACCCATTCGATGAATTCGGACCGGAACAATTGTGGCCATCGCGCCTGCATCATCGAAGCAAGCCCTAGCAGCGCGCTCGCCTCGCCGACCTCGCGCGGCAGATCGGCGCCCAGCGCCAGATCACGTGTCTGCCGTGCGATCTCGCTCGCCTTGTCGAACTCGCCGCTCTGCAGATGCACCAGCCCCCAGGCCAGCGAGGTGCGGATCCGTTCCGAGGGGTTGACCGTCTCCGCGCCGGACAGCGCCAGCGCCTTCTCGTAAAGCGCGATGGTCGCGGCACTCGGCCCGACACCGAGCTCGGCATGCAGATTGTCGCGAAGCTGGTTGAACTGGCGGATCGCCTCGACCCGGCTGCCGGCGTCGAGCGCCGTCTGCATCAGCGCGCATTGCGCCTGCTCGTCGGCCGGGTCGAGCGCGATCAGCCGCTGCCACAACTCGCCGGCGCGCAACAGGTCGCTGTAGCGCTGCTGTATCTGCGCGCGGGGAGCGTCGAGCCATTCGACGAAAATATCGTCCGGCAAAAGCCTGCCGCCATAGAGGTCGGCGGCGCGTTCGAAAGCGCTCTTCTCGCTGCCGCGCAACGCCGTCTTGGCGGCGGCCTCGAAACCTTCGATATCGATATCGAGCTCGGCATTGGGTGCGAGCGCGATGACGTCGTTGCTGATTGTGATGAGGTCGTGGGCGCCGAGCGCGCGTCGCGCGAAATGCACGGCCTTGCGCAGGCTGGCGCCTGCCGCCTCCGGATCGGCGTCCGGCCAGAAAGTCTCCATCGCCTGCTCGCGATGCATGCGATGCGCGGGCTTCAGCGCGAGCAGCTTGACCAGCGCCGCAGCACGGTCACGCCGCCAGTCGGCCGCCGGGATCGGCCGGTCATCGACGCTAACGGCGAAACGACCGAGCAGATGGATGGAAACGCGCATGGGGGCACCATCAGGAAGGCCGTCTCCAGGCAGGGAACGCCTGGGAACGCTGGCGGAACATAGATTTCCCAATATGCCCTCGCAATCGAATTCCAACCGGAAAGGAACACAACCATGTCACTCCGTATCGCAGACGTCGCCCCCGACTTCACCGCCGAGACCACGCAAGGTCCGATCTCCTTCCACGAATGGCTTGGCAAGGACTGGGGCATCATCTTTTCGCATCCCAAGGACTACACGCCGGTCTGCACCACGGAGCTCGGCTACATGGCCCGTCTCAAGCCCGAATTCGACAAGCGCGGCGTCAAGGTCATCGGCCTTTCCGTCGACCCGGTCGACAAGCACGCCGGCTGGGCGAAGGACATCGCCGAGACGCAAGGCATGGCGCCGAACTTCCCGATGATCGGCGACCCGACGCTCGCCGTCTCGCAGCTCTACGACATGCTGCCGGCCTCGGCAGGCAACAGCGCCGACGGCCGCACCGCCGCCGAGAACCAGACGGTGCGCAATGTCTACGTCATTGGCCCCGACAAGAAGATCAAGCTGGTCATATCTTACCCGATGACGACCGGCCGCAACTTCGACGAGGTGCTGCGCGTGGTGGACTCCCTGCAGCTCACGGCCAAGCACCGCCTGGCGACACCGGTCAACTGGAAACCCGGCGACGACGTCATCATCGCGGGTTCGGTGTCCAACGATGAGGCCAGGCAGCTCTATCCGCAGGGCTGGAAGGAACCGAAGCCCTACATCCGCATCGTGCCGCAGCCTGTGTTGACCTGAGAGACCAGACGACCTGCCTGGGGCGGCGGGGCATCGGCGACGAGGGCGTACGAGAGACGCGCCCTCGCCGCCACTGGGAAGGCATTGAACGAGTTCAATCCGGCGCCACGGCTTGGCGCCAAGACCTGGGGAACCGAGATGAGCACTGCAGAAAAACCACGCATCGTCGTTCTGGGAGCGGGCTTTGGCGGCCTGGAACTGACGACGCTGCTGTCCGAGGCCATGGGCGACGCCATCGACGTCACGCTCATCGACAAGAGCGAAGCCTTCATCTTCGGCTTTTCGAAGCTCGACGTGATGTTCGGCCTGAAGGCGCCGGAGGCTGTGCGTCTGCCTTACAAGAACTACGCCAAGCCTAGCGTGCGTCTGCTGAAGCGGACCGTCACCGCGATCGATCCGGAAATGCGGCAAGTCACCACCGATGACGGCGTCTTCGATGCCGACTACCTGATCGTGGCGCTTGGCGCCGAATATGATTTCGACGCCACGCCCGGGCTGTCGGGGACCAACGAGTTCTATTCGGTTGCCGGCGCGGAGCGGCTGCGCGACGTGCTGCCCACCTTCAAGAAGGGCAGGGCGATGGTCGGCGTCTGCGGCGCGCCTTACAAATGCCCGCCGGCGCCGAGCGAATGCGTGCTGATGCTGCACGACTATCTGACGCGGCAGGGTGTGCGCGAGGCCTGCGAGATATCGCTGGTGCTGCCGCTTGGCAGCCCGGTACCGCCTTCGCCCGACACCTCGCGGGCACTGCTTGCCGCCTTTGCCGAGCGCGACATCAAGTTCATCCCGAGCCGTCGCGTCGTCTCGGTCGACAATGCCCGCAACGTGGCGGTGCTCGATGACGGCAGCGAAATGCCGTTCGACCTCTTCCTCGGCGTTCCCAAACATCGCGTGCCGCCGGTGGTGCTGGAAAGCGGCATGTCGGAGAACGGCTGGATCCCGGTCAATCCGCGCACGCTCGAAACCAGATATGCGAATGTCTACGCGGTCGGCGACGGCGCCAACACCGGAACGCCCAAGGCCGGCGTGTTCGCCGAAGGCGCGGCACGGGCGGTGGCCACCGCCCTCGTCGCAAAATTGCGCCAAAGCGGCAGCGGCACGCTCTATGACGGCTTCGGCACCTGCTACATCGAATTCGGCGGCGGCCGCATCGGCAAGGTCGAGGTCGATTTCTTCTCAGGCCCCGCGCCGACCGGCAATTACTATGAGCCGTCGGTGGCGCTGCGCGCCGACAAGGAAAAGTTCGGCTCGAGTCGACGGTCGCGCTGGTTCGGCTCGTGAGCCGCCTTCAGCCGTTGCGAGAGGGCGGGAGCTCGAACAAAGTGGCGCCGTTCTCCCGCCCTCGGTCGATATAGCCGATCACGCGGAACCATCTCGCGACGTCGGGCCGCTCCAGCCAGCTGCGCGAATGTATCGGGAGGTTGCCGGCAAGCGCCTGGACATGGCGGATATGCCGCTTGCAGAAGCGGACCGTCGCGGCGTTGAAGAAATCCTCTTGCGCGGCAAACAGCGTATCGGCGGCATCCGCGTCCTCATGCCAGGCGATGATCGCCATGGTCCTGTCGTCTTGCACGAGCGCATGCGCCCGGCCTTCCTTCAGGTTCATCATCAGATTGTCGTAGGCGCTTTTGCTGTCCTTGCCGGCCGCCACATATTCGTCCGACATTCGCTTGGACAGGCCGTGGAAAACATCTTCGAGGTCTCCGACCGTCGCTGCGCGTGCTCTCATTTCTCCTCCTGACAGCCCGGTAGCAGTTTGCCCCAATGAAGGGGGATCACCAAGAAATTTGAATCCCCGTTGCGCCAATGCGCGCAAAACAATTCCGCAACAAGTGTGATCGACCCATGCCAGGCTCATACATAAGCGCTTGCTTGAGATAGAACTTCCGCTGTCGAAAGCAGATTGCCTTCGCGTGCCTTGCTGAAAACCTCTACCTACCAGAAGACCCTCCCAATCACCGGGAGGCAATGCCGAGACGGCTTGCGTGTCGTTGAATTCGTCGACTGCCTGCCATAAAAGTTTTCGACCGGCTTGAAGAAGTCCAGGCGTGATCGCGGGCTCTGGACGAACAATCGGTGTGTGAGCGGTCTGACTAGTGTGTGAGTGGTCTGACTGAAACGTTGGGGGGCACAGAGTGACGTCGAGCAGGCCGATACTGATCACCGGCGCAGCCGGCTTCATAGGCTTTCATCTCTGCCACAGGCTGCTTGCTGAAGGCAGGCAGGTCGTCGGCCTCGATTCCATGACCGAGTATTACGACGTCGCCCTGAAGCAGGCGCGGCTCGATCGGTTGAAAGAATTCGCGAACTTTCGTTTCGAGCATGTCGATCTCATCGATCGCGACCGTATCTCGTCGCTGTTTGTGTCGGCCGCGCCGGAGATCGTCGTCAACCTCGCCGCGCAGGCAGGCGTTCGCTATTCGCTAATCAATCCGCACGCATATGCGCAAAGCAATCTCAACGGCTTCCTCAACATCCTGGAAGGATGCCGGCATGCCTCTGTCGGTCATCTCGTCTATGCATCGTCGAGCTCGATCTATGGCGGCAGCCTGCGCATGCCGTTCTCGGTGCATGATTCCGCCGACCATCCCCTCAGCCTCTATGCCGCCAGCAAGAAGGCAAACGAGTTGATGGCGCACACCTACAGCCATCTGTTCGGACTGCCGACGACGGGCCTGCGTTTCTTCACCGTCTACGGCCCGTGGGGGCGGCCCGACATGGCCTTGTTCATCTTCACCAAGGCCATCCTCGCCGGCCAGCCGATCGACGTTTTCAACTATGGCAACATGCAGCGGGACTTCACCTATATCGACGACATCGTCGAAGGGGTGGTCCGCGTCATGCAACATCCCGCGACGCCCAACCCCGACTGGACGAGCGCCGCGCCTGATCCCGCGACGAGCAACGCGCCCTACAGGATCCACAATATCGGCGACAGTTCGCCGGTTCAGCTGAGCCGGCTGATCGACGTGCTCGAAGACGCGCTGGGGCGCAAGGCAATCCGCAACCTGATGCCGATCCAGCCGGGCGACGTGCCGGCGACCTACGCCGACGTCACCTCGCTCGAAGAGGTGACCGGCTTCAAGCCCGAGATTCCGATCGAGATCGGCATCCCGCGTTTCGTGGAATGGTATCGGCATTTCTACCGGGTTTGATCGGATGCCCGCGCCAGTCCGCTAGCTCCTGGAGGATTGCCGGTCGATCCACAGCGCGATCAGCGTGCAGGCGGCGCCCGACAGCAGATAGGCGCCGGCGGCGATGAGGCCGAAATTACCGGCCAGAAGCAGCGCCGCAAGCGGCGCGAAGCCGGCGCCGAACATCCAGGCGAGGTCCGACGTCACCGCCGAGCCGGTATAGCGGTGCTGGCGCGAGAAGCTCGATGCGACGACGCCCGAGGATTGCCCGAAGCTTAAGCCCAGCAGGATGAAGCCAAGCACCATGAACAGCGCCTCGCCGACAGTGCCGCCATCGAGAAGCTGCGGGGCAAAGCCGCTGAATGCGGCAATAGTGACGGCGGAGCCACCGAGCAGGGCGCGGCGTCCGACGCGGTCGGCCAGTGGACCCGATGCGACGATCGCCGCGATGCCGAACAGCGCGCTCACCGCCTCGATCATCAGGAAGCGCTCCGGACCCTCATTGGTGAACAGGAACACCCAGGACAGCGGAAACACCGTCACCATATGGAACAGCGCGAAACTCGCCAGCGGCGCGAAGGCGCCGACCACGACATTGCGGCCTTCGGTGCTGACCATGTCCCTGATGCGGGTCGGCTGCAGGTCGCCGCTCTCGTAGAGTTTCGAGAATTCGGGCGTGACGACGATGCGCAGCCGGGCAAACAACGCCACGACGTTGATGGCGAAGGCGACGAAGAAGGGATAGCGCCAGCCCCAGGAGAAGAAATCGTCGGCCGAAAGATTGGCGACGAAGAAGGCAAAAAGCGAGCTTGCAACGATCAGCCCGATCGGCGCGCCGAGCTGCGGGATCATGGCATAGATGCCGCGTCGGTTCTGCGGCGCGTTCAACGCCAGCAGCGAGGGCAGCCCGTCCCAGGTGCCGCCGAGCGCCAGGCCCTGCAGGAAGCGGGTAAGCGACAGCAGCCAGGCGGCGACGGCGCCGACGTCTTCATAGGAGGGCAGGAACGCCATGGCGACGGTGGAGGTGCCGAGCAGGAACAGCGCGATCGTCAGCTTGGCGCCGCGGCCATAGGCGCGGTCGATCGCCATGAACAGCACGGTGCCGAACGGGCGCGCGATGAAGGCCAGTGCGAAGATGGCGAAGGAGTAAAGCGTCCCGGCCAGTGGCTCATGCGTTGGAAACACAAGCTTGGGGAAGACGATCACGGAAGCGATCGCGTAGACGAAGAAATCGAAGAACTCCGACGTCCTGCCGATAATGACGCCGACCGCGATATCGCCGGCGCTGACCTGGCCGTGATGCGACCCGATCAGCCTGCTGTCCGTTTCGGTAGTCGAAGTTTCAGCCATCTTGTCCGTCGCCACCGAGCTCGGGTTCAGGATGCGATTGCCGTCATCACGATGCGACTTGTCGTCATCCGGATGCGGTTGTCGTCATCCTATTATGCGTGCACAGTTTCGCGAAAGCCATGGTAACTGGGCATTGGACAAATTGTCCAATGTCGTCCCCGTGCCGGCGGCAGTAGCCGTTGGCTCATAACGCGTCGTAACCTGCGAAAGCCTGTTGCGGCGCCATCGAGGGCAGCGTTGATGAAACGATCCGGAGCCTTGCTTCTTGTTCCCCTGGCCGTGCTGCTGAGCGGCTGCGACCTCGTCGTGCTGTCGCCCGCGGGCGACGTGGCAGTGCAGCAGCGCGACTTGCTCGTCGCTTCGACCCTTTTGATGCTGCTCATCATCGTGCCGGTCATGGCGCTGACCGTGCTGTTTGCTTGGCGCTACCGGCAATCCAGCACCACGGCGACCTATACGCCCGACTGGGACCATTCGACCAAGCTGGAGCTGGTGATCTGGGCAGCGCCGCTGCTCGTCATCATCTGCCTCGGCGCGCTGACCTGGCTCGGCACCCATCTGCTCGATCCCTACCGGCGCATCGACCGCATCGAGCCCGGACAGCCGGTCACGCAGAACCACAAGCCGCTCAAGGTCGAGGTCGTCGCGCTCGATTGGAAATGGCTGTTCATCTATCCGGATTACGGCATCGCCTCCGTCAACGAGCTGGCCGCGCCGGTCAACCAGCCGATCGACTTCCGCATCACCTCGTCGACGGTGATGAACTCCTTCTACATTCCGGCCCTTGCCGGGCAGATCTACGCCATGCCTGCCATGGAAACCAAGCTGCACGCCGTCATCAACCGTCCGGGCACCTATACCGGCTTCTCGGCCAATTACAGCGGCGCCGGCTTCTCCGGCATGCGCTTTGCGTTCCACGGCCTCTCCGACCAGGCCTTCGGCGAGTGGGTGACGCAAGCCAAAAGCGCGCAGGGCACGCTCAGCCGCGAGACCTATCTTGAGCTCGAACGCCCGAGCGAGAACGAACCGGTGCGCCACTATGCCTCCGTCGATCCCGACCTCTATGGCGCCATTCTCAATCTGTGCGTCGAGCGCGGCAAGATGTGCATGAACGAGATGATGTCGATCGACGCCAAGGGCGGCCTCGGGCTCGCCGGCGTGCGCAACACCTTGCCGCTGCAATATGACGAGCTTTCGCGGCGCGGCGCGGTGTTCGGCAACGATCCGGCCTATGTCGCGAGCATCTGCACCGCGGAGGAGGCGGCCGCCTCCTCGCGCGCGGCCCGCGATACGGACGCGAAATACTGGCCGGTGCGCGATCTTTCCCCGTTGCGCGGGGCAGGGCTGCTCGGCCCCGGTACGGGCACCCGCCGCGCCGACGCCGAGGCGCCGTCGCTCGGCTTGTTGCGCTTGGAATTGTGAGGATCGCGGATGCCTGAGTCGCTGACCAAATTCATCTTCGGCCGCCTCACTCTGGAGTCGCTGCCGCTGCACGAGCCGATCGTCGTCGTCACCTTCATCGTGGTGGCGCTGGGCGGCCTCGCGGTTCTCGGCGCCATCACCTATTTCAAGCTCTGGGGTTATCTGTGGCGCGAATGGTTCACCAGCGTCGACCACAAGAAGATCGGCGTCATGTACATGGCGCTCGGCCTCGTCATGCTTTTGCGCGGCTTCTCCGACGCCATTATGATGCGCCTGCAGCAGGCGATCGCCTTCAACGGGTCCGAGGGCTATCTCAACGCCCATCACTACGACCAGATCTTCACCGCCCATGGCGTGATCATGATCTTCTTCGTGGCGATGCCTTTCGTCACCGGGCTGATGAACTTCGTCGTGCCGCTGCAGATCGGCGCGCGCGACGTCTCCTTCCCCTTCCTCAACAATTTCAGTTTCTGGATGACGGTCGGCGGCGCCATCCTGGTCATGGCCTCGCTATTCGTCGGCGAGTTCGCCCGCACCGGGTGGCTGGCCTATCCGCCGCTCTCGGGCATCGACTACAGTCCAGACGTCGGTGTCGATTACTACATCTGGGCGCTGCAGGTCGCCGGTGTCGGCACGACTTTGTCCGGCATCAATCTCATCTGCACCATCATCAAGATGCGCGCCCCCGGCATGACGATGATGCGTATGCCCATCTTCACCTGGACCTCCCTTTGCACCAACGTGCTGATCGTGGCGTCCTTCCCGGTGTTGACGGCGGTGCTGACGCTGTTGGCGCTCGACCGCTATGTCGGCACCAACTTCTTCACCAACGACTTCGGCGGCAACCCGATGATGTATGTGAACCTCATCTGGATATGGGGTCACCCGGAGGTCTACATCCTCATCCTGCCGCTGTTCGGCGTCTTTTCCGAGGTCACCTCGACCTTCTCCGGCAAGCGCCTGTTCGGCTACACCTCGATGGTCTACGCCACGGTGGTCATCACCATCCTGTCCTACCTGGTCTGGCTGCACCACTTCTTCACCATGGGCTCCGGCGCCAGCGTCAATTCCTTCTTCGGCATCACCACGATGATCATCTCGATCCCGACCGGGGCGAAGATGTTCAACTGGCTGTTCACCATGTATCGCGGCCGCATCCGCTTCGAGCTGCCGATGATGTGGACGCTGGCCTTCATGCTCACCTTCGTCGTCGGCGGCATGACCGGCGTGCTGCTTGCCGTGCCGCCGGCCGACTTCGTGCTGCACAACAGCCTGTTCCTGATCGCGCATTTCCACAACGTCATCATTGGCGGCGTGCTCTTCGGCCTGTTCGCCGGCATCGCCTACTGGTGGCCCAAGGCCTTCGGCTTCAGGCTCGATCCGTTCTGGGGCAAGGTCTCGTTCTGGTGCTGGGTGCTCGGCTTCTGGTTCGCCTTCATGCCGCTCTACATACTCGGCCTGATGGGCGTGACGCGCCGCATGCGGGTCTTCGACGATCCCTCGCTGCAGATCTGGTTCGTCATCGCCGCCTTCGGCGCGGTGCTGATCGCCGGTGGTATCGCCGCCTTCCTGGTGCAGATCTTCGTCTCCATCCGCAGGCGCGAAGCGCTGGCCGATCACACCGGCGATCCTTGGGATGGCCGCACGCTCGAATGGTCCACTTCCTCGCCGCCGCCGGCCTACAACTTCGCCTTCACGCCGGTCATTCGCGACAATGACGCCTGGTTCGACATGAAGAGAGCAGGCTACCGTCGCCCGCTCTCGGGCTTCAAGCCGATCCATATGCCGAAGAACACGGGCACCGGGGTGATCCTGGCCGCCTTAAGCGTCGCGCTCGGCTTCGGCTTGATCTGGTACATGTGGTGGCTGGCGGCGCTGAGCTTCGTCTGCCTGATCGCAACCGCGATCGGCCATACCTTCAACTATCACCGCGACTTCGACATCCCGGCGGCCGAGGTCGCGCAGACGGAGGAGGCGAGGACGACGCTCCTCGCCGCCCAAGGCTAGGGTTTGAGCATGACATCGACGGCAATCACGGCCGGCGCCGAGCCGGTCTTCCACCTCGAAGAAGAGCACGCGCACGCCGAAGGCGGCAGCACCATGCTCGGCTTCTGGCTCTATCTGATGAGCGACTGCCTGATCTTCGCCATGCTGTTCGCGGCCTTTGGCGTGCTGGGCGGCAATTACGCGGCGGGTCCGGCGCCGAAGGACCTGTTCGATCTCGGCCTGGTGGCGGTCAACACCACCATGCTGCTGCTCTCCTCGATCACCTATGGCTTTGCCATGCTGACCATGGACAAGGGCCGCGTCGGCGAGACGCAATCCTGGCTCGCGGTGACAATGCTGTTCGGCTTGGCGTTCCTGTCCATAGAGCTCTACGAATTCGCCCACATGATCCATGAAGGCGCGACGCCGCAGCGCAGCGCCTTCCTGTCTTCCTTCTTCACGCTGGTCGGCACGCACGGCCTGCACGTCACCTTCGGCATCGTCTGGATGGTGACGCTGATGGTGCAGGTCGCGAGGCACGGCCTCATCGAGGCCAACCGCCGCCGGCTGATGTGTCTCTCGATGTTCTGGCACTTTCTCGACGTCGTCTGGATCGGCGTCTTCACCTTCGTCTATCTGATGGGGACGTTGCGATGAGCGCTCAGGATCATGCCGGTCACGACCACACTCATGGCGGCGCCGCGCACGGCTCGCTGAAGGGCTACCTGATCGGCTTCGTCCTGTCGGTGATCCTCACCGCCATCCCGTTCTGGCTGGTGATGGATGGCGTCATCGACAACAAGCAGGCCACGGCCGTCATCGTCATGGCCTTCGCGGCGGTGCAGATCATCGTCCACATGGTCTTCTTCCTGCACATGACGCCAGCCTCGGAAGGCGGATGGTCGATGCTGGCGCTCATCTTCACGGTGATCCTCGTCGTCATCGTTTTGAGCGGCTCGCTCTGGGTGATGTACCACCTCAACGCCAACATGATGCCGGGCCTGCACGAGATGCGGCAGATGCCATGAGCCGTGTGTCAGGCGCGGGGAGGACCGACGTCGGGGCAAAGCGCGTAACTGAACGCGCCGGTGTTGGCGCCGCGCCGTCAAGGAGCGGCGCGTCGAGACTGCTTCTCGTCCTGCTCGGGCTTCTCGGCATCCTGGTGTTTGTTGGCCTTGGCATCTGGCAGTTGGAAAGGCGAGTCTGGAAGCTCGACCTGATCGCCCGCGTCGACCAGCGCATCCATGCACCGGTTGCAGATGCCCCTGGTCCAGCCAACTGGGGTGATATCAACGCTGCCTCCTCCGAGTACCGCCATGTAAGGCTGGCAGGCCAGTTCCAGGGCGCCAACACGCTGGTGCAGGCGGTGACCGAGCTTGGCGGCGGCTATTGGGTGCTGACGCCGATGCGCAGCGACCGCGGTTTCACGGTTCTGGTCAACCGCGGCTTCGTTCCGCAGGAACGCAAGGCGGAGTTCCAGCAAGAGCGCGGCGGCCTGACATCCCCGACGGTGGTCGACGGATTGCTGCGCATCAGCGAGCCCGGCGGCGGCTTCCTGCGCAGCAACGATCCGGCGGCCAACCGCTGGTATTCGCGCGACGTCGCGGCAATCGCCAGGGCGCGCGGCCTAACCGATGTCGCGCCCTACTTCATCGATGCCGGGGCATCCGACGCGGACAGCTGGCCGCGCGGCGGGCTCACCGTCGTCACCTTCCGCAACAGCCATCTCGTTTATGCTTTGACCTGGTTCGCCTTGGCGGCGATGCTGGCGTTCGCCCTCGCCAGGCCGATTATCGCCCGCCGCAATCGGAACGCAGCGCGATGAACATCGCGTGGCCCCATCACGACAAGCCGTTCCTGGCGGCACCCCTCGCCGGCCAGGGCGGTGCCGCCTCGAATTCCGAAGCGACGAACCGCAAGAACCTTCTCCTGCTCGTCCAACTGCGTTGGCTGGCGGTTGCGGGGCAGGTGCTGACCATTCTGGCGACGCAATACTGGTTCGCCATCCCGCTGCCGCTGGCCGAGATGGCGGGCGTGGTGCTGTTTCTCGTCGGGTTGAACATCTTCAGCCTGTTCGCCCTGCGCGGCGACCGCCGCATCTCCAACACGCAGCTGTTCGTCGCGCTGATCTTCGACATGGCGGCGCTGACGACGCAGCTCTACCTGAGCGGCGGCGCCTCGAACCCGTTCGTGTCGCTCTATCTGCTGCAGATCACGCTCGGGGCCGCGCTGCTGGCGCCCTGGTCGACCTGGATCCTCGTGGTCGCCGCCTCGGCCTGCTTCGTCTTCCTCATCTTCGTTTTCCAGCCGATCGCCATTCCACATCACGGCGGCAGCGACCTTCTGGCCTTGCATCTGCGTGGCATGTTCATCTGCTTCGTGCTGGCGGCCGGCCTGATCGTGATCTTCATGACGCGCATCAACCGAAACCTGCGCGAACGCGATGCCTATCTCTCCGACCTGCGTCAGCGATCGGCCGAAGAGGACCACATCGTTCGCATGGGTCTGCTGGCCTCCGGCGCCGCGCATGAACTCGGCACGCCGCTCTCGACCATATCAGTCATCCTGTCCGACTGGCGCCAGATGCAGGGCGTCAAGCGCAACCGCGAGCTTGCCGAGGACGTGGCTGAAATGCAGGCGCAGATCGAGCGCTGCAAGAGCATCGTGACCGGGATCCTCATGTCCTCCGGCCAGGCGCGGGGCGAGGGCACCATCCGCACCACGATCCGCCAGTTCCTCGACGATCTCGTCCAGGAGTGGCGCGTCAGCCGCCAGCCTGTCAAACTGGACTACGGCAACGGTTTCGAGCCCGACGAGCCGATCGTGTCCGACACGGCGCTGAGACAGGTGATCTTCAACGTGCTCGACAATGCCCAGGAAGCATCACACGATTGGGTCGGCATCACCGCCGAGCGGCAGGATGAGAAGCTGGTATTCACCGTCAAGGATCGCGGGCCGGGTTTCGGCATGGATATTCTGACCGGGCTCGGCCAGCCCTATATGTCGAGCAAGGGGCGTCCGGGCGGCGGCCTGGGCCTCTTCCTGGTGTTCAACGTGGTGCGCAAGCTCGGCGGAGACGTTTCGGCGCGCAACACGGGCGAGGGCGCCTGCGTTACCCTTTCGCTGCCGCTGGCGGCGCTGACCGATGGAGGCGACCGTGAAGCCTGATCGATCCCTGTTCGTCGTCGAGGACGACGCGACTTTCGCGCGCACGCTCAAACGCTCGTTTGAAAAGCGCGACTACGACGTCGTGGCCTGCCACGACCGCGACGCGCTGCTGGCCGCGCTGGAGACGGCCGTGCCTGCCTACGCGGTCGTCGATCTCAAGCTCGGAGCGGGATCGGGGCTCGAATGCGTCAAGCTTCTCAGCGCCCGCAATCCGTCGATGCGGATCGTCGTGCTGACGGGATTTGCCAGCATCGCCACGGCGGTCGAGGCGATCAAGCTGGGCGCGTGCCACTATCTGGCCAAGCCCGCCAACACCGACGACATCGAAGCCGCCTTCGGCCGCGCCGAGGGCGACGTTTCGGTGGCGCTCACCAGCCGTCCCACCTCGATCAAGAACCTCGAATGGGAGCGCATCCATGAGACGCTGGTCGAGACCGGCTTCAACATCTCGGAAACCGCGCGCCGGCTCGGCCTGCACCGGCGCACCCTTGCCCGCAAGCTCGAGAAGCGCGTGGTGCAGTAGGCGAGGGTCGGCAACTACCCGACGGCCACGCCCAGCACCGAGACGCAATCCCCTGCCTTGACCAGGCCGGGGAAGTGACGTGCCGCAAGCAGCCCGGACATCCTGGCCTTGATCTCCTGCGGCGCCTGGCCGGTGCGGCCGACCGGATAGATGCGCGCAATAGCCTGGCCGTCCTTCACCGTCTCGCCGAGATCGACCATGGTCTCGATCATCCCGTCATCCTCGGCGAAGGCGAAGCAATCGCGGGACGGCATGTCCAGCCATTTTGTTCGAGTCTTCTCGACCGCACCAGACACAATACCGGCATGGCGAAGCACGTTGAGGATGCCGCGCCGGGCAATCCGCACCGTCTCGGCCCGCGACGTCCCGCCGCCGCCGAGCTCGGTGGTGACGAACACCTTGCCCATCTCCTCGGCGGCCGTGTCATACATGCCGACCGCATCGATCTCGGTCATGCGCATCGAGAACGGCGCCGAGAAGGCCTCGACCGCTGCGAAAGCCTTTTTCTCCTGCGCCTTGTCGGGCAGCGTATGCGCCGCGCAGAACGGCACGAAATCCAATGTCTTGCCACCCGAGTGGAAGTCGAAGACGAGGTCCGCGCGCGGCAGCAATTCGCGCTGGAAATAGTCGGCGATCTTCTCCGTCACCGTGCCGTCGGGGCGACCGGGAAAGGAGCGGTTCATGTTGCCCTTGTCGATCGGCGAGGTGCGCGTGCCGGCGCGGAAGGCCGGATAGTTCATCGCCGGCACGATGATGACCGTGCCGGAAACTTGGCTGGGATCGAGAGTGCGGGCGAGTTGGTAGAGCGCCAGCGGCCCCTCATACTCATCGCCGTGATTGCCGCCGGTGAGCAGTGCCGTCGAGCCCTTGCCGTTGCGCACGACACAGATCGGGATCATCACCGAACCCCAGGCCGAATCGTCGCGGCTGTAAGGCAGGCGCAGGAAGCCGTGCTGCACGCCGTCGTGCTCGAAGTCGACGGTCGGCGCGATCGGCGACGGACGCAAAGCTGACATCGGCCTCAGTCCTTCACGAAGAGCTTGCGCGGCACATTGGCCAGGCATTCGACGCCGCTGTCGGTGATCAG
Source organism: Mesorhizobium hawassense (assembly GCF_003289945.1). Taxonomy (GTDB): domain Bacteria; phylum Pseudomonadota; class Alphaproteobacteria; order Rhizobiales; family Rhizobiaceae; genus Mesorhizobium; species Mesorhizobium hawassense. Next base: position 140,409 of record NZ_QMBP01000014.1, read on the forward strand.
GATGGACTCGGTGATCTCCAGCCCCATCGTCTCCAGCCACAGCCCGGTCATGAAATGGAAGGTCATGCCGGGCTTGAGCTCTGTGCGGTCGCCGGGGCGCAGGCTCATGGTCCGCTCGCCCCAGTCCGGCGGATAGGAAATACCGATCGGATAGCCGGTGCGGTTGTCCTTGACGATGCCGTACTTCTTCAGGACGGCGAAGAAGGCGTTGGCGATGTCCTCGCAGGTGTTGCCGGGTTTCGCGGCGGCGAGGCCGGCCTCCATGCCCTCCAGCGTCGCCTTTTCGGTATCAAGGAAGGCCTGCGTCGGCTTGCCGAGGAAGACGGTGCGCGAAAGCGGGCAATGATAGCGGTTGTAGCAGCCGGCGATCTCGAAGAACGTGCCTTCGTTCACCTTCATCGGCTTGTGGTCCCAGGTGAGATGCGGAGCCGAGGCATCGGCGCCCGACGGCAGCAGCGGCACGATCGCCGGATAGTCGCCACCGATGCCGTCGACGCCGCGCGTGCCGGCATCGTAGATCTCGGCGACCAGGTCGCATTTACGCATGCCGACTTCTATTCTGTCGACGATCCGTTGGTGCATGGCCTCGACGATGCGGGCGGCGTTGCGCATGTAGCCGATCTCGGTCGCGCTCTTCACCGCGCGCTGCCAGTTCACCAGCGCGGTGGCGTCGGCAAAGCGGGCATTCGGAAGGTACTTCTGAAGTGCCGCGAAGGCGGCCGCCGAGAACCAGTAATTGTCCATCTCGACGCCGATGGTGAGCTTGTCCCAGCCGCGCTCGCCAAGCACCTTGGCGAGGTAGTCCATCGGGTGCCGCTCGGTCGATTGCACATAATGATCGGCGTAGCCGACGATGTTGTCATGCGCGAGGTAAGCGGTGCGCTTGGCGCCGTTGGCGTCCTGGCCGCGGCCATACCAGACGGGCTCGCCCGAAGGCGGTACGATCACCGCCTGGTGCACATAGAAGGACCAGCCGTCGTAACCCGTCAGCCAGGCCATGTTGGAAGGATCGCTGACGATCAAAAGATCGACGCCCTTGGCCTCCATGGCCTTCCGCGTCTTGGCGAGGCGATCGGCAAATTCGCTCCGCGAGAATTTGAGGTCTGGTTGCATTTTGTTGGTCCTCGTTTGTTGGGCCTTGCGGCCAGCATCAGCTTTCAAAGATGGTCCCGGCATTGGCTGCCCGCGCGCGGTCGCGAGCCAGGGTAGCGATCGCGGTGTCCTGCACGCCGGTGCCGGTGAGGTCGGCGATGGTGATGTCGCTTGCCGAGCGTCGTCCGTGTTTCTCCCCGGCAATGATCTGGCCGAGCTCGGTGATCTCGGCGTCGGCCGCCATCACGCCCGCTTCGATTGCGTGATGGAGCTCGCCGAGGCGCCGCGTCTGCTTGGCGCTGTCGGCGACGTAGAGATCGGCCATGCGCAGGATGGCCGGCGCGATCTCGTTCTTGTGCTCGGCATCCGAGCCCATGGCGGTGATGTGCTGGCCGGCGGAAATGAAACCGGGCTTGATCAGCAGCTCGGTTGACGGCGTGGTGGTGACGATGATGTCGGCGCCGGCTGCCGCATTCGCCGCATCCGGTTCGGCCCGCACCATGATGCCGAGCTTGTCGCGCAGGCGGGCAGCGGTTGCCTCGGCTTTGGCGGCGTCGCGCGCCCAGATGCGCGCTTCCTGGATCGGCCTAACGAGACGCAGCGCTTCCAATTGCAAGCCGGCCTGCAAGCCGGCGCCGAAGATCGCCGCTACTTTGGAGTCCTCGCGCGACAGATGCTTGGCCGCGACCGCGCCGGCGGCGGCCGTGCGGATATCGGTCAGATAGCCATTGTCGAGCAGCAACGCCTCGACCACGCCGGTTTTGGCTGAAAGCAGCACCATCATGCCGCCGCCGCTCGGCAAGCCGAGCGTCGGATTGTCGAAGAAGCCGGAACTTATCTTGACGGCGAAACCGTCTATGCCGGGCACATAGGCCGACTTCACGTCGACCTCGCCTCGATGCTCGTGGATGTCGAGCCGCAGAATCGGCGGCATCGCCACCGGCAGCGTCGCCAAGGCGCGAAAAGCGCTCTCGACGCAGGCGATGGCGTCCAGGTCGAGCGTCACGATCTTGCGTAGCTCGGCTTCTGTGAGGATGGTCATGCGGCTCATGCGACGCGCTCCGTTGCTGTGGCCGCCTCGCCGCAGACGATGCGACGATGCAGGGCCATGTCGATGTTGCGGCCGGAGAGGATGAGCACGGTTGGGCCGCTTACGCCGACCTTGTCGGCGAGCAGCGCGCCGATTCCGACGGCGCCGGCGCCCTCGACGATCTCGCGTTCCTGCTCATAGGCATGGCGGATGCCGGCCGCGATCTCGTCCTCGGAAAGCAGTATGACGTCGTCGAGCAGGTCACGGCACATGGCGAAGGTCAGCCGGTTGTCGAGACCGATGCCGCCGCCGAGCGAGTCCGCCAATGTCGCGAGTTCCTCGACCTGCACCGGACGGCCGGCATCGAGGCTTGCTTTCATCGCCGCGCCCCGCGCCATCGAGATGCCGATGACCTTGGTATTCGGGCTGATACCTTTGACAGCAGCCGCGACACCGGATGCGAGCCCGCCGCCGGAGAGTGGGACCAACACCGCCGCGGCATCCGGCGCCTGCTCCATGATCTCCAGCCCGAGCGTGCCTTGCCCGGCGATGATATCGGGATGGTCGAAAGGCGGCAGCATGACCATCCTTTCCTCGGCTACCAGCCTGTCGACTTCCTGCTGGGCGTCGTCCTGGCTGTTGCCGACAATGCGGACATCCGCGCCGAGGCGGCGGATGGCGTCGAGTTTATTCTCTGGCACCAGCTTCGACATGCAGATCACCGCGCGAATGCCTTCGAGCTTCGCCGCAAGCGCCAGCGCGCGGCCGTGATTGCCGGTTGATGCGGCGACGACGCCGCGCGATTTTTGTTCCGGGGTCAACGCTGCGATGGCGTTGGAGGCACCGCGCAATTTGAAGGCGCCGGTGGTCTGGTGATGTTCCAGCTTGAGGTGAACAGGGTGCCCCACACGCTCCGACAGGCTTTGCGACAGCACGCAGGGTGTCCGCTCGACCTTTCCGGCAATGCGTTCGCGTGCAGCACGAATATGCTGAAGCTCGACTGTCATTTCGTTCACTGCGCCAGCGGCTTCGTCCACAGCCGGCCGAATTCCGGCCGCGACGCCTCGTCGCCGCAAAGCCGCAGGCAATTCCAGGCGCTTGCCTGGTTGCTGGTGACGACGGGACGTCCGATCGCCTCTTCGATGCCGGGGACGGCGAGCGCGGCGCGCAACGCCGTGCACGACACGAACAGCGCATCGGCCTGCGGATGCATGACCTTGCGCGCCAGTTCGACCAGGGACGCCGGTGTGATCCGCGCCATCTCGCGGTCGTCTTCGAAGCCGAGGCAGGTGAAGCTCTGGATGTCGAAGCCGTGCGCCGCGAAATAGGCGGCCATCGGCCGGCTGGTTTCGACTGTATAGGGGGTGAGGATGCTGATGCGCTTCACCCCAAAAGCGTTCAGGCCGCGAACGCCGGCCATCGGCGGGGTGACCACAGGCACACCCGGTTTGGCCGCCTGGATCGCAGCTTCGATCTCGGCGTCGCCGATCACCACGGAAGCAGACGTGCACGAGTAGCAGACGGCATCGAGCGGCTCGTCCGGCAGGATGAGCGCCGCGCCTGCCGAAAGCGACGGCTGCATCTTGCGCAAATTCTCCGGTGTGGTCGGATTGGCGTAGGGGATGCGCGCGACATAGACGCCGATGCGCTCGCTCGCCACCATGCGGCGGAAGTCGACCTCGCTGGTGTGGTCGGTCGCGAGCGCAATCAGGCCGACGCGCTTTTCCAGCGGGCGCTGATCGAGTTTCGGGCGCGCCGTTTCGAGGCGAATCTCGGGCAGCGGTCTCATCACTTTCATCTTTCGATCCTGCCGTAGCGATGCTCCAGCCAGCGTAAGAGCACGACGGAGCAGAGGCTGATGACGAGGAAGAAGGCGCCGACCAGCGTCATCGGTTCGATATAGCGGTAGTAGGTGTTGGCGACGCTCTTGGCCTGGTTCATCAGCTCCAGCACGGTGATCGCCGACAGCAGCGGCGTCTCTTTGAACATGGCGATGAAATAATTGGCCAAGGCCGGGATCATCGGCGGGATCGCCTGCGGCAGGATGATATGCGTCCAGGTGTGGCGGCCGTTGAGATTGCAGGCCTTTGCCGCCTCCCACTGGCCGCGCGGCACATTGTCGATGCCGGCGCGGTAGACCTCGGCCGTATAGGTGCCGTAGTGCAGGCCGAGCCCGATCACGCCCGCCACCAGCGGCGGCAACAGGATGCCGATATCGGGCAGGACGTAGAAGATGAAATAGAGCTGCACCAGCAGCGGCGTGCCACGGATGAACTCGGCGAACCAGCCGACGCTGCGCGAGACGAACCGGTTCTCCGAGCGCCGCGCCAGCGCTATCCCAAGCCCGACGATCGCGGCCAGGATCGATCCGAGGATGGTGGCCAGGATGGTGATCTTCACACCCTGGATCAGGGTCGGCATGATCTCCCGGACGAAATCCCAATCCCAGGCCATCAGACACGCACTCCATCAAGGCCGCGCGCCATGCGGCGCTCCAGCGTGCGCACGCCCCACGAGATGATCAGCGCCAGCGCGAAATAGATGATCAGCACGGACAGGAACGGCATCAGCGTGCTGCCGGTCTGCGAACGCACCACCTGCGCCTGGAAGGTCAGGTCGGCGAGCGAGATCAGCGAGACGACCGAGGTCGCCTTGAGCAGCTCGATGGCGTTGTTGCCGAAGGTCGGCAGCATGACGAGCAGCGCCTGCGGCAGGATGACGTGGCGCATGCCTTGCCAGCGGCCGAGATTGAGCGCCGTGCAGGCCTCATATTGCTCGCGGCCGACCGACAGGATGGCGCCGCGCACCACTTCCGCCGCATAGGCGCCGACATTCAAGCCCAGCGCCAGCACGCCAGCCTGCAGCGGCGTCAGCGACAGGCCGGCGAAAGGCAGCACGAAATAGGCCCAGAACAGCTGGACGAAGATAGAGGTGCCGCGGAAGAACTCGATATAGGTCGTGGCCAAGGCGCGCACGATGAAGAAGCGTGACACGCGCCCCATCCCGGCAAGAAAGGCCATGATCAGCGCCAGCACCGACCCCATCAGCGTCAGCTCGATGGTGACAAGCGCTCCCTGCAATATCAGGCCGAGATAGCCGGACCACTGGGTCATAGGGTTCCAACGTTTGCGTTCTTGGGTGCTTCTCCCCGATCAACGGGGGGAAGATGCCGGTTCACCCTCCGTAGCTGCAGCGTAGCTGATGCGGAGGACGGGCAGGCAGATGAGGGGCAGCGCTAGCTTCTCTAAACTCGGCGCCGCCCCTCATCCGGCCCTTCGGGCCACCTTCTCCCCGTGAACGGGGAGAAGGCAAAGGCCGCGCCTCACTTCGCGGCGCAGAGCTTGTCGCGCGTCGTCGACATCGCCGCCTTGGCGGAGAAGCCGTAGGGCTCGATGATCTTGGCGAACTCGCCGGACTTCTTCATCTTGGCGAGCTCGACGTCATAGGCATCGCGCAGCGCCTCGTCGCCCTTCTTGAAGGCGGCGCCGTCGCAATAGACCGGCGCGCCCTGCACCGGCGCGATCACTTCGAGGTTCGGGTCATTCGCCTTCTTCATCAGGTCGTTGATAGACAGAACGGGGAGCGAATAAGCGTCGATGCGGCCGTCCTGCACCATCTTCAGCCCGCTCTGGCCGTCCGGCACGACGATGACGCGGTCGCGCGGCACGCCGGCATTGAGCGCCAGCTTCTCCTCAGTGCCGCCGCCGGGCGCACCGACAGTTGCAGAGGCGTCCTTGGCGATGTCCTCGTAGCTCTTGAAGCCCTTCGGATTGCCCTTCTTCACCAGCATCGCTTCGGCATCGCAAAGCACCGGCTCGGAATAGGCGACCGCCGCGCAGCGCTCCGGCTTCATGAACAGGCCGGCGGTGACGACGTCGAAGCGGCCGGCCTGCAGGCCGGGGATCATGGCGCCATATTCGGAGATCGAGGCGACGATGTCGTTGACGCCGAGACGCTTGAAGATCTCGCGCGCCACGTCGGGCGCCGCGCCCGAAACCTTGCCGTCGGCGGCCACTGCCGTATAGGGCGGCTCGTTGGCGATGGCGACGCGGGCAAAGCCCTGCTGCTTGAGCTGCTCCAGCTTGGCGTCATCCGCCGACTGCGCGCCGGAAGCGAGCAGCATCGTGGAGATCGCAAGGCCGGCGACGCCAGCCAGAATGCCAAGTTTCTTCATTGTTCCCAACTCCTTGTTCTTTCTTGGTTTGCTTGGTTTTGCGACGGCTCTCGTCGCCTTGGGACGGCTTGCGCCGCCCATTTGCATTGCGGTCAGACGCGATGTCCGGCCGCGATGATCTTCTTCAGGAAGCCCTGCGTGCGTTCCTGTTTGGGATGGCGGAAAATCTCATCGGGCTTGCCTTCCTCGACGATCCTGCCGCGGTCGAAGAACAGCACGCGGTCGGCAAAGTCGTGAGCGAAGCCCATCTCATGGGTCACCAGAAGCATCGTCATGTCGGTCTCGGCGGCGAGCTTGCGCATGACGTTGAGCACCTCCTCGACCAGTTCCGGGTCGAGCGCCGAGGTGACCTCGTCGAACAGCATGATCTTGGGCGACAGCGCCAGCGCCCTGGCGATCGCCACGCGCTGCTTCTGGCCGCCGGAAAGTTGAGCCGGCATGCTCTTCGCCTTATCGGCGAGGCCGACCATGTCGAGCAGTTCCATCGCCCGCTTCTCTGCGGCGGCGCGCGGCGTGCCCTTGGTCAGCATCGGCGCCAGGGTCACGTTGTCCATGACGCATTTGTGCGGGAACAGATTGAACAGCTGGAAGACCATGCCGATCTTCTGACGCATCTTGGCCAGGTGCCGCTCGTCGGCCGGCAGCAGCTGCCCGTTGCGTTCCATGTGGTAGAGCTGCTCGCCGTCGACCTGGATGTGGCCGCCGTCGATCTTTTCCAGCGTCATCAGGATGCGCAGGATCGTCGTCTTGCCGGAGCCGGACGGACCGATCAGCGCCAGCTTCTCGCCGGGCATGACCTGCATCGACAGGCCGTCCAGCACCTTGAAGGCGCCGAAGCTCTTCGAAATCGCATCAACCTTGATGATGGGCGCGGGCAATTCATTTCCCCGTTCTGGAGAAGCCTATGCCCTTAACGATGCGAAACGCGTCAAATCATGTCAATTAGGAAAATAATATCATGACAATATTTCCGACACGGTACGATTTCAGGGCAATTTTTGAATCAGATGGCGAGCAGGAGATGCTCCGGATCGCCAAGCAACAGCTTGGCGACAACGCTCAAGCCTGCGCGCAGTTCCCCCTCGGTGGTCGATCCGAGCGAGATGCGCACGGCCGGATGCCAGGGCGTGTCGGCGATCCGGAACGAGGTGCCCGGCGCGATCGCCACGCCGCGCAGGCGCGCTTGCGACACGAAGCTCTCTTCCGAGCGGTCGCCCGGCAGTTCGAGCCACAGATGCAGCCCGTCGCGGTGGACGCGATAGTCGACGCCCGCCAGCATTTCGGCGGCGATCTCCTGGCGGCGTCTTAGCGCCGCGCGCTGCCAGTTGACCAATTCGATCGCCGTGCCGTCATTGACCCATCGCGTCGCGATCTCCGCCACCATCGGCGTCGCCATCCAGTTCGAGACGAGGTGGCGGTTGGCGACCGCTGCGACATAGCGGTCCGGCACCGCGAGATAGCCGATGCGCAAGCCCGGCACGGTGATCTTGGTGAAGGACGTGACGTAGAGCGTGCGCTCCGGCGCAAAGGCGGCAACCGCCGGCGGCCGGCCTTCGACCAGCGGCCCGAGCACGTCGTTCTCGATGATGGCGATGTCGTGCTTGCGGGCGACCGCGGCGATCTGCTCGCGACGGATGGCGTCCATCAGCGTCGCCGTCGGGTTGATCACCGAGGGCTGGACGAAGACGGCGCGGATGTCCGAGAGGCGGCAAGCCTCGTCGAGCGCCTCGGGGATCAGCCCGTTGCCGTCGATCGGCAGGCCTTCGAGGTTGAAGCCGAGGTAGCGGGCAAGCGGCACCAGCGTGTGGTGGCCGATCGCTTCTGTGGCGACGGTCGAGCCGGGCGGCGCCACGCTCATCAGCGCCACGGTCATGCCGGCGGTGGCGCCGTTGGTCAGGCTGATGTTCTGCGGCGACGCTTCCAGCCCGCAAAGCTTCAGCCACTCGACCGCGACCGCGCGATGGCGCGGAAAAACCATGTTCGGCCGGAACGACAGCGCCGAGCTCGACGGCAGGTTCTCGGCCAGCCAGCCCAGCGCCTGCTTCATCTTCTCCAGATGCATCGGCTCGCAGACCGGCTTCAGGATCGAAAGGTCGATGACCTCGCCAAGCCGCTCCGGGATGTAAGGCGGCTCCGGCTCGCGGCGCTGCGTCTGCACGAAGCTGCCGCGACCGACCTCGCCGGAAATCAGGCCGCGTCGGATCAGCTCCTCATAGGCGCGGCTGACCGTCTGCACCGAAAGTTTCAGGTCGTCGGCGAGGCGGCGATGCGTCGGCAGTTGCACGCCATTGGCCAGCCGTCCGTCATGGATGGCGCGGGCGAACTGGTCGGCCAGCGAGAGATAGGCCGGGCGGCGGATGAGAGCAGGATCTGGCTGCCATAATGTCATGACTTATTAGAGATCGAAATCAGTGCAATTGACAATCGAAATAATGCACCCTCATGGTGTCGCGAACGAAAGGCGGAGCCCCGCATGGCGGCACTTAAACTCGACCCGATCGACCTCCGGATTCTCGACGCCATCCAGCGCGACGGGCGCATCACCAAGCTGGCGCTGGCCGAGAAGGTCGGCTTGTCGCCGACGCCGTGTTGGATGCGGCTGCGCAAGCTGGAAAAAGCCGGCATCGTGTCCGGCTATCACGCCGCGATCGCCATGCGGGTCATCGCGCCGGTGGCGACCGTGCTGATGGAGGTGACCCTGGCCAACCACCGCCAGGCTGATTTCGACCGGTTCGAGCGAGTGGTGCGCGATGTCCCTGAGATCGTCGCCTGCTGGTCGGTGGGTGGCGGCGTCGACTATGTGCTGAAGGTGATGGCGCGCGACATCGACGCCTATCAGCGGCTGGTCGACGGCCTGCTCGAACGCGAGATCGGCATCGACCGTTACTTCACCTACATCGTCACCAAGACGGTCAAGGACGAGACCGTGCTGCCCGTGACCGACCTGCTGCCTGAGCAACCCTGAGCTAGAGAGATTGTCTGCGTCGGCCGGCCATTAGAGACAAACTCTCTGCATGGTGCGGCCGAAACAGCCTCTCTGTCTCGACCGCGCGACTAGTCTCTCCATATCGCCTCGGCACCGGGAGACCTGATCGATGTCCGCGCATTTTGCCCGCACCAACCACCACGAAGCGCTCGATCGCCTCGCCGATCGCCGGCTGTTGCGCGCGCTCGCCTATGTCGACGGCCACTGGACGGCGAGCGATGCGGCGGCAAGTTTTGAAGTCACCGATCCGGCGACCGGGGCGACCGTCGCGTTCGTGGCCGCGCTCGATGCCGCCCAGACGACGAAGGCAATCAACGCCGCATCGCGCGCGCTTCCCGTGTGGCGCTCGGCGCTGCCGCAGGAACGCTCCAAGATCTTGCGAAACTGGTTCGATCTGATCATCGCCGCCAAGGACGACCTGGCCCTGCTGATGACGCTCGAACAGGGCAAGCCGCTGAAGGAATCGCTCGGCGAGATCGACTATGCGGCCTCCTTCGTCGAGTGGTACGCCGAGGAAGCGAAACGCCTCAACGCCGAAAGCGTCGCCAGCCACCTGCCGAATGCTGAGATGAGTGTGCGCCGCGAACCGCTCGGCGTCGTCGGCGTCGTCACGCCATGGAATTTCCCGTCGGCCATGCTCACCCGCAAGGCTGCGGCCGCGCTTGCCGCCGGCTGCACGGTGGTGGCGCATCCGTCCTCCGAAACGCCGTTGTCGGCGCTTGCGTTGGCCGAGCTTGGCGAGCGCGCCGGACTTCCGGCCGGCGTCTTCAACATCGTCACCGGCGATGCGCGAACGATCGTCGGCGCGATGTGCGCCGATGCCCGCGTCCGCGCCATGAGCTTCACCGGCTCGACCGAAGTCGGCCGTCTGATTGCCGCGCAGAGTGCCCCGACGATGAAGCGGCTGGTGATGGAGCTCGGCGGGCACGCGCCGCTGATCGTGTTCGACGATGCCGATATCGAGAAGGCGGTGACGATCGCGCTCGACGCCAAATTCGCCACTTCCGGCCAGGATTGCCTCGCTGCCAACCGCATCTATGTGCAGCGCCCGGTCTATGATCGCTTCTGCGCTGCTTTCGCGCGCCGTATCGGGCAGCTCCGCATCGGCAACGGGCTATCCGCGGACGCCGAGATCGGGCCGCTGATGCATGAGCGCGCGGTCAAGAAGGTCGAGGAACAGGTGGCCGATGCGCTCACGCATGGTGCGCGCTGCCTCGTGGGCGGCAAGCGCCACCAGGCCGGCCCGCTGTTCTACCAGCCGACCCTGCTGGTCGACGTGCCGGACGAAGCGCTGATCATGCGTGAGGAAACCTTTGGCCCGGTCGCCGCCGTCACGCCGTTCGACGACGAGGCGGAAGTCGTCGCCCGCGCCAACGCCACGGAATACGGGCTCGTCGCTTATGTCGTCACCGAGAGCGGCGCCCGGCAGGCGCGCATGGGCCGCGCCCTGGACTACGGCATGGTCGCGATCAACCGCGTCAAGATCACCGGCGCGCCGATCCCCTTCGGCGGCGTCAAGCAATCCGGCATCGGCCGCGAAGGCTCACGCCACGGCCTCGAAGCCTTCACCGATCTCAAGTACCTTTGTCTGGATGTTGCGTAAGCCATCCCGGAATTTACAGGAGTCAGAAAAATGCTCGAACAATCAAACGAACTCTCCGCCTGGGATCGTGACCACTTCTTCCATCCCTCGACGCATATGGGCACGCATGCGCGCGGTGAATCGCCGGCGCGCATCATGGCCGGCGGTGAAGGCGTCACCGTCTGGGACAACACCGGCAAGAAGAGCATCGATGCCTTTGCCGGCCTCTATTGCGTCAATGTCGGCTACGGCCGCCAGAAGATCGCCGATGCCATCGCCGAACAGGCAAAGAACCTCGCCTACTATCACGCCTATGTCGGGCACGGCACCGAGGCCTCGATCACGCTTGCCAAGATGATCATCGACCGTGCGCCGAAGGGCATGTCGAGGGTCTATTTCGGTCTCTCCGGCTCCGACGCCAACGAGACCAACATCAAGCTGATCTGGTACTACAACAACGTGCTGGGCCGGCCTGAGAAGAAGAAGATCATATCGCGCTGGCGCGGTTACCATGGCTCGGGCGTCATGACGGGATCGCTGACCGGGCTGGAGCTGTTCCACAACGCCTTCGACCTGCCGCGCGCGCCGATCCTGCACACCGAGGCGCCTTACTACTTCCGCCGCGCCGACCGTTCGATGAGCGAAGAGCAGTTCTCGCAGCATTGCGCCGACAAGCTCGAAGAGATGATCCTTGCCGAAGGCCCGGAGACGGTCGCGGCCTTCATCGGTGAGCCGATCCTCGGCACCGGCGGCATCGTGCCGCCACCGGCCGGCTACTGGGCAAAGATCCAGGCTGTGCTGACGAAGTACGACGTGCTGCTCGTCGCCGACGAGGTGGTGACCGGCTTCGGCCGTCTCGGCTCCATGTTCGGCTCCGACCATTACGGCATCAAGCCGGACCTGATCACCATCGCCAAGGGCCTGACCTCGGCCTATGCGCCGCTGTCGGGCGTCATCGTCGCCGACAAGGTCTGGCAGGTGCTGGTCAAGGGTTCCGACAAGCTCGGCTCGCTCGGCCATGGCTGGACCTATTCGGCGCATCCCATTTGCGTTGCCGCCGGCGTCGCCAACCTCGAACTGATCGACGAGATGGAATTGGTGAAGAACGCCGGCGAGACTGGCGCTTATTTCCGCAGCGAGTTGGCCAAAGCCGTTGGCGGCCAGAAGCACGTCGGCGAAGTGCGCGGTGACGGCATGCTGGCCGCCATCGAATTAGTCAAGGATCGCGACGACCGCGTCTTCTTCGATCCCGCACTGAAGGTCGGGCCGCAGATCGCCACGGCGCTCGCCGCCAGCGGCGTAATCGGCCGCGCCATGCCGCAGGGCGACATCCTCGGCTTTGCGCCTCCGCTCTGCCTGACGCGCGAGGAGGCCGACATCATCGTTGCCAGGACCGCCGACGCCGTGAACAGCGTCCTCGCCAACATTTGAGAAGCGATATGAATGCCATGACCAGAACCATCCCGGCCACGATGGCCGCCGTGCAGCTCACCGGCCATGGCGGCCTGGAGAAGCTCGTCTACCGCACCGACGTGAAGGTGCCCGCGCCGGCCGCCGGCGAAGTGCTGGTCAAAGTCAGTGCCTGCGGCATGAACAACACCGATGTCTGGGTGCGGCAGGGCGCCTACGGCACGGAGGAGGATGCCGGGGCGGTCTCGACCTGGCGCCGGCAGGGCAACACGCTCACCTTCCCGCGCATCCAGGGCACCGACACGGTGGGCACCATCGTCGCCGTCGGCGACGGCGTGTCCACGGACCGCATCGGCGAACGCGTCATGGTCGACTTCTCGATCTACAACCGCGACGACGATTCGCTGGCCGACATCGACTATATGGGCCACGGCCGCGATGGCGGTTACGCCGAATTCCAGGCGCTGCCGGCCGAGAACGCGCATGTCGTCGACACCGGTCTGACGGACATCGAGCTCGCCACCTTCTGCTGCGCCTATCTCACCGGCGAGCAGATGCTGGAACGCGCAGGGTTGAAGGCAGGCGAACGGGTGCTGGTCACCGGCGCGTCGGGCGGCGTCGGTTCCGGCATCGTGCAGCTGGCAAAGGCGCGCGGCGCCATCCCCTATGCGGTCGTCGGCAAGGGCAAGGAGCAGGCCGTGCTCGCCATCGGCGCCGAGAAGGTGATCACGCGCGGCGTGGCCGACCTGCTCACGGCCGTGAACGAAGCGACCGGCGGCAAGCCTATCGATGTGGTCGCTGATCTGGTCGGCGGCGCCATCTTCAACGACCTGCTGCGCATCCTGCGCCCCGAGGGCCGCTACACCACGGCGGGCGCCATCGCCGGACCGGTCGTGCAACTCGACCTCCGCACCATGTATCTGAAGCAGTTGCAGCTCCACGGTTCGAGTCAAGGCACGCGCGCCGACTTCCGCCGTATCGTGCGCTACATCGAGGAAAAGAAGATCAAGCCCCTGGTCGGCGGCGTCTACAAACTGTCGGACTTCCACCGCGCCCAGACCGACTTCATGGGCAAGGACTTCGTCGGCAAGCTGGTGGTGGTGCCGGACGCGATGTGGGGCGGCGACTGAGCAGGACGGAGTTGCTGACAGCGTCAGTTCTCTGCGGCAGCTGAGATTCAATGGCTACGGCGAGAAGACGAGCGCCCCGCCTGTCCTGCCCCCGCTGGCTGTCCAGTGTCATCGCTGGCCGACTGCGCTCCGCCTCCTGTCTGCCTTTGAAAATGGTGGAGAGAGATCGCGGCCCGATTTGGAAGTTATACGATTATAATGACGGATCATGAATGCGCCGCTGTCACCGCGGCCGGGCAATGATGTCGAAAACATACTGCTTGGCGCTCCGGACGCTGTCTTCCAGCGATAGGCCGAGGGCAAGAGAGGCGGCGATGGCGCTGGATAGCATGCAGCCCGTTCCGCGCATCCCTCGCGGCAAGCGTGGCGCTTCGAACCGAACCGCGGGACAGTTCGGTTGCAACAGGACATCGATCGACTGGCTCCCTGCCGAGTGTCCGCCCTTGACGAGTACGGCCGTCCGCACACGCCTCGACAGTTCCTTCCCCTGATGCCGAGCGCCTTCCTCGTCCGGCGCTGGCGCCGATCCGTTCAATGTTGCGAGCTCGATCAGGTTGGGCGTGACGAGCCGGCAGACCGGCATCAAGTCGCGGCGCAACACATCGATGGCATCTTCCTCCAGCAGCAGCCGTCCCGAGGTTGAGACCAATACCGGATCGAGCACCACCGGTACTTTCGGACTGCTCGCCAGGACGGAGCCGACCGCTTCGATCGCCGCCGCCGTCCCCAGCATGCCGATCTTGACCGCCGCGACTTGGTTGGCGGCAAAGGCAGCGCGCATCTGGGCGGCAACAAGTTCCGGCGGCATATGCTCGATTTGCTCGACGGTGTCGTGCGTCTGCACCGTCACGGCCGTGACGGCGAGGCAGCTGCGCAACCCGAACGCCGAAACGGTCTCGACATCGCGGGCTATTCCCGCGCCGCCGCTCGAATCGGAGCCGGCGACAATCAAGACATGCGGCGTCATCGCCATGGCGCCGTCGCCGCCAGCCATTCCAGCGCGCGCGCCTCGGGGTGCGCGTTCCGGGTGATGTCGGTCACCACCGCGGCGCTCTCAGCGCCTTGGGCGAAGACGCCGGCAATGCGCTCGACGGTGAGCCCGCCGATGGCCACGAGCGGAAGGCCGCCGACGCGCCTCTTCCAGACAGCGACGCGATCCAGCCCTTGCGGAGCCCATTTCATCGCCTTGAGGATGGTCGGGTAGATCGGGCCAAGCGCGATATAGTCGGGCTCGGCTTCAAGCGCGGTTTCCAGTTCGGCGTCGTCGTGGGTGCTCAGGCCGAGCTTCAGCCCCGCTCTGCGGATCGTCCTCAAATCGGCCTCCGCCAGATCCTCCTGGCCGAGATGGACGAAATCGCAGTCCTCATCGATCGCCAGGCGCCAGTAATCGTTGACGATGAGCTGGCAGCCATGGCGGTCGCATACCGCCTTCGAAGCACGGATCTCGCGGCGCAGCGAAGCTTCGTCCAGATCCTTTATGCGCAGTTGCACCAGCTTTACGCCAATCGGCACCAGGCGTTCGATCCAGGCGAGGGAATCGACGATCAGGTAGAACGGATCGAGCTTCATGAGAACGCCGGCATGCCGATAACGGGGGTGGAGGGGACAGCCATGTCGCGCGGCTCGAGCAAGCCGGCGCAATAGGCCTCGCGGCCCGCCTGCACCGCCTTGCCGAAAGCCGTGGCCATCGCCACGGGATCGCCTGCCTTGGCGACTGCGGTGTTGAGCAGCACGGCGTCGTAGCCGAGCTCCATCACGGCCGTGGCATGCGACGGCCGGCCAACGCCGGCGTCGACGATCAGCGGAACGTCCGGGAAATGGCCGCGCAGGCTTCGCAGCGCTTCGGGATTTTGCGGCCCACGCGCAGAGCCGATCGGCGCGCACCAGGGCATCAACAGCTTGCAGCCGGCTTCGAGCAGGCGCTCGGCAACGATCAGGTCGTCGGTGGTGTAGGGAAAGACCTCGAAGTCTTCCGAGGCAAGGATTCTTGCCGCCTCGACCAGTCCGAACACGTCGGGCTGGAGCGTGTCGTGGTTGCCGATCACTTCGAGCTTGATCCAGTTGGTGCCGAACACCTCGCGCGCCATCCGCGCCGTCATCACCGCCTCGTTCACCGAATGGCAGCCTGCGGTATTGGGCAGGACCCGAACCCCGAGCGACCGGACCAGAGACCAGAACTGACCGCCGGCTTTGCCGCCGGAGGTCTCGCGGCGGAGCGACACGGTGACGATTTCCGTCCCGCTCGCCTTGACCGCCTCGGCCATGATGACGGGCGAGGGATAGAGCGCGGTTCCCAGCAGCAGGCGTGACGAGAGTCCTTGTCCGTAGAGGTCGAGCATTGGATCAGCCTCCCTTCATCGGTGAGAGTATTTCGATACGGTCGCCCTCGGTGAGCACGCAGCGGTCGCGCTCCTTCGTTGGCACGACCTCGCCGTTCAGCGCGGTGGCGAGCCAGCCGCCCTGAAAATCGAGTTCTGCGAGCAACGCGGAAAGCGTCCCGGCCGCGACGTCGTGGCTCTGGCCGTTAACGGTGAGCTTCAAGGGCGAACTCCTTTGCTGCGGGATTTCCCAGGATCATGTCGGCTGCCCGCCGCGCCATGGCCGGCGCGAGCAGAAAGCCGTGGCGATAGAGGCCGTTGATGCGAAGGTGCTTCCCGTCGCACTCGACGCGCGGCAAGTTGTCGGCAAAGGCAGGGCGCACGCCCACGCCTGTCTCGACCAGCTCGGCCTCGCCGAACGCCGGATGCAGCGTGTAGGCGGCGCTGAGCAGCTCCATGGCCGAGCGCACGGTGACCGGGCCTGCGGCATCGCATTCGATCATTGTCGCGCCGACCATGAACAGATTTTCTGCGCGTGGCACGACATAGACCGGGATGCGCGGATGAAGCAGCCGCACCGGCCGGGCCAGCGAGATCTCGCTGGTTCGCAGCACCAGCATCTCGCCGCGTACGCCGCGCAGCTCCGGGCGCTTGTCGGCGATGCCGGTGCAGTCCACCTCGATATTCGCGACGACGGACACCACTCGGCTGCCGAACTCGAGCCCAACGCCGATGCCGAGCAGCTTGTCGCTTAGCGCAAGCAGCGCCTTGCGTGGGTCGAGATGCGCCTCCTCGCCGAAGAACAGGCCGCGCCCGAACCGGCCGGCGAGGGCCGGTTCCAGTGCCGCGATCTCATCGGCGTCGAGCGGCCCGAAGCCGGATGTACGGCGGCCGAACCGGTCCAGCTCGCCGGCATCGCGCGCAGGCGCCACGACCAGCGTGCCGCTGCGCGAGACATGGCCGGGCAATGCTGCGTCCCACCAGTCGGCCGCGCCACGTCCCAGCGTCAGCACCGCCTCTTCGGCACTCTCGCGCTCGCACCAGGGCGCAAGCATGCCGCCGGCCTGCCAGGAGGCATTGCCGGCGATCTCCATGCGCTTCTCGACCACGGTCACGTCGATGCCGCGCGTTGCCAACTCGTGCGCGAGCGTCAAGCCGGCAACGCCCGCGCCGCGAATGAGCACCTTCATGTGGTCGTGCTCTCTGTAGAGTTCTCGACCGGCATGTAGAGGTCGCCGCCGTCCCGGTACTTCGCCGCCATGGCCGCGAGCCCTTCCTTCTGCGCTTCCGCGCGGATGTCGTGCGAGATCCGCATCGAGCAGAATTTGGGGCCGCACATGGAGCAGAAATGCGCCACCTTGTGCGCCTCCTTGGGCAGGGTTTCGTCGTGGAAGGCGCGCGCCGTCTCGGGATCGAGCGACAGGTTGAACTGGTCCTCCCACCTGAACTCGAAGCGCGCGCGAGACAGCGCGTCGTCCCTGACCTTGGCGGCCGGATGGCCCTTGGCGAGGTCTGCGGCGTGAGCGGCGATCTTGTAGGTGATGACGCCGGTCTTGACGTCGTCGCGGTCGGGCAGGCCGAGATGCTCCTTCGGCGTGACGTAGCAAAGCATCGCCGTTCCGAACCAGCCGATCATCGCCGCACCGATGCCGGACGTGATGTGGTCATAGCCCGGCGCGATGTCGGTGGTGAGCGGCCCCAATGTGTAGAACGGCGCTTCGCCGCAGACCGCGAGCTGCTTGTCCATGTTCTGCTTGATCTTGTGCATCGGCACGTGGCCGGGGCCCTCGATCATCACCTGGCAGTCCTTGGCCCAGGCGATCTTCGTCAGCTCTCCAAGCGTTTCCAACTCGGCGAACTGGGCCCGGTCGTTGGCGTCGGCGATCGAGCCGGGGCGAAGGCCGTCGCCGAGCGAGAACGCGACGTCGTAAGTGCGGCAGATGTCGCAGATTTCCTCGAAATGCTCGTATAGGAAGCTCTCCCGGTGATGGTGCAGGCACCATTTGGCCATGATCGAGCCGCCGCGCGACACGATGCCGGTGACGCGGTCGACGGTCAGCGGGATGTAGGGCAGCCGGACGCCGGCATGGATCGTGAAATAATCCACACCCTGCTCGGCCTGCTCGATCAGCGTATCGCGATAGACCTCCCAGGTCAGATCCTCGGCGATCCCGCCGACCTTCTCCAGCGCCTGGTAGAGCGGCACCGTGCCGATCGGCACCGGCGCGTTGCGCACGATCCAGTCGCGGATATTGTGGATGTTGCGCCCGGTGGAGAGGTCCATCACCGTGTCGGCGCCCCAGCGGATCGCCCACACCATTTTCTCGACCTCTTCGGCCATCGACGAGGTGACGGCGGAATTGCCGATATTGGCGTTGATCTTGACCAGGAAGTTGCGGCCGATGATCATCGGCTCGCTTTCAGGATGGTTGATGTTGGAGGGGATGATGGCGCGGCCGCGCGCCACCTCCTCGCGCACGAATTCCGGGGTGACGAAGTCCGGGATCGCCGCGCCGAAGCTCTCGCCATCGCGTTGAAGTTTCGAACGCAACTGCTCACGGCCGAGGTTTTCGCGGATGGCGACGAACTCCATTTCCGGCGTGATCATGCCTGCGCGTGCGTAGGCAAGCTGGGTGACGGCACGGCCGCCAGTGGCGCGCAACGGCCTGTTGCGCACCGGGAACTCTGGCGTTACGCGATCAGCCGAGACGAAGCCGTTGTCCTCGGGCCTGATCGTGCGGCCCTCGTAGCGCTCGACATCGCCGCGTGCCTCGATCCACGCCTCGCGCAACCGCGGCAAGCCGCGCTCGATCTCGGTCTTCCCCATCGCGTCGGTGTAGGGACCGGACGAGTCGTACACCGTGACCGGCGGCTCGCCGGCGCTCGGATGGACCGAGATCTCGCGCATCGGCACCCGCAGCTCCGGGTGAAGCTGGCCGGGTTTGTGGACTTTCTTCGAAGCGGGCAATTCGCCGACGGTGACGGTCGGGGTGTGGGCATTCATGAGTGAGCCTCCTTGCTCGAGTGCAACGGAGACCCAGTCCACGCGATGAGGAGGAAGTGACGCTTCGCGCAGGATGCGGGCACTGCCCGAATACCGAAGTCGGATTGCCGACCCGCGAAACCTCGCACCGTCCCTACGCCAGTATGAACTGGATCAGGTTCAACGGGTCACTGCGCGCGATAGCAGTATCTCAGCCCCTTGCCGGGACTCCCCTGGTGAGGCACCCAAGGTGGACGATGCGAAGCCGCCCTGTCAACTCTTGTGACGATGGTCCTGTTCGACAATCGGCTGCCGGCATCAAGGTTGGATCGAAATCCGCAGGCATTGTCGCCTAGGTCGGATAAAAACGATGCGCTGGACAAATGCCGAGTGTCACGCTGCAGCTACGCTGCTTTCCGCGATGTTTCTAAGACGAGATGTCGCCTTATCCTGAGGAGCTCTTCTGTGCCGGGCATAAACAGTTCGCTGCTTCGCCATCTCAAACAGCCGGAGCGGTTTGCCGCGCTGGATCGCGTGGCACGCCAGGGCGATCGGTGGGATGGACGCGTCTTCCGGGTCTCCAATCCCTCGACCGGCGAATTGCTCGCCGAGCTCCCCGATATGGGAGTCGAGCAAACCAGGATTGCGATCGACAGGGCCCATGTCGCGCAAGCCGAATGGGCGGCTCGGACCGCCCGGGATCGCAGCGACACGTTGTGGCGCTGGCACCAGCTGATCCTCGATCACACCGACGACCTTGCTGCAATTCTGACCGCCGAAATGGGCAAGCCGCTGCCCGAGGCAGTATCGGAAGTCTCCCATGCCGCCGCCTACTTGCAATGGTACGCGGAAGAAGCCAACCGCATCTACGGCGAGACGATTTCCGCGCCGTCGACGGACCGGCGCATGCTGGTCATCAAGCAGCCGATCGGCGTTGTCGGCACCATCACGCCGTGGAACTTTCCCGCTTCGATGGTGGCCCGCAAGATTTCACCGGCACTGGCGGCCGGTTGCGCGATCGTCCTGAAGCCGGCCGAGCAAACCCCACTCGTCGCCGGCGCGATGTTCGCGCTGGCAGCAGAGGCGGGTTTCCCGGATGGCGTGGTGAATTTGATCTATGCGTCGGACGGTGCAGCGGTCGGCCGGGAGCTCTGCTCCAATCGGAAAGTGCGCAAGATCAGTTTCACGGGCTCGACCGAAGTCGGGCGGCTGCTCATGCGCCAGTGCTCGGATCAGGTGAAGAAGGTCAGCCTCGAACTGGGCGGGAACGCGCCGTTCATCGTCTTCGATGATGCCGATGTCGACGCTGCCGTCGACGGTGCAATCCAGGCAAAGTTCCGGAATGCCGGGCAGACCTGCGTCTCCGCCAACCGGCTTTACGTGCAATCAGGCGTGCATGATGAATTCGCCGCGAAGTTTACGGCGCGGGTTCGCTCGCTCTCGGTCGGCGACGGCTTCGAACCAGGTATCGCCATCGGACCGTTGATCGACACTCAGGCGCTCGTCAAGATCGAGGCTCACATTGCTGATGCGATCCAGAAAGGCGGGGCGATCTGCTGCGGCGGACGCCAGGCAGGTCACGGCGGCACCTTTTTCGAACCGACGGTTCTGACGGATATCACCAGTGAAATGCTGCTCGCGCAGGAAGAGACCTTTGGGCCGCTCGCGCCGATCATCCGCTTTGAGGATCCCGATCAGGTCGTGCGAGAGGCCAATGATACGATCTATGGCCTCGCCGCCTATTTCTATGCCTCCAATCTCAAGCGCGTCTGGCATGTGGCCGAGAAGCTCGAATACGGCATGATTGGCATCAACACCGGCCGGATGTCATCGGAAGCCGCTCCCTTTGGTGGCATGAAGCAATCGGGGATTGGTCGCGAAGGCTCGCGCCACGGCTTGGAGGAATATCTCGAGATGAAGTATCTCTGTATGGGCGGACTCTAGAGCGGTTCACCGTTTCACGGAAACGGCGAACCGCTCTATCCCTTTGTTCTTGCGCAATTCCGGACGGAAAACCGCTCACACTTTTCCTGGAATTGCTCTAACGCAAAGTTAAATGCCGACCACCAGCGCCCCGCCGGTAAGGCCTGCGCCGGCGGCTGCCAGCAGCAGCTTCTCGCCCGGTCGAAAGGGTTTTGCCCCGTGCGCCACCGATAGGGATAGGGGGATCGTTGCCGCCGACGAGTTGCCATAGTCGGCGATGGTCTTGACGATGCGTCCGTCCTCGATGCCGAGCGACTTGCCGACCGCGTTGAAGATGCGGGCATTCGCTTGGTGCGGCACGAAACGGGCGATCTCCGGCGCTGAAAGGCCGGCCGCTTCCAGCGCCTCGACGGAGCAGCGGCTCATCATATCCACAGCCTTGGCGAAGACGTCGCGGCCATTCGCGATGGTCATGCGGGTTTCGGCAATGTCGATTTCTTGCGCGAACGGACGGTTGCTGCCGCCCGCCGGGATGTGGATCAGGCCGTAGGCGGATCCATCCGAGGCAAAAGACGAGCCGAGAATGCCGTGGCCGGGATCGCTGGAGGGGGCAAGCACCACAGCGCCGGCGGCGTCGGCGAACAGCACGGCGCTCGCCCGCTCGGCCGGATTGATCCGACGGCTCAATATGTTGGCGGCAATCACGATGGCCGGCTTGTTGTGCAGGCGAACAAAGCCGTCGGCGAAGGTCATGGCGTAGATGAACCCCGCGCAGGCACCCGCCAGGTCGACCCCGCCGGCCTTTTCGAGGCCGAGCCTGTGCGCCACCAGCGGCGCGCTCGGGGGCAGGAGATGGTCAGGCGTCGACGTGGCGAGCAAAAGCAGGCCGATCTCCTTGCGGTCGATGCCGGCTGCCTGCAGCGCCATCTCGCCTGCCTTGGCCGCCAGTCCGGAAAGCGTGTCGCCTGGCTCCGCCCAGAACCGCGTCCGGATGCCGGTGCGCCCCTCGATCCAGCCTGCCTCCAGTCCGAGGCTTGCCTCGATCTCGGCATTGCCGACTTTTCGGGCCGGGACGTGATGGCCAAGGCCCACGATGCGCGCCGTGCGGTTCATCTTTTGTCGCTCGCAAGGCCGGCCGCCTCGTCGATAGCATCGTAGAGGTGGTCAAGCTCGTCGGACGTCACGCAATAGGGCGGCAGCAGGTAGATGACGTTGCCGAGCGGTCGCACCAGCAAGCCGCGCTCGAGGAAGAAGGCGCGCAGCTTTGGGCCGACCTCGGCAAGATAGCCGGCATTGCCGACGCTGAGGTCGAGCGCGGCGATGGTGCCGGCCGTGCGCACATTCTCGAAACGCGGATCCCCGTTGAACCGCGCACTTTTCTCCGCCTGCATCCGCGACAGCGCGGCCACGCGCTCGGCCACAGGCTCGTCGTTCCAGATACCGACATTGGCAAGCGCCGCAGCGCAGGCGATCGGGTTTGCCGTGTAGGAACTCGAATGGAAGAAGGTCTTGGACCGATCGCTAGCGTAATGCGCGCGGAAGATCGCGTCGGTGGCAAGCGTGGCCGCGAGCGGCAGCGAGCCGCCCGTGAGCCCCTTGGAGGTGCACAATATATCGGGAGCGATCGCCGCCTGTTCGCAGGCGAATAGGGTGCCGGTGCGGCCCCAGCCGGTCATGACTTCGTCGGCGATGAAAAGTGTTTCGGAGCGCTCGGCAATGCGCTTGAGTTCGGCGAGAATAGAAGCCGGATACATCAGCATGCCGCCGGCACCGAGCACCAGCGGCTCGACGATCAATGCGGCCACCCCACGGTCGCGCGCCAGCCGCTCGAAGGCGTCGAGCGTTTCCTGCTCGCGGCCCGTAGCGGGGAAGGGGATGGTGTCGACTTCGAACAGCAGCGGCTCGTAGGCGGCGTTGAAGACGCCGCGCGCGCCGACGCTCATCGTGCCGATGGTGTCGCCGTGATAGCTGTGTTCCATGACGACGATGCGCGAGCGTGGCGTCCCGTTGTTGCGATGAAAGCCGAGAGCCATCTTCAGCGCCACCTCGACGCTGGTCGAGCCGCTGTCGGAATAGAAGACCCAGTCGAGGCCCGCCGGCGCCATGTCGACCAATGCGGACGCCAAGCGCTCGGCCGGCTCGTGACTGAGGCCGGCGAAGATCACCTGGTCGAGTGCCTCGGTCGCTTGCCGAATCGCCTCCACGATCTTCGGATGGCGGTGGCCGTGGGTAATGACCCACCAGGAGGAGATCGCGTCGAGTATGCGCTTGCCTTCGCGCGTCTCGACATAGGCGCCCTCAGTGCGCGCGATCGTCGGCGGCACCGGTTCGGTGGCATGTTGGGTGAAGGGATGCCAGACAGCGGAGCGGTTCATTGCCGGACCTCCATGAAGTCGGCGACATTGAACGCGGTCCGCATGGCCGCGGAAAGCGCCTCGGGCGTCAGCGGGTCGAGACGTGGCAGGCGGCCGAGCACGCGCACCTTGCCAATCTCGCCGATCGTCCTTTGCGTATCCGCCATCTCTTCGCCGATGAACGCGACGCCGAGCAGGGGTATCGAGCGCGCGCGCAACGCCTCGATCGAGAGCAGAGTGTGGTTGATGGTGCCAAGCCCGGTGCGGGCGCAGAGCACCACCGGTGCATGCCATCGCGCGAAGACGTCGATATAGAGCGCGCGCCTGTTGACTGGTACCATCAGCCCGCCGGCGCCTTCGACGACAAGCGGCCGGTCGGTCGTGGGCAGTGCGAGTGTCTCCGCATCGATTTCCACGCCATCCAGCTCGGCGGCGCGGTGCGGCGAGAGCGGTTCGTTGAGGCGCCAGGCTTCCGGCAGCACCCGAGCCGCCGGCAATCCCGCGAGCTTGGAGACGGTTTCGCTGTCGGTCCCTTCCTGGATGCCCGCCTGCACCGGCTTCCAATAGATGCCGTCGAGCAGGCCGGTCAGGCCGGCCGCGAACACTGTCTTGCCGATGCCGGTGTCGGTGCCGGTCACGACGACTTGAAGCGTCATCGCGCGCGCTCCCATTCTTCGGCCAGCGCATCGAACAGCGCCGAAACGTCGGCCTCGCCGACATTGAGCGTCAAAGAGATACGCAGCCGCGCCGTACCCTCGGGCACGGTCGGCGGACGGATGCCGCGCACGTCGAAACCGCGCGACTGCAACGCCGCCGCCAGCGCCATGGCGCGGGCATTGTCGCCGACGATGATCGGCAGGATCTGAGAACCGCTCGGAGCCAAGCCAAGGCTCTCGGCCTTCTTGCCTGCAAGCGCGACCAGCCTCGCAAGCCGCTCGCGACGTTCCGGTTCATCGGCGACGATGTCGAGGGCCGTTGCCGCCGCCACCGCCATCAGCGGCGAGGGCGCGGTGGCGTAGATGAAGGGCCGGCAGCGGTTGACCAGATAGTCGCAAAGTACCGCAGGCGCCGTGACGAGCGCGCCGGAGGCGCCCAGCGCCTTGCCGCATGTATGCAGCACCACGACATTGTCGCGGCCTTCGAGATCGTGTGCGAGGCCCCGCCCATTCGGGCCGTAGACGCCCGTGGCATGCGCTCCGTCGATGAACAGGAATGCATCGTGGCGGTCCGCGACCTCGATCAATCCGCCGAGCGGAGCCTGGTCGCCGTCCATGCTGTAGAGGCTCTCGGCCACGATCCAGGCGTGGCCCACTCCGCCTCTCTCACGCCAGGTCTGGATCGCGTCGTCTACGGCGTTCGCATCGTTGTGCGCGGCTTGCGCCACTTCGGCGCGGCCGGCTCGCGCCCCCTCATGCGCGCTGGCATGGATGAGTTCGTCGAGTACCACTAGATCGCCCTTCTGGGGCAAGGTCGTGAGCACGGCGAAATTGGCGACATAGCCGCCGCCGAAGAACAGCGCGCGCTCGGCGCCGAAGAAGTTGGCGGCCTTGGCTTCGAGCGCCTCGTGTTCGGGGTCGTTGCCGCGCAGCAGCCGCGAGCCGGTCGCCCCGACGGGCGTGCCTGCGGCGAGCGCGGCCGAGACCGCCTCGGCCATGCGCTTCGAGCCCGCGAGGCCGAGATAGTCGTTGGAGGCGAAGTCGGCGCCTGAGCGGCCGCTGAGGCTCCGTAACCGGTCCTTGCGGGCCAGCCCGCGCAGGCTGGTCTCGTAGCGGTCGAGCATGGCTCGCCCATTCACTGGGCGTCGCGCTCCATCGGCTTGATGCCCAGCCGGCGAAACAGCGCGCTGTCCTTGTCTTCTCCGGGGTTCCCGGCGGTCAGCAAAGTGTCGCCGACGAAGATCGAGTTGGCGCCGGCGAAGAAGCACAGCGCCTGCATCTCGTCGCTCATCGCCGTGCGGCCGGCCGAAAGCCGCACATGCGATTTCGGCATCATGATGCGGGCCAGCGCGATGGTGCGCACGAATTCGATCGGTTCGATGGGGTCGGCCTCGCTGAGTGGCGTGCCTTCGATCGGGATCAGCATGTTGATCGGCACGCTGTCGGGCGGCTCCGGCAGGTTGGCTAAAGTCACCAGCATGTCGATGCGGTCGACCTTCTCCTCGCCCATCCCGACGATGCCGCCGCAGCAGACCTTCATGCCGCTGTCGCGGACGTTGGCCAGCGTATCCAGCCGCTCAGTGAAGGTCCGGGTCGAGATGACCTCTGAGTAGTAGCGCTCGGAGGTATCGATGTTGTGGTTGTAATAGTCGAGGCCAGCCTGCTTGAGGCGCTGTGCCTGGCCGAGGTCGAGCATGCCGAGCGTCATGCAGGTCTCCATGCCGAGCGCCTTCACGCCTTCGACCATGGCGACCACGGCTTCCATGTCGCGCTCCTTGGGGTTGCGCCAGGCGGCGCCCATGCAATAGCGCGTGGCGCCCGCGTCGCGCGCCTTCGTCGCCTCGGCGATGACGCGTTTGACTTCCATCAGCTTCGAGGCCTTGAGGCCGGACTGGTGATGCGAGGACTGGCTGCAATAGCCGCAATCCTCGGGGCAGCCACCGGTCTTGATCGAGAGCAGGCGCGACAGTTGCACCCGATTGGGATCGAAATTCTCGCGATGAATGGTCTGGGCCCGGAACAGCAGGTCGTTGAAGGGCAGGTCGTAGACAGCCTGCGCCGCTTCACGGTTCCATTGCGGCGAGGCCCCCTGGATCGATCCGGCGTCCGCGTTCAGGTGCAATTCGGCGTTCATGCCACCTCCATCGTCTGGATATCCATTTCGACCAACGAGCATCGAAACCATTGGCCAACCCGACCAGTTTTTGCCGGCTCACGAGCGCCGGTTTCTGTTCAAGGCCGCGCGCGCCGGTCAAGGGCATGTTTCGCTACCGGCAATCCAGTCCAATATCAAGGATCGGCGCGCTATGCGTGACCCAGCCGACTGAAATCAGGTCGACGCCCGTCGCGGCAATCGCACGCGCCGTCTGAGCTGTCACCCGGCCCGACGCCTCGGTAATCGCGCGGCCGCCGACCATTGCCACCGCCTCTGTCAGTTGCTCGACGGACATGTTGTCCAGCAGTACGACATCGACGTTTGCCGCCAGCGCCATGTCGAGTTGATCGAGCGTATCGACCTCGACCTCGATTTTCACCATGTGGCCTGTCGCCGCCCGCGCGCGCTCTATTGCCGTGCGGATACCGCCTGCGATCGCGATGTGATTGTCCTTGATGAGCACGGCGTCGTCGAGGCCGAAGCGATGATTGGCGCCACCACCGGCGCGCACGGCATATTTCTCCAGGGCGCGCAGGCCAGGTGTGGTCTTTCGCGTGCAGACGATCTTGGCCCTATAATCCCGCACGGCTTCGACGACCGTGGCGGTTTGCGTCGCGATGCCGCTGAGATGGCAGAGGAAATTGAGCGCCGTCCGCTCGGCGGTCAGCAGCGCGCGCGCAGGTCCGCACACCGTCGCGACGACATCGTCGCCCGAGACAGCGGAGCCATCAGCATTGTCCACCGTGATCCCTGTTCGTGGATCGATCAGTTCGAAGGCGAGGGCAGCGACATCGAGGCCGGCGATCACGCCCGGCTGTCTTGCCGCGAGCACCATCGTCGCGGTTGCATCCGCCGGAACGAACGCGTCGGTGGTAAGGTCGCCGGCGCGCCCCAGATCCTCGAGCAGGGCGGCGCGCACCAGCGGCTCGACCATCACGCGCGGCAGTGGCGTCGGCATCATGATCAAGCCCTCCTGACGGGCAGCGCTTCGGCGGCAAATGCAGTGTCTGAGAAGGCCGTTGCGGCCTTGATGGTCTCGTCCAGCGTCAGCCGCAGCGATTGAGACCGGCCATCTCGTCGCGGAAAATCGGCGCGGAAATGCGAGCCTCGGCTCTCCTCGCGACGCAGGGCCGCGATCGTCAGCGTCAGCGCGACCAGTGCAGGGTCGGCGCCGGCATCATGGCCGGAGGCAATCGAAACCAGGCTCTTTGCCGCTTTGCACAGCATCTCGCCGTCGCGTTCGATACCGAGCGCGCGCGAAACAATTGGACGGATGCGCGAGGCATCCGGACGCGGCGGCACGATCGCGGGCTTCAGCCGTCTGGATCTGAACGGCGGCGCGGCGGTAACGCTGGTCGCTACCCATGCGGCCGACACAATGGCTTCAAGCAGCGAGTTGCTGGCTAGCCGGTTGGCGCCGTGCAGCCCGGTGCGGGCGACTTCGCCGCAGGCCCACAGGCCGCGCAGCGAACTGCGGCCCTCTGCATCCACAGCCACGCCGCCCATGTGATAGTGCGCCGCCGGACGGACGGGGATCGGCTCCACGGCAGGATCGATGCCAGCCGCGCGGCAAAGCAAAGCAATCGCCGGGAAGCGCCCGGCAAACCTCGATCCGAGACACCGCCGCGCGTCGAGGAACACGCGGTGCCCCGAGACATGCTGACGCCAGACCGCCCGTGCCACGACATCGCGCGGCGCGAGTTCGCCGCCCGGTGTATCGGCGAGAAAGCGATCGCCGCGCTCGTCGACAAGCACCGCGCCTTCACCGCGCACCGCTTCGCTTATCAGCGGCATCGGGCGTAGCGACCCGTCGAGCGCGGTCGGGTGGAACTGGACGAATTCGAGATCGCTGAGGTCGGCGCCCGCACGCGCGGCAAGCGCCAGACCCTGGCCGAACGAACCGAGCGGGTTCGTCGTATGATCGAAAAGGCCCCCGATGCCGCCGGTCGCCAGCACCACGCGGTTCGTCGAAAGCGTCATCGCCTCGCCGTTGCCGACGGCCAGCACGCCGGCGATTTCGCCGTCCTCGACGAGCAGGCGTCGGACTTCGACGCCCTCCAGAACCGTGATCGAAGACGTCTGTCGTACCGCGGCCGTAAGTACGCGGACCATTTCGCGGCCGGTGCCGTCACCGCCTGCATGCACGATCCGGCGTCGCGAATGCGCGGCTTCCAGCCCGAGCAGCAGCGTGCCGTCTGGCGCATGGTCGAAGGCGACGCCCAGCCGCTCCAGATGTTCGATCGCCCGGGACGCGGCCTCGACGACGCGGCGCGTTGCGATGTCGTCGCAAAGCCCGTCGCCGGCCGCGAGCGTGTCGGCAAGATGCAGGTCCGGGCTGTCGTCGCTGCCGAGGCTCGCTGCAATCCCGCCCTGCGCGAGCGTGCTGGAGGTTTCGTCTCCCAAAGTGGCCTTGGAGATGAGGACCACCGGTTCCGGGGCGAGATGGAGCGCCGTCATTAGCCCCGCAATGCCGCCGCCGATGATGACCGGCCGGCCGTGGAGGTCGTTTATGGTCATATGGCGAGCATCCGCTCCACGGCCCGGCGCGCCCGATCCGCGACGCCAGGATCGATGGTCACGATGTGGCGGCTCTCCTCGAGTGCCGCGCGGATGTTGGCGAGCGTGATGCGCTTCATGTGCGGGCAGAGATTGCATGGGCGCACGAACTCGACTTCGGGATGCTCGACG
This sequence comes from Mesorhizobium hawassense, assembly GCF_003289945.1. Taxonomy (GTDB): domain Bacteria; phylum Pseudomonadota; class Alphaproteobacteria; order Rhizobiales; family Rhizobiaceae; genus Mesorhizobium; species Mesorhizobium hawassense. The sequence goes on from NZ_QMBP01000014.1 coordinate 168,890, forward strand.
GCGACGTTGTCGCTCATCGAGCACTCGGTCATCAGCACGACGCGTGCCGGCTTGTGCCGTCCGACATAGTCGGACATCGCCGCCGTCGGGCCGGCGAAATCCGCTTCGGCGACGACCTCCGGCGGGCACTCGGGATGGGCAAGCACCGTGACGCCCGGATGCGCCTCGCGCAGTTCGCGTATGTCGGCGGGGCTGAAGCGCTCATGCACCTCGCAATGCCCCTTCCAGGCGATGATCTCGACCTTTGTCTGCGCCGCAATGTTCTTGGCCAGATATTCGTCGGGCAGCATGATCACCCGTGGCACGCCGAGCGATTCCACGATTGCCAGCGCATTGCCCGACGTGCAGCAGATGTCGGATTCTGCCTTCACGGCTGCGGAGGTGTTGACGTAGGTCACGATCGGAACGCCGGGATAGCGCTGCCGCATCAGCCGCACATCCGAGGCCGTGATCGAGTCGGCCAGCGAACAGCCGGCGCCGAGGTCCGGAATGAGCACGCTCTTGCCGGGGTTGAGTAGCTTGGCTGTCTCAGCCATGAAATGCACGCCGGCGAGCACGATGACATCCGCATCGACCGTCATCGCCTTGCGGGCGAGCGCCAGGCTGTCGCCAACGATGTCGGCCACGCAATGGAAGATCTCCGGCGTCTGGTAATTATGCGCCAGGATGACGGCGTTGCGTTCGCGCTTCAGCGCCAGGATGGCTTCGATGTCGTCGGTGAAAACAGGCCATTCGATCGGCGGGATGACCCGTCGAACACGGTCATAGAGCGATGCGGCGGTAGGCAGCGAAACGGACATCGGCGCTTCAATTATGCTCCAAGTGAGTATAATAGAGATATATACTTACTTTGAGAATAAGGGATGTCAAGCCCGCGATAGTGGCAATTTCGTCCCCGCGGCAACCCGCTCGTCCAGGACGGCATGGCGGAAGCGAAACAGCTTCGCCGGCCGTCCGACGGTATCGGCGGTCGTCTCACCTGTCTCCTCGACCAGATCCTGCTGCTCGACGAGGCGCCGGAAGTTCGGCTTGTGGAGCAGCCGTCCGGAGAGCGCTTCCACGGTGCGCTGCAACTTAAGCAGGGTGAAGACGGGTGGCATCAGCTCGAACACCACGGGCCGGTATTTGATCTTCGAGCGCAGCCGCGCGATCCCCGTCGCCAGTATGCGGCGATGGTCGGCGATCATCGAGGTTCCGGATATCAGGATAGAGCCGCCTTGCTCCGACGCGCGCGTCGCCTCTTCGACGAGGGCTGCCTCGTAGAGGAGTTCGTAGCGCTGCAGGACGAGTTCCTCGTTCCAGTCGCGGCCGTCGAAGCCAAAGGCGATTGCTGCCCGCTGCAGGCGTTCGCGCCTCTCAACGTCTTGGCCAGCTCCGTTCGCCCAGGCCAGCAGGCGCGGTTGCAGAATGCCCGAAATAAGCGAGGGGGCGCCAGAACGGTGGTCTTCCCAGGGGAAGTAATCGTACCAGCTCCGCCAGGCGCGCTTGGCTGAGCCTGCGGCATGCTCCGCGCGCGTCAGAGCAAGATAGCTGATCGAAATCACCCGCTGTTGGCGCTCTTCGCCGATCCGGTCGCGGTCGGCAAACGTGTAGAGCTGCTCGATGTAGCCAAGCTGATGGCCGGTCTGCTGTTCCACCCAGGTCCTCAGGCCGAACTGAAGGGAACGATGCCCAAGCTCGAACGGACCAGAGGGCAGGGCGTTGGCCGGCCCGACGGTGAGAACGCTCGGTGCGTGATCGGTCACAGCCACCACGACCGCGATCAGGTCCACGTTCGCATCGTGGGCCTTGCCTGAGGGCGCTTCTTTTCCGCCTGCTGCTGCTTGGCCTTTCATTGTGCCCCGGGCTGTTCAGCCGACCCGGTCTGGGAGGCTGAATCAGATCGCGCGAAGTTGGACTGCGCTTATTCACCCGTCAATGTTTCAGGACGAAGCGAGGCCATGCCATCAACACCTCGCCCCGTTGGTAAAATCTGCCGAACCGCGGCGAAATTCGCTCAAATGCACTTTCCGTGCCGAAAAGATAAGCAAATTCAGCTATTTACGGCGACCGAAGCGTACGAGCTTCGGCGAAAGGAAATCTCGGGAGAAGAGAGGATGGTGCCAGAGGCGGATTCGAAATTTTGGCGTATTGGATTGAATTTATTGATAAATCTTCAGTGCGAGAAACCACTGATACCCGCAAAATTACCCAACCAAAAATATTGCCGCCGGGTTCGATTCCATTTTCCACAGGAAATTGGATTGCATGATACTATCGCCCCGCAACCTCGGGGCCTTATCGGACTTCATCCTCTTCTCGCCTCGGTCTCCACGACACGGGATCTTCGATCCAGCGATTGATGTCGGATTCCCGCCACCCTGCGCCGTGGACGCTAATCTTGATCTGGGCGGGGAACGAGCCTTCTGCGATCTTGCGATAGATGGTGGAGCGAGAGAGACCGCTGCGGGCGAGGACGATTCCCAGGCGGATGATACGGTCTGGTTGTTGCATAGCCGTCTTGCCTCTTGTTGGTTACTCCTGATCCAGACAGACTAAGGATTTCTGGTCGTGCAAGAGGTATTCAACTGGCGTCGCACAGTGGCGTAGGAGCGTCGGAAAATAGGCGGAACTCTTGCTCGGCCCATGTGCCGCTGTTTGCAGTCCTTTTGCCTGACCGGAGCGCGGTTCGCCTTCTCAGGGCGCCTCCCCCCTTCCAATTCGGGGAGAAGCCGCCATGCCGAGAAACACGGTCATGGCTCGATTGAGCCGCAACATGTCCTCGTCATCAAGCCGTCCGATCTGCATCCCCATCTTCGCCTTCGGAACGGAGGTGATTTTGTCCACCATCAGTCGGCAGGTCGCGCGCAGGCCATTGCGCTCGCTCGGGTCCACGACCAGACGGAACAAGGGGGCCTCGGTCGTGTCGGTCGTAAAGACGCAGATCGTGATCGAGTCGGTTGCATCGAAGCTGTCATCCTGGACGATGACGGCGGGATGCGGCTTGCCCGCATAGTCCTTAGCGCCTGAGACCGTCCAGACCTCGCCGCGCCTCATTCGTTCCAATCCGACACAGCGTCGATGAAGTCCTGATCCTCGCGAGCGTGAGCACTGGAGGCGACTGCCTGCGACTGGCGATGTGCCTGTGCCCGGAAAGAGGAAGAACGGACGTCCGGCACCCAAATCTGGATCGGCCGCAGCCCTTGCGCGCGCAGCCGCTCGCGATGCTCGCGCACCTTCACGCGGACCGCCTTCGGCTTCGGTGCTGTGGTCATATCGGCCTGCGTATCAATAGTTACATGTAACCTATCACGCGACTCTCTCCGCAGCCAGAATTTTCTCGCAAGCCCGAGCCTTGCGAACGGTGTGGCCAAGCCGAGTACGCAAGTCGCTCACCTGTCATGCCTGGATCCTACAATGTGGAAAACAGGACGCAGGTACAAACCCTTAGGCGTTCGACGCACATTGCGCCGAACGGCGGCAATGTGCGCATGGCACCAGAAAAGCCGACAAAATCAACCGACCGACCGACGCGCAATGTGCGCGCTTTTATCTAGCCATCCTAGTCTGTGGTGCCTTGGGAGACTTCGCCGATATCGAAATTACTCCTCAATATTGCGATAATGCACGATTCTATTCTCCAGGCTACGATTCCACCGTTTGGCGTCAGGTTCCGATGTGCCGTGCAGTCTTCCGCGCTTTGCTTGGGGGTGTTGTGGCTGCACGAAGGCAGCGCTCGAGCGGTCGCGGCGCACTTTTCCGTCGGACTGACAGAGCATCATCAAAGGCAGTCGAGCGTGGTCCGGCCGTCCGTCGATCGGCGCGGCAGCAGGCAGGGTAACGTGCGTTCCGTCGTTCCTCATCCATCCGCCGGAGCGGATCTCCTTAGCTTAGACGGCGCCGGTCAGAGTGCCGGTGCCATGCGTTTTAACTGTCGGTCATCTGCTCATTGATGCGCTCCCAGAAGCTTGCGGGCCTTGCCATGCGCGCCGCCCAGCGTCCGCTTGGCTTCCCGCCGGATCGCCGACGTAGAACGCCCCGTCGGTCCAGATCGCGTGCATGATCACGGCAGCTTGCGCGCTACCGCGACGCAGGCCTCGCGGTGACAGGAAGCGCTTGGCGATCGCCTGGCCCCAACTCTTGACGTTGTCGGAGCCCTTGAAGCGCGCCATCAGATCCGACGCGGCCTCGTAGAGCGCGCTCGCACGTCGGCGCCGCCCTGCACATGCATCGTCTCAGGGGCTGCGCCACCCCTTCACGGGGAGAGCTTCAGAGAGGCGGCGGATGCCGCCTCTCTTCTCGACTTAACCGCGGTCCGGATCCTTGAGCTCCCGGATCACCGCTTTGAGCTCATAGTCGCCAATCTTGGTGCGGCGCTGCGCGACCAGGATGCTGACGGCCGTCTCATTCGCCTCGATCGCCCGGACCGCGTCCTCCATGTCGTCATACGGCCCGAGGTTTTCGATGGGGATGACGTCGCCGTTCTCGTCGTAGCCGCCGTGGAGATACATCGGCTCCCGCGTCAGGCGCGAAAGCGCCCACTCCGCCTCGTGGATGAGTCGGAAGGCCTGCTTGCGTTGCCGCCAGTATTCTGCGCTGCCGCCGTCGATGGTGACGATGTCGCGATGTGTCATGGAAGTCTCCTTTCGATCTCTGACGGAAGGAGCCCGCACCGGCGCATCGAGGGGTCAAGGATCGCGTTAGCGACCGCTACGCGGCGAGCGGGGGAGCCGATTTTGTCGGCGGGCGCGCTTCAGCGTCCGGTGGCAAAATTGGGGGGACCGCTCGTCCTTGACGCCGGAGAGGCGGTGCCACAATGGGCAGTCAGAGAGAGATAGCTCACGGCCCCGACCGGGGCCGTGTCCGTATCCGGCGACCAGCCGGTCCTGCGCCCTCCCACTGCATCCCTCGTTCAAGGGAGGGCTATAGCGTAGACATAGTTCTCGTCATCACCTGTCAAGGCGGCCGCAGAATTTGTCTAACCGCCTGCCTTTACTGCGTCTAGCAAATCGCCCCACTCCTGCATCAGAGTCACTCGCTGCTCCCAATAGGTGGCGCGGTTGTAGGTCCGCCGGATTGCGTTCTTGTCCTGGTGCGCCAGCACCGCCTCAATTACATCTGGATCGCAGTTGTTGGCGTTGAGGATGGTGCTGGCGGTCACCCGGAAGCCGTGGGCTGTCACTTCGTCCTTGCCGTAACCCATGCGCCGCAGGGCGGAATTCATAGAGTTCTCGGAAAGCGGACGCTTGGTCGACCGGATCGAAGGAAAGACCAGGCTGCCGTGTTCGGAAAGCGGCCAGACCTCTCCCAAGACCCGGAGCGCCTGTTTGGATAGCGGCACATCGTGCGGAGCACGCATCTTCATGCGCTTGGCTGGGATGTGCCAGACAGCCTCCTCTCGGTTGAACTCGTCGCGGGTCGCTCCCCGCACCTCCCCGGGACGGACACACGTAAGAGCCAGGAACTGGAGCGCGGCTTTGAGGGTCGGCCAACCGTCGTACTCATCGATCGCGACGAGGAGCTGGCCGAATTTCTTCGCATCGGTGATCGCAGCACGGCCGTTGGCTTTCGGCGGCTGGAGGGCGCCTTGGAGGGCCAAGGTGGGGTTGGTCTCGGCCCGGAGGGTGACAATCGCCAACCGAAAGACACTGCCGATCACGCCGCGCAAACGTCGCGCCGTTTCCCGTCGGCCGCTCTTCTCGATCTTCTGGAGGAGTTGGAGAATTTCGGCTGCGGTGACCTCTTTGATGGGACGCTTGGCGAGCGGGCTGGCCAGGTCTTCGAGTAGCCACTTGGTTTTGGTGACGGTGGCCGTCGCGGCGTCCCGTTCCTTCATCCGTGTGACGTATTCCTCGGCAATCAGGCCGAAAGTGGTGCGCGCTTCTGTGAGAGCCGTGACCTTCTCCTCCTTGCGTTTGGTGGAGGGGTTGATACCGGCGGCCAGCAATCTTTTGGCATTGTCCCGCCTCTCTCTCGCGTCGAGAAGCGACACCAGCGGATATTTGCCAAAGGATAGGATGTTTTCCTTCTCCAGATAGCGATAACGCAGCTGCCAGAGCTTCGAGCCGCCTTTTTGGACGAGTAGATAGAGCCCGTCGCCATCAGCAAGGCGATACGGCTTGTCTTTGGGCTGCGCGTTTTTGCAGGCTAAATCGGAGAGCGACATGGGTAACGGGCCTCCCGGGTAATGGGTAATACCCGGATCGTTACCCACAAACTGATGCGTTGCAACGGTACACGGCGGGTCGCCATGAGCAGGCTGGACCAGTCAAGTATTTGATTTATCTAGATATGTGGAGCGCTATGAGAAGTGGTGGGAAGTCCTGGGAAAGGCAAATGGTGCCCAGAGGCGGATTCGAACCACCGACACGCGGATTTTCAGTCCGCTGCTCTACCAACTGAGCTATCTGGGCCTGTGCCGGCTAACGGGGTCCGCCCGCCGGATTTCAGGGAAGCGCCAAGTGGCGCCCCTTGAAAGCGCGTGGGTTATAGCACGGGAATCTTGGCTGTCCAGCGCCTAAGGGGCGATTTTCCGGGGCAATTGTCGCAGGCACATGACAGGACGCAAGCGACGTCGGCAAAGGAGCAATCTCGTTGCCGGCAAAGCCGGGATCTGATTACCCGCCAGCACCTCGGAACGGCGGCTTGTCGCCAGCGCTCACCCCTCGTCCTTAGGCGAGGGTCCCGGCCTCGGGCTGTCGTCTTCGTCCTCCTCGCCGTCGCGGCCGGGAATGACATAGGCGCCCTTCAGCCAGCGATTGAGGTCGATGTCCTTGCAGCGCGTCGAGCAGAACGGGTAGTGCTCGCGCGCCGAGGGCTTGCCGCATTCGGGGCAGGGCCGCTTTGGCCGAAGCGGCGTCACCTTGTCGTCCAGGCTCATGAGCGCGCAGCGTGCCAGTTCTGGTGCGCTTTGAACCCTTCGCCCGAAAGCAGCGCGACACTTTCATAGAGCGGCAGACCGACGACGTTGGTGTAGGAGCCGACCAGCTTGACGACGAACGAGCCGGCTAGGCCCTGTACGGCATAGCCGCCGGCCTTGCCGCGCCATTCGCCCGAGGCGACATAAGCGTCGATCTCCTCGCGCGGCAGCCGCTTGAAACGAACCCTGGTCTCCACCAGCCGCTGACGCAGCTTGCCGCCCGGCGTGATCAGGCAGATGCCGGAATAGACCCGGTGCGAGCGGCCGGAAAGCAGGCCGAGGCAATTGATGGCGTCGTCGATCGTCTCCGCCTTGGGCAGAATGCGCCGCCCGACCGCCACCACCGTGTCGGCGGCGAGGATGAAGGCGGGCGCGTAATCGTCCTCGCTCTTCAGCGAGGCAAGCGCCTTCTCGGCCTTGTCCTTGGACAGGCGCTTGGCCAGCGAGCGCGGATGCTCGGCGCGCAACGGTGTCTCATCGACGTCGGCTGGCAGCACCCGGTCCGGCTCGATGCCGGCCTGCTGAAGCAATTCGATGCGGCGCGGCGAACCAGAGGCAAGCACCAGCTTCTGCAAAAGGCTCATCGCGCTTCCCGGTCGAAACCTGGCGGTCTTACTTGAAACGGTAGGTGATGCGGCCCTTGGTCAGGTCGTAAGGCGTCATCTCGACCAGGACCTTGTCGCCGGTCAGCACGCGGATGCGGTTCTTGCGCATGCGGCCGGCCGTGTGGGCGATGATTTCGTGTTCGTTTTCGAGCTTCACGCGGAACATCGCATTGGGCAGCAGTTCGGTGACCACACCTGGAAACTCGAGGACTTCTTCCTTCGGCATTCGATACCTTTGCTTGGATGGGCGTTCCGGCAATCCGGCCGGAATTTGCGGCGGAACCTATATGATAATCGTCCGCTTGTGAACACGCTTAATCCGTGGCGTTTTTTGCCTCTGGAAGCAGGAAACGTCGGCTTATGCGCGCCTTCAGCCGCTCGCGCACGTCGCGATAGGCAGCCAAGATGTGCTCGCGGGTGCCGCCGGTGTCGGTCGGGTCGGGCATCGGCCAATATTCGACCTCGACGGCGAGCGAGCGGGTGAGCTCGAGCGCTGTATGATGCGCCTCCGGCGCCAGCGTGACGATCAGGTCGAAATAATCGTCTTCCAGCTCTTCCAGCGCCCTTGGCTGGCGTTCGCCGAGCGACAGGCTTTCCTCGGCCAGCACGGCATCGACGAACGGGTCGCGCTCGCCGGCGCGCACGCCGGCCGAGGCGACGAAAGAGGTGGCGGGCAGCATGCGGCGCGCCAGCTGCTCCGCGATCGGCGAGCGCACGGCGTTCATGCCGCACAGGAACAGGATCGAATGCGGCAGGGCGGCCACTAGAGCATGATCCCAAAAAGTGGGAACCGGTTTTTGGGAAAGATCATGCTCCAACAGAGAGCTGGACCAGGATGGTGTTTCAACGAAACATCATCCTGATCTAACCCCGCCAGTGCAGCACGCAGACCAGCGTGAACAGCCGGCGCGCCGTGTCGAAGTCGATCTCGATCTTGCCGGCGAGCCGGTCCATCAGCGTCTGCGAGCCCTCATTGTGCAGGCCGCGTCGGCCCATGTCGATCGCCTCGATATGACTGGGCGTCGAGGAGCGGATGGCCTCGTAGTAGCTTTCGCAGATGAGATAGTAGTCCTTGACGATGCGCCTCAGCGGCGTCAGCGACAGGATGTGGGTGACCACGTCGGCGCCATCCTCGCGGCTGACGGCGAAGACCAGGCGCGACTCTGCCAGCGACAGCTTGAGCTTGTAGGGGCCCGCGCCGTCGTCGCTGACCGGCCGAAAGCTGTTCTCCTCGATGAGGTCGAAGATGGCCACCGCCCGCTCGTGCTCGACGTCGGGCGTCGAACGTCCGATCGTCTCGTCGAGCTCGACGTCGATCAGCCTGTTGCGGGTTTGGTGGTGGCCGGACATCGCTACATGTTCAACCTGATCGCGACGGAGCGGGCATGCGCGTCGAGCCCTTCCGCCTTGGCAAGCGCGATCGCGGCGGGCGCCAGCAGCTTGAGCTGCTCCGGGCCAAGCTTCAGGATCGAGGTGCGCTTGACGAAATCGAGCACGGACAGTCCCGACGAGAAACGCGCCGAGCGCGCCGTCGGCAAGACGTGGTTGGAGCCGCCGACATAGTCGCCGATGACCTCCGGCGTGTGGCGGCCGATGAACACGGCGCCCGCGTTGCGCATCCTGCCAAGGAAGCTCTCGGCATCGTCGAAAGCGAGCTCGACATGCTCGGCCGCGATCCTGTCGACCAGCGGCAGCGAGGCCTCTAACGCAGGCACCAGGATCACCGCGCCGAAATCGCGCCAGCTCGCGGCCGCCGTTTCGGCGCGCGGCAGCACCTTCAGCTGGCGTTCGACCGCCTGCTCGACCGCCTTGCCGAATTCGGCGTTGTCGGTGATCAGGATCGACTGCGCCGAAACGTCGTGCTCGGCCTGTGCCAACAGGTCGGCGGCAATCCAGTCGGGATCGTTGTCGGCGTCGGCCACGACCAGCACTTCCGACGGCCCGGCGATCATGTCGATACCGACCGTGCCGAAAACCTGCCGCTTGGCCGCCGCGACATAGGCATTGCCCGGCCCGACGATCTTGGCCACCGGCATGATCGTCTCGGTGCCATGGGCGAGAGCGGCGACGGCCTGAGCGCCGCCGACGCGGTAGATTTCGGAAACGCCGGCCAGGTCGGCGGCCACCAGCACCAGCGGGTTGATGACGCCGCGCGTGGCCGGCACGACGATGACGATGCGCTCGACGCCGGCGACCTTGGCCGGCACGGCATTCATCAGCACCGAGCTCGGATAGCTTGCCGTGCCGCCCGGCACGTAGAGGCCGACGGCTTCGATCGCCGTCCAGCGCGAGCCGAGCTCGACGCCGGCGGCATCCGTGTAGCGGTCGTCCTTCGGCTTCTGCCGCTGGTGATGCGAGCGGATACGGTCGCGCGCGAATTTGAGCGCCTCGATCGTGGCCGGATCGGCCGTTTGATAGGCCTTGGCGATATCGTCCTTGGACACGGCGATACCGAGCGCGCCGAGATCGGCTTTGTCGAACTTCAACGTATAGTCGACGAGCGCCTTGTCGCCTTCGGCGCGCACGCGGGCGATGATGTCACGCACCACGGCCTCGACATCGGCCGACACCTCGCGCTTGGTGGTGAGGAAGGCCGAAAAACGCTGTTCGAAATCGGCGTCCTGCTGGCGGAGTGTAATAGCCATTGCGGCTCAGCCCCTGTGCGCCGGTCGTGAAGTGGCTTCCCAGGAGCCGCCGATATCGGCAAGCCGCGCCTCGATGCATTCGACGTCGAGCATGATGGTGCCGCCGCCGGAAAACACCAGCTCGACGATCCCGGCCGGCTTGCTGATGGCGATGAAGCTGACCGCCAGCAGCGACAGCACCTCGGCCGGCTTGTCTCTCGGAATACCGTTGGTCTTGGCGCCGAGCACGCGGTCGAAATGCAGGACGGCCTGCCGCCGTTCATTGTGCTGGCGGAACAAGCCGGACTTCGCTTCCCAGACGAAGCGGTTCATGGTCAGCACGAAGCGTTTGGCCGCCGGCAGGTATTCGAGGTCCGAGACCTTCATCACGGCGTCCTGTACATGCGCCGAGACGATGCTCAGATCCTGGTCGTCGAGCGCGATGAGCTTGAGAGCTGCCATGCGGAATGCGCACCTGAACGTTGACAATTCAGCGTTCTGTTAGAGCATGACCCCGAAAAGTGGAAACCGGTTTTCGGCAAAGATCATGCTCACACAAAAAGCTAGAGCGTGGTTGAACTCGGCTAGGTCGAGTTCAACCACGCTCTAGTGGGTCTTTGCCGTCGGTGCAACCGCCCGACAGGATTGCCCGCAAAGCGTCAGCCCGAAATCCGCTCGATCATCGCGCCACAGCCGGAGAGCTTCTCTTCCAGCCGCTCGAAGCCGCGGTCGAGGTGGTAGACGCGGTTGACCGTGGTTTCGCCCTCTGCCGCAAGGCCGGCGATGACCAGCGACACCGAGGCGCGCAGGTCGGTCGCCATCACGGGCGCGCCCTTCAGCTTGGCTACGCCGTCGACGATCGCCGTCTGGCCGGAAAGCGTGATGTGGGCGCCGAGGCGAGCTAGCTCCTGCACATGCATGAAGCGGTTCTCGAAGATGGTCTCGGTGATGCGCGACTTGCCCTTGGCCATGGTCATCAGGCCCATGAACTGCGCCTGCAGATCGGTCGGAAAGGCAGGAAAGGGGGCGGTCGCGACGTCGACCGGCGCAATGCCGGCGCCGTTGCGCTTGACGCGGATGCCCTCGTTGGTCGGCGTGATCTCGGCGCCCGTCTGGACGAGAATGTCGAGCGCGCTCTGCAACAAATCGGGCCGGGCGCCGGCGAGCATGACGTCGCCACCGGTCATGGCGACCGCCATGGCATAGGTGCCGGTCTCGATACGGTCCGGAATGACGCGCACGCGGGCGCCGGAAAGAGCCTCGACGCCCTGGATGGTGATGGTCGAGGTGCCAGCGCCATGGATCTTGGCGCCCATGGCGATGAGGCATTCGGCGAGATTGACGATCTCCGGCTCGCGGGCGGCGTTTTCCAGCACCGTCTCGCCCTTGGCGAGCGAGGCCGCCATCATCAGCACATGCGTGGCGCCGACCGAGACCTTCGGGAAGACATAGCGGTTGCCGGTGAGGCGGCCATTCTTGGTCTTGGCCATGACATAGCCGTTGTCGACGTCGAGATCGGCGCCCAGCACCTGCAGGCCTTCGAGGAACAGGTCGACAGGGCGCGTGCCGATGGCGCAGCCGCCCGGCAGCGACACCTTGGCTTCGCCCATGCGGGCAAGCAGCGGCCCGATCACCCAGAAGGAGGCGCGCATCTTGGAGACCAGCTCATAGGGAGCGGTGGTGTCGACGATGTTGCGGGCGGAAAAATTGATGGTGCGCGAATAGCCTTCCTGCTGCTTTTCGCGCCGGCCGTTGACGGAATAGTCGACGCCATGATTGCCGAGGATGCGGATCAGCTGCTCGACATCGGCCAGATGCGGCACGTTTTCCAAGGTCAACGTGTCGTCGGTGAGCAGCGAGGCGATCATAAGCGGCAATGCCGCATTCTTGGCGCCCGAGATCGGAATGGTACCGGCAAGCTCATTGCCGCCGACAATTCTGATGCGATCCATGAGAAAACGTCCCCTCGGCCCGAACGGGCCGCTTCAATCGGTTGAGTGTGCCCGGCTTAGACCATTGGCCGGCTTGGTTCAAGAAATAGGATTTTCTTAAAACCGAACCGACCATGACCGGCCAGTATGGCTGATTTGGTCAGTCCTTGTGCATTTTTCCAGCAGCCGGCAACCCTTCCGACCGCTGATCGGCACCGCCGGCGCGCTGGCTTTCAGTGTCGCCTGTGCGTCGCGAGCGGGCCTGCGCCTTGCGTTTCTGCAGATTGGCGCGCAACGCCTCGGCCAGCCGGTCCTTGCGCTGTCCGTCGCCTTTTTTCGGTGGATTTGCCTTGTCGTTCATCGTCCAATTCCTGACCGGTGTCAGCCGGCCCGCGAATCCGCAATCGCTAGCATTTTAGCGCGGCCATGTCATGAAAGCAGGCCGGGAGCCGGTTCTGCGCTGTGGATCAACCGCGCACGCCGCCGTAAAAGGCCAGACGGTTGCCTGGAATCACATGCGACGCTTTGGGTTTTTCTTGGCCTTGCGCTTGCCGGTTCGATATGGCAGAAGCCGCCATCGCAGGCTGCGGTAGCTCAGTGGTAGAGCACTCCCTTGGTAAGGGAGAGGTCGAGAGTTCAATCCTCTCTCGCAGCACCAGAATTCCCGCAACTGCTTGATTGCGCGGCGCTTGACGATGGTCTGGCGCCGACCTATTGCGATGCCTCGCATTCAGGCCTCGTGGCGGAATGGTTCACGCGGAGAACTGCAGATCCTTCATTCCCGGTTCGATTCCGGGCGAGGACTCCAGTTCCCGCCCACAATTGCCCGGCCGAATTCGCTAGCCGGGCCAACACGCGAACTGGATCGCGCCGGCTCAGTTGTTGACATGCGACAGCCGCATGCCGGTTTCGTCCGGGGCCTCGGCCATGCCTTCCTCCGCGAAGCGGTACATGTCCTCGAAATCCAGCTCATGCTCGAAAACGACGCCGCCGACGCTGATCGCAAGGACGTCCTTGTCGCCTTTCGGCGCGAAATAGATCTCGCCGACCGCGCCGCGAATGCGCTCGCCGATCTCCTTGGCATCCTGGTCGCTCGCGCCCGGGAGGAAGACGCCGAACATCGAGGTTCCGAGCCGGCCGATCAGATCGTCCTTGCGCACCGCGGACCGGATGGCCGATGCGATCAGCCGCAAGGCCTCGTCGCCCCATTCGAGACCGAAGCGCAGGTTGATCGATGCCAGATGCTCCGGATGGATGACCAGAAAGGCGCCGGAGCGCGGACCGACCGGTCTCGCCGCCCTCCTGTCGACCATCGACGTGAACACCTTGCCGTTCAGGCAACCGGTCAACTGGTCAAAGGTGCCGGACCTGGTGAGTTCCTGCCGGTAGCGGCGGATCTCGATCTGTTGCCAGCCGAGCAGGGCAAACAGCGGCAGGCCTATGGCGATCGGCACGACAATGGCCGTAACCGCCCCGCGCACGAACGGCGTCAGGCTGTCGCTGAACATCAGCAGGTAGTTCAATGCGAGTGAAAGAGCCACGCAGGCGGCGGTGCCAAGCACGGCCAGCCAGATGACCTGCGTCCATGTCCGAACCGGTGCGGTCTGCGTTTTCGTGGGCAAGGGCCAATCTCCTGTTCGACGCACTGGCTTTACAGGAGGTCCGTTACGATTTCGGTGTCAGGAAAACGTACAATTTGATGCAAAATCGGCATCTTCTCCACGGGAAGCGCTGGATCCGGCGGGCGCCGCGGCTTCCGCGTTCGATGACCCGCCCGGACGTTGGAACTGTCTACGGTCTTTAGGAAAACGGAAGCGCTCTGACCATTCTGCTTTCACGCAATTCGGGAGCGGAACCAGCCGCGGATTTTCATGCAAATTGCGCTATTGCGGCGGGCCGAAGATGCCCATCCTGGCGTCTCTGGCCACCGCTTCCGCCTTGCCATAGATGCCGGTGGGCGCGGCCATCGCCCAGCCGTTGGAAACCAGCCAGGCGCCGACATCCTGCTTGCCGAGCACGCAGGGCGCGGCGATGGCGAAGCGATCGACATCCGGCGGCAGCAGGCATTTGAGTGCCCGGCCGCGCAGCCAGGCGTTGAAGGCGGCGCGGGCGCGCTGGCCGCAGGGCCAGGCGCTGTTGTCGAACGAGCAGGTCCTGCCCGGGTCTATGTCGACCGTCCCGCTGATGGCGACCGTGCGTCCCATGGCTTCGAAGACCGCCGAGGAGGTCGCGACCGGCCGGAAAAGCAGCGTCTCGCGCCAATCCTGCGGCATCGGCGTCTTCGGCCATTGCGCGAGCCCGAGTTCGCCGAGCGGAGGGCGCGGCTCGATGCGTTGGGTCCCGGATGGGTCGAGCGGCGGCGGCGCGATGAGATCCTCGGCGATCCTGCGCGCCGGTTGGCTTGGCCGTGCGTCGTGGATCGGGCCCTGGGGGGCCGGTGTCATCTCGCCATCGTTCTGAGCCGGCGTGCTCGAAAGCGGCTCGGGCGGCAGCCAGCGCGCGCTCTCGGCGATCAGCAACATGCCGGCGAGCAGCCCGAGCCCGCCGAGCACCGGCGCCAGCCGCGGGCGACCGGGCGGTTTCGCCTGGCTCACGCGCGGACCTTCGCGGGGCCGCGCCGATTGCCGGTGATGGCGCCCGAGCCCAATCCGCTGGATCCTGTCAACACGGCGCCCCCCGCTCTTTGAACCCGATCATACATTAGACGCGAGCGACATCGCTTGAAAAGCAAGGCGTTGCGTTAAGTGTCGGGCAACGAATGCGGCATAGAATCGGCCATCGGGTTTCGAGGGGATGATATGACGCGCAAGCCGATACTGCTCTTTGCCTTTCCGGCCCTGATGCTGCTTCTGCTGGCGGCGGAGCGAATGGCGGCAATGCTTCTCGGCTTCTATCCGGCGAGCCCCGCGGTGTGGCATGCCTGGCTGGAACTGCGCCCGTTCTCGACGATGTTCTGGCAGCAGGCGGATTTCTACCTCGGTGGATCGATGGTCCTCAATGCCGCTGTCATCCTTGTCGCTACGACCGCCTGTTGGATGGCCTGCCAGGCAAAGCGGTCCACCGGCTTCTTCCTGGCCAATCACGTCGCCCTGCTTTTCGCCGGGCTGATGATCGCGCTAGGCAGCCATTCGGAAACGGCGAGCACGATCGCGTCGTTCACCGCGCCGCGCGGCATGCAATTCTCGCTGATGATCGATTTCAGCTGGGAGAACAGCCTGGTGCTTTGCCTCGGCCTCGCCGCCTGCGCCTATTGCCACGTCGCCTTCCTGCGCGAAGCGAGGCTGCGCGCCGAAGCCCGCGCCATCCACATCCTGGCGCTGCAGCGCGATCTCTGACACCCGGCCATCACAGGTCGAAATGGCCAATTCGTCGGCGGCTCAGTTGATCTTCTTGTAATAGACCTTGCCGTCCGCCTGCTGGATGCGCTGGTAGGACGGGTTGGGGCCGGGAGGCGCGACCTTCCTCTTGAACGAGCGCTGCCCATCGACAGGATCGGCGCTGCTGTCGTCTACAGCGGAAGCCTCCGCCATCGTAGTATTGCTAAGCATGGTCGGCTCGGGCGCGCTGGGCGCCGGCTCGCTCGCTGCAACGGGTTGGCCTTGCTCCAGCTTGGCAAGGTTGCCGTTGATCTGGCCGAAACTCGCCTGCAACTGGCGGTCCAGCGTCTCGAACCGGCTCTGGAAACCGTTGTTGACGGTATCGATGCGGGCGCCGATCCGCTGCTCGAACTGGCCGAGCTGTTCCAGCCGCGCCTCCATCGTCCTGAGGTCGTTGACGCCCCGGTAGAGATAGACGGCGGCCGTCACGTTGACGGCGGTGACGAGCGCAGCGCCAACCGCGACGGCAGCGATGAGCTTGGCCCGGCTGGGCTTTTCCGGAGCGGCTTCCCGTAGACCGAGTTCGATTGCCGGAGCGTCCGGCGCGCTGATCATCGTCATTCAACCACCACCTTTGCGCCCACCGCGACGCGTTTGAAGAGATCGATCACATCGGTGTTCGTCAACCGAAAACATCCGGACGTGCCGTCGAAACCGACGCCCTTGGGATCGTTGGTGCCATGGATACGATAGAGCGTGTCGCGCCCGTCGCGCGCAAGGTAAAGCGCCCTGGCGCCGAGCGGATTGTAGGGACCGGCTGGCACCATCGCTGGCAATTCCGGCTGCCGTGCGCGCATCTCCTTGGGCGGGCGCCATTCCGGCCATTCGGTCTTGGAGGCAACCTTGACCGTTCCGGTCCAGCCGAAGCCGTCGCGGCCGACACTGATCTGGTAGCGCAGCGCCTGGCCCTGGCCCGTCACCAGATAGAGCGCCTTCTCGTTCTTGCGGATGATGATCGTGCCGGGTTGCTCGCTGGTCTGCAAGGCAACCGCCTTGCGCAGGCTGGGGCCCATGGCCGGCAACGGCGGCAGGCCCGATCCGGCCATCGCCACATCGCAACCCGACGCCAGCACGATCCCGATCAGCAAGGCGCCGGCCAAGCCGGCGCTGCCGCCGCGCGCTTTCCCGGCGATGGTTCTAGCGCTGGGCATTGTCCAGCCGTTCCTTGAACATCGCCTTCAGATCCTTGTTGAAGCGCGCGCGCTTGTCCACCTCGGAAGGCAGGATGGCGCGATTCAGCGCGTCGGCCAAGAGCGCATTGTCCAACGCCAGCGACTTGATGTTCGGCGCCTTGAAGATCTTCTCCAGCTCGCTGCGCGAGAAGTGGTTGCCGAACCATTTGCGCTTGTGCTTGTTGGCGACCAGCGTGATGCTGACCTTGTTGCCGCGCAATTCGCGGATCTTCTTGTAGAGCCGCTTGCCTTGTCTGAGCGAGGCGACGTTGAGCTCGAAGACGATGAAGATCTCGTCGCTCGTGCGCAGCACCGAATCATGCCACGGCGTCTCGATGTTGGGCAGGTCGATGACGATGTCGTCGAAGCGGTAGGCGACGAGATCGAGCAGCCGGAAGACGAAGTCGGAGCCGTGCGGCTCGAACGGCAGTTGCGGCCGCTCGAAGGAATAGAGCGTGAGGCCGGACGGCCGTTCCAGCTTGATGACGTCCATGAGCTCGACGTCTAGCCTGTCCGGCTGGCCGATGATGCCGGCGAGGTCGAACTGGTTGAACTGGTTGAGATAGGCGCCGCAATTGGCGCTCTGGAAGTCGAGGTCGACGAGGCAGGTCGAGGCCGCCCGCTCGGCCGACTTCGAGGCCAGGTGCTCCGCGGCCGAGATCGCCAGCGTGGTGGCGCCGGCGCCGCCGCTGGCGGCGATGAAGGTGACGATGCGGCTCTTTGTGCCCTGGTTGCCGGTGTCGTGGAAGGTGACGGCGTTGAGCAGTTCCTTTGGATCGAGCGGCTTGTGCAGCCAGTCGGAAGCGTTCATGCGCACCAGAACGCGCGTCTGCTCGGAGGTTAGCTCGTCGGAAATTGCGATCAGCGGCACCGAGGACCAGGCCGTGCGCGCCTCGACGATCCCCGGATTGCCGAGCAGCTCGCCATTGCCGAGATCGAGGATGATGATGCCGGGCCGGCTGTCGACCGGCGGCCCCTTCAGGAACTCGGCCGCGTCTGACACCTTGACGTCATAGATCGCCAGTGCGTCGAGGCGTGTCGTCACATCGCGCTTGAAATTCGGATCCGACGAAAACAGCGCCACCTGCTTTCGCTTCGTTGGGAGAACTCTGGTGTCGATGGCGTTCATGGCGATGTACTCTTCAAATCTTCACCCGTTACCGTACTCAGCATGTCGGGCATTGCCATATCGTCGAGCCCAAGCAGTCCGCCCAGGAAGAAGAAGTGGTAGTTCACGTTCTGGAGGCTGACGGTGATTGTCGGCACGGCGCCGCCGAGGCGCGTCTGATAGCCCAGGCCGGTGGCCGTGTAGTGGATGAGGACATTCGCGGGGGTCAGGAAGGGATAAAAGTGGCACATGCCCGGCCGCTGGTTCGCCGCCAGCGCGGGGCAGGTGCCCGTGCCGCTCGCATCCCCCTGGAAGATCCGGTTGAAATTCGCCGCCGTCCAGGTGCCGTTGACACAGTTTGCCCCCGCGCAGCTGCAGGTCGAAGTGGCGCCGTTGCAGGTGTAGTCATAGGACCCCGCGACAATCGGCGCTCCCGGCGACGTCGTGGCGCCGGCCGTCGAAATCTCCGGAGCAATCGGGTCGGAAATGGAGGCGATCCGCGCGCCCGCCTGCACGGCCTTGGTTGCCGCGTTCCATTGGTAGAGCGCGTAGCCGTAGTCGACGAAGCCCAGGGTTATGGTGAAAAGCAGGGTCATCGCGATGGCCATCTCGACCATCGTGGTACCGTCCTCTGATGTCGTGAAACGCTTGAACATCATCAAAACCGGATCAACCGCTCCTGATGCTGGCCACCGACCGTGATGGAGCTGACGCCGACGAGCGAAAGCATGCCCAGGTCCTGATAGTGAAAATTGGTCGAGGCCGTTACGACGCATACCTGCGAGGTGGTGGAGAGATAAAGCACCGTGCCGGTGCCCGGATCGACCGCATTCACGCAAGTGCTGCTGTTGATCGTCACGTCGGAAGCCTGCCAGCCGACGACGCGCGGCGTATCCGTTGTCGTGCCGCCGATCTTTCCGTACACGGCGATGCTTGCCGCAAGCGTCGCACAGTTGATCGCGGTGAGCCCATTGTCGGTATAGAGTTGGCTGTTGCAACGCGCAGCAAAGCGGGCTGCGTCGCTCAGTCCGGCCTCGACAAGCAGCTTGTCGTGCAGAAACCGGCCGAATTCGAATATGCCGGCGGATAGCACAACCATCAGCGGAACGATCAGCGCCATCTCGACCAGGACCGTGCCGCCCTGGTCCTGGCGGAAGTGTCGAAGGCAATGTGAAAGCGTCTTTCTCATTGCCGTCACCGATAGAGCTGCGCTTCGTTGCGCAGGAAATTGTCCAGCGTTCCAGCGCCGCCGCGACCCGTTATGTCGACGAGCTCGACGAAGACGGAGCCGCCCGCATTGGCGCCTGGAACAGGCTCCGTCATGAAGAAGCTGGCGAAGGCCTCGACGGGAAGGTTGGTGCTGTTGCCATTAAGGTTGTTTCCGGCCGCCTGCAGCGCGTTGCAGTTCAGGATCGCGCCATAGATCAACCGGCGGTCGACGGTGGTGACGGGCGGTTGGCAGGAGCTCGGCGGCGTACCCACTTCTCCACCCGTCGAGGCGCGCCCAACCAGATTGTTCGCGATCTCGTATCTGTAAACCTGGTATCGGGTTGGCTTGGTGGTGTCCCACGAAGAAGGGTAGCTGGTGGATTGGAAATTGGTGCTCCAGTAGCCGGAAAGGTTCCAGTTTCCGTCCCCCATCCGACCGCCCATATACGGCGTGGTGGCGTCGCGCGGCAGGCCCATATTGCCCGTCCCATTGAACGTCAGCTGATTGTAATTTGGGCACTGGTTCCCGTTCCCGTTCCCGTTCCCGTTGCCATTCCCGTTTCCGTTACCATTGCCTCCAGTGGATGCTCCTTTTCGCACATTCGAGGCCGGGCCATACTCGGCGCTGTTGAAGGCATTGCCGCTGGCATTGATTCCGAAGCGCACGTTGAAGGCATCCTGGACCGGGCCGTTGTTCTGGCCGGTTTTGGTGCTGACGCCCTGCGCGGAGTAGCAACCTTGCGGCCTGGACGTGGCAATCGTCTGCGCCAGTGCCTGGGCGCCATTGCCGACGCCGTCCGGCGGCTGCAGGAAGCCGAAATTGCCCGGGCCGTAGGCGGCGTTGTTTCCCACCAGCCGAAGTTCGATCAGTCGTCGGTGCGCCGCCGGATCCGTGACTGCTTGTTCGAGGGTTACACCGCCCGCGCTGTTGGTGCCGTTCACCATCTCATACGGGTTGCACATGAACACAGGCGTGTAGTTGCAGACCCCGGACGTGAAGCCGGCCACCGAAACAGCACCGAAACGGATGCGGTCGTCAGCCGTGTTCCCCGAAAGGAACGAGGCCGGGAAGATGGTGGAGAACGTCTCCGGCTGAGCCTCCACCATGATGAACCGGGTCAGGGAAGCCGAGGCCGCATAGTTCGCCGACGTAATCATCGAGGCATCGCTTGCGGGTATGCTGGCGAGGAAGCACCAGGATATCTGTCCCCTCGAACGGCAGGCCGAATAGGTTGCGTCGACTGTCGTTGTTCCGGTTCCGGGCAGGGTAACGATTCCCGCGTCCGAAAAGGTGGTGTCGTTCGAAAGCAAATTGGCAAGGGCGTTCTCGGCCCGGGTCCATGCGTCGGTCCTGCCGTTCAACTCGGCCGCGGCGGCTAGCGCCAGCGCA
Organism: Mesorhizobium hawassense; assembly: GCF_003289945.1. Classification (GTDB taxonomy): domain Bacteria; phylum Pseudomonadota; class Alphaproteobacteria; order Rhizobiales; family Rhizobiaceae; genus Mesorhizobium; species Mesorhizobium hawassense. The sequence continues at coordinate 189,204 of NZ_QMBP01000014.1, forward strand.
TCGGTGGCCTTCTGCATGTCGTTGTGCAGGTTGTTGACCCTGCTCATATCGATGGTGAGTGCCGAAAAGCCAATGATCGCAGGCAGCATGATGCTGAGCAAAATCAGCGCAACGCCTCTCTGATCGTTCCAAAACGCGCGAACGATTCCCAACATGGCCCTACCCCTTACCCCTTCGTGTCGGGCTCCTCGCCTGCCCGATACGCCGCTTCCTTTCGCTTTATTTACTGCGTTGCCGTGCCTGCTGCCGCCGGGCTGGTGTTGACCGTCATGCTTGTTGTCGTTGCCGGCGGAGTTGGTGGAATCTTGTATTTCTGGACGACGCCAACCGAACGCGCGCCGTCGCCTTCTATCTTCGTGTTGTTCGAAGCCGGATTGTACGGGTTGACCGTCTGCAGCAGCTCGTTGGCTCTTTGCGAGTCACCCGACGCCAGCGTCATCGTGTCGTAGTTGTTCAGATAGTCGGCCGCGCAGCCCGCAAGCAGGCTCGAGCTGAGAAGGACGAACAGGAGCTTATTTCTTGACATAGACCAGCTTGTCCTTCGATTTGACATCCAGCATGTGGCCGTAAGGCCCGGTGACGCCGTCGCCGTGCTCATACATCCGAATCATGTCCTTGCTGACTTCGAGCTGGCCGAGCAGCATGAGCTCCGGGTCGTTGGCTGGCTTCGTCTTGTCGAAAGGTGTCGCCAGTTGCTCGCCGGGCTTCACCGGCCGCACGAGATGCGGCGTGACGATCACCACCAGTTCGGTTTCTTCCTTTTGCGTGCTCGAATTGTGGAACAGTGCCCCGATAATCGGAACCTGGCCGAGCCACGGCACCTGATCTTGCAGCCTGGTGTTCTTGCTGGAGAGCAGACCGCCTACGGCGAAGCTCTGACCGTCGCGGAGGTCAACTACGGTCGACAGTTTGCGGTTGGTGAAGATCGGATCGCCAGCTGCGGTGAAGCCGGTTAAGTCACTGACTTCCGGCGCCAGCTTAATGTGGATCTTGCCGTCATCCAGCACCACCGGCGTGAAGTTCAAATTAACGCCAAACTGCTTGAAGACGATCTCGACTTCGCCTTGTGCATTGACACTGCGGATGGGCACCTCGCCACCAGCGTTGAAGCTGGCGGTTTCACCTGAAACGGTTGTTAGATTGGGTTCCGCCAGCAGCCGAACGACACCTTTGGACTCAAGCGCTTCAATGATCAGGTCAACTTTGATGTTGCTGTCGATAACTCGGGTGATCAGTGCTCCAAACGGACTTGCCGTCGACAGCAGGCCGCTCACAAGATCGCCCGGACCGAGCACCACATTGTCCTTGTCGACTGCGGCAATGCCGGTTCCGGTTCGCGTCGTACCCCTCGAGTTTGTGCTCCTGATCGACACCCCGAGATCGCGGCCCGCGTTGCGCTTGGCCTCCAGGATACGGACCGACAGATTGACCTGCTCGCTATCATCGATCGTCACGGCATTGATGATGGAATCCGGGCCATACTGCTGGGTCACCTCGACGATCTGCGCCAGCGTCGCGGCGTCCTTGACGTGGCCGGAAAGCCTGATCTTGCCGTTTATAGAACCGATCTCGATACGCGCCCGCGGCGCCACCTGGCGGATCGCGGCCGCCATGTCGCTGACGTCCTGGCCGACCTCGATCTGGATGGTGCCGAGCGATCGCTTGTCGTCGGAGAAAAGGTTGACGGTGGTCGTGCCGACGCTCTTGCCGATGATGTAGAGCGTCTTGTCGGTCATCGGTTGGGCGTCGGCGATCTTCTCGTCACCGACGACGATATCGCCCAGGGTAGCATTCACCTGGAGAGTGATCGATTGCGATATCGGCACGAAAACCCGGTGGAGAGAAGGACTGGTCACGTCGACGAAGCGATCGGCCGCCCTGGCCGGATAATCCGAGATCGCTGCCAACGACACAAAGGATAGCGCAGCCGCCGCCATCCTTACCCAAAAGCGCTGCATCCAAGTCTCCCCTCTTGCCGCCAAATGGCGACCCTCGTCTTGCCGCTTGGCTTCTAGTGTTGTCGCGGCACGTCGTAAGTTTCCAGCTTCACGCCACGGAACACACCCACCGTAGCACGCGCCGGTGGTTCCGGCTGCACAAATTTGACCACTTCCTTTACGACTTCCTGCGGCTGCGGCGCCGAAGCAACAACCGGCGCAGGCTTGACCTTGCTCAACTCGTCGATCTGGCTTCCAACCCGCTCCACGGCGTGGGCCAATCCATCGATCTTGGCGTCGGCACGCTTTCTGTCTTCGGCGGCGGCCGCGTCGGCGGCCTTCTGCCTCTCGAGTTCCGCCTGCCTCTTGGCGACGTCTTCCGGCGTTTCGCCGGTCAGATCCGAAAGCGTGATGCGCTCGGTGCTCTCCCCCTTGTTGGCCGCGGCCTGGCGGAGCGCCAGTGACAACTGGCCCGCGCCGGCGGCAAGCGTCAGCTTCTGCGCATCCTTGGTGCTGACCTCAACCGTCACCGCTTTCACGACCGTCGGATTGTCCTTGCTTTCGTCCGCGACCTGGTCGACCGCGAGAACCTTCACGCTCTGCAACAGCACGTCGACGAAGCTCTTGTCCGCTCCCTCGCTGTCATGCTGGGTGCGTGTCAGCAATATGTCGACGCGATCCCCGGGAAACACGAAGCCGGCCACGCCGAGCACGTCGTTGACTCGTATGGAAACCGCTTTCATGCCCTCGGTCAGTACCGCTGAAAGCGTAGCGCGCTGGCCGGGACCGGTAATCTTGCTGGCAAGCACGGGCTCGTTGGGGCCGATCGCCTGCAAAGCTTGCTTCGTGCCGTCGCCGGCAAGCAGGTCCTTTGCGGTTTTGAATGACCCTGCGGGAACGGCGCCCGCGGGCCATGGAATTTCGCGCAGCTTGTCGGAGGTCAGCGTGTCGCCAAATTTGAGCGGCACCGCCGCCACCACCACAGTGTCGCGCGGAACGTCTTCAGTCCGCGCCATCGCGCTGCGTTGATTGGCAAGCCAGATATTGGCAAGCACGACCGCCAGGATGCCGAACACTCCGGCGAGGACAATCATTATGAGTGTGTTTGCGCGCATGGACCCCAAAGCCCCATATCCATGATGCGGGCGCTTTGCCCGCTTACTTCAGGCCCGGGTCGCCCGACCCGGGCCTGAATTCAAAAAAATCAAGTCGCCGCCGCGCAGGCGGTGTGGCCGGTGGCGCCGTGACCGTTCAGTGAGGCGCAGAGGCCGGTGAACTGGCCGCCGACCCAGCCGCCGATGGCGATGATCACCAGGATCGAGGCCGCAGCGATGATGCCGATGAGAATCGAATATTCGACCATAGCAGCGCCGTTATCATCGTCGCGGAACTGCCGGGCCATCGTCATGAGCTTTTTCATGCCAATTTCTCCCTCTGGAGGTTTGAACCCGACGAGACAGAGCCAAGGATGAACCCATACCATAGCATCCCCCGTCGAATTCAATCCTAGGTCGCGTGAAAAAGCGAAGTCAAACGGATTAACAGTCCCTTAACCTTTCAATACCTAGGCAAAAGGATTTTAAGCTTCGACAAGAGCTTGATTCGCCTCACTTTTCAACCCTTCTTAACCATTCATTCACAATTTGGCCACACATGCGCCTTTGGCCGGATTCCATTAGTAAGGTTACATAGCTGTTTATATCTAATGGCTTAGGAGTGCATATTCGCTTGTGCTGCGACATAAGTCGTAGGACTTTGGTCCATGGATGGGATGTTATGGAAATAAAACGATTTTTCGGGAAGTCGATTTTTTAACTATGTTGCAAGTAATACACGCTTGGGGCACCGCCGCTGCTTGTGCCTCTCGTGGTTAACGCTTAGTTTCGACGTCGGGGGAAATTGCAAGGGGGCATGGCAGCATGCTGGGTCGCTTCATCAAAGGATCGAACGAGCAGAAGACAGCGCAGTCGTCGGCGGGAGCTGTGACGGTGCATAGTTTGCCTGCGGCTCCCGTCGCGGATGGCGAAATGCAAGGCGACGATTTCCTGACGCTCAAGGTCGACCTGCATCGCCATCTCATCGACCGTTTCAACCTCTCTGCCCTGGAAACCGCCTCCAAGGACGAGATCCTCAATGAGATCCGGCCGATCGTGCGCGAATTCGTTCGCGGCCGAAATGTGCCGTTGAACGCGCGCGAACTCGATCAGCTGACCAGCGACACGGCCGACGAGATGCTCGGCCTCGGTCCGATCGAACCACTTCTCAAGGACGATTCGATCGCCGACATATTGATCAACACCCACAAGCGCGTGTTCATCGAGCGGCGCGGCGTGATCGAGGAAACCTCGATCCGCTTTCGCGACGAGGCGCATCTGCTGCGGATCGTCAACAAGATCGTGTCGGCCATTGGCCGGCGTGTCGATGAATCATCGCCGATGGCGGATGCCCGCCTGGAGGACGGCTCGCGCGTCAACATCGCGGTGCGGCCGATCTCGGTCGACGGTCCACTGGTGTCGATACGAAAATTCTCCAAGAATCCTTATTCGCTGGAGCGGCTGATCGCGTTCAATTCCATCCGCCCGCCGATGGTCGATTTGCTGCGGATCGCCGTGCAGACGCGCAAGTCGATCCTGGTTTCGGGCGGCACCGGCAGCGGCAAGACGACCCTGCTCAACGCGCTGTCGAGCTATATTCCGGCCACCGAGCGCCTCATCACCATTGAGGACGCGGCCGAACTGCAGTTGCAGCAGCCGCATGTCGGCCGGCTGGAAACGCGCCCGCCCAATGTCGAGGGCAAAGGCGAGGTGCGTCAGCGCGAACTCGTCAAGAATGCGCTGCGCATGCGGCCGGACCGCATCGTCGTCGGCGAAGTGCGCGGCGAAGAGGCCTTCGACATGCTGCAGGCCATGAACACCGGCCATGAAGGCTCGATGACCACCATCCATGCCAACACGCCGCGCGATGCTTTGTCTCGTTTGGAACAGATGGTCGGCATGGCCGGCATGCCCATGACCCATGAGTCGATCCGGGCGCAGATCGCTTCCGCCATCGACATCATCGTGCAGACGCAACGTCTCTCGGACGGGGGCAGGCGTGTGGTCTCCATATCCGAATTGACCGGCATGGAAGGCAACGTCGTTCAGCTCCAGGAACTCTATCATTTCGTCCGCCGCGAGGTGACGTCGGAGGGCAAGATCGTTGGCGAATTCCGCGCCACCGGCATCCGCCCGCGTTTTGCCCAGGAAGCGGCCACGCTCGGCCTTCACTTCGGCAAGGACGCATTCAATCCGCAGGTGCCACTCTGATGCCGACCGGCCAGTCGTTGCTTTATCTTATCTATGTTCTGGCGGCTGCCTCGGTGATCCTGGCAGCTGAGTCGCTCTACGTATCCTATGCCGGTCGACGCACCAGGGCTGGCACGATCAACCGGCGGCTCAAGCGTCTCGCGGAGGAGGCGCCCGCGGTGGAGACCTTGCAGGGTCTGTTGCGCGAGCGTGGCCTGACTGAAAAAGGCGACTTTGTCTTTCGCATGATCGGCCTGAACCGGCTCTATACGCAATCCGGCATCACAGGCAGTCCTGTCGCCTTTGCCGGGATGTTCGCGCTGGCGGGCCTCGTGCTGGCGCTTGCGTCTTCGCTCCTTCTCGATTTCTCCATCGGCCTGGCGCTGCTCATTTTCCTTTTTGTCGCGGTCGTGCTGCCGTTGCTCGTGCTTCGGCGTTCCCGCAACAAGCGCATTCAAAAATTCGCCAGGCAACTGCCCGACGCGCTCGACATGATCGTTCGTTCTTTGCGGGCCGGACATCCGGCATCGGTGGCGATTAGCCTTGTCGCTCGAGAGATGCCCGACCCGCTTGGGACCGAATTCGGCATCGTTTCCGATGAGATTACGTTTGGCCTCAGTCTCGAAAACGCTGTCCGCAAGCTGTCGCAGCGCGTGGGCTTCGAGGGTCTGAACCTGCTTTCGATCTCGCTGTCCATTCAATCGAAGACCGGCGGCAATCTCACCGAGATACTCGACAATCTGGCCAAGGTGCTGCGCGAGCGGCAAAAACTCAGAATGAAGATCAAGGCGTTGTCGGCCGAAGGTCGGCTCTCCGCCTGGATGATCTCACTGTTCCCGATCGTCATGTTCCTGATCCTCCAGGTCCTTGCGCCGGCTTACTACGGCACGATCTGGCACAACCCGGTCGTCTTTCCGGTGTTCGTGGTCTTCGGGGTCTGGGCGCTTTTGGGCGACTACATCATGTACCGAATGGTCAATTTCGATTTCTGACGGGAGCTCGCCATCAGCCTGTTTTCAAATACACCGGATCTAAGCTTCCTGATCTCCATCGCGGTCTTCCTGGCGGCAGTGGCGCTTTTCCTGGTCGGTGCGCTGATCCTCTCGCCGGCCTTACAGACGCGAAGGCTGGTCACGCGGAGCCTGATGGCCGAGGGGATCACCGATCGTCGGTCGCTTGCCGGCCAAGAGCAGCTTGCCAGGATTTCCGCGCAACGGCCGATCGACGCCTATTTCCGCACTGTCGAGAAGGAGCGGGGCGAGCCGAACGCCCTCGAGGCCAAGCTCTTTCGGGCCGGCTTCTATCATTCGAGCGCGCCCCTGATCTATACCCTGGCGCGAATCTGCGCGGTCGGCGTTGGCTTTCTTCTGATCTACGCACTCCTGTCCAGGATCATTCCCCCGCAGGTTCCTGGTTTCATTGCATTGGCCGCCGCCGCTCTCTTCGGGCTCGCCTGCCTGGTTGTCCCGAGCATCATGCTTGACCGGTTCGAGAATGCCCAGAAGCAGATCTATCAACGTGGCTTTCCCGATTTCATGGACATGATGATCACCTGCGCCGACGCGGGCATGAGCCTGGAGGCCGCGGTCGAGCGGGTCAGCAATGAACTGGCGGGCACACACAAATGGCTCGGCATTCAGCTTGCCATCATGAATTTGCAGCTGCGCGCCGGCAAGCCACTGCGTGACGCATTGCGCGAACTCGCCGACCGTATCGGACTTGAGGAAGCCAAGGCCTTGGCGGTGCTGTTTCGGCAGTCCGAGGAGCTCGGCACCAGCCTGACGGAGGCACTGCGCGTCTACAGCGACGAGATGCGCAGCCAGAGAATCCTGAGGGCTGAAGAGCGTGCCAATGCGCTGCCCGTCAAAATGATGGTTCCTTTGGGGCTATGCATCTTCCCTGTCGTGCTTATGATCATCATGCTTCCGGTGATCATTCGCATGAGAGGCATTTTCTTCTAAGCTGTCGTATGATTAGGTTCTAAAATAGAATCGGAGGGCTCCTTGGGGCAGAAATTGACAAGGCCGTTGCGCCTCGCCGCCGCAGCCAGCGTGCTGATGGTCCTGCTTGCCGGTTGCCAGTCGGTCGATGACAAGGGCAACGGCGTCGTGCGGACCAACGAGCCCGCCAAGGGTGACTACACCGCCTTTGGCGATGCTTTCGACGGGCTGAAGACCGTCAGCGATGTCGACTACTATGCGTCGGATCAGGCGGTTGCCGAGGCCAAGACCCAGTTCCGGTCGGAAAACTATGGCAATGCCGGCGCGCTGTTCTACAAGGGCACCCGCCTTGCACCCAATGACGGGGTGGCTTGGCTGGGCCTCGCCGCCTCCTGCGATCGCATCAGGCGTTTCGATCTGTCCGACATGGCTTATGCCAAGGCCTATCGGCTGCTCGGCGCAACCCCGGAATATTACAACAATCTCGGTTATTCCTATCTGCTGCGCGGTAAGCTGCAGGATGCGCGCAGCAACTTCCTCAAGGCCTATGAACTCGCGCCTAACGATCCGACCGTGGCCAACAATCTGAAGCTTCTGTCTTCCAGCGTGCGCAACATAGAGCGGTCATGAGCCTTTTGCTCGCGGCATCGCTTGTACTGAAGGCGCTGGCTATCCCGCTGCTGGCAAGAATCGGTTGGGTCGATTTTACGACGCAGAAGATAACCAACCGCGCCGTGCTCTTGCTGCTTGGTATCGCGCTCGGATCGCTGCTGCTCCTGTCACTCCACCTCGGATCCTGGTGGAACATGGGGCTGAGTGCGTTTGCCGGACTGTTCCTGTTTGTCGTTCTGTTCCCGTTCTGGGCCCTGCGCAAGGTCGGTGCCGGAGACGTCAAGCTGATGGCGGTTATGCCACTCCTGATCGGGAGTGGCGATCTGACCGTGTTTTCCATTCTCCTGCTCGTATTCGCCATTGCCGTGGCGGTGATCGTGAAAAACCCTTTCCTGCTGCCCGAAGGCGCTTTTCGCTTTTATGTCGAGCATTTGGATCGCAAGCGCGTTGTGCCGTTTGGCGTGGTGATTTCGATGGCGTCGATCTGCACGATAGCGTTTCAGATCTACGCAAATCTAATGCCGCACCCAGGCCCCGCGATCTGAAAATCGCCCTTCCGGACGTTAACTGACTTGGCTCCGAAGTTCTCGCCGATGACGCCGAAAGTGGAAACTGAAGTTCGCAGAAGCCCGGCAGCTTGGCGCAGCAATCAGCCATTTTTCCTGGTCTTCATTTTCTATGCGTTGACGGTGCTTGTCGCCGCGATGCATTGGCACCTTGCGCTCGACCCCGAACTCTACGGCATGCTGTTCGTCCTGTTCGGGGTTGCAATTTCCGTCCTCGTGCTTGTCGTGATGTCGGTCGGGGTCATGTTGCAGAAGCCGAAGCGTCTGCTTCCCGCCCTCGTCGATAGTTTCTTTGCAAACGATTTTCCCAATCGCCTCGTGATCGGCCTGCCCGTGGCGCTGGCGTTGCCTATCTTCTTCTCGCTGTTCACCAGCGTGAAGAACGGCCTCAGCAAGATGGTGCCTTTTTATGCCGACCCTGCGCTGATCACCATCGATCGGAAGATCCATGGCGGCATGGATGCCTGGCAGACATTGCACCCGCTATTGGGGAATGGACCGGCCATATTCGCATTGAATTTTGTCTACAACAGCTGGTTTATCGTGATGTTCGTCGTGCTGTTTTGCGTGGCGTTCTCGATAGGAAACGAGAGAGCCAGGGCACAGTATCTGGTGGCCTTCGTGATCGTGTGGGGCCTGCTGGGAAACTTCGTCGCAACCTTATTCGCGTCGGTCGGCCCGGTCTACGTCAGTCCGTTTTACGGCGACGAGACCTTCTCACCGTTGATGAACTTTCTCCAGGCGACTGACATGAACTATCCCGTCTGGGCGCTCAGGACGCAGAAGCTGCTGCTCGCCAATGCAGCTTCGATTGGCCCGAGGGTGGGAAGCGGAATATCGGCGTTTCCTTCGATTCACGTCGCCGTGGCGACCCTGAATGCCATCTATTTTTGGCGCTTCGGCGGCTTCCTGCGGTGGGCCGGCATTGCCTTTCTGCTCCTGATTCAATTGGGATCCGTGCACCTTGCCTGGCACTACGGGATCGACGGCTATGCCTCGCTCCTCGCCACGCCAATCATTTGGGTGTTCGCCGGCTGGTTCTGTCGGGCTCAGCTGAAATAAATACGGTAACGTTCGTATCGTATCATCAGTCGTTGATTGGATTTTCTGGCGAAGCAATAGGCCTCGCTGAGCCTCATTCGGAGAGAAAGATGCTCACGGAAGACTTCCTTGGTCGGATTGCCATCGTGATCGTCATGACGGTCCTGGTGATATTTAGCGGTGCGCCTCTGTTGGCTCATTTCTACCGGGACATTTCGGCAGATGCCCTTGCCGTTTTCACTCAGGTCGCTTCTACGGCTTTTCTTGCGTTGCAGCTTGTTATGACGGTTGGCCGCATCCCTCCAAAAGGAACGGCGAAGGGGATCGAGCCGAGGCTGACGTCGATAGCTGGCGCCTTCTTGATATTGGTGGCGCTGTTTCTAACGCCTGCGGTGGAGAGCGAATCTGTCCAACTGATAGCTCTCTGCTTGGTCTTCATAGGCACGGTCTGTTCGATTTTCTGCCTCTACTGGCTCGGTCGTTCGTTCTCGATCATGGCAACGGCGCGCCGCCTGGTTACTTCAGGCCCCTACTCGATTGTGCGCCATCCGCTGTACATCTGCGAAGCCGTCTTCGTTTCTGGTATGATCCTCTCGCACTTTTCGATGTTGATGATTGCCTTGGGCATTCTGCAGTTTTCGCTGCAATATCGCCGCGCCAGGCACGAGGAAGCGATTCTGCGGCAGACTTTTCCTGAATATGAAGAATATGCCCGTCGCGTGCCGATGCTGGTGCCAAGGTTCTTTCCTGCGGCGCGGCCTGCGTCTTCCCGGGATTAGCTGATCCTCAAAACCCCGAAATCGACTTCTCCACCAGCTTCAGCTGGCCTTTTTCCACCTTGAAGAACGGCATCGACCTCTGGCTCGAGCCGTCGGCGCGGAAGCGGAACAGGCCGGTCGAGCCGCGGAAGCCGCTCGCGTTTTCCAGCACCTGCTTGCTGAAGCCGTCAGGCCCGACGGAGCTGGCGATGCCCGCGCTCAGCGCCACCATGTCGTAGGCATAGGCCACGTTCATGTCCGGCTGGTAGTTGTAGGTCGCCTTGAAGCGGTCGGCGATCGGCCCGGTCTCGCTCTGGTCGAGGGTCGCGATATAGGTGCCTTCGTAGAGCGGGTCCATCGGGCGTTCGAGCCAGCGGTCGGTGCCGATCAGCGTCACGGCCTTGCCCGGAATGCCTTTCGCCTTGAGCGCGGCAAGCACCGGGGCCGGGCTGCCGTCGCCACTGGCCACGACCACGGCGTCGGGCGCGTCGACCAGCGAGCCCATGTCGGACACCACCTTGGCGCCGTCCGCCACGGAATAGGGCAGCGTCACCGCAAGTGCGGCGCCATAGATGCTGAGCGCGTTGGCGACTCGCGATTCGATGGCGCTGCCGTCGGTGCCTGCCGGCACCATCAGCACGAATTTCTTGGCGCCCTTGCTGGCGATTGCCGCGGCGCCCGCCGCGGCGCTGTCGGCTTCGCTCAGCCGCACGGAATAGACGCCGGGGCCGCCGGCGAAATTGTCGGCTAGTGCCAGCACCGGCGGCCGCTTCGAGCCGGAGAGCTTGGCAAGATGCTGCGTGGCCGCAAGCTCGGACGGTCCGATGATGACCCTGGCCGCGCCCGACGTGATCGCCTTCACCGCGAGGTCCTTGGCGTAGGCGCTGTCGCCGCGCGTGTCCTGGATCGTCAGCGTCAACAGCTTGTCGCCGAGATCGACCATCGCGAGCCGCGCGCCGTCATACATCTTGCGGCCGTTCTCGCCGGTGCTTCCAGGCGCCGAAAGCGGCAGCAGCATGGCCACCTTGGTCGGCCCTGAGCCGAGCGTCAGGTTGGCTTGCGCGGCGGCGACCGAGGTCGGGCCGCCCACGGTTGTGGTGCCCTGAGTCGGGCTGCCCTGGGTCGGGCTGCCCTGGGTCGGGCTGCCCTGGGTCGGGCTGCTTGCCTGCTGAGCGGGCGCCGCCGGGCTGCTGGCTTGTCCGGCGGGTGCCGCAATCGCCGACGGATCGAGCACATCCGACGCGCCGCTCTTGGACTGGCATCCGCTCAGCGTCGCAACCAGGCCGAAAGCAATGGCCCAGATTCGCGGATCGTGCCGATCAAGTCTCATCATGCTTCCACCCGAGTGTCGCCAGGTATTGTCCCGGTCTATCTTCAATTTGGTCTTAACGTCTTGCTAAAGCAATTCCAGGAAAAGTGTGAGCGGTTTTCCGGTCGGAATTGCGCAAAAACAAAGAGTTAGAGCGGTTCGCCGTTTCCGCGAAACGGTGAAACGCTCTAGTCCGGCCGCCGCGTAATTCTTGAGCCGCGGCCTAGCCGTCGAACAGCCGCGCCCTGAGCGCCTTGATCGTCCTTGCCTGCGCCGGGCTGCGATACTCGGCGCATCTCATGTAGCGCGGCCCCGGCACGAAGAAGCGGCGCACGCAAACGCGTTTCCCCTCGCCGGCGACAGCCTCGTCCACCGGACCGTCGGAAAAGCCGATCGTCGCCACCGGCAACGGCCCGGCCACATTGAAACCTTCCCTTGCCAGGATCGAGCGGGCGCGCTGGCAGTAATTGACCGAGCGGACCGAAAAGCGGGTTTCCCCGTGCCCGGCCCGATACTTCATCACGGTGGTGCAAAGATCACCCGCGGCGAGCCTGTTCGCCCGCGCCAGATATTTGACGCCGAGCGCGATGTTGGTCGCCGGCTCGCCGAGTTCGTCGAGCGAGCCGCGAAAGCCGAGCATCCGCGCCGTAGCCGGCATGACCTGCATCAGGCCGACTTCGCCGTCGGCGCCGCGCACGCCGGGATCGAAGCCGCTTTCGATCTCCATCACCGCATGCGCCAGCACCGGCTCGAGGCCATAGCGCGACGCCTGACAGGTTGCGAATGCCTTGAATGTCTCGCGGGTCCGCTCCGGCACCGCGCTACATTGCACGGGCCGAGCCTGTTGCAATTGCGGCCGTTCGAGCCAGTTGGCGTGGACGGGAGTCTGACCCGCACCAAACAAGCCGACCGCTAGAGCAATTCCAGGAAAAGTGCCTAGTGGTTGGGCTCGGCGACTTCGCCGTAGCCTTCCGTTCGGAATTGCGTCAAAACAAAAAGCTAGATCGTTTCGCCGTTTGCGTGAAACGCCGAAACGATCTAGCGCGATCCCCTTGAGCAGCTTTCCGTCGGCCACCATCGCAGCCAGCTGGTGCTCTATGGGCCGTCAGCTCAGTGCATATACTCGACCATGCGGTCGTGGAAGCACTCGCATTTGTTGAGCGTATCCTCGTCCTTGTAGTTCGTCTTGAGGTAGCCATAGGCCATGCCGCAGGCGACCTTGGCTTCCGAAGCCCAGACGAAGGCGGGGCGCGACGAGTTGATCCATTCCGGGCTGTTCGCGACGGCGACGGATTCGTCCATCAGCTTCACCACATGGTCCTTGAGCTCGACCATATTGTCGGTCAGCACCAGGTCCGAGGTGCCGACGGTGCGGCAATAGTTTATCGCCGGTTCGCCGATGATGTCGGCGGCGAAGCCCGTCGACCCGGCGAGCAGCAGCGCCGTGGCCGAAGCCAGCGATCTTGCACAACGCTTCATGTAAGTCCCTCTCCAAACTGCGAATTCACGGTTCGCTAATGCATAGCATGGAAGCACGGCCACGCATAAGTGCTAAATCGTGGCCGTGTGCTGCACATGGTTCGTGTCGTCGTACAGAATGTTGATCGTGCCGGCGGCTGGTGCGTTCTGCAGCACGGCAACATCGACGAAGTTGGCCGCGTTGCCGGAGCCGCTGGTGTCCACGCTAACGGCGTGCGTCGTGCTGTTGTAATGCACGTAGTTGTTGATGTTGCCGTTGAGTGCTGTGTCGAACAACGCCGTCAGGTCGATCTTGTCGCCCTGGCCGCCCGCCCCGCTATAGTCGGTGATCAGATCCTTGATGTCGAGATGATCGAGCTTGAACGTGTCCGCGCCCGCGCCGCCGGTCATCGTATCCTGGCCGGCGCCGCCGATCAGGAGGTCGTTGCCGTCACCGCCGATCAGCGTGTCGTTGCCTGAACTGCCGGCAATGACGACGCCGTCATTGCCGTCGACAGGGGCAAAGGCTGCGTTATGCGCATCGAGCGTCAGCGCGGAGGTTGTGGCGATCGTCAGCGGATCGGAAAGCGTCGAGGTGTCGCCGTCGCGGTCGGTTGCCGACAGGCCGAAGTTCATCGTCAGATCGTGGATCGTCGTCACCTCGCCATAGGTGATGTTGTTGAAGGCGAAGGTCGCATTGCCGCTGACCGAATGGTCATAGGTGACGTTGATGTCGTCGTAGGCGTGGTTGACATAGAGCGTATAGGTGCTGGTCGCTGCGTTGAAGGCGACGCCGCCATTGGTGGTCAGAAGCGTGTTGTCCGAGGTCTCCACGATCTTGATCGTGATGTCGGTAGAGGGCTTCGTGATCTGAAGATCGAAATCCTTCACGGAGCCGCCATTGTCGAGAACATGGAACTGGATGTCGGCGACGCTGCCGTTGCTCCCGCCCCATTTGTTGAGAACGAAGCTGACGGCCGTCTGATCCTGCGTGAAGTTGAGGTGCAGCGTCTCATGCGGATCCATCTGCTGCCCGCTGCTGCCGACCGCGATGCCCACGTTGGAAGCCTTGACCTGCGTCGCAACGCCGTTGAGATCGCCGGTGATGACGAGCTGGCCGTCCGGCGAGGTAAGCGAATTTTGACTACCGCCGGAAGACGAGAACGCGGAATCCCCGGTCACGGTCGTCGTGGTGATCACCGACGGCGAGTTCAAGGTGTAGTCGTAGGTGCCGTTCGCGTTGAGATCGAGCGTGAAGAAGGCGCTGCCTGCTGGATTGCTCGAGTCCGAATAGGCATGCATCAGCACACCGCCGTCGGCCTGTGCGGTCTCGGTGTAGTAGAAGGTGAAGATCACGGCGTGCGTGGTTGCATCCTGAACCTGAACGGTCGTGACGCCCGCGCTGGTGGCCTGGGCGAAAGTGACCGCGCTGCCGCTATACGTGCCGCTCGCCAGCAGCGCGAGCGACAGGTGATCGAGCCCGTCGGCGCCGAAAGCCGCGTTGTAGCTCCCCGTGAAGCTGGTGCCGGCCTGGTTGGCCACGATCGCATCCATCACGGAGTTGAAGACCGGGCCGTCGTCGTGGAAGGTGGCCTTGGAGCCGAGGTCGAGCGACTGCGAAGCCTTGTCGCCGTCATTGTCGGTCACGGTCGCCGTCAGCGTCACCAGGCCCGAGGTCAGGCTGATGCCTTCGGAGCTGTCGGTCGGATTGTCGATCGTGTTCTCGTGCACCGCGCGGTCCTGCGTCAGCGTCACGGCGCCGGTCGAGGCGTTGACCGAAAGCGTGAACACCAGGAAGGCCGGGTCGCCGCTGTGGCCGGTCACATAGCCCGACACCGTGTTGCCGCTCTGCGACAGCACCACGGCCTGGC
>NZ_QMBP01000015.1 GCF_003289945.1 Mesorhizobium hawassense
ACGGCGCCGGATTCGGCTTTGGCCAAGGTCGCCGATACGGTCATCCTGCTGCAGCCCGTCGAGGACGGCAACATCTACAAGCCGACCTCGTCGCGCTACGCGCTGCTGGCCATCGTCGACATGATCGCGACCACGGTGGCCGAATCGCGCGGGCCGAAAGTCCTGGAGAACCTGCGCCGCATCAAGCAGAGCGTGAACACGCTGAAGGTGGACGATCCGAGGCTGCCGCTGGGGGATTGAGCGGTTGCAGAGGCTTGTGCCGTCGAGGTTGGCGATCCTTCGCGCCCCTCTCTGTCCTGCCGGACATCTCCCCCACTTGGGGGGAGATCAGATGTGACGCCGGCTTTCGCCAATCTCCAACGTTGCAGAATGAACGGGGCGTCGAAGCTGCCAATCTCCCCCCAAGTGGGGGAGATGTCCGGCAGGACAGAGAGGGGCGCTGTCCCGCCTACGTCTCAGTCCTCGATTACTTGGAAAAGGCCTCAACCTTCTTCGCCAGCTCAGCCGCATCACCCAGTATCCGCAGCGTCTTCAGCCGCGAGGTGCCGCCGGCAACCACCGAAACGGCCGACGCGGGAACGCCCAGCGCCTTGGCCATCATTCGTTCCAGCGCCGCGTTGGCGGCGCCATTCTCCGGCACGGCGCGCACGCGCGCCTTGAGATGACTGCGGCCATCGGCGGTCGCCTCGACACCGTCGATGCGATCGAGCGCCGCCTTCGGCGTCAGCCGCACGAAGAGGTCGATGCCGTTCTCGCGCAGCCGAAATGGCGTGCTCATCAGCCGCCGGTCACGACCCAGGACCAGACGGTGGTGACCAGAAACTGCCGGATGAAGAAAATGATCAGCAGCAGGATGATCGGCGAAATGTCGATGCCGCCGAGATCGGGCATGAAGCGGCGGATCGGGCGCAATGCCGGCTCGGTCAGCCGATAGAGCATGTTGCCGATGGTACCGACGAACTGGTTGCGCGAGTTGACGACGTTGAAGGCGTAGAGCCAGGAAAAGATCGCCGAGGCGATGATGATCCACCAGTAGATGTCAAGCGCCATGACGATGGTCTGAATAAGGGCGATCATGCCGGTCTCCAAATTGTCGCCGACATGTAGCCATTGCTTGGCGTGCGGGCAAGGCCCGCGGGCTTGGTGAGCGGGCAAGGCCCGCAGCCCATAGCGCCTGTCGTCCGACGGTCTTTCGCCTTGACATCAAATGGCCGCGACCGATACAAGCCGATCCGCTGGAACGGGGCTGTAGCTCAGCTGGGAGAGCGCATCGTTCGCAATGATGAGGTCAGGGGTTCGATCCCCCTCAGCTCCACCAGCCAGCGCAAGTGTTTGCTTCGTATCGGCTTTGCCTTTCCACTCAGCATTTTGTGATTGCCGGATTTCAGGCCGTGCGCCCGGAACCAATGACGGGCCGAGACTGTTCAGCTATGTTCCGACACGAAGCTGACATGCCCGGCCGGCTGGGCAAGCGGCGATGCTCAAGGAGTTCCATCATGCTGATTTCGTCCAGGTTCCGTTCCGTCGCGGTCGCGGCAATTGCCGTCGCGGGCATGAGCATTGCCAGCGCCGCGCATGCCGACAGCGGCACGATCCGCTTCTCGGTCTACAAGGCGGCCTTCTTCATCGGCGGCTCCGGCGGCGAAGGCACGCTGACTTTCCATGGCAAACGCTATCCGATCTCGGTCGGCGGCGTCTCGGGCGGCCTCGCCTTCGGGGCTTCCAAGACGTATTTCCAGGGCACGGTGCGCCACATCCGCCGCGCCAGCGACGTGACGGGCGTCTACGGTGCGGCCGGCGGTGGCGGCGCGCTCGGCAAAGGCGCCCAGGTGATCGTCATGACCAACGACAAGGGCGCCCAGCTCGAGCTCACCGGCAGGCAGGTCGGCCTGCAGGTCAATGCCGATCTCAGCGGCATCAGCATCGCGCTGAAGCGGTAGGGGGTTCGCATCGCCCGCTCTTCGTGGATGGACCGGCAAAGGCGCTGCCTGGGCGCCGAATGCCGGCCACTGCGGGCCAAGCGACCGAGAACAGGCCGCTTGGCAAACGGAGCGCGGCTCCGGGGCTTAGACGAGCTCAGTCGTCCCAATCATCCCAATTGTCTTCGTCCTGCCGCGGGTAGTTCGGAACGACCCGGATAATCGGCCGCGGACGCTGATAGCGCCAGTAATCCTCGTCCGGCGGCTGCGGCGCATAGGTGCGGTAAGCGCGGTAGTAGTGGTGCCGCTTCCAGTATTTGTGCTTCTTGTGCGGCCGCACGCAGTAGCCGTCCTCGGTCAGATAAGCGCATGTCACACGCGCCTCCTGCACCAGGCTATTTCTGGCCGGCACGCCAATCATAGGCGCCGCCTGGACTGCCGCTGGCATCACCGCCAGCATGGTCCCGGCAAGGGCAAGAACAGGTAATTTCATCGGGCCTCTCCAACTCTCCAGATACGGGGCCGGAAGAACGTCCTGATTGGGGGCGATTTGCGGCGGTCGAAATCACTTTGGTTTTCGGCCGCACATATGAGCGTTAGGTCATGTATTGCGCCGGCGTCAGGCTGAAGTCACGAGAGCGACCGTTGTCTTTCATACCATCCCGCGAGCGGAGGCTACCCTACAACGCTGGTGGGACTGCACAGGGATTTTGACCGGTCGGCTCTGTTTGCGTTGGCAGGTGGCATGCGTTGGAGATTGGCCGAATGCCCACCCCCCTTCGTCATTCTAGGGCGGAGCAGGAGCGAAGCTCCGTCGCGAAGACCCTAGAATCCATGCCGTTACCTTCGCCAAGGAGTGCAACGGAGCAAAATTCTGCAACCCGGGCGGCGCTTCGAAATCGCGGCATGGATTCTATGGTCTGCGCCGCGTCGCTTCGCTCCTTGCTCCGCCATAGAATGACGACGTTGAGGCGGCTTCAACCAACCCCTTTCAAAACCCCTGTGTAGGGGAACTAATTGGCCAGCTGATCGAGAAGCGTGTCTATTTCCCCCTTCTTTGGCGCTTCAGGCGAAGCAGGGGCGGCTTGCGGGTCGACCGGGGCAGGTTCCACCGCCGGCGCGGCAGCCTCGGCTTCCGTCTCGCTACCCGCGTTCGAACTCGGCGGCGGCGCATTTTCCGTACTGCCGTTGTCTGGCGGCACGTCTTCCGCGCTTCCGCTGGCTGGCGCCGCGGCTGCTTTCGGAGCGGCTGGCGGCGCTTTGGGCCGGGGCGCGGCATTTTGCAGAAGATCGCCGATCAGATCCGCCGCTCCCTTGCCGTCGCCGTTTGCACCCGGGATCAGCTTGTCGAGTTTCAGTTTTCCGGTCGGCAACCCGAGGCGCCCCAGCATGTCCAGCGCGCCCTGCGGGTCTTTCGCCAGCGCGCTGAGGTCCGGATAGGCTCGGGGCGCGGAGATCGGGCCCTGGACCACGATCGGCACCCCGATGCCCTTCACGGCAACGTCGCCACCTTGCCCGGCAAGCGAGGCGACGACGCGGGGATTGAGACGCATGTCGAGCGTCTGCTCGGCGAGATCGATCTTGCCCGAGCCGTTCATCCGCAGCAGCGGGCCCAGCAGGCTGATGTCCGTCGTCTGCGCGACGCCGTTCACGATCGCGAATGAGGCGCCGAGTTCCGTGAACGTCGTCTTCTTGGCCTGGTCCTGCTTGAAACCGCCGGCGAGCAGTCCGACCAAATTGTTGTAGACCTCCGCCATGTCGATGCCGCGGAAGGCGCCGTCACTGAATTTCGTCGCCGCCTTGCCGGTCAGGGAACGGGCAAGCGATTTCGTGGTCCTTCCCGAGCCAGAAACCGCGACCGTCGCCTCGAGCGTTCCTTCGATGCGGTCGAAATCCGCCGCGTCATGAAGCAAGGGAGCCGCGGCCGCGCCGGCGATTGCGGTGTTCAGATCCAGGGAAGCGGTATCGCCGGAGCCGTCGGCGGTCATTTCCGCGGCAATCGTGCCGCCGTAGAAGGGGCTTTGCGGCACATTCAGGTGAGCCTTGCCGTCGGCCACCGTCAGGACGGTTGCGACCGGCCCCGCGAAAACCTTGCCATAGCCGAGTTTGTCCGCCGCGACCTCGATCCTGGCATCAATTCCCTCGAGGAAGGAAAGATCGGCCGGAGCGTCGGCTGCCCCGCCCGGCTTCTGTTTGCCGCCAGCCGAGGCCCCGCCGCCGCCGGCGAGCGCTGCAAAGTCGAGTTTCGCGAAATTGAGCGACGTGCGGATGGTGAGAACCTGCCCCAGTTTCACCGAGCCTTGCCCCGTCGCCTTGACGCCGTTCAAGGCGACGGAGGCCTTCTGGAAGGAGAATTGCTTCGGGCCGGCATCGACATCGCCCTTGAAGGCAAAGTCTTGCAGATTGCGGGATGCGCCTTGTCCCAGCCATTGCATCAGCTTGTCGACCGAGGGCGATGTGGCCGAGATCTGGCCCTTGAACGTGCCGCCACCCCTGGCAACGCCGTTTATGCTGCCTTCGAGATATTTGGAGGAAACCGAAAGGCTGATCGGCCCGAATGCGTCGGCAACAGAGGCACGGCCAAGAAAGGATGCGGGCGCGATCTGCGACTTGAACGCAACGGCCTGTCCCCGCCAGGCGAGCTTGCCCGTCACATCGACAGGCTTGCCGATATCGCGAACCTTCGCGTCAAGATTGAGTCCGGTAATATCGTTGGCCGTTCGGTCCTTGGCATCGGCAAGTGCCGCAAGCGGAAGCTTGCCCTCGCGGATCCCGACCGTTCCCTGCAGATTGACGCTGCCGCGGATGCGTTCGGCGGTGAGCCCGCGAAACGCGAACCCCATATCGGCCGTGAGCTTGCCGGACAGCGGCACGGATTGTCCGGCGAGCTTCGCCAATGAGCCGATGTCGAGCCCTGAACTCGCAATATTGCCCCTTATGGTCGGAGGCGTTTCACCGACATTCGTCGAGGCTTTCGCGGTGAGGCTTCCCGCGTCGAGGATAAAGTGCTCCAGCTTTGCCTCGAGCTGCCCGTCGCTCAGCGTTGCGGCGAGCTGGACGTCGGAGGCCCGTATCTTGCCGCCGACCAATTCATGGATTGTCACGCTGATGTCGGCATCGAAAGCGGCCAGCATGGCAAGGCCGGGCTCTCCGGAACCGGTCTGGGGTTTGCCCGCGCTGGAACCGCCCTTTCCAATATCGCCCAAGGCGTCGATATCGACGCGCTTGGCCGCCAGGTCGGCGAAGAAGTGATGCCGCGCCCCAGGCTGGAAGAGCGCGTCCATCTGGAAGCTCTGGTCGCCGATATCGAACTTTCCGCCCTTGATCTGATAACTGCCATTGCCGTTGAGCTGAATCTCGCCGCTCGCCCGCAACGAAGAAAATTTGGCAACCGGCGCAGGGTCGAGCCGCGCCTCGACGGTGATTTGGGCTGGGAGCTGGCGCAGGATCGGCCGCAACGCGGAAAGACTTCCGCTCATTTCGATGCGACGGCCGTTGCTGGTTCCAGCCAATAAAAACGAGGCCTCCCGGTCGAGGTCCGGAACCCTGAGATCGGCGTCGATTGCCGTCACCGTGGCTGACTTGCCGGTCGAAGCGCCCGAGGTAAGGGTGCCATTCGTTATGGTCAGCTGGTTGATCGCCAGTCGCTCAAGCGTGTCGACAATCGCCGCAAACGGATCGGCCTGGACATCCTTCGGTTCCGGAGCTGGCTCCGCGTTCGCCGAAGCCTCGAAAGTGATCGTCGGTTCCGTCAGCGCGACGGACTGTATCTCGAGCTTTTTCGACCATAGCGACGACAAGGTTATCGACGTCGAAAACCGCGGCGCGGATATCGCGACGTCGCCCGTGCCGGTCGAGAGCGAGATATCGTCCGCCACCACCGCCAGCTTGGGCAGCAACGACAGCCTGACCGGTCCGTCCAGCCGAATGGTCATTCCGGTCGCGGACGACAATTGCCGGCTCAACTCGGCACGAACCCAGTCGGTTGAGACAAGAGCGGGCAAAAGGAAGAGCAGTCCGACGACAAGGACTACAGTTACGGTGAGTGCAGCGACGATTTTTCTCACATCGACCAGCCAAAACGATCGGAAGAATCAGTATCGTTGAGCATACATGCTTCCGGCGCCCGACTGAATCCTGCCGAACCACGGGCTTTGCGCCGGACGAGTTTTCGGACCGGTCCACGGGGTCGCCGACGCTTCGCCACAGGCCCTCACGGCCGGCCCATTTGCATGCAAATGTTTCGAAGCACGCGCATTTGGAAACGATCAGCCGTCCTCCGAGCCATCCTCGCGTAACAGACCGGGCGCATTCATCAAGCACCCGCCGACATACCAGCCAATCCAATGGAGGAAGTGCCTATGTCAGTGCTCGGGTTCCTGCTTCATTTCAGCCGCGCGGTCATCCAGGCTCACAACAATGCCAAGGTCAGAAACCTGATGGATGCGCCGCGCGCCCGGACCGGAGCCGGCAAGGAAAGGCCCGGGACGGACGGCGAGGGGCGTTTCGCGCAACGACGCGACAGGCGATCGAAGTAACGCCGGCGCTTCATGGCCGGGTGAGGTCCTCGAAGCTCAGATCGAACCGCATCAGATATTTGCGCAGCCGGTCGGCATCGTTGCCGCTGGTCTTTTTCAGGCGCGAGACGGCGAAGAGCCGTCGCCCGGCGGCGCTGAGCGAGCTGCTGTCGCGGCAGGCCGCGACCACCGTGGCGAGCTGAGCGCGGTCGAACGGATCGATTTCCGCAAGCCGGTCGGATCCCAGCACGTCGCGCAGCAGTACGTCCGGATCGTTGTCGCCGCTGCCGCCGTCACGCCAGAGCTGGCCAAGCCGCCCGATCTCGTCGCGCACGGCTTCCTCGTTGATGCGGCCGAGCGGGGCAAGCGTGGCCATGCGCGTCACGGACGCGGAAAGGTCGCGAAAATTCGCCCGCCATTGCGCCTCCGGCGCGACGGCGAATTTCAGGTAGAGCTCGCGCGCCTCCTTGTTGAAGGTGACGTTCTGTCCCTCGCGCTCGCCGAAGCGGCGCAGCTCGAATTCGAGGTTGGGTTCGATATCCTCCTTGCGGTCGCGCAGCGCCGGCAGCTGAAACGTCCAGAGGTTGAGCCGCGCGAACAGGTCCTCGCGGAATTTTCCCGCCTTCACGTCGATCGAGAGATCGCGATTGGTGCCGGCAAGCAATTGGAAATCCGAGGTGACATCCTGGTCGGCGCCCACGGGGAGGAAGCGCTTTTCCTCGATCGCCCGCAGGCACATGGCCTGTTCGTCTGGGCCGAGCTCGCCGATCTCGTCGAGGAACAGCACGCCCTTGTTGGCCGACTTCATCAGCCCGGCACGCTCGTTCTGCGCGCCGGTGAAGGCGCCTTTGACATGGCCGAACAGCGTCGACATCGCCTGGTCGCCGCGCAGCGTCGCGCAATTGACCTCGATGAAGCCGCCCGACACCTGGCGCTGCGCCTTCTTCAGCTCATAGATGCGCCGCGCGAGCTGCGATTTGCCGGCGCCGGTCGGGCCGGTCAGCAGCACCGGCGCGCGCGAGCGGATCGCCACCTTCTCGATCTGGTCGATCATGCGGTTGAAGGCCGGGTTGCGGGTGGCGATGCCGGATTTCAGGAACGAGGTCGCCTCGTCGCGCTCGGCGGCGAAGCGGGTGGCGATCGCGTCATAGCGGGACAGGTCGAGATCGATGATCGAATGGCTGCCCGACACATCGTCGCGTGCCTCCTTGCGCGGCGAAAGCTGCAGCAGCCGCGCCGGAATGAAGCGCGCTTCGGTCAGCAGGAACCAGCAAATCTGCGCCACATGCGTGCCGGTGGTTATGTTGACCAGATAATCTTCCTTCTCGGGGTCGAAGGGATAGGCGCGGGCGAAGTCGCGCAGGCCCGTATAGACCTCGCTGAAGTCCCAGGGATCCTTCATCGGGATCACATGCCGCCTGACCTCCGTCGCCGGCGAGACCTCCTCGATGTCGGCGATGACTTGCCTCGCCAGCCGCTCCGAATTGTCGCCATGGATCAGCTCCAGCCGGTCGATGAACAGACCCGGCTGCTGGCAGAGCGCCACCGTCGGCCGCCATCTTTTCCAGCGGTCCTCACGGCCGCTGGCGTCGAGTGTGGTGCCCAGTATGCCGATCGCTACCCGTCGTCTCATTCTTATCTCAATGTATAAAGATTGATATGCATGTATCATATATCGGAGTGATCGGAAATAGCCTTCGCGACAGTCGCTCCAACGTATGAATTTTTATCTTGTTAAAAAACAATAGCTTATCGAATTCAGCGAGCACTCCCGGCTCCCCCGCGCTCAAACTGGCACGCGGCTTGTAATGGTCCTGGCGTTGACAAGAAGGATCACGACAATGGCAAACAAATCTGTGTTTGCGACGTTTGCAGGAAAGCTGCTCCCGCCGGCTGACGCCAGGAACCATGAGGGCGCCCAGGCTTACCGCCTGTCGCCCGAGCAGGCCCTGGCTCAGCTGGCGGCGACGGGAACGTTCAACGCCACATTCTATGCCGAGCCGCGCGAGCAGCTCGACGAGGTGCTGAAGCTTGCCTGGCAGGTCGAACCAGCCTTTCTGGCGAAGACCGCCGTCCATGCTTTCGAGCAGGGCTACATGAAGGACATGCCGGCGCTGTTGCTGGCCGCGCTGTCCTTGATGCAGGGCGACGGGTTCAACCGCGCTTTCGCCCGCATCGTGCGCAACGGCAAGATGCTGCGCAACTTCGTGCAGGTGATGCGCTCCGGCGCCACCGGCCGCAAGTCGCTCGGCTCGCGGCCGAAGCGCCTCGTCCAGGCGTGGCTCGAGCATGCGTCGGACTTCGAGATCGTGCGTGCCGCGGTCGGCAACGACCCGTCGCTGGCCGATGTCGTGAAGATGGTTCACCCGAAGCCGGCCTCGGCTTCGGGTGAAGCGCTCTACGGCTATCTCATCGGCAAGCCGCATGATGTCGCCGCGCTGCCGGATGTGTTGAAGGCTTTCGAGGCCTTCAAACGCGATCCGTCGCTGCCGGTGCCTGAAGTGCCGTTCCAGATGCTGACCTCGATGCCGCTGTCGCGCGAGCATTGGGTGCAGATCGCCGAGACGGCCGGCTGGCAGATGCTGCGGCAGAACCTCAACAGCTTCGCGCGCAACGGCGTGTTCGAGGTGGAGGGTTTTGCCGAGAAGCTCGCGGCGCGCCTCAGCGATCCGGACGAGGTCCGGCGCGCCAGGGTGTTCCCGTACCAGCTGATGGTGGCCTTCACCATGGCGGAGGCGGGTGTGCCCGGGGTGGTCAAGGATGCGCTGCAGGACGCGATGGAAGTCGCGCTCGGCAACGTGCCGCGGGTCGAAGGCAATGTGGTCGTCTGCCCCGACGTTTCGGGATCGATGGCCTCGCCGGCGACCGGCTATCGCAAGGGCGCGACCTCGGCCGTGCGCTGCATCGACGTGGCTGCCCTGGTGGCCGCCGCGCTGCTGCGCCGCAACCCGACGGCGAGGGTGTTGCCGTTCGAGAACGATGTGGTGGATGTCCACCTCAACGCTCGCGACACGGTGATGACCAACGCGGCGAAGCTGGCGGCCATCGGCGGCGGCGGAACCAACTGCTCGGCGCCGCTGGCGCGGCTGGTGCGCGAAAAGGCGAAGGTCGACCTGGTGGTGTTCGTTTCGGACAACCAGTCCTGCGTGGATGCGACGCAGAACGCGTATCAGGGCACGGCGACGATGCAGGAATGGCAGAAGCTGAAGGTGCACAACCCGAAGGCCAAGCTGGTCTGCATCGACATCCAGCCCTACGCCACCACGCAGGCGAAGAGTGGCGCCGACGTCCTGAATGTCGGCGGCTTCTCCGACCGCGTCTTCGACGTGGTCGGCACGATGCTCGCCTCCGGCGGCGACCCGGACCATTGGGTGCGCACGATCGAGGCGGTGGAGCTTTGAGAAATGGTGCCGGCGGCGCGTCCGCCGGCACCGCAAGCCAAATCGCAGGGCATGACGAATGCCGATGGAACTACAGGCTGTTACCCTCCAGGTCGCGGGTTCGAATCCCGTCGGGTCCGCCATCCTGCTTTGCTTTTCGAGCTTCGCAGGACAGCTATGGACCCGTAGCTCAGTGGATAGAGCAGGACCCTGCCGCAAGGCAGGGAGATGTTTCATCACCCTTGTCGTCATGCCCGACGACTTTTTCGCGGCTTGGCCGCAGGTGAATAAGGAGAATAGAGATCGAAGGCGTGACGAATGCCTGTGGAACTACATCCTAACTTTCGTGTCGCGGGTTCGATTCCCGCCGGAGCTGCCAATCGGCTCCGTAGTTCAGTCGGTAGAACAGAAAGGCAGTTTCACAACAGACTTGTCGTCACACCTCACAAGAAACAACCGCGGCGAATGCCGGATGGAACTACAGCTCCAAAGAATGGGATGCTCCGTGAGGTTCGACTCCTCACCTTGGCGGCGCTCTCTGGCACGAGCGGGACTCCCGGGTTTCATCCTCCCTTGTCGCCGCGGCGAGACGAATGAATGGCGAATGCAGGCAGGACTACAGGTAGCGCGCCCGCTGAAAGGCGGGAGGTCGGGTGTTCAAATCACTCTCTCGCTCCACGGAGCGGGGTGGCGCAGTCAAGCGTCGTCTTGCCGATCCTTGTCGCCAGCCGACTAAACAGGGCGAATGCCTGCGGGAATACATCTGGCAACCAGGTGGTTCAAATCCACCCGTCGATCCACGGATCGATCCGGTTTCTCGCATCGACTTGTCGCCTGCCTATGGAATGAGTGGAAACTTGAAAGCGAATGGCGAATGCAGGCAGGACTACCGGATAGAGCATCCGCTTCATTGAGGCGGAAGGTCGGGTGTTTGATTCATCCTCGTCCATCCTTGGGTTGGACGGTAGCTCAGTAATTGTCTTGCCGACCCTTGTCGCCAGACCGAAATCTGCAGAGTGCAGAGCAGTTGAAAGTGAAAGACATGACCGAGATCGTAAGCGGACAGGATTTGATCGACGCCGGAATGCAGCAGGGCAAGTGGTTTGCCCGGGCGCTCGTTGCGGCCAACGGCGTTCTGGAGCAGGGCGGATCGCATGAGGATGCGATCGAGGCTGCGCGCGGCTTCGCGCCGCCCCCGGCGCTGCCGCTTCATGCCGGCGGTGCGCTGCCGCTGCATCTCAATATCCAGGCCGAAAACCAGCATGAGGCCGCCAATGTCGAGGCGGTCACCCGCAGCATGACCGAGCTGATGCGCACGCCCGTGGTCCGCGCCGGCGCCATCATGCCCGACGCCTGCCCGGCGGGGTCGCCCGGCACTATCCCGGTCGGCGGCGTTGCCGTGTCCGAAGGCATCCATCCGGGCATGCATTCGGCCGATATCTGCTGCTCGATGGCGATCTCGGTGTTTCCCGGCGTGGCGCCGGCCGCGCTGCTCGACGCCGTGCATGCCGTGACCCATTTCGGGCCCGGCGGGCGCCAGCGCGGCCAGCAGTTCCGGCCGTCCAAGGAGGTCTTCGCGCGTTTCGAGGCCAACCCTTTGCTGCGTGATCTGACCAGTGCCGCGATCGAGCATTTCGGCACGCAGGGCGACGGCAACCATTTCGCCTATGTCGGCACGCTGAAGTCGAGCGGCGAGACGGCGCTGGTGACCCATCACGGGTCGCGCGCGCCGGGCGCGCGGCTTTATAACAAGGGGATGAAGATCGCCGAAGGCGTGCGCCGGACGCTGTCGCCGGAAACCTTGCCCCAGAACGCCTGGATTCCGGCCGACACGCGGGAAGGCGATGAGTATTGGGAAGCCCTGCAGGTGATCCGCGAATGGACCAAGGGCAACCATATGCTCATCCATGATCTGGCGGCCGAGAAGCTGTCGGCGAAGGTCTCGGACCGGTTCTGGAACGAGCACAACTTCGTCTTCCGCCGCTCGGACGGGCTGTTCTACCACGGCAAGGGCGCCACGCCGGCCTTCGACGACTGGGCCGACGACGCGACCGATCTGACGCTGATCCCGCTCAACATGGCGGAGCCGGTGCTGATCGTGCGCGGCAAGAACGCCGAAAACGGCCTCGGCTTCTCGCCGCATGGCGCCGGGCGCAATTTCTCGCGCACCCAGCACCGGCGCATGCAGGCCGGGCGCAGCGATGCCGAGATCTTCGCCGAGGAGACCAAAGGTATCGATGCCCGCTTCTTCAGCGGGGTGACCGACATTTCGGAGCTGCCCAGCGCTTACAAGAACGCGACTTCGATGCGCCGCCAGATCGAGCATTTCGGCCTGGCGGAAATCGTCGACGAGGTGCTGCCTTACGGCTGCATCATGGCCGGCGACTGGGAAGCCAATGCGCCGTGGCGCAAGAAGAAGGAGCGGCGCGAGGCCGAGGCGCGCAGGCAATAGCCGCCATCAGCACGGGCGCGGGCAGAGGTGTCCGCGCCCAAACTCTGTTCACGCCACCCGAAGATAGCTCGTCATGCCGGTCTTCTGGTGCTCGATGATGTGGCAATGCAGCAGCCAGTCGCCCGGATTGTCGGCGACGAAGCCGAGTTGCACCTTCTCGTCGGGTTGGATCAGATAGGTGTCGGAGACGAGCGACTGGACCGCGCGAGTCGAGGACGACAGAACCTTGAAACTCATGCCGTGCAGGTGGATCGGGTGCGTGTGCGGCGTCAGATTTTCCATATCGATGATGTAGCTTTGGCCGAGCTTCAACTCCGCCAGCGGCGCCGTTGGGTCGGGCGTGTCGCCCGGCCACGGCACCTTGTTGATCGCCCAGAAACTATAGCCGAGCGAGCCGCAAGTGCCGTCGGCCGGCACGTTTTCGGCCGTTGCGCTCAGCGCCAGCGGGATGCGCTTGGCCGCGGCGACGTCCACCTCCGCCACCGGATTGGCTTCGAGGGGGCCGAGTTCGCGAAGATCGCGCTTGAGCGATTTGCCGACCGAACGCAGCGTCGCCAGGATTTTCGGCTTGGTGCCGCGTACGTCGCGCAGGCTGACGATCGCGCCTTCGTCGTCGGGCATGCGGACGGCAAGCTCGAGCCGTTGGCCGGGTCCGAGCTGCAGGGCATCCGGTGTGAAGCGTTGCGGCACAGGGTTGCCGTCGAGCGCGATGACCGTTGCCTCGGCGCCGTCGACGCGGAAGGCGTAGATGCGGGTGACGTCGGTGATGGCGACGCGCAGCCGCACCAGACCGCCGGTGGGCGCGTCGAATTGCGGCTGGTCGAGCCAGTTGGCGGTGCGCACTGTGCCGAAGGTGCCGGCCTTGGCCGCGTCGCGCGGCCTGAATGGTTCGATGAACTGGCCGTCGTCGCCGAGCCGCCAGTCGCGCAGGTTGACGACCATCTCGGCATCGAAAACCGGGTCCTTCGGGTTCTCGACCACGATCACGCCGGTCAGGCCGTGACCCATCTGGATCAACGTGTTGCAATGCGGGTGGTACCAGAAGGTGCCGGCATCGGGTGGGGTGAAGGCATAGTCGAAATGGTCACCCTGATAGACGTAGGGCTGCACCAGGAACGGCACGCCGTCCATCCTGTTGGGAACGCGGATGCCATGCCAGTGGATGGTCGTCGGATCATCGATGCCGTTGATCAGCCGCGCGGCGAACGGCTCACCCTTTCGCATCCTGACGACCGGCGGCATGCCGGCTTGGCTGTAGGTCAGCACGTTCTTCGTCGGCGCGCCGTCCATAAGTTGCGCCTCGATGCTGGCGGTTTTCAGCACCAGCGGCCCGGGCGTGGTTGCGGCGAAGCCGGTCAACCTGCCGATGGCCGCGGCGCCGGTTCCGGCGAGCCCGGCGACAGCGGCGGTTTTGAGGAGATTGCGGCGGGTTAGTATCGTCATTTGATTTCGGTCGGCAGGGTCGTGCGGCGCCTCTGGATAAAGCTTAACCGGTCAGCCGCCTATCATCATCCGTCGCGCCGGCCTAGTCCCGTAAGCTGAACACGAACGGAGCCGTGCGCGTGACATGGGCGCCGAGCTCCGCCGGCGGCGCCGGCACCGAGGCGCCCTGCAAGGCAGCGAGGGCCGCGCGGTCGAGATCGCCGTCGCCCGAGGATCGCGCCAGCCGGGCCGAGACGACCCTACCGGACGTATCGACCGTAAAGGTGACGCTCGGCGTGCCCTCGGCCCGCCTGGAGCGCGCCGGGCTCGGATAGCGCGTGTGCCGCCTGATCCACGCCGCCAGGCTGGAATTCCAGCGCGACGGGCTGACGCTTGATCGTCGCGCGACATTGGCGGTGGACTGCGGCGCGGCCGCCTTGGCCGCAGCCTTGGCGTCGATGCTGGCGGTGATCGTCGTTTTGGGGGGCGGTGCCTTTTCCTTCTTCGGCCGCTCTTTCGGCTTTTCGAGCGGTTTCTTCTCGGCCTTCCTTTTTTTGGCTTCGACCGGCTTCGGCGTCTTCACCTCCGCCTCGACAGGTTTCGGCTTGGGCAGCGGAATGACGACGTCGGGCGCGATCGCCTCGGCAGGGTCCGGCACGACCTCTTCCAGCGGCGGCTGATCGCTCAGCGCCGCCATTGTCTGTTCGGCAGGCTCGGCCTCTTGCGCCTTGTCGGCATCGGTCGGCGGTTCGGCAACCGGCTCTGCCTGCTCGACCAGCTGCTCCGGCGACGGGTCGGTCACCGGTTTCACCTCGGCCGGCTTTTCCGTCATCTCGGCCGCGTCGGCCGGCTCCGGCGTTACCGTGTCCAGCATGGCCGTCTCTTCCGGCACCGCAGGCGCGATCACCAGCGGCGCCATCTCGACCGCCGGCGCCGGCGGCGGACCACCATCCGGTATTTCGGCGAAACTCAGGTCCTGCACCGCATAGGCGACCGCCACATGCGCGGCCAGGATGATCGCAGCCGCGCTCGTCCACAGACCGGCCTCGCGCAGGCCGAGGCGCGGCTGGGAAATCCGGGAAAGGACGGCGAGCGTCATGGCGCCGAACCTCCACCCGCTGCCGGCGCGGCGTTCGCGCCGGCCGCCGGAGTTCCGGGCGTGCCCTGCTCACCAGCACGGCCCGATACCGTTTCGAGCCCTACCAGGGCGACCTTCAGATAGCCGGCGGCGCGCAGCAGGTTCATCACTTCCATCAGATCGCCATAGCCGACTTTTCTGTCGGCGCGCAGGAAGATGCGCGTCTGCCTGTCGCCCTTGGTGCGGGCGTCGAGCACGCCGGCAAAGGCCTGGCGGGGCACGCTGTCATTGCCGACCGCCAACGTGAGATCGGTTTTCAGGGTGAGGAAGAGCGGCGTCTCGGGGCGCGGGGCGGGCGTCGCTGTCGAACCCGGCAGGTCGACATTGACGTCGACCGTGGCAAGCGGCGCCGCGACCATGAAGATGATCAACAGCACCAGGATGACGTCGATGAACGGCGTGACGTTGATATCGTGGCTTTCCTCGAGATCTTCGCCGGAGGTCTCGCGTATCCGCGCCGCCATCGCCGCTACTCCGCCGGCATCGCCGCTGCCGGCGGCACCGTGCGGAAATCGAGATCGCGGCTGACCAGGCGCTCGACGCCGGCGGAAGCGTCGGCGAGGATCTGTTTGTAGCCGGCTATCGAGCGCGCGAAGACGTTGTAGATGACGACCGCGGGAATGGCCGCGACCAGACCCATGGCAGTGGCGAGCAGCGCCTCGGCAATGCCCGGCGCCACCACCGCCAGGTTGGTGGTCTGCGCCTGCGAGATGCCGATGAAGGCGTTCATGATGCCCCAGACGGTGCCGAACAGGCCGACGAAGGGCGCCGTCGAGCCGATGGTCGCGAGCAGGCCGGTGCCGCGCGACATGCGCCGGGACGCTGCCGTCTCGATGCGCGAAAGCCTGGAGGCGACACGCTCCTTGAAGCCGTCGCCGGACGTATGGTCGAGCGCGCCGGCCGAAAGCGCGCGTTCTTCCTCGGCCGCCCATACCAGAAGTGCTCCGGGACCGCCGCTGTGGCCAAGTTCGCGGCCGGCCTGCATCAGCGTCGCGGCGTTGCCGATGGCATCGGCGGCGCGCCGGGCCTTCAGCTTGCCGCCGAAGACCTCGAGCGACTTGGCGAGCCAGATCGTCCAGGTGACGAGGGAAGCGAAGGCCAGCCCGACCATGACCGCCTTCACGACGATGTCGGCATTCATGAACATGCCCCAGGGGGACAGGTCATGCGGCAGCGTCAGCGAGATGGAGGGTTCTTCGCCGATGGCGCCGTTCAGAGCCGGCTGGGCGCCTCCTGGCGCGGCCGGCGCCTGTGCCGCGGGTGTTTGTGCCGCGGGTGTTTGCAGGGTCGGTGTGGCCGGCGCCCGGTCGACCGGCGCAGGCGCCGCCGGTTGTTCCTGCGCCGCAACGATACCTGCCGAAAGAATGAGCGACGCGGCCAGCGCCGCCAAGAGACGGTTTCGGGACAAGACTCGTCCTCGCTTCATCATTGCAACGCAGGGCCGCCCTGCATCAAGACGCCAGGCGGCCATGCCCGGTTGACTATGAAACATGACATTGCAAGTCAACTATAAAAGTGACCACTTTGATCAACAATTTGGCGACGCCCGCCACGCGGTGAGGTCTGGACGACAAGACGGTTGCTGGGCACGATGCGCTCAGCAACCAAAGCAGGCTGGCCAATGATCAAGGCGACACCGTTCGACTTTCCTTATGACGGCAGGCTGGTGCCCCAAAACACGGCGCTGCTGGTCATCGACCTGCAGGAGGATTTCCTGTCGCCGACCGGCTATTTCGCCCGCAAGGGTTATGATCCGTCGCCGCTGAGAGCGATCCTGCCGGCGGTGAACCGGCTGATCGAAGCCGCCCGCGCCGCGGGCTTGACCATCGTCCACACCAGACAGGGCTACCGCGCCGACATGGCCGACATGACGGCTTACGAGAAATGGCGGCGCCAGCGCGCCGGGCTCGAAGGCACCGACGTGCTGCTGCGCTCCGGCCCCGGTTTCCAGATTGTTTCGGACATCGAGGTCGCGCCGCAAGACATCGTCGTCGACAAGACCTGCAACGGCGCCTTCACCTATACCGATCTGGAACTGGTGCTGCGCGCGCGGGGCATCACGCATCTGATGTTCACCGGATGCACGACGGATGTCTGCGTGCACACGACGTTGCGCGAGGCCTGCGACCGCAATTTTCAGTGCCTGACGATTTCGGATGCCTGCGCCAGCGGCGACCGATATGCCCACGAGGCGGCGCTGCATATGGTGACGGTCGAGGACGGCGTCTTCGGCGCGCTGGCGGATTCGGCTGCCGTCATCGCCGGGCTGTCGCGGCTTGCGGATGCCAGCTGAAGATCTTTTTTCAAGCCACCGTTCCGTTTCCGGTTCCGCCTTCGTCTTGAAGGACGTAACCAATCAACGGAGCCAAGCCATGTCGACCACAGTGACCTTGATCAACGTCTTCACCGCCAAGCCTGGCAAGCAGCAGGAACTGGCCAAGACCTTAGCCGAGGGCACGCGGAGCTTCTTCAGCAAGCAGCCAGGCTCGCTGTCGTCATCCGTGGTCGTCGGCGGCGACGGCAGCAAGGTCGCCAACATTTCGCAGTGGCGCTCGGCCGACGACATCGCGGCCTTCCGCAGCGATCCGCGCTTTGGCGCGTACATGAAGAGCATCGTCGAGCTCGCCGCCGGCGAGAGCGTGATGGGCCACACCACCTATTCCCACACGGGCGGGATCGAAGACCAGGAGGTTGCGTGACGGGTTCGCAGGATCAATCCGTTGCGGGGACCGAGACTCGGCTTCGCGCTTTCGAGCGCGATGCCGCTTTGCTCAGAGCCAAGCTGCACCGCTACGCGTCGCGCATGGTGGGATCGGTCATCGATGGTGAGGACATCGTCCAGGAGGCTTTGGCCAAAGGCTTCGTGGCGATCAGGAATGGCGACATGCCCGACAAGACCGAACCCTGGCTGTTTCGCATCGCGCATAACGCGGCGCTCGATTTCCTGCGCAAGCGGGCCCGCTCGCGCGGGCGCGAAAGCGAGGTCGAGCTCGACACGATCGCCGACGAGAATCCGGCGCTGGATGCACGCATTGCCGCCGAGGCGAGCCTGGCCGAACTGATGCAACTACCGCCGGCGCAACGATGCGCGGTCGTCCTGAAGGACGTGCTCGGACACAGCCTGGAGGAGATCGGCGAAATCCTCGAAACCTCCGACACCGCGATCAAGGGCGCGCTGCAGCGGGGCCGCGATAGCCTGCGCAAGCTGTCGGCCGCACCGCGCACGCCGTCGCCCCGCCCGGCGCTCAACCGCGAAGAAATGCGGCGCCTCGGCGACTATGTGGCCGCCTTCAACGCCCGGGACTTCGATGGCCTGCGCGGTCTTCTCGCCTCGGACGTCAAGCTCGAGCTGGTCAACCGCCTGCGCGCCGACGGCAAGGAATATGTCGGCAATTACTTCGGCCGCTATGCCGACGAAACGCATTGGCATTTCACGACCGGTATCGTCGAAGGCCGGCCCGCCATCCTGGTCACCAGTCCGGCCCGTCCGGACGGGCCGCCGCGCTACTTCATCCTCATCCATTGGGAGGACGGCCGGATTGCCGGCATCCGCGACTTCCTGTTCGCGGATTATGTGATGGACGGCCTGGATTACTCCGATGTGAAGTGACTTCCCGGCATCATACCCTAGCCCGCGCGGTGTTCCGCAAAGGGATGCGCGGCAAACGCACCGGGCTGCGGGATCTCCGCCTCGCGCCGCGCTAGCGAATTCGCGACCAGCGTGATCGTCTCGCGCCCGATGCGGGCGATCTCGCCCGGACGGTCGATGCCGCTGATCATGAACTCCTCGATGCCGAGCGCGGCATAGGGCAAAAGCGCCAGAGCGAGCCGCGCCGGCGGGCCGGCAATCTCGACCGCCCGGTGATCCGGGGTGCCGCTCCAGCCGTCCGCATGGATGCGGACCGGAAGCGCGAAGCGCAACTTGCCGCCGCGGCCGTGCTCGGAGGCGGCGCTGCGCGCACGTTCGATCAACTGCCGCACCTCGTCGGGCGAGCCGGCGGCGAGCTCGAAGACATCGGCATGCTTGCCGGCGACCTTCAGCGCCGTGCCGGACTGGCCGCCGAGGCGGATGACGAGGTCGGCGCCATGCGGCCCCTTGCGCGGCACGAAGCCACCCCGGACGCTGTAGAAGGCGCCTTCATGGTCGAAGGGACAGTCGTTCGACCACAGCCGCTTCAACAACACCAGATATTCGTCGATGCGCTGCCAGACCACGCTGTGGCCGATCGGCCGGGCCTCGGCATCGCTGTCTTCCAGCGGTTCGCTCAGCATGCGAAGCGACAGGCGGCCGCCACCCCGGCGATCGAGCGCCGCGAGCTGCGTTGCCGCGACCGTCGGTTCGATCACGCCGGCCCAATGCGTCAGCACCACTTCGAGCGAGCCGGTGCGCTCGAGCGTCTGGGCGGCGATGTCCATATTGGTGAGCAGGCCTGCCGCATCGTCGATGACCAGCTTGCGAAAGCCGGCATCCTCGATCGGCGACAATTTGGTCGCCGTCTCGGCAAAGTCATAGAAGAAGCTGCCATTGGCAGGCTTGTCTGGAACATGCGTGAACTCGATCGGCATTGCCATCTCCTCCATCACGTTGGGTCGCCCCGCTCCGAACCCGAACAAAATCCGTGCGTCGGCGCGCGGCAGCGCGCCGGCCGCAGCCAGTCTTCAGCTCCGATTACTCAACGCAGATTTTTGGACAGCGGGGCCTTTGTTTTTACGCAATTCCTGACGGAAAACCGCTCACACTTTTCCCGGAATTGCTCTGGCCCCGACTCACTCAGGGGATGATCCCGAAGACGACGGCGCCGGTGAACACGAATGCCAGCGCGAAGACGAGGTAGGCGAACGTGCCGCCATAGGCGGGCCTCCAGCTCTGGTCGGCGGTAAGCCTCTGGCCTTTGCGTTGGGCGTTCTGAATGTAGGACATTGTCGATCCTCCGTCGCGACCATTAATCTATAAAGTTAGTAGACTTTGTCGAGTGCTATTTTTCGGCGATTTGTGGAACGACATTG
Organism: Mesorhizobium hawassense; assembly: GCF_003289945.1. Taxonomy (GTDB): domain Bacteria; phylum Pseudomonadota; class Alphaproteobacteria; order Rhizobiales; family Rhizobiaceae; genus Mesorhizobium; species Mesorhizobium hawassense. Next base: position 19,836 of record NZ_QMBP01000015.1, read on the forward strand.
TCGAAATGGTGCGGATCGTGGTTTTTCATACTCACGGTCAGTGCCGCAGAGCCGACTTCCGGGCGCCTGGCAACAGGGGTCAAAGGCCTGAAGATCGACCGTTGCGGGCATCACAGGCACAACATCCAATCAAGCGGGCGGCCTTGGCCATCCGACGCATGACGGATAGCATCGCCTCACCGATATTCAGCGGGAGGAGAGAAAAAATGAGTGGAAGGCTGGTGGGCAAGGTCGCCATCGTTTCGGGCGGCGCGACAGGCATGGGCGGGGCGGCCTCCGAGCTGTTCGCCGCCGAAGGCGCCAAGGTGGCGATCATCGACCGTAATGGCGAAGCGGCCGGCAAGACCGCGGCGGCGATCCGCGAACGCGGCCATGTCGCGGAGCATTTCGTCGCCGACGTTTCGGACGAAGCGCAGGTGGAAGCGGCGGTGAAAGCGGCGACGGCAAAGCTAGGGCCGGTCACGGTGCTATTTAATCACGCCGGCACGATCGTCATAAAACCCTTCTTGGAGACGACGCTCAAGGAGTGGGACTGGCTGCATGCCGTCAATGTGCGTTCGATGTTTTTGATGACGCGCGCGGTGCTGCCCGGGATGATCGCCGCTGGCGGCGGGTCGATCGTCTGCACCTCGTCGATCTCGGCGGTGGCGGCGACACCGAACGAAGTGCTCTACGACACCACCAAGGGCGCCTGCCACATGTTCGCCCGCGCCATCGCGGTCGAGTTCCGCGACCGCAACATCCGCTGCAACGCAGTCTGCCCCGGCTTCATCCGCACCCCGCATGGCCTGCGCGAGGTGGCCGATCTCGGCAAGCTCGGCGTCGACGTCTCCGACGCCGCCATGGCCGCGCAGCAGGGCCGCATCGGCGAGCCGGAAGAGGTGGCGAAGGCCGCGCTGTTCCTGGCCAGCGACGAATCGAGCTTCGTCAACGGCGCGCATCTGTTCGTGGACAACGCGTTCACCGCGATGTGAGGCGTCGCCCTTCCTCTCCCCCGTCGATCGGGGGAGAGGTGTCGAGCGCAGCTCGACGGAGTGGGGGTCGACTCTCGGCGCGGTGCGAGAAGATTTACGCATCCGTCGGCGGCGGTTGCCAGGTGGTTCCCCCACTCCGTCGCTGCTTCGCAGCGCCACCTCTCCCCCCTCCGGAGGGAGAGGAAAGAGCGCCAAGTCCTCTACCGCTCCTCCCTCCGGAACGGTTTCAGCAGCGCCGACGGCGCGACCGCGTTGCGCGACATGAACGCCATGGCGACGATGGTGAAGATGAAGGGCAGCATCAGGAAGGCTTCATAGGGAATGTGGCCGAGGCCGCTCGCCTGCATGCGCAATTGCAGCGCATCGACGAAGGCGAAGAGCAGCGCCGCCCCGGCCGAGCGCCATGGATCCCAGCGGCCGAACACGACCAGCGCGATCGCCACCCAGCCACGGCCGGAGACGACGCCGAAGGTGAAGGCGTTGAACTGCGCCATGGTGAGGAAGGCGCCGGCAAGGCCCATCAGCGCGCCGCCGAGGATCACCGCCTGGAAGCGCGTGGCGATGACGCTGACGCCGGCCGAGTCCGCCGCGCGTGGGTTTTCGCCGACCATGCGCACCGACAGGCCCCAGGGCGTGCGGTAGAGCACGAAGGCAGCGAGCGGGACGGCGATTATGGCGAGATAGACCAGCGTGAACTGGTTGAACACCGCAGGGCCGAGCACCGGTATGTCCGAGAGCAGCGGGATCGGCACCGGCTTGAATCCGTCGATGCTCGGCGGCACCGATTGCTGGCCGAAGATCAGCCGGTAGAGGAAATAGGCAAGGCCGGATGAGAACAAGGTCACGCCGATGCCGCAGACATGCTGGCTCAAGCCCAGCGCCACCGTGAAGAACGCATGCAGCGCGCCCATCAACGCACCGACGAGCACGGCCGCCAGCACACCCAGCCACAGGCTGCCGCTCAAGCTGGCGGCGGTGAATCCGGCCATGGCGCAGAGCAACATGATGCCTTCGATGCCGAGATTGAGCACGCCGGCGCGCTCGGAAAACATTTCGCCGAGCGTGGCGAAAGCGAGCGGCGTGGCGATGCGGATGATCGCGGCAAGGAAGCCGATCTGGAAAATCTGCTCGAACACCGCGCTCATCAGGATGCTCCCACGCGGCGGATGCGATAGGCGGTGAAAAGCAGCGCGACCAGCATGGCAAGCAGCGCCGTGCCCTGGATGACGTCGCTGAGGAAGGCCGGCACGCCGGTGGCGCGCGACATCGCTTCGGCGCCGGTCATGACGGCGGCGAGGAAGATCGCCGCCGGCACCACACCGAGCGGGTTGAGCCTGGCCAGCATCGCAACGACGATGCCGGAATAGCCGTAGCCCGGCGATATGTCGCTCATCACCTGGAAGTGGACGCCGCCGACCTCGCCGACGCCGGCCAAGCCCGCCAGCGCGCCGGAGAGCAGCGCGGCGGAGGTGAGCACGCGCTGCACGTTGATGCCGCCATAGCGCGCCGCTTCCGGGTTCTCGCCGGTGACGCGGATGCGGAAGCCGAGCGTGGAGCGGGCGATCAGGAACCAGCACAGCGGTGCGGCGATCAGCGCGGCGATGACGCCGACATGGAGGCGGGTGCCTTCGATCAGCACCGGGAAATCGGCCGAATCCTCGATCGGCGGCGAGATCGGATAACCGCTGAAACTATCCTTCCACGGCCCTTCGATCAGCGCCATCAGCGCGTAATAGATGACCGAGTTGAGCAGCAACGAGCTCACCACGTCGTCGACCTTGAATTTGATGCGCAACGTGGCCGGCACCAGCGCGACGATAGCGCCAGCGGCGGCGCCGGCCAGCGCCATCAAAAGCATGGCAACGTAACCGGGCATCGGGATCGCGCCGACGAAGCAGCTTGCCACCGCGCCGGCCAGCAACTGCCCTTCGGCGCCGATGTTCCAGAATTTCGCGCGGAAGGCGATGGCAACCGCCAAGCCGGTGAAGATCATCGGTGCCGCGCGTACCAGCGTTTCGGTGATGGCGTAGCTGTCGCCGAGCGAAGCCGACAGCATGACGCCATAGGCATCGGCGACGCCGGCGCCGGCGATCGCGATCAGGCCGCTGCACAGGATGAGCGTGGCGACGATGGCGATGAGCGGCAAAGCGAGATTGAACCAGGCTGGCGTCGAGGTGCGGCCTTCGAGGCGAAACATCAGGCGTGGCCCTCCGCGCCGGTCATCATCAGGCCGAGCCTTGCCACGGTAGCGTCGGCGCTGTCGAGCGTGCCGGCGATGCGACCCTCATACATCACCGCGATGCGGTCCGAGAGCATCAGCAGTTCCTCGAGGTCCTCGCCGATGACGATGATGCCGCAGCCCTTGGCGCGCATAGCCAGGAATTTTTCGTGGATGAAGCGGGCAGCGCCGATGTCGAGGCCGCGCGTCGGCTGCGACACGATCAGCACTTTCGGATCGAAGGCGAGCTCGCGCGCCAAAAGCGCCTTCTGCAGATTGCCGCCGGACAGCGCGCCGGCGCGCACCATCGGTCCGGGGCAGCGAATGTCATAGGCCTTGATCTGCTCCTCGGCGAAGGCGCGGATGGCGGCCGGGTTGAGCAGCCCCTTGCGGCTGAACGCCTCGGTGCCAATGCGCGGCAGCACCATGGAATCGGCCAAAGGCAGGTTGGTAACAAGGCCCGTCGTCATCCGGTCCTCAGGGATGCGGCCGAGACCGAGCGCCTGCAGCGCGCGTGGCGAGAATTGCGCGACCGTTTGGCCGGCTATCGTCATCGAGCCGACCCTTGGCGGCAGCATGCCTGAAATCACGTCGGCCAGCGCGCGCTGGCCGTTGCCGGAGACGCCGGCGATGCCAAGGATCTCGCCCGCGCGCACGAACAGCGAGACATCGCGCAGTGGCGTGCCGGCATGGTTCGAGGTGGAGATGCCGTCGAGCGTCAGCACGGAAGCGCCGGGGGTCGAGACCTCCCTGGTGGGCGGCACGATTTCGTGGCCGCACATCAGCCTGGCCATCTCGGCGGAGGTGGTTTCTGCCGGATGGTCGACGCGGCCGGCGACCTTGCCGTGGCGCAGCACGACGCAGCGATGGGTCAGCGCCCGCACCTCGTTCAGCTTGTGCGAGATGAAGATGATGCCGAGCCCCTGGGCGGCCATCGAGCGCAAGGCGGCGAACAGGCCATCGACCTCGCTCGGCGCCAGCACCGCCGTCGGCTCGTCGAGGATCAAAAGCTTGGCGCCGCGAAACAGCGCCTTGATGATCTCCAGCCGCTGCTGCTCGCCGACCGACAGTGCCGAGACCGGCAGGTTCGGATCGAGGCTCAATCCGTGCTGGCGGCCGATCTCCTTGAGCCGCGCCAGTCCGCCGGCGCGGTCGATGCGGCCGGATTTTCCCGGAATGCCAATCAGAAGGTTTTCCAGCACCGTCAGGCGCGGCGCGAGGTGAAAATGCTGGTGCACCATGCCGATGCCGGCGGCCAGAGCGTCCGCCGAATTGTGGATGGCGACCGGCTTGCCCTCGACCAGGATCTCGCCGGCGTCCGGCGCATAGGCGCCGAACAGCACGTTCATCAGCGTCGTCTTGCCGGCGCCGTTCTCGCCCAAAAGGCCGAGGATCTCGCCGGGCGCGACGCTAAGATCGACGGCCTCGTTCGCCTTGACGGCGCCGAAGCTCTTGGTGATGCCGCGCATTTCGATGAGTGGGGCGGACAAGGGTGAATCCCTGGATTTGCGATCCGGCTAAGCGCTGAGGGCAGTGCGAGGCCCCCTCTCTGGCCTGCCGGCCATCTCCCCCCTCGAGGGGGGAGATCAGATGTCACGCCGGCTTTTGCCAATGTTCTACGTCGCAGGAAAAGCGCCGAGACCGAAGCCGCCAATCTCCCCCCTCGAGGGGGAGATGCCCGGCAGGGCAGAGAGGGGGGCTTGGCGCCAACCTCAAGCCGAAGCGCTCAATCCGAAACCGGCGTGTTCTCGTCGACGTCGACGCGGAAATTGCCTTCGAGGATCTCGGCCTTCTTCTTCTCGACCAGGTCCTTCACCTCCGCCGGCAGCGTCTTGTCGAACTTATGGTAGGGGGCAAGATAGGAGCCGCCCTTGGCCATGCGCGAGAAATCGCCATAGTCCTGCGCGGTGAAGACGCCGGCCTTGACCAGCTTGATCGCCTGCTCGACCGTCGGATACATGTCCCACACCGGGCCGGTGATGACCGTGTCGGGACCGAGGCTCGACTGGTCGGACATGTTGGAGATGGCAAGGATCTTCTTTTCGACCGCCGCCTCGATGACGCCGAAGCGCTCGGCATAGATGACGTCGACGCCGGCATCGATCTGCGCCACGGCGGCTTCCTTGGCCTTGGGCGGATCGAAGAAGGAGCCGATGAAGGCGACCTTCTTCTTGACGTTCGGGTTGACCTCCTTGGCGCCGGCAAAGAAGGCGTTGACCAGCCGGTTCACTTCCGGAATGCCCATCGCCGCGACCGCGCCGACCGTGCCCGACTTCGACATCTTGCCGGCGATCATGCCGGAGAGGTAGGCTGGCTCATGGATCCAATTGTCGAAGACGCCGAAATTGGGTTCGGCGGGGCCGGCGCCGGAGCCGAACAGCCAGGCCGTCTTCGGGAACTGCTTGGCGGTCTTGCGCGATTCGCGCTCGGCGGCGAAGGCGTCGCCCAGCACCAGCTGGTAGCCGCCCTGCGCATATTCGCGCATCACGCGGCTGAAGTCGGCGGTCTGCACCTTTTCCGACCATTTGTATTCGATGCCCAGCTCCTTCTCGGCCTTCTGCAAGGCGACATGGATCTGGTTGTCCCACGGCTCCTCGATCGGCGTGGCGAAGATCGCCGCCACCTTCAGCTTCTTGTCCTTGGCGAAGGCCGCGCCGGGCAGCACGGTGGCCGCCAGGCCGAGCGCGCCGAGTTCCAGCACGTTGCGCCGCGACAGGCCCGTGCGTTGCGTTTTGCTGCGTTCGTTTTCCATTTGAAATTCCCCTCTGCTCGACGGCCGTGTCGAGCCGGCCGTTCAAAAAAATGTCAGACGAGAGACTATGGAACGGCGCCTGAGTTTTGTCCACATGGTCAAATTTGGTTGCCGCCTCTGCGTTCGTCATCCACGGGCGTAGCAAGGAGCGAAGCGACGCGGCGCAGACCCGAGGATCCATGCCGGAACGTTCGAGCGCCGCAACGGTGCAGGACGGGCGCCGGTCGCGCCGACACTTGTTCTGGACCGTCGCATTCTTCGTTTGATGGAACGGCATGGATTCCAGGGTCTACGCTTCGCTTCGCCCTGGAATGACGAAGTTACCGGGCTCCGCCAGCACTCTCCCACGACCCCGTCTCGGCAAATCGCCGCAACATCGCCGCCGGTTCGAAAATCGCCCGTCCTGTTTGCCGGTGCCAGTGTTCCAGCCGCTCGACGATATTGCCGGCGCCTGCAAGCCCGGCCCAGAACATCGGCCCGCCCTTGCCGATCGGAAATCCGTAGCCGTTGACCCAGACGACATCGATGTCGGAGGCCCGACCCGCGACGCCTTCCTCAAGGATCTTCGCGCCCTCGTTGACGAGCGGATAGAGCGTGCGCTCGATGATCTCCTCCGCGCCGATCTCGCGCCGGGCAATGCCGCGTTCGGCTGCCTTGGCACGGATCAGCGCCTCGACTTCCGGGTCAGCAACCGGCTCGCGCGCGCCAGCCTCATAACGATACCAGCCGCGCCCGGTCTTCTGGCCGAAATGGCCCTGCTCGCACAGCGTGTCGGCAATCACCGCCGTCTGGCCGCGCGCCTTGCGGTTGCGCCAGCCGATGTCGAGGCCGGCGAGATCGCCCATCTGGAACGGTCCCATCGGCCAGCCGAAATCGGTGAACGCCTTGTCGACCTCGCCGGGCGTCGCGCCCTCGAGCAGCAGGAACTCGTTTTCTGAACCTCGCGCGGACAGCATGCGGTTGCCGACGAAGCCGTGGCAGACGCCGACGACGACCGCCACCTTGCCGATGCGCCGCGCGAGATCGGTGACCGTCGCCAACACCTCGGGCGCGGTCTTTTCGGCGCGCACGATCTCCAGCAGCTTCATGACATTTGCCGGCGAAAAGAAATGCATGCCGAGCAGATCCTGGGGACGTGAGGTCGATGCGGCGATTTCGTCGACGTCGAGATAGGAGGTGTTGGTGGCGAGGATCGCGCCGGGTTTGGCGATCGCACCCAGCTTGCCGAACACCTCCTTCTTCACCGCCATGTCCTCGAACACGGCCTCGACGATCAGGTCGCAGTCGGCGAGATCGGTATAGTCGGTGCTGCCCTTGAACAGTCCGAGCCGCTGCCGCTTGGCCTCCTCCGTCAGCGAGCCACGGCTGACCGAAACGATGTAATTCTTCTCGATTGTCGCCAGCCCGCGCCGCAGAGCCTCGTCGCTCGTCTCCAGCAGGGTCACCTGCAAGCCGCCATTGGCAAAGGCCATGGCGATCCCGCCGCCCATGGTGCCGGCGCCGATGATGCCGACGCGCGAGACCGTACGCTTCTGCAAATCCTTGCCAGGAATTTTCGCGGCCTCGCGTTCGGCGAAGAACAGATGGCGCTGCGCGCGCGACTGGTCGCCAGAAACGAGTTTTAGGAAGAGTTGCCGCTCGGCCGCAAGCGCCTCGTCGAACGGCAAGGTGATCGCGTTGCGCACGGCCTCGGCGCAGGCACGCGGCGCGTCCAGTCCGCGCGCCTTTTTGGCCAACTCAGCCGCCTGGGCGTCGAAGGCGGAAAGATCGGTCTCGGCGAGGCGATTATTGCGGTCACGCACCGGCACGAACGGCCCGCCCCGGTCGGCCATTTCGCCAGCGAAACGAATCGCCTCCGCCAAGAGATCACTGTCGACAACGGCGTCCACGAGACCGGCCGCCTTCGCCTCGCCTGCCGAAATCGGCGTTCCGGACACGATCATGCCGAGCGCTTTGGCGGCACCCACAAGGCGTGGCAGCCGTACCGTGCCGCCGCCGCCCGGCAGCAGGCCGAGCTTCACCTCCGGCAGGCCGAGCTTCGCGCCGCGATCGGCGACGCGAAAATGGCAGCCGAGGGCCAGCTCCAGCCCGCCGCCCAGCGCCGTGCCGTGGATGGCGGCGACCGTCGGTTTGGGAACCGTTTCCAGCAAGGCGATGATGGCGCGCAGCTCCGGCTGCTCGACCGGCTTGCCGAATTCGGTGATGTCGGCGCCGGCGACGAAAGTGCGTCCGGCGCAGGCGATGACGATGGCCTTGGCGCCTGGATCGTCGCGCAGTGCTGCGAGCGCTTCGTAAAGCGGCTTGCGGACATGGAAGCTCAGCGCATTGACCGGCGGATTGTCGATTATGACAATCGCCACGCCGTTCTCGTTCGCGACGTTGACAGAACTGGACAAGCGGAAACCTCCCGGCTGCGATCGCGCAAGGGTTTACTAGGCGGGCCTTCGAATGGGAACCCAATCCGGCGTTGGCCCAATGGTTAGGGGAAGCGGTTAGTTATCCACCCGGCCGAAGGGAGGCACGTCGCCGATCACTTCGCGCTTGTCCTTGCCGCAGACGAAGGTCTTCGCCTTTTCGTCGGCCAGCTTGCGCGCCTGGTCGTTGGCCTGCGGGTTGCCGGTGGCCAAAACCAGGCCGACGGTGCAGCCCTGATGATCTTCCGGTTGCGCGACCTTGGCGACGACCAGCACATCGGTCGATTTCTTCTCGTCCTGCGGGTCGCTGACGGAGCGGCGATGGATGGCGGCGAAGGGGATGGCGACGTCGCCATTGGCCTCGATGCGCCATTCCACCTTCGGGCCAGAGCCGTTGAAGGCGGTGAAACTCTCCCAGACCGGTGTCATGTCGTCCGACGGGAAGCCGTAATAGACGGATTCGCGCGCATCGTCGTAGCCGATCAGTACCGGGTAGCCGCGATAGCCGGAGCAGACGAGGTTCGCCCAGTCGCCGTCGCCTTCCGCGGCCTGGGCGTAGGTCACGCAGTCCTTCTTCGAATCGAGATCGGTGTAGGCGCTGGAGATTTCACCGGCCTGGGCCGCCTGGCAGAAACCGGCGAGAGCAAGCGGGATCAGAAGGGCGCGCATCGCTGACAACTCCGTTTCGAGTTGCCGAAAGCGTAACGCCGTTTGCTATTTCTTCAAGCTGGCTTCGATCAAGAGGTCGGCGTTGCAGGCGACCGCCGCGGCAGGTCCGCCAAGGCCGAAAAGCTGGCCGCTGATATAGGCGCCCTCGATGAGGAGCAGCAGCCCGTCGCCCAGCGTGTCGGAATCGCCGGCGCCCATCGCGGCGGCCATGGCGCGCAGGCGCCGGCGCAATTCAATTTTGTTGTTCTCGCTCACCACCCGCGCGGGATGCCCGCGCTCGGGATATTCGACCGCCGCGTTGGTCATGCCGCAGCCGCGGTAATCCGGCTTCTGCGTGCGTTTGCCGACGCGGGTCAGGAAAGCGATGATCTGCGCGCGCGGATTGCCGGGATGCGCGTCGACGGCCTCGTCGAAGCGCTCCCAGAATTCCAAATCATATTTGCGCAGGTAGGAGGCGGCGAGCTCATCCTTGGATGGGAAGCTGCGGTAAAGGCTCGGCTTGGTGACGCCGGCGCGCCTGACGATCTCGTCGACGCCGATCGCCCGGATGCCCTCGCGATAAAACAGGTCGCGCGCCACGTCGAGGATCTTGTCCGCCGCCCTTGGAGCGGGGGTCTCGTTGATCGACGCTTCAATTTTATTGTCGGATGGCATGCAAATAACCCGCTTGACAATGTTACTGACCGGTACGTATGTATGGCGCCATCCCATTGCAACGTACCGGTCAGTAACATGATAGCTCAATCCCGTCCGTTTGGCCAGCGCTACGCTTTCGTCGTCGTTGCCGTCATTTTCTTCTGTCTCCTGATCGCGGCCGGGCTTCGCTCGGCGCCGTCGGTGATGATGGTCCCATTGGAAGAAAGCTTCGGATGGCGTCGCGACGTGACCTCCTGGGCCGCCAGCGTCGGCATCCTGCTCTATGGCCTGACAGGGCCGTTCGCGGCGGCGCTGATGGAACGCATCGGGCTCCGCCGCACGCTGCTCGGCGCGCTGCTGGTGATGTCGGCATCGACGGTGCTCAGCCTGTTCATGACGCAGCCCTGGCATCTCTTCATCACCTGGGGCGTGTTTTCCGGCATCGGCTCCGGCGCGGTGGCGAGCGTGCTCGGCGCCACGATCGTCAATCGCTGGTTCAAGACCAATCGCGGTCTGATGATGGGCCTGATGTCTGCCTCCAGCGCCACCGGCATGCTGGTGTTCCTGCCGGTCATCGCCTCGCTGGCGCAGAGTGGCGGCTGGAAGCCGGTGGCCATCGCGGTCGCGATCGCAACCGCGGCGCTGATACCCTTCGTGTTGCTGCTGGTGCCCGAGCGCCCCGCTTCGATCGGGCAGGTGCGCTATGGCGCCGATGCCAACGACGTGCCGCCGGTGTCGCCTGCGTCGCAGGGTAACTTCCTGGCGCATACGCTGAACACGCTGCGCCGCGCAGCGGGCACGCGGGTGTTCTGGTACCTGTTCGCCACCTTCTTCATCTGCGGCTTCACCACCAACGGTCTGGTCGGCACGCATCTCATCGCCTTCTGCGGCGACATGGGCATTCCCGAGGTACAGGCGGCCGGGTTGCTGTCGCTGATGGGCATTTTCGACCTAATCGGCACGACGCTGTCCGGCTGGCTCACCGACCGCTTCGATCCGCGCAAGCTGCTCGGCGTCTATTATGCCATCCGTGGCCTATCGCTGATCTACCTGCCCTATTCCGGCTTCTCGGGAACCAGCCTGATCATCTTTGCCGTACTCTATGGTTTGGACTGGATCGCCACCGTGCCGCCGACGCTCAGGCTCGCCAATGAGGCCTTCGGCGACCGCAGCGGCCCGATCGTCTTCGGCTGGATCGTCGCCGGCCACCAGATCGGCGCGGCAGCGGCGGCGGCCTTCGGCGGCACCATGCGGGAATTGCAGGGCAATTACGAGCTGGCGTTCCTGATCGCAGGGATGACCGGCATCGCGGCGGCCTGTATCTCGCTCTTGATCAACACCAGCAGGCCGGCTTTCGAGCCGGAGCCGCAGATGGTCTGAACAGCCAATCTCCCCCACGAGGGGGGAGATCAGCAGTTCTGTTCACTGTTATCAAAACTTCATGGTTCCGATATGCGCCTGAAACATTGAGGCGGGAGCTTGGCCGGGATGTTCGACGCCATCCTGGAGACAGCCATGAACAAGCTTTCGATGACCCGCCGCGCCTTCGTCACCTCGGCCAGCGCCTTTGGCCTTGTCGGTGCCTCGGGGCTTGCACTGCCCTACTATTCCCGCGCCAACCAGCGGCCGGCCTTCACACACGGCGTTCAGTCCGGCGACGTCGACGCCACGTCCGGCATGGTGTGGACCCGCACAGACCGCCCGGCGCGCGTGATGTATGAAGTGTCGACGACCGAAAGCTTCGCCAACGCCACCAGGCTGGCCGCGCTCGACACCTCGCCGGCCAGCGATTACACGGCCAAGCGCCTGCTCACCGATCTCGCCTCCGACCAGGATGTCTTCTACCGCATGGTCGCGGCCGATCTTTCCGACATCAATGCCGTGTCCGAACCGATCGTCGGCCGCTTCCGCACCGCGCCGTCCTCGAAGCGCGATGTGCGCTTCGCCTGGTCGGGCGACACCGCCGGCCAGGGCTGGGGCATCGACGAGACCGGCATGAAGACCTACTCGACCATCGCCAGGCACACGCCCGACTTCTTCCTGCATTCGGGCGACACGATCTATGCCGACGGCGCCATGAAGGACGAGGTCGACCTGCCCGGCGGCGGCAAGTGGAAGAACGTCGTGCTGATCGACGGCAAGCGCAAGGTCGCCGAGACGCTGGACGAATACCGCGACCAGTGGAAGTACAACATGATGGACAGACATGTGCTGGCTCTCAGCGCCATCTGCCCGACCTTCTACCAGTGGGACGACCACGAAGTGCTGAACAACTGGTCGGACTCGAAGGACCTCAGCAAGGACGACCGCTACAAGGAAAAGTCGATCCATCTGCTGGCGGCGCGGGCGGCGCGCGCCTTCCATGAGATGACGACCATCCGCTACGAGCCGTCGGAGCCGGGCCGCGTCTACCGCAAGATTTCGCATGGGCCGCTGCTCGACGTCTTCTTCCTCGACATGCGTTCCTATCGCGGCCCGAACGGCCCCAATCTGGATGAAACGCTGACGCCGAAGTCGCGCATGATCGGCGAGGAGCAGTCCAAATGGCTGAAGCGCGAGCTGGCCAACTCCAAGGCGACCTGGAAGATCATCGCCGCCGACATGCCGCTCAGCCTCGTCGTCTGGGACGACGCGGCGAAGAAGGTCGGCTTCGAGGCCGTCAGCAACAACGACAATGGCTCGCCCAAGGGGCGCGAGCTCGAATTCGCCGACGTGCTGCGCTTCATCAAGACCGCCGGCATCACCAACACAGTGTGGCTCACCGCGGACGTGCATTACACGGCGGCGCATTACTACAACCCCGACAAGGCGCAGTTCCAGGATTTCAATCCGTTCTGGGAATTCGTCTCCGGCCCGATCCACGCCGGCACGTTCGGCCCCAACGACCTCGACATGACCTTCGGGCCGGAGCTGAAGTTCATCAAGGCGCCGACCGCCGAGCAGGGCCAGAACCTGCCGCCGTCGGCCGGCCTGCAGTTCTTCGGCCTGGTCGATATTTCCGGCGCCACCGAACAGCTCACCGTGCGGCTGATGGATCGCGACGACAACGAGCTTTACAAGGTCACGCTGGACCCGGTGCGGTCGGCTTAGGCTGTGTCGATATTCAGGTGATGCCGGCCTGCGAACGATGGTTTCCTGCGCTTCCGGTGCTCACGTACTTAACGCACGCTCCGCTCAAGCCGCTGCGATCCGTGCCGTGATGCGAAAGCGTCGCGGCGGTCCAGAATTCGGAAATGCGATGAAGGGCGTCAGTCCGGGTAGCAAGCTCTGGGGATGTTGGGCCAAACCGCCGTGTCGCAGTTGGCATCCTTCTGGCGCTGCCTGAAGGCGGCGCTGACCGGGCCGGTGACGATCGGATCGACGCCGTCGGGGGCGTCGGCGAACATCTGCTGCGCGGTTCTGGCATCGGGCGGCGTGATCGGGTCGGCTTCCCTGAGCGCGGCGGCCGACTGTGCGGCGCCCGCCGCGACGAGCACGCCAAGCGCTGCCCACCCGAAAACCGGACGCAATCTGGACATCTGATCGCTCATGAACATCGAACTGCCCGGCCCCTCAAAGGTTCCGCCTTGGTTAACGGAATCATTTCACACCAAGACGTTTAAGAATCAGTGACCATGTATTTGGGGTCGGGCCTCCCCTTTCGCAATTGCGAAAAACCCTGTATGAGCCGCGCAACCGAAAAAGGCGGCGCTTTTTAAGCCTGCTGCCTGCAACGTTCCCGAGACCAGAAAAATGAACCTCCGCAATATCGCGATCATCGCGCACGTCGACCATGGCAAAACCACGCTGGTCGACCAGCTTCTGAAACAGTCCGGCGCCTTCCGCGACAACCAGCGCGTCGCCGAGCGCGCCATGGATTCCAACGACCTCGAAAAAGAGCGCGGCATCACCATCCTGGCCAAGGCGACCTCGGTCGACTGGCACGGCACCCGCATCAACATCGTCGACACGCCCGGACACGCCGATTTCGGCGGCGAGGTCGAGCGCATCCTGTCGATGGTGGATTCGGCGATCGTGCTCGTCGACGCCGCCGAAGGCCCCATGCCGCAAACCAAGTTCGTCGTCGGCAAGGCGCTCAAGGTGGGTCTCCGCCCGATCGTCGTCATCAACAAGATCGACCGCCCGGACGCCCGCCATATCGAAGTGGTCAACGAGGTGTTCGACCTCTTCGCCGCGCTCGACGCCACCGACGAGCAGCTCGACTTTCCGATCCTTTACGGCTCGGGCCGCGACGGCTGGGTATCGGAAAACCCCGAGGGCCCGAAGGATCAGGGCCTGGCGCCGCTGTTCGACCTCGTCGTCAAGCATGTGCCGGCGCCGACCGTCCATCCCGGTCCGTTCCGCATGATCGGCACGATCCTCGAGGCCAATCCCTTCCTCGGCCGCATCATCACCGGCCGCATCGAATCCGGCACGCTGAAGGCCAACCAGGCGGTCAAGGTGCTGCATCATGACGGCACCCAGATCGAGACCGGCCGCGTCTCCAAGATCCTTGCATTCCGCGGCCTCGAGCGCCAGCCGATCGACGAAGCCCAGGCGGGCGATATCGTCGCCATCGCCGGCCTGTCCAAAGGCACCGTCGCCGATACGTTCTGCGACCCGGCCGTGACCGAGCCGCTGCATGCGCAGCCGATCGACCCGCCGACCGTGACCATGTCGTTCCTCGTCAACGACAGCCCGCTTGCCGGCACCGAAGGCGACAAGGTGACCAGCCGCGTCATCCGCGACCGCCTGCTGCGCGAGGCCGAGGGCAATGTCGCGCTGAAGATCGAGGAATCGGCCGAGAAGGACTCCTTCTTCGTCTCCGGCCGCGGCGAATTGCAGCTTGCGGTGCTCATCGAGACGATGCGCCGCGAGGGCTTCGAGCTTGCCGTGTCGCGTCCGCGCGTCGTCATGCAGAAGGGCGAGAACGGTGAATTGCTGGAGCCGGTGGAGGAAGTCGTCATCGACGTCGACGAGGAACATGCCGGCGTCGTCGTGCAAAAAATGTCGGAGCGCAAGGCCGAGATGGTCGAGCTGCGCCCCTCCGGCGGCAATCGCCAGCGCCTCGTTTTCCATGCGCCGACGCGCGGCCTGATCGGCTACCAGTCGGAGCTGTTGACCGATACGCGCGGCACCGCGGTGATGAACCGGCTGTTCTTCGCCTATGAGCCCTACAAAGGCGAGCTGCCCGGCCGCACCAATGGCGTGCTGATCTCCAACGAGCAAGGCGAGTCCGTCGCCTACGCCATGTGGAACCTGGAAGACCGTGGCCCGATGATCATCGACCCGGGCGTCAAGGTCTATCAGGGCATGATCATCGGCATCCACAGCCGCGACAACGACCTCGAAGTGAACGTGCTCAAGGGCAAGAAGCTCACCAACATCCGCGCCGCCGGCAAGGACGAAGCGGTGAAGCTGACGCCGCCGATCCGTATGACGCTGGAGCGCGCGCTGGCCTGGATCCAGGACGACGAGCTGGTCGAGGTGACGCCGAAGACCATCCGCCTGCGCAAGCTCTATCTCGACCCGAACGAGCGCAAACGTTTCGAAAAGGCCGCCAAGGTGATGGGCGCGGCGTAAAATTCGAGACCAGGTTCGAAAGAGGGAGCGGATGCTCCCTCTTTTCGTTTCAGCGGCATGCGGCCGCCGACAGGACCCTGCCGCAATCCGTCTCCTCCGCCAGATCAAGGCGAACCGCCAAGCGGTCGCGAAGCGGCTTCCGCATTGCCTTGGCGCCGTCCGGTTCGACGGTCAGCCGCCTTCGCTGCTTCCAAGCCTGTAGCCTCGATCGAGAGATACCGAGTTCGCCGGCAAGCAGGCGATCGAGCCGCAAGGGCGTCGTCCCTTCGAGCCGGATCTCGAGCGCGAGGACGGTCGCGCATTCCGGCCTGCCGTCCAGCAGTTCCTTTCGGACCGCGACGTCCGGAAATTCCTCGATCCGTCCGACCCGATTTCTGAGCGCCAGGGTATCGAACGCAAGGCGGCGGACGAGCACCGGGTCGTTGCTTTCGAGCGCAGCGAGGAGGCACGGCTCGATGTCGCGACGGTTTTGGCGTTCCAGAAGGGCGAAATTCCAGGAATTCTCGCAGACCGTGCAGCGGTAGATCAACCATATGTCGATGCGCTTGCCGTTCGCGTTGACGCGGAATTTTTCGCTGCATCGATACGATCTGACGCCGCCGCAGCGGTTGCAGTTGATGAACGGCCGAGGCGCGATTGCGGGCGCGATCGTCCAGCGGACGCGCAAAGTAGAAGACATGCCGGTAGGCCCTTCCCGTCGGGAAGTCCGTCAGGCCGGCAATGTCCGAGATGCGCCTTTTGTTGAGCATGACCTTTTCCGAAAACCGAGTACCACTTTTCGGGATCATGCTCGTGCGGGCACGGCGTGGCGAAGGCTGTTTGTTTTGAAGTCAGGCGTCGGCGCGGATTCCGCGCAGCGGCTCAGCAATGCCAAACCGGTCTCGAACCGCCGCCTGAAGAACACGTGGAAATGGAGCAGGCGGCGCCAATGGCCGCGCCTGCGGTGCGTTCGGAGGAGTTGGCGAGACCGGCGGTTACTGAGGCAAAGTGATGCTCGAAAATGGATGTCGGGCGGCTCTTCTAGCCGCGTGCCGTCCATCCGGCAAGTCGTCCGGCTTTCGTCATGGCGGTGGTTGCGCTACTTTCATAGGCCCGAGTTCTCCACCACAAGAGGTTCGCCGTGCATCTCGCCTCGCTGCTGATCTTCGCCGCCGCTCTGTTCGTTGCCGCCGGCTCGCCCGGCCCGTCGATCGCGGCACTGGTGGCGCGGGTGATCTCGAAGGGGTTTCGCGATGTCTTCCCGTTCTTGCTGGCGATGTGGATCGGCGAAGGGATCTGGCTGTCGCTGGCGGTGTTCGGGCTCGCCGTCGTGGCGCAGACATTCCACTACGCCTTCGTCGTCGTTAAGTGGGTTGGCGTCGCCTACCTTGCTTATCTGGCGTTCAAGATGTGGACGGCGCCGGTCGAGGCCAGGGAAGGCGAGATGCCGCGCGAGGATTCGGCCGGCAAACTGTTCTTTGCCGGCATGGCGGTGACATTGGGCAATCCGAAGATCATGATGTTCTATCTGGCGCTGCTGCCGACCATCATCGACCTTGCCTCGGTCAGCGTGGTCGGCTGGGTCGAGCTGACGGTGACCATGGCGGCCGTGCTGGTGGTCATCGATCTGGCCTGGGTGCTGGCGGCATCGCAGGCGCGCCGGCTCCTGAAGAGCAAGCGCGCCATGAAGATCGCCAACCGCGTCAGCGCCACGACGATGGCGGGCGCTGCCGCGGCAATCGCCGCGCGGTAGAAAGGTGCGTTGATGTTCAGGCATAGCTGCCTGCGGCGGCCGGCCTGAACCGCTTGCCTCACATCATTTCGATGATCGGCGCGATCTCGACGCTGAAGGCGGGGTCCATCAGGATCGGGCACTCCTTGGCCTTGGCGACGGCATCGTCGATGTCCCTGGCTTCGACGACGGTGTAGCCGGCTGTCGGATTGCTGCCGCCATTGTTCTCGACCTTGCCGCTGGGCAGAACGGTCCTGGACATGCCGACCGGATTGCCGCCGTCGACCACGGCCGAGCCGAGCTTGCCGTACCAGCCGGTCCAGGCATCCATCGCGGCTTTCCGTCCAGCTTCGTCGGTCGGCATCTTGCCGGAGCCGTGATAGACATAGAGAAATTTCGCCATGTTCTCCTCCCTTGTCGGCGGCGTCGAACCGGCATGCGGCCACGCCGCTTGCGATATGCGGCTTTTGCCGCAGTCAGATATGCGGCTACGCCGCAATCGTTGACATGCGGCTGCGCCGCAGTCCTTGATCATCGGACCAAAAGGCGGGGTCGGCAACGAAAAATTCGAAGCCGCTAATATAATGGCGGCGACCGCTACCTCGCCATGGCGTGGTATTCGGGATTCGGCCGCATGTCGACGGCCGCTGCCACCCGGTTCGACATGTTGAAGAAGGCGGCGGTCGAAGCGATGTCCCAGATGTCGCGGTCGGAGAAACCGGCTTGCCGCAGCGCGGCGCGGTCTGCCTCGACGATCTTGGCCGGCTCTTCCGTCAGCTTGACCGCGAATTCGAGCATCGCGCGCTGGCGGTCCGACAGATCGGCGGCGCGAAAATTCATCACCATCATCTCGCCAAGCGCCGGCTCGCCCGACAACTGGCGCACCGCCGCGCCATGCGCGGCCAGGCAGTAGAAGCAGTGGTTGATCGAGGAGACGACCACTGCGATCATCTCGCGCTCCAGCTTCGACAGGCCGGACTCGCCCAGCATCAAGTCGTTGTACATGTCGGTGAAGGCGCGCAGCTTCTTCTCGTCGAAGGCGTAGGCGAGCAGCACGTTGGGGACGAGGCCGAGCTTATCCCGGCATTTGGCGAAATAGGCCTTCGTCGCCTCGCTGAGCTCGGCCTGGACAAGGTCGAGCGCGGTTATTTTGCCGGTCATGGTCATTCTCCTCGCGGGGGCGACGGCGTCGGTTCGAATTTTTTAAAGCGTCGTCAAACCTTTGTCGCCAAACAGCGCTCATCTGGCTACCATAGCCACAAAAGCATGCCACGGGAGGGAATAAGCGTCATGGCCAGCGTGAAATCCAAGCCAAAGAAGAAAGCTGCCGCCGCCGCGAAGGCGGAGGGGAAACCGGCAAGGCTTGCCGACTATCTTCTGGCACGGGCGCCTACCGAAGATATCGCGGCCTATCACGCAGCCGACCTCGAACGCGCCGGCGAGCTAGCCGGCCGCGCCGTTGCCAAGCACAAGAAAGGCGAAAGCGTCGTCGCCGTCGAGACGGATTCCGGCGTTGCCTGCGACGGCCGGCCGGTCACCGTCATCACCGTCGTCAACGACAACATGCCGTTCCTGTTCGATTCGATCCTTGGCGAGATCACCGAGACCTCAGGCGAGCCGACACTGGTCACCCACCCGATCGTCACTGTCCGGCACGGCAAGAGCGGCGTCGCCGAGGTCCTCAGCGACAGCGGCAAGGAGGATGACGAGCACGACCGGCTGAGCGTCGTCCATGTCCACATTCCAAGGTTGAATGCCGAGCAGGGGAAGAGCCTTACCGAACGGCTGGGGAAGATGCTTTCACAGGTCCGCGCCGCCGTCGTCGACTGGAAGCGCATGCTCGCCCGGCTCGACCAGGCGATTTCCGAATTCCGCTATTCGGCCGTGCCGCTCGACAAGAAGAGCGTCGCCGAGGCGATCGCTTTCCTGGAATGGCTGCGCGACGACAATTTCACCTTCCTCGGCATGCGTGAATTCAACTATGTCGGCGGCGAGGAGAGCGGCTCGCTGGAGCGCGCCGACAAGCCCGGCCTCGGCATCCTGTCCGATCCCGACGTGCTGGTGCTGCGGCGCGGCACCGAGGCGGTGACGACGACGCCGGAGATCCGCGCCTTCCTGCACGGGCCGGAGCCGCTGATCGTCACCAAGGCCAACGCCAAATCTTTGGTGCACCGCCGCATCTATCTCGATTACATCGGCATCAAGACCTACACGTCGAAAGGCGCGCTGGCGGGCGAATTGCGCATCGTCGGCCTGTTCACCTCGACCGCCTACACGCGCTCGGTGATGAAGATCCCCTATCTGCGCTCGAAGGCCGAAACCGTAATCGCCAAGTCCGGCTTCAATCCGAGCGACCATTCCGGCAAGGCGCTGATCAATGTGGTTGAGAGCTATCCGCGCGATGAGCTGTTCCAGATCCCGGTGCCGATCCTCAGAAAGCATGCCAACGCCATTCTCGGGCTGATCGAACGGCCGCGGATCAGAGCGCTGGTGCGCCTTGATCAGTTCGATCGCTTCGTTTCCGTCATCATCTTCGTGCCGCGGGATCGCTATGACAGTGTCGTGCGCGAGAAGGTCGGCGCCTATCTCAAGACCGTGTTCGAAGGCCGGCTGTCGGCCTATTACCCGGCCTTCCCGGAGGGCGGGCTGGCGCGCGTGCACTTCATCATCGGCCGTTCCGGCGGCAAGACACCGAAGATCGAGCAGGCGACGATCGAGGCAGCGATCCGCGACATCGTGCGCACCTGGGAAGACGCGCTCTCCGAGGCCGCGGAAGCCGCGGGCAGCGATCCGGCGCTGAAGGCGATCGCCGCCCGCTTCCCAGAAAGCTATCGCGACAGCTTTTCGGCGGCCGTGGCGCTGGCCGATGCCGGGCGCATCGCCAGGATCAGCGCCGGAAGTCCAATAGCGATCGACTATTACCGCCATGCCGACCAAAAGCCGCAGCAGGCGGCGCTGAAGATCTATCACTTCGGCAGCCCGGTGGCGCTGTCGCGGCGCGTGCCGGTGCTGGAAAACATCGGCTTTCGCGTCATCAGCGAGCGCACCTTCGAGGTCGGTGACGATCCGGCGACCAAGGTCTACATCCACGACATGGAGCTGGAGAACAGCTACGGCGCGCGAATAGACCTCGCCGACGGCGGCGCATTGTTCGAGGACGCGTTCCTCTCGGTGTGGCGCGGCGATGTCGACAATGACGGCTATAACGGCCTGGCGCAGACCGCCGGCCTGTGGTCAGGCGAGATCACCATCCTGCGCGCCTATGGCCGCTACCTGCAGCAGGCCGGCATCCCGCAGAGCCAGGATTTCATCGCCGCGGCGCTCAACCGCTATCCCGAGATCGCGCGCGGCCTGCATGCGCTGTTCGTCGCCCGCCTCGGGCCGACGGCGGAAGGCGATGGCGTGGTCGCGGCCAAGCACCTCAAGGCCAAGATCAAGGACGCGCTGGAGGAGGTGCCAAATATCGATGACGACACCATCATCCGCCGCTATCTCAACCTCATCGAAGCCTCGCTGCGCACCAATCATTTCGTAGCCGATACGAAGGAGAAGGGGCAGTCGCTGGCGATCAAGCTCGACTCGCAGGCGGTCGAGGGCCTGCCGGCGCCACGGCCATGGCGCGAGATCTTCGTCTACGGCTCCGAGGTCGAGGGCGTGCATCTGCGCTTCGGACCGGTGGCGCGCGGCGGCCTGCGCTGGTCGGACCGCGCCCAGGATTACCGCACCGAGGTGCTCGGCCTGGTCAAGGCACAGCAGGTCAAGAACGCGGTCATCGTGCCGGTCGGCGCCAAGGGCGGCTTCTTCCCCAAGCGCCTGCCGGCCGGTGGCGGCCGCGACGCCATCTTCGAAGCAGGCACTTCGGCCTACAAGAATTTCGTCTCCAGCCTGTTGTCGATCACCGACAACATCGGCGTCGACGGCGTCATCCCGCCGGCCGGCGTGGTGCGGCGTGACCAGGACGATCCCTATTTCGTCGTCGCCGCCGACAAGGGCACGGCGACCTTCTCCGATACCGCCAACGCCATCTCCGAAAAGCATAATTTCTGGCTGGACGACGCCTTCGCCAGCGGCGGCTCGGCCGGTTACGACCACAAGAAGATGGGCATCACCGCCAAGGGCGCCTGGGAAGCGGTGAAGCGGCATTTCCGCGAGATCAACCGCGACATCCAGACCTCGCCCTTCAGCGTGGTCGGCGTCGGCGACATGTCGGGCGACGTGTTCGGCAACGGCATGCTTTTGTCGCCGCAGACCAGGCTGATCGCCGCCTTCGACCATCGCGACATCTTCATCGATCCCGATCCGGACATGGCGGCCTCGATGGCCGAGCGGGTGCGCATGTTCGCGCTGCCGCGCTCGTCGTGGCAGGACTATGACAAGTCGAAGCTGTCGGAAGGCGGCGTCATCGTCTCGCGCAACCAGAAATCGATCACGCTGCCGCAGGCGGCGGCGGCCGCGATCGGCTTGTCCAAGACCACGGCGACGCCGGTCGAGATCATGAACGCCATCCTCAAGGCGCCGGTCGACCTTCTGTGGTTCGGCGGCATCGGCACCTATGTGCGGGCATCGGCTGAAACCAATGCCGATGTCGGCGATCGCGCCAACGACGCCATCCGCGTCACCGCGCTCGACGTGCGCGCCAAGGTGATCGGCGAGGGCGCCAATCTCGGCGTCACGCAGCGGGCGCGCATCGAGTTCGGCCTGAATGGCGGCCGCTGCAATTCCGACGCCATCGACAATTCGGGCGGCGTCAACTGCTCCGACGTCGAGGTCAACATCAAGATCGCGCTGGCATCCGCCATGCGCAAAGGTTCGCTGGCGAGACCGGCGCGCAACAAGCTGCTCGCCGAAATGACCGACGAGGTCGGTGCGCTGGTGCTCGCCAACAACTACCAGCAGACGCTGGCGCTGTCGCTCGCCCGCAAGCGTGGGCTGGCCGACATCGCGCACCAGGCGCGCTTCATGACGGCGCTGGAATCGCGCGGCTTGCTCGACCGCGCGGTCGAGACGCTGCCCTCGCCGGCGGCCCTTGCCGAACGCGAGGCGCGCGGCGAGCCGCTGACCCGGGCCGAGATCGGCGTGCTGCTCGCCTATGCCAAGATCGTCCTGTTCTCCGACATCGTCGCCAGCGACGTGCCGGACGATCAGCATTTCGACCGCGATCTGATGGGCTATTTCCCGGAGCGCATGGCGAAGAAATTCGCCGGCGAGATCCGCGACCACCGGCTGCGGCGCGAGATCATCACGCGGGTGCTCGTCAACGATCTGGTCAATCGCGGTGGCCCGTCCTTCGTCAACCGGCTGCAGGAATCCACCGGCCGCACCGCGGCCGATGTCATGCGCATTTTCGCCATGGTCCGCGACGGCTTCGCGCTGCCCGCGCTCTACAAGGAGATCGATGCGCTCGACAACCAGATCGACGGCCAAGTCCAGCTCGATCTCTATCAGGCGGTTAGCCGGCTTATCTTCGTGACCAGCGGCTGGTACCTGAAGAACGAAGCCGGTTCCGTGCCACTGGGACAGCGCATCGCCGAATTGCAGGAAGCCCGCAAGGCGCTCGAGCCGAAGCTGGCGTCGCTGCTGCCGGCCTTCTCGCGCGAGCGCATCGAGGAGCGACGACACGGCCTGTTCAAGGGCGGCGCGCCGGAAAAGCTCGCCGAGAAACTCGCTCTGGCCGAGGTGGCCGAGCTGATCCCGGACGTCGCGCTCACCGCGCGAACGGCCAATGCCGACATCGTCAGCGCGGCCAAGGCCTTCTTCGCCGTCAGCGACGCCTTCCGTATCCCGCGCGTCGAGGAAGCCGCGCGCTCGATCATGCCGCCGGACTATTACGACCAGCTGGCGCTGTCGCGCGCGACGGACACGATCGGTGTCGCGCGCCGCGGCATCGCGGTGGCGGCGCTCACCGCGCACGGCACGGCGGCGGATCCGGTCGCGGCCTGGCTGGAGGCCGGCGGCGAGCGCGTCGCGCGCATCCGCGAACGGCTGCAAGCGCTGACCGAGGGCGGCGAGATCACCGTGTCGCGGCTGTCGGTGGCATCCGGCCTGATGAGCGACCTGACGGGGATGTAGGCTGGACAAGTTCGAGGATGATCGTTCGGTCGCGGAAACACCCCTGGACCGCCGCGCCCGAGGTCATGACGAAGCGAGCGAAGATATCTATGACGCAAAGTTCGTCAAAGGTGTCTTCGACCGTTGCTCTGGTCGCTACATCGCCTTCAGCCTGATCTGCTCGTTCGGTTTTACCGAGCGCTGGCGCCGGCAATGTGTCGAGCTGATGCCCACACCGCAGGCCCCAAACCCGACAGGCTACGACCTGATGGCGGGAACAGGCGAAGTCTGGCCCCACCTGCTCGAGCGCTTTCCCGGTCTCGGCGCCATCACGGCAGTCGACATCTCAACGGGCATGCACCTGCGCGCCATGCAGCGTCTGCATGCCCACCGCGCCCACAAGATCGCCTTCATCGAGGACGATGTGCTGGCAAGCGACCTGCCCGACGCAAGCGCCGATTTCATCGTCTCGACCTTCGGCCTGAAGACGTTCAATCGCGAGCAGCACGCCAGGCTTGCCAAGCTGGTCGCTCGATGCCTCAAGCCGGGCGGCGTCTTTTGCATGATCGAGGCATCCGATCCGAAAGGCTGGTGGCTGCGGCCGCTTTATCTGTTCCATCTGAAGGTCATGTTGCCGTTGGTCGAAAGGATGTTTCTCAGAGGCGCGCGGGATTTCGCGATGATCGGCACCTATTCTACCAATTTCGGCGATGCCTCGCATGTGGCGGAGATGCTGAGGGGCGAAGGGCTGGAGGTGGAGTTCAAACGCTTCTTCTTCGGCTGCGCGACGGCCGTCGCAGGTCGCAAGCCGGGCGTATTTGCGCCGTCATGAAAAACATGCAGACATGACGCCCGACGCGGGCGGGCCGAGGGAATCAGCATGGCGGCAGTAGACACAGTGCAGCGAGCATCGGGGCGCGGCATCTGGGGCTGGATGTTCTTCGACTGGGCGGCGCAGCCTTTCTTCACCGTCGTCACCACCTTCATCTTCGGCCCCTATTTCGTCTCGCGCATGGCGAGCGACCCGACCGCCGGACAGGCCGCCTGGGGTTACGGCATCGCCGCCGCCGGCCTGGTCATCGCGGTGCTTTCGCCGGTTCTCGGCTCGATCGCCGATCAGACCGGGCCGCGCAAGCCATGGATCGGCTTCTTCGCCACGATCAAAATCGTCAGCCTCAGCCTGCTGTGGTTCGCCGCGCCCGGCTCGAACCTCTTCCTGGTCGTGCTGCTGTTCTCGCTGGCTTCGGTGGCGGCGGAATTTTCGACCGTGTTCAACGATTCCATGATGCCACGGCTGGTACCGAAGGAGGAGATCGGCAAGATCTCCAACATGGCCTGGGGGCTCGGCTATCTCGGCGGCATGATCGCGCTGATCTTCGTGGTGCTTTTCCTGGCCGGCAATCTGGAAACCGGCAAGACGCTCATCGGCCTCGACCCGCTGTTCGGGCTCGATCCGAAGCTCGGCGAGGACGCGCGCTTCACCGGTCCGATGTCGGCCGGCTGGTATTTCCTGTTCATCCTGCCGATGTTCTTCTTCACACCGGACGCCACCAAGGGCATCCCGATCGGACCGGCGGTGCGCGAGGGCTTGTCGGAACTGAAGTCGACGCTGGCCGAAGTGCGCACCCGCAGCGGCATCCTGCGCTTCCTGCTGGCGCGCATGATCTATCAGGACGGCGTCAATGCGCTGCTGGCGCTCGGCGGCACCTTCGCGGCCGGCATGTTCCATTGGTCGATCACCGAGATCGGCCTGTTCGGCATCATCCTCAACGTGGTCGCCATCTTCGGCTGCTGGATCGCGGCGCGGCTTGATACGGCCTTCGGCTCGAAGCACGTGGTGATGATCGCGCTGGTGATGCTGTCGATCGCAACCGTCGGCGTGGTCTCGACCGGACCGGGCTTCACGCTGCTCGGGCTGATCCCGCTGTCGACCGCGGATTCCGGGGGGCTGTTCGGCACCGCGGCCGAGAAGGCCTACATTCTGTACGGCCTGCTGATCGGATTGGCCTTCGGCCCGGTGCAGGCCTCGTCGCGATCCTACATGGCGCGCAGTGTCACCGCCGCCGAATCCGGCCGCTATTTCGGCATCTATGCGCTGGCGGGACGGGC
Organism: Mesorhizobium hawassense; assembly: GCF_003289945.1. Taxonomy (GTDB): domain Bacteria; phylum Pseudomonadota; class Alphaproteobacteria; order Rhizobiales; family Rhizobiaceae; genus Mesorhizobium; species Mesorhizobium hawassense. The sequence continues at coordinate 44,929 of NZ_QMBP01000015.1, forward strand.
GACCAGCTTCCTGGCGCCGTTCATGGTGGCGACCATCACCACGCTGAGCGATTCGCCACGGCTCGGCATGGCGGCGATCATCCTGTTCCTCGGCATCGGCATGGCGATCCTGGTGGGGACGCCCTACCCGGCGGACAAGCGGTAGGAGACGCTTCGATAATTCTACTCCGCTGGCCGCTTGCCGCGGTTTTCTGCGCTTCCGGTGCTCACGGACCTGAATGTCCGCTCCGCTCCGGTTCTCGAAAACCGCACCAATCGACTCAGCGGACCAAATTCTTGAAGCATCTCCGCGTCGAGCATCAATGCCTGAAATGCCTGACCCCGGTGAACACCATGGCGATGCCGTGCGCGTCGGCGGCGGCGATGACGTCATCGTCACGCATAGAGCCGCCGGGCTGGATAACCGCCGTGGCGCCGGCCTCGATCGCCGACAACAGGCCGTCGGCGAAGGGGAAGAAGGCGTCCGAGGCGACGACCGAGCCCTTGGTCAGCGGTTCGGCGAGGCCAGCCGCTTCCGCAGCGTCGAGCGCCTTGCGGGCGGCGATGCGCGAGGAATCGACGCGGCTCATCTGGCCGGCGCCGATGCCCACCGTCGCTCCGTCCTTAGCATAGACGATGGCGTTGGACTTGACGTGCTTGGCAACGCGGAAGGCGAATTTTAGATCGGCCATCTCGGCCGGTGTCGGCGCCCGCTTGGTCACCACCTTCAGCTCGAGGTCGTCGACCACTGCATTGTCGCGGCTTTGCACAAGCAGCCCGCCGGAGACCGACTTCACGAGCGTGCCGGCGGCGCGTGCATCGGGCAGGCCGCCGGCGACGAGGAGGCGCAGGTTCTTCTTGGCGGCGACGATCGCGGCAGCCTCGTCCGTCGCGTCGGGCGCGATGATGACCTCGGTGAAGGTCTTCACGATCTCTTCCGCGGCTTCCGCGTCGAGGATGCGGTTCATGGCGACGATGCCGCCATAGGCCGAGACCGGATCGCAGGCCAGCGCCTTGGCGTAAGCCGCCTTCAGCGTCGCGCCCTCGGCGACGCCGCAGGGGTTGGCGTGCTTGATGATCGCGATCGCCGCCGAGCGGGTGGGGTCGAACTCGCCGGCCAGCTCGAAGGCGGCGTCGGTGTCGTTGATGTTGTTGTAGGAGAGTTGCTTGCCCTGAAGCTGGCGCGCCGTGGCGACGCCCGGCCGCTTATCGCCCGACAGATAGAAGCCGGCGCCCTGATGCGGGTTCTCGCCATAGCGCATGACCTGGTCGAGACGGCCGCCGAAGGCACGCCAGGTCGGATGCTCGATCTCGAGCGCTTCGGCGAACCAGCCGGAGATCGCCGCGTCATAGGTGGCGGTGCGTGCGAAGGCCTTGGCCGCCAGCTTCTTGCGGAAATCCAGCGACAGCGAGCCGAGATTCATCTCCAGCGCGTTGAGCACCGAGGCATAGTCGGCGGGGTCGGTGACGATGGCGACATAGGCATGGTTCTTAGCCGAGGCGCGGATCATCGCCGGACCGCCGATGTCGATGTTCTCGACGATCGAGGCATAGCCAGCGCCGGAGCGACGGACTTCCTCGAACGGATAGAGATTGGAGACGAGAAGGTCGATCGGCTCGATGTGATGATCGCGCATCGCCTTGGCGTGGTCGGCGTCGTCGCGGATGCCGAGAAGCGCGCCATGCACCGACGGGTGCAAGGTCTTCACCCGGCCGTCCATGATTTCGGGAAAGCCGGTCAGCTCGGAGACGTCGCGCACCGCAAGGCCGGCCTCTGCGATCGCCTTTGCAGTGCCGCCGGTCGAAACCAGCTCGACGCCGGCAGCGGCGAGCGCCTTGGCGAAATCGATCAGGCCGGTCTTGTCGAAGACGGAAAGCAGCGCGCGGCGCACCGGAACGAGATCGGGCGCCGGAATGTTTTTTGTGGGCACGGCCATGCGGAGGCCTTTCACGGCTGTTGGGGGAGCGTTGGCCGGCCCTAGCATATGAGCCTCGGAAATCAAGTGAGTCTGGGAAATCAAGCGCGCAGCCGGATTTGTCCGGAACTCAGTTGTTCTCGGGATAGCCGGCGACGTTTGTGCGGGTCAGCTGCCAATGGACCTCGGCAATCTCCGAGGCCTTGAATGCAAGCACGATCTGCCGGCTGCGGCGCGGGCCGCTCAGGCCGGCGAAATAGATCGATTCCTCGACCTCCGGCACCACTTCGGCGCAGGTGAAAACCCAGGTGTCGCCATGCGCGGCGGCCAGCGTGAAGCGATCATGGTCGTCCTGCAGCACGCTGATGTCGGGGTGGACGTGAAAGCGCACCGTGACGAAGTCGCGGCCATTGTTGCGGATCGCGCCGCCGCCTTGGCGCAGGAAACGGTCGCGGCCGGTCAGCACGTTGCCGTTCGAGGCCAGCTTCAGCTCGCGCTCATGCAGGAAGCCGAACTGGGCGGCGTAGCCGTCATGGCGGGCGACGAAACCTTGCATGCCCTTCTGGTCGAGGCGCTTGCAGGGCACGTGCTGCGGGCCGCCGATCAGCGGTGAGCCCAGCAGATCGCTGACACGCAGCGAGTGGCTGAAGCGCGCAGACGAGGTGTCGTTGACGGTCGCTGTCGAATGCGCGGCGGTGGCGCGCGCCAGCGGCCGGAATTCCGGGGCACCGTAAGTGTCGATGCCGGCATTGACGATGAAATGCTGGCGTCCTGAGGAGAGTTCGAAGGCAAGGCAACCGGCGTGCGCCGCGATGGAGACGTCGACCGGCGGCGGCGGGCCGGTGTCGGCAATCACCGTCACGCCGCCCATCGACAGCCGCTCATAGCCGGAATGCGGCGCGTGCAGAAGCGGCGCTCCCACCGTGTCGTCGTGGCGCATGATGGTGGCGATGCGGTCATGGATGGTGGCGCCCATGCCGTTGAAGCGGGCAAGGCTGCCGTCCTGGTGGCGGAAGAAGCGCAGCGCCGGCAACATGCGGTCGATGGCGCCGATCAAGGCCGAAGGCGGCGCCTCGGCCTGGTTGGCATAGGTCTGGCGCAGCGGCAAAAGGTCGGCGAGCAATTCCAGCACCGCCATCGGTTTGCGCGAGATGTGGCCGCCGTCGGGCAGAATCTGATGCTCCAGCTCTTCGGCCAGGTTGCGCGTCGCGGAACGCAGCGCCGAAGCCGGCGCCGGCAGGGACAAGGCTGCGAAAGCCAGCGCGATGCGGGCGCGCAGCCTGCCCTCGCCATCCGGCATCTCGCGGGCCATCGAGCGCAAGTAGCGGATCTGCATGGCCAGCGATTTGAGGAAGGCGCGATAGAATGGGAATTCGGCGCCCTGCAGCACGACCGAGGAATGCTGCAGCCAGGCGATCACCCGCTTGGCCGTCGTTCCCGGCTCCCAGGCGACGCCGGAGATCTGGTTGCCGTGCATGGCGATCCAGTCGGTGACCAGGGCCCTTGCATTGGCTGCCGCGAGCTCGGTACCGGTGGCGCGCATATGGCGCAACCAGCGGAAGCCGTGCAGCGATTTCTGCCAGCCGCGATTGGGCACTTCGAGCTGAAAGGGCGACCTGCCACCGGTCTCGACCAGATGGCCAGAGAGCGGGTAGCGGCCGTAATAGATCTCCAGCGCGATCTGCGGATCGGCGAGCCGCAAATCCGGCGGCGCGATCAGGACGCGTTCGGGCGTGCGGCCGGAATAGCGCCAGCGATAGATCGGGCCGGCGCGCAAACGCCGGCGCGTCTTGCGCCAGAACTCCCTCGCGACAAGCGTCCAAAGACGTGCCGTGCTGCCGGCAACAAGTGCCAATAGCCCTCCTGATGTCCCCATAACCCAAGCACAAGCTTATGCGATTCAAGAACTTATGCGAAGGCGGAATTCACCAAAGTGAACCGCTTCACGCCGCTTTGCCCGTGCCGTCCCTAAAAAAGTCAGCAAGTTTTATGAGATAACGCTTCAAAAGCTCCGTCTCATCCGCGCGGCGAAGAAGCCGTCCAGGCCTGAAATTCCAGGTGATTCCAGCACCATGTCGGCAGGCGTGGTGCGCAGCGTGCCCACAGATGTGAGGAACGGGTCGAGGTCTGCAAACTCGCCCGGGCGGATCGGGTCGTCGATCACCCCGGGCGTTTCGGTCAGGAAGGCGCTGTAAAGTTCCTCGCCCTCGATCGGATCGAGCGAACAGTTGGAAAAGACGATGCGGCCGCCGGGCCTGACGAGCGTAACGGCGTGGGCAAGCAGCTTGCGCTGGAGCGCGGCGAGCTTTTCGACATCGGCCATGGTCTTGGTCCACGGCACATCGGGATGACGGCGCACGGTGCCGGTCGAGGAACAGGGCGTGTCGAGCAGCACGGCGTCGAACAATCGCGCCGGCCGGTAATCCAGAAGGTCGGTCGGGACGAGTTCGGCCGTAAGACCGAGGCGGTCGAGATTCTGCGCCAGCCGCGCCAGCCGGTTCTTCGAGGTGTCGACCGCGGTCACTTCGGCGCCGGCCAGTATGAGCTGCGCCGTCTTGCCGCCGGGCGCGGCACAAAGGTCGGCGACGCGCTGGCCCTTTATGCCGCCGAACAGGCGCGCCGGCAGGCTGGCGGCCGTATCCTGCACCCACCAGGCGCCATCGGCGAAGCCAGGCAGATCGGTGACATTGGCGGCGAGTTTTTCGACCCGCACGGTGCCGGTCGTCAGCACAATGCCGCCCAGCCTCTCGGCCCAAAGTGCAGAATCGGCCTTGACCGTGAAATCGACGGGCGCCTCGTGGCGATGTGCGGCAAGGATGGCACGCGTCTTCTCGGCTCCGTAGGCTGCGGTTAGCCGCTCGACGAACCATTGCGGCGCCTCGCTGGTTGCGGCAAGCGCCGGGGCAAGCTCCTCCTGCTTGGCGCGCGCCAGCGAACGCAGCACGCCGTTGACCAGGCCGGAGAAGCGGGTGGTGCGCGGATCGGATTTGGCGTGGGTGACGGCAAGATCGACGGCGGCGCTGTCCGGAACGTCGAGGAACAGGATTTGCGCGGCGGCGACATGCAGGATATGCGACAGCGCGGTGGCGTTGGGCGGCAGCGGCTTTTCCAGCCGCTTGGACAGCAGCCTGGCGATGGTCATGCGATGGCGCAGCGCCGTGACCAGGATGGCGCGCACCAGCGCGCGGTCGCGGCCGTCGAGCGCCTTGTATTGCGGATGGCCGTGCTCGTTGTCGGTCAACCCATCGAGCGGTGTGCGTGCATCGATGACGGCGGCCAGCAGCCTTGCCGCCGCCTTGCGCGCGGCAAGGCCGGCGACGTTGGAGTCACCAGCCCTGTGTTGCGGATTGCCTGAATGTCCGCGCCTCGGCGGCGTCACGACCACGGACCCTTCGAGCGGACATTGCGCGGTCCGGTTGGGTTGCGGCCCCAGGGGTTGGGTTTCGGTTGCGTCGGTTCGGGCTCCGCCGGCTTGCCCCACGGACCGGCTGACGGCTCCTCGGGCTGGATGGGGGGCGGCGAAGCCTGGCGCCGGCTGGCTTGCGGGGGCCCGGCCATCCCGCGCGCCATCTCCCGCAGCGCCGCGATGCGGTTCTCGGTGTTCGGGTGAGTCGAGAACAGACTATCCATGCGCTCGCCATGCAGGGGGTTGATGATGAAAAGATGCGCCATCGCCGGGTTGCGCTCGGCATCCTCATTGGGGATCTGCTCGGCGCCGCGCGCGATCTTGTCGAGCGCCGAGGCCAGCCACAGCGGATTGCCGCATATCTCGGCGCCGCGGCGGTCGGCTGCGTATTCGCGGGTGCGGCTCACCGCCATCTGCACGATCATGGCGGCGAAGGGCGCCACCAGCATCGCGACCAGCACGCCGACGAAGCCGAACGGGTTGTTGTTGTCGCGGTTGCCGCCGAAGAAGAAGGCGAAATTGCCGAGCATCGAGATGGCGCCGGCAAGCGTCGCCACGATCGTCATGGTCAGCGTGTCGCGATGCTGCACATGGGCAAGCTCGTGCGCCATCACCGCGGCGACCTCTTCGTGGTTCAACCGCTCGAGCAGGCCCGTGGACGCGGCCACGGCGGCATTCTCGGGGTTGCGGCCGGTGGCGAAGGCGTTGGGCTGCGGATTGTCGATCAGATAGGTCTTCGGCATCGGCAGGCCGGCCCGCTTGGCCAGCGTCTGGACGATCGCGTAATATTCGGGCGCGTTCTTTTCGTCGACCTCGACGGCGCGGTTCATCGACAGCACCATCTTGTCGGCGTTCCAATAGCTGAACAGATTGGTGCCGGCGGCGATCAAAAGCGCGATGACCATGCCGCCCGAGCCGCCGATCAGATAGCCGATGCCCATGAACAGCGCCGTCATCGCGGCGAGAAGCATGGCGGTGCGAAGCGTGTTCATCGTTTCATCCGTCTGACTTGGTGTCGGAGGGGCCAAAGCATCGGACCGAAAAGTGGAATCCGGTTATATTCCGATGCTCATCAATAGGGGTCGATCCTTCTCGTGTCATGGCTATATGATGGGAGACGCCGGTCTCCGTTTCAATCGGCGGGAGTATCGCATGACCGAAGAGCCAAGCAAAACCGCACCAGTCACAGGGGCCGACGAGCCGCAAAAAACGCTGACGCCCGAAGCGCAGCGGGCGTTAGCAGAAGCTGAGGCTCGTCGTCAAAAGTATCGAGCGGCGGAAGCTCAATTGCCGAAGGAAATCGGTGGCCGCGGCGGCAAGGAACCCGGCCGCTACGGCGACTGGGAGGTCAAGGGCCTCGCGGCCGACTTTTAAAGAAGACCTAGGCGGCGTCGCGCTGCTGCTCGAGGCTGATCAAGCCGGTGTCGTCGACCGCAATGCCGATTTCGTCGTAGCTGGCAATGCTGTCGTGCCGCGTCTGCAGCGGATGGACATGGGTGGCGCTGATCACCATCACCGAGGCGCCGGAAGCCTCGCCGGCCGCGATGCCCGCCGGCGCATCCTCGAAGACCAGACAGTCGCGCGCCTCGACGCCGAGACGCTTTGCCGCCAGAAGGAAACAGTCCGGCGCCGGCTTGCCATGGGTCACATCTTCCGCCGTCACCATCATGGCGGGAACCGGAATACCGGCAGCCTCGATGCGCAGCAGCGCCAATTCGCGCGGCGCCGAGGTGACGATGGCCCACCGCTCCGGCGGCAGTGACTTCAGGAAAGGGACGGCGCCGGGGATCGGGACGATGCCTTCGAGGTCGTCGGCCTCGGCCTTGAGCAGCGCGTCGGCTTCCGCGACGGCATCGACGCCCGGAAGCCTCAATCCGCCGATCGTCTCGATCGCCCGCTTGCCGTGGATCGTCGGCAGGAAGGTGGCGACGTCGAGGCCGTGGCGCTCCGCCCATTTCGTCCAAACCCGTTCCGCCGCGGCGATCGAGTTGAGCACCGTGCCGTCCATATCGAACAGGAAGGCGGCGAACTTTGAGCCTGCAAACATCGGATGTCCTGGAGAATCGTTTTCGGGAGGGCGAAACGCAAAGCCAGTTTAGACCGGCCAGCACTGCCTGAGAAGGCGAGATACCCACCATTTCGACTTAGCACGGGAACAACCTTCCGGTTCGCGGCGTTGAACGGCAGAATTTCCAAAATCAAAAAGGGGGCATGCGATGCTGATCCGGCTCGGCTATGAAATCGCTATCGAATGCGCGGCGGCGACGCCGATCATCTCGCTTCTCGACATCCATCCCGACCGGCATGCCGACATCAAGCGGCAGACGCGGGTCATGACCTCGCCTTCCGTGCCGACCCGGACCTATCGCGACCGGCACGGCAATATCTGCCGCCGGTTCACGGCGCCCGCAGGCAATTTCCGCATCCTCTATGACGCGGTGATCGAGGACAGCGGCGAGGCTGATGAGGTCAACACGCTGGCGCGCGAAACGCCGGTCGCGGATCTGCCCGACGACGTTCTGGTCTATCTGCTCGGCAGCCGTTATTGCGAGACCGACCACCTCAGCAACGTCGCCTGGCAGCTTTTCGGCCATTTGCCGCCCGGCTGGGCGCGCGTCCAGGCGATCGTCGACTACGTCAACAGCCGGCTTTCCTTTGGCTACGGCTATGCGCGCGCCACCCGCACGGCAGCTCAGGCGCATGAGGAGCGGGTCGGCGTCTGCCGCGATTTCGCGCATCTGGCGATCACGCTTTGCCGATGCATGAACATTCCGGCGCGCTACGTGAACGGCTATCTCGGCGACATCGGCGTACCAGCCGATCCGGCGCCGATGGATTTTTCTGCCTGGATGGAAGTGTTCCTCGACGGCAAATGGTACGCGTTCGACCCTCGCCACAACCAGCCGCGCATCGGCCGGATCGTCATCGCTCGCGGCCGCGACGCCACAGACGTGCCGCTGCTGCACAGTTTTGGCCCGCATCGGCTCGCCCTGTTCAAGGTCTGGACCTACGAGCAGGAAGGCAACCGCTTCAATCCTCCGCATCATGGAATCGATCGGACAGCCAGCACGCAGATGCTGGCTTAGGGTCTATTGATATTCAGGTGAGGCCGGCCTGCAAACGCTGGCTTTCTGCGCTTCCGGTGCTCGCGTACGAAAAGTACGCTCCGCTCCGGTTCTCAAAAGCTATCGTTTTCGACTCGGCCTGACCTGAATCTCAACAGACCCTGGGCTGCTGCTTCCATCACCGCCGTGACCCGCTTCGGCACAGTCGGATTGTGCCGAAGAAGGAACGACCATGACCGCCGTAAGGATCATGGTAAGCGCTTCATGAAGATCAGCTCGCCAACGCATTTTTGTTTACCTCCCATTCACTCTTCGAGCAGCCGGATTCCAGCAAAAACAACGAATTAACCCGTTGGCGAGGACCTTCTGACCGCTGCCGGCCGGGCCTGGCCGAGATCCTGCAACGCCTTTGCCGAGCGGCACGACGCCGCGGACAGTGGAGGCGGAAGGGATGCGGCAGTTCAGAGGTGTCGTTCGTGCGGTGGACGGCTTTGCCCGCAATCGCGACGGCAATTTCGCAGTTCTGTTCGGGGCCGCCGCGTCGGTTCTCGCACTGGGAGCGGGATTCGCGGTGAATATCTCGCAGCTTTACAATGCGAGATCGAGCTTGCAGGGCGTCGTCGACGCCGCGGTGACCTCGACGGCCCGCGATCTCACCCTCGGCATCATCACGCTGCCCGATGCCAACAAAACGGTGCAGGCGTTCCTCGACGCCAACAGCACGGCCGGCATCCTGCAGGCCAACCGGGTCGTGTTGGACAAGCTCACCGTCGACAGGACGGCCAGCACCGTAAGCGCGGATGTGCACACCGACGTCAGCCTTTATTTCCCGCTGTTCAGCATCGGCGACATGCAGCGCGTGACGTCGTCGACCACGGCGCTCTATTCGGACAAGACGGTCGAGGTGGCGATGATGCTCGACGTCACCGGTTCGATGGCGGGTCAGAAGATCAAGGACCTGAGGACGGCGGCGAGCAACGCGGTCGATTCGTTCCTCACCGGCCAGAACGCCGCCAATCCGCGGGTGCGGGTGGCGATCGTGCCCTACGCCAATTCGGTCAATGCCGGATCGCTTGCCGCCAGCACGGTCTTTGTCGAGACCAAGGCCAGCGACCGCAAGCAGGCGCCCGGCAATGACGACCCGAGATATGTCTCGGCCTCGACGCGGCCCGACACCTGCGCCACCGAGCGCAAGGGCACCTATCAATATTCGGATGCGGGTCCCGATGTCAGCATGGTCAACCGCGATCTCTTTTTGTCCGATTTCGCCAGGCAGAGCCGCACACGAGCCTGCCCCCTCGCGACAATACAGCCGCTGACCACGGATGCCTCGGCTCTGAACAATGTCATCAAGGACCTCGACGCTTCCGGCGGCACCGCCGGCCATATCGGCGTGCAATGGGCCTGGTACATGCTTTCGGAAAACTGGGGCAGCATCATGAAGGCCTCGGAGCGTCCGGCCAAAATGGATCCGAAGAAGGTCGCGAAATATGTGATCCTGATGACCGACGGCGAATTCAATCTGTCCTATTTCGACGCCGACAGCCCGGATCAGGTCTATAACGAAGCCGGCAAGGTCGAGACGCGAACCGCGGCAACGACGCTTTGCGCGGCGATGCGGGACCAGGGCATCGAGATCTTCACCATCGGCTTCGCGCTCACGGAGAAGAACGCCAGGTCGACGCTGCAGGCCTGCGCCAGCCCCGACACCGGCAATGCCAAGCATTTCTACCAGGCGGCCAACGGCGCCGAGCTCGATCAGGCCTTCCAGTCCATCGTGCGCAACATCGACAATCTGACGGTGACCCGATAGCGGCCGTCGATCGAGCCGAGACCAGAACGGAAAAGGCCGCCGCTTCTGACGAAGCCGGCGGCCTTCCGTGTTTCCGTCCATGACGCGGCTCCTGGCGGCAGCCCCTTCGGGCTACCTGCCGCGCGTCTCGCGCCTTAACGGGAAGGGTGCTTCCCGGAAGTGCAATCCGCTGAGCTCACGTTATGGAAAACGAAATCACTCGACATCGGATCACCTCCTTTCAGTTCGTTGAACACACCCTGATGATGGGGTGTCCTCACGCAAATGGCAAGACCGGCAGCGAAAATCCCGTTGCGGCCAGTGAACCAAACAGCCAACATCGGTTCGTCTGCACTGGCGCATCGGGGATGGCATGGACGCCACCAGCAAGGCTGCACGCATCATCCGGACGGTCGTCGAAACGCTGAAGCCCGGCTTCGCGGTCAGACTGTGGACCGGCGAGCGGATCGGTCCCGCCGGCGGCCCGGTGCTCGCCATCAACGACCAGGACATCGTCTGGCAGATCGCGCGCCGGCCGACCTTCGCGACGCTGGTCGAGATGTGGATTTCCAAGGCCATCGACGTCGAAGGCGGCTCGCTGTTCGATCTCTACGCTCTACCTTCGCAAGGCAAGTTGAGGTTCAAGGCATTGCCAAAGCTGGCGATCCTGCGCGACCTGCCTGCGGTGCTGTTTTCGCGAAAGCAGATGACCAAGCGGACGGATCTTGCAGGACACAATCCGTTCATCAGCGGCTCGAACAAGCAGGCGATCGAGCATCACTATGACATCTCGAACGCATTCTACCGGCTCTTCCTCGACGAGCGCATGGTCTACACCTGCGCCTACTTCACCGATTTCGCCAACGGCATCGATCGGGCGCAGGAAGACAAGCTCGATCACATCTGCCGCAAGCTCAGGCTGAAACCCGGCGACCGGCTGCTCGATATCGGCTGCGGCTGGGGCGCGATGCTGATCCATGCCGCCAAGCATTACGGCGCCATCGGCCATGGCGTGTCACTGTCGGAAGAGCAGACGAAGCTGGCGCGCGAGCGCATCCGTGCCGAGGGCCTGGAGGACAGGATCACCATCGACATAAAATCCTACACCGAACTTACGGGCAGCTACGACAAGATCTCGTCGATCGGCATGTTCGAGGCGGTGGGGCTCGCCAATCACGCGACCTATTTCTCGACCGTCCACCGGCTGCTGAAGCCTGGCGGCATCTATCTGCATCATGCCATCACCCGGCGCGGCAAGGGCAGCGCCCGGAAGACGCTGCGCAAGGGCGCGGAATACAAGGCGCTGATCAAATACATCTTTCCCGGCGGCGAGGTCGACACGATCGGCATGACGCTCGGCAATCTCGAGGCGCACGGGTTCCTCGCCTATGACGTGGAAAACCTGCGCGAGCATTATGCGCGGACCTGCCGCCTGTGGGCGGAGCGCCTGCAAGCGCGCTTCGACGAGGCGATCGCCGAGGTCGGCGAAGCCAAGGCGCGGCTATGGCTGCTCTATCTGACGGGTTGCTCGATCACCTTCGAGCGCGGCTCGGCGCAGATTTTCCAGACCGTCGCCACCAGGCGCGCCCGCGGCCCGAGCGGCCTGCCGCCGACGCGGGCGGATTTGTACCGGTAATCAGCTAGCGTCCGTCGGAATTCTTCCCGCCGGTCCCGTTTTGCAGGATTAGTCCTGCAGGCTATCGTCGCCTTCCAGCTTCCGGCGAAGCGCGCGCACGACGGCGTGCGTGGTCTCGATCTCGTCGACGCCGATGTCTTGCGACAGTTGGTTTACCCAAGGCGCCTGCAAATGCATTGCGGCGTTGAACGCCTCTTGCCCGGCATCGGTCAGCACCACAAGCTGGGCTCGCCGGTGATGAGGGTTGGGCCTGAAGGCGACTAGTTGTTCCTGCGCCAGGTCGTTGACGATGCGCTGAACGTTCTGCCGATTGGCCCCCATATCCCGCGCCAGCCATGCGACCGGCTGCGGCCGCTCCGCGGCTTTGATAGTGCCGAGCACCTGCCAACGAGCGCTCGTCAATCCGAGGTTGGCGACGAGCCTGTCGCCCGCGACGATGATGCGGTTGTTGAGCCGAAACAGATCGAGAATGAGATCGCTCAAAGCGATGCCAGCGTCCGTGCGTTTCGTTCCGTGCATTATTTGTCACCATGAATTTGTATTGACATCAAGATGTCAACATGAGCATATTTGCTTCATCGTACCATAATGACATCATGAAACCATATCGAACGGAGTTTGTCATGCCTCATATGCATCCCCTGGACCCCGCCTTTCCGATCGAACGCCAGATCGCCATCGACGCGTCACCCGTAGTGCTCGTCAACGTCTTTGCCCTCGACAAGGCCGACGAACAGACCTTTCTGAAGGCGTGGGAGGCCGATGCGCATTTCATGAAGCGCCAGCCGGGCTTCATTTCGACACAACTGCACCGTGCCATCGGCGAAAGCCCGACCTATTTCAATTATGCCGTTTGGGAATCGACGGCCGATTTCAGGGCTGCTTTCAGCCATCCGGAGTTCCGGGCCAAGCTCTCTGCCTACCCATCCTCGGCCGTCGCCTCGCCGCACCTCTTCCAGAAGGTCTCGGTGTCCGACATCTGTGTGGCGTAGGGGCCAAGTACTTTGATTTTACGCAATTCCGGACGGAAGGCGACGGCCAAGTCGCCGAGCTTCACCGCTACGCACTTTTCCTGGAATTGCTCTAGGGTCGCTTCAGTCGACAAACCGCATCAGAGCGCCGATTTCTATCCGCGCCGGCCTGTCGACGGTGCAATAGACGCCGAGATTGTGGGCGTTGTGGCGCACCACATTGCGCAGGATGCCGGGATCGTTGTCGAAACCGTCCTGGGCGATGATGGTGAAGCCACAGCGGCGGCACGGCTCCGAGACGGTCAAGAGCAGGTCGCCGACCGCGAGTTTCCTGCCGATCCATTCCGTTTCCGGAAAGCCGCCTTCGACAGGATCCATGTCGACGACGATGTTGGGGCGGAAGCGGCGCGGATCGGGCGTACCTTCAGGATGCAATGCCTTCAGCCGGGACAGCGAGGCGGTGGTGAGCATGTGGATCGGCGCCTTGGCGTAGCGGGCTTCGGTCCGTGGGCCGGTATAGTCGGGCGCCGCGTGCTGCGCGCCGAACGGCCGGATCGAGGCCTCGAAGCCGAGAAAGGCCGACACGGCGCCGTCGCTTTCAGGATCGGGCGCCGGCAGCCAGCCGCCTCCGGGCACGGCCACTTCGAGCTGCCAGTCCTCGCTGAGCCGTGTGCGGATCAGCGGCACTTTATGCCATCTTGCTTCGCGGTCCGGCCGGGCGATCTCGCCGTCGGCATCGACCAGGCCGAACAGCCGGTCGCCCTCGACGGTTTTCTCCGCGACGGAGATGGCGTCGAGCCGCTCACCGGCGAGCGAGCTCGCCGGGTAGCGCCAGAGCTGGCTGACGGTGCCGAGCTCGCCGGTCATCAGGCTCTTTTGTTCTGCCGGTTGGCGACGAGGTCGTCGACGACGGCCGGATCGGCGAGCGTCGAGGTGTCGCCGAGGGCACCGTAATCGTCCTCGGCGATCTTGCGCAGGATGCGTCGCATGATCTTGCCCGAGCGGGTTTTCGGCAGGCCCGGCGCGAACTGGATCTTGTCGGGCGTGGCGATGGCGCCGATCTCCTTGCGGACATGCGAGACCAGTTCCTTGCGCAAATCCTCGCTCGATTGGGTGCCGGCCATCAGCGTGACATAACAGTAGATACCCTGGCCCTTGATGTCATGCGGGTAGCCGACGACGGCGGCCTCCGAGACCTTGTCATGGCTGACCAGCGCCGATTCCACCTCGGCCGTGCCCATGCGGTGGCCGGAGACGTTGATGACGTCGTCGACGCGGCCGGTGATCCAGTAATAGCCGTCGGCGTCGCGGCGGCAGCCGTCGCCAGTGAAGTACTTGCCCTTGTAGGTGGAGAAATAGGTCTGCACGAAGCGGTCGTGATCGCCGTAGACGGTGCGCATCATGCCGGGCCAGGAATCGGTGATACAGAGATTGCCGTCGGCCGCGCCTTCGAGCACCTTGCCGTCGCCATCGACCAGTTGCGGCTCGACGCCGAAGAAGGGCCGCGTTGCCGAACCTGCCTTGAGATTGGTGGCGCCCGGCAGCGGCGTGATCAGAATGCCGCCGGTCTCGGTCTGCCACCAGGTGTCGACGATCGGCAGCTTGCCGTTGCCGACGACGTTGAAATACCACTCCCAGGCTTCCGGATTGATCGGCTCGCCGACCGAGCCCAGCACGCGCAGCGATTTGCGCGAGGTCTTCGTCACGTGGCCGTCGCCGGCGCCCATCAGCGCGCGCAGCGCCGTCGGCGCGGTGTAGAAGATGCTTACCTTGTGCTTGTCGACAACGTCCCAGAAGCGCGACTGCGACGGATAGTTGGGCACGCCCTCGAACATCAGCGTGGTGGCGCCGTTGGCGAGAGGGCCATATACGATATAGCTGTGGCCGGTGACCCAGCCGACATCGGCGGTGCACCAGTAGATGTCGCCGTCATGGTAATCGAAGACATATTGATGCGTCATCGAAGCATAGACGAGATAGCCGGCGGTGGTGTGCAGCACGCCCTTCGGCTTGCCGGTCGAGCCGGAGGTGTAGAGGATGAACAGCGGATCTTCGGCCTTCATCTTCTCCGGCTTGCACTCGGCCTTCACCGAGGCGATTTCATCGTGATACCAAAAGTCGCGACCCGGAGCCCAGCCAACCTTGCCACCGGTGCGGCGCACGACCACGACCTTATTGACCATGACGAAGTTCCTGGCGGCGATGTCGATCGCCTTGTCGGTGTTCTCCTTCAGCGGAATGGCCTTGCCGCCGCGCAGGCCTTCATCGGCTGTGATGACGAAGGTCGATTCGCAGTCGACGATGCGACCGGCCAGCGCGTCGGGCGAAAAGCCGCCGAAGACGATCGAATGAATGGCGCCGATCCGCGTGCAGGCCAGCATCGCATAGGCAGCTTCCGGGATCATCGGCATGTAGATGGTGACGCGGTCGCCCTTCTTGACGCCGTGCTTCTTCATCACATTGGCGAGTCGGCAGACATGCTCGTATAGCTCGTTGTAGGTAATCTTCTTGTCGTCATAGGGATTGTCGCCTTCCCAGATGATGGCGGTCTGGTTCCCGCGTTTCTTCAGGTGGCGGTCGATGCAGTTATAGGAGACGTTGGTCAGCCCATCCTCGAACCACTTGATCGAAACCTTGCCGTCGAAGGAGGTGTTCTTGACCTTGGTGAAAGGCTTGAACCAGTCGATGCGCTTGCCGTGCTTACCCCAGAATTTGTCCGGGTTCTTCACGCTTTCGGCATACCATTTGAGGTAGGTATCGTTGTCGATCAACGCGTTCTTTTTCCACGCCGGCTGGACGCGGTGGACGTGAACCTCGGACATTTCCTTGCTTTCCTCCCAAAACCGTTCCGCCGGCTTGGATTGCCGGCGGCGTCGTGGCGAAGCGGCCACGAATTCGCGCGCATTATTAACAGTTCCGCCGTGACGGCAATATTAGACGTTGGATTCGCGCGGCGGGATGACGCAGGGGCAACCGCGAAACACTGTCAGCACTCGCCACGCGTCGCTGCTAAGCAACTGTTTTGGCGAAGGAAAAGCCGGATACGATCAGAAAAAATCAATAGACAGTTAAGCAACTGAGCGCAGAATCGCGTGTTGGGAGGAAGGAGACCGACCGTTAGGGGCTGCAATGAGCGACCATTCCGAACTGGACCTGATGCTCAGGGGCTATGGGCTGACCACGGCCAAGATTCTCTACCACTTCCCGGACCATCCGCATCTCTTGCAAAGCTACATCTGGCAGGACTACGACATCGCGCCGAAGTTTCCGGTGCTGATCCGCTTCATCGAGTTCTGGAAGACGAAGCTCGACGGTCCGCTGCATTCGGTGACCTACACGCATCACAAGCTGATCGCGCCGAATGAGTGGCGGAAGGTCGATGGGGAGTTCGTGGTGCACTGAGCGGCGGCACAGCTGATCTCCGCTCTTGCGGGGGAGATGCCCGGCAGGGCAGAGAGGGGTGCTGTCCCGCCAACATCTCAGCAGTTTGTTCATGAAGCCGCCCGTAGTTTGCGGTTCTGGTCAACGTCGAGTTCCTTCGCACCCCCCTCTGGCCTGCCGGCCATCTCCCCCGCAAGGGGGGAGATCGGCAGTGTCAACGCCGACGCTCACACCGCTGGCGGGTTCAGCCGGGCAAAACCTTCCTGGCGCCGGTATGGAAAGTAGGGATAGGGGGCCGTCACCGCGCTCGCTTCGTCCAGCGCCTTGACCTGCTCCGGCGCCAACGTCCAGCCCACGGCGCCGAGATTCTGGCGCAGCTGTTCCTCGTTGCGCGCGCCGATGATCACCGATGACACGGTCGGCCGCCGCAACAGCCAGTTGATGGCGACCTGCGGCACGGTCTTGCCGGTCTCGGCGGCGACCGTTTCCAGCACGTCGACCACCTTGAAAAGAAGCTCGTCCCCGACCGGCGGGCCGAAATCGGCGGTGTCGTGCAGACGGCTCTTTTCCGGCAGCGGCTGGCCGCGGCGGATCTTGCCGGTCAGCCGGCCCCAGCCGAGCGGGCTCCAAACCAGCGCGCCGACGCCCTGGTCGAGGCCGAGCGGCATCAGCTCCCACTCATAGTCGCGGCCGACCAGCGAGTAATAGACCTGATGCGCGACATAGCGTGGGTAGCCGTGCTTTTCGGCGAGGCCGAGCGACTTCATCACCTGCCAGCCGGAGAAATTGGAGACGCCGACATAGCGCAGCTTGCCCGAGCGCACGAGGTCGTCCAGCGTCGACAGCACTTCCTCGATCGGCGTCGAGGCGTCGAAGGCGTGAAGCTGAAGCAGGTCGATATAGTCGGTGCCGAGGCGCTTCAGTGCCGCGTCGACCGAGCGGATCAGCCGCGAACGGGACGAGCCCCAGTCGGCCGGGCCGTCGCCCATCGGCAGGGACGTCTTGGTCGAGATCAGCACCGCGTCGCGGCGGTCCTTGATCGCCTCGCCCAGCACCTCCTCCGAGGCGCCGTTCGAATAGACATCGGCGGTATCGAAGAGATTGACGCCCGCCTCCAGGCAGATGTCGATGAGGCGGCGCGCTTCCCGCGCATCGCTGTTGCCCCAATGGCCGAAGAGCGGGCCGGAACCGCCGAAGGTTCCAGCGCCGAAGGAAAGCGTCGGCACTTTCAGGCCGGAGGCACCAAGAGGTCGATAGTCCATCTTTCTTCTCCTGATTGGATGTCGAAGGGATAGGCGCTCAGCACCGGGCCGATATTGGCGCGCCAATTGTCCGGCCGCGTTCGAGGCGCAGCGCCATGATCACCACGCCGAGCGCGGCGAGCGGCACGAGGGCGGCAACGAGCGGGACGGCGCCGAGGCCGGGACCGTGGTCGATGACGAAACCACCGAGCCAGGCGCCGATGGCATTGCCGAGATTAAAGGCGGCGATGTTGAAGGAGGACGCCAGCCCCTGGCCGGCGCCCCTGGCCTTTTCCAGCACCCACATCTGCAGCGGCGCGACGGTGGCGAAGGCGGCGGCGCCGAGCAGGCCGACGGCGACGATCGCCGCGATCGGCTGGTGGATCGCGGCGGTCATGACGAACAACACAGCCGAGAGCGCGACCAGCGTGCCGATGACCGTCGGCACCAAATGCCGGTCGGCGAGGCGCCCGCCTAGCAAATTGCCGGCGACCAACCCGCCGCCGAAGACCAGCAGGATCGGCGACACCGATGCTTCGGAAAAGCCGCTGACACGGGTCAGGATCGGCGCCAGATAGGTGAAGGCGGCAAACACGCCGACCCAGCTCAGCACCGTGGTCAACAGGCCGAGCAGCACCGGCCGGCGGCCGAGCACGGCGAGCGTGCCTTCGGAGCCCTCCTCTTTGTCGGGCGCGGCTGGCTCGCCGCGCGGCACCAGCAGCGCTATGACGGCAAAGGCGATGACGCCGACCAGCGTGACGGCGAGGAAGGTCGAGCGCCAGCCATAGGCCTGGCCGAGCCAGGTGCCGAAAGGCACGCCGAGGATGTTGGCGACGGTGAGGCCGGTGAACATCAGCGCGATGGCCGAAGCCTTCCTGTTGGGCGCGACCAGGCCGGTGGCAACGACCGAGCCGACACCGAAGAAGGAGGCATGGGCGAAAGCGGTGAGCACGCGCGCGGCCATCAGCGTCCAGTAGTCGGGCGCCAGCGCACAGGCGAGGTTGCCGATGGTGAAGACCACCATCAGTGCAAGCAGCAAGGTCTTGCGCGGCAGGCGGCCGGTCAAAGCGCCAAGCAGCGGCGCGCCGACGACGACGCCCAGCGCATAGCCGGAAATGAGCAGGCCCGCCGCCGAGATCGAGACGCCGAGATCGGCGCTGACATCGAGCAGCAGGCCCATGATGACGAATTCGGTGACGCCGATGCCGAAGGCGCCGGCAGTGAGGGCATAAAGAGCAAGAGGCATGGCTGCGGTCCCGTTGATCAGGAAAGGGACGCCCAGTCTCCGCGCCCCGAACCGGGAAGATCGTGATCCGCCGAGCTGTGAACCAGTGTTGCATCGGGCATATTTTCTGTGAAATAGATTCACGAATGGGAAGACCCGAGATCAACCGTTCCGGCGAGGTCGAAGTGTTCGTCCGCGTCGTCGAGGCGGGCAGCTTTTCCGCTGCGGCGCGGGCGCTGCGCATGACGCCGTCGGCGATAAGTAAGCTGATAGCGCGGCTGGAGGCCCGCCTTGGCGCCCGGCTGATCAGCCGCTCGACACGCCGGCTGCAGCTGACGCCGGAAGGAACCGCTTTTTACGACAGCGGCATGCGCATCCTCGCCGATCTCGACGCGGCCGAGCGCGAGGCCGCGGCGGGCGCGGCGCCGCGCGGCAGGCTCAGGGTCAATTGCTATGTGCCGTTCGGCCAGCACCGGCTGATGCCGCTGTTGCCGCGCTTCCTCGAACGCTATCCGGAAATCTCCGTCGAGGCGGTGCTGACCGACAGCGTCATCGACCTGATGGAGGAGCGCGCCGACGTTGCGATCCGCGCCGGGCCGCTGCGCGAATCACGGCTGGTGGCGCGCAAGCTCGGCCAGAGCCGGATGGTGGTGGTCGCGGCGCCCGCCTATCTCGAAGCGCGCGGCACACCGCGAACGCCGGCCGACTTGAGCGGTCACAATCTGCTCGCCTTCGGCTTCGTGCGGCACATCGACGGCCTGCCATTCGTGGATGCGAAAGGCGCGCCGCTGATGGTTCCGATCGTCGGCAATTCCACGGTCAGCGACGGCGAAGCGATGCGGCTGACGACGCTGGCCGGCGCGGGCATTGCGCGGCTGGCGCGCTGGCACGTCGAGCCAGACATCGCCGCTGGGCGGCTCGTGCAGCTGCTGGAAGCGTTCAATCCGGGCGACGAGGAACCGACGCACGCCGTCTATGTCGGCCAGGGCAAGCATCTGCCGGCACGGGTGCGGGCCTTTCTCGACTTCCTGGCGGAGACGGTTCGTCTGTGAACAGAAAAGCCGCGCGTCCAAGGACACGCGGCTCCCGAAAGGTCAGCTTGTCTCGAAGGCGAACTACGCTTTCGGCACGAAGGGCGCCGGACGCCGGCCGGCGCCTTGCCGCTCCAGCATCCAGCCGGGATATTCGGCGGGCAGGGCGCTCACCTCATCGAGCCTGGCAAGGTCGTCGGCGTCGAGCTTCAAACCGGTCGCGGCGAGGTTCTGCTCGAGCTGGTCCAAGCGGCTGGCGCCGATGATGACGCTCATGACGAAAGGCTTGGCCAGCACATAGCCCAGCGCCACCGTGGCGACGCTGACGTCGTACTTCTTCGCAACCTCGCGCATGACGGCGACAGCCGCCCAGGCGCGATCCTCGTTGACCGGCGGGAAGTTGAAAGAAGCGCGGCGACCCTCGCCATTGCCTGGCGCGCCCGGACCGTATTTGCCGGAGAGCAGCCCGCCGGCCATCGGCGACCAGACCATCAGGCCGAGCTTCTCTTCATTGATCAGCGGCACGATCTCGCGTTCGAGATCGCGGCCGGCGATCGAGTAATAGGACTGGATGGTCTCGAAGCGGGCAAAGCCCTTGCGATCGGCAATGCCCAGAGCCTTGGCGATGCGCCAGGCCTGCCAGTTGGAGACGCCGACATAGCGCACCTTGCCGCTGGCGACGAGATCGTCGAGCGCCCGCAGCGTCTCGTCGATCGGCGTCACCGTGTCGGTGCCGTGCAGCTGGTAGAGATCGATATGGTCGGTCTGCAGCCGCTCCAGGCTGCCGTCGACCGAATCCATGATGTGGCCGCGCGAGGAGCCGCGTTCGTTCGGTCCGTTGCCCATGGTGCCATGCACCTTGGTGGCGATGATCACGTCCGAACGTTTTACGCCGAGATCCTTGAGCGACTGTCCCAGCAACTGCTCGGACTGGCCGACCGAATAGACATCCGCCGTGTCGAAGAAATTGACGCCGGCGGCGATCGAGCGGCCGACGATCTCGTTGACGCCCGTCTGGTCGAGGCTGGCGATCAGGCCCCATTGGGCATTTTGGCCGGCGGCGCCGAAGGTCATGGTACCGAGGCAGAGTTCGGAAACGAACAGGCCGGTGTTGCCAAGCTGGTTATAGCGCATAGTGGGATTCCCCGGAGAAGTGTTGGATGACACCTGGGGAAATAGGAACGGACCGTTTCGTTTCAAGCGCTGGCGCTAGCATTATCGTTCGGTTGGCCGCCCGATAACGAGATCGTGACAGCGCAGCCGTGCCTAGGTGCGGCTGCCAAAGATCGCTGAGCCCACCCTGACGCTGGTCGCGCCGAAGGCGATCGCGGTCTCGTAGTCGCCCGACATGCCCATCGAGAGCTTTCCGACACCGGCCTCGCGGGCGAGCTTTTCCAGCAGCGCGAAATGCGGGCCGGGATTCTCATCGGCCGGCGGGATGCACATCAGGCCTTCGATGGCGAGGCCGTGCACGTCGCGGCAGCGTTTGACGAAGGCGACCGCCTCGCGCGGCTCGATGCCGGCCTTCTGCGGCTCGGAGCCGGTGTTGACCTGGACGTAGAGTTTCAGTGTCCGGCCTTGCCGGGTCATCTCCTTGGCAAGCTCGGCGGCGATCTTCTCGCGGTCGACGGTCTCGATGACATCGAACAGCGCCACCGCTTCCTTCGCCTTGTTGGACTGCAGCGGGCCGATCAGGTGAAGCTCCAGATCGGGAAACGCCTCTCTCAGCGCCGGCCATTTGCCCTGCGCTTCCTGCACGCGGTTCTCGCCGAAGACGCGCTGGCCGGCCTCGATGACGGGGCGGATATCCTCGGCCGCGAAGGTCTTCGACACCGCCACCAGCGTGACGGCGCCGGGCCCGCGCTTCGCCTCGCGCTCGGCGCTCGCGATCTTCGCCTCGACCGCGTGAAGCTGCTCAACGGCGCTCGTCATGCCTATATCCTGCCTATGTTTTCATGCCCACGCCGGCCTGCCGCAGTTGACGGGTCCGGCAATCCATGGTGAACACCGCGACGACATAGTCTCGGCTGCCGGCCTAGGCGTGTCGATATTCAGGTGATGCCGGCCTGCAAATGCCGGTTTCCTGCGCTTCCGGTGCTCACGTACCTTAAGTACGCTCCGCTCCGGTTCTCGGAAGCCGCCATTTTCGGCTCGGCCTGACCTGATATCAACACGCCTAGGCCGGCACTGCGCACCTGCTTTTAAGTGAAAAACATCCGATGGCAACCGAACGTTACAATCCGCGCACGTCAGAGCCCAAATGGCAGAAGGCCTGGGCCGAAAAGAAGCTGTTCGAGGCCAGGAACGAGGACCCGAAGCCGAAATACTACGTGCTCGAGATGTTCCCCTATCCGTCGGGCAAGATCCATATCGGCCACACCCGCAACTACACGATGGGCGACGTGGTGGCGCGCTACAAGCGCGCCAAGGGCTTCAACGTGCTGCATCCGATGGGCTGGGACGCCTTCGGCATGCCGGCCGAGAACGCCGCCATGCAGAACAAGGTCCATCCCAAGGACTGGACCTACGAAAACATCGCGGTGATGCGCGAGCAGCTCAAGATGATGGGCCTGTCGCTCGACTGGGCGCGCGAGTTCGCGACCTGCGACGTCGATTACTACCACCGCCAGCAGATGCTGTTCCTCGACTTCGTCGAGAAGGGGCTGGTGACGCGCAAATCCTCCAAGGTCAACTGGGACCCGGAGGACATGACCGTGCTCGCCAACGAGCAGGTCATCGACGGCCGCGGCTGGCGCTCGGGCGCGCTCGTCGAGCAGCGCGAGCTGACGCAGTGGTTCTTCAAGATCACCGACTTCGCGCAGGACCTGCTGGACTCGCTCAACCTGCTCGAAGAGTGGCCGGAAAAGGTCAAGCTGATGCAGCACAACTGGATCGGCCGCTCGGAAGGGCTGCTGATTCGCTGGCCACTCGCGGCACCTGTTGGCGATGCGCATGAGCTGGAAGTCTACACGACCAGACCGGATACCATTTTCGGCGCGTCCTTCATGGCGGTCGCCGCCGACCATCCGCTGGCGAAGAAGGCCGCCGAGGATAATGTCCAACTGGCCAAGTTCATCGAGGAGGTCCGCCACATGGGCACCTCGGTGGCCGCGCTGGAGACGGCCGAGAAGAAAGGCTTCGACACCGGCATCCGCGTCGTCCACCCGTTCGACGAGAGCTGGACGCTGCCGGTCTATGTCGCCAATTTCGTGCTGATGGAATATGGCACGGGCGCCATTTTCGGCTGCCCGTCGGGCGACCAGCGCGACCTCGACTTCGCCAACAAATACGGCCTGCCGGTGATCCCGGTGGTCATGCCGGAAGACGGCGACGCAAAGACTTTCCAGATCATCGAGGAGGCCTATGTCGACGACGGTGTGATGATCAATTCGCGCTTCCTCGACGGCATGAAGCCCGAGAAGGCTTTCGATGAAGTGGCGAAGCTGCTGGAGCAGAAAAGCATCGGCGGCCGGCCGATGGCCGAGCGCAAGGTGAATTTCCGCCTGCGCGACTGGGGTATTTCGCGCCAGCGCTACTGGGGCTGCCCGATCCCGATGATCCATTGCGAGGCCTGCGGCGTGGTGCCGGTGCCGAAGGCCGACCTGCCGGTCAAGCTGCCCGACGACATCGAGTTCGACCGTCCGGGCAATCCGCTCGACCGGCATCCGACCTGGCGGCATGTGAAGTGCCCGCAATGCGGCCGCGATGCGCGGCGCGAGACCGACACGATGGACACCTTCGTCGATTCGTCCTGGTATTTCGCGCGCTTCACCGCGCCCTGGGCCAATGAGCCGACCGAGCCGAAAGCGGCCGACGAATGGCTGGCCGTCGACCAGTATATCGGCGGCATCGAGCACGCGATCCTGCATCTGCTCTATTCGCGCTTCTTTACCCGCGCCATGCGCGAGACCGGCCACCTGAACCTCGCCGAACCGTTCAAGGGCCTGTTCACGCAAGGCATGGTGGTGCACGAGACCTATCGTGTCGGCGGCCCGTCCAACAATGGACGCTGGCTGTCGCCGGGCGAGGTCAGGCTCGAGGATTTGGACGGCAAGCGCCGCGCCGTCGAGATCGCCACCGGCGAGGAGGCGACGATCGGCGCGCTGGAGAAGATGTCGAAGTCTAAGAAGAACACGGTGAGCCCGGAAGAGATCACCGATGGCTACGGCGCCGACACGGCGCGCTGGTTCATGCTGTCGGACTCGCCGCCGGAGCGCGACGTCGAATGGACCGACGATGGCGCCGCCGGCGCGCACCGCTTCGTGCAGCGCGTCTGGCGCCTGGTGCAGATCGCGTCCGAGCAGCTTCCCGGCGTCAAGCCGGCGACGGCCAAGGATGGCGAAGCGGGCGCGGTGTCGAAGGCCGCGCACAAGATCCTGAAGGCGGTCGGCGAGGACATCGAGAAGCTTGGCTTCAACCGCGCGATCGCCCGCATCTATGAGCTCGCCAACGCGCTGGCGACGCCGCTCAACGACGTCGCCGAAGGCAAGGCCGACGCGACGCTGAAAGGCGCCTGCCGCGAGGCAGTGGAGATCCTGGTGCACATCATCGCTCCGGTGATGCCGCATCTGGCGGAGGAATGCTGGCAGGCGCTGGGCGGCACCGATATGGTCGCCGAACGGCCCTGGCCGGTCTACGATCCGGCGCTGGTCGTCGACAACGAGATCGTGCTGCCGGTGCAGGTCAACGGCAAGAAGCGCGGCGATTTGACAATTGCCCGCGACGCGGATCAAGGTGCCGTCGAAAAAGCAGTGCTGGCTCTCGACTTCGTGCAAAAAGCACTCGAAGGTAAGGCCCCGCGCAAGGTGATCATCGTGCCGCAGAGGATCGTCAATGTCGTTGCCTGATCCGATGAAGTCAGAAGCGGCCCGCCTGCGCGGCCGCTTGGCGGTTTGCGGCATGGTCGCGGCGCTGGCGCTGGTCTCGGCCTGCACGGTCAGGCCGCTCTATTCCAGCCAGCCGTTGTCCGCCGGGTCGCAGCTCAGCCCCTCGGCCGAACTGGCCTCGATCGCGATCAAGCCGGTCAGCACCCGTTACGCGCAGCAGGTGCGCAACAATCTGATCTTCGCCTTCGGGCAAGGCTCGGGCGAGCCGGCCTCACCCGCCTATACGCTCGACCTCGGCGTTACAGAGCTGGTCGAATCAGCGGCCATCGTCCAGGTGCAGACCGAGGAAGACGAGCCGACGGCGGGCACGGTGACGCTGACCGCCAACTATGTGCTGCGGGATACCGCCGGCACGGTGGTTGCCGTCGGCAAGCGCTCGATCCCGTCGTCCTTCGACCGGCCGCTGCAGGAATACGCGGCCTACCGCGCGCAGATCGATGCCGAGAACCGCGCCGCGCGTGAACTCGCGGATCTTTTGCGGCTGGCAATTGCCCAGGACTTGGTCAAGCACGGCAAAAAAGCCTGAGACCGCTTGGAAACTCCACTCCCGCGGCCATCTGAAGGCGTTTTCTGCGCTTCCGGTGCTCACGTACTGAAGTAAGCTGCGCTCCGGTTCTCGAAAAGCACCTTCATATGACTCGCAGGAGCGAGTTTCGAAGCGGTCTCTGAGCGCCACCCTATTCAATCGATAAAAGAAAAGGCCGGTTGCCCGGCCCCGTTGCCCGGCCTTTTTCGTTTCTGATGAGAGATTCTGTCTCAGCCGATCTTCTGGCCGGTCTTGGCCCAGTCGGCGAGGAAGGCGGCAAGGCCCTTATCGGTCAGCGGATGATTGACCAGCGCCTTCAGCGTCGCCGGCGGCGCGGTGATGACGTCGGCGCCGATCAGCGCCGCCTGCTTGACGTGGTTCACCGTGCGCACCGAAGCGGTCAGGATCTCGGTCTTGAAATCGTAATTGTCATAGATGGTGCGGATTTCCGAGATCAGCTCCATGCCGTCCGAGCCGGTGTCGTCGATGCGGCCGACGAAAGGCGAGATGAAGGAGGCGCCAGCCTTGGCGGCGAGCAGCGCCTGGTTGGCCGAGAAGCAGAGCGTGACGTTGACCATGCGGTTCATCTCGGTGCGGATGGTCTTGCAGGCCTTCAGGCCGTCCAGCGTCAGCGGCACCTTGATGGTCACGTTCGGCGCGATCTTGGCCAGGATCTTGGCCTCGGCCATCATGTCCTTGTATTCGGTGGCGACGACCTCGGCCGAGACCGGGCCGTCGACGATGTCGCAGATCTGCTTGGTGACTTCGGAAATCTTGCCGCCCGATTTCAGGATCAGCGACGGGTTGGTGGTGACGCCGTCGACCAGCCCCAGATCGTGCAGCTCCTTAATTTCCTTGATGTCAGCGGTGTCGACGAAAAACTTCATGGCTGTCTCCTTGGGGATCGCCTGGCGAACACCAGGCACAAGCGGGGGTCCTCTTTGATCTAGACCAAAGTCAGGGCAAGGTCACGCCTGATGATCGAAGATTCGCCCTTTGTCGCGGCCGCGCCGGTGCTGGTGCCGATGCCCGCCGAACGGCCCTACACCTATGCCGTGCCGCCCGGCATGCGCGTGGTGCCGGGCTCGATCGTGCGCGTGCCGCTCGGGCCGCGCCAGGTCGCGGGCATCGTCTGGGACGGCACGGTCGAGACGGTCGACGCGAAGAAACTGCGGTCGATCGAACAGGTCTTCGATTGCCCGCCGATCGACCGCGCCATGCGCCGCTTCGTCGACTGGATCGCGCAATACACGCTGTCGGCCCCGGGCATGGTGGCGCGGATGCTCCTGCGAGCTCCCGAAGCTTTCGATCCGGAGCCGTGGATCGAAGGCTTGCAGCGCACGCTGGCCGAACCGGACCGGTTGACGGATGCGCGGCGCCGCGTGCTGGAGACGGCCGAAGGCGGGCTGGCCTGGACGCGTTCGGGGCTGGCGCATGCGGCGGGAGTGTCCTCGACCGTCATCGGCGGCTTAAGGGCGCAGGGCGTGTTCGAGACGGTGATGATTCCGCCGCGCCCGGTGGTGGCCGCGCCCGATCCCGGTCATGCCGTGCCGGAATTGATGCCGGACCAGAAGGCGGCGGCGGAGAAGCTGCGCGCGGCAATCGCGGCCGATGCCTTCAACGTCACGTTGCTCGATGGTGTCACCGGATCCGGCAAGACCGAAGTCTATTTTGAAGCCGTGGCGGCGGCGCTCGACAAGGGCGGGCAGGTGCTGATCCTGCTGCCGGAAATCGCCCTCACACATGCCTTCCTCGAGCGCTTCCAGGATCGCTTCGGCGCCAAACCAGCGGAGTGGCATTCGGACCTGCCGCCCCGGATGCGCGAGCGCGTCTGGCGGCAGGTGGCGGAAGGCGGCGTGCGCGTCGTCGCTGGCGCGCGCTCGGCGCTGTTCCTGCCGTTCGAGGATCTCGGCCTGATCGTCGTCGATGAGGAGCATGATCCTGCTTACAAGCAGGAAGACCGCGTCTTCTATAATGCCAGAGACATGGCGGTGGTGCGCGGCCATATAGGCGGCTTTCCGGTCGTGCTTGCCTCGGCGACGCCGTCGGTGGAAAGCCGGGTCAACGCCAGCCAGGGCCGCTATGACCGGGTCGTGCTGTCGTCGCGTTTCGCGGAAGCAGCACTTCCCGACCTGAAGTCGATCGACATGCGGCGTTCGCCGCCGGCGCGCGGCGGCTTCCTGTCGCCTGTCCTGGTGGAGCAGATGCGGCGCACGCTGGAGAGGAAGGAGCAGTCGCTGCTCTTCCTCAACCGGCGCGGCTACGCGCCGCTGACGCTCTGCCGCGTCTGCGGCCACCGCTTCGGCTGTCCGGTCTGCTCGGCATGGCTGGTCGAGCACCGGTTTCGCGGCCAACTCGTCTGCCATCACTGCGGCCACAACGAGCGGCGGCCGGAGGCCTGCCCGGAATGCGGCACGCTGGATCATCTCGTCGCCTGCGGGCCGGGT
The DNA here is from genome assembly GCF_003289945.1 of Mesorhizobium hawassense. Taxonomy (GTDB): domain Bacteria; phylum Pseudomonadota; class Alphaproteobacteria; order Rhizobiales; family Rhizobiaceae; genus Mesorhizobium; species Mesorhizobium hawassense. Next base: position 72,431 of record NZ_QMBP01000015.1, read on the forward strand.
GTCGAACGCATCGCCGAAGAAGTCGTCGGCCATTTTCCGGATGCGCGCACCATCGTGCTGTCATCCGACCTTCTGGGCGGCGTGCGCCGGCTGCGGCTCGAACTCGAGGCCGTCGCCAATGGCGAGGCCGACATCGTCATCGGCACGCAACTCGTCGCCAAGGGACACAACTTCCCGGGCATGACGCTGGTCGGCGTGGTCGACGCGGATCTGGGATTGGCCAATGGCGATCCGCGCGCCGCCGAACGAACCTTCCAACTGCTCAGCCAGGTGACGGGCCGCGCCGGTCGCACCGGCAAGAAGAGCCTCGGCCTCTTGCAAACCTACCAGCCGGACCATCCGGTGATGCGGGCGATCGTCTCCGGCGATTCGGAAGCCTTTTACGAGCGCGAGATCGCCGAGCGCGAACGCGCGGCGCTGCCGCCCTTCGGCCGGCTCGCCGGCATCATCGTCAGCGCGGCGACAAGAGGCGAGGCGGAAAGTCATGCAAGGGCATTGAGACGCTCGGCGCCGACGGCCTCCGATCTCTTCGTGCTCGGCCCGGCCGAAGCGCCGCTGTCGCTGCTCGGCGGCCGTCACCGCTTCCGCCTGCTGATCCAGGGCGAGCGGCGCGCCGACATGCAAGGCTTCATCCGCGCCATGCTGGCCGAGGGACCGAAGCTGCGGGGCTCGGTGCGGGTGCAGGTCGACATCGACCCGCAGAGCTTCCTATAAAGCCACAGTCCCAACGGAGTGCCCGTGATGAAAACCCTTGGCCTCATCGGCGGCATGAGCTGGGAATCGACGGCGATCTATTACCGCCTGCTCAACGAGATCGTGCGCGAGCGGCTGGGCGGGCTGCATTCGGCCAAGCTCTCGCTGTGGTCGTTCGATTTCGCCGAGATCGCTGAGCGGCAGCATGCGGGTGATTGGGAAGGCGCCGGCGCTCTTCTGGTCGAGGCCGCGCGCAAGCTGGAGGTAGCCGGCGCCGAGGGCCTGGTGATCTGCACCAACACCATGCACAAGCTGGCCGACGCGGTGCAGGCGGAGGTGTCGATCCCGCTCATCCACATCGCCGACGCCACGGCGCATGCGGTCGTCGATGCGGGCGTGAAGCGGCCGGCGCTGCTCGCGACCCGCTTCACAATGGAGCAGAATTTCTACAAGGGGCGGCTTGCGGACAAATACGGCCTGCAACCGATCGTGCCCGACCAAGCGGGCCGCGACATGGTGCACAAGGTGATCTATGACGAGCTCTGCCAGGGCATCGTCAAACCCGAATCGAAATCCGCCTATCTCGATGAGGTCGGCCGTATGCGGCGCACCGACCGGGTGGACGGAGTCATCATGGGCTGTACCGAGGTCACCATGCTGATCGGCCAGGGCGATTTCGACATTCCGGTGTTCGACACCACCCGCATCCACGCCGAAGCCGCGGTCGATTTCGCGCTGTCCTGATGCGCGATACCAATGTGTCCGCGTCCTCTGGCGCGTTGATTTTCCCTCGCTAGAATGCCGGTATTTCAAAACAAGAAATACGAGGGGGATTATATGGAGTTCGCGTTTCCGTGGCCGGCGAGTCAGGGCGAGTGGCTCGCGTGGTCGAGCGCCATCGTCACGCTCGCTCTCGGCCTTTTCCTCTTCCTGGCGCCGGGGCTTGCGTTTCGCGTGCTGCGCCTGCAGCCCAGGCCCGAGAAAGCGGCGGCGATCGCCGAGGGACGCGGCCGCATGTCGGGCTTCTATCTCGGCGTCAGCCTGTGCTGCATTCTTCTCGCGCAGCCGCTGCTCTACATGGCGCTCGGCTTCTCCTGGTTGTTCACCGCCTTCGGCCGGCTCTTGTCGATGATGTCGGACGGCGCCAACACCCCTTTCAACTGGGCTTCCATCGTGGTTGAATTGGCGCTGGCGGCGCTGCCGCTGGCCTTTGCCTTCGGCTTCGTGCCGTGAATTCGCGACTAATCACACGCTTAGGGTTGGCCTTCGCCGCCTGATGCGACAAAAGTGCCTGAAAAGCATGCCGGACGATGCATTGCGGTCTTAAAAAGCCTGTGCTAGACGGCAATCGACTTTCGACCGGGGATAGCGGAAGCCGCGCCTCCGTGCTTGGAAAAATGCAGTAAGGTCAAAGATTTAGCCAGAGTTTTCGCTCGCGCCAACAATCTGCGGCCTGTCAGACAAGAGAAAAGACGGTCCGTGGCCCAATCGTCATCGCCAATCTCAGCTGTCGCAGAACGCTATGCAGGCTCGCTGTTCGAGCTCGCACTGCAGGACAATTCGGTCGCCAAGGTCGAAGCCGACCTCGCCAGCTTCGAGGCGATGCTCAACGACAGCGGCGACCTCTCCCGGCTGATCAACAGCCCGGTGTTTTCCAGCGAGGACCAGGCCAGGGCCATCGCGGCCATCGCCGACAAAGCCGGGATCACCGGCCTGGTCGGCAATTTCCTGCGCGTCGTCGCCAGGAACCGCCGCCTGTTCGCGGTGCCCGGCATGATCAAGGCGTTCCGCCGGATCGCCGCCGAGCATCGCGGCGAGGCGTCCGCCGAGGTCACCTCGGCGCATGCGCTGACGGGCGCGCAGCAGACCGAGCTCAAGGCGGCGCTGAAGGGCATCGCCGGCAAGGACGTGGCCATCGCCATGACCGTCGATCCGTCGCTGCTCGGCGGGCTGATCGTCAAGATGGGCTCGCGCCAGATCGATACGTCGCTCAAAACCAAACTCAATTCGCTCAAGCTTGCACTGAAAGAGGTCGGCTGATGGACATCCGCGCCGCGGAAATTTCCGCAATTCTGAAAGACCAGATCAAGAATTTCGGCAAGGAGGCCGAGGTCTCCGAAGTCGGGCAGGTTCTGTCCGTCGGTGACGGCATCGCCCGCGTCTACGGCCTCGACAATGTCCAGGCCGGCGAAATGGTCGAGTTCCCCGGCGGCATCCGCGGCATGGCGCTCAATCTCGAAGCCGACAATGTCGGCGTCGTCATCTTCGGCAACGACCGCGACATCAAGGAAGGCGACACCGTCAAGCGCACCGGCGCCATCGTGGACGCGCCTGTCGGCATGGGCCTGCTCGGCCGTGTCGTCGACGCGCTCGGCAACCCGATCGACGGCAAGGGTCCGATCAAGGCCACCGAACGCAAGCGCGTCGACGTGAAGGCGCCCGGCATCATTCCGCGCAAGTCGGTGAACGAGCCGATGTCGACCGGCCTCAAGGCCATCGACGCGCTGATCCCGGTCGGCCGCGGCCAGCGCGAGCTGGTCATTGGCGACCGCCAGACTGGCAAGACCGCCATCATCCTCGACACGATGCTGAACCAGAAATCGGTGCACGACAACGGTCCCGAGAAGGAGAAGCTCTACTGCGTGTACGTCGCCGTCGGCCAGAAGCGTTCGACCGTGGCGCAGTTCGTGAAAGTGCTGGAAGAGCGCGGCGCGCTCGAGTATTCGATCATCGTCGCCGCCACCGCGTCCGACCCGGCGCCGATGCAGTTCCTGGCGCCGTTCACGGCGTGCACCATGGGCGAATACTTCCGCGACAGCGGCATGCATGCGCTGATCAGCTATGACGATCTGTCGAAGCAGGCCGTCGCCTATCGCCAGATGTCGCTCCTGCTGCGCCGCCCGCCGGGCCGCGAAGCCTATCCGGGCGACGTCTTCTATCTGCACTCGCGCCTGCTCGAGCGCGCCGCCAAGCTCAACGACGACAACGGTAGTGGTTCGCTGACCGCGCTGCCGATCATCGAGACGCAGGCCAACGACGTGTCGGCCTACATCCCGACCAACGTGATCTCGATCACCGACGGCCAGATCTTCCTCGAAACCAACCTGTTCTTCCAGGGCATCCGCCCGGCGGTCAACGTCGGTCTGTCGGTGTCGCGCGTCGGCTCCTCGGCGCAGATCAAGGCGATGAAGCAGGTCGCAGGCTCGATCAAGGGCGAGCTCGCGCAGTACCGCGAGATGGCGGCCTTCGCGCAGTTCGGCTCGGACCTCGACGCCGCCACGCAGCGTCTGCTCAATCGCGGTTCGCGCCTGACGGAGCTGCTCAAGCAGCCGCAGTTCTCGCCGCTCAAGACCGAAGAGCAGGTCGCGGTGATCTTCGCCGGCGTCAACGGCTACCTCGACAAGCTGCCGCTCAACCAGGTCGGCAAGTTCGAGCATGGCCTGCTCAGCCACATGCGCTCGGCCGGCAAGGACGTGCTCGACGGCATCCGCAAGGAGAAGGCGCTGTCGGACGATCTGCGCGCCAAGCTCAAGGCCGAGATTGACGCTTTCGCCAAGACCTTCGCCTAACAAGAAGCCGGACGCACGGGATCAGGTTTGAAGCATGCCTTCATTAAAAGACCTTCGTAACCGTATCGCCTCGGTCAAGGCGACGCAGAAGATCACCAAGGCGATGCAGATGGTCGCCGCGGCGAAGCTGCGTCGCGCGCAGGAAGCGGCGGAAGCGGCGCGTCCTTATTCCGAGCGCATGGGCGCGGTTCTGGCCAACATCACCCAGGCGATCGGCGGCGGTGGCGATGCCCCGGCGCTGATGACCGGTACCGGCAGGGACGACGTGCATCTGCTCATCGTCTGCACCGCCGAACGCGGCCTGTGCGGCGGCTTCAATTCGCAGATCGCGCGCCTTGCCCGCGACCACATCCGGCGGCTGCTCGCCGACGGCAAGCAGGTCAAGATCATCTGCGTCGGCAAGAAGGGTTTTGACATCCTGCGCCGCGACTACGCCTCGCTGATCCTCGAGCGCGTCGACCTGCGCGAGGTCAAGACGCTCGGCTTCGCCAATGCCGATGCGATCGCGCGCAAGGTCATCCACCTCTTCAACGAGGGCGGCTTCGACATCTGCACGCTGTTCTATTCGCAGTTCAAGTCGGTGATCAGCCAGATCCCGACGGCGCAGCAGATCATCCCGGCGGCGCAGGCTTCGGCCGCTTCCGACACCGGCAATGGCGGCGGCGCCGTCTACGAATACGAGCCGGAGCCGGGCGAGATCCTCTCCGACCTCATCCCGCGCAACATCGCGGTGCAGATCTTCCGCGCGCTGCTGGAAAACGCGGCCGGCGAGATGGGCGCCAAGATGAGCGCGATGGACAATGCGACGCGCAACGCCGGCGACATGATCAACAGGCTGTCGATCACCTACAACCGCCAGCGGCAGGCGCAGATCACCAAGGAACTGATCGAAATCATTTCGGGCGCCGAGGCGCTCTAGGCGCCGCGCGGGGATCGCACCCCGACGAGCGGCGTGAACAACGGATAGACGAAAAGGGCAAAGACGATGGCGAAAGCAGCTACCCCGAAGACCGCCAAGGCGGCACCGGCCCCCAAGGAAGCGGCAGCAGCCGCCAAGGCCGCTCCGGCGAAGAAGGCGGCCGCTCCGGCCAAGGCAGCGGCTCCCGCCAAGGCGGCAACCACCGCGGCCAAGCGCGTCGGTGCCGCCGGCAAGGTCCGCCAGGTCATCGGCGCCGTCGTCGACGTGCAGTTCGAAGATCATCTGCCGGCCATCTTGAACGCGCTGGAAACCGACAATGTCGGCAACCGCCTGGTGCTCGAAGTCGCCCAGCATCTCGGCGAGAACACCGTGCGCTGCATCGCCATGGACTCGACCGAAGGCCTGGTCCGCGGTCAGGACGTCTACGACACCGGCGCGCCGATTTCGGTTCCGGTCGGCCCGGGCATGCTCGGCCGCATCATCAACGTCATCGGCGAGCCGGTCGATGAGGAAGGCCCGGTCGACGGCGTGGAAATGCGCGCCATCCACCAGCCGGCTCCGGCCTATGTCGACCAGTCGACGGAAGCGCAGATCCTGGTTACCGGCATCAAGGTTCTCGACCTCCTCGCGCCTTATGCCCGCGGCGGCAAGATCGGCCTGTTCGGCGGCGCCGGCGTCGGCAAGACCGTGCTGATCCAGGAACTGATCAACAACGTCGCCAAGGCGCACGGCGGCTTCTCGGTGTTCGCCGGCGTCGGCGAGCGCACCCGCGAAGGCAACGACCTCTATCACGAGTTCATCGAATCGGGCGTCAACAAGAAGGGCGGCGGCCAGGGTTCGAAGGCTGCCCTGGTGTACGGCCAGATGAACGAACCGCCGGGCGCCCGCGCCCGCGTCGGCCTGACCGGCCTCACCGTCGCCGAATATTTCCGCGACCAGGGCCAGGACGTGCTGTTCTTCGTCGACAACATCTTCCGCTTCACGCAGGCGGGCTCGGAAGTGTCGGCGCTGCTCGGCCGTATTCCTTCCGCCGTGGGCTACCAGCCGACACTGGCCACCGACATGGGCGCGCTGCAGGAGCGCATCACGACGACGACCAAGGGCTCGATCACCTCGGTGCAGGCGATTTACGTGCCGGCCGACGACTTGACCGACCCGGCGCCGGCGACCTCGTTCGCCCACCTCGACGCCACGACCGTGCTCAACCGCGCGATCTCGGAAAAGGGCATCTACCCGGCCGTCGATCCGCTGGATTCCACCTCGCGCATGCTCGACCCGATGGTCGTCGGCGAGGAGCACTACCAGGTCGCCCGCCAGGTGCAGTCGATCCTGCAGCGCTACAAGTCGCTGCAGGACATCATCGCCATCCTGGGCATGGACGAGCTGTCGGAAGAAGACAAGCAGACGGTTGCCCGCGCCCGCAAGATCGAGCGCTTCCTGTCGCAGCCGTTCTTCGTCGCCGAAGTGTTCACCGGATCGCCGGGCAAGCTGGTCGACCTCGCCGACACCATCAAGGGCTTCAAGGGCCTCTGCGCCGGCGACTACGATCACCTGCCGGAAGCCGCCTTCTACATGGTCGGCGGCATGGACGAAGCGGTCGAGAAGGCGCAGCGCCTTGCGGCTGAAGCCGCCTAATTACTCATTCGATGGCGCGGGCGGTCCGTCCGCGCCATTTCGATGCAAGCGTTTGTGAGACACCATGGCTGAAGCTTTCAAGTTCGAACTGGTCTCGCCGGAGCGGCTGCTCGTCTCCGAGCAGGTCGAGTCGGTCGTCATTCCGGGCGCCGAAGGCGAGATGACGGTGATGGCGCAGCACGCTCCGGTCATGACCACCATCAAGCCCGGCGTCGTCACGGTGAAGGCCACGGGCGGCAAGGAAGACCGCTATGTCGTGTTCGGCGGTTTCGCCGACATCCTGCCGTCCGGCTGCACGCTGCTCGCCGAATCGGCCGTGCATGTGAACGACATCGACCGCGCCGACCTCGCCCGCCGCATCCAGGACGCCAAGGAAGACGCCGCCGACGCCAAGGACGACGTGGCGCGCAGCCGCGCCGAGCAGTTCCTCAGCCAGCTCACCACACTGGAAGGCGCGCTGATCCCGGCCTGATCGCGCCTATGGCACGAGATTGAAAAAGCGGGGCCTGCCCCGCTTTTTTGTTTGCCCTGATTTGTCGTTTGATAGACAGTCCGGCTGCCTTCGGGGGGTGCCGATGACGGAACAAGCGACGCAATCGGAAACGGCCTCGCGATCCATGTGGACGTCGGGCCTGATAGCGGCTTTTGGTGGGCCGTTCGCCGGCTTCCTGTGGATCGGCGCCGGCAGGCTGGCCGTCATCAGCCTTATCGCCGTCACTGCCGCCAGCATCGCGATTTGCTACGCGGGCTTCCCGGTGTTGCCGGGCATGGATCTCGCCGCGGTCGGCAGATACTCGGGCTTCGGCTTGATGATCGTCTGGGCGGCGATCGTTGCCCCCCTGGCGCGCCGATTCAAGCCGGACAAATGGTACGCGCAGGGCGTTCCGGTGTTCGTGATGGCGTTTTACGCCACCGTGGTGGCCGGGTTCATCGTCCGCACCTTTCTGTTCCAGTCCTTCTCGACGCCGGCCGGCAGCATGGTGCCGACGCTGCTCGAAGGCGACTATTTCTTCGCCGCCAAATACGCCTATGGCTATAGCCGCTACAGTGACCCTTTCGGATTGATGACTTTCGACGGCCGGGTATGGGGCGCCGAACCCCGGCGCGGGGACGTCGTGGTGTTCAAATTTCCGCCGGATCCGAGCATCGATTACATCAAGCGTGTCGTCGGCCTGCCGGGCGAAAAAATCCAGATGATCGAGGGGGTCCTGCATATCAATGGCGTGCCGGTCGGGCTCGAGGATATCGGCCCGTACGCATCGGAGGATTCGCAAACCGGCAGATTGCAGCGCGAGACCTTGCCTAACGGCGTCTCCTATTCGGTGGTCAACCTCACCGACGATGCGGTGGGGGACAACACGCGCGTCTTCGAAGTGCCCGGAGGGCATTATTTCATGCTCGGCGACAATCGCGACAATTCCTCCGACAGCCGATTTACGGTCGGTTTCGTTCCCTATGAAAATCTGGAAGGCAAAGTCGTGCGCCTGTACTGGAATTCGAGTGGGGTCGACTACGCCGCGCGGCAGGTCGTGAACAGGGCGGCTGCCAACTAGGCTCGGTCCAGAGAAAGCTGCTCGGTCAGCCTGGGGGCGGTGGTTCGTTGCCGATGCCGAGCGCGGCGAGAGCCAGCTTCGGGCCGCCCTGCTTGAAATGGACGAGGTGGGTGGCGACAAACTCGATCAGCCTCTCTCGTTCCGGATGACCCTTGGCAAAGCCGGCGAGGTCGAACACGGCTTTCGTCATCTCTTCTGTCGGAAGATTGCTGCTGAACAGGTCGCCGAGGGCGGCATCGAGCGGATCGGTGAAATGGCTTTCGGGCAAGGTCCCGCCGCGCGCGGCGCATGCGGCGATCCAGGCGGCGGCGACCAGCGAGAGATGTTCCGGCAGCAGACCCGCCTTCAGCCTCGCCAGAGCGGAGGCAACGATACGCTGCGGCAGTTTCTGGCTGCCGTCATTGGCGATCTGCGCGGTACGGTGGGCGAGTGCCGTGTTGGAAAAGCGCGCGGCGAGCTCGACCGTGTAGGCAACGGTGTCGAGCCCGGCATCCCGCGGCAGCGTCGGAACTGCCTCGGCCCAGAGCCGGTCCACGAACTGCCGGATCGACGGATCGGCAAAAGCGCGGTCGACGGTTGCGTGGCCGCTGAGCAGGCCGAGATAGGCGATGCCGGAATGCGCGCCGTTGAGCAGTCTGAGCTTCATGTCCTCGAACGGCCGCACATCCTCGACCATGGTGACGCCGAATTTCTCCCAGGCCGGCCGCCCGGCCGGAAAGCGGTCCTCGATCACCCATTGGCGAAACGGCTCGGTCATCACCGGCCAGGCATCCTCGACGCCGAGCTGTTTCGCAATGCGCGCCCGGTCGGCATCGGTGGTCGCAGGCACAATGCGGTCGACCATGGAAGATGGGAAAGCCACTTCGTCGGCGATGTGGCGTGCCAGGTCGGCGCCGCCCTGGCGGCTGTCTTGCAGTGCCGCGAATTCGATCAGCAGCCGGTGCAGCGTGGCGCCGTTGGCCGGCAGGTTGTCGCAGCACAGAACCGTGAAGGGCGGCGTGCCGGCGGCGCGGCGACGCGCCAGCGCCTCGGCGAGAAATCCGTGCGCCGTCTTCGGCGCTCGGGGGTTGGCGAGGTCATGGACAATATCGGGGTGCGCGCCGTCGAGCGTGCCGTCCGCTGCTCTCAGATAGGCCTTTTCGGTGATGGTCAGCGTGACGATGCGGATGCGTGGGTCGGTCAGCGCGGCGAGCACCGCGCCTGGCTTTTCCGGAGCAACGAACAGGGACTGGATCGAGCCGATGACCTGCAGCTGTTCGCCGGCGCTGTCTCGGATCGCCAGTGTGTAGAGCCCGTCCTGCGGTGCCAGCGCATCGCGCGTATCGGGGCTGCGCAGCGAGACGCCGACGATGCCCCAGTCGCTCTCGCCGTCGCTCAGGCAGGCGTCGACATAGGCGGTCTGGTGGGCGCGATGAAAGGCGCCGACCCCGAGATGGACGATGCCAGGCGTCATGCCGACGCGATCATAGGCCGGGACCGAAACCTCGCGTGGCAGGGATCGCAGCGTCCGCTCGGAAAGGCGGCCGCTGCTCATGGCACCAAAACGGCTGAAAGGTTTCGGTGGAGCGGCATGTCGATGTCCCGTACGATGGAGCACATGCGGCGTATCACCTGTTCCCCACCGCTGCAAGAAGGCGGCGGCCTGCCGACCGCAAGGAGCGGCGGCTTGCCGATCGCAAGAGGCGGCGGCTTGCCGATCGCGTTGACATCATTCTAGGCCGACCGTACCGATACGCAGCCCTAAGGAGTCCGGCGACACGCTTCAGGTCTTTTGCCGAGGCATGCCGTTGCCGTGGAACCGCGGCACGCTTCTGGGCGACATGCATTGGAGGAGCCGCTTTTTCGATGATCGCGCCGACCGATCCCGATCTGCTGTTTCCACCCGAGGCGAATTCGCGCACATTGGCCCGCGCCCTTTACGCCGGCGTGAAGGATCTGCCCATCGTCAGCCCGCACGGCCATACCGATCCACGCTGGTATGCGCTGAACGAGTCGTTTCCGGACCCCGCGCAGCTACTCATCGTGCCCGACCATTACATTTTCCGCATGCTGTTCAGCCAGGGGGTGCGGCTGGAAGAGCTCGGCGTGCCGATGCTCGACGGTTCGCCGGTCGAGACCGACGGTCGCGCGATCTGGCGGCGCTTCGCCGAGCATTACTATCTCTTCCGCGGCACGCCGACCCGGCTCTGGCTCGACCATGTGCTCGAACATCTGTTCGGCATCGACGAACCGCTGACCGCCGCCACCGCAGACCGTCACTACGACACCATTGCTACGCTGCTGCAGCGCGACGACTTTCGCCCGCGCGCGCTGTTCGAGCGCTTCAACATCGAGGTGATCGCCACCACCGAGGGCGCGCTCGACGACCTCAACTGGCACCGGATGATCCGCGACAGCGGCTGGAAGGGCCGCGTCGTCACCGCCTACCGACCGGATGCTGTGGTCGATCCCGATTTCGAAGGGTTTTTGGCCAATCTCGACCGGCTCGGCGACATCACCGGATGCGATACCGGCGGCTGGACCGGCTATCTCGATGCGCACCGAAAGCGGCGCGCCTATTTCAAGGAATTCGGCGCGACCTCTTCCGATCATGGCCATCCGACCGCCGAGACCGCCAACCTGTCCGATGCGGCCGCCGAGGAGCTTTTCAGCCGTGTCCGCCGCGGCTCGCAGGACGAGCGAGAACGACGACTGTTCCGCGCCCAGATGCTGACCGAGATGGCCAAGATGAGCCTGGACGACGGCTTGGTGCTGCAGATCCATCCGGGCTCCTGGCGCAATCATTCGCCGGCTGTTTTCCAGAAATTCGGCTGCGACAAGGGTTTCGATATCCCGACCCGCACCGACTATGTGACGGCGCTGAAGCCGCTGCTCGACTGCGTCGGGCTGGAGCGCGATCTCACCGTCATCCTCTTCACGCTGGACGAGACGAGCTATGCGCGCGAGCTGGCGCCGCTCGCCGGTGTCTACCCGGCGCTCAGGCTCGGTCCGGCCTGGTGGTTCCATGACAGTCCGGAAGGCATGCGCCGCTTCCGCGAGATGACCACCGAGACGGCCGGCTTCTACAACACCGTCGGCTTCAACGACGACACGCGCGCCTTTCCCTCGATCCCGGCCAGGCACGATGTTGCCCGCCGCGTCGATTGCGCCTTCCTGGCGCGGCTGGTGGCAGAGCATCGGCTGCGCGAGGACGAGGCGCATGAGCTGGCCGGGGAGTTGGCCTATACGCTCGCCAAGAAGGCCTATCGCCTGTGACGGGGCGGCGCCACATGCGAGGAACGGCCGATCCTTCGATCGGCCGCTGGCGAAGGGCAGAACGGGTTTGAGCGATCTTTCCGCCTTCAGCCTCACCGGCAAGCGCATCCTCGTCACCGGCGCCAACACCGGCATCGGCCAAGGCATCGCCCTGTCGGTCGCGCGCGCCGGCGGCGCGGTCATCGGCGTCGGCCGCTCGGCGATGGATGACACGGCCGGGAAAGTCGCGGCCGCGGGCGGCAGCTTCGAGGCAGTGAAGGCCGATCTCGGCGATCCGGCCGGGGCCGCCGCGATGCTCGACAGGGTCTGGAACGAGAGCGGCCCGCTCGACGGTTTGGTCAACAATGCCGGCATCATCCGGCGCTCCGACGCGATCGGCCTGAGCGAGGCCGATTGGGACGATGTCATCGATGTCAATCTGAAGACTGTCTTCCGGCTCTGCCAGGGTTTTGCGAGACGCGTGCTCGCTGAACCGGGACGGCGCGGCAAGATCGTCAACATCGCCTCGGTGCTCAGCTTCCAGGGCGGCATCCGCGTCGCCTCCTACACCGCCTCGAAGCACGGGGTGCTCGGCCTCACCCGGCTGCTCGCCTGCGAATGGGCGGCCAAAGGCATCAACGTCAACGGCATCGCGCCGGGCTATATCGAGACCAACAACACCGAGGCGCTGCGCGCCGATCCCGACCGCAGCGCCGCGATCCTCGGGCGCATCCCGGCCGGGCGCTGGGGCCGGCCCGAGGATATAGGCGACGCGGCGGTGTTCCTGCTGGCGCCGGCGTCGGATTACATGCATGGCGCGGTGGTGCCGGTCGACGGCGGCTGGCTGGCGCGGTGACGGTTCCCGTCAATCTCGAATGGATGTCGGACGATGACTAAGATGTTTTCCCATGCCGGCGAAAAAGCCTGGGAGCCGACGCCGGATGGCAACAAGCGGCGCGTGCTGGTGCACACGGCCGAATTGATGATGGTCGAGTTCGCCTTCGAGAAAGGCGGCGTCGGGGCGCTGCATTCGCATCCGCATGTCCAGGCAAGCTATGTCGCCGAAGGACGCTTCGAAGTCAGCATCGACGGTCGGTCGGAAATCCTCGAAACAGGCAGCAGCTTCATCGTGCCGTCCAACCTCGTGCATGGCGTCAAGGCGCTGGAGGCCGGACGCCTGGTCGACAGTTTTGCGCCTCATCGGGCCGATTTCCTCCGCTGAGGCTCCGCCGCCGGAAAGAAAAACCCGCGCCGTGAGGCGCGGGTTTGTTGCCTGGGCGCTTGTGGCGCCGCCGCGGTACTCGAAACATCGCCGCAGGAGGGTAACCGTGTCGCAACACGGTGAAGATTGGCTTAACGGTTGCGGCAGGCAGACAGGGTGTTTCACCGCTGCTGCAGCGCAAGCCGCACGCTAAGCGCGCAGTAGATGCCGCCGACCACCTTGCCCTGCCATTTGAGCACCGCCGGATTGCGGCGCAGGAAGGAGCCCAGCCCGCCCGCGCTGAGGGCGAAGACGATCGTGCTGAACAGCCCGAGCAGAACGAAGATCGCGCCGAGCATCATCAGCTGCAACACCACGAAGCCGTTTTGCGGGTGCACGAATTGCGGCAGGAAGGCGAGGAAGAACAGCGCGGTCTTCGGGTTCAGCACCTCGGTCAGGATCGCCTGCCGGAAGGCCTTACCGGCCGAGATGGGCAGCGTCCTGCCGGCCAGGTCGGCCGGCGCCTTTTCGAGGATGGCGCGGATGCCGAGGTAAACGAGATAGGCCGCGCCGACATATTTGATGACGCTGAACAGCATCGCCGAGGCGGCGATGATCGCCGAGATGCCGACAATGGCCATGACCGTGTGGATCACATCGCCGGCTGCGACACCGGCGCCGGTGGCAATGCCGACCCTGGTGCCCGAACTCGTCGCCCGCGCCACCGTAAGCAGCGTGGCCGGTCCCGGGATGAAGACGAAGCCGAGCACCACCGCGATGTAGGTGAGAAGCGTGGCCTGATCGATCATGCGAAGCTCCTTCTGCGCCGACAGTTGCCAGCAATGGATGCATCGAACCATAGCACCCGGAACTCTCCGGCCGGTGTGCCAGCGATGGCTTTTCGATGCGACATTGGCGCGAGGCGACAGCTTTCGGGCTCTTGTACTTGTTTCTTGCGCAATTGCGGACGGAAGGCCACGGCGAAGTCGCCGAGCCTAACCGTTACACACTTTTCCTGGAATTGCCGCAGGCGCGGTTGTGACCGGGTGACGGCTGCGCTACTCCAGGGCATCACGCGGTGAATCACTTGGCTGGTCTCCACACGTTCTCGAAAACGAACCCCTGTCCGGTGTCGGCCTGATGCCGGCACAGGCAGCCTGCCTGCGAGCCGGGGATCATCAGCGGCGCGTGCTGAAGGACGTGTTCGGCTTCGACGATTTTCGCCCCGGCCAGGCCGCCGTCATCGAGGCGTTGCTCGCCGGACGCCATGTGCTGGCGGTGATGCCGACGGGCGCCGGCAAGTCGCTCTGCTATCAGGTTCCGGCGCTGGTCAAAGGCGGGCTCACCATAGTGGTGTCGCCGCTGGTGGCGCTGATGCAGGATCAGGTCGCTGCCCTGCGCCTTGCCGGTGTGGCCGCCGACACGATCAATTCCTCGCTCGACCGCGATGCCAATGTCGCGGCCTGGCGCCGCGTGGCGTCCGGCCAGACGCGGCTGCTCTATCTGGCGCCGGAACGGCTGATGACGGAGCGGATGCTGGAGGCGCTGTCCCGGCTGGATGTCAGCCTGATTGCGATCGACGAAGCGCATTGTATCTCGCAATGGGGTCCGGCCTTCCGGCGCGAATATGAGGACCTGTCGCGGCTGCGCGGGCTGTTTGCCGATGTGCCGATCATCGCGCTGACGGCGACGGCCGACGAGGCGACGCGCGCCGATATCGAAGCGCGGCTGTTTGCCGGCCGCGCCGAGACCCTGGTGCTGGGCTTCGACCGGCCCAACATCAAATTGGCGATGGAGACCAAGCAGGACAGCAAGCGCCAGCTGCTGCGCTTCGTCGAGCGCCACCCCGGCAAGAGCGGCATCATCTACTGCCTGTCGCGTCGCAAGACCGAGGAAATGGCCGCCTTCCTTGAGAAGAACGGCGTGCGTGCGCTCCCCTATCATGCCGGCATGAGCAAGGAGGCGCGCGAGGCCAACCAGAACGCCTTCATGAGCCTGTCCGGCGTCGTCATGGTGGCGACCATCGCTTTCGGCATGGGCATCGACAAGCCCGACGTCGCCTATGTCTTCCACACCGACTTACCGGGCAGCCTGGAGGCCTATTACCAGGAGATCGGCCGCGCCGGCCGCGACGGCCGGCCGGCGGAAGCGCATATGCTCTACGGGGCCGGCGACATCCGCACGCGTCGCATGTTCATCGACGATGAGGATACGTCGCCCGAGCACAAGAGACGGGCACATCGCCGGCTGGACACGCTGATCGGCTATTGCGAGACGGCGCAGTGCCGGCGCCAGGTGCTGCTCGGTTATTTCGGCGAGGAGGCGCAGGCCTGCGGCAATTGCGACAACTGCCTCGACCAGGCGCCGCGCGCCGACGGCTCCGCGGAGGCGCGCACCATCCTCGCGGCGGTCGCGCAGACCGGCGAGCGTTTCGGCGCCGCCCATGTCATCGACATCCTGCTTGGCCACGAGACCGAGAAGGTGCTGGCGCGGAACCATCAGAAGCTGACCAGTTTCAGGACAGGTATCGCGCACAGGAAGCCGGTCTGGCTGTCGCTGATCCGGCAGCTGGTCGCCGGCGGCTTCCTGACGCCGGATGCCGACGGCCATGGCGGCCTCGCCATCTCCGAGAGCGGCCGTGCGCTCGGCCGCGGTGAGGTTGCGTTTGAGTATCGCGTCGAGGGCCGGGATCGTCTCGCGCGCGGCAGGAAGCGCGCCGGGCAGGGCTCCACCACGGATGGCGAGGGCGTCGATGCATCGCTGCTGGCCGTGCTCAAGACGTTGCGGCTGCGGCTCGCCAAGGAACGCCAGGTGCCGGCCTATGTGGTGTTCTCCGACCGCACGCTGATCGATATGGCCGAACGCCAGCCGCGCGACCTTGACGATTTCGCCGAGGTGAACGGCGTGGGCGCCGCGAAGCTCAAGGAGTTCGGCGAAATTTTCTTGGGCGCGATCGCGGCGCATGAGGCGGGCGGGTCGGGCTAGAGCAATTCCAGGAAAAGTGTGAGCGGTCTTCCGTTCGGAATTGCGTCAAACAAGAGATGAAGTGGTTCGCCGTTTCCGTGAAACGGTGAAACGCTCCAGGGAAGGCGCTGCTTGCGGCGCGCCATCATTCCAGGTCTGCCAGACAGCACTTCTTGAATTTCTTGCCGCTGCCGCAGGGGCATGGATCATTGCGACCGACATGCCGCAAGGGGTTTATCACCGGTTCCTCCGGGCTCGCCCATGGAAACGGCGAGGACGACTGCCAGTCTTCCTCCTCATCGCTATCGCTGACTTCCCAATGGCGGAACCAATCCAGCGATTCAATCACGTCGTCGATGTAGCCGAGACTGTTGCTCTTGAATCGCTCGATATCGTCCGGCGCCTTTTCGGCGGCTTCGAGATCCGCCTCGAAATCGTGCCGCTCCAGCACTCCTGGTGGTATGCGCCCTTCGCTCCATGCGCTAAGGACCAGCGGCGCGAGGTCGCGCCATCCTAGTATGGCGATCGCCTCGATCCAGGCGACCCAGACATGCTCCTCGTCGTCGGCCAACTTCTCGGCATGGAATCGTTCGAGAAAGAGCCGCATCTGATCGCGCTCTATGCGCCCGTCCCAGGTCAGAAAGGCCGCGGCGCTCAACAGCACGTCGCGCGTAAATTCATCGACATTGCGGTCTGCGATGGTGCTGAACAGGGCCTGGGCATTGCCGTCGAACATGCCTGCGAAGATGCGCGGCAGCGTTTCCGTGATGGCGTCGCCGAGCAGATCATCGACCTCATGGCCTGGACGACGGAGCAAACGCAACAAGGATTGACAGGCCTGTGTATCGCGCGCGCCACCCAGAATATGCAAACCCCGGAAAAGAAGTCTTTCGTCGTCCTGCGACAGAACCGTCCCATCGGCGGCCCTTGCGACAACCGCCCGCAACGCAGGTGCGGCTTCCTCGATCCTGAGGGTGCAAACGCCGATTGCGAGATCCGGCATTCGCCGCTCGGTCGCCAGGGCATGCAGGTAGCGGTCTATCGGATACAGCTTGAAGTCGCCGTCGCCGTGGCTGAGGAGTTTTTCCAGCTCTTCTTTTTTCATCACTCGCCTCGATGGAGCGCTGTTCCGGCAGCGTGCTATCAGTCGGTTGGCCGTACCTTGTGTCAAGGTTGAGGACGACAATGAGCGAATACCAATATTATGAATTCCGGGCGATCGATCGCACGCTCAGCCAGGCGGACCGCCAGGCTCTGCGCGCAGTGTCGTCGCGGGCGCGCATCACCGCCACCAGCTTCACCAATTTCTACGAGTGGGGCGACTTCAAGGGCGATCCGGACGAATTCATGGAGCGCTGGTTCGATCTTCACCTCTATCTGGCCAACTGGGGCTCCCGCCGCCTGATGATCAAGCTGCCGGCCGGGCTGGTCGATCGGGATCGCATAGACGCCTTCCTCGCAGCGACCGACGACGTCATGCTCAGTACCGCCGGCGAAAATCTGATCGTGAGCATTGCGCGCGAAGAGTTGGAGCTTGAGGACGTCGGCGATGACAATGCGGGTTGGCTGGAAGCCCTGGCGCCTCTGCGGGCCGATGTGCTCGCCGGCGACCTCCGGCTTTTCTACCTCACCTGGCTGATGGCTGTCGAAACCGACGCGGTCGAATCCGATCAGCTGGAGCCGATGCCGGGAATCGGACCGCTGACCGAAGCGCTGGAAGCGTTCGCCGTCTTCTTCGGCATCGATCGCGATCTCGTCCAGGCAGGGGCCGAGCGAAGCGCTGCGAATATACCCAATGACGCGGCGCCGGAGATGGTTCGACGCACAATCGCTGCCATCCCGGATACCGGGAAAATCGACCTGCTCGTGCGAATCTTCGACGGTGAATTGCATGCGTCGTTGGAATTGCGCGCGATGGTCCAGGCGCGCCTGGCGACAGGGAACGCGACGCCGGCCATCGCCTTGCGCACTGTCGCCGAACTGCAGGCCCATGCCGCAGAAATCCGCCTTGCCCGCGAGCGTGCCGAGGCGGACCTGGCCGCGGCACAACGACGACTGCAAATGGAAGCGGCTGAGAAAGCCCGCCGGGTCCGGCTTGACGCTATTCAACGCCAAGGCGACAGCGTCTGGACGGATATCGAAAACGAAATCGGGCGCCGCAACCCCGGCGGCTATGACAAGGCCGCGGCTCTTCTTTTGGACCTCCAGGCGCTTGCCGAAAGACAGGGCACGATCGAGGCATTTCGCCTCCGACTTCAATCCATTCAGGAGCGCCATGCCGGCAAAGGGCGTTTCATCGAACGCCTGGTACAGCTGGGGTAGAGACGGCCAAATCCCGCCGCCAAACGCGACCGCGACCGATGCTCAAGATTTTGCCGGCAATGGTTGCCCGCCGGCAAACCGCCGCACCGGTGGTTGGTTAGGCTAAGCCAAATTTCCACCGTTCTGGCGCCGGCTGCGGCGAAATTCCGACAGAAGGCGCGATCGGGACGCTTTAAGCGAGACGCCGCGGGGGATGGATACCCTGCGCATGTCGGGGACCACGAATGACGATAACCATCGACAATGCCGCAAGCTGGCGGGACATCGCGCGGGTCGGCGACGGCGAAAATCTGGCCCTGGCCCCGGCCGCCTGGGATCGCATCGCGCACGCCAACCGCATCGTGGCAAGCCTGGTCGAAAAGGGCATTCGGGCCTATGGCGTGAACACCGGGGTCGGGGCGCTGGCAAGCCAGGTTGTGGCGCCGGCCCTGCAGGAGAAGCTGTCGCGCAACATCATCCTCAGCCACGCCTGCGGCGTCGGCGAACTGGTGCCCGAGCGCAGCATCCGCGCCGTCATTGCCGTGCAGGTGGCGAATTTCGCGCATGGCCATTCGGGCGTGCGGCCGCAGATCGTGCGCAACCTGCTCACCTTGCTCGAGCGGGGCTGCGTTCCGGACGTCCCGTCCCGCGGATCGGCCGGATATCTCACGCACAATGCCCATATCGCGCTGGTGCTGATCGGCGAGGGCAGGGCGACGGTTGCCGGGCGCAAAATGAGCGGCCGCGAGGCGCTGGCCGAGATCGGCCTGGAGCCGCTGGTGCTGGGTGCCAAGGAAGGCTTGAGCCTCGTCAACGGCACCGCATGCGCCACGGGCCTGACGAGCATCGCGCTGGTTCGCGCCGAGCGCCTGCTGTCCTGGGCCGACGCCGCCGCGGCGCTGACGCTGGAAGCGGCCGGTGGGCAGATGGCGGCCTTCGACGAAACCGTGCTGGCCATGCGGCCGTCGCCCGGCATCGAGGCCGTCGGCGCCTCGTTGCGGCGCCTGCTCGACGGCAGCGGGCTTATCGCGGCGGCGCATGGCAGCCGCACGCAGGATGCGCTGAGCCTCCGCGCGGTGCCGCATGTGCATGGCGCGGCGCGCGAGGTGCTGGAGCGCTCGGCACTGCTGGTCGACCGCGAACTCGCTTCGGTGACCGACAATCCCGCCGTGGCCGGCACGCCCGATGAGCCGCTTGTGTTTTCGCAGGCGCATCCGGTAGCGCCCGCGCTCGGACAGACCGCCGACGCCTTGACGATTGCGCTGGCGCAGGTCGCAGGCATGAGCGAACGCCGCATCGACCGCCTGGTCAATCCGCTGGTGAACAATCTGCCGGCATTCCTTGCCGCCGAGGGCGGCTGCAATTCGGGCTTCATGATCGCCCAGTACACCGCCACTTCGCTGAGCAACGTGAACCGGCGCCTTGCCGCGCCGGCGGCGACGGATGGCGGCGTCACATCCGGCCTGCAGGAGGATTTCCTGGCTCACCCGACCGTGGCGGCCAACAAGCTCCTGGCCGTCATCGACAACGCCGAATACATCCTGGCGATCGAGCTCATGGCCGCCGCGCAGGCGCATGATTTCCTGGCCGGCAAGGCCGCGCGGGCACCAGGCACCGACGCCATCTACCGCGCCGTGCGCCGGCGCATCGCGCATTACAGCGACGACCGCCCGCTGTCCTGGGACATGGAAATGCTGCGCGATTTCATCCGCGAGGCGGACGTGGAGTTCGGCGAAGTCTGAGCGCGACCAAGAATCGGGGAACTGACGCCGCCGGGACCAATGGAGCCCGATACCTTCAATAGTGCGCGTAGCCGCTCAAGGGACATCTCTGCGACGCAGGGATTTGGAACGTGCCGTCAATCCCGCTGCAGGTCTTGTATCCGGACTTCCGTGCCGTTGCCTTCGGTTTCGGTGCCGGTCCGGGATTGGCTGCTTCGCGTTGCTGCATTCGTTTCGGTTTGGCGCGGGCGACCGGTTGCGGCTTCGGCGGCCTTGGCGGCGCGACGCTTTCCTGTTTCTTTGCCTGCGCTTCGGACGCCTGCTCGGCACGCCACGTCTGCAGTGCATCTTCCGTGTCGAGTTTCAGACGAGCATATTGCCCTTGGGTAAGAAAGGCGGTCGGCGGCAGCTTGTTGTCTTGCTGCCACTTGCCGATGGCCTGTCGTGTCTTGGCGCCAAAATCGCCGTCGGCGCGATCCAGATCATAGCCGATGGCCAGCAGCCTCTCCTGCAGATCGATCTTTGCCTGGCGGTCCAGCCCGATGGCACTTTCCGTCAACTCCGTGCCGGCCTCGTTTTCGGGACCGGCGGCCGCGGGGGGTTGCGGCGTCGCGGCGGATCGCGACGCATCGCTTTTCGTGTCGGCGACAATCGTGGAACGCTGCTTGAGCTGATCCAGATTGAGCCGGGCAAGGTCAGCGAACGCACCCTTTGGAAATTGCTGAAGATAGGCTTCGTAATGCGCTACCGTGTTGCGCTTCGAGGCCTCGTCCCACACGCGCTGCTCGATTTCCCATCCGCGCGGATCGGCATCAGGGGCCGGGGCCGGCGTGCCGCTGCCCGAAGCCAGCGCCTGCGGAGCCGGCGCCACGGCCGTCTCCGTCGCTGGTCCTATGAAGACCTCGCGACCGAGCGATGCATTGTGCCAAGGCCGCTGCTTGCCGTTCGTTTCGGCCGTCACCTCGCCCCGCACGCGGGTCAACGCGCTCTGGAGTTCCACGCCGGGCTCGGCGAGATGCTTGGCAAGGGAGGTCGTATAGGGACTGTTGGCGCCGCCGCCGTCGTAGGACACAGCGCCGGGGTCGGTGGCAAAGGCGATCAACACGCCGCCGGTGCCAACGTCCGACCCGCTGATATCGATGGGCGCCAGGCCCGGTGCCATGGCCGAGCGGCTCTTTGGCAACGAGGCCGCCAAGGTCCTCGCCAACGGATTGTCGCGGCAGGCGTCGAGAATGACGATGCCGACGGCCGGATCCGGCGGGAGCGCGGCCAGCAACTCGTCCATCTGGACCGTGCGGGTCTTGAGATGCGCCGGCGCAGTAAGCTCGGCATCGACCGGGATCAGATAATTTTTGCCGTTCACTTGCATGCCGTGGCCGGCATAATAGATCAGCGCCGTATCCGCGTCGTAGGACGCCTCGGTAAACTTGTTCAGCCGGTCCCGCATTCCCGCATAGTCGAGATCGACGCCTTCGATAACGTTGAACCCCACCTTGCGCAGCATGTCGGCCATCAGCCGTGCATCGCTCGCAGGATTGGGGAGAGCGGGGGCATAGACATATTTGCTGTTGCCGATGACCAGCGCAACCCGGCTACCCTGGGCGGCAAGGGCGCCGGACTGCAGCAGATCCGCCGCGGTGAGGAGGAAAAAACCAATGATGGCGGCCCAGAACCTCATGGCGCGCACTCTCAACTCAAGTTGCGGCTCTGCCTGCTAGTCCCCTTGGCAATTTCATTCAGAGATGTTCGCTTCTATGAAATATAGCACATCCACGCGCAATAAGCGTATGCCTGTTCGCGGCCGAGGCCTCGGCGGTCCGCGGCGCCGCGCAAACACATTCCATGATTTGGAGCATGGCGGCGACCAGCTTACTCGCCAATGGATCGGCCTGAACTCAATCCTGCAATCGCCTGGCGCGGACTAATTCCAAAGGCACACTCGCACGTCCTTGCCAGTATAGCACGCGCCTTCGCGGCGAAGATCTTCCCATCGTTCGTCGCCGTGGGTCGCCTCAATCTCCGCGTTCGAATAGCCTGCCCAGGTATCGCCGTCCTTGTAGACGACTGCCCAGTAATCCTTGGACATTTCACCTGCCCCGCTATGCGGATCGGGATAGTCGATGCCTGCAAACACCTGCTTGGGGCCCTGGATGTTGAAATCGCCGCCCTTCTCGATCTGATAGGAGCATCTTCCGGATATGCGGGTCTCGCCCTGAACGACAAGCAGGCAGCGACCCCATTTGTAACCGCTGGGCAAACGATGCTGCGCCGCATGCGAAGGCGAAACGGAAATAGCGATTGCAAAGGCAACCGCTATGGTTCGCCCTGCCGATAGGCAGTCCAAAACCCGACCGAACACTGTTGGATTCCGCCCAGAGCGCATGTCGAACGGTCCTCCGCAGATCCCTTGAGATCAAATATTGTCGACCATAGGCGGTTTTTTGTCACGCGAGTGTGTGCTGCTTCACGAGCGGAGCATGGATCGATCGAAACGCGTGGTCTGGACCTGAGGTGTTTTAAGTCGGGCAATCCCGCCCTTCTTCGCTAAAGCTTCGGAGGGCATCCTGCTTCGCGCGAGAGACTGCGCTGACCCTGTGAAGCTCGGAGAGCAAAGCAGGATGGCGGAGAGGGAGGGATTCGAACCCCCGATACCCTTGCGAGTATGCCGCATTTCGAGTGCGGTGCATTCGACCACTCTGCCACCTCTCCGCGAGGTCATGGTCGGCCGTTGCCGGCGCGGCGCACTAGATAACGGCTGACCGCTTCAGTTACAAGGCCCTATTCGCCCGATTTCCAGCTTCTTCGAAAAGCGGCGGCGAGGGTGCTCCCGTCTCCTTTGCCGGCGGTACTGCTCGAGGTATCGTCCAGGCGCAGACTGCTTGCCTTGACTCCAGCGCAACCTTCGGTTAGGGACAGCCCGCAATCGGCGTGGAGGCTCTTCCGCGCCGCTTGTTTTTTGAACCCGCAGACTGACAAAAAGACGGCCGAACCGCCCGAGCGGTTCATCAAGGCCGACCGAACAGCGAAAGGCAAAAAATGTTCGCAGTCATCAAAACGGGCGGCAAGCAGTATCGCGTCGCCGCCAACGATCTCCTGAAGATCGAGAAAGTCGAAGCCAAGGTCGGCGATATCGTCGAGATCGGCAATGTGCTCGCGCATGGCGAGGGCGAGAATGTCACCTTCGGCGCGCCGTTCGTCGATGGCGCTCTGGTCACGGCGGAAGTCGTCGAGCAGGGCAAGAACCGCACCGTCATCGCCTTCAAGAAGCGCCGCCGCCAGAATTCGCGCCGAAAGATCGGCCACCGCCAGCTTTTGACTACCGTCCGGATCGCCGAGATCCTGCTGGGTGGCGCCAAGCCGTCGAAGAAGGCCGCCGCCAAGGCGGAGGCCAAGGCTGAGGTCGCCGCCGAGGCGAAGGCCGAGTCCGCTCCTAAGGAGCCCAAGGCCAAGAAGGAAGCCAAGACCGAGGCCGCCGCCGGCGAAGAGGCAAAGGCCGCGCCGCTGTTTAAGGCGCCGAAGGGCGAGCCGGACGACCTGACCGTGATCAAGGGCATCGGCCCGGTCGCGGCCAAGGACCTCGCCGAGCAGGGCATCGTCACCTTCGCGCAGCTCGCCAAGCTCAGCGACAAGGACGTCGCCAAGATCGACGAGCACATGCCGTTCAGCGCCGACCAGATCAAGGACTGGCGCGAGCAGGCCAAGGAACTGGCGAAGAAGTAAGGCAAGTTAAAAGTTAGATGGCCCGGCGACGGTCGTCGCCGGTACGCACTTGAAACGGAACGCGAACGCGTTCATAAGACCATTCAAGCGCCTCAGGGCGCATCGGAGTTAGTCAAATGGCACACAAGAAAGCTGGCGGTTCGTCGCGCAACGGTCGCGATTCGCACTCCAAGCGTCTCGGCGTGAAGAAGTTCGGCGGCGAAGCCGTCGTCGCCGGCAACATCATCATCCGCCAACGCGGCACCACCTGGCATCCGGGCACCAATGTTGGCATGGGCACGGACCACACCCTTTTTGCGCTCGAAGCCGGCGCGGTCACCTTCAACAAAAAAGCCAACGGCCGAACCTACGTATCGGTCAACCCGATTACCAAAGCAGCGGAGTAGCCGGTTCCGCACCATAACACCGGCGCCCATCTCGGGAACCGGTGTCTGGCCAGGCCAGGAAAAGGATCAGGAGAGATGGGCCACCATCTCTCCTTTTTCATTTTTCTTGCCCTGGAGGACTAAAATGGTTGCCGAAGCGGAAGATACCGAAGACGAAAGTTACGCGATCGATTGCCCGGTGCTCGCCACCGAGCGGCTGGTCATGCGCGCCCCGCGCGACAGCGATCTCGAGCAACTCGTTGCGCTTGCCGACAACCGTCATGTCGCCGAAATGCTGGCCCGCATGCCGCATCCCTATGGCGAAGCGGAAGCGCGCACCTTCCTCGCCATGGCGGCGTCGCGCCGCGCCGGCATCGTCTTTGCGCTCACCCTAGCCGGCACGGGAACTTTCGTCGGCTGCGCCGGCCTGAACACCACCGATCGCGGGCTGGAACTCGGCTACTGGATCGGCGAGCCCTACTGGAAGCGCGGCTACGCGACGGAGGCCGCGCACGCGCTGGTCGATCTCGCCTTCCAGAACACCTCGATCCAGGTGCTGCATGCTTCGACCAGGGTGATCAATCCGGCCTCGCGCCGCGTCATCCACAAGTGCGGCTTCCAGTATGCCGGCCAGGGCATGCTGAACTCGATCGTCGCCGGCCAGGTGCCGGTCGAGCGCTACCGGCTGGATCGCAAGACGTGGACCAGCCTGCGCAACTGGGTGCACTTCTAGGCATGTTGAAATTCAGGTGAGGCCGGCCTGCAAATGATGGCTTCCTGCGCTTCCGGTGCTCACGTATCAGAAGTACGCTCCGCTCCGGCCTTCGCCGGACGAAGCCCTCATAAGTGTCTCCACTCTACGAAGGCTACGGCCGGCGTAGGCCGGTTCTCGGAAGCCATCATTTTCGGCTCGGCCTGACCTGAATAGCAACACGCCTAAGCGCCGGCGCTCGAAGGCGGCTCAGCCGAGTTCGGCCCAGAGCGGCAGGTGGTCGGAACCGACGGCGTGCCGGTCGGACCACAGGCGCTGCAGCGATCTGGCCAGCGAGGCGCTGGTGAAGATGTAGTCGATGCATTTGTGGCGGCTTTTGTCGCCGGGGCGGTCGGGATCGACCCAAGTGACCAGGTCGGCGACGGCGAGACGCTGGGCGGCATCGACGGCGAGGTCGGCGGTCAAGGGCATGCCGAACTCGTGATCCGAGCGGCCGGCAAGCTCGACATATTCGGACGAGCCCGGCAGCATGTTGAAGTCGCCCATGACGATGAAGGCTTCCGGATAGGGCAGGTCCGGCAGGCCGATCTCGGGAATGCCCGACAGGCCGCCGCCTTCCAGCGCGTAGTTGAGCAGGCGCTGGCGCAGGAAGCGGATCTGGTTCTGCCGCTCGACCGGGCTGCGGTGGTCGAGATGGGTGGAATAGAAGCGGATGAAGCCGAGCGGCGTCTCGATCAGCGCCTCGAGCGCACCACGCTGGAAGTTCATGGCCTCGAGGCTGCGGCTGCGCGGCAAAAGGAGATTGCGCGACAGATGGATGGGCGTCGTCGACAGCACCATGTTGCCGAGCTGGAAACTGGTCGAGATGGCGCGGCCATTCTCAAGGCGCGAGCCGATATTGACCTCGAAATTGCTGCCATAGGCGGCAAAATAACCGGGCAGCGCCTCGCCGATCTCCGCCACCATGTCGCGGCCGCCGTTGCGCGGGTTGTTGCGCGTCACTTCCTGCAGCGCGATCACATCGGCGCCGCGCACCGCGTCGGCGATGCGGCCGACATCGTATTGGCCGTCGAGGCCGATGCCGTACTGGATGTTGTAGGAAACGATCTTCATTCCGCGCCCCTCCCGTCACGTCCCCGCAACAGTGCTACCGCGTCCCCGGCAAAAGGGCATCCGGAGCTTTAGTCGCAAATCGGCCTCGCCCTTAGCCCTGCCTTGGTTTAAGGCATGTCGATATTCAGGTGAGGCCGGCCTGCAAATGCCTGCTTCCTGCGCTTCCGGTGCTCACGTACTTAAGTACGCTCCGCTCCGGTTCTCGGAACCCGCCATGTTCGGCTCGGCCTGACCTGAATCTCAACACGCCTAGAGCAATCGCTCAAGGCCAATAGCAGAAACTCGAAACGACGATGAAATTCCTCGACCAGGCCAAGGTTTATATCCGCTCCGGCGACGGCGGCGCCGGATCGGTGTCGTTCCGGCGCGAGAAATTCATAGAGTTCGGCGGGCCGGACGGTGGCGATGGTGGCCGTGGCGGTGATGTCTGGGCGGAAGCCGTCGACGGACTGAACACGCTGATCGACTACCGCTACCAGCAGCATTTCAAGGCCAAGACCGGCATGCACGGCATGGGCCGCAACATGACTGGCGGCAAGGGCGCCGACATCACGCTGAAAGTGCCGGCCGGCACCCAGATCTTCGCCGAGGACAATGAGACGCTGATCTGCGACCTGACCGTGGTCGGCCAGCGCTTCCTGCTCGCCAAGGGCGGCAATGGCGGCTTCGGCAACCAGCATTTCAAGACCTCGACCAACCAGGCGCCTCGCCGCGCCAATCCCGGCCTGCCGGGCGAGGAGCTCAGCATCTGGCTGCGGCTGAAGCTGATCGCTGATGCCGGCCTTGTCGGGTTGCCCAATGCCGGCAAGTCGACCTTCCTGGCCGCAGTGACCGCTGCCAAGCCGAAGATCGCCGATTATCCGTTCACGACGCTCTATCCGGGCCTCGGCGTCGCGCGCATCGACGGGCGCGAATTCGTGCTTGCCGACATTCCCGGCCTGATCGAGGGCGCGCATGAGGGCGTCGGCATCGGCGACCGCTTCCTCGGCCATGTCGAGCGCACGCGCGTCCTCTTGCACCTCATATCGGCGCAGGAGGAAAATCCGGGCAGGGCCTACAAGACCGTGCGCGCCGAGCTCGAAGCCTATGGCAACGGGCTGACCGACAAGGTCGAGATCGTCGCGCTCAGCCAGATCGACATCCTCGACGCGGATCAGCGCAAGAAGAAGGCCGCGTCGCTGAAGCGCGCCGCCGGCCGCGCGCCGCTGCTGGTCTCGGCCGTCACCGGCGAAGGCGTCGAGGCGGTGCTGCGCGCGCTGATGGCGGTGGTGGCCGAGGCGCGCGATGCCGTGCCCGCTCCCGTCGAGACGCGCTGGCGGCAATGACCATGAAGTCGTTGAAGTCCTACAAGCGGATTACCGTGAAGATCGGTTCGGCGCTGCTCGTCGACCGTGCGAGCGGCCTCAAGCGCGACTGGCTGACCTCGCTTGCCGAAGACATTGCGGTGCTTGCCAATGCCGGCGCGGAAGTGCTGGTCGTGTCGTCCGGCGCCATCGCGCTCGGCCGCACCATTCTCGGCCTGGGCAAGCGCGCGCTGAAGCTCGAGGAAAGCCAGGCGGCGGCTGCCGTCGGCCAGATCGCGCTCGCCGGCGCCTGGTCGGACGCGCTCGGCAAGGACGGTCTGAAATCCGGCCAGATCCTTCTGACGCTGGGTGATACAGAGGAACGCCGCCGCTACCTCAACGCGCGCGCGACCATCTCGACGCTGCTCAAGATGAAGGCGGTGCCGGTCATCAACGAGAACGACACCGTGGCGACCTCGGAAATCCGTTATGGCGACAATGACCGGCTGGCGGCGCGGGTGGCGACGATGATGGGCGCCGATCTGCTGGTGCTGCTCTCCGACATCGACGGGCTCTACACCGCGCCGCCGGCCAAGGATCCGAAGGCTAAGTTCATCCCGGTGGTGGATCGCATCACGCCCGACATCGAGGCGATGGCGGGGGCGGCGGCTTCGGAGCTGTCGCGCGGCGGTATGCGCACGAAGCTCGATGCCGGCAAGATCGCCAATGCCGCCGGCACCGCCATGATCATCACCTCGGGCACCAGGCTGTCGCCGCTGATGGCGATCGAGCGCGGCGAGCGCGCCACCTTCTTCAAGCCGAGCGCCAATCCGGTGAAGGGCTACAAGACCTGGATCGCCGGGCAGCTGGAGCCGGCGGGTCGCCTTACCGTCGATGCCGGCGCCATCGGCGCGCTGAAGTCAGGCAAGTCGCTGCTGCCGGCCGGGGTAAAGCTGGTCAGCGGCAATTTCTCGCGCGGCGACACGGTGGCGATCCTGTCGCCCGAGGGCCGTGAGATCGCGCGCGGGCTTGTTGCCTATGATGCCGCCGATGCCGTAAGGATCGCGGGCCTGAAGACGGCCGAGATCGAAAATGTGCTCGGCTACGAGGCGCGATCGGCGATGATCCATCGCGACGACCTTGTGGTAAGCGTTGCCGGCGACCAAGTATTGGCCGACGACTGAGCGGAGGATCAGCCATGCTGAAGCTGCATGAAAAATCCGGCGAAGACACAGTGGCGCTGATGGCCGATATTGGCCGGCGCTCCCGTGCTGCCGCCCGACCGTTGGCCGTCGCCTCCACCAAGGCCAAGAACGCTGCGCTTGTCGCCATGTCCGATGCCATCCTGCGCAACGAGCAGGCCATCCTCGACGCCAACGCCATCGACATGTCGAATGGCGAGGAAGCCGGGCTGTCGGGCTCCTTCATGGATCGTCTGAAGCTTAGTTCCTCGCGTATCGAGGCGATGGCCGAAGGCATTCGCGAGATCGCCGCGCTCGAGGATCCGGTCGGCGACGTCATCGCCGAATGGGACCGGCCGAATGGACTCCACATCGAGCGCGTGCGCACGCCGCTCGGCGTCATCGGCGTCATCTATGAAAGCCGGCCTAACGTGACGGCGGATGCCGGCGCGCTTTGCCTCAAGGCCGGCAATCCGGTGATCCTGCGCGGCGGCTCGGATTCGCTCAATTCGTCGGCCGCCATCCATGCCTGCATGGTCGAGGGGCTGAAGGCGGCGGGCCTGCCGCAGGATGCCATCCAATTGGTGCCGACCACCGATCGCGCCGCCGTCGGCGAGATGCTGAAAGGCCTCGGCGGCAATCTCGACGTCATCATCCCGCGCGGTGGCAAGAGCCTGGTCGGGCGCGTGCAGACCGAGGCGCGGGTGCCGGTCTTCGCGCATCTGGAAGGTATCTGCCATCTCTATATCGACCGCTCGGCCAAGCTCGACATGGCGGTCAAGATCGCCGTCAACGCCAAGATGCGGCGCACGGGCGTCTGCGGCGCGGCCGAGACCTTGCTGGTCGATCGCGCGGTGGCCTCCACGCATCTGGTGCCGATCCTGGAAGCGCTGCGCGCCGCCGGCTGCGAGATCCATGCCGACGCCGACGTGATGAAAGCGTTCGCCGACGCCAACCCGGCGACCGAGGCCGACTGGGTGACGGAATATCTCGACGCCATCATCGCGGTGAAGCTGGTCGACGGTGTCATTGGGGCGATCGAGCATATCGAGACCTTTTCCTCGCACCATACCGAGGCGATCGTCGCCGAGGACGCGACAGCGGTCGAAAAATTCTTCAACGAGATCGATTCGGCGATCCTCCTGCACAACGCCTCGACGCAGTTCGCCGATGGCGGCGAGTTCGGCATGGGCGCCGAGATCGGCATCGCCACCGGCAAGATGCATGCGCGCGGACCGGTCGGCGTCGAGCAGCTGACCTCGTTCAAATACCGCGTGCGCGGGGCAGGGCAGGTGAGGCCGTGAAGCTGTTTGCCCCTAGAGCCTGAAGCGTTGCGCTTGGACACCCCCCTCTGTCCTGCCGGACATCTCCCCCGCAGGGGGGGAGATCAGACGTCACTTCGGCCTTCGCCAATCACCGACGCCGCAAGATTTGCGCCTGCGGACGAGCTGCCAATCTCCCCCCTTGAGGGGGAGATGCCCGGCAGGGCAGAGAGGGGGGCCTAGCACAATGCTTTCTTCCCCTCAGCCCGCGGTTCCCGCGCGCTATCTCCGCATGCCATACGCCGCCAAGGGCCTGACCGTCGGGCTGTTCGGCGGCTCGTTCAATCCGCCGCATGCCGGTCATGCGCTGGTCGCCGAGATCGCGCTGAGAAAGCTGGCGCTCGACCAGCTGTGGTGGATGGTGACGCCGGGCAACCCGCTGAAAAGCGTGCGGGAACTCGCGCCGCTCGCCGAGCGTATCGAGCTGTCCGAAAAGATCGCCAGGAACCCGAAGATCAAGGTCACCGCCTTCGAGGCGGCGCGACATGTGCGCTACACCGCCGACACGCTCGCTTTGGTCAAGGCGCGCAATCCAGGTGTCGATTTCGTCTGGATCATGGGCGCGGACAGCTTGCGTGACTTCCACCGCTGGCAACGCTGGCGCGAGATCGTGCTGACCTTTCCGATCGCGGTCATCGATCGCCCGGGCGCGACGCTTTCCTTCCTGTCGTCGGTGGTCGCCAAGACCTTCGACTATGCCCGTGTCGACGAGGGCGACGCGCCGCTGCTTGCCCGCATGCAAGCGCCGGCCTGGACCTTCATCCACGGCCCGCGCTCGTCACTCTCCTCCACCGCGATCCGCAAGGCGGCGAGGGGGTAGGCGCCCTCCTTCCCACAACGGGGAAAGGAAATCCGGCCATGTCGCTTTTACAGCGGCCTTTTGCTCTCAGCTAAGCCAAGCTGCGCAAGCATGCTGGAAAAGAACCCCGCCACGACCGATCCCGGACGCGCCGCGCAATCGGCGCCATTGATTGCCATTGCCAGCGTCATCGTGTCGATGGCGCTGATCGCGATCGGCAATGGGCTGATGTTCGCCTATATCCCGGTGCGCCTCGGCGCCGACGGTTTCGACCCGACATGGGCCGGGCTGATCGTCACCGGGCTTTCGGCCGGCGGGCTGGCCGGCTGCATCCTGACCGGGCCGCTCGTCAAGCGCGTGGGCCACGCCCGCGCCTTCATGGTGCTTTCGGCGCTGATCGCGCTTTCCAACGCGGCGATCGGCGCCGGGCCGATCCCCCTGCTGTGGATCGCCGCGCGCGCGCTTTACGGCTTTGCCATAGTCGGGCTGTTCATCGTCGCGCAGAGTTGGCTGAACGACGCCTTGCCGAACTCGATCCGCGGCCGGGTCATGGCGGTGTTCTACGTCGCCTATATCGCCGGGCTCGGCGTGGGCTATGCCACGCTCGCCTTGGTCGACATCCACACGGCCGCGGCGTCGCTGATCGGCATCACCTTCACCGCGCTCTCCATCCTGCCGGTAGGCATGACGCGGCTGGCGCAGCCACCCGCGCCGCAGGCCGCCTCCGTCGCGCTGCGCCGCGCCTGGCGCATCTCGCCGGTGGGCGTGGCCGGCATGCTGGCGGTCGGCGGCCTGTCGATGATCGTTTCCGGCTTCGCGCCGATCCACGCCACCGCCAAGGGCTACAGCCAGGCGGATGTGGCGCTGTTGTTGTCGGCGATGCCGGTCGGCACGCTGATCCTGCAGATCCCGCTGGGCTGGGTCTCGGATCGCACCGACCGGCGCTATGTGCTGGCGGGCGCCGCGGCGCTGGCGGTCGTCGCCAGCACTTTGGCCATCGTCTTCGACGGCGGCGCGCTGATGGCGCTGGTGGTGATCTATCTCATCTGGGACGGGGCGGCGGAATCGATCTACGCGCTCTCCAGCGCCCATGCCGCCGACCGCGCCGGCAAGGACGAGCTTCTGGCGCTGTCGAGCTCGATGCTGTTTGCCTGGTCGCTGGCCGGCTTCATCGTGCCGGGCATCGTCACCGCGCTTTCGGCCGTCTTCGGCACCGCGACCTTCATCTATGTCGGCATCGTCATCGCTTCGGCCTTCTGCCTGTTCGTGCTGTGGCGCGTGATTGCGGGTCGGCCGACTCCTGCCCCCGCAAGCGGCAGCTTCGCGCCGATGAGCGCGCAGACGCCTTTGCCGGTGGAACTTGCCTTCGCGCCGGACGATCCGACCGGCTCCAAGTGAAACACCGGCCGGCTTACTGCTTGCGCGCTTCCGGCGCCGGCACTTCCGGCGGCGGCAGCGGGATCGAGATGCCCTCGCTGTCGAAGGCCTGCTTGGCGCGCTTGGTCGTGTCGATCTGGGTCGAGAAATAGTCGGCGGCGGATGTCCAGTAGCGCAAGGTGAGCGAAACCGTCGTGTCGCCGAGGCCGGCGACGAAGGCGATCGGCGCCGGTTCTCGCCGGATGCGCTTTTCGGCGCCGGCGATCGAGAGCAGCGTTTTTTGCGCCCGGTCGATGTCGTTCCATGAACCGATGCTCAAGGTCACGTCGATGCGGCGCACGCCATTGCGGGTGAAGTTGCGCACCGGCTGGTTCCACAGCGTCGAATTGGGCGCCAGCACATAGACGCCGTCGACGGAGCGCAGCTTGGTGGCGAACAGGCCGATCTCCTCGATGGTGCCGGCAATCGAGCCGACCTCGACATATTCGCCGATGCGGAAGGGCCGGAGCGCCAGAAGCATGATGCCGGCCGCAATGTTTTGGAGCGTCCCCTGCAGCGCCAGCCCGATGGCGAGGCCGATGGCGCCGATGGCGGCGATGATGGAGGCCGTCTGCACTCCGAACTGGCCGAGCACCATGATGGTGACCAGGATCAGGATGGCGTAGCGCACGATCTTGGAGAAGAAATGCCGCAAGGTCGCGTCGAAGCCGTGGATATGGCCGAGGCCGGCACGGATCGAGCGCTCGGCGAGGCCGGCGACGAAGTAGCCGACGACCAGCAGGATGACGGCGCCGATGGCCGAGAAGGAATAGGAAACGATGAGCGTGGAGAGCTGCGCAAGCCCCGCCTGAACGACGAGAAGTGCCTCTTGCGGGTCTGTCGGCATGATGAGTCCCCTTTGATCGTTGAGCCGATAACCCGTGCCGGGCGCAAAGGGTTCCGATTTTTTCGGGGAGTTGCGGAACCTGCCGAAGAGGGCCGCGTTGGCACCGGCAGGGCGCCCCGTCTTGAAACTGCAATGGAACTCTGCCTATCTAAGTGGTGTCACCTGATTTGCCTGGTGATTTGGTTGTTCTTGTTGGGAAAGGAAACACACTGAGAACAGCACTGCGGAAGAAGGCTGACGTCATGCCTTCGCCGGCAGGGATCAGCGGAAACGCCGCCGCATCCCTCGCCATCGACACAGTCCTTGCCAGTCTGGAAGACTCCAAGGCCGAAAACATCGTCTCAATCGACATCCAGGGAAAATCGAGCCTCGGCGACTATATGGTCATCGCCTCGGGCCGATCGCACCGTCATGTCTCGGCTGTCGCCGATCATCTCCTCAAGGCGCTGAAGGATGCCGGTCTCGGCACGGCGCGCGTCGAGGGGCTGGCTGGCGCCGACTGGGTCCTGATCGATTCGGGCGACATCATCGTCCATGTCTTCCGCCCCGAAGTCCGCGAATTCTACAATCTCGAAAAGATGTGGCAGGCGCCGGACCTCGAGGAAGAGACCTTGCACTGAGCCTTGATCCGCGTGCCGTGAAACGTCACGGTACGCGTTAGGACGAAGCTCGCCGGGGCGAGGATGAAGATCACCGTTCATGCCGTGGGCCGGATGAAGACCGGCCCCGAGAGAGAACTCGCCGACCGCTATTTCGAGCGCTTTGCCAAGAGCGGGCCCGCGGTCGGGCTGGAATTTGCCGGCATCGTCGAAATCCCCGAGAGCCGCGGACAGAGCGCCGATGAGCGCCGCCGTGAGGAAGCCCAGAAGCTGCAGGCCCAGTTGCAGGCGGGCGCCGTCCTCATCCTGCTCGACGAACGCGGCAAGTCGCTTTCCTCGGAGGACTTGGCCAGCCGCATCGGCCAGTTGCGCGACGGCGGCCGCAAGGCGCTGGTCGTCGCCATCGGCGGCGCCGACGGCCATGACAGCTCGTTGCGCGAGCAGGCGGACCTCGTGCTGTCCTTCGGCGCTCTGACCTGGCCGCACCAGCTGGTGCGCGTGATGCTGAGCGAGCAGCTTTATCGGATCGCCACGATCCTATCCGGCCATCCGTATCATCGCTCGTGATGTCGCACTCAAGGGTCGGGCGAGGCCGTGCTCGGCCGGGCGGTCACCAGGAGGAACCGTGTGGCAAATATTGACAATATTTGCGACGCCTTCCACAATCTGGAGGAGCAAAGGATTGGTTCATGGCCGCAGACAACAGCATCCATGTCCGCGTTGGCGGTCGACTGCAGGCTCATCTGCAACAACAGATTGGCGAGAACGGCCTTTATGAAAACGCGAGCGAATATATCCGTGCTCTGATCCGCCGCGATCTGCAAACCCGCAACGAAGCGTGGGACTGGCTGAAACGCCAGCTTGAGCCGGGTCTGAGAGCTGACGAGAGCGAATTTAAGGCCGTATCGGCCCAGGATGTCATTCGGCGCAATCAAAGCCGAAGCCTCTAGGCATGGCAGGGTACCTGTTCTACCCGCCAGCGGACGAAGCGCAGGATCACATCTGGAGCGATACCGTCGAGAAATGGGGCGAAGCCCAGGCCATCGGCTATATCACGGACTTGCATCAGCACCTGCAAACCCTTTCCGAAGCACCTACCCTCTGGCGAAAGCTTCCCGGCAATCTGGCGATTCCCGCCGACTTGAAGCTGGACGCCTATTTCAGTCACTACGGCCGCCACTATGTGTTCTTTCGCAAGCTTTCCGGCGACCGGATCGGCGTGATAAGCATCCTGCATGATCGGATGGACGTGCCGGTGCGACTGGCCGAGGATTTGCGAACCTTGGAGGCACGATCGGAAGACACGTAGCTGTCCGATTTCCGCCTCAATCGCGTGGCCGCCAAGTTATTGTTGCGCTTCCAACATGGTTGATGATTCGTTAACGAAGCGGCGGATAGAGTCGAGGCCTGATGTCTGAAGGCTGGAATTCGAGAACGCGCATTTGGCGCAGCCGCTGCGGCTTGACCCTTGTCGCCGCCGTGGTCGCGCTCGGTCCGGCCCGGGCGGCCGAGAATTCGCTCGATCTTGCGCCCGATCCGGATCAGAGCCGGGCCGAATACGAACAGGTCTCCAAGGAAATCACGCTGTCGTCGGAGCGGCTGGCCAAGCTTGCCGCCGATATCGCCTCGGTCCGCAAGGACTATGCCTCGATCACCGCGGCGCTCATCCAGTCGGCGATGACCGAGCAGAAGCTCGGCCAGGACATCGAGGATATCGGCGCCAAGCTCGAAGGGTTGAAGGCGGAGGAAACGAAGCTCCGCGCCTCACTCATGGCGCGGCGCGACGTGCTGGCCGAAGTGCTGGGCGCACTGCAGCGCATGGGGCTCAATCCGCCGCCGGCGATCCTGGTCAAGCCCGAGGACGCGCTATCGTCGGTGCGCAGCGCCATCCTGCTCGGCGCGGTGGTGCCGGAACTGCGCCAGCAGACCGACAGGCTGATGGCCGATCTCAAGGAGCAGACCCGCGTCACGGCCTCGATCGAGGCGGAACGGGCGCGACTCACCGCCGCCGTCACGGACCAGACGGCGGAGAAGAAGCGGCTCACCATGCTGCTCGAGGCCAAGAAGAAGCTGCAGGCCGATACACAGACGGCTATAGCGGCCGAGCAGCAGCACTCGCAGGAACTGGCGGCGAAGGCGAGCAGCCTAAAGGATCTGATCGCATCGCTCGAAGCCGACAAGGCGCGCAAGGCGCAGGACAAGGTCAAGGCGAGCGAGCGGAAGACGACCGACAACGACACGACGGCCTCGACCACCGAGCTCGCCGCGCTGCCGGTGCCGGAGGCCAACCGCCTCACGGGATCGGCGCCGTTTTCGGCCTTGCAGGGCCAGGTCGCGCTGCCGGTCATCGGCAAGATCAAACGCCGTTTCGGCACCGACGACGGCAATGGCGCTGCGATGCAAGGCGACATGGTTGCGACACAATCGGGGGCCATCGTCACCGCGCCGGTGGATGGAAACGTGCTTTATGCGGGGCCGTTTCGCTCCTATGGTCAACTCTTGATCCTCAATGCGGGCGACGGGTATCATGTCGTACTGGCGGGGATGAGCAGAATCAGCGTCGCGACCGGACAGTCGGTGCTCGCAGGAGAGCCGATCGGCGCGATGGGAGAGGCCCGGGTGGCAAGCACCTCGGCCTCGCGGAATGAAAATTCGGCGTCGGAGCTCTATGTCGAGTTCCGTAAGGATGGAAAACCCGTCGATCCGGCCCCATGGTGGGCGGATCGATTCTCTGGAAGGACGTGAAATGATGCGGAAACTGTCGCTTCTTTTTGCCGGCGCGCTGATGGGCGCATCGGCAATGAGCCTGGTCTACGGCGCACCGGGTTCGGCGGCGAACGCTGCGGGGTCCGAGACCTACAAGCAGCTGGCGATCTTCGGCGACATCTTCGAGCGCGTGCGCGCGAACTATGTGACGCCGCCGGACGACAAGTCGCTGGTCGAGAACGCCATCAACGGCATGCTGGCCTCGCTTGATCCGCATTCCTCCTACATGAATGCCGAGCAGGCGCAGGACATGCGCGTGCAGACCAAGGGCGAGTTCGGCGGCCTCGGCATCGAGGTCACCATGGAGAACGACCTGGTCAAGGTAATCACGCCGATCGACGACACGCCGGCCGCCAAGGCGGGCGTGCTTGCCGGCGACTACATCGCCAAGATCGACGGCGAGGAGGTTCGCGGCCTGACCCTCAACGACGCGGTCGAGAAGATGCGCGGCCCGGTCAACACGCCGATCAAGCTCACCATCCTGCGCCAGGGCGCCGACAAGCCGATCGAGCTGACGGTCGTGCGCGACATCATCAAGGTCAAGGCGGTGAAGTACCGGGTCGAGAACGACATCGGCTACATGAAGATCACCTCCTTCACCGAAAAGACCTATGACGATCTCGAGAACGCCATCGAGAACATCAAGAAGCAGGTGCCGAACGACAAGCTGAAGGGCTATGTGCTCGACCTGCGCCTCAATCCGGGCGGCCTGCTCGACCAGGCGGTCAGCGTGTCGGACGCCTTCCTCAAGCGCGGCGAAATCGTCTCGACCCGCGGACGCGATCCGAAGGACGTCACCCGCTTCGACGCCAAGCCGAAGCAGGTCGACGACATCGGCGGCAAGCCGATGATCGTGCTGGTCAATGGCGGTTCGGCGAGCGCCTCGGAAATCGTCGCCGGCGCGCTGCAGGATCTGCGCCGCGTCACGGTGGTCGGCACGCAGTCCTTCGGCAAGGGTTCGGTGCAGACCATCATCCCGCTCGGCGAGAACGGCGCGCTGAGGCTGACGACGGCGCTCTATTACACGCCGTCAGGCAAGTCGATCCAGGGCAAGGGCATCACGCCCGACATCAAGGTCGACCAGCCGCTGCCGCCGGATTTGCAGGGCCGCGACCTGACGCGTGGCGAATCCGACCTCAAGGGCCACATCAAGGGCGCCGACGAGAGCTCCACCGGCTCGGGCTCGGCCGCCTATGTGCCGCCGGATCCGAAGGACGATCTGCAGCTGATCTATGCCGAGCAGCTGCTGCGCGGCGAGAAGACCGATCCGTCGTTCCCGCCGAACCCGGACAAGGCCGTGCTCAACCAGTGAGGCCATCACGGCCGGGGCAAAGCTCTGGCCGGCTGAGCGAAGCAATGCAATGCTGCCGGGACCGTCAGGTTCCGGCAGTTTGATTCGGGGACCGCGGTTGGGGCGCCACGCGTCTGGGGTATCGCGCCAGCGATTGCGAAGTTTACGCGCACGAAAATCGTGACCTTCACTTGAGTGGCGTGCTTCCGGGGAACACAACTTGGCTGAGATCGGCAAGGACATCGAACGCCCGCTTGGACAGTCGCTGCAGCCAAAGCGACCCGCCTCGCGCGGCATCGGCCCGGGCTCGCTCGTCGCTGTGCTCGCCGTGCTTGGCGTGATCGGCGTCTCCGGCGCGATAGCGCTGCGTGAAGAACCGTTCCGCAAGCCGCAGGAAGCCGCCGTCTCGACACCAATGGTCACTGCAGCTCCGGCTGCGGTGCCGGTGCCAGCGCCGGCCCCGGTTGCGGCGGCCGCGCCGCAGGCCGGAACGCCGATGAAGAGCGGCGGCCCGCAGATCATCCACGTCCAGACCGAGGAGGGCGATGGCCCGCCGAAGGCGGCGATCGTCATCCGCGACCCGTCGACGCTGGGCCAGAATCTCAAGGTCGCCCACATTCCGGACCGGGCGCTGATCGAGACCAGCGAGACCGGTCCGCTGCCGATCCGCTCCGCCGACGGCAGGCGGCCCTTCGACGTCTATGCGCGGCCGTGGTCCGGCGCGCGCGGCGCGCGCGTGGCGATCGTCATCGGCGGGCTCGCCGTCTCGCAGACCGGCACGCAGGCAGCGATCGCCAAGCTGCCCGCCGAAGTGACGCTGGCATTTGCGCCGCAAGGCAACAGCATCGGCCGCTGGATGCAGGCGGCGAGGCAGAGCGGGCATGAAATCGTCATGCAGGTGCCGCTCGAGCCGTTCGATTATCCTAACGTCAATCCCGGCCGCAATACACTGACGGTGTCGGCCAGCCCCGACGAAAACCTGAAGAGCCTGCACTGGGCGCTGTCGCGCACGACCAACTATACCGGGGTGATGAACTATATGGGCGCGCGCTTCTCGGCCGACGCCTCGGCGATGCAACCGTTCATGGCCGACCTCGGCAGGCGGGGACTTGCCTATATCGATGACGGCTCATCCTCGCGCAGCGTCGCCTCCGATCTCGCGCTGAAGGACGGCGTGCCATTCGTCGCCGGCGACATGGCGATCGATGCCGTGCAGGATCGCGGCGAGATCCTGAAGAAGCTGGACAGCCTGGAAGCGGCGGCACGGGCCAAGGGCAGCGCGGTCGGCATCGGTTCGGCTTTCGACATCACGGTCGACACGGTGACCTCCTGGATCGCCGAAGCGAAGAAGCGCGGCATCGAGATCGTGCCGATCTCGGCGGTGGCGATCGATCCGCAAAAAGGCTAACGCTGTCCGCCTCGCCGCGGTCAATTCCCAACACGGCTGGAAATCCTAACCTATGGCCAAGACAATCGATCCCGAAACGCTGCCTTACCGTCCCTGCGTCGGGCTGATGATCCTCAACCAAGCCGGCCTGGTCTGGGTCGGGCATCGCATCGCCGAACCGGACAGCGAGTTCGCCGGCACGACGCAGCTCTGGCAGATGCCGCAAGGCGGCATCGACAAGGGCGAGGAGCCGGTCGAGGCCGCCGGGCGCGAGCTCTACGAGGAAACCGGCATGCGCAGCGTGTCGCTGCTTGCCGAGGCGCCGCGCTGGATCAATTACGATCTGCCGCCGCATCTGGTCGGCGTCGCCTTCAAGGGCCGCTATCGCGGCCAGACGCAGAAATGGTTTGCCTACCGCTTCGAGGGCGATGAAAGCGAGATCGCGATCAATCCGCCGCCCGGCGGCCACACGGCCGAGTTCGATGAGTGGGCCTGGCGGCCGATGCGTGAGCTGCCCGAGTTGATCGTGCCGTTCAAGCGCAAGGTCTACGAGCAGGTGGTGGCGGCATTCCAGCACCTGGCTCGCTAGACGTGGCAGGCGTGCTTCCAACTAAGTTCGCAAGCGAAGAGGTTGGCACCATAGTCGAGATCATGCTTTGTTGATGCAGATGCGCTGCAGGCAAAGAGGCAAACATGAACGACGCGCGGCAAGCGCACTTTAGCGGAGCGTCGGCGCTGCGCCTCATCGCCCTGCCGGGCACTTCTCCCCGTATAGTGACGGGGAGAAGGGGCTGGTCGCGGCCTCGGCGCGCTTCTTGCGACGTTGGTGATTGGCGAAATCGGCGGCGACAGCGCCCCTCTCCCCGTCACTATACGGGGAGAGGATGCCGGCAGGCAGGTGAGGGGCGGCGCCGGCGTCGACAGTCGTGCGTCGCCGCAACAATTGCAAACCGTCTGAGGCGATTGCCTTGATGAGTGATGCCGAAGTGACCTCGCTGCAAACAGTCGCTGCCGGTGGTTCGACTGTAAGCGAGGCGGCCGCCGGCGCGATCCTGACCATCGATCTCGGCGCCATCCGGGAAAACCACCGGCGGCTCAAGGCGCGGCTCAATGGCGTCCGCTGCGCCGGTGTGCTCAAGGCCGACGGCTATGGGCTCGGCGCCGCGCAAGTGGCCGCGGCGCTGATGAAAGAAGGCTGCGATATCTTCTTTGTCGCGTTGCTCGGCGAGGGCATCGCGCTGCGCAAGGCGATCGGCCCGGGGCCGGACATCTTCGTGCTGAACGGGCTGCCGCCCGGCTCCGAAGCGGAAGCCGCGACGGCCGGGCTTTGCCCGGTCATCAACAGCGCCATCCAGTTGAAGGCCTGGCGCGAGATCGCGCGAAGCATGGCCAAGGGTCTGCCTGCCGCCGTCCAGGTCGACAGCGGCATGGCCCGGCTCGGCATGGCGCCGGCGGAAGTCGAGGCGGTCGCGGTGGAGGCGGGCGCCTTCGAGGGCATCGACATCCGTTTCGTGATGAGCCATCTCGCCCGCGCCGACGAGCCGCAAGAGGCGGCGAACGAGAATCAGCGGCGCGAATTCGAACGGCTGCGCAAGATGCTGCCCGTAGCCCCCGCCTCTTTGGCCAACTCGTCCGGCATCTTTCTCGGACCGGCCTATCACTACGACCTTGCCCGTCCGGGCGCCGCGCTCTACGGCGTCAACCCGATGCCCAACGAACCCAATCCGATGCTGCCGGTGATCGGGCTGCAGGCCAAGGTGGCGCAGACGCGGGAAGTCGATACCGGCGCGGGCATCGGCTATGGCCACGCGCACCAGGCGGACGCGCCGCTCAGGCTGGCGACGATCTCGCTCGGCTATGGCGACGGCTGGCATCGGCGCGCCGCTTCGGCTGCCTGGTTCGAGGGTGCGCGATTGCCTTTCGTCGGGCGCGTGTCGATGGACTCGATAATCCTCGACATCTCGGCGCTTCCGGCAAGCAGGCTGCGTGAGGGCGACCTGGTCGAGCTGATCGGTCCGTCGCAAAGCGTCGACGACGCGGCCGGGCACGCCGGCACCATCGGTTACGAGGTATTGATCAGCCTCGGCGCGCGCTTTCACCGCCGCTACATCGGCGCCTGAACCGGGTGCTTTGCTTGACAAGTTGGTGCTTCTCGGCAAGGCTCGGGGCATGAGCAACCTCGCTTATACCAAAACCTGTTTCAGGGTTTGCCCCATCGCGGGAGCGTAACCCCGGCGCGACCGCCTTTGCCGGCGGCCGCATGAACCGGGGCGTTTGAGTTCCAGACATTTTCATCGAGCCGGCGGCCCTTGCGGCCCGGGTTTGTTCGCCGCCGCTATTCCTGGAGAAGACCGGGAGCCGGCGGCATGCGCGCATTCGGTCGCCGATGCGCCTGTCCATGAGGTATGCCATGCATGCAGCAACGCAATCGCGTTCCCGAAACAACACCATCCTTGTCAGCGCCGGGGATCACGACCGGCTGAGCAGCCTCGCCAGGGCCTTTCTCGACCGCGTGCCCGACATGGCCGAGGACCTGCTTGCCGAGATGGACCGGGCCAGGATCGCCGCCGAAGCGGCGATGCCCGCCGACGTGGTGCGGATGGGCTCGACGGTGACGCTGCAGGGCGCGGAAGGAAGCGTCCAGAAGGTGACGCTGGTCTATCCGGCCGAGGCGGACATCGCCGAGAAACGCATATCGGTGCTGACGCCGCTTGGAACGGCGCTGATCGGCGCCCGGGCCGGACGCACGGTCTCCTGGCGAAGCCGCGACAGCCGGGTTCTTTCCGCAACGATCGACGCCGTCGAGCAGAGACGGAGGGCGCCATGACCGGGACCTTCTACCGCCTGACGGCCAAGGACTTCGCGGTGCTGAAAGCGATGCTGATGCGCCGACGCGCGCTCGCCGATCCGATCGTGCCGATGCTCGAGCGCAAGCTCGCCGAAAGCCGCGTGATTGCGACGGGGGCTGTCGAGCCGGATCTTGCCACGCTCAACAGCCGGGTGATTTTCCGCGCCAGCGGCGGCCCATCCGAAACGCGGACGCTGGTGCAGGCCGAAGCATCCGCTCCTGTCGGATCCGGCCTGCCGGTCGGCACGTGGCGCGGCCTCTGCCTGCTTGGCATGCGGGCAGGCCAATCCGCGCTGGCTGTGTGGCCCGATGGCCGTGCCGAGCCGATCCTTCTCGAGGAGGTGGCCTACCAGCCGGAGACCGCGCGGCAGGCGGCGCAGGATCGTGCCGCTGAACGGCGGCGTCGCGGGCTCAAACTGGTCTACAGCGCACCCGCCGACCACTGGCCCCTTGGCGGGCGCGGCAAAATCCGGCAGACAGAAGGGGACGATCCGGGCCCTTCCGCGGCATGATCGGCCTTTGAGGGAGCGTGGAATGAAAGTCATCGTGCTAGGCGGCGGCGTCATCGGGGTCACCACCGCCTACTTCCTCACCGAGGCCGGCCATGAAGTGACCGTCTATGATCGCCAGCCCGGACCGGCGCTCGAAACCAGCTTCGCCAATGCCGGCGAAGTGTCGCCCGGCTATGCCTCGCCCTGGGCAGGGCCGGGCATCCCGGTCAAAGCCGTCAAATGGCTGCTGATGAAATACGGCCCGCTGGTCGTGCGGCCGGCTTTCGACCCGAACATGTGGAGTTGGCTGCTCAAGATGCTGCGCAACTGCACGGCCGAGCGCTACGCGCTCAACAAGTCGCGCATGGTGCCGCTTGCCGAATACAGCCGCGACACGCTGAAGGCGCTGCGCGAATCAACCGGCATTACCTACGACGAACGAACCAAGGGCACGCTCCAGCTTTTCCGCAAACAGAAGCAGCTCGACGGCACCGGAGGCGACGTCGAGGTGCTGAAGAAATACGGCGTGCCTTACGAGATCCTCGACCGCGACGGCTGTGTCGGCGCCGAGCCGGCGCTTGCGGCGGTGCGCGAAAAGTTCGTCGGCGGCCTCAGGCTTCCCGGCGACGAGACCGGCGACTGCAAGATGTTCACCGACAGGCTCGCGGAACTCTGCGTGGCGCGCGGCGTCATCTTCGAATACGGCTCGACCATCCGAAAAATCGTCAGGAACCGCAACCGCCTTACCAATGTCCTTAC
This sequence comes from Mesorhizobium hawassense, assembly GCF_003289945.1. GTDB lineage: Bacteria > Pseudomonadota > Alphaproteobacteria > Rhizobiales > Rhizobiaceae > Mesorhizobium > Mesorhizobium hawassense. The sequence continues at coordinate 115,120 of NZ_QMBP01000015.1, forward strand.
GGATACCGGATGGAAATCCGCGGACGCCTTCGTCATGGCGATGGGCAGCTATTCGTCGCAATTCATGCGCACGCTGGGGCGGCCGATTCCTGTCTATCCGGTGAAGGGCTATTCGATCACCGTGCCGATCAGCAATGCCGATGCCGCACCCGTGTCGACCGTCATGGACGAGACCTACAAGGTGGCGATCACCAGGCTCGGCGACCGTATTCGCGTCGGCGGCACGGCGGAGATTTCAGGCTATGATCTTCGCCTGCATGAATCGCGCCGCCGTACGCTCGAACATTCGGTCGGCGATCTTTTCCCCGGCGGCGGCGACCTCAAGGCGGCGAGCTTCTGGTGCGGCTTGCGGCCGATGACGCCGGACGGACCGCCCTTGATCGGGTTAAGCGAGGTTGCCAATCTCTACCTCAACACCGGCCACGGCACGCTCGGCTGGACCATGGCCTGCGGCTCGGCCAAGGTGCTCGCCGACATCATGTCGAACCGGGTGCCGGAGATCAACGCGCGTGATCTTAGCCCGGAACGGTACCTGAAACCCATCTAAGGTGCGCCGATATTCAGGTGAGGCCGGCCTGCAAATGGCGGCTTCCTGCGCTTCCGGTGCTCACGTACAAAAAGTACGCTCCGCTCCGGTTCTCGGAACCCACCATTTTCGGCCCGGCCTGACCTGAATCTCGACACACCTTGATTCATTTCTAGCGGTGGCGTCAGAACGCCTCCCGGACCCAGCTGTCGCTGAACAGCAGCCGGTAGGGCCAGCCGATCGTGACATTGGTGGCGACCGGGCGCGAATGGGCGAGATAGTCGTCATAGACCGGCTTCATGCGGCGGTAGAAAGCCGGATCGAGCACCACCATGCCGTTCTCCGAGTCATGGAAGAAGCTGCGGTTGTTGAGGTTGACCGAGGAAATGGCCACCAGCCTTTCGTCGATCATCATGATCTTGGAATGCAGCACGACATCCGGCGCCTTGAATTCGCGGATGTTGATGCGGTCGCCGTATCTCTCGACGAACAGCTTGTTGAGCGCGGTGAGGAACCGGCCGCCAATATCGCCCTTGAGGTCGATGCGGCCGACGACGTCGATCTTCACGCCCCTGGCGAGCGCGCGGTCGAAGGCGCGGGCGATATCGGGCGTCAGGTTGAGGTAGGGGTTGACGATCTCGATACGATGCTCGGCGGTGTCGATCAGCTCGACGAAATAGGCCTCCAGCGCGTGCCCGTCCTCATAGGGCACGGAAATGAAATGCCTCGCCGCGCCCCGCGGGCTGCCGCCGGGTACCGGAACGGAAAAAGGCCGCGACAAATTGGTGTCGGCGTCACGCAACCAGATGGTCGACAGATGCGCGGCCAGCGTCTCGACGGTCGCCTGGTCGGCGATCTCGATGTCGAAGTCGCTCCAGTTGGAATAGTAGTTCAGCGAAAAGCCGTCGGTCTTGCCGTATTGCTCGAGGTCCCCATAGCGGGTCAGGTCGACCGGCTTGTGGAACAGAAAACCGTCATGGATATTGCGGCCGCCGATGATGACGCGCGAGCGACCGGGCTCCTCGGCCAGCGTCGCCAGCATTTTGATGTGATGGGTCTTGTGCAACTGTGAGATCTGTTCGTCGAACGGCGCGCCGTGATCGGCCTGCCAGCGATATTCCTGCAGTTCGACATTGGGGAATTCGGATGCCAGCCGGTGCAGCATGACGTCGTCCTTCTCCCGCTCCAACACGTCGGTCACCAGGATGCGCACCTTGGTGCCCCGCGCCGCGTGATGGCGGATCAGCCGCTCCATGATGCGGCCGGAGAAATCCGCCTTGAACTCCAGCGACGACAGATAGATCAGCCTGAGTTTCGGCGCGTTGGAGAAATCGAGCGGCAGTTCCGGATCGGCCTTGTCGAAGGCGCTGTCGGGGAGCGTCCTGCCGAGCAGCGCGTCGACCTTGGCGTTGAAGCCGTCGCGCGATTTGCGCAGCAGGACCGGCAACCCGAGCGGCAGCGCGCAGGTCTGCGACAGCCAGCGGCTGGCGTAAAAGACGCGGTCGAGTTCCTCCAGCCCAGACGGGTTGGGTACCGGGCAACGGTCGTAGCGGCTGTCGAGCCCGGCGATCCACGGATCGGCGGCCTCCTCGCGCAGCAAGGTCAGCGGCGCGCCGGCCGGCGCCAGGGCAGAGCTGACCCGCAGATCGCAGCGGCGGAGCGCCTCATCGGGAAACAGGCTGACGGAGGCTTCGGCTACCGGCAGGCTGAGGTGGAACGGCGAGTTCCTGGCGACGGTGGTGGATCGGCTGGACGCGCGGATCGCGAGCGTGCCGTTGCAGGTGCCGCTGATGTCGACGGGCTGTTGCCCTGCCTGACGCAGCACGATCTCGACCGAGCGCGCCTGCAGGCCGGAGAAGCTGAAGGTCTTGGGCGCCGCGGGCCGCGCGGCGGCATCGAGATAGAGTGTCTGCCGCGACATGCGCCAGCGGCCGGTGAAATGACCCTCGCCGGACTTGCCTTGCGTCGGCGTCAGGTCCGTTTGGTCGAGCGGCTTTGCCAGCTTTTGCAGCGCCTGGTAGGTGGCGTGGAAGCGGCTGTTCTGGACCTCGCGCCAGTCGCGACCGAAGCGGCCGGTGCCGTTGGCGCGGTCGAGCGCATCGATGCGGCTTTGAGCGAGCAGCGCCTGGAACTGCTTCTGATAAGCCTTGTCGCCGTCGCCGGCGAAATAATGCGCCGTGGCGAACGCGGCGCCGCTGCTGTCGGCCGACACGGGCAGACGGCCGCAGGCTTCGTCGCCCGGAAAGAAGGCGCAGGCCGAATGTCCAGGCATGCCGGCGCAACTGGCCAGCGCCGTCAGCGCCAGTCCAAGCAACACCCTGATGGTGGCCGATCTGACGCTCATCCGGTCGTCCCGTTCATGGCCTTGAGCTCGGCCGGGTCGCGCGGCGGCAAGAAGCCTTGCGGAAAGATACTGCAGACGGGAAACGCGAAGGTGGCGATCAGCAATTCGGCCTCGCCGCGCATTTTGCGCGGCGCCGTCCTGTCGTCGCGGATACCCCTTGCGGAGGCGACGAGCGCGCTGTCGCAGTCGCAATGATTGTGGCGGGCAATGTAGCAGGCGTCATGGACCTGGCAGGCGGCATCGAGACGGTCGACCGGCCGGGCCGATAGATCGCCGGTGCGCGTGCCCGGGCCGCAATAATTGCCGATGACGAAAGGCGAAGGGCGCGCCATGGCGTTGCGGATCGGCTTCGGCAGCCCCGCTTCCGGAACCTTTGTCCAGGGATTGGCGCAGTCCGACAGAAAAAGCAGCGGCAGAATGGCAAGAACGGCTCGCATGTTTCCGCCGGTGATCCAATATTCCCTTCGCCCGCAATAGCATGGCGAAGCGCTGGTGCCACACTCGCGGACTTTGTGGCAAGCGCAAGGCGGCACGTGCGCGCCGAGGAAGTCGCGCGCAAATGGGCGCCGCTGGCGGACGAAGCCGGGGAGGTGATGGGCTCGTTCGTGCTCGACGCAGATTAGACGAAGAGGCCTCTTTCCCGTTCGACCGCCCTAGTGATGAAGTTCGCGACAAGCTGGACGCGGCGCAGCGGCCTCACCGATTCGTGATAGACCAGCCAGTAAGCGCGCCGGATGGGCGCCACCATGTCGACGGGCACGAGCTCCGGCATCGAACGGGCGACGAAAGTGTGCAGGATGCCGATGCCGGCGCCGGAGCGCACCGCTTCGGCCTGGCCGAGCGCCGAGGAGATGGCGAAGCTGGTGCGCCAGTCCGGGCTGAACTCGGCGGCATAGTCGAGCGAGGGGCTGACGATGAGGTCCGGCACATAGCCGATCAGCGTATGCCGGCCGAGATCTGTCGGCGCCCGTGGCAGGCCATTGGCCTCGGCATAGGCGCGGGAAGCGAACAGGCCGAGCGTGTAGTCGACCAGCTTGCCGGCCACCAGCCGGCCCTCGGTCGGCCGCTCGACGGTGATCGCGATATCGGCCTCGCGCCTGGACAGCGAGAAGGAGCGCGGCACCGGCACGAGCTGGATCGTGAGCTCGCGGTGCAGCGCAGTCAGTTCGCCGAGCCGCTTGGCCAGGAAGGCGACGCCGAAACCGTCTGGCGCGCCGATGCGCACGGTGCCGGAGACATCGTCGCCCTCGCCGGCAATGGTGGAGCGAGCCGCGATCATGTCGCCTTCCATGCGCTCGGCGATGTCGAGGAAGCGTTCGCCGGCCGGCGTCAGTTCGCTGCCGGTGGTCAGACGGCGGAAGAGTTTCGTGCGCAGCGCTTCCTCGAGCGCGGCGATGCGGCGCGACACGGTCGCGTGGTTGAGCTCCAGGCGTTTCGCCGCGCCGAGGATCTGGCCGGCGCGCGCCACGGCGAGGAAGATGCGGACGTCATCCCAGTTCATCGGACCGGCCTGCCTTCAGCAATTCATCATTTGCGGCAATTAATGCACACCAGGTCATCGTTGTCTATTTTCCGCACAACGGTTGCGATCTTCCTCGCGTTGCCATCGCCACCGCAAAGGCGGACAATGCCATCATCACCAAAACAGGGAGAGAAAGCATGATCGAATACGGTCATTTCATCGGCGGCAAGCGTGTCGCCGGCACCAGCGGCCGCAAGCAGGATGTGATGCAGCCGATGGACGGTTCCGTGCGCGGCACGGTGGCACTGGCCTCGCAGGCGGAACTGCGCGCCGCGGTCGAGAACGCCAAGGCGGCGCAGCCCAAGTGGGCGGCCACCAACCCGCAGCGCCGCGTGCGCGTGTTGATGAAATTTCTCGAACTGGTCCAGCGCGACTATGACGAGCTGGCCGACATCCTGGCGCGCGAGCATGGCAAGACGATCGCCGACGCCAAGGGCGACATCCAGCGCGGCCTCGAAGTGGTCGAGGTCTGCATCGGCGCGCCGCATATGATGAAGGGCGAGTTCACCGACGGCGCCGGCCCCGGCATCGACGTCTATTCGATGCGCCAGCCGCTCGGCGTCGTCGCCGGCATCACCCCGTTCAACTTCCCGGCGATGATCCCGCTGTGGAAGATCGCTCCGGCGATCGCCTGCGGCAACGCCTTCATCCTGAAGCCGTCCGAGCGCGATCCGGGCGTGCCGATCCGCATTGCCGAACTGTTCCTCGAAGCGGGCCTGCCTGCCGGCATCCTCAACGTCGTCAACGGCGACAAGGAAGTGGTCGACGCCATCCTCGACGATCCGGACATCAAGGCCGTCGGCTTCGTCGGCTCGACGCCGATCGCCCACTACATCTATTCGCGCGGCACCGCCGCGGGCAAGCGCGTGCAGTGCTTCGGCGGCGCCAAGAACCACATGATCATCATGCCCGACGCCGATATGGACCAGACGGTCGATGCGCTCATCGGCGCCGGCTACGGTTCGGCCGGCGAACGCTGCATGGCGATCTCGGTGGCGGTCCCGGTCGGCAACGATACCGCCAACCGGCTGATGGAAAAGCTGGTGCCGCGCGTCGAAAGCCTGAAGGTCGGCCCCTCGACCGACTCCGCGGCCGATTTCGGCCCGCTGGTGACGGCGCAGGCGCTGGAGCGCGTCAAGGGCTATGTCGATATCGGCGTCAAGGAAGGCGCCAAGCTCGTCGTCGACGGCCGCGGCTTCAAGATGCAGGGCTATGAGAACGGCTACTATATGGGCGGCTGCCTGTTCGACAACGTGACGGCCGACATGCGCATCTACAAGGAAGAGATTTTTGGGCCGGTGCTCTCGGTGGTGCGCGCGCCGCGCTATGAGGATGCCATCAAGCTCACCAACGACCACGAGATGGGCAACGGCGTCGCCATCTTCACCCGCGACGGCGACGCCGCGCGTGACTTCGCATCCAGAGTCCAGGTCGGCATGGTCGGCGTCAACGTGCCGATCCCGGTGCCGATCGCCTACTACACGTTCGGCGGCTGGAAGGCGTCGTCCTTCGGCGATCTCAACCAGCACGGCCCGGACGCGTTCCGCTTCTACACCAAGACCAAGACCGTTACCTCGCGTTGGCCGTCCGGCATCAAGGACGGAGCCGAGTTCGTCATCCCGACGATGAACTGAGCGGCAGTCTTATAAGCCAAGATTGAGAAGGCGCGGTGCAAACCGCGCTTTCTTTTTATGTGCGGCATGGTGCACGACCTGGTCGCTGTGCAACTCCAGGTATGTTCGCCCCAAAGCGGCACGTCGAGAGAACATCCGCACCTTCTAATAATTCCATCGCCGTGTGATGGAACCAACAGACCACCATGCGCCTTAGGCTGTATTCCTGCCTTGCGTGCAGGCAATCGAACAGCGCCGGTGACAGCCGGGGTTCTCGTCTGGCGCGAGGAGGTGTCGGATGACACGATTTCTTATGGCGACGATGTTGGTTGCGGCGGCAACGGCTAGTGGAACCGCGGCAGCGGGCGCAGCCTCACAATGCGCTGCGCGAGCCGACATCATCAAGGCGCTTGGCGACAAGTACCATGAAAGCGAGGCCGGGCGCGGTCTGATCAACCCGAACGTCGTACTCGAGATTTTCGTGTCGGATCAGGGCAGCTGGACCGTGCTGGCCTCGGACACCAAAGGCCAGAGCTGCGTCCTGTCCGCCGGTGAGGGCTGGGACAGCCCGACGATCACCGCGGCGCTGCCGGGCGCCTGAAGCGCCACCGGGGAGTTGGGTCGAGCGCAACCACGGCGGCCGAGCCGCGAACTGCACCAAGGTGCTTTCCGAAGCGCCGCTTGTTTACGAGGCGAAGCTTCACCATATCGAATCCAGGGAGTCATGATCTCCCTGAGGACAGACCGGAAGCCATAAGGAGTGACGTGATGAAGACGTCGAATCCGGCCTGGAGCCTTCCGGCACACTGAGGCGGCCGTATGTGCCTCCCTTGCCGGAATGCGAAGGCGAAGGAGGTGCCCCATGGCACACGGATTTTCGTTTCGATGGATCAAGCTGGCGGCGGTCGGCGCCGTGATGGCTTTGCCGGCGTTCCCGGCGCAGTCGCAAGTCGTCTGCGGCGGCCACGACGTTCTGATCGCGCGGCTGGCCGCGGCATTCGAGGAGAAGCGGCTCGGCTACGGCGTGGCCGGAGAAGTCGCCATCTTCGAGGTCTTCGTCTCGCCAAGTGGAACCTGGACCATGGTGATGACCGACGTTAAAGGCCAGAGCTGCATCCTTGCGGCGGGCGACGGATGGGAAGACACGCTGGCCACCGCCGTCAGACAGCCGGGCGGCTGAGACGCTTCAAACAGGTGCTGCCCTGCTAACGCGTCGCGGCCACTTCGGCGTGGCCGCGCAGCAGCGCCATCAGCTTCTTGGCGTCCTTGGCGGCGGCTTCCTCGTCGCCGTCGAGGATGGAACGGATCAGCGCCACATGGTGCTCGGCCGACTCGGCAAGCCCGGTGTCGGCCTTGTAGCGATACCAGAAGCGACGGCTGTGTGTCTGCAAGGGGGCGGCGACGCGCGCCGCGAACGGATTGTCGGCGGCGATGGCCAGCGCTTCGTCGAGCGCCTTGTCGGCCTGGATGAAGGCAAGGACGTTGCCGGAGATCACCGCCTTCTGCATCGCCAGGGCCGCCTCGTGGAACAGGTCGGCCGCCTCGCGAGTGACGAAGCGGGCGGCCGAGCGGGCGAGCACCACCTCGATGCCGCGCCGCGCGTCGAGCACCCGCAGCCAGTCGCCGGCGTGAAGCGGCGCGACCGCGATGCCCGCGCGAGGCCTGATGTCGAGAAGTCCTTCCCAGGCCAACCGCTGGATCGCCTCGCGTACCGGGGTGCGGCCGAGACCAAGGCGATCGATCAACGCCCCCTCGGTGACGAAGCTCGACGGCGCCAGCTCGAGCGTGACGATCATATGCTCCAACGCGCGATAAGCCTTGGTCGCCGCCGGCTCGAAGGCCGCGTTCGCGTCAGCGGATATCAGTGGGGAGATCAATGACGGACTCCTGATATATTTTTCATATATCATAACGGATTCATCGTTGACAGGCCAACTCTTAATAGATATACGACTGATATATCAGAGGAGAAAGAGCCATGTGGACCGGAGTTTTCCCCGCAGTCACGACCAAATTCACCGCCGACGATCGCCTTGACCATGCCGAGATGGAGCGTTGCTACGGACTGCAGATGGAGGCCGGCTGCGACGGCATCGTCGTCTGCGGATCGCTCGGCGAGGGCCCGATGCTGTCGCATGACGAGAAGATCGAGGTGCTGAAGACGGCGCGGAAGGTCGCCGGCAAGAAGCCGGTGCTCTTGACCGTCAATGAGCCCGGCACTCGCGAGGCGGCAAGCATCGCCAGCCGCGCCGCCAAGGAAGGCGCCGATGGGCTGATGGTGGTGCCGAGCCCGATCTACCACACCAACCCCGAAGAGACCGTCGCCGCTCTTCGTGCCGTCGCCGAAGCCGCCGACCTGCCGGTGATGATCTATTCGAACCGGCTCGCCTACCGGGTCGACGTCACCGTCGACCTGATGGAGGAGCTGGCGTCCGACAAGCGCTTCGTCGCCATCAAGGAATCGTCGGACGACATCCGCCGCTCGACTGAGATCATCAACCGCTTCGGCGACCGTTACGATCTCTTCACCGGCGTCGACAACCTCGCCTTCGAGGCGCTGTCGGTCGGCGCCATCGGCTGGGTCGCCGGCCTGGTCACCGCATTCCCGCGCGAGACCGTCGCCATCTACCAGCTGATGCAGCAGGGCCGCCGCGAGGAGGCGCTGGCAATCTACCGCTGGTTCCGGCCCTTGCTCGACCTCGATGTCTCGACCTATCTGGTCCAAAACATCAAGCTTGCCGAAGTGCTGGCGATCGGTACCAATGACCGCGTGCGCATGCCGCGCCAGCCGCTGTCGGGCGAACGCCGCAAGGCGGTCGAGACGATCGTCCGGGATGCGCTGGCGGTGCGGCCGAAGTTGCCGTCGCTCCAGGCAAGTGCTCGATCGACGGACAGACTGGTGGCGGCCGAATAAAGGACAGCCTTCACGTGCCAGGAAATTCCAAATTCCCGGAACAGGAGCAACGCTCCGCCACTGGGGCAGCTTCTCCCCGTGAGCGGGGAGAAGGCGAAGACATCGCCATCATCGGTGGCGGCATCATCGGCATCTGCGCCGCGGCCCTGCTCTCCGAAGCAGGGCGAAGCGTCACCGTCTTCGACCGTACCGGCATCTGCGAGGAGACGAGCTCCGGCAACGCCGCCGCCTTCGCCTTCTCCGACGTGCTGCCGCTGGCGCATAAAGGCATGATCCGGCAATTGCCGAAATGGCTCGCCGACCCGCTCGGGCCGTTGGCCATTCCGCCGGCCTACCTGCCGAAACTCCTGCCCTGGCTGATCCGCTTCTGGAGGGCGGGCGCGGCGAAGCATTACGAGACGAGCCTGGCAACGCAAGCCGGCATGATGAAGCTTGCCGAGGCCGAGTGGATGAGCCTGCTCGATCGCTCCGGCACGCGGCCGATGCTGCGCGAGGAGGGTTCGCTGGAGTTCTATGAGAGCGAGGCAGAATTCCGCGCCTCGCTGCCCGGCTGGGCCGAGCGGCAGCGGTTCGGCATCGGCTTCCGCCATATCGAGGGCGAAGAGATGGCCGCGCTCCAGCCGGGTCTTTCGCCGCGCTTCGTCAAGGGCACCTTCGTGCCGGGCTGGAAGACGGTCGCCGATCCGAAGCTGCTCGGCAAGGCGGTCTGGGCCTATGCGGAAAAGCTTGGTGCCCGTTTCGAGCATGCGCGGGTCGAACGCGTGGAGGCGGGTGCCGACGGCGCCACGATCGTGCTGGCCGATGGCACGAGGCGAACGGCAAGCAAGCTTGTGATCGCCGCCGGCGCCTGGTCGCATCTCCTGGCCAAGAATCTCGGCGACCGCATCCCGCTCGAAACCGAGCGCGGCTACAACACGACGCTGCCGTCGTCGGCTTTCGCCGTGAAGCGGCAGCTCATCTTTTCCGGGCACGGCTTCGTCATCACCCCGCTGCAAACGGGCCTGCGCGTCGGCGGCGCCGTCGAGCTCGGCGGCATCGACCGGCCGCCCAACTTCGCCCGTTCCAAGGCGATGCTGGAGAAAGCAAAACGTTTCCTGCCCGGGCTCGACCCCTCGGGCGGCCGCGAATGGATGGGCTATCGCCCGTCGCTGCCGGACTCGCTGCCGGTGATCGGCGCGGCGCGCGCGCCAAATGTCTACTACGCTTTCGGCCACGGCCATCTCGGCCTTACCCAGTCGGCGGCGACCGGCCGCTTGATCCGCGATCTCGTTCTCGGGCAGACTCCGCCGCTCGACCTTACCCCGTTCCGCCCGCAGCGTTTCTGATCTCTTTGTTTTGACGCAATTCCGGACGGAAAACCGCTTCACACTTTTCCTGAAATTGCCTTAGGAAGCATCATGGCCAAAAAATCTTTCTTCTGCATCGACGGCCACACCTGCGGCAATCCGGTGCGTCTCGTCGCCGGCGGCGGGCCGTTGCTCGAGGGCTCGACGATGATGGAGCGCCGGGCGCATTTCCTCGCCGAGTACGACTGGATCCGCACCGGACTGATGTTCGAGCCGCGCGGCCATGACGTGATGTCGGGCTCGATCCTGTATCCGCCGACGCGCGAGGATTGCGACATCGCCATCCTGTTCATCGAGACATCAGGCTGCCTGCCTATGTGCGGCCACGGCACGATCGGCACGGTCACGATGGCGATCGAGCATGGGCTGGTGAAGCCGAAGACGCCGGGCGTGCTTCGGCTCGACACGCCGGCCGGCCTCGTCATCGCCGAATATAAGCAGGTCGGCGAATATGTCGAGGAGGTGCGCATCACCAACGTACCGTCCTTCCTCTACGCCGAAGGCCTGACCGTCGAATGCCCAGTGCTCGGCGAGATCAGCGTCGACGTCGCCTATGGCGGCAATTTCTACGCCATCGTCGAGCCGCAAAAGAACTACCAGGACATGGCCGATTACACGGCCGGCGACTTCATCGCGTGGAGCCCGGTTGTGCGGCAGCGTCTCAACGAGAAATTTTCCTTCGTGCATCCGGAGAATCCCGGCATCAACCGGCTGTCGCACATGCTGTGGACGGGCAAGCCGAAACACGCGGAAGCCGATGCGCGCAACGCCGTGTTCTATGGCGACAAGGCGATCGACCGTTCGCCTTGCGGCACCGGCACCTCGGCGCGGATGGCGCAGCTTCACGCCAAGGGCAAGCTCAAACCGGGCGACAGCTTCGTGCATGAATCGATCATCGGCTCGCTGTTCAAGGGCAGGGTCGAGAAAGAGGTCAGCGTCGCGGGCAAGCCGGCGATCATTCCCTCGATCGGAGGCTGGGCGCGCATGACCGGGCTCAACACCATCTTCATCGACGACCGCGATCCGTTCGCACATGGGTTCATCGTCAGCTGACAGGCGCCGACACCTGATCGCGGAACCAGTCGGCGAATTTGATCTCGGCCGCCGAAGGCCGGGCCGACATCGTCAAGAAATAGCCCTTGTCGTCATCGGTCGAAATATCGGAGACGACGACAAGGTCGCCGCGCCTCAGTTCCTCGCGAAAGACCTCGATCGGACAAAGGGCGACGCCGTGGCCGGCGATGACGGCCGTTGCCAGGATGTTGAAATCGGCAAAGACGGGCCCGCGGCCAATGTCGGTCCTTCCGATCCCGGCTTTCGCGAACCATTCCTGCCAGCCATGGCGCGTCTCGTCATGCAACAGGTCCGCCGCCGCGATCCGCGCCGGCGTATCCAGCCGGCCCGTGCGCGCCAGGTAGTGCGGACTGCAGGCCGGTCGGCTTATGCGGGAAAACAGCTTCAGGCCGGCAGCCCTCGGGGATGGATCCGCGCCGAGGGTGATCAAGATATCATTGTCGCCGTCCTCGAGCCTGTCCTCTGCCTTCGCATAGGCGACGCGGATCGCGATCTCCGGATGGCGAGCCGTAAAGTCCGACAGGCGGGGCACGAGCCAGCGGCTGGCGATGGAGGGAATGCAGCCCACCGAAAGCGACTGCAGGCCGGCGCTCCTGCGGATGCGCCGGCAGGCGGCGTCGAGCTCGGCCAGCGCCGCGCCCGCGGATGCGTGCAGCGCAAGCCCGGCCTCGGTCAGGCGGACCTTGCGGGCGTCACGATGAAACAGCGCCACGCCGAGCCACTCCTCCAGTCGCCTGATCTGGTGGCTGATGGCGGGATGGGTGACATGCAGCTCTTCGCCTGCGGCGGAGAAGCTCAAATGGCGGGCTGTCGCCTCGAAGGCGCGGATCGCGTTCAGCGGCAAATAATCCATCTGTAAAATTCTCTAACAGATCAGACCAAAATCCGTCATTTGAAGCGCGGTTCGACCTGCGTCATTGATCCGGAGCGCGGCGCGAAATCTAATCGCTAGTTGCGGAAAAGTCGATCTCCGTCGCCAATCTTGAAGCGCTGGCGCTTCGCAAACCTTTTTCGTGGAAAGGCGACAATGTTCACCAGACAATTGGCTGATGTAGAAAAAACTGACTTCTTCGTCGACTGGGGCAATGGCACCAGCCATCGGTTATTGACGCAGCATGACGGCATGGGCTTCACGATATGCCACACGGTGGTGCGCGCGGGCAGCGAGTCGCGGTTGCAATATCGCAGGCACCTGGAGGCCTGCTATTGCATTTCCGGCAGCGGCGAGGTCGAGGATATGACCGGCACCGTCCACCGCGTCGAACCGGGGACGATCTATGTGCTCGACGCGCATGACGATCATTTCCTGCGCGCCGACGGCGCCGGCGACATGGTGCTGGTGAGCGTGTTCAATCCGCCGCTCAGAGGGACCGAAAAGCACAGTCTCAATGGAGAGGGAGGCTCTGCCTACTGAGGCTCCGCTGCAAGGTTCTTCCATTCCGGCGAGGTTGCCCTACGCGGAAAGGTGCCTCGCCGTCACATGGCCGTCACATGATGGAATCCTAACCCGGCGGAATGCGCGGCGGTCCAAAACGGACCACCTCGAATTACGCAAGGATTCGTCTCATCAAATTATTTTGACGCGGGTTTCTTCGACAGGAAGCTCATCATAAGGTTGAATCGTCAAAGACATTGCGTTGTGCCAATGATAGGGTCCGCGATAGTCCAGGGGTCGGGTGCGAAAAAACGGGCAGTCGGACAGCGTGCTTCCAAACCACGCGGAGCGATTGAAAAATCACGTTGCAATCCGGGCTCGAAACTTTACGACTAGGGGAAATACGAAAAGGAATGCGTCCGCAAAGGCGACATTCCAGGGGAGCCGCATAAATATGCAGTACTTCGTCCAGCAGCTTATCAATGGGCTGACGCTGGGATCGATCTATGGGCTGATCGCAATCGGCTATACGATGGTCTACGGCATCATCGGCATGATCAATTTCGCCCATGGCGACATTTTCATGGTCGGCGCCTTCACCGCGCTCATCGTCTTCCTGATCCTCGGCGCACTGTTTTATTCCGTGCCGATCGTGGTGGCGCTTCTGATCATGATGATCGTGGCGATGCTGCTTACCAGCCTCTACAACTGGACGATCGAGAAGGTGGCCTACCGGCCGCTGCGCGGCTCGTTCCGGCTGGCGCCGCTGATCACCGCCATCGGCATGTCGATCGCGCTGTCCAACTTCGTGCAGGTCACGCAGGGTCCCCGCAACAAGCCGATCCCGCCGCTGGTCTCTCAGGTCTACACTTTTGACGGCATCAGCATCTCGCTGAAGCAGATCATCATCGTGATCGTCACCATCACACTGCTGGCGATCTTCTGGTATCTCGTCAATCGAACGGCGCTCGGCCGGGCGCAGCGCGCCTGCGAGCAGGACCGCAAGATGGCGGCGCTGCTCGGCATCGATGTCGACCGCACCATCTCCATCACCTTCATCATGGGCGCGGCGCTAGCCGCCGTCGCCGGCACGCTGTTCCTGATGTATTACGGCGTCGTGGTATTCTCGGACGGCTTCGTGCCGGGCGTGAAAGCCTTTACGGCAGCCGTGCTCGGCGGCATCGGCTCGCTGCCAGGCGCCGTGCTCGGAGGGCTCTTGATCGGCTTCATCGAGAGCATGTGGTCGGCCTATTTCTCGATCGACTACAAGGACGTCGCCGCCTTCTCGATCCTGGCGATCGTGCTGATCTTCCTGCCCTCCGGCATACTGGGCCGGCCTGAAGTCGAAAAGGTCTGATCCTCATGGCCGCTACCGTGTCTTCGGGGCGCGACGCAGTCGCTACTCCCATCCAGCGCGCTTTTCGCGAAGCGTTCTATGCCGGCGCCATTTCGCTAGGCCTATTCGTGCTGTTCATCGGTCTCAGGACGGACCAGAACATCACCAACGAGCTCATCCTGGTGCAGCGCTGGTTGCTGCTCGCCATCGTGGTCATTGCCGTTACCGTCGGCCGGTTTCTCTATGTCGCCTACGCGGTTCCGGCGATGGAGCGGTCGAAGGCCGAGAAGGCCGCGACCCCGGCGGTCGTCGCTGAGCCGGGCTTCATCAAGCAGAACTTCAACAGGATCGGCCTGGTCATCCTCCTGCTCTATCCAATCGCGATGGTGCTGCTGTTCGGCTTCCAGGGCTCGCTCAAATGGGTCGACAATTTCGGCATCCAGATCCTGATCTATGTAATGCTGGCCTGGGGCCTCAACATCGTCGTCGGGCTGGCCGGTCTGCTCGATCTCGGCTACGTCGCCTTCTACGCCGTCGGCGCCTATGCCTACGCATTGCTCGGCACGCATTTCGGCCTGTCGTTCTGGATCCTGCTGCCGGCCGCCGGCTGTATGGCCGCTTTCTGGGGCGTCATGCTCGGCTTCCCGGTGCTTAGGCTGCGCGGCGACTATCTGGCGATCGTCACGCTTGCCTTCGGCGAGATCATCCGCCTGGTTTTGATCAACTGGCGCGAAGTGACCAACGGCTCGGCCGGCATTTCCGGCATTCCGAAGGTTTCCTTCTTCGGGCTGATATCGTTCAACGTCTCGGACCCGAACTACATCGCCAAGGTGCTGCATATCGCTCAATCGGGCGCCTACTATAAGATATTCCTCTACTATCTCGCCCTAGGGCTCTGCCTGCTCACCGCCTTCGTCACCATCAGGCTGCGCCGCCTGCCGGTGGGACGCGCCTGGGAAGCGCTGCGGGAGGACGAGATCGCCTGCCGCTCGCTCGGCATCAACACCACCACCACCAAGCTGACGGCGTTCGCCACCGGCGCCATGTTCGGCGGCTTCGCCGGCTCGTTCTTCGCCGCAAGGCAGGGCTTCGTCAGCCCTGAATCCTTCGTCTTCCTGGAATCGGCGATCATCCTTGCCATCGTCGTGCTCGGCGGCATGGGTTCGCTCGGCGGCATTGCGGTGGCGGCGCTGGTGATGATCGGCGGCACCGAGATCCTGCGCGAGCTCGACTTCCTCAAGGCCGTGTTCGGTCCGGACTTCACGCCGGAACTCTACCGCATGCTTCTGTTCGGCATGGCCATGGTGATCGTGATGCTGTGGAAGCCGCGCGGCTTCGTCGGCAGTCGGGAACCGACAGCCTTCCTCAAGGAACGAAGAGCGGTCTCAGCGTCCTTCACCAAGGAGGGCCACGGCTGATGAACGCGCAAGCTTCCATGAGCGATTTCATCCTGCAGGTCGAGCACCTGTCGATGAAGTTCGGCGGCCTGGTCGCCATCGGCGATCTGTCGTTCCAGGCCAAGCGCGGCGAGATCACCGCGTTGATCGGGCCGAACGGCGCCGGCAAGACCACGGTGTTCAACTGCATCACCGGCTTCTACAAGCCGACCGAGGGCATGATCACGCTCAACAAACGCGACGGCTCGACCTTTCTGCTCGAGCGCCTGCCCAACCACGAGATTCCGGCGCGCGCCAACGTGGCGCGCACCTTCCAGAACATCCGCCTGTTCTCCGGCATGACGCTCCTGGAGAACCTTCTGGTCGCGCAGCACAACAAGCTGATGAAGGCTTCAGGTTATACCTTCCTCGGCCTGTTCGGCTTCCCGAGCTACCGTCAGGCCTCGGCCGAGTCGATCGAGCTCGCAAGGCACTGGCTGGAGAAGGCCGATCTCGTCGACCGCGCCGACGATCCCGCCGGCGACCTGCCCTATGGGGCGCAGCGGCGCCTGGAGATCGCCCGCGCCATGTGCACGGGGCCGGAACTTCTGTGCCTGGACGAGCCGGCCGCCGGCCTCAATCCGAAGGAATCGGCCGCGCTCAACGAACTGTTGATGGGCATCAAGGGCACGGGTACCTCGATCCTGCTCATCGAGCACGACATGTCGGTGGTGATGCAGATTTCCGACCATGTCGTCGTGCTCGAATACGGCCGCAAGATCTCCGACGGCAATCCGGCGTCGGTCAGGACCGATCCACGCGTCATCGCCGCCTATCTCGGCGTCGACGACGAAGAGGTCCAAGAAGTGCTGACCGAAGTCGGCGACGAGGATGTCATCGAGCAGCTCGATACCGGGCCGGATGCCGCGCACGGACCGGGTAATTCCGCTTCGATGATGGCAGGGCCGGTTTCCGATTCCGTCGAACACGCGAATGAAGGCGAGCGGGTCACGGTCTCGAAGGGTGCCTCGAAAGCGGCGCAGGTCGATGCCCGCGCGAATTCGACAAAGAGCAAGCCGGCCCCGAAATCCTCGACTGCCAAGCCGCGCGGAGGGCGTAAATAATGGCCGGCACAACGCTGCTCGACGTCAAGGGCGTCGAGACCTATTACGGCAACATCCGGGCGCTGAACGGTGTCAATGTCACCGTCAACCAGGGTGAGATCGTGGCGCTTATCGGCGCCAACGGCGCCGGCAAGTCGACATTGATGATGACCATTTTTGGAGCACCACGCGCTCGCGCGGGCACCATCACCTTCGCCGGCAACGACATCACCCAGATGCCGACGCATGAGATCGCCCGTCTGCGCATTGCCCAGTCGCCGGAAGGACGCCGCATCTTCCCGCGCATGACGGTGATGGAAAACCTGCAGATGGGCGCCAGTCTCGACAACCTCCAGCACTATGCCGAGGATGTCGAGAAGGTGTTTTCTCTGTTCCCGCGGCTCAAGGAACGCATCGGCCAGCGCGGCGGCACGCTGTCGGGCGGCGAACAGCAGATGCTGTCGATCGGCCGAGCGCTGATGGCGCGGCCGAAGCTGCTTCTGCTCGACGAGCCGTCGCTGGGTCTCGCACCGTTGATCGTCAAGCAGATCTTCGACGCCATCCGCGAATTGAACAAGTCGCAAGGGTTGACCGTGTTCCTGGTCGAGCAGAACGCCTTTGGCGCGCTCAAACTCGCCACCCGCGGCTATGTCATGGTCAACGGCAATGTGACGATGAGCGGCACCGGCAAGGAGTTGCTCGCCAATCCGGAAGTGCGCGCCGCCTATCTCGAAGGCGGGCATCACTAAAGATCGGGGGATATCAATCATGGGTATAATCTACGAAGAAGCCTCGATCTGGCAGTTCCTGTTCGTCACCTGCCTGCTTGGCGGCTGGGCGGCGTGGATGACCGGCAAGGCCGCGGCTCAGACCTGGAGCAGCTATGTTCAGCTGTTCTTCTATATGCTCGGTCTCGGCGTCGGCATCCGGTTCATCCATCACGCGCTGTTCGACGGCACGATGTTCTCGCTGCATTACTATATCGTCGACACCATCGTGCTGATGATATTGGGCTTCCTCGGCTATCAATACACGCGCACCAACCAGATGGTCACACAGTATAACTGGCTCTATGAAAGAGCTTCCTTATTAAGCTGGAAACCGAAAGGTTGACGTTCACCATTACGCCGTTTCCGGGATGAATCGGCGTGACAAGTGCCTGAAAATCGGCATTCTATGCTTTCTGCGATAAGGGTGGGCATCGCATGAAAGTATCATCCACGCCCACTCCGTAAATGGGAGCGTTTCAATGAAAAAATCACTCTTGTCCGCCGTGGCGCTGACCGCGTTCATCGCGTTCAGCGGCAGCGCGTGGGCCGCTGACCTCCTGATCGGCGTCGCTGGTCCGATCACCGGTCCGAACGCAGCCTTCGGCGCGCAGCTGCAGAAGGGCGCGGAGCAGGCGGTCGCCGACATCAATGCCGCGGGCGGCGTCAACGGCCAGCAGCTCAAGATCGAGATCGGCGACGACGTCTCCGATCCCAAGCAGGGCATCTCGGTCGCCAACAAGTTCGTCGCCGACGGCGTCAAGTTCGTCGACGGCCACTTCAACTCGGGCGTGACCATTCCCGCGTCGGAAGTCTATGCGGAGAACGGCATCCTCGTCATGACGCCGTCGGCAACCAATCCGAAGCTTACCGAGCGCGGCCTGTGGAACACCTTCCGCACCTGCGGTCGCGACGACCAGCAGGGCAAGGTGGCCGGCGACTACATCGCCAAGAACTTCAAGGACGCCAAGATCGCCATCGTCCACGACAAGACGCCTTACGGCCAGGGCCTTGCCGACGAGACCAAGAAGAACCTCAACGCCAACGGCATCAAGGAAGTGATGTATGAAGGCATCAATGTCGGCGACAAGGACTTCTCGGCCCTCATCGCCAAGATGAAGGAAAACAACGTCAACCTAATCTACTGGGGTGGCCTGCACACCGAAGCCGGCCTGATCATCCGTCAGACGGCCGACCAGGGCCTGAAGGCGCCGATGTTCTCGGGCGACGGCATCGTCTCCAACGAACTGGCCTCGATCGCTGGCGACGCCGTTGCCGGCACGCTCAATACCTTCGCTCCGGATCCGCGCAAGAACCCGGACGCCAAGGCAGTCGTGGAGAAGTTCCGCGCCGCCGGCTTCGAACCGGAAGCCTACACGCTCTACTCCTATGCCGCCGTGCAGATCATCGCCCAGGCCATCGCCAAGGTCGGTTCGGCCGACGACGCGCAGAAGGTTGCTGAGGTGATCAAGTCCGGCGGTCCGTGGAAGACGGTTATTGGCGAGATCGGCTACGACGCCAAGGGCGACATCACCCGTCCGGACTACGTCATCTACGAATGGAAGAAGGGTGACGACGGCAAGTACAGCTATTTCGAGAAATAAGCCGGCACTCAGGCCGACTTGAACGGGATGCCCGGCGCTCGCGCCGGGCATTTTCGTTTGCGGCTCAGCCGCCTTGAGAGGGACCTGCTCTGCGCGTTGGAGGCCTCTGCCGTCATCCGACCATGGCGCTGGAAGGACAGCGGTGACGCGTCTGCCGCAAACAAGCGACCTAAATCGTTTTAGGTGTCGCTCAAATTTGTTTGCACTGCAGCATTTTCACGCTAATCATTGCGCCGGTTCATCTTCCCTTACGCTACTGGAGCCCAGTCCTTGGCCATCACGAAGATCCTCGTCGCCAACCGGTCCGAAATCGCCATCCGCGTGTTCCGCGCGGCCAACGAGCTCGGCCTCAAAACCGTGGCGATCTGGGCTGAAGAAGACAAATATTCGCTGCACCGCTTCAAGGCCGACGAGAGCTACCAGGTCGGGCGCGGACCGCATCTGGCCAAGGACATGGGGCCGATCGAGAGCTACCTGTCGATCGAGGAGGTGATCCGGGTCGCCAGGCTGTCCGGCGCCGACGCCATCCATCCCGGCTACGGTCTGCTCTCGGAAAGCCCTGAGTTCGCCGAGGCCTGCGCCGAGGCCGGCGTCACCTTCATCGGCCCGAAGCCGGAAACGATGCGGAGGCTCGGCAACAAGGTCGCCGCGCGCAACCTGGCGATCGAGGTCGGCGTGCCGGTGGTGCCGGCGACCGATCCGCTGCCGGACGACATGGAGGCGGTCAAGAAACTGGCCAAGGAGGTCGGTTATCCGGTGATGCTCAAGGCGTCATGGGGCGGCGGCGGCCGCGGCATGCGCGCCATCCGCGCCGAGGCAGACCTGGCGCGCGAGGTGATGGAAGGCAAGCGCGAGGCCAAGGCCGCCTTCGGCAAGGACGAGGTCTATCTCGAAAAGCTGATCGAGCGCGCCCGCCATGTCGAGGTGCAGGTGCTGGGCGACACCCACGGCAACGCGGTGCATCTGTTCGAACGCGACTGCTCGATCCAGCGCCGCAACCAGAAGGTCGTGGAGCGCGCGCCGGCGCCGTATCTCAGCGAAGAGCTGCGCCAGGAGCTCTGCGGGTACGCACTCAAGATCGCGCGCGAGACCAGCTATATCGGCGCCGGCACGGTCGAATTCCTGCAGGACGCCGACACCGGCAAGTTCTACTTCATCGAGGTCAATCCGCGCATCCAAGTCGAGCACACGGTCACCGAGCAGGTGACCGGCATCGACATCGTCAAGGCGCAGATCCATATCCTCGACGGCTTCGCCATAGGCACGAAGCAATCGGGCGTGCCGGCGCAGAAGGACATCAGGCTCAACGGCCACGCCCTGCAGTGCCGCATCACCACCGAGGATCCGGAACATAATTTCATCCCGGATTACGGCCGCATCACCGCCTATCGGGAAGCGGCCGGCTTCGGCATACGGCTCGACGGCGGCACCGCCTACTCGGGCGCGGTCATCACCCGCTTCTATGATCCGCTGCTGGAAAAGGTGACGGCCTGGGCGCCGACGCCCGGTGAGGCGATTTCGCGCATGAACCGGGCGCTGCGCGAGTTCCGCATCCGTGGCGTGGCCACCAACCTCACCTTTCTCGAAGCGATCATCAATCACCCGCGCTTCGCCGACAATTCCTACACGACCAAGTTCATCGACACGACGCCGGAACTGTTCGAGCAGGTGAAGCGGCAGGACCGCGCCACCAAGCTGCTCAACTATCTTGCCGACGTCAGCGTCAATGGCCACCCGGAGACGCGCGGACGGCCGATGCCGAAGGCCAATGCGGCGGCGCCGGTGGTGCCCTATCTCAACGGCCATGTTCCGGACGGCAGCAAGCAGAGGCTCGACGCCGAGGGTCCGGAGAAATTCGCCGCCTGGATGCGCGAGCAGCGCCAGGTGCTGGTCACCGACACGACGATGCGCGACGGCCACCAGTCGCTGCTTGCCACGCGCATGCGCACGCATGACATCGTCGGCATCGCCGGCACCTATGCGCGGGCGCTGCCGCAGTTGCTGTCGCTGGAATGCTGGGGCGGCGCCACGTTCGACGTCGCCATGCGCTTCCTCACCGAGGATCCGTGGGAGCGGCTGAGCAAAGTGCGCGAGGCGGCGCCCAACCTTTTGCTGCAGATGCTGCTGCGCGGCGCCAACGGCGTCGGCTACACCAACTATCCCGACAATGTCGTGCAGCATTTCGTCCGCCAGGCCGCAAGCGGCGGCGTGGACCTGTTCCGCGTCTTCGACTGCCTGAACTGGGTCGAGAACATGCGCGTCGCCATGGACGCGGTCGGCGCCGAGGGCAAGCTGGTCGAGGCGGCGATGTGCTACACCGGCGACATCCTCGATCCGGCGCGCGCCAAATATGACCTCAAATATTATGTCGGTCTGGCCAAGGAACTCGAAGCAGCCGGCGCGCATATCATCGCCGTCAAGGACATGGCAGGTTTGCTCAAGCCGAGTGCTGCCCGCGCACTATTCAAGGCGCTGCGCGAGGCGACCGACCTGCCGATCCATTTCCACACGCACGACACGTCGGGCCTGTCGGCCGCGACGGTGCTGGCGGCGGTGGAAAGCGGCGCCGACGCCATCGACGCGGCGATGGATTCCTTTTCCGGCAACACCTCGCAGCCCTGTCTCGGCTCGATCGTCGAGGCGCTGAAGGGCACCGAGCGCGATCCCGGCCTCGACCCGCAATGGATCCGCCGCATCTCCTTCTACTGGGAAGCGGTGCGCAACCAGTACGCCGCCTTCGAGAGCGACCTGAAAGGACCGGCCTCGGAAGTCTATCTGCACGAGATGCCGGGCGGCCAGTTCACCAACCTCAAGGAGCAGGCGCGCTCGCTGGGGCTTGAAACGCGCTGGCACGAGGTTGCGCAGGCCTATCACGACGTCAATTTGATGTTCGGCGACATCGTCAAGGTGACGCCGTCCTCCAAGGTGGTCGGCGACATGGCGTTGATGATGGTCAGCCAGGATCTCACCGTCGCCGACGTCGAGAATCCGGCCAAGGACATCGCCTTCCCGGATTCGGTCGTGTCGATGCTGCGCGGCGATCTCGGCCAGTCGCCCGGCGGCTGGCCGGCGGCGCTGCAGAAGAAGGCGCTGAAGGGCGAGAAGCCGATCACGGTGCGGCCCGGCTCGCTCTTGAAGCCCGCCGACCTCAAGGCGAGCCGCAAGGACATCGAGACGAAACTCGATCGCAAGCTTTCCGAATACGAATTCGCCTCGTGGCTGATGTACCCGAAGGTGTTCACCGACTTCGCCGCCGCCCAGGAGACCTACGGGCCGGTGAGCGTGTTGCCGACGCCGACCTATTTCTACGGCATGAAGTCGGAAGACGAGATCTTCCTCGACATCGAGAAGGGCAAGACCTTGGTGGTTCGTTGCCAGGCATTCGGCGATGTCGACGACAAGGGCATGGTCACCGTGTTCTTCGAGCTCAACGGCCAGCCGCGCCGCGTCAAGGTGCCGGACCGGGCACATGGCGCTTCCGCCGCCAAGGCGCGCCGCAAGGCCGAGCCCGGTAACGAGGGGCATGTCGGCGCGCCGATGCCCGGCGTGGTCTCGGCGCTTGCCGTGGCGGCCGGACAGGCGGTCAAGGCGGGCGACGTGCTTTTGTCGATCGAGGCGATGAAAATGGAGACGGCGCTGCATGCCGAGCGCGACGGCGAGATTGCCGAAGTGCTGGTCAAGGCCGGCGACCAGATCGATGCGAAGGACCTGCTCATCGCTTTTAAGTGACGAGCAAGGCACACCATGAATGGACGGCTGGCAGCAGTCGTCCACAACCGCTCGACAAGTGTCTTGACCCGCCGCGCCCGCTCGGGCAGGGAACCCGCTCCAATTTGCCGTGGCGGGAATCGCCTTGGCTTCAGAAGACGCGGAGAGAAAAATGGCCGACGAAATCACCGAGACCAGCCAGACTGTAGCCGCCGGCCAGCTGCGCACCATCATCGAGCGCATCGAGCGGCTCGAGGAAGAGAAGAAGACGATCTCCGACGACATCAAGGATGTCTATGCCGAAGCCAAGGGCACCGGCTTCGACACCAAGGCGATCCGCACCATCGTGCGGCTGCGCAAGAAGGACCAGGCCGAGCGCCAGGAAGAGGAATCCATTCTGGACCTCTACAAGGCCGCGCTCGGCATGGCCTGAGGCCGATGGCCGGAGCCCGGCCATGAATGAGTTCGACTTCGGCGACCGCCGCGCATCGGAGTTCCGCCAGCGCGGCTTCTGGGCGCTGTTCGCCGAACGGCATCCGGAAGAAAGGGCCACACTGGCCCGGCGCGGGCCGTGGTTCTGGCAGCGCGGGATGCCTGATTTCGCCTTGGTGCTTTCGATGTATGTCGCGCCGGCGCAGAACCATGTCGGCGTCTTCTTCGGGCGCAATGAAAAGTTGGGCGCGACGGAATCATGGTCGCGGCTGCGGCCGTTCCAGCCGGTGATCGAGACGAGGCTGAAGCTCAAGCCGGAGCAGAGTTGCGAGGGGCTCGGCATCAATTCGATGTGGCGGGTGAACTGCTACGCCGAGGACAACTGGCCCGCCATGGCCGACTGGCTGGTAACGGAGTGCTCGCGCTTCGAAGAGGCCGTCCTCGCCGTGCTGGGGGAAGCCCGGCCATAGCGCTGCTGCGCGCGCAGGTGGTCCGCTCAACTTGTTGCCCGAACCTCATCGCGGCCGATCTCTTCCAGATGCTGCTGCAGCGCCATCTGGTCCAGCGAATGTATCGGCAGGTTCGTGAAAAGGCCGATGCGATTGCTCATCATGCGGTAGGCGTCGGCGAAGGCGAAATGCTGCTCGGCGTCATTGCCGGTGGCCTTGGATGGATCCGGCACCGCCCAAAGCGCCGTCATAGGATGGCCGGGCCAGATCGGGCAGCTTTCGTTAGCCGTGCTGTCGCAAAGCGTGAAGACGAAATCCATCTCCGGCGCATTCGGTCCGGAGAGCTCGTCCCAACCTTTCGAGCGGGCGAAGGACGTGTCGTAATTCAGGCTTTCCAGGAGCTGCAGCGCATAGGGATTAACGGTGCCCTTGGGGTTAGCGCCGGCGGAATAGGCTTTAAAGCGGCCGGCGCCGAGCCGGTTGAGGATGGCTTCGCCCATAATTGAGCGTGCCGAGTTGGCGTTGCAGAGAAAAAGAACATTGTACACGTGACCGACCATTCCGAATCCCTCCGTGTTTGCCATGCAAAAGACAGAATGCGATGCGGATCACAGGTCTGTGATGCTACACGTTTTCGCGGCCGATTTCTGCACCTCCCGGCGTTCGATTTTCGTCGAAGGTCAGAGAGTCTAGCGGTCGGCCCGACAAGGCCCGATTGATGGATAGCCCAGCTCCGGCAACGCACGAGAATATCGGCTTCTTCCGCGCCCGCTGGAGAGGCGAAGCGCCGCTCGACCGGCTGTTCTGGCGCGACATGCTGCTGGTCGGCACGGCAATCAGCATCGCCTCGTCGGCGCTGGCGCTTGTCCTGCTCGGATTGAAGCTGCCGCTCTGGCTGGTGCTGACGGTGCATTTCCTGCCCGTGCCCTACAACATCTTCCTGACGATCGCCGTCTGGCGGAAGGCGGAGAAGGCTGGCGGTTTCACGGCACAGCTAATGATGCTCGGTTCCGCGCTGTGGTTGATCGCAACGGCCGTCGTTTGAGGATCTTCGCTATGAGCAATTCGTGACGGCGAACCGCTTCACGCTTTTCCTGGAATTGCTCCACGAAAAAAGGGCGGCCGAAGCCGCCCTTTGCGAATTCATATTCGAGATAGGTCAGGCCGCAGGCTCGAAGCGCAGCGCCACGCCGTTGATGCAGTAGCGCAGGCCGGTCGGCGGCGGACCGTCCTCGAAGACATGGCCGAGATGGCTGCCGCAGCGCGAGCAATGGCATTCGGTGCGGACCATGCCGTAGCTGCGGTCGACAGTGTTCTCGATCGAGCCTGGGACGGGATCGTTGAAGCTCGGCCAGCCGGTGCCGCTCTCGAATTTGAGCTTGGATTCGAACAGCGGCTGGTCGCAGCCAACGCAATGGAAGGCGCCGGCGCGCTTCTCATAGAGCAGTGCGCAGCTGCCGGGACGCTCGGTGCCGTGGTTGCGCATCACGGCATATTGCTCCGGCGTCAGCCGGGCGCGCCACTCGGCATCGGTGCGGGTGACGGGATAGGCGTGGGTGTCCATGAAATCTCCTTGGCCTTGGCGGCTCGTTGTTGCTTGCAACGGGTATTCGCCCGAACATAGGCCTTTGTTACAGGCCCTGCCAGCCAAAGCGGGCTAGTGCTTGCGCGACAACTGCCTGGTCGCCGCTTCCAGACCGGCCAAAGTCAGCGGGAACATGCGGCCGCCGAAGATCTCGCCGACCATCTGGATCGAATGGGTATAGCCCCAATTCTTCTCGGCTTCCGGGTTCAGCCAGATCGCGTTCGGCCATTGCTGCAACAGGCGTGCCAGCCACACACTTCCGGCCTCGGGATTCCAGTGCTCGACCGAGCCGCCCGGGTGCGCGATCTCGTAAGGGCTCATCGAGGCGTCGCCGACGACGATCACCTTATAGTCCGGTCCGTATTTGTGGATGAGGTCGAAGGTCGGGATCGTCTCGGCAAGGCGGCGGCGATTGTCCTTCCAGACGCGCTCGTAGAGGCAGTTGTGGAAGTAGAAATATTCGAGCTGGCGGAACTCGGCGCGCGCGGCCGAAAACAGTTCCTCGACACCACGGATATGGTCGTCCATCGAACCGCCGACATCGAAGAACATCAAAAGTTTTACCGCATTGCGCCGCTCGGGCCGCGTCTTGACGTCGAGATAGCCGTGCTCGGCGGTGGCGTGGATGGTGCCCGGCAGGTCGAACTCCTCCTCGGCGCCCTCGCGCACCCAGCGGCGCAGCCGCTTCAGCGCCACCTTGATGTTGCGGGTACCGAGCTCGACGGTGTCGTCGAAATTCCGAAACTCGCGCTTGTCCCAGACCTTTACCGCGCGGCGATGCCGGCTCTCGTGCTGGCCGATGCGCACGCCTTCGGGATTGTAGCCATAGGCGCCGAAGGGCGAGGTACCGCCGGTGCCGATCCATTTCGAGCCGCCCTGATGCCGGCCCTTCTGCTCCTCCAGTCGCTGTTTCAGTGTCTCCATCAGCTTCTCGAAACCGCCGAGCGCCTCGACCAGCTTTTTCTCTTCGTCGGTCAGGTGCTTTTCCGCCAGCCGGCGCAGCCATTCCTCCGGGATGTTGGCGACGTCGACGGCATCCGGTCCGCCGAGCGCCTCGACGCCCTTGAACACATGCGCGAACACCTGGTCGAAACGGTCGATATGGCGCTCGTCCTTCACCAGGGCGGCGCGGGCGAGGTAGTAGAAGGCCTCGACGTCATAGTCGACCAGACCCGCTTCCAGCCCTTCCAGCAGCGACAGATATTCCCTGAGCGAAACGGGAACCCGCGCGGCCTTCAATTCGAGGAAGAAGGGGATAAACATTGGCCCTTATAACAGATCGTATTCGATGAAGCCCGTCCGCCTAGCCACATGGTCATAGAGCCGGCGCGCGGTGGTGTTGGTCTCGTGCGTCATCCAGTAGACGTTCTTGACGCCGATCTTGCCGGCCTCGTCCTGCACGGCTTTGATCAGCGCCGCGCCGACGCCCTTGCCGCGCACGTCCGGGTCGGCGAACAAATCCTGCAGATAGCAATTGTCGACCAAAGACCAGCAGGAGCGGTGATAGAGGTAATGGGTCAGGCCGACAGCCTTGCCGTCGAGCGTGGCGATAAAGCCTTTTGGCTCGAACTCGCCGGCCGTGAACAAGCGCTTCCAGGTGAGGTCATAGACGTCTTCGGGCAGCTTGGTCTCGTAGAAGGTGAGGTAAGCGGTCCACAGGCGCCGCCAATCGGCGTGGTCGGACTGCGCGAGCGGGCGGATGCTGATCTCGGACATTTTTTCTCCTCCAACATTTTGGCCCAAAGCTGCGGGCGCGACCGCTTGCCGGCAACGGTCCACAGAAGGGGAAAGCGCTATTGCTGCCGTCTGGCCATGAACGCCAGGCGCTCGAACAGATGCACGTCCTGCTCGTTCTTCAAGAGCGCGCCATGCAGTTTCGGCAGCATGTTCTTCGGATCGGCGCGCAGATCCTCGGGCGCGATATCGTCGGCGACTAGCAGGCGGATCCAGTCCAGCGCCTCGGAGGTCGAAGGCTTCTTCTTCAACCCGGGCACATCGCGGATTTCGTAGAATTGCGTGAGGGCCGCCCGCACCAAATTCTGTTTGATGTCGGGATAGTGCACGTCGACGATGCGGTGCAGCGTGTCGATGTCGGGGAAGCGGATATAGTGGAAGAAGCAGCGGCGCAGGAAGGCGTCGGGCAGTTCCTTTTCGTTGTTCGAAGTGATGATGACGATCGGCCGGAATTCGGCGCGGATCGTCTCGCCGGTCTCGTAGACGAAGAACTCCATACGATCGAGCTCCTGCAGGAGGTCGTTCGGGAATTCGATGTCGGCCTTGTCGATCTCGTCGATCAAAAGCACGACCTTCTTCTGCGCCGCGAAGGCGTCCCACAGCTTGCCGCGCTTAATGTAGTTGGCGATGTCGTTGAAGCGCTCGTCGCCGAGCTGGCTGTCGCGCAGCCGCGAGACGGCGTCATATTCGTAGAGGCCCTGCTGCGCCTTGGTGGTCGACTTGACGTTCCACTCGATGAAATCGAGCTTGAGTGCCGAGGCCACCTGGCGGGCAAGCTCCGTCTTGCCGGTACCGGGCTCGCCTTTGACCAGCAAGGGCCGCTCCAGCGCGATCGCGGCGTTGACCGCGACCATCAGGTCCTTGTCGGCGACGTAGGCCGCTGTGCCTTCGAAACGCATTTTTTCTCCTGGCCGTTTTGCGGCGACCGTAAGGAGCCATGCGCATGCGCGCAAGCTTCGAAGCCGAAGTGGCCGGCCCTGGCGATAACCGACCAGGCAAATAACGCTCAAGCGCCATCCGTTTCTCTGGCGCTCGGCCAACCGCCGGCCTATATTTGCTGCCGACGGTCTGCGCTTCCCGGCAGGAGAAACTTATCCCCGGGGCCTTATCGATCCATAGGGAGCTGTCCCTGGGAAGACCTGTGGGTTTTCTCACACGGCGCCCCCCTACTTTGTAGGCACCCGGGATCGACCTCTCCACCGGTCGTGTGGATCGTCACTCTCCCGATTTTGCGAGACTTGCAGCTGCTCTTTGTTTTGAGCGCAATTCCGGACGGAAAACCGCTGCGCACTTTTCCTGGATTTGCGCTAGAAAACGTCGTTCCTGCGTCTCCATCCATATTCTGCCCTTTCTAGCGTCTGAGCATGTCACCTTCCAAAGACCTGAAAAAACAACTTCGCAAGGAAGCGCTGGCGCGACGCGATGCGCTCGACGAATTCTGGCGCGTCGAGATCGCGCTCGAAATGGCCGAGACGGCGAAGGAAAAAATCGACTTCGAACCCGGCCGGATCGTCTCCGGCTTCTGGCCGATGCGCTCGGAGGTCGACGTCCGGCCGCTGATGTTCGCGTTGCGCGAGAAGGGCGCCAGGCTCTGCCTGCCGGCTATCCTCGACAAGACCACGATCGTGTTCCGCGAGCTGGTGCGCGGCGCGCCGATGGTCGAGATGGGTTTCGGCACGGTCGGGCCGCATCCCGAGGCGGAAGTGCTCGACCCGACGCTGATGCTGGTGCCGCTTGCCGCCTTCGACGCCCGCGGCCACCGCATCGGTTATGGCGCCGGCTATTACGACCGGGCGATCGCCAGGCTTGCCGACAAGGGCATCACGCCCAGGCTGATCGGCATCGCCTTCGACTGCCAGGAAGTCGAGCGGGTGCCGGAAGAGAACCATGATGTCATCATTGCGGAAATACTGACCGAGAGCGGGTTGCGGCGCTTCGATACCGCCTGAAACGCGTCGCGCTGACACGGATTCAGGCCACGCGCTTCCTTGTTTTAACGGATGTCAGTCTCAAAAACTGCTGCGCACTTTTGGGCGAAACGTATTGAACTATCGCGATCTGCTTAACGTGTCTCAAAGACACGTCGGATAAATATTCCCGAAATACAGTCCGAACCGACGGGGGGCATGGTGTTTGTCTTGGCGCGCTACCTGCTGATGCCTTTCGCCCTGATCGCGGTGACTCTGTTTGCCATGGCGTCGTACATCATCGCAACGACCCTGCATCACCAGGTTGCCTGGCAGCGGACGGCCGCCACCGTAACGGATGTCAGTCCCTACAGCGAAACGCGAGCGAACGGTCTCGTTACCGATGGCATCAATGTCGCCGTCTCCTACATCGCCAACGAGGCACCGATGACATGGTCCGGCAAGGACAAGGACATCGGCCTCTACAAGGCCACCAAGGGCGACCGGATAGAATTCTACTACGACCCCGCCGATCCATCGAACCTCGATACGGCCGCGATGAAAGGCTGGCGCGGCGGGCTGCTGCTGCTTGCCGTCACCGGCGGGTTCACTGTGTTCTACGTCTGGTTCTTCTGGCTGCGCGGGCGCCGTGTCACGACTTGACGTTCGTGCCCCTCTGACAGATACTACTGAATTCCAGTAGACCCGAATGCTTGAATTCGAGTGGGACGACGAGAAAGCCGCGAGCAATCTTGCCAAGCACGGCGTGGCATTTTCCGATGCCAAGCGCCTGTTCGACGACATTTATGCGCTGCATTATTCGGATCGCTCATGAATTACGAAGAGGAGCGCTTCATCGGCATCGGTATCATCAGTGGGTTGGTGCTGACGGTGGTTTACACCGAACGCGGCGACCGAATAAGACTGATCTCCGCCAGAAAGGCGACGCGCCATGAGCAGAAAGCATATGACCAAGCACGCCAAGCCTGAATCCGGAACCGATTGGAACCGTCTGCGCGACATGAGCGACGCGGATGCGGAAGCTGGGGCTTTGGCGGACAGGGATAATCCGCCGCTCAGCACGGATCAGCCGGGCATGGCGGCTGTTGCTCGCGTCAAGGTGATCCGCCGGGCTTTGCACCTCACCCAGGAGGAGTTTTCCGTCCGCTATCGCATTCCGCTCGGCACGCTGCGAGACTGGGAGCAAGGCAGAACAGAGCCGGACCAGGCGGCGCAGGCTTATTTGCAGGTTATCGCCAAGGAACCGGAAACGGTGTCGCGGGCGCTTGGCACGCGTAGCGCCGCATGAGACTTCTCTTCCTCGGCGACATGGTCGGCAAAACAGGGCGCACGGCAGTCTGGGAACAGCTGCCGGGGCTGATTTCCGACTTCAAGCTCGACTTCGTCATCGTCAATGGCGAGAACGCGGCCGGGGGCTTCGGCATCACCGAAGAGATTTTTCGCGAGACGCTTGCCGCCGGCGCGGATGTCGTCACCACCGGCAACCACGTCTGGGACCAGCGCGACGCGCTGATCTTCGCGCCGCGCGAGGAGCGCTTCCTGCGGCCGTCCAATTTCCCCAAGGGCACGCCGGGGCGCGGCTCGGGCGTCTATATCGCCAGGAATGGCGCGCGCGTGCTGGTCGCCAACATCATGGGCCGCGTCTTCATGCATCCCGAGCTCGACGACCCGTTCCAGGCCGGCGAGCGCGAACTCGCCGCCTGTCCGCTCGGGGAGCAGGCCGATGCGGCCATCGTCGATTTCCATGCCGAGGCGACCTCGGAGAAAATGTGCTTCGCGCATTTCGTCGACGGCCGCGCCAGCCTCGTGGTCGGCACGCATACGCACCAGCCGACTGCCGACCATCAGATCCTCAACGGCGGCACCGCCTATATCTCCGATGCCGGCATGTGCGGCGACTATGATTCCTCGCTCGGCATGGACAAGGAAGAGCCGCTCAACCGCTTCCTGTCGAAGGTGCCGAAGGGGCGTTTCGAGGCGGCTAGCGGACCTGCGACATTGTGCGGCGTCGGTGTCGATATTTCCGACCGCACCGGGCTTGCCGAAAAAATCGCGCCGTTTCGTCGCGGGCCGCGGCTGGAAGAAACGGCACCGTCTTTCTGGTCGTGACATTGATATAGCCAAGGTCAGTACCTAACTGGCGACGAAACCCGCGAAAACTGCTCTAGATCGTAGAGGGGACGACCTTCATGCAGCTCATCGAGTTCCTGGCGCCGCATTTCGCCTTTGTTTCCAATCCGACCGCGTGGATCGCACTTTTGACCCTGGTGGTGCTCGAGATCGTGCTCGGCATCGACAATCTGATCTTCATCTCGATCCTGACCAACAAATTGCCGCAAGCGCAGCGCGCCCGCGCGCGTCGGCTGGGCATCTCGGCCGCGCTGGTCATGCGCCTCATCCTGCTCGCCACGATCTCGATCATCGTGCAACTGACGACGCCGGTGTTCACGGCGTTCGAACACGGCTTTTCCTGGCGCGACCTGATCCTGATCGCCGGCGGCCTGTTCCTGGTGTGGAAGGCAACGAAGGAAATCCATCACACGGTCGACCCGCAGGACCATCAGGACACGATGGTGGGCACGCTGCAGATGAGCCTCGCAGGCGCGATCTTTCAGATCCTGCTGCTCGACCTCGTCTTCTCGATCGATTCCATCATCACCGCCGTCGGCATGACCGACGAGATCGCCATCATGTATATCGCCGTGATCGTTGCGGTGAGCGTGATGATGCTGGCGGCGACGCCGCTTGCCAATTTCATCGCCAGGAACCCCAGCATCGTCATGCTGGCACTGGGCTTCCTTTTGATGATCGGCATGACGTTGATCGCCGACGGCATGGGCTACCATGTGCCCAAGGGCTACATCTACGCTGCCATGGGTTTCTCGGCGCTGGTAGAAGGCCTCAACATGCTGGCGCGAAATCGCAAGAAGCAAAGGACCGACGGCGGGCATTGAGCTTGCCGCGGGGCCGGCGCCTCTATGCGGCCGAAACGCCCTTCGGATGCCGGTCGCCGATCAGGCCAAGCGTCAGCCCCTGCTCCAGCCACGCCTTGGCGCCGGCCAGCACCAGCGCGAAGCCTCCGGTCGAGCCGATCGCCTGATTGACCTGCTCGTCGCCGGAGCCGGCGAAGCCGAAATTTTCGACTTCGAGGAAAGTTGTGTCGTCCGGCATCTCGGTAAACGTCCAGACGACGGTGGTCGGCGGATCGCTCCAGCGCATGACGATCTTTTCGTTGGGAACGATCTCGCTGACCTCTACCTTGGTCGAGACGCCATACATGCGCCACTCCCACTCGACCGGCTTGCCTTCGTCCAGCCTGCCGCTCGAATGCGTGAACCAGAATTTCGTCGTGACAGCCGGATTGACGATGGCCTCGAAAACCTCGGCGACCGGCCGGCGGATCTGCATGGCGGTCTCGGCGGTTGGTTTTTCCTTGATCTCCATGGCGTTCTCCTTTTCGGAACAGGTCACCAGGCATCCGGTTCCCGCACCATGTGCACGATGTTGGCCGGATTGGTGATCCAGCCGCCGCGGAAGCCCTCGCCCAGCGGCTCGATGGCGTCGCAGCGTACGACACCCGCCTTGTCGAGATGATCTGCGGCGCCGGCGAAATCCGGCGTGAAAAGCTCCAGCCAAACCTCGGCCTGGCTCATCATTGGCGCCTCGTCGATCCAGAGGCGATTGGGGCCAAGCTCGAAGCCGATCGCCGGCGCCTTGGCAGTAAACGGCTTCAGGCCGACGATATCTCGGTAGAAGGCAATCGTTGCCTCATATTGGTGAGACGGCACCTTCATGGCGATGTTGATGCCGCCGGTGATCTCCGCGTCCATGCTCTGCTCCAAGGGTTGGGGGTTGTCCTGATGGCTGGCGTGCGTCCCATCACGGCAGGTTGATCTGCCAGGAGACGCCGAAGCGGTCGTTGAGCCAGGCGAAACGCTGGCTGAACCCGTAATTGCCGGGCGGCATCAGGAAACCGCCGTCCCTGGAGAGAGTTTCGACGATCCGCTCCAGTTCCTGCGCGGAAGAGCAGTCGACGAAGAAGGAGAAGGACGGCGTGAAGGTGAACGCGTGATGGACCGGGCTGTTGTAGAGCCTGACCTCGACGCCGCCGATCGAGACGCGCGCCAGCTTGAGCGTACCTTCCGCCCCGTCCTCGCCCGAACCGTAACGCGTGACCTCGATGAACCGGCTTTCCGGGATGGTCTCGCAATAAAGCGTCATGGCCTCCTCGGCCTTTCCCTCAAACATCAGGAATGGCGTTGCTTTCGTCATCGGCGACCTCCTCCTTGTTCGGATATTGGGCCCGAATACCGGACTCAGACGTTGCTCTCGTTGGCCGGCTCGCCCTTCAACTCGCTGCGGTAATAGCCGTCGCGCAGGTTGATGCCGTATTCGAGATAGGCCTTCATGCAGGCCAGCATCTGCGACCAGCCTTCGCAGTTGAGGTAGGATTTCTTCAGGCCGACCTCGCCTTCGTGCCAGCCTTGCTCGGCGATGGTGACGAAAGTGCCGCCGTCGTCGAGCGGCTCGAAATTCATTTCAATGCTGGTCTTGTAGGTCGGCTTACCGTCGGCGTCGGTGGCGTCCCAGCGCAGCACGATGCGCTTGTCCTTCGTAACCTCGTCGACCTCGACGGGCACCGTCTTCCACCATGTGACCGTGGTGCCGGTGACCAGCGGGGCTGAGGCGCCGCCGATAGTGGTGAAATAGCCGCTGAGCTTCGTCGGGTTGACCACGGCGTCGAAGACCTCAGCGACCGGCTTGCCGATGCGTCCGGAAATCCTGAATCCAAGGGACATATCCACAGCTCCTTCCTTGCTGCTCGAAACGATATGTTATATAAATATAACATGTCAAGTCAAACTGCGGACGACCATGTTTTCAAGGCCTTGGCACATCCGCGCCGGCGCGAATTGCTGGATCGTCTGAAGGACCAGCCGCAGACCACCGGCGCGCTGTGCGAGGCCTTTGCCGACATGGACCGCTGCACGGTGATGATGCACTTGCGGGTGCTGGAGGAGGCCGATCTGGTGGTGGTAAAGCGGGAGGGGCGCGAGCGCTGGAACCATCTCAACGCCTTGCCGATCAGGCAGATCCACGATCGCTGGATCAGCCAATATGCCGGCCACGCCATCAGCATTCTGGACAGGCTCAAGTCCGATCTCGAAGAGTGATCCGCTCTTCTGGCGCCACCCGGACGGCGCGTCTGGACGAATTGAGACGATTTATCTATAAGCCGGCCATTCCGACAAAGAGCGCCGTGTGCCTTCGCAGGCATGCCTGGAGCGTTCTGAAATGAATTCGAGCAGTTGCGGATGGTGAAATGATCTCATTTCGCTACGCGCCGCTCTAGCCGAACACGATAGGGGTGCCATGGCTGGCCATTCGCAGTTCAAGAACATCATGCACCGCAAGGGCCGCCAGGACGCGGTGCGGTCGAAAATGTTTTCCAAGCTGGCGCGCGAGATCACCGTCGCCGCCAAGACCGGCACGCCGGATCCGACGATGAACCCCAGGCTTCGCCTTGCGGTGCAGAACGCCAAGGCCGTATCGATGCCGAAGGACAACATCCAGCGCGCCATCAACAAGGCGTCCGCGGGCGACGGCGAGAACTACGAAGCGGTGCGCTATGAGGGCTACGGCCCCGGCGGCGTGGCGCTGATCGTCGAGGCGCTGACCGACAACCGCAACCGCTCCGCCTCCAATGTGCGCGCCGCCTTCACCAAGGCCGGCGGGGCGCTCGGCGAAACCGGCTCGGTGTCGTTCATGTGGAACCGCGTCGGTGAAATCTACTACCCAGCCTCGGCCGGCAGCACCGACAAGGTGATGGAAGCGGCGATCGAGGCCGGCGCGGATGACGTGGAATCGGACGAAGAAGGTCACACCATCTATTGTGGCTTCGAAAATCTCGGCGAAGTGTCGAAGTCGCTCGAAGCCTCGCTCGGCGAAGCGGAATCCGTGAAGCCGATCTGGCAGCCGCAGAACAATGTGCCGGTGGATGAAGAACGGGCCCAGTCGCTGATGAAACTGGTCGCCACCCTTGAAGACGATGACGATGTGCAGAGTGTCTACGCCAATTTCGAGGTCGACGACGAGACCATGGCCAAACTCAGCGCGGCGTGATCGGTTGCCTGGTTCCTAGATGAGCGAGCAGCCGCTTCCTGTCATCCGCATCACCTACTGCACGCAGTGCCAGTGGCTGTTGCGCGCTGGCTGGATGGCGCAGGAACTGCTCTCCACCTTCGGCACCAAACTCGGCGAGGTGACCTTGGTGCCCGGCACCGGCGGCATCTTCACCATCTCCTGCAACGAGACGCTGGTCTGGGACCGCAAGCGCGACGGCGGTTTTCCGGATGCGGCAAAGCTCAAGCAACTGGTCCGCGACGTCATCGATCCGGATCGCGATCTCGGCCATGCCGACCGCAAGGGGCATACGTCGAAGGGCGACACGCAGAAAGACCACGGCTGAGCGGGGGCCCTCGCGTTCCCAAGACCTCTTAGAGCAAGGCGAAGATAAAGCAGGCCATCGACACGATGGCGGTGATGGTGCGGACGTGGTTCCACATCACCCATTGGTTCAGATGGTTCGCCCACACGGCGGCGCCGTTGGCGCTGTCCGGGTCGACGGCGGCGAGTGCGTCGTTGAGCGGAACGTTGAAGACCATGGTCACGAGCGGATTGCCGATGAAATAGATCACGGCGCCGGCAAGCAGCCAGTACGAACCCGACTGGCTCCAGCCGAAGATAACGGCGGCAATGAGCACGAGGCAGATCAGGCCGGTGCCGAACAGCGCCGTCATGAAGGTCGGGGTGATCACCGTGATGTTGATCGAATTCATCGCGACGATGCCACTTGGAACCGGCAGCCGGGCAAGTGCTGCCATGACGAAATTGGAAAAGGCGAAGAAGACTCCGCCGACGACGCCCGCGCCGATGGCCGCAATGAAGGTGAGGGTGGGAAGAAGTTTCATCATCTCAGTTACTCCAGATGCCGCTGGCGGCGGTTTCGATCGCGTAGGCGGAAAAGTCTTTCGCCTGACGGCCGAGCGCGCGCTGCACGCCGTCGGTCAGCGTCTCGTTGCGGCCGTCGAGCACTTCGGTGAAGAGCTCGTCGAGCAGCCAGGCGAATTCCGGCGGCAGGTCGTGCGCCGCTATCGTTTCGGTGAATTCGGCGTGTGAAACCTGCCGGTAGCGGATGTCGCGGCCGGTGGCCTTGCCGATCTCGGCGACGGCCTCGGCGAAGCTCAGCAACCTCGGGCCGGTGAGTTCATAGAGCTGGCCGACATGGCCGGGCTCCGTCAGCACGGCTTCGGCGACATCGGCAATGTCGTCGGTATCGATGAAGGGTTCGCCAACGGCACCGACGGGCAAGGCGACTTCGCCTTCGAGGATGGACTCGATCAGGAAGCCCTCGCTGAAATTCTGCGAGAACCAGGCGCAGCGCAGGATCGTCCAGTCGGCGCCTGAAGCCTTGACCATCTCCTCGGCGCGCTGCGCCTCGGTCTCGCC
Source organism: Mesorhizobium hawassense (assembly GCF_003289945.1). Lineage (GTDB taxonomy): Bacteria > Pseudomonadota > Alphaproteobacteria > Rhizobiales > Rhizobiaceae > Mesorhizobium > Mesorhizobium hawassense. The sequence continues at coordinate 151,365 of NZ_QMBP01000015.1, forward strand.
ACGGCCGGAAAGCAGCACCAGCCGCTTGATGCCGCGTTTCACTGCAAGCCTAGCCAGCGCCTCGACCGTTTCGGCGGCGCCCGGCACGGCGATGTCCGGGTAGTAGCTGATGTAGACGGCGCCGACGCCTTCTAGCGCCGCGTCCCAAGTTCCCTTGTCCTGCCAGTCGAAGGAAGGCGTGCCGCTGCGCGAGCCGATCCGCACGGGAATGCCCTTCGCGGTCAGCCGTTCGGCAAGCCGGCGTCCGGTCTTGCCGGTGCCGCCCAGGATCAAAATCGGTTTCTGCGTGGTGTTCATCTCGACCTCTTCGTTTACAAACATGAGTAATCCTCACATTTGCAAAACGTGATAAACCCTCGTATTTTGTGAGTCAAGCCAGTTTTCGAAAAATCGCCCGGAGAGAGCCATGGATGAAAAAGTCTCCGCGAAGGCCGATCAGGCCGCCATTGCTTCACCGCGGCGAGCGCCGAGCCAGCAGCGCAGCCGCGAGCGGGTCGAGCGTATGCTTGCGGCCGCCTCGGCGCTGATTGCCGAGCAGGGCAGCGATGCCATGCGCATGGGCGAGGTTGCGGAAAAGGCAGGCGTCTCGATCGGCTCGCTCTACCAATTCTTCCCGGACAAGCGGGCGATCGTCTGGGCCTTGGCCGAGCGCTACACAGCCGAAAGCCAGGCTTGTATTTCGGCGGCGCTGAAGGATGTCGGCGATGCGGAAGGCTTCAAGAGCGCGTTTTCAGAGCTGGTCGATATCTACTACCAGCTGTTCCTGGCCGAGCCGGTGATACGCGACGTCTGGTCGGGCACGCAGGCCGACAAGGCGTTGCGCGAGCTCGAACTCGCCGACAGCCGGGCCAATGCCGACTTCCTGGTCGCGGTGCTCAAGCGGCTCAGGCCTGGTGCCGATCCGGTCCAGCTGGAAACCACGGCATTCCTGGTCTGGCAGATGGGCGAGGCCACCGTGCGGCTGGCAATCTCCGTCGATCGCGAGGAGGGCGACAGGCTGGTCGCGGCTTACAAAGGCATGGCGCTGAGGGAATTGGTGGGCAAGTAGGCAGGTTAGCTGCCCCAATACATCTTGAGCATTTCGTCGCGCTCATCGTCGGTGAACATCACTATTCTGGACATGCTGAGACTGCCACGATGGAATGCGACGACGGCCAATGCGTACGTCGCGGTCGCCTCATCGGTGGTGGTTGCCAGGTCTCGCAACGCCAGATGCAGCAGCGTCTGCCAAGCCGCCCTATAGTGCGGTTCGATCCAATCGGGGATTCGCGGATTGCGCTCATCCGCCAACCGAGCCTCTTCGATTACCGCAGCGAGGCCATAGGTTGCCCAATTCGCGGGGACGTGCTCGGTCGAGATGCGAACGATCTCGGGGATCGCTGCGTAGGATGCGCTCCCGACATCCCCTTGATGGTGCAATTCCTCCCAAAGTTCGTTCCAGATTGTTTTGTCGTCGTAGCGAGTAGCCAACGCGCGCAAGGCTGGTCTTGGGTCGTAAACGACCTTGTACCCACCCCGGAGGTCGGACCATCGCTCGTCATCAAGATCTATCACCTCTATCCCCCCATCATGGTCGCCTCAGCCTCCTATCGGCGGGACGTCATGGCAACAAAAAACCCGCCTCGAGGGCGGGTTTTTCAAATCCTGTCGATGTATCGGGCTTAGAGGCCAAAACCTTCGAAGCGCTTCTTGAATTTCGACAGGCGGCCGCCGCGGTCGAGCAGGGTCTGCTGGCCGCCGGTCCAGGCCGGGTGCGTGGTCGGGTCGATGTCGAGGTTCATCGTGTCGCCTTCCTTGCCCCAGGTCGAACGGGTCTGGTATTCGGTGCCATCGGTCATGACGACCTTGATGGTGTGGTAGTCGGGATGGATATCGGCCTTCATTGTCGTGTTTCCTGGCTGCCGGCGCTGGTGACGGGCCTAAAGGCCTGCGTCGATGCGCCCCTTTTTAAAACTCGAAGCCGCAGCTAATGAAAAGCCACGGCTTCTAAAACGGTCGGCGAGCCTATACATCAGCCGGAATTGAATCACAAGGCCGCCGCGGGCGCATATTGAAGCGCGGTACCGGCAAGCGGCCAGAGGAAACGCTCATGGCGGATATCGGTGTCAGTGGAGACCAGCGCAGGCGCTCGGTCCGGCCGCTCCGCAGCCTTTTCCCCTACATCACCCGCTACCGCAAGCTCGCGGTCGGCGCCATCATCTCGCTGATCGTCGCGGCGGTGACGACGCTCGCCTTGCCGATGGCCGTGCGGCGCATGATCGACCATGGCTTCCAGGCCTCGGGCTCGACCTTCATCGCGGAATATTTCGCGGCGCTGGTTTTGATGGCGGCGCTGCTCGCGGCCGCGTCGGCCAGCCGCTACTATTTCGTCATCACGCTCGGCGAGCGGGTCGTGGCCGACATCCGCCGCGACGTTTTCGCCCATGTCACGACGCTGTCGCCGGCGTTTTTCGATCGTTCGCATTCGGGCGAGATCGTGTCGCGGCTTACCGCCGACACCACGCAGGTGAAGTCGGCGGTCGGCGCCACCGCTTCGGTCGCGTTGCGCAACGTCATCCTCGGCCTCGGCGCGGTAGCGATGATGGTCGTCACCAGCCCAAAACTTTCCGCCCTGGTGATCGCCGCCATTCCGCTGATCGTGCTGCCGCTGGTCGCCTTCGGCCGCTCGGTGCGGCGCAAGTCTCGGCAAGCGCAGGATACGCTCGCCGAAGCCACGGCCTACGCCAGCGAGCAGATCGGCGCGGTGCGCACGCTGCAGGCCTTCACCAACGAGAAGCTGGTCACCGGCCGCTTCGCGGGTGCGGTCGACGCTGCCTTCGAGGCGGCGCGGGCTTCGGTGTTCGCGCGCTCCTTCCTGACGTTCTTCGCCATCTTCATGATCTTTTCCTCGGTGGTGGCGGTGCTGTGGTTCGGCTCGCGCGACGTGCTTGCCGGCACGCTGTCGGCGGGCACGCTCAGCCAGTTCCTGCTCTATTCGGTGTTTGCCGCCGGGGCGCTCGGCGCGCTGTCGGAAGTATGGAGCGAACTGTCGCAGGCGGCTGGCGCCGCCGAGCGGCTGACCGAGATCCTGGCCGAGAAGTCGGCCATCCAGTCGGCGGCCGAGCCGCTGCCGTTGCCGGCCACGGCCAAAGGCGCGATCAGCTTCGACGACGTCTCATTCTCCTATCCGGCGCGGCCGGACCGCGCCGCCGTGCATGGCCTGAGCTTCAAGGTGAAGCCGGGCGAGACGGTGGCGATCGTCGGGCCTTCGGGCGCCGGCAAAAGCACCGTCTTCTCGCTGATCCTGCGCTTCTACGATCCCGAGTCCGGCCGCATCGCCATCGACGGCGTCGACGTGAGCGAGGCCGATCCGGCCGCCATCCGCCAGCGCATTGCGATCGTGCCGCAGGACGTCACCGTCTTCGCCGCCAGCGTGCGCGACAATATCGGCTTTGGCCGGCAGGGCGCCAGCGACGCCGAGATCGAGGCCGCGGCCAAGGCGGCCCTTGCCGACGAATTCATCGCCAGGCTCGACAAGGGCTATGACAGCCAGGTCGGCGAGCGCGGCGTGACGCTGTCCGGCGGCCAGCGCCAGCGCATCGCGATTGCGCGCGCCATCCTGCGCGACGCGCCGGTCCTCTTGCTCGACGAAGCGACCTCGGCGCTCGACGCCGAAAGCGAGACGCTGGTGCAAAGGGCGCTGGAGCGGCTGATGCGCGGCCGCACCACCATCGTCATCGCGCACCGGCTGGCAACCGTGCTCAAGGCCGACCGCATCCTGGTCATGGAGGGCGGGCGCATCGTCGAGGAAGGCACGCATCAGAGCCTGGTCGCCAAGGGCGGCATTTACGCGCGGCTCGCCAAGTTGCAGTTCGAGACCGGAGCCAGCGCTTTCAAGGGCGCGGCGGAGTAAGATCCGTCCCAGACGCGCTCGGCAAGGCAAGCCCGCACGGCTACCAGCGCCGCAAGGCCATGAAAAGCGGTATGCCGACGAAAATCGAGACCAGCAGCAACCCGCCAATGACCTGCTGTTTGGACCTGTCTTCCGGAGCAGCGGCGGGCGCCGGATCTTCGGGGGCATCCTGATAGGCAAAGTTGAAAGACCAGTCGGTGTTGTCGCCGAGGTCCTTGACCGATTTCAAATAATCCCCGATCGCCTTGGCCGGGACCTCCCTCTCCAGCGTCCGAAAGTCCCACTTCACCTCGAAAGTGGTCGGCGTGTTGCTCCACGACGATTTCAGCGACAGATAGGGCGTCACGACGTTCTTTATCTCTTCGCCGGAAAACCTCGCCTTCAGATTGCTCACCGTGATGGCGTGGCTGCGATAGATCGGCCGCCCAAGCGCGACCGGGCCGACACGGTCCACCATGGTCGGCGTCGGCAGGTCGGTGCCGAGATCGGCCGCCTTGATTGGAAAGTTCTTGGCGAGGTCGTTGGCGGCCAACGCCTGCGCCGGCAACTGATAGCTCTCCCGCACGTTGATGATGTTGCCGTCGCGATTGTCGAAGATCTCCAGCTTCGCCGCGCTTTCGATGCCGGGATAACGCTTGCTGTAATATTTCAGGTAGGAGTCCGACAGGTCGCTCAGCGAGCGGCTGGCCAGGCTGCTGCGCATGTCGTCGGCGTCGGCGCCCGCATAGGTCGAAAGCACCGCCAACGTCAGGCGGCCATCAGGCTTGTCGGGAAAGGAAAAATCCTCCGCGACCTTGATCGACGGGCCGGTCAGCTGCGGACTGGGCATCTTCTCCAGTTGACCATTGCCGAACAGCGGCAGGGCAAAACCGTAGTCCGGTTGCCAGAAGTCGCTGGCATCGCCGCCCTGCAGGTAGTTGGTGGCGTCGAGCCAGTAGGTCTTCGTGCCGATCGTCGCCTTGACGATGGCGTGGTCGAAAGCACGGATTGCCGGCAGATGTTGGTCCAGCGCCCAGCCCTTGTCGAGGTCGGCCAGCGCCACCTGCGCCGGGATGCCCAGCCGCTGCAGTGCCGAAGCCAGAAGCAGGGCCTTGTCCTTACAATCGCCGAAGCCGCTCTGGATGACGGTAGCCGGATCGCGCGGAATGTAGGAGCCGGAGCCCATCGACAGGCTGACATAGCGGATCTCGTCCTGGACGAGACGCATCGCCTGGATCATGCGATCCTCGGGCTGCGGATGCTTGGCCGCGAGCTCGTCCAGCTTCGCGGCGAAAGCGACGGGGAAGGCGGTCGCCGGCTTGTAGTAGGGCTGGACGGCGTCGACCACACCCTGCCAGCTGGCGGTCGAGGAAATGTCGATCGATCCCCATGCCGGAAATTCCGTCGGCAGGTTGTCCTCAACCTTGACCGGTTTCGGATTGGCGATCTCCCAGAGATAGACGGTGTCCGATCCTGACGTGGTGACGACGGGTTTGATCTCGGTGCCGCGCGGCTTGATCGCCAGCGGCTGCGCGGTCGGCCAGATGATGCTGGTGCGGATCAGCCCGACCGGCTCGTCCCATTCGGTCGAGAAACTGTCGAAGAACAGATCCTTGCCGATGAGCGGCGTGGTCTCGTAGGTCTGGCCATAGTCGACGATGTCGCCGACGCGCACGTCGTCGATGTTGACGTGAGCGGTCAGCCAGCCGTCATAAACACCTTTTTCGGCGTCCTTCTCCTGGCGGAAAACGTCGAACTTGACGTCGGCCAGCCGGTCCAGCACCTGGCCGTCGCGGATAACGCGCAGATGATTGAGCGTGACCCTGTGGCGCGAAGGATCGAACTGCAGGTCGATGCCGGCGCCCCGTTCCAGGCCGGGCCGGTCGACTATTTTGTAAACCGAGCGCCAATAGTCGTCATAGCCGTAATCGCGATGGATGATCTGCTCATCCGCCAGCAGCCATGAAATGCCGTTCTTGATCCGGTCGGCGCGCGCCGGGTCGGCCGACGGGATATCGACCGTCTTGATCCAGCCCGGAGCCGGTCCCTTACGCACGATTTCATCGGCGCCCGCCGGCGAGACCAGGCCGGCCAGCAAGACCAAAAAGAGCAGGAGGCAGCGGAAAGACCTGGCCCCGCGAAGACTGTTACCCACCAACAACCCAAGCCCGTTGACGCAACGACGCTCTTTGTCAGAGTCTTTCCCGCCAAAGTAAAGCCCGGTGGCGCATGTTTTGCGGGTCTGGCTCAACAGGCGTCGATGGGCGCGTCAGTTGCCGTAGCGCTTGCGCAGGTGCTCCGTGAAGTAAACGGCGTCGAGCTTCTCGCCGGTGGCGCGCTCGAGCAGCTCCGGTGTCGACCAGCGCGAGCCCCGCGACCAGATCCTGTCGCGCCGCCATCCGTTCACGGCGCCGAAATCGCCCTTGGCCAGATCCTGGTCGGCGGATGGGTGCTCCCTGGTCAAGGCCGCCCATTGCTGCGCCGCCATCATGGCGCCCAGCGTGTAGGAAGGGAAATAGCCGAAGGCGGCGCCCGGCCAATGCACGTCCTGCATCGGGCCGTCGGCCGGGTTGTCGATGGTCGACAGCCCGAGATAGTCGCGCATCTTGGCATCCCATGCCTCGGGCAGGTCGGCGACCTCCAGACTGCCCGACACGAGCTCCTGTTCGAGCTCGTAGCGCAGGATGACATGCAGCGGGTAGGTGACCTCGTCGGCGTCGACGCGGATCAAGCCGCGTTCGACATGGTGGACATGCGGCAGGATGTCGTCGAGCGACCAGGCTTCGCCGAGATGTTTTTCGACCACCGGCAGCGCCCAGCGCCAGAAGGCCGGGTTGCGGCCGATCTGCTTTTCGACGAACAGGCTCTGGCTCTCATGCACAGCCATGCCGCGCGCCTTGCCGAGCGGCCAATGCGACCATGCCTTCGGCAGGTTCTGCTCGTAGAGCGCATGGCCGGTCTCGTGCAGCACGCCCATCAGCGCCGACAGGAAGTCGGAGGTTTTGTAGCGGGTGGTGATGCGCACGTCGCTCGGCACGCCGCCGCAGAAGGGGTGGTGCGATACCGACAGCGAGCCATGGGTGAGGTCGAAGCCAACCGCCGCCATCATGGCGAGGCCGAGCTCGCGCTGCTTCTCGACGGCGTAACTGCCGGAGAGCGGCTTCAGCGGCTGCTTCGCCAGCCGCGCCTCCTGCGCGGCCAGCGCGCGCGGCAGGAAATCCTTGAGGAAGGCCTTCAGCTCGGCAAACACCGGTGTGATATCGGCGGCGCGGTTGCCGGGGTCATACTGTTCCATCAGCGCGTCATAGGGGGCGAGGCCGAGCGCGTCGGCGCGCAACGCGGCCTCCTCGCGCACCAGGGTCACGACGCCTTCCAGCGCCGGCTGGAAGCCGGCCCAGTCGTTCTTGGCGCGCAGGTCGCGCCAGAGCTGCTCGGAACGCATGCGCGCCACGGTCTGTCGCTCGACGAACTCCACCTGCAGGCAGGTGAGGTTGGTGTATTGGCGGCGCAATTCCCGGACCGCCGCCAGCTGCTCTTCGCCGAGCCGCTCGGCTTCGGCGGCAGCGATCCAGTCGCCGATTTCGGGCGCCGTGGCCTGACGATGCAGCATGCCGGCAAGCGAGGACATCGCCTCGGCGCGCTTCTCGCCGCCGCCGACCGCCATGTGCGTCGCCTCATCGGCGCCGAGGATGGCTAGAGCATGTTCCAACGCTTCGAGCTTGTGGCCGAGTTCGTCGAGTTTCTGGAAGGACATGATGGATCCCAGGTTCAATTTGGTTGGCGCGAAAAGATACCAAGGCACCGAGCTTGGCAACCCCGCTCGGTCGGGATGGGACCGGCCGTCTTGCCTTGTGAGGCGACGGCGTGATCAATGCCGAGAACAAACCGCTGGAGGGGACTATGATCGGCAATATCCTGGTCGGGCTGGTGGCGCTGATCCACTGCTATATCGTCTATCTGGAGATGGCGCTTTGGGACACGCCGCGCGGCCACAAGGCGTTCAAGCTGACGCCGGACTTCGCCAGCGCGTCGAAGGTGCTTGCCGCTAATCAGGGGCTCTATAACGGCTTTCTCGCCGCCGGCCTGATCTGGGGGCTCTATCTCGGCGCCGGCGGGTTCCAGGTCAAGATGTTCTTCCTGCTCTGCGTCGCCATCGCCGGCCTCTATGGCGCGGCGACCGTCGGCCGCAAGATCCTGTTCATCCAGACGGTGCCGGCGGTGCTTGCCATCCTCGCGCTCTGGTTGGGGTGGTGACGGAAAAAGGACGCCCTCGGGGCCAGGTCCCTCGGGCGCCAGGTGGTCCCTTCCGTTTCCTCCGAAGAAACCTGGAGCGGCTCGGCTTGTGACGGAACAGCCCGCCCGCTCCAAGTGGTTGCTTTCAGGCAGTTCCGGACGGAAAACCGCTGTGCACTTTCCTGGAATTGCTCTAGCCGTTCGGGTAGTGACCGCCGTCGGCGCCGTCGCCCATCAGGAAGCCGCTGCCGGTGTCGACCATCAGTTTCTGATCGACATGGTCGAGACGGCGCAGCAGGTCGTGATATTGCGCGGCGGGAATCCGGCCATGATCCGACGCGGCGACCTTCTCGGCGGCCTGGCTGATGTGAGCGGCGCGCATATGCAACTGCTGCGCCTCGGCGGCCGAGATGGTGTTGGCTTCCCGCGCATCGTTGATGCCTTCGTCCACACCCTGGACTTGCTCGATCAGGCTGGTCACGCGCGGTCCGGCCATATCGGTCGGGTCGGTCGCGTCGAGGGCCCCCTTGTGATGGCCGGCGGCATAGGCTGCGGCGAGCGGGGCTGCGATCAGTACTGCAGCCAGAGTTACGGTCTTGAGTGATGTTGAAGCGCGCATGGCGGCGCATCCTCCTGCCAGGGAAGGGAGCGGTCGCGCCGCCAGCCTTCCGACGTTCCGGGGCCGTCCAGTTCCGTCGCGTCGCGATGGGAGGCATCGCCGGCGGTCCCCGGCCCTGCGCAGCAAATTAGGTGCGTCGATTCGCGATGGGTAATTAAAAAAAGATAATTTTTTCAGGTATTGTCGCCGGCACTTGGCACCCTAAGTATTGAGCCGGCGAACAACTTCCCGTGACTTTGCGTGATCCTTAAGCGCGTCGCCATCTTTCAGGTACGCTCCGTGCGCTTTAGGGCTTTGATTCTACGCATGTCTTTGTCCCGAAACCGGTTCCCACTTTCGGGAGACATGCTTTAAATCACCGTTCGGTGAGCTTGAGTTCAATACGACGGTTCTTGCTGCGCGCTTCGTCGGTGTCGGCGGGATCGAGCGGCTGGAACTCGCCGAAGCCGGCGGCGACCAGACGGTTGGCCGGCACGCCGTTCTCGATCAGGAACTTCACGACGGACGTCGCGCGCGCGGTCGACAGTTCCCAATTGTCGCGATAGCGGCCGGTGCCGGAAAGCGGCTTGTTGTCGGTATGGCCGTCGACGCGCAGCACCCAACTGATCTCCGGCGGGATTTCCTTCTGCAATTCGATGATGGCGTCGGCGAGCTTCTTCATCTCGACCTTGCCGGCATCGTTGATCTCGTCGGAGCCGGTCGGAAACAACACCTCCGACTGGAAGACGAAACGGTCGCCGACGATGCGGATGTTCTCGCGGTCGGCGAGGATCTCGCGCAGGCGGCCGAAGAAGTCGGAGCGGTAGCGGTTGAGCTCCTGGACACGCTGGGCCAGCGCGACGTTCAGGCGGCGGCCGAGATCGGCGATCTTGGTGTTGGAGTCACGGTCGCGCTGCTCCGAGACGTTGAGCGCGTCCTCGAGCGCGCCGATCTGCTTGCGCAAGGCGGCGATCTGCTGGTTGAGGATCTCGACCTGGCTCAGCGCCTGCTGGCTGATCTGGCGCTGATTGCTGAGCTCACCGGTAAGCTGGTCGGCGCGCTTGTTGGCGGCGTCACCGGCGCCGGCGCCCTGCGCCAGCAATTGCTCGAGGCGGCTCTTCTCGGCTTGCGCGGCCGACAGCGATGCCTGCAGGTTGGCGAGCGAATCTTCCTTGTCCTGGCTGTTCGTGCGCTCCAGGGCCAACAACTGGGTCAGCTCGTTGATCTGCGAGTTGAGGCGGTTCAGCACCGCATCCTTGCCGGAGATCTCGCGGCTGAGCAGGAACTGCGCCAAAACGAAGACGGTAAGCAGGAACATGATCGCAAGCAGCAGCGTCGACAGCGCGTCGACGAAGCCCGGCCAATAGTCGATGCGGCGGTCGGCGCGCCGTCTTGCCAGCGCCACGTCAGTGGACCCCTTGCTTCTTCAGCGCGTCGGCGATCTTTTCCAGCGTGTTGCGCATGGCCTTCTGCTCGTCGGACTGGGCCTCGACCCAGTCACGCATGATCTGCTGCTCGGAGCGCATGTTCTTCACCAACCCCGAGATGCCATCGGCAAGATTGGCCATGGCGGTGGCGACGCGCGGATTGGAGCCGCCGCCATTTTCCTGCAGGCTGCGCAGCCGCTCCGACAGCAGGCGGATATCCTCGGACGACTCGGCTGTTTTCGACGTGTCGGAGACGACGATATCGGACGACAGGTCGGTGACCGAGGACAGCCAGTTTTCGAGCTCGGTGTAGAAGCGGGTCTGGGCGCGGCCGGCCTGCAGGTCGAGGAAGCCGAGCACCAGCGAGCCGGAAAGACCGAACAGCGAGGACGAGAAGGCGGTGCCCATGCCGGCAAGCGGCGCCGACAAGCCCTGTTTCAGCGCATCGAGCACGGCGGCGGCATCGCCGGTGCCGGGGTCCAGCGCCTCGATCGTCTCGCGGATCGAGGCGATGGTGTTGAGCAGGCCCCAGAAGGTGCCGAGCAGGCCGAGGAACACCAGCAGGCCGACCAGGTAGCGCGAGGTGTCGCGGCTTTCGTCGAGGCGGGTGGCGATGGAATCGAGCATCGTACGCATCGAGGAGGTCGAGAAGGCCATCGAGGACGAACGGCTGATCATCGCTTTCATCGGTGCCAGCAGGACCGGCTCGGTGGACTCGGAGCCGGCGCGGAAGGAATTGACCCAGCGCACCTCGCGGAACAGCCGTCCCACCTGCGTGAAGGCAAGCAAGATGCCGACTCCCAGCACGCCGACGATCAGCCCGTTGAGGCCTGGGTTGCTGGAGAAGGCGGTCGAGATCTGGCGGGTGAGGATGGCGGCGATGAAAGCGACGATGATCAGGAAGATCATCATGGTGAGCAGGAAGACCTGCGGGCTCGACAGCCTGTGCGGATCATAGACCAGGACGTCCGATCGCCTGCCGAAGGATCTGAGAAAAGCCATCCGTGCCCCGTTTCCGATGCCACCCGCCGCAGAATTGCCGCGACTCTAAACGGAATTGTGACCAAATTGAATGGCGCTTGGCAATATCGCAGGCGGCTCTCTGTTTGGCGCAACTCCGGACGGAAGGCCACGGCGAAGGCGCCGGACCTAACCACTACACGCTTTTCCTGGAATTGCTCCGGGTTCAGAACCGGTTGATGACCAGGCAGTCGACCATGGCGGCCAGGTGCAGGCCGGCGCCGGTGACGACGAAGCCGTGCCATACCGCATTGTGGAAGCGCAGGCCTTTCCAGGCGAAGAAGATGACGCCGCAGGAATAGACGATGCCGCCGGCGATGAGCAGCGCGACCGAGGTCGTCGGCAGCGTCTCGACCAGCGGCCCGGCGAGCACGACGCCGCTCCAGCCGATGGCGAGGTAGAAGAGGATGGCCAGCCGGTCATAGCGGCCGGGCAGGAACATCTTGATGGCGATGCCCGCCAACGCGGCGCTCCACACGACGACGATCATGGGCAGCGCAAGCGGCGTGTTGTCGAGCTGGGCGAGGAAGGGCGTGTAGGTGGCGGCGATCAGCAGATAGATCGCGGCATGATCGAAGCGGCGCAGGATCCATTTCGCCGGCGACGAGACAGGCCAAAGATTGTAGGCCAGCGAAACCGACAGCACGGTGAGCAGCGAGACGACATAGAAAACGGCGGCGACATATTCGCCGGGGCCGGAGTGGAACGCGGCTAAAGCCAGGAAGGCAGAGCCGGCGGCGATAGCCAGCACGATACCGACAGCGTGGACAATCCCGTCGGCGATCATCTCAGCGCGCGAATAATGCCAGCGCCCCACGAAGGGGATCTCGATCTGGGTGTCTGGCTGCGCGTCGCTCATCAAATGATCCTGCAACCCTAATCTGGGCCGTCGCAGGTCAGTATTTCAAGATTCGGTTGCGGTTTTGCGACCGCGGCGCGTCCTTTCGACGCAAAGGACGGGGCCGCACGTTTGATTTGCAGGAGTGCCCGACCGCGTCGCGCCCGCTCAGCGCGACGACAGCGGCTTCTTCACCGTCTTGAGCAAAACGCGCTGGATGAGTTCGTTGCCGGCGACGACCTCGCCATTGTCGAGCATGTCCTGTCCGCCGCTCATGTCGGAAACGAAGCCGCCGGCTTCGCGCACCAGAAGGGTGCCGGCGGCGATGTCCCAGGACGACAAGCCGGTTTCCCAGAAACCGTCCATGCGTCCGGCCGCGACATAGGCGAGATCGAGCGCAACGGAGCCCAGGCGGCGAATGCCGGAGACTTCGGCCATGACGTTGCGCAGCTCGATCAGGAAATTGCCGTGCTGGCCGCGGCCGAGATGCGGCACGCCGCAGCCGATCACCGCGTCGGTCATCTTGGAGCGCCCGGCAACGCGCAGCCGACGGTCGTTCATGAAAGCGCCGCCGCCGCGCTCGGCCGTGTAGAGTTCGTCCATAGCCGGGTTGTAGATGACGCCGGCGACGATCTGGCCCTGGCGCTCGAGCGCGATCGACACCGAAAAGAGCGGGATGCCGTGCAGGAAATTAGTGGTGCCGTCGAGCGGGTCGACGAGCCAGCGGTGCTGCGAATCCTCGCCTTCGACGGCGCCGCGCTCCTCCATCAGGAAGGCGTAGCCCGGCCGCGCCTTGGAAAGCTCGGCAAAGACGATCTCTTCCGCCTTGCGGTCGGCCTGGCTGACATAGTCGCCCGGTCCCTTCATCGAGACCTGCAGGTTCTGCACCTCGCCGAAGTCGCGCGACAGCGAGCGGCCGGCTTTCATCGCGGCCTGGACCATGACGTTGAGGAGAGCGGAGCGCGCCATTTTTTCTTCCTGGCTTTGTCTTCCTACCGGCCCGCGTTCAGTCCGCGCGGCGCATGTAGGTGATTTCGTTGGTGTCGACGATGATGCGCTCGCCGGCCGAGATGAAGGGCGGCACGAGCACGCGGATGCCGTTCTCCAGCACCGCCGGCTTGTAGGAGGAGGCCGCCGTCTGGCCTCGCACCACCGGATCGGCCTCGGTGACGGTCAGCGTCACCTGGTCGGGCAGCGAAATGCCGATCGGCCGTTCCTCATAAAGCTGCACCGTCACCATCATGCCGTCCTGCAGGAAGGCGGCGCGCTCGCCGACGAAGTCCTTCGCGAGTTCGAGCTGCTCGTAGCTTTCGGTGTCCATGAACACCAGGGCCTCGCCCTGCTCGTAGAGGAAAGAGAAATCCTTCAGGTCGAGCCGGATCTGCTCGACGGTCTCGGCCGAGCGGAAGCGCTCGTTGAGCTTGGTGCCGTTGATCAGGTTCTTCAACTCGACCTGGTTGTAGGCGCCGCCCTTGCCGGGCTTGACGGTGTTGGTCTTGACCGCCACCCACAGCCCGCCATCGTGCTCGATGACATAGCCGGGACGGATTTCGTTGCCACTGATCTTGGCCATGATGAACTGGTCCGAGTGAGATTTTTCTGGCGCGGGTCGCGCTTTGGCGCCTCCAAGACCACAAATTGCACATAGTGGCAAGGGAGGGGGCAAGGGG
>NZ_QMBP01000016.1 GCF_003289945.1 Mesorhizobium hawassense
ATCTCCCCCACAAGGGGGGAGATCGCAGCTCCGGCGCCTTGCAAATCCTTCCCGACATGCCATCTAACTCACCGGCATCCACGGAGAAGCACACGTGACGCAGCGAAGCGGCAGCGCCGACCTGCCGCTGCATGGCGGGTGGGTCCCGAAATGGCTGGGCGAGCGCATGACCAAGCTCGGCGCGGTGCTCTGCGAAGCGATCATCCACCATTATGGCCGCGACGAGCTGTTGCGGCGCCTGGCGCATCCCTTCTGGTTCCAGTCTTTTGGGGCCGTGATGGGCATGGACTGGCATTCTTCCGGCATCACCACCTCGGTCATCGGCGCGCTGAAACGCGGGCTGAACCCGCTCAGCAACGAGCTCGGCATCCATGTCTGCGGCGGACGCGGCGCGCACTCGCGCAAAACGCCGGGCGAGTTGATCGCCATCGGCGAGCGCGTCGGGCTGAACGGCGATGCATTGGCCACCGCCAGCCGCCTCGTCGCCAAGGTGGACAGCGCCGCGGTGCAGGACGGCTACGACCTTTACCTGCACGGCTTCATCGTCACCGATGACGGGCGCTGGGTGGTGGTGCAGCAGGGCATGAACGGCGGCGCCCGCCAGGCGCGCCGCTACCACTGGCTGTCGGAGGGGCTGCAAAGCTTCGTCGACCAGCCGCACGCGGCGATCGAGGGCGAGCGCCAGGGCGAGATCGTCAACCTCACCGACCGGCGCGCCGAGAAAGCCCGGGGCGGCCAGATCGAGCTGCTCAAGACGATGAGCCCGGCAAAGATTTTGAGCGAGCTCGCCATGCTGGAGCCGCGGCCTGAGCCGGAACCGGCCGCGCAGCCGCTCTTGCCCAACCTCGTCATGCCCGCGCATCACGACGTGCGCGAAAGCGACATCGTCATGCGCCGCCTGCACGGCAACATCGCCTCGGCCATCGAAAGCGGCCCGAAGGATTTTCCGGAGCTGCTGCTCGTCCCCGGCGTCGGCCCGCGCACGGTGCGGGCTCTGGCGATGGTCTCGGAAGTGGTGCATGGCGCGCCCTACCGCTTCTCCGACCCGGCGCGCTTCTCGCTAGCCCATGGCGGCAAGGACCGCCACCCTTTCCCGGTACCGCTGAAAGTCTATGACGAGACGATCGCGGTGCTGAAATCGGCGGTGGGGAAGGCGAAGCTCGGGCGCGACGAGGAGTTGCAGGCGCTGCGAAGGCTGGATGGCGAGTCGCGGAGGATGGAGCGCTATGTGACGGGGCCGAGCTTGAAGGAGATCGTGGCTGGGGAGATGGACCAGTCGCATCTGCTGGGGGGACGGAGCGTGTTTGGGTGGGAGAAGGGGCCAGAAGTCGAGCCGAAGCAGCTGAAGAAGGATGCTTGAGGCGGCGTGGCGAAACGCGCTGACAGAGACTGTCGGTCGGCGCCGCCCCTCATTGCCCTGCCGGGCATTTCTCCCCGTGTAGTGACGGGGAGAAAGGGCTGTCGTCGGCGCCGCGCCTCTCCTTCGCCCCGTTTACGGACCGTTTACGGGGAGAAGGTGCCCGAAGGGCGGATGAGGGGCAGCGCCATGCCTCTGAAGGTTCACGCCAGCCACTTCACATCGTGATTGACCTCGCTGCCCCAAGCTCCCCGATTTCCGTGTAATCCAATCTCACCCCACCTTCCTCCCCATCATCCCATAATGCACCGCGAGCAGATCCAACCCGACCTTCAGCAGCTTCACCACCACGTCACGCCCTTCGCCGGTGCGTTCGGCGATGGCTTTCACCGACTGGCCTTCGAGGCAGATCTTTCGCACCGCGTCCGCCACCTCCCAATGGGCGAGCGCCGCCGCGGCGTGGGCATGCGCCCGGCCGGCTGAGAGCACGTGGTCGGGGATGCCGCCGCCGACGCGGCCGCCGTCGACGCGCTCGCTCCAGGATTGCGGCTGCAGGCCCTCGCGCTGGTTGCGCTCGAAATCGTCGCGGAAGCGCTGTCCGGCCTCGCGTTGCTGGCGGCTGAGCGAGGTGATGCCGACCAGCGGATCGACGTTGCGCAGGCGCACCACGCCGCCGGTGGAGGTGTAGCCGCCGTTCGAGACCTCGTAGACGCGGCGCGCCTCGGCGGTTCCGGCGGTGAGGCGCTGGCGGCCGAAGGCGTCCTGCTTCAGCGCGAAGTCGTGCCCGACCTCACGGCGGATGCGCACCTGCTCGGCCTCGCCCTTGGGGAGTTTCGGGGGTTGCGGTTTCTTGGCGGCTTTGCGGGGCATGGGTGGGGTCCTTGGGGTTGTGGCGTTCCAGAACTTGGGTTCCTCGCCCCCACCAACGGTGGGGGAGAGGTGGCCGCGAAGCGGACGGAGAGGGGGACGCCCTCCGCGAAGCCAATGGCGTAGGAAGTTGCGGGCGCCCCTTGTTGCGGCATCGCATGTGATGCGAGGAGCCAGGTTCTCAGCCGGCTTTGATTTCGCGGAGGGTGCTCCCCTCTCCGTCGCGGCTTCGCCGCGCCACCTCTCCCCCGCTGCGCGGGGGCGAGGAACTGGCGCCCAGCGAGGCCCGCTTCGCCATCAAGTCCCGCATCAGCCTTCTCTCCCGCACCTCGATCGAAAGCTGCGCGCTCGACGGGCAGAACTGGGCGTTGCTCATCTTGGCCTCGCCGCGGATGAAGCGCCGGATCGCGGCCTCGACGTCTTCGAGCTCGGCATCCTGCACGGCGGCGAGATAGCCGCGCAGCTGCATCTCGGCGTCAGCCTGCGCGGATTGCGGGAAGCAACTGAACATCGCGGCCAGAGCCTTCGCTGCCTGCTGCAATTCGGCTGCGGTCATTGATCTCCTCGATGATTGCGTTGGCGGCATCGACATGGGTTTTGCGGCGATGCCATTTTTGTCCGGATGAGAGCCCTGAAGCTGCCTTCCCGTTTCCATCCCGCGAAGCCCGGGAAGAAAAAGCCGGAGCTTTTTCTCCCGATGGATCGATGGCTCGTGGACTCTGGGAGTCTGGACTCTGGGGCTTATCCCCTGCCCGCGCCCGCCGCTTATCCGAAGCCGAAAAAGCCCTTTGCTTGGAAAGGCCTGGGTTGCCGCCCTTCAAGCCGTTGCGGCGGGCCACACGCGCCTTGCGGGCATCCGCGGTCATGCGCCGGGAATAGATGCGGCCATGGCGGTCGCGCGAGAAGACACGGTTCTGCTCGAGCTCGCCGAGCAGCGCGCCGAGCTCCGCCTCCGGGCAGCCGGAAAGGCGGGCGAGCGCCGCCTCGTCCAGCCCCTTGCCGGCGATGGCGACATAGCCGACCGGTTCGTGCGCCGCGGCAATGCACAGCATGCGCATCCACAGGCCCTGCGCGGCCAGCGAGCAGAGCCGCAGGTTCGGATCGGACTCCCAATCCGACCAGAAGAATTTCGACCAGATCGTGCCGCTCATGGAGATGGGTCCGGGCGAGCGGCGGGGCAGCGGTGATTGGCTAATCTCCCCACTTGAGGGGGAGATGTCCGGCAGGACAGAGAGGGGCGCGAAGGATCGCGGCGCACCAGGATCAAGGTTCCTCGCCCCACTTCGTGGGGAGAGATGGCTCGGCGCAGCCGAGACGGAGAGGGGAGCGCCCTACGAAGGCCCCCTCTCCGCCCGCTTCGCGGCCACCTCTCCCCCGCCTCCGGCGGGGGCGAGGAACCCACGCTTGGATATGCCCCGCCTCTCACATCCCCCTCCCGCGACGGCCGTGAAACCTTGCATGGTGGTGCGCGCAGTGGCTGCGTGTTCCCATCGTGCGCAAACCGCAGCACAGCATGTCCGGTCCGGGGCGTGCGCCGAGCGGGTCCGCTTCCGGCTCTTCGCGCAGCGCCAAATCCAGCGGGGCGCGGCAGCGACCGAACAGGCAGTCGAGAAAGCGCATCGCCGCCACATGCGGCTGGCGGCCGGGCGCCACCGGTGGCGGCGGCGCGGGGAGCTTGTAGAGATGCGCTTCGGATTTCTCGCGCTCGCCGGGCGCGAGCCAGGCCGGCGGCATCGTGCGCGCGGGTTTGCGAAGCTTGGGTTTTTTGGGCTTGGGGGTGTCGATCGTCCGGTCTGCTTTCGCGGGAATGCCATCAGTGGACAGGTCGGCGGGACAGCGCCCCCCTCTGTCCTGCCCGTCCTCCGCGGCAGCTGCGCTGCAGCTCCGGAGGGTGGACCGGACATCTCCCCCACTTGGGGGGAGATCAAGCGCTTCCACGCCTGCGCGCTCCATCAACTCGGCATGCCGCGAAAGCGCTGCCGGTTCGGAGAGCGTCACGCCCCCAGCGGCCACCCTGCCCCGCCTGCCCGGCCGGTCCGGCAGACCATGTTTCCTCGGCCGACCGCCGGCGCGGCCGCCCTTCGGATTGGCGAAGCCGATGGCGCGTAAGCCTGCGTTGCGGTGGACGATGCCGATGATGGCGTTGCGCGAGACCGGGCTGCCGCGCAGCGTGCTGAAGCGGCCGGCGATGCGCGAGGCCGAAAGCCCCTCCTTCAGCAAGGCGGCGATCTCGTCGATTTCCTTTTCAGTATAGGCGGCTGCCATCTTCTCATTCCGTTGATTGTTAGGAGCGTGCGAAGGGCTCGGCTGCAGCCAAGCGCCAGGGTTCGGCCGCGAGGCCGCGGGGCAGGTCGGCGAAAGGCTTGGGTTCAGGCCGCGCCGGTCAGTCGAAGCAGCGCCGCTTCGGCGGCGGCCCGCGTCAGGCCCGACACCGCCCGGCCGGTCATCCGGTCGAACAGGATGACGGTGCCGTCCTCGGTGCGGATGCAGCTCGTGGCCGAATTGGCGGCCGGAGCCGGGGGAGGAGCGGCTCCGGCCGTTCCGGTGAACCGGGGTGCGGGCGGTTCGACCGGATCCGGGGCAAGCGCCCCGGAATGCGCCCGGACCGGGGAGGAGGACAGTCCGGACGATTGGAATTCGAGAGGTGACTTGAATTGGAAGGATTGGGGCAACGCGTTCATGCCGCCTCCCCTTGCATGGCGGCAACGGCACGGTGGCCGGCCAGCCATTCGTAGCTGATGCCGGCAATGCCCAGCCTGCGGCTTGCCGCCACCACATGCGGCCAGTGTTGCGGCGCGATGCGGCCGCGCCGGCGCATCTGGCGCGCCGCCTCGTAGCCGCAACCGACATCGGCGGCGAAAGCGCCGATGCTGTGCCAGCGATCGATTAGCCCTGAGATACTCATGGGCAGCCCCGAAATATTCGTGGGCAGTCCTGAGATGTTCGTCGGCAGCGCCGAGACCTTTGTGGGCGCCGGAATCACCGGCAGTGCGGAAACGCTTGCGGGATGCTCATTCATGCGCTAAGCGTACGTTATGTACGAATAACGCGCAAGCGAAATCGTACACTTTGGACGATAAATTTCAGGCATTTTGTACGATGATGGATTCTCGGCACAGACTACAGCAGGCGCGCGCCCAGGCCGGCTATGCCTCGCCCAGCGATGCGGCGCGGGCGCTGCGCGACATCAACAAGAACACGCTGATCAGCCATGAGAACGGCAACCGGCCGCTGTCCCGGAAAGCCGCCGAGAAATACGGCCGGCTGTTCGGCGTCGACCCCGGCTGGCTCTTGTTCAATGCGGACGGCAGCGAATCGGCGCCGGTCAGCCTCGCTTCCTCGCCCGTCACCGTCGATGTGCCGATCGTGTCGTGGATCAGCGCCGGCGAGCTCGGCAGCCAGGACAGCGTCGTCAACCTTTCCGACTATCCGACCATCCCCACCGCCGACCTCGAGGAAGGCGAGTGGATCGCGCTGCGCGTCGACGGCCCGTCGATGAACAAGATCTCGCCGCCGGATTCGATCATCTTCGTCAACCTGCGCGACAAGCGGCTGGTGACCAATGGCTGCTACGTGATTTCGGACGAGACGGGCCGCGCCACCTACAAGCGCTACCGGCCCAACGACAATCCGCCGTTCCAGCCGGCGTCCTATATGGATATCCCCCCGCCGGAGCTCGAAGGCGCGATCACCATCATCGGGCGGGTGAAAAGGTCGATGATCGATATGTGATTGGCGTGGCGGGGCTGAGAGGCAGCATTCCTTTGCGCCTCCTCTCTCCTGCCGGACATCTCCCCCACGAGTGGGAGATCGAATGGCACGCCGGTTTTCGCCAATCGCCAACGCTGCAGGAATGGCGCCTTCAGCGAAACTGCCAATCTCCCCCCTCGTGGGGGAGATGGTCGGCAGACCAGAGGGGGGCGCTGTCCCGCCGAGCCTTCCTTTGGAGCTCCTCCGTATAGCCCACCGCAAGCCCATAATGCAGCCACCGCAATTTCTGCTTGCATTAAGGAACAAAAACGGAACTATATAAGTATACGCGAGAGCAGTCGCGGTAACTCCGGGGGGAGGATCAAAACCATGTCACGCCGCACCGGCGCGCTGATGCGCGCGTTTGTTGCCTGGGTTCCGCGCGAGCCACTCTTGGCGCTGGCAGGGATGGTTGTGCTTGGCGCCCTGAGCAGTCCGGCGCCCGCCGAGAGCAAGGACTACGCTACCTGCTTCAGCGACGGCAAGGTCTCTGCCGACCAGCAGATTGCCGCCTGCACCCCCATCGCCGAAGACAGCGGGGAGATTCCCGATCTTCGCGTGAACGCCTATTTCTGGCGTGGGCTGGCCTACACCCAGAAGAACGATATCGACCATGTCATCGCCGACATGACCGAGGTGCTCGCGCTCGATCCGACATACATGCGCGCCTTTGCCAATCGCGCCATTGGATGGGAGAGCAAGGGGGATTTCGATCAAGCCGTCGTGGACTACACAAGCGCAATCGCGCTCACGCCCGACGACGCCAGCCTCTATGTCGATCGCGCTCGGGCACTCAACAAGAAAGGCGAGCACGATCGCGCCATTGTCGATTGCGACATAGCGATCGACATCGATCCCGCCAACGAGATGGCCTATGGCGTGCGCGGCGTTGCCTGGGAGGACAAGGGCGACGCGGTGCAGGCCCAAGCCGATTATGACAAAGCGGAGAGCGTTCGCGCGGACCCCATCACACCTTACCACGACCGCGCCCTCTCATGGATCGCCAAGGGCGAGCGTAAGCGCGCGGAAGCCGATTGCAAGCATGTCGAAGGCCTCGACGCAGATAAGGGGCGCGATTGTGCGCGCCGGATCATCGAGGGTCGGATGACGGCAGCAGCGGCGCGACCGGTTCTAAGCCCGGCTCCGCCCAAAATGCGATTGGAATAGCGTGGCAGGAAAAGGGTGATCATACCCGCGCCATTGCCGCATTCGACGAGGCGATCCGGCTTAATCCAGCAAGTTCCGCTTTCTACTTCAACCGCGCCAAGAGCTGGGGTTTGAAGAAGAATTATGCCCGCTCTATCGCCGATCTGGATGAAGCCGTTCGCCGTGATCCGGCCAACGCTCAGGCTTACCGCGTGCGCGGCATGACCATGGCGCAGATCGGTAATTCACGGGAGGCATTTGCCGACCTCGACAAAGCGATTTCCATCAGTTCCGGCGATCCAAAATCGTATTTCGAGCGGGCACTTGTCTGGGAGGCGAGCGATCCCGACAAGGCACTTGCTGACCTGGACAAAGCGATCGCGCTCGATCCGGCCAACAGCGACTACCGGAAGGAAAGGCTCAGCGTCCAGATCAGCAAGCGCAGGGCTGCCGGCGATGAGGGCAAAACTGGACCGGCGCAGAACCCTGAGCAGCCGAAGGCGGCGGCCGCTGCTCCAAAGCCACAAATCGTCCGTCCGAATTTGACGGCTACGGACGACACACTGGCCGCAAAGACCTTGGAGACAAAAGACCAGCGCGCGCTCCAAGCGATCCTGGGTGGCGATGCCTGGCTGGACATGGGCAAATACGACAAGGCGATCGGCTCCTATGACGTGGTGGTCGCACTCGAACCCGACAACCGGTTCGGCTATTTCGGCCGTGGCACGGCCAGAGCCGCCAGAGCCGAGTACGGCCAGGCGATTGCCGATTTCGACAGGGTCACTCAGCTCGCCCCCAATTTTGCCGCGGCGTATTTTCGCCGGGGCCTCGCCAAGGTGACGTCCGGCGATGTCGACGGCGCGCTTGCCGACTGCGACCGGGCTGCCAAGCTCGACGCGAAAGCGCGCGAGGCTCACTATTGCAAAGGCATGGCCTGGCACGCCAAGGGCGACGCCGGACGCGCCATCGCCGCCTATTCAGTGGCGATCGGCATCGATCCCAAGGATGACGCCAGCTTCTATGCGCGCGGCATGGCCCGAGCCGACCGGAAAGACTATGCCGGCGCTATTGCCGATTTCGACCAAGCGCTCAAGCTCGATCCCGGCAATGCCGATTACGCGGTAGCCCGCAAGGCAGCGGCGACGGCGAGCGGACAAAGCGATGGGGCCGACGCTGCGAATGGCACC
The DNA here is from genome assembly GCF_003289945.1 of Mesorhizobium hawassense. Taxonomy (GTDB): domain Bacteria; phylum Pseudomonadota; class Alphaproteobacteria; order Rhizobiales; family Rhizobiaceae; genus Mesorhizobium; species Mesorhizobium hawassense. The sequence goes on from NZ_QMBP01000016.1 coordinate 8,308, forward strand.
GATCTGCGGACTGCCATGCCATTGTTGAAGCGCGGCGATGCCTTCTATGCGAAACGCAAATACGATCGCGCCGTCGCTGAGTACAGCCGCGCCCTGGCGTTAGCGCCAAACGAACCGTCGACCTATTCGGCGCGCGCCAGGGCGCGCATGCAAAAGGGCGACTATGACGGGGCCTTGTCCGACATCAACCGAGCGCTTGAGATCGATCCATCCTACATCACAGCCTATCATGCCCGCGCTCTTATACTGATAAAGAAGCGCGAGCCGGAAAAGGCCATCGCCGATTACAACCGCGCAATCGAAATGAAACCGGACTATGCCCCGCTTTATTTCGGGCGCGGCAGCGCTTGGTACTCTATGGGCGACTTCGACCGTGCCGCCGCCGATCTCGACCGGGCGCTCGAGCTCGATCCCAAATCAGACATGGCCCGTCAGGGTCGAAAATTGGCGATGGCCGCGAAAGAAAGAGCTCTGGTCACGAAGAAGTCAGGCAGGCTCGCCAGCCAAGCCGGCAAGCAGACGCCCGCGCCCCAAGCGCTGACCCATGCCGACATCGACGCCGAGATTCAGAAGCAGGACTCGCAGATATTGAAGGCAATCGCCGAGGAGTTCCCAGACGACTACAGCGCGTTGATCGACAACGTCATGGTCGTGGCGCGCTTGGGAGGCAAGCGGGCGGTGCGCGACACCAGCCGGGTTACGGTCGCCAAACTGCGGCGTAGGTATGCGCCGCTGTTGCCTTCAACTCCGGACAACGAAGCTTCGCAGGCGCTCTCGGCTCAGCTTGGCATGCTCAACTACCTGATGACGCGACAAACGCCAGCCACCTGCAACAATTACCTGCGCAAAGGGCCGGACGCGGTCAGCGCGCCTGATAGTGAATTTCTGGTGCATCAGGACAAAATCGGCGCAACACTGTTCCGCGCATTCGGGGCTGCCAAAAGAAGCGGCCTACCGGCTGCCGAACCTGCCGATCAGGATTGGTCGCTCGTCGCCGAGGCCTTTACCAGAGGCGGCGGCACGCCGACCGAGATGGACGCTATCGCGAATGCCAACCCGGATTTCGCGGGCCTGTGCCCCGCAACCGCGAAATTGTTTGCAGCGGCCCTTTCGCTGTCGGGCGAACCTGGACGACATGTCAAAACCGCACTGCTCTACGCCATCGTGAAGAATTAGGCGCGCCGCAGCAATGCCGGAACGTTACAGTCTGCATAAAGAACAAAAAAAGAACTTTCCGACTTGTACTTGCCTTCGAAATACCGTTAGATCACGACCGCGTGAGGTTGGGGTCCCGTTAACGGGAGGGGGTCATGAACAAATCGATCAGGAAAAAGCTGATTTTCATCCTGGTGGCGCATGGCTGCCTGCTGGCGCAGCCGGCCATCGTGCATGCCGAGGATGCGAATTATCATCCGCAGAATTTTACCCAGCCGCTGAGCGCCGCCAGAGGCACGATCACTCCGGCCGGCAGCGGCGCCTTCTATCTGAAGCCGGAAGACCGCTGCGATCTGGTGGTGAAGGAATTCGGCTGGGACCGCGGCGAATGCGGCTCGATCGATCAGCTGATCTTCGGCTTCACGCCGGAGATCGACAATTTGACCGTCGAGAAGCCGGTTTCGGATGGTTATGTCAGCCTCGCCGACTGGGACAGCGGCGACCGCAGCGAGGAAATCGGCTCGATCGAGGAGAGCTTCAAGGATTCGGTGAAGGCGCAGTCGCAGCGGCTTGGGCAGGACATCCGCTTCGACGGCTGGCTGGTCTATCCGCAGATCGATAAAGGCAAGAACATCCTCTACTACGCCAACATCCTCAACTGGGGCGGCGACCGGACCATCAACATCTCGGTCTCGATCTTCGACCGTCAGGGCTATGTCCCGATCAAGATCGTGCCGGTGAACGGCAACATCACAGGCGAAGACGTGCAGAAGATCGTCGCGGCGTCGGCCGCCGCCTACAAGCCGCAGGCCGGCTCGTCCTATTTCGAATTCTCCAGCGGCGACAAGGTGGCGGGCTATGGCGCGCTGGGGGTGCTGGCGACGATGCTCGGCGTCAAATATGGCGGGGCCGCCAGCGCCGGGCTGATCGCGCTTGCCTTGGTGGTGCTGAAGAAGGGCGCGTTCCTTGTCCTGCTGCCGCTGGTGTGGCTGAGACGGCTGTTCAGCCGCAAGAAGGCGGACGGCTGAGCTTTCGCGCCAAGGCTGATTAGCGAGGGCGCCGGAGAGATCAATCTCCCCCTTCTTGGGGCCGATTGGCAGCGGCGATGTCCCTACCGCAGAAACCAGCTTTAGGTCCGGAGGCTTGCCGCCCCATCTCAGCCCCGACCGCACGGAGCACCCCTGTGGATGGGCGGGTAAGCACTGTTTGCAGCGACGGAGACCTGGTTTTTGTTTGGCCCAGGAAGCCTCCCCCTCGGGGGGCATGACTGCGTTATAAGATTTCGCGGATTTCTTATAATCGACAATCGTTCAAATTGTACGAAGACGCCTTGACCGCGTTTCGTACATAAAGTACGATATTCCCCTTCTCTTGGGGAACATCCTTGAACACCGCGAACCATGCCGCTTTCGCCGACCTCTCCCGTCCCTTGCTGTCGCCCTTGCCGCTCGCCGAGCGCGAGCGCCTCGCCGCGGCGTGGCGCATGGCCAGCCAGGACATCGCCGACGACATCCGCTTCATCCGGCAATATCTGAAGGTGATCGCCGAGAAGGAGGAGCGACTTTCGACCGGTACGCTGGTGCATGGCCGCGCCTATGTCGAAGCCTGCGCCGCCTGGCTGCCGGAGACTGTGGTGCGGTATCTGCGGAACGTCAGGCTGATCAGCGAATGCGAAGCCGCGATGATCACCGCGGGGGTTCGGTTCGCGCAGTCGAGCGATGCGTGGTGAGGCGCCGTTTCCCTTCTCCCCTTGTAGGAGAAGGGAAGAAACTCCCGCCCCCCTGAGCCGCCCATTACAACCTTAGGCCGCCCGTCGAAAAATGCATCGTTTCACACAATTGCCAATTGGTGGACGCGTGTGAGCGGCCGGTGGTTAAATTCCTCTCAGGCGAAGGAGGGTCAAGCCGCACACAAGGGAGGAACTCGTTTTGATGGACCAGCAAATCGACATCGGTATACAACCCGACGATCAGCCCTACGAAGTCGCCTCATTCGCACGGAAGCATGGCCTGACGATGCCAGTCGCGGACGCGGTGCTTTTCGCCCGCGGACCGTCGCCGTCGCGGACTGCCTGCGATACGGCGGCGCTGGCCCTCATCTGCGCGGTCGCGCAATACGCAAGGAAGACGGCGCGCTAGAGTCTTTTGTTTGGCGGATTGCCCGGTCTATTCAGCAACGCGCGAGGGTGCGAAGCTTATCTATTAGTAATTTCTAATTTTATTAATCGCTAATCTCATCATGCCGGCGCCTTCACCGGGGAGTTCGAGCATCTCCACGCCGCAAACCTCAGGCGCGGGCCGGCCACGTCTTCTCGATCGGTATCGGAGATCGTTGGCGAGATGAGCCTGGCGGCACCGCCGCCGAATGGCTCAGCCCTTGGCTTTGGGTTTGGTCGCCTTGGCCTTGGCGGGGGCCTTGGCTGGCTTTTCAGCCTTGGCGGCTTTCGGTTTTTCGACTTTCGCGGCGGCAGCCTTCTTCGGGCTCTTCGCTTTCGGCTTGCCCGCGGCGTCGACCTCGGCGGTCGCCTGGTCCCAATGCTCCATGTGAGCACCTTCGGGCCGGCCGGCCTGCTCCCAGATCTCGTGTGCCCGCTGGCGAATGCGTTCGTGCCTGTCGTCCGTCACTGTCGCCTCCTGATGTTGGGACGGTTCCCCGGCGCGAACCTTAGCCGAATTTTCGGCCTGCGTCTTCGGCATCACGCAGAACCGACCGAGTTAAACGGCGATTTCGCTCAATGCCCGTCGGTGACGACCGCGACGCCCAGATGCGCTGCCTTCTTTGTAATCAATCCGGCTAAATCCGCGTCAGAGCGGTCGGTTCCCGTGCGCTCCCGCAGCAGGGAAATCGCCGCTTGCATCGACAGCAGGCCAGTCCTGTGCTCGGCCAGCAGCTTGTCGACCTGACGGGCGATATCAGGTGATTCGACATGTGGATGATGCATGGCAACGACTCCTTCCGCTTCGTTGCCTCCCAAACCGTTGCCCATTCTATGCGTTATGTTTCGACACGAGAAGAGCCCGATCCCCCCGATGCTTCGGCGGCAGGATCGGGCTCCTCGGAACCAGATGTTACTGAATCACCTGGATGACCCGGCGCGTGCCGGGATCGATCAGCACCGTGTGGTCGTTGACGACCGCATAGCGGTACTGCACGTCCGGAACCTGCTGCAGTTCTACGGTATCAGGTACCGTCGAACCGACACCAAGTTCGAGGCCGAGCACGTTGACCGAGGCGATCGGGTGCTTGTGGACATATTCCTTGACCACGGTCTGCTGCTCGGGGGTGACGATCACCTCGTCCGCGGCCGCAATGCCGATGCCGGCCATCAGAGCCAGGCCGGCGACAGCTGGAATGAGGATGGTTTTCATCGTTTCTCTCCTGTTGCGTTACGACGATCCTTCGGGATCGCGTTATTCACGACGATCCTTCGGATCGCGTATTGGCGAGCTCCGCCTTGCCTCCGCGGGGGCGGAAACACCGGCAGGGCGTATGATTTGAGCTCCCGGGGCAAACGCCCCCGGCAGGGTGTTGTTCCGTCAGCGAAGACTAATTGATTTGGCGGAACCTTCGCATCGGCTCCGCATTGGAAGGCATTGAAACTGCCCAAGACTTTGAAATGTATAGGATGCCGTCGTCATGCAGGAAGGTCTCATCAGAAGCGACATCGAACTCAGAACCCCGGTGGCGATCGCGGTCGGCGCCGGCTTCAAGCGCGAGATCGCCTCGCTGACCGGGATGCAGAACTTTCTCAAGGAATGGCCGACGGCGTCGCGCAGCGAGAGCCACGCCACGGCGCTGCGTGCCTGCGAGGCGGCGCGGGCCGGAGAGATCGATCTCGAGAAGGCGCGGCAGGCGTTCCTGGTCTTCGCACGGAAGGCCAGGATCGAGTGGACCGGCGCCGATCCGGTGGCGGTGCTGCGGGCTGCAAAGATCAGGCGCAACCGGGCGCGCGCGAGCCGCGCGCAGCGCGGAGCGCAGCACTGACGAGTGCCATGCGCATCAGCCCTGCCTCACGAGTTCAGGAAATAGCCGCTGGACCCTGGAGCACCCAGCGCCGCCTGACGCCGGTCACACTCGTTCGCTGCCCGACCGTCCTGCCTTGCCGGCTGACGGTCGACTGGGTCGATTGGTGATTTTCGGCTGGTGGCGCTGTCAGGTCGGCGTCGGTTCGCCAAGCGCCTCGGTAACGAAGGACGCGGCGATCAAGTCGTCCGCGTCTATGCGTAGGGAGCCATTGCCATCCCCCATGATGGCAGCGACCTTCTGGAAGGTCTTCATCTCATGTTCGGTGATGCGGGCATCCCGCATCCTGGCCTTTAGATCGGCCACCCGCATCCCGAGCGAACGGGATGTTCCGATTTCTCGTTTCGACATATCGGTTAGTCTCCTCCTCGCCCGCCCGTATCCATTCGCCGCCGCCCGAATCTTCATGCTGGCATGAATTTGTGTTGTCTATGAGACAGCCCAGACCCAGAGCGGCTAACTCAAGCGCAGGGGGAAGGTTCCGTTAGCATATGGTAACAAAATAATAATCGGTTAATGGCCCGCCGCTGAAGCCGGCGACGAGCCATCGATTGTCGTCGAGCGACAGATTACTCGAGCACCTGAACGATCTTGCGGGTGCCGGGATCGACGATCACGGTACGGTTGTCGACGACGACGTAGCGGTATTTGACGTTGGGCACTTCGTGCAGTTCGACGGTGTCGGGGAGCGCCGTGCCGACATTGAGCTCCACGCCCGGAACCTTCACCGAGGCCAGCGGCTGCTTGTGCACATATTCGCGGATGACCGTCTCCTGTTCGGGCTGGATGATGACGTCCTGAGCGGCGGCGGCGCCGATACCGGTCAGAAGCAGCAGGCCCGCGGCAGCGGTTGTGAGGTGCAGTTTCATCGATATTCTCCTCCTTTTGCATGAATGCCTCTCACGCTGCGCCTGCGATTTCACAGCCGGTCGGCATTGTTCGTAACGCCATTGCCCGGGCGTTGTTCCGGTAAAAATTGCTGCGTCCGCCCTGCGCAAACGGTCGCAGGGCATCCGAAGAAACAATTTCGGAACAATGCTTTTCGGGCGGGGTTTTCCAGAGCGAAGGGACCGACTTTTCCAAGGAGAAATCTCATGAAACATCTGCTGATCACCAGCATGATCGCGCTCGGCGTCGGTTGCGGCGCCGCGATGGCGCAGACCGAATCCGTGCAGCCCAGCGGCGACAATGGCTGTGCCGCCGGCCAGGCCGACTGTCAGAAGGGCGGCAAGGCAGGCGAGCAGGCCCAGGGCAAGATGAAGTCGCAGACCGAGCAGAAGGCCCAGGGCAAGGCCGGTGCGGACACGCAGGAGCAGGCCCAGAGCAAGGCCAAAATGAAGACCGACCAACAGGCCCAGGGTCAGGCCGGCGCCACCACCGACCAGAATGCCGAGGACAACACGCAGTTGAAGAAGAAGCAGCAGGCGCAGGGCAAGGCTGGCGCCAACACCGAGCAGAGTGCTCAGGGCAGCACCAAGATGCAGACCGAGCAGAACGCCCAGGGCAAGACCGGCGCCGATCAGAATGCCCAGGACAACACGCAGTTGAAGAAGAAGCAGCAGGCGCAGGGCAAGACGGGTACCAGCACCGAGCAGAACGCTCAGGCCACGACCAAGATGCAGACCGGGCAGAACGCCCAGGGCAAGACCGGCACCACCACCGAGCAGAATGCCCAGGGCACGACCAAAATGAAGACCGAGCAGAACGCCCAGGGCAACACCAATGTCGAGACCGACCAGAACAAGACGGCCTCGATCACCAATGTGACGGTCGAGCAGAAGACGCAGGTCACGCAGATCATCCACGAGACCAAGGTCGAGCCGGTGCGGGACGTCAGCTTCGACATCTCGGTCGGCATCGAGGTGCCGCGCCACAAGGTGCGTCTGCATCGCCTGCCGGCCCGCATCGTCAAGATCGTGCCTGCCTACGAAACCTACGAGTATTTCGTGCTGGCCGACGGACGCATCGTCATCGTCGACCCCGACAGCTACAAGATCGTGCTGATCCTGACCTGATCCGGGACGAACGACGAAGTAAAGGCCCGCCGATCGGCGGGCCTTTTTTCGTTGCGAAGACGATGGCAAGCGAAAACGACGCCGCCCCTGCCCGCGCCTGGCACGCGTCGCGCTCCATTAGGTGTTGCTAGAATGCAGGTTCGTCGGGAACGATTTGACGCAACTCCCGGTTCTCACACAGAAGTCCTGCATCCGTGGTCCCAACCGGGTCGGACGAAAGGGCGAACGAGGCCGCCGGCGGCCCGTTCATGCTTGCGGCGCCACAGGAAAAGGTGCATGGGTCATGGTGGGTAGAGATATGGGCGAGATCGTTGACGACCGGACATGGTCGCGGCGCTCGGTTGGGCAAATGTATTTTCCGCAGTTCCTTGTGGGAATGGTGGCTACGCTTCTGGTGATCCTGGGTTGGACATTCATGTCCACCGGATCGGCCTGGGAGGCATTGGGCTGGACAGTCCTTGCCGCCGTTCTTCTTCAGGCCGGTTATTTCGTGGCCGTGCTCTGGCTCGTCCAGCGCGAAGGCCACGCAGCCGACCAGGCCAAGCCGAGCGAGGGCGCCGCCTCGCCGGCCAAACTGCCAGGCCCGTTCGAGCGGGACGGCATCATCCAGGCGCTGCTGTCGCGCCTGTTTCCAAAGGTTCCCTGAACCCGAACGTGAGAAGCCAAGCGGCGCGTAACGCCGCTCGGCTTTGAATGACCTGTTTCAGCGCGCGCTGGCCGACGCGACCGAGCGTGCCGACTGCGCGGACGAAAACACCTGGATAGCAAAGACCAGCACGCCCGCGGCGACGATCAGCGAGCCAACGCCGAGGAGCGGCTCGACGGCGTCCATTCCATAGGCATATTTCAGGTAAAGCGGCGGCAGCATCACCACCAGGCCAAGCGTGTAGAGGCCGTAGTGGATCATGGCCAGACGCTTCTCGGCCTTGGCCGGATTGAGCGCGTAATAGCCGCCGAAGATGGCGCTGGTGACCCAGCCCAGAAGGTTGAAATGCGCATGCGCCGGGAAGGCCCCGTGATCGCCCGAAATGCCCATCTTGATGCCGATGGCGATGCCCAGCAGGAAAAAGATGATGGCCGTTTTGAAGAAGAGTTCCGATACACGCGGCATTCTGCTTGTCCTCCCAATGCCTCTGTAAACCCGACTCCGCAAGTCTACATCCTGGAAGCCGCATTGGCCACGACGCACCCAAGTCGGTGCGGCCCTGGGGCGAAAGCCGCGAGGTGATCGGGGCGACAGGCACCGGGCTCGGCAAAAAAATGGCTCGCCTCTTTCGAAGCGAGCCAAGAAAGGGAGCCGGGCTTGAGGTCGGCCCCATCCAGGTTGCCACCTGAATATCGAATTTGGTTAACGTATCAGAGGCTGGGGTTTATTCCATAGCAATAGCGGATAGACCCGGTGGGGTCTTAGCGCATCGTCTCCTTTGGCCAGCGGATCATCCATTCCCCCGTGCACAAAGCGCGTCTTGCCATTGCCGAATAGGTCGGAGGAGGATGACTAACCTTGGTTGGAAACCTTCCGCAATTGTGGCCGTAACCATAGCTGTTCAAAGCCCGGCCTTGCGCCTTGCATGCGCGTGGCATTTGAGCAATGCTCTGGCCTGGGGGCGTGGTTTCCGTAATTTCGGAATCACAGTTACATGTTCATTGACTACTACGAAACTCTGGAAATTAGCCCGAAGGCCAATTCAGAAACGATCGAGCGGATTTTCCGCTACTTTGCGATGCGCTACCACCCCGACAATCGGGAAACCGGTAACGAAACGCGTTTCAGCGAGATCGTCGAAGCCCATAATACGCTCCGCGACCCGGTCAAACGGGCGCAGTACGATATCCTTTACCGCGAGCATCTGGGCCTTCGCCACGAACTTACCGAGGAAGCGCGCGACGCCCGCGGCCTGGCGAGGGATTCCGTCATCCAGGCCAATCTGCTGAACCTTCTCTATGTGCGGCGTCGGCGAGACGTCAACAGTCCGGGTATCGGCGACGAAGAGCTCGAACGCCTGTCGGGGTGCCCGCGCGAGCACCTGGAATTTCACCTCTGGTACCTGAAGGCGAAGGGTTTCATCGGCAGGACCGAGAACGGGACGTTCGCCATCACGGTGGAAGGCATCGATCACGCCGGGACCATGAGCAACAAGGATCGCCCCGACGCCACCCGCCTGCTCAATCACGCAGAGTAGGCAGATTTGCTGGTGCTGCCCCATCAAAAGCCCGCCTACTGGCGCCTGAACCAGTGGCGGGCTCGATGAAGGAACAGCTACATCCCTGAGGAATCGACTGTCGTCTTCGCAACTCCCCATATCTCGGCTCGGGTCGCCGGGGGCGGCGGAGTCTAAGCCATGCACCATGGCGGGCAAGGACAGGGAGCGCAGGATTACATTGGCGTTGCGTATGATCGAATACAAGGCGACTGAGGTCGGAGTCGCAGGCGCATTGGCCCGGCTTTCCAGCATCTTCCGGACGATGATCCGGCCGCCTGAGTTCAGGATTCGCGGCGACGACGGCGATCGTCGACGATACGCGCGAGCACGTCGGTGGGGTCGCGGTCGACCGGCAGCGCCAGCGTGTTCTCGATGTCGAAGGCGGTGACGCCGATATCGCGACGCTCGCATTCGCTCATGCCGGCAAGGACGGCGAGATCCCTGCGGGCCTTCCAGAAGCGCGGCAGCCACAGCAAGGCCGAGGTTGCGGCGGCCAGCAGCCGGAAAGGCCGCGAGGGAGAAGTATGCGACCGGCGATCGGCTGCGAGGCCGATGAAAGGGACCAGCGTGGTCATGGTGTTGTCTCCATCCTCGGAACTGTCCTTGAACGACAGCAAGGATGAGGGTAGGCGCGGCCTGGCCGGTGATCGTGAAGGCCCGGCGAAACTTCGGGGAAATTGCGACGAAATCGGCGGGCGGGCGCAGGGTTGTTGCCCGACGCGATAATCACTCCGGCAGGCCGGCCTCGCGCAAGCCGGCGGCGATGCGCTCACTCGTGTCCGCTTCGAAGGGCGACGCGTCGCAGATTCTGGCAATGGTGAGCCCCGGATAGACTTCCAGCAGCCTGAGGCAAGCGCGCCGTGCCTCGTCCTTGCGACCGGCATGAGACAGCGCAGTGACCAGTTGGCGCAGTCCCCACCAAGCGCCCGGCTGCCGGCTGACCCCGCGCTGGATCATGACCAACGCCTCCTCGTAGCGCGCGGCGACGAAATGGGCGGTGCCGATGCCGATCTCGGCCATGTAGCCCATCGGGTCGCGCGGGCTCAGCCGTTCGAAATGCTCGAACTTCTCGATCGCCGCCTCGGGCCGTTCGCGATAGACGTCGAGCCAGGCGCTGCGCAGCCAGGCCCAGGCGGAATTCGGATCGAGCGTGCGCGCCCGCGCCAGATGCATGTCGGCGACATCGTAGTCGCGGGCAAAGGAATGCGCGGCGCCGAGCACCGCAAGCACCATCGGGTCGTCACCGGAGAGCGCCGCTCCTTTTTGCGCCAGGCGCAGGCCTTCCGTGCGGGCTGCCGACGGCGTCTCGGTCCAATTGTAGGCGGCGCGCTGCAGATGGCACCAGGCGAGCAGCGAAAGCGCCAGCGGATAATCCGGCTCGACCGCGATCGCACGATCAAGCAGCGTGCCTGCCTCCTCGTTCTGCGCCCGCTCGAGCGACCAGGCGAGCGGAAAGGCGCGCAGCACGTAGTCGTAGGCGGCGAGGCTTTCCGGCCGCTTGCGTCGCGAACGCTCGATCTCGGCCGACAGGATGGAGGGCTGGATGGCGCCGACGACATTTTCCGCGAACCGGTCCTGCAGGTCGAACACGTCCGCCATGGTTCCATCATAGCGGTTGGCCCAGATGGTCTTGCCGGACGGCTGGTCGATCAGTTGCCCGGTTAGGCGGATGTGGTCGCCGGCCTTGCGCACGCTGCCGGTCAGCACATAGCGCACGCCGAGTTCGGCTCCGGCCCGTTTCAAGCCGTCGGCCTGCCCCTTGTAGGCGAAGCTCGAATTGCGGGCGATGACGAACAGCCAGCGCATGCGCGACAGCGCGGTGATGATCTCGTCGACCATGCCGTCGGCGAAATAGTCCTGCGCCGGGTCGCCGCTGAGATTCTCGAAGGGCAGCACGGCGATCGAAGGCGCGTCGCCGGCGCCCTCACCCGCCCCGGCGGCAGCCGACACGTCGCGATCACCGATGCGACGAACACGATCCTCGTCGATCACATAGCCCCGCCGCAGCACGGTGCGGATCAGGCCGTCCGCATCCGCGCCGAGCGCCTTGCGGATATCCTTCATGCATTGGGTGAGCGAATCGTCGGAGACGGCGATGTTGGGCCACACGGCCTCGACCAGTTCGTCCTTGCCGACGACGCGGCCGGCATTCTCCAAGAGATAGGTGAGCAGCGAGAGCGATTTGGCGCGCAGGTCGACGTCGTGCCCGCCCCTCTGCAGCCTGCCCTTGCGCAGATCGAGCCGGTGGCCTGAGAACTCGAACGTCGTCATGTCGCCCCTCGAGGAGACAATACGGCCACGCCGGCCGCCAGAACGTTTCACCCGTTTCACGGAAACCGCGAACCGCTCTATCTTTTTGTTTTGACGCAATTCCGGACGGAAAACCACTGCACACTTTTCCTGGAATTGCGCTAGTCGTCGATCAACATCCCTGCACGTTTGAAGACATCATGACCGACTCGCGATATCAAGGCTTTCGCCCGCTGAAGATGGCGTGGCCGGCGAACAGCCAGGCGCAGTCGACCGCGGTGAACCCGGCTTCGGACAACCAGGCAAGCTGTTCGGCCAGCGAGGACGGCTTGTCGATCGGCTCGCCGTCTGGATTGCGGAAATAGTTCCAGCCGAGGCGGTTGAACTCGGCGAAGGCCGCCAGGTCGCCGTCGATGGCGAGCGCGCGCGAACGCACCGCCTCGTCCCACTGCCTTGCGGCGATGGCGAGGCCCGCCGCGCTCGGCGGCCGCACGATGTCGGCCACCACAAGAACGCCGCCGGAGCGGAGCGCCGCTGCCAGGTCGGCGAAAAGCGTCTGTTTCTGCAGGCCGTCGAGGTGATGGATGGCGAGCGATGAGACGATCGCGTGCGGCGGCTCGGAAAAACGCCGCCAGTCGCGATCGGCCAGTTCGAACGTGCCCGTGGCCAGCCGGCCGGCATGATCGCGGCAGGTCGCCCGCGTCTGCTCGAGCATCGGCTCCGAACCGTCGAGCGCCAGCACCCGGCAGTCCGCGAACCGCTCCAGCAGCGCGCGGCTGAGCAGCCCCTCGCCGGGGCAAAGCTCGACCAGCAGGCCGCCGGGTGCCGCCGGGATCAGGTCGGCGATCATGTCGATCTGGCGTTCGCGCTCGGGCACGAAGTAACGACCGTAATCGAGAAAGCTGCGGGAATTGTTGTCGCTCCAGTGCTGCTCGCCCTGCATGAATGCCGCTCCTTCTTTTCGGCCATGCTGCCTGAAGCCTTGCCCGCCGCCATGATGCCCGGCTGAAATTCGGCTGAAATCGGCGTGAGGCGATCGAGGCGGGATTGGCCTGACCGATGTGAGTGCTGGCGGAACAGCGCCCCTCCGCCCTGCCGGGCATCTCCCCCACGAGTGCGAGATCAGCCGTCGTGCCGGCTTTCGCCAATTTTCAACGCCGAAAAGGAAGCGGCGGCGGTGAAGCTGCCACTTCTCCTGCCGACCAAAAGAAAAAAGCCGCCGGGCGAGGCCAGGCGGCTTGGCAGTTTCACCCTCTGACAGGTTGCCGCGTTCGCGCCTTATGGCGTCGCCGCGGCGGCTGCCTGGTCGATCTTGTCGGCCAGCACGCCCTTGGCCCAGTCCGTCACCTCCTGGTCGACCGGCTTGTTGGCCATGTCCTGCAAGGCGGTGTCCAGCGTCGCGTCGTCCGGGGCGGGCGTATTGGTAACCTCGGTCTGGGCATCGGTGATTGCCTGGTTGTCGGCGGTGATTGCCGTGTTCTGGGCGTCGATCTGCGCCTGAACATCGGCTTTTTGCGCATCGAGAGCCGCCTGCTGTTCGGGCGTGAAACCGGTCGTGTCAGTCGCATTGAGGTCGGCGAGCTGCTGAGTAAGGGCGTCGAGCTTGCTCTGGTCGGCCGTCAGTTGGGCATTTGCCGCGTCGAGCTTGGCCTGCGCGTTCTTGGCCGCCGCGGCCTGCGTCACGTAAGCCTGGACGCCGGCGAACTTCTTGCTCTTGGAATTCATATAGGCGTTGATGTTGCGCTGCAGCGAATTCAGCCGGCCGAGCTTGGCGTGGAGGTTCTTATCCTTCGGCGCCGCGGATGTGGTCGTGTCATCGGTCGTCGTGTCGTCGGTCGTAGTGTCTTCGGACGCGCTGTCGTCAGTGCTCTTGTTGTGGCCCGCGGCGGAAGCCGACTTGCCATGCGAGGCGCCGCTCTTGCCATTGCCACCAGCATTGCCGCCGCCGTTTCCGTTGCCGCCATTGCCGTTGCCGCCGCCATGGCTTCCGCCATTGCCGCCGCCATTACCGCCGGCGCCGGCAAGCGCGGGGGCCGCCGCGAGCGCCAGGATAGCGAGGGATGCCAGAAGTGTTTTGCGCATTGTCATTGTGCTTCTCCGCATAGGAATCGTCTGCAGGCCCAACCGCTAGGCAGCCTCTTATGAGAATTTCCTAATGGCTTTGGATAAACTTTAAGCAATTGCGGTTGCGAAATGAGAGGAGGCCTCGCATCACATGAAGATCACCGCCGAATACTCTGGTAACGCATTGAAATTCAATAGAAATACAAAAGGCTGAACTGCCTTGGGCCGTTTGAAACAAAGAGGGCCCTTATCCTGCCGGACCATGGTCTGAAAGGTGACCATGGGAAAGCGCGCCGACCAGCAATGTCGACGCCACCCGCCAGGAGGACTCGGCAGGCAAAAAAGCGCGTTTGGGCTGGTTCAAGCGGAAGGAACCGCCGGATCCGTATCGCCCGCGTCCTGATCCGCCGGCGCCGCGCCATCCGCCGCCTGTCCATCGCCTGAATCGCCGGACGAAAGCACCGTCAGGTCCATGCGGGCAATCCGGGACGCCGCTTTTCCCTGTGCGTTCGGCTCGCCGTCGCCAGTCTCCAGGACCGAGGCTTTCGCAAGATGGCCGATGCTGTCGGCGCTTTTGCCCGGAAAGGTATCCGACGGCGCCTGGGGCTTGCTCGCATGATGATGCACCGCGCCAGCGCCGTGCTGGCTTCCAACGGGAGAGGTCATGGCTGTGCTCCTGATGTGGATGACAGCAGGTCCCTAGCATTCCTGGCTGGCGCCAGCCTTGCGACTTTAGAGGTCTCTAAGATAATGGACTGCGCCGGGCGAGAACCAAAGCGGGCGCAAGGAACGTTTCCGCCGGGCGCCGTCAGCCTGCTGCTGACAGGCCCAAACGATCACACCCGCCGCCGAAGGACGACGGGCACTCTCGAGATGGAATACCGCCAAGTCCGGTCGGTTATAGCAACCAGTCGGTTATGAAACCGGGAAGATGCGCGGCGTGCTGGTCGATCGCGCTGGTCGCACCGTCCGGCAGAACGACATCCGCATGCGGCGCGAAATGGTCGCCGGCCGTTGGATGATCCGGGGCCGCGGCCGTGAGGGCGGCATCGAAACCGGTCGGCGGCAGGTGCCCCTTTGCTTGATCTGGCAGCGTGTCGAGCACGTCGACAGGTATAGGGAATGAGGCTGGTTTACCCGACATTGAACTCCTCCGCTCGACCCCCGATCCAGATTAGAGTTAACTGATATTGCCCAGCAAGCCGGCCATTGGTCGGTGGACTTTGCGCGTTTCGCCCTACCAGCCGCAGGTGCCAATGGCCGATCTTCGGGAGTAGGCCGCTTCAAATCGCGAGAGCCCGCCGCCACAGCGACAAGCTTCAAATGCCGCGCGCGGCCTTCTAGCCGCTGATCATCGGCACGGTCACCGAGGTCGAATAGCTGATCGGGTAATTGCTGAAATAGGGAAAGCTGATGACGAAGGCATAGCTGGCATTGACATGCGCCATGGCGAAGCCCCCGCTCGCCGGATCGGTGGTGACGGTGACGTTGACATTCTGCAGGCCAAGCGCCTGCAGCTTCTGCGTCGCGATCGCCTGGATGTCGGCCTGGGTCAGCGTGTTGTTGAGCTGCAAGGAACGCGCCGAGGCCTCGAGCGCGTAGCGCACGCTGGAAATGCTGTTCATCGACCAGCCGAAGGCGAAGATGGCGAACAGCAGCATGACGAGGAAAGGCACGATCAGCGCGAATTCGAGCCCGGAGCCGCCCTCGATATTACCGGCGAATGCCCAAAGCTTTTGCCTATGTGGAATTGCTCTCTTGCTTGCCGCAATTCCGGACGGAAAACCGCTGCCCACTTTTCCTGGAATTGCTCTAGCGGACACGGACCACCTGCACATGACCGATCACCGTGTCGTGCGGGAAGACGCCGAAGGTGAAAGGCGGCTTCCAGGTACCCGACGCCTGGATCTGAACGAAGACCGTGGGCACTTTCGGGCCGCTGCAGATGGTGGTCGAGGTGACGACGGTCGTTCCGCATTGATAACTGCGCGTGACGGTCACCGCGGCGTCGGTCGGTTTCTGTTCCCAACTCGCCAGCGCCGCGGCCTGCGTGGCGGTGTCGTCGCCACCAGCCATCACCAGGTTCGCCGCTGTCTTGACCCCTGCCCGCATCGCCAGAGAGTTGGTTACGTAGGACCAGCCATCGAGGATGCCGAGCAGAGCGGCGCACAACACCGGCATCACCAGCGCGAGTTCCACGGCGGCGACGCCGGCGCTGTCTCTGCGGAAACGGATTAGCTGTAGCCCCATGGCCGCTACTCGGCGATCGCAACGGACTGCGCGGCCGGGATGTTCTTCATCCCGAGGCTCGTGCAGTCCTGGTTGATGGTCGAATTGCCGGACCACTGTATGGTGTCGGCAACGACCTGGGTGCAGCCGTTCACGCCCGAGAAGTTGCCGAGATAGTTGACCTGCTGCCTCGGAAAATAGATGGCGCCGGTCAGAAGCGAGTCCGCGGTGCCATTGAAGGTGCTTTGCGCCGCCGTTCCCGTCCTGTCGCCGTAGAACAGCACACCCGAATAGGTACCCGAGGTCGGCGCGCTCAGCGTCACACTGGCGTTGCCGTTGATGCTGACGGTGTTGCTGCCGGACATGAAGATGGTCACGCCGGTGCAGGGCGAGGCGCAGGTGACTACAGCGCCGGCGTTTATCTTCAAACTGCCCTGCACGACATAAGTGCCGGATGACAGCGCGACATTGCCGTTGAGGTTCATGCCGCTACAATATGTGCCGGCCTGGAGTGTTTGCGACGTTTTGTTGCCGTTGACGTTCTTGCACGGATTGGTGGCGGCCGGCGCCGGCAGGCTGGCGAACGGGTCGGAGGCCGGCAGTGCCTGGGTGATCGCCGACTTGCAGACCATCGTCGGCGGATTGTTCAGCACGACGCCGCCGACCGTGATCAGGCAGTCGGCCTGGACCGCCGCCGAGCCCTGGATCTTGATGGCGTCGGAAGCGAGCGAATCCGACATGACCGAGCAGCCGCTGAGCTTGAGGCTGGTGCTGCCGGAAAACAGCGCTGCCTGCGAGGCCGAAGGATTGAGCGCCAGAACGCAGGCCTTCGACGCGTCGGTGATCAGCGCCACCGCCCTCGCCTGCTCCGGCACCTTGGTCTGCGTGAAGATGGAGGTGAACATGCGGTCGAGATTCTGGTTGAGGATCACCTCCACCGCCTTCTTGGCCGTGTTCGGCCCCGACGTCGGCGGGGTGTTGACGACGATGGTGCCGGCGCCCAGCCCGTTGGAGGTGGCCGATGAGGTGGCGGCGCTGGTGATGGTGGCGGTGTCGGATCCGGCGATCTTTTCCAGCGCGCCGGCATAGGCGGCCGCGTCGGCGATCGCCTGCAGCTTCAGGCTCGAATAGTACCAATAGGAGGTCTCGACGCCGAAGCCCGCGCCGCCGACGACGACCGGCAAGGTGAGCGCGAAGATGGTCGCGACATTGCCACCCCTGCCTTCGCAAAAGCGCCAAGAGGCGATCCGAGAAAAAAGTTGTCTGAAGAACCGACCTGAAAAGGCCATGACCGCGCGCCCAAGCTATCCCGGCCGTGACGACATCATTGCCATATGAATGAATGCCTAATTAATTCGGTCGACTTGCGCCGGTAGGACCGCAGCGGGCCGCTTCCCCACCTTGTGCCGCATGCATTAAGACTTAAGGCCTAACCAATCTCAGACTTAAGGTGTAAGTACCCGTAAAACCATATATTTTAGCACCTTCTGCATTTTAACCATTTTGCAAATCGGTCGTTGAGGCGGCGCGCCTATCACTCTTGCTTAGACGGCAAGGGCGGGCTCCATGTTTGGACGGTTTTGGGCTTCAAAGCGCGGCAATTTCGCGGTCGCGACCGCGGTCGCCATGGTGCCGCTGATGCTTGGCGTGGCGGCCTCCATCGACCTGACGGGCACCAGCGACGACGCCGCGCAGCTGCAGAACTCGCTGGACGCGGCCGGCCTTGCGATCGGCACCAAATACCTGCCGAGCATGTCGGCGAACGATGTCCAGCAACTCGGCCAGACCTTCTTCGCGGCCAATATGAGCGCGGCGGACGCGCAGGAGTATTCCGGCAGCCTCGCCGCCTTCCAGGTTGCCGCCAGCGGCGATCCGAGCGCCTATTTCCTTTCGCTGTCGTCGAACATCACCCGGCCGCCCGTGGTCAGCGTCATGCCGGCCTGGCAGGCGACGCGCTCCGCCCAGGTCAAGATCAAGCCCGGAGCGCAGGCCTGCGTGCTGGCGCTCGACCCGCATGCCGACGATGCGGTCAATCTGCAGGGCTCGACCAACGTGGCGATGACGGGCTGCGTGATCGCGGCCAATTCGGACGCCGCCGATTCCGTCAACCGGGGTGGCTCGGCGATCGTCAGCGCCGCCTGCGTCTCGACGGTCGGCGGCACGCAAGGGCTGACCCCGCCCAACGCCACGCTTTCCTGCGGCACCCCGCATGAAAAGCAGTATGCCTCGTTCGATCCGCTGGCCGACGTCGTTCCGCCCGCCTACACGCTCTGTCTGCCGGTGCCCAACGGCAAGACGATAACGCTCTCGCCTGGCACCTATTGCGACAAGACCCTGTCGGGGAAGATCACGCTCAACCCGGGCACCTACATCATGCGCAACGTCACCATAAAGCCGGGCGGCAATGGCAGCCTGAGCGGCCAGGGCGTGACGATCTTCCTGATGGAGAACTCGCAGATCTACATCAACGCCAACGAGCAGGTGAACCTTTCGCCGCCGACCAGCGGCACCTATCAAGGCATCACCATCTACCAGGCACACGGCAACACGCAGGCACTGACTCTGAACGGCGGATCCGGCTCGCTGGTGAGCGGCTTCATCTACGCCCCGGACGCCGTCATCACCTACGCCGGAAATTCGGACATGAGCGGCCAGGGCAGCTGCCTGCGGCTGGTCGGCGACACGATCACGATGACGGGAAACTCGGCGGTGAAATCGAACTGCACTGCCGAACTCGGGAACCGCGAAATGTATGCGGGACGGATGATCACTCTGGTGAAGTAGCGGCGGCCATAGCCGCCGCCCCTAAAATTCCGCGATGATGTCGGCGCCGGTCTGCTCGTCGAAGAGCACCGCACAGCCGCGCTCGAGCGCGACATGCGTCAGGGCGTTGGTCGCATCCTCGTCCGACGAGACGAAATCGCCGGTCAGCACGCGCAGCTCCTCGACGGCCTTCGACATCGGCACGAGGCGTCCGGCGGAACGGTCGCTCGTGCAGGCGTCGATGACGCATAAGAGATCGATGAGTTCGAAATTATCCATGGCGGCCTCCGCCCGGCGCATCCCTTCGCTCAATAAACGGCGTGAGCCGCGGACTGGTTCCCGCACCCGCTTCATCCCCGCGGTCTCGCCCGCGGTCTCGCCGGCGCGCGCTTGAGATCGAAGCGGGCGGGCAGGCAGGGCTCGACACAGGCCTTGCGCACCGATCCGGTCGCCATCGTGTCGATGGGGAGGAGGATCACCATTCTGGGACGGCGTTCAGGCCAGAGCGGCCTGCCAAAGACGATGAAGGCGCCGGCAACCAAACCCGCCAGAAGCAGCGTGGCAAACAGGTTCGCGATGATCCTGCCAGGTTGCATGGCCGGCACTCCGAGAGTTCTGGAGAGAAAGGGGTGCCCGCCATATCGCAGGAATGGCGGGCACGCCGTGGTCGACCGCCGATGAAGGGACTTTGTCCGGCGGCTTGCTAGGCAAATGAATTGACGGCGCTGTTGTTGCCTCGAAATCGGCGCCTCGGGCCTCTGCGTTCAAGGGGTGCGACTTCAGTCTGAACGAAGTCTCGGACCGTCGCCCGAGGGCCGGAACAATCGCCTCCCGCTGCCGTTGCCCGGCAATCGAAATCGGCGAAAGGAGAGGAAGCCATGGCCGACGGACCTACAGTTGTAAACACGGGCGGCGGCGGCGGCGGCGGAACCGCGGTCGCGATCGTTCTCGCCATCATCGTGATCGTCGGGCTGCTGTTCTTCACCGGCATCATCAATGTCGGCGGCGGCGGTGGCGGCGGATCGACCGACGTGAACGTCAAGATCGACACGCCCAAGATCGAGGCGCCGAAGACCGACACGCCGCCGGCCAAGACGCCGTCGACAGCACCCGCTGCTCCGGCACCGGGCCCGGCGCCTGCCCCTGCTCCGGCGAGCGGCGGCTGACCCTGGCGAACGCAACCAGCCGCCCTTGAGGGCCCTGGTTGCCGCTCCTCGGCCCGCGTGATCTTGGGAGGCGCGGGTCGCCCTCGGAGCGGTTCCGCCTCTGCAAATGGCGTCGAACCGCTCCAGGTGTCATCGATAGAATTCAAAACGGATATTCAGGCATCGGCGTCCATGGGCCGGTGACCAGGCTGCTGGTGCCATACCACCTGGCGATAATCCGTCAGTTCGACGACCTGGCTGCAGACCGGACAGACATAGCTGTCGCAGCATTGGCGAAGCGCCGGCGAGTCACGGCGCGCGGCGACGACCGGCGAAGCGCCTTTCACGGCTTGATCAAGCATCGGTTTCCTCCCTTGGTGATTGTCGATTACGCCGCCCAACTCCTCCCCTGCCCGGCTACGTTGCGCCGGGCGCGGCGAGCTGCGCGCTCGACCAAGCCTGGAATGATCCTGATGGGAGTTGCGAGAGCAGCGGCGGTATCGCCTGAGCCATTGCCGAGGGTTGCATCGAATTCTCCCTTTTGGGCGAGAACGGATGGATCCCTCAACCACCGTCGTGCCAGCGCAAGAACAGAAAGCACCGGACAATCGGGGACCGCACTAACTTCCGACATAGCGGGTCAAAAATCCACGCGGTGCGGCGGTCGTCCCCAATTATATTAGCAATACCTCATGCTAAGGCGTATCATCCCGCCGGCGGTCGCCGACGATCGCAACGTCTGGCTCCGCTTGCACCAGGGAGGATGCCATGGCCGAAACTGCCGTGAAGGTGACGAAACTCGAATCCAAATCGCACAACAACCCCGACGAGGTCCGCGCGCCCGCCAAGACACGCGTCGAGATCGTGCGGCTGCCGGGCTATACGCTCGGGCGGATGAACATGCAGCCGGGCTGGCGGTGGTCCGAATGCGTGAAGCCGGTGGTCAAGACCGACAGCTGCCAGGTCTCGCATGTCGGTTATGTCGTGTCCGGGTCGATCACCGTGCGGATGACCGACGGCACGCAAAAGACCTTTGAGGCAGGCTCTTCCTACACCATTCCGCCCGGCCATGACGCCTGGGTGGAAGGCAACCAGCCGTTCCAGTGCATCGAGGTGCTGAGCGCCGAGCAATACGCCAAGCCGGCATAGCGAAAGCAGGCGCCCACTCACTTTCAGGAACTGGGCGCGCAGGCGGCTGTCTGTCGCCTGCGCTGTATCCCCGCCGGGGAACGATGGACGAGCACAACTAGCGTCCTTTTCGTGGCGCTACGCCCAGGTTGTGGAAACCTGCACTTTGGCACGTGGCGGCTTGACACAGGCCCTCTTTTGTTCTCTTTATGTTCTAGTAATTCCCCTTACAAAAGGCGCAGCTAATGCTGCAATGCCACACAAATGGCCCTGGGAGCGCGCGATGCCCGCCACGAACGCCGCCGCCGCCGCCACCATCCTGCATGCCGATCTCGACGCCTTCTACGCCTCGGTCGAGCAACTGCTCGATCCGTCGCTGCGCGGCAAGCCGATCGCCGTCGGCGGCGGCGTGGTGCTGGCCGCCTCCTACGAGGCCAAGGTGTTTGGCGTGCGCGGCGGCATGCCCGGCCGCAAGGCGCGCGAGCTCTGCCCGCGGCTCATCTTCGTCGGCGGCCATTTTTCCGAATACCAGCGCCTCGGCGACGCCGCGATCAAGGTGCTCGACGATTTCACGCCGGTGGTCGAGCGCATCTCGATCGACGAGGCCTTCGCCGACGTCGCCGGCTGCACGCATCTGTTCGGCTCTCCGCAAGAGATCGCGCGAAAAGTCCGCCACCGGGTGAAGGCCGAACTCGGCCTGCCGATCTCGATCGGCGTGGCGCGGACGAAGCATCTCGCCAAGATCGCCTCGCAGGTGGCCAAGCCCGACGGGCTGGTGGTGGTCGAGCCCGGCACCGAGCTTTCATTCCTGCACGACCTGCCCGTCACGCTGATGTGGGGCGTAGGCCCGGCGACCAAGGCGAGGCTCGCCGAGATCGGCGTCGAGACCATCGGGCAACTGGCGCGCACGCATAGCGGCGCGCTGGAGCGGCTGATCGGCCATGCCGCCGGCCAGAAGCTTGCCGCGCTCGCCTGGAACCGCGACCCGCGCAAGCTCGAGACGCGTCGGCGCGCGCATTCGGCCGGCGCGCAATCGGCGCTGGGCAGGAAACCTGCCACACCCCGCGTCTTCGTGCCGACGCTCCTGCATCTTGCCGACCGCGTCGCCAGCCGTTTGCGTGCGAAAGACCGGCCGGGCCGCACGGTGACGGTGCGCGTGCGCTTCGCCGATCTGCGCGCCGTCACCCGCTCGATCACGCTCGACCAGCCGATCCAGGCGACCGCGATGCTGGCCGAGATCGCCGAGGAGCTAGTGCGCGGCGTGCTGGCCGCCCATCCGGCAGAGCGCGACATCTCGCTGCTCGCCATCTCGGTCTCGCATTTGGAGGAACATGCCGAGCTGCAGCTCGAACTGCCGCTCGGCCTGGCGGATGAGAAGCTCAAGCCCGGTAGCCGCAAGGGCCTCGCCCGCTTCGGCGCCGACAGCGCCATCGACAAGATCCGCCAGCGCTTCGGCAAGGAAGCCGTCGGCTACGGCACGGTGGCGCTGGAAGGCACGCGTTCGGTGCCGGACGGGTTCCGGGAACTGGCCGAGAAGGAGTTGTAGAAGAGGGTTCCTCGCCCCCGACATTCCGCGATTCCGCAGCTTGCCAGAAGCCCCACGCTGGGCTGGATTGTGCGCCGAAACAGCCCGCCCCAGCCGAACGATCGGAGTCTTTCATGGCCAGTGAGACGGCAGCGCCGGATACCGAGGCGGCGCCAGTTGGTTCCGACAACAAGGCCGAGCGCTACGATCTCGGGCTTTGCCTGTCCGGCGGCGGTTACCGCGCAATGCTGTTCCATGCCGGCGCGCTCTGCCGCCTGAACGAGGCCGGGCTGCTTAAAAAACTCGACATGGTGAGCTCGGTCTCGGGCGGCTCGATCGCCGCTGGACTGCTGGCGGTGCTTTGGCCGCGCTTCAGTTTCGTCGACGGCGTCGCCAGCAATTTCGACATCTATCTCGACAGGATACTGGAGTTCTCGAAGGTCTTCCTCGACGCGCCGTCGATCGTCAAAGGCCTGCTGAACCCGTTTTCGAGCGCGGCGCGCGAAGTCGCCGCCTGCTATGAGCGGCATTTGTTCCACGGCTCCAGGCCGATGCTGAAGAGCCTGCCGGAAAGACCCTGGTTCGTGTTCTGCTCCAGCAACCTCGATACCGGCTCGCTGTTTCGCCTGTCGCGGCGCTACATCGCCGACTACCGCATCGGTGTCGCCTACCAGGCCGACCTGCCGGTGGCTCTCGCGGTCGCCGCCTCCTCGGCCTTCCCGCCCTTCCTGTCGCCGCAGCGGCTCGACCTCACGCCGTTCACATGGACCAACGACAAGCTCGACCCTTCGGTCGGCGCGCCGGTGACGCCTGCCCGCGCCGTGCTCACAGACGGCGGCGTCTACGACAATCACGGCATCGAGCCGGCGCTGAAGCGCTGCCGCTGGCTGCTGGTCAGTGACGCCGGCGCGCCGTGGCAGGCCTCGAAGGCAGGCTATTGGAACTGGTTCTCGCAGCTGAAGCGCGTCGCCGACACTACCGACAACCAGGTGCGCTCGCTCAGGCGCCGCGATCTCGTCGCGCGATTCCAGGCGGCCAAGGACGCCGACGAGCGCGGCCTGCCCAATGACGCGACACGGCCCGACTATGCGGCGACGCGCGGCGTCTTCTGGTCGATCGCCAGCAAGCCGGACGCGACCGAGCCGACCTTCACGCAGACCGCCGCCACTGCGCCCGCGGACATCGGCACCTCGCTGCATTTCCTCGGAGCCAGGGAGACGGTCGACCTGGTGAACTGGGGCTACTGCGCCGCCGACCAGGCGCTGCGCGGCTGGTTCGAGCCGGCTGTGCCGGCGGGAAAGGGCGTGCCGCTGAAGCCGGGCGCGGTGAAGCCGGGGCGTTGCGCGAGGGTTTCGAAGAAGGTGATGGGTGCGTTCAAGGTTTGAGCTCTTTTCCTCGCCCCCATGAAATGGGGGAGAGGTGGCTCGGCGAAGCCGAGACGGAGAGGGGGAGCGCCCTACGAGGACCCCCTCTCCGTCCGCTTCGCGGCCACCTCTCCCCCGCCTCTGGCGGGGGCGAGGAACCCCAGCTTTCGCATGCTGGCGGGACAGCGACCCCTCTGCCCTGCCGGGCATCTCCCCCCTCATGGGGGAGATTGGCAGCACCTTCGCTTTCGCCAACCACCAAAGCAGTGTAAGACCTATCGCAGCGCCACGCCGCGCCTACCTCCCCCGAAAACCTGAACATACCTGACCGCCGCAAGGCAGGTGGACGATCCATTTTTGAACCAAGAGGCAGCCCATGCGAACCGCATCCTGTGCCTGCGGGCAACTGAAGGCCACCTGTGACGGCGAGCCGCAGCTCGTTGCGCAGTGCCACTGCCTCGACTGCCAGCGGCGCACCGGCAGCAACTATGGCATCGCGGCTTTCTTTCCGCGCGAGGCGGTGAAGGTTGAAGGCGACGCCAAGACCTTCAGGCGATCGTCGCACAGCGGACACGCGGTGACGTTCCACTTCTGCCCAGCGTGCGGCTCCAGCGTGTTCTGGGAGCCGGAGCGCAAACCGGACGCGATCGCGGTGGCGGTGGGGTGCTTTGGCGATCCGGATTTTCCCGCGCCGGCGCGCGTGGCGTGGGAGGAGCGAAGGCATGGGTGGGTGGCGGGATAAGGAGGAGCCGGCGCGCGAACCGCCAATCATCTCACCTTGGCGCAACCCAATCCGGTTCGTGCCCTGCCCGGCCCATGCTAACAGAGGCGCTTCCCGCAATTCCAATGGATGGATCAGGACATGGCAGGCGAAAAAGTAGCTCTGGTGACGGCGGGCGGCAGCGGCATGGGGGCGGCGGCGGCCAGCCGCCTGGCGGCGGATGGGTTCAAGGTCGGCGTGCTGTCCTCTTCCGGCAAGGGCGAGGCGCTGGGCAAGGAACTCGGCGGCTTCGGCGTCACCGGCTCCAACCAGTCGAATGACGATCTGAAGCGCCTCACCGACGGCGCGCTCGAACGCTGGGGCCGCATCGACGTGCTGGTCAACAGCGCCGGCCATGGACCGCGCGCGCAGATCATCGAGATCAGCGACGAGGACTGGCACAAGGGCATCGACACCTATTTCCTCAACGCCGTGCGGCCGACACGGCTGGTGACGCCGGTGATGCAGAAACAGAAGTCGGGCGTCATCATCAACATCTCGACCGCGTGGGCTTTCGAGCCGAGCGCGATGTTCCCGACCTCGGCCGTGGCGCGCGCCGGGCTTGCCGCCTACACCAAGATCTTCGCCGACACCTATGCCGCCGACAACATCCGCATGAACAACGTGCTGCCCGGCTGGATCGACAGCCTGCCGAAGACCGAAGAGCGGCGCGGCAGCGTCCCGATGCAGCGCTACGGCACGTCGGAAGAGATCGCCGCGACGATCTCGTTCCTGGCCTCCGACGGGGCGGCCTACATCACGGGCCAGAACATCCGTGTCGACGGCGGCATTACGCGGGCGGTGTAAGGTAGAAAAGCCTCAGATCATCCGGGCTTGCGGGAATTGAGCACCCACAGCACCCCCAGAAAGGTGACCGAGCCAACCAGGACAATCGAATTGCCGACCACGATGTTCCAGAACCGTGTCGGATCGTCCGCGAGCGCGACCCAATTCAACCTGCCCCGGACTTCGCCCATCTTGACGCCGCAGGCAATGTTGTAGATCGCGATGGCGGCGAGGGCCGCCATCAGGACAAACAGGTCGTTGTTCTTGTTGCGATCCATGAAGTCGCTTTAACAGCGCTTGGTGAAATATTGCTTACCTTGGGTAAGACGGCGGCCGGAGCAACGGCCGCCGCCTTGGCAGTCCTACTGGTTGATTTCCGGCTCGACGAGCTTGGCCAGGTTGCGCAGCGATTCCTGCCAACCGAGATAGCAGGCCTCGGCGGGGATAGCGTCCGGGATGCCGGCCTGGGTGATGTTGATCTCGGTGCCGACCGACACTTTCTTGAGGATCACGGTCACCTCGATCTGGCCCGGCAAATTGGGGTCGTCGAAGCGGTCGGTGTAGCGCAGGCGCTCACCCGGGACGAGCTCGACATATTCGCCGCCGAAAGCGTGGCTGTCGCCGGTGGCGAAATTGCGGAAGGACATCTTGTAGGTGCCGCCGACCTTTGCCTCGAGATGGTCGACCGTGCAGGTGAAGCCGTTCGGGGGCAGCCACTTGGCCAGCGCATCGGCCTCGGTGAGAGCGCGGTAGACCTTCTCCGGCTTGGTCGTCAGGACGCGGTGCAGGTGGATGGTGCTCGGCATGTCTCGATATCCTCTCTTAGTTGATCGATGCCCGAAGGACGTGCAGCCCCCAGCCGATCCGACAGAGGCTGTCAAATTTTTCGCTCGACCGCTACCGTGCCGTCTTGCAACGGAGGCAAACGACATGAGCGCTTCGATCAGGCTAGGCATCGTCGGTGGCGCTGGCTGGCTGGGCGGCGCCATCGCGGATGCGGCGCTGCAAGCCGGCATCGTGCAGCCGCAGAACCTCGCCCTCTCCCACCGCAGCGCCAGGCCGGATCGTTTTGCCGGCGCGTTCTGGACCGACGACAACCAAGCGCTCGCCGACCGCTGCGACGTGATCGTGCTTTCGGTGCGGCCGCGGGACTGGCCCGCGCTCGCCATCGACGCCAAGGGCAAGCTGGTGATCTCGGTGATGGCCGGCATCCGCCTTGCCGAGATCGGCGCCAGGCACGGCACGCGCCGCGTGGCGCGGACGCTGCCCAACGCCGCGGCCGAGGTCGCGCGGTCCTACACGCCATGGATCGCAAGCAGCGACGCGACCGGCGAAGACCGCGCCGTCGTGCGCGCGATCTTTTCGGCTTGCGGGAGCCAGGACGAGGTCGGCAGCGAGCGCGACATCGACTATCTCACCGGCCTCACCGGATCAGGCCCGGCCTTCCCCGCGCTTCTGGCCGACGCCATGATGCGCCACGCCATTGCCTTCGGGCTCCAGCCCGAGGTGGCGCAGCGCGCCGTCAACACGGTGCTGACCGGCACCGGCCGGCTGCTCGAGCTGAAGGACGCCTCGCCGGCCGACACGGTAAAAACCTTCCTCGGCTATCGCGGCACCACCGCCGCCGCGATCGAGACGATGCGCGCAGGCGGCTTCGACCAGGCGGTCGCAAAGGGACTGACGGCGGCGTTCGAAAAGTCGATCGCGATGGGCGAGGCGTAAGCGGGTTTCGACAGTCGTACGCCCCGCCATGCGCCGCGTCAGACGGCAATTTGAAGCGTGCCGTAACGTCTTACTTCAGCTTCGATTTCCCTGACCAACGTCTCCAGCGCGGGATTTCGGGAATTGCGCGCGCGCCTGATCACGTAGGCGAGGTCCGGGGGTTTTGGAAAATCCTTGTCGACGATCTCCATGCCGGGCTGCAAATGCCGCTGGCTCAGCAGTGCGACGCCGAGCCCCGAGGTCACGCCGGCGATGATCCCGGCCGCGCTGGAGCATTCGAACACGGTCTCGAACACGGCTCCCGCGTCCTGGCCGAGGTCCAGTCCCCAGCGCCGGTAGAAGCAGTCGTCGTCGAATGAGAGGAACGGAACCGGCTCGCCTTTGCGAAGGATCAGTTCGGGCGATTTAACCCAGTGCAGCGTCTCGCGGTACAAGAGAACGTCAGCAGGGCGGACCTCATGCTGAAACACCTGGACGATGGCGGCATCGAGGGCGCCGAGGCTGAGCTGCTCCTGCAGGACGAGGCTCATGCGAACCTTCGTGCGCACGCTCACCTCGGGGTAGAGCCGGCGAAACCGGCCGAGGATGCGTGCGAGGTCCGTGCAGGTGGTGTCCTCGGTCATGCCCAGCGCGATCTTGCCCTGCAGCGTGCTTTTCGACAGGCTCAGCACCGCTTCGTCGTGAATGCCCAGGATGCGCCGGGCGTAGCCCAGCAGATCCTGCCCGGCAGTGGTGAACATCGGCGCGTTGGCCTTGCGGCTGAGGATCTCGCAGTCGAGGCTCGCCTCCAGCCTGCGGATCTTGTGGCTGACGGCCGATTGCGACAGGCCCAGAATCTCGGCCGCGCGCGTGACGCCGCCATGCTGGTCGATCGCGACCATCGCCCGCAAGGCATCGACATCCAGCCGACGGTTCATCACTCCAGGCATGACAATCCTCGCTCCGCGCCGAGCCAGCACGCCATCATCTGACGCGAAAGGCGGTGAAAGGCAAATAGCCATGCCAATTTTTTCGCCAAATTCATGATCTCATCGAAATTTGTCATGTGCAAACCTGCCTTGGTGCCGCCATAGGTTGCCCGTGATCCGCTTCCTCGGCGCAAGCATCGCCGAGCCAAGAGAGCCCTGACCATATGCAGACCAATGCCCATCGCCTGGTATGGCCGCTCATCGCAGCCGCGCTGGTCGTCAGCTGGAGCTCCGGCTTCGTCGGCATCCGCTACGCCAGCGGGAACGCCGACGTCATGCTGGTCCTGTTCTGGCGGACCTTGATATCCGGATTGATCCTGCTGCCGTTCGCCCTGCTGGTCGGTCCGGGCATCGGCGCGCGTGCCCTGATCCAGCAGATGATCTTCGGCGTCGCGACGATGTTCCTCTATCTGGGCGGATTTGCCCTTGCCATCGGCCAGCGCGTGCCGACGGGGCTCGTCGCGCTCATTTCCGATCTCGTCCCTCTTGCCATCGCGGCGCTGTCGCAGCCGGTCCTCGGCGACCGGCTGACGGGGAGACAATGGGCCGGGACGGCCGTCGGAGTAGTGGGCGTGCTCATCGTCTCGCTGGACAGCCTGGCGCTGGGGACGGCTCCGGCCTGGGCCTATGTCCTAACGGTCGCCGCCATGATGGTCTTCGCGCTGGCAACGGTCGTGCAGAAGCGCATGCGCACGATCGATATGCCCATACATCAGAGTCTGTGCATCCAATGCCTGACGGCCGCTGTCCTTTTTGCCGCCTGCGCCGGATGGAACGGCACGCTGGCGCCGCCCGACGACGGCCGCTTCGGCTTCGGCATCGCCTGGCTGGTGCTGTTCTCGACCTTCTTCTGCTACGGCGTCTACTATATGAGCCTGCGCCTCTACACGGCCACGCAGGTCAGCAGCGTGATCTATCTCAGCCCGCCGGTGACGATGCTGTGGGCATGGCTGATCTTCGGCGAAACGCTTTCGACGGTGATGTTCGTCGGGCTCGCGGTGGCGCTGTTCGGCGTCTGGCTGACATCGTCGCGCCGCATGACTGCATCGAAGGACACCGTATCGAAGGACGGGGCAGGTTTGGGCTCGGCCGAACTGCCCGTCGGGTAGGTCCGATCGAGATCGACGCCAGCGCCGATCCAATCATGGACTTGAAGGAGGAGATCCCCATGAAGCTTACAGATTTCAAAGCGCTGACCTTCGACTGCTACGGCACGCTGATCGATTGGGAATCCGGCATGATCGAGGGGCTGAAGCCGCTGATCGAGCGGGCCGGCCGCGACCTGAGCCGCAACGAGATACTGGAGGCGCACGCCCGGCACGAATCCAGTCAGCAGAAATGGACCCCGCAAAAGCGCTACAGCGACCTCTTGTCGACCGTCTACAAGCGGCTGGCGGAAGAGTGGGGCGTCACCGCCACGCGAGACGAGTGCGTCGCCTATGGCGAGAGCGTGAAGGATTGGCCGGCCTTCGCCGACACCGCGGCGGCGCTGCGATATCTCAAGCAGCACTACAGGCTGGTGGTCCTCTCCAACGTCGACAACAGAAGCTTTTCGTTCAGCAACCAAAAGCTCGGCGTCGATTTCGACGCGATATACACGGCGGAGGACATCGGCTCCTACAAGCCTTCCGAGCGCAACTTCAATTACATGCTCGAAAAGCTCGCGACCCTCGGGATCGGGGCCGAGCAGGTCCTGCACACAGCCGAGAGCATGTTCCATGACCACGTCCCCGCCAGCCGGCTGGGTCTCAAATCATGTTGGATCTATCGGCGGCACGCGGATCAAGGCTTTGGCGCCACGATGCATCCCGGCGACATGCCGAAGGTGGATTTCCGCTTCGACAGCATGGCGGACCTCGCAAAGGCGCACAGCGAAGTCTTGCGCGGGGGCTGATCGGCGAGCCGCCAGGTCGTCTGTCGCGACTTCGATGGCCGAGGTGGCGCGCAATCCGTTACGGTTGGCCGCCTTGTCGCCCAAAGGATCAAAACTCGATCGACTCCACCAGTTGCCGAGCTTGGCGCAACTCCACTCCGGTTTCCGGGTCCTCCGGACTCAGGGAGGTGTAAGTAGCCAAAGTTACGTCGCGTCCATTCGACAGGAGCCACACCGCGACCAGTTGTTCTGGGCCGTGGGCCGCGCATCCGACCGCGTTGACGGGTCCGGCGCGCTCAACCGGCTCATCGAACTCATGAGGCAAGTTCGCACAGAAATTGGCGAGCATCTCACGCAAGTCGCCGATGATAATATTGGGTAGCTTGCCGCTCTTATACCGGCCTACCGAGAACTGGAGTGCGCCGACACCCGCGGGGCCAGCCAATGTCGGCGGCCACTTGTCATCCAGGTCGTCGGTTATGTCTTCCCATCCTTGCGGAAGCTCGAACTGCAGTCCGTGAAATTCAACTCGCATCGCATTCTTCCCGCCGGCGACGAACAAAGCGAAATCGCATTCCGGCTCGAATGTCCACCCGCCGCGCTTGCGGCGACTCGGCCCCTCGCTGACGCCGCGCCGGCCGATTGCGGTCACGCCCAGCATCTTGCCCAATATTTCAGCATGAGCTTCGCAATATTGAGTAAAATTGAGTAATTCAAGGTGTAATTATCGCGCTTAAATTGTATTAGAAACCCCTTATTATGTTCATTTCTAATCATTAATCGATGAGCGGTAATTTTTTATCTGTACTGTGAAGCGAATCCTTGGAACCATAGGCCGGCTTGCAGGTTGGCCTGAAAATCAGCCGCCACCAAGGAAGGAGTTGTCCGATGGGCTTCGTCGTCAACGCGATAGGCGTTCCTCTTTACTATAGCGGCGCTTCCAACCATTGGCTTTCGGCGTCCTCGCCCGGGACGATGAACGGCACCTCAGGCAACGACTCCATCTGGGCCGCCAGCGGCGTCAACGTCACCATGTATGGCGGCGCCGGCGACGACATCTATTACCTCTATTCGGCGGGCAACAAGGTGGTCGAGTACGGTGGCCAGGGCGTCGACACGATCAACACTTGGATGAGCTACTCGCTGCCGAACAATGTCGAGAACCTCGTCGTCACCAACGCCCACAACTATGCCTTCGGCAATGCGCTGGACAACATCATCACCGCCACGGCGGGCGGCCAGACCCTGGACGGCGGCGCGGGCAACGATGTGCTGATCGACGGCGGCGGCGGCGCCGACACTTTCATCATCGCCAAGGGCAACGGCAGCGACTCGATCATCAATTTCGCCGCGAACGATGCCGTGCGCCTCGATGGCTACGGGTTCACTTCCTTCGCCGCCGTCCACGACAGCATGATCCAGGCAGGCCCCAATGTGGTGCTGAACCTCGGATCGGGCGAGATCCTCGAATTCAAGAACACGACCATCGACAAGTTCCAGCCCAGCCAGTTCGAGCTGCCGATCGACAAGTCGGGCATGACGCTGTCCTTCAGCGACGAGTTCAACACGTTGAACCTGCACGATAGCCAGGGCGGCACCTGGAACACCAATTTCTGGTGGAACGGGCCCAGTGGCGGCTCGCTCCCCCAGAACAACGAGCTGCAATGGTACATCAACCCCAGTTACGCGCCGACGAGCTCGGTGCATCCGTTCAGCATCGACAACGGCGTTTTGACGATCACCGCGGCGCAGACCCCGGCCGACATCAAGCCGCTGATCAACAACTACGAATACACCTCGGGCATGCTGACCACGCATGACTCGTTCTCGCAAACCTATGGCTATTTCGAAATGCGCGCCGACCTGCCGGAGAACGCCGGCGCCTGGCCGGCCTTCTGGCTGCTGCCGGAAGACGGTTCATGGCCGCCGGAGCTCGACGTGATGGAAATGTACGGCCAAAAGCCGAATTCGCTGCTGATGACCGCGCATACCAACGAGACCGGACAGCACACGACGGTCGGATCCACGGTGAACGTCATGGATACCGCCGGCTACCACACCTATGGCCTGCTGTGGACGCCCGACAAGCTGGTCTGGACCTATGACGGCGTGCAGGTCGCGGAAGCGGCGACGCCGTCCGACATGGACAAGCCGATGTACATGCTGGTCGATCTTGCGATCGGCGGCCAGGCCGGCGCGCCGCCGGACCACCTCGCCACACCGGCCCAGATGAAGATCGACTATATCCACGCCTACACGCTGAACGAAGTGCAGCAAAGCCATTTGAACGTCACGAGCGAGCACACGGCCTAGGCGGGCCGGGGCGATGTTGCGGAAGAGCGCTCCGACCGAACCGTCGGTTTCCCTGCGCGGCGTGTTCCTGCGCGCCATCACCGATGTCGGCCTGTTCTCGCTGCTGATCAACCTGCTGCTTTTGGTGATCCCGCTCTACCTGCTGCAGGTCTATGACCGGGTGCTGCCCTCCTCCAGCGTCGAGACGCTGATCTATCTGTCGGTGATCGCCGTCGCCGCACTCGGCTTCCTCGGCTTCCTGGACGCCATCCGCGCCGTCTATACGCAGCGCGTGGCCGCCACCGTCGACGGCAAGCTGGGTGCCACGACATTCGCCGCTTCGCTCGGCGCCAAAAGTGCGCAGTCGCCGCTCACCGACCTCGCCTCGGTCTGCGCCTTCATCCGCTCGCGCGGTGTTTCGGTGCTGTTCGACCTGCCCTTCGCGCCGGCCTTCCTCGGCCTGCTTTATCTGATCCATCCAGTGCTGTTCTGGGTGACGCTCGGCGGTGCCGCGCTGCTTGTCATCCTGGTCGTGGCCAACCAGCTCGCCATCGGCAGGAACGACGCGCTTTCGGCGGAGCGCTCGGCTCTGGCCAGCAATGCCGAGCAGGCCTTTGCCCGCAACGCCGAGACGCTGCGCGCCATGGGCATGGTGGAGAACGCCGCGCGCGCCTGGGGCCGGCATGTGGCGGAAGCGCTCGTCCTGCACGACCGTTCGGCCGGCGCCAATGCGATCTTCAGCGGCGCTTCCCGGGCGCTGCGCATGATGCTGCAGCTGGCGATCCTCGGGGCCGGCGCCTGGCTGGTGCTGAAAGGCGAGATGACTGCCGGCATG
Source organism: Mesorhizobium hawassense (assembly GCF_003289945.1). GTDB lineage: Bacteria > Pseudomonadota > Alphaproteobacteria > Rhizobiales > Rhizobiaceae > Mesorhizobium > Mesorhizobium hawassense. Next base: position 41,409 of record NZ_QMBP01000016.1, read on the forward strand.
ATCTTCGCCTCCTCGCTGGTGTCGTCTCGCGCCCTGCAGCCGCTCGACCAGCTGATCGGTTCCTGGCGGCAGATCGGCGAGGCCAGGCACGCCTGGACGCGGCTGCGGGGGACGCTTGCGGCGCAGCCGGGAGAAGCGCGCAAGCTCACCTTGCCCGACCCGACCGGCGCGATTTCAGCGCAGGATCTTTTCTTCATCGCGCCGAATGCCACTTTCGGCGCCGAGCCCATCCTCAAGCGGCTGAGCTTTGCGATTCAGCCCGGCGAAGCGGTGGCGATCGTCGGCCCGAGCGGCGCCGGCAAATCGACGCTGGCGCGGCTGCTGGTCGGGGCCGCGCAGCCGAGCGGCGGCTCGATCCGGATCGACGCCGGCGAGCTCAGGACCTGGGACGCAAACCAGCTTGGCCGGCATATCGGCTATCTGGCGCAGGAGGTGGAGCTTTTTCCAGGCTCCATCGCCGACAATGTCGCCCGCTTCGACGAAGACGCCGACGATGCGGCAATCGTCGAAGCGGCAAAGCGCGCCGAGGCGCATGAGCTGATCCTTTCGCTGCGCGACGGCTACCAGACGATGGTGGCCGGGACGCTGTCGGGCGGCGAGCGGCAGCGGATCGGGCTGGCGCGCGCCTTCTACGGCAATCCGCGCATCCTGGTGCTGGACGAGCCGAGCACGCATCTCGACGGCGCCGGCGAAGCCGCGCTCGAAGCGGTGCTGGCGGCCGCGCGCGCCGCGTGCGTCACCACGATCGTCATCACGCATCGGCCCGCGATCGCCTCGGCCTGCGACCGCGTGATGGTTCTGCGCGGCGGCGTCATCGAGGCGTTCGGACCGAGCGCCGAGGTGCTGCGGCAGTCGACTGTCGACAAGGGCAAAGGCGCGCTGCGGAGCACGGTGGTGACCGGATCGTTCGCGCCGACCATCCGCGCCTCGCAGACCATCCGCCACGGGTCCTAGCCGATGTCGACGCCATCCCTCGCCTTCGACGACCGGCCGCGCACCGACTTCCGGCGCACCGCCTTTGCCGGCTACGCGGCAATCGCGCTTCTCGTCGGCGGCTTCGGCTATTGGGCGGCTCGAGCGCCGCTCGCCGGCGCGGTGATCACGCAGGGCACGATCGCGGCGACCGGCGGCAACATCCTCATCCAGCATCGCGAGGGCGGCATCATCAGGCAGTTGCTGGTGCATGAGGGCGACCGCGTGCGCGAGGGCCAGGAGCTCATCCTGCTCGACCGGACCGCGCCGGAGGCCGATCTCAACCGGCTGACGAGGCAATGGATCGCGCTCAAGGCAAGTGCGGCGCGGCTGGAAGCCGAGCGCGACGGTCTCGCCACGCTGGCGCCGATCGCCGAGCCCGCTCCAGTACCGTTCCGGCAGGACTTCGAAACCCTGATCCGCGAACAGCAGAAGGAGTTCGACGCCAGGCTGGCGCGCTTCCGCACTGAACAGTCGATCCTGGCGCAGCGCGTCGCCATGCATCGCGAGTCCGTCAAAGGCCTGAACGCGCAGAAGGCGGCAATCGAGCAGCAGACCGAGGTGGTGAAGAAGGAGCTCGGCATCAAGACCGATCTTCTGGGCAAGGGCCTCACCAACCGCACCGAGTATTCGCAGCTCTTGCGCTCGGAGGCCGACCTGGTCGGCCAGGCCGGAGCGATCGAGGCGTACCTCGCCTCGGCCAACACGCAGATCGTGGAGGCGCAGGCGCAGACCGAACGCGCCACCACCCAGCGCGTCGAGGAAGCGCTGACCAAGCTCGACGACGTGCGCACCAACCTCGCCGACATCGAGGAGCAGATGCGCGCGGCGCAAGCGGTGCTCGAGCGCACGACGATCACCGCGCCTGCGGCGGGCGTCGTCGTCTCCTCGATCTACAACTCGCAAGGCAGCGTGGTCGCGCCCGGTGAAAAGATCATGGAGATCCTGCCCACGTCATCGGGCCTGGTGGTGGACGCCAAGCTCAAGCCGAAGGACATCGACGCGGTGCATGTCGGTCAGCCGGCAAAGCTACGTCTCTCGGCGCTCAACACGCGGCTCACGCCGGAAGTCCCGGCCACGGTGAGCGAGATCTCCGCCGACCGGCTGATCGACCAAGCCACCCACGAACCCTATTTCCGCGCCAAGCTGAAGATCGCCGATCCCCTGCCCCCCGGCGTGAAAGCCGAACAGCTCTATCCCGGCACCCCGGTCGACGCCTTCATCGCCACCGGCGACCGGACCTTCTTCGAGTATCTGGTGCGCCCGATGATGGACTCGTTCGCGCGGGCGTTCAGGGAGCGGTAGGGGTTTTGCGCCCATTCGCGTAGCCGTATTTCGGGCGGCCAGTCCGTCTTTGTCGCATCGGCGTGGGAACGGCCGAATACCGCGATTTCCACGGCAATTTCGACGCCCGCTCCAACGCTGGCTCCCCCGGTCGTAAGCCACAAGTCCCGCCATCGACGACGCGAAATGGTCGCGCCGCAATGGATGGAGACGACGATGACGACTTTGGAACACAGCGCCTATGACACTGGCCGCGCGGGCTTCGGCCCGATCGGCTTTGCCGGCCGCGCGCTCAGGCTTTTCAATCATGCGATGAGGACGCGCAGCGATCGCGCCGCCTTGCGGGCCATGCCCGACCATCTGCTCAAGGACATGGGCATCACCCGTTCGGGAATCGACTACTACACCTCGGTGCGCTACGCCACGCCCGATACCGACGTGACGGACATCCGCACCATCGGATGACCGCCGATGGCGATCGCGGCCACGCCGTCGACAAGCCCCGCGCGCCTCCCAAGGCCCGGGGTTTTTTCGTTCCGGCGCATTCGGCTCAGGCGCTGGGCCAGCCGTTTCAAACGATACGTCCAACGCCATTTCCACGGTCGGCGTATGAAAAATTCCACGCTCGCATCCACTCTCGTTCAAACGTTCGACCGGCAAACAAAGCGGGTCACGGCAACCAAGCCGCAAAACCAACCTTGGAGATGAAGATGCAACCCAACACCAAACCTGCACGGCTTCCGCTCAATGGCGTCGACACGCCGAACCTGATGGCGACGATCAATTTCGTCGCCGGGCAGCCGGAGCTCGCCAAGTTCCAGTTCCGCGCCCACAATGAGTGGATCGAAGGCACGCACAGCAAGACCGTCATGAACGGCTTCTTCGGCGCCGGCAACGAGCAGAAGCACGATAAGCCGCATTATGCCGACGCCGATCATCCGGCAATCTTGTGCGGCTCCGACAATGCGCCGACCCCGGTCGAGTGGCTGCTGCACGGGCTGGCGGGCTGCCTGATGGCGGGCGTCGCCAACATCGCCGCCGCGCGCGGCATCAAGCTCAGCAGGGTGAAATGCTCGGTCGACGGCGACATCGACCTGCGTGGCATCCTCGGCATTTCCGACGAGGCCCGCAACGGCTTCCAGAACATCCAGGTGTCGTTCGAAATCGAAGGCGATGCGCCGGCCGAGAAGCTCCAGCAACTGGTCGAGCAGTCGCGCAGCCGCTCGGCCGTCTTCGACGTGCTGACCAAGGGTGTGCCGGTCACCGTCGGCATCAAGACCATCCAGTAGGCCGCTGGCGGTCCGGATCAGATCCGGGCCGCCTCCTTCTCCCACACGGAACAGAACCATGAGACGCGCGGACGTCGTCATCATCGGCGCGGGCCAGGCCGGCCTTGCGCTCAGCCATTGCCTCGGCCAGGCCGGCATCGACCATGTCGTGCTGGAGCGCGGCCGCATCGGCGAGCGCTGGCGCTCGCAGAGCTGGCGCTCGCTGCGGCTCTTGACGCCCAACTGGCTGAACGCCCTGCCCGGCTCGCCCTACAAGGGCGGCGACCCCGACGGCTTCATGAGCAAAGCGGCGTTCGTGGAAAGCCTGGAGCGCTATGCCTGGCAATGGCATGCGCCGGTCGAGACCAATATCGAGGTCATTTCCGCCAAGCGGACCGCCGACGGCTTTGCCTTGCGCGCCAACACCGGCGACTGGGCGGCGCGCGCGGTCGTCGTCGCGACGGGACATTGCGACCGGCCGGTCATCCCGTTTGGGGCCGAAACCATTCGCGCACCGCTCAGTATTCACGCCTCGCAATATCGCTCACCCGGCGAGCTGCCGGGCGGCGGCGTGCTGGTCGTCGGCGCCTCGTCCTCCGGCGTGCAGATCGCCGACGAGCTCGCCCGCGCCGGGCGGCGCGTCGTGCTTTCTGTCGGCAAGCATACGCGGCTGCCCAGAACATGGCGCGGCCAGGATATCTTCTTCTGGCTCAGCGCAATGGGCCTGATGGCGCAGCGCCAGGAAGACCTCGCCAACCCGGAAGCCGCACGGCGCCAGCCTTCGCTGCAGCTCGCCGGCCGGCCGGACAGGGCCGATGTCGACCTCGCCACGCTGCAGGCGCTCGGCGTGCAACTGGCCGGGCGGGTGCGCGGCGTCGGCGACCGCGAGATCGCCTTCGCCGGCGATCTCGGCCAGCACATCGCGGCGGCGGAAGCGAAGCAGGCGCGCCTGCTCGACCAGATCGACCGTTTCACAGGCATGACGACGCCGTACCGGCCCGAGCCGGTGGCGGTGCCGGCGGCCGGCATGGAGCGGCTGCCGCTGAGCGCGATCCGCACCATCATCTGGGCGACCGGTTATGCGCGCTCGTTCGACTGGCTGGAGCCGCTGGCGCTCGGCGCCGATGGCGAGCTGGCGCATCAGGGCGGCGTCACCAGCGTGCCCGGCCTCTACGCGCTCGGCTTCCGCTTCCTGCGCAAGCGCGATTCCAACTTCATAGGCGGTGTCGGCGCGGACGCGGAAGCGATCGCCGGCGAAGTTTCGCGTCATCTCGAACGCAGCGGTCGCAAGGCGGCCTGAGGATCATGACCATGGCAAGCAACCCGATTCCCCTCATGGCCGCGCCCAGGCGCGGCCATTACGACGCCATCATCGTCGGCGCGCGCTGCGCGGGTGCCGCGACCGCGATGCTGCTCGCCCGCGCCGGCCTCGAGGTGCTGGCGATCGATCGCAAGCCCTATGGCTCCGACACGCTGTCGACGCATGCGCTGATGCGGCCCGCCGTGCTGCAATTGTGGCGCTGGGGCCTGCTCGAGCCGCTGCTCGAGGCCGGCACGCCGCTCGTCGAGACGACGACCTTCCACTATGGCGAGGAGGAGATCACCATCCCGCTCGTCTCCGGCTCGGACCTTCCCGGCCTGATCGCGCCACGGCGCACGGTGCTCGACCGTATCCTTGTCGACGCGGCGCGCAAGGCCGGCGCGGAGATCCTGCACGAAATGGCGGTCAGCGACCTCTTCGCCGACACGCACGGCCGCGTGCGCGGCATCGAAATCCGCGCCGCCGGCCGCGCAGCGCTGCGGGTCAGCGCCGATATCGTGATCGGCGCCGACGGCATCGGCTCGCTGGTGGCGAAATGCGTCGACGCCCAGCTTCTGCGGCGCGGCGCCGTGTCGGCCGCCCATGTCTATGGCTACGCGCCGGTCGAGCCAGGCGAAGGGTACCACTGGTATTTCCGCGACGGCATCGCGGGCTCGTTCATCCCGACCAATGACGGCCTCGCCTGCATCGTCGCCTCGGTGCCGACGGGCCTGTTCGACCAGCGCTTCCGCCTCGGCCACGCGCGGGCCCGCATGGATGTGCTCGAGGCGCTGTCGCCGGCGCTGGCCGCGCAGGCGGCGCGCGCGCCGAAGGATGCCCGCCTGCAGGCCTTCCGGGGCGTGCTGGGCTATATCCGCCAGGCGCACGGTCCTGGCTGGGCGCTGGTGGGCGACGCCGGCTTCTTCCGCGACCCGATCACCTCGCACGGCATTTCCGATGCGCTGCGTGACGCCGAGAGCCTGGCGCGCGCCATCCTCGGCGGCTCGGACGCGGCATTCGCGGTCTGGCAGCAGCATCGCGACCTGATCGCCAACCAGATCCTCGACATCACCGACGCCGTCGCCGGCTTCGACTGGACGCTCGACGACATCGGCGAACGGCATCGCCGCTTCAGCGCCGTGCTGAAGGCCGAGGTGCAGGCGCTGGCCGGCCAGCCGATGCCGGCCCGCCGCGCGGCCAAGTCGAAACCCGCGACCTATCGGGCGCCGGCCAACCAGGACAAGCCGCCGGCCGATCTTTCCCGCAACCGAACCGGAGCAAGACCATGACTTTGCAGTTGAGGAAGGATGGACATCTGATGCAGGACGGCTGGGTCGGCGTCATCAAGGGCCGGCCGCAGGTGGGCGCGTTCGCCGAGCGTTCGCGGCGCACGCAGCCACAGGATATCGACGCCTTCGCCGAGATGACCGGCGACCGCAACCCGCTGCACTACGACAAGGCGCTGGCCGAGGCTTCGGTGTTCGGCAAGCTGATCGTGCAGGGCGGCGTCACCTCCGGCATCCTGAACGCGGTGGTGGCGGAAGACCTCCCCGGCCCCGGCTCGGTGTTCCTCGAAGTGTCGTGGAAATTCGTCAAGGCGGTCGGCGTCGGCGAATTGATCACCGGCCGCGTCGAGGTCAAGGAGGTGCGCGCCGACAAGCCGATCACCAAGCTGGAGACATCGGTGCGCAACCAAGCCGGCGAGCTTTGCCTGACCGGCACCGCGACGGTGTTCACCGTGCCGCTGGCCAGGGGCTGAGGATTTCTCGGCGCCTTGGTTACGCGCGCGCCGTCTCGGCGATGAAGGCGCGGACATGGTCTATGAACTCCTCGAAGGCGGGCTCGCCTTCGAGGAGGATGTGGTTCTGGCTCTCGAGTTCGATGAAGCGGGCGCCCGGAATGCCGGCCGCCATGGTGCGCCCGGATTCGACGGGCGCGACGTTGTCGTCGCGCGCGTGCAGCACCAGCGTCGGCACGCTCACCTTCTCCAGCAAGTCGCTGACGTCGATCACCGAAAAGGAGTTCTGAAGGCGCCAGGCATCGTCGGGCGAGACGGTGCGCAGCATCAGATCATCCATCCAGGCGAAATGCTCGTGCGTGGCGCCGGGGATGAACATGGAGCAGAAGGCCTGGCGGAACATCGGGTTCGGCTTGCCCCAGTTCTCCCGCATCAGCGTCGCGGCGGCCTCGCGCGTCGCGATCTCGCCGGCATCGCCGCGCGCGCGCCAGCCTTTGACGTAACCGCCATAGAGGATCATGCCCGAGACGCGCTCGGGATGGCGGATGGCATAGGCGATGGAAACCGCGCAGCTTTGCGACAGGCCGAGCAAGGTGAAGCGGTCTAGCCCCGCTGCCTCGACCACGCATTCGAGGTCCGACAACATGGTCTCGAAAGAGATATCGACGACGTGCCGCTGCGACAGGCCGTTGCAGCGCTCGTCATAGCGCACAAGCCGGTTCCGGCGCGACAGTTCCCGCATCCAGTGCCGCCAGATCGGGCTGTCCCAGTCGAAGGTGAGATGCGACATCCAGTGCGCGGCGCGCAGGATCGCCGGGCCGCTGCCGGTGCTGGCATGAGCGAGCCTGGTGCCGTCGAGAGCCCGGCAGAATTGCACGGCACGGCCGGGATCCTGCGCCGACGCGGCGGGTTTCGGCGGCGCCTGCGCTGGCGTTGGCGAAGCAGGCTGCGGCGCCCGGCCGGTGGCCCGAGCGGTGACAGAGCGGACCTTTTCCTCCAGCGCCTCAGTCTCGGCGGCGAGCCTATCATCGTCGGGCACGAGGCGGCGCAGGCGCTGGGCGAAGGGCAGCGCCCGTCGCGGCTGGTCCGCCAGACGCTCGACCAGCTCGCGCAGGATGCCGAGCTCGACGATCTCCACTTCGCTGGCGATCGCCTGCCGCCATGCCTCGTACTCGAAGCAGCGCTCGAGCGAGAGGTCGGCGAGAAAGCCTCCGCGGATCGAGGCCAGGACGGCTTCGAACTCCTCGATCGGGAGGGACGAAAGGTCGGCCTTCACCAACGGCGCCAGGCGCGCATAGTCCGTCTCGATCTCGAGCGCGACGGCGTTGCGATCGGCGACGAGGGCGGATTCGTCGGCGCCCAGCACCTGGCGGATCTTGGACAGGCTCCAGCGCAAGGCGCCGCGCGGATCGTCGGGAATGTCCCAGAATATCTCGCACAGCCGCTCGCGCTGGTGCTGTCTGGCGGTGACGGCGAGGTAAGCGAGCAGCGCCCGCGTCTTGCGCGACGGCGGCAGGTCGAGCGGCTTGCCGTCGCGCGTCACCTGAAAATCGCCAAGCACGCGCAGTTCCAGCACTCCGATGTGCGGACTGTCGTTCATGCGTCCACGCGCTTGTCGATCGCCATGATCCCCCTTCGGTCCTGGCCGGCGCTCCGAAGGGCAGCCAATAGCAAAATCGGCTAATTTAGGAAAGCTTGGTGCCTTGGGGGCAGTGGGTCAGTTTGAAATTCCGACCGATCACAATAGCGGTTTCTCGGACATCGTTGCGCCGATCGAGGCGTAGGAAGCCGAGAAGCCTTTGGTGCGCGGCCCCCAACAAAAATGGCGCGGCTACTTGAGCCTTTTGGCCCGTCAGTCATAGGGTACTCGGTCCAGATTGAGCGGTTGCGGATGCGCGCCTAGATTGCGGTCGCGGGAGGAAAGTTGCCACCTTAAACCCGCATTGGCCGGTGCCGCATAAAACCCTCAAGAAGAACCCCGTGCGCACCGGCCAGCCGGCGGGCTTGAATATGACGCCGGCTTTCGGCAATTGTCGTCGCCTCCGAACGGGTGAACGATGAAGCCTAAAGACAAGGCAGCGCCTTTCGTGCCGACCGAAATCCATGTCTTGACGGTCGAGGACGCGAAAGGCGCGTTCGGTATTCTGTCGATCAAAACCACGGAAGGAATCGTGGAGGTTGCGCTCGATCGAGAGTCCGCCGACGCCATGGTCCATGCCATCGAAGCCATACGATCCAAGCTGGACTAACGCACCTTAGGTGCCAGGCTCCATCTTGGAACGGATCGTGCCAATGGCCTTCACGATGGCATCCGCGGCTTCGCCGTCGAGAGCGATATCGAACAGGCCTTCGGTTGTCCGGACCGTTAGGACGAGAAGAGCACCGTTTTCGTCATCAACCGTCCCGACATGAACTTCCGTCGGCACGAATGGCGCAGTCTGGTACATGGGCTTGTCGTTACCTGTTCACAGGTAAGCTAGCCGCTTTTGATGACGGTTTCATGAGCGCGGCTAAGCTGGCGACTAGGAAGCGCGGCCGGACGACGCCTCATTCGGCCATATCTGCTCGTCGCCGCGCATGAGCCTATAGCTCTCGTCCAAGCTGGGCGTGATCGCCAGAGCTTCCTTGGCCGAATGGAAGGTCGCTATGGTCGTGGCGCTGCCATCAACCACGCGCTGCAACCGGTAGGCTTCCCGGTACGGGCTGTCTTCGTCCACCAATTGTTCCCCACGAATCCGTGAGTTATTAGCAAACATTCATGAAGCTTTCATGAGGCGGTTAAGTTTCAAACAGACCCACTACCGCCTCGGGGGTGGCGAGGCAGTTCGAAACTCCTGCCGTGTCAGGAGTTGGAGTATGAAGTCCTCAGCCCCCTCGAGGCTGACCATTCGCGCGAGCCCGCCGGCGGGCCCTCAAACCGATAGCGGGCTTTTTCATTGCCATCTTAAGATTTGCGCAACGGACGAATATTAGAATCTCCTAATGCGCTTCGCCGTCCTGATGTTCTGCTGGATCGCATTCTTTGGCTGGGATTTAGCCGCCAATGACGGCCAATTCGTCCTCGCGATCGGCACTCGGCTTATGCATCTCGTCAGCATGACGGGGCTTATTTGACCCGGCCTGACTGTTCGATGAAACTCGTTTTGGGCCACTCCTGATGGACGGCAGTGGCCAGCCTCAGACAGTTCCTGTCTCTAGACCCGTCAATAGGCGTAGCCAGCCTCAGGCGCGTCACACCGCAGTGAAACGCAGACCTGTCAACTTGTTTGAGTCGTATATCTCCTTGAAGTTATCCGACACTATTACATGAAATCTCGTGCCAGGATTATCATTCAACCGAAATATATCAAAGTCGGTGAAAAATCCTTCCGCTAGCTTCAATTCATACATGCGCCAGACATCTCCGTCGTCAAACGTATCATATGACGATCTCTCAAAATCGAATCCGGAAACTTCTTCCATTGGAACATATATCTGCAAGTCGTACTTATCGGTTCGCGCCGTATACAAGGCGTGCCGGCCGCTTAGAATAGAGGGGCCAAAAAGATCGAACACCTCACGCTTGGCAAACAAGACGCCAAGCTGGAAGGTCGGCACGAAATCTCCAATGGGGAGAGGACGCTCGTCGTCAAAGATGAATTGTAATTTCCTTGGATCGATCTTCCGCGCACCTTCCATCTCGAGAAAATCCTGCGACCCATAGTCATTCCCGTCATCGGCAAGGATGGCGAAATTTCTAGCATCTTGTTCCACGCGCCAATACTTCATCGTAGTCGTTCACACCTTTGCCAGAGCCGCTCTCGGCTTGATCACCGTCGCCAGCACGACGCCGACGACGATGAAGGCCGCGCCGATCAGGTCGTAGTCGTGCAGGCTTTCGTCGAGCAGCAGATAGGCGAGGATGGCGACGAACAAGGTCTGCAGATAGAGCAGCATGCTTGCCCGGCTGGCGCCCAGCGTCTCGACGCTCTTGTTGTAGAGATAATACATCAGCGCGCCGCCGGGGCCGGCCAGGTAGGCGAGCGCCAGCAGGCCGTTGCCGTTCAGGGCGGAGCGTTCGTCGTTGACGATTTCCCACAGGTGAAACGGCAGCGCCACCAGCGCGCCGGCGCCGAGCAGCAGCACGACCAGCGGCAGCAGTTCGAGGCCGAATTTGGAGCGGCGCAGCAGCACCGTGTAGAGCGCCCAGCAGAAGGCGCTGCCGACGATCCACAATTCGCCGAGATTGAAGCGCAGCCGCACCAGCGCCTCGATATTACCATGCGCGACGATGACCAGCATGCCGGCCAGTGCCGCAACCGCGCCGAGCGCCTTCCAGAGGCCGAGCGGCTCGCCAAGCACCAGGCGCGCCAGCACCATGGTCATGATCGGCGACATCGCCATGATGATGCCGGCCGTGGTCGCGTCGGTGTCGTTCAGGCCGCGATAGATCATGCCCTGGCAGAGCGTCAGGCCGATGGCGCCGACGGCGGCGATCTCCAGCGGCCGCGATTTGAGCAGCGCAATCATCGCGCCGTGATGGCGGTGCACGATCGGCAACAGGATGGCGCAGGCGAGCAGGAGCCGCCAGAAGCACAGCCCCCAGGGCGGCATTTCCGGCGCCACCCATTTGGCCGCGATATAGACGCCCGCCGACAGCAGCCAGCACAGCACGGCGGTGGGATAGCCGCCAAGCGAAGGTATCGAGATCGCGGCAGGTTGCTCCGCCGGATGCGCTATCGGTATCGCCTGCATCGCATGCCCCCCGTTCGATGAACGTCAGCTCAGCAGCAGTCTACCTCACAAAGGGAATGTTCCATATGGCCCGCGATGGCAGGTGATCGGGTGGATCAGTGCGGCGTTTCGCTGGCCGGATGAAGCAGGTCCCAGGCCGAGCCGACGCGGCCATCGAGCTGCGAAGCAAAGATTTCGGCCTCGACGTCTTCGAGGCCGTCGTCGACGAGCGCCTCGATGCTTCGCCGCAGCAGCGCGAGTTGCATCTCCCGCGCATGGATCTTGTCGGTTTCCCGCATGATGGCCGTGACGTGATAGGCGACGACGGGCTGGCCGAGGCAGGACAGGAGCGCGCCCGACCCTGCCGTCGCCGCGGTGACTGCTTCCTCGATATTCATTCCGGCGCTCCTCATCAAAAAGATGCTGGGCGCCTCCCCGGCAGATGGCGACGGTACCCGCCGCTTCTTTTCTCATTTCGGCGGTCGCGAGGTCATCGCTCGCGGCCAAAATCAGTATCCTCCAGACCCGTATTAAAAGCGACCGCATAGTTAATTGATGGTTAACAACAAGGGTCGCATCTTAGGCACCCGAGCCGCCCGGCCGAACCACCCGCTGGTCCTACCAATTTTAGTAAAATCTGATATAAGGCTCCACTCGTCGAGTTGAGAGTAACGCGTATGAGTGACAAGTCGGAGTTCCCGGACAGGGACGTCGAGTATCTCAAACAGCGTCGCCAGGTGGGCTTTCAGGGCCGCGGCGGCCGGGTTCCCAAGGTCGAGTGCATCCGTTGCGGCCAGCCCTTCGACCCAATACCGGCAGCCGCAAGCCATCTTGGCCTTTGCGACTATTGTTTCGATAAACAATAGTCGGTCACCAACCGGACCGGGAGCGATCTTCCCTGTTCAGTTCCAGGGCTGCGCCTAATTCGGCAGCCCGGTGGCTGCCGAGCCCGCCGGCAGTCATGCCTTCGCAGCCCCGTTCGCGGCGCGGCTCGGATGCCTGAGATTCGTCGGCGTGATGCCGGTGTGCTGGCGAAAGACGCGGCTGAAATGGCCGGCATTCTCGAAGCCGCAGCGATAGGCGATGTCGCCGATGGCGAGGTCGCTGCCTTCCAGCAGCGACTTGGCGTAGTGCACCCTGAGCGCCAGATAGGCGGCCATCGGGCTGGTGCCTAGCTCGGTGGCGAAGAGGCGCTCGAGCTGGCGGCGCGAGCAGTTGAGGCGGCTGGCGATCTCGGTGACCGAGACCTTCTCCTGCAGATTGCTCTCCATCAGGAGCAGCGCGCGCTTCACCGCGCGGCTCGCGGCTTCGGGAAACAGATCGCCGACCGGCTGCACGTCGCTGATGTTGCGGATGCGATCGAGCACGAGGATTTTCGCCGCCTTCTCCGCCGCCTTCTGGCCGATGAACTGCGAGACGAAATAGCCGGCGAGATCGGCGGCGCCGGTGCCGCCGGCGCAGGTGGCGCGGCCGCGATCGACGGAATAGAGGCTGTCGGCATGGGCGTTGACATCGGGGAACTCGGCGCGGAAATCCTTGATGTGGAACCAGCTGACGGCGGCGCTGTAGCCGTCGAGCAGGCCGTAGCGGGCCAGCACGAAGCTGCCGGTGCAGAGCGCGGTGAGCGGCACGCCCTTCTCGGCGGCGCGCATCAGGAACGCCTCCTTCTCCGAGCTCAGGACGCGGTTGGTGTCGAGCAGGCCGCCGACCACGACGACATTGTCGAAATCCTCGGGATTGCCGATCGCCTTGGTCGGCAGCAATTCGACGCCGCAGCTGGCGCGGATCGGCAGACCGCGCTCGCCGACGATCTGCCAGTCGAACTCGACCCGGCGGCTGCGGTCGCCCTCGTCGCCGGCCAGCCGCAGCGTGTCGATGAACAGCGACAGCGGCGAGAGCGTGAAATCGCGCACCAACAGAAATGCGAATTTTTTGGCCATTCGTTTGCGGAACCGCCCCCTCTTTTTCAGCCAGGAGCTATCCTGAAGCACCGGCCGCAACGTTTATCAATCGGCAAGCGGACTGGATAGCGTGGCCTTGAATGGCGCCTTTTGCCGGTGCATGGTTCCTGCGCACCTTGATGGCTGCCGCGGATCGCGTCGGCATGCAGCCGCCTTCCCGGCCTTCATCGAAACGACGGAAGCCGACAGACGATGACGACCATCCATGAATTCACCGTGTCGGAGGGGCAGGAGTGGGTGCTGCCGGTCGACGACAGCGCTTACGAGGAATTCTTCAGCCTCGACGGGCGCTCGCTGGAAGGCTGGGATCCGCCGGTGATGCGGCGCGTCGAGGAGGGCGAGCGGCTCTATTCGGATTTCCCGTGGCTCAGCGAGCATGCGCCGCTTTTGCGCCAGCCGGCCGTCGAGGCGCTGGCGGCAGCGCTGCGCCCCCATGGCGAGTTGGTCCCGCTGCGCGGCGAGAAGGTCTGGTTGCTCAACGTCACCAGGGTGATCGACGCGCTGGACGAGGCGCGATCGCAAATCGTGCGGTTCGAGGACGGCGACATGCTGGCGATCGAGCGATACGCGTTCGATGCCGGCAAGATCGGCAGCGCGGAAGTGTTCAAGCTGCCGATGCGAGCCTCGCCGGTGTTCGTCAATGACATGTTCGTCGAGCGGGTGCGCAGGGCCGGGCTGCGCAACGTGTCGTTCAGGCCGCTTTGGACATCCGACGCGGCAGGTTGATGCCTCGCTCGACGCAGACGGGGGCGCGGATGACAGACCGGCCGGGAGCCGCTTGGAGCGCGGCCGGCAGGCGTGGTATCGCAATGCCGGGAGGCGGCGATGCGTGTGATTTTCCGATGCGATCCGATGCTGGCCGAGCATTTGCCGCGCCCGGTGCCGGCGCGCGGCGTGCTGCCGGACTGGCTGCGCGCGATGCCCGCCACCGCCTTTTCGGCCATCCACGGCCGCGACATCCGCACGCTCAAGCAATGCCCGCCGGTGGTCGACGCGATGACCTATGGCTTCATGATCCTGCTGCCCTGCGACGTCATTGTCGACCGGGGCAGGTTTTCCTGGGACTGGAAGATCCCGGAACCCGCCACCGGGAACCACCCGCGCGCGCCGCTGAGCTTCCACACGCCGGGGCAGCTTGCCGGCAGCCCCTTCGCCGTGCCCGGCCAGGCCGCGCTCAAATTCAACAGTTTCTGGACCATCGAGGTCGAGGATGGCTGGTCGCTCTACGCGACGCATCCGGTCAACCGCGAGGACCTTCCCTTCAGGCTGGTGACGGGCCTGGTGGATTCGGACCGGTTCAGCGATGGCGGCATCAATTTCCCGGCGATCTGGAAGCAGCCCGAATTCTCCGGCGTGCTCGGCAAGGGAACTCCGGTCGCGCAATGCTTCGCGGTTCCGCGCGCAGCCCCGCAACTGGAATTCGAGGTGTTCGACGACAAACGCCAGGCCGCCTATGCGCAAACGGTCGCGGACGTCCTGTCAACGCCGGGCGTCTACCGCAAGCGGTTCCGCGCCAGGCGCGGACGCTCCACGAGCTAGCAATCGGCGCAGCGCATCCTCATCGAGCCATAGCCCGCCGCTTGGCGCCGAGGTAAGCGCCATGGCGATGATGCCGAAGGTGGACGGGCTGAGCCGGTAGGCTTGCGAATAGGCCGCCATCGCCGCGTCGAGATCGCCCGTCTCCTGCAGGACGACGCCCAGATTGACCGCGGCTTCCGCGGCATCCGGGCTCATCGCCAGCACATGCCGGTAGGCTTCGGCGGCGGCTTCGAACCTGCGCATGTCCTGGCGCACCAGGCCGAGGTCGAACCATTGCGCCGGATGTCCGCCGCCGGCGACGGCGCGTTCGAGGAAGCCTTCCGCCTCGGCGGGCGCGCTGCGTTGCCACGCCAGGCGTCCGAGGCGCGCCATCGCTTCCACGGATTTCGGATCGCCCTGCAGGACCCGTGTCCAGGCTGCCTCTGCCGCCGTGGCGTCGCCCGCCTGATCGAAAATACGCGCCCGCTCGAGGTGGATTTCCACCCGGGACGACTGGCTTGCAGCGCGATCGAGCACCTGCAGCGCCGCTTCGAACCGGCCTTCGGCACGGGCGATCCTGCCTGCCAGGATCAGGGCGGCAACATTGTCCGGACGCGCGGCGAGGCTCGCCTCGATGCGCGCCCGGGCCGCCGGCAGGTCCGCTTTGGCGAACGACACGGCCGCCAGAAGATGGCAAAGTGCGGCATCGCCCGGGTGCCGCTTCAGGCCGAGCTCGCACAGCGCCATCGCTTGGGCATGGTCGCCGGAATTGAAGGCGGCGACCGCCCGGCGGACCAGATCCTCGCTGCCAACCTGGCCGGTGCTGGTCACGGATTTCAAAGCTCCCTCCATGGTGGCGCGGCCGGCGCAGACGAGTGATCCCGACGCCCTGGCCCGGCCGCTGGGCGCATCTGGAACATCGCTGTGGCCCAACCGGGACATGCACGAACGGGATGGCCATTATAAACAGACACTTTATAACGGGCGATCTGATTATGACCACCAAGGGGAGACGATGCGTTACATACGTCCGCTTTCAATCGAAGATGCCGTTGGCGAGCTCGCCAAGGCGGTAGGCCCGGCAGCGATCCTGGCCGGGGGCAGCGACCTCCTGGTGAGGATGAAGGGTGGCTTCATCGAGCCCGAGCTGATCGTCGACATCAAGGCCATCGGCGGCCTGGCCGACATCAGCGAAACGGCTGACGGCTTCCGCATCGGCGCCGCCGTGCCCTGCGCGGTGCTGGGCGAGCACAAGGCGCTCAAGCAGGCGTGGCCGGGCGTGGTCGAGGCGGCAAACCTGATCGGCTCCAAGCAGGTGCAGGGCCGCTGCACCATCACCGGCAATCTGTGCAACGCCTCGCCCGCCGCCGACAGCGTGCCGGCGCTGGTGGCGGCCGGCGCCAAGGCGGTGGTCGCCGGGCCTTCGGGCAAGCGCACCATTGCCGTCGAGAGCGTGCCGACCGCACCGGGCCGTACCTCTTTGGCCAAGGGCGAGATCATCGAGGCGATCCTGCTCGACAAGCGTCCCGTGCATGCGGGCGACGCCTATCTGCGCTTCATTCCGCGCACCGAGATGGACATCGCGGTGGTCAGCGCCGGCGTCAACCTGACGCTGGACGATCATGGCGCGATCAAGACCGCGCGCGTGGCGCTGGGCGCCGCCGCGCCCACCGTGCTTCTGGTCAAGGAAGCGGGCCAGGTGCTGATCGGTTCGAAGCTCGACGAAGCGACGCTGGAGCGGCTGGCGAAAATCTGCGCCGGCGCCTGCCGGCCGATCGACGACAAGCGCGGCACCATCGAATTCAGACGAAAAGTCGCGGGCGTGCTGGCGCAAAGGGCCGCCGCCATCGCCTACAAGCGTGCGGGAGGCAAATAATGGCCGGTGTAGCTGTATCAACCACGATCAACGGCGACGCCGTCGAATATCTCTGCCAGCCCGACGAGACGCTGCTGGAAGTGCTGCGCGACCGGCTGGGGCTGACCGGCGCCAAGGAAGGCTGCGGCACCGGCGACTGCGGCGCCTGCAGCGTCATCGTCGACGGCAGGCTGGTCTGCTCCTGCCTGGTGCTGGGCGCGGAAGCCGAAGGGCGCAAGGTCGAGACCATCGAAGGCATGGCGCATGGCGACCAGCTGCACCCGCTGCAGCAGAAGTTCATCGAGCATGCGGCGCTGCAATGCGGCATCTGCACGCCCGGCTTCCTGATCGCGGCGAAGGACCTCCTGGAGAAGAACCCCTCGCCCACCGAGGAGGAAATCCGCTTCGGCCTCGCGGGGAACCTGTGCCGCTGCACCGGCTATGACAAGATCGTGCGCGCCGTCCAGGACGCCGCCGCCGTGATGAAGGGAGCGTAATCCATGAATTTCGATCCGCGCTTTACCGGACGCAAATTCTCCTCGGTCGGCACCCGGCCGCTGCGCCCCGACGGCATCGACAAGGTGACCGGACGCGCGCGCTACGGCGCCGACTTCAACATGGCCGGCCAGTTGGTCGGCCGCGTGCTCAGAAGCCCGCACGCGCATGCGGTGATCAAGAGCATCGACACCTCCAAGGCGGAAAAGCTCGCCGGCGTGAAGGCGGTGATCACGGCCAAGGACCTGCCGGACCTCACCGACGGCGATGCCGCCATGTACGACATCCTCGACAATTCGATGGCGCGCACCAAGGCGCTCTATGACGGCCATGCGGTGGCGGCGGTGGCGGCGATCGATGCCCGTATCGCCCGCCAGGCGCTGAAGCTGATCGAGGTCGACTATGAGGTGCTGCCGCATGTCACCGATGTCGACGAGGCGATGAACCATCACGCGCCGCTGATCAACGACGCCATCTTCACCGAAGGCCTCGAGGAAAAGCCGGTCAAGGCCTCCAACGTCACCAAGCGCACGCAGTTCGGCCATGGCGACGTGCACAAGGGCTTCGCCCAGGCCGATTTCATCGTTGAGCGCTCGTTCAAGACCGAGCAGACGCATCAGGGCTATATCGAGCCGCATGCCTGCGTGGCGAGCGTCAACCCGGACGGCACGGCCGATTTGTGGGTCTGCACGCAAGGGCATTTCGTCTACCGCCAGCACTGCGCCCAGCTGCTTGGGCTCGAAGCCTCGAAGCTGCGCGTCACCTCGTCGGAGATCGGCGGCGGTTTCGGCGGCAAGACCCATGTCTGGGCCGAGCCGGTGGCGCTGGCGCTGTCGCGCAAGGCCGGGCGGCCGGTGAAGCTGGTGATGACCCGCGACGAGGTTTTTCGCGCGTCGGGTCCGACCAGCGCCACCTCGATCGACGTCAAGATCGGTGCGACGAAGGACGGCACCATCACCGCCGCGGAAGCGACGCTGCGCTACAGCTGCGGCCCCTACCCCGGCTCCTGGGCCGAGATCGGCGCGATGACGGCGTTCGCCTGCTACAATCTCGAAAACGTCAAGACGGTCGGCTTCGAAGTGCTGGTCAACCGGCCCAAGACCGCGGCCTATCGCGCGCCGTCGGCGCCGATGGCGGCCTTCGCGGTGGAAAGCGCCGTCGATGAGCTCGCCCACGAGCTCGGCATGAACGCGGTGGACTTCCGCATCAAGAACGCCGCGCAGGAAGGCACCCGCGCCTCCTACGGCCCGGTTTACGGGCCGATCGGCATCGGCCCGACGCTGGAAGCGGTGAAGAACCATCCGCACATGAAGGCGCCGCTCAAGGCGAACCAGGGGCGCGGCATGGCCTGCGGCTTCTGGTTCAATTTCGGCGGCCAGACCTGCGTGGACCTCAACATCGGCATGGACGGCTCGGTGTCGCTGGCCGTCGGCACGGTCGACGTCGGCGGGTCCCGCGCGTCGCTGTCGCTGGTTGCGGCGGAAGAGCTCGGCATCGACTATTCCCAGCTCAAGGCGATCGTCGCCGACACGTCCTCGCTCGGCTACAACGACATGACCGACGGCAGCCGCGGCACCTTCTCGTCTTCGATGGCGACGATCTCGGCCGCGCGCAACGCGATCAAAATCCTGCGCGACCGCGCGGCGCAGATGTGGGACATCCCGGTGGACGACGTCGTCTGGGAAAAGGGCCACGCCATCGCCAAGGGCGAGAAATACGGCAACCTCTCTGCGCTGTCGCTGAAGGACATCGCCGCCAAGTCGGGCACGACCGGCGGGCCGATCGCCGGCCATAGCGAGCTCGTCGCCGACGGCGCCGGCGTCTCCTTCGCCACCCATATCTGCGACATCGAGGTCGACCCCGAGACCGGTGCGACCAGGGTGATCCGCTACACGGTGGTGCAGGATGCCGGCAAGGCGGTGCACCCGACCTATGTCGAGGGCCAGTACCAGGGCGGTGCGGCGCAAGGCATCGGCTGGGCGCTCAACGAGGAGTATATCTACGGCAAGGACGGGCGGCTGCAGAATGCGGGCTTCCTCGACTACCGCATCCCGGTCTGCTCCGACCTGCCGATGATCGACACGCAGATCCTGGAAATCCCCAACCCCAACCACCCCTATGGCGTGCGCGGCGTTGGCGAAACCTCGATCGTGCCGCCGCTGGCGGCGATCGCCAACGCGGTGTCGAACGCGGTCGGCGTGCGCATGACCCACATCCCGATGTCGCCGCCGAGGATTCTCGCGGCGCTCGACGCGGAGCGGGAAGGCTAATGCTGAAAAGCGCGCAGCGTTTTTCAGCTGACATCACCCCCCCGATGAGGATTTGGGGGTAATGGTGGAGGTCACCCTCTGGGGTTCGCTCAGCGCCGTCGCCGGAGGCAAGGCCAGGCACGACATCGAGGCCAAGGACATCAGGGAGCTGTTCCGCAAGCTGGCGGAACAGTATCCCGGAATAGAGCCGTGGATCGATCGCGGGATAGCGGTGGCGATCGACGGGACGATCTATCGCGACACGTGGAGCAAGGAACTGCCGCCGGGGGCGGAGATTTTTCTGCTGCCGAGGCTGGCGGGTGGGTGAGTGTTATGGTTGCGGGGCCTGCCGCTGTAGTCTAAGCACCGAATTGTGGGTGGGAGTTGCAGGTTCAAAGTAGTTATCGCGATCACGTTGGAAAGGGGTCAATCCAGCGAAATCCCCAACTGACGAATAAGTGTTTCGAGGCGAATGAACCTTAGATCGTCAACAAGAGCTGGATTCGCCGCTCTTATCACGACGAGGTTATTTCGCAGCTCATCGCGCGACCAAAGACCTTGCGCTGGGACGATTCGGCTCATGAATTCCAGACTCTCATTTGGAAAACTACTAGAAAGCCCTGCTTCTGCCAGTCGACCAAGCACGTACCCCGAGCCTTCGAAGGGCATCAACCAATCACCGAGCACGCGCAGCGCATCGGCAAAAGCCTCTCCTGAGGCTACTAAAAGCTCGGCAAATTTTTCAGCTATAGCGGCACTTCGCAGTTGTTGGGACTTCGGCCATATTGACTTCAGAAAGGGCTTGATACGGTTTTCCCAGTACTCCGGTCGCCGTTCACCCGCGCCCTGCAACGCGTCTGTTAGTGCTTGTGCTGCACGAGCGAGGCCCGCTGGCGGCAAAACAGAAATCGCTGCCGAAAACTTGCTCGCTTTGAAGGATGGCGCGCGATCTAGGGCTGCGAACGTCAGTAGAGCGACGTATTGGTCTCCCACCTGTTGGAGATCGTCATAGTGTTGAGCCGTCGCTATAAACGGCTCCTGCAGCGCAATTAGCAAAGGCCAATACAAACGCGGCGACCATAGAAATCCTGTCCAGGCATTTAAAGCGATTTCAGGCCGCTCCCAACAGAAGAGAGGCAAAACATAGGTATCTGCCCATTCCTTATCGACCCGGAAAAAGGTGATCGCGTGGGTTGCTATTATTATCCGCGCATGCCTGAAGCTATTTACGTTTAAATCACTAAGTTTCGATAATAATTCCCTAATTCTTCCCGAAATCTTCTGGTTATCTTCAAGCCCTCCTGCATACCACCAATCCAAAACTGCTTCAGTTACATATCCAATGGGATGATTTATAGCTGAAATAAGAATATCATTGCTACTTTCGCGGCTTTCGTCACGAGATGCTTCGACCACTCGATCGGCCAGGACGAAAAAAGCATCGGCTGTAGGTCCTACCGTTTTGGCGCAGGCTTTTAGCAACTGAGCTATGGGTCGAGCAAGGGCCTCCATTACATAGTCCGGAGCTTCCGCCAACGGGACGTGTAGGCAGCGCCAAGCTCTCCGCGCGCGAGAGTCGTCGGACCAAGCGTTAAGAGCTTGGTGCCACCTGTCCACGATCCAAATATTACGGCGAGCTAAATTGACGAGCGCAACAAGTGTTCGCGGAAAATCCGTCTGACACCTTTCCCTGAAGTCATCTTCTTGATGAAGGTCATCAACGTTGGGGTTTTCCTGCAACCACGTTTCCAGCTCGCGCCGTGACTTGGGGGTCGTGGAGAACCGGCGCCAACTGCCATCGCTTGACATCCAAACTGGGAATTCGTCACGCTCCTCAACCCGCCCCCAACCAGGATGCTCCTGCAGGATATCGTCCAGTTTTTGGGACGCGGCCGGGGTAAGTGCACATCCTGCCGTAGAGAGGATCGATAGCCTTCGCCAAATTTCCCTGTCCTGGATAAGCCTGACCTGTTCCGCATCGGCGGTCCCTTTCATCTCCTCAGGTAAACCATTCAAAATGGCTGTTTGCAGCGCCTCCGCTTCGACAGCAGTCACATCTGGGCCTAAGGATGCGAGTAGTCGGAGGACCTCGTGTTGTGTTTCAGTCGCCCATAGCCACCATTGAGCATCTGACAGAAGCCACCCAATGACTTGGCTTGTCGGAAATAGATTTCTCTGCTCTGTGGCAGCAAAAAATGCGAGCCTTTTGAAAAGCGGATAGTCAATATTAAGCCAGGCTAGGACTTCGTGATGTGCTCTATCGGGAGTTGAGTGTGCTGTCTCAACCCATGCATCGCGTACGAGTTCGATCAGAACGGTCCAGTCCCGAAATCGTGTATTTTGGGGATGGGGCTGGATTGAGGGCTGATACCAGTGAGAGCGATCGGAATGTGGCCCAGCACCACCTAACTGACGCATAATATCTAACGCGTCGCGCAACAACTGAGTGAAATCGGCAAGCAGCATTGGCATCTCTGCCTGCCACCGCTCGTTACTGTTCATTGGATCGAGGGCGGAACGAACGAACTCCGCCCCAAGAACAATCTCCCAACTAATAGCGCTCTCAATGCGTTCAACTTCGGTGCGGGATTCAACCTCATTATCCTGCCACTGATACCCTTCACGCAGCTTCAGGCGGGGCGCTAGGATTTCGCGGAGTTCCAAACGAAGGATCGGCGACATGCCGGTCTTGGAGAACCGACGACACCAATCGTACAAATCAAACCGCCCCGTGATGTCTTGTAGTCGCCCTGCAAGAGCGAACAGCCATAACGATTCTATCAATTGTGGTGGTGGATTCGACGCAAGTGCCTCAGAGACGAAGTAGCCGAAGCGATTATCCAAATGCCCGCCGTTCTGTGCCACCCAGACCAGCAATCTCGGATCGGGGACATGGCGCGCAAGCCATCTGCCTAATTGGATCATAACCGGATCCCAACTCGAAATGTTCCGAGAGGTGCGGTGAACGAGTGTCATCCATGGGGAATGAGTATATGGAGCCGGTCGCGCGACGAGACTGTAAGTAAGCTTCTCGTCCTCGACCTCGTTGGCCCGAACGCCAAATCTGATAAGGTCGCTTTGGTGAAACCGATTTTCAGCGAAAGCGAATAGCCAGTCGAGCGGCGGCAGTGGGGTGAACTCGGCAAAATGCCTAGCAGGGAGGCCCGTACTATCGCTGATCGCCCAAAGCAATCGTCCGACAAAGTCATCTTGCCGAGTGCTGCCTGTCGGCTTCGCGTTTGCATGGCGGGCAACTATAGCTTCCTTACCACGCGTGCCATCGCGGTAGGTGCCTGCCCAAACCCGCAAAGTCTCATGAAGGTGAGCGTGATCTCTGCGGTTACGACTGCGATATAGAATGGGCGTTACATTCTTCGCGCGCCATTCATTTGTAATCTGCGCTTCTTGACCTTTTGTATAGCTCCCAAAAGCAAACACTTCGAGAGGCGCTTCGCCCAACAATCGGTCGGCGGCAAGAGCGTCCATCATATACCGGAGGACAGGATCGTTTAGGCTGTATCCGACGAAGCAAATTGTGTAGTTCCGAAACAACTCGCCGACGAAGCGAGCGGCCCATCGCTCTGTGAGATATGCCAACCCGAAATCTCCGCTGGACACCACAAGACGGTCGAGAGCGGCACTCGTAGCGATTTTCGGCAACAGCCCGTGCAGGTAAACTAGCCCGTCCCATTTTCTTTTTGGGACCGGCAGAAGCGGCGCACTGAACTCTTGGAAGTTGGTGTTCAGTCGAGATTTGGCTTCCTCAAATAATTGGTCGAAATTGGTCGTGATCAATCTGAACTGACCCTTCAGAGTTTTGCTAAGGGTGATAAGGGCCTCGTGCGTTGTGGTTGCGTTTGATAGTGCCAGATCCGGAGTTAGAACTCTTGCGAGTGCAGCGCGAACTGTATTTCGGTTGCCGACGACGCGATTCTCAAGAAGCGAAATTGCAGTGTCATAAAGATTGGCTTTGAGGGCAGTTTGTTCGACCTCGTTTGGAGACTCGCCGATTTCGGAATAGATTTTTTGGACAAGCCCGGCGAAGCCTGGAAGACCAGCCGGGTACGATATTCCTGCACCACAAAAAAATACGACCCTGCCATCCTCGTGCGCTTGTAGCAATAATTCTGGAATATCAGGTCCGTCTTTTACAAATTGCACGCTTCCACCCCTGCTACCCAACGTTGATTTGTTACTACTGATTGTTTCCGAGAAGATTGTCTAGACTTTTCTGAACTGATGGCGATCGCCGCAATAGAATGAAACTGAGTAGCTTTCCCTCCGTTACGCACCCATAATTAGACATCGGGCCTGCCCAGGGAGAAGCGCATGAAGGCCAGACTGCTTTTCGCCACTGTAGTCTAGCTCCAAAGTACTACTCTTCCACGATACTGCCCTTCAGCCAGCCGGTGCCCCGCCCGGTCGAAGCCGCCCTTCACGCCCCCAGCGTTGGCTCCATATTCACCTCCAGCGCCTATTCCGCCTCGTCCTCTTCGCCCATCACCTCGCTCTTCACCGCCAGCGCCCTGCCGGTCCAGATCGAGTCGATCAGGTGGTCGCGCTTAGGGTTGGTGGTGTCGGGATGGATGAGGATGCCCCGTGGTTCAACATCAGCCAGGTAATCAGCGTGGCGAAGACCCGGTGGCCAATGAGACCTTAGCCTGCCCGTGCGGGCCGACCGACTCGTCGCACCAGTTGCCGAGGCGCAGGCGGGAAAGCTCGCCATCGCGGTGGACCGGCATCAAGCCGTCACGGCTCTCGCCAGCGGAGCGCGCCTGTCCGCCCGTCTCGCCTATCGACGAGTTCCCGCAACAGTTGCACTCCATCCAGGTGGAACCAACCTGCCTTTGGCGCGTAGTTTCGCCATCGTTCTCATCACAAGGCAAGATGCTCATGCCCGTCCGCAGAAAACGCAGGAAGCATTCCGGCAGCGATCTCTTGCTGGCGCCGGCGGTGGTCGGCATGCGGGTGCCGCTGCTGGTGCTGGATGCCGTGAGCCATGCGCCCAATGGGCGGGAAGCGCTGCAGGCGGTGCAGGAAAAGGTGCTGGCGGCGACCGAAGGTTTGTTCGCGGCACAGGCTAAGACGTTCGAGGCGGCGTTGCGTTTCTGGCCTGACGTCCTTTCCGGCAAAAGCCCGTCGCTTTGCGATGGAACGGTGGCGATGGAAGCGGCGGCGGCTGCCCTCTTGCCCGCGGCCAGGCAGGTGCGGCGCAATTTTGACCGGCTTTCGAAACGGCGCTGACCGCGTGCTTTAAGCAACCAGGCGCCGGCGCGGGACAGGCCGGCTCAGCCGCAGGCTAGGGCATTTCGCCGTTTCACGGAAACGGCGAATGCCCTATCTCTTTGTCTTGGCGCAATTTCAGACGGAAAACCGCTTCACACTTTTCCTGAAATTGCTCTAGCCGACCGTCGCGAGGAACCGATCGGTGAAGCCGGCGAGCGCGTTCCAGTCGGTGAATTCGTGATCCTGCTCCGGGCCTGGATCCTCGCCCTTCATGACGACGAATTTGACGAACTGCTCCTGGAAGTAATCGTATTTGGTGAAGCGCAAGGCGCCGCCCAGCAGAAGTGTCATGCGCGGCTGCCACCCCGTCAGGGAGACGAAGTGGTCGACATATTTCCGGGCAGCGGCCCCGTGGCCTTCCAGAGCCGCCGACAGGCTGACCGATACCAGCGCCGAAGGCTTGCCGCTCAACAGGTCGTGATGCGCGAACACGAAGGTCGTGACGGCTTCCTGATGGTGCTCCTGGTGGACCGACGCGGCAATGACGAAGGCGTCGAAATGCCCGAGCTTCAAATCGGGCGTGAACTTCGCGCTGTCCAGCAGCTCGACCCGATGCCCGCGCCCGCGAATGTCGGTCGCCATCCGTTCGGCGACTTTCCTGGTCTGCCCTTCAGTCGTTCCATAGACGATCAAGAGGTTCACGATGTCCCTCCGACGGTGGAAAGGCATTGATGGGGACAATCCAGTGTCGTCTCGCCCGGCACGCCCCAATGCAACGGAGCGCATCATAGCGCATGAAAGGGGGTTCACGCACCGATTTTCGCGCCGGCGCGAATGCCGGGGTTCGTGCCATTTCGCGGGCCGCAATTCGCGCTATGGTAACGCCTGTGCGCCGACCATCGGCGACCCGCGCTCGGCCGGCCAAATTTCCTCCCCGCCGCACGGATACATCTCCCGCCTCGCGCGTTTATGCCCCCATGGTGGACGGCGCATGGCCTCGGGGCAAGGGTGAGGTCGCGGGATTGATCCGCGGCTATGACTGGGATTCGAGCCCGCTCGGGCCGCCCGAGGCGTGGACGCCAAGCCTGCGCACCACGGTCGAACTGATGCTGGCGGCGCGGGCCGAGATCGTGCTGTTTTGCGGGCCTGACTTCGCCGCTCTCTACAACGACGCCTATGCGCCGACCATCGGCGACAAGCATCCGCGCGCGCTCGGCCGGCCGGCGCGGGAGAACTGGGCGGAGCTGTGGACCGACCTCGAGCCGCTGCTTTCCGGCGTGCTCACCACCGGCGAGACGTTTTCGGCCAAGGACCGGCCCTTCTACATCGAGCGTTCGGGCGGGGTCGGCGAGACGGTCTATTTCGACATTTCCTATTCGGCGGTGCGGGCGCAGGACGGCTCGGTCGAGGCGGTGCTGTGCATCGTCTCGGAAACCACCGCGCGGGTGCTGGCGGCGGCAAAAGTGCGCGAGAGCGAGCAGCGCTTCCGCGCGCTGGTCAATGCCAGCTCCGACGTCATCTACCGCATGAGCCCGGACTGGCAGGAAATGCACGAGCTGGACGGCCGCGGCTTCCTGTCGACGGCCGATGGGCCGGCGATCCGCTGGCGCGACGCCTATCTGTTCCCCGAGGACATGCCGGCGGTGCAGGCGGTGATCGACCGGGGGATCCTCGAGCGCGGCGTGTTCGAGCTGGAGCACCGGGTGCGGCGCGCCGACGGCAGCACCGGCTGGACGCTGTCGCGGGCGATCCCGATCGTGGATCTGGACGGCGCGATCCTCGAATGGTTCGGCATGGCGGCCGACATCACGGACAAGCGGGCGAGCGACCTGCACATCCAGCTTCTGATGCGCGAGGTGAACCACCGCGTGAAGAACCAGTATGCGGTGATCCTGTCGATGATCCGCGAGACGGCCAAGCGGGCGACCGACCCGCGCGTCTTCGAGCACCAGATCCGCGAGCGCATCATGGCGCTATCGCGCTCGCACGACCTCCTGGTGATGAACGACTGGCGCGGCGCCGGCATGTCCGACCTGGTGCGCGAGCATCTCACGCCCTTCGCGCATGAGGAGCGCGTGGAGCTGTCGGGGCCGGATGTGACGCTGCGCCTCAACGCCGTGCAGAACATCGGCATGGCGCTGCATGAGCTCGGCACCAACGCCACCAAATATGGCGCGCTTTCGGCCGACAAAGGCACCGTGCGGGTGAGCTGGCGGGTGCCGACGGAGACGCAGGAGCGCGGCGATTTCGAGCTGGTGTGGGAAGAGCGCACGGCGTGCGGCGCCGAGCCGCCCGAGGCGGAGCAGCGGCTCGGCTTCGGCAGCGTGGTGCTGCAGCGCGTCGTGCCCACCAGCCTCTCCGGCAGCGCCTCGCTGGAGCGCCAGCCCGGCTTCGTGCGCTGGACGCTGTCGGCGCCGCTCGGCAATGTCGTGGTCGACGAGGCGGCAAGGCTGGAGCGGGTCGAGGAGATGGCGCCAGCTTGAGGGGCGGATAATCGCAGAGGGCGGCGCTGCCCCCTCTCCGTCCCGGCGCTGCGCGCCGAGCCATGCATTTATTGTCCAATGTAGCGCTGGTCGACCCCCACTCCGTCTCGGCTTCGCCGAGCCACCTCTCCCCCGATCGACGGGGTAGAGGAAGGCGCTAAGCCTTTTTGGCGTCAACACTCGTCCAGCGACGCTCCCTTCCTTTCCCTCCGGAGGGTCCGGAAGGGGGAAAGGTGGCGCTGCGAAGCAGCGACGGATTGGGGGAACCACGTGGCAATCAAGCCTCGGCCGATCAGTCACGCCAGTCACAGAAGATGTGTGCATAGCGTAGCCACATTCGTGGGGGGCGAGGAAACGCCAATCGCCGCTTATCCGATCGCGCCATGTCGCGGTGTCGCTAATTTAGCTAGGCTGAATGCTGCGGCGGACTCCGGTTCGCCGGGCCGACGTCGATACATCGGGCAACTGGCAACAGGCGCCGGCCACCTGAAGCACCCGCTCACGCCTCCAGCGTCGGCTCGGTATTCACCTCCAGCGCCTCTTCCGCCTCGTCCTCTTCGCCCAGCACCTCGCCATGCACGCGGAGCGCCCGACCGATCCAGACCGGGTCGATCAGATGGTCGCACTGGGGTTGGCGGCGTTGCGCGGCGATCGGCCCACGGCGCCCGATGTTGAAACTCGGATGCGCGCGAATGACGATTGCTTAACCACGCAGGCAGGAACACCCCTCATGCGTGCATCGCTTAATAATTTTCGAATTAGGTTGAACTAATAAATACCGGACCCGAGGCAAGAAACGACCCACCATGGAATTCTTTCCCCTTTCGGCAAGACTTGAAGCCAGCCCCCATCGGCCGGCCGGCGGCAGGGGATTTCGAGCGCCGCAACGTCCCGGCGCGATCGGTCGCCGTCCTGCGAGCGGCCATCGCCGACGATGCGCCGCGCGGACTTCCCGGCGGAACGAGGCCGCCTTCGGTCTTTCAACCCAGTCGACCAGAGCATCGTAGTCCAATGTCCCAAGTGTCCGAACAACCGTCCTATCCGCCGCCCGGCCGCCCGGTGACCTTCGGGCAGGTCCTGTCCTGCTGCGGATCCCAGGCGACAGTGGGAGTGCTGAGCTCGCAGATGTCGGAAGACCACCGCGCGACGGTCGGCAAATTCATCGCGATCCGTATCCGCGACGATGTCGTGCTGGGCATGATCACGGAGGTGGAGGCCGCCCCCGGCGGCGCGGGATCGGGTTACAAGGCGCTGGCGCGCGTCGACCTGATGGGTGAGATATGCCGCGGCGGCGGCTCGTCGTGGTTCCGGCGCGGCGTGCGGGAGTACCCGGCGATCGGCGACGAAGCCGTGATGGTCAGCCGCGAGGACCTGAAGCTCATCTATTCCAAGTCGACCAGCAACTCGATCGAGATCGGCCACCTGCAGCAGGACCCCTCGATCGCCGCCTGCGTGGACGTCGACAGCATGCTGTCGAAACACTTCGCGGTGCTGGGGTCCACCGGCGTCGGCAAATCCAGCGGCGTCGCCATCATTCTCAACGAAGTCATGCGCGCACGGCCGGACGTGCGGATCCTGCTGCTCGATATCCATGGCGAATACGGACACAGCTTCGGGCAGAAGGCGCATGTCTTCGGCCTGAGCAACCTCAGGCTGCCCTTCTGGCTGTTCAGCTTCGAGGAAATGATCGACGTCATCTTCGCCGGCCGGCCGCCGGTCGCCGAGGAAGTCGAAATCCTCGCCGAGCTGATCCCGGTCGCCAAGGCCACCTACATGGCGCTGCAGCAGGGCGGCGAGCGCGCCGCGCTGGCGCGCAAGGGGCCGCGCCATATGGGCTTCACGGTCGACACGCCGTCGCCCTACCAGGTCCAGGACCTGCTTTGGCTCATCGACGAGCGCATGGGCAAGCTCGAGAACCGTTCGACCCGCATGGTCCATCACCGCCTGATGATGCGGATCGAGGCGCTGAAGAACGATCCGCGCTACGCATTCATGTTCGAGAGCTCGAATGTCGCCGGCGACAAGATGGCCGCGGTGCTCGACCAGCTCTTCCAGCTGGAATCGGACGAGCACGGCATCACCGTGCTCACGCTCGCCAGCCTGCCCGGCGAGGTCCTCGACGCGGTCGTATGCGCCGTCTGCCGTCTCGCGTTCGAATTCGGCCTTTGGAGCGAAGGCGCCGCGCCGATCCTGATCGCCTGCGAGGAAGCGCACCGCTACGCCGCGTCGGATCGGACGGTCGGCTTCGCCCCGGCCCGGCGCGCGCTGTCGCGCATCGCCAAGGAGGGGCGGAAGTACGGCGTCTATCTGGGTCTCGCGACGCAGCGCCCCGCGGAGCTGGACCCGACGATCATCTCGCAATGCAGCACCCTTTTCGTGATGCGGATGGCCAATGACGAAGACCAGCTGCTGCTGAGGTCGGCCCTGCCGGACGCGGCCGCCAACCTGCTTTCCTTCGTTCCCTCGCTGGGCACCGGCGAGCTCATCGGCATCGGCGAAGGCATGCCTCTGCCCGCCCGGCTTTCCTTCCGGACATTGCCGGCCCATCTCGTCCCGCGCAGCGAGCAGGTGGACGGGGACGAAATGAAGCAAGCGAACCTGTCGCGCCCCGAGCTCGTGCGCCGCACGATCGAACGCTGGCGCAAGGCGACGACCGCGCAGCCGGGTCCGCAAAAGGGCGGCCCGCGCGAAGCCGGCGGTCCGGAGTTCGATACCGACGCCGTGGAGCGGGGACTGGAAGCGATCGCCAGCGAGCGGCTGCCTCAAAGGGACCGGGTCCCGCTCGACCCGGCCCGCTATTCGATTCTCAAACGCTGACGCGGCCTCTGCAATGGGCACACCATCTGATCCGACGAGCAAAGAGCCGACGGCCCAGCGGGACCACGGCGATCTGTCGATTATCCTGGCCGCGGCTCCGCTCGGCCTCACCATCGTCGCCGCGGACGGGAACACCGTTTTCTGCTCGCCGGCGAAAAACAGCGACAGTTTCCGCACGCGCCGTTTCGACATCGACGTCAATGGCAGGGCCTACGCCCTGTCCATCTCCCTCGACGAAAGCGAATGGGAATCGCGCGAGGACGAGCTGATACGCAGCGCCTATTTCGACGATCTGACCGGGCTGCCCAATCGAAGCCTGCTCGAACGGAGCCTGAGCGGTCTCATTGCCGACGCCAACGGGACCTTCGCGCTGGCGTTCATCGACGTGGACGGCTTCAAGAGCATCAACGACTACTACGGCCACGGGGTTGGCGATCGGCTGCTCGTCAAGATCGCGGAACGGCTCAGCGCCGGCCTGCGGCGCTCGGACATGCTGGCGCGCCTGAGCGGCGACGAGTTCGTCCTGCTCGTCTCGCCCGTGCACGACAGGCTCGAGCTGGAGCGCGATCTGGTCTGGATGAGCGAGCGGCTGAAGGAACCTTTCTTCATCGACGGTTATGAGATCCTGGTCTCGGCGTCCTTCGGCGTCAGCCTGTTCCCGGATCATGGCCGCGCCTATGACGTCCTGCGCGATAACGCCGATCGCGCGATGTATGACGGCAAGACCATTTGCAAGGGCACCGTCCGCTTTTTCGATGAATCCATCCAGCGTGTCGTGGACAAGCGCAGTCGGCTCGAACAGCGCATCCGCCTGGCCATCCGCGACAAGCGGGTGTGTTGCGCCTACCAACCCAAGGTCAACCTCCGCTCCGGGGAGACCATGGGTGTCGAGGTGCTGATGCGTTGGCGCGACGAGGAAGGCGCCATTCAGCCGCCCGGCGACTTCCTCGGCCTGGCCGTCGAGCTTGGATTGATCGATGAGCTGACGCATCTGATCCTGGCGGAAACGGTCGCTTCGATCGACCGCCTCAACGAGATGTTCGGACCGACGTCGACGATCAGCATCAACGTCGCGGCCAAGCAGGCCGGCGACAGGCAGTTCATGCGGTCGTTCGTGGACGCGATCGAAGAGACAGGGTTCGCCAGCCGTTTCATCGTCGAGATCACGGAGGAAACGTTGCTGTCGCGCAACGAGTTCCAGGAGTGCATCCTGCCGATGATCCGGGCAATCGGAGCCAAGATCTCGATCGACGACTTCGGAGTCGGCTTCTCGTCCTTGTCGGTTCTGGCGGACATCACCGCCGACGAGGTCAAGATCGACAGGTCGTTCATCACCAAGCTGCACCGCCGGCCGCGCAACCAGAGCATCCTGAAAGCGATCGAGGCTCTCGGTCATTCCCTGGGCATGACAATCGTCGTCGAGGGGGTGGAAAGTTTCGAGGAGGTGGCTTTTCTGCAGGCCACGACCCGTGTCGAGCTCGCTCAGGGCTATTACTTCGCGAAGCCCATCGTTCTCGACGAAGTCGTCTCCGCGGGCGCCGAGGTCGAGCAATTCCGGATCTCCGAGACGGCGAGATCCTCGCAACCGTCTCGGCAATTTTCGGGACGCTTGCAGCAGGGGCTGGTCTCAAACGAACGGCGCTACTAGGGCGGTTCGCCGTTTCACGGAAACGGCGGACCGCTCTATCTCGTTGTTTTGACGCGATTCCGGACGGAAGGCTACGGCCGTCGCCGAGCCTAACCGCTGCGCACTTTCCTGGAATTGCTCTAAGCCTCCAGCGTCGGCTCGGTATTCACCTCCAGCGCCTCCTCCGCCTCGTCCTCCTCGCCGAGCACCTCGCCATGCACGCCGAGCGCGCGGCCGATCCAGACCGGGTCGATCAGGTGGTCGCGTTTGGGGTTCGTGGTGTTGGGGTGGATGAGGATGCTCAAGCCGCCATGGTTCAGCATCAGCCAGGGAACCAGCGTGGCGAAAATTTGGGTGGCGAAGGAGACCTGGTACATGGCCTGCTCATGCGGGCCGACCGGCTCGTCGCGCCAGCTGCCCAGGCGCACACGGAAACGCTCGGCGATGCGCAGGCGCAGCCATTCGGCATGCCGCCGCTCGCCCGGATCGCCGTAATAGATGTGGGCATGATAGCTGGCGATTTCCGCGACCGGCCTCGGATCCTGCGACTTGGCTTCGTTCATCGCGATGCTCCCCTTCGATGATTTTCCCTGCCCCGGCAGGAGACTAGCGCAGGCGCGGCCGGCTTGTCTGCACCTGCCGCGGGCGCGTCAGAATTGCCTTCGGTTCAGCGGCCGCTTCAGGGCGATGCGGGCGAAGTTCTGCAGCGTGCGCGGCACCGGCTGCTCCTCGATCGCCTCGATGGCGCCCCTCTCCGCGCTGGCCTGACGGAAGCGCGCGACCCAATCCTCGGTGATGTCGTCGCGCTGCACCACGAAGCGGGAAACCGGCAGGCTTGCAGGCACGCCAACGTCGAGCAGCCCGGCGACGGCCTCGATATAGGGCTGCGGATCGGCCAGCAGATCCTCGTAGACGAAATGCCGGGAGGGCAATTGCGAAAAGTCGAGATAGGCTCGCCGAAAGGCATAGCTCTGCTCGATCTGGAAGAAGGCGCGGCTGATGCCGGCGAAGCTGTAAGGGACCGCGACATCCCTGCCCTTGTCCCAGCTCGTCCATGAATTCGAGACGCCGGCGCGGTAGAAGGAAATGGCCTGGCGGAGCCGGTCGCGGCGTTCGAGCGTGATGAAGGCCAGATCGTGCCGCCTGCGCATCTCGAACAGGAAATCCCTGCCCCATCTGCCCTTCGACCAGGCGAGCTGGCGCGGAAACACTTTTATGGCGAAGCGGCCGTTTTCGGTCGAAGCCTGGCGCAGCACCGCTTGCTCGAGCGCCTCATAGCCGCGCGGCTCGGGCTTCAGAAAGAGCGGTTTCAGCCATTCCTTCGTCTGGCCCATGACGCCCGAGGCATTCGTCAGGCTGCCGAGCCAGCTCGAACCGCTCCTTGCCTCGGTCAGGACCGCAACCCCCTTCACCATACCCCCTTCGCGCGCATGCTGCACCAACGGCGCCAATGCGCCCGAGTTCCCTGCCTGCGCCATGCCGGGCGAAAGCCGCTCCCTGCTTCCGCCGGCAACTCAAGAAAATTCTAATATATTCCGGCCGTTCCTTGCCACAAGCCGGCCATCGAAGCGAGGCGTTCGAAACGGGCGAGGCCAGGGCCGAAGCGGCTCACGCCTTCCGCCGGGTCAGCCGCTCCAGCGCGTCGACGATCAGGTCGCAGAATTTTTGGTGGTCGAGCTTCATCGCCACGCTGTGGCGAAAATTCACCTGCTCGCTCGCCGTGCCGCCGAAATGATGCATGCCGCCCATCTTCTCGAAATTGCAGACCGTCATGCCCTTGGTCCAGCGTCCAGCGGTCTCGACGCGGATGTCGGCCTTCTCGGTGGTCAAGACGCTCCCGTCGATCATGGCCGCGACGCAGCAGGCGTCGTGCACGGCCGGATACTCGATCTGCAGCAGGCCGCCATGCGTGGTGGCGATGAACTCCCAGATGTCGAGGACGAACTTGGCGATCGGCCCGCCGACGGCGCGCACCCTGTCCTGCAGGTCCCTCGTGGCCAGAGCCTGGTGCGTGAGGTCGAGCCCGACCATGGTGACGTCCCAATCGGCGCGGAACACCACGTCGGCAGCCTCCGGGTCGCCATAGATGTTGAACTCGGCCGCGGGCGTGATGTTGCCGCGCGTATAGCTGCCGCCCATGGCGACGACCTTCTTCACCCGCTCGACGATGCGCGGGTCCTTGCGGACGGCGAGTGCGATGTTGGTGTAGGGGCCGACGGGCACCAGCGTGACGGTCTTCGGCTCATGCGCCATGACCGTGTCGATGATGAAATCGACGGCATGGCGCCGGTCGAGCTCGAACGAGGCCGGCGGCAATTCGGGGCCGTCGAGCCCGGTCTCGCCATGGATCTCGACGGCCAGCACCTGGTCGATGATCAACGGCCCGGGCGAGCCCTTCGCCACCGGCACCTCGATGCCATAGGCGGTGCAGGTGGCCAGCGCGTTGCGCGTGGTGTTGTCGACATTGTGGTTGCCCGAAACCGTGGTGATGCCGAGCAGGTCGATGTTCGGATTGCCGGCCGCCAGCAGGATGGCGATGGCGTCGTCGTGCCCCGGATCGCAGTCGAGGATGATCTTTTCCATGGCGTCCTCCTGTGGCGATTACAGACTGGGGGGTGTAAGCGTCAATTGTCGGTTGGCACAAAGGTGGGTGCAACATCGCGGACGCCGGCGCTGCCCCCTCTCCGTCTCGGCTTCGCCGAGCCACCTCTCCCCCACTTTGTGGGGGCGAGGAACCCAGGCTTTCCAAGGCCGCGCCCTCGGCGATTGGCGTTTCCTCGCCCCCGCCGAAGGTGGGGGAGAGGTGGCTCGGTGCGCAGCGCCGAGACGGAGCGGGGGAGCGCCCTAAGCGATTGCGCACAATCTCGGAGCGCCGTCCTACCCCTTATTGCCATTCGCGCCGCTCCCCCACAGCGCGCGCTGCAGCATGCCGCGTTTCTTGCGCGGCACGAGATCGATGTCGCTGACCAGCCGCGCCCCGCCCTGGCGCCGCTCCAGCGTGATCTTGCGCGTGTGGAACGCTTCCAGCTCGGCGCGGTGCGCGACGCTGACGATGGTGACCTTGGGCAGTTCTCGGATCACCGTCTGCATCATCTTGTCCTGGCTCTTCTCGTCGAGCGCCGAGGTCGCTTCGTCGAGCACGACGATGTCGGGCGCATGCAGCAGAAGGCGGGCGAAGGCCAGGCGCTGCCTTTCGCCGCCCGACAGCGTCTGGTCCCAGGGCGCCTCCTCCTCCAGCCGGTCCTTCAGGTAACCGAGGCCGACCTTGTCGAGGGCAGCGGCGATCTCGGGCTTCTTCCAGTTGTCGGCGGCGGCGGGATAGGCGGTGGCGCGGCGCAGCGTGCCCGACGGGATATAGGGGCGCTGCGGCAGCATGAAGAGCCGCTTGCCGGGATGGAAATCGACGCTGCCGCTGCCCCAGGGCCACAGCCCCGCGATGGCGCGCACCAGCGTCGACTTGCCGGAGCCGGACTCGCCCGAGACCAGCACGCGCTCGCCGGGCTGAATCTCGACCTCGGTTTCCTTGACCACCGAGGTGCCGTCATCGAGCGTCACCGAGAGCTCGTCGAGCGCCAGCATGGCGCCGCCCTTGGTCTCGCCGCGCTGGATGCGGCCGAGCGTGTCGCTCGTCTCGGCGCGCTCCAGCCCGTCGAGCGACATCATCAGCGAGGCGATGCGGCGCGCCGAGGCGTTCCAGTCGGCGAGACGTGGATAATTGTCGACCAGCCAGCCGAAGGCGCCCTGCACGATGGCGAAGGCGGAGGCCGCCTGCATCACCTGGCCAAGGCTCATCGAGCCGTCGAGGAATTTTGGCGCGCACAAAAGCACCGGCACGACCGGCGCGAACAGGCTGGAGCCCTGCGAGACCAGTGCTGTACGCATGTGCTGGCCGGTGAGCCGCGCCCAGCGGCCGAGCACGGCGGCGAAGGAGCGGTCGATGCCGGCATTCTCCTCCTCCTCGCCGCCCAGCAGCGCGATGCTCTCGCCGTTTTCACGCACGCGCGTCAGCACGTAGCGGAACTCGGCTTCGGTCTGGTTCTTCTCCTCGGAAAGCTCGACGAAATGGCGGCCGATGAAGAACATCGAGGTCGAGGTGATCGCGGCATAGATGACGGCGGTGACGACGAGGAAGCCGGGCACGGTGATGGCGTGGCCGCCCAGCGTAAAACTCAGCGCGCCGCCGATGGTCCACAAGACGACGATGAAGGTCGAGGCAGCCAGGAAGGCGTTGAGCACGCCGGCGACGAAATCGACCGGCGATTCCGTAGCGATCCTGAGATCCTCGGTCAGGCGCGCCTCGGGGTTGGCGTGGTCGCCCTTGACGAGGTTGAGCTGGTAGTAGCGGCCGCTGGCCAGCCAGCGCTGGATGACCGCCGTGGTCAGCCAGGAGCGCCAGCGCCGCTGCATGGTCATGCGCAGATAGACCTGCGCGACGACCAGGCTGATGCTGCCGGCGACCAGCGGCAGGAAGATGGCGCTCAGCCAGTAGACGGTACCCGCGTCGCGCTGCTCGATGGCGTCGAAGATGGCGCGGTTCCAACGGTTGATGCCGTATTGAAAGCCGACATTGACGCAGATGAGCACGAGTAGCCCGACCGACAGCGGCCAGGCGAGCCTGTCGCCGCGCAGCCCCCAATAGCCGCGTCCGCTGATCCAGAAGCGCCTGAGCAGATATTTCTTGCGCGCCCGCTCGGCCTCCTCCGGTGACAGCCGCGGACTGGGCTCCGCCTCCTCCGGCGGCGGCGACCCGGCATGGCCGATGGCCTCGGGCGCGGCGTCGGCGGGTGTTTTTTTCCCGGATGGCTTCTCGCCGGCCGACGGCTTGCCGTGCCGCGCCTTGCCTTCTTTCAGCCTGTCTTCCGGTTTGTCTTCCGCCGCCTTATCCAAGCGCGGCTTCGGAGCGCCGCGCGGTTTCGACTGGCGCGGCTTCAACTGGTGCGAGGTATCGTGGCGCGACGTCGCCGGGCGCGGCTTGCTTTCACCGCGCTCAATGGCACTGTCGTCCGGTTTCGGTTTGCGCTTGGCCGGGGGCATCGCGCGACAACGGCCCAAAAATCAAAAGGTTTCATGGAAGTGCCGTCCGAGGCAATCGTATAGGGCGCTCCCCTCTCCGTCTCGGCTTCGCCGAGCCACCGCTCCCCCACATTCGTGGGGGCGAGGAACCCAAGCTTTTGAGGCCGCGCGCTTGGCGATTGGCGTTTCCTCGCGCCCATGAAATGGGGGAGAGGTGGCTCGGCGCGCAGCGCCGAGACGGAGCGGGGGCAGCGCTGCCATGCGATTGCCCCCGGGGTGCCCCTGTGCCGCTACCCTGCCCTTTCGCGGCTCCCCGTCAGGCGGCGCTGCCGCTGCGAGGACTGCGCAGCGGCTCGAAAACGACCTCGGCGCCGGTCGGGTCGAAGGCGAGCGCATCGCGCATCGGCAGGGCCGGCGAAAACAGATAGCCCTGCGCGATCATGCAGCCCAGAGAGCGCAGGATCATGCGATCGGCGTCGGTCTCGACGCCCTCGGCCATCACCTCGATGCCCAGTGTGCGGCCAAGGCCGATCACCGCCTCGACAAGCGCCTGGTCCTCCACCGATTTCGCCAGGTCGCGCACGAAATCCTTGTCGATCTTGATCTTGCGGATGCGGCTGTCCTTCAGCGACACCAGCGTCGAGAAGCCGGTGCCGAAATCGTCGAGGACGATCGATATGCCGGCATCCGCCAGGCGCCCGACCTTCTCGTCGACGCGGGCGCGGTCGACCGGCGCCTCCTCGGTGATCTCGATCTCGAGCATGGCGGCCGGCACGTCCTCCGCCTTCAGCCCGTCGAGGATCATGTCGTCGACATTGCCGGCCTCGAGCTCGCGCGGCGACAGGTTCATCGCGACGCGCACATCCGGGCGCCCCTGCCGCACCAGCTCAGCGATCATGGCGCAGCAATTCAAGAACACCGTCTCGGTCAGGAGCGAAAGCAGGCCGGTCTCGCGCGCGGCGGTGACGATCTCGGGCGGCGAGATGGCGCCATGGACGTCATGATGCCAGCGCAGCAGCGCCTCGAAGCCGACGACCGCGCTGGTGTCGAGCCGCACCAGCGGCTGGAACCAGGAGCAGAGCGCGCCGTCTTCAATAGCCCCACGCAGATCGCGCTCGATGCAGTTCTTGCGCTCCAGCGCGGCATCGAGACCCGCATCGAACAGGCAATATTCGTTCCTGCCGCCGCGCTTGGCGGCATAGAGCGCGAAATCCGCCTTGAGCAGCATCTCGGTCAGGCGCGGCTTTTCCGCCTGATAGATGCCGATCGAGGCGCCGACGCGCACCGAATTCAAATCCGGATCCGGATTGGCGATCGCCGCGATGATGGCGCAGGCAAGCGTGCCGGCCTGCTGGCTGGATTCTTTGGCGGAGAACAGCAGCACGAACTCGTCGCCGCCGATGCGCGCGATGGTCGCGCCTTGCGGGGCGTGCTCCTCGATCCGGCGCGCCACCTTGACCAGCAGATCGTCGCCGATGGTGTGGCCATAGGTGTCGTTGACGGATTTGAAGCCGTCGAGGTCGATCAGCATGGCCACGAACGGGCCGTCGGATTGGCCGAGCTCGCGGATCGCCTGCTCCAGCCCGTAGCGGTTGAGCAGATTGGTCAGCGGGTCGCGCCGCGAGTTGCGCTCCATCTCGGCGGCGAATTCGCGCGCCTCGTATTTGAGACGGCTGGTCTCCTGGAAGCGGGATTGTCCGAGCAGCGCGCCTCTCACCATGCCGCCCAGGAACATGGCGATGGTGAAGGCCAGCACATAGTTGGCAACGCCGCCATTCGCCAGCACGCAGCCGGCGGCGGCAAGCAGCGGCAGCGTGACGAAGTTGATCGAAGCCGGCGCGTAGGAGGTGCAGTAGGTGACCGAGCCGGCCGCGGCGCCGGCCAGCACGATCAGGTACAGCGGCGCCTCGGCCGTGGTGTATCCGTCGCTGAGCAGCGCCAGAAACGACCAGGCGACGCCCGATGCCAGCGCCAGCAGGCCATAGACGGACAGCCGGGCGCGGACCGCCTCCGGCCTGTCGTCGGCCGCGCCCGACTGGGCGATGGCCAGCACCAGGCGCGCGCCGTTGATCAGGGCGATCGCGACGAACCACAGCACCGCGGCAAGGCCGCCGCCGGAGATCAGCTGCACCATCAGGACCAAGGCCGAGAGCACCGTGCCGACCGGCATCGAGACGAAGACGCCCTTGCTCAGATCGCCAAGTTGGTCGCGCAGGATGCCGGCTTCGACGGCTTCGCTCTGTCCCCCGGAAGAGGGACTTGCAACCAGCCGCTCGTCATGCTTCGCCATGATGAACGTGGTTAGGCGAGCGGGATGAAAATCGTGTTAAGGATTCCAACGGTTAGGGTATATTTCCGCGGCGTAACAAGGCGTGCCCCGCCATCGCGGAGAGCCAGCGGCGCCTTACCGAGAATAGCTCGCGATAATGTGTATGGCCGGCAATTCAGTCTTCGCTTATCAACGATTGAGCATGCCATCCACAGGTCCCGGACAGCCCCGTCCGGGAAGAAGCGTCTTTTTCGATGAGGCAACGGATGGAGGGGGGACGAACAGTCCGGAACAGGCCTTGATCCGCCGCTGGCGGCACGTTCCGGCATCTTCAAGCACGGCAATCAACACGGACTACTGAGCGGGGCCGTTCGAAACGGTTTTCCGCGACGACGCGAAACCGGGATGCCCGGGTTCCGTGAGTGGTTGTTGTTTGCCTTGTCCTTCGATTTGAACGGGGTTTTCGCATGTCGCATCTGCTGTTTTTCCTCGCCCTCGCCTTCGTGGCCTGGCGGTGGTTCGCCAAGCTCCAGGGCGGGGCGAAAGACATTCGACCAGAAGGCGGCCAAGCCGCTTCGCGGCGGTCCAACGAGGACGCGGACGGCGACGAGATCGCCGATGTCGCCAAGGCGGTGTCCAGCTTCCTCGGCGAGAAGGGTTTTCTGGGCGAGGCAGGCTTGCTCGGCGAGAAAGGCCTTCTGGGTGAAACCGGGCGGGAGTTGCTGGGCCAGGCCGTCAGCCATGCCCTGCAGCAGTCCGGCGTCGCCGGCGAGATCGAGCGGAGAGCCGCCGATGTCATCAAGCCGATCCGGCAGGCCAAGCAGGCGGCAAAGAAAACGACCGCACAGCAGCAGGGCAAGCAGCGCGCCAAATATCTGCTAGACGGCGACGGGGGCTTCCGGCAGCGCACCGATCGCACCGCCCGGCTCGAACAATCCTTCAGGGGCAAGGGCCTCTGCTCGCCGCGTTAGCACGGCTCTCATCTTGAATCGCCTATCCGCTACAACTCTTTGTTTTAACATCGTAAATCCATGAGGCTCGCGCGGGGCGCGCCTCCAACCAGCGAGGGAAAGAAAATGGCAATCACCAGACAGGTCATCACGTCGTTACAGCGCGACGGCACGGACGCGCTCGGCACCAGGACCGTGGCGATGAAGATCGTCGACGAGAGCATCGTCTCGGGCTCGCTGCTGACGGTGGAGAGCAACCATTTCTGCATCCTGAAGTCGCGCGGCGCGGTGCTCAACGTCTATGAGACCGGGCAATACGCGCTGCAGACGCCGGACAAGCCGCTGGTCGGCTCGGTCGTGCAAGGCTTCTTTGGCGGCTCCTCGCCCTGGGTCTACGAGGTCATATACATCAACCGCTCCAAGCTTTTGGTGCGCAACGAGGGCGTGGCGACCAGCGCCGAGATGGCGGAGATGTCCTATGTGGTGGACTACTACATCCACATCGACAGCAAGGAAGAAGCGCTCGATCTCATCACCCACATGCCGTTCGCCGGTGCTGTGATCGACACCAAGGAGATCGCCGACTATGCAGGGCCGGCCATCGAGCAGGCAATCAACCAGATCATCCAGATCACCAAGATGGAGAACGTCAACGAGCGGATCAGCGACGTGCGCGAGGCGGTGAAGGCGCACCTCACCGACTTCCTGAAAGTCTACGGCATCATGCTCAACGACCTCAAGGTTCTGATCATGCCGCGCGACGAGCGCATGCGCGAATTGATCTCGCTGCAGGCGATCGGGCTCACCCCCATCGAGGCGGTGCGCTATTACCTGGCGCTGCGCATGGCCGACAAAGGCCTGGTCTCGGCGCCCAACGCGGCGGCCGGCGTGCCCTTCCAGATCGGCGGCCAGCCGACGGGCTTCTACCCGCTCGGCGACGAAGTGGGCGCGACGCGATGAGCCGCTTCTACGAGGCAGGGCCGCTCGCGCAGGTCGGGATCAACCTGTTCTACGGCTATGGCTACAATTTCTACCGACAGGAAAACCAGCTCAGGGCGGACGACCAGCGGGTGCGCCAGATGGCATGCTCGCTGCTCGGCCGGGCTCGAGGAGCGATCGACGAGGCCGAGAGTGCTTACCGGCGCGAGAACATCCCGACGCCGACGCGCGCCAATCCGTTCCCCGATCCGGCCGTCGTCGCCAACGCCCAGGCGCTGGAGCGGCTGGGACGCGAGGTGGGCGGGCTCGAAGGTCTGATCCGCCACCAGCCGGTGCCGGAGAACGATCGCATGACGCAGCGTTACCGGCTGGAAGCGGCGACGCTGGCCACGCTCGCCGAAAAGGACGCGGTGCTCGTCGGCCAGGCGGAGCTGCTGCGCTCGCTGGTCGAGGGCGTGGCGGGCGAAGCGATCCTGGCCAACAAACGCGAGATCGAGACGGGCATCGCCGCCATCACCTCGACATTGCGCGACCGGCAGACGTTTTTGCTGTGAGATCGGTGGCGGGGCTGCCAAAACAGGCGGATGAACATCGAACCCCTTGGTCCGACCGAGCTCAGGCTGATGCAGGGCCTCGCCCAGGAAGTGACGGCGCTGCAGCCGGAATTGCTCAACGGCGACGCGACCGTCGGCGAGCTGGCCTGGGTCTGGGCCAAGGATTTCGATGCGCTCGGCCCATTCTGGCGGCACCGGCTGTGGTTCGTCGATGGGCGGCTGGCGGCGTGGGGCTGGGCCTGCCTGCCCTATCGGGTGCCGCGCGGCGACGGCACGACGCTCGAAGCCGAGACCGCCAATCTGACCTGGCAGACGCATCCGGAGCGCGCGGCGCTGCTCGGCGAAATCCTCCACTGGTATGACGACGTGGCGAACGGTGCCGACCGGCTGCTGACGCTGCAATCGGCGGACGTCGAGGCGCAGGCGATCGCCGCCGCGAATGGTTATGCCTTCGATGCAGAAGCTGGCGGGGATGACGGCTCCTGGGTGCAGTTCAACACAAGGGAATTGACCGATGTGCCGAGCCCGCAGTTGCCGGAGGGGTTTCGCTTCCTGACGGCTGCGGATGTCTCGACGGCCGACGCGGTCAAGGCGCATCGCGACGCCTGGGATCGCTCGCGTTTCAACGAGACGGCGTTCGAGCGCGTGCGACGGACCTGGCCGTACCGGCCGGACCTCAATGTGCTGATCGCCGCGCCCGACGGCACGCTGGCCGCGACCGCGATCATCTGGTTGGACGAGAAAACGCGAACGGCAGAATTCGAGCCGGTCGGCACGCACCGCGATTTTCGCCGGCGCGGCCTGGGCACCGCCCTGCAACTGCACGGCATGCATCTGGCCAAAGCGGCTGGTGCTGCGCGCATGCTGGTCGCCTGCCGCGGCGCCCCGGCGCATCCGGCCGCCCGCGCCCTGTATTACGGCGTCGGCTTCCGCCCGATCAGCCGCGACCTGCCGCAGGTGAAGAAAGGGCGGTAGGCACTCAATTCGGAGTTTCCGCAGCGCCGAAGCGAGCCACCCTGTTTCGACAAAGACCAGTCGGTCGAGGGCGCCGCCATCCGGGCTACAGTTGGTCGCGGACGAAGTTGCCGGCGCTCGCAAGCGCGCGGCGACCGGCGTCCAATTGCGCATTCCAGACCGGCCAGGCGTGGATCATATGCGGCCAGATCTCGAGGCGAAGCTTGACGTCGGCCGCGCCGGCGGCCTCGGCGAGCCGCGTCGCATCCGATAGTAGCGTCTCGGCCGAGCCGACCTGGATCAGCATTGGGGGAAAACCCCTCAGATCGGCAAACAAGGGCGAGATCAGCGGATCACGCCGTTCAACGTCACGGGGAACATAGGCGCCCGCCAGTTCCTCCAGATAGGCGCCGTGAATGATGGGGTCGACGCCGTCCTTGGTCGCCAGGGTAGCGCCGGACATCGAGAGGTCGGTCCAGGGCGAGACCAGCCAAAGACAGTACGGCAGCCGCTCGCCCGCCGCGCGCAACCGGCCGACCAGCGACAGGCTGAGATTGCCGCCCGCGCTGTCTCCGCCGACCACGATGCGATCCGGCGCGACGCCTTGCCTGGCAAGGAAGCGCCATGCCGCGAGCGCGTCTTCATGCTGCGCGGGAAATGGATGTTCCGGCGCGCGTCGATAGTCGATCGCCAGCGTGCGCATTCCCATCGCACGGCCGGCCTCGGTCACCATGCGGCGATGGCTCTTGACCGAGCCGGAGCAGTAGCCGCCACCGTGGAAGAAGAGCAGCACCTTGTCGCCGTCGCTTCCAGGCGCCAGGGACCACTCCGCGGCGAGGCCGTCGAAGGCCACCGCCTCGCATCGTATATCGCCAGCAACCGGCCACGACGAGCCGACCTCGTCGAGCCGCGCCCGCCGTTCGTCCCAGCCCACCGGACGCGGCCTCGACGCCAACAGGGCGCGGATGGCGCCGATCTCCGTCAGATCGAGCTGTTCTTCCGCATCGC
Source organism: Mesorhizobium hawassense (assembly GCF_003289945.1). Lineage (GTDB taxonomy): Bacteria > Pseudomonadota > Alphaproteobacteria > Rhizobiales > Rhizobiaceae > Mesorhizobium > Mesorhizobium hawassense. Next base: position 84,602 of record NZ_QMBP01000016.1, read on the forward strand.
TCATCTGCTTCCCCCGGTTCGAAGTCAGCTTGCGGGCGTTTCACCGCTCGCGAAACTCCGTTCGATCTCTTTGTTTTAACGCAATTGCGGACGGAAAACCTATCGCGTTTCCTGGACCGTCGTCGAGTTGCCGGATGAAGGAAGCCAGTCTCGGCGCCGCTTTCGCCCAGTCAGCGGCGGCCGCTCCTCGGCCCGATAGGCAGCGACTGCCTCCTGCAACCGCCCGGAGGTTCGGCTCAGCTCGCATCAGGTTTGACCCTCCAACGGTGTCGAATCCAAGGATGGTTCCGGCTCGGCGGGAGGAGCGGCATGGGTCTCGACGCAGCGGTTTTCAAAAGTGTCTCGGCGATGGAACGGGAATTCCCCGACTATCGATTTCAGCGCGAGCCGATGACGGGCGAATGCGAGGTCATCCATCCCGAGGGCGTGGAACTCCGCTTGGACGAAGTGGTGGCGTACAGCAGGCGATTTGGGAACATCTCCCACATCGGAGCGCTGAGCATAACAATTGGAGAATATCTCGGTGAGGCGTCCGCTTTGGAGCGGCTCGTGCTCTATTCCGGCAGCCATGGTGGAGATGTCATCGAGGAGCCGAGCTTCGGCGAGCTCGAACGCGAATTGAAGCTCATCGAGACCAGCTCGGACGAATATGTCCGCGAATTCGCCAATGGCCTACAGGAATTGATCGACATGGCACGGCGCGAGAAAAACCCTATCGTGTTTCTGTGACCGGCAAAGCCCAACCGGAGTTTCAGTTCATGACCCTCACCAACCGCGACCTCATCGAACTCACCGAATGGCGCCGTAAGCTGCACCGGCAACCGGAGATTTCGAACGAGGAAGAAAAGACCGCCAGGGAAGTGGTGGACTTCCTCGCCGATACCGGGCCGGACAAGGTGCTGACGGGCCTGGGCGGGCATGGCGTGGCGGCGGTCTATGACAGCGGCCGGGCCGGGCCGACGGTGCTGTTCCGCTCCGAGCTCGACGCGCTGCCGATCGAGGAGCTTTCGGGCGTCGAGCATAGCTCCCAGGTGCCGGGCAAGTCGCATATGTGCGGTCATGACGGTCACACCGCGATCCTGGCCGCGCTCGGCCGGCAGTTCGGGCGCGACAGGCCGGCGCGCGGCCGGGTCGTGCTGATGTTCCAGCCGGCGGAGGAAACCGGCAATGGCGCGGCCGGCGTCGTCGCCGATCCGCGCTTTGGCGAGATCACGCCGGACTTCGCCTTTTCGCTGCACAACCTGCCGGGCGTGCCGTTCGGCGAGGCGCGGCTCAAGGCCGGCACCGTCAACTGCGCCTCGCGCGGCATGCGCATCGTGCTCGAGGGCAAGACCGCGCATTCCTCGATGCCCGAAACCGGCATCTCGCCGATGCCGGCGGTGAGCGAGCTGATGCCGGCGCTGCCCGCGCTAGGGCGCGGCACCTTCGCGGACGAGGATTTCGGCATGGTGACCGTCACCCATTGTGCGATGGGCGAAGCCGTGTTCGGCATCGCGCCGGGCCATGCGGAAGTGTGGGCAACGCTGCGCACCCGGCGCGACGAGCGCATGGCCGAGCAGGTCGCCGCCGCCGAAGCGCTTGCGGCAAAGATCGCCGCCAGGCATGGCCTCGGCGCGCGCTTCGATTATCACGAAATCTTCGTCGCCAGCGTCAACGCACCGGACGCGGTGGAGCATCTCAACCGCGCGCTCGACGAGGAAAAGGTCGTGCGCAGCGAGGCAACGCTGCCGATGCGCGCCTCGGAGGATTTCGGCATTTTCGGCCACAGCGCCAAATCGGCGATGTTCTTCCTCGGGGCGGGCGAAAAGTACCCGTCGCTCCACAACCCCGACTATGATTTTCCCGACGACCTGATCCCGATCGGCTCAAAAATCTTCATGCGCACGGCGCGCAATTTACTGGGCTGATCGACTGGCAACGATCCGATCAATCGCCATGCCGCCTGACGTCGGTTCCGATTTCTTCACCCGCGACGCGCTTGTCGTGGCGCGCGACCTGATCGGCGCCACGCTTACGCTCGCCGGCGTCGGCGGCATCGTCGTCGAGACCGAGGCCTACCGGCCCGACGACCCCGCCTCGCATGCCTATCGCGGCGAGACGCCGCGCAACGCGCCGATGTATGGCGCGCCCGGCACCGCCTATGTCTACCGTTCCTACGGCCTGCACTGGTGCCTGAACGCGGTGTGCTTGCCGGGCAGCGCGGTGCTGATCCGGGCACTCCAGCCGCAATCGGGCATCGCCGCCATGCGCGACAGGCGCGGCACCGATGACGACCGGCTGCTCTGCTCCGGTCCCGGCAAGCTCTGCCAGGCATTGGGCATTGATGCCTCCCACAATCGACTGCCGCTGACCGCTTTGCCGTTCGAGTTCGCGCCATCGCGGACCGATACGGCAGCGATCGTGAGCGGACGCCGGATCGGGTTGACCAAGGCGGTGGAATTCGAGTGGCGGTTCGGGCTTGGCGGATCGCGCTATCTCAGCCGCAGGTTCTGAGTCAGCCCCGCGGCATCTCTCAATCGGCAATCGCGGCGGCGATTTCGAAGCCCTCGACGAGATGATCGCTGTCTTCCGGCTTTTCGAACTCGATACCCAAGCGCAAGTGGTCTATCGGCGAGAAGCCCGGGTCCGATTTGCGGATGTGCAAGACGCATTCCCTGGCGCCGGCCTCGTCGCCGGAGCGCGCCAGCGTGGCGGCAAGCAGCGACCAGCGCCGAGGCCCGTAAGGCAAGCGCTGTATGGTCGTCGCCGCGCCGCCATAATCGCGGGCGGCGTAAAGCGCCATTGCCCGGTCGCAATGATACCATTCGGCATGGAGGGGGTTTACCGCGATTGCCCTGTCCATCAACTCCAGCCCGTCGCGCGGCCTTCCGCGTAAGGACAGCACGTGGCCCATCTGCATCATCGTGTCGGCATCGTAGGGGTTGATGTCGAGCGCCCGCCGCATATGGTACTGCGCCACCTCATGGTCGCGCGCGGCAAGCCGCGCCTGTGCCAGGATGCGGTGGCAGCGAGGCTCGTCCGGCGCAAGCGCCACGGCAAGCGAGGCGCGCTCGATGCAGCTTGCGATGATATCCTGCGGCGCGCTTCCGTAGTCGGCAATCGCCAGTTCCACCAGCGCCATGTAAGCATGGGCGAGTCCGTAGTCTGGATCGCGTGAAACCGCTGCCTCGAGCATGCTCAAGGCTTCGCTGTTGTCCTCGGGACGATAACCGCGAAACCGCACGATCGCGCGTGTCACCAGTTCATAGGCCGCGAGGTCCTGCGTCGGCTTGCCGGCGGTTCGCCGCAGCGCCGCCGCCTCCAGGTTCGAAACCAGCCGGTTGACGACACGATAGGCGATTTCGTCCTGCACCGCGAACAGGTCCGGCCCGGCGGCCGTGTAGCTCTCGCCCCAGACCAGCGTTCCGGCTCGCGCGTCGACGAGCTTGGCGCTGATCTTCAACCGGTCGCGGTTGCGAATGACGGAGCCTTGCACGAAATAGTCCGGCCGTACCGCGATCGGCGGGCCACTGCCTTGAGCCTGGCGGAAGGCGGCGATCGCCGTTTCCCGGTTCAGGATCGTCACAGTATGGAAGCGGGCAAGCTTGTCCGCCACGTCGCCCGCGAAGGCATCGATCACAGGATCCGACGTTTCACCGGGCGACCGACCATCCTCGAACGGCACGACCGCGACGACTGGTTGCGATGACAGCGGGGCCTTTTGACCGGGTGCCGAGAGAACGTAGCCGCGTTTCGGCACGGCCTTCAGGATCGCCTGGTCGCTATCGTCGAGCGCCTTCCTTATGTCGCGCACTGCTTGCGTGAGGGAATCCTCGGTGACGGCGATGCTGCCCCAGACCGCGGAGATCAGGTCCGACTTGGTGACGACCTTGCCGTCGTTCCGGGCCAGATAGGAAAGCAGGCTGAACGCCTTCGAGCGCAGCGGAACCGCCGCTCCGTCGCGCAGCAGCAGGCCGCGCTCCAGGTCAAGCTGGCAGGCGCCGAGTTGCAAAACTCCCTGCGATGCGGCTTCCGCCATGGAACAGCGACCTGCCCTTGCGCAACATCCAGTCGCCCATTCGGCTACTTATCCTCGCCGGGGTCAAGATATCCGTTGGAATGGGGGCGCGGTCGCCCTTCACGTCCATCGCCGCGATCTCGAGCATTTCGATAAGCGCGCCTGGTGTCGCATAGCCGGGGTTGACCATTCCGGCGGCAGCGATCTCGAAGAGTTCCTGGCGTGCGCGGTAGCGGGCTTGATCGTCGAACATGGCTTGCTCCATCTCTTGGTCCAGCTTGCCCGAGATTGGCCGTCCCGTACCGACAGAGTTCTGAAATTCTGCTGAAATCCGCATTCGCGGCAGGCCCCGCTGTCTCAGCCGGCCGGTCGCGATTGACCGGCTCAAACCTCCCTGCTGTCGAAAATGAACATCTGAACGCCCGACTCGTCGGGTGCGTAAAGGCGGCGGTCCGCGCCGGCCGCCTTTCCCTCCGCGCTCGCGAAACCTTTTTGCATTGAGTCGAGATCGTCGAAATGCAGCGTCCCGATCAGGTAGACGTCGGACGGTCCGGCCAGCACCGTGATCGGCCCGCGGCTGACCTCGTATTTCCTCAGGCCGGGGATCTTCTTGGCCAGCGGTATGTGCGTCTCGAAATAGTGCTTGTCGAACGCTTTCGCGTCAGCCGGCTGCTTGTAGATAACGACCATTCCAGCCATAGCGGCTCTCCTTTTTTCGTTGCGGACGCAGCCAAGGACGAAACGGCGGCTGGAAACGGAACGAGACGTTGAAAAAATCTCTCGAAGGACGGCGATGCGGAAGTCCGGCCTTCCCCCCGCCTTTCGCCACCATCTCGCTTGTGCGAAGAAGCATTCTATGGTCTCTCCGGCCTACATTAGCGAGGACTCAAGGATGAGAATTGCGGTGATCGTCGCGCTCTGTGCGGCAATGGTGGGATGCGTGTCCTCGCCGGTCGATTATGGCGCCTCGCTGTCGCAGCAGGATGCGAAATGGGCGTCGCCGGAATGCCAGCAGGCCCGTGCCGCCGCCGCGGATTATGCGCAGCGCGAGAAGGACCATCCCGGCTGGGGCTTCGGCGTCCTGCTCGGGCCTTACAGCATGGGGATGGTGGCGTCGGTCAAGGAACATGAGCAGCAGCAGCGGCGGCTGCTCGCCCGCCAGATGCATCTGCAGTGCTCGAGCCAACCGCTGCCGAAGGAACTGGATTTCGACCCGGCAATCTACGCGCCGAAGAAGCAGCACTATCCGTAGGCGACGGAGCCCGCGTCCCTCGCTACGGCTCCTAGCCGATCATCCCTCCTGCCATGCTTTCAGCAGCGGCCCGCCGCCGCCATAAACCGGGTCCTTGTCGGGACGGCCGACCTTCGGGATGGCGCGCAACGCCTCGGCGTGCTGCTCCGGACCGCGGCACAGATCGTATGTGCCGATGGGTGGGTAGGCGCCGACCACCAGCAGATCGGCGGAGGCCGACAGGCGTTGGTGGCCGGTGCCGGCCGGCAGGATCGCCACGTCGCCCGCCTTGACCTCGATCACCTTGCCCTTGTCGCCGCCGAAGCGGACCTCGGCGGCGCCGCGCGCGATGCCCAGCACCTCATGGATGCGCGAGTGATAGTGGACGAAGCCGTAGATGCCGTTGCGCCAGCTGTCGCCCCAGCCATTGGCGCCGAAAACATTCTCGAAGATCGCGGCCGGATCGACGTCGTCCGGCAATTCCACCACGCCGGGATAAACCAGCATCGGCCAGCGCGGATGGTTGGGCACCAACCCGTCATCGGCGAACCGGAAGGCGAGAGGTTCGAGCTTTTTGACCAGTTGCGCCATCCCTGCCCTTCCTTCGACCCGTATCATCGGGTCTAACGGTTTCCCGGGCGTTTTGCTCCGGTCACTTCGAGGAGGTCACAATGACTGCATTTCGCCTTTCGACGATCGGCTTGCTTGCGTTCGCGCTGTTGTCGGCCTTCATCGCCGCCGGCGCCGCGACTGCCAAAGCCGCGCCCGCGGACGATCTCTACAAGCTGTGCCGTCAGGTGAGGAACGACGACACGATCCGCCCCTATTCGCACGAACTCTACGCCGGCACGCTCAAGGCGTTCAAAAAGCTGTTTCCCGATGCCACGAACGCGCCGCGGGAGCAGGAGCTGCGGACCCAGGCAAGCTATCGCTGCATGAACGGCAAGGTGCTGGCCTGCTTCGTCGGCGCCAACCTGCCCTGCACCAAAATGAACGCAGCGCGCGACAATCCGGGCGCCGACGAATTCTGCAGGACCAACCCGAATGCCGACGTCGTGCCGGCCTTCGCGACCGGCCACGACGCCGTCTATTCCTACAAATGCGCGAGCGGCAAGGCGGTGGTCACCGACAGTTCGTGGCAGCTCGACAAACGGGGTTTTGCCAAAAAGCTATGGGCGGTGCTTCCCGAGCACTGAGACGGGCCGGCGACCGACGGCTGGCAGAAACGTCGGAGCGGTAGCGCGTTCGCTGTCCTACAGCCCCCTTGCCCCGGATGCCTTGCGGCCAAGCATGAGCGCGATGGCAAAGGCGGGAAGCGCCGCCGCCGCGACGGCGAGGAATACGAACTGCAATCCGGCCGATGCAGCGACCAGACCGAGCGCCGGGCTGCCGAAGCCGAGCGCCAGGTCGAGGAAGACCGTGTAGAGCCCCATGGCGAGGCCACGGCTACTTGACGGAAGGTGGCTGACGGCCTCGGCGCCGAGGCCGGGATAGACCAGCGAGTAGCCGAGGCCGGCCAGGCCTGCTCCCACAACGGCAAGCATCGGCTCCGCCGCCAACCAGATCAGCAAGAGGCCCGCCGCCTCGACCACCACGAAAATAGTGGCGACGCGGGCGCCTCCAAGCCGGTCCGGCAGGTGGCCAAAACACAGCCGTGCCACGATCAGCGACGCGGCATAGGCGGTGAAGGGAAGCCACACCGGCTGCCAGCCGCGTTCGGCAAAGAGCAGGGCCGCAAAGGACAGGATGGCGCCGTAGCCGAGACTGCTGAAGGCAGCGGCTACGCCCGGAAGCCACACGGCTTGCGCCACGCTCATCCATGACTGCCGTGCCGTGCCGCCGGCCGCGTTGGCGCCGCGCATCGGAAGGGTGGCGAGAAGCGTCGCCAGGGGGAGCACGAATGTGGCGAGCGCGATCGCGGCGAAGCCGCCGGCCGTATAGAGCGCGGAGCCGATCGGAGCGCCGATGGCAAGCGCGGCGAACATCGCGGTGCCCACCCAGGCGATGACCTTTCCGGAATTCCGTCCGCCGGCAAGAGCGAGCCCCCAGGCGACGCCGCCTGTGATGATGAAACTTTCGGCTGCGCCCAGCACCGCCCGACCGGCGAAAAGCGCTGTCGCGGACGCTATCGGCCGGTCGAGCAAAGCCAGCGAGCCGAGATAGATGAGCCCGGCCAAGGCAGCGGCAACCAGCCCGATGACGACGGCGCGCTTGCCGCCACGCCCGTCGGCATAGTTTCCGGCGCCGATGCGCGACAGCAGCGAGGCGACGAATTGGCTGCCCGTCACCAGCCCGACGGCGAAAGGCCCGAAACCCAGTTCCTGATGAAGGTGCAGCGGCAGGACAGGCAGCGCCAGGCCGATCAGCAAGAACCCGGCGAAAACCGCCGCCATGATCGGCAGCAGTCCCGCAGTCGTCCCGCTTCGATCGGCTGAAGTGTCGATCGAGGCCATCATCGATGTCTAGACCTCGAGTATGACCTTGATGGCGCGGCGCTCATCCATGGCGCGGTAACCTTCCGCGACCTCGGCCAGCGGCAGTTTCAGGTCGAAAACCTTGCCGGGCTTGATCCGGCCCTTCAGCACGCGGTCCATCAGGTCGGGCAGGAAGCGGCGCACCGGCGCCGGGCCGCCCAGCATACGCTTCTGGCCGAAGAACAGTTTCTGGCCGTCGAAGCTCACGCCATGCGGCACGCCGACATAGCCGATGGTGCCGCCGGGGCGCGAGCAGGCCAGCGCCTGGTCGAAGGATTCGCCCGTGCCGACGCATTCCAGCACCGAGTCGGCGCCGACGCCCTTGGTAAGCTCCTTGATGCGTGCGATCCCCTCCTCACCGCGCTCGGCGACGATGTCGGTCGCGCCGAACTCGCGGGCGAGCTTCTGGCGGCTCTCGTGCCGGCTCATGGCGATGATGCGCGCCGCGCCCATCTCCTTCCCCGCCAGCACGCCCATCAGGCCGACCGCGCCGTCGCCGACGACGACCACCGTCGATCCCTCGCGCACCTCGGCGGCGTCGGCCGCGTACCAGCCGGTGCCGAGCACGTCGGAGACCGCCAGAAGGTCCGGCACCAGCTCGGCCGGCGGCACCTCGGCCGTCGCCACCAGCGTGCCGTCTGCGAGCGGCACGCGGGCATAGGGCGCCTGCGCCCCCGACATGAACTCGCGCTGCTCGCAGGACGACTGGAAGCCGAAGCGGCAGTGCGGACAGGTGTTGTCGGAGAGGCAGAACGAGCCGACCACGAACTGGCCGGGGCGGACTGTGCGCACCTCGGCGCCGACCTCGACGACGATGCCGCAATATTCGTGGCCCATATGCATCGGCTCGTCGGCCGGCTGCAGGCCGCGATAAGGCCACAGGTCCGAACCGCAGATGCAGCTTGCCGACAGCTTGATGATGGCATCGGTCGGACGAAGGATCTTCGGATCGGCGATTTCCTCGCAGCGGATGTCGCCGGGCTTGTGCAGAATGGTTGCGAGCATTTTTGCTTCCCTTGGGTTCGGATATCGGATGTTCGAATGTCGGGCGTGGTGGGCGGCGCCGCTGACCTGTTGGCCAGTCACGGCCTTGCCGTCGCTACCCGGCCGGAGCGCCGGCGAGCCTGCCGCTTCGGTTTGCCGGAAGAATATTGCAGTCGACGCCGTTCGATTAGGCGATATAATCAGCATGGACTTATCGATCTGTGATATAAATCTACGAGGCGGCCCATGCAGCGTGACGACATCAAGGATCTGCTGTGGTTCGTGGCGGTCGCACGCGAGCGCAGCTTCACCAAAGCGGCGGCCGAGCTCGGCACGTCGCAGTCGACGCTCAGCCACACCATCAAGGAGCTCGAGGCGCGGCTCGGTGTGCGGCTTTTGACACGCACCACTCGCAGCGTGGCGCCGACCGAGGCGGGCGAGCGGCTCTACCATTCGCTCGCGCCGCGCTTCGAAGCGATCGAAGCCGACCTCGCGGGGCTGGTCGCCTTCCGCGACAAGCCGGCCGGCACGGTGCGCATCACGCTCTCCGACCATGCGCTGCAGTCGACCGTGTGGCCGAAGCTCAAGCCGGTGCTGAGCAACTATCCCGACCTCAGCGTCGAGCTCTACAGCGACAACGGCATGCGCAACATCGTCGAGGAGCGCTTCGACGCCGGCGTGCGGCTCGGCGAAAGCATCGACAAGGACATGATCGCGGTGCGGATCGGGCCGGACTGGCGGCTGGTGGCCGTCGCCTCGCCGGAGTATTTTTCGCGACGCCCGGCGCCGAAGACACCGCAGGACCTCGTCGGCCACGACTGCATCAACCTTCGGCTGACGACGTTCGGCGGCCTCTATGCCTGGGAATTCGCCAAGAACGGCCGCGACCTCAGGGTCCGGGTGGAGGGCCAGCTCACCTTCAACTCGACCATCCCGATGATCGACGCCGCGCTAAGCGGCCGCGGCATCGCCTATGTGCCGGAAAGCCTGGTCAGCCGCCACGTCGCCGAGGGACGCCTGACGCTGGTGCTCGGCGACTGGAGCCCGCCCTTTGCCGGCTATCACCTCTATTATCCGAGTCGGCGGCAGCTGTCTCCCGCGATGGCGGTGATCGTCGAGGCGCTGCGGCATCGCGGTTGACGGGGGCTTGCGGTCAGCGCGGGAGCAGCCGCGAAACCTTGAGGCGCGGCGCGAAGAAACAGCGAAGATAGGGCTGGTTGGTTATGACATATCTGTTCTCGCAGATATGGTACCGGCCATCCGGCGATTCCTGCACGCGGTCGCGCGGGATGTTGAAGCCGTCGGGCAGATAGAGGTAGCCGCCGTCGGCCCTCGACTGCACCGTGGACTCCGGTATGGGGCGGCAGTCGGTGCCGCCGCAACATTTGAAGTTCGTGACCGGATCGACCTTGTTTTCGTACCAGTCGTGGGCGTTGGCGCCTGTCGCGGCGGCAATGCACATGGCGGTGACGATGACCCTTCGCATGGCATTCCTCGACGAGGCGGAGGCGCTGCTCATTCGAGCGTCATGTTATTAGCGTTCGGCCGGAAAGGCCACCGGCCCGCGAATGCGCGGAAAGCGATGCTCTGCGCTGAAGGGCGGCGATCGGTGAGCCGAATCCTCAAACCAAGGTTCCGGTCCTGCCTGTCAAACCAGCCGCTGTCCGCCATCGATGTGGATGGTTTCGCCGGTCATGAACGCGTTCTGCATCAGGTAGAGATAGGCCGGCGTGATGTCGGCGGGCGTGGCGATCCGGCCCGCCGGAATGCGCGCGCCCATCTGCTCGAAATAGCCCGTCTTCGCCTCGCCGACGATCGCGTCCCACATCTCGGTGTCGACCCAGCCGGGCGAGACGATGTTGACGCGGGTCGGCGCGAGCTCAAGCGCCAGCGCGCGGGCGAGATAGCTGAGGGAGCCGGCGACCGCCGCGACGACCGAGCCGCCGGGAACCGGCGGGCGGTCCTTGTTGATGCCGGAGGTGAAGGTCATCGAGCCGCCCTTGCTCAATCTGCGCACGGCGTGCTTGGCCAGCATCACCGCGCCGATCAGCTTGCCGTCGACGAAGCCGCGCACGAAATCCATGTCGGTCTCGCCGATCGGATCGTTCGGCGGCGGCGTGCCGGCCGTCGCCACCAGATGATCGAAGGCGCCTACCGCTTCGAACAGACGGGCGACGTCCGCCTCGTTGGCCATGTCGGCGGCGATGCCCGTCACTGCCCCGCCGAGCCGCTTTTCGGCGGCCTTCAGCTTGTCCTCGGAGCGGCCGACGATCACGACTTCCGAGCCGTTTTCCAGCGCGGCCGCCGCGACGCCGAAGCCGATGCCGGAGCTGCCGCCGACGACAACGATCTTCTTTCCCGTGATACTACTCATGGGTCTTCTCCGTCTTTCCAGTAGTGGGTCAAAAAATCAGGCGTGACCGGCGTGGGCGGCCGCGATGTCGGCGAGGACGATCTTCTTCATCGAATACATCGCCTGTCGCGCCCGGTCGGCCTTGGCACGATCCGGGTCGCTCATCAGCCGCAGGGCTTCGCTCGGGATGACCTGCCAGTAGACGCCGAACTTGTCCTTCAGCCAACCGCAGGGCTGCTCCGAACCGCCGCCGGCGGTGAGCGCGCTCCAGAAATAGCCGGTCTCGGCCTGGTCCCCGGTCTCGATGTAGAGCGAGATGCGCTCGTTGAAGGGCGGCACTCCGCCGGCGTTGAGCGCGGTGAAGCGCTGGCCTTCGAGCTCGAAATCGAAGATCGCGTGCGGCACGGTCTTGTTGGTGCCGCCGACATGGTCGGTGAAGGTGATCGTTTCCAGCGCCCGGCCGTTCTTGAAGACCGAGAGATAGAAATCGCGCGCGGCTTCGGCGTCCAGGTTGAACCAGAGGAAGGGATGAACGGTGGCCATGATGTCCTTGCAGGTTTGATCCGAAGTGAGTTTTCGTCACAAATTCTGTGAGGATTTTTGACTGGAAAAGCTCGACGGACAAACCAAAGTTTGGCAAATATTGGTTACCAGAACTCACAAATGGCTTTGTCGTCATGGCACGCAGACTGCCGCCGCTCAACGCCTTGCCGGCCTTCGAGGCCGCCGCCCGGCACCTGAATTTTTCGCGCGCCGCGGACGAGCTCAACCTCACCCATGGCGCGATCAGCCGCGCGGTGAAACATCTCGAGGACCAGCTCGGCGTGCAGCTCTTCGAACGGGCGACGCGCTCGGTGCGGCTCACGCCGGTCGGCGAGCCCTATGCGGTCGCCGTGCGCGAGGCGCTCGACCAGTTGGCGCTCGCCACGCAGACGGCGACCTCGCGCCATTCCGGCTCGACGCTCAACGTCAGCACGTCGGACGGCTTCGCCGGCAAATGGCTGGTGCCGCGGCTCTACCGTTTCCACCGCGCGCATGGCGACATCGACGTGCGCGTCTCGACCACCGGCAGGCTGACCAATTTCCGCGGCGACGGCATCGACGTCGCCATCCGCTATGGCGGCGGCCACTATCACGGGCTGACGTCGGAATTCCTCACCGGCGAGGAAGTATTTCCCGTCTGCAGCCCGAAGCTGCTGCAAGGCCCGCACCCGCTCAGGACGCCGGCCGACCTCAGGCACCACACGCTGATCCGCGACGGCTACCGCATCGACTGGGCGGCGTGGCTCGCAAGCGCCGGCGTCGAAGGCGTCGACCCGAACAGCGGCCTCACTTTCGATTCCGCCACCTTCGCGGTGGAATCGGCCGTGCAAGGCGAAGGCGTGGTGCTCGGCCGCACCATGCTGGTCTCGGCCGACCTCGCCACAGGCCGGCTGGTGCGGCCGTTCGACCATGCGCTGAAGGCGGTCTCCAGCTTCTATCTGGTCTACCCGCCGGAAGCGATCCGCCAGCGCAAGGTGAAGGCGTTTCGCGACTGGCTGTTTGAGGAAATCACGCCGCTTTGACGAGCGCCCGCGGCCGCCACGCCAGCATGCGCATGGCGTTGGCCGTCACCAGCACGGTGGCGCCGGTATCGGCGAGGATGGCCGGCCAGAGGCCGGTGATGCCGATGATCGTCGTGACCAGGAACACGGCCTTCAGCCCCAGCGCCACCGTGATGTTCTGATGGATGTTGCTCAGCGCCCGCCGCGACAGCTCGATCATGGCGGCGAGGTCGCCGACGCGGCCGTGCAGCACCGCCGCATCGGCGGTCTCCAGCGCGACATCGGTGCCGCCGCCCATGGCGATGCCGACATCGGCGGCGGCAAGCGCCGGCGCGTCGTTGATGCCGTCGCCAACCTTCGCGACCTTCCTGCCGGAGGCCTGCAATTCGCGAACGACGCGCTGCTTGTCCTGCGGCAGCATTTCGGCATGCATCGGAAGCCCCAGGCCCTTGGCGATCGCCTGCGCGGTGCGCTTGTTGTCGCCGGTCAGCATGACCGGCTCGACGCCGGCCTCGCGCAGCGCCGCCAGTCCGGCTTGCGCGTCGGCGCGCGGCTCGTCGCGCATGGCGATGATGCCGGCCGGCGCGCCGGCGACAAGCAGCACCGAGACCGACTTGCCCTCGTCGTTGAAGGCGGCGATGCGCGCCAGTTGCTCGGCCGGCAGCGCGACACGCTCGCCGGCGGCAGCCGGAGACCCGAGAAACAGCTCCTTGCCGCCGACCTTGCCGGCGACGCCCTTGCCGCCGAGCGCGGAAGCCTCGGACGCCGGCGGCACCGGCACCTTGTCGGCCTTGGCGCGTTCCAGGATGGCAATGGCGAGCGGGTGGCTGGAGCCGGTCTCGAGCGCGGCCGCCATCGACAGCACATTGGCCTCGCTGGTGCCGATGGCGACAATGTCGGTGACCCTGGGCTTGCCTTCGGTCAGCGTGCCGGTCTTGTCGAGCGCCATGGCGTCGATCGAGCCCAGCGCTTCGAGGACGGCGCCGCCCTTGATCAGCAGGCCGCGCCGCGCGCCGGCCGACAAGGCGGCGGCGATCGCGGCAGGCGTGGAGATGACCAGCGCGCAGGGGCAGCCGATCAACAGGATGGCGAGGCCCTTGTAGATCCATTCGCTCCAGCTTGCGCCGGCGGTGAGCGGCGGCAGCACGGCGACCAGCGCGCCGAGCGCCAGCACACCGGGCGTGTAGATTTTGGAGAAGCGGTCGATGAAGCGCTCGGTCGGAGCCTTGCTCTCCTGCGCCTCCTCGACCAGCTTGACGACGCGCGCGATGGTGTTGTCGGCCGCGGCCGCCGTGACCTTCACGCGCAGCACGGCGTCGGTGTTGATGGTGCCGGCAAACACGGCGTCGCCGGCCTTCTTGCGCAGCGGCACGCTTTCGCCGGTGACCGGCGCCTCGTCGATGGCGCCGTCACCCTCGACGATCTCGCCATCCGCCGCGATCCGGTCGCCGGGGCGAACCAGGATCACCGTTCCGACGGCAAGGCTTTCGGCGGGCACCTCGGCGACCGCGCCGTCGCGCTCGACGAACGCCGTCTTGGGGACAAGGGTGGCAAGATTCTGGATGCTGGCGCGGGCGCGGCGCGCGGCCACGCCTTCGAGGAGCTCGCCGACCAGAAAAAGGAAGACGACCGCCGCTGCTTCCTCGGCCGCGCCGATGATGACCGCGCCGACGGCCGCGATCGTCATCAGCGTCTCGATCGAGAACGGCGTGCCGGCACGGGCGGCAGCGAGCGCACGATTTGTGATCGGCAGCAGGCCAACGGCAAGGGCCGCCAGAAATGCCCACCATTCGACCGGCGGATAGAGCCGGCCAATACCATACGCGACGCCGAGCGCCAGCCCGCAGCCGATGGTGAGCATGCCTTTGCGGGTCTGCCACCAGGCGCCCTGCCCGTCGCCAGCCTCATCCGCATGCGCGTGACTTCCGGTATCGCCATGATCGTGGTCGTGATGGTCATGAGCGTGGTCGCCATGATCGTGGTCGTTGCGGTCATGGGTGGGACTTTTCGCGGCGACCCTGTCGCCGTCGGCGGGAAAGATGCCGTAACCGAGCTTGCCGAGCTGCGCCTTCATGGCCGGCAACAGCGCGGCATCGTCCGCATGGCCGACACGCATCATGCCGGCCGTCGCCGAGACGGAGACGTTCGCTACGCCCGGAAGGCGGCTCACCGCCGTCTCGATCTTGGCCGCGCAGGCGGCGCAGTCCATGCCCGTCACGCGATAGCGGGTCTCCTTGACATCCATGACATCGGCCTCCTTGCCTTGCTTGAACGTCGTGCTACATCCTCTAGCGACTAGAGGAGCAAGCGGAAAATGCTCAAAAGTGATTTTGCCATCGGCGAGGCCGCGCGGCAGAGCGGCGTCAAGGTGCCGACGATCCGCTATTACGAGCAGATCGGCCTTCTGCCCGCGGCCTCGCGCAGCGAAGGCAACCGGCGGCTCTACGACCGCCGCGACCTCGACCGCCTCGCCTTCATCCGGCACGCGCGCGAGCTCGGCTTCGAGGTCGAGGCCATCCGCACCTTGCTGACGTTGCAGGACAGTCCGGATCAGTCCTGCGCCGCCGCCGATGCGATCGCCAAGGCTCGCTTGATCGAGGTCGAAAAGCGTATCGCCAGCCTGAATGCGCTGCGCGACGAACTGCTGCGCATGGTCAAGCAATGCGAGAGCGGCCGGATCGGCGACTGCCGCGTCATCGAGACGCTGGCCGACACGACCCATGCGCATGGGCGACTGGCTGAGGCATAGGCATTCGAGGATAGTCGCCGGAGCGCACTGGTCCGGCGCCTGCGGGCCAGCCGCATGGATCGCGCATCGCCGCTGCATAAGCCCGATTTATCATGACCCCTAATTTTTGAAGACGTTACACGGGCTTTTCGCGCCTGTAACTTCGACCGCGGTTGTTCTCAGCTCGGTCGGAAACTGGTGGTTTGATGCAGGCACATGCGCGGGTGGTGATCGTCGGCGGGGGATGCGTCGGCGCGGGTATTCTCTACGGCCTGGCCAAGCGCGGCTGGACCGATGTGGCGCTTTTGGAGCGCACGCAGTTGACCGCCGGTTCGACCTGGCACGCGGCGGGGCTGATCCCTTCCTATGCCCGCAACATCAATGTCGGGCGCATGATCAACAAGACCATCGATATCTATGAAGGGCTCGAAGCCGAGACCGGGCAGCCGGTGGGCTGGCACAAATGCGGGCAGCTGCGGATCGCCAATTCGCGCGACCGGCTCGACGAATACAAGAGCTATATGAGCGTCGCCGAGGTGCAGGGCATGCGGGCGCAGCTGCTGACGCCCGCCGAGGCGAGGCAATTGGCGCCGCTGCTCGACAACAAAGAGATGCTCGGCGCGCTCTATCATCCCGATGACGGCCATATCGCCCCGGCCGACGTCACACACGCCATGGCCAAGGGCGCACGGGATCTCGGCGCAAAAGTCTATCTCAACACCGAGGTCACCGGCTTCAAGCGGACCGCCGGCGGCGAGTGGCTGGTGCAGACCAACAAGGGCGACATCACCTGCGAGCATGTGGTCTGCGCCACCGGCAACTACGCGCGCCAGACCGGCGCGCTGCTCGGCCTCGAAATACCGGCCATCCCGATCCTGCACCAGTACTGGATCACCGAGGCCGTGCCGGAGATCGTGGAGCGCAAGCGTGCGGGACGTCCCGAAATGCCGATCCTGCGCGACGAAGGTTTCGAGGGGTATCTGCGCGAGGAAGGCGACGGCTTCATGTTCGGGCCCTATGAGCGCACAGAGCATCTGAAGCTGTTCGCCGAGAACGGCGTTCCCGCCTGGTTCGGCGCCGACCTCGTCGAAGAGGATTTCGAGGCGGTGTCGTGGAACTGGGAGCAGGCGCTGCAACTGGTGCCGGCGCTCGGGCGCGTCGGCATCAAGGCCAATGTGCGCGGCCCCTTCCAGATGACGGCGGACGAGCTGCCTTTGATGGGACCGGCCTGGGGCCTGCCCAATGTCTGGCTCGCCGAAGGCGTGCCCGGCGGCATCCTGTGGGGCGGGACAATAGGCTATTACCTGTCGGAGCGGATCGTCGAGGGCGGCAACAGCCTCGATGTCTCCGACCTCGACCCACGCCGCTTCGGCGACTACGCAAACAAGGCCTGGACGCGCGAGAAGGTGCGCGAGGCCTGGGGCACGCATGCTGAGCAGAAATATCCGGGGCAGGACATGCCCGCCGCGCGGCCGCAGAAGACCGCGCCCTCATACGACAGGCTGACCGAGCTCGGCGCCGTCTGGGGCGTGCTCAACGGCTGGGAGATGCCCAACTGGTTCGCGCGCGACGGGGTCGAGCAGAAGGACCAGTATAGCTGGCGCTGGACGCCCAAGGGGAACCTCGTCGGCGAGGAAGTGCTGGCGGTGCGCAACGCCGTCGGCCTGGTCGAGATGACGCCGATGACCAAGTTCGAGGTGTCGGGACAGGGCGCGGCCCGCTGGCTGGACGGGATCATCGCCAACCGCTTGCCGGCGGTCGGCAAGGTGACGCTGGCGCACCAGCTTACCGCGAGCGGCGGCGTGCAGGCGGAGTATATGGTGGCGCGTCTTGGCAAAGACATGTTCTACCTGATCTCGACGCCGCGCGCCGAGCGCTGGAATTTCGACGATCTGTCCAGGCTGCTGCCCGCCGACGGCAGCGTATCCTTGAAGAACGTGACCAACGATCGCGGCTGTTTTACGGTCGTCGGACCCAAGGCGCGCGAGGTGTTGCAGCCGCTGACCGAGATCGACCTTTCCAACGCAAGCTTCCCGTGGTTCGGCGTCAAGACCGGCAATGTGGCCCTGGCCAGCGACGTGCGACTGCTGCGGGTCAACTACGAAGGCGAGTTGGGCTGGGAGCTCTACCATCCCCTGCCCTACCAGCGGCAATTGCTCGACGCGATCCTGAAGGAGGGCGAGAAGCACGGCATGCTGCTGGTCGGGCTGCACGCGCTGGAGTCACTCAGGCTCGAGAAATCCTATCGCGCCATGTATCGCGACATGAATCCGGAACTCAACGCGCTGGAGAGCGGACTGGAGCGTTTCATCCGCCTCGACAAGGGCGACTTCGTCGGGCGCGAGGCGGTCAAGAAATACAAGGAGCGCAACGACCAGCGCCGGTCGGTGACGCTCAGGATCGATACCGATGGCGCAAGCACCCTTGCCAATGAGGGGCTCTACAGCGACGGCGCGCTGGTCGGGCGCATCACGTCGGGCGGCTATGGCTACGCGCTCGGCCACGACATAGCGCTGGCGCTGCTGCCCGAGCGTTTCGCCAAACCGGGCACGAAGCTCGATGTCGCGATCCTGGGGGACTGGAAGGTCGCGGAGGTGGTCGCGGATTCGCCTTACGATCCGACCTCGGCCCGGGCGCGGATGTAGGACCGGGCCCAGTCAAGGCCCCGTTGCCGACCCGTCCTTTGGAGACAAGCCTGCATGCGCATCGACAGGATCAACGTCTATTCGGCGCAGCTGCCGGTCAAGAACGGCGTCTACCGGATGGCCAGTGCCGATGTGGAGGCGCTGGACTCCACGCTTGTCGAGATCGTCACCGATGACGGGTTTGCCGGCTGGGGCGAGACCTGCCCGATCGGCCCGGTCTATCAGCCGCATCATGCGCTGGGCGCCCGCGCGGCGATCGCCGAAATCGCGCCAGGCCTCATCGGTTCGGAGATCGCCTCGATCAGGCTGCTGGCGAGACAGATGAACGAGCGGCTGAACGGCCACGGCTACGCCAAGGCGGCCTTCGACATGGCGTTCCTCGACCTGCTCGGCCAGAAGCTCGGCGTGCCGGTCTCGACGTTGCTCGGTGGCGCGCTGACCGACCGCGTGCCGGCCTATTATTCGCTGATCGTCGGCCCTCCGGACGAGACGGCAAAAGTCGCCGCCGACAAGGTCAAGGCCGGCTATCCGCGCCTGCAGGTCAAGATCGGCGGGCGCGATCTCGAAGAGGACGTGGCCGTCGTCCACAAGGTCTGGGAAGCGGTCGGCTACAAGGCGCGACTGGCGGTCGACGGCAACCGGGGGATGACCGTGGCCGCCGCGATGCATCTCGACCGGCTCTGCCAGGCGATCCCCTTCGTCTTCGAGCAGCCCTGCAACACGATGGACGAGATCGCGACGCTGAAGGGCCGCGTCACGCATCCGGTCTATCTCGACGAGAGCACCGAGGACCAGAATGCGGTGCTCAGGGCGATCTCGCTCGGCATCGCCGACGGCTTCGGCTTCAAGGTGACCCGTCTCGGAGGTCTGACGAAGATGACGACGGTGCGTGACCTGTGTGCCATCCGCTCGCTGCCGCACAGCTGCGACGACGCCTGGGGCGGCGACATCATCGCCGCGGCCTGCGTGCATCTGGCCGCGACGGTCGAGCCGCGCCGCATGGAAGGCGCCTGGATCGCGCAGGAATACATCAAGGGCCATTTCGACCAGAAGCATCCGGTCGTCATCAAGCAAGGTCACATCGCCGTGCCGCAACGGTCGGGGCTGGGCGTGAAGCCGGAACCCGGCATGTTCGGCAAACCTGGAGCGATGTACGGGCCGTAGAGCGAGAAGCACGGATCGGAACGGCCGCGGGCGTTGGCAACAATCATCAGCGCCGTCCCCCACTCCGTCGCCGCTTCGCGGCGCCACCTCTCCCCCTCCGGAGGGAGAGGAAATGCCAATCGCCGACGTCTCGCCTCTGCGGTCAGCCTTTCTAACTCCCTCGCGGTTTAGTATTTCCGCGCGCCCTCGACGGTTAGCATTTCCTCTCCCTCCGGAGGGGGGAGAGGTGGCTCGGCAAAGCCGAGACGCAGTGGGGGAACCACCTATGCGATTACCCCGATGGGACATCTCGGCCGGCTGTGCTCGCCGCCGATCACTTCGCCAAAATTACGGATCGTTCTGTCCAGTCCTGCGTTCTTGTGACGAGCAAGGAGGAACGGCGATGGACGACGACGATCGGACCGAGAAGATCAGGCAGCGTGCCTATGAGATCTTTCAGCGCGAGGGCGGTATCCTCGGCCACCATGACCGGCACTGGCAACAGGCCGAAATGGAGATCGATCGCGAGGCGGCGCTGCCGCTGACGGCAGGCGATGCACTGCCCGAAACGCGCGAGATCGACAGCGCGGATGTGCTGACGGTGGAGGCACTCGCCATGCGCACCGGCATTTCGGGCGACGAGGCGCAGGCGCTGCTCGACAGGCTGGGCAACGATCGCGCGGCGATCGAGCAAGCGGCGCGGAGCCTGAAGGCGAAGCGGGGCGTTGGCTAAAGGCCGGCGCTCGTCAGGCCGATGACGTCACCTTGTCAGCTTGGTTCGGAGAAGGCGACCAGGTCACCTCCAGTTCTCGCATTATGCCGGGGGTAAGACCTTCTTGACCGGGCAGCGCGCGGAACTTGGCTCGGTACAGCAATGGCAATGCGGGAAGCCGGGTTATCTGATCGTCGAGCCATGCTCCCAACTCGTCGTATTCAGCGTCGATCCCACTGTGGCCAGGGTGAGATTTTACATCCGTTGCGCCAGCGTGAAATTTATCCTCCCAGGCGCGATAGATCGCCCAATTGCGTTTCGCACGCTGCATGAATTCCGATCCGACCGGAAAAGTCTGAAATCATCAGAGTACCCGTCGGCACTGTCGTCGAACTGGGCAGCAAAATAATGAGGAGCGCCGTTCAGATCGGCGACGCCAGTCCGAACTCCGTCCCAGTAATCCCAGACCATGTGTACCGCATCATTTCCCATGGCCAATGATAGCTTGTGCTGGGACAAAACTCCATCACTACGCTCTCTATTTTCGTTCCACCGTCAGCACGACAGGCATACCCCAGGGCACATTCCTTGGCGCCTGCAGCAGCGAAACCTTGCCGTCCACGACCAGAGCGGCCCCCCGCTTTTCGCTCCGTCGGCGGAACCCTCGGCCGCATCGGCGGTTTCCCCTGTACACCCACAGGAGATGCCCCATGGACCACACCAGCCACGTAAGACTGACCAATGCCGAGCTCACGCCCGCCATCCTCGAAGGCGCCACCATCTATGGCCCCGATGACGAAAAGATCGGCTCGGTCGACCATCTGCACGGCAGCCAGGTCGTCATCGACGTCGGCGGCTTCCTCGGCATCGGCGCCAAGCCGGTGGCCGTCACCGCCAGCCAGCTCGATTTCATGCGCGACGAGGACGGCGACGTGCATGCCGTCACCCGTTGGACCAAGGACCAGTTGAAGGCGATGCCGGAGCATCGGGACTGAAGCGCTTCGCGATTGTAAGTGAATAAGAAACCTGGCCGGCAATTACCGGCCAGGTTTCTTTGCGCGGCGCGGCAAATATGATCGCCGGCCCGGCGACTTCAACGCACAAATCTCGCCTCCGTGAGATCTTTCATGTCCGCGTCACAAGCCTCCATTGTACTTGCATATCGAGACTTCTGGTCTGGAGGAGGCAAGGCAATGAAGTGGAAAGCTGCAGCGGCATTTTCCCTGGCGGCGACGTCGATGAGTGGAGCGATGTGCGGTCAGGCGCTGGCCTGGGGACAGGAAGGGCATGCGGTGATCGCCGAGATCGCGCAGCACCGGTTGAACCAAAACACCTATGACACGATCGAGCAGCTCTTGCGCTCGCATCTGAAGCTGCAGCCGCCGGCCACCGTCTCGCTGGCCTCGGTGGCGAGTTGGGCCGACGACTATCGCGCCGACAGCCACAAGGAGACGTCGAACTGGCATTTCATCGACATTCCGCTGGCCACGAAACCCGGCG
Organism: Mesorhizobium hawassense; assembly: GCF_003289945.1. Taxonomy (GTDB): domain Bacteria; phylum Pseudomonadota; class Alphaproteobacteria; order Rhizobiales; family Rhizobiaceae; genus Mesorhizobium; species Mesorhizobium hawassense. The sequence continues at coordinate 105,913 of NZ_QMBP01000016.1, forward strand.
ACGCGAGCGCCAGCACCACGGCCTACGATCCGGCGCGCGACTGCAAGGACAATGCGAGCTTCGGCGTCTGCCTGATGCGGGCGCTGCCGGCGCAGGAGCAGATCCTGGCCGATCCGGCAAAGAGCGACGAGGAGCGCTGGCAGGCGCTGGCCTTCGTCATCCATCTGGTCGGCGATCTGTCGCAGCCGCTGCATTGCGTCGAGCGCATGGACGGCAGCCAGGGCGACCAGGGCGGCAACACCCTGACGGTGAGTTTCAACGTCTACAGGCCGAAGCCCGACGGATCGACCTATCGCGACCTCACCACCTTCCACGCGGTGTGGGATTCAAGCCTGATCCTGTTCAAATACTATGACTGGGGCAAGGTCGCGCTCGACATCGAAACCGACGTCATCCCGCATCTGCCAGCCATGCCGGCCGCCGACCAGACGCCGGAAAAATGGTTGGCCGAATGCCACGGGAAGGCCGAGGAGGCCTATCGCGCACTGCCCAAGGGCACGCAGATCAAGTCCGACAATCCGCACGCGGTGATCCTCGACCAGGCCTATTTCGACCAGTTTTCGCCGGTGGCGGTCGAGCAGCTCGCGCTCGGCGGCCTGCATCTGGCGGCGGTGCTCAACGAGACGCTGGCGGTGGACAAGTAAATCGGCTGGGTGCTGCCGCTCCGGCTGGCCGTGCGCCCAGACCGGCAGGCGAAAGAAAGCCCGCCCCGGCATGCCGGAGCGGGCGAAAAGCTTCAAGATTGCAAGCTTACTTGCAGTCTTTCAGCAGCTTCAGCGCCTTCTCGGCATTGGCCTGGGACGTATAGGCCTTTGTCCCGGCGTCGGTCAGTTTCTTGCCGTCCGGCTTCGTGGAAACCACCGAGCACTTCTTCGTCGTGGCGTCCTTGGCCACCCAATATTGCGTGGCGGCGAATGCCGGCATGCTGAAAAGCGCCGTAACCGAAGCTGCAACCAGAACCTTGCGAATCATGGCTTTCTCCCAAATCGAGGACGGCTCGACCCGTTCATCCGGGAGTGCTGTTGCCCAACAAGTCGATGAGCGAACCGAGCCGCCGGCCAGCCGTATCGCGAACAGGCGACCAGGGGCAATTTACAAAAATGTAAAGTTTGGCCGGGCCGGTGGCGCCGGGTCGGACGATGAGGCCTGGGCGCAGGACATGGTGATTGCGCGCGACCGGCGCAGGCGCCTTCACGGATTGCTCAAAGCGCACTATCAATCGAGTTTCTCGAATGGGGAAGCACATGCGTATTGCGGTGATCGACGAGGCCGAGGCAACGGCGCAGCTCGACGGCCTCGCCGATATGTTGATGCAGAGCATAGAGGATGGGGCGCTCGTCGGCTTCGTCCTGCCGTTCGACGCCGAACAGGCCCGGTCCTATTGGCAAGGCATCTTCCCCTCGCTGGCGGAAGGCGAACGCCTCCTCATCTGCGCCTATCTCGAGGATAATCTCGTCGGCACCGTCCAGCTCTATCTGTCGCCGGAACCGAATGCGCTGCACCGGGCGGAGGTCTACAAACTTCTCGTTCACCGGGACTTCCAACGGCAAGGCATCGGTTCCGCGCTGATGGCATCCGTGGAAGGCGAGGCAAGGAAGAGAAAGCGCCCCCTGCTGCTTCTCGACACCGCCGAAGGCGGAGCGAGCGAGCGGCTCTATCGGCGCATGAACTGGCGGGAAGTCGGCGTCGTGCCGCATCATTTCGTCGACCCGTTCGGCAAACCGAGGTCGTCCATCTACTTCATGAAGCACCTGGCGCCCTGAGGCTGGAGGCTAGAGTCTTTGTTTTGCGCAATTCCGGACGGAAAACCGCTACACACTTTTCCTGGAATTGCTCGAATAGGCGACCTTCTCGCCGTCTTCCTTGACGAATTCGCGCACCGGATCGTCGAGCAGCGGCAGCACCGCTTCCGACGGCCGGCATAGCCTCGTGCCCTTGGGCGTTTCGACGATCGGCCGGTTGATCAGGATCGGATGGGCGAGCATGAAATCGATCAGCTCTTCATCGCCCCACTTCGGGTCGGCGAGGCCGAGCTCGGCGTAAGGCGTCCCCTTCTCCCGCAAAAGCGCGCGCGGGGCCATGCCCATCGCCGAGATCAATTCCAGCAGCCGTTCGCGGCTTGGCGGCGTCTTCAGATATTCGATCACGATCGGGTCTTCGCCACTGGCGCGGATCATGCCCAGCGTGTTGCGCGAGGTGCCGCAATCGGGATTGTGATAGATCGTGACCGTCATGGCTCCGCTTTCAAAGGCTGTTGGATCATGCCCGGACGCAGCAACCAGCCCATCAGCGCCAATCCAATCAGGGCGCCGAGCAGCTCGGCGGCAATGAAGCCCGGCAGATCGATCGGCCTGATGCCGGAGAAGGTGTCGGTGAGCGAGCGCGCCACGGCGACGGCGGGGTTGGCGAATGACGTGGACGCCGTGAACCAGTAGGCAGCCGTGATGTAGAGGCCGACCAGCCACGGCACGGCCCGCTGTTCGAAGCGCAGGCCGGAGAGGATGACCGCGACGAGGCCGAACGTCGCAACGACTTCGGAGAACCATTGCGCCGGTCCGGCCCGGACCTTGGCCGCGACTTCCAGCACCGGCAGGGCGAACATCAGATGAGCGGCGATCGTGCCGCTAATGCCACCGGCAATTTGAGCCAGCAAATAGGCCGGGAGATCGCGGGCAGGCAGCGACCGGTTGAGACAGAACACAAGCGAGACGGCAGGATTGAAATGCGCGCCGGAGATCGGCCCGAGGATGGTGATCAACACCATCAGCATGGCGCCGGTCGCCAGCGTGTTTCCAAGCAGCGCGAGCGCGGTGTCATGCGTCAACGTCTCGGCCATGATGCCTGAACCGACGACCGTCGCCACCAGCAGACCGGTGCCCAGGGCTTCAGCCGCGAACCGGCGTGGAAGATCGAACATGTTCACTGCCGGATCCCCTCGCCCGGCCGGCAGCAGGGTGCCGCAAGCGCCGGTGCGCAGATTTCCGGGCGACCCGAACAGCAATCCTCCATCAGGAAGCGGATCAGACCGGACAGCGCGTCGTACTCGGCGCTGTAGACGATCGAGCGGGCGTCGCGCCTCGCAGTCACGAGGCCGGCCCGCTCCAGTTCCTTGAGATGGAAGCTGACATTGGATGGCGAGACCTCGACCTGCTCGGCAAGCGAGCCGGCGGCAATGCCTTGCGGCCCGGCAACGACCAGCAGCCGCAGCAGGCGCAGCCGGGTTTCCTGGGACAGGGCACCGAAAGCGATCAGGGCTTGACGTTCATCCACGTTTCAATAATCCTTGAAATGTTGAAATGAGGAATAGCCGACATGCTCTCTTCTGACAATCGGAAAAACGTTGCGCCGCTGGATCCGTCCGATTTGACCATCGGCGATCTGCTGGTCGCGCTGGCCGATCACAAGGACAAGCCGCTGGTGTTCCGCTATGATGGCCAGCCCGTAAAGCCGGGCTATCACGTCACCGAGGTGAAGGCCGGGCAGTTCTCGGCGCTGGATTGCGAAGCGAATCCGGAATCCTGGTCGGAAATCTTCGTGCAGTTGTGGGACGTGGATGAAGGCGGGCCGGTCCATATGCCGGCCGGCAAGTTTTCCGCGATCATCCGCAAGGTCTCGGATCACGTCGCTCTCGATCAGGCGGCGAAGCTGACCTTTGAGGTCAGCGATGGCGTCCGCCCGATGGAATTGCACCGGGCGGCTCAGCCAAGCCTCGTTGGCGATGTCGTCGAGGTCGAGTTGTCGCCTCGACCGTCAAGCTGCAAGCCGCGTGACCGCTGGCTGAAAGAACAGAAGGCCGTGAGCGCGTCATGCTGCGGGGAAAGCCGCTGCTGTTGACGCTGCGGTCAGCGATGCGCCCTAGAGCAATTCCAGGAAAAGTGTGAGCGGTTTTCCGTCTGGAATTGCGTAAAAACAAAGAGTTAGAGCGGTTCGCCGTTTCCGTGAAACGGTGAAACGCTCTAGAATCTGATCATGCCATTGGCCTGCAACAGGTAGAGAGCCACGAGGACGATGGCGATTACCGCTACCCAGACGGCTGTCCTGCTCATACGCGAATTCCCCTGTTGATCGGCAGCTGTGAACGCGCGCGCGGCGGTTGCGTTCCATGAGGTAGGCGGTTGCAGAACGCCGCGAGCAATTTCAAGTCACGAATTGCTGAACGGCGGGCCGTGTCAGTCCTTCAGCGTGTTGCTGTAGAGCGCCACGCCGACGCGGTCGTTGCGGCGCCAGCGCACCAAGGCGCGATAGACCATGTCGTCGGCCGGGACCTCGAGCAGGAAGCGTTCGGGGATTTTCACGTCCGCCGCGACGCGCAATTCGGCGCCCTGCTCGTGCTGGTTCCTGACCGAGCAGCCGATCCTGACGCCATTGGCGACGATCGTGGCTTCCTTGAGCACGAATTCGCGCACATGACGACGGCGCTCGGTCTCGGGATAATCGGCCATATATGGCGGGCTCCTCGGGCAAGGCTTTCCTCGGCATGGGGCAGCACCATAACAGCGAGGCGTTTCCGTTCCGTTAGCGATCACTGAAACGAACGAATGAGATCTTTGCCGGCGCTACTTCGCCCGAATTCAGCCAGCAACGACGACGCCACTCGCATGCAGCACCCAGCGGCGGCCGTCGCTTCGGAACTCGGTGAGCGACAGGGGCTCGATGTCGATCTTCCAGACCGCGGAGAGCGGCGCGCCCAGCACATGCACGATGGCGGCGCAGATCGGCACGGCATGGGTCAGCGCTATGGTGTGGCCGCTCTCGCCGGCCAGGCGCTTCATCAGCGCGGCACCGCGCGTGCCGACGGCGGCAAGCGTTTCGCCGCCATGCGGTGCCGCGTCCGGATCGGAAAACCAGGCCGCCATGCCTTCCGGATCCTCGACCTGCATTTCCTCGAAGCTTCGGCCGGCCCAGCGCGCGAAATCCTGTTCGGCAAGCAGCGGCTCGACCATCGCATCGAGGCCAAGCGCGGCGGCGGTCTGCCGCGCGGCAAGCGTCGGGCTCGTCCAGACGCGGTCGGCGCGGCGCAGCGACGGGGCCAACGCGGCGGCGCGCTCCAGTGCCCGCGGCTCCAGCGAATCATCGCTCGGAAAGCGGCCCTTGCGCATGCCGGGCGTCGCTCCGCTTGCGATCATCGTCAGGCGGGCGAGCATCCCAAAACTCCGTGGCCCGATGAAATTTTTTGGCCGCACGAAGCCGTGCCCGCCATTACATGTCGTTGACAGGCGAACGAAGTGCTGACAAGTGTTTTAGTGCGATACGGGATTGGAAGCCGGTGCGAGTCCGGCACGGTCGCGCCACTGTGATCGGCACAAGCCGAAAGTCAGGCCTTATCCCGCAGCACTGTTCGACAACGGGACGCAGTATCCCAAGGGAGGTCAATATGTCCGACACCACCTTCGCCCCCAGCTACGGTCCGGTTGCGATTCCGGTTCGCGAGCTTCTGCCCTGGGCAATCTTCGCCGGCCTGATGCTGATGCTGATGATCTATTTCGTCGGCGCGGAAGAAGGCGCGACGTCGCTGATCCGCGGCACGGCGGTGCACGAATTCGTGCATGACGGCCGCCACCTGCTCGGCTTCCCCTGCCACTAAAGCGGTTCGGCATCGCCGAACCGTCCAAAGGTTTGGTCTAACGCAATTCCGGACGGAAAACCGCTATGCGTTTTTCCGTCGGATTGTTTGAAAGGCTGCTGACATGGTCGGAAAACTCTTGCTGCGCGGCATGCTTGTCGGGTTGGTCGCTGGGATTCTGGCGTTCGCCTTCGCCCGCGTCTATGGCGAGCCGCAGGTCGACAAGGCGATCGCCTTCGAGGAACAGCAGGCCCAGGCCGCCGGCGAGGCGCCGGAGCCCGAGATGGTCAGCCGCGCCACGCAGGCCGGCATTGGCCTGGCGACCGGCGTGCTGGTCTATGGAGCGGCACTCGGCGGGCTGTTCTCCCTGGTCTTCGCCTATGCCTATGGCCGCCTCGGCTCGCTCGGTCCGCGCGGCACCTCGGCGCTGCTGGCGCTGCTCGGCTTCCTTGCCGTGATCGTGGTGCCCAGCCTCAAATATCCGGCGAACCCGCCGGCGGTCGGCAATCCCGAAACCATCGCCTACCGCACCGAGCTGTTCTTCATCATGATCGCGGTCTCGATCGCGACGATGGTGGCGGCGGTCGGCCTGGCGCAGCGGCTGTGGGTCCGGCTCGGCGCCTGGAACGCCTCGATCGTGGCAGGGCTCGCCTTCCTCCTAGTCTTCGCGCTGGTGAAGGCAGCACTTCCCGACATCAACGAGGTGCCGGAGAACTTCTCGGCGACGGTGCTGTGGCAGTTCCGCGTCGCCTCGCTCGGCATCCAACTCGTGCTGTGGACCGTCGTCGGACTCGGCTTCGGCGCGGTTGCCGAGCGCGTGGTCGCGGTGCGCGACCAACGCGGCCCGGCACGCCGCTACGCCTGAAATCCGATGTATTGGCCGCCACGGTTCTTTGCCCTGGCGGCCCATCTCTTTCTGGCGAGCGCCCTGCTGGTCATGCTGGCCACATCCGCGCAAGCGCATAGCGGCTCGTCGGTCCCGCCTCCCCCCGGCATCCAGATCCCCAGCCTCACCCATGGCCAGATGGCGGTGATCGCGCGCTATCGCGGCGACATCATCGACCTCGCCCAGCGCCAGACCGTGACCGACCCGACCTTCCGGCGGCTCTACAATCACGGCAATCTGCAATTCACCTATTGCCTCTGGGGCCTGATGCCTGGAAGCCTCGGCGACGAGGAGAGCCCGTTCAACGAATGCAGCCATGCCTATCTGGCCACCGCCAAGGCGCTTCTCACCTACATGGCGACGATGCCGTCAGCCGCACGTCAGGCCAAGGCGCTGATCTCCGACATCGATGCCGACATGGTGCGCAGCGGCGCCTCCTGGATTCTTTGCCAGTATAGCGGCGAGGCCTTCAGCACCGGCGCGGTCGTCGAGCCCAGATGGCGCGACGTGTTCACCCATCCGCCCAGCCTCGCCGTCGTCCTGGCCACGATCGCGGCGTTGACGGCGGCTGCGTGGTCGATCTTCGGCGCGAGACGCGCACGCACTGTCTAAACTGGCTCAGGCCGGCTGCCCTCTCAAGATACCAGCGACGCAAACGCGGCTCGTTGTGCCCGTAGACCGCGCGAGGCAGCGCGACTATTTCGAGCGCGCCCCATAGGCGGCGAGGAACGCTTCGACCGAGGCATCGGCGTGGCGCTCGAGGTCGGCTTTCGAGCGCGGGTTGCTTCCGGTGAACATGGCTTCGTTCATCGGAATCCAAAGCAACATTCCAAAGAAATGGCTGGCGGCCAAACGGTGATCGACGGTCTGCAACAGGCCTCGGCTGCTGAGCTTTTGAAAGCACTCCGCCACCGAGGCAAGCATGCGCTCAAAGCCTTTGTCGTACCAGCTGCGGCCGAGCTGCGGCATCCGATCGGCATTGGCGATAATCAGACGCCGGAGCTTCAGCAACTCGTCGTTCATCAGCGTCGTGGTCAAACGCCGCGCAAGCTGCTGGAGGCCGCCCTCCAGGAATCTTGCCTCGGAAAGCAGCATCGTCACGGACTCGACGACGTCGTTGACCTGAGAAGCGGTGGACTCCACCACTTCACTGAAAAGCGTCTCCTTGTCCGTGAAATGCTTATAGACGGTCTGCTTGGAAGCGCACGCCCTGGTGGCGATCTCCTCCATGCTGGTCCCATCATAGCCCTTGGCGATGAACGCGGCGGTCGCCGCCTCGATGATCTCGCGATCCTTGCGGGCCGATCTGGTCTCAACGGCAGTTTTCATAACGCCCCTCGATCGGTACTAGACGGTACCGTTCCCGTATGATAGTCATCCCATAGTACTAGACTGACTAGTACCAGTCAATGAAATGGAGGTTCAAACCGATGACCCAGATGCTTTTCCTCAATCTGCCGGTGCGCGATCTGCAGGCAGCGACCAAGTTTTATCTCGCGATCGGCGGCACGCTCAACCCGCAGTTTTCGGGCGACCAGGCCAGCTCGATCATGTTCTCCGAATCGATCGGGGTCATGTTGCTGACGCACCAACACTACAGCCAGTTCACCGCCCGGCCGATCGGCGACGCCAAGCGCGAGAGCCAGATGCTGATCGCGCTGACCGTCGACAGCAAGGACGCGGTCAATGCGGTCATCGAGAAGGGCGTTGCGGCGGGCGGCCGCGCCGATCCCAACCCGGCGCAGGATCTCGGCTTCATGTTCAACCGCCACATCGAGGACCCGGACGGCAATGTCTGGGAGTTCGTGTGGATGAACCCCGCGGCCATGCAATAGACTTCTCTATCGCCCCCAATGGGGAATGACGCCTGGAAGCGACGGGCACCCGTCCGTCGCTCCCATGCCCAGGCAATGCCCGCCGGTCCGGCTGGCGCATCGCGGCGAGCTGGCGTAAGCAACGCCAATTGTCCGGTTCCCGGATTCGCAGCCGCCAGCCATGCCCGCCCCCGAAGCCTTCGCCGTCACTGCCGCCTGCTGCAGCGCGCTGAGTTCCATGTTCCTCAGCGAGCTCAAGGGCCGCGTTCCCCTCCTCCAGCTTGCGCGCTGGCAGATGCTCGCGACCTTCGTGATGACCGGCTCGGTGTCGCTGGCGATCGGCGGCTGGCACACGATCGGGCCAAGGGAGTTCTGGCTGCTTGCCGGATCGAGCTTCGCCGGCATCAGCATCGCCAGCACGACCTATTTCGCCACCATCTATTCGGTCGGCCCGCGCATCACGGCGCTGCTGTTCTCGCTCACCTCGCCTTTCGCGCTGGCGCTCGGCTATCTCGTGCTCGGTGAAACCATCAGCCACTGGCAGGCGCTGGGCGTGGCGATGGTGCTTGCAGGCATCATGCTAGCGATCGGCATGCCGCGGCGCTTCCTCAAGCGCGGCGACCTGGCGCCGGCCATGCCGGTCGTCACCCCTTCCACCGTGCCGGTCAGCACCGCGCCCGGCCCGCCGCTCACCGGGCGCCTCGGACCAGGCATCCTGCTCGGCGTCACGACGGCGTTCGGCCAGGCGATCGGCACCCTTTTGGCGCGGCCGGCCATGGCTGCCGGCGTCGAGCCGTTCTCGGCCATGGCGCTGCGCTCCGGCCTCGCCGTAATCCTGTTCATCGCGCTCACCGCGACGCCGTTCGGCAGGGGCAAGCGGGAAGCCGTCCAGGTCGGCACGGTCGGGCTCGCCGTGCTATCCGCCTTCGTCGGCACCTCGCTCGGCATGTCCTGCCTGATGGCCGCGCTGCGCACCGGCAATGTCGGCATCATCTCGACGCTGTCCTCGATGACGCCGGTCATCATCCTGCCGATGGTGTGGCTGCGCAGCGGGCAAAGGCCGACGACGGCCGCCTGGGCCGGCGCGCTGCTGGCGATCGCCGGCACGGCACTGATCAGCCTCGGGAGAGTCTAGCCCGGAACGTTACGAATATCGCGGGCCGACCCAAAGATCGCCTGTTTCATCCATGCGCGTGTTCATGGTGATGGCCTTCCGGCTCGGCCATGGCGAAGCGCAGGTCCTCGCTGTCGGCGCCGGCCGCCAGCTGCAGCCTGGCGCTGAACTCATGCGGCTCGGCCGGAGCGACCAGGCTTTGCAGATAGTGGTGATCGCCGCCGACCGGAGACAGCGGCAGGCTTTCGACCGCGCCCCCGGCCCGTTCGATGGCGACGTTCGCACTCAGGCCCTCGGCGTGACGCGACAGGCGCAGCCGCATGCGTTCGCCCTGCGGCGTGTCGACGATTTCGAGCAGCCCGCTGGCGAGCTTGCCCGACACCAGGAACGGGTCGGGCGCGTGATGGTGGCCGCCCTCGGCCTCCCGCTCGGCAAAGCGCACCGTGGCGACGTCGAGCGCGGGAATATGCGCGTGAAGCTCGGCCTTCAGCGACGCGGCGATGTTGTTCGCGGCGGCAAGCAGCAGCCCGTCATTGACCGCGATCTCCACGTCGACATGCAGCTTGTGGCCGAGCCAGCGGGCCTTCGCGCCGACCACTTTCTCGATCCCGGCGACATGGTCGGCGGCGTGATGAATTTCGTCGACGAGGCCGGGCTCGACGCCGTCCAGCATGCGCGTCAGCACCGAGCGCGCCGATTGCCAAACGATGCCGAGGATGGCGACTGTGATGACGAGGCCGATGATCGGATCCGTCAGCGGATAGCCGAGCCAGACGCCAATCGCGCCGGCGACGACGGCGAGGCTGGTGAGCCCGTCGGTGCGGGCGTGATAGCCATCGGCGATCAAGGCGGCGCTGTTGATCCGGCGGCCGACGCGGATGCGGAACACGGCCACAGCCTCGTTGCCGAGGAAGCCGATGATGCCGGCCGCGGCGAGCCAGCCCAGGAATTGCACCGGCCGCGGGTTGAGCAGGCGGTTGACCGCCTCATATCCGGCGACCAGCGCGCTCGCCAGGATGATGAGCACGATGACTATGCCGGCAAGGTCCTCGACCCGGCCGAGACCGTAGGTGAAAATGCGGGTCGGCCTGCGGCGGACCAGCGCGAAAGCGATCCAGAGCGGAATGGCCGTGGTCGCGTCGGCGAAGTTGTGGATGGTATCGGCAAGCAGCGCCACGCTGCCCGAAACCATGACGACGACGATTTGCAAGGCGGCGGTGACCGCCAGGATCGCGAACGACCATTTGATCGCCCAGATGCCGCGATCGGTGGTGGCGATGGTGGCGTCGATCACGCCATGTGTGTGGCCGTGCGGTCCGTGATGGTCGTGGCCATGGCCGCCATGATGATGCCTGCCATGGTCAGGTCCGTGCGCGCCGAAGCCGAACCAGTCCAGAACTTCTTTCCACATCGCCGCCTCACAGATATTTGGTGAGCTGCTTCAGCTCCTCGAGCATGTCCCTGGTCGGCTCGCCGCCTTCAACCAGGCAATGCTCCATATGGTCGTGGATCAGCTCGCGCTTGGCGTTGCCGACGGCGCTTTCGACGGCATGGAGCTGTTGCGCCAGATCGAGGCAGGAACGGCCCTGCTCGAACATGGTGAGCACGGCGGCGAGATGGCCATGCGCGCGCTTGAGCCTAACGATGATGTCGGGATGGGAGCCGTGTATCGTCATGCCGATATCCTATCCCCCAGGGTAGGATAATGCAAACGGGACAATGCGATGCCTTGCGGTTCATCGTGGCTCATGCCCCCATTCAGCAAGCGTATATTTCGGAGGCTTTCAGCTAATGCGCAGCGCCCTGGCATAACGCCCGGGCGGCTGGCCGACATGGCGGCTGAAGGCGGTGCTGAAGGTGCTGGCCGAGCCGTAGCCGATGCGCTCTGCGACCTCGGCGATGTCCGCCTCCCGGCGGCGCAGAAGGTCCTTCGCCAAGGCCATGCGCCAGGCGAGCAGATATTCCATTGGCGGCACGCCGAGATTGCGCACGAAACGGTCGAAGAAGGCGGAGCGCGACAGCGCCGCCGCCTTCGCCAGTTCGACGATCGTCCATGGCCGCGCCGGATCGCCATGGATCCGGCGGATCGCTTCGGCGAGCCGCGCGTCTCCCAGGCCGCGCAGCAGGCCGGCCGGCGCGTCGGGCGCCTGCGTCTGCCGCAGGGATTCGACCAGCAGGATTTCCACAAGACGGTTGAGCACAAGGTCGCGCCCCGCATGCCGCCCGGTGGCCTCGTCGATCAGCAATTTGACCAAGATCGACAGCCGCTCGACGCCGCGGACATGAACCTGGGCGGGCAGCAGCGAAACCAGCAGGCCGGAGTCTTCGCTCTCGAACAGGAAATAGCCGCCAAGCATGCGCAAATCGGGCGGACCGTCGGGCCTGCCGTGCCGTACCTCGCCTTCAGCTGCCGCGGCAAGCTTGGGATCGATGAGGGTTGGAATGGCGGGCTCGAAGCCCGTCATTGTAAAACCGGGCGTTGTCGGCAGAAGGACGAAATCGCCGGCTTCCAGCGTCAAGGGCGGCTGGCCGTCCACAGCCAGGCGGCATGCCCCCTCGATGACGACAGCGAAACTCGGATGGCCGAAATCCGCGTAGCGGACGCCCCACCGCCCGGCACCGCTGATGCCCTTGGTGAACACGGCTCGCGGCCTGAGCAAGCCTATGACTTCGGAGAGCGGATCGACCATATCCGGACTTTTGCAAACAAACTATGGACTGTCAATTATAGATAGTCCGGCATCCTGCCCGTAAACCTTGTCGCCGTGAAAACCGGACAACAAGGAACGATCCTATGAAAACCATCCTGATCACCGGCGCTTCATCTGGCTATGGCCTGGAGACGGCGCGTCATTTCCTCTCGAACGGCTGGAACGTCGTCGCCACCATGCGAAGCCCACGCGGGGACGTGCTGCCGGCTTCGCCGGCGCTGCGCATTCTGCCGCTCGACGTGACGGACGACAAAAGCATCGCCGCGGCGCTCAAGGCGGCCGGGCCGATCGACGCGCTGGTCAACAATGCGGGCATCGGCGTCGCCGGCGCCTTCGAGGCGACCCCGATGGCGCATATCCGCAAGGTCTTCGAGACCAACACGTTCGGCGTCACGGCCATGTGCCAAGCGGTCATCCCGCAGATGCGCGAACGCCGCTCCGGCGTCATCGTCAACGTGACCTCGAGCGCCACGCTGGCGCCGTTCCCGCCGGCGGCGCCCTACACCGCCAGCAAGCAGGCCATCGAAGGGTTCACCGGCTCGCTGGCGCTGGAACTCGCGCCCTTCAACGTGCTGGCCAAGCTGGTCGAACCCGGCTACGGCCCGACGACAAGGTTCACTGCCAACACCGCCGTCAATGTTCAGGACCTCATTCCCGAGGCCTATGGCGACTTCGCCAAGGCAATCTTCGGCGATCTTGCCAATCCGTCCACGACCCAGGCGCTGACCACAAGGGAAATCGATGTCGCCGAGGGCGTGTGGCGGGCCGTCAACGACACGACCGGCACGCTGCGCTTCCCCGCCGGCGCCGATGCGGTCGCCCTGTCGCGAGCGGGGTGACAATCCGGCGTGACGGTGGGCGTGGCCTCCAGTGTTCCTGGTGACATCGCTGACGGCGGCCAAGACGGCAGGCATGAACAACTGCTACGGTCGGCGTTGCGGCTCGCGCTCTATTCCGGGGGGTTGTTCCATGTCGCTCGTTTACAGGCCTGCTCGCCCGGATGATCTTGCCGCGACCGATGCGCTGGTGGTCGCCAGCATCAACGAGCTCACGGTTCGGCATGGCTTTGGCCCGATGGCGGCGGCTAGCCCGCCCAATTTCCAGCTGTTTTCGCTCGAGGACGACCCCGATGGCCTGTGGGTCGCGGAAGACGGCGGCGCTATTCTGGGTCTCGCCTGGAGCTGGGTCTGCGGCGATCTTTGGTTCCTCGCCCAGTCGTTCGTCGATCCCGCCCGACAGGGTCACGGCATCGGCAATACGCTGCTGGAACGGACCATGGAGCACGCCCGCAAATCGGGCGCAGCCCACAAGGCGCTCATCACCTTTACCTTCAACCGTGTCTCGCAGGGGCTCTACATGCGGCACGGCCTGTTTCCCAAAACGCCGGTCTATGTTCTCAGCGCCGCGCGCGAACGGGTAATGAAGGCATTGCCGGAGCCGCCGCTGCGCGCCGCCGAAATCGACGGCGGCCCCGCGACGATGGAGAGACTCGTCGAGATCGATCGTCGCGCGCTGGGCGTCTCGCGGGAGAAGCATCACCGCTACCTGCATGCCGACCCGGCGACGACGGGAGTTTTGCTCTGCGCCGGCGACGATGCGGTCGGCTACAGCTATTTCAGCACCAGCGGGCATATCGGCCCCCTGGCGGTGGTGCGGCCTGACCTTATTCGCGATGCCTTTGCAACGGCGTTGCGGCTGGCGGCGGATCGTGCGCCCGAAAAAGTATCGGCCTTCCTGCCGGGCACATGCGAGAGCGCGCTCGGCCTTGCGGTCGAGCAAGGCATGCGCATCACCTTTCCGATGCTGCTGATGGCGTCGCCCGGTTATGGCGACTGGAAGCAGTATCTGCCGCGAAATCCCGGTTTCATGTGATCGGCCAAGCCGTGGCGGCAGACAACCCGGCGGCAACCAAACGCTTGTTTTCCCGTTTATTTCAGCGGCTGGCGATGCTCACTCCATCGGCAGCCGGCTCCGGCGGCAAGAAACCGGGCGGAGCGGAAAGGAAACGCAATGAACCGGCCGGCAGTGGAAATAGGCGACCGCGTGGCGGTCATCGCGACGGTGGTCGAGCGCATCGAAGACCGCGTGACGCTGAAGCTCGAGAGCGACAGCCATCGCTATTCCATCGTCGAGCCCAACGCCAAGGTAGGCGAGAAGATCAGACTGGAGGGCGACGTCGTCCATGTCGATGAGGATCTCGAACGCACCACCGTGCAGGTGCTGGGGCGTGTAACCGTCGACACCAAATCCGTCGAAATGATCACCAGACGTTGCGACCTCGACCATATCGGCTCGAACGTGCCCGGCCACCCTCGCCCGCGCACCCCGCCGACACCGCATGGGTAACGCGATCGTTCCCAGGAGCGAAAACTGCTTTAGTGGCGCTTGAAATACTGCACCTCTCGTTCGTGCTTTTCGGCCGCTTCGCGCGACTTGAAGGTGCCGAGATTGCGGCGTTTGCCGGTTCTGGGGTCGATCTTACGCGAATAGAGCCTGTACTCTCCGGATTTCAGTTTGCGGATCATGGCGCGATCTCCTCTTGCGTCCATGACTCCAACCCGCTGGAGCCATGGCGGTTCCGGCCGGAGCATCTCGCTTACGCGCGGGGCGATGCAAAAAGTGCGGCTGTCGGTGAACCATTTCACGGACGCGAACGACCCAATGTCGGAATCGACGTCGTAACGACACGATTTGGTCGGATTATTTGTATTCAAATGACTTTCGCGACGTTATGCGGTGTCGCGAGCGTGCCGGATCTTAGGAGGGTGAGATGGTGACGGCGAAGCTTCACGGCGTTGAACTCGTGAGAGGCCAGAAGTGGACGGTGCGCGTCACCGCCTACGGCACGACGCTCATCTTCCCCTTCGAAGCCGAGCAGTATGCGCGCTCCTATGCCGATGGCCAGGCCTTCCGCCTCGGCGTCGAAGTGGTGGAGTTGAAGGACTGCGCCTGAGAGGCCGATCATTCGGTTTCAGTGGAACGAAAGGCGGGGTAGCCGCGTTTTTCACGGCGATGTCGAGGAACCCTCACCATCACAAGGCCGAAAGGCCCATTCAGATCTCGATCGACGAGGCGGACCGCCTGGCGCGTGCGCAAAAGAATGCCAGGTTGAGGGACCTTCGCACCCACGCGTCTTGGCTGGTGCTCGATCCGCAGGCGCATTTCCATGAAGAGATCGACTTGTCGGCGCTGTTCGGCGACCCCTCGATGCGGAAGGTCATCCGCGACGGCTAGGCGGCTGTGGCTTTCAGCCCGTTACGCGGGCTGCAATTTGGCGCCGGCATCCGCTCGCGATATCGCGATCAGCCGCGCGACCGCCAGCGGCGCCATCAGCGCAAGGAACGCCGTGATGTCGAGGAAGATCGACCAAGCCAAATTCAAGCCGCTGTGGTCGTAGCAGACTGCATATTCCATCACGCCTGACCCCTTTTACCCACCCATGCGCATGTCGTTTCACGCGCTCGACCAGCATGATCCTGATTTACAACAAATACAAGTGGTTACTAATTTAACAGTGAACGTGCATTGCTATTGGCGCATCCAGGTCGAATGCAGTCGGCCCGACCGAATCCGAACGCGAACATCTAGGCCGGCTTCGGCCAGAACAGCCAAGCGAGCGCCAGCGCCGCGAGCGCCCAAAGCGCGATCATCAAGGCGAGACCCGCCTTGCTGACCGGCTTCTCGCGTCGCGCGGCCTCTTCGCGGAATTCCCGCATCAGATCGGCCGGGACCAGTCTGAGCGCGAGCATGATGCCGAGAGGCACGATCAGCAGGTCGTCGAGATAGCCGATGACCGGGATGAAGTCCGGGATGAGATCGATGGGGCTCAGCGCATAGGCCGCGACGGCGCCCGCGGTTGCCTTTGCGTACCAGGGCGCGCGCGGGTCGCGGGCGGCAAGCCAGAGCGCCACCAGATCGCGCTTGGTCCCCCGCGCCCATTGCTTCGCCGAGTCGAGAGCCGACATGCGCCTATATACGACCGTGCGGGTCGTCAGGCCAATCGACGATCGCCGTCGCGGCCGTTCGACGCCGCGACTCAGGCGATGCCGACACGGGGCGACGTCGACCGCGAGGCGGTATCGAAGCGTTCGGGAATCGGCGGTTGGGTAGCCCGGCTTGCCTTTGGCGGTAAAAGAGTACGGCTCTTTGACAGGCAAGCCGGGCTAAGGCGCCGGCTTTGGGTTTCCTTGGGGGGAGCCAGCGCAGGGAGAGAGTGTCCGTTTCCCGTTGCGCCCGCAATTGTGGCTGAGGTCCTACGCGGCAACGCAAAGGTCCGAGCGGCTGTAGCGGTTAGGCTCGGCGGCTTCACCGTAGCCTTCCAAAATGGAGTTGAACGATCAGGCCCGCTTAAGCCGGCTGCCTTTCTGGAGCGCGATCTTTACGAAAAGCTCGGCGTGCCGCGCCCAGTCAGCTTCGGTCACGTCGTTCTCGCGGACCGACTGCCGGAAAGCTTCCCGCAGTGCCTCGAGTTCGAAAATCGACAATCGCTGGTTTCTTTTTTGTTTTTTTGTGACGGCGTCCATACTGCGTTGCCACGAACAGCAAGGTCATAACATCGTATAAGCGGCGGCCGTTCGAACCATCAAGACCCCGGGTCTGACTTCTTTTGGGGGCAAATTTTGCCGTGGCTTTCCGGCTCGCGCCATCGGAACGGAGCGATCGGCCCGCCGGTCGTGGACGGGGTCCAAAACTGGGCCATCCGGCGGGGCTCGGCGCCGTCTACGGCGAGGGATACGTCTTTTGGTATGGACGCGGAGCTCGATTGGTGGTTGTGTCTGCATCGCAAAACCGCAGTTTCAGGTGGCAACCGGCCCGCGTCTTCCCCCGTCAACAGGAGTGGCGCGGGCTTCTTGCTGTTCTTGAAGCGTGAGGAACCTTCGCTCTCCCGCCCGCGGGCATGCGCGGGCAACCGCCCGCCATTAACCTTCCCTGTTGGCACGGACCAAGGTCGGTGTCGCAATTGCCTCCCCTCGCTTATACTCTCGCGGACGGGTGGGTGAGCGATGCCGATGTTTGGGAGGTCTTTCAAGCGACTTGCGCGAATCTGGAGCGAGCTTTCGCTTGCCTGGCAGTTCGTAATCGCAGGCGGCATCGTCCTTCTGGCCGTGATGCTCGTGGTCGGGCTGTGGGTGACATCGCAGATCCGCGACGGCGTGCTGCACAATTCCGCCGCCACCACCGCGCTCTACGTCGACAGCGTGATCGCGCCGTTGCTGCCCGACATGCGCAAGAGCCAGGAGCTCGACGACACCGTCAAGCGGGCGCTGGACGAAACGCTGGGTCAGGGGGCGCTTGGCAAAAGACTGGTATCGTTTAAGTTGTGGCGGCGCGACGGCACGATCCTCTATTCGAAGAACGCCGACCTCATTGGCAAACAGATCAAGCCCAACGCCAACCTCACTGCGGCTTTCGCTGGCAATGTCATGGTGAAATACAACAGGCTCGAAGACGAAGAAGACGACGAGGAGCGGTCGATGAACGTTCCGCTGCTCGAAATCTACAATCCGGTGCGCGAACCCTGGTCGGGCGAGGTCGTGGCCGTCAGCGAGTTCTACGAATTGTCCGGCGACTTCGAGGAATCGTTAAATTCCGCCCTGTTGTGGAGCTGGCTGGTGGTGGCGGCCGCCACGGCGGCGGCGCTTGCCCTGCTCTCGGGCATCGTTTTCCGCGGCAGCCGCACCATCCTCACGCAGCGGGAAGCGCTCGAGGCCAAGGTTTCCGAATTGCAGACGGCGTTGGCGCAAAACTCGTCGCTACGCCAGCGAGTGCAGCGCGCTTCGCGCCGCGCCACCGCCATCAATGAACGGTATCTTCGGCGCATCGGGGCCGACCTGCATGACGGACCGGCGCAACTGGTGGCGCTCGCGGCGCTCAGGATGGACAGCCCTATACTGGTCGATCCGACCACGTCGGGCACGCTGCGCGAAGCCGAGATCGCCGGCATCCACAAGACGCTCGGCGAAGCGATGCGCGAGATACGCGGCATCTGCAACGGGCTGGTGCTGCCGCAAATCGAAACCCAGGCCGTAACCGACATTTTGCGGCTGGCGGTGACCGAGCACGAGCGCCGCACCGACACCAAAGTGTTGTTAACTCTGCCTGAGCGCTTGCCGGAACTCGGCACCTCGGAAAAGATCAGCATCTATAGATTCGTGCAGGAAGGCCTGAACAACGCCTACCGTCACGGCAAGGGCAGGGATCAGCAGGTCAGGGCCACGACGAAGGGCGGCAAGCTCATAGTCGAGGTGCTGGACACTGGCCCTGGCTTCGACCCGGCCCGAAGCGAGGGCCTTGGGCTTGCGGGCCTGAGGGAACGGATCGAAAGCATAGGCGGGCAGTTCGAAACGCTGTCCGGCCCCGGAGGAACCAGACTGGTCATCACCTTGTCTGTCGAGGAGCAACCGTGAGCACATCCATCCGCATCGCAATAGTCGACGACCATCCATTGTTTCGCGAGGGCGTGGCGCGCAGCCTCGGCGAGATCGGCGGCTTCGAGCTTGTCGGCGAAGGCGCCAGCGCCGAGGACGCCGAAAGGCTGGCACGCGCCAGCACGCCCGATATTCTTCTGCTCGACATCAGCATGCCCGGCGGCGGCCTCAACGCGCTCGCCAGCATCCTTTCGGCGATGCCTGAGCAGAAGATCGTCATGCTGACGGTTTCGGAGACCAATTCCGATGTCGCCCAGGCGCTGAAGGCCGGCGCGCGCGGCTATGTGCTGAAAGGCGTCGGATCCAAGGCGCTGGCCGAGATCCTGCGCGATGTCGCCGGCGGCCAGAGCTACGTATCGCCGAGCCTCTCGGCCAGGCTGCTTTCCGACCTTCTGCAGCCCACCGGCAGCAAGCCCGATCCGCTCAGCCAACTCACCGGCCGCGAGGCCGAGATCCTGAAGCTGGTCGCGGAGGGGCTGAGCAACAAGGAGGTGGCGGCCCGGCTGTCGCTGCAGGAAAAGACGGTCAAGCATCACATGACCAGGGTGCTCGCCAAGCTCAACGTGCGCAACCGTACCGAGGCGGCGCTGCTGATGCATGAGGCGAGGGAAAGGAACTGAGGAACTGAGGAACTGAGGAATTGAGGAATTGAGGAATTGAGGAATTGAAGAATTGAAGAATTGAAGATCAGGTAATCCTGACTTCCTTTTCTTCAATTCCTCAGTTCCTCAGTTCTTCAGTTCCCCTCCCCCCTAAAAGCAATCACCCCCGCCTCAAGGGGCGGGGGTGACATGCAAGGACGTGGGAAAAGGGGGTAGCCTCTCCCGGCCCTTACAGGCTCAGCAGACGATTCAGATCCTCATCCGTCGCCTGCCGCTCGATGATGGTGCGGCCTAGCGCATCCGTCATCTCGAAACGCCCGTTCTGGACTTGCTCCTTCATGCCGTTGCGATGGACGACGGTGACCTTGTTGCCGTCGATCGAGAGCGTGTCGCCGGTTGCCGCGTTGGTGTAGCTGTTCTTGCCGCCGGGATTGGCATTGCCCTTGCCGCTGTTGTTGCCAGGCCCGGCATTGGGATTGTTCCCGCCAGCATTGCTATTGCCGGAATTGTCGCCCTGACCGTTGCTGTTGCCGCTATTGCCGGAATTCGAGCCGCCCGCCGAGCCGGAACTCGAGCCGCCGGTCGAGCCCGAGTTGCCGCTGTTGCCGTTACCGCCATTGCCATTGCCATTGCTGTTGCCGGCATAGGCGATGGACACCAGCTTGGAAACATTGCCAGGCACGGACAGACAGGGTGCGACGACAACCGCCAGCGCGGCAGCGACGCGCAAGGTCAGGGGGGTAAGCCTTGTGCAGGCGGGTTGGCGCATTCTGTCCTTTTTTCCTGCCGGTTCCACCTCGCCATGGCCAAAGTTCCGCTCTCGCACCAGGCGGCGGAACCGGTGTCTTTAACAGACAACGATTGCCATTCCGGCGGAGCGATGAAAGCGGCTTACGACCCATGCCCCGGTCGGTCAGACCATTTCCGCCGCCACAGGTGACCAATGTCGCAACCGGCACGCCGTCAACGGCTCAAAAAATTACCCCCGCACGAAGGCGGGGGTAAGGTGAGTAGCAAAATTCTATCGCAAGACGATCAGGACCGTAGAGACGAAGCAAAAGGTGGCAACCTGATTTTGCAGCGCTGACCTTCGGTCCCTTAAGATCTAATCCCGATAAAACCTCGCTCTCACAAACTTTTCATGCGATCGAAATCGGCCATGGTGGCTTTGCGGTCGACAATGGTGCGTCCATATTTGTCTTCCATCCTGAACCGGCCGTTCTCGATCGTCTCCTTCATCCCATTGCGGTGCGTGACCTGGATGCCCTTGCCGGTGACCTCGACCTTGTCGCCGGTGTAGGCGTTCACATGATCGTCGACATCGGCGGCGCTTGCCGCGCTGGTGCTGCTGCTCGTGCCGCTATTCCCGGGGCTGTTGCTATTGCCGCTGCTGTTTCCGTTGTTGCCGCTGTTGCCGCCGCTATTGCCGTTCCCGTTTCCGCTATTTCCGCCGCCGCTGTTTCCGTTGCCGCCGTTACCGTTGCCGTCGCCGCCGTTCCCGTTACCGCCGTTCCCACCACCGTTTCCGCCACCGTTTCCGCCGCCGCCACCGCCTTTGCCGGCATAGGCTTTGGTCACGACGAAACCATCAATGGAGAGACCAAGAGGCGCGACAACGAGTGCCAACGCAGCGAGTGCCGGCAAGACCAGCCTGCAGCCTCTGCGCTGTATGCGCATTCCGTTCTCCCCATGCCAGCCATCCCGCCCGTCGGCCGAACTACCCCACCGGCAATGTCGCAGCATAAGCATCCCCCAATCAGCCCGTCTTAAGGAAGTGGCCCACGACCCTTGTCTTGTCTACTCGGACCTATTGCGGTTAATCGTAGGGACCAAAGTCCTATTTCAACCGCCGGATGTGGTCGGATGTTGCCGCCGCCGCATCGATTTTTCCAAATCAACCAAACCCTTAACCATAAGCAGGCTCAGGGTCGGGGCACGCTCAGGCTGGCGCGGCCACCGGCCGCCGCGCCGCGACCGCCGTGCCGAAAGCGGCGGCAATGACGGCGGCAATGCCCAGGCATTGCAGCAGGTTCAGCCTCTCGCCCAGGAACAGAAAACCGGTCAAGGCGCCGCCCGCCGGCTCCAGGCACACCAGCATGCCATAGACCTTGGCCGGCATGCGGGCCAGCACCAGCATTTCCAAATAGAAGGGCAGCGCGCTGGAGAACAGGCCGACCACCGCCGCGCCCGCCATGACGTGCGGGTCGGTCAGATAGGGCTGCGCGGCGTTGAAGCCGAAGGGCAGCGCCAGCAGCGCGGCGATCGCCATGCCATAGGCGGAGGTGCGCAGACCGAGCCCGGCGCCCGCCTTCTGCGCGAAGATGATGTAGAGCCCCCAGCAGGCGCCGGCGGCCAGCGCCAGCACCACGCCCAGCGGATCGAGCCCGCGGCTCGCATCGGCAAAGGGCGAAAGCAGCGCAACGCCTGCCATCGCCAAAGCCACCCAGACGAGGTCGAGCAGGCGCCTGGAGCCGAGGGTGGCGACAAACAGCGGCCCGGTGAATTCGAGCGCCACGCAGATGCCGAGCGGAATGCGCTGGAGCGCGGCATAAAACAGCATGTTCATGGCGCAGACGGTGACGCCATAGGCGGCCAGCCAGGGCAGGTTTTTGCGCGAGGGCAGCACCTTCCATGGCCTGAGCACCACGGCCAGCATCAGCGCGCCGATGGCGAGCCTCAGCATCGTGGTGCCTTCCGACCCCAGCGCCGGGAACAGCCCCTTGGCAAACGCGGCGCCGACCTGCACCGACAGCATGGAGCCGAGCAGGCCGAGCACGGGCATGGCGCCCATGTGGGCATCCGGCTTGGCGGTTTGCGTGGTGGTCAATCCTGGCTCCATCCCTAGAGCGGATGGAGGTAGGGCGCGGCGCTCACGCTGTCGTGAGGCAGCGGGAGGGGGATGGGTGGGACAAGGGCGGCGGCTTATCGCCTTCGTCATCCTAGGGCGGAGCAAGGAGCGAAGCGACGCGCGCAGACCCTAGGATCCATGCCATAACGCTAAGGCGCTGCAACGGTTACAGAATTCTGCACCGTCGCACTTTATGTCGAAGGTCGCGGCATGGATCCTCGGGTCAAGCCCGAGGATGACGAACCGTTGGCCAGTTCCCGAGAGGCTGGCGGGACAGCGCCCCCCCTCTGCCCTGCCGGGCATCTCCCCCACAAGGGGGGAGATCAGCAGTTTCACCCCGCCATGGCGAGCGGCGCGGCGCTCTTGTTGGGGATCTGGATGTCGATCTCCAGCGTCGACATGGTGGCGCCGCGGTCCATCGAGACCTGCAGGTAGTCCTGGTCGATCTGCACATGCTTGGCAATAACCGCCATGATCTCCTCGCGCAGGATGGAGACGAGGTCCGGCTGGCCGCGGCTCTGGCGCTCATAGGCGAGCAGCAGCTGCAGCCGCTCGCGCGCCACCGGCGCGCTGGTGCGCCGCTTGAAGAGGTCGAGGATGCTCATGCCGCCCTCCTTCCGAGCAGCCGGTCGAGGAAGCCCTTGCGTTCGAAGGGGACGACCACCGGCAGGTCTTCGCCTTCCAGGCGCCTTGCCGCTTCCAGGTAGGCCTTTGCGGCGCCATTGAGCGGTTCCGACAGCGTGACGGGCGCGCCGAGGTTGGAGGCCCGCAGCACATCCTGGCTTTCCGGGATGATGCCGAGCAGCGGCGTGGAGAGTATCTCCAGCACATCGTCGATCGACAGCATCTCGCCGCGCGAGGCGCGGGCGGCGTCGTAGCGCGTGACCAGCACGTGTTTTTGCACCAGTTCGCCCTGCTCCGCCTTCATGGTGCGGGCGTCGAGCAGGCCGATGATGCGGTCGGAGTCGCGCACCGACGACACTTCCGGGTTGGTGACGATGACCGCCTCGTCGGCGAAGCGCATGGCGAGCTGCGCTCCGCGCTCGATGCCGGCCGGGCTGTCGCAGAAGACATAGTCGAACACCGAGCGCAGCCTGGCGATGACCTCGGCCACGCCCTCCTCTGTCAGCGCATCCTTGTCGCGGGTCTGCGAGGCCGGCAGCAGATAGAGCGTCTCCAGCCGCTTGTCGCGGATCAGCGCCTGCGACAGCTTCGCCGTGCCCTGGATGACGTTGACGAGGTCGAACACCACGCGGCGCTCGGCGCCCATGATGAGGTCGAGGTTCCTCAGGCCGACGTCGAAATCGACCAGCGCCACCTTCTTGCCGGTCTTGGCCACGGCGGCGCCGAGCGCGGCCGTCGAGGTCGTCTTGCCGACGCCCCCCTTGCCCGATGTGACCACGACTACCTTGCCCATTTATCCAGCCTCCGTTGGCGATTCTTATGTTGGGTCCAGCCGCTTGGCCGACTCTTTGGAAACTCTGGCACGCGAAACCGGTCCGAAGCTTGCGGCCTCAGCCCAGCGGCACCACGCACAGCGCATCATTGTCGAGGAAGGCCTGCACGGCCTTGCCGCGCGACACACCTTCCATCTCCTCGGCGGTCGTGTACCAGCCGTCGACGGCGAGCAACTCGGCCTCGTTCTTGCGGCAGAAGATGCGCGCCGAAACATTGCCTTCCGAACCGGCGATCGCGCGGCCGCGCAGCGTGCCGTAAACATGGATCGAGCCGCCGGCGACGATTTCGGAACCGGACGCGACCGAGCCCAGCACGATCACGTCGCCATGCGGATGGAACACCGACTGTCCCGAGCGGATCGGCGCCTTGATCATCAGCGTGCCGGCGGAAGGCTGCGCCGGCTCGGCGCCCGCGCTCGCGGCTTGCGCCGGTTCGATCCTGACCGCTTCGAGCCGCGCCAGTTCGGGATCCACCGGCTCGTCGGCGGACATCGCGATCTGCGGAGCTTCGGCCGGAGCCGCCTCCGCGACCGGCTGGGTGTGCTCAGCGGCCTGAGCCTGCTCCCCGGCGACGACTTCCAGCTCCTCGGCCCGCGCCTTGCGCGCGGCCCGGCCCAGCAGCCCCTCGGCGGTCGCCTCCTTGGCGCCGGCCAAGAGCGGCGGCAGCTCCGGCCCGAGCTCGGCGCCTTCCAGCTCGATGGCGTAGACGCGGATGCCGCGCGAGCCGAGCACGCCGACCAGCGCGCCGATCTCCTCCGGCCCCGGCTGCAGGAGGTTCAGATCCAGCACCACCGGGCGGCCGTTGAAATAGCCCGGCGAGTTGGCGATCCAGCGATCCAGCCCCTCCAGCCAGTCGGCGATCGGCGCCTCCGGCGACAGCGTGAAAGCGACGAAGGAACGAGCGCGAAAGCGGATGGATTTGTTCTGCAAAGGGGCGGCGAAGGTCACGACCAGGCGAATCCTTACTCAATGGTTAAAGGGTGCCGGGGCAATGGTTAACAAAAGGTTAATTTTGGGGATCGCGGGCGTTAACAGCTGACGCGGTTAAGTTCTGTGGCCGGGCGGTGACAGTGCCCCTCGCCGCCCCGCGACGCGCCGAAGAGCGAGGCGCCGATAGGGCCAAACATGTGAAACGCCTAATATACGAGGCGATGCGCGCGGACCATCCTCTGCCCGGGACTATCCACTCTTTCGGGACAAGGAGACGGGCATGGGCATCGATCGGGAAGACACTAAGCGGGCAGGCAAGGCAATCGCAATGACGGCGACGCTGATGTTGCTTAGCGGGTGCATGACGCACCGGCCGCCCGGCATAGACGCATACCAGACGAGCGGCATCGACCAATGGCTGACGGCGGCCGACGCCGACAAGGTCGTCAACGCGATGGCCGCGAAAGGCATGATGCCGGCGACCATCGACTGCGGGTTCATCAACAACGAGCCTGGACAGGTGGCCTACGCCTCGAAATTCACCTGGAAGCGCGCGCCGATCAACACCCGCTACCATTGGGAGATCGGCGACCCGACCTATCTCGCCAGCAAGGAAGTGAGAGCCAACCGGGTCGGGTTGAAGCGGGTGTTCGCGAAGGCCGTGCGCGACGCCGCGACGGGGCAGACGGTTGGGTGCTCGATCTGGGCGGGTTGAGGTGCTGTGTGGCGGGATATTCAATGGCCGCGACGGCCGGAAGCGCCGCGGCCCGCGAAATAGTCGGCGTATTGCCGATCAGCGATCAAGCCCCTCGAGTCAGTCTTTGATCTATGCGTCAAACGCAAGTTGTGAAGGCCGAGAACGAACGGGCGCGGAGGCGGATGGATTTGCTTTGCAAAGGGGCGGTGAGTGCAAAGGCCAGATAACTTTTACACAACGGCGAAGAAGTGTACCCGGTCGAATGGTTGCAATCGTCAAATGACCTAACTTGCCAAACGGAGAAGCGTCATCTCTTTTGGAAAGCAGCATATACAACCCAACTTTCGTTGCCAGGTTTGACTCGCCAGAAAATCTAAATAGCCTTGGCGAACGAACGTGGGGGAAATTTGGTGAAGCCGGTAATTCAGCAGTTGGTGGCTGCCGTTCGGGAGCAGCGCCCATTAGTGCTATTTCTGGGGCAGGACGCGTGGTCCGAGTCAGAGAGACCCGATGCGGTCCTTCAACTTGCCATAACGAAGGCAAATCGGACCGAGAATAGTAGGGGTTGGCCATCTCTATTGAATTCAACCGCCCTACCTCATTCCTTCTTTGATTGGCTAGCAGAAAGATGCGAACGTCGGGCCGCCCCCTCGTGGCTATCTATTCTAAACGAATTGCCTTGGAGCGCAGCGTTCACATCATCAGTGGACCCATCGCTAAAGAATATCCTCGTCAACAAAAATCGAGAGCCCGAAATAGTACTCACAGCAAATGAAGTACCTCGTTCGACTCGTAGTAAATCACGACCTCCGCTATATTATTTATTTGGCCGAGCCGGAACTCATGACCCTATTGGACGACCGCCACTGGATAGGGCCGAACTAAATACACGGCGCGTTAACCATGCGTTGCCCTTGCTCGGACGCGTACTAGATACTGCGACTACACTGGGAGTGATCGCTGTCGAAGGATTCCATCCAAGGCGAGATTGGCTAAAAATCGAAGACTTGTTGGGGGCTATTGGGGGGGGGGCGCGTCAAGCCAAATCCTATGGTTTGGAGGTCGCCCCGAGTTGGCGGGAGACGAGGCTGCAGACTTTGAGACGCTGGTAGCGTCAGGCCGCATTGTTGTCGAAAATGCGCGTCTTGGAACAGCGATAGCAGAGATCAAAGCGCTTGATTGGCTGTCTGATTTCGCCCCACCGGAATCAGAAGACGCTGGAATCGTGAGTCTCGGAGACCGTCGCAATTTCGAGGTAGCCCCTGAGGAACGCCTCACGGTTGAGGCTGTAGCATCTATCGTTGACAATACTTGGACGTCCTTCCTGCCGCCCTTGGTGCGCGACGCAGAATATGAGGCTTTTCGCAAATTCCATGGCGACTTGGGCGGACCTCGCCTTCTCGTTGAAGGCGTTCGACGCGGGTTCGCTATCGAACGAGACTTCGAAGGAGAACTCTTTCGACAAGTTGCCTCAGCTCTTTCGGATCATGCCAAGGTCGACAACCCGATCATCGTGCATGGACAATCAGGTACAGGCAAATCAGTTGCGCTTGCCCGAACCGTTCTGCGCGCACGAGAATTATCAAAGGTCCCCGTACTATATTCAATTGATCGCATTCCCCAACCGAACGAAGTTTCGGGCTTCTGTGAGTCTGCAGAACGAGCTGGGGCCACCTCTATTTTGATCGTTTGCGATGCCAATAGAGACATTGACCCGTATCGTGACCTGCTGTTTAGTCTTCGAAGCCGAGGGAGGCGGGCCGTTTTACTTGGATCTCGCTACCGTATTGCTGACAACTCGGATAAATATTCTCACCATAACGTCGAAGCGCCCACATCGCTGACTCTTTCCGAGCGAGATAAGATATCTGATTTACTCGCCGTGTATTTGGGAGAACGGCCATCACCAAACTCTGTTCCTGATGCCCATATTCTTGGGTTCTTGTATCGTTTTCTTCCTCCTAGCAGGCCAAGGATAAGTGCCGGTCTAGGGGCAGAGGCTCGGGCGACAGAACAAATACTGCGAATTCGTAACCGAGAGACTAGACCATTCGCATTACCTGATACCCTTATGGCTGCACGGTTGAGGGAGGCAGGCGTTGATGTCGAACTTCGCCCACTCTTTGACGAACAACAAAAGGACGCTTTAGATACAAGCGATGCGGCGGGCAGGATCATCGATTTTGTGATGATCGCCGGGAGTCTAAGCTGCCCAATTCCAGTCAACTTGCTTATTCGAGCGGTCACGGAGCGAGTTCCGGCTGCAAACATTTCCCTTATCGGAGACATGTTCGGCTCGCTGGATTTGTTCCGGTGGAGGTGGGCCGACACCGAGCAAAGCGAACTCCTGGTTTCGCCCCGACTTGCCTTAGAAGCGGAACTGATTTGTAGGCGCCGCCTCGGCGACCCACAGAGGGAGGCAGAGCGCCTTGTCGAACTAATTGGCGCTGTTCGCAATGGATGGGTCGACGCAGAGCATGAGAGGCGATTTCTTTTCAACCTCTTACAGCAAATAGGAGCAGATGGACCTCGTGGGTCGCGATACAAGCTTTCTTACGTCGACATTGGTCGCGCGTTAACAGAACTTCGCCAAAGGTTTGGCGTAGTCCATCCCAGTCTAATGCTCCAAGAATCCGCATTCAGGAGAATGGCAGTTCGAGAGGATGTTGTTGACCAGGTCAGCCGCCTTTCTCTTTTGGAAGAGGCGCGGGACGCAATTCAAACTGCTCTCGACGGAATGGCGAATGGTACAATCTCCGGCACTCGCCGAACTCGACAGAACTTGTTAGTTGAGCGCGCTTCGCTCTATGGCTTTTTAGCCAATGATCGGGCTAGGCGTAATTCGGCGCCTACCGAAATCTGGTCTTCCTACCAGGCGGCCAGAACAGCAATTCGGCAAGCCGCTAGCGCAACAGACACCTATTTCCCGCTTGACATTGGACTGTGGACACCCGCAGATTTGTTGCGATTAGCGCCGCTCGCAGCAAGCCAACGCGCGGAATTGATGGCAGACATTTATTCAACGCTTGATCTAGTTGATCAAGTTATTTGCCTCCTCGCCAGATCGAGAAATTTAATACACGCAAGATTATTGTTGCACAACAACTCTATGACCAAAAGTTATCTGAGAGCGCGTATGCGCAGCTTGAGCGTATTGGCTCTACAGCTGGATTCTATCTGAAAGCACGGGAGATCGGCCCCGACTTAGGAAACAAGGACCTAGAGGTCAGTTCTA
Organism: Mesorhizobium hawassense; assembly: GCF_003289945.1. Taxonomy (GTDB): domain Bacteria; phylum Pseudomonadota; class Alphaproteobacteria; order Rhizobiales; family Rhizobiaceae; genus Mesorhizobium; species Mesorhizobium hawassense. The sequence continues at coordinate 134,198 of NZ_QMBP01000016.1, forward strand.
CGATCATTCGGCAGCAATCAGCGAAGGCTGCGGATTTTCTGGCTTCGCATATTGACAATATTGAACAGGACGAACGCTGCCTTTTACTCCTGCTTGAGTATCGGTGGATTGCTGAGGTTGGTAGCCGCCCTACTCGAGGTGAACGCCAACCCCTGCCTTCAGATAATTTGGTCCGAGAGCAGCTCTTACGGATAGTGCGATCGCTTAACTTTGCGTCAGGCAACGCCGCGCGGCACGTCACTCGATATCTGGAAGCAGTACTTATGTGGACCGGGGGAGACGAGCCCGGGGCCATTCAGATCTTTCGAGATTTGAGCCATGAGACTGAGTATGAAAATCCCGGTCGAATCGTGCGTCGGCACGTAGTCACTGACGAGCATGCGAGATCGCGCCGGTTTTCCGGCCGGGTTGAGCGTCAACGTTCAGAAGGCCACTGGGTGGTACGGGTCGACAAGCTGAATCAGACGGTAGATCTATTGGAGCGCGATTTTCCGCAAGAGGACGTTAGTTACGGCAGAACGCTGAAAAACTTCGCGATTGCTTTCAATTTTATTGGCCCAATCGCAGATTCAACTAGGGCGCGGTGATGAGATTTACCAAGCTCAACGCCGCCGTCACAGACCTTCGAAATTCGCTCCATACTTTTGTTGGTAGTGATGCGCTTAGGCCAATTACGCTTCGGCCGCCGGCAGGCGACGACGACGAAGCGTCCTTTCTCCGTCTTGTCGGTTGGAGCTATGTACTATTTTTCGAGGTTGGTCGCATATCTATTCCGTTCTTGATCGGAATATCTGCAAAGATGGAGGACGATAATATTTCCCGACGTGCCCGGACATTGGTGCACGCGTTGCGAACCTGGACTTCCCACAATCTTGGCCTCGACGACGTTCGCGACGTTGAGATGTCAAAAGTCGCGCAACGATGGTTTCTCGACACTTGCGGCAGGAACCCTCCTCGCTCAAAGGAGAATTGGGCAAAGTGCTGCCAAGGGCTTTGCGATGAAGTTGCAGCAGTTGTCAGCCATTGCCAAGACGCAGTTACGCTTGTGCTCGATGCGCCAGATGACGGACAATCGACCATTGAAGACTTACGTCGCCGACTAGAACGTAGCTGGCCAGCTCACCAATTTGATTCCCTTGTAGCTGATGCGGCAACGAGACTGGGCGTTGCAATAGATCCGGTAAGGTTCAGGGAGCCGCGTTTGAAGCGCTGGCGTGACTTTGTGGAAAGCTTGGCTGACAGCGATGACCCTAGCGCCTCCGTGGGTCGACTTATTGAGCGAGATTTGCTGGATCACACAGCATTTATTCTGCCTATCGATGGGCGAGACATCATGGACGTTTTTGGTATCGGACCGGGACCGGAAGTTGCACGCATCTTAAGACGCGCCCGCGGGCTGTATCAATCGGGTGTCTCGGACAAGCTGGAAATTCTGCGTCGATTGGCAGAGAACGCTGAAGGGGGAGATGCCTCGTAAGCGTTGGCCAGTAAGCGGGCGTTTCGCCGCGTGAATCCTGCCTTTCTCCCATTGGGCTTCTGATAGTGTTTCTGATAGAAATTGCGGACGACCCATGCCTCTCCTCCCCTCCCTCCGCACCGCCCTCCCCACCGCCACCATCTGGGACGCCGCCGAGCTTGCGTCCCGCGATCCCGGCTTCGACGCCCGCAATTTCGGCGCCTCGGCGCTGGTGCGGCCGCGCGATGTCACGGGCGTCGCGGCGCTGGTGCGCTTTTGCGCGGAGCATGGCGTCAGCCTCGTCGCCCAGGGTGGGCGCACGGGGCTGGCGGGCGGAGCGGCGACGTCGGCGGATCAGGTGATCTGCGACCTCGGCGGGCTTACCCAAATCGAGGAGATCGACCCGTTCGCGCGCGTGGGGATCGTGCAGGCGGGCACGACGCTGGGGGCGCTGCAGGAAGCGGCGGCCGCGCATGGGCTCGAACCGGGCATCGACCTTGCGGCGCGCGGCAGCGCCACCATTGGCGGCATGGTTTCCACCAATGCCGGCGGCATCATGGCCTTTCGCAACGGCACGATGCGCCACCGCGTGCTGGGCCTGGAGGCCGTGCTGCCGGACGGGCGGGTGTTCTCCGATCTCACAAGGGTGCTCAAGACCAGCGCCGGCTATGATTTGAAACATCTCTTCATCGGCGCGGAAGGCACGCTCGGCATCGTCACGCGCGTGGCGGTGCGGCTCGATCCGGTGGCCGGCGCCAGCGCCACCGCGCTCGTCGGCGTGCCGGATGCGGCGGGCGCCCAGCGCATCGTGCGGCATTTCCTGGGCTCGACCAGCGCGCGGCTCACCGCCGCCGAGATCCTGTGGCGCAACTTTGCCCGGCTGATGCAGCGGGCGCTGAACTACGCGCCCGGGCAATTGCCGCTCGATGCGCCCTGCCTGCTGGTGCTGGGGCTCGGCGCCGACACGATGGAGACGGCAAGGGGCATGCTGGAGGACGGGCTGGCGGCGATCTGGGAAGAGGCCGGCATCCTCGACGGGCTGGTCGCGAGCTCCGACGCTCAGGCCGCCGCGATGTGGCGGCTGCGCGAGGAGACCGTTGAGATCGAGCACGCGCACCCCATGGCGCCGTCCTTCGACGTGTCGGTGCCGGGCGGCGCGCTGGACGCCTATGTGGCGCGCATCGAGGCGGGGCTGAAGGCGCTCGACGCCGCCTACGCGCCCTATGTCTACGGCCATCTCGCCGACGGCAACCTGCACATCTCGATCAATTGCGACGGGCCGGTTTCGCACGAGCGGCACGAGGCAATCGAGGGTGTGCTCTATGAGGGGTTGCGGGAGGCCGGCGGCTCATTCTCGGCCGAGCACGGCGTGGGGCTGGAAAAGCGCGAGGCCTATGAGCGGCACGCGGACCCGGTGAAGCGGGATTTGGCAAAGGCGATCAAAGAGTTGATCGATCCGGGTAATGTGATGAATCCAGGGAAGGTTGTGGGGTGAAGGCTCGCTATCGCTTCGAGGCTGGCGGGACAGCGCCCCCCTCTGTCCTGCCGGACATCTCCCCCACAAGGGGGGAGATTGGATGTCGCCCCCGCTTTCGCCAATCACCAACCTTGCAGAGGCGAGCGCGGCGCCGGAACTGCTAATCTCCCCCCAAGTGGGGGAGATGTCCGGCAGGACAGAGGGGGGCGTGACGGAACTCGGCGCTGCTCCAGCTTAGCTTCCCTAAGCGTTCAAGCCGCCAGCTGCACGTCCCGCGCCGCCGCGATCATCACACTTGCCAGCAGCCCGTACGCCGCTGCCCAGGCTTCGCGCACCTCTTGCGTGAAAGCCTCACCGAGGCCGGCGGCGAGCGTCTCGATCAGCGCCTGGCCGACGGTGGCGTAGTGATGCTCCTCGACGCCGTAGCCGACATGGCGCCGGGCGAGGTCCTGGACCGTGGGCAGGATGGTTTCGGCGCGCGACAGGCC
>NZ_QMBP01000017.1 GCF_003289945.1 Mesorhizobium hawassense
GAAGAGCGTGTCGTTGCCCGCGACAATACCGTCGCCTTCGCGCGGCTCAGATTGCAACTGCCGCAAAGCCCGATCCGACACCACTTCGTCAAAGCCACCGTCAAGGTCAGGCAATACACTGACGGAACACTCGCAATCTTCCACGGACCGCGCCGCATTGCCACATACACCTCAGATGGCGCACCAATCCTGGACGGATGCTCAATCGGCAGAGCTGCGTGAACCGCTTCGACGCAAAACTGAAGCGGACAAATGACGTGCTACCAAACCGGACAACTTGATTAGCTACCGACAGGGGCATGCGATAGTGCTTTACCGAGGCCGGCGGGCGAGCGTCCAGGTCAGGCCAAGCGGCCTGACCAGCGTGGCGGCGAAACGATCGCCGCCGTCGCTCTCCGGCCACTCAAGCCGCCAGGGCGGTTTCGGCCAGCTTCACCCAGTAGCTCATGCCGTGCGGGATGATCTCGTCGTTGAAGTCGTAGGCCGGGTGGTGCAGGCCCGCGGTGTCGCCGTTGCCGATGAAGATGAAGGCGCCGGGGCGGGCTTCCAGCATGTAGGAGAAATCCTCGCCGCCCATCACCGGCTGGATGGCGCGGTGGACGTGGTTGTCGCCGGCGACGTTGGCGGCGATATCGCCGGCAAACGCGGTTTCCTCGGCATGGTTGAAGGTGACGGGGTAGTTGGCGTCGTAATCGACCTCGATGGTGGCGCCAAAGGCGGTCGCGATGCCGGCGCAGATGGCGCGGATGCGCTCTTCCGATTTCTTGGCCACTTCCTTCTTCAGCGTGCGCACGGTGCCGGCGATCTCGGCGCTTTCGGGGATGACGTTGTAGGCGTCGCCGGCATGGAACTTCGTCACCGACACCACCACGGCCTCGACCGGATCGGTGGTGCGCGAGGCGATGGTCTGCAGGGCGCCGACCAACTGGCTGGTGATGACGATCGGGTCGATCGTGCCGTGCGGCATCGCGGCATGGCCGCCGCGGCCCTTGACGGTGATGGTGAACTCGGCGGTCGCGGCCATGATCGGGCCGGGCTTGATGGCGAACTGGCCGACCGGGAGGCCCGGCATGTTGTGCATGCCGAAGACTTTTTCGATGCCGAAGCGCTCCATCATGCCGTCCTTGACCATTTCGTTGCCGCCGCCGCCGCCTTCCTCGGCCGGCTGGAAGATCACAGCCACGCTGCCGGCGAAATTGCGCGTCTCGGCGAGATATTTGGCTGCACCCAGCAGCATCGCGGTATGGCCGTCGTGGCCGCAGGCATGCATCTTGCCGCGCACGGTCGAGGCCCACGGCTTGCCGGTGATCTCGTCGATCGGCAGCGCGTCCATGTCGGCGCGCAGCCCGATGGTGGCGCCATCGCCCTTGCGGCCACGGATGATGCCGACGACGCCGGTCTTGCCCAGCCCGGTCACAACCTCGTCGCAACCGAAGGCCTTCAGCTTCTCGGTGACGAAGCCGGCGGTCTGGAAAACGTCGAAATTCAGCTCCGGCGTCTGGTGCAGATGTCGTCGCCAGCCTGCAACTTCTTCCTGCATTTCGGCAGCGCGGTTCAGAATCGGCATGATCGGTCCATCTCTTGTTTCATTGACGGCAGTCGGTTCGGAACCGCTGCTCAGCAATCGTCATTGTCATGTGAATGCCTGACACTTTGCCATTTTGGCGTCACATAGGGTAAATAGCACCGCAAGAATGCGATCCGGGTCGAGGGGTCGGACCGCATTTATGCTGGCGATGGGTAACCAAATCTTACGGACCCAGCAGCGATTACGGCAAGAGGCGATTTCGGATTTGATCATGCGGCAGAGGCATTTCCTCAACCTATTGCTGGCAGGCGCGCTGGCGCTTCCGGTGTTTGCCGGCGCGGCGCGGGCCAATCCGGTCGTCCTTTTCGACCTGAAGAGCGGCTCCATTCTGGAGCATCAGGATGCGTTCAAGCGCTGGTATCCGGCCTCGCTCAGCAAACTGATGACGGCCTATGTCACCTTCCGAGCCATCCAGGCCGGCGAGGTGGCGCTCGATTCGCCGATCAAGGTAACGAAACATTCGGCCGGCGAGCCGCCGAGCAAGATGGGCTTCAAGCCCGGTTCGGTGATGCGGCTCGACAACGCGCTGAAGATGATGCTGGTCAAGTCGGCCAACGACATCGCCATGGCCGTCGGCGAGAATATCGGCGGGTCGCAGGCAGCCTTCGCCGACCGCATGAACGCCGAGGCGGCCCGGCTCGGCATGGTCGGAACGCATTTCGTCAACCCGAACGGGCTTTATTCGCCGGAACAGTACACCACCGCGCGCGACCTCGCCGTGCTGGTGATGGCGCTGCGCAACGATTTTCCGCAATACGCGCCCTGGTTCTCGATCGAGGGCCTTGCCGTCGGCAAGAAGGCGATCCCGAACTACAATCTGCTGATCGGCCGCTATCCCGGCGCCGACGGCATGAAGACCGGCTTCGTCTGCCCTTCCGGATTCAACATGATCGGCTCGGCGACGCGCAACGGCCGCACGCTGGTAGCCGTCGTGCTTGGCGAGAAGTCGGCTGTCAGCCGCGCCGAAGCGGCGGCAAAGCTGCTCGACCAGGGTTTTGACACGCCGGCGGCGGGTTCGACCACGCTGGCCGCTCTCAAGCCTTATGGCGACACGCTGTCGCCCAACGACATGCATGACGAGATCTGCAAGAAGAAGCCGAAAGACGAGCAATCCGAGGCTGCCCCCGAGGTCGCCGCCAAGGATAAGCCGAAGTCGCCCTATCAGGTGAAGCTCGACCATCCGACGCTGATCGCGGTCGGCCTCGGCGGCGCCACGGGACCCGCGCCGAAGGCTTTCGTCGACCAGGCCGACCAGAACTATGCCGACGTGCCGTTGCCGAACTGGCGGCCCGACATTCCGGCGCCGAAGGGCGCAGAGCCGCTGGCGACCGGAACGGCCAACGCCGCCGCGCAGGGCGACCAGCCCGTCAAGGCGGCGAACTGATCTCTGCCATGAGCAGCGGCTTTCCCATTCCCGTCTCGGTGCTCACAGGCTTTCTCGGCGCCGGCAAGACGACGCTGCTCAACCGGCTGCTCAAGGATCCGGGGCTTGCCGATACGGCGGTGATCATCAACGAGTTCGGCGAGGTGGCGATCGACCATCTGCTGGTCGAGCGGGCGTCCGACGGCATCATCCAGCTTTCCGACGGCTGCCTGTGCTGCACGGTGCGCGGCGACCTGGTCGACACACTGGCCGACCTCGTCGACCGGTTGCAGACCGGCCGTATCGCCAAACTGGCCCGCATCGTCGTCGAGACGACGGGTCTGGCCGATCCGGCGCCGGTGCTGCAGTCTATCATGGCGCATCCGGCGCTGGTGCAGGCCTTCCGGCTCGACGGCGTCATCACGCTGGTCGATGCCGTCAATGGCGCGGCAACGCTCGACAGCCATGTCGAGGCTCTCAAGCAGGCGGCGGTGGCCGATCGCATCGTGCTGACCAAGACCGACCTTGCCGAGGCGGCCGAGGTCGAGGCGCTGCTGGCGAGACTCAAGCAGATCAATCCGGGCGCCGTGGTGCTCGACGTCAACGACGCGGGCACGGGCGTCGCGGCGCTGTTTGATTGCGGGCTTTATGATCCTCGGACCAAGTCCGCCGATGTGCGCCGCTGGCTCGGCGAAGAGGCGGCGCATGGTCAGGATCATCACCATGATCACGATCATTACCATGATCATGACCACCACCATGGCGACCCTGATCATGACCACCATCATCATGAGCATCGCCACGACGCGCGCGTGCGCTCGCACTCGCTCGTCCATGATGGCCCTGTGCCGTTCTCGGCGATCGAGATGTTCCTCGATCTTCTGCGCTCGACACATGGCGAGAAGCTGTTGCGGATGAAGGGTGTCATCGAGCTGATGGAGGACCCGTCGCGGCCGCTGGTCATCCACGGCGTGCAAAAAATCCTGCACCCACCGGCACGGTTGCCGGCCTGGCCGGACGGCCAGCGCGGCACCAGGCTGGTGCTGATCACGCTCGACATGCCGGACGACTATATCCAACGGCTCTTCGCCGCCTTCACCAACAGGCCGTCGATCGACACGCCGGACCGCGCGGCGCTGGAAGCCAATCCGCTGGCCATCGCCGGGCTTTGAGGATCAGGCCGCGCTGCCGCGCTCGACCAGGAAGCGATGACCGCCGGTGACCGCTGCCGTCTCGATGAGCTGGTGGCCGGCATCGACGCAGAAGGCGGGAATGTCGATCACCGCCAGCGGATCTGTGGTCTCGAGCCATAGCCTGGCGCCCGGCCGCATCGCGGCCAGCCGCTTGCGGGCTTTCAGCACCGGCAGCGGACAGTTCAGTCCCTTGAGATCGTAGATGGCGGCAGACTTGGCCAAGCTGAATAATTCTCAGCCGCCGAACATGCCGAGCAGCTTCTTCTTCAGCTTCGAGACGGTGCCTTGATCGGCATCGGCCGCCTGCTGGGTTTCCTGAGCCGGCTGGGCGGGCTCGACGCCTGCCGTGACCACCTGCTGCTGGGCAGCCTGCTTGGCGGCTTCCTTCTCGGCCAGCGCCTGCGCCTTTGCCTGTTCCTTGGCGGCCTTGGCCGCCTCGATCGCGGCCAGGCGCTGCTCTTCGGCCTTGCGCTTGGCTTCCTTCGCGGCGTCGAGCGCGGCCATCTTGCGGCCGGCGGGGGAATCGATGCGGCCCATGCGGGTCGTCTCGGTCACCGAACCGTCCGAATTCATCGACGGCGGGTCGATCGGCACGCGCTCGCCGCGGGCGCGGCGCTTCGACCAGTCGGAAACGATGCTGGCTTCCTTGATGCCGGCAATCGTCGGCTTCGGCGCCACGCTGCTCGAATTGACGGCCGAATTGAAGGCCGCGTCATAGCTCTTCTCGTAATTGGCAAAGGCGGTCTTCAACGAATCCGGCTGCGTCGTCGCGGGGCAGGGGCCGGTCGGGTCGAAGGTCGTGCCTTCAGGCGCGACCTGGTTGAAGACGTAGCGTTTTTCGCAAACGTCGACCTTCGGCGGCACCTTGGTGATCTCGAAATTGTCGTAGCCGACCTTCAGCATCTTCCAGAACTCGTAGTTCGGGTCGTTGCGGTAGCGCGCCATGTTGGCGGCGGTCATGCGGAACGGAAAAGCCTGGATCTGGAATTCGGTCTGGCCGCCCTGGAAGGCGTCGCGGCCGAAGGCGTAGATCTGCTCGATCTGTGCGTCGGTCATCGAATAGCAGCCCGACGACGAGCAGGCGCCGTGCACCATCAGGTTCTGGCCGGTGCGGCCATTGGCGCGGTCATAGGCGTTGGGGAAGCCGATGTTGAAGGACAGATGGTAGTTCGAGCGCGGGTTCATCTGCGACGGCCGCACCGTGTAGAAGCCTTCCGGCGCCTGGCGGTCGCCCTCGGTGTATTTGGGACCGAGCTTGCCCGACCATTTGCAGATTTCGTAGCTGGCGACCATTTCGTAGCGGCCGTTGGTCTTGGCCTTCCAGATCTCCAGCTTGCCTTCTTCCTTGAAGATGCGCGCCATCACCGAAGAGGTGCGCACCATGCCCTTGGCCTGCATGTCGGCGAGGATCTTGTCCGGCAGCGGCTTGTTGGCCTCCGGCGCGAAATCCTTCATCGACGAATCGTTGCAGCCGGCGACGCCGATGGCGGCGATCAGGACTCCGGTGCGGGCAAACTTGGCAAACATCGATACAGCTATGTCTTTGTCTTTCGAGCCAACGGCTCCGGCGCGGGCGAGCCCACATACTGAACACCGATGGACCGTAAGCCCGTTAACCTTGAAAATTCCTTACCGCAAGCCTTGGCCAACCCCTCGCGGCAAATTTCCCAACCCCTGTAGCCAACGCTCATTGAGCCGAATGCGGCGGCATTTTTGTGGCGGAATTGCTCTTCGTCGCCACAGTTTACCGTGAAGGGCCCGATTAAAGGCTGCGGCCCATCGCCAGGTACTTCTCGCGGCGCTGCTCGCGGAAGTCGGTGTTGGCGCCGGCAAAGTCCTTCATCGTCCTGGCGATGAGGTCGCCCGTCGAGGCGATCACCGTTTCCGGGGCGCGCTGGGCACCGCCCATCGGCTCCGGAATGATGGCGTCGACAATCTTCATCTCGAGAAGATCCTGCGCGGTGATCTTCATGTTGGTCGCCGCGTCCTTCGAGCGGGTGGTGTCGCGCCACAGGATCGAGGCCGCGCCCTCCGGCGAGATCACCGAATAGATGGCGTGTTCCAGCATGTAGACGCGGTTGGCCGTGGCGATCGCGATGGCGCCGCCGGAGCCGCCTTCGCCGATGACCACCGAGATCGACGGCACCTTCAGCGCCAGGCAGGCGGAGGTCGAACGCGCAATCGCTTCGGCCTGGCCGCGCTCCTCGGCGCCGACGCCGGGATAGGCGCCGGCAGTGTCGACCAGCGTCAGAAGCGGGATCTTGAAACGGTCGGCCAGTTCCATCAGGCGCACCGCCTTGCGGTAACCCTCGGGCCGCACCGAGCCGAAATTGTGCTTGATGCGGCTTGCCGTGTCCGAGCCCTTCTCCTGGCCGATCACCGCCACCGGCTCGCCGCGGAAGCGGGCAAAGCCGCCGACGATCGCCTGGTCGTCGCCGAAATTGCGGTCGCCGGCCAAGGGGGTGAAATCGGTGAACAGCGCCTTGATGTAGTCGACGCAGTGCGGGCGGTCGGGATGACGCGCGACCTGCACCTTCTGCCAGGGGGTGAGCGCCTTGTAGAGGTCACGCAACGCGTCGCGCGAGCGCTTTTCCAGCCTGCTGATCTCTTCGGCGACATCGACCGCCTCGCCGTTCTCGGCAAGCTTCTTCAGCTCGAGGATCTTCAGCTCCAGATCCTGCACCGGCTTTTCGAAGTCGAGGTAGTTGTACATGCTTGAGCGGACCGATCCGTCGGAAGGCAAATGGCTGGCGGAACCGCTGAAATGCGGGCTCCGGGCGGTGGAACGTCGCCCTCACATAGCGATATGAGGCCTAGTCGGCAAGCGGATGATGATCGTTGACCAGCCGTACCAGCCGCTCCTCCAGCACATGGGTGTAGATCTGCGTGGTCGAGATGTCGGCATGGCCAAGGAGTTGCTGCACGGCTCTGAGATCGGCGCCGTTCTGCAGGAGATGGCTGGCAAAAGCATGACGAAGCACATGCGGCGAGATTTTCGCCGACGCGATCCCGGACCGCGCGGCCAACCCCTTGAGATCGCGGGCGAAAACCTGCCGGGACAGATGGCCACTGTCGGACGAGGCCGGAAACAGGAAAGGGCTCTCGGCAAAGGCCGGGCGCTCAGCCCTCGCGGCAAGCCAGGCGCGCATGGCTTCGCGCGCCTTGGCCGACAGCGGCACCATGCGTTCCTTGCCGCCCTTGCCGCGCACCATGAAGAAGCGGTCGTCGCGCAGCGCCACCGTGACGGGCAGGGCAACCAGCTCCGACACGCGCAGGCCTGTTGCGTAGAGCACCTCGACCAATGCGTGCAGGCGCAACGCCGCCAGCCTGTCGCCGTCCGGTCCGGTATCGCCGGCTTCGTGGGCCGCGCGGTCGAGCAAGCGGCCGGTCTCGGCCTCGCTCATCGTTTTCGGCAGCGGCCGGCCCTTCCGCGGGCTGTCCAGCGTGCCGGTCGGATCGTCGCCGCGCAGGCCTTCCCCATAGAGGAATTTGAAGAACTGGCGGATCGCCGACAGTTTGCGCGCCTGCGAGGTCGGCGCGAAACCCCTGGCCGCGATATCGTCGAGATAGGCGCGGATGTCGGCCGACGCCGCGCCCGCCAGTCCGCCGCCAATGGCCTCTGAAGCGTCTTCCAGGTCGCGGCGGTAGGACGAAAGCGTGTTTTCGGCCGCGCCCCGCTCGGCGCTCATCATCTCGAGGAAGGCTTCGATACGGGCGGCGCTTTTCATCGGGCCGGGTCAGTGCTTCGTTGATTTTTCTTGGATCAGTTCTTCTTCGGGTTGAGCTTTTCGGCCGGAATGCGAATGCTCATTTCCGCCTTTTTCGGTTCCACGAACATCGCCAGCGCGAACATCGCGCCATAGGCGATGGCTGCAAGAACCGCCAGCGTCACGACAAACCGAAACAAGGTCGGCATTCAAATTTTTGCCCGTCTTCTTGTTGTGCGTTTCCAAAGCCCTGTGCCCTTATGGGACGCCAGGCCGGCCAATTCAAGGACGAAGGATTCCGGTCGGCAGAGGTTTTGCCGGAAAGGCTTCCTGGACGTTTGCCCGCCCGCGCTTGACGCAAACAGGCTTTTGATGTCGATACGGCGCAAAGAGGCCCCGATGAACGCACCCGCAAATCCGACGGACGAAGGCCATGCCGCGCTGATCGAAGCGCTCGGCAGCCGTTCGATCGTCTTCGTCGGGCTGATGGGCGCGGGCAAGACGGCGATCGGGCGCAAGGTGGCGACCGTGCTTTCGCTGCCCTTCATGGATAGCGACCAGGAGATCGAAAGCGTCTCGCGCATGACGGTGCCGGAGCTGTTCGAGCGCTACGGCGAGCCGGAATTCCGCGCGCTCGAGCAGCGGGTGATCCTGCGCCTGCTGGAAAACGGCCCGCAAGTGCTGTCGACCGGCGGCGGTGCCTTCATGAACGCGCAGACGCGCGAGGCGATCGCGTCCCACGGCGTTTCGGTCTGGCTGAAGGCCGATCTCGACCTGTTGATGGAGCGGGTTTCGAAGAAGCAGAATCGGCCGCTGTTGAAAAACCCCGATCCGCGCGCCGTGCTGGAGCGGCTGATGGCTGAGCGCTACCCCGTCTATGCCACCGCCGACCTGACCGTGCCGACGCGTGACGACCGCAAGGAGATCATCGCTGGCGAAGTCGTCGCCGCGCTCTGCGGCCATCTCGGCGTCGATGCGGTCGCGACAGGCGCTGCAAGCGCCACAACTGACGAGGTGCAGTCGTGAGCCACACCGAACCGGCGAAGGTCGAGGTTGGGCTCGGCGAGCGCGCCTACGACATCCTGATCGGCTCCGGCTTGCTCGGGCGCTCCGGCGAGGAGATCGCGCGCCGCCTGCCCGGCACCCGCGCGGCCATCGTCACCGACCAGAACGTCGCCGCCGCCCATCTCGACACGCTGCGGGCCGGGTTGGAGAAAGGCGGCATCCAGTCCGCCGTCATCACGCTGCCCGCCGGCGAAAAGACCAAGAGCTTCGCTCATCTCGAAGAGGTGGTCGACGGCGTGCTCGAGGCAAAGCTCGAACGCCGCGACGTGGTGATCGCGCTCGGCGGCGGCGTCGTCGGCGACCTTGCCGGCTTTGCGTCCGGCATCGTGCGGCGCGGCATGAATTTCGTGCAGATACCGACCTCGCTGCTGGCGCAGGTCGATTCATCCGTCGGCGGCAAGACCGGCATCAACAGCGCCCGCGGCAAGAACCTCGTCGGTGTCTTCCACCAACCGAAACTGGTGCTTGCCGATACCCGAGTGCTCGACACGCTGCCGATCCGCGAGTTTCGCGCCGGTTATGCCGAACTTGCCAAATACGGACTGATCGACCGCCCGGCCTTCTTCGCCTGGCTCGAGCAGAACTGGCGGGACGTCTTCGCCGGCGGTCCGGCTCGGGTCGAAGCGATCGCCGAGGCTTGCCGCGCCAAGGCGGATGTCGTTGCCCGCGACGAGTTCGAGACCGGCGACCGCGCCCTGCTCAATCTCGGGCACACCTTCGGCCATGCTCTCGAAGCAGCGACTCAATATGACGGCGTACGCCTCGTCCATGGCGAGGGTGTCGCCATCGGCATGGCGCTGGCGCATCGTTTTTCGGCGCGACTCAACCTGGCGAGCCCCGATGATGCCGATCGCGTCGAAGCGCATCTTCGCGCCGTCGGCCTGCCCTGGCGGATGGCCGATATTCCAGGCGAGCTGCCGGACGCCGAGGCGCTGCTCGGCTTCATCACCCAAGACAAGAAGGTGTCGCGTGGCGCACTCACCTTCATCCTGACGCGCGGCATCGGCCAGGCTTTCATCGCCAAGGACGTGCCGCCCTCGGAAGTGCTCACCTTCCTTAAGATGAGCCGTTCGGGAAGGCCCGAAGTGAGCCATCCTAGATGACCGACGCCGGCTGGATCGTCGCCGCCGTCCTTGCCGCCATCGTGCTCCTGGCGCTTCTGTTCCGCGCCCGGTTGCTTGCCGCTTTCGGTTACGCGCTGCGGCCGCTCGAGCCGCCGCAGCGGTCCGAGCGCAATGGCAAGGAAGAAGAGAAAGACGAACCCCGCCGCGACGGCGCGACGGCAGGCGAGGAGCGCAATCGGCTCGAGGGTCTCTTCGACCTCGAAGAACTCGAGGTCTCGGACATCATGGTCCACCGCACCAACATGCGCTCGGTCAACGCCGACAATGCGCCGGAAGCGGTGGTGCGCGAGATCCTCACGAGTCCGCATACCCGCATGCCGCTGTGGAAAGGCTCGCTCGACAACATCGTCGGCGTGCTGCACGCGAAAGATCTGCTGAGAGCCCTCAACGAGGTGGGTAATGATTTTTCGCAGATCGACGTCATGAAGATCGCGGCTAAGCCTTGGTTCGTGCCGGACACCACGACCTTGCAGGAACAGCTCAACGCCTTCCTGCGCCGCAAGGCGCATTTCGCCATCGTCGTCGACGAGTATGGCGAGGTCGAAGGGCTGGTGACGCTGGAAGACATCATCGAGGAGATCGTCGGCGAGATCGCCGACGAGCACGATGTCGACATGCAAGGCGTGAAGAAGGAGGCCGACGGTTCGGTCGTCGTCGAAGGCACGGTGCCGATCCGCGATTTGAACCGCGCGCTCGACTGGGACCTGCCCGACGAGGAGGCGACGACGATCGCCGGCCTCGTCATCCACGAGACGCAGTCGATCCCCGAGGAGAAGCAGGCTTTCACGTTCCACGGCAAGCGCTTCGTGGTGATGAAGCGCGACAAGAACCGCATCGCACGGTTGAGGATCAGGCCTGCCGGAGATGGCTAGAGCGTTTCACCGTTTCACGGAAACTGCGAACCGCTCTATCTCTCTGTTTGACGCAATTCCGGACGGAAAACCGCTACGCATTTTTCCTGGAATTGCTCTAAGATCGGCCACCTCAAAGTTCTTTTGTCGAGCGCTCGCTGAGCATTGCGCCGGTCTCGGCATCGACCGCCGCCAGGCTGACGTCGTAGCCCCAGAGGCGCCTGATGTGGCGCAGAGTCGCATCGCGGCTTTCGCCGTCGAGCAGGATGCCATTCTTGACATTGTGCCGCAGCCGCAGGTGCCGATCGCCCAGCAGGTCGACGTCCACAACCTCGATGTCGGGCCTTTTCGCGCCAATCTCATAGCTGTGAGCCAGCGCGGACCGTATCTTGCGATAACCACGCTCATTGTGGATCGAGGCGACCTGGTAATGCGGCTCGTCGGCACCGTCGGCCAGCACGAAGAGCCGCCATTTTCGGATCAGCGCCGGGCTCAGATACTGGTGGATGAAGGATTCGTCGCGATGGTTGGCCCAGGCATCGAGCAAGGTGTCGCGCCAGTCGCCGCGCCCGGCAATGTCCGGGAACCAGTCGCGGTCCTCGGCGGTCGGCGCGGTCGAGATGCGCTGGATATCCTGCATCATGTCGAGGCCGAGCGCATAGGGATTGATGCCGGAGAAACGCCGGTCGTCAAAGGCTGGCTGAAAGACGACGTTGGAGTGGTTGCGCAGGATCTCCAACATGGCGCCTTCGCTGATGCGGCCACGATCGAAGAGGAGGTTCATGATCGTATAGTGCACGAAGGTTGCGCAGCCTTCGTTCATCACCTGGGTCTGCCGCTGAGGGTAGAAATATTGCGCGACGACACGCACGATCCTGACGATCTCGCGCTGCCAGGGCTCCAGCACCAGGCTGTTCTTCTCGAGGAAATAGAGCAGGTTCTCCTCGGGCAGCTTCAGCGACTTCTTGCGCTCCGCCAGCACCTCGTCCCTCGCCTCAGGTTTGTTCTTTCCCGATGAAGACGGCAGGGTGCGCCAGAGATCGTTGAAGGAACGCTCCTCGTATTCGAGCCGCTCGCGCAGTCCTTCGCGCTGCCGCTCCGAGGACAGTTTCGGGGGGCGATGGTAGCGGAACACGCCCTGCTCCATCAGCGCGTGGGCGGCATCGAGGATCGACTCCACCGCGGCCAGCCCATGCCGCTCCTCGCACCGGGCGATGTAGCTCTTGGCGAAATCCAGGTAGCTCAGGATGCCGCCGGCATCCGTCCATTGCCGGAAGAGATGATTGTTCTTGAAGAAGTGATTGTGGCCAAGCGCTGCATGGGCAGTTACCAGCGCCTGCAGCGCCATGGTGTTCTCTTCCATGAGATAGACGATGCAGGGATTGGAGTTGATGACGATCTCGTAGGCCAGCCCGCGCGCGCCCTTGCGGTAGAGAAGCTCGTCATAGATGAAATGCTTGCCGAACGACCAGTGGCGATACATCAGCGGCATGCCGACCGACGAATAAGCGTCGAGCATCTGTTCGGAGGAAATGACCTCCATCTGCACGGGATAGATGTCGAGGCGGAGCTCTTCGACGCCGATCGTCTCGATCTCGTCATAGACCCGCGACAGTTTCGCGAAATCCCAGTCCGATCCGGAAAACAGCAGTGCGGATTTGCGCGCCTGACTGGCCATCGGCGATGTCCTCAAGCGCTCTTGCGCAGATCGGGTTGCCTGGCGAAGAGTTCGCGGAACACCGGGTAGATATCGGCTGGAGCCGCGATGCGCCGCATCTGAAAGCTCGGCCATTTCTGATCGACGGCGTTGTAAGCGCGCCAGAGCGACGTTCCGTTCTCGGTCGAGCCGAAAATGTGGCTCTCCCGTTCGTCGATGATCTCGACATAGGCGAAATACTGGCAAAGGCGCATCAGCCTGCGGTCGAGAAGCTCAATGCAGCGCTCGGAGTCGGTGGCGAAATTGTCGCCGTCGGAAGCCTGGGCGGCATAAATGTTCCATTCAGAGGCCGGGTAGCGCTCTTCGATGATGCGGTGCATCTCTTCGAGCGCCGTGGAAACGACGGTGCCGCCGCTTTGCGTGTGGTAGAAAAACGTGTGCTCGTCCACCTCCTTGGCCTCGTGAGTGTGCCGGATGAAGACGATCTCGGTGCGCTCGTAGCGCCGCGTCAGGAACAGATGCAGCAGCACGAAGAAGCGCTTGGCCAGATCCTTCTCGCGCTCGCCCATCGATCCGGACACGTCCATCAGACAGAACATGACGGCGCTGGCATTCGGCCGCGGCTGAGGGTCGAAGCGATTGAATCGGATGTCGACCGGATCGACATAGGCGATCCGGCGGCGCCTACGCTCCAGCCGGTCGAGCTCCTCGCGCAAGGCGACGATGCGTTCATGCGTCCTGGCGTTTGGCGGCTTTGCTTCCAGTTCGGCGATCTGCCGGGCGAGGGCTTCCACCTCCGCCCGTTTCGGACGCCTCAGCGCGATGCGTCGCCCGTGGCTGTTTCGCATCGTGCGCCCGACATTGATGTTGGTCGGCGCGCCGCTGGCCGCGAATCCCGCCCGCTTCGGCTTGAAGCTGAGCATCTGCTTCAGACTGAGCTTGACCAGATCGGGCAGTTCGAGGTCTTCGAAGAATAGATCCAGCACCTCCTCGCGCGACAGCACGAAGCGGAAATCGTCTTCGGATTCCGTGGTTCCCGGAGCCGAGGCGCCCGCGCCTCCTCCGCCGCTCGGCTTGGGGACCAGATCACCGGAATTGAACGTCTTGTTGCCCGGCAGGATGTGCTGGCGCCGGCCGCTATCCTTGGCGTCGCTGAAGGTCGGCTCGCTGGTGCCTTTGCGCGGGATCGGCACGGCATGCTCGCGATCCAGATCGGCGATGCCGCCGGCGCGCACGCGGTCGCGGATGCTGCGCTTGAGTTCTTCGCGCGCGCGCTTCAGGAAGCGTTGGCGATTGCCAAGGCTCTTGTCTTTCGGATTCAGGCGGCGGTCGATGAAGATCGGCATGAAACCGTCCAGGCTTTTCCAGGCTTCGCTCAGCCCGCCTTGTTCACACGCATATACCAGTCGACCAGCCGGCGCACCTGCCGTTCGGTGTAGCCGCGCTCCACCATGCGCTGCACGAATTCATTATGCCGCTTCTCGGTGACGCTGTCCTGCTTGGAGCCGAAGCTGATCACCGGCAGCAAATCCTCGACCTGTCCGAACATGCGCTTCTCGATCACCTCGCGCAGCTTTTCATAGCTCGTCCAGGACGGGTTGCGGCCGTGATTGCGAGCCCGGGCGCGCAAAGTGAATTTGACGACTTCGTTGCGGAAGTCCTTGGGGTTGGCAATCCCGGCCGGTTTCTCGACCTGTGACAGTTCCTTGTCCAAGACCTCGCGGTTGAGGATCTGGCCGGTGTCCGGATCCTTGTAGTCCTGATCCTCGATCCAGGCATCGGCGTAAGCGATGTAGCGGTCGAAGAGATTCTGACCGTACTCGCTATAGGATTCCAGATAGGCCTTCTGGATCTCGTGGCCGATGAACTCCGCGTAGCGCGCCGCGAGTTCCGACTTGATGAATTCGAGGTAGGCGGCTTCCGTTTCCTTCGGGAACTGCTCGCGTTTGATCGCCTCCTCGAGGATGTACATCAGATGCACCGGATCGGCGGCCACCTCCTTGGTGTCGTAGTTGAAGGTCTGCGACAGGATCTTGAAGGCGAAACGCGTGCTGACACCGGTCATGCCTTCGTCGACGCCGGCTGCGTCGCGATATTCCTGGACCGACTTCGCCTTGGGGTCGACCTCCTTGAGGTTCTCGCCGTCATAGGCGCGCATCTTGGTGTAGAGAGGCGAATTGTCGTGTTCGGCAAGGCGGGTCGAGACGGTGAAGCGGCTCAGGATATCGAGCACCTCCGGCGCGCAGGGACTGTTCGCCAGCTCGCTCTCGCGCAGCAGCTTCTCGTAGATGTGCCTTTCCTCGGTGATGCGCAGGCAATAGGGAACCTTGACCACGAGGATGCGGTCGAGGAAGGCCTCATTGTTCTTGTTGTTCTTAAACTGCTGCCATTCCGATTCGTTGGAATGGGCGACGACGATGCCCTGATAGGGGAAGGCGCCGAAATTCTCGGTGCCGTTGTAACTACCTTCCTGGGTTGCCGTCAGCAGCGGATGCAGGACCTTGATGGGGGCCTTGAACATCTCGACGAATTCGAGCAGCCCTTGCGTCGTCCGGTTCAAGCCGCCGCTGTAGGAATAGGCGTCCGGGTCGGACTGGCTGAAGTTCTCCAACTGCCTGATGTCGACCTTGCCGACCAGGGCGGAAACGTCCTGGTTGTTCTCGTCGCCGGGCTCGGTCTTGGCGATGGCGATCTGGCGCAGCCGTGACGGCGACAGCTTGACCACGCTGAATTTGGAAATGTCGCCGGACAATTCGTCGAGGCGCTTGGCCGCCCAGGGTGAAATCAGGCCGCTCAGCCGGCGGCGGGCTATTCCGTATTTGTCTTCCAGCAGATCGCCCATGCGATCGGGGTTGAAAAGGCCAAGCGGGGATTCGAAGACAGGGCTGATCTGGTTGCCGACCTTGAGCGTGTAGATCGGCCGCTGCTCCATCAGCTTCTTCAGCCGCTCCGCGAGCGAGGATTTGCCGCCGCCGACCGGGCCCAGCAGATAGAGGATCTGCTTGCGTTCCTCGAGCCCCTGCGAGGCATAGCGGAAATATCCGGCGATGCGCTCGACCGTATCCTCCATTCCGTAGAAGTCGGAGAAGGAGGGATAGGTCTTGATGGTGCGGTTGGAAAATATGCGGCCCAGCCGCTCGTCCTTGCTGGTGTCGACCAGGTTGGGCTCGCCTATCGCCTCGACCATCCGCTCGGGGGCCGAGGCATACATGGATTTGTCCTCACGGCAGGCTAGCAGATATTGCTGAAGGCTTATCTCTTCCTGGGCCGCGTTCGCATATATCTCCGAAAACAGGTCGAAGACGTCTGATTGGTTCTCGCGCATGATGCCTTGCCTCGGAGCCGACAGGCTGCCAATCGGCTCATCGCTCCTTCAACTGCCGGCAAGCCTTATTTGTTCCCGGCAAACGCAAATGACCGGCTGCGATCACTCAGCTTTCAGGGGACCACTCCGCGTGGCCGTAAAGAAGCGCCGCGTCGCGCATCCCGTTGTGAACCAGTGTCGCCCACCCGAATCAACAGCCAAGATCAGTGTGCGCGCGGTCGACCTGTTTGCCAACTGATAACTGGACGTGCCCGCTACTGCGATGCACTGTTGCGGCAAGATCAGGAGAAGGCGATGATAGACCGGCGAAATCTCATACTCGCGTCGCTGGCAACGATGCTGCCGGTCGGCGCAGCGGCCGCCTTGCGGCCGCGCCAGCCAGAACCGCGGACGCTGGACTACGGGCCGGCCAAGATCGACATCTATGCGTCGACCGGCGCGAACAATCTGCCGGTGGTGTTGTTCGTCCATGGCGGCGCCTGGCGATTCGGCAAACGCAGCCAGGTCGGCGCCAAGCCGGACTTCCTTTTGGCCAACGGTTTCGTGTTCGTCTCGATCGACTACCGCATGCTGCCGGAAGCCGATGTCGCCACCCAGGCCGGCGATGTCGAAAAGGCCTACGCTTATGTGCGTACCAATATCGCCCGGCACGGCGGCGATCCGAACCGCATTGTCGGCATGGGCCATTCGGCCGGCTGCCATCTGGTCGCGCTGACCGGCATGCGCGGCGGGCTGCCTGGCGTCGCCGCGTTGATCCTTGACGACACCAGGGCCTATGATCTTGCGGCATTATCCCGCAATGGGGGCATGGTGCGCGCCTATGCGCGCGTCTTCTCCGACCCGACGCAATGGCCGGCGCTGTCGCCGTCGAGCTATGTCGACGGCAGAAAGCATCCGCCGACCTTCATCGCCTATTCGCGCGCCTCGGGTCGTGGCGAAGAGTCGAAAGCGTTCGCCGAGCGCCTGCGCGCCAGCGGCACCAAAGTCACGCTGTTCGACGGCAGCGCCTACACGCATATGTCGATCAATGGCGATTTCGGCAAGGAAGGCGATGCGCTCACCGCTGCGGCAATGGCCTTCCTCAAGGCGAATGTCGCCTGATTACCAGCGCGTCTTCTCGCCCGGTGCGGCCGGCTCGATCGCAAGCGCGTGCACGCCGGCTTTCAATTCGTCGGCAAGCAATTCGTTGACGGCGCGGTGGCGGTCGATGCGGCTCATGCCGGCGAAATCCGGCGAGACGATGCGGACGCGGAAATGCGTCTCGCCAGTGCCGTCGAACGTCGCATGGTGGCCTGACTCGACGTGGTGATGTCCGGCGTGGAGATGGCTTTCGTTGATGACGGCAAGCCGTTCCGGCGAAAATGCCGCTTTTAGCTTATCTTCCATCGTTGCCTGTATGGACATCCTAGCTTCCCTTCACCACATGACGGCATGGCCGCTTCTTATATGCGGCACAGCCGCAAAACACTGACGGCATAGCCGCAGTCGTATGTTTTCAGTCGCTTTTAAGCCGCGATTCAGCGGTTAGGGCGATCATCGGCGAAATGTCAATTCTTGTTTCGCACGTGCGAACAGCCCATAAATGGGTGAGATGAAAGCGTATCCCAAATATTTCGAGAAAATTCGAATCCGGCCGGAGAAGGATGCGGAACTGAAGTCGCGTGCGCCGGTCTGCCAGTGGGATGGCTGCAACGAGGCCGGCACGCATCGCGCGCCGGTCGGACGACTGAAGGAAGGCGAATATTTCCGCTTCTGCTTCGAGCATGTGCGCGAATACAACAAGGGCTTCAACTACTTCTCCGGCGTGTCCGACAGCGAGATCGCGCGCTTCCAGAAGGAGGCGCTGACCGGCCACAGGCCGACATGGCGCATGGGCGCCAATGGCGGCGGGACGCGCTCGGCGCCGGATTTCGCGCAGCAGCGTTCGGGGCGCGCCGGCTATTACAACCGCATGCGCGACCCCTTCAATCTGTTCAGCGGCGGAGCGCGGGAACCGCGCGAACGCAAGGCAAAGCCGCTTGAGGCCAAGGCGCTGGAAACGCTTGGCCTTGATACAAAGGCGACTGGTCAGGACATCAAGGCGCGTTATAAGGAACTCGTAAAGCGCCACCATCCGGATGCGAATGGCGGCGACAGAGGTTCGGAAGACCGGTTCCGCGATGTGCTGCAGGCCTATCGCGTGCTCAAGCAGGCAGGTTTGTGCTGAGCGGCCCTACGGTCCATGTCGTTTTCCAACTTTCATAAGGTTGGAAAAGGCTCTAAGACCGCCCCCGGACAAAATCGATTGCCGGCGAAACGCGGCGTTTCGCCCGTGGAGACGTTGATAGTGATGAACAAGGTCGATCGCGACATCGCCAACCTGCCCGACACGACGGTGTCGGTGAAGGACAAATTCGGCTTCGATTCCAAGATGGTCGTTCCCGCCTATTCGGTCGCGACCGAGCATGTGCCGGACATCGATCCCGACTACCTGTTCGACAAGGCGACGACGCTCGCGATCCTGGCCGGCTTCGCCTACAACCGCCGCGTCATGGTGTCGGGCTATCACGGCACCGGCAAGTCGACGCATATCGAGCAGGTCGCGGCGCGGCTCAACTGGCCCTGCGTGCGCGTCAACCTCGACAGCCATGTCAGCCGTATCGATCTCGTCGGCAAGGACGCCATCGTCGTCAAGGAAGGCCTGCAGATCACCGAATTCCGCGACGGCATCCTGCCCTGGGCCTACCAGCACAATGTCGCGCTGTGCTTCGACGAATACGACGCCGGCCGCCCGGACGTGATGTTCGTCATCCAGCGCGTGCTGGAATCGTCTGGACGCCTGACGCTGCTCGACCAGAGCCGCGTCATCCGCCCGCATCCGGCCTTCCGGCTGTTCGCCACCGCTAACACGGTCGGGCTTGGCGACACCACCGGCCTCTATCACGGCACGCAGCAGATCAACCAGGCGCAGATGGACCGCTGGTCGATCGTCACCACGCTGAACTACCTGCCGCACGACAATGAAGTGAACATCGTGCTGGCCAAGGCCAAGCACTACCGCGACTCGAAGGGCAAGGACATCGTCAACAAGATGGTGCGCGTCGCCGACATGACGCGCTCGGCCTTCATCAATGGCGACCTTTCGACGGTCATGAGCCCGCGCACCGTCATCACCTGGGCCGAGAACGCCGAGATCTTCGGCGATGTCGGAATGGCGTTCCGGCTGACCTTCCTCAACAAATGCGACGAGCTGGAGCGTTCGGTGGTGGCCGAATTCTACCAGCGCGCCTTCGGCGAGGATTTGCCGGAGAGCGCCGCCAACGTGGTGCTGGGGTAGCGCGCAGCCGAAAGGCCTCCAGCCTTTCAGCGTCAATCGCGCAGGGAATGATCAATGGCGGGTCCAGGCGACAACACGCGCAACAAGCCGAGGAACGGGTCTGAAGCCGACAGCTTCAAGCGCGCCGTGACCGTGTGCATGCGCGCCGTCGCCGGCGACAAGGACCTCGAGGTCGGTTTCGCCAAGGACCGGCCGGCGCTGGCCGGCAACCGCGCCCGCCTGCCCGAACTGCCGAAGAAGGCTTCCCGCAATGACATCGCGATCACGCGCGGCCTGGGCGACTCCATGGCGCTGAAGCGCGCCTGTCACGATCAGCGCATCCACAACAAGCTGGCGCCGGAAGGCAAGCTGGCGCGGGCGATCTATGACGCCGTCGAACAGGCGCGCGTCGAGGCGATCGGCAGCCGCGCCATGCAGGGCGTGGCCGACAATATCGGCTCGATGCTCGAGGACAAATATACCAAGGCGAACCTCGTCGACGTCAGGGACAAGGCCGACGCGCCGCTCGAGGAAGCGATCGCGCTGATCGTGCGCGAAAAACTCACCGGACGGCCCGTGCCGAAGAGCGGCGAGCGGCTGGTCGACCTCTGGCGCCCGTGGGTCGAGGAGAAGGCCAGTGGCGATCTCGACGGCCTGTCGGCCAAGCTCGACGACCAGCAGGCCTTTGCCCGCGTCGTGCGCGACATGCTCGTTTCCATGGAGATGGCCGAGGAGCTCGGCGACGACCAGGAAACGGACGACACCGAGGAAAACGAAGAGAACGAGCAGCAGGGCGAGGAACAGAGCGAGGAAGGCGGTGAGGACGATTCCGGCTCCGAGCAGTCACAGTCGGAAGATGCCGAAGCCTCGGCCGACGAGGAAGAATCGGCCGAGACGGAAGCGACCGACGCCACCTCCGACGACCTCTCGGATGAGGACGATGCCGACGCCGAGACGCCGGGCGAGGCCAAGCGCAACGACAATCCGTTCCTCAATTTGCCGAAGGAAATCGACTACAAGGTCTTCACCACCGCCTTCGACGAGACGGTGGGCGCCGAGGATCTGTGCGAGGAAGAGGAGCTCGACCGGTTGCGCGCCTTCCTCGACAAGCAACTCGCCAATCTCTCCGGCGTCGTCGGGCGGCTGGCCAACCGGCTGCAGCGCCGGCTGATGGCGCAGCAGAACCGCTCCTGGGATTTCGACCTGGAGGAAGGCTATCTCGATCCGGCCCGCCTGGTGCGCGTCGTCATCGATCCGATGCAGCCGCTATCCTTCAAGCAGGAGCGCGACACCAAGTTCCGCGACACGGTGGTGTCGCTGGTGCTCGACAATTCGGGCTCGATGCGCGGTCGGCCGATCACGGTCGCCGCGACCTGCGCCGACATCCTGGCGCGCACGCTGGAGCGCTGCGGCGTTTCCGTGGAGATCCTCGGCTTCACCACCCGCGCCTGGAAGGGCGGACAGGCGCGCGAGAAGTGGCTGAAGGACGGCAAGCCGCCGAATCCCGGACGGCTCAACGATCTGCGCCACATCATCTACAAATCCGCCGACCATCCGTGGCGTCGCGCGCGGCGCAATCTCGGGCTGATGATGCGCGAGGGCCTGCTCAAGGAAAACATCGACGGCGAGGCGCTGCTTTGGGCGCATAGCCGGCTGATCGCGCGGCCGGAGCAGCGCAAGATCCTGATGATGATCTCGGACGGCGCGCCGGTCGACGATTCCACGCTCTCGGTCAACCCCGGCAACTATCTGGAGCGCCACCTGCGCGCCATCATCGAACTGATCGAGACGCGTTCGCCGGTCGAGTTGCTCGCCATAGGCATCGGCCATGACGTCACGCGCTATTATCGCCGCGCCGTCACCATCGTCGATGCCGAGGAACTGGCCGGCGCCATGACCGAGCAGCTCGCTTCGCTGTTCGGCGAGGAAAGCGCGCGCGACACGCGACGCGGTGGCTTCAGGCGCGCCGGATGACCTTTGCGGGGCGGCGTGCGCGGCGGACGCTTCTCGCCGGCATGCTGGCCTGCGTCTCGCCGGCCGTCGCCGCCCAGCGCGCCCCCGTCGAGGCCGTCGAGATTTCGGCGCGGCCGATCAGCCAGTTTCATATCGGCCATGACGAGACGCGATTCGGGCCGCTCGAATTCGTCGGCGGGCTGGAGATGACCTCGCTGGCGCGCGATTTCGGCGCGCTGTCGGCGCTGCGCTTCCTGAAGCCGGGCAGCGACTTCATCGGCGTCGCCGACACCGGCTTCTGGTTCTTCGGCACGATCACGCATGACGCCGGCAAACGCCCGTCGGGCGTGTCGAATTTCCGCATGCAGCAGATGGTCGACGCCTCGGGCCAGCCGATCGACAAGAAGTGGGAGGTCGATGCGGAAGGCCTTGCGGTCAAGGACGGCATCGCCACCGTCGGCTTCGAACGCGACCAGCGCGTCGCCCAGTTCAAGATCGATCCCGACAACATGAAAGCGCCGATCCGGCAGCTCGACTATCTGGTTCCCGCCAGGGAGCTGCGCCAGAACCGCGGCTTCGAGACGGTCACCCACGCCAATCCTTACGGGCAGCACGAGGGCGGGCTGGTCGTGGTCTCGGAAAGGAGCCTCGACAAGTCAGGCAACGTCTATGCCGCCATCATCGAAGGGCCGCATAAGGGCGTCTTCACCGTCAAGCGCAACGGCGATTTCGACATCACCGACGGCGCGTTCCTGCCGGACGGCGACCTGCTGCTTCTGGAGCGTAGCTTTTCGATCGCGCGGGGGGGCAAGATGCGGCTGCGGCGCATCTATGGCGAAAGCGTCGAGAAGGGCGCGGTCGCCGACGGGCCGGTGCTGATAGAGGCCGATATGAGCTACCAGATCGACAATATGGAAGGGCTCGACGTCTGGACCCGCGACGACGGCGCGCTGATGGTGTCGCTGATCTCCGACGACAACCACTCGATCCTGCAGCGCAACCTTTATCTGGAATTCATCCTGCACCAGGATTGACCGCTTCGGTAACGCCGTCGGCAAGTGTCCCGCAGGCGGGTTACCGCCCGACGTGCCGGACCTCGTTCATCACGAAATTGGCCGCGCGCTTGCTTCGGTTGCGGATCTTGAGCGTCGCGGTGTTGTCGACGAAATAGGTGTGAAGGATGCTGTCGCGCGTGCGGACCTCCGGTCCGACGGTATCGACCGCGTGCCAGGTGTCGGTGCCGACCGCGAAAGCGTAGCCGGTGTTCGGAGAAAACGACATGCGGTGCGAATTCTCGAAACGCCCATCCGGCCTGCGCTGGGCGAAGCGCGTGCCGATGTGGTTGATGCTGTCGTCTTCCGGCAGATAGAACTGGACGGTGATGCCCTTCCATTTCGTGTCGGTGTGGAAGCCGATCTTGTAGCCCGCCACGTCGCGCGTCAGCATCGGCACCGGATACATGCCGACTTTCATGAAGTCCGTGCCGAACCGGCGCTCCAGGCCCGGGGCAAGGCGGCGCATGAACGCGTCTTTCAGCTCCGGCGTGTGCAACGCCTTGCCGACCAAAGCCCAGACAGCGCGTTTCTCGCTGGGCAGATGGCGGATATATTCCGGGTAGAGGTCGATCTTGATCCGCGTTGCGGTTCCGTCGGCCTTGATGTTCACATTGTTGCGCCCCTTGAGCGCGCGATATTCGCGCGCTTCGGGCATGGCGGCGCGCATGCGCAGATAAAGGTCCGCCGGGAAAACGTCCGTCATTTCCAGATGCCAGAAAGGCAATTCCACGAACGCGGCGCGGTTCACGGCTTCCACCATGTGGGAGACGACATGCTGCAGCGTTTGCGTGACCGATGCTGGCGCCGCCGCGCCGTCTATGGCCGACATGGACATCCTTCCCCCAATCTAAAACCCCGAATCCAAATTTCTCGGATACATATATCGCTGCCCGGAGCGAATGCTAACCAAAGCAGAGGCTGGATTGCAACAATCCATCCGTCTGGTTCCAGTCGGGGTTTTCTGCATCACGAAACGGGTATGCGTCGCGACACTTCCAGGCGAATGCGTTGCAAAGGGCGCTATTGCCGATGCCGCGGGCCGATATTCAACGAACCTTGTAGATCTCGATCGGCTTTCCCGCGGTCGAACGGTCGAGCTCGAGCCATTCCGGCACGTCGCCTCGCAGCAACCCGGCGACAAGACCCTTGGGCGCGTCCAGCCCCAGCGATATCTCTTCCGTGTTGCCGCGGCAGATCGCGATCAGCCCGACATGCTCGCGCCCGATGACGGCGCGGGCGGCGTCCGGCGTTCCCATGAAGGCGTCGAGCATGGCGAGGTTGCCGCCGACATTGCGGTGATAGGGGCCGGCCAGTGCCCGGTGGCCGGTGAACATCAATATTCCCGAACCGAGATTTGACGAGGCAAGCACCGTCGTTGCCGGCATGGCGGCAAGATCGCGGAAGTCGGCTGGCTTGCCGCAGGTCACGGCATGGTCGGGATCGGAATTGATCCGTTGCGGCGCCTTTTGGACCACGGACTGCGCCGCCACCGCGACCCCGGCCCAGGTGGCGTTGAGCGAGATCAGCCACGCCATGACGATGCCGGTGGAGACGCGCCATGAGGGCGCGGCGCTCGCCCTGAGACGGATCTTCGCAATCCAGGCCGAGAGCGGCAGCACGGCGAAGGCGACGGAGAAGGTCGAGCCGCGCACCTGCCAGAGGCTGACGGCGAAGGCGACGACGAGCAGGATGGCGGCGAGAATCTCCTCACGGCGCAGGCGACGGCAGCGCAGCTGCAGGCCGATCAGCAGGATGGCGATGAAGGGCGTCACATAGCGCGCCGCCATCAGCTTCGGCTGGTGGACCGCGACGCTCCAGAAGGGCTGGGCTTCGACCACGTCGTTCAGCCAATAGGTGCGGACGCGCTCGTTCATCGCCGCATAGGGCGATCCCAGGCATTGCGGGAAGAACATGATCGCGACGGCCGCGACCACCACCGCCAGCGCCAGCATTGAAGCCAGCCGCGCCCGCGCCGTCGATGCGGTCAACGCGGTGGCGATCGCGAGGCCGAAGCCGGAAAGTGCCGCAACCGCAAACTGGAAGGACGAGAAGGCGTCGCACTGGGTGACGCCCCAGTCGGCCGGCCGGACGGTCGCGACGAAGACCAGGGAGGCAACGCCGGCAAATCCGAGGCCGAAGCCGCGTGCTGTGACACGCTCCTTGTCGTCGAGGATGAACAGGACAGCGGCACAGATGCCGAACACCGCCACATAAGGAGCGGTCTCCATGCCGACGGCGAGCGTCAGGCCGGCGCAAATGCCTGAAAGCAGGGCTGCGGGCCGCCAGGCGGGCGCTTCCATCAGAAGCCACAGGCAGGCCGCCGTCAGCAGCAGCTGGACATTATGGTGATCGATCACGCCCGGGCTGTAGATCACCAGGAAGAAAAGGCCAGCCGTCGACAGGATGACAGCCGGCATCGCCACATTGGCGCCGGCGAAGCGCTGCGAGGCACGTATGAGCACGAAGATGGTCAGCCCGTAGAGCAAGGTCGGCCAGATGATCTGCGCGGCCCGCTCGGCGGTGGCGGTGCTGGCGCCCAGCGCATCGAAGGCGACGACGATCAGCGCGAGCGGCGTATCGACCAGCCGCGACCAGTGCATGACGAAGCCGCCCGCCGCGCCCATCCTGTATTGGTGGAGATCGAACCAACTCTGGCCGGCGAGCAAGTCGCGGACCTCGACCAGCCGCAGCATGCTGTCATTGTCCGCGCCATAATCGCGGAGCGTCGGAAAACCGGAAACCGCGTTGATCGTCAGCGCCACCAGCGTGGCGCACAACGCAAGCAGGAGATCATTTTTCCAACCGGTGGCTGGCACGGTCATGCTGGTCGCGATGCCCTGGAGAGTTTTCGCGATCCTGCACCAAGGGGCGTAACAAACCGTAAAGCCGTTGCGCCATCCAGATCACAGTCCCTTTGGCTGCGATCCAGATCACAGCGTCTTGGTCGCAACCCAGATGACGTGGCGGACGCCGCGCTTGCCGCGGGCCCGCGTGTTGATCTCCTCGACCGCGAAGCCAGCCCGCTTCAGTCGCCGCGTGAAGCCGCTGTCCGGTCCCTGCGACCAGACCGCCAGCACGCCGCCGGGTTTCATTGCGGCACGTGCGGCCGCCAGGCCGGCCGCGTCATAGAGCGAATCGTTGCCCTTGTAGACGATGCCTTCGGGGCCATTGTCGACATCGAGCAAGATGGCGTCCCAGGCGGCATTCTCCGCCCTTATCATCTGACCGACATCGGCCTCGCGGATGGCGACGCGGGGATCGTCGAGGCAGCCGTCGAAGATCGTCGACATCGGGCCGAGCGCCCAGGCGACCACCGCGGGGACAAGTTCGGCAACAGTGACGGCGGCGTCGCCGTCCAGCGCGGCGAGCGCGGCGCGCAAGGTGAAGCCCATGCCGAGCCCGCCGATGAGGACCCTTGGCTGCTTGCGGCCGGCGATCCGCTCGCAGGAAAGCCTGGCGAGCGCCTCCTCGGAACCGCTGAGGCGGCTGTTCATCAGCTCATTGGTGCCCAGCATGATCGAGAATTCAGTGCCGCGCTGCTTCAGGCGCAGTTCCTGGCCGCCATCGGGCGTGCGGGCTGAGTCGAGCTGGACCCAAGGAATCACGGTCTATCTTTTGGTTTGAGCATGATCTTTTCCAAAAACCGGGTCCCACTTTTTGGGATCATGCTCTAGCCGCAATTGCCGGCTGGCTCCAGCGGGTGGCGAGCAGCCGGTAGGGGATCAACGCCACCACGGCGATGATCAGCTTCACCGAGAGATCGCCAAGCGCCCAGGACACCCAGCGCATGGTCTCGACCGGCAGCACGCCCATCAGCGGCGCCGTCTCCAGCGCAAAGCCGTCATTGGGGCCGGCAAAGGCGAAGGCGGCGGCAAAGGCGACGCCGAAGAAAACGACGGTGTCGAACACCGAGCCGACCAGCGTGCCGACGATCGGCGCGCGCCACCAGCTCTGCCGGCGCAGCCGGTTGAAGACGGTAACGTCGAGCAGTTGCGCGGTGAGGAAGGCAGCGCCGGAGGCAGCGGCGATACGCACCAGCCGGTCGGCGGCGGTCTCGAATTCGATCAGGCCATGGCGAAACAGGAAGGGCGGGACCAGGATCGAGCAGATCACCGCCGTCATGAAGCCGACGAACACCACCTTGCGCGCCACGGCCGGGCCGTAGCGGCGGTTGGCGAGGTCGGTGACCAGGAAGGAGAAGGGATAGGTGAAGGCGCCCCAGGTGAGCACGTCCGCCAGCGCCAGGCTGCCGACCTGGCCCTGCATCGGGAACTGCACGAGGATATTGGAGGCCACGACGACAAGCGCCATGGCGGCCACGAAGGGCAGGTATCGTGTCAGGAAATTCATTTTTTTATCCTGGGTAATGGAACCAGCCGAGCGTCACGCCGACGCTCGCTCTCATTCCGAGCACCGGTCTGGCCGGTGCTCGAGGCGGTCGTCCCCCGCCTGATAGCTGCTTAAGCGGCCGACTGCTCGGCAAGTCTTTTGGCGATCTGCTTCTTGAGCAGACGAGCGCGCTGCGACAGTTCCTTGACGTCGGCCTTGGCCAGGAAGGCGTCGAGGCCGCCACGGTGCTCGACCGAACGCAGCGCGTTGGCCGAAATGCGCAGGCGAACGTTCTGGTTCAGCGCTTCGGAAATCAGCGTCACATTGACCAGGTTCGGCAGGAAGCGACGCTTGGTCTTGTTGTTGGCGTGGCTCACATTGTTGCCGGTCTGAACTGCCTTGGCAGTGAGTTCGCAGGTGCGGGACATCTTGTCTAACCTTCAGTTTCTAAACCTGCCAAACCAGTCTGCCCGCGCCGGGCGGCGCGCGGTCTCGGTCAGGCGGCCTTTGGAAAAGTTGGCGTTCCATAGTGGCATTTCACCACTGCGTCAAGCTCCGGCACGCCGCCAGTTGTCACGCATGCTTCACATAAAGGCCGGATTTTACACTATAAGCCCTTGGCGAAGGGATATGCCAGGCTGGAGCCTCCACGTTCCGGCCTAACCGCCAGGGATTCGCCAACCGCCATGCTCCGTCCATCTCATGCACTTGCCAGCCTGCTTGCCCTTGCCGTGCCGGCAACAAGCTTCGCCGCGGCCTCGCCGCGGTCCTTCAAGGGCGAATACACGGTGTCGTATCTCGGTCTGTCGATCGCCAGGGCGACCTTCTCCAGCCGCTACGAGGGCAACACCTACGCCATCAACGGCACCGTCTCCGCCGCCGGGCTCGGCAGGCTGTTCGACGACACGAAAGGCACGATTTCGTCGAAAGGCACCATTTCCGACACGAGGATGACGCCGCAGGTGTTCAGGGCCGACTATACGTCCGGCAAGAAAGCCTCGATGGTCGACATCCGCTTCAACAATGGCGCCGTCACCTCCACGCAAGTCATTCCCGCGCCGGGCACGCGTGATCCGAAGAGTTGGGTGCCGGTCGGTGACGCAGACCTGAAATCCGTGCTCGATCCGATGGCGGCGACCGTGATCCACGCCGACAGCCTGGACAAGGTCTGCGGACGCACGGTGAAGTTCTACGACGGCGAAATGCGCGCCGACCTGAGCTTGACCTATGCCTCCAAGGGTTCGATCTCGGTGCCGGGCTACAAGGGCGACACGGTGACCTGCAAGATGGGCTTCGAGCCTGTGGCGGGCTACCGCAAGGGCCGCAAGGCGCTGAACTACCTCAAGAACAAGAGCCGCATGCTGGTGACGTTTGCACCGGTCGGCCAATCCGGCGTATATGCGCCGATCCGTGCCACGGTCGGGACCCAGATCGGTCCCCTGACCATCAGCGCCGGACGATTTGAAGCGGTGAATTAAGTCAGTTTCACGCAATTCCGGAAAGCTGCGGCTGGTCGCCGAGCCTAACCGCTGGGCTACTTTTCCTGGAATTGCTCGAGGCGCCACGGCGCCCCGCCGGGGGGAATGGATGGGGCGCGCAACACTGATCGGGTTTTCGGCGGTCGCCATGTGGGCGCTGCTGGCGTTGCTCACCGACGCCTCGGGCCAGGTGCCGCCGTTCCTGTTGTCGGCCATCACCTTCGCCATCGGCACTTGTATCGGCCTTGCGGCGCGACTGGCGATGCCGGCACCGGACAGGAGCCAGAAGATCCCGCCGCAGGTCTGGGTGATCGGCATAGCCGGGCTGTTCGGCTACCATTTCTTCTACTTCACGGCGCTGCGCAACGCGCCGGCGGTCGAGGCGAGCCTGATCGCCTATCTGTGGCCGCTGCTGATCGTGCTCGGCTCGGCGCTGATGCCCGGCGAGCGGCTGGCCTGGAACCATGTCGCCGGCGCGTTGCTCGGCCTTGCCGGCACCTTCCTGATCGTCACCAAGGGCGGCGGGTTGGCTTTCGATGCGCGCTATGCCTTCGGCTATGCGATGGCAGCAGTCTGCGCGCTTTTGTGGTCGGCCTATTCGCTCTTGTCGCGACGCTTTCCATCGGTGCCGACCTCGATCGTAACTTGGTTCTGCGCGGCGACGTCAGTGCTTTCGCTGGTCTGCCACCTGCTGCTCGAGAAGACGGTGCTGCCGGACGGTCCCGGACAATGGCTCGCCGTCATCGGGCTCGGCCTGATGCCGGTGGGCGCGGCCTTCTATGCCTGGGACATCGGCGTCAAGCGCGGCAACATCCAGGTGCTGGGCGCGGCGAGCTATGCCGCGCCGCTTCTGTCGACGCTGGTGCTGATCGCCGCCGGCGTCGCCGAGCCGTCGTTGCGTATTCTCGCCGCCTGCGTGCTCATCACCGGCGGTGCGGCACTCGCGGCGAAGTCGCTGCTGATGCGCAGGCCGGTGGCCAAAGAGGTGAACGCATGATGCCGTTCCCGGGCGGCATCGAGGCCAACGCCAACGCGACGCTCGTGTTTTCGTTCGTCGCGGCTGTGATCTACGCCTTGGCGCTCGACATGCCGCCGAAATGGACGCGGACGGCGGCAAAGACGGCGGCCGTCGCCATTCTGGCCGTGCTTGCCGCGATGCAGGGTGGTCCGCTGCTGCTTGTCACGGCGCTGGGCTTGAGCACCGTCGGCGACGCCTTTTTGTCGCGCGACGGAGAAAAGGCTTTTCTCGGCGGGCTGGCGAGCTTTCTCGCCGCCCACATCGCCTATGTCGCGCTGTTCGTACAGGCAGGCGGCGGGCTCGGCCTGTTGCGCGCCGATGCCTGGCGGGGCACCATCGCTTTGGCCATGGCCGCGTTCAGCATCGTCATGCTTGCCGCGCTCTGGCGCCGCGTCGGACCGCAACTGCGCATCCCGATCGCCGTCTATGTCGCGGCGATCTTGGCGATGGGCATTTCGGCCCTTACGACCAACGCTCCCTTGGTGATTACCGGCGCGGTGTTGTTCATCGCCTCCGACGGGCTGCTGGCCGCCGAGCGCTTCCTGCTCGCGGCGATCTCGCCGCATCGCGTGTGGATGCGCTACGCCGTCTGGGTGCTTTACTACGCCGCCCAGCTGGCGATCACGCTGGGCTTCTTGTTGAGCTAGGCCTTTTGAGTGCCATGATCTTCCCCAAAAACCGGCGGCCACTTTTTGGGATCATGCTTTCGGCTGCCAGCCCGGCTCGGCCAGCTCGAAGGCGGCGAAATCGAAGCCCGGCGCCACCGTGCAGCCGACCAGCGTCCATTCGCCGAGGCTGCGCGCCGACTGCCACCAGCCGGCCGGCACGACGATCTGCGGCCGCTCACCCGCGGCAAGGGCTGTGCCCAGCACCTGTTCGATGACGCTGCCTGAACCGTTCTCATGCATCGACAGCGCCAGCGGCGCGCCGGCATGGAAGTGCCAGACCTCGGCCGCGTCCTTTACCCGATGCCAGGCCGATAGCTGGCCCTGCTCGAGCAGGAAGTAGATCGCGGTCGAATGACCGCGCGGGCCGCCGACGGCGTCGCGAAACGTCTCGGCATACCAGCCGCCCTCGGGATGCGGTTCGAGGGCTAGCGTTGCGATGATCTCGGCGGCGCTGGTGGTCATTCGCATTCTTGGTCTAGATGCATGTCGTTATCCCAAAACCGCTGCACACTTTTGGGCGACATGCATCAGAAATTATCCTTGCGCTTGCGGATCTCGGCGAACACCTCGGCGTCCGAGGCCTTCTCCATGCCGAGATGCTTACGGATCGCCGGATCGTGCCAGCGCAGGAACGGGTTGGTCGACAGTTCCTCACCGATGGTCGTCGGCAGCGTCGGCTTGTTGTCGGCGCGCAGCGCCTCGATCCTTGCCGCGCGCTGCTTCAGCGCCGGGTTGCTCGGATCGACCGTCACCGCAAATCGGGCATTGGCCAAAGTGTATTCGTGGCCGCAATAAATGGCGGTTTCCGCCGGCAGCGCCGCCAGCTTCTTCAGCGAGTCATACATCACCGGCGGCTTGCATTCGAACAGGCGGCCACAGCCCAGCGCAAACAGCGTGTCGGCGGTGAAGGCCACCTTCGAGGCCGGCAGATGGTAGGAGACGTGGCCGGCAGTATGGCCGGGCGTCTCGATGACCTCGATCCGCTCCTCGCCAAGGCGCACGACCGAGCCTTGGCTCACCGTCTCGTCGATGCCGGGGATTTTTGCCTTCTCGGCCTCCGGGCCCACGATGCGCAGCTTGAAGCGTTCCTTCAGCGCCAGATTGGCTTCGACATGATCGGCATGATGATGCGTGGTGAGGATCAATGTCGGCGCCCAGCCGGTGCGTTTGATCGCCGCCAGGATCGGCGCCTCTTCCGGCGCGTCGATGATCGCGGTCCGCCCGCTTCCGGGATCGTGAACCAGCACGCCGAAATTGTCGGTGCGGCACATGAACTGCTCGATTTCGACGGGCACGACATATCTCCTCTGGTCGCCGCAGACATAGGGCGGCGAGTCGCCGATGTCATCCGCGTTTATTGAACTTGGCATTTATCGCGGCTACCGTCCCGCGCATGCATTCGGATATCGTCGATCTGCGCTCCTTCTACTCGACCACGCTCGGGCATCTGGCCGAGCGTTCGATCACCATGGCGCTGTCGTCCATATGGGCAACCGTGCCCAACGAGCGGCTGGTCGGCCTCGGCTACACGCTGCCATGGCTGGAACGCTTCGGCACGGATGCCGAGCGCGTCTTCGCCTTCATGCCGGCAACGCAAGGTGCGGTGGTGTGGCCGGCGTCGGGGCCGACGGCGACGGCTCTGGTCTTCGACGAGGAACTGCCGCTGGTCGATTCCTGCATCGACCGCGTGCTCCTGGTGCATTCGCTCGAACATGCCGAAAACCCGCGCGAGACGCTGAACGAGATCTGGCGCGTGCTGTCGCCGGCGGGGCGGGTCGTCATCGTCGTGCCCAACCGGCGTGGCGTCTGGGCGCGGTTCGAGCATACGCCCTTCGGCAACGGTAGGCCGTTCTCTCGCGGCCAGCTTACCGAGCTGCTTCGCGAAGCGAATTTCACCCCGGCGACATGGAGCGACGCGCTGTTCTTCCCGCCGTCGCCGCGACGTTTCATGATGCGGTTCCACAATGTGCTGGAGCGGGCCGGCCGGCGGTTCTGGCCGATCTTTTCCGGCGTCATCGTCGTCGAGGCGCAGAAGCGGCTCTACCAGGGCGTGCCGGTTGCGCAGCGCACCTCGCGCCGCGTCTTCGTGCCGGTCTTCTCGCCGCAGGGCGCGACGCGGCTTGGCCGGCGGTCGACGCCGCGCCCGGCCAAGTGACGCGTTCGTGATCGCGGCCGCGCCTTGCATCGCGCAGCGATCGTCACCCTATCTGGGGCATGCCCGCTCAGCGCGGTGCTCATGACCGCCGCGCAAATCAGGAATATCCTCTATGGACGACCAGACCGATAAAAAGCCGGCCCCGCAAAAGGCTGCTGTCTCGGTCGAGGCAAGCAGCCTCGCCGACCAGGTGGCGACGATCAGGCATGGGCTGAGATCCTCGCCGGTGCGCCGGCAGCTTGCCTGGGTCTCGATCGGCATCGTGGCGGTCATTATCGCAACCTCGATCGGGCAGGTTCTGCTCAACCGCTGGAACCAGCCTTTCTACGATGCCCTGGCGCGGCGCGACATGGCGGACTTCCTGCACCAGCTTCTCGTCTTCGCGATGATCGCCGGCGGCCTTCTGGTGCTCAATATCGGCCAGACCTGGCTCAACCAGATGATCCGTTTGCGGTTGCGCGAGGCGCTGACGCTGGACCTGATCGATCAATGGATGCGTCCGGCGCGAGCCTTTCGGCTGGCCAATGCCGGCGCCATCGGCGTCAATCCCGACCAGCGCATGCAGCAGGATGCCGCTCACTTGTCGGACCTGTCGACGGATCTCGGCGTCGGCCTGCTGCAGTCCTTCATCCTGCTCGTCTCCTTCATCGGCGTGCTGTGGGAATTGTCCTCAGGCTTCGTGTTCCACATCGGCGGCTATTCATTGGCGATACCCGGCTACATGGTGTGGGCCGCGTTCCTCTATGCCGGCATAGCTTCGTGGCTGAGCTGGCTGGTCGGGCGCCCGCTGATCAGCCTCAACAGCGAGCGCTACACTCGCGAAGCGGAGCTGCGCTCCTCGATGGTGCGGGTCAACGAGAATGTCGACGCCATAGCGCTCTACCACGGCGAGCCCGACGCCAGGCGGCGGCTCGAACTCGATCTCGGCACGGTGCTGGGCGCCATGCGGCGCATCTTTACGGCGCAGATCAACCTGTCCTGGGTGACCGATACCTATGGCTGGATCACCGTCGTGGCGCCCATCCTGGTGGCCTCGCCGGTTTATTTCTCTGGAGACATCAGCTTTGGCGGGCTGATGATGGCGGTCGGCGCCTTCAACCAGGTGCATTCGTCGCTGCGCTGGTTCATCAACAACATCGGCAGCATCGCAGACTGGCGCGCGACGCTGATGCGCGTGGCGGACTTCCGCATCGCGCTCACCGAAACCGATGCGCTGCATGACACGGAAAAACGCATCCAGTTCGGCGAAAACGCCAATGGCCGCCTGACCTTCGACAAGCTTCAGGTGTCCTCGCCGGAAGGCTGCGCCAAGCTTGCCGAGACGGAGGTCGAAATCCATTCCGGCGAGCGTGTCATGATCACCGGCGAGCCGGGCGCCGGCAAGACGTTGTTCTTCCGAGCCATTGCCGGCCTGTGGCCATGGGGGAGCGGCAGGATCGGGCTGCCGGCCGGCGAGACCCCCATCTTCGTGCCGCGCGTGCCGTATTTCCCGGCCGGCACGCTGCGCGAGGTTCTCGATCATCCGAACGGCGAGGCACCGGCCAGCGATGCCGAGATTGCGGCGGTGCTTGCCGAGGTCGGCCTCGATCGGCTGTCGGCCGATCTCGACGATCCCAGGCGATGGGAGCGCGAGCTGAGCGATGACGAACAACGGGCACTGGCCTTCGCCAGGCTCGCCTTGCGCAGGCCGAAATGGGTGATCATCGACGAAGCCCTTGACGCGTTCGACGGCCCGTCGCTGCGGCGGGTGCTGGCGATGATGGAAAAGCGCCTGCCGGAGACCGCCATCCTCAACATCGGACGCGGCTTGCACAACGTTCAGTTCTTCCCGCGCGCGCTGAGCATCGTGAAGGATACCGGCGCGCCTGCGTTGAAGCCGGCCCGTGTCCGGGCCGGAGCGATCGAGCCGCCACCCGCCACAGCCCGCCGAAAAAAGAAATAGCTTTATTTCCGCCGCGATCGCCGGGAAGATTCGCCTGGTCGTTCGAGGCTGCCATGCTTGCGATGTTCGGCCTGCTTGCCTGCCTTGCCTGCGCCGAGGCGGCGCCGCTGCCCCTGCCGGGCGACGGCGCGCCGGTGGATGTCGAACTCGTGCTTGCCGTCGACATCTCGCAGTCGATGGATGAGGACGAGTTCGCCCTGCAGCGCGCCGGCTATGTCGAAGCTCTGCGCCATCCCGCCTTCATCGACGCCGTGCGCTCAGGTCGAAACGGCCGCATCGCGCTCGCCTATTTCGAATGGGCGGGCGTGGTGCGCGACGACGGGGTCATTGCCTGGCGGATCATCGATGGCCAAGATAGCGCCAACGCTTTTGCCGATATGATCGCCGCGCGGCCGTTCCGCAGCTTCCGCGGCACCTCGATTTCAGGCGCGCTCGGCTTCGGCGCCGCACTTCTGGAGAGAACCGGCTTCTCGGCGCCGCGCCGCGTCATCGACATATCGGGCGACGGGCCTAACAATATCGGGCCGCCCGTCGCCGCGATTCGCGATGCCGTCGTCGCCAAGGGTATCGTCATCAACGGTCTGCCGATACTCATCAGCCCGTCGCCGAGCGTCAGCCGTCTCGACCGCTACTACGCCGACTGCGTGACCGGAGGGGCCGGATCCTTCGTGCTGCCGATCTACGCGGCGTCCGAATTCTCGACCGCCATCCGCCGCAAGCTGATCCAGGAGGTGAGCGGCCTCACCGACGAGAGATCGGTGCGCGTCGAGGATGCGGCGCGGGTCGATTGTCTGCTGGGCGAGCGCCTTCGGCAGCGGTTTTCAGATCCGTATTTTCCGGAACTCGACAGATAGGTCTTGCGGCTTCTCAGACAGCCCGGGCGCCGTATTTGGCGCGGAACTCGTCATAGCAGTCGCGGCGCCAGCGCCGGCCGACGACGTAACCGCGCAGCAATTGCGGCAGCGAATAGCCGAGCGCCTTGGACGAGCGATTGGCGTGATAGCCGGAAAAGGCCTGCTGCAGCCGGCCCTTCAGGGTGTCGGCGATGATCTGGCGGGCGATCATGTAGGGCGGAACGTCGGGATAGCGGTCGGCGATGTAGGGGTGCTTGTCGATCAGATTGGCATAGGCCGCGACA
The DNA here is from genome assembly GCF_003289945.1 of Mesorhizobium hawassense. Lineage (GTDB taxonomy): Bacteria > Pseudomonadota > Alphaproteobacteria > Rhizobiales > Rhizobiaceae > Mesorhizobium > Mesorhizobium hawassense. The sequence continues at coordinate 34,905 of NZ_QMBP01000017.1, forward strand.
TAACCATCGCGGCGGCCGGAGATCGAATTCTCCGAATTGTACTTCTTCCAGTCGATGTCTTCGGACAGTTGGGCGCCGCCGCGGCGGGCGAAGCGCAGCAGAAGCTCGCGATCCTGCATGCGCGTGATGTCGCTGTCATAGCCGCCGATCGCGAGCAGCGACTCGTGCCGTGCGGTGATCGCCGAGCCGGCAATGAAGATGGTCTGCGAGACCAGGGCGCGCTGCAGCGTGCTTTTGTCGAGAAAGGCCTCGCGGTTGATGCATTTGGTGCTGCGGCTGCCCTTAAGCGACAGGAAGGAGCTGATGAGGACTTCGAGCGAGGGATTCTGATCGAAGCGCGCCAGCGTCCGCTCCAGCCGGTCGGGCAGATAGACGTCGTCCGAATCGAGGAAGGTCACCACCGGCGCCCGCGCGCGCTCGATGCCCGCATTGCGCGCCGCATTGGCGCCGCGCCATTTGGCGCCGACATAGATCAGCCTCGGGTCACGGATTTCGGCCAGCGCGGCGGCGGTCCCGTCCGTCGAACCGTCGTCGACCACGATGTGCTCGAAGTGGGTAAGCGTTTGCGCCAGGACACTTTCCACCGCGCGTACGACCTGACTGCGCCGATTGTGCGTCGGCGTGATCACCGTAATCAGCGGAACGTCTTCGCTCGACATCGGGCTGCCGCTACCGGTCGGTTCTGGCGTCTGTCTGATGGGTCTGATGGCTATCGTCGTATCCCGCTTATGATTTGTGCCCGACGCTACAAAAAAGCCACGTTTCTGTCACGCTTCGCCCGCCAGGAAATGCCGGAATCGGCGGCTTTTCCGCAACATTGCGGTTTGACGGCAACACAAACGGCCTTGCTGTCGCAGTGAGGTTCTCTGTCAGGGACGAAAATCCGGCGCTTTCTCGATGACCTTCGAGGTAATCGACCGGACTACCTGGCTTTTGCATGATGATCCCAAGAGGCCGCCGATCGGCTTCAACCGATGAAGGAGCAGGATCATGACCGCCTACGCCGTTGCCCATATGCGCCAAGTCACGCCGGGACCCTGGATAATCGAGTATCTTGAGAAGATTGACGCCACGCTGGCGCCGTTCGGCGGGCGATTCATCGTCCATGGCGGTGAGGTGGAGGTCGTCGAAAACAGCTGGCCCGGCCTTCTGATCGTCATCGAATTCCCGGACAGGCAGCATGTGCAAGACTGGTACGATTCGCCGGCCTATCGGGCGATCCTGTCGTTGCGCACCGGGAATTCGAGCTCCGACGTGATCTTCGTTGACGGCGTCGAGCATCCGCACAAGGCTACAGATGTGCTCGGATGAACAGGTGATGCCAATGCGGACGATTCGCGGCGATCTTTTGCAACTTGCGCTCGACGGCGAGTTCGATGCCATCGTGCACGGATGCAACTGCCAATGCGTGATGGGCAAGGGCATTGCCCTGGCCGTCAAGCAGCGTTTTCCGGAAGCCTATGCGGCCGATCTCGCGACTGCCAAAGGCGATCGCTCCAAAATGGGAACCATCTCGACAGCCGAGATCGAGCGTGGCGGCCGCACTTTCCATGTCATCAACGGCTACACGCAGTTTCACTGGCAGGGCCAGGGCGTCAAGGCTGACTACGAGGCCATCCGCAACGTCATGAAAGCGGTCAAGGCCAGGTTTTCCGGCCGGCGCATCGGTTATCCAAAGATCGGTGCCGGCCTCGCCGGCGGGGATTGGACGCTCATAGCCTCGATCATCGAGGAAGAACTGGGCGGCGAGGACCACAGGCTTGTGGAATTCGTGCCATAACCTGGGGCTGGCGCAATAGACTAGCTGTGTCCGACATAGTCCGGCACCATTTCGGCCTCGTCGCGAACGAGGCCGGCGGCCAAGCCAAAATGGCCGAAAAACGCCAGCGTATAGAAGGCCAGGCCAACAGCCACTGAAAAGGGGACCTGCCAGAGCGGCATGCCGGTGCCGGACGCGAGGGTTGTCACGCGTCGGATCGTACGCCACGACAATGTCCCCCAGCGAGTGAAGGATTTGACGATACGCTGGGCGCGATTGGGGGAATGGAGCTCGACATGTTTGCGGTCGGCATCCCTGCCGGTCACCAGCGCGCGCCAGTAGAAGAACCGCCAGCCGCGCGGGGGGTAGTGATATACGCGGGCGTCGGCATGGACGATTTCATGGCCCTCACGACGAAGCTGATGCATCAACAGCGTGCAGGAAACCTTGAAGCCCTTGTTCTGGGGAAAGGGATGGCCAGCAATCCAGTCGCGGCGGAAGGCTACGTTGTTGGCGTTGATCGCCCGCTTCGAGGCAAACCGTTCGTCGCCTTGTGCCATCGGGAAGAACCAGATCAAGGCAAAGGTCCTGGAGAAAAAATCGTCATGTGAGAGGTGGGTGTGCCCGTTCACGCAGACGGTTCCGGCATGTTGAAACGGTTTGAGCAGGGCGCACAGCCAGCCCGGCTCGGCAACCGTGTCGGAATCCATATAGACGACGACATCTCCTTCGGTCAGCGCGATGCCGTTGTTCTTGAGATCGTAGTAACGGCCGCCGGGGCAAGCCGCGAAGACCAGGTCGGCAACTTGCGCCAGTTGCGGTGCTTCGGCTTCGATATTGTCCCGCAGGACACCGTCGTCGATCGCCGGCCCGCCATGCGAGACGACAAGCTTCGGCTTCGGCACGCCGGTTGAGGAAACGATCGCGATCTCACGCGCAAGGGCCTTCAACCCGACGCCGATCTCGTCCCAGGCGATGAATTTTGCGTTGTCCGTCTCCAGGACGACCGAATAGGTAGGTAGTTCCGCCGCCATGTTCCGCCCCGCCCGAGACGGGACTTATCAAAAAGCCCGAAGCGAAGCCACCCTCAACGCTTCAGCAAAAACACCGCCTGCTGGCCGAAGAAGTTCCAGAACCACCAGGGCATCGACAGGCCGATCTTCTGGCCGTTGGCGTCGAGCGCGGTCGCCTTCTCCACCGTCGCGCCGAGTTCCTCGCACAAATTGACGAAGTCGCGGATGGTGCAGAAGTGGATGTTGGGCGTGTCGTACCAGGAGTAGGGCAGGTCCTTGGTGACCGGCATCCTGCCCTTGATCAGCAGCGAAAAGCGTACGCGCCAATGGCCGAAATTGGGGAAGGACACGATGGCGCGGTTGCCGATCCTGAGCAACTGGTCGAGCACGATCTTCGGGTTGCGCGTCGCCTGCAGCGTCTGTGACAGGACGACGAAGTCGAAGCCTTTGTCGGCGTAGAATGCAAGGTCGGTGTCGGCGTCGCCCTGGATGACGGAAAGGCCGCGCGCCACGCATTCGTTGACGCCGCGCTGCGACAGTTCTAGGCCGCGGCCGTCGACCTGCTTGGTCTCCTGCAGCAGTTCCAGGAGCACACCGTCGCCGGAGCCGACATCGAGCACGCGCGAATGCGCAGGAATGAGATCGGTGACGACGTCGAGGTCGACACGCTGGGCGCGGTTGACGCTCATGGCTTCGCCTCCTGCCTGCAACTTTCTTGGTTCATGCGCCGAGCCCCCTGGCACGGGCGGCCGACGCGATGAAGCCGTTGATGGCCGCAAACAGCTCCGGCTCGTCGAGCAGGAAGGCGTCGTGGCCGCGATCGGTCTCGATCTCGACGAAGGAGACGGAAGCGCCGGCCGCGTTCAAGGCATGCACGATCGACCGGCTCTCCTCGGTCGGGAACAGCCAGTCGCTGGTGAAGGAAACCAGGCAGAAGCGCGTCCTGGTGCCGGCGAAGGCATCGGCGAGGCGTCCGCCGTGATCGGCGGCCAGGTCGAAATAGTCCATCGCGCGGGTCAGATAGAGGTAGGAATTGGCGTCGAAGCGGTCGACGAAGGTCATGCCCTGGTGGCGCAGATAGCTTTCGATCTGGAAATCGGCGTCGAAGCCGAAGGTCAGCGCCTCGCGATCCTGCAGGTTGCGGCCGAACTTGCGGTGGAGCGCTGCTTCCGACAGATAGGTGATGTGCGCGGCCATGCGCGCGACGGCGAGCCCTTTTTCCGGCCGCTTGCCGAAGTCGAGATATTTGCCGCCATGCCATTCCGGATCGGCCATGACGGCCTGCCGCCCGACCTCGTGGAAGGCGATATTCTGCGAGGAATGGCGGGCGCCGGTGGCGATCGGCAGGGCGCAGAAGACGCGCTCGGAGTGGCTGGCCGCCCATTCCAGCACCTGCATGCCGCCCATCGAGCCGCCAAGCACGCAAAACAGCTTTTCGATGCCGAAATGGTCGACCAGCATCGCCTGCGCGCGCACCATGTCGCGGATGGTGATGATCGGCAGGTCGAGCCCGTACGGCTTGCCGGTCGCCGGATTGGTCGAGGCCGGGCCGGTCGAGCCAAGGCAGCCGCCGACGACGTTGGAGCAGATGACGAAGAAGCGGTTGGTGTCGATGATCTTGCCGGGGCCGATCAGCACCTCCCACCAGCCGGGCTTGCCGGTCACCGGATTGGTGTTGGCGACATGCTGGTCGCCGGTCAGCGCGTGGCAGACGAGGATGGCGTTGGAGCGCGCGTCGTTGAGCGTGCCATAGGTCTGGTAGGCGATCTGGAAAGGCGAGAGCAACGTGCCGGCGTCGAGCTTCAGCGGCTTGTCGGGGCCGAACTGCAGCACCGGGCTCGACGGATGGTCGACCTCGTCCTTGGTTCTTGCAGCGCGCTGAGCGGCCATGTCCGTCCTCATCCTGTGTCGCATCGGTCTCGTCCCGATGCCGTGTCCGGCCGGCCGCGGACAACAAAAAACCGGCGTTGCCGTCGCAAAGCCGGTTACAGGTTGCAAACGGCCCTTTAGCGAGTTGTTTAACGTGGCTGCAAGCCGACCGGCCAAATCACCACGGAAGTCTGGCAGTCCTTCTAGGACCAGCGCCGCCGTTCGTCAACGGGTACCTCCCTGCGGGCGCGGATGCCAACCACCGGCACTCGACATTCCGGGCCATGGCCTGTATTTCCGCTGCGGCCTTCAAGGCCTTCTCGATGGATTTGTGACATGAAGCAGGATCAGCCCCGTCCGACGCCACGCGCGGGCATCATGGACATCGAGGCCTATGTGCCGGGAAAAAGCACCGCGCCCGCCGGCGTGACGAAGGTCTACAAACTGTCGTCGAACGAAAATCCGCTGGGGCCTTCGCCGAAGGCGATCGAGGCCGCGCGCGAAGTGGCGGCCAAGCTCGACGTCTACCCCGACGGGACCGCCCGCCGGCTACGCGAGGCGATCGCCGAGGTGCATGGGCTGAGCCCGGCCAACATCATCTGCTCCAACGGTTCCGACGAGATCCTGGGGCTTTTGGCGCAGACCTATCTCGCGCCGGGCGACGAGGCCGTGTTCACCGAACACGCCTTCATGGTCTACAAGATCTACATCCAGGCGGCCGGCGCCAAGCCGGTCGCTGTCAAGGAAACGGACGAACGCGCCGATGTCGACGCGATCCTCGCGGCGGTGACGCCAGCGACACGCATCGTCTTCCTCGCCAACCCCAACAATCCGACCGGCACCTACCTGCCGTTCAGCGAGGTGCGGCGCCTGCATGCCGGCCTGCCCAGGAACGTGCTTCTGGTGCTCGACGCGGCTTACGCCGAATATGTGCGGCGCAACGACTATGAAGCCGGCATCGAGCTCGCCGGCAGCGCCGAGAACGTGGTGATGACACGCACCTTCTCCAAGCTCGGCCTTGGCGGCGCCCGCGTCGGCTGGATGTACGGACCGGCGCATATCGTCGATGCCATCAACCGGGTGCGCGGTCCCTTCAACGTCAATGCCACGGCGCTCGAGGCCGGCATCGCTTCGATCCGCGACCGCGCCCATGTCGAGCGCAGCGTGCTGCACAACGAGAAATGGCTGGCATGGCTGAGCGAGCAGATGATCGGGCTCGGGCTGCGCGTCACGCCCAGCGTCGGCAATTTCCTGCTCATCCACTTCCCCGACGACAAGAAGCACTCGGCGGCCGCCGCGGACGATTATCTGAGCGCGCGCGGCTATATATTGCGCCGCGTCACCGGTTACGGCTTCCCCAATGCGCTGCGCATGAGCATCGGCATCGAAGAGGCCAATCGCGGCGTCGTCGAGGCGCTGAAGACCTTCCTGAAAAGCTAGAACACCATGGCATCACCGATGTTCGAGAAAATAGCGCTGGTCGGCATCGGCCTGATCGGCTCGTCGCTGGCTCGCGTCATCCGCCGCGAGGGGCTTGCCAAGCACATCGCGATTTCGACGCGCAGCGCATCGACGCTCAATCGCGCCGACGAGCTTGGGCTTGGCGATTCCTACAGCACCGATGCCAGCGAAGCCGTGCGCGATGCCGACCTCGTCATCGTCTCGGTTCCGGTCGGCTCGTCCGGCGAGGTCGCGGCCGAGATCGCACCGGCGCTGAAGAAGGGCGCCATCCTCACCGATGTCGGCTCGACCAAGGCCTCCGTCATCGCGCAGATTGGCCCGCATGTGCCGGAAGGCGTGCACTTCATCCCCGGACATCCGCTGGCGGGCACGGAGAAATCCGGACCGGATGCGGGCTTCGCCGATCTCTTCGAGAACCGCTGGTGCATCTTCACGCCGCTACCGGGCACCGATCCCGTGGCCCTCGAGAAGCTTTCGGAATTCTGGCGGCGCTGCGGCTCCAACATCGATACGATGGACCCGCAGCATCACGACATGACGCTCGCGATCGTCTCGCATCTGCCGCACATCATCGCCTACAACATCGTCGGCACGGCCGACGATCTGGAAGCGGTGACCAAGAGCGAAGTCATCAAATATTCCGCTTCCGGTTTCCGCGACTTCACCCGCCTCGCCGCCTCCGATCCGACCATGTGGCGGGACGTCTGCCTGCACAACAAGGACGCGATCCTGGAGATGTTGGCGCGTTTTTCGGAGGATCTGGCCTCGCTGCAGCGCGCGATCCGCTGGGGCGACGGTGAAAAGCTGTTCGATCTCTTCACCCGCACCCGCGCCATCCGCCGCTCGATCATCGAGGCCGGCCAGGATATCGACGTGCCGGACTTTGGCCGCCAGGCCGTCGAACATCCGGCCAAGCCTTAGGCTTCCGCACCGGATTTTGACCGGTCGGCTATGTCTGCGGCGGAAGGTGGTATACCTTCCAAGATTGGCCGAAACGCCCACTCGGTCGTCATTCTCGGGCTTGACCCGAGAATCCATTCCGTGACGTTCGACGTAAGGTGCAGCAGACGCAAAATTCTGTAACTGCTGCAATGCTTTAGCGTCACGGCATGGATCCTAGGGTCTGCGCGCGTCGCTTCGCTCCTTGCTTCGCCCTAGGATGACGAGATAGGCAGACTTTCCGCCAATTCCCTGAGTTGGCACCGATCTCACGACAAGGATGGTGAAGTCTACCCGCCGACAAACGGCAACCCTTCAAAATCCCGGTGTCGAGGAACTACCCTTGTTCCGACGGTGGCCAGTGCGTCGCCATCATGGCCAGCGTTTCGGCCCGGTCCGGCGCGCCGAGCCGGCCGCCGAAGCGCAAGCATTTGAGCGCGGCGGCGGCGCTGGCAAAGCGCAGGGCCTCTTCCATGGGCATGGCCTCGGCGAGGCCGACGGCGAAGGCGCCGTGGAAGACGTCGCCGGCGGCAAGCGTGTCGACAGCCTTGACCTTCGGCGCCTCGACATGGCGCACGCGTCCGGTGGTCCGGTCGTGCCACCAGGTGCCGGCCGCGCCGCCGGTGACAGCGACAAAGGCATCGATGCGCGAGGCGAGGTCGGCGCAGGCGCTTTCCGGATCGAGCGCGTGGCCGCAGACGATGCGCGCCGCCGGCTCCGACGCGATGATGTGCGAGGCCAACGGCAGCAAGCGCTCCAGCACCTCGACCGGCGCAGTGTCGGCATCCAGGATTGCCGGACGGCCGATCGATCGGGCCGCATTTAGGGCGAGCGCCGCGGCGCCCGGCCAGCGAACATCCACCAGCACGGCGTCGAAGCCGGAGAGGTCGGCAAGCGGCAGCGCCTCGGGGTCGGCTTGCGCCTTTTTGTCGTAGAAGGGGACGATGACGCGCTCGCCATGCGCGTCGATCAGGATCGCGGCCAGCGCCGACCGCGCGCCGGCGACGCGGCGGATCAGGCTGCAGTCGACGCCCTCGGCCTCGATATCGGCGACGAGTTGGTCGCCGACGAGATCGTCGCCGGCGCTTGCCCACAAAGACACTTCGGCGCCGAGGCGGTGGGCGGCGCAGGCGGCGCTCGTCGCCATGCCTGAGGCGATCTGGACGCCGTCGCTGGCGATGAACTTGCCTTGATGCGTGGGCAGCGTCTCGACGCGAAGGATGGTGTCGAGGGTGAAGGCGCCGACGTTGAGCAGTCTGACCGGCTTAGCCATCGCTGCGCTATTCCAACGGCTTGATCTTGCCGAGGGGGATGAAACCCAGCGAGGCCTTGCCCTTGACGATCTTCAGCGGCATCGACGGTTCTTTGCCAAGCATCGACAGGGCGGCAAAGCCCTGCTCGATCTCGCTTTTATGCTCGGGGACCGCGCCGGCAAGGATAGAAGCCACCGCTTTCGGATCCTTGAGCTTGATCATCAGATCCCCGTCGACCAGTCCTTGCGCATCGACCGAGACCGGTCCGGACACCGTGATGCGCGCCGTGCCGGACGACAGGTCGAGCTTGGCGATGTCGATCGACTGGCCGCGCAGGCTCTTCGGGGGCGCCGCGACCAACGCCACGCCGTTCTTCAGCGTTACGTCGCCGCTGCCGTCCAGCGCCGGCAGCACGCGTCCGTCGATGGCATCCGGGTTGATCTCCAGATCGCCGAAGCTGCCGACATAATTGATGTCCTTGCCGACCGGCTGCAACTGGCCGGCCGCCTTGCCGGCGCTGAACAATTGCATCGGATCGGTGTCATCCTGCGGATCGGTCTGACCGGAAAGGCCGTCGGCCTGCAGCGAGACGCTCCTCGGCAGCGGCCACGACACTTTGACGTTCGCCTGCAATTGGTCCCAATCGATGAAGAGCGGAGGCGTGCCGGGCGCCATCGTCCTCAGCGGGCCGCGCAGGTCGGCGACGGGCGACAAAGGTGCGGTGATGTCCGCGACGGCATTGAAGCTGCCGGTGGAGGCGGCGACCTTCCGGACGTCGTCCTCATAGGCGATGTTGTCGCAGGAGACCGTGAAGCTCATCGGATAGCCGCTAACGGTGAGATTGGCGCAGCCGGCGACGATACCGTTGGCCTGGAGTTTCGCCGAAGCCTGTTCGGCCTCGGTCTTGAGCCTGTCGGCCAGGTAGAACCAACCGCCGCTGTAGACGGCGAACACCACGACAAGAAATGCGGCAAGCCACAACAGCCGGCGGCGAAGTCTGGGCGGTCGCTGGTCACTTGACGTCATGCTGCGGCTCTCGTTAACCCCGGTAGGAGGGCATTCGCTCGCGCAAATACGCGGGGAAGCACCTTAAAGGTGCGGTGCCATTCACTCGAATGCGATCAGGCTTGGCGATATGGGCGATTTTTGGGTTTTTGGCTATGGGTCGCTGATCTGGCGGCCCGGATTTGCCCATGTCGAGACGCGCCGTGCCCGGCTTTACGGATATCGGCGCGCGCTTTGCGTCTATTCCTTCGTGCATCGCGGCACGCGCGGGCGGCCGGGGCTGGTGCTCGGCCTCGACCGGGGCGGTTCCTGCATCGGCCTCGCTTATCGTGTCCCGGGCAATCTGCGCGACGAAGTGCTTTCCTATCTGCGCGAGCGCGAGTTGGTGACCAGCGTCTATCTCGAACGCATGCTCGACATCCGGCTGGATGGCGGCGGCCCGGTCGAGGCGGTGGCCTACATCGTCGACCGGCAGCATCAGCAATATGCCGGCGGGCTCGATGCCGATCATGCGGCAAGGATCGTTCGCGGCGCCGTCGGCCAGTCAGGCCGGAATGAGGATTATGTGCTCAGCACGCTCGATCATCTCGAGGCGCTGGGCATCCGCGATAACTGGTTGGAAGAGGTGGGCCGCCTAGTCTCGCCTTCGTGAAGCGCATTTCCGGCGAAGAAAGATCGCCTCCAATGCTCTATCTCTTTGTTTTTACGCAATTCCGGACGCAAGGCTACGGCGAAGCCGCCAAGCCTAACCGCTGCGCACTTTTGCTGGAATTGCTCTGGTCCGATCAAAAAGCAAAACCATGCCTTTGACCTCCGCCGGGCACGACCTAGCTTAGGCGCAACCTCCATCCCCGGGTATCAGGCCCGTTCCAGCATCACGGAGATCAGTCTTGCAGAAACGCCGTCTCGGTCGCACCGATCTTTCCATCGCGCCTCTGGTCCTGGGCGGCAACGTCTTCGGCTGGACCGCCGACGAGAAGACCTCCTTCGACCTGCTCGACCGGTTCGTCGGGGCGGGCCTGAATGCCGTCGACACGGCCGATGCCTATTCGCGCTGGGTTCCCGGCAACAAGGGCGGCGAATCGGAAACCATCATCGGCAACTGGATAAAGAGCCGCGGCAATCGCGACAAGGTCGTGATCATCACCAAGGTCGGTTCCGACATGGGCCAGGGCAAGAAGGATCTCTCCGCCGCCTATATCGAAAAGGCGGTCGACGCTTCACTGAAGCGGCTGCAGGTCGATGTCATCGACCTCTATCTCTCGCACTGGCCGGACCCGGGCACGCCCTACGAGGAGACGCTCGGCGCCTATCAGCGCCTGCTCGAAAAGGGCAAGATCCGCTATCCGGGCTGCTCCAATCTCGATGCCGGCCAGTTGCGCGCCGCGCTCGACGTCGCCAGCCTGCGCGGCCTGCCGCGCTACGAGGTTCTGCAGCCTGAATACAATTTGTACGATCGTTTCTCGCTCGACGGGCCACTGCTCGACCTCTGCAAGGCCGAGGATCTCGGCGTCATCACCTATTTCAGCCTCGCCAAGGGTTTTCTGAGCGGCAAATACCGCAGCAAGGCGGACCTCGGCCAAAGCGAGCGCGGCGAGGGCGTGGCCGAGTATCTCAACGAGCGCGGCATGCGCATCCTGTCCGCGCTCGATGCGCTCGCCGAGCGCCATTCCGCCAAGCAGGCGGAAGTGGCGCTGGCCTGGATCATCGCGCGGCCCGGCGTCACCGCGCCGATCGCCAGCGCCACGACGCCGGCCCAGATGGACAGTCTGGTCCGCGCCGCGTCACTGAAGCTTTCGGCCGACGATATCGGAGCACTGGATCGGGCCAGCGCCTAAGGCGCGTTGATGTTCAGGTGAGGCCGGTCTGCAAATGGCGGCTTCCTGCGCTTCCGGCCTTCGCCGGCAAGTGTGCACGATCGTCCAAGACGGCCATGACAAAACCCTCGTAAATCCTGTCGCATCGCGGCAGGAGAAGGTTTTGGGATGGCCGGTGGTATCTCGGGCGGAGCGATGCCCTGGCAGCAAGTGCTGGCGCTGGTCCTGGCGGCGACCGTGGTCATGGGCAGCCCCGGACCGTCGACCATCAGCGTCACCGCCATCGGCGCGGCATTCGGCCTGCGCGCCTCGCTGAGTTACACATGGGGCTTGGTGCTTGGAACGATCGCCGTGCTTCTGGTCGTCGCCGCCGGGATTGTCGGCATGCTCGCCTCGGTACCTGGACTGGCCACGGTGCTGGCGATCCTTTCGGCCGCCTATATCCTTTATCTGGCTTTCAAGATTGCAACCGCGCCGCCCTTGGCGGAGCGCGGGAGCATGGCGACGAAGCCCAGTTTTCTCGGCGGCTTCATGCTCGCCGTCGCCAACCCGAAAGCCTATGTGGCGATCGCCGCGGTCTTCGCGGGCGCCGCCTCGCAAACCGATGCACTGGGCGTTTCCACCAGACTCCTGGTGCTCGTCGCGATGATCGTCGCCATTCATGTCGTTTGGCTGCTCGCCGGAACCGCTTTGGCGCGGTTCCTGCGCCGTCCGCTGGCGTCGCGGGTCATCAACCTGGTGTTTGCCGCGACGCTGGTGCTGACGACTGCGCTGGCGGCGCTGCGATAGCGGATCAGGCTTTTACGGTCACGCCGAGTTCCGCCAGCCGCTTCACCGCCGTCGGCGGCATGGGCGGCGGGTTCGGCGCCTGCGCCGCCTCGACGAGCATCTGGTCGCAGGCGGCTTCGGTCTCGCCGATCAGCCGCTGCATGAATTCGTCCTTGCTAAGACCGGGCGGGATCGGCGGCAGGAAGCGGGCCTTGATGGTGCCGGGATAGCGCAGGAATTTGCGGCGCGGCCAATAGAGGCCGGCGACATGGGCGACCGGCACCACGGGGACGCCCAGTTGCGAATAGATTTCGACGATGCCGTATTTGTAGGACGGCTCGGCGCCCGGCGGGCGGCGGGTGCCTTCAGGGTAGATGATGAGCTGGCGCGGATTGCGATCCATTTCCTGCCTGGTCGCGGTGACGACCGCCTTCAGCGCCTTCGAGCGGCTGCCGCGATCGACCGGGATCATGCGCATTTTCATGATGTACCAGCCGAAAAAGGGGATCCAGGTCAGCTCGCGCTTCAGGATGTAGAGCGCGTCGTCGAGGTAGGGGAAGAAGGCGATCGCATCCCAGAAGGATTGATGCTTCGGCGCCAGGATGAAGGATCCTTCCGGCAGATTCTCGACCCCCGTGATTTCGTTCTTCGTCGTGGCGATCTTGTCGTAGAGCCACATCGAGGTGCGCGACCAGAATTTCGGCACGAACCAGGCGCGGTGGCGCGGCGACAGGAAATAATAGGGCGTCCAGAAGATCATCTGGACGACCAGGCTGAGATAGAAGACGAGGTTGAACGCCAGCGAGCGGATGATGAGCATGCAAGGGGCCCGATAAGGAAGAGTGCGTTGGTTACACCAAGCGGCGGCAAAAAGGAAACGGCGCCGTGGTCGAACGCTCTGCCACTCTTGTTTTGCCGCAATTCCGGAACGGAGGGTTACGGCGAAGTCGCCGAACCTAACCGCGATGCACTTTTCCTGGAATTGCTTACAATGACCGCGCCAGCCGCTCCTTGAGGCGCGGTGCGGCGAAATCGAGGAAGGCACGCAGCTTTACCGGCAGCCGGCTCTGGCCGGCATGAACGAGGCTGACCGGCCAGGGCGGCGGCTCGAACGGTTCCATCACCACCCGCAGCGCACCGGCGCGCACGGCGGCATCGGCCTGGTAGGAGAGGACTTTCGTCAGGCCAAGCCCGGCGATCGCGGCATCGATCGCCGCCTCGGCGGTGTTGACCTGAAGGCGCGAGCGGACCGCGACCGCGGTTTCCGTCTTGCCGGAGCCAAAGCTCCATGTCGCGGGAGCGGCGAGACCTTCGAAGGTGATGCAGTTGTGGCCGGCAAGCTCCGGCGGGGTCGCCGGCGTGCTGCGCTTGGCAAGATAAGCGGGACTGGCGCAGACAATGCGGCGGATCGAGCCGACGCGGATCGCGACCATGGCCGAATCCGGCAGCTCGCCGATGCGCACGGCCAGATCGATATGCTCCTCGACCAGTTGGGTGATCCGGTCCGACAAGGTCAGGCGGACGTCAACCTGCGGATAGAGGGCGAGGAAGCCGGTGATCACCGGCAGCACATGCAGGCGGCCGAAGACGACCGGCGCCGTGATGACCAGTTCGCCTGTCGGGCTCGAATATTCGCCGGCGGCGGTTCGCTCGGCATCGCTCACCTCGTCGAGGATACGGCGGCAGGCGATGAGATAGGACTGGCCGGCATCGGTCAGTGTCAGGCGGCGCGTCGAGCGGTTGAGCAGGCGCGTCGTCAAATGCTTCTCCAGTTCGGAGAGCTTGCGGCTGACCGTCGCCAGCGGCACGTCGGCACGTCTGGCTGCGGCGGAAAGGCTGCCGGCCTCCACCGTTGCGACGAACAGGGACATGGCGTCCAGGCGATCCATTATTCTTCCGAAATATGGAAGGATGAGTTGCGAATATGCTCTCTACATCCGATTTCCGGAAGGGGCTATTTCTTGTGCGACCCTGTCCGAGGAGCGCCAGCATGAATGAATTTACCAGCGATGTCGCCTTTACGCCGACCGTCAAGGCCATCCAGTTCCGCAAGGGGTCGCGCGACTCCTATGCTCGCGTCGAGCAGCGCGGCGGATGGCGGGCAACAATCACGCCGGACCTTGCCGCCTTCATCGAGGCGCAGACCAGCGTGTTCCTGGCGACGGCCAACGCCGAAGGCCAGCCCTACATCCAGCATCGCGGCGGGCCTGCCGGCTTCCTCAAGGTGCTCGACGAACACACGATCGGCTTTGCAGATTTCTCCGGCAATCGGCAGTTCATCACCCAGGGCAATCTCGAGGACAATGGCCAGGCGTTCCTGTTCCTGATCGACTACATGCTGCGGCAGCGCATCAAGATCTGGGGCAGCGCGCGTGTCGTCGAGGGCGATTCCGAGCTGACGGCAAGGCTGATGCCGGCCGATTACAAGGCTCGGCCGGAGCAGGTGATCCTGTTCACGGCCTCGGCTTGGGATGCCAATTGTCCGCAGCACATTCCGCAGCGTTTCGAGGCGGCGGACGTCGCCGCGGCCCTTGCCGAGCGCGACAGGCACATCGCCGGTCTGGAGCAGGAGATCGCGCGCCTGCGCAGCGCGTCAACTGAAGCTTAGTTTTTGGATACCGAGGAGGCTTGCGCCAGCGTCATGCCTTCAGGCGTCGTGCGAAGCGGCAGGAAGCCGCGCGCCAGCGACAGCACATATTTGCTGTATTCGGTCAGCAGCACGCGCAGCGCCTCCGGCTTGGTCAGCCAATTGCCGTTGCCGAGATTGGTGTTGACCACCGGATAGGGCTCGAGGTGCGCGCCATGCAGCAGTCGGCCCATCTCGAGCAGGCTGCGCGGCATGTGGTAGTTGTTGGTGACGATGATGATGCTGCCATAGGCGTGGTTTTCCACCCATTTGGCGCTTTCCTCGGCATTGCCGATGGTATCGAGCGCGGCGCGGTCGATGTCGACGCAGCAGGAGAAGAGCTGTTTGTCGCCGCCCATTGCCGCCTGCAACTGGCGCTTGGTGGCCGACGGATGGACGCCGCTGATCAGCAGCCGTTCGCCTTTGCCTGAGGCAAGCAAGTCCATCGCCGCGTCGAGCCGCGACTGACCGCCAGTGAGCACGATGATGGCATCGGCCTTGGCCGGATTGAGCGGGGTCGTCATATGGCTGACCTTGTTGGCAAACCAGCCGAAGCCGCCGGCAAAGAGCACCAGCACGGCGAGAACGACGAAACCGCAGACGCGCAAAGCGAGCTTGAGACGACCGGACCTCGCGGGAGCAGCGATATGCGTACGCATCGCCGGCATCCGTCCAGCTATCCCGATCGAGTCCCGCGCGTCCATCATCCCCAGGTTAATCCTGAAAACATACAATGGTTAACTCTGAAATGCGGCCTTTGATAGGTGAGACGGCGCACTTTGCGTTACGGCAGTTGCCCAATCCGTGATCCTTGTCCGGTTTGTATATAACGCTTTCCGTCGCGTTTCGCTTGGAGATCATCAGCCCGAATCCGGCTGGCGAACGTCGATGTCGCTGAGATAGGCGACGACGGTCGCGTGCGAGGTTGCCGCGGTCAGCGCGCCGATCACCAGCACCATCAGGCCGACGCCGAAATAGCCTGCCGAGCCGATGGCGAAATTGCCGAACAATGCGGTCGCCTGGTCGGCCTCGGGTGTGGCCATGTTGCGCGACGACCACCAGGAAAAGACGATGAAGACGACGATCGCCAGCGCGCCGCCGGCGGCGGCGCCCTTCATGCCGGTGACCAGGAAATGCCAGCGGAATTCGCGCGCGATGAAGCGCGCCTCGGCGCCGACGAAATGCAGCACCTCGATGATATGGCCGTTGCCGGCCATGGCGCCGCGCGTGGCGAACACCACCGTCAGCACCGTTGCCGACAGCATCAGCACCAGAACGGCGATGCCGATCGTCACCGTCGTGTGCGCCATGGCGACCAGGCGGTCGACCCAGGTGCGGTGATCGTCGAGCGCGGCGGTTGCGATTTTCGGCGTGATGGCGGCGCGCATGGCGGCGAAGTCCGGCGGGCTGGCTTCGTCGATGGTGACGATGATCAGGCGCGGCACCGGCAGCTCGTCGATGTTGAGGCCGCTGCCCAGCCACGGCTCCAGAAGCCGCGCCGTGGCGTCGCGGTCGATGATCTTGGTGCCCTTGACGCCGGGAAACTCGCTGGCGATCTGCGAGGCCTGCGCGAGAGCCGCCTCCATGTCGAGGCCGTCGGCCGGCTTGATCTGGATCGTCGCCTCGCGCGAGATCTGGTTCTCCCAGACCGAGGCGGTATCGCGCACAAGCGTCACCGCCCCGAAGGTGAGGCAGGACAGGAAGGTCATGATGGCGATGACCAGCACCAGCGCCCGGCCGGCGATGTTCTGCGCCGGCACGATCGGCGCCGTCTTGCGCTGGACCCGACGGACCGTCACCGGCGCCTCGGCGTCGGCTTCGTCCTGGAGATGGTCGGCCGGAAAGTCAGTCATAGACGTCCAACCTTCCGCCGGCCAGAATCATGCGGCGCGCATCGACCTGCTCCATCAGGCCGAGGTCGTGGGTGGCGATCACGACGGCGGTGCCTAGCCGGTTGAGCTCGATGAACAGCCTGAGCAACCGGCGCGCCAGTGGCGGGTCGACATTGCCGGTCGGCTCGTCGGCCAAAAGGATTTCCGGCTGCTCGATCAGGGCGCGCGCGATCGCGGCGCGCTGCTTTTCGCCGCCCGACAGCACCGGCGGCAGCACATGCATGCGGTCGCCGAGGCCGACCCATTTCAGAAGCTCGGTGACGTCTGTGCGGTAGCTCGCTTCCTCGCGCCCGCGCACGCGCAAAGGCAGCGCGACATTCTCGTAGGTCGTCATGTGGTCGAGCAGGCGGAAATCCTGGAACACGACGCCGATGCGGCGGCGAAGCAGCGGCAGCTCGCCGCGCGAAATGCGCGAGCGGTCCTTGCCGAAGATGGTGATCAGGCCGCGCGTCGGTTTCAGCGACATGAACAAAAGGCGCAGCAAGGTCGTCTTGCCGGCGCCCGAGGGGCCGCTCAGGAACTGAAAGGAGCGCTCCGGAATGTGCAGGGAGATGTCGCGGAGGATTTCCGGACCCATGCCATAGCGGAGGCCGACATTTTCGAAGCGGATCACGTTCGGCGACCTGAAACTTTCGGCGGCGACGCGCCACAATCTACATTAACAGACCATCGGCCGGCATGGTTAACCGGCAGTTAATTTTTCAACGATCAGCCCTCGTCAGGACCATTCCGGTGGGGAAGCGTTAACCAATTGCGTTTACGCAAAAGAAACGAAGACTCCACTGGTGCCGTAATGGCTGACGATCAAACCGCGCGCCCTGTTTCCGGCGAAATCATGACCGGTCCGGCAACAAATGCCGCGCCGGAGCGCGCCATATTCGAGGCGGCCGACATCGTCGATGCCGACTATGTGGTGCTGCCGCGTTTTGCCGCGCAGCCGGGATCGGCGGCGCCCCTGCCGCAGATCCCCTCGACGCCGTCGATCGAAGGCATGGGCATGCTGCGCAAACCCGAGGCCGCGCCGCCGCGGCCCTCGCGGGGCGGCCCGATGTTCTGGATCGCCGGCGTCGGCATAGCGCTGGTCTCCTTCTGGGTGTCGGGCGGTCATGCGCTTGTCGGGCAAAGTCCGTTCCGGGTGGCCGCGGCGCCGGCGGGCGCGCTGACCATCTCCGGCGTGACGTCGCGCATCGATGCGTCGGGCCTGAAGCCGGTGCTGTTCGTCGATGGCGAGGCAGCCAATGACGGGATGAGGTCGGAGGCGTTGCCACCGCTCGAAATCCGCGTCACCGACAACAACTCCAACATCATCCGCTACAGGCTGGGGACATCCAACCGCTCGCTGGCGCCCGGCGAAAGATTCGGCTTTTCCAGCCGCCTCGATGTGCCTAAAGACGGCGTCAGGACCGTCGCAGTCATCTTCGCCGGCTAGACGGGTCGATATTCAGGTGAGGCCGGCCTGCAAATAGCGGCTTCCTGCGCTTCCGGTGCTCACGTACTTCAAGTACGCTCCGCTCCGGTTCTCGGGAGCCATCGGTCTCGACTCGGCCTGACCTGAATCTCGACACACCTAGTGTCCGGCGTTGCCGTCGATTCGAAGGATAAAAGCATGCCAGTTGTACGCGGCAAGGACATCGAGGTCCTGTTTTCGGCGTCGGCGATCGCGCGCCGCAATCTCGAGCTCGCCAAGGAAATCGCCGGGCGCGACTACCACGATCTCTTGGTGATCTCGATCCTCAAGGGCTCGTTCGTCTTCGCCGCCGATCTCATCCGCGCCATGCATGATGTCGGCCTGTCGCCGGAAGTCGAGTTCATCTTCATCTCCAGCTACGGTGCCGGCACCACCAGCGGCGAGGTCAGGGTGCTGCGCGACATCGACAACGAGGTCACCGGCCGCGATGTGCTTTTGATCGACGACATACTGGAATCCGGCAAGACGCTTTCCTACACCCGCGACCTGATGCTTTCGCGCGGCGCCAAGAGCTGCGCCATCGCGGTGCTGCTCGACAAGCGCATGCGCCGTCAGACCGCGCTCAACGCCGACTATGTCGGCTTCGACTGTCCGGACTATTTCGTCGTCGGCTACGGCATGGACGTCGCCCATGCGTTCCGCGAGTTGCCGTTCGTCGGCGTGGTAAAGGGCGATGCCTGACGAGGCGACGAAGTCACGCCGAAAAGCCGCCGATCGTTAGAATTTTCAGAAAACGTCAACGATTCAGCGGCATCTATTTCGGCATGGCAAAGCTTCTGATCGTCGAGGACGATGACTCCGTCCGCACCCTCGCTGCCCGCGCGCTGGAGCGTGACGGCCATAATGTCACCATCGCCACCGACGGCGCGCATGGGCTGGATATGATCCGGCAGGCGCTTGGCGGCTACGATCTGGTGGTGTCCGACATCCGCATGCCGGAAATGGACGGCATCGAGATGGCGACGGCGGCGGCGAGAGAGTTCCCGACGATGAAGATCATGCTGATGACCGGCTACGCCGACCAGCGCGAGCGCGCCGAGGAACTCAACGGCATCATCCTCGACGTCGTGCAGAAGCCGTTCACGCTCGCCGAGATCCGCACTCGTGTGGGACGGGCGCTAAGCTGCTTCGCTTGAGACTGCAGCCGGTGTAACCGCCGCCTGGGGCGCCGTGCTTCGCCGGCGTTCGCCGTTGAGCGCCAGCAGGCCGGCGCCGATGATCAGCGCCGCGCCCAGCACGGTCGTTTCGCGCGGCACTTCGGCGAAAAACAGGAAACCCCACAGCGGCGACCACAGGATGCCGGTATACTCGAAGGTGGCGACGCGGTTGGCCGGCGCCATGCGGTAGGCCTGCGACAACAGGATCATGCCGGCGGATGCGACGAAGCCGCAGGCGGCCATCTTCAGGAAATCCGGCATTGTCGGCCACACCCATGGCCGCACCAGGAATTCGACGCTCGGATGCGCCGCATGGGTGATGCCGGCAAGATGGAACACGGTCGCAACGGCTATGGCACCGCTGAGATAGGCGCCGTTCTGGTAGAAGGCCATCACGGTCGATGATTCGGTGTCGCCGATCCGGCGCGCCATCAACTGCGAGAAGCCGTAGAGGAAGGCCGAGCCCAGCGACAGCAACGCCGCCCAGTCGAACACGCCAGCGCCCGGACGCACCATGACGAGCACGCCGACCAGGCCGATCAGCACCGTCGCCAGCGTCTTCCACGAGACGCGCTCGCCGAGATAGGGGCCGGCCATCGCCATGATGAACAGCGGCGCCATGAAATACAGCGCCACCGCGTCGGCCAGCGGCAAGGCGGCGATCGCCAGATAGTAGACCGTATAGGACGAGAACTGGATGAAGGCCCGCAGCGTCAGCATGCCGAAGCGCTTCGACAGCACCGCCTTCAGGCCGACATCGGCCTGGACGATGACGATCAGGATCGGCAGCGCGACGATGGCGCGGATCGCCATCACCTCGGTCACCGGATAGCCGCCCGACACCGCCTTCACCAGCGGATCCTGCAGCGAAAAAACCAGCACGCCGATGCAGAGGCTCAGAATGCCAAGCACCATCCGGTTCTGCATCAGTTTCGGCCCCCCGCGAGCCGCTTTATTCAATAATTCCGAGTAATTCCGGGCGGAAAGCCGCAAGCGCTTTTCCTGGAACTACTCCTAAAAAGAACCCGCTACCATTTTCAGGCAGCGGGTACGAGTGAGGACTCTTCGACTGGTCCGCGGCCGAATCGCGACCGCATATCCAATGGGTAACGCGACTATCCTGCGGCGTTTGACATGTTGCAAACGAATTGGAATGATGCCAGCAATCAGATTTCCTTATGGCGTTTCGATGAAACCAGTCCTCGACAGCGATCTCCTGCGCACCTTCGTGGCGGTGGCAGAAACCGGCAATTTCACGCGCGCGGCGGAGAAAGCCGGGCGCACCCAGTCGGCCGTGTCCATGCAGATGAAGAAGCTGGAGGACATGGTCGGCGACAATCTGTTCGAGCGCGGTTCGCGCGGCGTGGCGCTGACACGTCGCGGCGGCGAGCTCATCGCCAACGCCCGCCGGATCGTCTCGCTGCTGGACGAGACCGCGGCCTCACTGGTGGCGCCGCCGCTCGGCGGGCTGGTGCGCATCGGCATCCCGGCCGAATATGGCCGTTCGATCCTGTCGCGGGCGCTCGGCGAATTTGCCAAGCGGCATCCGCGCGTCGAGGTCACGGTGCGCTACGCGCATTCGGATTCGCAGGTGAGGGCGCTTGCGGCGGGCGAACTCGATCTCGCCGTGGTGTTCGAATGGGAAGGTTCTTCAGGCGGCGAGGTGCTGATGCACGACCCGACGGTGTGGGTGACGTCGACGCTGCATCACATGCATGAGGAACGGCCGGTGCCGATCGCGCTTTACAGCCGCAACGGCTGGTGCCGCGACTTCGCCATCAAGTCGCTGCAACAGCGCGGTCTCGACTACCGCGTCGCCTACACCAGCGACACCAATGGCGGCCTAGCGCTCGCGGTCACTTCCGGTTTGGCGATCGCGCCGATCTCGCGCAGCAACATCCCGCCCGATTGCCGGGAACTGACAAGTACCGACGGGTTCGGCGACATCGATTCCTCCAATGTCGTGCTGCATCGCAATCCGCTGGCGACCGGCGAAGCGATCGACGGCATGGAGAACGCGATCCGCGAGGCTTTCATGCTGACCAGGCAGGCGGGCGCGACGGCCGATCTTTGACGGGCTGCCGGCGGCCCGGGCCGAGTTCAATCCTTTTCGAAGAAAGTCAGGCGGTTGCCGAAAGGATCGATCACCGTGACCTCCTTCGTTTCCCACGGCGTCGTCTCCAGGCCCGGCCGGTTGAAGCGGTATTTCTTGGCCATGAACTCGCGGTGCAGGTCGACGATGCCGACCACCTCGACCCGGACATTGGCGCCGGGCGAGCCGTCGCCGTGGTGCTCGCTCAAATGCAATTCGCATCCGTCGCGGGCGATGCCCATGTAGAGCGGCCCAACGTCGTCGAAGCGATGTTCGAAGCGGACCTCGAAGCCGAGGAAGTCGAGATAGAATTCCCGCGCCTTGGCGATGTCGAACATGCGCAGGATCGGGGTTACGGTTCCAAGCTTCGGCATAGGCGGCAATCCGTAATGAAGCAGGCGAGCTTACTTCAGCTCCAGCAGCCTTTCGAGATAGCTGCGCTCGATGTCGGGGCTCAGCGCGTTGCCGAGCCGCTTGCGGATCGCGTCGAGGATTTGCCGGGCGCGCTGCACGTCGATCTCGTCGGGAACCTTGACCGAGGTGCCGTCATCCGGGCCGTTGGTGGCGCGGGGCCGTCCGAGCGGATCGCGGTCGGCGTCCTGCTGGCGGCCGCCCTGCTCACTGCCGCCCTGGTCGCCCTGCATGGCCTGCATCTGCTTCATCATTTCCTTGGCGCCGCGGCGCAGCGCTTCCAGCGCGCGGCCCTGGTGGCCGACGGCCTGGTCGCCGTCGCCCTGGCCGAGCGATTGCTCGGCATTGCCCATCGATTTGCCGGCCTCGCCGAAGCCCTCATTGGGCTCCATGCCCATGCCTTCGAGGCCTTTCTTCAGCTTGTCGAGCTCGCTCTGCAGTTGGCCCTGGCCTTCCTGCAGCTGCTTCAGCGCATCGGCGAAGTCCTTCGGCGACATTTTCGGCCGTCCGAGCGGATCGCGGTCCTGGCCGGGGCCGGGGCGCTTCTGGTCGTCGGACTGGCCCTGTTCGCCATCCTCGCCGAGCTGCTGCTCGCCGCCTTCGCCACGCTGGCCGCGCTGCATCTGGTCCAGGCGGAAGGTGTCGTTCATCATCTCCTGCTGGCGCCGCATGATGTCGCCGAGCTTGTCCATCTGCTGGCGCATCTCGCTGTCCTGCTCGCCGCCCTGCTGCTGGCGGCCGGCCTGCAGGTTGTTCATCATGTCCTGCAGCTCGGAGAGGAGCTGCTGGGCCTTGTCGCGATCACCCGATTTGGCCAGGTTCTCGATCTCGTCCATCATGCGGTCGATGTCGCTCTGGCGCAGCTCGCGGCCGTTCTGCTGCATCTGCGGCGCGTTCGGATTCTGCTGCGCGCGCTGGGCGAATTCCTGCAGGAACTGGTTCATCGCCTCGCGCAGTTCCTTCATCGCCTTTTCGATCTCCTGATCGCTGGCGCCGTTCTTGATCGCGTCCTGCAACGCCTGCTGCGCCTGGCGCAGCCGCCGCTCGGCGGCCGACAGATTGCCTTCCTCGATGCCGAGCGCGATCTCCCACAGATAGGACACGACGTTGCGCAACTGGTCGTCGCTCTCGGAGAGTTTCAGCCGGCTCCTGGCGCTCATGATGGCGAGATAGTTCGACATGTTGTCGAACGTGTCCTCGGGGCGCAGCGTGATCGCGTCGACCAGGTCGAGAACGCGCGGCTTGGCATTGGTGTCGAGCGCCAGCAGCCGGCGTTGTTCGACCACCGCGCGGGCCAGCGGGTTGGCGAAGGGCCGCTCCGGCATCGCAAGCGTCTTGGTGTCGCTGGTCGCGGTGTGGCCGGCATCGTCGGTGACGCTGAGCGTCAGCTTGATGCTGGAGCCGGCCCATACATGCTCCGTCAGGTCCTTGGTCGTCTTAGCCACGTTCGTCTTGCCGCCGCGGCGCGGCAGGGTCAGCGGCATGTCGGGCGCGCCGTAGAGCGGATGCGCATTGGCGGCCGGCGGGTTCGACAGCTCAAAAACGGCCTTGGCGGAGGCGGCGCCATAGTCGTCGGCGATCTCGTAGTTGAGCTCGATGGAGCCGTTGACGGCGCGTTTCGGCTCGCCGACGAAGCGGATCGTCGGCGGCTTGTCGGGGATCACGGCGAAGGCCCAGTGGCCGATATCGCCGTCGCCGGATTTCAGCGTCAGCGTGCCGTCGGTGTTCAGCTTGCCGGAGAACTGGCGCACCTTGGGCGCCACCTGGCCGGTGGCGGGCGCGGGCGCCTTGGGCGCCGCGGGCTCGATGGCGCGGGCGTTGCCGCCGGTATCGGCAAAGCTCAGCGTTTCCTCGCCCGAGCCGCCGGTGACTCGCAGCGAGACGTCGCTGCCTTGCGGCACTGAAAAGGTCTGGACGGCCTGGTTGGCGTCGGCTGTGAGAAACAGCGGCGCCTTGCCGGTGTAGGCAGGCGGCGTCACCCACGCGTCGATGCGTGGCGGCACGGTATCGCGCGCGGCGCGGGCGACGAAACCGTCGCTGATCCTGCCGCCAAAGGGGCCGAAGGAGAAGGCAAGGGCGGTGACGAACAGCAGCGCGGCGACGGCGCGCAGGCCCCAGCGGTCATAGTCCGGCACGCTGCTGCGCGGCCGGTCGGCACCGAGGCTCGAAAGCCGCTCGGCCATGCGTTTCTGGTGCTCGCGCCACAGCGCCTGCGAGAAGATGCTCTCGGCGCCGCTCGGACGGTCGGTCTGCACCTGCACCGGGCTGTGCAGCAATTCATTCGCCGCTTCGATGCGCCGGTCGACCTCGACGGCCGTCGGCATGCGGAAGAAGCGGAGCGGAAAGAGGGCCGTTATCGCCGCCAGCGCGAACAGGATCAGGAGGCCGATGCGCGCCGCGTCGGGCAGGCGCGGAAACAGGCCGAACCATGAAAGGCTGAGGAACAGGCTGACCAAGACCAGCAGCGGCAGCACGAGCGGCCAGCCGCGCTCGGAGACCATCGAGGCCCGCGTCACCAACCGGCTGAGCGCCAGGCGCCCGGCCAGGCTGCGCTCGCCGCTGGAAGTGGGTCGTTCCGTCATCGGCCCTTCCTGCCCGGGCAGAATAGCCCGGACGTCATCACCAGGAGGATACCAGCAAACACGGCAAAGGCGAGGCGGGTTCCAAAAACGTGAAGCGGTTTGGCCGGGTTATGATCAGAAATTGGCGGGATTCGTGTTGGAACCGCAGACCAGGACCGCCACGCGCTCGCCCTCAGACGGCACATAACGCCCGGAAAGCACCGCGGCGAAGGCCGCGGCGCCACCCGGCTCGGCGATGATTCGCACGCGGTCCCACAGCGCTTTCTGCGCCGCGATGATGTCGTCGTCGCTGACCAGGATCGAGCGCTCGACGAAAGCCTCGGCGATCGGGAACATCATTTCGCCGACCCGCTTCGGCGCCAGTGAATCGGCGGCGATGCCTTCGGCGGGCGCATCGACCGGCTGGCCGGCCTCCAGGGCGCGGTAGAGCGTCGGCGCGCCTTCCGGCTCGACGGCGATGATGCGGATGCGCCCCGCGAACCAGGCGGCGATGCCGCCGATCAGGCCGCCGCCGCCGACGGCGACCAGCAGCGTTTCGATTTCGGGTAGATCGGCCTCGATCTCCAGGCCGAGCGTGCCCTGGCCGAGCAGCGTTTCCTCCTGGTTGAAGGCATGGATCTGCAGGGCGCCGGTGCTGGCCGCGAAGTCTTCGCTGGCAGCCAGCGCCTCGGCATAACGGGCGCCGCCGACCACCAGTTCGGCGCCGTAGCCGCGAATGCGCGCGAGCTTCGCCGGCGGACTGACCTCGGGCACGAAGATGGTGGCCTTGAGGCCGAGCTTCATGGCGGCGTAAGCGACGGCGGCCCCATGGTTGCCGCCGGATGCGGCGACCACGCCGGCCTCGGGCACCTGGCGCTCGAGCAGGTTGGTGAAGGCGCCGCGCGCCTTGAAGGAGCCGGAATGCTGCAGGCATTCGAGCTTGAGATCGAGCGCGAAGGCGGGCCGGCCGAAATCCGCCATGTCGACCTGCATGACCGGCGTGTGGCGCACATATTGGCGGATGCGCGGTTCGACGGCGGCGATGCGTTCGCGCGTGATCGTTTTTTTCTCAATCATGGCCTGCTCCTTAAAGCGTCGCCGCTCTGCTACTTCAGCCAGTCAGGGATCGAATCCAATCCGATCAGATCTTCATAGGTCTGGCGCGGCCGCACGACATGGAAGCGGTCGCCGTCGACCAGAACTTCCGGCACCAGAAGCCTGGTGTTGTAGGTGCCGGCCTGCACCGCGCCATAGGCACCGGCGGTGGACACGGCGATCAGGTCGCCCGCCTTGAGCTTCGGCAGGTCGCGGTCGAGGCCGATGAAGTCGCCGGTCTCGCAGACCGGGCCGACGACGTCGACCTTCATGCGCGGCGTCGAGGCGGGCTGCTGCACTACCGGCCTGATGTCGTGGAAGGCGTCATAGAGCGTCGGCCGGATCAGGTCGTTCATGGCGGCGTCGACGACGAGGAAGTTCTTGGCGTCGCCTTCCTTCACATAGATGACCTGCGACACCAGGATGCCGGCATTGCCGACGATCAGGCGGCCCGGCTCGAACATCACCTTGAGGCCGAGCTTGGTGACGTGCTTCCTGACGATCTCGGCATAGGCGTCGGGCAGAGGCGGCGGGCTGTTGTCGACGCGGTAAGGAATGCCGAGGCCGCCGCCGAGATCGACATGCTCGATCGAATGGCCGTCGGCGCGCAGCGCCCCGACCAGTTCGACCAGCAGCGCGAAGGCGTCGTCGAACGGCTGCAGCTCGGTGATCTGGCTGCCGATATGGGTGTCGATGCCGGTCACCTTGATGCCCGGCAGTTGCGCCGCGCGGGCATAGACCTGCCGCGCGCGCTGCCACGGGATACCGAACTTGTTCTCGGCCCTGCCGGTCGAGATCTTCTTGTGCGTCCTGGCGTCGACATCCGGATTGATGCGCAGCGAGACGGGCGCCACCTTGCCGAGGGCCACGGCACGTGCCGACAAAAGTTCGAGCTCAGGCTCGGATTCGACGTTGAAGCAGAGGATGCCGGCGGCTAGCGCGAAATCCATCTCGCGCGCGGTCTTGCCGACGCCGGAAAACAGGATCTTGTTGGCCGGGATGCCGGCGGCCAAGGCGCGGCGCAACTCGCCTTCCGAGACCACGTCGGCGCCCGCGCCTTGCCTGGCCAGCGTCTTCAGCACGGCCTGGTTGGAGTTCGCCTTCATGGCGTAGCAGACCAGCGCGTCGAGGCCGGCGAAAGCTTGCCTGAAAACGCGGAAATGCCGGGTCAGCGTCGCCGTCGAATAACAGTAGAAGGGCGTGCCGACCTCGGCCGCGATATCGGGGATCGCGACGTCTTCGGCATGGAGCACGCCGTCGCGGTAATCGAAATGGTTCACGAGGTTTGGTTCCGGAAAGTTGGAGCCCGATGAGATCGGGTGCTCATAAGCTCTAAAGCAACGGGTCGAGAATGAACTTCTTGTCCTTGACCGGTTTCTCCGGCTCTGGCGGCACCGGCTGCTTGGCGCGTTCGGCATCCTTGCGCGCCTGCTCCGCCGCCTCATACGGCGTGTCGAGTCCGGTCTTCCTGCCGCAGGCCGTGACGGTGACAACCGCCGCAAGTAGAGCGAGCGTCACCAAAATCCTGCTACGGGTCATCGATCCATCCGTTCGAAACTGTTTGTCGTGCCGCCGCTTTTAGCCGAGTTTTCGGCGCTTTGCATCCCGGCAATTGTTTTGATGCGTGTCGTTGTCCCAGAACCGATGCACACTTCTGGGCGACATGCATTAAGCCTTGGCGAGCCGCTTTTTCCAGTAGCGGATCTGCTTTCGCACTTCCGACGGCGCGGTGCCGCCGAAGCTGGTGCGGCTCTTCACCGAATTCTGCACGGCAAGCACCGAGAAGATGTCGTCGGTGATGCCGGAATGGATCGAGCGCAGGTCCTCCAGCGAGAGCTTCTCCAGCCCGACCTTCTTCTCCTCGGCCAGCGCCACGGCGCGGCCGGTGACATGATGGGCCTCGCGGAAGGGCAGGCCGAGATTGCGCACCAGCCAGTCGGCAAGGTCGGTCGCGGTGGCGTGCCCGGCGCCGGCGGCCTTCTTCATGGCGGCGGCGTTGACGGTCATGTCGCGCACCATCCCGGCGGTCGCGGCCAGCATCAGGTCCAGCGTCTCGGCGGCGTCGAAGACCGCTTCCTTGTCCTCCTGCATGTCCTTGCCGTAGCTCAGCGGCATGCCCTTCATCACCGTCAGCAAGCCAACCAGGTGGCCGTTGACGCGACCGGCCTTGCCACGCACCAGCTCTGCGGCGTCCGGGTTCTTCTTCTGCGGCATGATCGAGGAACCGGTGGAAAACGAATCCGAGAGCCGGATGAAGCCGAATTGCGGCGTCGACCAGATGACGATCTCCTCGGCCAGCCTGGACAGATGCGTGCCGCAGATCGCGGCAAGGCTCAGGAATTCGAGCGCGAAGTCGCGGTCCGAAACGCTGTCGAGCGAATTGCGCGTCGGCTCGCGGAAGCCGAGCGCTTTCGCCGTCATGTGGCGGTCGATGCCGAAGCTGGTGCCGGCAAGGGCGGCGGCGCCAAGCGGGCTCTCGTCCATGCGCTCGATGGCGTCGCGGACACGCGACAGGTCGCGGCCGAACATCTCGACATAGGCCATCAAGTGATGGCCGAAGGTCACCGGCTGCGCCGCCTGCAGATGGGTGAAGCCGGGCATGACGGTGGCCGCATGCTCCTCGGCGCGTTCGAGGAACGCGGCAATCAGGTCCTTCAGCGCCCCGGCCACGCGCTGGCACTCCTGCTTGACCCAGAGCCTCAGATCAACCGCCACCTGGTCGTTGCGCGAGCGGGCGGTGTGCAGGCGTCCAGCTGCCGGACCGATCAGGTCGGCAAGGCGGGCCTCGACATTCATGTGGATGTCTTCCAGCCTGGTCGAGAATTCGAACTTGCCGGCCTCGATCTCTTTCAGGATCGTGTTCAGCCCGTGTGCGATCTTTTCTTGATCGCCCGCCGAAATAATGCCTGTTTCAGCCAACATCTCGCTATGGGCGATCGATCCGTTTATGTCCTGCGCATAGAGTTTGCGGTCGAAGCCGATCGACGCGTTGATCGCTTCCATGATCGCGGCCGGACCCGAGGCAAAACGTCCGCCCCACATCTGGTTGCTGGCCTTCTTGTCGCTCATCGCTATAACCCGTGCTCCGGAGCAGTTTTGAAAATGGCAGACGGCAGTAGATTTTTGTTCCCGGCTACGCGCCTCATCCTCGCCGCTTTGGTGGCGGGCGTGCTGGCCGGCGCGGTCGCGGTATATGTCAGCGAGAGCGGTTCTGGCAACAATGCCGCGGAGAAGGTCGCCGCCGTCGCCGGCAAGGACGATGCCGCCTGCGCGGCGAAGGCCCCACGGGCCAAGGCCGTCGCGGCGAAAGCCGTCGGCCAGGTCGCGGCGCTGCAACCGGCCGATCCGCCGCAATCGCTGAAAAGCCTGGCCTTCAACGGGCCCGATGGTAAGCCGATGACGATTGCCGACCACGCCGGCAAGACGGTGCTGCTCAATCTCTGGGCGACTTGGTGCGCGCCGTGCCGGGCCGAGATGCCGGCGCTCGATGCGCTGCAGAAGGAAAAGGGCAGCAATGCCTTCGAGGTCGTCGCGGTCAATGTCGACACCGGCGACGATACCAAGCCGAAGAAGTTCCTCAAGGAGATCGGCGTCGAGACGCTCGGCTTTTACCGGGATCCTACGATCGCGCTGTTCAATGAAGCGAAGACCCGCGGGCTGGCGCTCGGACTTCCCGTGACGATGCTGATCGACGCAGAAGGCTGCCTGATCGCGCATATGAACGGCCCGGCCGAATGGTCGAGCCCCGACGCCAAGCGGCTGGTCGAAGTGGCGCTCGAGCCTTGATCTTGTCAGAACCCTGATTTTGTCAGACCGAGCGCGCGGCGGCGGCTGGCTGCAGCATCAGAATGCTGCCGCCGCCCCGGACCTCGGCAGCCTTGACGCCGGCATCGGCCGCCGGAACACCCGTCAGTTCGCTGAACGCCTCGATCGGGCCGGGCCTGCCGAGATAATATCCCTGGCCGATGTCGCAATCCTCGGCATCGAGGAAGCGCAGTTCGTCCAGCGTCTCGACGCCTTCGGCCAGCACCGGCAGGCCGAGGCCGCGCCCCAGGCCAAGCACGGCGCGCACGATGGTCGCGACCTGATCGTTCCTGTCGACCGATTTGATGAAGGACCCATCGATCTTGATCTTGTCGAAGGGGAAGGCGCGCAGGTTGGACAGCGACGAATAGCCGGTGCCGAAATCGTCCATCGCCACGCGCACGCCGAGCGCCTTGATCTGGCGCAAGGTAGCCAGCGCCCGCGGCATGTCCTTGATCAGCGCCGTCTCGGTGATCTCGAGCTCGAGCCTGCCTGCCGCCAGGCCCGTGCGCAACAGCACCTCATGCACCTTGCGGCTGAAATCGGGATTGTGGAGCTGCACCGCCGAGACGTTGACGGCGACCGTCAGCGGGTTTTTCCAGCTGGCGGCCACCTGGCAGGCCGTCACCAGCACCCATTCGCCAATCTGGGCGATGGCGCCGCAATCCTCGGCCACCGGGATGAACACCGAAGGCGCAATGTCGCCGCGTTGGGGATGATGCCAGCGGAGCAAGGCCTCGAAGCCGATCATGCTGCCGCTGCTGATCTCCTTCTGCGGCTGGTAGACGAGCCGGAACTCGCCACGCGCCACCGCCTGGCGCAGATCCTGCTCCATGATGCGCCGGTCGCGCGCCTCGGCACCCATCGAGGCTTCGAAATAGCGAAAAGTATCCTTGCCTTCGGCCTTGGCGCGATAGAGCGCGGTGTCGGCATGGCTGATCAATGCCGCCTGCTCGTCGGCATCGAGCGGGTAAAGTGCGATGCCGATGCTGGCCGACACCATGCCGCCGGGTGACAGCCGGTTTTCCTGACGCAGGGCGGCCAGCACCGCCTCGGCGATGCGGCCGGCGGCCTGCGGGTCGGGAAGGTTGGGAGCGATGATGGCGAATTCGTCACCGCCGAGCCGGGCCAGCATCTGGCCTTGGCGCAGCACGCCGGAGGCGCAGTGAGCCACCTTCTGCAAGACGGCGTCGCCGGCGGCGTGGCCGAAGAGGTCGTTCACTTCCTTGAAGCGGTCGAGATCGAGAAGCATGAGCGCCAGCTGGCCGCCCTTGCCGGCGCCTTTGGCATCCGGGGCGGACGCGGCGATCTCGGCTTCCAGCCGGCTGGCGAAGCTGCGGCGGTTGGCAAGCCCGGTGAGCGGGTCGTAATGCGCGAGGCGCATGATCTCCTGCTCGGCCTTCCTGCGCTCGCGAATATCGCGGACGGCAACGACCAGGTGCGGCTTGCCGCAATAGTCGATGCTTCTGGCGATCAGCTCCACCGGGATCTGGCTGTCGCCCTGGCCGCGCAGATCGGCTTCCTGTGCCTGTCCGTTGCCGGCGGCGACGGCCGAGGCGACGCGCTCGCCGAACAGCTCGCCGAGCGTCATCGTGTTCAGGGTGCTGGCGGCGATGCCGCTCAGCGCCGCGATGCTGTCATTGGCGCTGACGACGCGGTTGCCGTCGCAGACGATGAGGCCTTCGACGGCGGCATTGGCGAGGCCGTGCATGCGCTCCGCCTCGATCCTGTGGCGGCGGAAACGCAGATCGATCCACAGCGCCGTGGCGGCCAGCACCAGGATGATCAGGCTTGCAGCAGCGGCGGCGAAGGCCTGCGACATCGGCGCGATGGTGAATTTCGATATCTCTATCGAGGAATCCGGGTAGATCGAGACTGCGGCCATGGCGATGAAATGCAGCGTGCAGATCGCCAGCGTCAGCAGGACCGCGCCGGCGACCGTCGCCCGGGTCGACGGCCGGCGCAGCACGACAAGCAGCGAAAGTGCCGCAAGAATGATGCCCGAGGCCAACGAGGCGGCGACCAAAAGCTGGTTCCAGGCGATCCGGCCTTCGACCTCGAAAGCCGCCATGCCGGTATAGTGCATCGCCGCAATGCCGATGCCCAGCACGGCGCCGCCGACGAGATAGTGGTCGATGCCGCCGCGCATCGTCGCGATCCACATGCCGGCCGTGGTCAGAATGACCGACATCGCCAGCGAAGCGACCGAAAGCTCGGCGTTGTAGGCATTGGGTATTCCCGGCGTGAAGGCGATCATCGCTATGAAATGCGTCGCCCAGATGCCGAATCCTGTCGACGCGGCAGCAATCAGCAGCCACGCATGCCGGTTTCGACTGGTCGATTGCACGACATGGCGAAGCAGGTTGACCGCCGAGAAACAGGAAATTCCGCAAATGAGCGCGGCCAGTGCGACCAGTCTCAGATCGTGCTCGTTCACGATACAATTATAGACGGTCAGCATCTTGCTTCACCTGATCTACCCGCATCAATCAAGCCAACGTGATTGATTAGGCCGGACGACTGAAGAATCGATTATCCAGCCCGCAACCCTTGCGTGCCTTCCGGGTTGTATTTCCTGGGCTAGGCGCCGGATCGACCAGAATCTGGGCAGAGCCGGACCGCCGTCACTTCATCCGCACCGTCACCACCAGCGCCTCGTGATCGGCGCTCGGGCCGCCATCCGGCAAGACCGCCGGCAGCGTCGCCGGCGCGCTTGCCGCAAGGCCACGGGTGAAGAACCAGTCGATATGGCCGGCGGGCGTCAAGTCGCCGGCCGCGCGCCGCTGGGTGGGCTTGTCGAATGCGTTGGCTGTCTTCCAGTCGTAACCACGCTCGGCCAACACCGCGAACAAGGGCCCATGATGCTCCGGATGCATCAGGCGGTCCGGCTCGGCGGCAATGCGTGCTCGCCAAGCGGCCGGGTCGTCATTGCGTTCCGGGTAGGTGGCGGTCAGCGTGTTGAAGTCGCCGCCGATCAGCACCGGCGCTTCGGCGTCATATCTGTCGATCGCGTCGAGCAGATGGCGTGTCTGGTCGGCACGGCCGGTGGGAGCGGTGCGGTTTTCGAGATGCACCGAGACTACGGTGACCCGGCGGTCGCCGACCATCACCTGGCCGCCCAGCGCCATGCGACCGCCGATGCGCGGCTGGCCGTGTTCCGGTAGGAACCATGCGCCGGCGGCATCGAAGCGAATGAGAAAAGGCCGCAGCAGCGGAACGGCGCTGGTTATGGCATTGCCGTGGAAGCCCTCGATGTTCTCGGCGCCGCCATTCGCGGCCTGCTCCGCCTCGTTGCCGGTCCCGAGCTCCAGGAACTCGACGCCGTAGGCGAAGAAGTGGCTTAGGCGATCGGCAAGCCGGCTCAACAAATGGCCGTTGCCGGAGCGCGCCATGCCCTTGTCGACCTCGCACAGCAGCACGACGTCCGGCGACTGGCCGGCGATCGTTTCGGCGATGGCATCGACGTAGCGGAGCCGCTCGACGTTCCAGGCCATGACGGTCAGGCTCTCGCAGGCGCTCTCGCGCGACGCCTTGCCGCCGATCTCGATCTCGCCCAGAGCGGGAACCGTTGCCGCGTGGCGCAGGTGGGTAGCGCTGTCGCGCGGGCCGTCGCGCATCGCATTGCGTTCGGCGAGAGGCACGTGCGTGAGTTGCGGGACCAGCATGTCTTCCCATCCATTTAGCCGGTTAATCACAGAAGGCCTTTTCGACGCTTCAGGGCGCCCTAGCTTCCTAGAGCGCCGATGTGACGTCTTCATGCCGGCGCGACCGCTGCCGGGGGAGGAGAGACTGGCTGTCCACAGGAGCCTCAGGGCCACAACAGAACTGTCACATACCTTCTCTATGAGAGCGGGCAAGGACTTGCGCACAACCCTTGTCATACTGCCACTCAAGAGGGAAGAACCCATGACGATCATCAAGCGGGGCTTTGCTGCCCTTGCCGCCGGCGCGCTCAGCACCGCGCTTGCGGTTCCTGCTTTTGCGGAGCCGGTCAAGTTCGACTTCTGGTTCGGTCTGTCGGGCGATCTCGCCCGCGTCGTCGACACGCTGTGCAAGAATTTCAACGCCTCGCAGTCCGACTATGAGGTGGTCTGCACCAGCCAGGGCAATTACGACGCCACGCTGCAGAACACGATCGCCGCTTTCCGCGCCGGCAAGCAGCCCACCGTCGTCCAGGTCTATGACGTCGGCACCGCCACCATGATGCTGTCGGGCGCCTACAAGCCCGCCGACAAGCTGATGGAAGAGAACGGCTACAAGATCGACTACAGCGACTATTTCCCCGGCATTGCGCGCTACTACGCGACGTCGAAGGGCGAGATGCTGTCCTTCCCGTTCAACTCCTCGACGGCGCTGATGTACTGGAACAAGGACGCGTTCGCCAAGATCGGCAAGACCGAGGCGCCGAAGACATGGGAAGACGTCGGCGCGGACCTGAAGGCGCTCAAGGACGCCGGCTATGACTGCCCGATGGCGATCAACATCTCGGCCAACGAAAGCTGGCAGATCATGGAGCAGTTCTCGGCCATTCACGACCAGCCGATCGCCAGCAAGAACAATGGCTATGACGGTCTCGACGCCCGCCTGGAAATGAACAAGACCAAGTTCGTCCAGTACGTCGGCGACCTGAAGAAGTGGTATGACGCCGGCCTGATCAAGATCAAGTCGAAGGACCTCGGCCAGGATATGGTACAGGCCTTCGCCACCGGCACCTGCCAGGTCATCATGACCTCGGTCGGCGACCACGGCACGGTCGGCAAGACGCAGAAGGAAGGCATGAACTGGGATGTCGCCGAGCTGCCGGTCTATGCCGGCACCGAGCGCAAGAACTCGCTGGTCGGTGGCGCTTCGCTGTGGGTTCTGTCCGGCAAGTCGGATGCCGAATACAAGGGTGCGGCCGCCTTCCTCAACTTCATCCACGATCCCAGGACGGCTTTGTTCTGGTCGACCAACACCGGCTACATTCCGGTGACGAAGTCCGGCTTCGAATACATGAAATCCAGTGGCTTCTACGACAAAGCGCCCTACAAGGGGCGTGAAGTGGCGATCGCCAGCCTGACCGCTTCGGAGCCGACGGAGATCACCCGCGGCATCCGCCTCGGCAACTTCACCCAGATCCGCGCCGAATTCGGCACGCAGATGCAGGCGATCTTCGCCAACAAGGAAAGCGTCCAGGACGGCATCGACACGCTGGTCAAGAACGGCAACGCCATCCTCGACCGCTTCCAGCAGACCTATCCGAACAAGACGCTGCCGTAAGCAGTGGACTTTGCAAGGCCGCCCGCCGAAACTCGACGGGCGGCCGTTTCATATCCGGACCAGGCATCGTCGGCGGATCGATGGAAAAACGCGTCACTTTCGGCAGATGGACCATCGGCATCCTGTTTGCGGTGCCGCAGTTGCTTCTCATCTTCACCTTCTTCTACTGGCCCGCAGGACAGGCGGTCTACTGGTCGCTGACGCTGCAGCAGCCGTGGGGCGGCGGCAACATCTGGGTCGGGCTCGACAATTTCCGCTCGATCCTGGCCAACGCCGACTACTGGAATTCGATCACCGCAAGCCTGATCTTCGCCGGGATCAGCACCGGCCTGGCAATGGTCATAGCGCTGGTGCTCGCCGCCCTGACCGACCGTCAGCTTGCCGGCTCTTGGCTGTATCGGGTGGTGCTGATCTGGCCTTACGGCATTGCCGCGCCGGCGCTGGCGATGGCCTTCCGCTTCATCCTGGCCCCCGA
This sequence comes from Mesorhizobium hawassense, assembly GCF_003289945.1. Taxonomy (GTDB): domain Bacteria; phylum Pseudomonadota; class Alphaproteobacteria; order Rhizobiales; family Rhizobiaceae; genus Mesorhizobium; species Mesorhizobium hawassense. The sequence goes on from NZ_QMBP01000017.1 coordinate 69,629, forward strand.
AGCCGGCTTCATGGCCTTCGCCAACCATTTCTGGCCGGGCGTCTGGGATCCCGGCCTCGACAGTGCCGACGCGATGGCCTCGATCATCATCGCCTTCTCGTGGAAATATGTCGGCTATAATTTCATCTTCTTCCTGGCTGCCTTCCAGGCGATCCCGCGCTCGCTGATCGAAGCCGCGGCAATGGACGGCTCCGGCGTCATCAGGCGCTTCTGGGACATCCAGTTCCCTCTGATCACGCCGACCATCTTCTTCCTGCTGGTCATCAACATCACCGAGAGTTTCCAGGACTCCTTCGGCATCGTCGACATCATGACCGCTGGCGGACCCGCCAATGCCACCAATCTGATGGTCTACAAGATCTATTCCGACGGCTTCAAAGGTTTGGATTACTCCGGCGCCGCCGCGCAGAGCATCATCCTGATGCTGCTGATCATCGCCCTTACCATCGTCCAGTTCCGCTTCATCGAGCGGCGCGTGCATTATCGCTGAGGCGAGCCATGGTCGAGCGCACCCCGATCCTCAATTTCTTCACGCATCTGATCCTGTTCGTCGGCTTCGTATTCTGCGTGGCGCCATTCGTCATCGTGGCGATCGCCGCCTCGCACAATCTGAAGGACGTCAACGACGTGCCGATGTCGATGCTGCCGGGCAGCGACTTCTGGATCAACATCAAGACGGCGTGGACGACGGCCGATCTCGGCCCAAAACTGCTCAACTCCTTCATCATGGCGTTTGGCGTCGCAGCCGGCAAGGTGATCGTCTCGGCGCTCACCGCCTTCTCGATCGTCTATTTCCGCTATCCCGGCCGCATGCTGATCTTCTGGCTGATCTTCATCACGCTGATGCTGCCGCTCGAAGTGCGCATCGTGCCGACCTATGCGGTGGTCGCCAACGTGCTCGAGCCCTATCAGACGATCATGGACCTGACCGGTCTCTCCTGGCTGATCGAGAAGATATCGGGCGTGCAGGTTTCGCTCAGCCTGGGGCTGCTCAATTCCTATAGCGGCCTGATCCTGCCGCTGGTCGCGACCGCGACCGGAACGTTCCTCTACCGCCAGTTCTTCCTGACCGTGCCTGACGAACTGACCGAGGCCGCGCGCATGGACGGCGCTGGCGCGCTGCGCTTTTTCGTCGATATCCTGTTGCCGCTGTCGCGCAACAACATGGCGGCTCTCGGCACCATCATGTTCCTGTGGGCCTGGAACCAATATCTGTGGCCTCTGCTCATCACCACCGACCAGTCGCATGCGATGGCGGTGACCGAGCTGAAGCAGCTCATCCCCAATGTCGGCGGGGCGCCGGAATGGCATATCGCCATGGCCGGCACGCTGATCGTCATGCTGCCGCCGCTGATCGTCGTGGTGCTGATGCAGCGCTGGTTCGTTCGCGGCCTGATCGCCACCGAAAAATAAGGAGACAAAAATGGCCTCCATCACCATCCGCGGCGTCAAGAAGAACTACGCCAAGACCCAGGTCGTGCACGGTGTCGACCTCGACTTCGCGTCGGGCGAGTTCGTGGTCATCCTCGGGCCGTCCGGCTGCGGCAAGTCCACGCTGCTCAGGATGATCGCGGGGCTGGAAGAGATATCCGAAGGCACGATCGCGATCGACAACACGGTGGTCAACAAGCTCGAACCGCGCGAACGCGGCTGCGCCATGGTGTTCCAGAACTACGCGCTCTACCCGCATATGAGCGTGGCGCAAAACATCGGCTATTCGCTGAAAGTGGCTGGCGTTGCGGCGGCCGAGCGCACCCAGCGCATCCAGGCGGTGGCGCGCGTCCTGGAACTGGAGCACCTGCTCGACCGCAAGCCGATGGCGCTCTCCGGCGGCCAGCGCCAGCGCGTCGCGATGGGCCGCGCCATGATCCGCGAGCCCAAAGTGTTCCTCTTCGACGAGCCGCTCTCCAACCTCGACGCCAAGCTGCGCGTGCAGATGCGCTCCGAAATCCGCAAGCTGCATCGGCGCCTGAGCGCCACCTCCGTCTTCGTCACCCATGATCAGGTCGAAGCGATGACGCTGGCCGACCGGCTGGTGGTGATGAATGGCGGCCGCGTCGAGCAGGTCGGCACGCCGGCGGAAGTCTACAGCCGGCCGGCAAGCCGTTTCGTCGCGACCTTCGTCGGCGCGCCGGCGATGAACATGCTCGAAGGCACCGTCACGCTCGACGGGTTGTCATTGCTCGGCGACAGCCGCAAGCTCAACGTGTCGCGCACGGGCCTTCCCGTGGGCTCGAAGATCGCCGTCGGCATCCGGCCGGAGGCGGTGCGCATGGTGGCGCCGGGCACGCCGGGCGCGCTCGCGGCGACGGTCGACCTCATCGAGGAGCTGGGCGCCGGTCGTGTCATCTATGTCGATCTCGATGGCGCGCCGTTCTCGGTGGTCACATCCGAGATTGTCCATCCCGAGCCGGGCAGCACGGTCGGCCTGCAATTCGCCGAATCGGACCTGCATTTCTTTTCCTCGGAATCCGGCGCGAGGCTCGACGTGTTCAAGGCTTCTGTGCCGGAACCGGCGCCGGCGATTTTGTGAATTTGAATTTGAGGTTCATGCCATGAAGATCATCCAGGTCACCGACGTCCATCTCGGACGTCGGCGCGAGATATGTTATGGCGCGAACCTGAATGAGCGGCTCGATCGCTGTATCGATCATATCAATCAACGTCACGGCGACGCGACGCTGTGCATCTTCACCGGCGACCTGACCGATGACGGACAGGCCGAGAGCTATGCCGACCTAAAGGCGGCGCTGAGCCGGCTCGGCGTGCCTTTCCGACTGCTGCCCGGAAACCATGACCGGCGCGCCAATCTCATCGCCGCCTTCCCGGAAAACGGCACCGACGGCAACGGCTTTGTGCAGTCGGTTTTCGACACGCCGGAAGGGCGCCTGGTTTTCCTCGACAGTCTGGCGGAAGGCCGCGTCACCGGTGAGTTGTGCGAAGACCGGCTTGGCTGGCTCGATGCCAGGCTCGCCGAGGCGGCAGGCAAGGCGGCCTATGTCTTCCTGCACCATCCGCCGGTCGAGCTCGGGCTCACGCTGCTCGATCCGCTCGGCCTCGAACAGCCGCAGCGGTTCATCGATGTGCTGACCCGCCACGGCAATGTCCGCTACATCTTCTTCGGCCATGTCCATCGCGACATAGCCGGCAGCGTCGCCGGCATTCCGTTCTCGGTGCAGCGCGGCCTGCATGCCCGCTTCATGCTCGACCTGGTCGGCGACGAGGTGGTCGAGCAGGCGCCGCCCGCCTATTCGATTATCCTGATCGACGGCGCTCGCGTCGTCATCCACAGCTGCGATTTCCTTGAGCAATGGCCGCTCTGGTCGCCAGCGACGGGCGAACGCGTTCGTTGAGAACTGCTATCGCATTCAGGCAAAGACATGCGCCTTGCCGGTGACGGTGAGGCGCACGATCTCGCCGACCGCCGGCGCGTCCATCCCGGTCCTGCGCAGGATGAGCGGCGTGTTGCCGATCGCGGCCGCATCGGGCGGATCGGGGCTGTTCAGCAGCCGCACCGCGACGGTGCAGATCGAGCCGGCGAATTCGCAGTCCGTTACTTCGCCGAACAGCATGTCCGGCGTGCCCGACATGCCTTCGCGCGAGGTCAGTTTGAGGATAACCTGCTCGGGCCGGAGCATGATGCGCGCGACATCGCGCCGTTCCTTGGTGTCGACGGCGATGCGGCCGAGCCGCGATTCGGCAAAGCCGTCGGCGATCCTGGCCGGCACGATGATGGCGTCGCCGAGGAATTCGGCGACCATCCTGTCCCTGGGCTGGAAATAGAGCTCGCGCGGCGTGCCGACCTGCGAGAATAGCCCGTCGCGCATCACCGCCACCTGACTGGCGAAGGATAAGGCCTCGGCCTGGTCGTGGGTGACCAGGATGGTGGTGATGCCCGCCTCTTCCAGAAGCTCGGCCACCGCCTTGCGCATCGAGGCGCGAAGCCCGGTGTCGAGCGCCGAGAAGGGCTCGTCGAGCAGCATCAGCCGCGGCTTCATGGCCATGGCGCGGGCAAGCGCCACGCGTTGCTGCTGGCCGCCGGAGAGCTCGTGCGGCCGGCGTTTCAGGATCGCCTTGTCCAAGCCGACGATATAGGCGAGCTCGATGATTTGCTCGGCTCGTCTGTCGGCGTTGCGGGCGATACCGAAGCCGATATTGTCGGCGATGCTGAGATGCGGGAACAGGGCGCCGTCCTGGGCCACCACGCCGATGCCGCGGCGATGCGCCGGCACTGCGGCGCCGCCATTGGCGAGCACCTTGCCGTCGAGCGCAATGCGGCCGCGGTCCGGCGCCTCGAAGCCGGCAATCAATCTCAACAAGGTGGTCTTGCCGCAGCCGGATGGCCCGACGATCGCGGTGCGGCTGCCGCTTTCGACCTGGAGGTCGACGCCGGCGAGCGCCGCCACCGGGCCGTAGTTCTTCGTCACGCCGCTGAGTTCGAGGAAGCTCATCGTCCGGCCATCCGTTTCGACTGGACGTAGAGCCACCAGGTCATCGGCAATGACATCGCCACCATGATCAGCGCGTAAGGCGCGGCGGAGGCGTAGTCGATCTCGCCGCTATAGGACCAGAAGGCCATGGCAAGCGTGCGGGTGCCGTTGGGCGCCAGCATCTGGGTGGCGGTGAGCTCGTTGGTGATGCCGAGCGCCACCATCGCCATGCCGGCCGCCGCACCCGGCGCCGACAGGCGGATGGTCGTCGACCACAGCGCCTTGACCGGCGGCCGGCCGAGGCTGGAAGCGGCGCGTTCCAGCTCGACTGGGGCCTGGGCGATCGAAGCGCGCAGGCTGACCAGCGCGCGCGGCAAAAACATCAGCGCATAGCCGAACAGGATGGTGAACAGCGTCTGGTAGAGCGGCAGCGCGACACGCACGGTGATCGTCACCAGCGCCAGCGCGATGACGACGCCCGGCAGCGCGCCGACGATATAGTTGCAGCTTTCGAGCAGGCGCTGCAGCCGGCCCGGCGCGCGAATCGAGATCCAGGCCATCGGCATGGCGGCAATGGTTGCAAGGACCGCTCCGGCGATGGCGAGGAAGAGCGTCTGGCCGAGCGCCAGGCTGATCTCGTCCCAACGCCAGACATCGGCACCGCCGGCGAACAGCCAGCGGCTGATGGTGACGAAGGGGATGCCGAGCGACAGCAGCGCGACGCCCGCCGGCAACAGCAGGCAGGGCACAGTGGAGCGGCCGAGGCGAGCGCGTTGCTGCTTGCGCGCGGCGCCGGAGCCGACGCGGGCATAGCGTTCCTCGCCGCGGATCATCACCTCGAGCACGAGCAGGAAGAGGCAGCAGGCCACGAGCACCGCGGCCAGCATGTTGGCGGCCGGTCCGTTGAAGGTCGACTGGAACTGATCGACGATCGCGGTGGTGAAAGTGTCGAAGCGGATGAAGACAAAGAGGCCGTATTCGGCGAGCAGATGCAGGCCGACCAGCAGCGAGCCGCCGCAGATGGCGAGCCTCAGCTGCGGCAGCACGACGCGCGCGAAAACCCGCCACGGGCCGAGGCCAAGCGCCGCCGCGGCATCCTCCAGCGCCGGATCGAGCCGGCGCAGCGCGGCGGCGATCGGCAGATAGAGGAACGGGAAATAGGCGATGACGGAGACCAGCACGCCCGCCCACAGCCCGTGCAGGCCCGGCACGAAGCTGATCCAGGCATAGGAGTGCACGAAAGCCGGAATGGCGAGCGGCGCGACTGACAGCCACGACCACAGCCGATTGCCTGGCAGGTCGCTGCGCTCGGTCAGCCATGCCAGCGCCACCGACAACAGGGTGGCGATCGGTACGGCGACGATGACGAGGAGCACGGTGTTGACCAGCAGTTCGCCGACGCGCGCGCGGAAGATCAGCGCCACTACGGTGTCCCAGCCGGTCTGGATCGCGACCCAGACGATGAAGGCAAGCGGCAGCAGCGCGGTCAGCGAGATCAGGGCGGCGGCGAGCGTGATCCACGACGTCGACCGGCGCTTCTTCATCCCGGCCGCCGGCAGTCTTGCAGGCGCCATGTCGATCGCCGACTGCATCAGGCGCGCCGTCGCGTCGCCAACGCCGTATGGCAGTGGCGATCCGATATGCCGCGCAGGCGGCTCGAGGCGCAGTCGATCGTCATCGACGAGGCGATCTCCAAAACAAAACCGCTCCCGCGGAAAGCGAATTCGCGCGGGAGCACGGTCGTTCGCCCTTTTAGGACGAACGCGAACTAAAGCAAGCCGGCTTGCGTCATCAGGTCGATGACCTTCTTGGAGTTCAGCGTCGCCGGGTCGACTTTCGGCGCCTGCAGGTCGGCCAGCGGCACCAGCTTCGGGTTGGATTCGGCGCCCTTGCCGACCGCGTATTCATAGGAGGTGCCGGTCTTCAGCACGTTCTGGCCGCCCTTGCCGGTCACCCACTTCAGGAAAGCCTGGGCTTCCTTCGGATGCTTGCTGGAGGCCAGCACGCCGCCGCCGGAGACCGAAACGAAGGCGCCCGGGTCTTGGTTCTTGAAATAGTGCAGGCCGACATTCTTGCTGTTTTCGCCGGTCTTGGCCTGATCGCCGAACCAGTAATAGTGGTAGATCACGCCGCCTTCGATCTCGCCGGCATTGACCGCCTTCATCACGGTGCTGTTGCCCTTGTAAGCGGTGAAATTCGCCTTCATCGCCTTCAGCCAGTCGGCGGTGGCGGCTTCGCCCTTGATCTGCAGCAGGGCGCTGACGATAGCCTGGAAGTCCGCGCCGGACGGCGAGGCGGCCCAGCGGCCCTTCCAGCTCGGATCGGCGAGGTCGAGCAGCGACTTCGGCAACTGGTCTTCCTTGAGCTTGTCCTTGTTGTAGGCAAAGACGGTGCTGCGGGCGGCGACACCGACCCACTTGCCGCTCGACGGCTGGTATTCCTGTGGCACCTGGGCGAGCGTATCGGCATCGACCGGCGCGAACAGGCCGGCTGCCTCGACGAGCGCCATGGCGGGCGAGTTCTCGGTCAGGAAAACGTCGGCCGGCGAGGCCGTGCCCTCGGCGACGATCTGGTTGGAGAAGTCGCTGTCGCCGCCGTTGCGCAGCGTGACCTTGATGCCGGTTTCCTTGGTGAAGCCGTTCGCCCATTCCTTGGCGAGGCTCTCATGCTGGGCATTGTAGACGACGATCCCTTGATCCTCGGCCATGGCCGGGCCGGAGATCAGGCCGAGCGCCAGCGCGGCGCCGGCAAGCGTGGAAAGGGCAATTTTCATGGGGCGTCGTCCTCGATCTGGGTGGGTGCGAGCCCACTTATCGATACATGACTATGATAGTCAACATTGTTTCTGTGAACGCACGACGTCGTGAGCGGGCGGATAATTCCACGGATCTGCCGGTAGAAATGAAAAGACCGCCGAATTCAAGCGAATGGCTGATCGATCCGTCGGATCATTGGGGCGGTTTGAAGGCCGTGGAAAAGCACGGAATGCCGCCGCAAAATCCTGGAAGTATCCAGGTGCCAGCCTTTGGCCGAGGTGAACAGAGCCTCCAGCAGTGCCGCCAGTTCCACCCGGGCAACGTGCTGACCAAGGCAGGCGTGAAGTCCGGTGCCGAATGCAAGGGCCGATGAAATGCCGGCTTGCAGATCCAGCCGATCGCCGGCTGGAAATACGGAAATGTCTCGATTGGCGCTCGCAAGAACGGGCACGACAGCCTGACCAGCCTTTATGGTTACGCCACCAAACGGCAAATCTTCCGCCGCGATACGCGCTCCGGCATATTGGACCGGCGAGCAGAACCGAAGCAGTTCCTCGGCTGCCGTCGACCAACTGACCTCCCCTTGTTCAAGCAACGACAGCTGCCCCGGAGCATTTGCCAACGCAACCAGCGCATTGCCGAACGTATCCACGACCGTCGCCTGCCCGGCAAAGAGCAGGAACACGATGTTTGCAACGGCATCGTCTCTGCGCCACCGACCGGCGTCGACCTCGGCAAGCATCTGGGCCGAAATGCCGTTTGGGCGCACGGCACCGCTTTCTATCGCGCGCGAAACCCACGCCTCCAGTCGGCGGCAAGCCTCGTTGGCATCCTCATTTATGCCGCCGATCCTCATGTCCAGGGCATCGGCCATGAGCTTCGCATCGTAGCCGATGCGCCATGGATCATCGATGTCGATGCCCAGGATACGCTCCAGGCCCGAAAAAGCGAGTGGCAGGCCTATGTCGACGATCGCGTCGAATTCCGGTTTTTCAACAGCGGCTTGCGTCAACGCGGATGCCCTGGACGCAAGCTGGTCGAACAGCCCCCTGCCGGCGGCAAACGTCAGCGAACCAGCAAGCGGGCGGCGCAAGTTCATGTGTCGCGGCGGATCGGACAAAAGAATGGAGCGGGTCAAAAGATCCAACGCCGGATTGGCGCTGATCTTCCGCCTGACTTCCTGATAGGCGCCGGGCGGCGCCTGCAACAGCAAGGGGTGTTTCAAGGCCTGCGACACAAGCGCATGGCTGAACACGTAGAACGCCTCGCCGACCTCTGGATAAGGAGGTTTGCCCCAGCTGCCGCCCCCGGCATCGCGCCGGCGAGCGAACTCAGGAAACGGATCGTCGCCGAGATCGAAAGGATCAAAAAGTCCTGCCATCAGATAAGCTGAGCGCCGCCTTGCGAAATATCTTTGGCGAAGATGACCCGATATCCGCCTGAGGCAACATCTTCGGGCAAAAAATCGGGCGCGAGATGCAAGAACTCGCAATCAAGCAGCCGACGGTAGAACTTGAGCAGCGGATCGCGAGTGATCGCGCGGGTCGACGGTATTTTGCCGGTACGGTGCCAACTGTCTATCGTTTGTCGGAACTCTTCGTCACGCAGGACTTTGTCGGGCGTTCCATCCTGAACTCCGGCATAGGATGGGCATCTGCCGTCGCCAACCACCCACCGGGCTCCTACACGTCGCCCGTACTCGATCATCTCGCGAAGCAGGCCGCGCGCCATGTTGGTGCCGCGGAATTCCGGCCGAATGCCGAGATTGTAGACGTAAAGCGACAGCGCGGGCGCGCTTGTCGGCATGGAGGAATAGTCCGCGAACGACTTCGGGAACTTTGCCGTGTCATGCGGATCATCGGTCGTCTCCGCGAAGCATATCGCTCCTGCAACGACATCATCGACGCCCGCTCCGATCATTGTGTGCCCGAGCGAAAAACGGCGGCGGATTGTCCTCTCGCTGGCGCCGAGCGGTCCCCAGGCGGCCGTTTCCATCGCCGCAATGGGTGCCACATCGTCGGTTCCAAGCCTAAAAAATCTGATTTCCTTCATCCTAAAGGTGCCGCCTCTCACTTACCGATAAAATATGAGGTTTTCTTTTGCCAGCCGGTCGGGCAAGTGTGGGCCGGGTGGGTTTCGTTATGATCTTCTATATCTGCCATGGGCTGCATGCGTACACGCAGGCAAGCCTGATGCTTTACTACCGCAAGGATTTGCAGCGCTTCCTTCGGCTTGTTCCGTACGACGACGCGGCGCGTCTGTGTTCGATTTCATGCGGGACGGTGATCTGGACCGACATGGATCGGCTGAACGACGCCGAAATCGAGACGGCATCGGAGATCAGCCGCAGGATCCGCGTCGAGCAGCCGGGTGTCCTGCAGCTCAATGATCCAAGAACGAGCCTGCAGCGCTTTGAGTTGCTGCGTAAATTCTCCGCGGAAGGGATCAACGATTTTCGCGCTTACCGGCCCGACTCGCTGCCAGACGACATCCGGTTCCCTGCCTTTGTGCGCGATGAGACCGGCGCCGCCTATCGGGAACCGATGCTGCTGCGAGACCGGAGCGAGCTGGATGAGGCGCTTTCCCGCTTGCCATCGATGGGTTTCGTCCGCCCGATGGTCGTCGAATTCGGATCGAAGCCCGGACCAGACGGGCTGTTCCGAAAATATGCCGCTTACCGCGTTGGCGAACGCACTTACGCCCAGCATTGCTTTGCCAAGAAAGACTGGTTCATCAAGGATCCGGGGCGCGGCCTGCCGCAGGCCGTGCGGCAGGAACACCTGATCTATATCCGCGACAACCCGCATGGCCCTGCGCTCATGCCGCTCTTCGACAAGGCGGCAATCACCTACGGCCGGATCGATTATACCCTGATCGATGGCCGGATTCAGGTTTTCGAGATCAACACCAACCCGACCGTGCTGAGCTATCCGCCGACGCCATTCGACACTTACGATCCGATGCCTTATGCCAATATGCATGCGGACGCGTTGCTCGCGTTGCCATGTGCGAGAGATTCTGCGTCCAACGATGCGGTCGAGGCTTTGCATTCGCAGATACTTCAACGCTTGCGGCACCATTACCGGAAAAGGCGCAGGAAGCTCTTTTTCCGCAAGGGCCTGAAATTCATCCGGGACGCCGCGCTGGGTTCCAAAGAGTGACGTGAGCACCGACAAACTTTCGTGATTTGGCGGCAGTTTGGCTTGGACATTATTTCGTCGGCCACGTAACAAACCAGCGCCGAGACGCGAACTTCGGGGGTAAACTCTTGTGACCGGCAAGGACGAGGCAGAGCTGTCCCGGCTGCTCAAGGCCGCGATCGCGGGAGACGAAAGGGCTTATGCCGACTTTCTGCACCGCATAGCCGCTCTCGTTCGCGGTTTTGCCCGGCGCAAGATCGTTCAGGGCGGGGTCGACCCCGAGGATGTCGTGCAGGAAACCTTGCTGGCGATTCACGTCAAACGTCACACCTGGCGCCCGGATGCGCCGGTGCTGCCATGGGTCTATGCGATTGCCCGCTTCAAGCTGATCGACGCGTTTCGCCGTCGCGGTCGCCGCATCGAGGTCGAGATCGACGAGATCGCCGAAACCTTCGCCGAGCCGGAGACCGAAACGATCAGCGAGCGCGACATAAACCGCGCGCTCGACGGACTGCCGCCGACGCAGCGTTCAGTCGTCTCCTCGATCTCGGTCGACGGCCATTCGATCGGCGAGACTGCCGCCAAGCTCGGTGTCAGCGAGACGGCGGTCCGCGTGTCGTTGCATCGCGGCCTGGCCGCGATCGCCAAACGATTTGGGCGACAGTGACATGAGGACAGAGGATCTCATCAAGGCGCTCGACGCCGATGCCCGCGACAAGGCGATGCCGCTCGGCAAGGCCTGGTGGCTGGCGGTCGGCGTGGCCGTGGCGATCGCGGCTACGGTCTTCTTGGCGACCATCGGGCCGCGTCCCGACATCATGCCGGCCATGCATACGATGCGCTTCATGTCGAAGTTCGTGTTCACGCTGGCGCTTGTGGCCAGCGCCTTCGCGCTGATTCGTGTGCTGTCGATGCCGGGCGCTTCGACCAGGCGGGCGATGGCCTGGATGATCGCAGCGCCAGTGCTGGTCGTGCTGGCGGTGGTTCTGGAGCTTTTCGTCGTGACCCAGGCCGATTGGGGCAAGCGACTCGTCGGCTCGAACATGATGATCTGCATGAGTTTCATCCCGTTGATCGGCATCGGCCCGCTTGCGGTCTTCCTCGGCATGCTGCGCTACGGCGCGCCGACGCGGCCGGTGCTCGCGGGCGCGGTTGCCGGCCTGCTCGCGGGCGGGCTTGCGGCCACCTTCTATGCCGCGCATTGCTTCGACGATTCGCCGCTCTTCGTCGCCACCTGGTATACGATCGCGATCGCTTTCCTCACCTTGCTCGGGGCCATCGGCGGGCGGCTTTTCGTGCGCTGGTAGCCGCCGCGGCGATTTTCGAAACAGTCCCTTAATCATGGCGGTAATTGTTTGCCGGTTAGCGGATGGATCGCAGCCTTTCACGCAACCATTCCTTAAAATCGATCCGCCAGGGTTGTGGCAACGTGCAGTTGCGCATTGGGTGGGATCGCATTGTGTCGTGGTTGAACTGGAAAGGGCTTCGTGCCGACGGGCACGCCGCGCAGGCTCTGCTGGCGGTCGGGGGGGTTGCCACCGTCGCTTCGATCCTGTTGCCGCGCCTCGAGTTTGGCGCCGACGCGCTGAAGCTCTGCCTGCAAATTTCCGTCGCCATCACGGCCGCGACGCTGTTCTTGTCGGCATTCTTCATTCACCGCATCGTCGATGACCGGCGGCAGATCGCCGAGAGCGAGCAGCGCTTCCGCCGCGCCATGGAGGATTCGGCGATCGGCGTCGCCATCGTCGGGCTCGACGGGCGCATCCAGCAGGCCAACCCCGCCTTCGCCGCCATGCTGGGTTACACCCGCGCGGAAATCGAGGCGTTGACCTTCCCGCAGATCACGCATCCGGACGACCTTCTGATCGGCCGCGAGACGATGCTGAACGTGAGGGAAGGCAAGATCAGCTCCTACCATTTCGAAAAGCGCTACCTCAGGAAGGACGGGACCCCGGTCTGGGCGCAGCTTGCCGGGTCGGTCATCCTCGACGAAGACACCGGCAAGCCGCTTTATCTGGTGTCGCAGATCGAGGACATCGACGCGCGCAAGCAAGCGGAGGCGCGCATAGCCGAGGCCGAGACCCGGTGGAATTTCGCGCTCACCAGCACCGGCCAGGGCGTCTGGAGCCTCGATATGCGCAAGGGCGGCACCACCTATTCCGAAACCTGGGTGAAAATGCTGGGCTATGCCGACGGCGAGCTCGACGGCGACCCCGAGCGCTGGCTGACCATGATCCATCCCGACGATCGGGGACGCGTCGCCGAGGCGGATCGCGCGCATCTCGCCGGCGAGACGCCCTTTTTCGAAGCCGAGTTCCGGATGCGGCACAAGGACGGCCACTGGGTCTGGATCCTCGACCGCGGCAAGACGATCGAGCGCGACGCGGAGGGCCGGCTGATCCGGGCCATCGGCAGCCTGACCGACATCACCGAGCGCAAGGAGGCCGAAGCGCGGCTGATGGTTTCGGCGGCGATGCTGGCCGACGAGAAGGAACGTCTGAGGGTGACGCTGCAGTCGATCGGCGACGCGGTGATCTGCACCGATGCCGCCAACCGCATCACTTTCATGAATCCGGTTGCCGAAAGGCTGACCGGCATTGCCGTCGGCGAGGCGCTCGGCAAGGTGCTCGGCCATGTCTACTGGGCGGTCGACGAGGAAAGCGGGCAGCGGATCGGCCTGACGCGCCCTTCGGCGAGCGAGCGGCCTTCCTGCGACCAGAACACGCGCGCGGTGCTCGTGCGGCGCGACGACACACGCTGCAGCATCCGCCAGGTGGTGTCGCCGATCATGAACGACCGTGACGAGTTCTGCGGCCTTGTCATCGTCTTCCAGGATTTCACCGACGCGCGCGCCCTGCAGCGCCAGCTGGCCTACGCCGCCGCGCATGACGCGCTGACCGGGCTCGCCAACCGCTCGAGTTTCATCCGCACCATGGAGGAGCTGGTTGACCAATGCCGCCTCAATGGCGGCGAGCATCAGTTCATGTTCGTCGACCTCGACCACTTCAAGGCCGTCAACGACACCGGTGGCCATGCCGCAGGCGACGCGCTGCTCAAACGCGTGGCCGACACCTTGCGCAATGTGTTGGGTCAAGAAGACGTCGTCGCCCGGCTCGGCGGCGACGAGTTCGCGGTCATCCTCAAAGCGGGCGCCGCGGCGCGCGGGCCGGTCGCGGCGCGCTCGATCATCGATGCCATCCGCAATCTCAACTTCAACTGGGACGGGCGCCCGCATTCGATCGGCGCCAGCATCGGGCTTGCGCCGATCCGCGCCGGTTGCGGCGAAGTGGACGAGATCATCGCCCGGGCCGACGCCGCCTGCTACGCCGCCAAGGCCGCAGGCCGCGGTTGCGTTTCCGCCGCACCGGACGAGGATGTCAGGGACGAGATGGCACAGACGCCGCTTGCGGCGGCCTCGTGAGCCGTCAGCCGAGATAGAAAGCCTTCAATGCTGACTCAGCGCGTCGGCACCGGATGTTCGCCGCGATAGTCGTAGAAGCCGCGGCCGGTCTTGCGGCCGAGCCAGCCGGCCTCGACATATTTCACCAGCAGGGGGCAGGGGCGGTATTTCGAGTCCGACAGGCCCTCGTGCAGCACCTGCATGATCGACAGGCAGGTGTCGAGGCCGATGAAGTCGGCGAGTTGCAGCGGGCCCATCGGATGGTTGGCGCCGAGCCGCATGGCGGTGTCGATGGCATCGACCGTGCCGACGCCCTCATAAAGCGTGTAGATCGCCTCGTTGATCATCGGCAAAAGGATGCGGTTGACGATGAAGGCCGGGAAATCCTCCGAGACGGTGATCGTCTTGTCGAGGTGCTTCACGTAATTCTTGGCCGCCTCGAAGGTCTGGTCCTCGGTGGCGATGCCGCGCACCAGCTCGACCAGCTTCATCACCGGCACCGGGTTCATGAAGTGAATGCCGATGAAGCGCTCTGGGCGGTCGGTCTGCGCGGCGAGCCGGGTGATCGAGATCGACGAGGTGTTGGTGGCCAGGATCGCTTCCGGATTGAGCTGCGGGCAGAGCTGCGCATAGATCTTGCGCTTGACCGTCTCGTCTTCGGTCGCCGCCTCGATCACCAGGTCGGCGGCAGCGAGGTCGGCCATGGCCGGGGCGGCCGAGATGCGCGCCATCGCGTCGTTGCGCGCCTTTTCCTCGAGCTTGCCGGAGCCGACCTGGCGGGCCATGTTGCCGCTGATGGTGGCGATGCCCTTCTCGATCCGGTCGGGCGACACGTCGTGAATCAGGACCTTGTAGCCACCCAGCGCCGAGACATGGGCAATACCGCCGCCCATTTGACCCGCGCCGACAATGCCGATCGTCTCGATCTTGCTCATTACCCCGATCCCGTCTGGAGCGTTTCCGCTTCCGTGAAGCGGGAAAGATGCTCCTGTCTGTTTATTTTCCGCAATCCGGATGCAAAACCGCCGGAATAGCTTTCAGGCCTTGATGGCCCGCTTTTTGTGCAGTGCAAACTAAAAGGGCGGGGCGACTTCGTCTACCCCACCCTTCGGATTTTAATATGCCAGAACGGACGGCGTCAAAGCGCCTTTTGCAGCTCCGGCAGGATGACGAAGAGATCGCCGACGAGACCATAGTCGGCAACCTGGAAGATCGGGGCTTCCTCGTCCTTGTTGATGGCGACGATGACCTTCGAATCCTTCATGCCGGCCAGGTGCTGGATGGCGCCGGAGATGCCGACGGCGATGTAGAGGTCGGGAGCGACCACCTTGCCGGTCTGGCCGACCTGCCAGTCGTTCGGCGCATAGCCGGCATCGACCGCGGCGCGCGAGGCGCCGACCGCTGCGCCGAGCTTGTCGGCAACCGGCAGGATGACTTCCTGGAATTTCTCCGAGGAACCCAGCGCGCGGCCACCCGAGATGATGATCTTGGCCGAGGTCAGTTCCGGACGATCGTTCTCGGAAAGCTTGTTCTCGACGAAGGACGAGAGGCCAGGATTGGCGGCGGCGTTGGCCGTTTCCACCGAGGCCGAACCGCCTTCCGGCGCTGCCGAGAAGGAAGCGGTGCGCACCGTGATGACCTTCTTGGCGTCGGTCGACTGCACGGTCTGGATGGCGTTGCCGGCATAGATCGGCCGCTTGAAGGTGTCGGGCGAGACCACTTCGATGATCTCCGAGACCTGGGCGACGTCGAGCAGGGCGGCCACGCGCGGCGCGATGTTCTTGCCGGCGGAGGTCGCCGGCGCGACGATCGTGTCGTAGCTACCCGCAAGCGACACCACGAGAGCCGCCGTCGGCTCGGCGAGACGTTCCGAAAGCTCGTCCGCTTCGGCCAGAAGCACCTTGCGCACGCCCTTCAGCTTGGCGGCGGCGTCGGCCGCGCCCTTGGCGCCCTTGCCGGCGACAAGCACGTCGACATCCGAGCCGATCTGAAGAGCCGCCGACAGCGCCTTGGCGGTCTGATCGGAAAGGCTCGCATTGTCGTGTTCAGCGATGAGGAGAATTGCCATTTTCTTGATCCTTTCCCGATCGCCTTAGAGTACGCCGGCTTCGTTCTTGAGCTTCTCGACCAACTCGGCGACGCTCTTGACCTTGACGCCCGCCTTGCGGCCGCTCGGCTCCTCGGTCTTGACCACCTTGAGACGCGGCTTGACGTCGGCGCCGTAGTCGGCCGGGCTCTTCTCGTCGAGCGGCTTCTTCTTGGCCTTCATGATGTTGGGCAGCGAGGCATAGCGCGGCTGGTTGAGGCGAAGGTCGGCGGTGACGATCACCGGCATCTTCAGCTCGACCGTCTGCAGGCCGCCGTCGACCTCGCGCGTCACCTTGGCCTTGTCGCCGGCGAGTTCGATCTTCGAAGCGAAAGTGCCCTGGGCCCAGCCCAGCAGCGCCGCCAGCATCTGGCCGGTCTGGTTCGAATCGTCGTCGATCGCCTGCTTGCCGAGGATCACCAGGCCGGGCTTTTCGGCGTCGACCACGCCCTTCAGCACCTTGGCGACGCCCAGCGGCTCGGTCTGCTCGTCGGTCTTGACCAGGATGGCGCGGTCGGCGCCCATGGCGAGCGCGGTGCGCAGCGTCTCCTGCGCCTGCTGCGGACCGATCGAAACGACGATGATCTCTTCCGCCTTGCCGGCTTCCTTGATGCGGATCGCTTCCTCGACCGCGATCTCGTCGAACGGGTTCATCGCCATCTTGACGTTGGCAAGCTCGACGCCCAGCCCGTCGGCTTTCACCCGGACCTTGACGTTAGCATCCACAACCCGCTTCACGGGCACAAGGATCTTCATTTCCTGTCACCTCTCCTGAGATAGTCGGGGCGCTATAGCAGCGTGCGCCCTGTCAGAGTTGTCGAAAGCCGACATTACGGGCGGAATATCCGCCCAACGGTGCCGTTTCCGTAGTGGCGGCAAATCGGCGCGTCAATATCCCACGACGCACCCAAATCGGTTCAGTCCCTGGGCGTTGCCGCTCCACGGCCCCATTGCGACGCCGGCTGCGCCGAGGCGCGGTCATTCGCGGCCGGCTCGACGGGAACCGGCGGCTGCTGGACGTTCGGCGTCGGGTCCGGCTCGCCGTCGGCGCCGGCCAGCAGCGGCACGCCGCGGCTGCGCAGCACCAGCACCAGGATCAATCCGGCGATGATGCCGCCGATATGGCAGGCCCAGGAGATCTGGTTCTCGCCACCGGAGGCAAACATCACGACCTGGAACAGGATCCACAGGATCAGCGGGATGAAGGCCGGGATGCGCAGCGGAATGCGGGCAAAGGCCAGCACCCAGACTTTCACGCGCGGATAGAGGATCAGATAGGCGGCGACGACGCCGGCGATGGCGCCGGACGCGCCGATCAGCGGCGTTTCCGAATCCCAGGCCACCAGCCCCTGGAAGAAGGCGCCGGCGACGGCGCAGGCTAGATAGAAGATCAGATAGCGGATGTGGCCGAGCGCGTCCTCGACATTGTCGCCGAACACCCACAGGAACAGCATGTTGCCGCCGAGATGGAAGATGTCGGCGTGCAGGAAGGAATAGGTGAGGTAGCTGAGGCTCTCGGGAATGACGACGAATTCGGGCGACAGTTCGGCCTTGTCATGAACCACCGAGGGGATGAAGCCGAGGCCGAGCACCGCCGCATTGGTGAAATTCTCGCCACCGATCGTGGTCGCCAGGAAGACAAGCGCGTTGGCCACGATAAGGCCGATCGTCACATATTGCAGGCGGATGTGACGCAGCCTGTTGGTGTCGTAAAGCGGGATGAACATTGGATCCTTCCGCTTCTGCAGTCAGCGGTTCTTGCCGGGAACCCATAGCACGTCGGTGTTTCCATTGTCATTGACGGCACGGGCGGCGACGAACAGGAAATCCGAGACACGGTTGATGTATTTCAGCGCCTCGCGGTTGACATGCTCGGCCGGATCTTGTGCCAGCGCCACCATCAGGCGCTCGGCGCGGCGCGCCACGGTGCGGGCCAGATGGAGCGCCGCGGCGGCCGGTGTGCCGCCGTTGAGCACAAAGGATTTCAGCGGCTGCAGGTCCTTGTTGAGGACGTCGATGTCGTGCTCGACGCGGTCGGTCTGCGCGGCGACGATGCGCAGCGGCTCATAGTCCAATGGCTTGCCGCCGTCCGGTACGGCGAGGTCGGCTCCGAGGTCGAAAAGGTCGTTCTGGATGCGCGACAGCATGGCATCGATCGCAGGATGCGCACCGGCGGTGTGGATGCGGGCCATGCCGATGCAGGCATTGGCCTCGTCGACGGTGCCGTAGGCATCGACGCGTAGGTCGGATTTCAGCCGCCGTTCGCCGGTGCCCAGCCCTGTCGTGCCGTCATCGCCGGTGCGGGTGTAGATCTTGTTGAGCTTGACCATGACGTCCCCGAAAAAGACCCGCTACTTGCGCGTGAAATAGACCACCAGCAACAGCAGCGCCAAGGCGACGGCCTGCAGCATGACGCGCGCCTGCATCAGCTTGTTCGAGGTAACGCCGTCGCCGCCGCGCATCATGTTGATCAGGCCGCGGACCAGCACGATCAGCACGGCGGCCATCGCGATGACGGCGAGGATCTTCAAGACGATGACCATCTGGCTGGCTCCGGTTCAGGTTCGGTCAGGCGCGTCTGGCGAGCACGCGATAGAGCAGGGACGCCGGCAAGATGCGTTTCAACACCGCGCCGATCTTAGCCGGCACCGTTACCACATAGTGCGGGCGCGGGCGCTGTGACAGAAGCGCGTGGCGGAGCGCCTTGTGCACGATCTCCGGTCCGGGCTTCAGCTTCGACACGCTGCCGCCGGCCCGAAGCCTGGCGAGCTGCGCCTGATAGTCGGCACGGTGGACGGAATTCTCGACGTCGATGTTTTTCAGGAACCAGGGCAAGCCGTTGCTGGCGATCTTCGAGGTCACCGGGCCCGGTTCGATGAGCGAGAGGTGGACGCCGCTGCCTTCGAGTTCCTGGCGCATGCACAGCATCAGGCCTTCGACGGCGTGCTTGGACGCCGAGTAGGCGCCGCGGAAGCGGACCGGGGCGAGGCCGAGGATCGAGGAGCAGTGGACGAGGCGGCCGTGCCCCTGGCGGCGCATGACCGGCATGACGCGCCTGGTCAGATCGTGCCAGCCGAAGAAGTTGGCCTCGAATTGCTCGCGAAGCGCCTCCACGGGCAGATCCTCGACGGCGCCGGGCTGCGCGTAGGCGCCGTTGTTGAACAACGCATCGAGCCGGCCGCCGGTGCGCTCCAGCACGGCATCGATCAGAGCCGCGATCGAGTCCGGCTCGCGATAGTCGAGATAGAAGGCGTCTATGCCGTCGGCCTCAAGAGCCGAAATGTCTGCCGGCTTGCGTGCCGTGGCGAAGACCCGCCAACCTTCCGCCTTCAACGCCCGCGCGCAATAGGCGCCGATGCCGGAGGATGCTCCGGTGACGATGATGGTGCGCAACTCTTCGATGGCGGGGCGCGTTGTGAGACCTGGGGTTGCCATTTGCCGCAATCACTTCCCATATTCGCGGCGTTGACACAATCGAGCGGAGCGCGAGCCCTTGCTGCGGAACATCGTCGCCCTCAAGCGCGTGCTCTACGATGCGGTCGGCCATTTCAACACCGATGACGGCTGGGCGATGGCCAGCCATCTGGCGATCACTTCGCTGATGGCGCTGTTTCCCTTCCTGATCTTCGCCACGACGCTTGCCAGCTTCCTCGGCGCGCGCGCCTTCGCCGACACGGCCGTGCATCTGGTCTTCGACACATGGCCGGAGCAGATCGCCAAGCCGATCGCGCATGAGGTGCAGAACGTGCTCACCGTCAGGCGCACCGACCTTCTGACCTATGGCGTGCTGCTTGCGGCCTATTTCGCCTCGAACGGCATCGAGGCGCTGCGCACCTCGCTGAACCGCGCCTATCGGGTGACCGAGACGCGCGGCATCATCCACCGCAGGGTGCAGAGCATCATCTTCGTCTTGATCGCCACCGCCTGCTTCCTGGCCATCAGCGTGCTCCTGGTGTTCGCGCCGCTGCTCGCGCGGCTGGCGGAAGCGCATCTGGAATGGATCAAGCCCTATATGGGCACGATCACCATCTGGCGTTACGTCATCGCCTCGACGGTCATCGTCATCGGGCTGTTCTCGGTGCATATCTGGCTGCCGGCCGGCAAGCGCCGCTTCGTCTCGATCATCCCCGGCATCGTCTTCACGCTGGTCGCCTGGCTGGTCGGCTCGACGATCTTCGCCACCTACCTCGACCATTTCTCGTCCTATGTGACGACTTACGCCGGGCTCGCCTCGATCATGATCGCGGTCGTCTTCCTCTACATCATCTCGGCCATCTTCATCCTCGGCGGCGAGCTCAACGCCGCGATCAGCCGCTATCTGGAAGCGCGCGCGCGCGTCGGGTGAGTTGGCCCAGGGGAGACGAACTGAGAATTGAGGAATTGGAGAAAAGGCGGCGTACTTCCTCAGTTCCTCAGTTCCTCAGTTCCTCAGTTCCTCAGTTCCTCAGTTCCTCAGTTCCTCAGTTCCTCAGTTCCCCTTCCCTTCGCCTGCCGCGCCGTTGCCAGGGCAACGCCAAGCGTGGCGATCGCCATGCCGGCGATCTGCGCGAGGTTGAGCTGCTCGTTGAAAAGCACCCAGGCGATGATCGCGGTGACGGCCGGCACGAGGTAGAACAGCGAGGCGACCTTCGACATCTCGCCGTCGCGGATCATCACCATCAGCAGAAATATGGCGCCGACCGACAGCACCAGAACCAGCCAGGCCATGGCGAAGATCAACTCGCCATTGATGGTGACGGCGCGCGTATCGAAGGCGAGCGAGCCCAGGATCATCACGACGGAACCGCCGACATATTGCCACATCGTCGCCGAAACGAGATCGCCGCCGGAGGCGTAGCGCTTCTGCCAGATGGTGCCGGCGCTCATGCCGAGCACCGAGACCAGCGAAGCGGTCAATGTTGCCGCGGTCACGCCGCCGCCGACCGCTCCGAGCTTCGGCCATAGCACGATGACGACGCCCAAAAGCCCGACGGCGAGCCCGGCCCAATGGCGGGGGAGGATCGCCTCGCCGAGGAATCTGCCCGCAAGCACGGCGGTGATCAGCGGCTGCAGGCCGACGATCAATGCCGAGAACCCGGCCGGCATGCCCCGGTGGATCGCCCAGAACACGGCGCCGAGATAGACGCCATGCATCAGCACGCCGGCCACCGTCGCGTGCAGCGCCTCCTCGCGCGTCGCCCGGCGCGAGCCAAGGAGCAAGGTGAGGCCGGCAAACAGGATCGCAGCGATCACGAAACGAATGGCAAGGAAGGTGAACGGCTCCGCCCACGGCATGGCATAGCGCGCGCCGATGAAGCCTGTCGCCCATAAAACGACGAAGGAGGCGGGGATGAACCGCTTGATGCTCTGCATGGAGGGAGGCTGCCGAGGTGAAAGGTTGATGACGGCAATTGCTCTAATGCCGTTCAATCCGGCAAGCAAAACGAAACGGTTGATCCATAAGCTAAGTTGAATTCAACAAACCGTGCCAACAGGGGGCATGGCGCTGTGCCGCGCCATGGCGAGGGCATGTTTTTGCATCTCGATTCGACATCGCTTTTGTTCGGTTTCGCGATCATTGCCGCTTTCGGCTTCTTCTTCGGCACCGCGCTCGACGCGATCATGAAGGAAGGCGGCTTCGGTCCGACCGGCAACACGCTGCTGTTCATCTTCGGCTTCTTTGCCGCCGTGACGGTCGCCAACAGGCATGGCGTCAACCTGAGCGATCCAAAGATGGCAATTGCCTGGGGGCTCGGCGGCGCCTTTGCCTTCATCAGCGTGCTGGCGCTGATCAAGGCCGGGCTGGCGCGGCTGGGATCATAGTCCAACCAATCGCGTAATGTCCCGCGGCGACATACCGGCCTCTCGGAGTGCCGCAAGACCGGTGTCCTTGAAGCTCTTGGACAGCTTCCTGCCGTCCGGGCCGAGAATCAGTCGGTGGTGGAAATAGCGCGGCGCCGGCAGGCCGAGCAATTCCTGCAGCAGTCGCTGCACGCTTGTCGCCGAATAGAGGTCCTGGCCGCGCACCACATGGCTGACGCCCTGCAACTCGTCGTCCAGGACGACGGCGAGATGGTAACTGGTCGGAATGTCGCGACGAGCGAGGATGACGTCACCCCATGCCTGCGGTTGCGCTTCGATAGCGCGCGTCGCCGACATCGTCTCGTCAGTGAACTCGGTCCATGACAGGCCGGCCGGGACGCGCGCCATTGCCGCCTCGACATCCAGACGCCAGGCGAAAGGCATGTCCTCGGCAATCCGCCGCTTGCGCTCCCTGGCCGGGAGGGCCTTGTCGAGCGGCGGGTAGAGCGGCACGCCGTCGGGGTCGCGCGGCCAGTCGCGGCCGCGTTTTTCGGTCTCGGCAATGAAGGCGCGGATCTCGCCCCGGCTCATGAAGGCCGGATAGACGAGTTCCTCGGCGATCAGCCGGTCGAGCACCGCCCGGTATTCGGCAAAATGCTCGGACTGGCGGCGCACCGGCTTTTCCCACTGCAATCCCAGCCATTCGAGGTCGCGCAAAACGCCGCCTTCGAATTCCGGCGTGCAGCGGGTCACATCGATATCCTCGATGCGCAGCAGCATCCGCCCGCCGGCCCGCGCCGCCATCCGCTGGTTGAGCAGGGCGGAATAGGCGTGGCCGAGATGCAGCTCGCCATTGGGGCTGGGCGCGAAGCGGAATGTCAGGAGCGTCATCTCTGAGGCGGCGTTCGGGTTGATAGGTGCTTTTGCCAATTGGTAATTAGAGCCTGTTTGGAAATTCTACCCCGGCGGCCATCTGGCGGCGTTTTCTGCGCTTCCGGCCTTCGCCGGCCGAAGCACTCATGAGTGGCATGGCAGTTAAATTAAGGCTACTGCCGGCGTAGGCCGGTGCTCACGGACCTGAATGTCCGCTGCGCTCCGGTTCTCGAAACCACCACCATATGGCTCGCCAGGGCGAATTTCGAAACAGTCTCTTAGCCATCAATTGCCACTTCGCGGGCGCCCTGGGAACAAGCAACGTGCAACGCATCGCTTCGCTCGACGACATTGCGACAGGGCTCGACGCGCTCTGCCTTATCGATCCGCGGCTGGAGACCGTGCGCTGCAAGGCAGGCGAGGTGCCGCTGCGGCTGTCGGAACCGGGGTTCAGGAGCCTTGCTTCCATTATCGTTTCACAGCAAGTTTCCCGCGCCAGCGCCGACGCCATCTTCGGGCGGCTGGTCAAGCTGGTCGATCCACTGACGCCGCAGGGGATCCTTGCCGCCGGCGAGGACATATTTCGCGAGGCCGGGCTGTCGCGGCCGAAGCAGCGCGGGCTGCTCGCCGTCGCCGAAGCCGTGGCCGGCGGGCTCGATCTCGCTCACCTGTGCACGCTCGATGCCGGCGAGGCGATCGCCGCGATGACGGCCGTGCCCGGCATCGGTCCCTGGACGGCCGAATGCTACCTTTTGTTTGCCGCCGGCCATCCCGATGTGTTTCCCGCGCGCGACGTCGCCCTGCAAACGGCGGTCGGCCGTGCGCTGGGCATCGACCCGCGTCCGCCGGAGAAAATGCTTATCCGGCTGGCCGAATCATGGAGCCCGTGGCGAGGGGTCGCGTCGCGGCTTTTCTGGGCCTACTACCGGGAACTGAAGGGCAGGGACGCGGCGCCTCCCGCCGAAATGGCCGAAAAACCCTGAAAATCATGCGGTTTTGGGGATTTGGTCGCACGACAATCCGCTTCACATCCCTGTCATGTCGGGCTTACAGTATCCGCGCCGTTCGGTTCTGGAACCAAGGAGGCAAGGACGTGACGGTTGCCGTATCTCCGGATGGGCTTCCCGCGCTGGTGCTGAATGCGGACTACCGCCCGCTCAGCTATTACCCCCTGTCGCTCTGGTCGTGGCAGGATGCCATCAAGGCTGTCTTCCTCGACCGGGTCAACATCGTCGCCGAATACGAGCACGCCGTCTCCTCGCCGACTTTCTCGATGAAGCTGCCGAGCGTGGTCAGCCTCAAGGCCTATGTGAAGCCGTCCAGGCATCCCGCCTTCACGCGCTTCAACGTGTTCCTGCGCGACCGTTTCCAGTGCCAATATTGCGGCACGCCGGAGGATTTGACCTTCGACCATGTCATCCCGCGCCATCGCGGCGGGGCGACGACCTGGGAGAATGTCGTCGCAGCCTGCTCGCCCTGCAATCTTCGCAAGGGCGGCATGATGCCGGCGCAGGCCAAGATGTGGCCGCTGCAGAAGCCTTATCAGCCAACGGTGCACGACCTGCACAACAACGGCCGCCTGTTTCCGCCCAACCATCTGCATGAAAGCTGGATGGATTATCTTTACTGGGACGTCGAACTGGAACCTTAGAGTTCGGCAGAAATCCGCGAGCCCGGCCGTCTGCCGCAGCTTTCTGCGCTTCCGGTGCTCACGTACTTAAGTACGCTCCGCTCCGGTTCTCGAAAGCCGCGCCAGCCAATCCGGGCTGGCGAATTTCCGGACGAACTCTCCGCCGTGCCGTCCAATGGAAAATTGGCTCAGTCGCGGGACAACGCGCTGCGGAAGGCGACGGCGGCGAGCACGAGGCTGGCGATGGCGTTCCAGCCGGCGAGCGAGAGGCCGAGGATGCGAAGGGCTGCCTTGTCGCAGGAGGGCGGCACGAACTTGTCGAGCGCGTCGAGCACGCCCTTGCCGCCGGTGTCGACCGGGCCGGCGCCGGCGGTGCAATCGGCCGGGCCTTTCCACCACGCCCATTCCACTCCGGAATGGTAGACGCCGAGATAGAGGCCGTAGAGCATCAGAAGGCCGCCGATCGTGAGCAGCCCGCGCGTCACCCAGGCCGGTGCGCCGAGCATCGAGGCGATCACCGCCAACAGCATCAGCGGCGCGCCGATATAGTAGGGGGTGCGCTGCTCGAGGCAGAGATGGCAGGGGATGTAGCCGCCGATATACTGGAAGGCCAGCGCCGAGCCGACGGTCGCGGCCATGGCGACGGCGAGAAACAGCGCCGCGCGCGTGCGCTGGCGTCCGGTGTCGGCATTCATGGTCGCTGTCATCGATCGGGTCCGTTTGTTGCGTCGCTATCCGTGGGCGTATCTGACGAGGATATAGAGCAAAATCAGGGCAGCCGCGCCGGCGCCGACAATCAATCCCAAGCGCTTTTCGATGAACTCCCTGATCTCTTCGCCATAGCGGCGCAACAGCCAGGCCAGCAGCAGGAAACGAGCGCCGCGCGCCACGGCGGCCGAAACGATGAAGACCAAAAGATTGACGTGAAGCGCGCCGGCCAGAATGGTGACCACCTTGATCGGCGGCAGGTGCGCGGCGCCGGACGTGACGAGCAGCACCAGCATCAGCCCGGCGCCCGACGACTGCCACCTCTCGAACGTGTCGAGGCCGCCGAAATGCTCCAGGATCGGCCGCGCGATCGTGTCGTACGCGTAGTAGCCGATCAGCCAGCCGGCAATGCCGCCCAGCACGGACGCCGCAGTGGCGGTCAGCGCGTAGCGATAGGCGCGTTCGGGCCGCGCCAGCGCCATCGGCAGGAACAGCACGTCGGCCGGGATGAAGAACACCGAGCTTTCGACGAAGGCGATGAAGGCCAGCCACCATTCGGCGGATTTGCGCGCCGCCAGCGACAGCGTCCAGTCGTAAAGTCCGCGAAGCATCGGCTCTCCTAATGCATGCCACCCGAGGCGCTTAGCGGTTTTGGGCAACGACAGGCAGGAAGACAAGGACCCAAAGCGCCGCATCCACCTTTCTGGATGGGGGCGGCGCTTCAATGCATCGCGTGTCTAGAAAGATTTCCGGCGCCGCACAATGGCTAGTGCCCTTGCGAAAACCGTAAGACGCTGTTTGGCCGAAGCGGCGCCGTCAAATCCGCAACAGGCCAGTTGACGAAAGCCCGTCCGACCGTATAGTCCGCGCCCATCCAGGCCGCCCGGCCTGAGCCCCTATGGCGGAATTGGTAGACGCGCTCGACTCAAAATCGAGTTCCGCAAGGAGTGCTGGTTCGATCCCGGCTAGGGGCACCATTCTTCGCGCTGCGCGCTTCGGGTGGCAAGCCGCCCAAGAGCACCCTACCGCATGTTCCCCGTATGCCCCTGCGAGTACCGCCCCGGCTGCGGCCACACCGTCAGGCCGTGCGGCTCGACGCCGACGCGGATCCTGGTCACGGCGCCGCTCGCCGTGTCGATCATGTAGGCCTCGCTGTCGAAGCGGCCGGAGAGCCATAGCTGCTTGCCGTCGGCGCTGACATTGCCCATGTCGGGGCTGCCGCCGCCGGGGATCGGCCATTGCGCGACGACCGCGCGCGTGGCGAAGTCGATCACCGTCACGCTGCCCGGGCCCTTCGCCTTGCCCTGCTCCATCTTGTGCGAGCCGCGGTTCGAGACATAGAGGCGCTTGCCGTCGCGGCTGACGACGAAGCCATGCGTGCCGATGCCGGTCGGGATGAAGCCGATCTCCCGAAAACTGTCGCCGTCGATCAGGAAGACGCCGTCATTCATCATGTCGGCGACGTAAAAGACCTTGCCGTCGGGCGACAGGCGGACGTCCTGCGGCATGCCCATCTTCGAGAGATCGAGGTGGCCGAGCACTTTCTGGTTCTTGAGGTCGATCTTGGCCAGCCCGCCGTCGCCATATTCGCAGGTGAAGATCGCGTAGGAGCCGTCGATCGAGAAATCGGCATGGTTGATGCCGGGGCAAGTCGGCGTCGGCAGGCTCGATTTCAGCGCCATGGTGTGCGGGTCGCGGAAATCGAGCTGCTGCATTGCTTCGTCGACGACGATGGCGGCGCTGCCGTCCGGCATGAAATAGAGATTGTAGGGATCGTCGACCGGGATCTGCGGGCCGGGTTTGGCCGTCATCGGATCGATCGGCGTCAGGCTGCCATTCCTGCCGGTGCCGTTGTTGGCGACCCACAGCGTCTTCAGGTCCCAGGACGGCACGACGTGTTGCGGCTTGCTGCCGACATTGAAGCGGTCGACCTCTTTGAGGGTGACGGTGTCGATCACCGAGACGCTGTTGGAGGAGCGGTTCGGCACATAGACGCGCGGCAGCGCGCCGGTCGTCACCGGGCTGAGATGGCCGGCGGCGGTGTGTTTGTAGATGTTGACGGCGGGCAGCGGCTCGGAACAGTCTTCCGGACAGGAGCCGGCATAGGATGTCCCGGACAGCAGTGACATGAGCAGCGCAAGCGGCACGCAAAGGCGGATGAAGCGCAGAATAGTCTCGATCATTTTGGCTGACTTGCGATGAAAGCGCGGATCGCATCCGTCGTCCCGTCGACGATGAGATCCACCCCGAGCTGCCCGAATTCCGCGGAAGACCTTGCCGGATCGCCGCCATAAACGCCATCCCCGGCGCCGAGTTTTGGCTGGCCTGCAAGGCGATCCTTGCGCACCAGCGACGGATCGATAGCGAGCATCAGCGAGGTGTCGGCCAGTCCGGCATGCGTTCCGATCTCGGCCCGGGTGGCGCCGGCAGCCAGGAGCTTGTCGGTATAGGGACCTTGCGCCAACCGATAGTAATCGACCGCGGCAAAGACCCGAATGGGGCTCTTTTTCCATTCGGCGTTGAGCCGGTCGGCCACGTGCCGTTCGTCGGCCTGATAGCCGCCATGGTCGCCGATCAGCACGATGGTCTTGAACCCGGCGTGCCTGAAGCTGCGGGCCGAAGACTCCAGAAGCTGCTCGAAGGTCTTGTCGCTGATCGTGATGGTCCCCGGAAAGCGCATATGCTCGGTTGGGGGATCGATGTTGCCTTCCGGCACATAGGCGACAACCGGCGCGACCAGCGCGTCGCCCAGTCTCGTCGCGATTTTTTCGGCAAGGAATTTCACCCGCACATCGTGCTTGCCCAGCGCCATTGCCGGACCGCTCTGCTCGGTGCCGCCGATCGGGATGATGATCGTGGTGGTTCCCGCAGCGACGAGGTCACGCAACTCAGTCCAGGTCTGGTCTTCCAGGAAGACCGAAGCGTTTGCCGGATATGCCGCCGGCAGGAACAGCAGCAAGGCGGCGCCAGCCAAGATGCGCCGCAGCGCGCTTCTTCCGATCACGACATGCATGCCCCGATACACTTTTCTGGAATTGCCCTATCGACGCTTCAGCAGGCTGCGCATGCGGTTGCGCAGGATGCGCGCCATGTTGCGGGTCTCGCGGTAGAGGTGCAGTTGCGAGGCCGCCTGGCGGGCCGGCCGGTCGGCGTCCGGCGTCAGTCCGATCACCAGCGTGCCCATCGGCTTGCGCTCCGCCCACAGCCGGCTCATCACCGGGTGGTCGGGCACCGCGCAGGAATCGGTCATGACGATGTTGGGATCGTCGAGGTGCTGCCTGGTCACCTCGATCATCAGAAGCGTGCCCGGCGAATAGGCGGAGAGTGCCTCGTCATAGGCCGTTTTCCAGGTGTAGGCGACGCCGGCTTCGACGAAGACGACGAGGCAGGCGATGGTGCGGCCATCGAGCGTCAGCATGTGGATGCGGCACATGTCATGCTCGGCCAGCCGATGCACGGCTTCGCGTGCGAAGGCGGCGCGGTAACGGTCGATCGCCATGGCGGTGCGTTCGCGGCCTTTCCAGCCGGCGGCTTCCAGCGTCAGGAAGCTTTCGATGGCGTGGCGGATCTCGTCCGGCCCGCGCGCCACGACATGCTCGACCTTGCCATGATCGGCGAGGCGCCGCTTCAGGCGGCGGAACTCGCGATAGTGGTGCGAGCGCAGCGAGGCCTTGAGGTAATCCTCGCCGTCGGCATCGCTCTCGAGCACCGGACGCTCGACCTTGCCGGTGGTGACCATGGTCAGGCCGCGGCTGTCGGCAAAGGAGGTGAGCAGTGTCGCCACCGGACCGTCGAGGCGCATGTCGGGCAGCACGAAGACCTTGGGCAGCTTGAGGTGCGGCCGCGACAGCATCGAGAAGAAATCTTCGATGACGCCGACCGGATCGTCGCGATCGACCAGCGGCGTGCCGAGCGGGCCGAACGGGCTCGACCAAGTGCGCATCACCGGGACGCCGAGAGGGATCGCCGGCCGCTCGACCGAGAACGGCACCAGGAGCCTGAGCCGGTTGCGGTATTCGTCGCCGTCGCGGATCACGGCCAGCCGCACCTCGCGGTCTTCCAGCCGGGGCATCGCCGGCGCCAGGAAGCGCGGGTTGAAGAAGACGTTGGGCTCGACCGTGCGGGCGCAGAGATAGTCGAGTTCCTCGACGAGGTCGAAACCGGCCGAGGCCGGGTAGATGGCAAGCTTGCGCTCCGGCCGGTTGCTGGCGAAGAGCTCGATATGCGCGGGATCGACCTCGCGCGCCAGGCCGGCCAGGTTGGAGACCATGGCGCCGGCGGGGCCGCCGCTTGTCTCTTCGAGCAACGGGACGGCGGCCATCAGGCGACTTCCTTTTTTGCAGGCACGAAGATCGCCATCACGATGCCGAGCTTGCGCCAGACGGTGAAGGAGAGCGCGCTGGCCTCGAACACCATGGCAACGCTGGTGGCGATTGCCGCGCCCCACAGGCCGAAAAGCGGTATCAACAGCACGTTGAGGCCGATGTTGAGGGCAAGCGTCATGGCATAGACGGCGGCGCAGATGTTCTGGTTGCCGCTCATGGTGAGCAGGCTTTCGCAGGGGCCGACGGCGGCGCGCGCCACGACGCCAAGCACCAGCAGGAAGAGCAGCGGATAGCCGGCGGTGAATTCTGGGCCGAACAGCACCAGCATCGGCTCGCCGAGCACCAGCACCAGCAGCGCCATCAAAAGCGAGGGCCAGAAGGTCCAGGAGACGGTCTCTCGGGCGAAGGCGGCGAGCTTGTCCGGCTCGCCATGGGTGAATTGCGCGTAGCGCTGGGCAACGCCGGCCTTGACCGCGAAATAGACGAAATGCACCAGCGCCAAGGTCTTCACCGTGGCGAAATAGACGGCGACGTCATTGGGATCGAGATAGGCGCCGACCATCAGCACGTCGGCATTGGTGAGCAGGAAGAAGAAGCTCTCGACCAGGAAGATCGGCAGCGAGACGAGGATCCACTGGCCGAAATGTACTTTCATCGGTCCGGCCGGGACCTTCTTCTCCATGCGCGAGGTGACCGCCATCAGCTGGCCGAGCGTGGTGACATAGGTGGCGGCGATCGATGCGAAGATCGCGGTCTTGGCGTCGGGCACGTAATGGAGGGCCAGCATCAGCGCCAGGAACGCCAGGATCAGCACCGGCCGCACCAGATAAGTGGGCGACAGCGCCAGCAGGGCCCAGGAATTGGCGCGCGCAAGTCCTTGGAGGAGATCGCCGAGCGCGATCATCGGCAGGCAGATGACGCCGAGGATGAAGGGGATGACGTAATAGTTCTCGATCCAGTCCGAGGCCAGCCAGACGCCAAGCGCTCCGAGGCCCGCGATCAGCGTCGAGGCGACGAGCACGAACAGGCGGCTGGCGAGCACGATGCCGCGCAATTCGGCCAGCATGCCGCGCTCGCGATATTCCGGAATGAAACGGATGACCGAGGTGTGGAAGCCGAGGCAGGCGAGGTTGCCGACGATGACCATCGTCACCCAAACCAGCACCGAGATGCCGTATTCGAACGAGCCCATCCAGCGCGCCATCAACACCTGGCTGACGAAGGCGATGAAGGCGCTGACGATGCGGATGGAGAAGGCGATCAGCGACATGCGCCCGGCTTCGCCGCGCTCGTCGGCGGTGAAGAGCACGGCATCGATGCGGCCAAGCAGCGGCCGCATGCGCAGCGCCCAGCGCTGCGGCAGGAACCGCCCGGCAGTCGTTGCCGCGGAAAAGCGCACCCACAACTCTCCGTTTTCCGCCATTTTCCAGCGTTTGGGTCTATCCGAAACACCTTAAGAAAGCGTGGGCGGGGCGCTTCCTTCTCCCCGTCACTATACGGGGAGAAGGTGCCCGAAGGGCGGATGAGGGGCGGCGCCGGCTTTCGGAGGTTTGGGTGAGCCGCGCCTCGAATAGGTTTCTTGCAGGGCGGTTCCTGAACAGAGGATCCATCCACTGTCGGATACGAACGGCGGTAAATTGCAAACGCTGGCGCCGCCCCTCATCCGGCCCTTCGGGCCACCTTCTCCCCGTGAAACGGGGAGAAGGAAGAGGGTGCCCTCACATCCCCTTCATCGCGTCACACGATACGTTAGGGTTCATATCTGCGAAGGCGCCGGTGGGGTTCGGCTTCCAGGCCCAGACATGCAGCTCGTAGAACGGGCCGAGGCCGTAGCGGTTGGGCGCGGTGTTGAAGTTGAACAGGTGGCCGTCGAGCGAGGCCGGGCCCTTCGAGGTGATGTATTCGACGGCGATCAGCTTCAGCGTGCCGTCGGCCATCGGCTCGTACATCACGGCTTCCGGCTTGGCGACGTCGACGGCGTCGTCCTTCAGATAGGCGGCGTTGACGTAATGGATGCCCATGGCACCGCCGGTGAGGCCGCTGGCGCAGGGGATCGGCGCATAGCCTTCGGCCCTGGCCACCGCGACGTCCTCGAAGCGGCTGTCTTGCGCCCGCACCTTCTCGGCGAGCGGATTGACGCTTTCCGCGTTGGCGACGCCCGCCATCAGCATGATGATCGAGGCACCGATGAAGCATTTGGTCGAGGTCTGAATGTTCATTCGTCTCTCCAATTGAGGGCGTCCGAGCGGCGACAGCCGGCCGGCCAAGGCCAACTCCGCACGCCGGCGGCGCCTGTCGTTTAGAAAAGGGAAGGTCGCTGATCCCGACTGGAGCATTTCACCGTTCCAGGGAAACGGCGAACTGCTCCATCTCTTTGATTTGACGCAATTCCTGACGGAAAACCGCTTCACACTTTTCCTGGAATTGCTCTGCGCAGGATCAGCGGTGATGCCACCAGTATTCCCAATATTCGCGCGGGTTTTCCCGCTCATGCAGGCCGATGTCGCGCTTCAGGTAATCGTCCTGCGGTGGCAGAAGGCGGCGCGGATTTCGCAAGGGCGAAAGCAGCGCCGACACGGCTCGTCGCATGAAGCCGCGCCGTGGCGGGACGGTATCCGCCGCGGCGGAAACATTCTCGCCCCCTGGCACGGCGTCAGGTCCGCCGGCGACGGGTATGGTCTGCCCGACATGGTCTGTCCGGTCAGCGATAAAAGTAGGGGTCGAGGACCCGTACCTCCGTGATCTTGTCGACGGGAAGCGCGTTTTTCTGCGCCGTGCTGCGGATCGCTTCCGGCGACGGCGCATCGTAGACGCAGAAGCTCTTGCTCTTGTCGGGCGAGACGAAGGATTGCACCCAGGTGACGCCCTTCTCGGCATTGCGGGCGATGACGCCGCCCATCGCGGTGGCGCCGGCATCGTTCATCGGTACATTCAGGCCTTCCGGGAAAGTTCGTTCGACGAGATAACGTGGCACGATTGTCGTTCCTTTCGTGGATTCTAGTTCTTCGCAATTCCGGACGGAAGGCTACGGCGAAGTCGCCGAGCCCGACCGCTACGCACTTTTCCTGGAATTGCTCCGGGCTCGTTTCGAGCGAGGCGGATACCACCACTTCCGGAAAGGCCGCGCATCGGAGCCATTCCCCATATTGGCCGGGACGATTCCCTATCTTTGTGGCGTTTGATGTGGAAGATGGCACTTTAATGTGTGGAAGGTCACATTACAGTGGCGTCTGCCAGGCTATCGCGGCGGCGGGCCCCACGATGGAAATTCCGATTTCGCGAGAGAGTGACGATGCTTCTGGAACGAGAGACGCAGTTGCAGCAGATGAGCGCCTTGCTGGCGGATGCAACAGCGGGCCGCGGCCGCGTTGTGGTGCTGTCGGGTGAGGCAGGCGCCGGCAAGACGGCGCTGGCCGAGGCCTTCGCAAGCCGGCTGGACGACGGTCTGACCGTGCTTCGCAGCGCCTGCGAGGACCTCTCCATTCCCGATCCGCTGGGGCCGCTCTACGACCTGGCTCGCGAAGCGCAGTGGGAGCCGCCGCGGGCGATCGAAGACCGTCAGGTTCATCGGCTGCCACTGTTTTCCGAGGCGCTCGAGGTCTTCCAGGCGAAAGGCCCTTGCCTGCTCGTCATCGAAGACCTGCATTGGGCGGATGACGCGACACTCGATTTCGTCCGCTTCCTAGGCCGGCGCATTGCCAACGCGCACATCCTGCTTCTGATCACGGCGCGCACCGACCGCAGCGAAGGACAGATGCGCGTGCGCCGGGCGCTGGGCGAGATTCCGGCCGGCAATGTCCAGCGCATCGACGTGCCGCTGCTCAGCGAAAGCGCTGTGCTCTCGCTTGCGGCGGCGGCCGTGCGGGACGGCGACGCGATCTACCGGGCGAGCGCCGGTAACGCCTTTTTCGTCACCGAGTTGCTCGCCGCCAAAGGCGACGGCGCCCTGCCCGCCAGCGTGCGCGATGCCGTGCTGGCGCGGGCCGAAAGATTGTCGCCGGG
Organism: Mesorhizobium hawassense; assembly: GCF_003289945.1. Taxonomy (GTDB): domain Bacteria; phylum Pseudomonadota; class Alphaproteobacteria; order Rhizobiales; family Rhizobiaceae; genus Mesorhizobium; species Mesorhizobium hawassense. The sequence goes on from NZ_QMBP01000017.1 coordinate 102,760, forward strand.
CGCCCGCTCGATGCTCGACGCGGTGTCCGTTTTTCCGCGCCGCGCGGACGCCTGGGCGCTCAGCGGGCTTTGCGGAATTGCGGCGGCCGGTCAACTCGCCGAATGCGTCGCCCATGGGCTGCTCGAGGACATGGGCGATGCCTATGCGTTCCGGCACGAGATCGCCCGCACGGCAATCGAGATGGCGCTGACGCCGAGCCAGCGCCGCGCGTACAACGAGCGCGCGCTCGCGGCGTTGCGGGAAGATCCGGATGTGGCCAAGGCGAGGCTGGTGCATCATGCGGTTGAAGCGCAGAACATCGAGGCGGTGCGCGAACTCGCGCCGGTCGCTGCGCGCGAAGCCTCCCGCGTCGGGGCGCATCGCGACGCCGCCGGTTATTATGAAGTCGCCTTGCGGCACGCGGATATCCTTCAGATCGAGGAACGGGCGGAGCTCTATGAAGGTCACGCGTTCGAGTGCCACCTGATCGGCCGCATCGACGCGGCCATCGAGGCGCAAGGACAGGCGCGCCAGTTGCGCCAGGCGCTGGGCGACCGGATCAAGGAGGGCGACAGTCTCAGATGCCTGTCGCGCTTTGCCTACCTGCTCGGCGATCGCGAAGGCGCGGACCGGTTCGGGGCGCAGGCGGTGGAGCTTCTGGAAACGGCGCCCGACAGCCCCGAGCTCGCCATGGCCTATTCCAATCTCTCTCAGCTGGCGATGCTGGCCGAGCGGCTCGAGGAGACGCTTAGGTTCGGCGGCAAGGCGGTCGAGCTGGCGGAGCGGCTCGACCGGCCCGATATCCTTTGCCATGCCCTCAACAATGTCGGGGCAGCCGGGCAATGGCTGGATTTCGCCAAGGGGCGGCGCGATCTCGCCCGCAGCCTTGGACTTGCCCTTACGGGCAACTTTCAGGAACATGCGGCGCGCGCCTTCACCAACTGCGCCTGCGTCGAGATGAACAGGTTCCATCTCAACGAGGCGGCGGCGTTCCTGGATCGCGGCATCGCCTATTGCGTCGAGAACGACCTTGCGACCTGGCGCGATTACATGCGCGGCGTGCAGGCGCAGCTTCTGCTGAGGCTCGGCCAGTGGGACGATGCCGCGGCCATGGCGCATGAGGTCGTCGACGATGAGACAACGACGCCGTTGGTGCGTTATCCGTCGCTCGTCGCGCTGGCACGCTTGCGCATCCGGCGGGGAGATCCATCGGCCGAACCGGTTCTCGACGAGATGAAGCTGTTCCTGGACAAGGGCTTGGAGTTGCAACGACTTGTGCCCTTCGCCGCGGTGATGGCCGAACTGGCATGGCTGGGCGAGGGCGACAGGGAAGAAGCGCTGCGCCTGATCGCTCATGCCGAAAGCCTTGCGCCGACGCGCGCGGTGTTCGGCGAACTGGCGATATGGCGCCAGCTTTTGTCGCCTGAAAGCGATCCTGGTGACACCGACGGCATGGCTAAGCCGCATCGCCTGCAACTGGCCGGCGACTGGCGCGGCGCCGCCGCGCTCTGGGCGGAAATGGATGCTCCTTACGAACGGGCGCTAGCCTTGCTGCAAGGCGACGAGGCAGCGCGGCGCGAGGCGCTCGACATCTTCGAGGCGCTCGGCGCAAGGCCGGTGACGCAGCATGTGCGCGGCCTGATGCGGCAGAGCGGGTTGATCAACATCGCCAGGGGACCGAGGCAAGCGACGCGCGCCAACCAGGCCGGCCTCACGCAGCGCCAGATGGAAGTCCTGCAGTTGATCGAGCGCGGCTTCTCCAACAAGAAGATCGCCGCGCATATGGCGATCTCGCCGAAGACGGTCGATCACCACGTTTCGGCGGTGCTGGAGAAGCTGGAGGCCGTTTCGCGCGGCGAGGCGGCGGCCGCTGCGCGTGCGTCGGGGCTGGTGTAACCGTCAGTCGATAGGAAGGCCTGGTCGGGCGTTTCTGCTGGTTCGCAGAACGCCGGCGCTGCCCCTCATCCGCCCTTCGGGCACCTTCTCCCCGTTGAACGGGGAGAAGGAAAGGGGTGCTTCAGGCGAAGGTGCCGTGGCAGTGCTTGTACTTCTTGCCGGAGCCGCAGGGGCAGGCTTCGTTGCGGCCGATCTTGCCCCAGGTCGCCGGGTTCTTCGGGTCGCGGTTTTCCGGCGCGACGACGGCGTTGGTGTCCTGGCGCATCAGAAGCGCCGTCTCGCCGCCCTGGAAATCGTCCTCGCCGGTGGAGCCGTCGATATGGCTGCCGAACATCTCCGGGGCTTCGGGCGGCGGCGCGTCCGCCGCCTGGCGCACCAGCTCGACGCGCATCAGCTGCGCCGTCACGGCCTGGCCGAGATTGCCGAGCAGGCTCTGGAACAGCTCGAAGGCTTCGCCCTTGTATTCCTGCAGCGGGTCGCGCTGGGCGTAGCCGCGGAAGCCGACGACCGAGCGCAGATGGTCGAGGTTGACGATGTGCTCGCGCCACAGATGGTCGAGCGTCTGCAGCACCACCGAACGCTCGACATAGTTCATCACGTCGGGACCAAAACGATCGGCGCGCTCCTTGGCGGCGGCGTCGGCGGCAGTCGTGATGCGCTCGCGGATATCGTCCTCGGCGATGCCCTCTTCCTTGACCCACTGCTCGACCGGCAGGTCGAGGTTGAGATACTGCGCCACTTCCTCCTTGAGGCCAGCGACGTTCCACTGCTCGGCATAAGCGTTTTCGGGGATATTCTTGGCGACGATCTCCTCGATGACGCCCTCGCGCATCTCGGCAATCGTCTCCGACAGGCCTTCGCCGTCCATCAGCTCGATGCGGCGCTGGAACACCGCCTTGCGCTGGTCGTTGGAGACGTCGTCATATTTCAACAGGTTCTTGCGGATGTCGAAGTTGCGCGCCTCGACCTTCTTCTGCGCCTTTTCCAGCGCCTTGTTGATCCAGGGATGGATGATCGCCTCGTCTTCCTTGAGGCCGAGCTTCTGCAGCATGCCGTCCATGCGCTCGGAGCCGAAGATGCGCATCAAATCGTCCTGCAGCGACAGGAAAAATTTCGAGCGGCCGGGGTCGCCTTGTCTTCCTGAACGACCCCTAAGCTGGTTGTCGATGCGGCGCGATTCGTGGCGCTCGGTGGCCAAGACGTAGAGGCCGCCGGCGGCCAGCGCCTTTTCCTTCAGACGCTCGACGTCGGCGTTGATTTCCTTCTCCCTGGCCTCGCGCTCGGGGCCCTCGGGCATGTCGCCCAATTCCTCGGCGATGCGCATCTCGGCGTTGCCGCCAAGCTTGATGTCGGTGCCGCGGCCGGCCATGTTGGTGGCGATGGTGATGGCGCCGGGCTTGCCGGCCTGGGCGACGATCGCCGCCTCGCGCTCGTGATGGCGGGCGTTCAGCACCTCGAAGTTCTTGAAGCCGTCCTTGCGCAGGCGCTCGGCCAACTGCTCGGACTTCTCGATCGAGGTGGTGCCGACCAGCGTCGGCTGGCCCTTGGCGCTGGCTTCGCGGATTTCCTTGATGATCGCCTTGTACTTCTCCTCGACCGTCCGATAGACCTCGTCGTCCTCGTCCTTGCGGACGACCGGCAGGTTGGTCGGGATTTCGGTGACCTCAAGGCCGTAGATGTTGCCGAATTCCTCGGCCTCGGTCAGCGCCGTGCCGGTCATGCCGGAGAGTTTCTTGTAGAGGCGGAAGTAGTTCTGGAAGGTCACGGAGGCGAGCGTCTGGTTCTCCGGCTGGATCTGCACATGCTCCTTGGCCTCGAGCGCCTGGTGCAGGCCTTCCGAATAGCGGCGTCCAGGCATCATGCGGCCGGTGAACTCGTCGATGATGACGATCTCGCCGTTGCGCACGATGTAGTCGCGGTCCTTCTGGAACAGCAGGTGCGCCTTCAGCGCATTGTTGACGTGGTGGACGATGGCGACGTTCTCGACGTCGTAAAGCGACTCGCCCTTCAAGAGGCCGGCGTCGCGCAGCATGTTTTCGAGCTTCTCGGTGCCGTCCTCGGTGAAGATCGTCGTCTTCTGCTTCTCGTCGACCTCATAGTCGGCCGGGCCGAGCTTCAGCATGAAGGCGTCTATGGTGTTGTACATTTCCGAACGGTCCTCGAGCGGACCGGAAATGATCAGCGGCGTGCGCGCCTCGTCGACCAGGATGGAATCGACCTCGTCGACGATGGCGTAGGAATGGCCGCGCTGCACCATCTGCGCGCGCTCGTACTTCATGTTGTCGCGCAGGTAGTCGAAGCCGAGCTCGTTGTTGGTGGCATAAGTGACGTCGCAGGCGTAGGCGTCGCGGCGCTCGTCGTCGGAAAGGCCGTGGACGATGATGCCGACGGTCAGGCCGAGGAATTTATAGACGCGGCCCATCCATTCGGCGTCGCGCTTGGCGAGGTAGTCGTTGACGGTGACGACATGCACGCCCTTGCTGGCCAGAGCGTTGAGATAGACCGGCAAGGTGGCGACCAGCGTCTTGCCCTCGCCGGTGCGCATCTCGGCGATGCCGCCATTGTGCAGCACCATGCCGCCGATCAACTGTACGTCAAAAGGCCGCATGCCGAGCACGCGGCGGGCCGCTTCGCGCACCGTGGCGAAGGCCGGGACCAGGAGATCGTCGAGCGAAGCGCCGCTGGCGAGATCCTGGCGGAATTTTTCCGTGCGGCCCCTGAGATCGGCGTCGGAAAGCGCCCGCATCTCGTTTTCCATGGCGTTGATGGCCTCGACGCGGGGCCGGGTCGACTTGACGCGGCGGTCGTTGGAGGAACCGAAAACCTTACGGGCGAGACCGCCGAGACTGACCATCCAATGGCCCTTTCGATAGCAATTTTAGCCGTTTGCGACAGACGCCGGGCGGGCCCATCAAATCCGCGTGAATGCGGACAAACGCAAAAAGCGCCCGGAAAACGGTTCTGGACGCCAAGTCGTTGGACAGATAAGAGGGGGCTCAATCGATGTCAACGCCGCGTTAGCCCTGCGGGCAGCGCCAAATTCCGCCACAATCCGACTGATCTGGAACCCTTCGCTCACGCGATCCTTATTGGCAATCCCATTGGAGTTATCTTGATGTCCTTGTCGTTTCGCCGTGCCTCGCTCGCCAGCCTCGGCCTGGCTTTCGGGCTTTCGGCTCTTTGCCTGTCGCCGCTCATGGCGCAGGAGACCGCGCCGGCCCAGCCGGATGCCGCCGCGCCCGCCGCCGCTCCCGCGGCGCCGGTCGATCCCAATGCCGTGGTTGCCACCGTCAACGGCGAGAAGCTGACCGAGGCCGACCTGCAGCTCGCCGAAGGCGAACTGTCGCAACAGTTCGCGCAGATGCCGCCCGAGCAGCGCCGCGCCGCGGCGCTTTCGGCGGCGATCGAAATCCGCGTCATGGCCAAGAAGGCGGTCGATGCGGGCCTCGACAAGGATCCGGACTTCCAGCGCCGCATGGCTTTCCTGCAGGCGCGCGCCCTGCATGGCGCAGTCGTCGAGAAGGAAGTCGTCGACAAGGTGACGGACGCCGAAGTCCGCGCCCGCTACGACCAGGAAATCGCCAACACGCCGCCGGTCAATGAAATCCACGCTCGTCACATCCTCGTGAAGACGAAGGAAGAGGCGGACGCGATCATCAAGCAGCTCGACGGCGGCGCCGACTTCCAGAAGCTCGCCAACGAGCACACCAGCGATCCGAGCGGCAAGACCAATGGCGGCGACCTCGGCTGGTTCGGCCCGGGGCAGATGGTGCCGGAATTCGACAAGGCGGCATTCGCGCTCGAGGTCGGCAAATATTCGAAAGAGCCGGTGCAGTCGCAGTTCGGCTGGCACGTCATCAAGGTGGAGGACAAGCGCGCCAAGCAGCCGCCGGCCTTCGACGACGTCAAGGACCAGGCCAAGCAGGCGGTGATCCGCGACAAGTATTTCGCCATGGTCAAGGACCTGCGCGCCGCCGCCAAGGTCGAGATCCCGGACGAAAAGCTCAAAAAGGCCATCGACGCGCTGGAAGGCAGCAAGTAACCCGCCGCCGGCCGACAATTTACAAGGGGCGCCTTCGGGCGCCCTTTCGTCATGTGGTTCGGGCTATCCCTCGCACTACATAGCGCACGGCTTCGTGGATTGCGGCGTCATCCTCGTCGAGGCGGTTGCTCAACAGATGCCGCCAGGCATAGGAGGCGATCAGGTCGGCGACGATCCCGGCATCGACATCCGGCGCCACCTCGCCGCGTGCCTTGGCCCGCTCGATCATAAGGCCGGTATGGCCACGGCGGCCTTTTGAATATTCGGCAAGTGCTGCCGCCGCCGTCTCGTCGGACTGCGCCTCGGCGACCAGCGAGCGGAAGATGTTGCCCGACGAGGTGTCGCGCCAATGCGCGAAGAGGTTCCCGAGGAAGCCGGCCAGGTCATCCTCGATGTTTCCGGTGTCGGGCATCTCGACGCGCTTCTGCCGCTGGTAGACCTCGATCAGCAGCGCCGCCTTGCTCGGCCACCAGCGATAGATGGTCGGCTTTCCCGCCCGCGCCCGCCGGGCGACGGCCTCGATCGAGAAGCCGGCGTAACCCGCTTCGCGCAGCACCGCCTCGGCCGCCTCCACAATTGCGTCGGCGCTCTCGGGATTGCGTTTTGCGCCGATCGACTTGCGCCCGCGAGCGGCGGTCTCGCCCATTCCGTTCTTCCTTAGCCGGTGAATCCGTCGCCGATCATATTGGCATCGCGGCTGAAACGAAACGATCCGTTTTCGGTCGCGAGGCCGCTAGTCCGGCCGATGCGGCGCGGCCAGAACGCCCTTGCGCCGGGGCGCGCTATCGGGCAAACCGGCCTTCCTTCCGCTTTATTGCCGCTCCGGGGTCATGATGTCCGCTACGATTTCGCCGCTCGCACCGAAGAAATATCCGAAGATGCCGGTCATCGAGGGTGTCCGCATCGCGACCGCCGAAGCCGGCATCAAATACCGGAATCGCACCGACCTGCTCGCCATGGTCTTCGATCCGGGCACTGCCGTCGCCGGCGTGTTCACCAGGTCGAAATGCCCGTCGGCGCCGGTCGACTATTGCCGTCAGAACCTGCCCGCCGGCAAGGCGCGCGTGCTGGTGGTCAATTCCGGCAATGCCAACGCTTTCACCGGCAAGAAAGGCAAGGCGTCGACGGCGCTGACCGGCGAGGCGGCGGCCAAGGCCGCGGGTTGCTCCGACAGCGAAGTGTTCCTGGCCTCGACCGGCGTCATCGGCGAGCCGCTCGACACCACCAAATTCAGCCACCTGCTTGCCGGCCTGGTCAAGGACGGCAAGCCTGATCTGTGGACCGAGGCGGCCAGGGCCATCATGACCACCGATACCTATCCGAAGGTGGCGACCGCGACCGTCAAGCTCGGCGAGACCGACGTCACCATCAACGGCATCGCCAAGGGCGCCGGCATGATCGCGCCCGACATGGCGACCATGCTTTCCTTCATCGCCACCGACGCGCCGATCGCCGCTTCCGTGCTGCAGGACCTGTTGTCGCGCGGCACAGCCAAGACCTTCAACGCGGTGACCGTCGACAGCGACACCTCGACCAGCGACACGCTGCTTTTCTTTGCCACCGGCAAGGCCGCCTTGCGCGGCGCGCCGGCGATCAGCGACGCCAAGGATGCGCGGCTCGGCGCGTTCCGACGGGCGCTCGGCAAGGTGCTGAAGTCGCTGGCGCTGCAGGTGGTGCGCGACGGCGAGGGCGCGCGCAAGCAGGTCGAGGTCACGGTGACCGGCGCCAAATCGGCGCGCTCGGCCAAGCGCATCGCGCTTTCGATCGCCAATTCGCCGCTGGTCAAGACGGCGGTCGCGGGCGAGGACGCCAATTGGGGCCGCGTCGTCATGGCCGTCGGCAAAGCGGGCGAACCGGCCGACCGCGACCGGCTGTCGATCTGGTTCGGCGACAACCGCCTTGCGCATGAGGGCGAGCGCGATCCGGCTTACTCCGAAGAAGCGACGTCGGCCTATATGAAGCGCGACGACATCCGCATCCGCGCCGACATCGGCATCGGCCGCGGCAAGGCGACGGTGTGGACCTGCGACCTCACCAAGGAATATGTCGCCATCAATGGCGACTACCGGAGCTGATGGCGCCGGTGTCCAGGCATCCGGCGAGCGTTCTGGCGGTCGTGCGCCGCTACGAGGCGGCGGGCTTTCGCGCCTGGCCGGCGGCGGCCGTCCACTATGACGGGACCTGGGTGGTGCGGCTTACCGCCGGGCACCCCGCCAAGCGCCTGAACTCGGTCAACCCGCTCGACCCCGGCGACACGCACGCCATCGAGGAGCGCATCGGCCGCGCCGCACGGCGCTTCGATGCCTATGGCCGGCCGCTGACCTTCCGCATGTCGCCGCTGTCGGGGCAGGTGCTGTCCAGGCATCTCGACAAGGCCGGATGGAACAGGTTCGACGAATCGCTGGTGATGCGGCTGCCGCTGAAAGAGGTCGAGCTTGGCGCGGCCATGGACCAGATCCCGCTCAAGGACATCAGCCGCTTCATCGGCGCTTCGCTCAGGACGGGCGGCTCGGACGCCTCGCTGCGGCCCGGCCTGTCCGAGGTCATCGGCGCCATCCAGCCGGAAGCCGGGCTGTTCGCGCTCGAGGACGGCAACGAGCCGCTGGCGACGCTGATCTGCGTTCACGACGGCGATCTTGCCGGGCTGTTCGAGGTCGCCACCGAAAAGTCGGCGCGCAAAAAGGGCCACGGCCGCAACCTGATTCTCTCCGCGCTCAAATGGGCGCGGCTGCGCGGCGCGCGCGAGGCCTGGCTGCAAGTCGAGGCCGGCAACGCGCCGGCGCTCGCGCTTTACCGGTCGCTCGGCTTCGAGGAAGTCTATCGCTACCACTATCGACGGCCGCCGGGCGCATGAGCGAGGTCAGGCCAAAGCGCCTGCTGCTGGTCGCCGCCTGCGCGCTGGTCGACACCGACAGGCGCGTGCTACTGGCTCGGCGTCCCGAGGGCAAGCAACTCGCGGGCCTCTGGGAGTTTCCGGGCGGCAAGGTCGAGCCCGGCGAGACGCCGGAGGAATGCCTGGTCCGCGAGCTGCATGAGGAACTCGGCATCGAGACCGAGATTCCGTGCCTGGCGCCGCTCACCTTCGCCAGCCACTCCTATGACGATTTCCATCTGCTGATGCCGCTCTACGTCTGCCGCCGCTTTCGCGGCATTCCGCAGGCCAGGGAAGGGCAAGGGCTGAAATGGGTCCGGCCGCGGCAGATGCGCGACTATCCGATGCCGCCGGCCGACGCGCCGCTGATCCAGTTCCTCATCGACCTCTTGTGATCTCGCGGCGGCCTGCCTTTGTGGCTGCTTACCGTTTCCCGGAAACGGTGAGCGTTTCTGGCTTTTCCTGAAGCTGCTTTAGCCAGCGTTAATGGAAGATTTATCTCGACGTGGAAAATTGCGCGAAGCCGTTTCGCGCGGCGAGATCGTCCATGACTGGGAAACACGGGCATGAGCCTTCAAAGAGACTGGGACTCGATCCGGCCCGACCGAGGCTTTCGCGCGATGGACGCCGGCATGGGCATCCTGCGCATCACGCTGCTCTTCGGCTCGGCCGCGGTGGCGCTGGCACTGATCGCAACGCCATTCCTCGACAACCAGACCCGGCCGCAGACCGCCCGCGACGGCTTCGCCGGCGGGCTCGACATGAGCGCGACCGGATCGATCGGCCATCGCACCACATATACGATGCGCCGCAGCGTGCTGCAGCCCTTACCCAGTTCAGTCTGCGTCATCCGCAATGACGGCAGCCGCAGCGGCGAGTGTTGACATGGTTAATGATTTTCCGAGACGGCGGCGTTTCACTCGCTGTTAAGCTTTTGCCGTTAACCTTTCTTAACGGGTCGGACATTAGAATTCCTGCATGAGGGATCGATGACCATGAAAAACCTGCTGCAGCAATTCATTGAAGACGAAACAGGCGCCACGGCCATCGAATATGGCCTGATCGTCGTGGTGTTGTCGCTCGCCATCATCGCCGGGGTCCAACAGGCCGCCGACGGGCTGGTGTGGCTGTTCACCGACAACAACAGCAAGCTCGCCAACGCCTTCGCTCATTAGAGGGTTCGCCGGACGGGCTCAGCTCTTCGGCGGGTTCTCCAGGATCGCCTTCAGCGATACCTTGGCCGATCCTGGCTTGAGCGGCTTTTGCTGCGAGGCATCCGGTGCCCAGCCAGACATCCAAACGATCGAGAAGCTCGCACGGATACGGCCGTCCGGGTCCGAGAACCGTTCGGCGTAGATTTCGGCGGCGCGGGCAAACAAGCGCCTGCTTACTGGCCGCCGGCTGCGATCGACGAGCGCGCTGGTTTCACCCATGGCGCGCAGATCGCTAGCCAGATCGAACAGCGTGTCGTAGCGCACCGCGACCGTTTCGACATCGGCCACCGGCAACGCCAGGCCGGCGCGCTGCAACAGCGCTCCGGCATCCCGGACGTCGGTGAAAGGAAGGATGCGCGGGCTCGCGCCGCCGTGGAGCTCGGTCTCGGCCGCCAGCATGCTTTCGCGCAATTCCGCCAATGTGCCGGCGCCGGCGAGGGCGCCGAGGAACAGGCCGTCCGGTTTCAGCGCCCGGCGGATTTGCGCGAGCACGCCGGGAATGTCGTTCATCGCGTGCAGCGAGAGCAGGGAAACGACGAGATCGAGGCTGCCTTCCTCGATGGGCACGGTCTCAGGCGGCGCCACAATGCCAGGGCCGCCCGCAAGAAGCGCCTCGTCCATCTCGACGCGCACGATCTCGCCGACCTTGCCGCTGCCGGTGATCGCTTCCGCCGCCGCTGGTGTCTGACAAAACAGCGCGGCTGCCTTGCCGAAGCGGCGCTCGACGGCGTCCAGCCGGTCGGCAAGATCTTCCGCCGCGCGCCGCATCAGGAAATCGGCGCCTTCGACGGGACGGACAAGAGCGCGGCGCTTGCGCGCAAGCCAGAGCTCTGTGTCGATCAAGGGCTGCAATCAAAAGCTTCCTGTTGTCCCTGCGTGCCGCAGTGGTGTTAAGGTGGCACGGGGTTTCCAATCACGTGGCCGATCCGGTGCGCAAGATCAAGACCAGCGCGGTTCAGGATATGACGCGGCAGGCGCTGACCTGGCCGGCGCGGCTGTTGTTTCCGCCGGTTTGCGCCGGCTGCCGCCGCCATGTGTCGCAGCCCGGCGTGCTGTGCGGCGCCTGCTGGCCGAAGCTGAGGCTGCTGGAGAAACCTTGGTGCCCGGTGATGGGCACGCCCTTCACGCACGACATGGGCGAGGGGTTCCTGTCCGCGGAAGCGATCGCCGATCCGCCGCCCTTCGAGCGGGCGCGGGCTGCCGTCGTCTATTCGGGCGTGGCGAGACAGATGGTGCAAGGGCTGAAATATCAGGACCGCACCGACCTCGCGCCCTGGATGGCGAACTGGATGATCCGCGCCGGCGCCGAGCTGATCGCGGAGGCCGAGCTGGTCGTGCCGGTGCCGCTGCATTGGCGCCGCTTCTTCCGGCGCCAGTTCAACCAGTCGGCCGAGCTCGGACGGGCCGTTTCAAAGCTCAGCGGGCTGCCTTTCTCGCCATCCGCGATCAGGCGCGTGAAGCTGACGCGCCAGCAGGTCGGGCTCGAACGGCATGAGCGCGAGGAAAACGTGCGCGCCGCTTTCCGCGTGCCGCCGGAGGCCGAAATCGAAATCTCGAGCCGCCGGGTGCTGGTCGTCGACGATGTCTACACCACCGGCGCCACGGTGCGGGCGGTCGCCAAGGCGCTGAAGCGGGGCGGCGCCGGATCGGTCGACATCCTCACTTTCGCCCGCGTCCTGCCGGGGGACTTCCGGCCCGATGAGTCCGCGACTATATAGGGTTGGATTTAATGCATGCCGTTGTCCCCCACCTCCCGCGCGATGGACATGCATTGGCAGGATGACTGATCGATGGTCGATGTGACGATCTATACCCGCATGATGTGCGGTTACTGCAATGCCGCCAAACGGCTGCTCGACCGCAAGGGCGTAACCTATACCGAGCACGATGCCTCGTTCTCGCCGGAGTTGCGCCAGGAAATGATTTCCAAGGCGCATGGGCGAACCACCTTTCCGCAGATTTTCATCGGCGGCACGCATGTCGGCGGCTGTGACGACCTCCACGAACTGGAGTCGCAGGGCCGGCTGGACGCGATGCTCGTCAACGGGAGATGATCATGGGTATTTTCAAGGCCGCCGCCGTGCAGATGCGTTCAGGCACCAGCCCGGAGCGCAACGCCGCCGACATGGAGATTTTGGTCCGCCAGGCCGCCGGCCAGGGCGCGACCTACGTCCAGACGCCGGAAATGACCGGCGCGCTGGTGCGCGACAAGGAAGCGGGCGCGGCCGCCTTTACCACCGAGGACAAGGACATCGTCGTCGCCACGGCGCGCCGCTTGGCGAAGGAGCTCGGCATCCACCTGCATGTCGGCTCGACGGCAATCCGCCGCGCCGACGGCAAGCTCGCCAACCGCGCCTTCCTGTTTGCGCCCGACGGCGCCGTGGTCGCCGGCTATGACAAGATCCATATGTTCGATGTCGACCTCGACAATGGCGAAAGCTGGCGCGAATCCGCTGCCTACGAGCCGGGAACGGAAGCGGTGGTGACCGATGTCAACGGGACGAGGCTGGGCTTTGCCGTCTGCTACGACCTGCGCTTCCCGCAGCTGTTTCGCGCCGAGGCGATGGCCGGGGCCGAGGTTCTGACGGTGCCCGCCGCGTTCACGCGCCAGACCGGCGAGGCGCATTGGCATGTGCTGCTGCGCGCCCGCGCCATCGAGAACGGCGCCTACGTCATCGCCGCCGCGCAGGGTGGCCTGCATGAGGATGGCCGCGAGACCTATGGCCATTCGCTGATCGTCGATCCGTGGGGACGCATCATCGCCGAGGCCGCGCATAACGAGCCCGCCGGGATCGTTGCCGAGATCGACCCAGCGCAGTCGCTCGCCGCGCGCCGCAAGATCCCCAATCTGAAGAACGCGCGGGACTTCACCGTCAACGCCGGGACAAGCGAGGCGCCGCGCCTCAGGGGTGCGGCCTCTTGATCCGTTTTTCCCTGATCTGCGAGCACGAGCACGAATTCGAGGCGTGGTTCCGCGGCAATGACGACTTCGACACCCAGAAGAAGCGCGGCTTCGTCGATTGCCCGAACTGCGGCTCGCACAAGGTCGAGAAGGCGCTGATGGCGCCGGCGGTCTCGACGTCCCGCAAACAGGAGAAAGTCGCTTTGGCCATGGGCGAGGCGCAGAAGCAGGCGCTGGCGCAGCTGAAGGCGCTGGCCGAGAAGGTGCGCGAGAATGCCGACTATGTCGGCGACAAGTTCGCCGAGGAAGCACGCAAGATCCATTTCGGCGAGACCGACGCGCGCGGCATCTATGGCGAAGCGACGCCGGAAGAGGCGCAAAGCCTCGTCGAGGACGGCGTCGAGTTCATGCCGATCCCCGGCTTTCCGGAGGACCGGAACTGAGTTCCACAGAAACCTTGCGCCAAAAGAAAGCGGCCGAGCCGCAGCGTGATATGCGTTCGTTCGTCGATCGCCTGGCGCGGCAAGGAGCCGTCAAACTCAGTCGCAAACTGACCGTCGATGGCCTGAAAATCGTCGGCGATAAGGGCACGGACAAGATAGTCGAGGCGCTTGGGCTCATTCGGGATTTCGACCCCGTGCGATACAGGCGCTTGCTGCGCGACGTCGGGCAGATTTTGGTCACGGTCCTTCCGGCCTCGGTGGCTCAGTGGGCAGAGGCGTCGAAGGCTTGTGAACTGGATGAACGCTACCTCATCGATGACGCAAGGACGGCTGAGCACGTCGCGTCCACCATCGTCCACGAAGCCACGCATGCGCGACTGATGCGATGCGGAATCGGTTACGAAGAAGAGATCAGGGATCGCGTCGAGCGGGTCTGTCTGCGTCGGGAGATCGCCTTTGCGGCGAGGTTGCCGATAGGAGCGGATGCGGCTCAGCGAGCCGAAGCGAATCTTGAAGCGATGCCGGATTTCTCGGACAAGGCTATGAGGGAGCGCCACCTTGACGGCCTGCGGGATGCGCTTCTCTACCTCAACATGCCGGTTTGGCTCGTCAGTCTGATGGTATCGTATCGGCGATGGCAACACAGGCGACGGGTTGCGCGGCGCGCAACCGGCTGATGGGCCATGGATGGCCGACCGGCTGGAGCTTGCAGCCCATCGTTGGAGCAATTCCGGGAAGAGGGTGTGCGCCGCCTCACTTCTCCTGGAATTGCTTCCGGTCAAAGGCTGACGATCAGTTTTTCCAGCAGTTTCGCCAGTGTTTCCTTGTCCTCGCGCGTCAGGCCGGCGAGGATTTCATGCTCGTTGGCGACGTGGGCGGTGAGCGCCTCGTCGATGAGCTCGCGGCCTTTATCGGTGAGCTGAACGACAACGCCGCGCCGGTCGCTGGGGTGCGGCGCGCGCCGGGTCAGGCCCGCCTTCTCCAGACGGTCGAGGCGGGCGGTCATGGCGCCCGACGTCACCATCGTCGCCTCATAGAGCTCGGTCGGCGTCAGCGCGTAAGGCGAGCCCGACCGGCGCAACGTCGCCAGAACATCGAATTCGCCGGATTGCAGCCCGAAGCGGGCGAAGACAGGCGCCAGGCGGTCGCGTGCGATCAGCGCCGAAGCCTCGTTCAAGCGCCCGATGACGCCCATCGGCGACACGTCTAGATCCGGACGTTCCCGCCGCCATTGTTCCATGGCCCTGCCTGCTCGATCCATATCGCTCACCGCAAAGTATCTTGACATCAAGAATCTTTACGCTATCTTACCGTAAGATGAACCGGCGGCCAAGCGGTCACGCAGCGACAGGACAGCCCGATGAAAGTTCTCTGGGATTCGGCAATTGGCCTTCTGGTGGTGACGGGCGGGCTGCTCGGCATGACGCTGCCGTTCGGCAAGCTGGCGACCGCCGGGGGCGTGCCGGCCATGGTCTGGGCCTTCGTCATTTCGCTGGGCGCCGGCGGCGTGCTGCTCTTGGCGCTTCTGCTGCGCGGCGAGCGCATCCGGCTGACGCCGCACAAGCTGCGTTATTTCTTCGTCACCGCCGCGATCTCCTATGCCATTCCCAACCTCTTGATGTTTTCGGCCATGCCGCATCTCGGCGCCGGCTACACCGGCATCATGTTCACGCTGTCGCCGGTGATCACGCTGGTGTTCTCGATCCTGCTCGGTGTCCGGCGTCCCAATCTGCTCGGCGTCATCGGCATCGCCGTCGGCTTCGTCGGCGCGGCGATGGTCGCGCTTACCCGCGGCGAGGCCGGCCAGCCGGCCGATTATTTCTGGGTGGCGATCGGGCTCTTCATTCCCGTCAGCCTTGCCGCCGGCAATATCTACCGCACCGTCGACTGGCCGCAGGGCACCGGGCCGATCGAGCTCGCCGTCGGCAGCCACCTCGCATCGGCGACGCTGCTTCTTGCCGGCATTCTCGCCCTTTTCGGCTGCCAGGCCTTCGCTCCGCTCGCAGGCGTGCCGCTGGTGGTGGTCGGACAGGTGGCCTCGGCCTCGGCGATGTTTGTCTTCTTCTTCCGCCTGCAGGCGGTCGGCGGCCCAGTCTACCTCAGCCAGATCGGCTATGTGGCGGCGGCCGTCGGCCTGTTCGCCGGCACGCTCTTCCTCGGCGAACACTACCAGCTTCTGACCTGGCTGGGTGCGGCCATCATCACCGCCGGCGTTTTCATCACGACCAAGGCGCAAAGCCGGACCGGTGTGCCTGCGCCTGTTCGGATCGAGCCGGTGTCGTCCCGCAGCTAGGGCGTTTCACCGTTTCACTGAAACGGCGAACCGCTTTGTCTCGTTGTTTTGATGCAATTCCGGACCGGCGAAGTCGCCGAGCCTAACCGCTCACACTTTTCCTGGAATTGCCCTAGTCGTCCTGCTGTCGGCGGGTTCAGGCCGCGGATGGCGGCGGCGATGGGTGGCGGCGGCGCGCGCCGCCTGCTCGTAGATGCCGGTCATCAGCGTCGTCCATTCGGCGCCCCCGTAGCGGCGACTTTGGTGGCGGTCATGCCGCCGGAGCAGTTGGCCGCTAACGTGCCGAGAAGGAAAGGCTGCGCGCGCCAGGCGCTGATCTACTGGCGGGGTGGCTACAGACCATTGGAGGCTTGAGGGTCTGTCGGGATCACACGGAAGCTTTCTCGGCCAGCACCATGTAGTTGACGTCCATGTCCTTCGAGCGCTGCCAGCGGTCGGCCAGCGGATGATAGATGACGCCCGTGCGGTCGATCACCGTGAGGCCGGCGGCGCCCAGCGCCTTGCCAAGCTCCTCCGGCCGCACCAGCTTGCCGAACTGATGCGTGCCGCGCGGCAGCCAGCGCAGCACATATTCGGCGCCGATGATGGCAAGC
The DNA here is from genome assembly GCF_003289945.1 of Mesorhizobium hawassense. Classification (GTDB taxonomy): domain Bacteria; phylum Pseudomonadota; class Alphaproteobacteria; order Rhizobiales; family Rhizobiaceae; genus Mesorhizobium; species Mesorhizobium hawassense. Next base: position 118,995 of record NZ_QMBP01000017.1, read on the forward strand.
CCGAGCGCCTTCAGCGTGCGGTTGATGGTGGCGACGAACATGACGCCGCCGGGGCGGACCATCTGGCCGCATTTGGCGACGAACAGGTCGACATCTGCGACATGCTCGACCACTTCCATGTTCAGGATGACATCGAAGGTTTCGCCGGCATCGGCGAGAGCCTCCGCCGTCGTGGCGCGATAGTCGATGCTGACGCCGGCTTCCGCCGCATGCAGCTTCGCTACTTCGATGTTGGTGGCGGAAGCGTCGGCGCCGACCACTTCGGCGCCAAGCCGGGCCATCGGCTCGCACAGCAAACCGCCGCCGCAACCGATGTCGAGGAAGCGCAGACCCTCGAAAGGCCGTGCCGCGCGCGGATCGCGGCCAAAGCGTGCCGCCACCTGGTCGCGGATATAGGCAAGCCGCACCGGATTGAACTTGTGCAGCGGACGGAACTTGCCGTTCGGATTCCACCATTCGGCGGCAAGGGCGGAGAAGCGCTCGACTTCTCCGGCATCGATGGTCGATCGGCGGGGCTCTGGCATGGCGGGTCTCCTCGAACGCCAAGAACTCGGGTCCCAGCCTAAGAAAGTCAAGGCAGGTTTTTTCGGCTGCTGTCACCCGGTTGCCAACCGTCCATATCTTCACCAGGCGTCGAGGATAGCTCAGCCTAGCGAGAAAGCTCGATCGTCGCATGGTTCATGTCGACACTGGCCGGCTCGATAGCCTGCAACGCTTCGCTGTCGCCAATCTCGGCCATGATACGATCCGCCGCCGCCCGGGCCTGTTCCACGCTTTGCCAGCGCACGACATCCACCCAGGTACCGTCCTCGCGCCTGCCGAGATGGCGGCTGAGAAAGCCCGGTTGCCGGGTAAGCCAGCCGCTCATGACCCCGTTATTGGCGACAAAGCCGGCTTCGGTGCCGGGCTTGAGGCGGAAAGTGACGATTTCCAGGGTCTCGGCCATGAGAATCTCCAAAGGGCGTTTCGGCCGTCTTACGGCATGGCCGGCGACAGGAATACGTCAGGATAAACGGCGCCGGGCCCGCTATAGCCGCGCTCGCTTGCGAAGCCTTGCTGTTTTGGCTAAGGAGGCCGCGCATTTCGGCGCTCGGTCACCCGAGCGTTTTCTCCAGTTCCGGCCCTGAGCCGGCTTCAGTCAAAGGCATTTCGCTTCCATGGCGCGTATCGTGATGAAATTCGGCGGAACATCGGTCGCCGACATCGCCCGCATCCGCAATGTGGCGCGGCATGTGAAACGCGAGGTCGATGCCGGCCACGAGGTTGCCGTCGTGGTCTCGGCGATGGCCGGCAAGACCAACGAGCTGGTCGGCTGGACGCGCGAGGCCTCGCCGATGCACGACGCGCGCGAATATGACGCCGTGGTTGCCTCGGGCGAGCAGGTCACCGCCGGTCTTCTGGCGATCACGCTGCAGAACATGGGAATCCACGCCCGCTCCTGGCAGGGTTGGCAGATCCCGATCAAGACCGACAACGCCCATGGCGCGGCGCGCATCCTCGACATCGACGGCGCCTTCCTGATCAAGCGCTTCGGCGAAGGCCAGGTGGCGGTGATCGCCGGCTTCCAGGGCATCGGACCGGACAACCGCATCGCGACGCTCGGCCGCGGCGGCTCCGACACCAGCGCGGTGGCGATCGCCGCCGCGGTCAAGGCCGACCGCTGCGACATCTATACCGATGTCGACGGTGTCTACACCACCGACCCGCGCATCGAGCCGAAAGCCCGTCGCCTGGCCAAGATTTCCTTCGAGGAAATGCTCGAAATGGCCTCGCTCGGCGCCAAGGTGCTGCAGGTGCGCTCGGTCGAGCTTGCCATGGTACACAGGGTGCGTACCTTCGTGCGGTCGTCCTTCGACGACCCCGACGCGCCCGGAATGGGGGATTTGCTCAATCCGCCCGGAACGCTCATTTGCGACGAGGAAGAGATCGTGGAACAGCAGGTCGTCACCGGAATTGCCTACGCCAAGGACGAAGCGCAGATTTCGCTGCGCCGCGTCGGCGACCGCCCAGGCGTTGCCGCCGGCATATTCGGCCCGCTGGCCGAGGCCAACATCAATGTCGACATGATCGTCCAGAACATCTCCGAGGACGGCAAGTTCACCGACATGACCTTCACCGTGCCCTCCGGCGACGTCGACAAGGCGCTTGCGGTGCTGGAAAAGCTGAAGCCCGAAGTCGGCTATGATGTCGTGCAGTCGGAAGCCGGCATGTCGAAGGTCTCGGTCATCGGCATCGGCATGCGCAGCCATGCGGGCGTCGCCGCCACCGCCTTCAAGGCGCTGGCGGACAAGGCGATCAACATCCGCGCCATCACGACTTCCGAGATCAAAATCTCGATACTGATCGACGGTCCCTATACGGAACTTGCAGTTCGTACTTTGCATTCCGTCTACGGTCTGGATAAGCAATAGCAAGAACTGAGTCAGTTGTTGCGTGATCGCCGGCCGCGGGAGAAACTGCGGCGGGCGAAATACCCATTGGAGAACAAGCCGCGATGCGTGATACGGCCAGTGGCCCGCGCGTTCTGCTCAAACGGCTTCGCGAGCTCATGCAGGAGCCGCTGGAGCCGCAGGAGCGGCTCGACCGCATCGTGCGCGACATTGCCTCCAACATGGTTGCCGAAGTCTGCTCGCTCTATGTGCTGCGCGCCGACTCGGTGCTCGAACTCTACGCCACCGAGGGTCTGAACCCGAACGCCGTTCACCTGGCGCAGCTCAGGCTCGGACAGGGCCTGGTCGGCACGATCGCCGCCAGCGCGCGGCCTCTCAACCTTTCCAACGCGCAGGAACACCCGGCATTCGCCTACCTGCCGGAAACGGGCGAAGAGATCTACAACTCCTTCCTCGGCGTGCCGGTGCTGAGGGCAGGGCGCACGCTGGGCGTGCTGGTGGTGCAGAACAAGACCATGCGCCACTATCGCGACGACGAGGTCGAGGCGCTGGAAACGACGGCGATGGTGATCGCCGAGATGATTGCCACCGGCGATCTCGCCCGCCTGACCAAGCCGGGGCTGGAGCTCGACCTCAGCCGTCCGGTGAGCTTCACCGGCCTTTCCTTCAATGACGGCGTCGGGCTCGGCCATGTCGTGCTGCACGAGCCGCGCATCGTCGTCACCAATCTGTTCAACGAAGACAGCGAGGAGGAGGTGCGTCGCCTCGACCGTTCGCTGGGCTCGCTGAGGCTGTCGATCGACGACATGCTGGAGCGCCGCGACGTTGCCTTCGAGGGCGAGCATCGCGAGGTGCTCGAGGCCTACCGCATGTTCGCCAACGACCGCGGCTGGGTGCGGCGGCTGGAAGAGGCGATCCGCAACGGCCTGACGGCGGAGGCGGCGGTCGAAAAGGTGCAGAGCGACATGCGCGCGCGCATGCTGCACATGACCGACCCGTATCTGCGCGAACGGATGAGCGATTTCGACGATCTCGCCAACCGGCTGTTACGCCAGCTGATGGGGCGCGGTCCGGAGGACGTCGCGGCCTCGCTGCCCAAGGACGCCATCCTGATCGCCCGCTCGATGGGCGCGGCCGAGCTGCTCGACTATCCGCGCGACAAGCTGCGCGGCCTGGTGCTTGAGGATGGTGCCGCGACCAGCCATGTCGTCATCGTCGCGCGCGCCATGGGCATCCCGGTCGCCGGACAGGTGAAGGGCGCCGTTTCCATGGCGGAAAACGGCGACGCCATCATCGTCGACGGCGAGGAAGGCACCATCCATCTCAGGCCGCAATCGGACCTGGAGGCCGCCTATGCCGAGAAGGTCCGCTTCCGGGCGCGGCGGCAGGAAGTCTATCGCGAACTGCGGAAGAAGCCGTCCGTGACCAAGGACGGGGTTGCGGTCGATCTCCTGATGAATGCGGGCCTTGCCGTCGATCTGCCGCAGCTGACCGAGTCGGGCGCCGCCGGCATCGGCCTGTTTCGCACCGAATTGCAGTTCATGGTCGCCTCGACCTTTCCGCGCGCCGAGGCGCAGGAGCGGCTTTACCGCGACGTGCTCGACGCCGCGCGCGGCAAGCCGGTCACCTTCCGCACCATCGACATCGGCGGCGACAAGGTGCTGCCCTATTTCAAGGGCGCCATCCAGGAAGAGAACCCGGCGCTCGGCTGGCGGGCGATCCGGCTGACGCTTGATCGTCCCGGGCTGCTGCGGACGCAGATCCGGGCGCTGCTCAAGGCCAGCGGCGGCCGCGAACTGAAGCTGATGCTGCCGATGGTGACCGAGCTGTCGGAAATCGCGCAGGCGCGCGAGATCATCGACCGCGAGGTCCGGCATTTGTCGCGCTTTGCCCATCATCTGCCCACCAGCCTCAAGCTCGGCGCGATGCTGGAAGTGCCGTCGCTCCTGTTCCAGCTCGACGAATTGATGAAGGCGGTGGATTTCGTCTCGGTCGGCTCCAACGACCTGTTCCAGTTCGTCATGGCCGTCGATCGCGGCAACACCCAGCTTGCCGACCGCTTCGACAATCTGTCGACGCCGTTCCTGCGCGTGCTGAAGATGATCGCCGACGCCGGCGCGCGCAACCATACGCCGGTGACGCTGTGCGGCGAGCTCGCCGGAAAGCCCATATCGGCCATGGCGCTGATCGGCCTCGGCTTCCGCTCGATCTCGATGTCGCCGGCATCGATCGGCCCGGTGAAGGCGATGCTCACCGAACTGCCGCTGCAGGAGCTGGAAGGCTTCTTCAACGACAATCTGATGGCGCCAAGCCAGAAATTGCCGATGCGGGCTCTCCTGCAGGCCTTTGCCGACGACCGCTCGATTCCGCTCTAGATTCACGTGAGGGCGGTCTGCAAATGGTGATTTTCTGCGCTTCCGGTGCTCATGTACCTAAATGTACATTCCGCTCCGGTTCTCGAAACTCGCCATTTTCGACTCGCCCTGACGTGAATCCCATCGAAGTACCAAGACCATGATCAACCTGCCCCGCGACCGTATGGATCAAGTCGTCAAGCGTTTCGACATGCTCGAAGCGCAGATGGCGGCCGGACCTGCAGCCGATGCCTATGTGAAGATGGCCTCCGAATATGCCGACATCCAGGAAATGGTAGGCAAGATCCGGGCCTTGCGCGCCGCCGAGCAGGAGCAGGCGGACCTCGAGGCGATGCTCGCCGACAAGGCGACCGACGCCGACATGCGGGCGCTGGCCGAGGCCGACCTGCCGGCGGTCGAGGAGCGCATCGAGGCGCTGCGGAAGGACATCCAGATCCTGCTTCTGCCCAAGGACGCGGCCGACGAAAGGAACGCCATCCTGGAAATCCGCGCCGGCACCGGCGGCGACGAGGCGGCGCTGTTCGCGGGCGACCTGTTTCGCATGTATGAGCGCTATGCCGCCGAACGTGGCTGGCGGTTCGAAACGGTGTCGGCCAGCGACGGCGATGCCGGCGGCTTCAAGGAAATCATCGCCACTGTTTCAGGCAGGGGCGTCTTTGCCCATCTCAAATTCGAGTCCGGCGTGCATCGGGTGCAGCGCGTGCCGGCGACCGAGGCCAGCGGACGCATCCACACGTCAGCCGCCACGGTTGCCGTATTGCCGGAAGCCGAAGAGGTCGACATCGAAATCCGCGCCGAAGACATCCGCATCGACACGATGCGCGCCTCGGGTTCTGGCGGCCAGCACGTCAACACCACCGACTCGGCGGTCCGCATCACGCATCTGCCGACCGGGATCATGGTGGTGCAGGCGGAGAAGTCGCAGCACCAGAACCGGGCAAAGGCCATGCAGATCCTGCGCGCCCGGCTCTATGACCTCGAACGCAGCCGGGCCGACGAAGAACGCTCGGAATCGCGCAAATCGCAGGTCGGCTCGGGCGACCGTTCGGAGCGCATCCGCACCTATAATTTCCCGCAGGGGCGCGTCACCGACCACCGCATCAACCTCACGCTCTACAAGCTCGACCGGGTGATGATGGGCGAACTCGACGAGGTGGTCGACGCGCTGATCGCCGACCACCAGTCGAAGCTGCTTGCCGATATGAGCCTGGATGGCTGATCCTCTACCCGCCGCGCTCGGACCGCTGCTCAAGGCAGCGCGCGAGCGCCTGGCCGCCGCCGGCATTGCCGATCCCGCGCTCGATTCGCGGTTGATCGTCGAACATTTCTCCGGCACGACCCGCACCCAGGCCATTGCCGAACCGGGACAACAAGTGGGCGACGCGGCGCTTCCGGCCATCGAATTGGCCCTGAGGCGTCGCGTCGCAGGCGAGCCGGTGCACCGCATCCTCGGCTACCGCGAATTCTACGGCCTGCGCCTGTCGCTCTCGCCGGAGACGCTGGAGCCGCGGCCGGACACCGAGACATTGGTCGACGCGGTCCTACCCTTCGTCAGGACAATCGCCGAAAGGCAGGGCGAATGCCGCATTCTCGATCTCGGCACCGGCACCGGCGCCATCGCGCTGCCGCTGCTCAGCGCCGTCCCGGTGGCCACCGCGACAGGCGTAGACATTTCGCCCGACGCATTGGCGACGGCAGCCGGAAACGCCCGGAACCTGGGGCTCGACGGGCGGTTCAAAGCCTTGCATTCCAACTGGTTCGAAAAAGTTTCGGGCCGCTACCATGTAATTGCCTCGAACCCTCCCTATATACCCAGTCGAGAGATTGGAAATCTGCAGGACGAGGTCCGCGATTTCGACCCGCACCGGGCCCTTGATGGCGGTGTGGATGGTTTGGACCCCTATAGGGTCATCGTCGCCGAGGCGGCAGGATTTCTGGAAACACAAGGCAAGGTAGCGGTCGAGATCGGCCACACGCAGAAAGACGAGGTCACCGGGATATTCGCCGCAGCCGGCTACCGGCTTGTCGGAGTCCACAGCGACCTCGGCGGCAACGACAGAGTTCTGGTGTTCGAGCGTTGAAAGCCCTGATGCAGTGCGAAAAAACCGCTTGGCAACATCGGGGAATGCAGTTAGGGTCCGGCTCAACCGGATGAGACGAAGCAGGCAGTGCTCCCAGCGATTCGGTTTTCCTTGGAAATAGCTGCCTTCTTGCGCAAACGACGCCCAAGCTTCGTGCGGGAATCGTCCGGCAAGTGATGTAACCGGAACAGGATGGCACGTGGCGCCAACGCAATTGATGCGGGCGAACGCCGGTGAAGAAACGAAACGGCTGGCTGCATGAGCGCCTCCGTTCGTGAAGAGTTTTTCGAAAATTTCACTATGAAGAGAGTCTAATGAGGCCACAACAGCAGAACAGGCGCATGCGCGGTCGCAACAACAATGGCGGCGGCGGTGGCAACAACAACCGCAAGGGGCCCAATCCCCTGACCCGCACTTACGAGAGCAACGGCCCGGACGTGAAGATTCGCGGATCGGCTCAACAGATCGCCGAGAAATATGCCACACTCGCCCGTGACGCGCAGAGCTCCGGCGACAGGGTGATGGCGGAGAACTACCTCCAGCACGCCGAACACTACAATCGCATCATTGCCGCCGCGCAGGCGCAGATGCCGATCCAGAACGCCCAGCAGAACCGCGACGATTTCGACGACGATCTCGATGAGGATCGCGACGAGTTCGACAATGCCGTCAACTCCGGCGGCAATGGCGCCGAGGCGCCTGGTGCGGCGCATGGCTCCGGGCCGCAGCCGGTAATCGAAGGCACGCCGGCCGAACTCGCCTACAACCAGGAAAACGGCCGCGACAACAACAACCGTCGCGACAACAACCAGCGCGACAACCGCGACAACAATGGCCGCGACCGGCACCGTGACCGCCGCAACGGCGGCTACGGCCAATATGGCCAGAACGGTCAGCGTGGCGAAAACGGCCAGCGCGGCGAGCAAGGCGGCCAGCAGTTCGACCAGAATCGCCGCAACGACGCGCAGGCGCAGCCCGAGGCCGCCGGCGAAGCCGGGCCGCAGGCCGAGCAGGCCGCGCCGCAATTCGACAGTTTCTCGCCGGCAGCGCTTGCCGCCCAGGCCGAGCTCAACGAAGCCGCCATCGACAATGGCGCTCGCCGGCCGCGGCGTCCGCGCCGCCCGCGCGGCGGCTATGCCGACCAGGCCAGCAATGGCGAGCAGTCGGAGGGCGCAAACCCCGAAGGTTCAAGTTCCGAAAATTCAGGCGAAGCGCGCAACGCGATGAGCAATGGCGATGAGGCCGGCGCCAAGCCCGTCGACGAGGCGAGGCCTGCCGCCAGCGAGCCGGCGCCGGTCGCCAGCGAAGGCGTGGCTCCGAGCGAGCCCGTGGCCGCCGACGCGAACAACTGATCCAGACGCCATTTCAGGCATTGCGGACGGCGGAGAGCATTCTCCGCCGTTTTTCGTTCGCGCGCGCCTGGAATATTCTGCTTTGATCGACATCAAGGCGTCTTGAGGGACCGTGGCCCATACACCATATCTCGCCAGGAAACAGGGCTCGGCTCTTATGGGCGGGTCCGTCACCGCAATCTGATCCGGTGCCGCAAAGCGGGCTGGTGATGGAAGGAGACAAGAGAATGAATCTTGAAAAATACTCGGAGCGCGTGCGCGGCTTCATCCAGTCCGCGCAGACCATGGCGCTCTCGCGCAACCATCAGCAATTCACCCCCGAACATATGCTTAAGGTGCTCGTCGACGATGACGAGGGCCTTGCCGCGTCCCTGATCGAGCGTGCCGGCGGCAACGCCCGCGACGCCAAGCTCGGCGTCGAGGCTGCGCTCGAAGCCATGCCCAAGGTCGAAGGCGGCAATGGGCAACTCTATCTTGCCCAGCCGCTCGCCAAGGTGTTTTCGACCGCCGAGGACCTGGCCAAGAAGGCCGGCGACAGTTTCGTCACCGTCGAGCGGCTGCTGCAGGCGCTCGTCATGGAGAAGTCGGCGAAGACCGCCGACGTCCTGTCCAAGGCTGGTGTCACCGCGCAGGCGCTCAACCAGGCCATCAACGACGTCCGCAAGGGCCGCACGGCAGATTCGGCCAGTGCCGAGCAGGGCTATGACGCGCTGAAGAAATACGCGCGCGACCTCACGGCGGACGCCCGCGCCGGCAAGCTCGATCCAGTCATCGGCCGCGACGACGAGATCCGCCGCACCATCCAGGTGCTGTCGCGGCGCACCAAGAACAACCCCGTGCTGATCGGCGAGCCCGGCGTCGGCAAGACGGCGATCGCCGAGGGCCTGGCGCTGCGCATCGTCAATGGCGACGTGCCGGAATCGCTGAAGGACAAGCAGTTGATGGCGCTCGACATGGGTGCGCTGATCGCCGGCGCCAAATATCGCGGTGAGTTCGAGGAGCGGCTGAAGGCCGTGCTCAACGAAGTCACGTCGGCCAACGGCAACATCATCCTGTTCATCGACGAGATGCACACGCTGGTGGGCGCCGGCAAGGCGGACGGCGCGATGGACGCGTCGAACCTGTTGAAGCCGGCGCTGGCGCGCGGCGAGCTGCACTGCGTCGGCGCGACCACGCTCGACGAATACCGCAAGCATGTCGAAAAGGATCCGGCGCTTGCCCGCCGCTTCCAGCCTGTCTTCGTCGACGAGCCGACCGTGGAAGACACGGTTTCGATCCTGCGCGGCCTGAAGGAGAAATACGAGCAGCACCACAAGGTGCGCATCTCGGACTCAGCTTTGGTGTCGGCGGCGACGCTGTCCAACCGCTACATCGCCGACCGCTTCCTGCCGGACAAGGCGATCGACCTTGTCGACGAGGCTGCTTCGCGGCTGAGGATGCAGGTCGATTCCAAGCCCGAGGCACTGGACGAGATCGACCGCCGGATCATGCAGCTCAAGATCGAGCGCGAGGCGCTGAAGGTCGAGAAGGACGAGGCCTCGAAGGACCGGCTTGCCCGGCTGGAGAAGGAACTCGCCGGTCTCGAGGAAGAATCGACCGAGCTGACCACGAAGTGGCAGGCCGAAAAGCAGAAGCTCGGCCTTGCCGCCGATCTGAAGAAGCAGCTCGACGAAACGCGTAACGAACTGGCGATTGCCCAGCGCAAGGGCGAGTTCCAGCGCGCCGGCGAGCTTGCCTATGGCAAGATCCCGGAGTTGGAGAAGAAGCTCAAGGAAGCCGAAGCCCAGGACGGCAAGGCCGGCATGGTGGAAGAGGTGGTCACACCTGACCACGTTGCCCATATCGTGTCGCGCTGGACCGGCATTCCGGTCGACAAGATGCTGGAAGGTGAGCGCGAGAAGCTGCTGCGCATGGAAGACGAGATCGGCAAGCGCGTCGTCGGCCAGGGCGAGGCCGTGCAGGCGGTGTCCAAGGCAGTGCGGCGCGCCCGCGCCGGGCTGCAGGATCCGAACCGGCCGATCGGCTCGTTCATGTTCCTCGGGCCGACCGGCGTCGGCAAGACCGAACTCACCAAGGCGCTGGCGAACTTCCTGTTCGACGACGAGACGGCGCTGGTGCGCATCGACATGTCGGAGTTCATGGAGAAGCACTCGGTCGCCCGGCTGATCGGCGCGCCTCCCGGCTATGTCGGCTATGAGGAAGGCGGCGCGCTCACCGAAGCGGTGCGGCGCCGGCCCTACCAGGTCGTGCTGTTCGACGAGATCGAGAAGGCGCATCCGGATGTGTTCAACGTGCTCTTACAGGTGCTCGACGACGGCCGCCTGACCGATGGCCAGGGCCGCACGGTCGATTTCCGAAACACGTTGATCATCATGACGTCGAACCTCGGCGCCGAATACCTGGTCGGTCTCAACGACGACCAGGATGTCGACGCCGTGCGCGACGAGGTGATGGCCGTGGTGAAAGCCTCGTTCCGGCCGGAGTTTCTCAACCGCGTCGACGAGGTGATCCTGTTCCACCGGCTGCGCCGGCAGGATATGGACCGCATCGTCGAGATCCAGCTCAAGCGGCTGGAGAACCTGCTTGTCGACCGCAAGATCGCACTGTCGCTGGATCATGACGCGATCGAGTGGCTGGCTTCGAAGGGCTACGATCCGGCCTATGGCGCCAGGCCACTGAAGCGGGTGATGCAGAAGGAACTGCAGGATCCGCTGGCGGAGAAGATCCTGCTCGGCGAAATCCTCGACGGCTCGACCGTCAAGGTCACCGCGGGTTCCGATCGGCTGAACTTCCGCTCGCAACCGACCGTGGTGGCGACGGAAGCCGCCGCCTGATCTCGGCAATTGGAATGAACGCAAGCGCGTCGCGCCGTACCGGTGCGACGCGCTTTGCTATTTTGGGCGACCGCGCATAATCGGGTGTCGATTCGCAATGGCTGGGGGACTTCGTTGAAGCTCGACGACTATAACGGCTTCTGCGCGTCGCTGCCCGCGACGACGCATGTGGTGCAGTGGGGTGGCGCTCATGTCTGGAAGGTCGGCGGCAAGGTATTCGCCATTGGCGGCTGGAACGACAGCGGTCGGCTGTTCGTCACCTTCAAATGTTCCGAGATGGCCTATGACGTGCTGAAGGATCAGCCGGGCTGCCGGCCGGCGCCCTATCTCGCCTCGCGCGGCATGAAATGGATCCAGCGTCAGACAAGCCAAAGCGTGGATGATGCGGCGCTCGAGGACTATCTGCGCGAGAGCCATCGCCTGGTCGTCCTCAAGCTGACCAGACAGGCACGCAAGGAATTGGGGCTTGCCGCGACCTAAGGATTCTATGCATGTCGTTCTCGCAAAACCGCTGCACACGTTTGCGCGACCTGCATTGGCTGATATTCCTCAAGGCACCGGAAAGACGCCATCTTCATGCCCGGTTCATGTTGGAACTTTAGTTTTGGCAACTGGTTTGCTGGCGAAGGGTTCGCCCGCAGGGACCCCAGTGGACCGGAGAGCTCGACCGCCATGCTGCGCTTGATTTTTACCCTTTCGGCACTCGCGGCCGGGCCGGTGTCTTCCAGTGCGTTCGCAACGCCGAGTGTGGACGGTGCGCCGCAGGCGGCACTGCCCGCGGAGCGCGGCTCGCTGATCCTGGCGCAGGAAGGCAATATCGATATCTATTACGACGCCAGGGGCAACCGGGTGCTGGTCGATGCCGACACCGGCAAGGTGATCGCCATCCAGCCCCCGGGGAGCAGGCTCGACCGCCGCGCGCTGCGCCGGCAGATGCGCATGCAGGAACTCGGCCGCGCGCCGGCCGAAGACAATGACCGCTATTATCTCGACAATCCGGAGGACATGGCTCGCTTCCGCCGCCGGCAGTTGGAGGAGAATGGCCGGGTCATCCCGCCGCCGGTCGACGAATATGACCCGAACGGCGACGACAATTCCGTCGATGCCTATCCGCCAGCGCCGTCCAATAATGATGAAGGTTCCGCGACCACCTATCCGGAGGCGCCGAACACAATCAAGCGCCAGCCGCTGAGCGAGGCATCGATCGATCCGGAGCAGCCGGGCCAGGGCGAAGTGCTGCAGACCAATCCGGATGCGTCATTGCCACCGCCGAACACAGGCGGCAAGGCGACCGTCGATCCATCGCTTTCGCTCGGCGTGCGCCAAGACGTTGCCGCGCTGCAGGTGCTGCTCGACCGCGGCGGCGCTTCGCCGGGCGTGATCGACGGGCGCTTCGGCTCGAATGTCGACAAGGCGCTGGCCGCCTACAATGAGATAAACGGCACCAATCTGAAATCGACCGATGCCGTCGGCATCCAGGCGGCACTTGCCCAGTCCGGCGGCGACGCCTTTGCCTCCTATACGATCACGCCGGAAGATGTGGCAGGCCCCTATGTCGCCTCGATCCCGGAGGACTACAGCCAGAAGGCCAGGCTCGACTGCATGTGCTACACCTCGGTCACCGAGGCGCTGGGCGAACGCTTCCACATGGATGAGAACTATCTGAAGTCGATCAACAAGGGGATCGACTTCAATCGCCCCGGCACCATGATCAAGGTCGCTAATTTCGGCAAGCTGGTGTCGACGCCGGTGGCGCGCATCGTCGCCGACAAGACCAAGAAGGAAGTCTACGCCTATGACGCCGGCGGCAAGCTGGTCGCGGCCTATCCGGCCACGATCGGATCGGCCGACACGCCTTCGCCGACCGGCATTCATGCCGTGTCGCGCATCGCGCTCGACCCGAACTACACCTACAATCCCAATATCAATTTCAAGCAGGGCCAGAACGACAAGATCCTGACCGTCCCGCCAGGCCCGAACGGCCCGGTCGGCTCGGTGTGGATCGCGCTCGACAAGCCGACCTACGGCATCCACGGCACGCCCGAACCCTCCAAGATCGGCAAGACCGAGAGCCATGGCTGCGTGCGACTGACCAATTGGGATGCGCGCGAACTCGCCAAGCTGGTGTCGCCGGGCGTCACTGTGGAATTCGTCGGCGGACCAACAATCGTGGAAGTCGGCGGGACCTCAACCGATGAGTTTACGCAGCAGTGAGGTGCGCGGCGCTGCGGCATAGATGAGCTGCATCAGCAGGATGAAGCCTATGCTGAGCAGCGGCGTGATCAGGCACAGCGCTGCGCCGACCGCCCACAGTGCCTGCGCCTTGACGATACGATCGTAGACTGTGCGCAGCGTTTCAGCATCCACGTCCTCGGCGATCATGCCGTTCCTGTCGGCATACCACCAACTCGCGAACAACGTTGCGCCCAGCATCAGCAGGTTCAGCCAGTAGACGACGACCGCGATCCTGAACTCAAGGAAATCGGCAAGAAGGTCGGTCGAGAAGGGCAGCAGCGCGATGAAAGCGAGAAAGCATAGGTTGAGTGTCGCGAGCCTGCGGTCCGACTTCGCGATCAGGCCATGCTGCGCCTGCTGGCCGAACCAGAAGATGGTCAGCGTCAGGAAGCTCAGCGCATAGGTCAGGAAGCGCGGCGCCAGCGCGAGGATCGCTATGAGCAATTCGCTTTCCGAATGCACTGCTTCATGCGCCGGCACCCTGATCTCCAGCACGATCAAGGTGAGCGCGATGGCGAAGACGCCGTCGGTTATGCCGACGATGCGTTCGCGCCCTTCTACCGAGGGTTCGAGCGGCCGCTTCATGGTTTTCCCCTCCCTTACATGATGGTGGAACCTAGCACGCCACCAACGGTTTGCATCAAGATTGGTCCACCTCGCCATGCAGCCAGTGTCATCTGGTTTCAAGAACAGCGATGCTCTGGCTTGTTGTTGCGTCCACGCCGGAAGGCTAAGCAGAGGCCCATGTCATCCGCGAACGAAACCACCGCTGATTCGCGTTCGCCCGCGCGTGCGAACGGTACGTTCTGCCCCCAGACGCAGCGAAAATTCGTGCTGGTCGCGGCGATCCTTGCCTCGGCGCTTGGCTTCATCGACGGTTCAATCCTGGCGATCGCAATGCCAGCGCTGCGCGTCGATCTCGGCGCCAGCCTGGCGCAAGCGCAGTGGATTTCCAACGCCTATGCGCTGACGCTGTCGGCGCTGATCCTTGCGGGCGGTGCGGCCGGCGACCGGTTTGGGCTGCGGCGCGCCTTCGTCACCGGCATCGCACTGTTCATCGCGGCTTCGCTCGCCTGTGCGGTCGCGCCCGATCCGGCTATATTGATCGCCTTCCGAGCCATCCAGGGCGTCGGCGCCGCGATCATGGTGCCGGGCAGTCTCGCCATCATCGCCAAAGCCTATCCGAAGAAGGAGCGCGGCCGGGCGATCGGCATCTGGGCCGCCGCTTCGGCGCTGACCACGGCGCTCGGGCCGGTGCTCGGCGGCTTTGTCCTGTCGACTTTCGGCAATGGGGTCTGGCGCGCGATCTTTGCCATCAACCTGCCGCTTGGGCTGATCTCGATCTATCTGCTTTTGGCCAAGGTGCCGGCCGACAAGCCGACCGAAAAACGCAGCCTCGATCTTGGCGGCGCCGCGCTGGCGACGCTGGCCTTCGGCTTGCTCGCCTACGGGCTGACGGCAATGAATGCCGAAGGCGGCGGGATGCTGTCCAGCCCGGCGATCATCGCCGGCGTTGTCCTGCTTTTTGTCTTCATCTTTTATGAGTTCAGGCAGCGCGATCCGATGATCAATCTCGGCCTGTTCCGCATCCGCGCCTTTGCCGGCGCCAATCTGGCGACATTCTTCCTTTACTTCGCGCTGTCGGCCAATCTGTTTTACCTGCCGATGCTGCTGATCGCCGGCTGGAGGCTGAGCGAGGCCGAGGTCGGCTTCATTTTCCTGCCGTTGTCGGCGTCGATCGCGCTTTTGTCCGGGCCGGTCGGCCACTGGTCGGACAGGATCGGTCCGCGCTTTCCGATCGCCAGCGGCAGCATGGTCGTCGCCGTCGCTTTCGCCGGCCTCGCCATGCTGACGCATTTCGGCATCCACAAATTCTGGACCGGGACCTTTCCGCTGATGGCGCTGATGGGGCTTGGCATGGCGCAAGTCGTGTCGCCGCTGTCGACCGCGGTGATGACGTCCGTCGAGGACAAGGATACCGGGGCAGCGTCCGGCATCAACAATGCGGTCTCGCGCGTCGGCGGTCTGATCGCGGTGGCGGCGATGGGCTCGCTGGCGGCCTGGGTGTACGCGGGCATGGCCAGCAATGCTCCCGGGATACCCGGTTTCGGCGAGCCGCCCGCATCCGGTCTTGCCGCCAATCTCGATGCGGCCAGGGTTGCGGCAAGCGATTCGGCTTTCGCCGCGGTCGCGGCGATCACGACACTGCTCTGCGTGCTTTCTTCACTCACCGCCTGGCTCACGGTGCCCGGGCAGGCGTCGCCCTGGCCGCGGCAGTCAAATGATTCGCGTGGTTAGTTCGGAAGCTGCGAATCGGTCTTGGCGCTGGCAACCTTCAGCGAGTTGCCGTCTTCCTGCTTCAAAAGATCGTCGATGCGCTCGCGCTCGCGCTTGAAGGCCACGAGATCGTCGCCCCTCAGCACCTTGCCGACCGGCAGGCGGACGCGCATGGAATCGACCTTGGTGCCGTTGACGATCAGCTCGTAGTGAAGGTGCGGGCCGGTGGAGAGGCCGGTCTGGCCGAGATAGCCGATCGTCTGGCCCTGGCGGACGTGAACGCCTGGCTCGATGCCTTTGGCGAAAGCGCTCTGGTGATTGTAGGAGGTCTCATAGCCATTGGCATGGCGAATGATGATCTGCTTGCCGTAGCCGCCGGCCCAGCCGGCTTTCTCGACCACGCCGTTGCCGGCGGCGATGATCGGCGTGCCGATAGGCGCTGCCCAGTCGGTGCCGGTATGCATACGTACATAGCCAAGGATCGGATGCCGGCGCGCGCCGAAGCCGGAGGTGAAGCGCCCATTGGGAAGCGGGTTGCGCAACAGAAACTGCTTGGCGCTGCTGCCGTTCTCGTCGAAATAGTCGACGCTGCCGTCCTGCATCTGGAAACGGTAGAAATTCTTCGTCTGGCCGCCGAAGGTCGCCGAGACATAGAGAAGGTCTGAATTGTCGGAGGTCTGGTCGTCGCTGTCGGGCTGCGAGAACAGGACCTCGAGCCGGTCGGCCGGTGAGAGTCGCGACTGGAAATCGACGTCTGAAGCCAGCAGCTTGATCAGCTTCTGCGTCATCGCTTTCGACATGCCGTAGGAGTAGGCGGTGCGGTAGATGCCGTCATAGACATTGGGCAGGTTGCCGCGCACCACGACGGGCTGCGAATCATCGAACGCCGTCAAAAGCTCGGGATTGGCCTCCGGCTCCTGCGCCGGCACATACTGGCCGCGGTCGTCGAGCGCGATGGTCACGATATGGGTGGTCTTGTCGTAGACGCTGGTGCGCACGACCTTGGCGACATCGCCGCGCACTTCGAGGCCGACGCGCAGTACCGTTCCGGCCTTCAGCGCCGGGGCGTTCAAGAGCTTGCTGATTGCCTCCGCCATTCCTGTCGCGTCATCGCCGGTATAGCCCGAATCGGCATAAGCCTCGGCGATGTCGGTATCCTCGGTGAAGGGAATGATCTCCTCGGCAAAGGCAGGCGCCTGGTCGTCCGGCGTGGCGCGCGGCGCCACCGAAACGTTTTCCTGCGTGATCTTCACGTCATAGGAGCCGGCCATCGATTCGGCGAAGGCATCGCCGAACCGCTGCGGATCGACATAATGCAATGCCGCCACCTGAACGGCGCCATCGCTCAGGCCATTGCGGGCGTCCCGCACCACCTTTTCCACCTCGTCGGCGGAAAGGTCGCTCTTTTCGTCGAAGGAGGCCGTCTCGACCGGGAAGTCGACCGTCTTCAGGCTCATCTCGCTTTCGACCTTGGCGCCGTAGATCTGGCCGGCGACGGCGGCGGCCGTTGCAGGCTGCGGATTGTCGTCGCCGTCGTCGCCGAAGACCTGCATCGGATCGAATGGCGGGTAGGGGCGGTTGGTGGTGTGGCCGGCCGCCAGGGCCATCTTGATCTGAACGAAAGGCATGGTGTGGATAACGTCGCGGTCACCGACCTTGGTGACCATCGACACCTCCATGCGGCGGCGGTCCTTTGCCCGGGCGATCTGGCGCGGCGCGACCAGCCTCGTGGTCTTTGCCTGCTCGCCGGAATCGTCGCCGCCGCCGGCAAGGCTGATAAGCTCGGCGATTTCGGGCGGAGTGGCCAGCTGCTGGCGCCCGTCGAGCGCCGCAAACAGCGCCACGCCCATCAACACGCTCGAGGTCACACCGGTGAGGAAAGTGCCCGACAGCCAGCGCGCCGAGACCTCGCGGCGGTCGGGCGGACCGCTGCGGCCGTCCGCGATCAGCGGCGGCTCGTTGCCGAGTTCGGCTATGACCTCTTCGGTGTCTGGCATCCAGAAAGGCTGCTTCTTCCCCAGGCGAAACGGCTTGTCGTCGTCGTTGCGGCCATGACAATTGCCTGTCACGGCAGTTGAAGTCAACGAAGCGGCAGGCCGGGGCCTTTTATCCCCAATCATGCGCCCCTTATGCAGGGCGCCCTGTCGTTCGTCGCCGGCGCGCCTCGTATGTACGCGCGCGCCTTCCATATATGGGCCGGTTTCACGCCTCAATGCGGCGGCAATAGGGCCTCCTTGTGGATGACCCAGGGGCTGCCGCCAGGGCAGCCGGCTATCGAAAAAAACGGTCCGAAAAATTCGTCGCAAAAAATTCAAAAAAGTTCGAAATCGGTGTTGACGCGTCGAGGGAGCTCCGACTATATACGGCCCACGAACGAGGGCGGTGCGCCGCTGGCGACGAAGAAGTTTGCTTCTAAATCTGCCCTTGGTTGAAATTCAAGAGAGCCGCGTGAGCGACACTCGGACGGGCCCGAAGCCGAAAAGCGATGAGGGCCGCGACATTGCGTGAAGTGATGTCTGTTCTTTGACAATTGAATATTGAAGAAAGAGAAACGTGGGCGGCAGAGTCCTGCTGAGCCTCTTACTCCGCCAGGGGTAATTGGTTCGAACGAGACTTTGGCGGATCACGTTTCGTGAGAATAAGTCTACCAA
>NZ_QMBP01000018.1 GCF_003289945.1 Mesorhizobium hawassense
TGTTCTACTATTCCCGCGATCGCCGAGGAGAACATCCCGCGGCGCATCTCGCCGGCTGGAGTGGCATTCTGCAGGCCGATGCCTTTGGCGGTCATGGCGATCTCTATGCGACGGATCGTCAGCCGGCGCCTGTTCTGGAAGCCAGCTGCTGGGCCCACAGCCGGCGCAAAGTGTTCGAGCTGGCCGATATCGAAGCGGCGGCGCGCAAGAAGGCGCGCGGCGAGAAGCCCAACCTGGTCTATCCGCTCGCGGTTGAAGCCGTGAAGCGCATCGATGCCCTGTTCGATATCGAGCGCGCGATCAATGGCCTGTCGCCAGCCCAGCGCCACGCCGTGCGCCAGGAGCGGAGCATGCCGCTGGTCACCGAATTCGAGCGCTGGATGATCGAGACGCGCGACAAGCTCTCGCGCGGACACGATCTGAGCAAGGCCTTCAACTACATGCTGCGTCGCTGGTTATCTTTCACCCGGTTCCTCGACGATGGGCGGATTTGCCTGTCGAACAACGCAGCCGAGGGAGCCCTGCGTGGCATCGCTCTCGGCAGAAAGTCCTGGCTGGTTCTGCGGTTCCGATCGCGGCGGACAGCGCGCTGCCGTTCTCTACAGCCTGATCGTCAGCGCCACGATGAACGATATCGACCCTCAGGCCTGGCTCGCCGATATCCTGGCGCGCATCGCGGCACACCCAGCCCAGCGGATCGATGATTTGCTGCCGTGGAATTGGAGATCCGCAAAACTGCGGACCCAACCAGCGGCGGCCTGATCATGCAGCGCAATAAGGTGCATCACGTCCACACCATCGACCGTGTCGCCAGGGACCTCGGCGTCAGCGAAGAGCTCATCCAGGACCTTGCCCTCGGTCTCGAGCCCGAGGACGGCGTCATCTGGGTCTACGGAGCCAACGATGACGACGGGATCTTGGCCTTCACCGATGAAGGCATCGAGGAGGTCGAACTCCTCCTCGAAGAATATCATCGCGTCTCCGCATCGAAAACTTGACCTCAGCACCCGATGCTCATGGCCGCGGGATACGCACGTCTGCGGTCCTCACCGGATGCGTACGACGATCCAGCGCCAGCCTTCGTTTAGGACAGGTCAGGTTCGCTTGTCTTCGTCAGCAACAAGCCATCGCACCATACGTAGCCTACTTGTCCCCACTCGCAGGCCGCTGCAGCATCGGGAAAGAAACCCCGGCCGTTATAATTGGCACTCGTGTTGCAGAGCAGAGGGATGCCGGTAAGACTTTCATATTCGACCAGGAGTTTTGAGACCTCGTGATCAGAATGTCTCGATACGGTTTGGAGCCGAGCCGTTCCATCAAGGTGCACAACGGCAGGGATCCGTTCTCGCCACTCCGGACGGGTCGTATGATCAAAGAGCATATACGGATCTGGCGTGCCGGGTGTGAAAATCTTCTGCGCTCGATCTTCCAAGCAAATTGGTGCTACTGGTCGGAAATACTCGCGAAACTTCACCTCGTTCAGATGATCCTTCATCCAAAGTGAAGTCGCGGCGGCCAAGATGCTTCTGCCACCCAACGCCCTGGGCCCAAGTTCAGCCCGGCCCACCAGGAAAACAACCGGTTCATTAGATGCCAGTATCCCGGCGAGTTCGGCCAAGGTGCACGGAGCGGCCTTCCATCCGCGTGGGATCGCGCTGTTCCTCAGCTTAGGACCACTGTAGACTGACCAGTCCAGCGAAACGAGACCACGGTCGACAGCGAGCGCGCAGCAGGCAGCGCCAATAGCTGATCCGCTGTCATTGGGGAATGGGGGCACCCAAACCGATTCAAAGAGACCGCTCGCACGGAGAGCGCTGTTCCACTTGATATTCAGGCCGCATCCGCCGGCAATGCACAAATTGCGTGCTCCCAATTGGGAATGAGCCTGTAGAACAGTCGCCAACTCTCCGACAAGGAGCCGCTCAAGGAAAATATGAAATGACGCGAGTACATCCTCGGCACATTCGTTCTGCAACCGAAACGCGCCTGCACTGAAGTAATCATGCACACGCGCCAGCAATGCCTCGACATTATGAATATCTTCTCTATAACTCGCTGCAAGCGGATTCTCGCCAGAAAAGTGTTCTTCATAGAGCTCGCGGAAAACATCTACGATATTTTCCCGGGCGGTCCCTAGTGCGATATAAGCCATCAACTTTCCGGCGACACCTAAGTCCCAGCTTTCTGAACCCGGCTTCCTGTACGGCCCAAAATGGTGCCCGGCGATGGCATAGGCATGACCTATCATCGGGAACAGACACTCGACCAATCGGACTCCTTTTTGTTCTACATAGTAGAGCCTTGGAAATATGCAGCCATCCCACACTAAACAGAACGAAGGTTCTTCGGCCTCTGCAAACGGGCTGGTACAGTACGCCGAGACTACGTGGCTTATGACATGAGGAAAACTTTTGTAAGGCAGGATTGTGCCGCCCAATGCGAGGCCAGAACCGTCATGGGGTCTCAGAGGGTCCTCTGGCCACCGTTCGATATAGGGACCTCCGCTGAGAGTTATAGGAGCACCTTCGCTGATTACCTGGAACTGCGATTCAACTTCTCCGTCCCATCCGTCGATTACGAACTGATCAACGTCGCCTATGCTAAAGCCGTGTTCTTCCAAGGCTTCGACAATAGCATCGAGGTTGTCGATAGCCTGATATCGGGGGTTGTTGTTGCGCTTCTCCTGCTCGATGCAGAAGACAAGTTTCCCGTCTTCAACGAGGGCAACTGCTCCGTCGTGTGTCAGTTTAATTCCGCAGATGAGCATAAGGTCTCCATATTTTAAGCGGCAGCCGCATCGTTGAGGGAGGGATGCCGATATCGGGCAAGTAGACAGTCTTCGTTGGCGGACGGGCCGGTGCATCGCAAACGCTCGATTTGCACCAATTCCTCGTCCAAGATGGCTATGACGGTCTCGGCTCCCGCCACGTGTCCCCAGCGTAGGCAGTTCGCATCACCAGCCGAGCCGAATATTAGGTGACCGGTCGGCGCAAGCAGCTTTGCCAACTTTCTGACGGCCGTTCGCATGTCATCGACACTTCCGAGGTAGTAAAGCACCTCAGCCACCACTATCAGATCAAATAATTCATCGGCCATGAACTCCAGAACATCGCTTTTGATCCAGGAGACATTCGGTGGGTAATTTAGACGCGTCCGGGTTCGATCGAGCGCTTGAGGCACAACGTCAATCACGGTCAGTTGCTGGCAATGGGGCACAAGTTTTTCGGTGAACGCACCGGCAGCGCATCCTACTTCGAGCGCATTTGTGATTGGCTGCTGCGCAAGCGCCAGCCGCAGCATCTGTCTATATCGATACTGTTCGAATGGGTTACTATCAAGTCGCCATGGGTCGTCTGCAGCCAGTTCATCGTGCAGCAACTGATAGAGTCTTTTCTGGCTCGGATCGTTGGGCATCCTACGGCTGCTCCTGTCACTGATATTTATGTTTGCCTTCCGCCGCGCTCGCGTTGGCTCGATCGTTGAGGGTCCCAAAGGCCATTCGCAACGACCCTGATCCTTCCGCGCTGCAGGCGGACCTTTCTGCCGCTGCAAATACGCGAGCCGACACAGCAAAAGGGCCGCGAAGAGCCCTGCCACATCGCGTGCACGGTGAGGGATCAGCCAAGGCACCAGGAATTCAGAATGTCGCGGCACGCTATTTGGCTGAGCTCGGAGGTCAGGCATGGAGAATGGGTTGGGCCGCTTCAATCAAATACACATTGCGCTCGGCGCCATTGGGCGACGATCTGTAAGAATTTGCTCCGTCATAACTCTGGACCGTTACGGACAATTGTCGTGCCGGACGGCCATTGATCTATCGGGCGTGCTATCGGAAAAACTACGGCAAGAGGCTCCTCAATTCGCGTGGCGGGCAGATCGGGATAGACCTCTGGAAGCGTGGAATGCACGCGGACACCGGGCAGGATGGTCCCAACACCGCCGCGGCATAGCCTATCGACGCGTTTGTAGAGCGCGTGGCGAATTGTGCCGAACGCGAACGGGACTCCGAGCCGCTGCAACTCCGGATACATCATAAACATTGAATGAGTTAACCCAAGCCCTTCAAGGTTAGAACGGACTCCCCATAACCCCAACTCTCCCACCAGCAGATCGACCTCTCCGACCCTAATGAAACGTCGGAGCATTCCGATGTGGGCGGCGACTCCATAGGGGTCGTACCCAATCACGCGCATTTCAGGCCGCGCCCCGGCCCAGCTGCGACCCCCTTCAAAGGGCTTTGCATTGAATTCTCCGGTCGGCCCGTATGTATTACGGAAGAACTCGGACAGTTGTGCGTGATCGTCTACTTGCAATTCTGTTTCCCAACAGATCTTCCATTTCAAGTCAGGTGGCATTTTCTTTCTCCATCTGTCATTTCAATGTCGAGGGATCGCCTCACCGCCAAGCCGGAAAAGACCCATCCTATTAGACGTATATGAAGTAATAGCGACTTACAGCGAAATTGATTGTTTGGATGAAGACCATCCATCCTATGGATTGAGAATGTGTAGGATGCATTATGAGAAGAAGCCTAGATGGCGTTCACGTTTCCCTTCCACTTGACGCCTCGACCTCATCGGTCCACAGGATGCCGCTAGCGCCGATGAGAGACCGAGTTTAGCCGAATGAAACCTTACAGCTTGTGCTACGTGCATCCTGCAGTCTTGCACCAGCATTGGCGGGAGCTACTTTGACGCCGAGATCGGGATCGCGATCCGTTACGGTTTGCCGTTGGCGGGAGGTCCCCTTCGCGGATGGCCATTACACACGCGGTAGCCACGCCTTCCCTGCCAGTCGCACGCACTCCAACAGGCCGTAACTACCCCCCGGCAATAGCGGGCGCTGCTACGCGAAAATTTGGTCCGGTCTCCTAAAGAATCAATCTCGTCGACGAAGTTGATCGATGGCGCAGTCTTCTTCGCCCCGTCGAAAGGTCGTCGCATCGCATTCAGCAACTCTCCGAGATGGCCGGTGCGCTTGCCATGGGCCTGGATCCGGCAACCAGGTGGACACCGCAGGTGCGTGCCAACGAACTCGTCTTCCCGCATCCAAGCGGCCCCGACAGCAGGGTTCCCTTGTCCACGGCCGCCCATCGGAGACGGCCGGCTTGCCAATCGGAAAGGTCGACCGCCAGCTCGCTGCCCCGATCGGCAGCCGCCCAGTAGTGCAGGTTTGGAGATAGCTTCGCACGCAAGGCATGTTCTTCTTCAAAGCTAGTTCGGTCGAAAGCTGCTACGTGTTTGGTGATTGGCTATCGTGCCTTCCCATGCCAGTACCTGCGGCGGCACACGGCCGCTTCCGGTCCTATTTTCGCCCCGTCGAGTTCAACCTCAATGAAAGCGACGCAGCACCAGGGATGCATCGTCGCCTTCCGGGAAACCCGGCCCATGGCAGGGTAGGCACCATCGCGCGGTTCAGGAAGCCGCCGAAGTCACCGGCACCCTCAAGCGCGTCAGCCCGCATATGCTGCGGCACAGCTTCGCCACCCACCTGCTCGAGCAGGACGTCGACATCCGCGTCATCCAGGTGCTGCTCGGGCACAGCAAGCTCGAAACGACCGCGCTCGACACCAAGATCTCGACCCGGACGATCCACGCGGTCGCCGGGCCGCTCGACCCGCTGATAGCGCTGATGGACGATAAGTCGCCTGAGCGTTCGCGACAGGCGCTGGCACACCCAGCAACACAAATTCCCATAGCGCACAGCATGCGGCCCGCGGGTTCCTGCATGGGAGGCTTTCGTACGCCTGACGGCACCCGAAACCCGAAACCCTTCACAATGTCGGACATCGGACATGCCCTCGGGCTTCGTACTTTGCACTGCCTAGGCTTTTTTCTGGCATGATTTCTGCTGATCAAGGCGTAAGCACTCGCAGTCGGCTCACCACACGACCAGTCCGCCCTCTATCTGCATTGGAGAATCGAGATGGCTACACCCATTCAGCAGTTGACCAACCAGGTCGACGACAATCCCGGGCCCAAATACCAGCCCCCGTGGGATTTTCTGCCCGTCGACACGAACACGGGCGTAGGCGGAAAATACATCTACATTGGCTACATTTCAGGCGACAGTAATCCAGTAACGTCAATTAACTTCGTTGCCTACAGCCAGGCGCAGGCAAACCCGCCCTCGGGCTGGAGCTGGACGGGTCAAGATTTGAAACAAGGAGCAGGCGGCAAGTTTATCTATATGATTTGGAAAAACGGCGAGCCGGGCAAACAGCCCATCTCAGCGCTTCAACTGCTCGTGACGAACCAGCCTTCCCCCCCTTATATCGCTGGCTACGAGGCGATCAACCAAGACCTGAACCAAGGCGCTGGTGGACCGTACATCTGGCCATATTACAGCACGACCGTCCAGATGCAGGCCAAGGCAGAGGCCATCCTTGTGAAAGAATAGCCGGGTCTCGAAAGGCTCGTCCTGTCACGACAACATCGCCTCGGCAAAGCTGTTCGCATCGTGGTACTGCATCTCCTGTCCCCGTGTCGTGCAACCAGCAGATGCGCACATCTGAAAAGCCGGCCCGGCAGAGTGTTTTTCGGTGGCGTCACAGAGGGCGGCCAAGCCTGCGCTGGAGCCAGCTCAGCGCGCCGCCCCACTGGCTCACCAACCTGCTGGAGCAAAACGATGCCATACGGGCACGCCGCCATGCACCGGTATCGAGGCTGGAAATCGCCCTCATGCTAAGAAAGGCTCGCTGCCGGGAGGAGGTGACAGCGGACCGATATGTTTCCGACAGCGGCTCGGCCCTAGCAAAGGGACACGCAACTGTTCGCCCAGGCACTGAGCCCTGTGCCGCGCTTCACACCCGTCGCCCGCTCCCAGCCCAACGGCATGTCAGAAGCCTTCGTCCAAAACGTCAAGCGGCACTACATCCGCATCTCACCCCTTCCGATGCCGAAACCGCGCTCCGGCAGATCGGCGAATGGACAGACGGGTATCACGAAATTCATCCCCATTCCGGCCCCAAAGGCACTTCATCAGAGGTCTCACCCTAAGCCGACTGTCGAGTAAACGGCGAGCGCTCAAATGACCGGGGGGCAATGACCCTGGTTTGGTTTGGCTGTCCTGAGGCTATATGTGATGAAAACCTACTGCGTTGAAAGCCTCTGCATGTCCGCGTCGACGCTATAAGCAGTGGTTTGCGGGGGACCGCCGAGATAATCACCAGTGAGACACCAACCACACGTCACTCATTGGGCAAATGACGTTCAAGCGGTTCAATCAGTCTGCTTGCCGTCGCCAAGATTATCCATATCGCTAAGACGACTAAGGGTATGGCCGGATGTGCATAATCGGGAAACTGAGCAAAGAAGCCGGAAATGTCATTGTTCGGCCCCTGGGAGACCGGCTGCTGGTACGGCTCAAGCATATGGTTTGTTAGCAGCCAGCCAAAGAAGGCAAGCGTAAATGAGGTTATGCTTGACTCACGAAACGTTATTATCAGTAACGGCACATACAATGGAATGAAGCTATAGAATATTCTGGTTACATCAGACCCGCCAATTATCGACAGGATAACGCAGTACACCATCGCAATCGTGGAGAACAACGCGGCATCGTCGGATTTGATTTCTAAAACTTTCTGCCTGTCCAGAATAACGTATAATGGCCCGATCGTCATCGATAGCGCGGCCAATGACGCCAACGCATGATTGGGATCCGATATAAAGCGGTAGAACCAAAAGAGTGCTGTCACCAGTTGCGATTGCGATTGGCAGCCAGTCACCAAGAGCATAAGCTCCTTCAGAACGTACCCGGCCGCAACGATCGAGATACCCGTCAGCCACTTGGCACCAGATCTTTCTGTATCCCTTATATAAAATGCAACAAGCAAAGGCAACACATAGAAACTCGCCTCCCTGAATGGAATTCCTGCTATGCATACGAGGCTGGCAATTAGAAGTTTCCTTCTAAGTACGAAGAAAAGGCAGCAGGACATTATCAATAGGAATGGCGGATCCATATAGTCGTGGTAGAAGACTGTAAACTTTATCGGCGCAAAATATAAAAACAAAGACGCTGCCATCGCTGCCGATAAGCCTTTTATGCTCCCACGCCAGAGTGGGCGAGTCGCGAAGAGCAAAACAGCGGAGAACAGCACCGAGGCAATTAGATTGAAGCCATAAAAACCGAGTCGATTATGGAGAATGTTCACCAGGATCCACGGTGTCCCGACGCGAACGCAATAGGGAAAGGCTATATCGGACCCCGAACCACCTTCAGCAGCTAAAAACCGAAGAATTCTATCGTAGTATACTCCATCCCAACCCAGGCCATTTGACACTCGTACAGACTCTTGAGCAAATAAAATCCAGGCTAGGCCCGCCATTCCGGCAGTTATAAAAAATCCGGCGATAATCGACTCTATTCTTCTCCTGCTCATGGCAACGCTGACCATCACAACCTTAATCCCTTAAATAGCCTCTCCGGTATCAACTTGATGATCAGCATGATCAAATACCAGAATCGGCGAACATAGATGACGTCCTTCTTTCGCTTTACAGCTAGAACGATCGCCTCAGCTACTTCGTTCGGTTGAGCCGTGAGTCCTGCTGGCAGATTCATACCTTCAGTCATTTTGGTCGCAACGTAGCCAGGCAACACCGTCACAACGTGGACTCCGCGTTTTGCCAGACGATTGCGAAGGCCGGAGAGAAATGCTGTAAAGCCTGCCTTTGCGGAACCGTAGATGTAGTTTGTCGCGCGTCCGCGCTCTCCCGCAACTGAACTGAGGCCAACTAGGGTCCCATGTCCGCGTTCTTCGAACTGGTTGGCCAGCAGTGCCAGTATGTTGGCAGGCCCTTCGTAGTTGCTACGCATGACGCAACTGGCGAGGAGGTGATCGTGCTCGCTTCTTTCCTGACTTCCCATCAAGCCAACGATGCTCACCGCAACCTCGGGCAATTCGGGCAGCATGGCGAGGAATCGCGTATGAGATTCTGTCAAAAGTGCATCGAATTCGAGCAGTGTTACTGGAACTGAATATCGGAGCTGCAAGTCAGCCCTTTGGGCCTCAAGCGTTTCTGATTGCCGCGCGGCCAGTTGGATCGGATGGCCAAGCGCTGCGAACTTTCGCGCCACCGCTTCGCCTATATCCGAACGTGCACCCAAGATAAGGACGGACGGCTTTGTCACAACGAGAGTCTTTCTGCTTGCGCCGATTGAAACGCGTTTTTCCAGCCGCGCTCGGCCCTCAGTCGGACGAAGTCTCCGACCCGGCTATCGGCGGCACGTAGCGTTTCAGCGGACATGCGGCTGTCTTTGGCGAGATAGAAGCGACCGCCGTGCTCGACTGTAATGCGGTCCAACTGCGCCAATAACTGGTACACTTTGGTCGTCAGAGGAAAGTCCAGTGCAAGGGAGAAGCCTTCCATCGGGAACGAAACCGGGCTCTCCTGCGGACCGAACCGCTTGAGAACGGCCAAGAAAGATCCGGTGCCTGCCCGGGCCACTGTCTGCAGCAAGGTCGAGAGCGCTTCTTGCGAGCGATCTAGGGGAAGAGCGCACTGGAACTGAGCGAACCCCATGCGCCCGTAGATCCGATTCCAGTCGGCAACCGTGTCAAGGGGATAGAAATAGCTATCCCAGTCGACGAGTTGCTGTCCTCGATTCCAAGCGCCGCGTCGGTAGTACAGCGTATTGAAGGTGCGCAGGCTAAGCCTGTTCAGTGCAAAGCGGGGGAAATTGAAAGGGACCAAGACTTTGCGCTTGGACGGCGTATCGAAAGGGTAGAGCGACAGATGCGTTGGAAGATCGGAGAGCTTCGCATGGTCTCCCAGGAAAACGAGTGAGCGTCCAAGGTTTGCGCCCGTCGCAAGACAGTCGATCCACGCCACTGAATAGGTCGACCCCTGGGCTCGCTCTAGAGCGGCCATCGCTGAAATGAGGTCTGGCTCAGGTATTGTTGTCTGGCGGATCCATCCAGTTTCGACCGCGCGCAGTCGGATTGCCGCGCGTGAAATAATGCCAGTCAGTCCCATGCCGCCGAGAGTGTGCTTGAAGAGCTCTACGTGGCTTTCAGGTGAGCAGCGCTGGATTGAGCCGTCGGCCGCCATTACCTCGATCCAGTCTACGCATGCCCCAAAACTTCCATCCCTGCGATGGTTCTTGCCATGAACATCGGCGGCTATCATGCCGCCCAACGTCACGAACTTCGTGCCCGGTGTGATTTTCGGGAACCACCCTTGGGGCAGGAAAGTCGCGATGATGTCGCAAAGAGCAACTCCAGCTTCCGCGATTAGTTGGCCCGTTTTCGCGTCGAAGGCCAGCATTCGGTTCAAACGCCGCATGTCAATCGTCGCAGATGAATTGATGGCGCTGTCGCCATACGCCCTACCACAGCCGCGAGCGATCATACTCGGCTTTGAGACCACAAGCTTCTGGAGAGCTTCTAGGTCACGTGGCACGTAGACTTGCGCATCCACAACCGGTGATCTGCCCCAGCCCGAGAGCATCATCGAGCGGTCCTCAACTGCCGATGCGCAAACACGAAGCGTTTATCAAGCTGGTATTTGACCATATAGCCGGCCGTCAAACCAATCACAGCGCCCAGGTTTCGCATCAATTCAGTTCTCCATATCGCCCAAGCAGCTGCCTCAGCGCCCCAGAAGATAATCGTGGTGAACCCGCCTACCGCGGTATAGATCAAGAACTTCCAACCATCTGTTTTGAAGTCGATGCCCTCGTCGTAGAAAATCCAAAGCTTGTCGAGCAGGTACTTGACCAGCAGGCCGGCAAGGGTGCCCGCGCCCACGGCTAACACGAGAATGCCACCAGTATCCCAAAGTAGGAGAACAGCGTATTGGACGGCGACATTGATTACCGCAGCGACCGCCGCGAATGCCGAATAGCGTAACGCTAGGCTTCGCCGTTTCACATCAACACTCCGCCTGCGACGAATATCAAAATGATCACAAGGCAGAGCTGGCTTATACGATCCTTTGCGGCGTAGATCACTGGATCGTCATGCATGTTGCCACGGTGCGCCACCATGACGGTGCGGGTAATCCAATAGAGCAGAACTGCGCATATGCCCCAGAGCATCTGAGGATGTGGATAGAGCTCCATGACGACAGGTGAATTGACGTAATATGTCATCACCAGGACCGATACGTACCCTGCCCCTATCGCGATCATAGAGATGATTGGCAGATCATTGACGTGGTAGCCGCGGCCGCCAGCCCGCAGACGGCCACGCCCGGCGCTGTCAACCAATTCGCTCTGTCGCTTCACCGCGGCCAAGGAGAGAAAAAAGAACACGGAAAAGGCGATAAGCAAGACCGACAACGGAATTGATGTCGCAACGCCACCTGCAACGATGCGTATCGTATAGAGACCTGCGAGAATGCAGATATCGATGACGATGTGACGTTTCAGATGCAGCGAATAGGCTGCCGTCACAAGAAAGTAGCCCGCCACTACCAGGAAAAAGCCCCAGCCAATAGACATTGCGATGAGTCCACCTGGAATAATGAGCCCTGCGGCCATCCACGTGCCGTGTGCGGTGGGGATGTTGCGCGAGGCAAACGGTCGGTGCCGCTTGCGCGGATGCGCCCGATCCGCACTGACGTCGAGGAGATCGTTCAGGACGTAAACGCCAGAAGCTACCAGGCTGAAACAGACGAATGCCTCCAGTGATATCAGGAGGGTCGGCCAGTCAAGTCTATGTGCTGCCAGTGCCGGCAAGAACACCAGCACATTCTTTAGCCATTGATGAGGTCGAAAGGCTTCGACATAGTGCTTGAAGGACCCCGCTGCAGTTGTAGTCATTTCCGACATGGTCTGGTCACTCTTGCAATTGGTGGCGGCAAACCCGGCGAAGGTATCTGCGCTACGGTTGAACGTCGCGGCCGCACCATTTGCCTCGGCCCTCCAAAGACGGGGCGAGGCCTCAAAGTGCTGCGGCTGAACTGCTCTATTGGCCACCCTCGACCCACATGCTTGGTGGATGCTTCGAGTGGCAAAGCCCAGGGTCCCAGCGTCACATGCACTCGGGCGCACGCGAGTCTCTATTGTCTTCGCTACCGCCGGTCATGGTTAACCTTACCGTTTCCAACCCGGTATCTGCCGGACTGGGCTTGATGAGACCAGCTGGCTCGACAGGCGGACTCGCCACATTAGATGTTTCTGCTATGCCGCATCGAATAGAATCAGGAAAATTCATTGTTTGGATGCGAGGCATCTGCGTTACGGATAATATTGCCTGCTCGAGGGCATTGTGCGCAGAACCAGGTCATCAGCCTAAGCCTGCGAAAGCCCGGACCACGATCGCTCAACAACAACAGCCCCCTTGTTGGGGCGGCCCACAAATCTCAAAAACTAAGCCTTCGGCGTGGGCTGGCGTAGTTTTCGGTTACTCATTGGCCTAGCTGCCACAAAGAGCTTCCAGGTGGAGAGCCCTTCGTGGTTTCACGATTGAGCCGGGGGCGCCGCCGCATTCCTGAGCACTCGCCCCGTGCCCCTCGAGCATGTCGCCGTTGGTATCGGCGACGAATGGCGCTCTCTTGATCTTTTTGCTGGATCAAGGCCGCGCGGGCCGGCGTCTTCAGTCGTGTTCGCCGACGGGCTGTCGAGTATGCGCCCGTGGGGTACCATTCAGCGCGCGCAAGCATACGATTGCCGCGAGCTGTTGCCAGCTGACCAACGCAAACAGCCACGGTCGCGCCCCCAGTGAAATGGTGCACATCATTGCAAGCACGGAAAATTCCTGGGCCGACGCCATCTTGACAGCTCGACGCCGCAACGTTTCCGCCTTCACATGATGGCTCTGTGTCTGAAGCCTGACGTTGGCTAATCTAAGACCACCTCACGCCGACCGGGAAGAGAAAAAGCCTGAGTAGGGTGACTAACGCCCACGGCGAAGATCGTTGACCCTGTGCACCGGCTGCGTCAGTTGGTCTGTGCGCTGGTGTTCATCGTTCCGAAAAGCTCCCGCTGGAGCCGTCCGGTAAGCGTCGCCGCAAAGGGGGTCGCGATGTGGTGGCGGTCGCGGAAAGTCAGCCTGCCGCCAAGAACGGCGGGGCAGGTTGTTCCGTTGCAGAACAGGTCGGTGATGTCAACATAAGAGGCATTCGCAACGTCTGAAATAGCCTTCCTTTCCGCGTCTGGAATAGTCTCTTCCATCGCTTCGCGGCGCGGCGTGTCACAGGTCTCAACGGGCCGCTTTTGCCAGAGTGCGCGCGCGACGCATTTATTGAGATAGGTTTTGTGTAAAGGCCCGTCCCGCAGCACGACGATCTTGGTCGCAGTGCCTGCCAGGGCGTTCACAGTCTTGCGAAGCCCCTGCGCCCATGTGGCGGCGTCGATCTGGCGCGCAGATACCACGTTGATGTCATTCCTGACGTAGACGGACGAATATTCCGCAATGATCACCATGTCGGGCTTGCGTGTGGCGATCTCGCTTATCGCAAGATCCCTCCAACGATTGCATTCCTCGTAGTCACGCACGAGCATTGAATTCCAGATCGTGACGTCTGCCGCCGGACAGGAAGATTTCATGTATGTGACGAGCTTCCAGCGGTTACGGCTGACGATGTCGATGAGGGGCGTCGACCAGTGGTCGGCGTGCGAATCCCCGAAAAGAACGATCGTCTGACCAGGGTTTTCGGTACCGAACTCACAAGGCTTGGGCTGCACCTGTTGGGCGTTGAGAAGACAGCCTGCATCGGACTGCCGGGCCGCCGAATCGCGCTCAGCGCTTTGGAGGATAAGCTCCTGCTGAGGATCGATGTTGTGATTGGCCAGCCGCCCGCTTCCATAAGAAATTGCCGAGCAACACGCGGTCACAATCGCAGCTACACCGAGGGAGCGGCTCGCCGTGACCATCAGCCAAGCGTTGCTCCGCATCGGGTTTTCAATGAAGCGGTAGCTGGCCATGGCAAGGGCCAGGATCAGAGCGATGCACAGAGACCGCTCGAAGATGGTGAGTTCGGGTTTCAAGATGCCAGCATAGACAATCACCGGCCAATGCCAGAGGTAGAGCGAATAGGATATTCGTCCCACCCATTGCAGCGGCGGCAGCGAGAGAAGGACTTGCGGTCCCGCCCGGCCGGCCAGCGAGCCGCTGAGCAGCACAATTACTGTGCCGCCCACCGGAACCAAGGCTATCAGCCCTGGGAATGGTACGTCTTCCGTCATCCCGAGATAGGCTGTCACGATCAGGCCGATTCCTATCCAGCCCAAGACGGGGGTCAGCCGAAAGCGCTTTGCCGCTTCCACGGAAATCATTGATGCAAGGCCTCCGCTGGCAAACTCCCAGGCTCGGAATGGTGAAAAGTAAAATGCCCATGGCTCGGATATGGCAGTGTAGTGCCAGCAGAAAGCGAAGGAGATGGCGCCGATCAGCGCCATAGTTAGAAAAAGCCCGTATCGGCCCGGACTTAGCCGCGCGAAAAGCAGCAGCAGGGCGGGCCAGACAAGATAGAATTGCTCCTCGATCGAGAGCGACCAGAAATGAATGAACGGGTTGTTGAATGCATCCGGGGCGAAATAGTCCATGGCCCTGCTGATAAGCCACAGGTTAATCATATAGGTCGACGCAAAAAAGGACGCGTCAGAGTAGAGCTGCTGCTCAGGCGGCGAAAGAATCACGTAGCCGAGGAACAGCGTCGCCAGGATGACAAAACATGCTGCGGGAAGAAGCCGGCGAGCTCGTCGCGCGTAGAAGCGCAGCAGGCTGAACGAACCGGTGCGGTCGATTTCTAGCAGGATGTGCCTGGTGACAAGATAGCCCGATATCACGAAGAAGATGTCGACTCCAACAAAGCCGCCAGGCAGACGCGTCATGCCGAGGTGAAAGGCGACTACTCCCGAAACGGCAAGAGCGCGCAGTCCCTCAATATCCATACGGAAGTGGTTTGACTCCACTCGTTCAGCTATATTCACGATTTAAACGCCTTATGCTTCAGTCTGCTTAGATAATAATTCGAGCGAACACAGATAATTTCTGAGTGCAAAATCCCAAGGTTTGCGGCTGGGTTGCAGTTAAATCGGCACGTTATCTTTAGTGCTGACCGTAGAGCATTGTGAACGATCGAATGGCAGGATACGCTGCAGTTTGCTGGGAGTGTCGAGGACCGCCCCTCTGCGCCAGCAAGCAAAAGCAGGCGGGTTACGCCCGTTGGCCATGGCAGATGGCCTGTAGCTGCTTCAACTGTCGCCTGCCTTATTCCGCTGCCATGCGCGACGCCTCTTCTATCAATATCTGGCGCATCCAGACACTGGCCGGATCAGCGTTTTGAAGTGCGGGCCACTGAACTGATTCCGTGAAGTCAGCAAGCGGCAACGGAAGATTAACGATCCGCAACGGTGTCGTTTTCTCGAAATACTTTACCAATCGCAAGGGCATGGTGGCTATGCGGTTTGTGCCGCGCAGTACCTCTGGTATTAGGCTAAAGCCTGGCACGACGACTTCGATGCGTCTCTTGATTCCTCGTTCGAGCAGAAACCATTCATCGATCGAAGGTCTCAACGAGCGGCCGAACATAGCTACCACGTGCCCCATCGACATATATTGCTCGAATGTAAGCTCCTGCGGTACCGCATCGTTGCCGGGACAGGTCACGCATACAAGTTTCTCGTCGAACAACTTCTCTCTAGGATGCGGGTTTGCCATAAACAGGTCCGGCAACAGCAGAAAATCAACCTCACCGCGACGAAGAAGCTCATTTGGGTCATTATCGGGCGGCAGAAGATCAAAACTGACGGCAGGCGCGTCGCGTGCAACACGCGCTACAACCCTCTCGAGAAAGACAAGGGTCATGAAATCCGAAAGAATGATCCTGAAACGACGTTCGGATTGAGCTGGATTGAATGGCTCCCGAGAGATAATTGAACATTGAATCTGCAGAAGAACGTCACGGACCACCGGGGCGAGTCCTTCGGCTCGCGGTGTGAGGCAAAGTTCGCGACCATTCATTGTAAACAGGTCATCGCGAAAATATGCCCTTAACCGGCTGACGGCCGCGCTCATGGCCGGCTGGCTCAGATTGATGGTACGTGCCGCCGACGTGAGACTCCGTTCCGACATCAGCGCGTCGAGCGCGACAAGAAGATTTAGATCAAGCCCTTTGAATCGCACGTTTTAAACCATCCATATTTGAATCTATCTGCAGTCCACCGATCTTGAAGACCGACTTGGAAGTTCATGATGAGGCTAGTGGCACCATTGCCGCTGTTGGCCAGCGCTCCAAGCGCGGCCGAAAGAAGCGACGTTACGAACGCGGCTCCCGTTACAAAGACTAGATGCACCATCCAGGCGCGCTGGCGACGCCCGGTTCACTAAGCGTTGTGACCTGTCGAGAAAGGGGGCGGTCTTCCCAGCAGCCGCACCCTGTTTCTTTAGACTTGGAAGCTAAGCTCCATCGTCAGGGCAAGTCCTATGACCGATGGGCCGATTTTGATCGTTCTCTGCGTCGCAAGCAGGCTTATGAGAACAATCCCTGGAAATGCCCGGCAAGCAAAGAGAGCGTTCGTGATTGTCCCGCATAGCCATCTTTAGGTCAGATCCTGCCCGAGCAAGTTGAGGGAGTAAGCGAGCTTCTCCTTTGCTGAAAACGGCAAGGGGAGAATGGGACGAGGTGGCTCCGCTTGGCAGACGCCGAGTAGATCTGCCATCGTATAGACCGTCCTAATGCTTGAGAACTGCTTGAATATTTCCCAGATGGGAGCGAGACGCGCATCATTTCCGCGTGCGTTTTCAACATCGCCGTTTTGAGCGGCCCTGACAATGCGCAGGCAAACGTCGGGAAGGATGCCGGCGAGAACGCTGTACCAGGTGTCGGCTCCGCAGATCATGGCTTGCGCAGCATTCGAGTCCCCGCTGTAGCCGATTGAGAAATCCCTGGGTGTGGTGGATCTCTGCTGCGCCAAGTGGCTTGCAATCTGCTCAGATTTTTCCGTGGGGTTCTTGATCGCTACGATGCCGGGCACTCGAGACAATCGCTCGACCAGTGCAGCCGTAAAGCGGAAATGGGTGGTCCCCGGGTTGTCGTATATCACAATCGGAAGGCCGCTCTCGCGAGCCACGGCGGAGAAATGCTCGAAAACCTCGTCCTCCGTGAGTGGCGCATACGAAACGGCGGCAAGAAGACCTGCGGCGGCGCCTGAGGCTTTCGCGTCCTGCGCCAGCCTGACCGCCTCATCGGTGCGCAAGGCGCCCACGCCCGCTACGACCGGTACATTGCCGCCGGTTTCTTCTATGGCCGCGTTCAGAGCACGCAGCCGCTCCTTGCGGGACAGATACATGTAAGTCCCGGTGCTGCCGAGAAGGCCGATGGAATCGACGCCTGCTGTGCAAAGCCTAGCTACAAGCCTTTTCAGCGCGGCAGTGTCGACGTGACCGTCTCGGTCACTCGGCGTGATTGGAAATGCGGAAAGCCCACTCAAAAAGGCCATTCAATGCTCCAATGTCGTTATTGTGTATTTGCAATTGTTGATGGGCAATCACAAGCCCCGGAGGGCCTGGCGCAGGTCGCCAATCAAATCATTAACGTCTTCAAGGCCAACCGACAGGCGGATGAGGTCGTCCCCGACACCCGAAATCATGTGAGCGTCCTTGCGGACCGATTGCCGCGCCCGTGTGATGCTGGCCGGATGATAGATAAGGCTGTCCGTGTCGCCGAGGCTCACTGCGCGTGTCAACAATTTCAACCGGTCCAGCATTGTCCTTGCACCGTCGAAACCGGCATGAAGTCCAAACGCCAGCATGCCAGACCCCTGTGCCATTTGCTTGCGCGCGATGGCGTGATCGGGATGCGTTTCAAGGAAAGGATAGCTCACCCAGGATACGGCGGGATGCGCTTCGAGTATTCGGGCGATCGCCAGAGCCGAAGTGCCGTGCCGCTCCATTCGAAGCGAGAGCGTCTTGAGGCCGCGCAGGATCAGAAAGGCCGAGTGCGGTGCCAAGGTCGCACCGGTGATGTAGCGGAGCCCTGTCTCGTGCAAGCGGTAGAGCGTTTCAGCGTCGCCGAGCAGCGCTCCTCCCAACGTATCGCCGTGCCCACTGATGTATTTCGTCAGAGAGTGCAGGACAATGTCGGCACCGTGCTCGATCGGCCTCTGGAGTGCGGGAGAAGCAAAGGTACTGTCCACCGCGACTTTGACCCCATGCGTGTGAGCGCGCTTGGCGATCGCCGCAATATCGAGAATGCTGCTCAGCGGGTTGACGGGTGTCTCGAAATAGACCAGTTGGGTCCTTTCCGTGATCGCCGCATCGAGCTTCGACGGATCGGCCAGATCCACGGGGACGACCTTGATGCCGAAGCGAGGCAGACCCTGCTCGACCATCGCAACGGTATTCGAATAAAGGGTCTTGTGAACAACGAGCTCGTCGCCTTGCGACAGCAATGAGAGGATGAGGGTGCCGAAGGCGGCCATTCCAGTGGATAGGACGACGCCTGCTTCGGCCCCTTCCAGATTGGCAAGCCTCTGCTCCAAGATCTCTGTAGTTGGGTTATATTCACGCGCATAAAGCCTGCCGCCAAGGGCTGCAGCAGCATCATTTGCCTCGACGCTCTCGAAGCCATAGGTAGACGTCAGGAATACCGGTGGCTGAACCGCTCTCTTGAATGCCGCCGGGTCGAACCCATGATGAATGGCACGCGTATCAAATCCTAAGCTCGCAGTGTGGGAGCCATCGGGTTGTTCCTGATGCTCGCCGTGGTCGCTGTTGGATCTCATGGGCCATATATCCTCTTTGCTTTAGCCCAGACTTGGCATCATACTGGCAGGTAAGAAACTTCCAGTTCGGCGGAAAGAAGATGGTCCAGTCGAAAATGCAAGCTGCGACCGGACACGCGCCCCAGATGGGTTCGCGCAGGATTTACGAGGCGCTCAAGGAGCAGATCCTTCGTCGCGTCTACGAGGCAGGAAGCCAGCTGCCATCCTCGCGCAGCCTGGCGAATGAACTGCACGTGTCGCGAACAACGGTCACGATCGCCTATGAACAACTTGCCGCAGAAGGCTTCGTGGAATTACGACAGGGCGCGCGGCCCCGAGTGACAGCGTTACAACTGGGAGAGCGCCCGCGGGACATCAGCGCAGCGCGACAGGAGTATGGGCCGCTCTCGGCTTACGGCGAAAGACTTCGCGCCCTTTTACCTTGGCTCGACTATTTGCCCAGTAATCTGGCCGTCGATTTTCGGTACGGCGATCTTGCCCCATCCGATTTCCCGGCATTGGTTTGGAAGCGGGCCGTCAATTCGGTGCTGGCCCAACGACCGGGACGGCTTGCTTATGTGGACCCGCGAGGATCTCGGCGCCTGCGGCAAGCACTTCAGGGTTATCTTTGGCGGGCACGGACATTGCAATGCGACCTAGAGCAAATCATCGTGGTCAATGGCTCCCAGCAAGGGCTGGATCTCTGTGCTCGGATTCTGCTCGAGGCCGGCACCGCATTCGTGATGGAAAATCCCGGTTACCACATGGCACGCCAAATCTTTTCTAGCTCCGGGGCCTTGGCTGTGCCGGTGGACGTGGATGCGGATGGCTTGAAAACCGAGGATTTGGCAGGAATTGATGCCCGGATGGCCTATGTAACACCGTCCCATCAGTTTCCCTTGGGCGGGGTTATGCCGATTGGCCGTCGCCGTCAGCTTCTGGATTGGGCCGGCGACCATGACGCCTACGTTGTAGAAGACGACTATGACGGCGAATACCGGTACGACATCAGCCCGGTTCCGCCGCTCCAAACGCTGTCGGACGGGCGAAACGTGATTTATCTCGGCACAGTTTCGAAGACACTGTCGCCGATGATGCGCATCGGCTATCTCGTGGTGCCACCGCAATTGCAGGAGGTGATTGCAACCGCCAAGCAGTTGATCGACCGGCATACACCCGTCACCGAGCAGGAAGCGCTTGCCTCACTTATCGAAAGCGGCGCCTATGAGAGGCATGTTCGGCGCGCGAGGAGGCTTAATCGAGAGCGCCGCGAGACCTTGTTGAACGCCCTGGAATATGCATTCGGTAAGCGGATAACCGTCGAGGGGGCGGATGCTGGCTTGCATGTCGTAGTCTGGTTCAGGGAACTGCCAGGATCGGCTGAGGCCGTCTTGATGGATGCCGCGCGCCAACGCGGCGTCGGCGTTTACGGTATTTCACCGCTCTACGATTGGGCGTTAGGACGAACCGAGCCGCCAAAGGATCGCTTGGGCCTCGTAATGGGCTATTCTGCATTGACGCCGAGGCAGATTGAGAAGGGTGTCCAACTTCTTGCCGCAGCGTTCGACACTTTGAAGGTTGCGAGCTGACGCGCAGCCGCCAGCCGTTGAGCATCTCCCTGTACCCTCCATGGCCCGCGCCGTTCAAGCAACTGGACTAGGCATATGCCAGAAAACTGGCACTGTTGATAAAGCCAGTTTCGCGGCAGATTTCCCGCTCCAGCCGGATGTGGGGATAATCCCATCAGTTGCACGCGCCGGCGCGAAGACTCGCCTTAATCGAGACCTAACGGTACTGCGGGAGCCGCTTATGACTTGGCAGGGAACACTGCTCCACGTTCACATTGCCCCTGCCGCTTCCTACGAGATGGAAGAACGGGCTGAGGCACAGCTCGTTGCAGGCCGCGGAATTGTTGGGGACCGTTATTATCTCGGTATCGGGACCTATTCCCCCAAACCTGACGTTCGTGAAATCACGCTGATCGAGGTCGAAGTTCTCGAGGCAATCGCCAACGGAGAGCCGAAAATTCCGGGGTTCAAGGGCTTGCTCAAACCCGAAGAGCATAGGCGCAACCTGACGACCCGAGGCGTTCCGCTCAATCATCTGGTCGGCAAACGCTTCCAGATCGGCGAAACGGTTTTGCGGGCTGCACGGATGAATTTCCCCTGCAAGTACATCGAGGAGCTTCTCGGCATGCCGGGCCTATACGAAGGACTGCTGAACCGCTCCGGTCTCAACTGTTCGATTGAGGTCGGCGGCGTAATCCGCCCCGGCGACCCCATTCTGCCAATGGACGAGTGAAGCGACATGGGAAGTCCACGCATCATCATGAAGCTGATCGTTGCCGGCGTCCATGTCGAGCCAGGCGACGTCCGCGTGATCGAGTTGAAGCACCACCGAAGACCTCTTCTGCCGGCCTTCGAACCGGGATCGCATGTCGACGTCCACCTTCCCATTGGGAAGGTACGCCAGTATTCGCTCTGCGGAGATCCGGAAGATCTCAGCCGCTACACGATAGCGGTGAAGCGCGAAAACGGCGGCAGGGGCGGCTCGGCATGGATTCATGACCAGCTGACGCCCGGCGCCGAGCTGCCCGTGACCGCCCCTCGCAATCATTTCCCACTTAAGGAGAGTGACGGACCGGTCCTTCTTCTGGCAGGGGGTATCGGGATCACGCCGATCTTTGCGATGGCGCGCGCTCTCTGGCGGCAGGGCAAGCCCTTCGAGCTGCATTATTTTGCACGGAGCCGAAGCCTGGCACCCTTGCTCGGAGCTTTGGAGAAGACAATCAGCTCGGAAAACCTGAGGCTCCATTTGGACGATCAAGTCGAAACCCGGCAAGACCTTGAGGAACTGTTGTCGACAAGGCCCTCTGGCGCGCAGCTTTATTACTGCGGCCCGCCCGGGTTCATGGCAGCGGTCGCCCTAGCTTCGGAGGACTGGCCCGATGGTACGGTCAATTTCGAAGCCTTCCAGCCGCTTGTCCAGGACGATACACCACCGGAACCATTCATGATCGTCCTTCGCAACGGGGCCGTTGTGTCGGTTCCTGCCGACAAGTCGGCGCTGTCGGCCATCCGTGCCGCCGGCGTGTTGCTGATGGCATCTTGTGAGAACGGCGTCTGTGGAACCTGCGAGTGCGGGTATCTGGAAGGGCAGCCCATCCATCGCGATGCAGTGCTTCCAAGCAACGCCCGCAGCCATCGGTTCATCCCGTGCGTGTCGCGCGCGACTGGCGTTCTGAAACTCGACCTGTAAACGTGGGGGAGAGATGAGCTCCAAGATCAGCTACTTGAGCGAAATCGAACGCTGCGTTTCATGGCTTGCCGCATGGACAATCCACCACGCCAACCATATCCGTGAGGGAGACGAAGTGAAGGTCGGCGGCCATCAGGCTTCCTGCGCTTCATTGAGTACGATCATGACCGCGCTATACTGCTCAGTGCTTCGCACCCAAGATCGCGTCGCGGTCAAACCCCACGCAGCCCCAATATTCCACGCTCTCCAGTATCTGGCAGGCAACCAGACCCGCGAAAAGCTGGAAAACTTCCGTGGATTCCAGGGCGCCCAGAGCTATCCGTCGCGGACGAAGGATGTCGATGACGTCGATTTCTCCACGGGCTCCGTGGGTCTGGGGGTGGCACAGACGCTCTTTTCTTCGTTGGTGCAGGATTACGTCTCGGCACATGGCTGGATGAACGATCGACCCGAAGGCCGGATGGTCAGCCTGATCGGCGATGCCGAGATGGACGAAGGCAACATCTACGAAGCTCTGATCGAGGGCTGGAAACACGGCCTCAGGAACTGCTGGTGGATCGTTGATTACAACCGGCAGTCGCTGGACGCGGTGGTCCGAGAAGGCCTCTGGGCACGGTTCGAACAGATATTCACAAACTTCGGCTGGGATGTCGTCATTCTACGCCATGGCTCGCTGCAGGAGGCAGCCTTTGCCGAGCCCGGTGGGGACAAGCTGCGGCAGTGGATCGAGAAGTGCCCGAACCAGCTCTATTCTGCTTTGATATTCCAGGGTGGCGCAGCCTGGCGAAGGCGGTTGCTGGACGAGGTCGGCGACCAGGGGCCCGTGACCGCACTGATCGAGCGACGCTCCGACGAGGAGCTGCAAGCGCTTATGGCCAATCTCGGAGGACATGATCTGCCGAGCTTGCTCAAAGCCTTCGAAGCAGCTTCGCGGCACGATCGTCCAGTCTGCTTCATCTGCTATACAATTAAGGGATATGGCTTGCCGCTGGCGGGCCACAAGGATAACCACGCCGGTCGGATGACCCCCACCCAGATGGAGGGCTTCCGCCAGCAGATGGGCGTAAAGCCTGGACAAGAATGGGAAAAATGGGCGGCGGCCACAACCTTGACTGAGGAGCTCGACGACTTCGTCGCTCGAGCGCCATTCTTCAGGGAAGGCCGCCGCAGGCGATCCGCACCGGCAATCCCCGTCCCTCCCGCCCTTCCCTCGCCTGGTCAGCCAGGCAAGCCGCTTTCAACCCAGATGGGATTTGGCCAGATCCTGAACGATATCGCGCGCGGTGACACACCGCTTGCCGAGCGCATTGTCACAACCTCTCCGGACGTGACGGTGTCGACCAATCTCGGCCCGTGGGTCAATCGGCGCGGGCTCTTTGCCCGAGAAAGCATGGCCGATACCTTCAAGGATGAACGGATACCGTCGATCTACAGCTGGGAGCTCGGTCCAAAGGGGCAGCATCTCGAACTGGGGATAGCTGAATCCAATCTAATGATCATGCTCGGGGCACTCGGCCTTTCGCATGCGATCAATGGCGCTCGGCTCCTGCCCGTCGGCACTGTCTATGACCCGTTCATATATCGCTCAGCCGACCAATTGAACTACGCCTGCTACCAAGATGCGCGCTTTCTGTTGGTTGCGACGCCGTCCGGCGTGACTCTTGCTCCGGAAGGCGGAGCACACCAGTCGATCGGCACGCCATTGATCGGCATGTCGCAGGACGGGCTCTGCTCCTTCGAGCCCGCCTTCGTCGACGAGCTTTCGGTCATTATGCGCTTCGCTTTCGACTACATGCAACGGGACGGTGAAGGTGACCCTGGTGAAACGACCTGGCTGCGCGATCAGACGGGAGGATCCGTTTACCTTCGCCTTTCGACACGACCGCTGGAGCAGCCAGCACGACAGATCGATCCAGATCTGGAGCAAGATATTATCAACGGGGCCTATTGGTTGCGCCGACCGGGACCGAATGCGAGCATCATCATTGCCTATCAGGGTGTCGTTGCGCAGGAGGCGATTACTGCGACAGGCCTGCTCGCCGAAGAT
Organism: Mesorhizobium hawassense; assembly: GCF_003289945.1. Lineage (GTDB taxonomy): Bacteria > Pseudomonadota > Alphaproteobacteria > Rhizobiales > Rhizobiaceae > Mesorhizobium > Mesorhizobium hawassense. Next base: position 23,966 of record NZ_QMBP01000018.1, read on the forward strand.
CGACGGGATATCGGACTACTGGCGATCACATCAGCAGACCGGCTCAACGCTGGGTGGCAGGCTGCGGAACGGGCCCGGCAACGCGGAGCGGTCGGGGCGATGAGCCACATCGAACGCCTGCTGGCGTCGTTGCCACGCGATAGCGGGATCGTCACAGTCATTGATGGGCATCCAGCAACGCTCTCCTGGCTTGGCGGCGTCTACGGCCATCGTGTGAAGTCGCTGGGTGTGGAGCATTTTGGGCAGACCGGCACGATTGCGGACCTTTATAGGCATCATGGGCTGGACACCAATGCGATCATGCATGCGGCTCAAGCTGTAAGCCACGGACGGACAATTCGCTATCTTGAAGCGCTTTCATGATCCACGCCTCGGCCTCATTTCGCAGGCAGCAAAACGGCGGTTCGTGTTGCTGGGGGCATCTGCCGCATTCACTTATCTCGTGTGAATGAGAACTCGCTAGCACAGTGCCATGATCACTCATCGGCAGAGGTTGAACGCAATCCAAGCTGGACCAATCTTGGCGCTGCTCGGGCTCCATCTGGTGGACAGAGAAGCATTCATCATGTGGATGCACGCCATCGAAACAATCGATTTTACGAAGAATAAAAGGAATGAAAAAAACATCGTTCGAGAAGCGATGCCAACAGGAAGTCTCTCGGCTGTGCGAACGATGAAAGAGGCCTTTCGAGACCAGGTGCCAATAGCATAGCACCGTTCTTTATCATTTGCTCCGTTCTTACACCGCTTCGAGGCACCACTGCCATATAAGTCGGCGTAAAGACAGAGAATACCGCATTGTGCTTGAATGTTACGGGGCATCATTTTCCGATGATCCTGCCCAAAGCTTCATCCCACGACATTTTCATGGTTTTTATCGACGGAAACAGAGAATGAGTTCATCTCGGCGCACAGCATTCATTACAGGGATTACTGGCCAGGACGGTGCGTTGCTTGCCGAACTGCTACTTTCGAAGGGCTATAAGGTCCATGGCCTCAAGCGGCGGGCGTCGTCAATCGGGAATACCCAGCGCATCGACCACCTCTACCAAGACCCGCATGCGAACCATGCCGATATGGTCCTGCATTACGGGGACATGACGGATGCGACGAACTTGATTCGCCTGCTTCAAGACACGCAGCCCGACGAAATCTACAATCTCGCTGCCCAGAGCCACGTGCAAGTCTCTTTCGAGACCCCCGAATATACGGCCAATGCCGACGCTCTCGGCACGCTGCGGCTGCTGGAAGCAGTCCGCATCCTTCGCCTCGATAACAGAACGCGGTTTTACCAAGCCTCCACGTCGGAACTCTTCGGTTCGGTCCAGGATATCCCCCAGCGGGAGACCACCCCCTTTTACCCACGTTCCCCATATGCCGTGGCGAAGCTTTACGCCTACTGGATCACAGTGAATTACCGCGAGGCTTACGGGCTCTATGCCAGCAATGGCATTTTGTTCAATCACGAAGGACCGACGCGAGGCGAAACTTTCATTACGCGCAAGGTGACCCGTGCAGTAGCTGCGATTATGGCAGGCCAGCAGGACTGTCTCTATCTTGGAAACCTGGAGGCTAAGCGTGACTGGGGCGCGGCTCGCGATTATGTCGAGGGCATGTGGCGCATCCTGCAACACCATGAGCCTGACGACTTTGTGCTCGCGACCGGTGAAACGCATTCGGTTCGCAGCTTCGTAGAAGCTGCCTTTAGACGAGTCGGAAAGGAGATCGTCTGGGAGGGCGAAGGTGTTGACGAGGTGGGCCGCGAACGCAGCAGCAATCGAACGTTGATCCGCATAGACAAGCGTTATTTCCGTCCGACCGAGGTTGACCTGCTGATCGGCGACGCCTCGAAGGCAGCCACCAAACTTGGCTGGAAGCCAAAGACCACTTTCGATGAGCTCGTTTCGGAAATGGTCGAGGCCGATTGCCGGGCCTTCGGCATCGGGCTCGATTAACGCTGAAAAGATAATGAGTTCGCTGGGGGCAAACGCTTGGGTGGCCGGCGATCGTGGTGCAGTTGGATCCGCTCTGGTGCCCCGGTGTCCCGGTTGCAGGACCCGCAGCGTCGCCCGATTTTGGCCATGCCATACTCACCTCTAGGAGTGCGTGCCGAGCGTTTGACCAGGCTGGGGCACATTTGAAGATTCGTTCCTCACCTCACCATAGTCTGGCGACTGGTATCGAGCTTCCTCGTGACTGCCGAAATGCTCAGACGCTTGCCCCAGTTCTGCGTGCGCGGCCGGACCGCCATCAGAAAGAGCACGCTCCCGAAATAGCCTACCTGAAGAAGCAGTGAACATGCCACAGTTGTGACAGTTACTCTGCGAATGGAATGCGACGCGACCCAGATTTTCCATGCCCCGTAGGTATCCTGTCCACCGACAAGCCGAAGGAGGCATTTGAGGAACGGGGTGGCAAGGGCTGCCTCGAGCTCGTTGATAGCAGGGCTAACGGCCGCATCGGACATGCCACGTTTATTTCTCTCGTTGCAGCCTATGCACGCACTTGATGCCTGTGTGGCCGGCCCTGAGTTCGAGATGTTCCACTTGCCGCCAGCGAGGAGCGTGTCCGGCGCCTTAGAGGAATCGGGCCGGCCAGTCGGCCTCGAGGCCGCAGCCGTCGAAGAGTACCTTCTGCCGTTGTTCATCAATGCAGCGTGCTTTTCGAGAGGTGGTTGGCTTTCGATGTCCCTTCCGTCTCTCTCGAACCGGACGCAATAACGGCTCCAGCGGAGGGTTTCCCGCACCTTCCCGGTTTATCTCGGTCCCTCTCTCGACCTCAGTCTCTTCCCGTCTAAATTCGATCAGCATGTTCGCCTCCCTATGCCCGGGGCCCGTCCCGCGGCAGCAGCTTCTCGAATTCGTCCCTGATTGGCTTGGAGATTTCGGCCACTGCCTTGGTGGTGAGTGCCTGGAATTCCTTGGCCTGCTCCAAACCCATCTCGACACGTTTGCGCACAAAGGTGGACTGCAGCTCGATAACTTCCGAAGGGAACTTGGCGCCAATCAACGCTCGCAAGTGCGAGAAGTCTGCCTCGCCGTTGGTCCGCAGGGCACCGAACGTCTTCTGTGACAGTTCGTTGCCGATTGCCTTTGTGGTTTCAACAGTCGAATTGAGTATTCTCCAGGCGTCTTCAACGCCTGACGCGAATTTCACAAACACTCCTGTCAACTGCTCGCCCCCATTTTCGGCAACAATACGAGGCTGACCGCTGGCTTTGCCAGTTTTCTGGAAATCCACAGTTTCATCGCTTCCGACGGTTTTGTCTTCGGGTCTGGCCATTCCGGTACTCCCTTCTAATTGATGATGCTATTGACCTAGCTGTAATATTTCTGTCTTGTTCATAATTTCCTGTGCATCGCAAGGCTTTGCACTCATTTCGCTTTTCGCAAGTTGATCACGTGGTTTTCGCGCGGCTCACATTCGTCGTCTCACCTCGCCTGACGGAAGACGACCAAGAGATAGACTGAAAATCTTGCTAAGTGTTAGCCTATAAGTTCATCATATGGAACCCACCATTAATTAGCTTTGATGATATATTTGCTACGTTGTTTAAGATTATTAACGCAGTTTTTTCGATTTGTTACATTTTCGAAACGCGCCTTACACCAAAGTGAAAGCGATCTGATACGCCGGCGCCATAATATTTCTCACTTACGCTCAGCCAGATGGAGACTGGGAATGGGATCGCATCTGTCACCGGTTCGGTAGTTCGGGGCGGTCAGTTAGCCGGCTGACCCTGATCGTACGGACCATGCCGGAGGGGGAGACCGTTTTCAGTTTCGTTCTGAGCCGGCTGAAATGGACCTCTGCGGTACGTGGACCGACATGGATGTTGTCCAGCTAGGCCGCGGCACTCAGCTGATCCGGTTATCACCCTTGGCTGGTTCTGAAGCAGATGCCGCAGCAGATTGGATTCGATGGGAATCTCGTGGGCGCCGCAGCGAACCCGGTGGGAAACGGGGTTCAACTCACGACTGCGACAGCAGAACAAGCTGCCACTTCGATCCTGTGGGAACTCGGCCGCGCAGCGCCAACCTCGATTGCAGACGATCGGGCAGTTTAACTGGCGCGATCGGCATCGCAAACCCCCGTCAATCCCTGCCTTTGAGAGATCGAGGTGCTGGCGCTCGGCGCCGGAGGCGATCAGGTGATGAATGACAGGCAGCCACTGATCCGTGGTCTCTTGCTTCAGGCGGCCGCAGATGATGGACCCTGTCGCACTTGCCGGTTGGCAGTCCAGCACGATCGCCTGCGGCCCACTTTCGTCGGCCAATGCACCGCTTCCTCCACGCCACCGGACAGCTCACTGGTGAAGCAGTCCATCTCCAGAATTGGCTTAGGATCAGACACTACTTTGCATCGTACGAACAGACCAGTCAGTGGCTTGGTTAGCGCAATCCTGGCTCAAGCTGCCAAATCGGTAGCCATCAAAGCTCCTCGCGGGCTGACATGATTCCCTCGAAAAGATGCCGTCATGCCGGCGCCCGGCATGCCGTGTCGGAGGAGGCTATGCTCTCGCGGTCGAGGAGATGCAACGATCCATCACCGTCAATAGCGCCGCCGTCCGAGGCGATCCTTTGGCGCGTCTGTCAAATAGGGCCACGATCACCTTCGAAGGTACCTCTTCTGGATCGCTGACGTAGAGCCGTGTAAAGAAGACAATCGGTGTTCCCGCTTCTGCGGCAATCCGGTTCTCTCTGTCACGCGACAATTGCGAACAGGATGTCGACCGGGTCCTCGAGCTCAGGCCGGCAATCGTAGAGAAGCTGCGCAATTCTTCGCCGCCGGAGCTACACTCGTGCCCGACGTCGCATGCACGAGGACGGAAAAGCTGGGATAATTTGAGTCGCTCGCGGCAGCTAGCATCCCAGAGATCAAAATCGGCAGACCCTCGGGGGAACCAGCGAAAATCGACGTAGTTTGCACCGCCATTGCGCTCGGTTTGCCAGTCCGGCTCTGGTCGCTTGTCGCCACCTTATTGTCATCGGCAAATCATTCTGGTGCAAACGGCTTTTGATCACGATCTGGGGAATAACAGTCGTGATTTCGACCTGGCTCTGGCTTCGGCGACGAGGTCCCTCCTAGAAAAGCGCCATTGCCAATCCTCACTACGACCGATTTGATGAAGCTCTACGGCAAAGTCTGCAACCTGCAGAGCTGCTGAAATCCAGTGAGGGCCAGCCACCATGTCCTGCTCCCGGGTTGCACCGCGCGATTGCCTCCGACCCGCCTGGGCGGCTGGCCGAGGTGGGTTGGTCTATGGGAGGTACTCGGCACATCGCACAGGATCTCTGGCACAGTCAGCGTGAACTGACGAGCATTGAAAAATCCATGGCTCCTCGCAACAACAAAGTCACCGGTGGCGTTCATGAAGGAACAGACAAATGAAGGTAATGATCCGCAGCACCGACGCCGGCTTATCAGTGTATCTTCCCAAGAAGGATCTCGAAGCGCCGATCATCAAGGTCGAGAACGACGACTTATGGGGCGGGACCGTAAGATTCAGGACCGCCTGGACGCTCATCCTACCAGACCTTCCTCGGGATACCCGTCGCCCGATCTCAGTCGAGGCAAAGAAAACTTCCGACGGGACTGATCCTGACGCGGGATGATAACGGCAGGACGAAACGACATGAACGCGATCTTGGCCGCGGGAGATTGAGTTTGGCCGTCCATGGGCGGTTGAGGACAAGGACAGGGACCCTCCTCGACTTGCAGGGCGACAGCATTGCCGTCTGTCGCAGCCGAGGTGCCTGTCCTGCAGTAACTCAGCCTATCACCTCAGCCGAGGCGCAAGATGAAGCGCCGATTAGGTGAGTTCATCGGTCGAGCGTTCGATGGGTAGAGCACGGTAAATCGTTCAATGTCCGCTGGGTCGACGTCGACTGGTTCCATTACCACCATCCACTCGACGTTTTCGCTGCAAGGCGGCGTCGTCAATGATCCCTCGTAGGTCCAATAGCCAAGCGAAGCCGGCAGAAGCCCGTTGGGATCGAGCGCGTGCATCGGCACCTCAATGCCGGACGTTGCGGGAAAGGCTGCTGCAAGCTCGGCAAAGCTGGTGTTTGTTGCGCCTGGCCTCAGAAAGACGCCCAGCACAGCCAGAGTATCGCCATCGGCAGCTTTGTGGACGAAATGCGCTTCCATTGGGAAGCTGTTGCCAGCCACCTGGTGTTCGCTGGGCGCATGGAAATGGAACTGCACCAGTTCGTAGACGCGATCGCCGCGGGTGAGCGTGCTGCCTGGCGGCATATTAACTTGAATGGTATGGCCGTTGTTCACCATCTTGCCGCGGCCTTTTTGCCAACCGACGGCAATCTGCGGAATGTCCGCCCTCACCGCGCTTGTGATATTGATGGGTGATTGCTGAGTGCCTGCCGAACAGGTGAAATTTTCCTTGTCCAAATCGGCCCAGTGCTCCGGTCCGTCAGGGCCTAGATATCCCCAATGAGACCCCGCCCCACGAGCGGCTTCGGCACAAATCGGACACATCCCGAGTGCCACAAAACCTTTGATCAGACTACGACGATGCATATTTCTTTCGCTCCTGAACATGAACTGAAATTCGAACTCGGGCGGCGATGGACGAGCTGCAGTCGCAGCTATGATGCCGCAATTATCGCGTGCCGCTGTGCCGAACAGCGTTGCCGCCGGGGCTTCTCCCAAATCGCAGACAAGACCGCACTGGCCACCCATGATGCGCCAAGCTCACCTCATTGTGAATCAACTTCGATGGATCGCTCCGATCAGGCCACTGCCAAATTACGACCTCGTAGCCACTGTCGGAAGGTGAGAGAAATCGAATTCTTGAATTTATAGCATGCACGCAATCAATGCATTCACGTAATGATCCGCAGCACTGCGGAAGGCCTCCATTGTTGACAGCGACCTCCGCTCGGTCGGCATCCCCTCGATATCACCTGGCTGCGGTTATAGATCAAGGCCCAGCCGACAATGGCAGATCATTGACTGATAGAGCCGACCCCTGAGCATCTCACCGTCCGGAGCGTAGGAAGAGGCTTGCCATAGCGCGGGTCCCATGCGCTGCAACACTGTGGCGGGCGGGGCATGCCAGCTCCCTTGTCGCACTCAGCTTTTCGTGGGTCGTGCACCGCCACAAGGTTCAGGGTAAGACCGGCGAGTTCATGTTTCAACTATTGATGACATGGATGGGTCTCATCGAAACAAAGAATTTTACCGATTTATGAAAAGCTTGCATACGGAACCCGCAATGGCTTAGGATTCGGGATATTTGTCAATGTTTGCGTTGGCTCAGATCAATATTTTCTGGCGCGCGGCCAAAACTAACAGGCGCCTAGAAACAACAACAAAGATGAGGCCTGGCGCTCCATTTGCTTTCTGCATGGTCCGGCACGCGCTGAGGATTCATATTGAGAGGTTCAGACCAGACGCTTGGCGGCGATCGCATCGGTGTTCGCATGCGATTGATCACTTCCCATGCCTGCATCGACCACCCAGGGCAGAAGGCATGGCTGTTGTCGCAGCCGATCATGCGGCCGATGAATGGTTGGCCGCCCGTACAATGAGTGATCGGAGCGATCCGGAGCTATGACGCATCTCGATTACATGTCCGAAGTGCCGGACGAGTGCTCTGACCGAACTAGCAGCGTGTACTTGACCTTTGATGACGGCCCCAATCCGGCTTTCACATCGCAGATCCTGGATGTGCTGGCGCAACATCAAGTGCCGGCCACTTTCTTTGTCATTGGCGCCTACGCCGTAGGTCAGCCGGAGCTCATTCGTCGAATGGTTGCAGAAGGGCACGAGACCGCCAACCACACGATGACTCATCGGGATCTGTCCAGATGCGAACCAGGCGAAGTCAAACGTGAAGTACTTGAGGCGAATAGGGTCATCAAAAGGGCGTGCCCAAGGGCCTCGGTGCGGCGCTTTCGCGCGCCGTACGGGAACTGGACAGAAGAAGCGCTCGCTGTGTTAGGGGCCGCTGGGCTGACGGCTGTCCATTGGTCGGTAGACCCGCGAGACTGGTCACGCCCCGGTGTCGACGCAATTGTCGATTCGGTGCTCACCTCTGTCCGGCCGGGCGCAATTATTCTCCTACACGACGGGTGTCCGCCCGATGAGATGATCCCCGGTACACACGCCAGTCAGCGCGACCAGACGGTCACGGCGCTGTGTCGTTTGATTCCGGCATTGCACGGCCTCGGATTCACAATCCGCGCGCTTCCTCAACCTCACTGAACGAAACCGACATCACATGAATCTGCTTGCCACAGCCAGTACGGCCGCCATCTCGTGCTATGCGCTACTCTCGACTGTTTATAAGGGCATGCAGGGAATTTATGCCCTTCCGACAAAACTTGCATCGGCGACGCACGACCCGGTCGGGCCGAACCTTTGGCCGAGCGTGGATGTCATTGTCCCCTGCTACAACGAGGACCCGCTGACGCTCTCGGCGTGCCTGGCTTCCATTGCAAACCAAGAATACGCCGGACAATTGCGAGTCTATGTAGTTGACGACGGGTCCGGAAATCGTGACGCCGTCGCGCCTGTGCACAGCACCTACGCACGCGATCCGAGATTCAATTTCATTCTGCTGCGCGAGAATGTCGGAAAGCGCAAAGCGCAGATCGCCGCAATTCGGCGCTCATCTGGAGACTTGGTGCTCAACGTCGATTCGGACACGACGCTCGCATCGGACGTTGTCACCAAACTCTCTTTGAAGATGCAGGATACGACGATCGGGGCGGCTATGGGCCAATTGACGGCAAGCAATCGAACCGACACTTGGCTGACCCGCTTGATCGACATGGAGTACTGGCTAGCTTGCAATGAGGAGCGCGCGGCACAGGCTCGTTTCGGTGCTGTTATGTGCTGTTGCGGCCCATGCGCTATGTACCGCAGATCCTCGCTCCTCTTACTGCTAGATCAATACGAGGCGCAATTTTTTCGGGGAAAGCCAAGCGACTTCGGCGAGGACCGCCATCTTACCATTCTCATGCTGAAAGCAGGCTTTCGAACTGAGTACGTCCCCGACGCCACTGCCGCAACAGTTGTTCCGGACAAGCTAGGGCCTTACCTTCGCCAACAACTTCGCTGGGCACGAAGTACTTTCCGGGATACTTTTTTGGGGCTGCGCCTGCTGCCGGGCCTCGATCCTTATCTCACATTGGACGTGGTCGGACAAAATCTTAGCCCGCTGCTTCTCGCCCTGGCTGTAGTGACGGGGCTCACGCAGCTGGCAATGACCGGCACCGTGCCTTGGTTCACTGTCCTGATGATTGCAGCCATGACCTTCGTACGATGCAGCTTGGTTGCGTTTCGTGCCCGCCAACTTCGATTTCTCGGTTTTGCCCTGCACACCTTTATCAACATCTTCCTCTTCCTCCCACTGAAAGCCTACGCATTATGTACATTGAGCAATAGCGATTGGCTGTCTCGCAAAGCAGCCAACCCGCCTAACGGGGGAATTAATCGTGACAGCTTCAGAGACCCGACCGCTGGAACAAATGTAAGGGGGGGGTCAGGACTTCCGGCGTCAATCCGCGGGACGGATCTTCCGCACGATTCCGCAAGGCTGGTGAAGTCTGGTGTTTGCAGCGAGGAGTGACCGCCGGTGGTGGCACTCCGGGGTCCTGAACTGACTCGAGAGGCCGATCGCATTGACGAGGGAATGCACCCCAGTAACCAGCTCAGTTATTCGAAGTGATGCTAGTAGCACAAACCTTTTATTCAAGCGAACTGCCGCCCTTATATGGAGTGACCACGCGCTCTGCGCGACCGTCGTTATACACAACGGGCGGATTGCTTTCATTGCAAAACCATGGAGCATCTTCCCCATGCAACGTTCTGCTTTGGACGAAATCGCTCATCATAAAGGGTTTCACTGACGCAACTGGTAACAGCAGGCTGGTATAAAGCATATGTCCACAGCAGCAATTGAACTTAGGGAAGTGGAAAAATCATACGGCGGCAAACTCGTCGTCGATAGGTTGTCGCTCACCGTCGCGCCAGGAGAGTGTTTCGGCCTGCTAGGGCCGAACGGCGCTGGAAAAAGCACCCTGACGCGTATGCTCCTGGGCATCACGCCGCCTGACGCGGGCAAGATCACCGTGCTCGGAGTCCCGGTGCCTGCACGTGCTCGTCTGGCACGCAGAAGCATCGGCGTGGTTCCACAGTTCGACAACCTCGATCCAGAATTCACAGTGCGCGAGAATCTGCTGGTATTCGGGCGTTTCTTCAACATGAGCACACGTCAAATCGAAGCAGTCATTCCGTCCCTCCTCGATTTTGCCCGCCTTGGGAACAAAGCGCATGCGCGTGTTGCGGATCTGTCCGGCGGGATGAAGCGACGCCTGACTCTTGCACGTGCGCTGATCAATGATCCGCAGCTAATCGTGATGGACGAGCCGACCACCGGCCTCGATCCACACGCGCGCCACCTGATCTGGGAACGGCTGCGCTTCCTGTTGTCGCGTGGCAAGACAATCATATTGACGACCCACTTCATGGAAGAGGCTGAGCGGTTATGCGATCGGCTGTGCGTGATTGAGGAAGGTCGTAAGATTGCCGAAGGCAGACCTCAAACATTGATCGAGGAGCAGATCGGATGCGACGTAGTTGAAATCTACGGAGGCAATCCACAGGAGCTGAGTTCACTTCTCAAGCCGTGTGTTCAGCGCGTCGAGGTGAGCGGCGAGACGCTCTTTTGTTATGCCCCCGATCCAGAGCAGATGCACGCGCAACTGCGCGGGCGCGCGGGTCTGCGTCTTCTGCAGCGCCCGCCCAACCTGGAGGACGTTTTCTTACGGCTGACCGGGCGCGAATTGGAGAAGTGAATGATGTTTGAAGGTTTTGCGGGGGCATTGCCCGCGAACGCGTGGAACTGGATTGCGGTTTGGCGCCGCAATTATCTCGCTTGGAAGAAAGTCGCACTTGCTTCGATTTTGGGTAGCCTCGCCGATCCGATGATCTACCTTTTCGGGTTAGGCTCCGGCCTTGGACTGATGTTAGGTCGCGTTGAAGGTACCTCGTACATTGCCTTTTTGGCAGCCGGAATGGTCGCGTCCAGTGCCATGACAGCGTCGACCTTCGAGACAATCTACGCGGCATTCGCCCGCATGCACTCTCAACGAACCTGGGAAGCAATTTTGAATACCCATCTTACCCTCGGCGACATCGTCCTCGGGGAAGTGGCGTGGGCAGCCACCAAGGCCTTCCTGGCCGGCACGGCAATTGCGATGGTTGCCGTCTTGCTTGGCGACGCAGAATGGCCGTCGGTCGTCTATACATTGCCAGTCATCGCCCTCACCGGCCTAGCTTTTGCGAGCTTGGCGATGGTCGTCGCAGCGCTTACCCCCGACTACAACTATTTAGTATTTTACCAGACGCTGTTCCTTACACCGATGGTTTTCCTATCCGGCGCCGTCTTCCCAGTCACCCAATTGCCCGAGGTCCTTCAACAGGTCGCCAGCGTGCTGCCGCTGGCACATTCAATCGACCTCATTCGACCGGCGATGCTTGATCGCCCGGCAGCTGGCATTCCCCTGCACATCGGTGCCCTTTGTATATACACGGTACTGCCATTCTTCCTGTCGATGGGACTGTTTAAGCGGCGCCTGATGCGTTGACACCAGCTCCGCTGAAGCCACCCCAGAAGCACAACAGGATCCGGACATAGGCCGCAGGGAAGCAAAAGCGGTGACTGTAAAGCAGGTGTCGCGTTGGGCTGTATCGTCACGTGCCTCTTACGCCGCCCACCAAGACCGCGGCCATACGACGGCCGGAGCATAACAGACACGCACCAACCTGTGCCGCATCGGAATTCCAGATGAATGGGCCTCGATGTCTCGCCCAATTTGGTCATCGCCGATCGCGATTGTAGTCAATTGAAAAGAGACAAAGGCAAACTCTTGATGGAGGCTCAGTGAACGCTCGATTTGTTGTATCTCGACGGCGAACCGGTTTCGGTGATTGCCTGTGGTCTCTAGCGGCGGCTTGGTCATACGCGCGGCGGACAGGGCGAACGCTAGCGATAGATTGGCGCGGCTCCTGCTATCTCGACGCCCCCCTGACGAACGCCTTTCCGGTGTACTTCGAGCCGATTCAGGAGATCTCTGGTGTGCCGGTTATTTGCGACGATCAGGTCAACCATCTGTCATTCCCCGGACCCTTTTTCCCGTCCTGGTGGAATAGGCCATCTATCGACTGCGTTTATCGCCCAGACGAACAGATTTTCCGGGAACGCGACGAGCTGAGGGAGCTCTTGGAGGCCCAAGGTGATACTGAAGCCAACACGGTAGTGTGTGATGCCTGCTTAATGTGGGGTTGCGACGAGGCCGCTGAACGACAGATTTTTGAAAGTGTCAAACCGAAGGCTGAAATTGGGGCGCGAATCGAAGCCTTATACCAGGAACATTTCAAGGGACACAGCATAATCGGGGTTCATGTCCGGCATGGCAACGGGGAAGATATCATGGCGCACGCGCCCTATTGGGCAGATCCGGAATTCGCCTTGGGCCAGATATGCGAAGCCATTCGCAAGGCTAAGGCGATAGTATACCCAAGATCTACGAGGGTATTCTTGTGCACAGATAGCGAGCGGGTTATTCATGACCTGTCTGGCGTGTTCCCGGATCTTTTCACCATTCCGAAACGCTTTCAGGCAGATGGAGTCGGGCCATTACACAGTGCAGCACTGGGGGTCGACGGCGGTTTTTCTGCTCTCGTTGAGATGTATCTGCTTGGGCGGTGCGACACCGCAATTCGGTTCCCGCCGACTAGCGCATTCTCGCGTTATGCCCGCCTCTTCGTGCCACGCATCATCGAGTTCGATTTGGACTATCCGGGTCGTTTGTCCTTGATTGATAACTCACGCGAAACATCGCCGACTTCATAGGGTCGTAGCATCCCCTTCAGATTTGGTTCCCGTGGGTGGACACGCTCAAGGCGTCGGGTTGGACATATATCGAGAAGAACGTATTTCAGGGGCCGATGCAATCGTCATTCATCGGGGGTACTCCTTCGGCGATCGGCCCGTGCCACACTTAGCCAATCATCCAGGGCTCGAGAACTGCCTGCTACGCCAGCGGCTGAAGCAGGCTGACGGCCTGGAGTCTGTTTTGGGGAGTGGTGGAAGAGTGACATCGAGCCGCCACCGCCGGGATTACCTCCACGTCAAGAACGGGGTTCTGCAAGCGTCGCGAAATCGTCGCCGCAACGAATAACTCGATGAAGGCTTTGAGCCGAGTGTATCCAGCCATCCACCGCGTAAATAAACTCTATTAAGAAAAACGATTTCCCCGAAGCCGATGAAGGTTGCATATAAGGATAGAAGATATGAATTCCTTAGAATAGTTGTCGATACTTGCGTTGGCTAAGGAGTGGCTTCCCGCGCATGGCGAACACCAGCCAAGGTATATGTCGGTGCGGTCCAGCTCTTCCACGATCTACGTAAACGAAACATAGCGAAGCCTTGGTGAAGAGCCTGACAAGTCACGTAGGTATTTACCCGGTTTCTCCGACCGCTGTCGGTGGACGTGGCACTCAAATTGCCACGGTTCACCACAATCCGAGTTATTGGTGCAATCTGGTTAGAAGCAAGATATGAAAAAGATCTATATCGCTGGCCATAGAGGGCTCGTTGGATCCGCCACTGCGAAGGCGCTTTCCAATTTAGGATCGTACGAGTTAATAACCCGGTCTCACGAGGAGTTGGACCTCTCAGACCGCGCCGCGACTCGCGAGTTCCTAATCTCGCAACGACCTGACTATGTCGTCATGTGCGCAGCAAAGGTTGGGGGGATTCTTGCAAACTCGCGGTTTCCCGTTGATTTCCTGCATAAAAACCTCGAGATTCAATTAAGCATCTTCGAAGCCGCCCATGCATCCGGCGTCGAACGGATGATTTTTCTTGGTTCATCGTGTATCTATCCCCGGAGCTGCCCCCAGCCAATACGAGAAGATTACCTCCTGACCGGTTCGCTTGAAGCAACAAATCGTCCCTACGCGCTGGCAAAGATTGCAGGAGTGGAAGCGTGTTGGTCTTTCAACCGACAGTACCAGACGCGCTATCTCGCGTTAATGCCGACCAACTTATTCGGTCCCGGAGATAATTATCACCCCGACAATTGCCACGTTCTGCCTGCTTTGATACGACGTTTTCATCAGGCCAAAGTGAACGGTGACTCCTCGGTCATCGTGTGGGGATCTGGAAGACCACGCCGAGAGTTCATGTACTCGTTGGATATCGGAGATGCCATTGCATTCCTGCTTGGCTTGCCGGATTCAGAGTTTGATGCCCTTACAGCTCCCGACACCGCGCCACTGATTAATGTTGGCGTTGGCAAGGACGTCACGATACTTGAATTGGCGCAACTGGTGAAGGCGGTCGTCGGCTACGAAGGCGACTTGGTGTTCGACACGACGAAGCCAGACGGCACTCCGCGCAAGCTACTGGACGTAACACGCTTGCATACCCTTGGCTGGAAAGCCAAAACGGCCTTTGGTGCAGGGTTGCAAGCAACGTATCAGGATTTTCTACGACATCATAATTGCTGACGTTAATGTCCGCGACCTGGTTGGCCGCATCGTTGTCGTTCCTGTCGCTGTCGAACCTGCCGCTGCGAGCGTGAGCCGCTGATCTTTAGGCCGTCCGAATGTGGATCGCGTGGAAATGTTTGGACGCCGCAGACAAGCCGGTGCACTTCCATGGTTGCGTCGGTCCCATAGCGTCTTGGTCGATTGCCGTAGGCACCATCCCCGAAACCCGCCTAGGCTATCAACCCCAGGACCGGCTTGACGCTCTGAACCGCCCGGTCCCGAATAGTCTTGATGCTGAGCGGCGTTCGCCGCGCGGGGCCCGTGCTCGCGGCGTCGCGCGACTGTGTCCGGAACTCCGGCGGCCGCCTCTCCTCCCCTCAGCTCTATCTGCGCGAATGCCTAGCATCCACCCGCGGCGAACCAGCATTGACGTGGCGAGCCAACAGGACGGCGCAAAATGTCCTGGCAGCAGGTCTTGTCGTAAGGCGCAGAACGGGAGAGCAGGCTCCGCTTAGCCTCACGTCGCCTTGTCTGAAGATCGCTTGCACGTTCACGTCGAGGGGACGAGGTTGACGCTCTCGTTGCGGGCGCCCGGGCCGACGGCGATGACTTCGCCTTCCTGTGGCTTTTCCTTGGCAGTGTCGGGGATGATGATACCGCCAGCGGTTTGCCCAGCGAGCAAAGGTGACTTGAAAAAAGGCCCGCCGGCGATCGCACGGCGGGCCTTCATCGAATGCAACGCCAATAGAGCGCCACAACGAGCGCTGACCGGAGAGGGGGGTCTGAAGCTCAGCGCCATCAAAGCATCTCAATAAGCTTCGCCGATGGGCAAGTCCGATTTTTGCATAGGAGGCATGCATACCAGGGCTGATATCTGGCACGGATTGTGAGACGGCCGCCGGTCCGGAACAATTGTTCGCATGGGAGATCCCATGGCTCGCAAGCATTGCCTCGCCCTCGCTTAGCTGCTGGCCCTTCTTGTTTTGGGTGACATTCCCGAATATGAACGAAATGCCACCATGGAGTTTTAAATTGAGCAACCAAACCGAATCCAACGACGAGCTAATCGGGCTAACCGCGGATATTGTTTCCGCATATGTGAGCAACAATCCCCTGCCCGTCGCGGGATTGGCTGACCTTATTGCTTCGGTTCATTCGTCATTGGCTGGTTTCGGTCAACTATCTGCGGCCGAACAGCCGAAACAAGAGCCCGCAGTCAATCCTAAGCGATCAGTGTTTCCCGACTACATCATCTGTCTTGAGGATGGTAAAAAGTTCAAGTCCCTCAAGCGCCATCTTAACGTTCATTACGGTCTGACGCCCAACGAATACCGAGAGAAGTGGGGTTTGAAGCCGGATTATCCGATGGTGGCGGCGACCTATTCTGCTCGGCGGTCAACACTGGCGAAAGCGACTGGACTCGGTCAGAAACCAGCGGCTAAGCCGGCGAAGGGCAATAGCGGAAAGCGTTCTCCGCGATGAACGCGCAGCCATGCCATGCACGAGCGACGTCCTATACGCTGGGCACTCAGCGGCATCAAATTCCATGATGGTCATCCTTTTTCCAACATGGAAAGCGCATCGGACAGCCGTGCGGACGAACGCCGTTGGTTTCGTCCAGCTGGATCGGACCCCGATGCCTCAACTTAAGCCATTATGGATCGTCACCGTAGCTGGGCAACAATCGTCGACTCTGCGTAAAATCGAAAGACGCTCCCGCCCTGCGAGCCGATCAACCGTCAGGCGCGGCCATAAACGTCATCGAACCGCACGATGTCGTCTTCCCCGAGATATTCCCCGCTTTGCACCTCGATCATCACGAGCGGAAGGATGCCCGGGTTTTCCAGGCGATGCTTGTGGCCGCACGGGATGTAGGTGGACTGGTTGATCGTGAGCAGGATTTCGCTTTCGCCGTTAACGACCTTGGCGGTTCCGCTCACCACCACCCAGTGCTCGGAGCGGTGGTGATGCGCCTGTAGGCTCAGGCGGGCATTTGGCTTCACTTCAATCCGCTTGATCTTGAAGCGGTGTCCTTCCTCCAACACGGTATAGGTGCCCCAGGGGCGATGCACGGTGCGATGCAGCGTCGCCGTCTCGTGCCCCTCCGCCTTGAGGCGGTTATAGAGGTCCTTCACCTCCTGTGCCTTGTCCTTGTGCGCGACCAGAAGCGCGTCCGGCGTGTCCACGATCAGAAGATCTGAGACGCCGACAACACCGACCAGCCGGTCTTCGCTATGCACATAACAATTCGCCGCATCGTGCAGGATTGCCTCGCCAGTGGCGCGGTTGCCCTTGCCGTCCGCCGGAACAAGCTCCGACAGCACGGACCACGAACCGATGTCCGACCAATCGAAACCGCAGGGCACGAAACCCACGTTGCTTGCCTTCTCCATCACCGCATAGTCGATGGAAACGGCGGGAACGGCCGCGAAGCTGTCCCTATCCACCTCAACCGTGAGTCTGTCGGTGCTGTCCGCCGTCCTGCCTTTCTCGAGAGCTCTGCGCGCATTGGACAAGATGTCCGGGCACAGCTCCTGCATGGCTTCGAGCATCGAGCGGGCGGTGAAACAGAACATCCCCGAGTTCCAGAAGAAACGGCCGCTGGCGACGAATTGGGCTGCCGTGGCCGCATTCGGCTTTTCCACGAACCGAAGAACTCCGTTCCCCTCAGCCTCGATGTAACCGAAGCCCGTTTCCGGGCGGTCAGGCCTCACGCCGAATGTGACGATCTGGCCGGAGGCCGCAAGCGCCGCCGCTCTCGCGACGCTTGCGCGGAAGCCGGCTTGATCGACGATCAGGTGATCCGCGGGGAGCACGACCAGGATGGCGTCCGGATTCTCATGCGCGAGGTGCAATGCCGCGAGCGCCACTGCGGCCGCAGTGTCGCGGCCGAACGGCTCCAGCAGGAACGTGTTCTTCACGCCCGGAGCCGCGATCTCCAAATATTCGTCGGCGGTGAGAAACAGCAGGTCACGGTTGGTGACCGTCACAACCTGATCGACGCCCTCAAGCTCCACGGCGCGCGCGTAGGTCTTTCGAATGAGCGTCCCACCCTCCGGCAACGGGATGAAGGGCTTCGGATGCAAGGCGCGGGAAATCGGCCATAGCCGGGAACCGACGCCGCCACTGATGATGACAGGAACGATATTGGTCAAACTTCAACTTTCCAAGATTTGAGCCCGGCCGAGAGCAAGTCCCCAACGGAGCAATTCGTCTGCGCGCGATTCCGCCTTTGCCTCGACATAGCAGCGTAATTCAGGCGCGTTGCCCGACGCACGGAAGTGCACAACTTCTCCGTTATGGGCGGTGATACGCACACCGTCACGGTTATCAATATTCGCGATGCCTCCGAGAACCGAGAAGCTCTTGTCGGCATAGGTTGCGCCAGTTGCCAGCTTGTCGAGAAAGGACGCGCTACTCTCGGTCGGCACGCCTTCAAGCCGACCGCTTGCGGCGGCGAGAAAGCGAAAATCGGCCGCTATTTCGGCGAGCGGACGGCCGGTCCTTGCAATCGCCGAAAGCACGCAAAGGATTGGCAATACCGAATCCCGCGTCTGCAAAGCCGGAAGGGTGCGCCCATCTTTCTCGACGCGCGAGCCGAGCAGAACGCCGCCATTCGCCTCGAACCCGACCACACATTTTCCGCCCTCGCCGAGAGCGGTCGCGATACCTTCAATGACGTAGGGCGAACCCACGCGCGTGCGCACAACTCTTGCAAAATAACCGCAGCGTTCCAGACCCGAGTTGGAACTGACTGGCGTTACAACCCGATCGGCGCCCAAGAAATGCGCGGTGATGGCACCTGCAAGATCGCCGCGCACGAAAATGCCGCCAGCGTCCGCCACGAGCGGCCTGTCGCCGTCACCATCGGTGGACACGATCGCATCGAACGCTTCCG
Organism: Mesorhizobium hawassense; assembly: GCF_003289945.1. Lineage (GTDB taxonomy): Bacteria > Pseudomonadota > Alphaproteobacteria > Rhizobiales > Rhizobiaceae > Mesorhizobium > Mesorhizobium hawassense. Next base: position 42,390 of record NZ_QMBP01000018.1, read on the forward strand.
CCGCCGCCCAGTGCTTGAGAAGCGCCACATCCTCCTGCCTAAGCGCCTCGGTGTCGACCGCAATGAAATGTTCGGCTCTGCCCAGAGCAATCGTCTCGGCGCCAAGCCCGCGAAGAACATCGACAACGATGTCTCTTGCCACGGAAGAATGCTGGTAGACGCCAACGCGCAGGCCAGAAAGGCTGCCTTTTTCAAAGAAGCCTAGAAAGCGGTTCATGTAGCCCTGGGACGGCTCGGCGGCTAACCGCAAGGGATCAATTGCTGACAGTGACGGTACGGTGTCTGCCATGGCCGCCTGGATTTCGATGATGTGGCGTTCATCACGCTTGTCGATCTCGCCATCCGCCCGGTAAAATTTGAGACCATTTCTGTCATCGGGAATGTGACTCCCCGTGACCATTATAGCCGGAGCGTTATTGCTGCTGGCGTGAAGCGCGAGCGCTGGCGTCGGTAACGCTCCACAATCGACCGGCACCTGCCCGGCTTTGGCGATCGCCGCGTGAACAAACTGTGCGATGTCTGGACTGGATGCGCGAAGGTCACGTCCGACATAGACCTTCGAGCCTTCATTTAATGCGCCCCGATCCTGGAGCATGCGCAGGAAGGCGACTGTATAGGTGTACGCTGGCAGCCCTCGAAGCTCGCTGACGAGACCGCGCAGTCCGCTGGTACCGAACCTCAAAGTCACCGTTCGCCATCCTTTCCAAAGAGATTTGGCACGGTGCAAGTTAGGCAAACGGACATCGATTTCGCGAACCCTGCGACAGCATTACGACGGACACGGAGCATCAGCTAACGCATCGCTATAGATTAAAGCCAGCTGTGCTAGCTTGTCGTATATCTCCATTTAATACTAGACGCTTTAACCTAATGAGCAAAGATATATTCCTCTGCTTTCAGCAAGGATAGTGCCTTTTAAGAAGGTCTCCTTAAGTTGCCGAGCCCCCCGGCCCCGCAAGCTGCTCGTGCTTAGGTTTCGCGACGTAGCTTGTCAATCTCCGGATGAGCCTGCGCATCAATTGGATCCGGAATGACGCAAGGCCGAGGGCCTGGCCTGCAAAAGCGGGCCAAGGTCAATGCGTTGGTCGAGCACGGCACGCAGATCGAAGCCGTCTTCAGAAAGGCTTTGTCTGGATATCTGCTCGAGGAGGGCCCGACGTGATTGGACCAGCCTTGGACTGACCGGAAACGGCCCATCGTTTGATGGCCGGAGCGCACCACCTGACCAGGCCCATCGGGCCAGACACGACCTGCATCGGCCCTGAGGCCTCATTGCGCCACGCACCGACAATAATCTTCGTCATCCCGCTGCGGCCAGTCGGGAACAGCGCGGCATGTCAGGTGAATATGCCGCACATTCTCCGCATGGGCAAGATTACTCACCGCACATCACGCGGCGAATAGAACAAAGCTCCGCTAGACACTTGCACATCGCCTATCGCCCAGAGTTTGACGCCAGTGACCGCTTACAGTATCGGGGCCGCAAAAGCTCCGGAAGTTTCAGGGGTCGACGGCGATGCCTCGGCCTGCGAAGTACCACCCGAACATGCGGAGATCCATGGCGACGTTCATCTGCGTCTCGCGCTCGAAGCCGGTAGGATTGTGAAAGACGACAGAGTATCTGATGCTGCAGTAACCCAGTACGAGATGGCCGCCTTTTGCAGGCGGGTGGGCGGCATCGGACCTCTCCGATCACTCGCGCGGGCCTCAAGCTTTACTTCCTCGATATGATTCGACGTTGCAGACGACGCGGCATGAGCAACTGGCGACTCCCAGGTGCGCGGCACGGCAACCCACTCGCGTCGAGGTTGTGGAGCGCTAGACCTGTCCCTTTCACCGGCCTCACCCGCCCGTGATACGACGCCGAGCCCGAAGCTCTTTTCCCATCGAACACAATCGTCTTCAATCTAGGTCGTTACTGAGGAGTAGAAGATGGTCCGATCAAATGAAGCAGCACTCCGCCGTACAATTAGGAGGCATCAACTCCGAGAAATGGTGCCGCTAGCCGACAGCACCATTTATGAAATGGAACAGCGGGGCGAGTTTCCGCGACGCTTCGCTCTCACTCCAAGATGTGTGGTTTGGGATCTAAGCGAGATTCAAGCATGGCTCGCTGCGCGCCGTTCAAAACCAATCCTTCGCGCCCCGAAACCGGACCTGAAGCAGCGTCGAACCCGACCGGTCAGAGAGAGGGATCAGGCCCCAGGAACGGCATCGAAGGCGGGATAAGCGTTGGAATCCGCTTTCTTCCGTCGACCCACGCATCCACCGTATCCGACCACTCCTGCATCATGTGGCGGCGCTGCAATTCATACTCGGCTTTGTTGTAGACGCCCCGCGACGAACGTCCGTCCTCGTGCGCCAGGCACTTTTCGATCCAATCGCTATTGAAGCCGAGTTCATTCAATAGTGTCGAGCCCGTTCGCCGCAAGTCATGCACGGTGAACGGATCCAGAGGCAACCCTTCAGCCTTGGCCCGCTCGACGACAGCGTAAGTGACCCGGTTAAAGGTTGCACGCGACATAGGGGCATCAGCATCGTAGCGCGATGGAAGAAGGTATCTGGAATTTCCAGCACAGGTCTTCAGAGCAATCATGATGTCGAGCACTTGGCGTGACAGGTAGACGTTATGAGCCTTCGAACGCTTCATGCGCTCCTTAGGGATCGTCCAGACCGCATTCTCGAAGTCGATCTCGTCCCAAACCGCGTCCTGCAGTTCGCTCTTCCGCACCATCGTAAGCAGGTAGAGCCGCATGCCCAGACGGATCGTGGGAAGTGTGGCGATGTGCTCGAGCTGCTTCAGCATCACGCGAATTTCGGAGGGTGAAAGCGAGCGCTCCTTCGGCACGAATGTGGCAATCGATGCAGGCCCTACTTCGTCAGCCGGATTGGTCACCTTCTCCCCGTGCAGAATCGCGAAGCCGAAAATCTGCTTGAGTATGTCCCGTACATGGATGGCAGTGGCCGGCGCGCCACGCTCAACGATGCTGCGGCAATGGGCTCGTAGATCCGCGGGTGTAATCTCCTTCAGGAGGCGATTGCGCCAGACCGGAAGAAGCTCGCGATTGAAGATGGAACGGCGCATGGCTCGGGTGCTGTCGGCCATTGGAGCGGCACTGAGCCATTTCTCGCCGAACTCGCCAAAACTCTTCGCCTCCTTTAGACGACGTTTCGCGCGCTGCTTCTCGATTGCCGGCGATCGTCCCTGCCTAACGGCGCGCTTCGCGTCGAGGCACTTCTCTCGGGCCAGAGCAAGCGAGATTCCGTCACGTCCATATCTGCCCAAATAGACCGTCTCGCGGCGTCCGTTGAGCCTGTAGTCCAGTCGAAACGAGATTGCGCCACTGGGCATGACGCGAACATACATGCCGTCGCGGTCCGCAATTTTGTACATTTTACCTTTTGGTTTCAGAGCCTTAAGGGCGGCGTCTGTCAACATTCCAACTGCCTCCTGAAAAAGTACCGTCAGAACAGTTTCGGGCTCCGCGACAGAAATTCGCTTTTATTTTCAAATGTTTACAAGCAAAAAAGTACCGCCATGAGCCTTACATGACAGACGGTACCTTGGAAAATCCGAGCGAGCAATACGCGGAAGGGCCGTCACGCGGTCCGCCACTACCGATCTCTGCGCACCGATTGTCGCCGATTGTCCGCGAACTGATTTATTTTTGATTTCAGTATGTTACGTCGTAGATCGGCGTATTTCCGGCGACGTCGGAGTGGGTCTGAATTATTCCCACTCGATCGTGCCCGGCGGCTTCGACGTCACGTCGTAGACGACGCGGTTGATGCCTTTCACCTCGTTGATGATGCGGGTGGCGGCGGCGCCGAGGAAGTTCATATCGTAGTGGTAGAAGTCGGCCGTCATGCCGTCGACCGAGGTGACGGCGCGCAGCGCGCAGACGAATTCATAGGTGCGGCCGTCGCCCATGACGCCGACCGTCTGCACCGGAAGCAGCACCGCGAAGGCCTGCCAGATGGCGTCGTAGAGGCCGGCCTTGCGGATCTCGTCGAGATAGATGGCATCGGCCTCGCGCAGGATCTCCAGCTTCTCGCGCGTGATGCCGCCCGGGCAGCGTATGGCAAGGCCGGGACCCGGGAAAGGGTGGCGGCCGATGAAGCTCTCGGGCAGGCCGAGCTCCTTGCCGAGCGCCCTCACCTCGTCCTTGAACAATTCGCGCAGCGGCTCGACCAGCTTCATGTTCATGCGCTCGGGCAGGCCGCCGACATTGTGGTGGGACTTGATCGTCACCGACGGGCCGCCGGAGAAGGAGACGCTTTCGATGACGTCGGGATAGAGCGTGCCCTGCGCCAGGAAATCAGCGCCGCCGAGCTTCTTCGCCTCTTCCTCGAACACCTCGATGAACAGGCGGCCGATGGTCTTGCGCTTCTTTTCGGGATCGGCCTCGCCTTCCAACGCCGAGATGAAGCGGTCGGAGGCATCGACCAGGATCAGCGGCAGATTGTAGTGCTGGCGGAACATCTCCACCACGCCCGCCGCCTCATCCTTGCGCATCAGACCGTGGTCGACGAGGATGCAGGTCAACTGGTCGCCGATCGCTTCATGGATCAGCAGCGCCGCGACGGAAGAATCGACGCCGCCCGACAGCGCGCAGATGACCTTACCCTTGCCGACCTGCTTGCGGATCGTCTCGACCGCGTGCTCGCGATAGGCGCGCATCGTCCAGTCGCCCTCGATGCCGGCGATGTTGTGGACGAAATTCCTGAGCAGCCTCGCGCCATCGGGCGTGTGCACCACTTCCGGGTGGAACATGATACCGTACATCTTGCGCTCGATATCGCCGAAGATGGCGAAGGGCGAGCTTTCCGACTTGCCGAGCACCTTGAAGCCCGGCGGCAGTTCGATGACGCGGTCGCCATGGCTCATCCACACCTGGTGGCGCTGGCCGGGCGCCCACAGCCCCTCGAACAGCGGGCTTTCCTTCTCGATCTCGACGAAGGCGCGGCCGAACTCGCGATGGTTGGAGCTTTCGGCGACGCCGCCCATCTGCACGCAGAGCGCCATCTGGCCGTAGCAGATGCCGAGCACCGGCACACCGGCGTCGAAGACGATCTGCGGCGCGCGCGGGCTGCCGATATCGGTGGTCGAGGCCGGGCCCCCGGACAGGATCACCGCTTTCGGATTGATGCGCTTGAACGCAGCTTCGGCCGATTGGAACGGCACGATCTCGGAGAAGACGCCGGCCTCGCGGATGCGGCGGGCGATGAGCTGGGTGAACTGGCTGCCGAAATCGATGATCAGGACAGTGTCGGGCAGGACGGTGTCGGAATGATTGGCTGTCGTCATGGCGAGCCTTTAGAGAAAGAAACGAGTCGGCGCAATGGGTCGCGAGGTCGCGCCGCTCACTTCGATTCCGAGGTTTCGCCTCGAATTCGGGCGGTCGTTTCCAGCAGGTCGCCTTGCCCCGCGTCGAGTGCGCGCAAAGCGTCCACAAGCGCCGCGAACCGCCGCTCGCCGATGCGATCTATGTAGCCGCGTTCGATCTGAAGCTTGATGCGGTCGCCGTCGCGCAAGGCGTCCAGCCCCTTGCGCGTATAGCGCACAAGCTTGCCGCGCCCGTCCCGCGGATCGGGCAGCCGCTCGATCACCCCTTCCGCCTCCAGCCCATCGAGCAGTTGCTGAACCGCTTGCTTGGAAACGGCGGAACGCTCGATCAGCGCCGACTGGCGCGTGCCGCCGCGGGGGATGTGGCCGAGCAGCCCGGCACGAGCGTCGGTGAACCAGGCATGGCCGTCGGCGCGCATGGCGGCGGCGAACTCCGCCTGCCAGGCGCGGCTCGCCTGCCATAGTCGCCAGCCGACGTGATCGGGAAGCGAATCGGATTTTTCGTCAAGCTCCTTGACCATTTGTCGAAACTCCGTATAGTCAAGATACTTGACGATATTCTTGACGTCGAGACCATTCGAAAAACGCAAACCCATGGACAGGGACAATGACGATACTGAACAGGGACACGCTGGCCATTATCATGGTCGGAACCACGCATGTCATCGACATGGGCGGCAAGAACGCTTTCATCCACTACGAAACAGAAGATCGAGCGCACATGCTTTTGCCGGATGGCAAACGCTTCCACGGACTTTGGACTCTTCTGGACGACGGCTACAAGGTGGAATGGAAGGACGGCCCGACCGGCGCGTGGAAACTCGATCACACACCGGGAGCAATCGACTACATCGACGCGACAGGCGCCTCTCGTGGGCGCATTTCACGCATCGATTTCGGCGATCCGCAGCGCCTTGCGGCTTGATCCGATTTGCAGTCAGCCACCAAGCAGGCCGCCGGCGATCGCCTGCTCCAGCAGGCCGACAGCCGCGGCCAGCTTCTCGTCGATGACGTGCAGATACTCCTTCCAGTCATTGACGTGGCGCAGATCGGCGGCGCCGTCGGATATGCCGCGCAACCCGATCAGCGGCACGCCGAACAACTGGCAGGCGCGCAGGCAGGCAAAAGTCTCCATGTCGACCATATCGGCATCGATGGCGTCATAGGCGGCTCCGGAGATGATCGCGCCGCCGGTCGAGAGCGCGGCGGTCTTGACGCCTGGAATGACGAAGGGCAGCGGCACTGTCACCGGCAGGTCGAGAAAAGGCGTCGCGCCCTTCTCGAAGCCGAGCGGCGAGGCGTCCATGTCGCGGTAGCTCACCGAGACCGCTTGGTAGATTTCGGCCTGTTCCAGCTTGCGGCTGCCGGCCGAGCCCAGCGAAACGATGAGGTCGGGAAGCGCCCCTTCGGTCTTCAACGCCGCGAGCTCGGCACCCAGCCGCACACCGGCCTCGACCGGACCGACGCCGGTCATCAGCGGCGTGAACAGGTTCTCGAGGTGCGGGCCGTATTCCGCCTCGGCCGCCATGACGAAGAGGACGGATTTGCCTGACAGACGCGACACTTGAACCGACATGACGACTCTACCCCCTATTTGTTACGACTACAAAAGGGGGCAACGTGCCCTCGCCGCGTCCCGGCCCTTCGCTATGGCTCCGGGCGTTCGTCGCTCGAAAAGCCCATTCGGGGGCTTTTCGTCCGCAGCGCGGGCCGCTCCTCACCCCTCGATCCCGTCGCGGCCGACCACCGTCATCATCGTACCGGTCATGGTGGCGATGAGCTTTGCCTCGCCATCGGCGGCGAAGGCGTAAGCCTGGCCGTCGGCGACGATGATGGTGCGGCCGGGCTTGGTCACCGAGCCGCGGAACAGGAAGCGCTCGCCCCGGCCCGGCGCCAGGAGGTTGACCTTGAATTCGATGGTCAGCACGCTGGAATTCTGCGGCATCAGCGAAAAGGCCGCGTAGCCGCAGGCCGAATCCAGCGCGGTCGAGATGACGCCGGCATGCAGGAAGCCATGCTGCTGGGTGAGCGCGGCCGAGTATGGCATTTCGATCTCGATGATGCCGGGCGTCACCAGCGTCAGCTCGGCGCCGATCGTGGCCATGGCTTTTTGCCGCGCAAAAGACGTCCTGACGCGTTCCTCGAAATCAGGAGCGGGTACGATCTTGGCTGCCATGATCTTCGCCTCACGTTTGCTGGCGCAAGCTTATTGCAGAGCCGGGAGCGGGGCGCAATCTCAATTGCTGCACTGCAGCAAGACCGATCAATTCAGCCAGAAGAGCGAGGCGTTGAGCAAAGTGGCAAAAGCCACCCAGGCCGCATAGGGCTCGAACAGCCAGGCGGACAGCCTGTCGCTCTCCCAAACGCGGGTGATGAAGAGCACAATGGTGGCGAGGAGCAAAAGGATGACGACCAGCGCAAGTCCCATCATCCTGGCGCCGAAGAAGGTCGGCGACCAGAGGAAATTGAGCACCAGTTGGACCGCCCAGATCCTCATCGCCCCGTTGCCAGGCTGCAGCTGCCATGTCCGCCAGCCGGCAATAGCGATCAAGACGTAAAGCAGCGACCAGACCGGCCCGAAGACCCAGTTCGGCGGATTGAACGGCGGTTTGGCCAGCGATGCGTACCAGGCACCCGGAAGCGTGGCATAACCAATCAGCAGGCCGCCGCCGAGGACGAGAAGCAAGAAGACGACAAGCGACCGGTATTTCAGCAAGCACACCCCCGGATTGACAGGGATAAAACTGGGGCGATGCAAGCTTGCGTCAAGCGGCCCTGCGCAAGGCATGGAAATAGAACCCATCGGTGCCGCTGAGCGCCGGCGACAGCGAGATACCGCCGGCGCCGGCAATGCGCGCGGCGCCTGCATGGCCAGGGAAATGGCCATCCCAGAGCGCCTTGTGGTCGACCGGCGCAAACTCCTTGTGGCGCTCGCGGAAAGCCGCGACCTGCTCGCCGTTTTCGGCATCGAACACCGAACAGGTGATATAGACCAGCAGGCCACCCGGTTTGACGTAAGCCTGAGCCGTGTCGAGGATCGTCTGCTGTTCTGCCTTGCGGGCGTCGAGCTGCCTTTCGGTCAGCCGCCATTTGGCGTCGGGCCGCCGCCGCCAGGTGCCGCTGCCGGTGCAGGGCGCATCGATCAGCACGAGATCCATGTGCCTGGCCAGCGGCGCAAGCTCCGCAGGCTTGCTGACGACCTGGATGTTGCGGTTGTGCGAGCGGCGGATGCGCTCGAAGATCGGCGCCAGCCGCACCTTTTCCGCGTCATGGGCAAAGAGCTGGCCCGTATTGCCCATCTCGGCCGACAGTGCCAGCGTCTTGCCGCCGGCGCCGGCGCAATAGTCGAGCACCTGCATGCCGGGCGAGGCACCGGCAAGTGCCGCGGCAAGCTGCGAGCCCTCGTCCTGCACCTCGAACCAGCCTTTCTGAAAGGCCGGCTCGGCCTGCACATTGGGGTGACGGCCGTCGCCGTCGATCGGCGGGATGCGGATGCCGTGCGGTGCGATTGCCGCAGGCGCCGCGCCCGTGCCCTGCAGCTCGGCCAGCACCTTGGCGCGATCGGCCTGGAGCGTGTTGACCCTGAGATCCAGCGGCGGGCGCTGCGCCAGTGCAGCACCTTCCTCGACCCAGGCGTCGCCATAGGCCTGCTCAAGCAACGGCGCGCACCAGTCCGGCACATCCGCCCGCACCGCTTCGGGCGCCTCGGCAAGCCTTCGCTCGGCCGCCGCCTTCAACTCGGCCGCGTTGAGCGGCGGCGGCGCGAATTTGTCGCCGTCGAGCGCGCCGTTCAGCGACTGCGCCGTCTGTCCCCATTCGAGCAGCAGCGCGCCGAAGCCAATGGCGCGCGGCGTGTCCTCGCCAAACTGCCAGCCGGCCGAGCGTTTGCGGCGCAGCGCGTCATAAACGATGTTGCCGATCGCCGCGCGGTCGCCGCCGCCGGCGAAGCGATGCGACAGGCCCCAATCGCGCAAGGCGTCGGCCACCGGCCGGTGACGCCGGCCGATGTCTTCCAGAACCTCTATGGCCGCCGCCAGCCGTCCGCCCAATCGCATCCCGTTTTCCGCTTACCCTGCAAATTTGTTCCAGCCCGCTCTTAAAGCGTTTCAGGTCTGGATTGAAAGAGTTCTGTTCAGCTTCCCCGGCGAAACCACATTTTCAAACCAGGCGATTTTTGCCGAACGGTTTTTCAAAGCGGGCGATGCGATCGGAAAACAAGAACAACCGACCAGAATATGAAAGGTCTCTAATGTCTTTGACTGGTATGCACAAGCAAGCCTACCGGCTTAACCTCTCAGCTTTCCAAGTTTTGCCGGCAGGAATACTCTTGCGGCGGTGATTCGCGGTGCGGAAAAGCGCGGTCTGGCGGATCCTTTGAGGAGAGGGCAATGAAGACCTATCTGGCAGAAGTTCTCGGCACGTTCTTGTTGGTGTTCATCGGTACAGCCTCCGTTGTCACGGGCGGTTTCGGCGGCGCGTTGCCGCTCGGCCAGGAAGGCATCGGGCTGGCGTTCGGTATCGGCCTGATCGCCGCGGCCTATGCGATCGGCCCGATCTCGGGGGCGCATCTCAACCCGGCAGTCACCCTCGGCGTCTTCCTGGCGGGACGGATGCCGGCCAAGGATGTCGTCCCTTACTGGATCGCGCAGGTCATCGGCGCCGTCATCGCTTCGTTGGCGCTGTGGATCATCGTTTCCGGCCAGGCCGGCGGCCACACCGGCGGCTTCGGCGCCAATGGCTGGGACGAGACGAAATGGGGCATGAGCTCGGCCTTCCTGTGGGAACTGATCGGCACCTTCACCTTCGTCACCGTGATCCTCGGCGTCACCAACGCCAGGCACACCACCGCCTTTGCCGGCCTGGTCATCGGCCTGACGCTGGCAGGCATTCACTTCGCCATGATCCCGGTGACCGGCACCTCGGTCAATCCGGCGCGCTCGATCGGCCCGGCGCTGTTTTCGGGCGGCGCGGCGCTCAGCCAGCTGTGGCTGTTCATCGTCGCGCCGCTGATCGGCGGCGCCATTGCCGGCGTCGTCGCCAAGGCCGGCATCTTCGAGAAAGACTGATAGCTCTACATCAATGCAAAAAAGGCGCGGGGCGATGGCCCCGCGCCTTTTTCGTTGGGAGGATACGATCTTATTTCGCGATGTCGAAGCGGTCGGCGTTCATCACCTTGGTCCAGGCCCTGACGAAGTCCTTGACGAACTTGGCCTTGGCGTCGCCCGAGCCATAAACCTCGCAGAGCGCGCGCAGTTGCGCGTGCGAGCCGAAGATCAGGTCGGCGCGGGTGCCGGTCCACTTGACCTGTTTCGTCTTGCGGTCGCGCGCCTCGTAGACCTCGTCCGAGTCCGGCTCGGAGCCGGCGGCCGGATCCCAGACAGTCGCCATCGACAGCAGGTTGACGAAGAAGTCGTTGGTCAGCATGCCCGGCCTGTCGGTGAAGACGCCATGCTTCGAACCGCCGGCATTGGCGCCGAGCACGCGAAGGCCGCCGACCAGCACCGTCATTTCCGGCGCCGTCAGCGTCAGGAGCTGGGCGCGGTCGACCAGTATCGCCTCGACCGACATCGGCAGCTTGCCTCTGCTGTAGTTGCGGAAGCCGTCGACTTTCGGCTCCAGCGCGGCGAAGGAGTGCGCGTCGGTCTGTTCTTGCGAAGCGTCCATGCGGCCGGGCGTGAAGGGCACCTTCACCTCATTGCCGCCGTCCTTGGCCGCCTTCTCGACCGCGGCAACGCCGCCAAGCACGATGAGATCGGCGAGCGAGACCTTCTTGTCGCCGCTCTGCGCCGCGTTGAACTCCTTCTGGATGGTTTCGAGCTTGGCCAGCACCTTCGACAACTGGGCCGGCTGGTTGACCTCCCAGTCCTTCTGGGGGCTGAGGCGGATGCGGCCGCCGTTGGCGCCGCCGCGCTTGTCCGAGCCGCGGAAGGTCGAGGCAGAGGCCCAGGCGGTCGACACCAGCTCGGAAACCGAGAGGCCGGAAGCCAGGATCTTCGCCTTGAGTGAAGCGATATCGGCCTCGCTGACCAGCTCATGGTCGATCGCCGGGATCGGGTCCTGCCAGATCAGCTCTTCCTTCGGCACGAGCGGGCCGAGATAGCGCACGACCGGGCCCATGTCGCGATGGGTGAGCTTGAACCAGGCGCGGGCGAAGGCATCGGCGAATTGTTCCGGATGCTGATGGAAGCGGCGCGAGATCTTTTCGTAGGTAGGATCGAAGCGCAGCGCCAGGTCGGTGGTCAGCATGGCCGGCGCATGACGCTTCGAGGCATTGTGCGCGTCCGGAACCGTGCCTGCGCCGGCGCCGCCCTTCGGCGTCCACTGATGGGCGCCGGCCGGGCTCTTCGTCAGCTCCCACTCATAGTTGAACAGGTTGTCGAAGAAATTGTTGCTCCATCTGGTCGGTGTCGTCGTCCAGGTCACTTCCAGACCTGAAGTGATCGCGTCGCCGGCGATGCCGGAGGCATGCTTGCTCGACCAGCCGAGGCCCTGCGCCTCGATGCCCGCGCCTTCCGGCTCGGCGCCGACCAGCGCGGCGTCACCCGCGCCATGCGTCTTGCCGAAGGTGTGGCCGCCGGCGATCAGGGCCACCGTCTCCTCGTCGTTCATCGCCATGCGGGCGAAGGTCTCGCGGATGTCGCGCGCGGCGGCGATCGGATCCGGCTTGCCGTTCGGGCCTTCAGGGTTGACATAGATCAGGCCCATCTGCACGGCACCGAGATGGCCGCTCAGCTCGCGATCGCCCGAATAGCGCTCGTCGGCAAGCCATTTGCTTTCCGAACCCCAGTTCACGTCCTGCTCCGGCTCCCAGACGTCGGCGCGGCCGCCGGCAAAGCCGAACGTCTTGAAGCCCATCGATTCCAGCGCGACGTTGCCGGTGAGGATCAGAAGGTCGGCCCAGGAGATCTTGCGGCCGTATTTCTGCTTGACCGGCCACAGCAGCCGGCGCGCCTTGTCGAGATTGGCGTTGTCCGGCCAGCTGTTGAGCGGCGCGAAACGCTGCTGGCCGGCGCCGGCGCCGCCGCGGCCGTCGCCGATGCGGTAGGTGCCGGCGCTGTGCCAGGCCATACGTATGAACAGCGGCCCGTAGTGGCCGAAATCGGCCGGCCACCAATCCTGCGAATCCGTCATGACCTTATGCAGGTCCTTGACCACCGCATCGAGGTCGAGGCTGGCGAACTCCTTGGCGTAGTCGAAGTCCTCGCCCATCGGGTCCGAGAGGTTCGACTGCTGGTGGAGAACGGCAAGGTCGAGCTGGTTCGGCCACCAGTCACGATTGGTCCGGCCGGCGGATCCATGCGCCACCGGGCATTTGCCAGCGCTGTTGTCGTCGGTTTTCGCGTCCATCTTAGTCTCCGATTCTGCCGAGGTTTTTGCCGAGGTTGAATTTTTGCCGAGGTTGATTTTCCCGAAATTTTTCGGGGGCAGCCATCGGCCGCGCCAACCTGGAACGATTCTAGACTAGGCCGGCCAACCGATAAAGACAAATTGCCTTTCCTGTTTGTTTTGATAATTTTTGCTTATGATTGGTCTCACCGTTCGCCAGATGCTTTATTTCGACGCGCTGGCGCAGACGCTGCATTTCGGCCGGGCCGCCAGGCTTGCCGGCGTCAGCCAGCCAGCACTGTCCTCGCAGATCGCCGAGATGGAAGAACGATTGAACTGTCGTCTGTTCGAACGCGGCGGCAAGACGGTGCGGATGACCGACGAAGCGCATGCCTTGCAGCCGCGCATCGAGCGCATCCTCGCCGATATCCGTGACGTCGAAGCGACGGCGCGACGCGGCCGCCCCGCGATGGAGGGCCGCTTCCGGCTGGGCATCATCCCGACGGTGGCGCCGTATCTTCTGCCGTATGTGCTGCCGGAGCTGAAGAAGAAGTACCCTGCCCTGCAGCTCGAGCTGCGCGAGGCGGTGACGGCATCGCTGGTCGAAGACACGGCCACCGGCCGGCTCGACGCTTTCATCGCCGCGCTGCCGCTCGACCATCCGGGCCTCGTCGCGCAAGAACTGTTCCCCGATCGCTTCTTCCTGGCCGTGCCGTCGGGCGACCCGGCTTTCGCCTCGCCGCCCGTGCCGCCGGAAAGCCCGGCGCTGGAGCGGCTGATGCTGCTCGAGGAAGGCCACTGCCTGCGTGAACAGGCCCTGGCGGTCTGCGGCAATGTTCGGCCGGTGGCGATGGCAAGCTACGGCGCGACCAGCTTGACGACGTTGCTGCAGATGGTGGCGCATGGGCTGGGTGTGACGCTGGTGCCGGAGATGGCGGCAAGTGCCGCCGGCGTCATGCCGGACCTCAGGATCGTGCCGTTCCAGGAACCGATGCCGCAGCGCCTGATCTGCATGGCCTGGCGCCGCAACAAGGCGCGGCAGGACGAGTGCGCGGAACTGGCGCGGATCATTCGTGGATTGGATCAGGCGGTGCTGGGGGGTTGAGGCACAGCAGGTCTCACTGCCCTATCAGCGCATTGCGATGTCCGTAGATCTGTTTCAGCCTGGTCTCGGCGATCCTTCCTACGGCCCGCAGGCTGTGAAAATTCTCGATGAACGACTTCGCCGCGCCGCCCACGGCCCTTGCCATGTCGCGATCGTCGGCAAGCGAGGCCATGATACGCGCCGCCGCTTCGATGTCGGGTTCGGCCCACTGCTGTCCCTCGACGAAATACGGATACTGATCCGGTTCGACGTCGATCAATCTGTAGGGGACCGGAAAGCCGGTTTGGCTGCTGACGAAATCCCTGCTGCCCGAGAAATCCGTGGCGATGACCGCCTTGCCCAGGGCCATAGCTTCGGCGATGCCCAGTCCGAAGCCTTCCGAACGGTGCAAGGAGACGAAGACATCGCAAGACGCGGTAAGGCTATGCATGGCGGTGCGGGTCAGGACATCGTCGATCATGACGATCCTGCGGTCGTCCTGCGCCAGGCGCCGCACGGCGTTCAGGATCTCGACCCTCTCGGTGCTTTGGCCCATCGTCTTGATGATGAGGGAAACGTTCCGCTTCCTGTCCTGCCCGAACGCGCGCAGATACGCTTCCAGCACGGCCTGGGGATTCTTGCGGGTCGGATAGGAGGAAAAGTCGAACGCGAACAGAAATGCGGTCGCGTCATGCGGAATGCCGAAGCGGCGCCTGTTCGGCTGCACGTCGGACGGTACCGAAACCGACACCGGCATATGGATCACGGGACGATCGGTTTCGGCGGCAAACGCATCCCGCACGAAGGTCGTCGGCGCCCAGATTTCGTCGACTCGCCTCAAGCCGTCTATCCATTGCGGATGGATGCGCGGCAGTTCCCAGAACGGTCGCAGGATGTTGTAGCGGTTCTGCAACGCGGCGCTGCCTATCCCACGAACCGTGGACCCCAGCATATCGGCATTGACGCAAAAGACGTTGACGGTTTTTGACGGCGTGTCGGTAAGCCGGTCCTGGAGCGCGCGATCCTTCTGCGAGGAACGCACCTGCTCATCAAAGTTCACGACTTCATAGTTGACGTCCGCGCTCTCGAGCGAGCGGGCAAGCGAGCGCATGGCCTCGCCGACGCCGATCTCGGCGAACGGATAACCGATGAGCGAGACGCCATGGCTGAGCGGCAACGATCCGCCACCGAAGGCGGCGGGCCAGGCGCGCCTGAACAATCCGTCGAGAAAACGCTTTCTCCTCTCCGACGGGATCAGCCTGTAGAGCCATCTGATGTTGGGCTGGACTTTCATCAGCAGCCGATAGGCGCCACGCGCGACGGCTGCCGTGAGCTTCGAGGTGCGTGAACGTTTCCTGGCCTGCGCCCCGACATCGGAAATTCTTTTCGCGACAGGCCGTATGAATTCCGCGGGGACTTTCGCTTCCGCTGCACCCCCCGAAGCGAACCAATACGCGTAGCTCAGCTGCGATTGGCTTCCCCGCAAGTCGAAATGGGCCCGCAGATCGGAGCGTGACGTCCAGAGGGCGTAGGCAAATCGCGTGACGACCCCGTCGGGATTCGGCTCAAGTTTCGCCGGGCGGTTGAGATAGGCGGGCAAATCCGAGAACGGGTCACCGGAAAAGGGTTCGAGCTGCTCGCGAAAAACGCGCCTGGCCGCATCCGGAATGCGGGTCCCGTCGGTGAAAGTTCCGAAACCGTAAGGGATGCTTGAGAAATGCTTCAGCCCGAATTTCTCGAGACGATCGTGATAATCGTCGAACAGGGCCTGCAGTTCAGGGGTGCTGCCGGGCCTCCATCGTCTCTGGTGCTTCGACAGGATCGACCGGTTCCCGGGAACCACGCCGCTGAAATGGAAAAAGGCAAGCGGCACACCGTCGACCTCATAGGCATCGCCCCGCCGTCTGACCGGGCGGCTGTCGAGGTTCCAATACGCCACGTTATAGGCCGGATTGCGCAGAATGCCCGTTCCCGGGCAATAGGCCGGCCAGAGGTCGATGAATTTCTGGTCGACGAAAAGGCCGTCGGCGACCCGGTTGGAGACGCATTCGGTGCGCAGGCGTGTTTCCCACCACTTCAGCAACCGAAGCGTCTCGGGCGTGTTGGCCAGCGCCATGAAGCCCAGATTGTAGACGCCTGCCTGCATGAACGTCAGATCGTTCGGGCTGTCCCGATGCATATTCGGCGCCAGCGCGTGCGGCGTGAGAACCGACGACGCGCCGCCGTCGAGAACATCGAACAGCTCGTCGAAACGGCGGTAGGCTATGATATCGGGATCGAGATAGATGACGCGATCATATCCCTCGGCAAACAGCCGACTGAACACAGTCGGCTTGATCGCAGTGTTCAACTCCATGACGTCGTAGCGGAAGCTGAAGGCCCGGCGATCCGGCAGGTCGAGTTCGTCGAAGAAGACACACTCGTCGAATTCGGGGAAATCGCCGGCGCTCAGGTCGTCGCGCCGCGTATCGGCGACGGCGACTATGCGCCCGACATCCGGGTGGTATGTGGCCAGGGACGAGGCAAGCGCGCGCGCATAGTGCAGATAGTTCCAGGAAGAGATCGTGAAGAACGCGGTCCTTGCCACACCAACTCCAGCCCAGTCCGCCTTTGACCCGCGGTCCATGGCGCAAGCCGGACCTGAGATCATATCGATGCGCCAAAGGCAAGCTTGCCCGGCGCCTGACTGGTTTCTCCGGCCGGCTCGCGGCCACCTGCCCGCCTGCCTCAATATCCCCAAAGGGCCGACAGGTCGCGCCCGATCAATCTTCCGGCAATCTTCACGTCCGGGGCAAAAAGCGCTCTCAGCTCGGCAATCAGCTCCGGCTCGACCGTCGGCGGTTCATCCGCCACCTGGTTTTCCCATACCCGCCGGTCGATCGCGACGCCAAGGAATGACCGCAAGCCTCGCTCCCACCGGCCCCTTCGCCAGAACCCGCGAGGTTGCAGCAGATCCTCATAGACCAGAACCAGGATCCGCTTCCTGGGAAAGCAACCGAAATAGCGTTCGAGATTCCGCCCGTAGAAGGAGTGCGTCATATTCAGCGCGGCGGAATACCAGCGATATGGCTCCAAGGGACCCGCCCGCAGATCGGACAGGCCTTTCCTGATGTAAGCGTTGACGTCGAGGCGAAGATCGATGTCCAGCGAAGGATCTTTCGTCTGCCGCATGTGGGTGTACTGCGAAAGCACGCGGGCTACCGGCTCGCGCAGCGTGGCGATGATCATGGCGTCGGGATTGTATGACCTGATGCTTGAGGGCACCTGCGCGTCCGACAGATAGACCGGCGAGAAGTCGGCGATGTAGCGGTGCTGCCCGCGCGCTCCGGCAAAACGCAGATCGTAAAGTGTCTGGGTCAGTTCGGGCGTGATGCCGAAGCCATTGACCTCTTTGCCGTCCGGAACAAAAACCTGTCCCGTCGCGGCCAGCATCTTGGCGAGGCTGGTGGTGGCCGTGCGAGGCGCCCCGACGCCAAACAGGTTCACGCGTCGGGCATCCTGGATGCCGCGCGTTCGCAAACCCTGCCGGGCGGTATTCTGGTCGCTCATGGTTTCTCCACTTCGCGGCAAATCGACCAGGCCGCAAGGCAGATAAAGGCCGTTTGAACAATTTGTTTCGTCTGCCGCTGCCGGCTTTGATGGGGATGTTCGCGGCAGCGACGCCCGTCTGGCCTCGCAAGCCCGCGAAGCCGTCCGGCAAACAGTCTTTTGTCAATGCATGGAAACGGGCTGTTGAAGCATCCGAACCGCGTCGATATAGGTCGGCTGCAACATCGCACGGCATGGGGTCAGGGCATTGCCAACCGAAGCAGGTTCGGCCCGTGCGCCGGGGCAAGAGCAATCATCCGGGCTTGCGCAGCGCAGCACGCTCAGGGATTTCGCGATCGCGATCCTGCTTGGACTTGCCGCCTTCGTGGTCTTCAACGCCAATATGCGGTCGATCCCGGCAGGCGACACATATGCCGCGCGCTATCTGCCTTTCTCGATCTGGCGCAACCACAGCCTGCTTCTCGATCCTATCGTCGACGTGGTCGCGCAGGGCCGCCAGCCGCCGGCGGTTCAAGGCAAGGGCAGCAGCGCCTATTGGATATTGAAGGGACGTGACGGTCATTTCGTCTCGCAATATCCTCTCGCCGTCCCGGTGATGATCGCGCCGGCCTATCTGCCTGTCATCAAATATCTGCAAGCAAGAAACTGGAATCCGCTGCTGCTCGACCGGGTCGCGCGGGCCATGGAGAAGCTTTGCGCATCGCTGCTCGCGGCCGCTTCGGTGGCGCTTTTCTACCTCTTGCTGCGGCGGCGCAGCACGCCGCGAATTGCGGCGCTTCTCACCCTGCTTTACGCCTTCGGCACGACGACCTGGGTGATCAGCAGCCAGGCGCTCTGGATGCATGGGCTGGCCGAGCTGCTGGTCGTCGTCACCATGCTGCTGATCACCGGGCGATGCAGCCCGGCGCGCGCGGCCGCGGCCGGCTTCCTCTGCGCCCTCATTGCAGTGAACCGCCAGCCCGACGCCGTACTGGCGGCAAGCCTCGGACTCTACGGCCTCTGGTGGGCCGGACGGAGGATTCCACTGTTGGTGATCGCGGGCCTGATCCCGGTTGGACTGGTCGTCGCCTACAATCTGGACGTCGTCGGCAATCTCGCCGGTGCCTATGCCCTGGTCGGTCGTTCCCACGACTACAATTACAATGTGATCGAAGGCATTGCCGGCCTGTTGTTCAGCCCGATGCGCGGCCTTTTCGTCTTCTCGCCGTTTCTGTTGTTCGTGCCGCTCTTCCTGGCGCCAATCCTGCGCGACGCGAAGATGCGCGGCCTCACAATCGCGATGCTGTGCGCCATCGTCGTGCAGGTGGTGCTCTATGCTTTTGTCGACTGGCGGCAGGGTGTATCGTGGGGACCGCGCTGGCTCACCGATTTCGTTCCGATGCTGATCTGGATGCTGCCGCCGGTCCTGGCGGCGCAGTCGCCAAGGAGCCGGGCTGCGTTCGCGCTGGCCGGCTGCGTGGCAATCGCCATCCAGGCGATCGGCGCGTTCTGGTACACCGGCGCGTCGGACAATGTGCTGATTGCTGCGACGGGCGCGGACAAGATGCGGGCAGCTTGGGATATCAACAATGCTGCCTTTATCGCCGAACTGAGACATCCGCCGGCTCCGATGGATCTCTTCGCCGAGCTCGCCGGCAGCGTCGACCAGATCAATGTCATTCAGATCCCGCCATCTACCAACGTGATGTCGCGACGGGTCGAGGCCCTGGGCTGGGCGCTCGTCGACAGGAAAACGCCCCTGGACGTCGCGGTGTCGGTGGATGGCCAACCGATGGGCGGTACGGTCCAGTTTTTCGAACGCAGCGACGTCGTCAAGGCTCTTGGAAGCTCAAATCCGGCGGGCTGGCGTGTCGCCTTCCCTGCCAATCAACTGGGACCTGGCGAGCATATCCTGACGGCGCGCGTCCGCGCGCAGACCGGCAGCGTGCCGCGGCTGCTCGTGGAGCGCAAATTTAGCCTGGCGCCGGATGCGGAGATGATGAATGTCGCGCTCAAGGCAGAACAGGCCTTGGCCGGACGTCTGCAGGCGCCCGGCTACTGGCTGACGTCGTTCACCAGCGGCCTGGAGTTCGTCAAACCACATCCGGAGCTGAACACATATCTGAATAGTTTGGTCCTCGACGTCATGACGCCGGTGGCGAAAGAAGCCGGGATCGAGGACACGCTGGTGCGGGTGCGCCGCTACCTGAGCGACCAGATCGAGCCGGATGGCCTGGTCCGATACCATGGCCGGCCCGACGCGCCGACGATCGGAAAGCTCGGCTGTGCCATCACGCCGGACGCCGACGACACGGCCCTGGTCTGGAGAGCCGCTCCCGGCAAACGAACGGAATTGCTGTCGAAGGCGCTGGCCACCCTCGACCAGTATAAAAGGCCGGACGGCCTTTATCGGACCTGGCTTGCGCCGCGTGAGCGCTACCAATGCCTCGATCCGGGCAAGGATCCGAACCCGGCCGATCTCGGCATCCAGATGCATGTCTACATGCTGCTGGCCCGGCAAGATCCGGCCGCGGCGCAGGCGCTGTGCGAAGCGATGGCGCGCAAGGCGAATGACGACGATGTCTGGGTGTACTACGCCAAGGCGCCGCTTCTTCTCGCCCTGCGGCTCGCGGATCTGCGCAAGGCCGGCTGCAAGCTGAAAATCGCGCCATCGCGGCTGCAGAGTGCAGTGCCCGGGCAGGATATCTGGATCCGGGTGGCCGAGCTGATTGGCCAAACGGAGAACGGCGACGCCACGGGACAGAGCCGCCTGGAGACGGCCCAAATTCTCGGCAAAATCGCCGAGAACGATTTCTCCTTGCTCAACAGCGCGCCGCCGCTGTTCTATCACAACGATCTGAGCGCCACGGTCCGGCGATTCTACTGGTCACAGGAACTCGGCTATGCGCTCTGGCTGAGGCTTTACTTCGCCAACCAGTCCGGGCAGACAACGCTGTCGTGCCGCCCCAGCGGCCCCGAACAGAAATGTGGTGAAATATGACACCGCTCGAACCGGCAGTCGCGATCCGTTCCAGATCGATACGATCGTGGTCCCTGCTGTTGTCCAGCATCCGTTTCGACGAAGTCTGCGCGCTACAGGGCACACCGCTGATCGGAGCGACGCTTTCGATCGGCGCCCTGACGATGAACACCATGCTGGAGGCGGGCGTCGTCGTCGCCGGCAATCTCTGCCTCGTCGCGCATGTCTTTCTGTTCAACGACTGGTCCGGCATCGACGGCGACGTCAACGATCCCAAGCGGGCGGCGGACACTTTTGCCGCAAAAGGCCTGCCGCGAAGCGAGGTTGGATATCTCGCGCTTTCGCTGCTGGCGCTCAGCCTGTTGCTGTTCGCGATGGTCGGCGCGACGCCTTTCTTCATCGGGCTGGCGATCGCCGGCCTGAGCGCGCTTTATTCGGCGCCCGGCCTCCACCTCAAGGGCACGCCGCTTTTCAGCTCCGCCCTTCACCTTTCGGGCGGCGCGCTGCATTTTCTCCTCGGCTACGCGGCCTTCTCGGCAATCGACGCGCGTGGCCTCCTCATCAGTTGCTTCTTCGCGCTCGTCTTCACAGCCGGTCATTTCACCCATGAAGCCCGCGATCACGAGGGCGACATGTTCAACGGGATCCGCACGAACGCGGTCGCCTTCGGCAAGATGCAAGGCTTCGTTGCCGGCCTGGCGCTTTTTACGGCGGCCTATGTCCTGCTGGTCGGCCTCGCGTTTTACCGCTTGGTCCCGCACGTGCTGATGCTGGCCGCGCTGCTCTATCCGCTGCACCTCGCGGCCTCGTTGCGGGCGCTGCGGGCCGGCCTCGGCTTTGAAAGCCTGGTCAGCCTGCAGCGCTGCTACCGCGTGCTCTACGCAATCATAGGCATCGTGACGGTCGTTGCCACGCTGACACCCCTGTCGGCACCATAATCCGCTAAACAGCCAGGCGCCGCTTCGTCCAATGCTTTCGATCATCGTCCCGGTCTTCAACGAGGTGGCAACCCTGCCGGGCGTACTTGCCATGGTCAGCGAGGCGCTGCCGGCCGTCGACAAGGAAATCATCGTCGTGGACGACGGATCGACCGACGGAACCCGCGAGTGGTTGCGGACCAATTTTCCGGACGGTCCTCGCGGCGGCGGCACCATCAGCGTCGACGCGCACAATAACCTGGTCGTCGCCACGGCTCAGCCGGCGGCCAGCATAATCATTCGACCGGCCTACCACCAGGAAAACAGCGGCAAGGGCGCCGCGGTGCGTACCGGACTTGCGGCCGCGAGCGGCGACGTTGTCGTCATCCAGGACGCCGACCTCGAATATGATCCCGCCGATTGGACCGTGATGTACGATCTCATCGCCAGGCGCAAGGTGGCCGACGTGGTCTACGGCTCGCGCTTCCATGGCCGGCCGCACCGTTCGTTGTACTTCCACCATTATGTGGCGAACAGGTTCATCTCGCTGACGTTCAACCTGCTCTACAACCAGACGCTCACCGACATCGAATGCTGCTACAAAATGTTCACGCGCGCCGTCAAAGAGCGGCTGCGCCTCACCTGCGATGATTTCGGCTGCGAGATACAAATGAGCGCGCAGATCGCGCGCGCCGGTGGCCTGCGCATCTATGAGGTCGGCATCAGCTATTACGGCCGGACCTATGACGAGGGCAAGAAAATCGGCTGGCGCGACGGGATCAAGGCACTCTGGTATCTGATCCGGTTTCGCGTTTCCCCCTGATGCCAGCCGGGACCGCCGGGCTTACACGGATCAAGAACGTCCGATCTTGGATGGATCCTGGGTGACAACCGGCGGCGGCTTCTTGCCATAGGGAGCAACGTCCTCGCCGAGTTCGACCGGCGCGCCCTGCCCCTTCTTCCGGATGTGAAGCACCCATTGAAAGCCCCTGATCCCCGGAGGCTTCGCCAACGTCACCTGCAGGCCGGCGCTCGCAAGCAGCTCCACCAGCCAGGTCCGGTCGAATATCGTCGCATTGGTCGGATCGAATTCGTTGATGTACAGCGCGTTCTGGAAATCTTGCATCATCGGGAAATTCTTCTTCTCGAACAGGAACCAGGTCGAGACGAGAATTCCGCGATCATGAAGGACCCGCGCCGTCTCGTCGATGTAGTGCTCGGTCTGCCGCTGGGTGGTGTGGGTAAAGACCGACCAGGCAATCACCAATGTCGCGGCGCCGTCCTCGACCGGGAACGGGGCGAAGCGCGGCAGGGACGGATCGGGATTGAATCCGGGATTGAAGACGTTGTGATGCGCGAAGGTAAAATCGGGGTTGGCGGGCGTCAAATTCTCCTGGCACCACTTCACCATGCCTTCGTGCAGGTCGATACCCTGGTACCTCGCCGGCGGCGGCGACTGCTGCATCATCTGCCTGGCAAGCCGGCCGCAGCCCGAGCCGAAGTCGAAAACATTGTCGTAGGCACCATCCGGCAGGCCGGCAAAGACAGGCGCGCGGCGCGGGTTGTCGAACATCTCAGGGTCGGTCGGACCGACCAGCTGCCGCATTTCAAACGGCGGAATGGGCAGTTCGGCCGGCAAGGGATTTGCGCCGCCATTCTCCGCCGCCACCCCCACTTGCCGCGTCCACAGACCCTTCATCGACCACGACGACATGGGGATCAACTCCAGTTCCCGAGTGCGGTTCGCAGAAACCGCTCCGTCTCTTCGTTTCGACGCAATTCCGCACGGAGAGCCGCTGCGCGCTTTTCCCGGAATTGCTCCGGTGAAAGGCGATGCGGCTTAGGACACCGCCCATGATTGAACACCATTTTGGGCATCGAACATCTCGATTGCCTTGCGAACAGCATCACAGAATCTTTCCAGAAGTTCCGGCTCGTTGCCGATTCGACGGCGCAGCGAGAAGGGTATTTCCAGTTGCGCTCCTTTCCCCGTCAATCCCCGGTTGACGATGTTCAAATCCTGGATACCGGGAAACGGATGGTCATCCTTTCTCGTCTCGAAGCCGGCGGCCTGCAGACGCCAGGCTATTTCTGAAACCAACGCGGCGTCCTTGCCGCCCATGTAGACTGCCGAGGGATCTTCGCGGTCCTGACGACCGTGGATAGCGACGACGGTGGACTTCGTCCGCAACAGTTCGAGCGCGGATTCCTCGTCGAAATTCCTGGACGTTATGTGCAGCTCCCGATTGCTTTCCGGCATGAGGCCCTCAAAGCAATACATATCGAGATCACGCCCTGCTATCGTCTCGGTGATAAGGGATGTGCGGGGTTCGATTTTCCCGCCATGGGGAGCGATGACAATCGCATTGCCGGTTCGCGCGCCGCGCCGGACGACGATGCGATAGTCCACGTTTTCGGTTTTGGCGGCCTTCAATGCCGCGAAATTTGGGAACTCGTTGTCCATGACCTTATCCAATACGCGTGCCGAGCGATCGCGCCCTCCGGCTCGTTGCGAAGGCTAACTATTTCAATCCCGCTCCACGCCGTCTCTGTACCACCAGCCCAGCTCATCACTGCATCCGATCGCCAGCTGTCACGGCACAAATGTCAGAAATACGTAGGTAAAAAACACCACGATATGGACCATGCCCGTCAGGAATGTCGTTCTCTCGGTGCTGAAGCTTACATTGCATATCAGGAGCGCCAAGACCAAAAGGACTGCATCAGCCGACGGAACGCCCAAGGTCAGCCCTCTGCCCGTCAGCAGGCTGGCGGCCGCGACCGCCGGTATCGTCAAGCCGATCGTGGCGCAAGCCGAACCCATCGCCACGTTCAAGCCGCGCTGCAGCTCATTGTTGAGCGAGGCGCGAACCGCCGAAATGGCTTCCGGCATCAGAACCAGCCCCGCGATCAACGCCCCCACGATGCTGTCGGCCTGGGTGACCTGGTAGGCAACGAGCGTATCCTCGACACTTGCGGCGACCTGCTCGGCAAGCATCACAATTCCGACCAGCCCGCTCAACAGCAGCAGGGCGGCGACAGAAACGCTTTCGTGAGAGGCAGATCGCATCGGCGCTTCGTGTGCCTGTCCTTCGACGAAGTCTTCGCGGTGCCGGACGGTCTGGGCGAACACGAAACTTGCATAGAGCACCACTGAAAGCGTGCTTACAAAACCAAGCTGAGCCGCCGAAAACGTGCCGGGGTCAGTGGTTTGAGTATAGGTCGGCAGGATCAGGATCATGACGCTCAGCGCAATCAGGACAGCCAGATACGCGCTGGTGCCTTGCCGAACGATTGCCTGCTTGCGATGACGCCAGCCGCCAAGCGTGAGACACATGCCGACCACGCCGGTGGAGGTAATCATCACGGTCGAGAAAACGGACTCACGTGCCAATGTCGGGTTGTTCTCCCCATGCAGCATCATGGAAACGATGATCGACACTTCGATTGCCGTCACGGCAAAGGTCAGCACCAATGTTCCGTATGGCTCCCCTACGCGCCGGGCCACTGCCTCGGCGTGGTCGAGCACCACGAAAATGGTGATGAACATGATCGCGCTCGAAAGCGCTCCGACAAGGACCCTGACGTTCAGCGAGCCTTCGTCCACCGAAAGGCCGCTGGCCCTGACCGCGACAGCCATCGCCAGGGCGGCCAATGGCATCGTGTAGGAAGTCACTGAACGTCCGAAACCAGTCATTCGAGCCCCCAAACGCAGCCCCTTTTGCGCGAACTTAGCGGAAATGCGTGCAGGGAGCATCCAGCCTAAGCCTGAAACGCCGCAGCCCGGCGTCCGACGCTTCAAGCGACGTCGATCCACAGCCGCCGGCGACGCCGCAGGGTTGCGGCGTGGCTGTATTCAGCACTGTGACAAAATCGATATGCCCCTTCTCACGCCGTCTTCTGCACCACCAGTCCCAGTTCCTCGACCATTGCCTCGCGCATCAGGAACTTCTGCGGCTTGCCGGTGACGGTCATCGGCAGTTCGGTTCGGAAGCGGATGTAGCGGGGAACCTTATAGTGGGCGATCTGGCCGGCGCAGAAGGCCTTGATCTCCTCGGCGGTGGCAATCTGGCCGGGCTTCAAGACGATCCAGGCGCAGAGCTCTTCGCCAAATTTGTCGTCGGGAATGCCGAAGACCTGCACTTCCTTGATCTTGGGATGGCGGTAGAGGAATTCTTCGACCTCGCGCGGATAGACGTTCTCGCCGCCGCGGATGACCATGTCCTTCACCCGGCCGACGATGTTGCAATAACCCTCGGCATCGATGGTGGCGAGGTCGCCGGTGTGCATCCAGCCGTCGGCGTCGATCGCCTCGCGCGTCTTCTCGGCGTCGTCCCAATAGCCCTTCATCACCGAATAGCCGCGCGTGCAGAGCTCGCCAGGCTCCCCGACCGCGACGGTGGCGCCATCGGCGCCGATCGCCTTGACCTCGACATGCGGGTGGATGCGGCCGACGGTGGAGACGCGCTTTTCCAGCGGATCGTCGACGCCGCTCTGGAAGGAGACCGGGCTGGTTTCGGTCATGCCGTAGGCGATGGTCACCTGGCTCATATGCATCAGCGACACCACCTTCTTCATCACCTCGATCGGGCATGGCGAGCCGGCCATGATGCCGGTGCGCAGGCTGGACAGGTCGAAGGTCGAAAAATCGGCATGGTCGAGCATGCCGACGAACATGGTCGGCACGCCGTAGAGGCCGGTGCATCGCTCCTGCGCGACGGCCTTCAGCGTCGCGCCGGCATCGAAGCCCTCGCCGGGGAACACCATGGTGGCGCCCTTGGTGACGCAGCCCATCGTGCCCATCGACATGCCGAAGCAATGATAGAGCGGCACCGGGATGCAGAGCCGGTCGTCGACCGTGAGCTTGATCGCCGAGGTAACGAAATTGCCGTTGTTGACGATGTTGGAATGCGTCAGCGTCGCGCCTTTCGGCGCGCCAGTGGTGCCTGATGTGAACTGGATGTTGATGGCGTCGCCCGGCTTCAGGCTTTCGGAGATGCGGTCGAGGCTGTCATGCTCGTCGCGGCCGGCCATGGCCAGTACATCGCCGAAATTGAACATGCCGGGCGAGTTGTCGTCGCCCATGCGGATGACGATCTTCAGCGCCGGCAGCTTTTTCGCCTTGAGCTTGCCCGGCTCCGCCGTGGCGATTTCCGGGGCCAGCGTCTCGATCATGCCGAGATAGTCGGAGGTCTTGAAGCTGACCGCGGTGACCAGTGCCTTGCAGCCGACCTTGTTGAGGGCATATTCGAGCTCGGTCAGCCGGTAGGCCGGGTTGATGTTGACCAGGATCAGGCCGATGCGGGCAGTGGCGAACTGCGTCACCAGCCATTCCCAGCGGTTGGGCGACCAGATGCCGACGCGGTCGCCCTTTTCCAGCCCGAGCGCCAGGAAGCCAGCGGCCAAAGCATCGACCGCGTCCGACAGCTCGCTCCAGGTGAAGCGCTTGTCCTGGCCGACGAAAACAGCGGCGTCGAGTGTGGCGTATTTGCTCACCGTGTCGGAGAACAGTTCAGGGATGGTCTTGCCGAGCAAGGGCACCGAGCGGTCGCCCGAGACATGCGCCTTACCGCCCACCGGGGCAATGAAGGTACCACTCGCGCGATGCCCGCGCAGATTCGTGGCGTTCATAAGCTCGTCGAGTTTGATCGCCATCGCCGTCTCCTCCCGGGATGACTGAGCCTATCAGCCTGCAATGGCGGTGGAAACCCGCCGAAGGTAGGGAGGGCTAAGCGACCAGAGCGCTCATTTTGGCTGCGATATCGCGCAGCCGCGCCTCGTCCGCGGCATCACGCTGCTTCTTCGAAGCGACGAGACAGGCCTGCGATTTCAGGATCGTGCCATCGCCCAAGACCTTGAGGTGGTTGGCGCGCAGCGTCGAGCCGGTGGTGGTGATGTCGACGATGACGTCGGCCAGGCCGGCGGCGGGCGCGCCTTCGGTGGCGCCGAGGCTTTCGACGATGCGGTAGACCTGGATGCCGTGCTTGAGCGAAAAGAACTGCTGCGTCAGCCGCCAGTATTTGGTGGCGATGCGCAAGCGCCGGCCGTGGCGCTGGCGGAAATCGGCGGCGACATCGTCGAGATCGGCCATGGTATCGACATCCAGCCATATATCCGGCACGGCGACCACGACATCGGCGTGGCCGAAGCCGAGGCGCGCGACGATCTCGGCGCGCGCCTCCCAGTCGGCCAGGTTTTCGCGCAAAAGATCCTCGCCGGTGATGCCGAGATCGACGGCGCCCTGGCCGATCTCGCCAGCGATCTCGGACGCGGAGAGAAAGGCCACCTCGACATTGTCGAGGCCGTCGATGCGGGCACGGTATTTGCGGTCGTCCTGCGGCAGCGTGACCGCCAGGCCGGCCTTGGCCAGCACTTCGATGGACTGCTCCTTGAGCCGGCCTTTCGAGGGGATCGCCAGCGTGATCATCGCGTGCCCTCCCGCAGGGCGTCGATACGGTCGAGCCAGACAGAGAAGCCGACGCCGGGGATCGGCTTCTTGGCGCCGAGCAGCGTCAGCAGCCGGTCGTAGCGACCGCCGCCGGCCACCGGCCGGTCGCCGCCTTGCGCCACGATCTCGAAGACCAGACCGGTGTAGTAGTCGAGCGGACGGCCGAAGGCGGCATCGTAGCGGATTTGCGCCGCGGACAGGCCATGCGCCTCGATCGCCTTGGCGCGAGCGGCGAAATTCTCCAGCGCCGGGCCAAGCGAGAGGCCGGCATCGGCGGCGAATTTTTCGAGCGCCGCGGTCGCGCCGCTGAGCGCCACGTCGATCTCGAGAAAACCTTTCAGCGCCGAGAAGGCGTCGTCTGACAGACGCACGCTGCGCAGTTGCGCCTTCTCGATCAGCCTGCGCGCTATGTCGGCCGGCGCGCGGCCGCCAGAAGCCGACAGCCCGGCCTCCTCCATGCCGCCGGCAATGTGCCCGGCGAGGCCGTCCGCATCGCCGTCGAGCACCAGCAAGGCGACCGGCCCGGAGAGCTGGCTGTTGCGCGGCGGATTGGCGAGATCGGCAAGGGCCGCCTCCAGCATCGGCGCCGAGCCGAAGGCGCGCGCAAGCCGCATGCGCCAGCCGCGCGGCAGACCAAGGGCCGCCAGCACCGCTTCGAACAGGGTCTGGTCGCCGAGCGTTATCGCCAGCGGCTTTCCGGGCAGCACCAGGGACAGCAGCGCATGCGCGTCGGCAAGCGAACGGGCATCGGCGGCGGCGGTGTCACCATCGCCGAGATCCTCGATGCCGGCCTGGAAGAACTCGTTGCCGCCCTCGCGGCGCTGGCGGAACACTTCGCCCAGATAGGAGTAACGGCGCGGCGTGCCGGCCTGGCTGGCGATGTGGTCGAGGCAGACCGGAATGGTGAATTCAGGACGCAGGCAGAGCGTCTTGCCGGTCTCGCTTTCGGTCAGGAAGATGCGGCGGCGCAGGTCCTCGCCGGCCATGTCGAGGAACGGATCGGCCGGCTGCAGGACTGCGACTTCGACCGCGCGCGTGTCGCGGGTGGCGAAGAGGTTGGTGATGTCGGCGGCGATGGCGGGGTAGCGGGAGGTCATAAAGGGCCACCTCCCCTTCTCCCCTTGTGGGAGAAGGTGGCCGAGCGAAGCTCGGTCGGATGAGGGGTATTGGAAGAAATGAGGCGTTGGCGTTCCCTGGAACACCCCTCATCCGTCTCGGCGCTGCGCGCCGATCCACCTTCTCCCTCAAAGGGAGAAGGAAAGGTCGGCGCCCTACCTTCCACGTGCCCGCTCCTCGGCCTGCGCCGCCAATATCCTCTTCACTTCAGCGACCAGTTCACCCTCCGCCACCGTCACCTGAGCCGGCCTTGCGGCGCGCCATTCGGCGTTGTCGGTGATCTCGGCCGACATGCGCGCGCCTTCGATCAGGTCCTTGATCTGCACCTCGCCCCTGGCGCGCTCGTCGCCGCCCTGGATGATGGCGACCGGGCTGCCGCGGCGATCCGCGTATTTCAGCTGCGCCTTCATGCCGGCGCCACCGAGATACATTTCGCAGCGGATACCGGCGGCGCGCAGGTCGGCGACCATCTTCTGGTAGCGACCGAGGCTTTCGGTGTCCTTGTCCATAACCAGCACGACGACGGGGGCGATGACGTCGGAGGTGTCGAGCTTGCCGAGGTTCTTCAGCGCCGTCATCAGGCGCGAGACGCCGATCGAAAAACCGGTCGCCGGCACCGGCTCGCCGCGGAAGCGCGAGACCAGCCCGTCATAACGGCCGCCGCCGCCGACCGAGCCGAAGCGCACGATCTGGCCTTCGTCGTTGGGGATCTCGGCCAGCAGCTCGGCCTCGAAGACCGGGCCGGTGTAATATTCGAGGCCGCGGACGACGGAACGATCCATCAGGACGCGGTCCTCGCCATAGCCTGCTGCCCTGACCAGGGCCTCGATCGTTGCCAGTTCGCCGACGCCTTCCTGGTACACGGCATTGGCGCTGACGCCAGAATCCTGGCCGGCCTGTCCGTTCCTGGCCGTCGCGAGCAGAACCGCTTCGGCCTGTGCGTCATCCAGTCCGGCGCCCTTGGCGAAGTCGCCTTCGCCTTCCTTGCCGCCGTCCCAGCGCCCTGGGCCAAGCAGCAGCTTCACGCCTTCCGGGCCAAGCTTATCCAGCTTGTCGATGGCGCGCAGCACGGTCAGCCGGCGGCCCGCATTGTCCTCGCCGCCGAGCCCGATGGCCTCGAGCACGCCATCCAATACCTTGCGGTTGTTGACGCGGATGACGTAGTCGCCGCGCTTGATGCCCAGCGCCTCCATCACATCGGCCATCATCATCGCCATCTCGGCGTCGGCGGCGACGCCCGGCGTGCCGATCGTGTCGGCGTCGAACTGCATGAACTGGCGGAAGCGGCCGGGGCCGGGCTTTTCGTTGCGGAACACCCAGCCCGAGCGGTAGCTGCGATAGGGTTTCGGCAGCTTGTCGAAATTCTCGGCGACGAAGCGCGCCGTCGGCGCGGTCAGGTCGTAGCGTAGCGACAGCCACTGCTCGTCATCGTCCTGGAAGGAGAACACGCCTTCGTTCGGCCGGTCCTGGTCGGGCAGGAATTTGCCCAAAGCATCGGTGTATTCGATCATCGGCTGGTCGACCGGCTCGAAGCCGTAGAGCTCATAGACCGAGCGGATGGTGGCCATCATCTTCTCGACGGCGCGGATGTCTTCGGCGCTGCGGTCGGCAAAACCGCGCGGCAGCCGCGCTTTCGTCTTTTCCGATTTGTCGGCCATGATGAAATCTTTTCCAGTCAGCAGTGACTTATTTCGAGCGCGCGTTTCCTAGACGATGCGGCTTTGAGCGGCAAGGGTGCCGACCTCTCCTTCTCCCCTTGCGGAGAAGGTGGATCGGCGCACAGCGCCGAGACGGATGAGGGTGTTCCAGGGGAGTGAGACACCGGCTTCCCCTGGAACACACCTCATCCGGCCGCTTCGCGGCCACCTTCTCCCACGAGGGGAGAAGGAAGAACCGAAACAAAACCACACCAAAACGAAACAATTCCGCCATGGCTGCGGCATCGTGCCGACACAATCGAGGACGATAAAGCGCGCCGAAACAAGGGGTTCGGGGCCATGACCACGGCTGAAGACATCATCGAGAGCGAGACTGCAAGGCTGAGGCCTGCCGGGGTTCCGACGCTGAAACCGGCGCAGCAGCCGGCCGGGCCGTTCGAGGTTGCGGCGGCTAAGCCGAGCGCGCGCGATGCGCTGGTGACCGGGCTTTTGGTCATCTATCCGGCTTTCGCGGCGGTGGCGGCGATCCTGGCCGGGCTGTTTTTGGCCGGCGCCAGCAGCGTTTGATTTTGGGGCCACCGAGAAATCTCGAAGGTCGGCGCCGCCCCTCATCCGCCCTTCGGGCACCTTCTCCCCGTAAACGAGGAGAAGGAAAAAGCATTCATTTCGGCCGCTTCAGCTTCTTGCGCTCTTTCTCGACCTCGGATCGGCAGTAGCAGCCTTCGAGATGGTCGTTGACCAGCCCCATGGCCTGCATGAAGGCGTAGACCGTCGTCGGGCCGACAAAGCTCCAGCCGCGCTTCTTCAGTTCCTTCGATAGCCTGACCGACACCGCCGTCGTCGGGTTGGCGCGCAGATGCGCGAGGTCGACGATCTCCGGCCGCTCGTCCGGTCCTGGCTCGAACTGCCAGAACCAGGCGGCCAGGGAGCCGAATTCGTCGACCATCTCGCGGGCGCGTTTGGCGTTGTTGATGGTCGAGACGATCTTGCCGCGATGGCGGATGATGCCGACGTTGCCGAGCAGGCGCTCGACATCCGCGTCGGTGAATTGAGCCACCTCATCGAAATCGAAACCGGCGAAGGCCTCGCGGAAGTTCTCGCGCTTGCGCAGGATGGTCAGCCATGACAGGCCCGACTGGAACCCTTCCAGGCAGATCTTTTCGAACAGCCGCTGATCGTTGGTGACAGGCCGGCCCCATTCATGGTCGTGATAGCGGAGATAGTCCGGCAGATTGCCGTGCCAGAAGCAGCGCGCCTTGCCGTCGGGACCATCGAGAATGCCGGCATTTTCAGTTGCCATAACGAGCAGATCCATTCGTTAATGCGCTTCAGCGCTTGGTTTACCGTGGCTTTACCAGATTCCTGAACCGGCCGGTAACCACACCAAAAGGTTTACTGACAAAGCGGCATTTTACGCATTCCGATTCATGTTTTGCTTGCCGCTCCGCGCCAAGGATCGCGAAACCGAGGGCCACCCCGCCCCGGACGAGTTCGACGATCAAGGTGCGTTCCGATGAAGACAGCGTTTTGTTCCCTGCTTGGCGCGGTGGCGGTCCTTGCCGCCGGCGCCACCACCACGCTTGCCAATGACCGCTACGCTGACATGCCGCCGGTGATGGTGAGCCCCGACCTTTCGGCGCCCTGGGTGCTGCAGCTTGGCCATGCGCCGGGCATCGTGCGCCCGACCCGGCAGGCAACGCAGCAGCCGCTGCGCCGGCTGTTCCAGGCGCAGCCAGACCAGCAGCGCACGGCGGCCGTGCAGCAGCCGGCCAAGCGCATGGTGATGCGGCCGCAGATCGACCCGATCTACCTGCCGCAGGAAGTCGCCTATGACGGCCCGGCGAAGCCCGGCACCATCGTCATCGATACGCACCAGAATTTCCTCTACCTCGTCGAGAAGAACGGCAAGGCGAGGCGCTACGGGGTCGGCACCGGTAAGCCCGGCTTCGAATGGTCGGGCACGCACAAGATCACCGACAAGAAGGTGTGGCCGGACTGGCGCCCGCCGGCGGAGATGATCAAGCGCGAGGCGGCCAAGGGTCGCTACCTGCCGACCTATCTGGCCGGCGGCATGGAAAACCCGCTCGGTGCGCGCGCGCTCTATATCGGCACCACCGAGTATCGCATCCACGGCACCAACCAGCCCTGGACGATCGGCGGCGCGGTGTCTTCCGGCTGCATCCGCATGCGCAACGAGGATGTCGTCGATCTCTACGAGCGCGTGAATGTCGGAACCACGGTGGAGGTGATATAGTCATAGCCAGTCAGTCGGTTAGGCGGCGCGGCACTTTTCGTCTCCTGCTGTTGCCGCCAAGTCATAGTGCGATCCCGCGGGATGTGCTTTAACGGTGAAGGGTTTACGGGGGACGGGCCGTGTGGGGATACGGCCGGTCGCGAAAAGGCAGCGCAGGGAAACCGCGCTGCCTTTTTCGTTTTCGCGTTTTCATTTGATGGATGGCGCGGCAAGTCGCCCCGGAAGCAGGCGGTTTCGCTTTCGGGGCTGATTTCCCGGCGCTCATCTGCTATTGCAGTGCACAAATCTCGGTAGTTACGCAATTCCGGACGCAAAGCCGCTTCAGCGCTTGTCCTCGAATTGCTCCAGAAGGCAAAGGGTGCCAGCCATGACCCGGACCGACGACAGCCGCTATCTGAAAGGCGGCCCGGTCGCCCAGCGCATCATCGCTTCGGTGCGCGAGGACGCAGCAATCGCGGCCGCCGAAGGTTTTCCGCCGAAGCTGGTCTCGATCACCGTCGGCGATACCGCCGCGGTCGACGTCTATGTGCGCAACCAGCGCGCCAAGGCAGCCCTTGCCGGCATCGGCTTCGAGGAACGGCGATTCGCCGCCGATATCACCGCCGGCGAGCTGGAAGCGGCGATCCACGGCCTCAACGCCGATCCGCGCGTCACCGGCATCATCATCCAGCGGCCGGTGCCGGCGCATATCCCGATCAAGACGCTGCAGGCGGCGGTGCATCCGCTGAAGGATGTTGAAGGCATGCATCCGGCCTCGATCGGCAACATCGTCTACAACCAGCTCGACCTGGCGCCTTGCACGGCGGCCGCCTCGGTCGAATTGCTGAAGGAGACCGGCCTCGAGCTCAAGGGGCTCGAAGTGGTCGTGGTCGGCCATTCCGAGATCGTCGGCAAGCCGATCGCCTTCCTGTTGATGAGCGAAGGTGCGACGGTGACGGTGTGCCACCACATGACGCGATCCGTCGCTACGCATGCGCGGCGCGCCGACGCGCTGTTCGTCGCCGTCGGCAAGCCGCGCCTGATCAAGGCCGACATGGTGAAGCCGGGCGCCTGTGTCATCGACATCGGCATCAATTCCGAGATCGGACCTGACGGCGAAAGCCGCATCGTCGGCGACGTCGACACCGACAGCGTCAAGGAAGTGGCGTCGTGGATCACGCCGGTGCCCAGCGGCGTCGGCCCGCTGACGGTCGCGATCCTGCTGCGCAACACGATGGTAGCGCTCAACCGCCAGCGCGCGCTCTATCGTGCGACCTATGGCGTGGCGGATCAGCTCGCGGCGGAGTAAGGCGGCACGCCCCTCACCCAGCCTCCGCTTCGCTCCGCTGACCTCTCCCCGAGGGGAGAGGAGATTGTCGACGCCGGCGCAAGCCTCTTCTCCCCACCGGGGAGAAGGTGGCCGCGAAGCGGCCGGATGAGGGGGAACCGGCGACGAGGATCACTCTGCTGCCACAGGCCCTCGCTGAGAAACACCCTCAGGCTTCGGGCCGCCATAAGCCCAGTCCAACAGCTTGATCGTGTGCACCACCGGCAGCTTCGCGGCGGACGCGATCTGGGTGATGCAGCCGATATTGCCGGTCGCCACGATTTCAGCTCCCGTCGCGTCGATGTTCTTCACCTTGCGGTCGCGCAGTTTCGCCGAGATCTCGGGTTGCAGGATGTTGTAGGTGCCAGCCGAACCACAGCACAGATGCCCTTCGCGCGGCTCGCGCACGACGAAGCCCGCTTTGGCGAGAAGCTCCTTCGGCTCGCGCGTGATCTTCTGGCCGTGCTGCATCGAGCAAGCGGAGTGATAGGCGACAACTGTCCCCGGCTTGCGCACCGGTTCGGGCAGGGCGAGGGTGGTCAGATACTCAGTGACGTCCTTGGCCAGCACCGAAACGCGCGCGGCCTTTTCCGCATAGGCCGGATCGAGACGCAGCATGAAGCCGTAATCCTTGATCGTCGTGCCGCAGCCCGATGCGGTGATGATGATGGCGTCGAGTCCGCGCTTCTCGATGGCGCGCGTCCAGGCGTCGACATTCTGCCTCGCCCAGGCGAGGGCGGCCGCCTCGCGGCCCATGTGATGGACCAGCGCGCCGCAGCAGCCCTCGCCTTCCGGCACCACCACTTCGACGCCGAGCCGCGTCAGCAACGAAATGGTCGTGTCGTTGATGGCGGGATCGAGCACCGATTGCGCGCAGCCGGTAAGGATGGCGACGCGGCCACGTTTCTTGGCCCCCTGCCCGGCATGCGTACCGGGCGAAGCCATCGGCGATGCCGGCGGGAGCGACGACGGCGCAAGCTTCAGCATGGCCGCAACCGGCTTCAGCGCCGGCAGTTTCTCGAACAGGCCGATGAACGGCCGACCAAGCCCGGCAACCTTCAACGCGGCGCGGAAGCGGCTCGGGTAAGGCAGCACGGCAGCCAGCATGGCGCGCGTCAGCCGGTCGAGCAGCGGGCGCTTGTAGGTCTCCTGGATGTGGGCACGGGCATGGTCGACCAGATGCATGTAGTTCACGCCCGAGGGGCATGTCGTCATGCAGGCCAGGCAGGACAGGCAGCGGTCGATATGGGTGACGATCTCCTTGTCGGCAGGCCGGCCGTTCTCCAGCATATCCTTGATGAGGTAGATGCGGCCCCGCGGCGAATCCAGTTCGTTGCCGAGCGTGACGTAGGTCGGGCAGGTGGCGGTGCAGAAGCCGCAATGCACGCATTTTCGCAGGATCCTTTCCGATTCCGCGACATCCGGGTCGGCAAGCTGCGCGGCGGAGAAATTGGTCTGCATACTATCAGTCCTAAGCCATGCGGCCGGGGTTGAGAATCTGCTTCGGGTCGAACTCGGCCTTCAGCCGCGCAGACAGTGCTGCCAGATGCGGCGGCTGCGGCTCGAACACCGGCAGCGCCGCGCGATGCGGTGCGGAGGCGCGCACGAGCGTCGCGTGGCCGCCGCCATATTTTCGGATCAAGCCTCGCAGCAATTCGGCCTCAGGATCGTCCTCGCGCATCGACAGCCACACCAGGCCGCCCTGCCAGTCGTAGAAGGCATCGACCGCAGCCTGCATGCGCAGCGCCATCACCATGTGATGCGCCTGCGACGGCGCCATCGAGACGCGCCAGACCGGTCCGGTCTTGCCATCTGCGAAAGGCCAGCAATCGCGGATGTCCCGCCAGATCGTTTTCGAGGCCTCGCCGGCGATCTCTTCCAGGGGGCCTGCCTGGCCGAGCAGTTGCTTGAGCGCCTCTATGCGATAGACGACCGACGGACCAAAACCCTCGACGCGCAGCAGTGTCGCGGCGTCGCTGCCATGCCTGCCACTAGCAACCCGCGCTGCGATCCGCTGCGGCAAATGCGCGGCGCTCGAGACTTCGGCGCTGGACCCAAGCGCCAGCGCCATGGCGGCGACGGCGGCATCGTCGAGCAGGCCGCGAATGGCCAAGGTCACCTCCGTTTCCGCCGCCGGCAGGACCTTGAAGGTGACGTCGGTGAGCACGGCCAGCGTGCCCCAGCTGTTCGCCATCAGCTTGGAAAGATCGTAGCCGGTGACGTTCTTGACCACGCGGCCGCCCGACTTGAAGGCCTCGCCGCGGCCGGAGACGGCGGCGACACCTAGGATATGGTCGCGCGCGGCGCCTGCCTTGAGGCGGCGCGGGCCCGACAGGTTCGAGGCAAGCACGCCGCCCATGGTTCCCCTGCCCGGCTCACCGCCAAGCAGCGGGGCGTAGTCCATCGGCTCGAAGGCGAGTTGCTGGCCGTTTTCGGCAAGCAGTTGTTCGATCTCGGCGAGCGGCGTGCCGGCGCGCGCCGACAGCACCAATTCGGCCGGTTCGTAGAGCGTGACGCCGGCGAGCTTGGAGAGGTCGAGCGTGTGTTCGGTCTGCAGCGGGCGGCCGATGCCGCGCTTGGAGCCATGGCCGAGGAGTTCCAGCGGCGTTTCCTCGGCCGCCGCCCATTGGACGGTGGAGAGGGTTTCGGCGGAAGAGGATGGGGTGAAGGTGGTCATCGGAAGGATGACCCACTTGCGAGCACTGAGAAGCCGCGTTCCTTCGCGCCCCCCTCTGTCCTGCCGGACATCTCCCCCACGAGGGGGGAGATTGGCAGCTTCCGCGACCGCGCCTCACTTGCAACGTCGGAGATTAGCGAAGGCCGCGATGACAGCCGATCTCCCCCCTTGTGGGGGAGATGTCCGGCAGGACAGAGGGGGGCGCGACAGAACGCAGACATGCGAGTTTGAGCCCCCATCAAAACCTCGGAATGTCCGGAAACGCTACCTCTCCCCGATGCACGTGCATTCTTCCCAACTCAGCGCAGCGGCGCAGTTGCGGAAACACTTTCCCCGGGTTGAGCAGATGGTTGGGATCGAAGGCGCATTTGACCCGCATCTGCTGGTCTAGGTCGACCTGGTTGAACATCTCCGGCATCAGGTCGCGCTTTTCGACGCCGACGCCGTGCTCGCCGGTCAGCACGCCGCCGACCTCGACGCAGAGGCGCAATATGTCGGCGCCGAAGCTTTCGGCCTTGTCGAGCTCGCCCGGCACGTTGGCGTCGTAGAGGATCAGCGGGTGCAGATTGCCGTCGCCGGCATGGAAGACATTGGCGACGCCGAGGCCGTATTTCTCCGAAAGGTCGCGCATGCCGGCGAGCACGCGCGGCAGTTCCTTGCGCGGGATTGTGCCGTCCATGCAGTAGTAGTCCGGCGAGATGCGGCCGACCGCCGGGAAGGCGGCCTTGCGCCCGGCCCAGAAGGTCAACCGTTCTTGCTCCGACTGCGAGATCCGGCAGGTGGTCGAGCCGTTCCTGTAAGCGATCGCCTCGACAAGCCCGATCAGGTGGTCGACCTCGACGCCCGGACCGTCGAGCTCGACGATCAGCAGCGCCTCGACGTCGAGCGGATAGCCGGCGTGGACGAAATCCTCGGCGGCGTGGATCGCCGGGCGGTCCATCATCTCCATGCCGCCGGGAATGATGCCGGCGCCGATGATGTCGGCGACGCACTGGCCGCCCTCCTCGCTGGTCGGGAAGCCGATCAGCAGCGCCCGCGCCGTCTCCGGCTTCTTCAGGATGCGGACCGTCACCTCGGTGACGACGCCGAGCAGGCCTTCGGAGCCGGTCATGACGCCGAGCAGATCGTAGCCTTCCTGGTCGAGATGGCTGCCGCCGAGCCGCACCACCTCGCCATTCATCAGCACCATTTCGATGCCCAGCACATTGTTGGCGGTGAGCCCGTATTTCAGGCAGTGCACGCCGCCGGAATTCTCGGCGACATTGCCGCCGATCGAGCAGGCGATCTGGGAGGATGGATCGGGGGCGTAGTAAAAGCCCTCCTGCTCGACCGCGGTGGTGATGCCGAGATTGGTGACGCCCGGCTGGGCGACGACGATGCGGTTGGGATAGTCGATCGCCAGGATGCGGTTGAAGCGGCTCATCACCAGCAGCACCGCATCTTCGAGCGGCAGCGCGCCGCCTGACAGCGAGGTGCCGGAGCCGCGCGGGACGACGCGGATGTTGCGGTCGCTGCAATATTTCAGGACGCGCGAGACCTGGGCGACGGTTTCCGGCAGCACCACGACCAGCGGCAGTTGCCGGTATGCGGTGAGGCCGTCGCTCTCGAAGGCGCGCATTTCGTTGGCCGCGTCGACGACGCCCTCGCCTGGCACGATGATGCGCATGTCGGCGGCGATCTCGGCGCGGCGGCGCAGCGTCTCGGCATCTGGCTTGGGCATGGCTAGGCCGGACATCGGGCAGCCCTCATCCGTGTTGACTGGTCAAAATCTTTTACCAGCCTGACAGTTTTGTTGCAAACGCTGCTTTGGTCGCATCGGGCCGGGAGCGTAACCACAGGCTTCCGCAGCGGCAATCTGCCGCTGCGGTTCGACACGCAAATGAGGGACCTCCGCCCGCTATTCGCCCGGATGCCTGGCCGGCTCGGAGTGCATCTTGCGCACACGGCGCACGCCCCACCAGACCAGCAGGATGGCGACGGGCACCGACGCCGCGGTGACGACCTCGGGCGCAAAGGCATGGCCGAAGATCGAGGCGCCCTTGGCAACGTAGCCGATGAGACCGACGACATAGTAGGAAACGGCAGCGACGGACAGGCCTTCGACGGTCTGCTGCAGGCGCAGTTGCAGCCGGGCGCGGTTGTTCATCGAGGCGAGCAGGTCGCGGTTCTGTTTCTCGACCTCGACATCGACCCAGGTGCGCAGCAGCGTGGTGGCGCGGGTGAGTTTGCGCGACAGGTTGGCCTGGCGCTCCTCGACCGAACGGCAGGTGCGCATGGCCGGCGCCATGCGCCGCAGCAGAAAGCCCGCCCAGGTGTCAAAGCCTTGCACCGGCTCCTCGTCCAGCGCCTCAAGCCTTTCGGTGACGATGCCGTCATAGGCGCGGCTGGCGCCGAAACGGTAGAGGCTGGACGCGGCATCGGCCTCGAGCTCGGCGGCGAGTTCGGTGAGGTCGGCGAGCAAGGTCTGGCTGTCGCGGGTTTCTGCCGCCTTCATTTCCAGCGTCGTCGTCGCCAGCCGGTCCTCGATGCGCCGGGCGCGGCCGGATAGTGTCAGCGCCAGCGGCAGGCCAAGCATGGCCAGCGTCCGATAGGTCTCGATGTCGATCAGCCGCTGCGACAAGGCGCCGGTGCTGGCCGGCGTCAGGCCACGGTCGAGCACCAGCATGCGGGTGAGGCCGTCGCCGTCCTGGCGGAAATCGGTGATGATGGCGGCAGCGCCGCGTTCGACCAGGGAGTAGCATAGGCTGGTCGGATCGAAGCCGGCGATCAGCTTTTCGCTCGCTTGGGTCCATTTGCGGATCTCGAGGCGGATGCCCGAAATCACCGTGCCCGGCGGCGAGAAGCCGTTGCCGAAGGGCGAATCCTCCTGCCCCCGGCCGTTCTCCGCCAGCGGCCCT
Organism: Mesorhizobium hawassense; assembly: GCF_003289945.1. Classification (GTDB taxonomy): domain Bacteria; phylum Pseudomonadota; class Alphaproteobacteria; order Rhizobiales; family Rhizobiaceae; genus Mesorhizobium; species Mesorhizobium hawassense. Next base: position 81,928 of record NZ_QMBP01000018.1, read on the forward strand.
TCCCACAGATAGGTCGAGAATTCCGTATGCCGTTCCCAGCGCAGCGTGCCCTTGCCCCATTTCATGGCGTGGTGGCGGGCATGACGCTCGGGTGCCGCGATGCCCAGGCGGCGCGACAATTCCGAGAGCACGGCATGATCGACGGCCGAACCGCCCTCGGTCATGAAGGACAGCTGGATGAGCACCCGTGGTTTGTCGACCAGCGGATGCGGGCGGGCATGGACCTCACCCAGCGCGCCGGGCCGTCCCTCATGCGCCGGAAAGCCCATCACGCTGCCCTGCGTACGCGGCTGGAATTCGAGGTTGGACGTCTCGTCCGACACGGCTGGTCCCCCTGTTCTCGACCTTTCGTGCAACCCGGTCGTCTTGCGGCAATCGGCGGGACGCGTAAACAGCAAATATCAGTAGCGGAGGTCGGCGGAGAGCGGCGCGCGATGCGGCCGCGTCGCGGAAATTGGATAAATAATTTGACCAGTTGGCGAGAGACGCTTTAATCTGGGAAACATCCGTTCCACTCTCCAGGCGCCTCCGTTGAGCGATATTTTCTCCAGGATCGAGCATTCGCGCACCGCGGACGAGGTGGTGCAGCAGATCGAGAGCCTGATCCTCGAAGGCGTGCTTCGCACCGGCGACCGGCTGCCCGGCGAACGCGAACTGGCGCGACAGTTCGACGTGTCGCGGCCGATCCTGCGCGATGCGCTGAAGGCGTTGGAAGGCCGCGGGTTGCTCACGACCCGGCCCGGCGGCGGCACGCATGTCGCCGACGTCATCGGCCAGCTTTTCACCAAGCCGGTGACGGACCTCATCTCCACGCACCGCAAAGCTGTGACCGACTATCTGGAATACCGGCGCGAGATCGAAGCGGTGGCGGCCGAATATGCGGCGCGGCGCGCGACGCCGGAGGATCTGGCGCTGCTCGACCGCATCATGGCGCGCATGGACGAGGCGCACCGCACCGGCGATTTCGACGATGAGGCGGAAATCGACGTCGAGTTCCATCACGCGGTGTGCGAATGCGCGCACAACATCATTTTGCTGCACACGCTACGCTCCTGCTACCGGCTGCTGTCGGAGGGTGTCTTCCAGAACCGGCTTCTGGTGTTCACCGTGCCCGGCGCGCGCGAAGCGCTGCTCGAGCAGCACCGGGCGATCCATACCGCGATCAAAGCCGGCGATCCGATCGCGGCGCGCAAGGCGGCGATGGACCACATCACCTATGTCGAGCGCTCGATGGCGGAAGCCGAGCGCAGCGGCGACTGGCAGCGGGTTTCCAGGTTGCGCCTTAGGCAGCGCTCCGATGCCGGCGACATCGAACCCACACGCAAACGTTCCTAGCGGGGACCCATCATGAGCGAAATCCTCACCATCGCCGACCTCAAGGACCTGGCGCGCCGCAGGGTGCCGAAGATGTTCTTCGACTATGCCGATTCCGGCGCCTGGACGGAGAGCACCTACCGCGCCAACGAAGAGGATTTCAGCAAGATCAAGTTCCGCCAGCGCGTGCTGGTCGACATGAGCAACCGCTCGCTGGAATCGACCATGATCGGCGAGAAGGTGTCGATGCCCGTGGCGCTCGCTCCGACCGGGCTGACCGGCATGCAGCATGCCGACGGCGAGATGCTGGCGGCGCAGGCGGCTGAGGCGTTCGGCGTGCCGTTCACGCTGTCGACGATGAGCATCTGCTCGATCGAGGATGTCGCTTCAGTGACCAAGAAGCCGTTCTGGTTCCAGCTCTATGTGCTGCGCGACAAGGATTTCGTGCTCAACCTCATAGACCGCGCCAAGGCGGCGAAATGCTCGGCACTGGTGCTGACGCTCGACCTCCAGATCCTCGGACAGCGCCACAAGGATATCCGCAACGGGCTCTCGGCGCCGCCCAAGATGACGCTTGCCAACATCGTCGACCTTGCGCTCAAGCCGCGCTGGTGCCTTGGCATAGCCGGCACCAAACGCCGCACCTTCCGCAACATCGTCGGCCACGCCAAGGGCGTCGGCGATGTCTCCTCGCTGTCGTCCTGGACGACGGAGCAGTTCGATCCGCAACTGTCGTGGAAGGACGTCGCCTGGATCAAGGAGCGCTGGGGCGGCAAGCTGATCCTGAAGGGCATCCTCGACAAGGAGGACGCGCTGATGGCGGCCGAGACCGGAGCGGATGCGATCGTGGTCTCCAACCATGGCGGGCGGCAGCTCGACGGCGCCGCCTCCTCGATCTCGGTGCTGGAAGAAATCGCCGATGCGGTCGGCGACAGGATCGAGGTGCATGTGGATGGCGGCATCCGTTCCGGCCAGGACGTGCTCAAGGCGCTCTGCCTCGGCGCCAAGGGCACCTATATCGGCAGGCCGTTTCTCTACGGCCTCGGGGCGATGGGCAAGGACGGCGTCACCAAGGCGCTCGAGATCATCCGCAAGGAGATGGACATCACGCTGGCCCTGTGCGGCAAGCGCCTCGTCACTGACATGGGCAAGGACCAGCTCCGACGCTAGCGCGTTGTTCATCGATTGGTCCTAGCGTGTCGGTGACAATTGACACGGAAAAGACGTTCCCTTGACCGAGACCGGCATCCACTATCTCGACGCGCGCGGGCCTGACGGCATGCGGCTCTATGCCATTGGCGACGTGCACGGACGCCACGATTTGCTCGTCGCGATGCACCGGCGCATCGAGAGCCAGCTGGAATACGCGCCCGCCACCGACTGGCGCATCATTCATCTCGGCGACTATGTCGATCGCGGGCCGGATTCAAAAAGTGTCGTCGATTTCCTGATCGAGATGCAAAAACGCGATCCGCGCAACATCATGCTTGCCGGCAACCACGATATCGGCATGCTCGAATTTCTCGCCAATGCCGAGCCGGACGGCCTGTTCATGAACTATGGCGGCGTGCAGACGGCGCAGTCCTATGGCGTGGATTTCACGCGGGACATGCATTGGTTCGGCAAGGCTGAGGCCATCGCGCGGGGACATATGGCCCTGGTGAAGGCGGTGCCGCGCAGCCATATCGACTTCCTGCAGTCGCTGCCCTTTTCGGTGAGTTTCGGCGATTTCTTCTTCTGCCATGCAGGCATCCGCCCCGGGGTGCCGCTCGAGAGCCAGAGCCGGCAGGATCTGATCTGGATCCGCGACGCGTTCCATGACCACCCTGGACTTTACCCCAAAGTGATCGTGCACGGGCACACGCCCGTCCCGGAAGCCGAGGTGATGGCCAACCGGATCAACGTCGACACGCTGGCCTGGAAATCGGGAACGCTGAGCGCGCTCGCCGTCAATGGCGGCGACAAGCAAATCATCGACGTGCAAGCCAAAGCGCTTTAAGGGTGTGCAGATATTCAGGTGAGGCTGGCCTGACCTGAATCTTAACACACCTTCGACGCGATCCCGGCGCGGGCGTGCTTCCAGACTTTTGACGAGACTGGGCTCAGTCGAGCGAGGCCGTCACGCCGTAGCCGTCGACGGCACGGTGATTGGTGGCTGCGTCGGCGGCATAGATGCCCAGGCCGCAGAGCACGATGGCAGACAGCATGACAAAAGACAGGAGAGCTGCTTTCACGGACGTCATCTCTGGTTAAGCTTTCTGCATCTGGGCACGAGGCGGTTACCAATGCGTTGAAACGATAAAATGCGTCTCAATGTTTCGACGATTTCGCGCTTCTAAGCAGATTCTGTATCGCCGGTGTGTCGGCTGGATCACACAAAAGGTTCATGGCGGTTGCACCGACGATACAAAGCGCGCCCTCTTAGGGCAGGGCTCGGACACGAACCAAGGAAGAAGAGCGTTGTCCCCAGGCGGAAGCCGTGAGGCGTGCCAATTATGCCACGGTGCGGGTGATGAGGGGTTCGACGATCAGATTGTCGCCACCCAGGCGCGGGCTATCGCGAGGCCGGCGGCGTCGGCATCAGGCCCGTTGCGGGCTATCTCGTCATCGAGCTTGCCGGCCCAATGGGGATGGCGCTCGGCGATCAGCGACGCGAAGCAGGTGCTCCAGTCGCGCGCCATCGGGCTGTCCACCTCAAAATGGAACTGGAAGCCATAGGCGGCGCGGCCGAGGCGGAAGGCCTGGTTTTCGGCGACCACGCTGCCTGCCAGCCGCACGGCGTTTTCCGGTAACCCGAACGTGTCGTCATGCCATTCGAAAATCGGGAAGCTCTCGGGTAAGGCGCCCAGCACCGGGTCCGACTTCGCGTCCGGCGTCAGCGACACCTTGTGCCAGCCGAACTCGGTGGCGCCGCCGATCTGGTTCTTGCCGCCGTAGGCGCGCGCCAGAAGCTGGCTGCCGAGGCAGATGCCGAGCACAGAGCGATCCTTGTCGGCGAAATCGCGCGTCAAGTCGAGCAGGCCGGGAAAATAGGGGCACTTTTCGTCGTCGAGCGCATTCTGCGCGCCGCCGAGCAGGACGATTGCGTCATGCCCGCTGCTGTCGCGCGGCAGCGCTTCGCCGTCATAGGGCTTGCGCAGATCGATGTCGGCGCCGGCTTCCGCAAGCGCCGCGCCGATCTGGCCAAGGCCCTCATTGTCGAAATTCTGGACGACCAAAACCCGCATCGAAAACCTGCTGACATGAAAACGCTGGGGCGAGCGATATCATGCGGCCCGACTTTCAGCCAAGATGCGGATCGAGAGAGAAAACTATGCCACTGCAGAACCGGGTCGATCCCTTCGGCGCCATCCATGCCGTGCCGGAGCGCGGCCTGTTCACCGGCAATCGCGGCATCATCCACGATCCGGAAACGAAAACCTTGCTGAGGAAGCGATGGGCGTTGCCGGCCTGGATCGTCTGCGTCTGCCAATTCCGCAATGTGCGGCGCGAGCCGATGGGCCGAAACCGTCCCGGGGGCAAGGCCGGCTGGACCGAGCTGTTCTTTCTCGACGAGGTGACGGCATTGGCCGCCGGCCACCGGCCCTGCTTCTTCTGCCGGCGTGAACGGGCAACCGACTTCGTCGGTCGCTTCGGCGAGGCGTTCGGCATCGCGGAGCCGCGCGCGCCGATGGTCGACAAGCGGTTGCACAAGGAACGGCTGGCCTCAGGTGGACGTCCGCCGGCTGTAATCGCGCCCGGGCTTGGCGGCTTGCCCGACGGCACGATGATCGCGGATGGCGACAACGCCTATGCGCTGCGCGCCGGCAAGGCGCTTAAATGGTCGTTCGCGGGCTACGCCAATCCCGCGGCCTTCGATCGCCTCGCCGGCAAGCAGCTGCGCCTGCTGACGCCAGCAACGACCATCGCGGTGCTGCGGCAAGGCTTTGCACCGGTCTGGCATCCGACTGCCGATATTTGACGGCGACCCGCGCCTCGGCATTGCCAAGCGGATATTCGTGGGATGATCCACGAATATCCGCTTAGATTGCCTTGTTTTTCGCAGGTTCTGATCGCAAAACCGCGGGACACTTTTGCGGAACCTGCTTGGGCCATGCGCGCCAATTACAAGATGCAGCGGCTGTTCGTGCCGGACGATCTCGGGGTCGGCCTCGAATTCGAGGCCGGACAACAGCAGAGCCATTATCTGGCGCATGTGCTGCGGCTCGGCGAAGGCGCCGAAGTTCTGCTTTTCAACGGCCGCGACGGCGAATGGTCGGCTTCGATCGCCGCCAGATCCAAGAAGGCGGTCAAGCTGAGGGTGCTGGAGTTGCAGCGGCCGCAGCCGCCGCTGCCCGATCTCGTCTATTGTTTCGCGCCGCTGAAGCAAGGACGGCTCGACTACCTCGTGCAGAAAGCTGTCGAGATGGGCGCTGGCATGCTGCAGCCGGTCATCACCCAGCACACACAGGTGGCAAAGCCCGGCATCGAGCGGCTGCGCGCCAATGTCGTCGAGGCGGCCGAGCAATGCGGCATACTGGCGGTGCCGGAGGTGCGCGAAGCGGAAAAGCTCGAGCGATTGCTCGCCAACTGGGACAAGGAGCGGCGGCTGATCTTCTGCGACGAGGATGCCTCGACCAACAATCCGCTGCCGGCCTTGCAGGCGGTCAAGGAGAAGAAACTTGCGTTGCTGGTCGGGCCGGAAGGTGGATTTTCCGACGACGAGCGCAAGATGCTGAGGGCCCTGCCTTTCGTCACCGCCATCCCGCTCGGACCACGCATCCTGCGCGCCGACACGGCGGCGGTGGCAGCATTTGCCGCGATCCAGGCGACGATCGGCGACTGGTGATCAAATCCTGTTGAGGCCTGGCTCAGGATTTTTTGCTTGATCGGCTCCTGACATTTCGTCCATCTAGCGCCGGCGGCCTTCCGGCCCCTGCAGCACCGCGCATGCTTTTCGACGCACGAAGGGCGCTGTAACACTTAGTATGTGCAGGACGCCTGGCGGAAGTCGATGCCGATTTCCGGGGCAAAGCGCTCGGAGGGGCCTCATGGCGCGCGACACGACCGATATCCAGCCCATCGAAGGCATCGACGAACTGGTCGGCTATCTGGCCGCCGGCAACAAGCCGCGCGACAAATGGCGGATCGGCACCGAGCACGAAAAATTCCCCTTCTATGTCGACGGCAACGCGCCGGTGCCTTACGGCGGCGAGCGCGGCATCCGCGCCATCCTCGAAGGCATGCAGGAAAAGCTCGGCTGGGATCCGATCATGGATGCCGGCCGCATCATCGGCCTGGTCGAGCCGACCGGCCAGGGCGCGATCTCGCTGGAGCCCGGCGGCCAGTTCGAACTTTCCGGCGCGCCGCTGGAATCGATCCACCAGACCTGCCGCGAGGGCAATGCGCACCTGGCGCAGGTGCGCGAGATCGCCGAGCCGATGGGCATACGCTTCCTCGGGCTTGGCGGCAGCCCGAAATGGTCGCTGGCCGACACGCCGAAAATGCCGAAGTCGCGCTACGAGATCATGACCCGCTACATGCCGAAGGTCGGCACCAAGGGCCTCGACATGATGTACCGCACCTGCACGATCCAGGTGAATCTCGACTTCGAGAGCGAAGCCGACATGCGCCGCAAGATGCAGGTGTCGCTGAAGCTGCAGCCGCTGTCGACGGCGCTGTTCGCCAATTCGCCCTTCACCGAGAGCCGTCCGAACGGGCTGCAGAGCTGGCGCGGCGACATCTGGCGCGACACCGACAACCAGCGTTCCGGCATGCTCGAATTCTGCTTCTCGCCAGATTTCGGTTTCGCCGACTATGTCGAATGGGCGCTCGACGTGCCGATGTATTTCGTCATCCGCGACGGCCAGTATCACGACATGACGCATATCACCTTCCGTCAGTTCATGACGGGCGCCGCCCGCAATGACGTGCCCGACGGCCTGCCGACGATGGGCGACTGGGCAAATCATCTCTCGACCCTTTTCCCCGACGTGCGGCTGAAGCGCTTTCTCGAAATGCGCGGCGCCGATGGCGGACCGTGGCGGCGCATCTGCGCGCTGCCCGCCTTCTGGGTCGGATTGCTTTACGACGAGCAGGCGCTGGAGGCCGCAGAGGCGCTGACCGCGAGCTGGACCTACAAGGAAGCGCTGGCGATGCGCAACGCCGTGCCGGAGCTAGGCATCGCGGCGCCGTTCCGCAACGCCACCTTGCGCGACGTCGCCCGCGACGTGCTCGCGATCGCGCGCACCGGCCTGAAGAACCGGGCCAAGAAGAACCGCGACGGCTATGACGAGACGTCGTTCCTCAACACGCTGGACGAGGTCGTGGCGCGCGGTACCACCAGCGCCGAGGAGATGTTGTCGGCCTACCACACGCGCTGGGGCGGCTCGATCGAGCCGGTGTTCATGGAATATGCCTATTAACCCTTGGCCATGCGCTTGAGCTTGGTGCAGCAAAAGCCGCTTCAATCAGGGATGGAAACAAACTACCTTCTCCGGGAAGGATGGTCCGGAGGAGAACCCAATGCCTTCCCTGTTCGACATTTTCGCGCAAGCTCAGAACGGCAACGCCATGCAAGCGCTCGCGCAGCAATACGGGCTTTCCATGCAGCAGACGCAAGCCGCGGTGCAGGCGCTGCTACCCGCCTTTTCGCAAGGTCTGCAGCGCAATACCGCCGATCCTTACGGGATGGGCGCCTTCATGACGGCGATGGCGAGCGGCCAGCACGCAAAATATTTCGAGGACGCCACCCGGGCTTTTTCGCCGCAAGGCATCGATGAGGGCAACGGCATTCTCGGCCATCTGTTCGGCTCGAAAGACCTGTCGCGCGCGGTGGCGAACCAGGCGGCGCAGGCGACGGGACTGAGCCAGCAGGTGCTGCAGCAGATGCTACCGGCCATGGCCTCGATGATGATGGGCGGACTGTTCAAGCAGACCAACAACCAGATGCAGTCAGCCGGCGGCTTCGGCGGCAGTGGCAATCCGCTCGGCGAGATCATCGAGCAGATGATGCGGCAGAGCGGCGTGGCACCAGCGTCGCAGACGCGCCAGGCGCCGCAACCGGCGCCCAATCCCTATGGCGAGAACCCGCTCGGCAAAGCTCTGCAGGACATGTTCGGCGGCGGTGCGCCGCAGCCGCAAAGCCAACCCCAGCAGGCGCCCAATCCTTACGGCGAGAACCCGCTCGGCAAAGTGCTGCAGGATATGTTCGGCGGTGGAACGCCGCAGCAGACGCAGCCGCAGCAGACGCAAAGTCCCTATGGCGACAATCCGCTCGGCAAGATCTTCGAGGAGATGCTGCGCCAGGGCGGCGGCGGTTTCGGCCTGCCCGGCGGACAGCCGGCGCCGCAACCGCAACAGCGTCAACCGCAGCAAAGCGCGCCGCAACAGCCGCAGACAAACCCGAGCGGCCGGCCGCGAAACCCGTTCGACGACATCTTCGGCAAGATGTTCGAAACCGGCGCGCAGCAGCGCGACGAGTATGAAAAGAACGTCGGGACGATCTTCGACCAGTTCAAGCGCGACATGGACCGGCGGTAGGTATCGCGCGACCTAAGGTGTGTCGCCATTCCGGTCAGGCCGAGTCGAAAACGGTGGGGTCCGAGAACCGGAGCGGAGCGTACTTAAGTACGTGAGCACCGGAAGCGAAGGAAGCCGCCGTTTGCAGGCCGGCCTCGCCTGAATGGCGGCACAGCTTAAAAAAATGCCCGGTCCTGGAGGAAGAACCGGGCAATGTGCAGGCGGGCCGGCGGGGAACCGGCAGGGAGTGTGGGAGCCTGCATGAAACTTGGTCGCGCCGAGCCGTGAAAAGGTTCAACGCGACCGGAAATCCAGGCAACGCGGCCGTTCAGGCGACCCGACGAGCGAGATCCTCGATCGTGTCGGCGCGCTCGCTGGCGATGGCGCGCAGCTTCACCGTCGGATCGCGGCCGAACGGCACGCCGACGGCGACGTGAAGGTCGGCGCGGGTCAGGCCGATATCGGCAAGCTCGGCGTCCGACATCTCGCCCAGGCGATAGAAGGCGCGGCGATTCTTCCAGGCGACATAGGCGTTGGCGAGAACATTGATCACGCGCGTCGCAACAGCCGGACGCGTGGTGATGCGCTGGGTCTCGGAAGCGAATTCAATCGTGGTCATGTCAGTCTCTCTTACGCAGTAGAGCGGACGAAACCAGGCGATCGGCGCCTTTGGGAGAAGCGCCGTTCCGGTCTCGATACACATGCCTTCATGTGGACGATGCCAATTTGCCATCGCGCGATTGATTAATCCAACGAATGTTTTTAATCTGTAGCATCAACATCAATGATGGGTTGGACCGATGAAAGCGCCGCTCGACCTCGATCAGTTGCAAACCTTCATCTCGATCGCCGACACCGGCAGCTTCACCCGCGCGGCCGAAGAGGTGCATCGCACGCAGTCGGCGGTGTCGATGCAGATGCGCCGGCTGGAGGAGCGGATCGGCAAACCGCTATTCGAAAAGGACGGCCGCACCAACAAACTGACCGAGGAAGGCGACCGGCTGCTTTCCTATGCGCGGCGGCTGATCTACCTCAACCGCGAGACCCTGGCCGCCTTCGACGACCAGCGCCTCGAAGGCACGATCCGCATCGGCACGCCGGACGATTATGCCGACCGCTTCCTGCCCGAGATCATGGCGCGCTTCTCGCGCTCCAACCCGCGCGTCGAGCTGACCGTCGTGTGCGAACCGACGCCGGGGCTGGTCGAACACATCAAGCGCGGCAATCTCGACCTGGCGCTGGTGACGCATAACGACACGCGCGGCCAGTCGGAAGTGGTGCGGCGCGAGCCGCTGCTGTGGGTGACCTCGGCCAACCACGCCACGCATGAGCAGGAAATCCTGCCGATGGCTTTCGGCCGGCCGAATTGCATCTGGCGGCGCGCCGCGGTCGACGTGCTCGACCGGCAGAGCCGCGAATATCGCGTGCTGTTCTCCAGCTTCTCGGCCACCGTCATCACCGCCGCCGTGCTTTCGGGCCTCGCCATCTCGGTGCTCCCGGAATGCGCGCTTCGGCCCGGCATGCGCGTGCTCGGCGAAGCCGACGGCTTCGGTCAGCTGCCGGACTGCCGCATCGGCATAATGCGCGGCCAGACCTCGCAGCCGGAGATCGTCGATGCTTTAGCGCGCCATATTGCCGAGAGCCTCGACAACATTTCCGTTCCGATCAGCGAAGAGGCCGGAAGCTTCGACTTCGCCGCGCTCGCCTTCGCCAAGATGAAGCGGGTCAAGGCAAACCAGATCATGCCCGGCTGGTAAGGCGGGAGCAATTCCAGGAAAAGTGTGAAGCGGTTTTCCGTCAGGAATTGCGTTGAAACAAGGAGATAGAGCGGTTCTCCGTTTCGGTGAAACGGAGGAGCGCTCTATGCGCGAACGGCGGACCGCTCCGGCTTGGCGTGCGAGACACCCGGCAGCGCCAGCAACTGGCTGGGCTCCAGCGGCGGTGACAACAGATAGCCCTGCAACTGACGGCAGCCCATGCCGACCAGCAGGGCCTTCTGTCCATCGGTCTCGACGCCTTCGGCGGTCACTTCCACCCGCAGCGCCTGCGCCAGCTCGATCAGCGTCTTGACGATCGCGCGGGCACTTTCGTCCTCGTCGAGCAGGCGCACGAAGGAGCGGTCGATCTTCAGCTTGTCGATCGACTGGCGGCGCAGATAGCTCAGCGACGAATAGCCGGTGCCGAAATCATCCAGAACGATGCGGACGCCGGATTCGCGCAGGGTTGCGATGACGGAGCTAATCGTGTCGTTGTGCTCGAGCAGCACACCCTCGGTGGTCTCGAGTTGCAGCCGGCCCGGGTCCAACCCGGTTTCGCTCAGGACCGATGCAACCAGTGCGGCGAAGCCGGCATCGCGCAACTGCACGGGCGAGATGTTGACGGCGATCCACGGTAGTTCGGTCGTGACCGCGAAGCGGCAGGCCTCGGTCAGCGCCCATTTGCCGAGTTCGCCGATCAGCCCGCGTTCTTCGGCGATGGCGATGAATTGCCCGGCAGGCAGCGCGCCATGCACCTCATGACCCCAGCGGATCAGCGCTTCGGCGCCGAGAATCCTGTGACCGTCCACCGCGAAGACAGGCTGATAGGCGAGCTTTATCCCGCCGTCGCCATCCAGCGCCTTGCGCAGCTCCGCCTCGACCTTGCGCTTGCGCAGCAGCAGATCGTCCATGTCGCCGGCGAACACCTGATAGCGGCCACGGCCGTTCTTCTTGGCCTCGTAAAGCGCGATGTCGGCCTTGCGCAGCAGATCGTCCGCGTCGGTGTCCGATCCGGACGAAAGAGCGATGCCGATGCTCGCGCTGACGAAGACCTGGTCGTCGATCAGCCTGAACGGCTCGCGCAGCTTCAAGAGCAGTCTTTCGGCTATGTCCTCGGCGCTTGTGACGTCGGGAACGTCGAGCAGGATGATGGCGAACTCGTCGCCGCCGAGCCGGGCGACGGTATCGACTTCGCGGATCGTGTGCTTGAGCCGCGCCGCCGTCTGGCGCACGAGCTGGTCGCCGGCCGGATGGCCGAGCGTGTCATTGATGTGCTTGAAGCGATCGAGGTCGAGGTAAAGCAGCGCCACGCGTGCTCCATCCTGGCTGGCGAACAGCAGCGTTCGCCGCAGGCGATCCTCGAACAGCGCCCGGTTGGGCAGACCGGTGAGCGTGTCGTGGAAGGCGAGATATTGCGCTTCATCCTGGCTGGTCTGCAGAGCGGCCGACGCGCGACGCAACCTGCGCAGCACGAACACCAGGACACCGCCCGCCATAAGCAACGCGATCGCCAGGGCCGGAGCGATCTTGCGCACCAGAGTGAGGCCGGGCCGCTCCTGGTTCCAGCCGATATAGCCGAGGATGACGCCGCGCGAATCGACCAGCGGGACGGCGGCCGGGCCAACCGGGTCCGACAACGGCACCAGCCGCGCGCCATCGAGCAGATATTTGGCCGCGATCTTGCCGATGACGGCATCGTTGATGAACTCGGCCGAGACATCCAGATATTCCGTGCCGGCCGCCTGGGTGACGCGATCCGTGCTCGGCACCAGCGGCATGATGCTCAGGATCGCGGGCTTCCCCTGAAGCGACACAAGGTCTTGCGCGACCATCTTGGCCGGCTGCCCGGACGCGTCGGCCTTCGGTGGCTCAGCCAACATGCGGCGCAGCGTCTCGATGGTCGGCTGCAGTTCCGGCTGATCCTCGCCGAAGGTTGAAGCCTGAACGACCTTGCCCTCCCGCATGGCGTGGATCACATGGTTGGCGGCATCGAGGATGTACACCCGGTTGTGGCCGTAGTAGGTATACATCCAGGTACTGAGGTTTTCCTCGATCCAAGCCTGATTGCCCGCCCTCACATTGGTTACGGAATCGTCCCAGACGGTTACGCTTTCCTGCTCGCGCTGGACCGCGGCAATCTGATCCTTCAGGCCGTCGGCGATAAAAATCTTCTGGCGTTCGAGCGAAGCCTCGTCGGCCTGGTCGGCGGCGTAGAAGCCGAAACCGACCACGATGGCCAACGCGAAAGCGGCAAGCGTCAGCACGGTCAGCGTGACCTGATGCGTCAACGGACTGCTGTTTTGTCGTGCGCTCATCACGTCCCTGGCTGGTTCTCCTGCCGCAGTCAAAGCAAATCGGGCTTAAGATCACGTTAGAATATTAGCGAGGTTTCTTCGCGCTTGACGCGCGCCGATAAGCGTTCCCCAATCACGCGATGAGTGAAACTGCAACCGAATCACGCAGCAACGCCACCGAATACACGGTGAGCGAGATTTCCGGCGCGCTGAAGCGCACCGTCGAAGACGCCTTCGGCAATGTGCGGGTGCGCGGCGAAATCTCCGGCTATCGCGGACCGCATTCTTCCGGCCACGCCTATTTCGCGCTGAAGGACGATCGGGCGCGGATCGATGCCGTCGTCTGGAAGACCACCATGGCGCGGCTGAAGTTCCGCCCCGAGGAAGGCATGGAGGTGATCGCCAGCGGCAAGCTGACGACCTATCCCGGCAAATCCAACTATCAGATCGTCATCGACAATCTGGAGCCGGCAGGCGCCGGCGCGCTGATGGCGCTGCTCGAGGAGCGCAAGCATCGGCTGCAGGCCGAAGGCCTGTTCGACACCGGCCGCAAGCGGCGGCTGCCGTTCATGCCTCGTGTGATCGGCGTCGTCACCTCGCCGACCGGCTCGGTGATCCGCGACATCATCCACCGCATCAAGGATCGGTTTCCGCTTCACGTGCTGGTCTGGCCGGTCAGGGTCCAGGGCGAGACGACGGCCAGGGAGGTCACGGCCGCCGTCAACGGTTTCAACGCGCTGACGTGGGACGGCCCCATCCGCCAGCCCGATCTCCTGATCGTGGCGCGCGGCGGCGGCAGCCTCGAAGACCTCTGGGGCTTCAACGACGAAGGGCTGGCGCGCGCCGTTGCTGCGTCCGGTATCCCCGTGATTTCCGCCGTCGGGCACGAGACCGACACGACGCTGATCGACTTCGTCGCCGACATGCGCGCGCCGACGCCGACAGGTGCGGCCGAGATCGCCGTGCCGGTCAGGGCGGACCTGGAGGCTACTTTGGCCAGCCTCGGCGCACGGCTCAATGCCTGCGTCTCGCGGCATCTGGAGCGCAAGCGCCAGGCTGTGCGCGCGGCGGCACGGGCGCTGCCTTCGCCCGACCAGTTGCTGGCCCTGCCGCGCCGCCGTTTCGACGATGCGACCAGCCGGCTGGGCCGCGGACTGACGGTGAACATCGAGCGCAAGCGAGCGACGCTGGAGCGGCAAAGGCTGACACCGGCGACCCTGTCGCGGCGCCTCAACGAAGCGCGCACGCTGACCGGCCGCGATATCGCGCGTGCTCGCGCGGCGTTCTTCGCCATCGTGCGCGAACGGCGCGCACGCTTCAAACGCACGGCTGCAAGACTGTCGCCGGCGCCGATCGTGCGGCGCCAGAAGCAGCAGGCCGACACGTTGGCCGCGCTGACGCGACGCCAGGATCAGGCGACGGCGCGGCGGCTGGACAGGCTGCGCGCGGCGCTGACCCAGGCGGACCGGCTGCTTTCGACGCTGTCGCACAAAGCCGTGCTGGCGCGTGGCTTCGCGCTGGTCAAGGATGCCGACGGTTCGGTGATCAAGCGGGTCGAAGACCTGGCGCCGGGGGCGGCATTGCAGCTGGAATTTGCCGACGGCACCGCCGAAGCCATCGCCACCAGCGGCGGGGCGCGGCCGAAGCTGGCCGCGAAGCCGTCCGCGAAGGCCAAGAAGCCGGGCAATCAGGGCTCGTTGTTCTGAGGACCGCATGAGCAGCCACGACCCGCATCTTCAAACGCCATTGGGCAAGCCGCGCCTGCGCGCCTTCGGTGTCGCCCTCGATGGCACGCCCGGCCGTCTCAACGCCATCACCGATGTGGCGGGAGTATCTATCGGCTACACGACGCTGATTTCAGGCAACGGTCCGCTGCGGGTCGGCGCTGGACCGGTGCGGACCGGCGTCACCGCGATCCTGCCGAGGCCGGTTCAAGAGCTCGCGACGCCGGTGTTCGCCGGGGTGTTCAGCCAGAACGGCAATGGCGAGCTGACGGGAACGCATATCATCGAGGAGACCGGCGCGTTCAACTTCCCGATCACCGTCACCAACACGCATTCCTGCGGCGTCACCCGCGACGGAACGCTGCGCGGGATGAGCCAAGTTCTACCCACCGCGGTGGACAGCGCCTGGGGCCTGCCGGTGGCGGCCGAGACCTATGACGGCTTCCTCAACGACATCAACGGCCATCATGTCGGCTTCGAGCATGTCGCCGGAGCGCTTGACGGGGCGACAGGCGGCGGCGTCGAGGAAGGCAGCGTGGGCGGCGGCACCGGCATGATCGCCTTCGGCTTCAAGGCCGGGTCCGGCACCGCCTCGCGCCTCGTCGATTGGCAGGATAGGCGTTACGCGCTCGGCGTGTTCGTGCAGGCGAATTTCGGCAAGAGGCACAATTTCACCATTCGCGGCGAGCGTGTCGGCCTCGATCTCGCCGAGCCGGCCATCCGCCAGGGAACGCCGCGCGCCGAAAAAGGCTCGATCATCGCCATCGTCGCCACCGACGCGCCGTTCCTGCCGCACCAGATGAAGCGGCTCGCCCGGCGGGTGCCACTCGGCATCGCCATGACCGGCGGCTACGGTTACCACAGTTCGGGCGATATCTTTCTAGCGTTCTCGACCGCCAATCCTCAGGCGGCGCTAGGGGCTTCGGGCAGCATTGGCCGCGCGGAATTCATCCCGGACGTCGACATCGATCCATTCTTCGACGCAGTCGTGCAAGGTGTCGAGGAGGCGATCCTCAACGCGTTGGTCGCCAATGAGGATATGACGGGACGCGACGGCAATTTCGTGCCGGCGCTGCCGAAGGAATGGCTGAGGGAAAAATTCGGCGAGAAATGACGCCATCGCCGACTTGTAGCGGGCGGTTTACTCCGCGGGCTTGCCCGGCTTGGCTTCGCCGGTGCCCTCTTCGGCGGCTTCCTCGAGCCGCGATGCGATCAGTTCCTGGATGTCGCCGACTTCTTCCTGGATGTCCTCCAGGAGAATGCCTGCCTCGGCGGCCTTGGCGCAGCATTCCTTGGCGAGCGTCTCGGCCTGCTGGTCGATCTTGATCGGCGAATGCTGGCATTGGACCTTCTCGCCAATCCATCCGCGCAAGAACTCGATCGCATGTTCACTCATACTGCTTCTTCCCTAGCGGCCAAGCCGGTTGGTAGCCATGAACGCCCGCACCCTGACAAAGGATGCATGGCCCATTCGAGCCGAGTCGGCCTCTACCGGCAAGACATCTTGCCCATGGGACAAGTGATCTTGCCCATGGTCTGCGGAGCCGAAGGAATGGAAGGGTTCAAGGCGCACGTTCAGATCAATGAGAATGATGGTACCGTTGGCTGGGATCGAACCAGCGACCTCCGGATCCACAATCCGGCGCTCTAACCAGCTGAGCTACAACGGCACACCTGCCTGAGCTAGATCGAGGTGAAAGCTTCATTCTCCGTGATCCGCTCTGTCGTTCGGCGATGCGTCAAATACGGGCTATCGGATTCTAATTCAAGGGCCTTGATAAGGTAAAGGATTGGTTTCCTCATTCGCCTTTCGTCAAGGCAAAAGAAAAGGCCGGCGGGAGGAGGTGCCGGCCTTTTCCTGTTACGAGCCAGCGGGAGGAGGTGCTGGCTGGTCACCCCGGAAACAGAGGGAGGAGGTTCCATTTCCGGGTATCTGGTCGCTCAACCCTATCGCACGACTATTTGTCTGACGAAATGCGACGTTTTGATGCATCGCAGGGTTGTGCGCGAAAATCAGGCAGCCTTGACGTCCTTGATCGCCTTCTCGAAGGCGGTCTTGACGGGCTTGGAGACGTCCTCGACCGCCTTGGTGGCAACGGTCTGGAACTCCTTGGCCTGCTCGACGGCCATTTCGACGCGCTTGCGCAGGAAGGAGGTCTGCAGCTCGACGACTTCTGAAAGGGTCTTGGCGCCGACCAGCGCTTCGAGGTGCGAGAAGCTGGCCTCGGCATTGGCGCGCAGCGCGGCGATCGCCTTGAGCGAAACGTCGCTGGAAACAGTCTTGGCGGTCTCGTAGGTCGACTCCAGAACCTTCTGGGTCTCCTCGGCGCCGGTCTTCAGCTTGGCATAGGCTTCCTTCGACTGCTCGACGCCCTTCTCGGCGAAGGCGCGCATCTGGTCGGTGGCTTTGGAAGCGTCGAAGCTCGGGAATTCAACGTTTTCGAGGGTCTCGGTCTTGGCGGTGGTCTTGGACATTTTCCAACCTTTCGGGGTAGCGGCTTTGACAGAAAGCCGTCTCGTTCATGTATGATGGCAATATAAAGGATTTTTTGTGCATTGCAACATCTTTGTTGCACCGCACCATAAAAATCTTCCCATACGTCAACCACCAAGGCCGTTAACCAAGAGCCCAGAGATTTCGACCATTGCAAGCCAGGGCTTGTGGACCTTCGGACCGTGGCCTTTTATTAACAAAGCGTTAACTGAAAATGCCCGCTTCGGAGGGTTGGCCAGCGCATGCCGCCTGAAAACTACTCCTTCCTCGACGTCGCCGTGCTCGACGCGGTACGCCAGCGCTTTGCCGCCGGCGACGCATTGTCCATTTTGTCGACCGACCTCGAACAGGTGATCTGGGCTAACGGACCTGGGGCGTCGATGTTCGGCTATCCGGATATCGAGGCCATCATCGGCGCCTCGGCGCGGCTACCGCTGATTGCCCGGCGGCAGGTCATGGCGACCAGCGGTTTTCCGGATATCGGCAGCGACCGCGCCATCACGGTGAGGCTCGCCACCGGCATGGTGAGCCGCGCCGTCGGCTTCCTGGCCAGCGCCGTGACGATGCCGGACGGCGAGAAGGCCATCATGCTGGCGGTGCCGGCGGCGCAGACCAGCTCGCGCAGCGCCGGCGAGATCGCCAGCCGCGCCATCGGCGGCTTCACCGAAGCCGGGCATTTCATCGCCTTCGTCGACGCGCGAGGCGGCGTCGAGGCGGCCTCGGACGGCTTTGCGGCGCTCGGCATCGAGCCGGCCACGCTGGCCGCCCTGGTCGCGGATGCGACGGCCAGCGGCGACCGCCTCGTCAAGCGCCTCGTGCCGGGCAAAGCTACCTCCTACCCGGCCGGTTTTGCACGGCTCACCGACACCCGCCATCTGCTGGTGGTGATCGACGAGGACCAGCTCGACAGCGCTGAAAACGACCAAGGCGACCAGCCTGTCGCCAACCAGAGCGAAAAACCAGTCGGACAACCGGTTGTGGGGCCGGAGGCGGCGGCACCATCGGGTGGAAGCGCGGACGTCGAGCCCGAGCCGATACAGGACAACAGTCCGGCGCCGGCCGTGGCGGCCCTGGAACAGGCCGAAGTGCCCCCGGCGGCTACCGAAGAGGATGCTGAGCACGCCGTGGCTGCCGTAAAGCCGGAAGAAGCTGCCCCGACAGGGCCTGAGGACGGCGCCGCCGCGGAAACCTTGGCCGACCAGCGCCCCGCCCGGAGCGATCATCAGGCCATCGCCTCCGACCAACAGGCCGCCGATGCCGGCCAGCACGACCATTGGTATTTCAACGCCGGCGAAGACGATGCCGGGCAAGATCAACCGGAAACGGTGGCGAAGGACGAGAACAAAGCCATCATGGCCGAAGGCCGCCGGCGGGACGCCGGCGAAACCGCAGCGCGCGAAACCGTCACGCCGGCGCAGCCGGCCCCGCCCCGCGAGATCGACCGCTCCGCGCCGCCGCTGCGTTTCGTCTGGCGCACCGACGCCGAAGGCAAGTTCAGCGCGCTGTCGCCCGAATTCGCCGACATCGTCGGCCAGCCGGCCGCCGATGTGATCGGCCGCCGATTCAAGGACGTCGCCACCACTTTCGGCCTCGACGCCTCAGGCGAGATCGCCGGCCTGCTCGAACGCCGCGACACCTGGTCCGGCCGCTCGGTGCTGTGGCCGGTGGCCGGAACCGGTCTGAAGATACCGGTCGACCTGGCGGCGCTGCCCGTCTATGGCCGCAGCCGCGCCTTCGAGGGTTTTCGCGGCTTCGGCGTCGCGCGCGCAGCCGACGCCGTTGTCGACCCGGAAGCGCTTGGCATGGCCCTGGTGCCGAACGCCGCCCCTGCCGGAGGCGAGCCGTCGGTCGCGCAGCCCGAGACGCCGCCGGAACAGCCAAAATCCGAAGATCCGTTCCAGGGCGAAGTGCCGGCGCTGACCATCGTGCCGAAGCCGGAGCGGCGCTTCGCCGACAAGGTGATAAGGCTGGCCGAGCATCGCCAGCCGGCCAACGACAAGCAGCCGGGAAGCGACACGCCCGCAAATCACAAGGGCCTGTCGATCCTCGAGCGCAGCGCCTTCCGCGAGATCGGCGAACGACTACGCAGGGACAATTCCATCCCGGCCGAGCCGAGCGCTGCCGAATTCGGCAAGCAGCCCGACGCGCTTGTTGCCGGCAAGGGCGAGGCGACGGCGAAGGGACCGACCGGCGAAGCGCAGGCTCCGGCAAACGAGCCGCCTAAACTGGAAGCGGCGGAGCACGAGAGCTCAGCGCCGGAAGCGACTCCGCCATTCGCGCCGGAAGCTTCGGAGACCGTCGACGCGAAGGCCGATGCGGAGACCGCCGAAGCACAGACCGAGGCGGAAGACCAGGAAGACCTGGCGCGGCTCGACGGCATCGATGACGCCTCTGAGGCCGGCGACACCGGCCAGGCCGAGACCCCGGCCGTTTCCGGTTCGCTGCTCAGCTATGCGGATGGTGAGGAATCCACCGAAGCAGCCGATGTCGAACCTGGCTCCGAGGACGAGCAGGCAGCCGGCGCCGGGCAGGCGGCCGATCACGCTGACGCGAAGCCGCGGCAGTTGGTCGAACAGCCGGCAACACGGCCGGTCGCCGTCGAGCAATCCGCGCCAAGCTCGGCGGCGGACGACGACAGCATGACCGCCGACGATTTTCGCGATGCGCAAGACAATGAGGATTGGGCAGGTTCCGATGTCGATGCCGGGACGGCGGCAGCAGAAGAACAACCGGAAGCGGCAGCGCCGGCGCGGCCGCGGCTCGAAGTGCCGCCGCTCAAACTCGCAGGCTTTGTGCCGTCCGCTTTTTCGACTGGAGAAGAAGCCAAGGCGCCCGATACGTCCATCCTCGCCCGGCTGCCGGTGCCGCTGCTCATCCACTCGGGCGACGCGCTGCATTATGCCAATGAAGCCCTCCTCGAACTCACCGGCTACGACGCGCTGGACGACCTGGTGGATGCCGGCGGCCTCGGCGCGCTGTTTGCCGATCCTTACGCCGAGGACACTGCCGCGGAGGAAAGCGACCGCTCGCTGAAGCTCAAAACCCGTCAGGGCCAGGAATTTCCGATCGACGCGCTGCTGCGCTCGGTGCCGTGGCGCGGCGGCAAGGCGCTGATGCTGGTGGTGCGGCGCTCCGGCGAGGACGACGCGGCGCATTTCACCGCCGCGAATGACGAACCGGCGCTGCAACCGGACGTGCCGGAATTGAAGTCGCGCATCGCCGAGATGCGCACCATCATCGACACCGCCACCGACGGCGTCGTGCTGATCGGCCGCGACGGCAACATCCGCTCGATCAGCCGGCCGGCGGAAGCCCTGTTCGGTTTCGACAGCGACGAGGTCGCTGGCAAGCCCTTTGCCTCGCTGTTTGCCATCGAGAGCCAGCGCGCGGCGCGCGACTATCTCGCGGGCCTTTCGGAGCCGGGCGTGGCGAGCGTCTTGAATGACGGCCGCGAGGTCATCGGCCGCGAGGCGCAGGGGCGTTTCATTCCGCTGTTCATGACCATCGGCAGCCTTCCAAACGACAGCGGCTTCTGCGCCGTGGTGCGCGACATCACGCAGTGGAAGCGGGCCGAGGAAGACCTGACGCAGGCACGCGCCGTGGCCGAGCGCGCCTCCTCGCAAAAGACGGATTTCCTGGCCCGCATCAGCCACGAGATCCGCACGCCGCTCAATGCCATCATCGGTTTTTCCGAGCTGATGGTGGACGAGAAATTCGGCCCGGTCGCCAATGACCGCTATCGCGACTATCTGCGCGACATCAACCGCTCCGGCAACCACGTGCTCGACCTCGTCAACGACCTGCTCGACATCTCCAAGATCGAGGCCGGCCAGCAGGAGATGGACTACGAGGCGGTGTCGCTCAACGACACGCTGGCCGAGACGGTGGCGATGATGCAGCCGCAGGCCAATCGCGAGCGCGTCATCATCCGCTCGAGCTTCGCCTCGCGGCTGCCGGAAGTGGTGGCGGATTTGAGAAGCGTTCGCCAGATTGCCCTCAACATCCTGTCCAACGCCATCCGCTACACCCAGGCCGGCGGCCAGGTGATCGTGTCGACCGCTTACGAGGCCTCGGGCGACGTCGTCATGCGCGTGCGCGACACCGGCATCGGCATGACCCCGGCCGAGATCGAGCAGGCGCTGAAGCCGTTCAAGCAGATCAACGCGCTGAAGCGCGGACGCGGCGACGGCACCGGCCTCGGCCTGCCGCTCACCAAGGCCATGGTGGAGGCGAACCGCGCGCGTTTCGCGATCACCTCGACGCCGGGCGAAGGAACGCTGGTCGAGGTCGGCTTCCCCTCGACCCGCGTGCTCGCCGAGTAAGTTTGTACGGCATCGCGTTTCGGCTAGTGCGGTTCACCGTTTCACGCAAACGGCGAACCGCTCTATCTCCTTGTGTTGACGCAATTCCTGACGGAAAACCGCTCACACTTTTCCTGGAATTGCTCCAAAGAAAAAGGCGTCCTGGAGGACGCCTTGAGAAATGGGATGCTGTCACAACGGGGGCTTGAGCTGAACCTCAGGGGACGAGGAACGGGATTTCTCCCTCAAGTTACACGCGACTATCGGGGTCGTCCCTTAACAAGTCCTTACCGGCTCCCAAAAAAATTTACGAATGTGTACCACCCGTGAAATCTAGGTAAATTCGTTGGATATATTTCGTTAACCATGACGGGTGTCAGGTCGCGAGTTCAGGCAGATCGCGGAACAGCTCCAGCGCCTCCGGATTGGCGAGCGCTTCCTTGTTCTTGACGGCGCGGCCGTGCACCATGTCGCGCACCGCGAGCTCGGTGATCTTGCCGGATTTGGTGCGCGGGATGTCGGTGACGGCGACGATCCTGGCCGGCACGTGGCGCGGGCTGGCGCCGGTGCGGATCTTGGCGCGGATGCGCTTTTCCAGATCCTCGTCCAGTCTCACGCCGGCGGCCAGCCGGACGAACAGCACGACGCGGACGTCATTGTCGAAATCCTGGCCGATGCACAGCGCCTCGAGGATCTCCGGCATCTGCTCGACCTGATTGTAGATCTCGGCCGTGCCGATCCTGACGCCGCCCGGGTTGAGCGTGGCGTCCGAGCGGCCGTGGATGATCATGCCGCCATGGGCCGTCCATTCGGCGAAGTCGCCGTGGCACCAGACATTGTCGAAACGCTCGAAATAGGCCGCGTGATACTTTTTGCCCTCGGGATCGTTCCAGAAGCCGATCGGCATCGCCGGGAAGGCTTTCGTGCAGACCAGCTCGCCCTTCTCCTGCCGGATCGGCTTGCCGTCATCGTCCCAGACGTCGACCGCCAGACCGAGGCCAGCCCCTTGGATCTCGCCGCTCCAGACCGGCTCGGTCGGCACGCCGAGCACGAAGCAGGACACGATGTCGGTGCCGCCCGAGATCGAGGCCAGATGCACGTCCTTCTTGATGCCGTCATAGACGAAGCGGAAATCCTCCGGCGACAGCGGCGAGCCGGTGGAAGAGAGCGTGCGCACGGTCGACAGATCGTGGCTGGCGATCGGCTTCAGCCCGGCCTTGCGGACCGAATCGATGAACTTGGCTGAGGTGCCGAAATAGGTCATCTGCTCGGCATCGGCGAAATCGAACAGCACATTGCCGTCGGGGTAGAACGGCGAGCCGTCATAGAGCAAAAGCGTCGCGCCCGAGGCCAGGCCCGAGACCAGCCAGTTCCACATCATCCAGCCGCAGGTGGTGAAATAGAACAGGCGATCGCCGTCGAGCAGGCCGGCATGCAGCCGGTGTTCCTTGACGTGCTGGATCAGCGTGCCACCGGCCGAATGGACGATGCATTTCGGGATGCCGGTCGTGCCGGAGGAAAACAGGATGTAGAGGGGATGCGCGAAGGGCAGCCGCTCGTAGCTGACGGTCCTGGCGGCGAAGGGCGAGAGCGCTTCCTCGAGCGCGGCCGCCTTGTCGATGGTGGCGGCGACATCCGCGGAAGTGCCGAGATAGTCGATGATCAGCACCTTGCGCAGCGTGGCGAGCTTGGCCGCCACCGCGCGGACCTTGTCGGCCACCTCGATCGCCTTGCCGTTGTACCAATAGCCGTCCGGCGCGATGAAGACGATCGGCTCGATCTGGCCGAAACGGTCGAACACGCCCTGTTCGCCGAAATCGGGCGAGCATGACGACCAGACCGCGCCGATCGAACTTGCCGCCAGCATCGCGGCGATGGTTTCGGGCATATTGGGCATCATGGCGGCGATGCGGTCGCCGGCTTTGACGCCGAGCGACAGGAAGAGCTGCTGCAGCCGCGAGGTCAGCGCATGAAGCTCGTTCCAGGACAGCCGACGCTCGACCTTGTCCTCGCCGCGAAAGATAATGGCCTGGCCACTGCCGGTCTTCTTCAAAAGGTTCTCGGCAAAATTCAACTTGGCGTCGGGAAAGAAGGCCGCGCCGGGCATGCGCTCGCCGTCGACAAGGCTGCGCTCGCCCTTGTCACCAACAAGGCCGCAAAAATCCCAGACCAGGCTCCAGAAGCCCTCGCGATCCTCGATCGACCAGCGGTGCAGCTCGGCATAGCTGGAGAATGACAGTCCGGCCTTTGCCTCCGCGGCCTTCATGAACGCAGTCAGGGGTGCTGCTTCGATCCGTTCCGGGCTCGGGGTCCACAAAGGTGTGTCGGCGGCCATCATCGCTCCTCCCAAAGCGCGTCGCGTTTTGAGCCATTTCGCTCAACATCGCATATGCCATCGTCCCAAAAACGGCGCGCAACCGCTAACGGGATCGTGCAGCCCGCTTATGCATATTGCAGCGCAGCAGAGCAAGATTTTGTTCGCCCGGCCCCTGGCAAGCACTGCGCAAATGCCATCGCAAGGCCATAAAGACTTGAAAAGCGTCGGCGCTCGGTTACACCCGTCGAGCGATTTTGTCGGCAATAGAAGCATACGGGGCGAAATGCCATCATCTTTGATCCGGCGCGGGGTGTGGGCGATCGGCGTTGCCGTGCTCGTCATCGCGCTCGCGGTCGCGGCGCTGCCGCTGATTGCCTCGACCCGCATCGTACGTGACCGCATCGCCTGGGAGTTGAGCGCCTGGAGCGGCTTTAGAGTCACCATTGACGGCTCACCGCGCATCGAGGTGTGGCCGAAATTCCGGGCCATCCTCAGCGACGTGACGCTGTCGCAATGGACCGAGACCGACGCGCCGCCGGTGATCGAGGCCGATCGGCTGGAAGTCGACCTGTCGGCGATGGCGGCGTTGCAGGGCGACGTCGCCTTCTCGACGGCAAGGCTGGTGCGCCCGACGATAAGGGTGCAACGCACC
Organism: Mesorhizobium hawassense; assembly: GCF_003289945.1. GTDB lineage: Bacteria > Pseudomonadota > Alphaproteobacteria > Rhizobiales > Rhizobiaceae > Mesorhizobium > Mesorhizobium hawassense. The sequence continues at coordinate 106,281 of NZ_QMBP01000018.1, forward strand.
GAAAGCGGCTTCTATCTGCCGCCGCTTCCGACCGGCGGGCGCATCACGCGCTCGATCGATACCGCACGCGGCGTGGTCACCGCCAACCCGCAGAAACCCGATCTCGGCAGATTGCCGTCCGATCCGTTCGGCATCGTCGAGTTCCGCGATGGCCGCGTCGTGACCACGGCCGACGGCAAGGACACCGAAATCCTGAGCAGCCTGAACGGTCAGGTGAACTGGGAAGCGATGAACAGCGAGGCATCGCTGACCGCGACCGGTATCTGGCGTGGCGAAAGCGTGCAGGTCGATTTCTCCTCGGCAAAACCGCTTGTGCTGTTTGCCGGGGGAGCGGCCCCGATCACCCTGTCCTTCAAGGCGGCGCCGGCGACATTCTCCTTCGACGGAACCGCCGCGATGTCGGACAATGCCTATCTGGACGGGCAGGCAAAGTTCGCAGCGCCGTCGCTGCGGCGCGTGCTGGAATGGTCGCAGGCAGGCCTCGCGCCCGGCGCTGCGATCGGCGCGGTCTCGATCGCGAGCAAGGTGAACGCCTCGGCGGGGCGCGCGAAGTTCGAGAACACCACGGTCACGCTCAACAACAATCCGGGCATGGGCGCGCTGGATTTGTCCTTCGCCGAGGGGCGCCCAGTGGTCGCCGGCACGCTCGCCTTCGATACGCTCGATCTCAGGTCCTTCCTGTCGGCCTTCACCCCTGTGGCGCCGACCGGCGAGGTCGGCCCCGGCGACATCGACACCAGCTTCGCCGATCGCATCAATCTCGACCTCAGGCTGTCGGCGGCGCATGCCACGGCGGGGCCGGTGCAGCTCGCCGACGTCGCGGCGACCGCGCAGGTCAAGAACGGCCTTGCCGTCTTCGACATATCCGATGCGTCGGCCTTTGGCGGCACCGTCCAGAGCAGCCTGCGCTTCGACCGCAAGCCGGAAGGCACACAGGTCGAGATGCGGCTTCTGGCATCGGATGTGGATACGGGAGCCTTTGGCACGGCGGCGGGTATGACGCGGCTGGTGCCGGCCGGCACCGGGACGGTGTCGGTCATCCTCAAGGGGCCGGGCAAGGCGTGGAACTCGATCTTCGAGAACGCCGACGGATCGTTCTCGGCGACTTTCGGGCCGGGCACGCTCAACGGGCTCGACCTGCCGGCCTTCCTGAAGCGCAACCAGCAAGGCGGCTTCTTCGCGCTCGATGACGTCGCCAATGGCTCGCTGCCGATCGACGGCGCCGAGATCAAGGCCAACATCTCGAAGGGCGTGGCGCGCCTCGACAAGGCCGAGATCAACGCGCAGAAATATAGGATCTGGCTGTCCGGCATCGCCTCCTATGTCGGACGCGGGCTGGCGCTCTCGGGCGGCGTCGTGCCAACCGGACAACCGGCGCAGCAACCCCAGCCTGCCAGTGGCCAGGCGGCCAGTCCGGCGCCCGCGCCGCCGAGCCAGTCGCTGTTCTTCGTCGGCGGCAACTGGAGCGCGCCGTTCATATCGCCGATCGCTCCCGGCGTGTCTGGCCAGTAAAGAAGGCAGGGGAGCAAAAGAGCGCCCCTGCTCCCGCAATCAGCCGCGCTGCGCGGCCTGCTCGTCGAGCTGGCGCTGGATCTCGCGGCGTTTGTTGGCGATCGAGGCGATGATGACGCCCACCGCCACCACCGCGATCAGGATGGTGCAGGCGGCGTTGATTTCCGGCGTCACGCCAAGGCGCACCTGGCTGTAGATCTTCATCGGCAGCGTGGTGGCACCGGGGCCCGAGGTGAAGCTGGCGATGACCAGGTCGTCGAGCGAGAGCGTGAAGGCCAGCATCCAACCGGAGATGATCGCCGGCAGGATGACCGGCAAGGTGATCTGGAAGAAGGTTTTCACCGGCGGCGCGCCGAGATCCATCGCCGCCTCCTCGAGCGAGCGGTCGAACGTGACCAGGCGCGACTGCACGACGACGGCGACGAAGCACATGGTGAAGGTGATGTGCGCGAGCGTCACGGTGAAGAAGCCGCGGTCGAACCCGACGGCGACGAAGAGCAGCAGCAGCGAGAGGCCGGTAATGACCTCCGGCATGACCAGCGGCGCAAAGACCATGCCGGAGAAAAGCAACCGCCCCCTGAAGCGCGTGTAGCGCGTGAGCGTAATGGCGGCGAGCGTGCCGAGCACGGTTGCCACCGTGGCCGAGATGACGCCGACGCGCGCCGTGACCCAGGTGGCGTCCATCAGGCCCTGGTTGTGGAACAGCGAGACGTACCATTTGGTCGAGAAGCCGCCCCAAACGGTGACCAGCTTCGATTCGTTGAAGGAAAAGACGATCAAGAGCACGATCGGCAAATAGAGAAAGGCAAAGCCCAGCACGATCGAGGTGATGTTGAAGCGGCTCCAGGTCGCGTTCATCTGCCCTGCTCCTGTGCCTTCGCCTGCGCCTGCTGGAAGAACATGATCGGGATGGTCAGCACCAGAAGCAGGATGACAGCCACCGCCGACGAGACCGGCCAGTCGCGGTTGGAGAAGAATTCGTTCCAGAGCGTCTTGCCGATCATCAGCGTCTGCGAGCCGCCGAGGAGATCGGGGATGACGAACTCGCCGACCGCCGGAATGAACACCAGCAGGCAGCCGGCGACGACGCCGGGCAGCGACAGCGGGAAGGTGATCTTCCAGAAGGCGCCGGTCGGCGGGCAGCCGAGGTCCTGCGCGGCCTCGATCAGCGAGTAGTCCATCTTTTCCAGCGAGGAATAGAGCGGCAGCACCATGAAGGGCAGGTAGGAATAGACGATGCCGATGAAGATCGCGGTGTAGGTGTTCAGAATGACCAGCGGCTGGCTGATCAGGCCGGTGGCGAGCAGGACCTGGTTGAGCAGACCTTCAGGCTTCAGGATACCGATCCAGGCATAGACGCGGATCAGGAACGAGGTCCAGAACGGCAGGATCACCAGCATCAGCAGGGTCGGGCGGATCGTCGCCGGCGCGCGCGCCATGCCGTAAGCGATCGGATAGCCGACGATCAGCGTGAGTATCGTCGAGATGCCCGCGATGATCAGGCTGGTCACATAGGCATTGAAGTAGAGCGCGTCCTGGGTGAGCCAGGTGTAGTTGTCGAAGTTGAGCGCGCGGAAGCCGGCGAAGAATCCCGCGACGCCGTCCTTGAAGTCGAGCACCGGCGTATAGGGCGGCATCGAGATCGCCGTCTGCGACAGCGATATCTTGAAGACGATGATGAAGGGGACGAGGAAGAAGAACAGCAGCCAGAGATAGGGAATGATGATGACGAGGCGGTTGACGAAACCCTTCGCCAATGTCGTCAGCAGGGCTTCAGCTGGTTGGGTCGACGACGAGGCCGTGGCGGCGATGTGGGTCATGGCCGCCTCCTATCTCGTCAGCACGACGCCGGCGTCGGGCCGGAAGGAAACCCAGGCACGGTCGTTCCAGGTCAGCGGATCGTCGGTGATGCGCGAGGCGTTCAACGCGCTCGCGCGCACGATCTGCCCGTCGTCCAGCTTGATATGATAGACGGTCATGTCGCCGAGATAGGCGACATCATAGATCTCGCCTTCCAGCGCATTGACCGCATCCGCGGGCTTCTTCGAGGAGACCTTGATCTTTTCCGGCCGTATCGCGAACACGATGTCGGCGCCGGCGGCGGCCGCGCCGCCATTGTCGACGACGATCTGAGCACCGGTCGCGCCGGTGATGCGCGTCGTGTTTGCGCTGCGCTCGGCGACCTTGCCTTCGAACATGTTCACGTTGCCGACGAAATGCGCCACGAAGCGCGAGGCCGGCGCCTCGTAGATCTCGGCCGGCGTGGCGACCTGCATCACCTCGCCCTTGTCCATGATGGCGATGCGGTCGGCCATGGTCATGGCCTCCTCCTGGTCGTGGGTGACGACGACGAAGGTGAGGCCGAGCTCCTGCTGCAGGTCCATCAGCTCGAACTGCGTTTCCTCGCGCAGCTTCTTGTCGAGCGCGCCGAGCGGCTCGTCGAGCAGCAGAACCTTGGGCCGCTTGGCGACCGAGCGGGCAAGCGCCACGCGCTGGCGCTGGCCGCCCGAGAGCTGGTGCGGCTTGCGCTTGGCGAACTGCTCGAGCTTGACCAGCTTCAGCATCTCGGCAACGCGCTTTTCGATATCAGGCCCCGGCATGCCTTCCTGCTTGAGGCCGAAGGCGATGTTCTTCTCGACCGTCATATGCGGAAACAGCGCATAAGACTGGAACATCATGTTGACCGGGCGCTTGTAGGGCGGGATGCCGCGCAGGTCCTGCCCGTCGAGCAGGATGCGGCCGGCGGACGGTTCCTCGAAGCCGGCGAGCATCCTGAGCAGCGTCGACTTTCCGCAGCCCGAAGCGCCGAGCAGGGCGAAGAATTCGCGCTCGAAGATGGTCAGCGACAGATTGTTGACGGCGGTGAAGTCACCGAACTTCTTGGTCACCTTGTCGAACTGGATGTACGGCTTGGCGTTCGGGTCGTTCCATGGCGCGAAATCCCTGCGGATGCTGCCAAGCGATTTCATGGTCCCCACTCCGTTATTTTTTAAAAAATTCCCCAAAAGAAAGCGACCCCGGCAGCTGGCTGCCGGGGTCGTGTCTCGGTGCTTACTGGCCGGTGACGATCTTGGTCCAGGTGCGCGTGATGATGCGCTGGGTCTTGGGATCGTAAGGCGCGACGGTATAGAGCTTCTTCGTCGTCTCCTCGTCCGGATAGACCGAAGGATCTTCGAGGATCGCCTTGTCGATGAATTGCTGCGAAGCCTTGTTGCCGTTGGCGTAGAGCACGTAGTTCGATGACTTGGCGATGACTTCGGGCGTCATCATGTAGTTGATGAACTCGAGCGCGTCGGCGACATGCGGCGCGTCAGCGGGGATCGCCATCATATCGAACCACATTTGGGCGCCTTCTTTCGGCACCGAATAGCCGATCTCGACGCCCTGCTTGGCTTCCTGGGCGCGGTTGCGCGCCTGGAAGACGTCGCCCGACCAGCCGATCGCCAGGCAGATGTCGCCGTTGGCCAGAGCGTTGATGTACTCGGACGAATGGAACTTGCGGATATAGGGCCTGACCTTGAGCAACGCTTCCTCAGCCTTGGCAATGTCATCCGGCGAGGTGCTGTTGGGATCGAGGCCGAGATATTTCAGCGCCGCCGGAATGATGTCGGCCGGAGAATCCAGCACATAGACGCCGCAATCCTTCAGCTTGGCCAGCTTGTCCGGATTGAAGAACACGTCCCAGCTGTCGATCTTGTCGGTGCCGAGCGCGGCCGTCACCTTCTTGACGTTGTAGCCGAGGCCGACCGTGCCCCACATGTAGTTGACCGCATATTCGTTGCCCGGATCGTATTTGGCGGTGCGTTCGGAAATGACGTCCCACATGTTGGAGATGTTCGGCAGCTTCGACTTGTCGAGTTTCTGGAACACGCCTGCCTGGATCTGGCGCGCCAGGAAGTTGGCGCTCGGCACGACGACGTCATAGCCGCTGCCGCCGGCAAGCAGCTTGGTCTCCAGGATCTCGTTGGAATCGAAGGTGTCGTAGACGACCTTGATGCCGGTCTTCTTGGTGAAGTCGTCAATGATCGAAGAGTCGATATAGTCCGACCAGTTGTAGACGTTGACGACGCGGTCTTCGGCATGGCCGCCTGCCGTGAAAAGCGTTAGAAATACCGACGTCGCCGAAAGCCATAGAGCTTTGCGGATCATGATGTTCTCCTTTGGTGAGTGTTCCCTCGCCGGCTCGTCGCGATATGGCGGCGCGGCGTTGGTTTCAGAGTATTGAGCCTTCCGGAGAGCGACAAGCGTGGACTGTCCACGCCAGGCTCTGTCACGGCATCAAGGTTGAAGGCATTCCCGCCTCCCCGGCGAGGCACCCGGGCTGCGTCAGCGGCATTCGCCGCGGCGTGAGCAGAGCTATGACGATTCTGTCCGGTCCCGAGCAGGCCGGCGGAGACACTTGGCAAGATACGCCTGTCTTGTTGTTGCCGTAATCGCAGCCTGCCCGCCCGGCAACTGGGTTGTCAATGGGGAAGGCTGTCTATCGTCAATTGGGTGACGGCAGGCCGGTGATGCCGGGACGCGCCGGTCGCGCCTGGCGTTTGAACTCCAGGCCGATATGGACGAGCAGCGCAGTGACCACGATGGCGCCGCCGATGATGGTGCGCACCGACGGCACCTCCGAATGGACGAGCCAGACCCAGATCGGCCCAAGGATCGGTTCGAAGGTGCCGAGCAACGCCGCGATCGCCGCGGGCACCAGCCGCGCTCCCATGGCGAAGAAAGCAAGGCCGATGCCGAGATTGACGACGCCGAAGGCAAAGAGAAAACCCATGTCGCGCGCCGACACCGCGAATTCCGTGGCCTGGGCGGCGGCAAAAGCACCGGCAAGCAGCGCGCCGAGACAGGTGGCCGGCACCATGCGAACGTGGGAAAAGCGCCGGGTGATCACGGTCGCGAACGAAAACATCACCGCGATCAGCAGCGCCAGGCCATCGCCGATCGGCGAGACGGCGCCGCCCAGCGATTCCGAGACCATGATGGCGACGCCGGCGATGACGGCGGCGATGGCAATCCAGGTGCCTTGGCTCACGCGCTCGCGAAACAGCAGCCAGGCGAGCAAGGCAGCGAGAAGCGGCACGCCGGCCTGCATCAGGAGGATGTTGGCGACCGTCGTATGAGCGAGGGCAACGATAAAGCTGGTCGAGGCGGTGGCGAAGCAGAGGGCCACACCGAGGCCGGGCAGACCCATGTCGCGGAACAATTTCGAGGTGCCGCGCCAGCCGTCGCGCCAGACCATGAAGGCGACAAGGAAGGCAACGGCCCAGAGCGATCGCCAGAACACCACGGTCCAGCTGTCGTCGACATGGATAAAGCGGGCGATCGTGCCGCCAAAGCTCCACATCAGCGCCGACAGGAAGACCAGCAGCATGCCGATCCGTTCCTCGCGCGGCGAGACGGCTGGCAAGGCGGCACTGGGCGAGGCGGTATCGGACATGGACATGACTGTCAGCGAGTTATTTGCACTACGATGCACCAGGGACGACAGGGATCCTGTGTCTCAGGCGACAGAACTGTGTCTCAATCGCGTAGCGCAAAGTAGAAAGCCGTGCGTGATCCAGCATTCGCTGAAATGTGGGGCAACCTCGCTACGGCACACCTTGGCGCATGCCGGGATCCCGCAACCGATGCGCGAGTTTGGGCGGCGTATATCAGCCCTGGAAATCGAAGGCGCTGAGGCCTGTCACCATCTCGTCGAGGCCGAGCGGGCGCGTCACCGGCGGTTCGGCGCGCGCCAGGCAGCCGACGCGTTCGCAAAGCCGGCAGGCGGGGCCAACGGGCGTGGCGAAACCCTGCCCTGGCTTGCCGGCAACCGCGGCCGGCAGCGCCGAGCCATAGACGAGCTCGTCGCGAAAGCCGATATCGCAGCCGAGCAGGAGCGCGGTGCGCCGCGGCCGCTCGGAGAAAGCGCCTTGCGGGCCCTCCAGCGTACGGGCGATGCAAAGGAACTCGGCGCCGTCGGGCATCTCCACCGCCTCGACCAGGATCTGGCCCGGCTGCGAGAAGACCGCATGCACGGGAAGCTTCGGGCATCCACCGCCGAAGCGGCTTTGCGGATAGCCCTGGCTGCCGGCCTTGCGGAAGCGGTTGCCGGCATTGTCGACCTCCAGCATGAAGAACGGCACGCCGGACGTGCCTGGACGCTGCAGCATGGTCAGACGGTTGGCCGCCTGCTCGAACGAGACGCCGAAGCGGGACCGCAGGACGTCGATGTCGTAGCGGGCGCGCAGGGCGGCGGCATGGAAGGCCTGATAGGGCATCATCAGGGCGTGCGCGGCATAGCGGCCGAGTTCGAAGCGGGCGAGCCGGCGCGCCTCGTCAGTGCCGAGCTTCAGCGCCTGGATCTCGCCGGCCACGGCCACCGACATGCGGATCAGACTCGCCTCCATGGCGATTTCGCGCAGCTGGTCGAAAGGCGACAGTCGCTCGGACAGGAACAGGCGCTGCGAATGGCGGTCGTAGCGGCGGCGCCAGTTGGGCATGGTGGCGACCGGCAGCACTTTGACGACGATGCCGTGCTCGCGCCTCAGCCAGGCCTTCAATGCGCCGAACAGATCGTCGCCGGGGTCGAGGACCGATGTGAAAGCCTCCGCCTCCTCTTCCAGCGCGGCAAAGTGGTTCGGCCGGCGCTCGAACACTTCGTGCACCTCGTCGGCGGGCAGGCGCGCGCCGGACAGCGCGGTCGCCCTGCCCTCCCTCGCCAGCAGCTGGTTGAGGTCGGACAGGCGTTCGGCCTGCTCGCGATAGGCCCGAAAGAGCTTTACCATCGCCGCCGAGGCGTTCGGCGCCGTCTCGGCGAGGTCGATCAGTTCCTGATCGCCCGGCAGTTCGCCGGCAAGAAGCGGATCGCTGAAGGCTTCGCGCAACGCCGCGATCGAGCCTTTTGTCTCTCCCTGCAATTCATGCGGATCGACCTTGTAGACGGATGCCAGCTTCAGAATGAGCTGCACGGTCAGCGGCCGCTGGTTGCGTTCGATCAGGTTGAGATAGGAGGGCGAAATGCCCAGTCCCTCGGCCATCGCCGTCTGGGTGAGGCCCCTGGCAGTGCGCAGCCGGCGCAGCCGCGGCCCGGCAAAGATCTTCTGGTCGGCCATCCCCGCCACCCTTGACAAGAATTTACACGAATATCGCGTCTGGTTCGCGCTTCGACGCTTTTACAATCGTGACAAATTTACAAGCCGAGCCAGTCAATGGCAACACAGCTTTTCCTTTATTTTTTGCGCCACCTGACGGTTTCCTTGGGCATTTTTCGCGCTGCAATGTAAATAGTGTCACATGCAGACGTTGTGAGGCACGCCCAGGCGACGTACCGCTGAAGCAGTTTCCAAGCGACCCGGAGTGACCAATGACCGATTTTTACAACATCGTTCCTTCCGCGCCCGAAGGCCGTTTCGACGGCATCGAGCGCCCCTATTCTCCAGAGGATGTGAAGCGGCTGCGCGGCTCCGTGCAAATTCGCCAGACGCTGGCCGAGATGGGCGCTAACCGGTTGTGGAAGCTCATCCATGACGAGGATTTCGTCAACGCGCTCGGCGCGATGTCCGGCAACCAGGCCATGCAGCAGGTTCGGGCGGGACTGAAGGCGATTTATCTGTCGGGCTGGCAGGTGGCCGCCGACGCCAACACGGCCTCGGCCATGTATCCGGACCAGTCGCTTTACCCGGCCAATGCCGCGCCGGAACTGGTCAAGCGTATCAACCGCACCTTGCAGCGCGCCGACCAGATCGAGACATCTGAAGGCAAGGGCCTGTCGGTCGAGACATGGTTCGCGCCGATCGTCGCCGACGCCGAAGCCGGCTTCGGCGGCCCGCTCAACGCCTTCGAGATCATGAAGGCCTTCATCGAGGCGGGTGCCGCCGGCGTCCACTACGAGGACCAGCTGGCGTCGGAAAAGAAGTGCGGCCATCTCGGCGGCAAGGTGCTGATCCCGACCGCGGCGCATATCCGCAATCTCAACGCGGCGCGTCTCGCGGCCGACGTGATGGGCACGCCGACGCTGGTCGTGGCGCGCACCGACGCGGAAGCGGCGAAGCTGTTGACCTCCGATATCGACGAGCGCGACCGGCCCTTCGTCGACTACGACGCCGGCCGCACGGTCGAGGGCTTCTACACTGTGAGGAACGGCATCGAGCCTTGCATCGCGCGCGCCATCGCCTATGCGCCGCATGCCGACCTGATCTGGTGCGAGACCTCGAAGCCCGACCTCGAGCAGGCGAAGAAGTTCGCCGAGGGCGTGCGCAAGCATCATCCGGGCAAGCTGCTCGCCTATAACTGCTCGCCGTCCTTCAACTGGAAGAAGAATCTCGACGACGCGACGATCGCCAAGTTCCAGAAGGAACTCGGCGCGATGGGCTACAAGTTCCAGTTCATCACGCTCGCCGGCTTCCACCAGCTGAACTTCGGCATGTTCGAGCTCGCGCGCGGCTACAAGGACCGCCAGATGGCCGCGTATTCGGAACTGCAGGAGGCCGAGTTCGCGGCCGAGGCGCGGGGCTATACCGCGACCAAGCACCAGCGCGAGGTCGGCACCGGTTATTTCGACGCCGTGTCGATGGCGATCACCGGCGGCCAGTCTTCGACCACCGCTATGCATGAATCGACCGAGCACGCCCAATTCAGGCCGGCGGCCGAGTAACGGATAACAACCAGAGGAAACGCCCACAGGGCAATCACATCGAGGAGAAGACCAATGGCATCGATAAGCCGAGTCAAGGAAAGGGCAGAAGAGCAATCGAGCGCGATGAGCGTCGACCAGCAGGCAACGATCCGCATGCTCGCCAACGATCTGCACAGGCTCAACCAGTCGGTCATGAAGGCAGTCGAAGCGGGCGTTTCGGTGGAACTGGTCCGTTCGGCCAGGCACCATGGCGGCGACGGCAACTGGGGCGATCTTCTGATCCCGGTGATCGTTACGCAGCAGAGTCACACTTGACGTAGCGTCAACAGTCTCGGCGATAGTCTCCCGTGCGTTATACGTTCGGGAGACTATCGCATTTTTTCGGCTTGCCTTCGTCGCGCGGCGGTACGACTTGCGCTGAATTCAAGAATTTCTTGCTTTATTTTCGAACATGACCGTTTCAGCTTGACACCGGCTGCGAACTCACTCAATTGTGCCTCAGGTTTCAACCCTGCATTGAACCAGAGTGCCCTGCCCGCCGATGTGTCCTGCCGACCGTGACGATCACTCCGAAAAAAACGTGAATCCCGCGGTCCGCGCCGGCGCGACGGCGGCAGACTTTTCCAGGGTGCTGGTCGTTGGAAAGTCGTCGATCAACCGGGTCGTGGTGTCGAAAATCGTCGAGAAGTCGGGGCTGAAGCCGATTTCGGAATCGCCCGAGACCGCCGAGAAAGCCTTGGCTGGTCGCCTGCCCGGCGCCGTCATCCTGGACGGCGGGGCCGACAACAAGGATTGCGACCGGTTGATGTCTGCCATCGACGCGCTGCGGCGCGCCTCCGGCAAGCCGCTGCCCGCGGTGATCCTGCTTTCAACCAGCAATGGCACGCCTGAAAGTCTTGGCCTGTCGAGCATGGTCGATGCGGTGGTTGCCAAGCCGATAACGCCCGACAGGCTGCAACCGGTGGTCGAACGCCTGGTAGGGCGCGGCTAGCTCAATTCGGGAGAAGGATCCCACAGGGCGTCAACCCGCGGTGACGATGCTTTCGAGCAGCGCCGGCAGTTCGCTCAAGTCGGCGATCTCCCGGAAACGCGATGCCGCGACCGGTGCTTCGGCATGCTCGGCCGCCCAGGTCAAATCATGCGGGACATAGATACCCCAACCGCCGGCATCGATGGCCGGGATCACGTCCGACTTGAGCGAATTGCCGACCATCATGCTTTTTTGTGGCCCGTCGCCATGGCGGCTGAAAATGCGGGCATAGGTGGCGGCGCTCTTGTCGCTGACGATCTCGACAGCGTCGAAAAGCTCGCCCAGTCCCGATTGAGCCAGCTTGCGCTCCTGGTCCAGCAAGTCGCCCTTGGTGATCAGCACGAGGCGATAGGCACCGGCGAGCTTCTCGACCGTCTCGCGCGCATGCGGCAGCGGTTCGATCGGGTGGCTGAGCATATCGCGGCCCGCGGCCAGGATTTCCGCTATCGTCGAGGCCGGAACACGGCCTTCGGTGACCTCGATCGCCGTCTCGATCATCGACAGGGTGAAGCTCTTTATGCCGAAGCCATAGAGGCCGAGATTGCGCCTCGCGGCCGCAAGCAGGTTCGCTGAGACGTGGCTTGCCTCGCCGTGCTCGGCAAGCATGGCGACAAAGCGCTGTTCGGTCATGCGGAAGAACTGCTCGTTCTGCCACAGCGTGTCGTCGGCATCGAAGCCGATCGTGGTAAGAGCGGACATGGCCACCTCATCCTCCCCTCGAAATGGTGGTGTAGACGCGTTCGCGCGGCACTGCTAGTCGAAGCTGGTTCGGGTGACGCTCGGCCGGCACGGCGCGCTACTGCATAACCCACCTCCCCTTCCCTTCCCCCGTGGCGCGCGGCTATACTTCGGCATCCGAAACACAATCTGGTGAATGATGCCGCCTGAGAAAAAGGAAGTCCGTCCGTCAAGCCGGGGGGGACGCGCCCGCGCGCCTGCCTTCCTGAAAAACGAACGCGGCGTGAAGAACTGGAAGGAAGCCAGCGCCTGGCTCGAATGGCGCGGCATCGAGGACATCGAGTGCATCACGCCAGACCAGGCCGGCGTCGCTCGCGGCAAGATGATGCCGTCGAAGAAATTCACCTCCAACACCTCGCTGGCGCTGCCTTCGGCCGTGTTCATGACGACGATCTCCGGCGGCTATCCCGAGGATGGCAACGGCTTCCATTATCCGGAAGATGACGGCGACCTGAAGCTGCTGCCCGATCTTTCGACGCTAACCGTGGTGCCCTGGGAGGAAGACCCGACGGCGGCGGTGATCTGCGATCTCGTCCACCAGGACGGCCGCTCGGTGGAGTTCACGCCGCGCAACGTCTTGAAGCGCGTGCTCGCGGCCTATGACGAGCGCGGGCTCAAACCGGTCGTGGCGCCCGAGATCGAATTCTATCTGGTGCGCAAGAACCCCGATCCGGACTATCCGCTGACGCCGCCCGTCGGGCGCTCGGGCCGGCCGATCGGCGGCGGCGCCGGCTATTCCATCGCCGGCGTCAATGAATTCGACGAGCTGATCGACGACATCTACCATTTCTCGGAACGGCAGGGCCTGGAGATCGACACGCTGATCCACGAAGAGGGCGCCGGCCAGCTCGAGATCAACTTGCGCCACGGCAACCCAATCGAGCTCGCCGACCAGGTCTTCATGTTCAAGCGCACCATCCGCGAGGCGGCGCTGAAGCACGAAATCTACGCCACCTTCATGGCCAAGCCGATCCAGGGGCAGCCGGGCTCGGCCATGCACATCCACCAGTCGGTGATCGACAAAAAGACCGGCCGCAACATTTTTTCGGCCGAGGACGGCTCCGAGACCGACGCGTTCTTCCACTTCATCGGCGGCATGCAGAAGCACGTGCCGAACGCGCTCGTGATGTTCGCGCCTTACGTCAATTCCTACCGCCGGCTGACGCAGCAAGCGTCGGCCCCGGTCAACAACAAATGGGGCTACGACAACCGCACCACCGCCTTCCGCGTGCCGCGCTCCGATCCCGCGGCGCGGCGCGTCGAAAACCGCATCCCGTCGTCGGACGCCAACCCCTATCTGGCGTTGGCCGCGTCGCTTGCCTGCGGGCTGGTCGGCATGAACAACAAGATCAAAGCGGAACCGCCGGTGCTGACGACCGCCAACGCGGATGAAATCGACCTGCCGCGGGGTCTTCTGGAGGCCGTCGGCCTGTTCGAGGACGACAAGGAGCTTGGCGCCATCCTCGGCAAATCCTTCGCCGCCACCTATACCGCGATCAAGCGCGCCGAGTTCGAGACTTTCATGGAAGTGATCAGCCCGTGGGAGCGGGAGTATCTGCTGCTCAACGTCTGACCGGTCATGAAGTATCAGTCTCCCATTTCGCCCGGCCGATCCTGGTACGAGGATACGGCCGGGCCTCGTCCCGAGTATCCGGTGCTCAATGGCGACCGCCAATGCGACGTCGTCATCGTCGGCGGCGGCTTCACCGGCTTGTCGGCGGCGGCGCACCTGGCCAAGGCCGGCGCGAATGTCGTGCTGATCGAGGCCCATCGCTTCGGCGACGGTGCGTCGGGGCGCAATGGCGGCCAGCTCGGCACCGGGCAGCGCGCCTGGGCCGAAGAACTGGAGGCGGACTACGGCCTTTCTCGTGCCAAGGCGCTGTTCGACATGGCGGAAGAGGCAAAGGCGCACCTGCTCGACTTCGCCGCCGCCAGCGCGATCGACATCGACTATATGCCGGGTCAGCTGTCGGTGGCGCACAAGCGGCGCTATGTCGACGACTACAAGCGCCATGCCGAGATCATGGCGAGCCGCTTCGATTATCCGCATGTCAGCTTCATGGACGCGGCGGAAACGGCGGAGCGGCTGGGCTCGGCACGCTATTTCGGCGGCGCGCGCGACACCGGCACCGGGCACATCCATCCGCTGAAGCTGGTGATCGGCACGGCGAAAGCCGCAGTTGCGACCGGCGCGCATCTCTTCGAGCACACGCCGGCCACCGGCATCATCTCCAGCGGCGGCAAGGTGAGGGTCACGACGCCGAGGGGCACGATCACCGCCGACAAATGCCTGATCGCGGTCAACGCCTATGGCGGCAATCTCGAACCGGTGAGCGCCGCGCACATCATGCCGATCGGCTCGTTCATCGGCGCGACCGTGCCGCTGGGTTCGGACTCGAAAGTTCTGCCGGGCGGCGAGTCGGTCGACGACTCCCGCTTCGTGGTGCGCTATTTCCGCAAGTCGAAGGACGGCCGGCTCCTGTTCGGCGGGCGCGAGGTCTATGCCGTCAACGATCCGAAGGACATCCATATCCACATCCGCAGGCAGATCGCCGAGCTCTACCCGGCGCTGAAGGATGTCGAGATCACGCATGGCTGGGGCGGCTATGTCGGCATCACGGTGCCGAGAAAACCGTTCGTACGCGAAGTGATGCCAAGGGTGATTTCGATCGGCGGCTATTCCGGCCATGGCGTCATGTTGTCGAACTTCTTCGGCAAGCTCTATGCCGAGACCGTCGCCGGCAATCGCGACCGCCTGAAGCTGATCGAGGACCTGAAGATCCCGGCCTTCCCGGGGGGGCGTCGTTTCCGCGCGCCGCTGCTGTTTCTGGCGCTCAGCTGGTTCGCCTTGCGCGACCGAATTTGAAACCGGCCGCCCGGCCGAAGCCACCGAATCGGCTTGGGTGGCTTCCACCCTGGAGGTTGTGCAAGCGTTAACGAACTGGCAGAATTTCGCAAATTGGCTCACTCATGCCATAATCTGCGGCGAAAGATGCCAATTCTGGGCGATAATCCGGGGATTTCGCGGACCTGTCCGCAGTGATTTCGGGACCGATGCAGGTCAGAGCCAACCCTTGCGGCAATGATCGAAAGAACGTCGGCCCGCTTGTTGGAGGTGGTTTGAGTGAACGAGCCCTTCAGTTTCGGCATGCCGGAACGGCAGCGCTTTACAATGCAGTTCGGCTATAACGTACGGCCTTCCTTCTGGCAGAAGGTGCAGTCGAACGCGCATCTGGTCATTGCGGCAATCGGTACAGCCGCGCTGCTCGGCGTGGCCGCGGTGGCGCTGTGGCTATGCATTCCTGGCACTGGCCGGCAAGTGGCCGCGGCAAGCGCCGAGCAGACCGTTCCGACAATTCCGGTGAAGACCACGAAGATCGCTCCTGCCGCGGCGGTTACCGTGGCGGCAGCGGTACCGCAGGCTGCGCGCAAAGCTGATGCGGTTACGCCGGCGACGGCAGCCCGCGAAGCCAGCATTCCGGCGCTGTCGTCGAACAGCCCGCGCTGGACGGCCTCCGACGCCCAGACGCCGCCGGCCCAGGCCAAGGATCAGCCCGCTCCATCCAAGCAGGCCGCCAACACCAGCGCCGCGCAATCAACCGACACGGCCTTCGCCGAGCCCGCTGCCGAAAACGACGCCTCGAACGCATTGTCCAAGGTCGTCGTGCCTGTCCCCGCAAGTGAGCCGCCGACGACTGCCAAGAACGCGGACGACAAGATGGATGGCGCCCAGACCGCCGCCATTCCCGAGGCCAAACCGCAGGTTCCCGATCCGCAGCCGGGAGCAACGGACAGCGCGGCCCAGGCCAAGCCAAAACCTCAGAAAGTCAGCGCGGCCGCCAATGGACGCATCCTGAGGGCCGTCACCATGCGCACGGGACCGAAGAAAGGCGCCGCCGCAATCGTCACGGTGCCGGCCAAGGCGTCAGTGCAGGTGATGGGTTGCAAGCAATGGTGCGAGATCGTCTACAACGGCAAGCACGGCTGGGTTTACAAGAGCTATGTCAAGCCCGGCGCATAAGACTTAAGCCGCCAAGCAGCCATCCGAAGCGGCGTCTTCTGCGCTCAAGCCTGCGATTTGCGAGGAAGGACTTGTGTTCCTCGAACGGCACCTCGTAGAGGCCGCAGTCCTGGCAACCCTCTTTCTTGCCGCACGCCGGAATCCAGCATCTGACGTCGTGCGCCCAGGCCAGCGCGATCCTCTCCAGATGAAGATTGGACGAGCTCTTCAGCAGGATCAGTTCCCCGGGGACCGCCGTCTCTTTGATATGATCGGAAACTTCCTTCGGGGTACGAAGCTCCAGGAAACGGCCGCTGTCATGGTCGGCCTGGTTGGCACGTGAGCGATGGGCATTATCACCGGTGTAAATGACCTGGTCGGCGATATAGCGGGCAATTCCATACGCAGTACCGTATTTCCTCGACGACCCGACATAGTCGGAAATTTGTCCGAGCACGATGCGCTTTCGGGCGGCGCTGGCCTTCCTCATCATGTCCATGGCGATGTCGATCGAATGCCACGGCGCCTTGGCCGTGTCGACGAGGAATTGCGGACCGCCATCGACCGTCTGCACCTTGCAGCGGTTCGGCAAGGGCTCGAATGACGCCAGCCTCGCCGCAACTTTCTCGGGCGGGACGCCTAGCTCCAGCGCCGTGGCGATGGCGGCGGCGGCCGGCAGCCAGAAGTGCTCGCCAGGGAACGGTGTTCGTATGTCCATGGCGCCACCATGCCAGCGAAGCGAAAATCCGAGCAGGTCCGGATAGGCGGCGTGGACGTCCGTTACGCGATAGTCGGCGGCCCCCGACTGGCCGAAAGTCGCAACACGGCCCCTTGCACCCGAAGCCATCTCGAGCACATGCGGGTCGTCGGCATTCAAGATTGCGAGCCCGCCCGGCGACAAGGCGTCAACCAGCGCTTTCTTTTCCCGCGCGACAGCCTCCAGAGTCCGGAATTGGGTGACATGCTCCAGTCGGATCATCGTCACGACCGCGACGTCCGGCTTCAGTATCTCCGCCATGCCTCGGATCGAGCCTGGCTCAAACGCGCCGGCTTCGAACACGACATAGTCGACCTTGCCCGCGCGTTTCATGCGCTTGTAGAGCGTGCGGACAAGCGCCTTGAGCGTGTTGGCCAGGACTTGAGTGTGAACCCTGCCCTGACCGGCCAGGATATGCCCAAGCAAGCTGGTTGCGGTCGATTTGCCGGAACTGCCGGTTATGCCGATGAAGGTCGCCTTGCTTCGCGCACGCGCACGCTCTGCCCGGCAGCGGCGCAATCGCCAGCCCAGATCGTTGCGAATTTCGCGCAGACTGACCTCAACCAACCGCCAGTTTCCCTTACCCCGATCCGTTATCCTTTCCGCGGACCTTCAAGTCAAACTGGGACTCGGCCTGATGGCGTCAACAGCCGCCGGCAACGCAAAGCCGCGACGCATGCGGCTCAGATACAGCGGCCGCCGTCGACCTCCAGCGCCACGCCGGTGATGAAGGCGGCTTCATCCGAGGCCAGCCACAGTGCCGCGTTGGCGATGTCGAGCGGTGTCGAGAGCCGGCCAAGCGGGATCGAGGCGCGGAATTTCTCGCGGATCTCCGGCGTGTCGGCGCCCATGAATTTCTCCAGCATGCCGGTCTCGCCGGCGACCGGGCACAGGCAGTTGACGCGGATGCTCTTCGGCGCCAGTTCGACGGCCATCGACTTGGTGGCGGTGATCGCCCAGCCCTTGGAGGCATTGTACCAGGTCAGGCCCGGCCGCGGCCGAAGCCCGGCCGTCGAGGCCGTGGTCAGGATGACGCCGCCGCCCTGCCGGTCCATGATCGGCACGACGGCGAGGGCGGCATGATAGACCGCCTTCATGTTGACGGCGGTGATCAGGTCGAAGGTTTCCTCGTCAACGCCGAGCATGTCGCCGTTGCGGTGGGTGAAGCCCGCATTGTTGACCATGATGTCGATGCGGCCGAACGCGCTCTTGGCGGCGTAGACCATCTCGTCGAATTCGGAACGCAGCGAAACGTCGGTCTGTGTCCAGATCGCATTGGCGCCGATCTCTTCGGCCACCCGCTCTGCGCCCTTGGCGTTGAGATCGGCGACGACCACGCGCGCGCCCTCTTCGGCAAAGCGCTTCGCCATGCCCTCGCCGAAGCCCGACGCGGCACCGGTGATGATGGCGACCTTTCCTTCCAGACGCATGGTTTTCCCGCTCATTGGATTTCCGCAGCTATCTCCCTTAGCTTTCGTCACATTCGCGTTCTATGCTGCAGGCGCGAACGCTGCCGGAAGCGATGGCTTGCCGACGAGCCTGCCGGCGGCGCAGTGTCGGGAAACATGTGGACCGATGCAAGTGCAAGCGATTGGTCCTCCCATGTGACACCATGGCACTGGAAAATTTAAATCGATTAGAATATACCAACCACGCTGCCGCCAACCGGCATCAAATCGGACTGACCATGACCAGCCAGATCATCCCTGTCGATCCCTTCGACTTCATCATCTTCGGCGGCACCGGCGACCTGTCGGAACGCAAGCTCCTGCCGTCGCTCTATCATCGCCAGCGCGGCCAGCAATTTTCCGAACCGACGCGCATCATCGGCACGTCGCGCGCGAAAATGACCGACGCCGAGTTTCAGGCCTTCGCCAAGAAGGCGATATCCGAGCATGTGAAGCCCGCCGACGTCGACGCCAAGGAGCTCGAGACCTTTCTGACGCGCCTCTCCTATGTCTCGGCCGACGCGACCACGGGCGCCGGCTTCGACAGACTCAAGAAGGCGATCGGCGACAGCGACCGCATCCGCGCCTTCTATCTCGCGGTGGCGCCGGCACTGTTCGGCGACATTTCGCACCAGCTCAAGGAACACAAGCTTATCACGCGGAACTCTCGCATCGTGCTGGAAAAGCCGATCGGCCGGGATCTCACCTCGGCGCGGGCGCTCAATGATGCCGTCGGCGACGATTTCCACGAAAGCCAGATCTTCCGCATCGACCACTATCTCGGCAAGGAGACGGTGCAGAACCTGATGGCGCTGCGCTTCGCCAACGCGCTCTATCAGCCGCTCTGGAACTCCGCGCATATCGACCATGTCCAGATCACGGTCGCCGAGACCGTGGGTCTCGAGGACCGCGTCACCTATTACGACAAGGCCGGCGCGCTGCGCGACATGGTGCAGAATCACATGCTGCAGCTGCTTTGCCTGGTCGCCATGGAAACGCCATCGTCGATGGACGCCGACGCCGTGCGCGACGAAAAGCTGAAGGTGCTCAGGGCGCTGAAGCGCATCAACGGCAATGAGGCGCCCAAGCACACGGTGCGCGGCCAGTATCGCGCCGGCGCCTCGGCGGGCGGCCCGGTCAAGGGCTATGTCGAGGAACTCGGCAAGGACAGTACCACCGAGACCTTCGTCGCCATCAGGGCCGAGATCGGCAATTGGCGCTGGGCCGGCGTTCCGTTCTATCTCAGGACCGGCAAAAGGCTGGCGAGTAGGGTTTCGGAGA
This sequence comes from Mesorhizobium hawassense, assembly GCF_003289945.1. Taxonomy (GTDB): domain Bacteria; phylum Pseudomonadota; class Alphaproteobacteria; order Rhizobiales; family Rhizobiaceae; genus Mesorhizobium; species Mesorhizobium hawassense. Next base: position 125,664 of record NZ_QMBP01000018.1, read on the forward strand.
TCGTCATCGAGTTCAAGCCGATCCCCTTTTCGATCTTCGACGAAAGCGCCGGGCCGATCTTCGCCAATCAGCTGGTGATCCGGCTGCAGCCGGACGAAGGCGTCAAGCAGTACATCATGATCAAGGATCCGGGACCGGGCGGCATGCGGCTGCGCCAGATCTCGCTGGACATGAGCTTCGCGCAGTCGTTCCAGGGCCGGGCGCCGGACGCCTATGAGCGGCTGATCATGGATGTGGTGCGCGGCAATCAGACACTGTTCATGCGCCGCGACGAAGTCGAGGCGGCCTGGAAATGGATCGACCCGATCCAGAACGCCTGGGAAAGCGCCAAGCAGGAAGCTCAGGGTTATACGGCCGGAACCTGGGGGCCGTCGGCCTCCATCGCGCTCATCGAACGTGACGGACGGACATGGCACGAGAGCAATTGAGCGAGCCGCGCTTCAACTGGAACGGCTTTGCCGACCGCCCGCAACTGGCGGCGGCGCTGGCCGGCCAAGTCGCCGCCCTGCTGACCAATGCGATCGCCCAACGCGGCACCGCCCTGCTTGCGGTCTCCGGCGGCACGACACCGGCGAAATTCTTCGCCGCGCTCTCCGCGATCCCGATCGCCTGGGACAAAGTCACCGTGACGCTGGTCGACGAGCGCTTCGTGCCGCCGTCCTCGCCGCGCTCGAATGCCGGGCTGGTGGCGGCCAATCTTTTGCAGAACGAGGCCGCGGCGGCGCGGTTCGTGCCGCTCTACCATGAGGCGGCAAGTATCGAGGACGCAGCGGCGGCGGACAGTGAAGCGCTGCGGTCACTGCCCTGGCCGCTCGACGTGGTCATTCTCGGCATGGGCGGCGACGGCCATACCGCCTCGTTCTTCCCGGATGCCGGCAACCTCGACGAACTGCTAGATCCGGCCTCGCGGCGGATCGTGCTGCCGGTGCACGCGGCAAGCGGCGGCGAGCCGCGACTCACGCTGTCGATGGCGCGCATCATCGCCGCCGGCTTCGTGGCGCTGCACATCGAAGGCGAGGACAAGCGCACCGCCTTCAACGGCGCGATGGGGCCGGGCATGAAAAAGCCCATCCGCAGAGTGCTCGAGGCGGCGCCGAGACCGACAGAGGTGTTCTGGGCACCCTGATTGCAACAAGACGGCCCCGACGGCGCTGGGAGGACGTCGCGGGCTCGAAAGGACGGACCATGACAGCCCGACGCGATATCGAAGCCATCACGCAACGCATCCGCCAACGTTCGAAAGCCGGCCGCGAAGCCTATCTCGGCCGCATCGCGGAGGCCTCGGGCCGCAGCGCCAACCGCGCGGTGCTGGGTTGCGGCAACCTCGCCCATGGCTTTGCCGTGTGCAGTCCTTCCGAAAAGATCGCGCTTGGCGGCGACCGCGTGCCGAATCTCGGCATCATCACCTCCTACAACGACATGCTGTCGGCGCATCAGCCCTTCGAGACGTTCCCGGCGCTGATCAAGGAAGCCGCGCGCGAGGCCGGCGGCATCGCCCAGGTGGCCGGCGGCGTGCCGGCCATGTGCGACGGCGTCACCCAGGGCCAGCCTGGCATGGAGCTGTCGCTGTTCTCGCGCGATGTGATCGCCATGGCCGCGGCGATCGGCCTATCGCATAACATGTTCGACGCGGCCGTCTTCCTCGGCGTCTGCGACAAGATCGTGCCCGGGCTGGTGATCGGGGCGCTGACGTTCGGCCACCTGCCGGCCGTCTTCATCCCCGCAGGACCGATGACGACCGGCCTGGCGAACGACGAAAAGGCCAAGGTCCGGCAACTCTATGCCGAAGGCAAGGTCGGCCGGGCCGAATTGCTCGAGGCGGAGTCCAAATCCTATCACGGGCCCGGCACCTGCACTTTCTACGGCACCGCCAATTCCAACCAGATGCTGATGGAGATCATGGGCCTGCATACGCCCGGCGCCTCCTTCGTCAATCCGGGCACGCCGCTGCGCGAGGCGCTGACCCGGGAAGCGGCGAAGCGGGCGCTGGCGATCACCGCTCTCGGCAACGCCTATACGCCGGTCGGGCGCATGATCGACGAGCGCTCGATCGTCAACGGCGTCGTCGGCCTGCACGCCACCGGCGGCTCGACCAACCACACGATCCATCTGATCGCGATGGCGGCCGCCGGCGGCATCTCGCTGACCTGGCAGGATATTTCCGACCTGTCGGAGGCCGTGCCGCTGCTCGCCCGCGTCTATCCGAACGGGCTTGCCGACGTGAACCATTTCCACGCCGCCGGCGGGCTCGGTTTCCTGATCCGCGAGTTGCTCGATGAAGGCCTGCTGCATGAGGACGTGCAGACGGTGTGGGGCGAAGGCCTGCGGCCTTACGCGGTCGAGGCTAGACTCGGCGACGACGGCGGCGTGGTGCGCGAAGCAGCACCTCTGAAAAGCGGCGACGAGAAGGTGCTGGCGCCGGTCAGCCAAGCGTTCCAGGCGACAGGCGGCCTGAAAGTGCTCGGTGGCAATCTCGGCCATGCCGTCATCAAGACTTCGGCGGTGAAGCCCGAGCGGCGTGTCATCGAGGCGCCGGCCAAGGTGTTCGACAGCCAGCAGGCGCTGAACGACGCCTTTAAGGCTGGCACGCTTACAGGTGATTTCATAGCGGTCGTCCGCTTCCAGGGGCCGAAGGCCAACGGCATGCCAGAACTGCACAAGCTGACCACGGTGCTCGGCATCCTGCAGGATCGCGGCCAGCGCGTCGCGCTGGTGACCGACGGGCGCATGTCGGGCGCATCCGGCAAGGTGCCGGCGGCGATCCATGTGACGCCGGAAGCGGTCGAGGACGGGCCGATCGCCAGGATCCACGACGGCGACGTCATCCGGCTCGACGCCGATGCCGGCACGCTGGAAGTGCTGGTGCCGGGAACGGAATTCGCGCTGCGTCGCACGGCGGATGCCGACCTCATCGGCAACGAGTTCGGCTTCGGCCGCGAGCTCTTCGCCGGCTTCCGGCAACTGGTCGGCCGCGCCGACCACGGCGCCGCGGCTTTCGGCAACGCCTGATCTCGTTTCGTGTGAGAAGCTACTTGCGCTAACTATACAAAATTTTGTATAGTTAGCCGTGTGAAAATGCTTATGTTCCGGGGCAGCGCCCTAACCGATCTGCGCGCCTTTCCGAACTCGGCGCGGCGTGAAGCAGGCTATCAGCTCGATAAGGTACAGAACGAGCAACCTCCGACCGACTGGAAACCAATGACGACGGTCGGCAAGGGGGTACTTGAAATCAGAATCAGAGATGAGACCGGCGCGTTTAGGGTCATCTACACCGCCAAATTTGCCGACGCGATCTACGTACTGCATTGCTTCCAGAAGAAGACGCAGAAAACCAGCAAAACAGATTTGGACTTGGCCGCAAAGCGCTACAGCGATCTCATGAAGGAGCTAGGCCAGTGAGCAACGAAACGTTTGCAAGTGTGTGGGACGCCATCGAAGACACTCCCGCCGAAGCAGAGAATATGAAGCTCCGCTCCACGCTCATGATGGCGCTGGAGAAGCACATTCGAGCAAAGGGCTGGACGCAGGCCGAAGCCGCGCAGCGGCTTGGCGTGACGCAACCGCGCGTATCCGATCTCCTGCGCGGGAAGATCAACCTGTTCGCCCTCGACACCCTCGTCAATATGGCGGTCGCGGCCGGGCTTCATGTCGAAGTGCGTGTCTCGGAAGCTGCCTGATCGGCGAAGCCATGTGCACCGCGTTGCCGAGATGGCATTCCGCGATCCGTTCGCGGAATGCCAGGGCAGCCAGACCGGAAGGCAGGCAGTGCTTACTGGACGGCGAGTTCGTTCCGCTCGCCGGCCTTCATCGTGAAAGGCGTTTCCTTGTCGGCCTTGTCGGTGGTGAAGTTGGTCACGAGCACGTAATCGCCGGCGGCAAGCGTCGTCTGCATCTTCTCGCCATAGGCATAGGTCACCTGCTTGCGCTCGCCCTGGATGTTCTTCTTGGCCTCATAGATCTTGAAGCCGTCCGCGCCTGGAGCGTCGACCGCCAGGACGCCGGCATTCAGCGTCACGTTGACATCGGTCATCTGCCCAACCGTCACGCTAAAGGGCTGTTCGGCGGAGACGGCCTGCACGTCGACACCCATCACATAGTCGCCTGGCGGCAGATCGAACTGGCTGTCGGGGCCATAGGCATAGGTCACCTGATCGCGGCTGCCGTCGAGCTTCTTGGCCGCCTTATACACCTTCCAGGCCACGTCCGTGCCGGCCTTTTCGCCGCCCTGGGTGTAGAAGGCGTTGGCCTTGGCCTTGCCGACGCCGACGATCATGTCCTTGTCGACGACCTGGCCGGCGGCGAGCTGCATCGTCTCGCTCGCCTCGCCGGCTCCCAGATGCACGGTGACCTTGGTCTTGCCTGTCGGGACGACGAACTTGACCTCGCCATAATTGGCATCCGACGTGCCGCCGGGATAGGCAATGCTGATCTGCGCCGCGCGGTCGATATCGGCGCCGGGCGCCGGCCGCGCGTGGATGGAGATCTCGGCGGCGTTCAGGTTGAGCGCCTGCTCCGTTGCCTTGTCGGCCGTCAGCGAGACCTTCTGCTCGGCCCTGGCGGCACCGCTGGTGGCGACGACGATGTAGTTGCCGGCGGCAAGGTGGAACTTGACGGTGTTGTAGCCGTAGTCGACATGTTCACCGCCGGTTCCCTTGACGTCGTCCTTGAAGATTTCAAAATACACGTCGGACTTCGGCGCCTCGCCACCCTCCTTCAGGAAGGCTTGCGGGATGAGATTGTAGTCGACCTCGGCGGCTTTCGGCGCAGGCGCGGGTGCCGGCGCCGGTTCGGGAGCCGGCGCAGGGGCAGGTGCCGGAGCCGCCACGGTCTCGACCAGAGCTTCCTGCAACGCCTTCTCATCGGAAGCCTGGATGTATTTGCCGCCCGTGTTCTCGGCGAGACAGGCGATCTGCTTGCCTTCGTCGGCGGTCAGGCCGAAGCCGACGACATCGGCGGTGAAGTCGACACCGCTTTGCTTCAGCTCCTTGCCAAGCGCGCAAGGATCGCCGCCGCAGGTCTCCAGGCCATCGGTGATCAGCACCACCGTAGCCTTGTCCTCGGTGTATTTCAGCGCCTCGGCGGCCTGCTTGACCGCGGCCGTCAGCGGCGTCTTGCCGAGGAATTTCATGCTGTCGGCCGCTGCCGAAATGGCGCTGGCGGAGCCCGCCTGCGGCGGCACGATCAGCTCGATGTCGTCGCAGCTGCCTTTGGTGCGATGGCCATAGGCCATGAAGCCGATCTCGTCGTCGGCCGGAACCGACTGCAGCACCGTGCGCAGCGATTCACGCGCGATCTCCAGCTTCGGCTTGCCGTCGATCTGGGCCCACATGGAGCCCGATGCATCGAGGATGATGATGACCTTGTTGGCGGCATAGCCAAACGTGGTCATCGACAAAAGGAGGATCGCCGCAGCGACGCTCCGTGCCAGTCCCGCCATAGAAATCTCCTGAGTGAACCCCCGTCCGCGTCCGGAGGCTATTTGACGCGGCGTCAGGATACAAGCCTGCAGGAGGCGCCCCTGCCCGGTACTCGCTCGTGGGGCCGAACATCAGTAGGTGGTGCGGCGTTCTTCCGAGGGCGGGCGACCGAATTGCAGCCTATAGCTCTGCGCGAAATAGGAATGCGAGGTGAAGCCGGTGGCGATCGCCACGTCGAGGATCGGCATGTTGGTCTGGCGCAGCAATTCGCGCGCCCGCTCGAGCCTCAGGCGCATGTAGTATCGGCCGGGCGTCACACTGAGATGGCGCAGGAACAGGCGCTCGACCTGACGCACCGAAAGGCCTGCCGATTTGGCGAGTTGCACCGCCGACAGCGGCTCGTCGAGATGGTCGGCCATCAATTCGACGATGCGCCTGAGCTTCTCCGACTTGCCGGTGAGGTCACGCTCCGGCCCGACGCGCTGGCGGTCGCCGGCCGAGCGGATGCGCTCGTGCTGGAACTGGTTGGCGACGCCGTTGGCGAGGTTGGAGCCGAAATCGCCGCGCACGATCTCCAGCATCAGGTCGATCGAGGTGGTGCCGCCGGCGCAGGTGTAGCGCTTGCGGTCGATCTCGAAGACGTTGCCGGTGCAATTGATGTCGGGGAAGCGCTCCATGAAGCCGGCGCGGTTTTCCCAATGGATGGTGCAGCGATAGCCGTCGAGCTGTCCGGCCTCGGCCAGCAGATAGGAGCCGACCGACAAGGCGCCCAGCGCATTGCCGCGCCGGCCCCAGCTGCGCAGCGCGGCCAGCACCTTGCTCTTGCCGGGGAATTCGGTGGTGAGGCCGACCGAGACGAAAAGGATGTCGACCGGCGGCATGTCGGCGACGGAATAGTCGATCTTCAGCGGCAGGCCGTTGGAGGCCATGACGGCGTCGCCATCGGCCGAAATCGTCGTCCAGCCATAGAAATCGCGGCCGAGCAGCCGGTTCGCCGAGCGGAAACAGTCGATGGCCGCCGCCAGCGAGAACATCGAGAATTTGTCGACCAGCAGAAAGCCGAACTGACGGCCGCCCTGAACGGGATCGTTCGTGATCGGCCGTTCGAGAGCGGGATGCGACTGGTTCGAGTGGGGCATCCCGCTCTGTCCCTTATTTCAAACGCATTTGTGCGACGCCAAGTGGTTCCACTTGGCTGCAAAATGCTGGGGAACAGTCAGGTTCGGCAACGCAAAGGCTTTCTCAAAATCAGAAGGACGGCCGCTTCAACCCGGCCGCGAGGTAGGCGGAAGCTACAGTGTTCGCCATCAGCATGGCAATGGTCATCGGCCCGACGCCGCCGGGAACCGGCGTGATGGCACCAGCATTCTTGGCCGCCTCGGCATAGGCGACGTCGCCGACCAGGCGGCTCTTGCCTTCGCCCTTTTCGGGTGCCGGGATACGGTTGATCCCGACGTCGACCACCGTCGCGCCGGGCTTTACCCAATCGCCCTTGACCATCTCGGGACGGCCGACAGCGGCGACCAGTATGTCGGCGGTGCGCGCCAGCGCCGGCAACTCCTTGGTGCGGCTGTGGGCAATGGTGACCGTGCAGTTGGCGGCGAGCAGCAGATTGGCCATCGGCTTGCCGACGATGTTGGAGCGGCCGACGACGACGGCGTTGAGGCCGGACAGGTCCTTGCCGCGCACGCGCTCGATCAGGAGCATGGAACCCGCCGGCGTGCAGGGCACGAAAGCCGTATCGAGCTCGCCGGTGCCGAGCTTGCCGACATTGATGAAATGGAACCCGTCGACATCCTTTTCCGGCGCGATCGTCTGGATGACCTTGCCGGCGTCGATGTGGCCGGGAAGCGGCAGCTGCACGAGGATACCATGGATCGCCGGGTCGGCGTTGAGGTCGCCGATGATCATCAGCAACTGTTCCTCGGTGGTGTCGGCCGGCAGCGTGTGCTGAAGCGAATGGAAGCCGCATTCCTTGGCGGTGCGCGATTTCGAAGCGACATAGACCTGGCTTGCCGGATCCTCACCGACGATGACCACCGCCAGACCGGGCTTGGTGGCGCCCTTGGCTGCCAGCTCCGACGTCAGCGCCTTGACCTTCGAAACCACATCCTCGGCGACACGCTTTCCGTCGATCACTTCGGTCATCACGAACTCTCCGTTTTGAGGCCGCATCGATGCATGCCCCATGCCTCAATCCGGCATCCCGATCCGCCGACGCAGGGGCAATCGGCCGAAATGCCGCGCCGCATCTTCACGAAAATTCGACAAGGCAATCCCGTCAAAGCGTCGTCGGATGCCGTAAACCCGAAACCGGTCGCTTTTATCGAAGGTCAGGCGGTTAAGAAATACGGGCGGATTAGAAATAGCGGCGACGCGAGCGGTTTTCGGTCAGCTCGCGCACCGCCTCGCGGAATTCACGCAGGCTGGCGCGGATGTCGTCGATCTCACCCTGGTCGGCGGATGGTTGGCGAGCCACGCCGGCAGTCTGCGACTGCGGATGATAGGCGGCCGGGGATGCCGGATAATGATCCTCATAGGGATCGTTCCGCGCATGGTCCGGCCGATAGGAATAGGAATAACCCTGCTCGTATGGCGGCTGAAAATTCTGCCGCGCCGGGGGTTCAGCCCGAGGAGAGCGTTCTTCCCGGGTGGGCACGCGCCAGGCGCTTTCTGGCGGGACAGAGTCCAAATCGACCGTGTCAGCCGGCTCGCGCCGCACGAAATAGCGAACCGCCGAGGCCAGCGAGCCGAAGAGCCCCGGACGGCCGGCGTCATTGTCCGGCGTCGATTGCGGCGCAACGAATTGGGCCGGAGACGGAGCAGCCGCCGGTGGGGGGATCGGGGGTGAGGCAGGCGGCGGCGTGGAG
>NZ_QMBP01000019.1 GCF_003289945.1 Mesorhizobium hawassense
CAAGAAGAGCGTGTCGTTGCCCGCGACAATACCGTCGCCTTCGCGCGGCTCAGATTGCAACTGCCGCAAAGCCCGATCCGACACCACTTCGTCAAAGCCACCGTCAAGGTCAGGCAATACACTGACGGAACACTCGCAATCTTCCACGGACCGCGCCGCATTGCCACATACACCTCAGATGGCGCACCAATCCTGGACGGATGCTCAATCGGCAGAGCTGCGTGAACCGCTTCGACGCAAAACTGAAGCGGACAAATGACGTGCTACCAAACCGGACAACTTGATTAGCTACCGACAGAATCCAATTGTCGAGCAAGGCGGGCCCCCGCCCCGCCTCGCCCCACGAAATGCCGTCGGGCCTTACTGCGCCGTCCAGCCGCCATCCATAGGCAAGGTCGTGCCGGTGATCTGCTTGGCCGCGTCGGTGCACAAAAACAGCGTAAAGGCCGCGAGTTCCTCGACGGTGACGAATTCCTTGGTCGGCTGCGCCGCGAGCAGCACATCGTGCTTGACCTGCTCCTCGGTCATGCCACGCGCCTTCATCGTGTCGGGGATCTGCTTCTCGACCAGTGGGGTCCAGACATAGCCGGGCGCGATCGCATTCACGGTGATGCCGTTTTGCGCCACTTCCAGCGCCACGGTCTTGGTCAGGCCGGCAATGCCATGCTTGGCCGAGACATAGGCCGACTTGAATGGCGAGGCGACCAGCGCGTGCGCGGAAGCCGTGTTGATGATGCGACCCCACTTACGCTGCTTCATGCCGGGCACCACCGCCTTGATCGCATAGAAGGCGGCCAGAAGGTTGATGCGGATGATGGCCTCCCACTTGTCGTCGGGAAAATCCTCGATCGGCGCGACATGCTGGATACCCGCGTTGTTGACCAGGATATCGAGGCTGCCGAACGCTGCCTCGGCGTCATGGATCATGGCGGTGACGGCGGCGCCGTCCATCATGTTGGCGTCCGAGTAACGGCACTTGACGCCGAAATCCTTCTCGATGCCGGCCCGCTCCTGCTCGATCGCCGCGGCATCGCCCAGGCCGTTGATGGTGACGTTGGCGCCCTCGGCGGCAAAGGCGCGGGCGATTGCAAGGCCGATGCCGCTGGTCGAGCCGGTGACGAGCGCATTCTTCGAAGACAGGGAACCCATGGGAGATCTCGCGACAGGAGGGAAGTGAGCATAAGGGCACATAGTTTGTGCGCCGCAGCACGACAATGCCATGACCATATGTCGTAGGGATTACAATGTTGTGATGCTGTCAGGCGCCCGCAGAGCTGGCGCTCGATGGGGATGACATGGCACTGTCATGGTGCCGTGCAACATATCCTGCCGCGCGTTCCGCGCATGTCGTTCCTGAACCGATGGGTGAATAGCTTGGAAATCGACGATGTCGTGAAGCGCGCCTATGCGATGCCGCTCACCAATCCGTCCTTCCCGCCCGGCCCCTACCGTTTCTTCGACCGCGAATACATCATCATCACCTACCGCACGACGCGCGAAGCTCTCGAGGCCGTCGTGCCGGCGCCGCTCGAGATCGACGAACCGCTGGTCAAGTATGAGTTCATCCGCATGCCGGACTCGACCGGCTTCGGCGATTACACCGAGACCGGCCAGGTCATCCCGGTGCGCTACAAGGGCCAGCATGGCGGCTATGTCCATTCCATGTATCTCGACGACGACGCCCCGATCGCCGGCGGCCGCGAGCTGTGGGGTTTCCCGAAGAAGCTCGCCAGCCCCAAGATCGTGCATGAAGGCGAAGTGGTGGTCGGCACGCTGCACTATGGCAGCGTTCTGTGCGCCACCGGCACAATGGGCTACAAGCATCGCGAAGCCGATCACGACCAGGTGCTCGCCTCGCTCGCAGCGCCCAATTTCCTGATCAAGATCATCCCGCATGTCGACGGCTCACCGCGCATTTGCGAGCTGGTCCGCTATTACCTGACCGACGTCGCGCTGAAGGAAGCCTGGACGGCGCCCGCCGCGCTCGACCTTCGCCCGCATGTCATGGCCGATGTCGCGAAGCTGCCGGTGTTGGACATCGTCTCGGCCGTTCATTTCACCGCCGACCTGACGCTGGGTCTCGGCGAAGTCGTCCATGATTACCTCGCCGACCGCGGCCAATCCGCTGCCGGCGCGAGCGAGCTGGAGAAAGTCAGTGCTTGAGCGCACCCGCAACAAGACCGCCGCCGCCACCATCCAGGAGATCACCGCGCAATATGACCGCGTCGCGCTGGTCTTCCAGGGCGGCGGCGCGCTCGGTGCCTATCAGGCCGGCGTCTACCAGGCGCTTGCCGATGCCGGCTGCGAACCGACCTGGCTTTCCGGCGTCTCGATCGGAGCCATCAACGCCTCGATCATCGCCGGCAACGAGCCGAGCCGCCGCCTGCAGCGACTGGAACAGTTCTGGCAAACGATCTCGGGCCGCAAGATCTGGGCCCATACACCCGAAGGCGACATCTATCGCGATATCCGCAACCAGACTTCGTCATGGATGACCATGGCCATGGGCCAGCCCGGCTTCTTCAAGCCGCGCAGTCCCAACCCCTGGTTCCAGCTCTCGGGTGCGGAAGGCGCCACCAGCTTCTACGACACCGCCGAGCTCAAGGACACGCTGGAGAGCCTGATCGACTTCGACGTGCTGAACGACGGCAAGAAGCGGCTGAGCGTCGGCGCGGTCAATGTCAGGACCGGCAATTTCGTCTATTTCGACACCGACAAGGTGCGCATCGGGCCGGAGCACATCATGGCGAGCGGCGCGCTGCCGCCAGCCTTCCCCTCGATCCGCATCGAGGGCGAGTATTACTGGGATGGCGGCATCGTCTCCAACACGCCTCTGCAATATCTGCTCGACCAGGAAGAGGACCGCTCCTCGCTCGTCTTCCAGGTCGATCTGTTCAGCGCGCGGGGCGTGCTGCCGCGCGGCATGGCCGATGTCCTGTCGCGCCACAAGGACATCATGTATTCGAGCCGCACGCGCCAGAATACCGACAATTTCGAGCGCATCCATGCGTTGAAGATGAAGCTGCTCGATGCGCTGAAGCGCGTGCCGCCGGAACAGCTCAAGGACGGCGAGAAGGAGCTGATCGCCGACTATTCCAACGCCGGCGTGGTCAACATCGTCCACCTGATCTACCAGCACAAAGGCTATGAGGGCCACGCCAAGGACTATGAGTTCTCGGGCACCTCCATGCGCGAGCATTGGGAGATGGGCCTGGAGGACACCGAGCGCACGCTGCGCCACAAGAAGTGGCTGATGCTGCCCACCAATGTCGAGGGTGTCGCCATCCACGACCTGCACCGCGAAGACCCGACCTGACGCCTGAATAGCTGCCGCGATGGCGATCGCCGCCGCCCAAACGGGCGGCGGTTTCTTTTTTGCATCAGCAGGCTTTTCGGCGGGAGCCTGTCGCCATCGACTGAATTCGGAAAACGAAAGACGGCGCCGCGAACGGCGCCGTCTCTTCAGTCGGTCAGTTTTGAGCCGATGCGGCCCGATGGGCTCAGAAGACCTGGCGGAAGATCACGAACAGCACGAAGGCCAGCGCGATCGAGCAGGGCAGCGTCAGCACCCAGGCCAAGAGAAGGTTTCGCACGGTCGACCATTGCAGGCCGGAACCATTGGCCGCCATCGTGCCGGCGACGCCGGACGACAGCACATGCGTGGTCGACACCGGCAGGCCGAGACGGTCGGCCATGCCGATGGTGACCATGGCGACCAGCTCGGCGGCGGCGCCCTGGCCGTAGGTCAGGTGGCTCTTGCCGATCTTCTCGCCGACCGTGACGACGATGCGCTTCCAGCCGACCATGGTGCCCAGGCCGAGCGCCAGCGCCACCGCCACCTTCACCCAGAGCGGGATGAACTTCGTCGCGTTGTCGACCGCCTTATGATAGTCGGTGACAGCGTTGAGGTCGGCGGGCTGCATCGGCAGCAGCTTCTTCTTGTCGATCAGCTTCAACGCTTCACCGATCAGATAGATGTCGTTGCGCGCGTTGCTGACCAGATCGGTCGGAACATTGTCGACCGAGGCGTAGGGCTGCAGCTCGGCGGTCGTGTTGTGAATGTAGGTCTGCAGCGCGACCGTCGTCTGGTCGTTCCACGACTTGCTGCGCACGGCTTCCTGAACCGCCGCCTTTGCGGCATTGGCATCCGCGACGGTGACGCCGGGCTTGACGTACTTGCCCAGAGCCTGCTCGACGGCGACCGAGGCCGCCTTGTAGGCGTCGAGATAGTTGATGTCCGGCGTGCGGTTGAGCGCATAGGCGGTCGGCACCACGCCGATCAGGATCAGCATGATCAGGCCCATGCCCTTCTGGCCATCATTGGAACCATGCGCGAAGCTGACGCCGGTGCAGGTGAAGATGAGCAGCGCGCGGATCCACCATGGCGGCGGCGTGTTGCCCTTCGGCGCTTCGTAGAGCGCCGGATTGCGCACCAAGAGCTTCATCGCATAGAGCAGCACGGCCGCGGCAAAGAAGCCGACGATCGGCGAGACCAGCAAGGTGGTGCCGACATTGGTCGCCTGGCCCCAGTCGACGCCGCTGGTGGCGCTTCCTGCCGGGGCCATGAACTGGTTGGCGAGGCCGACGCCGATGATCGAACCGACCATGGTGTGCGAGCTCGAAGCCGGCAGGCCGAGGAACCACGTGCCCAGGTTCCACAGGATGGCGGCGACCAGAAGGGCGAACACCATCGCGAAGCCCGATGACGAGCCGACCTGCAGGATGAGCTCGACCGGCAGCAGCGACAGGATGCCGAACGCCACCGCGCCGCTCGAGGTCAAGACGCCGAGGAAGTTGAAGACACCCGACCACATGACGGCGAATTCAGCCGGCAGCGACCGCGTGTAGATGACTGTGGCGACCGCGTTGGCGGTATCGTGGAAGCCGTTGACGAACTCGAAGCCCAGCGCAATCAGAAGGGCGATGCCGAGCAGGATCCAGGGCACCGTCTTGGCGATCGCCAGATCCTGGCTGAGCGCATAGCCGACATAGATGACGCCGACGAGCACCAGCACGCCGAAAGCCGGCAGGAACCATTTGGCGCCGCCTGATTGTTCTAGGGGATGATCCGGTCTCGGGATCCCCGCCTCACTGGAAACTACGTCCACCATTGTCCCACTCCATTTGCATTGCAGCAAAGAACCGGGAAGGACGCTATGTCTCCAGGATGAAGCTGGTGTGACGCTGTTAACCGTTTGGTCACGACCAAATCGTCTGGTGACCTATCCGGCTATCTTCAGGAGCGTGGCGACGAGCAACTGGCGCTCGCTCTCGGACAGCACGTCTGAATCGAAGAGATTCATGCTGCGCATCCCCTCGATGGCGAGAAAGCAGACCAGCAGCGAGCCGAGGTCGTCCGTTTCCTCCTTCAGCCGTTCGAACAGCTGTCGTTTGAACGCCTTTATCGGCGTCAGGAAATCGGGGTCCTCCGCGATCGCCGAGAACATCCATGAAGCCGAGGGTTTGGGCTGCTCGCAATCGTCGGCCGACAGCTTGATGTAGGCCGAAAGCACGCTTTCATGGCCGGCCTCGGCGGCGCGTGCTTCCAGCGCCTTCTGGAAGTCGCTGAGATAGTTCTCGACAAGCCCCTGCATCAGCTTGGCCTTGGTCGGAAAATTGTAGAGCAGCCCGCCTTTCGACACGCCGGCGCGGCTGGCGACCGCCTCGAGCGACAGGCTTCCCGGGCCTGCCTCGCGCGCCACGGCGGCAGCGGCGGCAAGTATCTTTTCGCGCGAGTTTGCCCTGCGTGCTCTCATCCCGGCTCCCCTACATTAGCCTAGGCGGAATTGACAAGACCGTCCAGCCGGTACAGTAAGGCGCGCCATTTGAAATTGGGACCTGTCGTCGATATGTGTCCCGGCATCGATTGTTTTGCCGGTTGCCGGCTCGAGGGGACTGTCCGTGAAGCGCTTTTTCATCATCGCCGGATTCTTGCTTTTGCTCGCCCTGGTGTGCGTCGGCATCGTGGGCTTCAACTTCATGCGCGATGCCGGCATCAAGCAATTCTTTGCCACCATGAAGCCGCCGGCCGCGACGGTCTCGACCGTTACGGTCAAGCCGGCCGAATGGACCCCCGGCGTCGAGGCGATCGGCACCGTCAATGCGGTGCGCGGCGTCGACCTCACCGTCGAGACCAGCGGCATCGTCAAGGAGATCCTCTTCCACGCCAACCAGAAGGTCGCCGCCGACGCGGTGCTCCTGCAATTGGACGACGCGGTCGAGAAAGCCGATCTGGTAGCGCAGAAGGCGCAGGCCGCTTCCGATCAGGCGGCGCTGACCCGCGCCATCGAATTGCAGCGGCGGGGCGTCGGCACCGACGCGACGCTCGACGCCGCGCGTGCCGCGGCGGACGCCTCGGCCGCGCAGGTGAACAAGATGCAGGCCGTGCTCGATCAGAAGCAATTGTCCGCGCCCTTCGGCGGCACGGTCGGCATTCCGAAGATCGACGTCGGCCAGTATCTGACCCCCGGCAACTCGGTGGTGACGATCCAGGATTTGGACACGATGCGGGTCGACTTCACGGTTCCCGAACAGCAGCTGCCGCTGCTCAAGATCGGCCAGACCGTCAAGCTGGGCAGCAATCTGACCGACATGTCCTTTGCCGGTTCCATTCGCGGCATCGACCCCAAGATCGATCCGGCAAGCCGGCTGGTTTCGATACGCGGCGAGGTCGCCAATCCGGAAGGCAAGCTGACCCCAGGCCAGTTCGTGCAGATCCGTGTCGAGCTGCCGCAGGAAAACAACGTCATCTCCGTGCCGCAGACGGCGGTGACGACGAGCCTCTATGGCGATTTTGTTTTCGTCGTCGAGCCGGCAAAGCCTGCCGAGGGTGCCGCTGCCGCGCCGGCAAAGCCGGACGAGCAGAAGGCCGGCGCCGACAAGGCGGCCGGCGAGGCGGCCAAGCCGCAAGCTGACGCCTCCAAGCCAGCCGACAGCGCGGCAAAGCCCGCTGACAATGCGATGAAGCCCGCTGAAGACGCCAAGCCAACCGCGGACGGCGCCAAACCGGCCAACGCAGCGCAACAGCCCGCGCGCACCATCTCGCAAGTGTTCGTGAAGCTCGGCCGCCGCAACAACGGCATGGTCGAGATCGCCGAGGGCCTGAAGGATGGCGACCAGGTCGTCACCGCCGGCCAGAACCGGCTCTTCAACGGCATGTCGGTTGCCGTCGACAACACCATCGACCCCAGCAAATCGGCGAATAAGCAGGTCCAGCAATGAGCTTCTCCGACCTCTTCATCCGTCGGCCTGTCCTATCGACGGTGCTCGCCTGCATGATCCTGCTTCTGGGATTCCAGGGCATCTTCAACCTGTCGATCCGCCAGTATCCCAAGGTTGACGAGACCGCGATCACCATCACCACGGCCTATCCGGGCGCCAGCGCCGATCTCATCCAGGGCTTCATATCGGCCCCGATCGCGCGCGCCGTCGCCTCCACCGAAAACATCGACTACGTGACCTCGTCGAGCCGCCCGTCGTCGAGCACGGTGACGGTGCAGATGAAGCTCGGGTCCAATCCGGACGTCGCGCTCACCGAGGTGCTGTCCAAGGTCCAGGGCGTGCGCGGGACCTTGCCGGATGCCTCCAAGGACCCGGTGATCGTCAAGGGCACCGGCCAGCAGTTCGCGATGATGTATATCTCGATGCAGAATCCGAACATGACGAAGGAGCAGCTCACCGAATATATCGAGCGCGTCATTCGTCCGCGCATTTCGACCGTGGAAGGCGTCGCCGACGTTCAGGTCTTCGGCGCCCAGGAATATTCGATGCGCGTCTGGATCGACCCGATCCGGCTCGCCGCTCGAGGTGCCACGGCCGTGGACGTGCTGACCGCGATCAACAACTCGAACTTCCTGTCGGCGCCCGGCAACACCCAGAACGAGTATGTGGTCTCCTCGATCGCCGTGCATTCGACGTTGCAGACGCCTGAGGCCTTCGCTCAGCTTCCGATCCGCTCGACGGATGGCCAGGTGGTGCGCTTGCGCGATGTCGCGCGCGTCGAGCTCGGCGCCGAGAGTACCGACACCAGGGTAAGCTTCAACGGCAAGCCGGGAACCTTCCTTGCCATCTTCCCGACACCGGCGGCCAACCCGCTGACGACGGCGGCGGCGCTCACCAAGCTCGTGCCGCAGATCCAGGAAACGCTTCCGAAAGGCATGACGATCGAGGTCGTCTATGACGCGACCGGGCAGATCAGCGCCTCGATCGAGGAAGTGTTCAAGACCATCGGCGAGGCGGTCGCCATCGTCATCGTGGTCATCCTTCTGTTCCTCGGTTCGTTTCGCTCGGTCATGATGCCGATCGTGACGATCCCGCTGTCGCTGATCGGCGTGTGCTTCATCCTGTTTGCGGTCGGCTACTCGATCAATCTTCTGTCGCTGCTTGCCATGGTGCTGGCGATCGGCCTCGTCGTCGACGACGCCATCGTGGTGGTGGAAAACATCCACCGCCACATGGAAGAAGACCACATGTCGCCGATGCAGGCGGCCTTCAACGGCATGCGCGAGATCTTCTCGGCCATCGTCGCCATGACCATCACACTGGCCGCGGTGTTCGCGCCGCTTGCCTTCACCGGCGGCCTGACGGGCGCGCTGTTCCGCGAATTCGCGGTCACGCTTGCCGGTTCCGTGGTGCTGTCCGGCCTGATCGCGGTGACCATCACGCCGATGATGTCGGCGCGCCTCCTGAAGGCCGGCGCGCATGGCCGCTTCCAGCGCATCGTCGATGGCATCTTCAGCCGCGTCGAGCATGTCTACGAGCGTGCGGTCACCGCTTCGCTGAGAAACCGGCCGGTGACGCTGATCATCGTCGTGGCGCTCGTCGCGCTCACCGGCTTCATGTTCACCAAGACCTCGACCGAGCTGGCGCCGGAAGAAGATCAGGGCTTCCTGCTCTCGATCGTAACCGCGCCGCGCTACGCGACATCGGACTACACGGAGACCTATGTCAACCAGATGCTCAGCCTGGTGAGGGATATCCCGGAGACCAGGGCGCAGTTCTCGGCCGTCGCCTTCGGCGGCGCGACCAACGGCGCCTTCGTCGGTTTCGCCTTCAAGGACTGGGCGGAGCGCAAGCGCAGCTCGAAAGAGCTCCAGGCCGACATCCAGGGCCGCCTCGCCAAGGTGGCGGGCGTCGAGGCCTTTGTCTTCGCACCGCCGACGCTGCCCGGTTCCGGCGGCGGCTTGCCGATTTCCATGGTCGTGCGCTCCACGGGCAACCCCGCGGAGGTCTTCGAGCAGGCGGAAAAGATCAAGAAAAAGGCGCAGGCTTCGGGCCGCTTCATCGTCGTACAGAACTCGATGGCTTACGATGCGCCGCAGGTGACCGTCACCATCGACCGCGAGCGCGCCGCGGCGTTGAACCTGCCGATTG
Organism: Mesorhizobium hawassense; assembly: GCF_003289945.1. Taxonomy (GTDB): domain Bacteria; phylum Pseudomonadota; class Alphaproteobacteria; order Rhizobiales; family Rhizobiaceae; genus Mesorhizobium; species Mesorhizobium hawassense. The sequence goes on from NZ_QMBP01000019.1 coordinate 9,373, forward strand.
CCGATATCGGCAATACTTTGACGCTGCTCGTCGGCGGCGCCGAGGTGGCGCAGTTCGACCGTGATTCCAACAGCTACGACATCATCCCGCAGGTACCGCAGGAGTTCCGCGACAATCCCGAGAAGCTCGGCGAGTATTTCGTTCGCAGCGTCGACGGCAAGATGGTGCCGCTGTCGGCGGTGGTGAAGATTTCGACCAACGCCTCGCCGGCTGCCATCGAGCAGTTCAACCAGCTGAACTCCTCGACGATCTCGGCCCTGCCTCTGCCGGGTGTCACCACCGGCGACGGCTTGCAGGTGCTGGAGAACCTTGCCAAGGAGACCCTGCCCGACACCTTCTTCGTCGACTATTCCGGCCAGTCGCGGCAGGAGAAGGAGCAAGGCAACACCATCCTGATCGCCTTCGCCGCGGCCGTGGTCGTGATCTATCTGGTGCTGGCGGCCCAGTTCGAGAGCTTCCGCGACCCGCTGATCATCATGATGGCGGTGCCGCTGTCGATCTTCGGCGCGATCGTGCCGCTCAACATCGGCCTGGGAACGCTCAACATCTACACCCAGGTCGGCCTGATCACGCTGATCGGCCTCATCACCAAGCACGGCATTCTGCTGGTCGAGTTCGCCAATCAGCAGCGCGAGATGCACGGCATGCGCCGGCGCGACGCCATCATTGCCTCGGCCAAGGTGCGCCTGCGGCCGATCCTGATGACGACGGCGGCCATGGCGCTCGGCGTCGTGCCGCTGATCGTCTCCAGCGGCGCGGGCGCCGCCGCGCGCTACTCGATGGGCCTGGTCATCTTCACCGGCATCCTGGTCGGCACCATGTTCACGCTCTTCGTCGTGCCGATGTTCTACACCTTCATCGCCAGCAAGGATCTGCCGCACCTTGCCGAGAAGCCCGATCCGACGCTGATGCCGGCGCTGCCGAGCTGACCGGCATCGAGAGCTGAAAAACAAAAGAGGCCGGAATTTCCGGCCTCTTTTCTTGGCGGCTGCCTCACGGCTTCGGCTTACATCACGGAAGGCGGCAACCTGCCTGCTACTTGATCCAGTTCGTTACCTTAACCCAGCCCGTTACTTGACGATGACGATGCTGGTGTTGCCGGGGCCGAAGGCCTCGACCAGCTGGTAGAAATCGGCCGCCGCATCGGGATGGAGCCGCACGCAGCCATGCGAGGCCGGATGGCCGAGGCGGTTGACGGCGTAGGTGGCGTGCACCGCGTAACCGCCACTGAAGAACACCGAATGCGGCATCGGCGCGTTGTCGTATTTCTTCGAATACCACATCTCATGCATGCGTGTCGGCTTGAACGAACCGGTCGGCGTGATGTGCGCCCTGTCGCCAGTCGACACCTTCCAGGTGAAGGTCGGCCGGCCATCGACCCTGACCTCCATGACCTGCTGCGACAGCGAAACCGTGGCGACGATCTGATTGGCGTGGGCGGCATTGCCTGCCCCGAATAGCAGCGCCGCACCGGTAAGCGCGGCGGCGGTGACATGGATGAGCTTGGCGGAAATGGCGGTGTGCATGACGATCCCTCTCTGTTTTTTGCCGTTGTGTCCGGCTTCAATTTCGATGGGGCACTTATCGGGCGCGTCCGTTTCAGACCTATTTCGCTTGATACTCGTTTCTGTTTCGAATTCGTTTCCAAAAGTTAACAGCAAGCCTCGCGGCGCGGTGCTGCGGATTCTTTCCAGGCAGGGCGGTCAGCTGTCGCACAATGAGCCAAGGCCGAAAACGAAAGTTCATTTCGTGCCTATATGAAAGACACGTAGCCATTTTCGAAACCAATCTGCAACAAAGCGCGGCCACGGCGGCATGATGTTGATACAGGCCGACGTCAGATTTGACGCAACGGGAACAGACATCAGCAAACGAAAATGGGCAGGAAATCGAACCTCCGCTCCTGGTTTCTCAGGATCAGTGTCGCGGCGATCGTGATCGGCGGCGCCGGCTCAGTGGCCGGCAACCCGGCGACGACGCTGGCGGCGATGACGTCCGGCGAGGTTTCGACGCTGCACATGGCTCTGTTCATCGCCACGGTCTGGATTGTTTCCAGCCTGCGTGTCCACCGGCTGAAGGCCCTCTGGCGGGTCGGCCTTCGGTTGATGAGGACACGCGGCCCCTCCGGCTACTTGCTGCCGAGAGGACCGAAGGCCCGCGCCGCAGCGGGGGGCTCCGTCAGCGGCGCGGGCGCTTCGGGAGTTTCCTGAAGCACCGACGATTTTCGAGATAGGGGATTGATCGAGATGAATACGAGATTTGCTGCCTCCGTGCTTTCCGCGCTGCTTTACGCGCAGGGCCTGCTGGGCTTTGCCGCGCTGGCCACGGTGCTGCTCAAGGAGCGCGCCCAGACCGAGATAACCGCCAGCGCCGACATTCCAACTGGACACTCGGTCATCGTGGTGCGCTGAGCGCCAGCGTCGGACCCAAGTTTGCATCGCTTTGGGGGATCCGATGCTCAACGGCCCTTTTCTCTCTAACTCATTCGGTGCGCGGCGCCGGCGGATCGAAACGGTAGCCGGCGCCCCTGATGGTGGTGATGGTCTCGGTGTCGAGCTTGCGGCGCAGCCGCACGATGCGAGAATCGATCGAACGGTCGAAAGCGTCGGCATTCTCGGCGGGTGCCGCGGCAATGATGTCGTCGCGCGTCAGCACCTTGCGCGGGCTGGCCAGAAACAGCTTGAGCAACGCCACCTGCCCGGGAGAAAGCTGATCCTCCGTTCCGGAGCGATGCATGACCATGGCCGACCGCAGGTCGACGGTGGCGTTCTCCAGCACGATCAGTTCCCCGGCCGCCCTGCCGCGTCTGGTCAGCAAGCCGCCGATACGCGCGGCAAGCTCACGCACGTTGAGCGGGCTTTCGATCACATCGGCGGCACCGAGCTCGAGCGCCAGCACTTTGTCGACGAGGTCGCGCGGCCGGCAGATCAGGATGAAGTCGGGACCGCCCTCGCCGCCCCCGCCCTGGCCGCTATAGCGCCTGAGCAGTTCACGGCCCTCGGCCTGGGTGACGTCGTCGCCGACAACCACGACATCGATGCCACCGGCCGAAAGCAGCGTCTCCGCCTCCCAGGGCTGGCGCGCCTGGCGCACGTCGTGCCCGCGTCGGTCGAGATGGTCGGCGAGATCGCCCGCCACCACTTCGGCGACCGATACAAGCGCAATGACGGATCGTGCGGCCATTTTCTCCACTCCCGCCACAGACAACTCGAGATGAGTGCTGGACATCATGTTTATACCCAATCTACTTTCCACTGAAAGCGGGAGCGAGCGCGTTGTGAAGGCACGCATAATTGTCGTCGAGGACGAACCGGATCTGAGGGAGGCCGTGGCCGAGTATCTTGGCGCGAGCGGCTATGACGTCGTCACCGCCGAGAGTGCCGCAGCGGCACGCACGCTGTTCGAGGCGCAGTCCTTCCACATTGCCATCCTCGACATCGCCATGCCCGGCGAGGATGGGCTGTCGCTCGGCCGCTGGCTGCGCTCGAAGACACAGATCGGCATCATCTATGCCACCGCCGCCGGTACCGCGCTCGACCGCATCGTCGGGCTGGAACTCGGCGCCGACGATTACATCGTCAAGCCGTACGAATTGCGCGAAGTGCTGGCGCGGGTGCGCAGCGTGCTGCGCCGAGTGCCGCAGCCGGCTGAGCCGCAACCGGCGAAGGCCGAAACCGTCAACCGCCGCTTCATGAATTTCGGCGGCTTCCAGGCCGATTTCGACGGCCGCCTGGTCACCGGCGCCAATGGTGCGGTCATCGAGATGGCCAAGAGCGAGTTCGACGTGCTCGAGGTTTTCCTCACCCGCGTCAACCGGCTCCTGACGCGGGCGACCATTTCCGAAGCCATCGGCTTCGTGGAAGATCCGGAATCGTCGCGCGCGGTCGACATCCGCATCATGCGATTGCGCAAGAAGATCGAGGCCGACCCCGCCAATCCAAAATTCCTGCGCACGGTGCGCGGCGAAGGCTATATCTTCTCGCTGCCGAGCGGCGACAGCAATTGAACTCGCCCAATGCATGTTGCCCAAAAATGCGCAGCGGTTTTGGGAAACGACATGCATCAAAAACACTGGCTTAAGCTCATCGCTCTATCCATTGACGCGACGTGGTTGAGCGGGCTCCGAGAGACGGCCGACCATGACTGCTGATGCAGCACGCACCGATATGCACGGCTCGCGTCCGGGCGGTGCCGCGATGGCGGCCGTCCATGTCGTGCGCCGCCTGCGCGAGGCGGGCGACTGGCAGCGCGAGATGGATGGCATACTGGAAACGATGTGCCGAAAAATGGAATGCCAGCGCGGCATCCTTTTCCGGCTGCGCGAATTGCCGGGCGAGGGCTTCGCGCAGTCCGTCGCCGCTTACTGGATCGACCCGGATTTCGGTGGCGAACTGGCATCGCCCACGGTGATCATGCAGTCGATCATCAACTCGGACACGCTGCTGGAGCGGCTGCAGGAGGACGAGCGGCAAGGCAAGATCTTCTCCGGCCACACGCGCGACCTCGACGGTTTCCTGCGGACCGATTTCCAGAAGCAGAACATCAAGTCGTTCCTGTCGGTCTCGGTGTTTGCGCATGGTCACCTTTGGGGCACGCTTGCCGTCAACGACTGCGTCGCCGAGCGCGCATGGACGGACGAGGAAGAAGCGACGCTGCACATCATCGCCCTGGCCATCGGCGACGCCATCGAGCGCTCGCCATCCGAGGCGCATGCCAGCGAAGTGATCCGCCGCACCATGCTGCAGGCCTCGCTCGACGCCATCATCGTCATCGACGAGGCGGGCTCGATCATCGAGTTCAACCCGGCGGCCGAGAAGATGTTCGGCTATCCGCGCAGCGCCATCCTCGGCAAGGACCTGCTCAACACCATCGTTCCGATCTACTACCGCAAAGGCTACGCCTCGGGCGCCGAATACATGGCCGGCCGCGGCGCGCCGATGGTCGGCCAGCGGCTGGAGACCGTCACGCAGAACGCCGCCGGCGAAATCTTCCCGATCGAATTGACCGCGACGGAGATGCGCGTCGCCGACCGCCGGCTGATCTTCGGCTCGATCCGCGACCTGCGCGAAAAGCTGCATGCCGAGGAAGAGATCAACCGCCAGCGCGAGAAGCTGCACCAGAACGAGAAGATGGCGGCGATGGGTTCGCTGCTCGCCGGTGTCTCGCATGAGCTCAACAACCCGCTGGCGGTGGTGGTGGCGCAGTCGACGCTGCTGCATGAATTCGCCGGCGACCCGCAGACCAAGGTGCGCGCCGAGAAGGTGCGCGCCGCGGCCGAGCGCTGCGGCCGCATCGTCAAGAGCTTCCTGTCGATGGTGCGGCTGCACCCGACCGAGCAGGCCGAGACCGATCTCAACCAGGTGATGCGCTCGGCGCTCGAGGTCACCGCCTATGGCGCGCGCTCCAGCGGCATCATCATCGACACCGATTTCGCCACCGGGCCGCTGCTCGCCATGGCTGACGCCGACCACATCACGCAGGTGGCGGCGAATTTCCTCATCAACAGCCAGCACGCGCTTGTCGGCATCACCGGCGAGCGGACCATCAAGGTGCGGACGTTCCGCAACGAGCGCGGCAATCCGGGCTTCTCCGTCGAGGACAACGGCCCCGGCATTCCCGAGGCGATCCGTTCACGCATCTTCGAATCCTATTTCACCACCAAGCCAGTTGGGGTCGGCACCGGCATCGGCCTGTCGATCTCGAAATCGATCGTCGAGCGCCACAATGGCAATATCTGGTTCGAGGAGGTTGAGCCGCACGGTGCGCGCTTCGTCGTGCAACTGCCGGCTATTGCCGGCGGCGCCGCAAGCGCGGGTGAAGGGCCGGCGCGCTCGAGCGGGTTGCGCCATGCATTGATCATCGACGACGAGCCCGACGTCGCGGGTTCGCTTTCGGATATACTGGAGCTGATGGGGCTGAAGTCGCGTGTGGTGGCAAGCTGGACGTCCGCCGCCGATGTGCTCACCGGACATATGCCGCCGGACATCGTCTTTTCCGACCTGCGTATGCCGGGCATCAGCGGCATTGCGATCTACCGTGAGCTGCTCTCGCAGCAGCCCGCTCTGGCCAAGCGCTTCGTGCTGGTGACCGGCGACCTCATCGGCGCCAAGGCGGAGATCGAGGCGCTGCCACCGCAACAGCGGCCGCAGATCCTGGAGAAGCCGTTCTCGACCCTCGACGTCCGCGGCGTCCTCTCGACCGTCGCCGACGAGGCCGCCGCCGACAACGGCGCTCACATCTGAGCGGACTGACGCGGAGCCAACAGGGATTCGTAAGGAGGCGCGGCGAACCTTGTTCTGGCGTCGCTGTAGGGTCTGTCGAGATTCAGGTCAGGCCGAGCCGAGAAGGGTGGATTCCGAGAACCGGAGCGGAGCGTACTTTCAGTACGTGAGCACCGGAAGCGCAGGAAGCTACCCTTCGCAGGCCGGCCTCACCTGAATACCGACAGAGCCGAAAAAAAAGAGGCTCCCGACCGACTTCGCGGCGGGAGCCTGACTGGAGCGCAGGAGGGTGCGCTCAGGGGAGGACTTAAAAAACGTTCGGCGTGTTGGTGAGCGGCGCGGCGTTGGCGATCATGCGTATCGCGCGCTCCCGGTGCTGGCCGGACTGCTCGGCGATGGCGCGCAAGCAATCGACGCTCTCGGCGCCCCAATTCTGGCCCTTGCAGGCAAAGTCGATCGAGCGTTCCGGCAGGCGGGCGGTCCTGAGCGTGGTCTGCGCGCCCTCGACGACATTGGCCGGCGGATTGATCGAGGCGAAAGCAGGTCCGGAGGCGGGAGCAACCAGCATGCCGGCGAAGGCACAGGCGCCGATCAGCATGAACATCGCCATTGGATGGTCGCTGGCGCGCTGGCGCAATGCAAGCTTCGGCCGGCGATCATTGCGCTCCGGGCCATGCAGGCGACGGTTGGCATCGGCAATGCGGACTTTCGCGAACATCGGATTGTTCCCTTCATTATCTTTCTTTTTGGCTATGAAACGAACTTAATCGCGCCAGGTAACAGCCGAATGATTGCGACAAGTGCCTGTGTAACAAGATTGAAACAGGCGTAGGGCGTTGGCCTCTCGCCCTGCCGCAACCATTCGATGGCTGTCGAAGCTGGTCGCGGGGACATATGCGCCTGTTACACGAAGCGAACTGTAAGCCGCGTCACACAAGCACACACTGAATCGAGGGCTACCGCCCGCCTGAGAGACATCGAAACAGGCCTTCTCCGAAGTGGCGATCCGCGCACGGAATCACTGTTTCGCTTCCTCGATTAAGGCCCGGATTTTCCGGGATTTTTCCGGCTTAGGCAAGCCTGAGCTCGTCGTCACGAAATTTCCATTTTCTCACAAACCATTGCATTTCAAAGAAAAATATGTTTATATTGAATGAGTATTCAACAAAAAGAAGAGCATTCCCATGAACCCGCACCTCCGTGACGTGGCGATCCCCAACGATTGGGACCGGCGGGGTTTGCCGGGGTGGAGTTATCACTCCAACGCGCTTCTCGAGCTCGAGAAGGAATATGTCTTTCGCAATCACTGGCAGATCGCAGGCCATGTCTCCGACGTGCCGAATCCAGGCGACTATCTGACCATGGACGTCATCGGCGAGCGCGCGCTGATCGTGCGCGGCAAGGACGGCGTCGTGCGCGCCTTCAACAACATGTGCCGCCACCGCGGCAGCCGCGTCGTCGCCGACAGTCAAGGCAGTTGCAAGAACGCGCTGGTCTGCCCGTTCCATGGCTGGGTTTATAATCTCGACGGCACGCTACGCGGCGCCGCGCGCCCCCGCTCTTTCCCCGAGCTCGACAAGACCGAGTTCGGCCTGATGCCGCTCGACCTCGAAATCTGGATGGGCTTCATCTTCATCCGCTTCCGCAAGGGCGGTCCGCAGCCCTCCGTCGCCGAGCTGCTGAAGCCGATCGAAGCCGAGATGGCGCATTACAATGTCGCCGACATGGTGCCGTCCTGGGGTATCTGGACGCAGAAATCGCCGGTCAACTGGAAGTCGGTGCGCGACGTCGACAATGAAGGCTACCACGTCGCCATGGCGCATCCGGCGCTGCAGGACCTCTATGGCGCGACCTATTTCGACGAGCCCTTCATCAACGGCGTGTCGCGGTCCTTCGCCACCTACAATCCGCATGCCGGACGGCGCTGGAGCGTGCGCGAGTATATCAAGCTGGCGCCCGCCGCGACGCATCTGCCGGAGCATCTGCGCAAGGCCTGGATCTATTACGGCATCTTCCCCAACAACGCGCTGTCGATCATGCCGGAATCCGTGCAGTTCTATCAGGAGTTCCCGTTGTCCACCGGCGAGACGCTGCTGCGCGGCGCGGTCTACCGCTACAAGGACGAGACGCGCGAACAAGCTGCGGCGCGCTACCTCGCCTACCGCATCGACCGCGACACCATGAACGAGGACGTCCAGCTTTCGGTCTGGTCGAACGAATCCATGCTGTCGGAAGCCTTCGAGGGTTTTTATCTCTCCGACCTCGAATATGGCGTGCGCACCCACCACGACCACCTGCGCGGGCAGGTCCCGGTGCTCAATCTGGAGACGGCGCCGGAGGAAAAGGACATGTGGGGGCTGAACGACGCGCTGAGGTCGAGGGGTTAGCCTCCTTCCTTCTCCCCGTTCCACGGGGAGAAGGTGCCCGAAGGGCGGATGAGGGGCGGCGCCAGCGCTTCGCGATTGGCTCGCCGTCAACCTCGGAGGGCTATCGTCAGACTGAAATCTTGCAAACCGGCGCTGCGCCGACCAGCGAGTTTGTCACCACAGACGGATGAGTTCCCTCAAGCACGGCCGATCGCCAATGTCAGCGCCGCCCCTCATCCGCCCGTTGGGCACCTTCTCCCCGTGAAACGGGGAGAAGGAAGAACCCTCACCCCCGCCAGACCCCTTCTTTCCTCAGATCATCCATCGTCCGCGAAATCCCCTCGCGCAGGATCGCCACCATGTCGTCGACCTGCTCGCGGCTGATGATCAGCGGCGGCGACATCACGCACATGTTGATCAGCGGCCGCACCAGAAGGCCGAGCTCGTGGCAATGCGCGTCGATGCGTTTTCCGACGTTCTTGTCGAGCTGCAGCGGGTCCTTGCTCTCGCGGTCGGCGACGCATTCGACGCAGCCCATCAGGCCGAGACCGCGCACCTCGCCGACCAGCGGCAGCTCTTCCAGCGTCTTCAGCTGCGCCTGGAAATAGGGCGCGATATCGCGGGTGTGCTGAAGCACGCCCTCTTCCAGCAGATCGAGATTCTTCAGCGCCACCGCGCAGCCGATCGGATGGCTGGTGTAGGTGAGGCCATGGCCGAACAGCGCGTCGGGATGGTTGGAGCGGCGCAGCTGTTCCAGCAGCCGCTCCGAGATGACGACGCCGCCAAGCGGGAAATAGCCTGAGGTGACGCCCTTAGCGAAGGTGATCATGTCGGGGTCGATGCCGAACACGTCGCCGGAAGCAAAGACGTGGCCGAGCCGTCCGAAGCCGGTCACCACCTCGTCCGAGACATAGAGGATGTCGTTGTCGCGGCAGATCTCGCGGATGCGCTTCAGATAGCCGTCCGGCGGCACGATGACGCCGCCCGAGGCTTGCACCGGCTCGCCGACAAAGGCGCCGATTCGGTCGGCGCCGACGCGCACGATCGTGTCGCGGAACTGGTCGACCAGGAAATCGGTGAAGGCGGCAACGCTCATATCCTTCGGCCGGCGGAACGGATCGGGCGAGGAAAGCTTGATCACCAGATCGCCGGCGCCATCCATCCAGTCGTGATCGCGCGGGCGACCGTTCAGCGAGGCCGACAGATAGGTCGAGCCGTGATAGGCGCCGCCGCGGCTGAGAATCAGCTTCTTCTCCGGCCGTCCGCGCACATTGTTGTAGAACTGCATGAAGCGCAGCGCCGTCTCCACCGCCGACGAGCCGCCGGTGGTGAAGAAGGTGTGGCTGAGGTCGCCGGGAGCGGCATCTGCGATGCGACGTGCAAGCTCGGCTGACGGCGCATTCATCGTGTACCAGGGCGTGTTGTAGGAGAGTGCCATCGCCTGGTCGTACATGACCCTGGCCAGCTCCTCGCGGCGATGCCCGACATTGATGCACCACATGCCGGCCGGACCGTCGATCAGCCGCTTGCCGGAGGCGTCGGTGATGTAGATGCCGTCGCCCTCGCCGATCAGCGTACGAGCCTCGTCGCCGACCGAGCCGGCATAGGGCCAGGGCTGGACGAGATGGCGCTTGGCGAGCTCGACCGCATCGTCATCGCCAGGCTCGATGAGTTCGCTTGCCTTGATCTTGCTTTGAGCCGCCATCTTCGCCTCACATCATCGGGTTGCAGAAATTTTGTCGCACATCAAACGACGCGGAAAACCATGGAATTTCGTGCTTTCATCACTTCATTTTGAATGTCCGTTCAATCAATATTGCAGAAATATCGCTTGATTTCAATCGGCGGATACGCTCATGATGAAAGAAAGCCGGCAAGCCACGGAGCCATCGCGTTCCAGCAAAAATCGGGAACAGGCGGCCGGCGTCACCAATGGGAAGGCCGCATGGCGGGACAGTTCGAGCCAGCTACTGAAATTGCGCCCGGAGCGTTGCAATGACGGCGGCTGCGGAAGGGTCGCCCCCGCTGCGCGTGGCGGGAATGAGACGAAGTCCCCTTCTGCAATCGGAAGCCGTCCAGGGCTTTGCCTTGATCAGCCCGACCTTCGTCTACGCCCTTATTCTCCTCGTCCTGCCGATCCTGGTCGTCATTGCGCATTCCTTCTGGACGCAGAACTATCTCACCATCGACCATACATTCACGCTGGAGAATTACCGGATCGCGCTGACCGAGCCGATCTACCGCGACCTGCTCTGGCGCTCGCTCTACATCTCGCTGACGGTCAGCCTGCTGACCGTGGTGCTCGCCTACCCGATCGCTTATTTCATTTCCTTCCACGGCGGCCGCCACAAGAGCCTGTGGCTGTTCCTCATCACCATCCCGTTCTGGACCAGCTACCTGCTGCGCGTGATGTCGTGGAAAGTGATCCTCGGCTACAATGGCGTGCTCAATTCCGGGCTGATGGGGCTGGGCATCATCGACGAGCCGTCGACGGCGCTGCTGTATAATTCGAGCGCCGTCATCATCACGCTCACCCACGCCTGGGCGACCTTCGCCATCCTGCCGATCTTCGTGTCGCTCGAAAAGGTCGACCGCACGCTGGTCGAGGCGGCGACCGATCTCGGCGACGGGCCGCTGCGCTCCTTCCTGCGCGTGACCTTGCCGCTGTCGGTGCCGGGCGTCATCTCGGCGGCGCTGATCGTCATGATCCCGACCGTCGGCGACTATGTCACGCCCAAGCTCGTCGGCGGCAAGGACGGCGTCATGATCGCCAATGCCATCCAGGCGCAGTTCGGCAAGGCGTCGAACTGGCCGCTGGGCGCGGCACTCTCGGTCACCACCATGGTCATCGTCTCGTTGATGGCCGGCGCCACGGTGCTGATCATCCGGGCTCTCCAGAGGCTGGCGCGATGACGGCGATCAGACGTTTCCTGCCCAGCTGGCTGTCGAGCTATGCCGGCCTCTACATCCTCTTCCTCTATCTGCCGGTGATCTTCCTGCCGATCTTTTCGATCAACACGGCGGCGACCCCAAAGTTCCCGCTCTCCGGCGTCACGCTGCACTGGTACGAGGACCTGCCGAAAACGCCGGCGCTGATCGACGCCACCTGGAACAGCCTGATCGTCGGCGTCTCCGCCTCGATCCTGTCGACGGTGCTCGGCATCCTGGCCGCCCGTTCGATCACCCGCTACCGCTATCCCGGCCGGCGCACCATCAACGGCCTGATCATGGCGCCGCTGGTGCTGCCGGAAGTGATCGTCGCCATCTCGATGCTGCTGGTCATGCTGCAGCTGGGCCTCAGCCTGTCGCTGTTCACCGTCGTGCTCGGCCATGTGCTGGTCTGCATCCCCTATTCGATGACGGTGCTGACCTCCGGCTTCGAAGGTTTCGACCGCAGCCTCGAGGAGGCATCCGCCGATCTCGGCGAGAGCGCCTTCGGCACCTTCCGGCGCGTGACGCTGCCGATGGTCGCGCCGGCAATCATCTCCAGCCTGCTGGTCTGCTTCACCATCTCGCTGGACGAGTTCATCATCGCCTTCTTCCTCACCGGCACCGAGGCGACGCTGCCGATCTACATCTGGGGCCAGCTGCGTTTCGCGGCCAAGCTCCCAGGCGTGCTGGCGCTTGGCACCTTGCTGCTTTTTGCGTCCTTCGTGCTGATGACGATTGCCGAAATCCTGCGCCGCCGCGCGGCGAGACGCACCCAGAATGAGGGAGGCCTCTATGCTTGAGCGGGTCCAGTCCGAGCGCACACAGTCGGATCGCACGATGATCGATATCCGCGACGTTACGCGCAGCTATGGGTCGTTCAAGGCGCTGGACAATGCCTCGCTCGCGATCCGGGAGGGCGAGTTCTTCTCGCTGCTCGGTCCCTCCGGCTGCGGCAAGACGACATTGCTGCGCATGATCGCCGGTTTCGATACGCCGACGAGCGGCTCAATCGCCGTCGACGGCCAGCCGATGGACGGCATCCCCGCCAACCGCCGGCCAACCAACATGGTGTTCCAGAGCTACGCGATCTTCCCGCATCTCGATGTCGAGCAGAATGTCGCCTATGGCCTGAAGCGCCTCAAGCTCGGGGCCGGCGAGGAAAAGCGCCGTGTCGAGGAAGCGCTGGCGCAGGTGTCGCTCACCGGCCTCGGCAAGCGCCGCGCCACCGAACTCTCCGGCGGTCAGCGCCAGCGCGTCGCGCTCGCCCGCGCGCTGGTCATGCGGCCCAAGGTGCTGCTGCTCGACGAGCCGCTCTCGGCGCTGGACAAGAAGCTGCGCGAGCAGATGCAGGTCGAATTGCGCCGGTTGCAACAGGCGGTCGGTATCACCTTCGTGCTGGTCACCCACGACCAGTACGAGGCCTTGGCGATGTCGGACCGCATCGCGGTGATGTTCGGCGGCCGTATCGCCCAGGTCGCCTCGCCGAAGGAGATCTACCAGCGCCCGATCAACCGCCAGGTCGCAGACTTCCTTGGCGGCATGAACTTCGTCAAGGCCGAGATCGTCGAGGAGAACGGCGCTTCGCTGGTGCTCGACACGCTCGGTTTCGGCCGTGTGAAGACCGACAAGCCGAAGGCCTTCGTGCGCAATGGCGGCAATGCGACACTGGGCATCCGCCCGGAACGGCTGCGCGTCCTATGGGACAATGCGGCGGCGAAATTCGAAGTCGCCGGCAAAGTCGTCGAGCGCCACTATTTCGGCGAGATCACGCACCTGATCGTCGAGATACCAGGGCTGGAAAAGCCGCTCTCGGTGACCGAGACCAACGATTTCGGCGCCGACGACATCCCGGTCGGCACCTCGATCCGTCTCGGCTACGACCCTGAGGCGCTGGTGGCGATGGCCGACTGAATTTTGCCGGCCGCAATGCGGCCAGCGACGATCGCGCCCTCGACGTAGCCGGGGAAAGACGGCGAGACTTCCGAAGCGGCGATATACACGGGCGGCGCGCCGGCGAGGATGGTGCGCTCGGCATCGCGCGCGGTTACATCGACGATGAGGTCGCTATAGGCGCCGCCGCTCCAGCGGTCATGCGTCCAGTCACGCGCGCTGAAATCGAGAATGTCGGCGGCTTGTGGGCCAAGCGCCTCCACGAGCCGCGCAGTGACCTCCGCGCGCAATGCCGTCTCATCGAGCGGATGCCAGCGCAGAGCCAGAGGCCCGCCGACAAAGACGATCAGAGCGGCATGGTCGGCATCTGTGCTGGCGTCGCAGGCGAACAGCCCCGCCTGGTCGCGCCACATGACCATGCCGCACAGGTCCCGCTCGCGCCAGAACGGGCTGGCATACCGCACCAGGATCTTGATCACCGAGCCGCTTTCCCAGACGCTTAGCGCCTTTGCAAGCTCGGCAGGCAAGGCAGGCGCGAAGTCGAGTTTCGCGGCCGTCGCCGGCGGCAGGGCAAGCAGCGCCGAGCGCGCTTCGATGACGCCGCGGGCCGAGATCACGCGAACGCCTCGCGGCCCACGCTCGATCCGCGTCGCGGCTTCGCCGAGCCGGAGCCGGCCGGCGAGATCGCCGGCCAGATCGTCGGCCAGCGACTGCATGGTCTCGCGCAGAAAATACTGCAGCTCGAACACCTCATTGGTGATGCGACGGTCGTTGTCGATCAGGTACCAAAGCGGCACCTTGTCCAGCGCCAGGCACCACAGCCCCTCGATCATCGACCGGAACGCGGCCTTGGCGTCGGCCGTATCCTTCTGGCGCTCGAGCCATGTCGCCACGGTCAGCCCGGCGATCGAGGCATCGTCCGGCTCGATCCTGTTCATGCGCTCACGGATCGCCATCGCGACCTGATAGGTCCGCTCGGCTTCCTCTGCCGACATCCACGGATGGGTGATGAACTCGCCTTCGATATAGGTCTCGACGAAGGTCTTGCCGCGCGCCTTGGCCAGCGCCATCAACTCAGGCATGTCCTGGCACAGGAATTGGCCGCCGCTGTCGATGAGTTCGCCAAGTCCGTTTGGCCTGGCTTCCGCCCGCCCGCCGACGCGGTCGCGCGCTTCCAGCACAAGGAAATCGATGCCGGCGCGCTTCAACTCAAGCGCCGCCGACAGGCCGGTGAATCCGGCGCCGACGATGACGACATCGGTTCTCTCAATGGTGCTGCTCAATAGCCGGCCTTGATCTTCTCGAACTCGGCGACCATGCGCTGCTTCAGGTCCGGCGCTATCGGCTGCTGGAACAGCGTCTTGTCGAGGAACTTGTCGAGATTGTCGAAGCCGCGTTCGGTCAGCAGCTTCTGGTCCATCGCCGCCATGCCCGCGCTGTTGCCGTGACCGTAGCCGAAGGTCTTCACCATATACTCCGAAACGTCCGGCGCGTTGACGGCGCTCAGGAAATCATAGGCCTGGTCGAGCTTGCCCGGCGCATCCTTGAGCAGCACATAGCCGCACACCCAGGTCGAGATGCCTTCCTTGGTGTCGCGGTTCATGGCGATCGGCATGCCCTGGCCCTTCAACGTCACATAGGTCTCGTTCCAGCCCCAGACCAGGTCGACTTCGTTGCCCGTGAAGGCCTGGTTGAGGTCGGTATCGTCGGTCCAGTAGAAGCGGACGTTCTTATGCACGCCGCGCAGGAAGGCGGACGCCTGCTTGAACTGCTCGTCCGTCATCTTGGTCCAGTCCTTCAGGCCGATGACCAGGCTCGCCAGCGCATAGGCGTCGTCGACATTGTCGCCGATGGTGACGCGGCCCTTGAATTTGGGATCGGCGAAGATCTTCAGCGACTGCGCCTCGTCCTTGGTGACCTTGTCGGTACGGTAGAGCAGCGAGGTGTTGCCCCAGTCGAACGGCATGAACCACGCCTTGCCGTCGGATGTCGTCGCCAGATCCTTCATCGCCATGATGCCTGGGTTGAGATCCTTCCAGCCGGCGATCTTGGAGGTATCGAGCGGCTGCAGCAGGCCGGCCTCGCGCCACTTCACCACGCTCTGCGAACAGGGATGCGCGACGTCGGCCTTGAAGCCGGCGCGCATCTTTTCGAAGGCCTCGTCCTCGTCGCCGAAGAAAGAGAAGGTCGGCTCGGCGCCGTATTTGGCGGTATAGGCCGGATGCAGCAGCGGATCCTCGTAGCCCGACCAGTCGAAGACGACGAGGTCGCCGCCGCCACCTTCGGCAAGCGCATAGGCAACACCCGCGCCGACGGTGACGACGGCGGCCAAGGCAAGGCGGCGAAGCATGGATGTCATGGCGCGAAAACTCCCCCATCGCGGACGCATGAGGGGAGGTTAGGAGAATTGCGAGGCTTTGACGAGCCCGCCCGTTCCGCTTTGATGCGGAGCAGGCGAGACCCCAAGACAGAGCTCAATAGCCGGCTTTGATCTTCTCGAACTCGGCGATCATCTTCAGCTTGAGCTCGGAGGGCAACGGCTGCTGGAACAGCGTCTTGTCGACGAATTTGCCGACATCGTCGTAGCCCTTTTCCTTCAGGATCGCCGGGTCGACACCGGCCATGCCCTTGGCGTTGGCCTGTCCGTAACCCCAATCCTTGACCAGCACCTTCGCGACTTCCGGATCGTTGACGGCGTTGAGATAGTCATAGGCCTTGTCGATGTTGCCTGGCGCGTCCTTGAACAGCACATAGCCGCACACCCAGGTCGAGATGCCCTCGTCGGTGTCCTTCTTCGACTTGATCGGCACGCCGGCCTTCACCGACTGTACCGTCGCATCGTTCCAGGCCCAGGCAAGATCGACCTCGCCGCCGGAGAGCAACTGCACGATGTCGGTGGTGTCGGTCCAGTAGGAGCGGACGTTCTTGTGCACTTGGCGCAGGAAGTCGGACGCCTGCTTGAACTGGTCGTCGGTCATCTTGGTCCAGTCCTTGAGCCCGATGGCGAGGCTGGCCAGCGCATAGGCGTCGTCGACATTGTCGCCGATCGAGACCCTTCCCTTGTACTTCGGATCGGCGAACACCTTCAGCGACTGCACGTCCTTCTCAGCGATCTTGTCGGAGTTGTAGGTCAGCTGGGTATCGCCCCAGTCCCACGGCATGAACCAGGCCTTGCCGTCGGAAGTGGTGGCGAGATCCTTCATCGCCATGATGCCGGGATTGAGGTCCTTCCAGCCGGCGATCTTCGAGGTGTCGAGCGGCTGCAGCAGGCCCGCCTCGCGCCACTTCACCACGCTCTGCGAGCAGGGATGGCCGAGATCGGATTTGAAGCCGGAGCGCACCTTCTCGAACGCCTCGTCCTCGTCGCCGAAGAAGGCGAAGGTCGGCGAGTCGCCGTTCTTCTCGACAT
This sequence comes from Mesorhizobium hawassense, assembly GCF_003289945.1. Lineage (GTDB taxonomy): Bacteria > Pseudomonadota > Alphaproteobacteria > Rhizobiales > Rhizobiaceae > Mesorhizobium > Mesorhizobium hawassense. The sequence goes on from NZ_QMBP01000019.1 coordinate 26,190, forward strand.
ATTTGCCGTGGAAGCTCGGATCCTCGTAGCCGGACCAGTCGAACACGATCAGGTCCTTGTCGGCGGCGACGGCGAACGCCGCCGCCGAAGCCGCGAGCGCGCCGCCAAGCGCTAATGTCAAAGTCAGGCGTCGGCTAAGTTTTCTCATGTTGTTCCATCCTCTTTTGGTTTTTTGATTCATACCGGTCTTGCTGGCCGGCTGTTGCTACCCGTAGTGCTTCGGAAAAGCGGCGGCCAAAAATGCGTTGGCCGCCTGCAAGGCTGTCTCGCGCGTGGTGTCCTCCGTCCCCATCATCAGCCGCAGCCAAAGGCCCTCGAGCATCGCCGACAGCGCCAGCGCTATGACCTGCGGTTCGTAGCTGTAGCCACCACTTGCCTTGAGCGTCGCGCAGAGATCGATGAAGACCTGCTGGTAATAGGCGTCGCGCGAACTGCTCAGCGCCTGATAGGTCGGCCGCGATTTGGCTTCGCCCCAGAAGGCAAGCCAGGCGGCGAGCTTGCGCTTGTTGCAGATCGAGCGGTCGAAATCGGCCCAGACCAGTTGCTGCAGCTGCCTTGCCGGATCGTCGCCGGCCTTCTGCAGGGATGTGCGCCAATGCGCCGAATACTCGTCATACATATGCTGCAGCGTGGCGATGAGCAGCTTTTCCTTGCTCTCGAAATGGAAGTTGACGATGCCGCGCGACAGGCCGGCGCCGTCGGCCACATCCGCCATCGTCGTTTCGGCATAGCCGCGCTTGGCCAGTGAATCGATCGTCGCCTCGATCAGCTGCAGTTGCCTGACCTCTTTCGAAGCCTTGCGGCCGCGCTTTTCGGCCTCGCCCTTTTGCGCCGTTTCGGAGAGAGCATCGCTCGCCGCTGCAGTCTTCATGGGTGTGACGGTCTCCAGCATTGCCGGCTATCCGACCGGCTTCCAACCGCGCAGATGAGTGGGGCGGTGCTCGCCACTGTCAAGCACCTTCTGCATTGCCTCCCAGGTCTTGATGTTCTTGTCGACATAGGCCGCGCCGACCGCCGCCGCGGCCCGGGCGTAGAGCGGTCCTTTCAGCCGGGCGAGTTCCTACCGCGCCACCTCGCGATACCATGGATTGCGGTCGCGGACGGTGATGTCGGTGAAGCCGGCGCGCCGCATCGCCTCGGCGTAGCGCGCCGGCGAGGCCATGGCGAAGGAGAGCCCTTCGGCCGCGACATAGGCCTTCATCTGAGGCGACGGCTCGCCGTCATGCCCGATCATCCAGTTCGATGCCGCGAACACCCCGCCGGGTCTGAGCACGCGAAAGATCTCGGAAAACAGCGCGTCCTTGTCCGGCACATGCAGCAGCGCGTCCTTGGAGAAGACGACGTCGAAGGAAGCGTCGGTGAAAGGCAGCGGCCCGGGCGGCGCCTGGACGAAGCTGACGCGGCGCTCGAGGCCTTGCCTGGCCGCCCCTCGCCTCGCCGTTTCGATCACCGGCTTCTCGACATCGAAGCCGGTGGCATGAGCAGCGCCGTGCCTCGCGACCAGATGAAGCGTGATGCCGCCGGCGCCGCAGCCGATATCGAGGATCGTCTTGCCCTTGAGCGAGAGGCCTTCGACCACGCGGTCGACCTCGTCCGGACCGCCCGGCGACAGGTAGCCCTCGCCCCACAGCGCTTCGAGGAAGCGAATGGCCGTGTCGTCATACTCCGGCTCGGTGTCAGCCGTCTCGATCATCGGATCTTCAACCCCAAGTGCCGATGTGGATCAGTCCCCAGAAATCAAGGCAAAGCCTAGCGCATCAACGGGAAAACGCAACACCATTTGTTGAACATTCATTCAATATGGCTGGACAAAAAACCGTGATCCGTGCCAAATTCGAGAAATCGGGGAACAGACAGCACCGAGCAATCCCGGGAAAAGTGTGAAGCGGGTTTCCAGCCGGAATTGCATAAAAACAAGAAGTTAGGGCGGCGGATGGAGGTTGAGCGCAGATGAAGGCATGGGACGCGATCGTGATCGGCGGCGGCCATAACGGGCTGGTCAACGCCTGTTACCTGCAGCGCGCCGGGCTGGATGTGCTGGTGGTCGAGAAGAACGACTGGGTCGGCGGCGCGGCCACCAGCCGCGAGCTGACGCCGGGCTTCCTCTACTCGAATTGCTCCTATGTCTGCTCGCTGTTCCGGCCCGAGATCATGCGCGATCTGGAGCTGCCGCGCTTCGGCCTGCAGGTGATCTCCTATGAAGGCGGCGCGGTGTTCACGCGCGACGGCGACTACCTCGCCAACTATCGCGATCATGATGCGCACCGCCGCGAGTTTGCGCGCTTTTCAAAGCGCGACGCCGAGGCCTATGACCGCTATTCGCGCGATGTCACCAGGCAGTGCCGCTTCATCCAGCCGCTCTTGATGCGCACCGCGCCCGACCCGACCAGCTTCAGGCCGCGCGACCTCGGCGAACTGCTCTATCTCGGCAAGAAGTTCGCCGGTCTCACCGCCGAGGAGATGGTACTGACCCTGCGCTTCTGGACGATGTCGATCTCGGATTTCCTCGACGAGTATTTCGAGACCGACGTCATCAAGGCGAACTTCGCGATCTCCGGCATCATCGGCACCGCGCTCGGCCCGATGTCGCCCGGGACGGCTTATGTGCTCCTCCACCACTATATGGGCGAGGTCGACGGTTCCGTCGGCGCCTGGGGCTATGCGCGCGGCGGCATGGGCTCCGTGACCAAGGCGCTGGCCGCATCCTTCAAGGCCTCGGGCGGCACCATCCGCACCGGCTCCGAGGTCGACCATGTGCTGATCAAAAGCGGCAAGGCCAAGGGTGTCGTGCTCGCCGGCGGCGAGGAGATCTTCGGCAAGCTCGTCATCTCCAACGCCGACGTGAAGCGAACCTTCCTGAAGCTTGTCGAGGAGAAGGAACTGCCCGACATTTTCCTGCGCCGCGTCCGCAATTTCAAAATCCGCGGCTCGTCCGGCAAGGTCAACATCGCGCTGGATTCGCTGCCCGAATTCCCGGCTCTGCCCAAGGATTCGCCGGTCTATCGCGCCGACATGCACTTCACCGATTCCATCGAGCGCATGGAGCGCGCCTATGACGACTGGAAGGCCGGACGCTGGTCGGCCGATCCCTTCCTCGACATGATGATCCCGACCACGCTCGATCCGACCATGGCGCCGCCGGGCAAGCATTTCATGAGCTGCTTCGTGCAATACGCGCCGCCCAAGATCGACGGACGCGAGTGGACCGCTGCCGACCGCGACGGCTTCGCCGAAAGCGTGATTTCCCAGATCGCCGATTACTCGCCCGGCTTCCGCGACCGCATCGTCCATATGGAAGTGCGCACGCCGCGCGAGATCGAGGCCGAGGTCGGCCTCACCGAGGGCAACATTTTCCAGGGCGAGCTCACCTTCGACCAGCTGCTCTTCAACCGCCCGGTGCCGGGCTACGCGCAATATCGCTCGCCGGTCGGCGGGCTCTATATGTGCGGCTCCTCCACTCATCCCGGCGGCGGCGTCATGGGCGCGCCCGGACGCAACGCCGCCGCCGAGATCCTGCGCGATCTCGCCAAGCCAACCCTGCATATGAGCCCCGCCCATGACGTCATCTGATTTGAACTGGGATGCCATCGTCATCGGCGGCGGCCATAACGGCCTCGTCGCGGCCGCCACGCTGGCGAGGTCCGGCCGCAAGGTGCTGTTGCTCGAGGCCGGCAACGAAATCGGCGGCGCGGCGCGCACCGAGGAGTTCGCGCCGGGCTTTCGCGTCTCGGCGGTCGCCCATCTGCTCAACCGCCTGCATCCCGATGTGATGAAGACGCTGGAGCTGGAGCGCCATGGCCTCAAGGTCGAGCGCGGCGATTTCGTGCCCTCGGTCGCGCTGTCGAAGGATGGTCCGCTGGTGCTGCACGGCGCCTATGGCGAGGTGCTGACCGGCGCCAGCCCGTCGGAGCAGTCGGCTTGGAAGGAACTGCGCGCGCAGCTGCTGCGCTATGCCGGCATCCTGAAACCCTTTCTGTCGCGCCGGCCGCCCGATCTCGGCGGCATGTCGCTCGCCGAAATGACCGGGCTTGGCCAGACCGCGCTGGCGCTGAAGAAGCTCGGCAAGGAAGACATGCGTGATTTCCTGCGCCTGCTTCTGATGAACGTCTATGACCTGCTCGACGAGCAGCTCTCGGACGACAGGCTGAAGGGCCTGCTCGCCTTCGATGCGACCTTGGGCAGTCACCTCGGGCCGCGCTCGCCGACCTCGCTGCTCGGGCTGTATTATAGGCTGGCCGGCGAGATCGGTGGCCTCGCCGGGGCGCAGATACAGCCGAAAGGTGGCATGGGCGCCGTCGTCGACGCCATCCGCTCCGCTGCGGAGAAGGCTGGCGTTATGATCCGCCCGGTCTCGCCGGTCGCCAAGGTGATCGTCGAAAAGGGCCACGCCGTCGGCGTCGTCACGCAGAAAGGCGAGACGCTGCGCGCCAGGACCGTCGTTTCCGCCATCAATCCGGCGACGACGATCCTCGACCTCGTCGGCCCGCGCGAGGTCGATACCGGCTTCCTGCGCAAGGTGAAGAATATCCGCATGAAGGGTGATGCGGCCAAGCTGCATCTGGCGCTCGACCGGCCGCCGCAATTCACAGGCGTCGATGCCGCCGGCCACAAGGGCCGCCTCGTCATCGCGCCCTCGCCCGATCATGTCGAGTGCGCCTTCAACCCGTCCAAATATGGTGAGTTCTCGCCCGAGCCGGTGATGGAGATCACGCTGCCCAGCCTTGCCGATCAATCGCTCGCGCCGTCCGGCGCCTGCGTGCTCTCGGCCGTGGTGCAATACGCGCCCTACGCGCTGAAACAGGGCTGGACCGCCGGCAAGCCGCACTTCCTCAAGGCGATCATGGCGCAGCTTGAAGCCTATGCGCCAGGGATCGGCGCGACGGTGCGCCATGCCGAGTTGCTGACCCCGGCTGACATCGAGGCGCGCTACCGCATGCCCGGCGGCCACTGGCACCACGGCGAACTGCAGGCTGACCAGATGCTGATGTCGCGGCCGGTCTCCGGCTGGTCGGGCTACGACACGCCGCTCGAAGGCCTGTTCCTGGCCGGCGCCGGTTCGCATCCGGGCGGCGGCATCTCCGGCGCGCCCGGCCTCAACGCCGCGCGCCGCATCATCGCTATGAGGGCATGAGGATGATTTCGCTATTCACAAACGCAGCGCTCTACGGCGCCCCCCTCTGGCCTGCCGGCCATCTCCCCCACTTGGGGGGAGATCAGCTGTCCGCCCGCCCGGCTCACCTCTTGCAACGTTGGCGATTGGCGAAAGCTGGGACGACTGCCAATCTCCCCCCTTGTGGGGGAGATGTCCGGCAGGACAGAGGGGGGCGCGAAGGAACGCCGTCATGAATCGTCATGTGAAAATCAAGTCCGCGCGCAGCGCAGCGCAATCCCATTTCCGCACGCTGCGGCTCGGCACGCCGTTCCAGCCGCGCATTGACGCGCTGGGTCTGAAGCAGGATTGGTACAGCTGGGCCGGCTACCGCGCGCCGCATTCGTTGTGGGACGAGGAGCTCGAATATTTCGCCATCCGCAGCCAGGCGGCGCTGTTCGACATCTCGCCGATGACCAAGTACCGGATCGAAGGCCCGGACGCCGAGGCCTATCTCGACCGCGTCACGTTGCGCGATGTGACGAAGCTGAAACCAGGCCGCGTCCACTACACCGCCTGGTGCGACGACGAAGGTTTCGTGCTCGACGACGGCACGCTCTTCCGACTGTCGTCCACGCGCTTCCGGCTGTGCTCGCAGGAACGGCATCTGCCCTGGCTGCTCGACAGCGCCATCGGCTATGAGGTGAGCGTCGAGGAAGAGACCGAAGCGGTCGCCGGGCTGGCGCTGCAGGGCCCGACCTCCTTCGCCATCCTGCGCGACGCGGGCTTCGCCGGAGTCGAGCGGCTGAAGATCTTCGACCTCGCCGAGTTCGCGCATGATGGCGCCACCATCACCATCTCGCGCACCGGCTTCACCGGCGATCTCGGCTACGAACTGTTCGTGCCGGCCGACAAGGCGCTGAGCCTCTGGGACCGGCTGATGGCGGCGGGCGAGCTGCGCGGCATCCGCGCGATCGGCTACACGGCGCTGAACCGCGCCCGGCTGGAAGCCGGCCTCATCGTCGCCAATGCCGACTTCACCGCCTCCGAGCACGCCATCCGCGCCGACCGCCTGCGCATGCCCGACGAGATCGGCCTTGGTTTCATGGTCGATCCCGAGAAAGGGCACTTCAACGGCCGCCGCGCCATCCTCGAGGCCCGGGCCAGGAAAAAGCTGCACCATGTGCTGGTCGGGCTGGAGATCGAAGGCAACATCCCGGCCGAGCATGCCATCGTCTACTACCGCAAAAGCCACGAGGTTGGGCTGGTCAGTGCGGCGATGTGGTCGCCCATGGCCAAGCGCAACATCGCGCTTGCCTCCTTGCAGCGGCCCTATGGCGACACGATCGTCGACGACCTCTGGGTCGAGATTTACGCCATGCGCGAGCTGCAGTACCAGAAGCTGATGAAGAAGGCGAAGGTGGTGCCGCGTCCCTTCATCAAGCTCGACCGCCGCACAGCCAATCCCCCGGCGGATTTCTGAGATGCCGAGCGCAGCGGAAGATTCCGACACGGCGACGGAAGCCGCCGAGCAGTGGCAGTTGGTCAACACGCCGCTGGGCGATATGTGGTCCGGCCGCACCCGTTATGCAGCGGCGATGTTCTTCTTCAAGCGCGGCGAGATGAATGCCGAGACGCTGGAGGTCTACCGCATCTGTGCCCGGCTCGATGCGGAAAATCCCTTGCCGATCATCCGCGACCGCGGCGTCGGCAAGGAATGGCTGAAGCGCATCGGCTACGACCAGTAGGCGCGCTTCACCCTATGGTGCGCTCCAGCACGCTCAACCAGTTCCGGTAGGCGATCTTCTCGATCAGCGCGCGGCCAAAGCCACGCGCGGCTAGCGCGTCGATGAACTTGGGCAGGCCGGCGACGTCGCCGATGGGGGCCGGGATCATCGCGCCGTCGAAATCGGAACCCAGGCCGACGCCGTCCTCGCCCAGCGCCTGCAGTAGCGAATCGATGTGGCGCACCATGATGTCGATGCTGGTGTCGGCATTCATGCGGCCGTCTTCGCGCAGGAAGCCGGTGGCGAAGTTCAGGCCGACCATGCCGCCCGACTCGCGGATCGCGCCGAGCTGCCACTCGGTCAGATTGCGCGAATGGCCGCAGATCGCATGCACGTTGGAATGGGTGGCGACCAGCGGCGCATCGCTAAGATCGGCCACGTCGCGAAAACCCTTCTCGTTGAGATGCGAGAGGTCGATCATGATCCTGAGCTTGTTGCACGCCTTGACCAGCGCCTTGCCGGCATCGGTGAGACCTGGCCCGGTATCGGGCGATGACGGAAAGCGGAACGGCACGCCATTGCCGAAGGCGTTCGGCCGGCTCCAGACGATGCCCAGCGAACGCAGGCCGGCGGCGTGCAACACGTCGAGCATGGCAAGCTCGGGGTCGATTGCCTCGACGCCTTCGATGTGGAAAATCGCCGCGATCGAGCCCTTCGCCATGGCGGCGCGCACATCGCCGGCGCTGCGGCATATAGTCAGCGCGCCGGCGCGCTCCAGCCGGAACAGGATCGAGGCCATGCCGATGGTCGAGGTGATCGCCTCGGCCTGCGGCAGTTCCGGCGGCAGAGGCTCGTTGTCGCTCGGCGCCGGCGGCACGGCGCTGCGCTTCGACTTTTCGACCGGCGGCGGAAAGATCGCGAACATACCGCCGGCAAAGCCACCCTTTTTGGCGCGCGGCAGGTCGATATGGCCACCCGGCGTCCCCTCGATGAACAGCTTTTCGACGTCGGCTTCCTTCGACTGGTAGAGTCGAAGCAGCGTGTCGTTGTGTCCGTCGAAAACGGGGATCAGGTCGGTATCGGTCATCAGGGGAGCCATTCAAATCAGTGACGGGCGGGACGACAGGTTCGTCCGAGCGAACCGCCAACTTAGGCAAGATGGCCAAGCCGTGCAAATGCCAAGGCTGGGCCTCTTCCTTCTCCCCTTGCGGGAGAAGGTGGGTCGGCGCGCAGCGCCGAGACGGATGAGGGGTATTCCAGCGGATGAGCCGCTGGCTTTCCCTGGAACACCCCTCATCCGGCCGCTTTGCGGCCACCTTCTCCCACAGGGGAGAAGGAAAAACCTCACCGCTTCAGCACATCCGCCCATTCCGGGTGGCGGCGGAACTGGGCGTTGGCAAAGGGGCAGAGCGGGATGATCTTCTTGCCGGCGGCTCGCGCATCCTCGACCGCACGGGTCACCAGCCGAAGCCCGGCGCCCTGGCCGCGAAAGACATCCGGCACCTCGGTGTGATCGATGATGAGCTGGTGCTCGCCAATCTTGGTGAAGGTCATCTCGGCCTCGGCGCCGCCTGGTCCGCGCAGCACGTAGCGCCCCTTGGAGCCGCGATCCTCCAGCTCGATCTCTGGCAGTTGGTCAGCCATTTTACTTGCCTCCTTCGGCAGCCGGCGCCAGCGCGAAAAACCGCCGCGCCGCCTCGATTTCGTTCGGCTGAACCTCATGCCCGCCGTCGTGCCATTCCACTGTGACATCGGCACCGTCGGCGCGCAAATAGGCCTCGAGCCGCGACGTCAGATTGGGCTGGCAGATCGGATCGCGCTTGCCGGCGGTGATCAGGATGTGACGACCGGCAAGGCTGCCTTGCACTTCAGGCTCGAACGGGATCAGCGGATGCATAAGCGCCGCGGCGTCGAACAGGCCGGGCTCGGCGAACACCACCGAAGCCAGGACGTTGGCGCCGTTGGAATAGCCGAGGCCGAACACCGCCGAAGGCTTTGCCGCCTCGACATGTGCCTTGACGAAGCCCGCCATCTTCTCGGTGGCGCGCGCCAGGTCGTCCATATCGTAGACGCCCTCGCCGGTGCGACGGAAGAAGCGGGCAGCGCCATGCTCGGACACATCGCCCCGCGGCGAAATGATCGTCGCCGACGGCACAAGCTCACGGCCGAAGCCAAGAAGCTGGTTCTCGTCGGCGCCGGTGCCGTGGAAGACGAACAGCAGAGGGCTGCCCGGCGAACCGGGCAGCATTTTGTGGATGTAAGCGTCCTTGCTCATGGCTCAGTCTTCCAGCTTCTGCAGATGCTGTTCGAGATAGGGCCGCAGATGCTGATGCTGCGATGGCAGCTTCAGCGCCTCGCCCAGATGCGCGGTGTCCTCGTCACGGTCGAAACCCGGCTCGTTGGTCGACACCTCGAACAGCACGCCACCCGGCGTGCGGAAATAGATCGCCCAGAAATAATCGCGATCGATCACCGGCGTCACGCCATAGCCCGTGTCGACCAGCGCCTTGCGCACCTCCAACTGCTTCGCGCGATCCTCGACGGCGAAAGCGACGTGGTGCACCGAGCCGGCGCCGAGATTGGCAAAACCCGCGCCCGGCAGCGATTCGATGTCGACGACATCGGCGCCATTGCCGTTCTTGATCGCCAGCCGGCGAACATTGCCGGATTTGTCGACCTCCTCATAACCCATGAACTTCAACAGCTCTTCGGTGGCGCCGCCATCCTTCAGCCTGAGCGAGACCGAGTGAAAGCCGCGGATCGCCTCGTCGCCGGGGACCCCGCCCTTGACCCAGGGCGCCCTGCTGTCGGCCTTGTCCTCGACCAGCGCGAAGCTGTCGCCGTCGGGACCGGTGAAGGTGAGCCGCTTCTCGCCAAAAGCCTCAGTGCGGGCAACATTGCCGACGCCCTCGTCGGCAAAGCGCTTTTCCCAATAAGCGAGCGTGCCTTCCGGCACCGAAAACACCGTGGTACCGACTTCGCCGACGCCGTGCCGGCCCTTGGCGATATCGGGAAACGGGAAATAGGTCATCACTGAACCCGGCGTGCCGACCTCGTCCGCGTAGTAGAGATGGTAAACGTCCGGCGCGTCGAAATTGACCGTCTTCTTGACGCGGCGCAGGCCGAGCTTCTTCGTGAAGAACTCATTGTTGCGGCGCGCATCGCTCGCCATCGAGGTGACGTGATGCAGGCCCTTGATCTGATTGAGCATGATATTGCTCCTTCCTGTCCTTGGTGCGGCCCTCGCCGCTGTCCACGCCAATATGAGGATAGCCCGGCCAGCGGCAAAGCGGGCAAACACAGAATGGACTGTGTCATAAAAGTGAACGACTGTTCAAAATATGTTCACCAATCCATCACCGGTGTGTCGGCTTGCAACGCCGGTGATTTTCCGTTCCATCTGGGCGCTTCACAAGGAGACAGTCTTGGAAAATCCGACGGGCCGCCCGAACGTTCTCCTCATCACCTGCGACCAGTGGCGTGGCGATTGCCTGTCGGCGGCCGGCCATCCGGTGGTGAAGACGCCGAATGTGGACGCTCTCGCCGCCGAAGGCGTGCTCTTCCGCCGCCACTATGGCGGCGCCGCGCCATGTTCTCCCGCTCGCGCCTGCCTCTATACCGGTCTCTATCAGATGAACAATCGCGTCTGCCGCAACGGCACGCCGCTCGATGCGCGCCACGGCAACATTGCCCTGTCGGCGCGCGCGGCGGGCTATGACCCGACCCTGTTCGGCTACACCGATGTCTCGCTCGATCCGCGCCAACTCGCCGCCGGGGATCCACGGCTGCGCAGCTATGAAGGCGTGCTTCCCGGCTTCACTGTGCGGCAGTCCCTGCCCGAGCATCAGAAGCAATGGCTGTCATGGCTGCGGGCGCAAGGCATCGACACGAGCGCCGGCAGCCCCGGCATCCACCGCCCCGCCGAAGGGCAAGCGGAACGCGACGTGACCAACGCTCCCCCGGTCTACACGAAGGACCAGACGCCGACCGCTTTCCTGGCCGGCGAATTCACTCGCTGGCTCGGCGAGCAGAGCACGCCGTGGTTCGCACATATCTCCTTCATCAGTCCGCACCCGCCCTTCGTCGTGCCGGAACCCTACAACACCATGTACGATCCTGCGGAAGGTCCCGCCTTCAGGCGCGCGGCAAACTGGCAGGACGAAGCCGGGAGCCACCCCTACCTCGCCTATGATTTCGCCACGCAGAAAAGGACAAAGTTCGTCCCCGAAATCGAGGGCGAGGTGTCGGACTGGAGTGAGGAGAACTTCCGCCGCGTCCGCGCGATCTATTACGGCATGATCTCCGAGGTCGATGCACAACTCGGCCGCGTTTGGGAAGCAATCAAAGCGGCCGGCGCCTGGGACGATACGGTCATCGTGCTCACCTCCGATCATGCCGAGATGATGGGCGACCATTTCATGCTCGGCAAAGGCGGCTTCTTCGACGGCAGCTACCACATTCCGCTGATCATCCGCGACCCGCGCCGGAGTGCCGCGGCCGGTTCATCCGTGGATCGTTTCACCGAAGCCGTCGACATCTTCCCGACCTTGCTCGACCTGATCGGCACCGCGCCGCAGCGCCACCTCGACGGCCGTTCGCTCGCGCCCTGGATCGACGGCAAGGAGCCGGAGACCTGGCGCGACGCCGCGCATTGGGAGTTCGATTTCCGCTCGATTGCGGGGGGCGACGCCGAACGCCATTTCGGCATCGAATCTCGCACCTGTAATCTCGCCGCTATCCGCACGGCGGATTTCAAATATGTCCATTTCGGCGGCGGTTTGCCGCCGCTTCTGTTCGACCTGACCAAGGATCCGGGCGAACTGAAAAATGTAGCGAACGACCCGGCCTATCTGCCGGTGCGACTGGAATTTGCCGAGAAGATGCTCGCCTGGCGCGCCGAGCACCTGGACCAGTCGCTGGCGCTGGCGGAGCTGACGGAAGATGGCGTGGTTGGGCATGTGAGTAGGCAGTAGGCAGTAGGCAGTAGGCAGTAGGCAGTAGGCAGTAGGCAGTAGGCAGTAGGCAGTAGGCAGTAGAATATCTCCAACCGCCGAGTGCTCTGCCAACCCCTTTTTTCGCCTACTGCCTACTCACCATTCCCTTACTTCAACATCATCCGCTGCTGGTCGCGGTTAGCGGCGTAACTGCTCTTGTCATAGGCCGTCTGCGCCTGCAGCTGCTCCTTGGTAAAGTTGGTGTAGAGGTACTTCTTGCCGTCCTTGTCGGTCATGAATTTGAGCTTGTCCATGCCGACCGCCACTTCCTTGGCGCCGATGCCGAGGAACCCGCCGACATCGATGACGACCGCGTCCGGCTTGTTGTCGGGCGTCAGCACGACGTCGCCGATGGAACCGATTTTCTCGTCGTTGGCGCCATAGACCGTCGTGCCCTTCAGATCATCGACCCTGATATTGCCCATAGGCATTTCCGTCAGCGTCGACTTGTCGATCGAAGCGGTCTTGGTCTGGTCGGCGGCGGCCGCGCCGCTATCGGCCGGCTTGTTTTCAGCCGTGCTCTGGGCAGGCGGTGTCGCAGGCTTGGTCTCGGCGGTCGACTTGGCCGGCTCGGCCGGCTTGGCTCCCTTGTCGGAAGTGGTGTTCGACGATGTCACCGCCGGAGTGGTCGTGGCCGGCGCATTGTTCGCGGCCGTCGTCGAGCCCGGCGCCGGATCATAGGCCTTGCGGTTGAAGTCCGGCTGCGCCTGCAACTCCTCCTTGGTGGTCTCGGCCACCAGCCAGCGATCGCCGTTCTTCTCGGCCCACTTGGCCTTGGCGAAGTCATAGGTGACGTTCTTGGTGCCCATACCGAGGAACCCGCCGACGCCGATCACCAGCGAATCCGCCTTGCCGTCCTTGGCCAGCACGATATCCTTCACGTCGCCGATCTTCTGCGCATCGTCAGCAGTGCCGTTATAGACCGACTCGCCCATGATGTTGGTGGCGAGGTTACCCTCCGCCTTCTTCACCGGCTCGGCCGGCTGTGCGGCGGCCTGCTTCTGCGTTCCCGTGGTATCGGTTGCCGCGGGCTGCGTGGCGTCGGTGGACTGTGCCGGCGCGGGATCATATGGCTTGCGGTCGAATGCCGCCTGGGCGTTCAATTCGTCCTTGCTGGTCTTGGCCACCAGCCAGCGGTCGCCGTTCTTCTCGGCCCATTCCAGCTTGCCGTAGTCGAAGGCCACGTCCTTCGTGCCGACGCCGAGGAAGCCGCCGACGCCGATGATCGCGGATTTGGCCTTGCCGCTGGAATCGAAAACGACATCGTCGACCTTGCCGATGTTCTGCGCGTCGTCGCCGGTGCCGTTATAGACGAATTCACCAATGATGTTGCTCATCAGGGCGCCATCGGAACGCGGAACCGGAGCCGTGTTTTCGACGGCGGGAGCCTGCGCCGGAGCCGGCGTTGTCGTCTGCGCAAAAGCGCCGGTGGCAAGCAGCGTTGCAAGCGCGGTTGTTGCAAAAAGGGTGCGGATCATGATGGTCTCTCCTCGTGCCTTATGTCGTGCATGCGGCTTCTCCGGCGACCTGATAAGCGGCGGGCCGGCAGCGGCATTGTCGACAGGTTCACAACGTTGTGACCCGAGCGTTGTTCCAAATGGCGAGCGTCCCGGGTGCCCGGACTTTCGACCTCCGGTGGAACCTTCGCGCCCGTCTCTTCGTTCAGCCGGCGGCTGATGGGTCTTTCAGCCCAGACTTGATGACAAGACGGAGCGGGGCATGCGGTTTGCTGCAGTGCTGAACCAGGATGGCGGCACCTTGCGCACCATCGACATCGAAGCGTTTTCCGAGCAGTTGCGTCAGATACTCGAAGCGGCGGGGCATTCGGTGGCGATCGATATCGTTGCCGGCCGCGACATCGCCGCGGCACTGGAAAAGGCCATCGCCAGGCGCAACGTCGACGTTATTCTCGCCGGCGGCGGCGATGGCACGATTTCCACCGCGGCGTCCCTCCTCATGAACAAGAAGAAGGCTCTGGCGATTCTCCCCGCCGGCACGATGAACCTCTTTGCGCGCGGCCTAGGCATTCCGCAGACACTGGACGCTGCCTTGAAGGCCTTCGCCGAGGGCGAGGTGATCGCCGTCGACATAGCGAGCGCCAACGGGCAACCTTTCGTGCACCAGTTCTCCGTCGGGATGCACGCCAAGATGGTCCAGTTGCGCGAGAAAATGGATTTCGGCTCACGCCTTGGAAAGATGCGAGCCTCCGTGCGCGCCGCGTGGGCGGCGATCAAGAACCCGCCGGCGCTTAAAGTGAGCCTCAGCGTCGGCAAGGCGGAGATCGTAACCCGCACGACCGGCATTGGCATCTCCAACAATCTGTTCGGCGAAGGCCACTTGCCTTATGCCGACAATCCGGCCGGCGGTGTGCTCGGCATCTATGTCAGCGTCGCACGCCGGCGTCATCACCTGGCAAAGCTGCTGCTCGACATGCTGCGCGGCCGGTTGCGCCAGAGCGCGCATGTCGAAGTGCATCAAGCTGGCAAGGCCGTGCTGAAGATCCGCTCGCCCGCCAGGAAGTTCAGCGCGGTCCTGGATGGCGAATTGATCAGGCTGGAGCGCGAAACAACGATCGAAATCCACCCCGGCGCACTGAAAGTGCTCGTTCCGGCGAGCAATGCGCAGGCAAAGGCGGCGTGATCGAAGGATCAGCCGCCCTGGCCGGATTTCTGCGCCGCCGCAGGCGCTTCCGGCACGCTCTGCTGCGTCGTCGGCGACTTGATCAACTCCCCGTAAATTTCGACCGCTCCCCATGCGATGAAGGCGAGCAACAGCCCGGCGATGAGTATCCTGAGCGCATGCCAGCCCCAATGTCCCTGGCGCGCTTTGTCTCCGGGTATGATCTTGGTCAACTTGGCCTCCATGCTGCGCGGGGGGCGGCGGGCGCTTCAAGCGCGGATACGTTCGGGTAACGGGTCCTTTGCACGAAGGTTCCGCGACCCGGCCGCGACGCCTCTCTTGAGACGAACGAAGGCGGAGCATGACTTTTGGGAGCGGTGGCGACAGTCAGCCGTCAGAGTAGACCCTTTGGAGCGGTTCGTCGTTTCCGAGAAACGCTGAACCGCCCTAAGGCATGTCTTCCGGATCCGTCTTCCGCGGCTTGGGTTTGGCGTTCTCGCGATAAATGGCGTAGGCGACGACGGCCAAAGCGGGCGCGACAATGGCCCCCAGCCCGCCTTTGCTCTTGGCAAGGGCCGGAAGCAGGGCAAGTGCCGCGGTAATGCCCACCGCCGTCATGTCGGCCTGGCGCCGCCTCGCGCGCCGCCTGCTGCGCATGCTGGTCGTCAGCTTGTGAACGACGAGGATGAGCCCGGCGATCACCAGGAACCCGATGCCGAAGCCTAGGCTGGTCGCCAGCGGTCCGTAGCGCGCCGCCAGCCAGACATAGGCTGCGCCGATGAGGAAGCCGACGCCGCACAAGGCAAAAATGGCGGCAAGCCCGTAGAGGATTGCCGTCATCCGCGCTCTTTGCAGAGCGGCCATCGCCTCGCCCGAGGCAAGGGCAGAGATCAGCGAGACAAGCGTCCCCATCTGCGGCTAGCGGCGGGACAGGAGGGCGAAGAGGAAGCCGACGCCAGCCGCGATCGCCAGCGACGTCACCGGCTTCTCGCGCACTTTTGCTATCAGCTGCGCTTCCATGTCCTCGGCACTTCCCCGCATGCTGTCGAACGCGGCTTCGCCCTGCGCGCGCAGTTGTTCGACGCCGTCCGCGGCGGCGCGACGGGCCGCGCCATAGCCATGCTGGCCGGTCTTGGCGAGCTGCTCGGTGAGTTTCTGGATATCCGCTTTCAATTGCTCGATATCGGCCTCGAGGTCGGCGGTGGTGGCTTGATCTGCTGCTGATTTGCCCGCGGCGGTTGCCATTCTCTAACTCCTTGCGTTTGCATGGATTTCAACGTCGATTCTGCGCCAAGGTTCCAAGCTTAGCGGTTCTGACCGCCCTAGATAAGCGGTCGGCGTTCTTCGCCGAGCCCCTCCCAGCGGGCGAGCTTCTTCAGCCCATCATAATCGATCACTTCGCAGCCGCCGTCTCGCCACATCACGAGCTTGCGGTCCATCAGCTTGCGGATCGTCTTGTTGGTGTGAACCAGCGACAGGCCGAGCGTGTCGGCGATGTGCTGTTGCGTGATCGGGATTCGCACCGGCGTCTTGCCATTGAGGCCGACGCCGCGGGCCCGGCTGGCGATGAAGGCGATGAGATAGGCGGCACGTTCGAGGGCGGTGCGGCGGCCAATGCTGAGCAGGTTCTCGTCCAGCATCCGTTCCTCGCGCGACGCGATCCAGGTGATGTCGTAGGCAAGGCCGGGATAATTGCGGTAGAGTTCATGCAACTGCTCGCGTTCGAAGACGCAAAGCAGCATCGGCGACAGGGCTTCGACGGAATGCTGCATCTCGCCCATCAGGCTGCCTTGCAGGCCGATGAGGTCGCCAGGCATGGAATAATTGAGGATCTGCCGTCGTCCGTCAGGCAAAAGCTTGTAACGGAACGCCCAGCCGGACAGCACGGTATAGAGATGTGCGCTATGGCTGCCTTCGACCAGGACCGTCGCCCCCTTGTCGACGGCGAGCTCACCGCGCTTGAAGGTGCTGATGAATGACAATTCCTGCTTGTCGAATTCGCGAAAAGCGGGCAACGGGCGCAGCGGACACTTTTCGCAAGGGTATTGACGACTGGCAATCGAACGTGCGCTTTGGCTGGACATTTCGACCCCTCTTCGAAATCCCTGCCCTCATGGGCGCATGGAAACGTTTGACACCGGCAGGGGTTCCGCGAGGCATGAAAGGCCCATGTCTTTTTTAAATGACATGGCGGCGGATTCGCTGCATGAGTGCCGCCCTGCCGAGGAGACACTGATAGGTGCCAGCATTGCTTGACGGACTGCGTATCCTCGTCCTTGAAGACGAGTTCCTGATCGCGATGGATGTCGAGCAGCTTTGCCGCGACCACGGCGCCGCGGACGTGACGATCGCGCGCGAACTCACGGAGGTGGACGGACAGGCGCTGCCGTCACACTTCGACGCCGCGGTGGTCGACCTGATGCTTGGCGGCGTTTCGACGCTTGGTTTCGCCGCGCGGCTTCGCAGCGAGGGCGTGCCGTTCGTGTTCGCCTCCGGCTATTCGGATTCGGACGAAATCAGGGGCGCGTTCCCGGACGTCCGGCTGGTGACCAAGCCTTATTCGGGCGACGACCTGATCGAAGCCGTGGCCATCGCCTGCGGCCGCGCCAACGCGGCCTGACAGGCCATAACTCTAAGTAGACACCTCGCTGGTTCGGCTCACGCCGCGTTCGAACCCGTCACCTGCGCCGAGATCGCATCGGGACCGAACTCGTCCTCTCCGGAAATCTTGAGTATCTCCTGCAGCCTGGTGCGCGCCCGGCTGACCCGGCTCTTGATCGTGCCGACCGCGCAGCCGCAGATTTCGGCGGCCTCTTCATAGGAGAAGCCGGAAGCGCCGATCAGGATGATGGCTTCGCGCTGGTCCTCGGGCAGTTGCTCAAGCGCGCCGCGGAAATCCTTGAGGTCGAGCTGGCCATGCTGGGCCGGATGAACGGCAAGCCTGGCCGTCATGATGCCGTCGCTGTCCTGCACCTCGCGGCCGCGCTTGCGCATCTGGGAATAGAATTCGTTGCGCAGGATGGTGAACAACCAGGCCTTGAGGTTGGTGCCTGGCTGGAAGCTCTCATGCTTGTCCCACGCCTTGACCAGCGTTTCCTGGACGAGGTCGTCGGCCCGGTCGGCGTTCTGCGTCAATGAAACGGCGAAAGCGCGCAGGCTCGGGATCGCACCGAGCAACTCGGTTTTGAAGGTCTGGGATACCGCAGCCATGCCTCAGTCCTTTTTCTGGGCAGGTTCGGTCTGTTCCAGCTGGCTGAGCAACTGAGCGAAACGGTCCGGCACATGGTCCGAGACCAACTCGTCATAATATTGCTTGAGCTTGCGGGCAATTTCGGAGTTTGCTCCAAGTGGGTTGCCGTCCCCGTTCCGATGCCTGCTTGCGGCATCAGCCATTTGTTTTTTCGACATTTCTTTCATAGTCGCCCTAATTTCCAGCACGCGAACCGCTCTTCGACTTCAAACCACAACGCAAGCGGAACGCTCGTCTGGTTGCCCATCCCGAAACCCGGAAACGCCCGCCTGCTAATTTAGTTCCACAGCCGGCGGAACTTTTTCTGAAAGCCGGCGTTTGATTTTCCGGGGCTTGCGATCGGCATGGCCTTGAACATGCAACGTCATCTGAGGGAGACGTAAATAATGAGTTTGTCCGCAACCATCGCCCCGCATCTTCCGTTCCTGCGCCGCTTTTCGCGGGCGGTATCGGGATCGCAGGAGAGCGGTGACGCGCTGGTCGCCGCGATGCTGGAAGCCATCATCGCCGACACCGACATCTTTCCCGAAGCCTCCAGCGACCGCATCGCGCTGTACAAGGTTTTCGCCAGGCTGTTCACTTCCGTGGCCATCCGCGTGCCGCAGGAACAGGCGCAGACCGCCTGGGAGCAACGGGCCGCCGCCAACCTGAACGCGATCGCGCCGCTGCCGAGACAGGCTTTCCTGCTGGTGGCCGTCGAGGGCTTCAGCGAGGACGAGGCAGCGGAAATTCTCGACGTCGACGAGGATGAGTTCTCGCAGCTGCTTGCCCAGGCGAGCAACGAGATTTCCCGGCAGGTCGCGACCGACGTGCTGATCATCGAGGACGAGCCGCTGATTGCCATGGACATCGAGGAGATGGTCGAAAGCCTCGGCCACCGCGTGGTCGGCACGGCGCGCACCCATGCCGAGGCGGTGGCCATGTTCGGCAAGACGCGGCCGAAAATGGTTCTGGCCGACATCCAGCTCGCCGATGGCAGCTCCGGCATCGAAGCCGTCAACGAGATTTTGTCCTCGACGCCGGTGCCGGTGATCTTCATCACCGCCTTCCCGGAACGCCTGCTGACCGGCGAACGCCCGGAGCCGGCCTTCCTGGTCACCAAGCCCTTCAATCCCGACATGGTCAAGGCTTTGATCAGCCAGGCCCTGTTCTTCGACCGGCAGGCCAAAGCCGCCGCCTGATTCCGTCAAGCCCGAACTTTTGAGCGTCAGGCGAGGCCTTCGCGCCTCGTGTGACGCTTGTCTGTTTTTGCGATCGGAAAAGCCCTCTCAAGGGGATCGTCTTTTTCGGCAAATGGTGGAACAAACGGCACCGAACCACGTTCTTTTCCCGACATAAGTAAGGAGACGCATCATGCTGTACTGGGCGCTCGTATTTCTCGTAGTTGCGATCATCGCCGGCGCGCTTGGGTTCGGCGGCATAGCCGGTACATCGGCAGGCATCGCGCAGATCCTGTTCTTCATCTTCCTCGCCTTCCTGGTGATTTCGCTCATCGCGGGCCTCTTCAGGAGAGCCTGACCGCTACACTGGAAGCCGCACCCCTCAAACGGTTTCCAGCCACCGCCGGACGGTGCCTCGAAAGAGCGCCGGCCGGCGGACCGTTTTTGGGGTCCGCGATTTCGGGGAGGCCCATGCGCGGAACCAGTTGCGAAGTGAGCCGTTCAAGGATCGAGTGCGGGCGAGGACCGAGTGCGGGGATATTTCCGATGCCTTCCGAGGGTCCCACGAAAAACAGGGTTGAAAAGCAGGATAGTGAAGTGATCGCGATGCATCCTGCCGAAAGCGGGATGCAACTGGGCCGGGCCTTGCTTCATGCCCTGCACAATGCCGGAATTTCGGTTCTCTACCAGGATCGGCAGATGAAAACGGTCTGGGCGCGCAACATGAGCGCGCCCTGGGCGTCAGAAACCGCCGACGGCAAGGATTTGCTCTCGCCCGCGCAGGCCGAACGCATAAGAGCGACCAAGCTCAAGGTGATCGCATCCGGCAGTGCGGACCAACTCGAGCTCAGCATTCCCGGAAGCCAGGGCGTGCGCTGGTTCCAGCTGTGGATCGATGCCGATCACGGGGATTCCGGCGAAGTCCTCGGCGTCGTCACCACCATGGTGGAGACGACGGAGCAGAAACGCCGCGAGCAGACGCTGAAGACTTTGCTGCGCGAAGTCAGCCATCGATCGAAAAATCTGCTCGCCATCATCCAGAGCATTGCCACCCAGACCGGGCGCTATACCGAGACGCTCGGCGAATTCCTGGCGCGGTTTCGCGGCCGGCTGCAATCGCTCGCTTCCTCGCAGGACCTCGTCACATCCTCCAACTGGCGAGGCGCGGCGCTGCAGGAACTCGTATCCGGCCAGGTCGGCCGCTACAGCAGCGATCTGTCGCAAAGCCTGCGGTTCGCGGGCGAGAATCCGTATCTCAATCCCAACGCCGCCCTGCATATTGGCCTGGCTATGCATGAACTGGCCGTGAACTCCGTCAGCTATGGCGCGCTGTCGCGGCCGGACGGCCACGTCGAAGTGCGCGCCCTGCTCGAAGCAGAGAACGGAGCCTCGCCCAACCTCCTGCTGACCTGGACTGAAGCGGTCGGCGACGCGCCGCGCAACGAGAAGCGCTTCGGCAGCGTGGCGCTGGAGCGCGTCGTGCCGATGTCGCTCAATGGCTCCGCGACGCTGGAAATCGGCAAGGACCGCATGGAGTACCGCCTCACCGTCCCGCACGGGAATTTCGAGACAGATTGAGGGTTGGCCCTTTGCCGGCGAAGCCTTAACCGGCTGTTCACCATAAAGTTCGATCCTGTGCTCCCGGCTAACGATGCGCCGGAAACCCGTCCGCGCCCCGGCGCGCGATCTGGGAGACTGAATGATGGTCGCCGAATTGAACAAGCTGGAGCAGGCTGCCCGCGTCTCGATGAGCGGCTTCCAGGAAGCCGAACCGCCGCCGGCGCCACGATCCTCGCACCTGACGGTTCGTCTTGGCGCCATCGCGCTTCTCGCCGCCGTGGCCCTGACCGCGGCCTGGCAATTGTTCTGATCCCGCGGGCGGCTCTAAAGTCTGACCAAAATCCAGGCCTGGAACTTTCTTTCGCCGAGAATCGTTGTTCGCGGCGAGAGGTTTGGAGCCATGGAACACATTGCCGCATTGCTCTTCGTCGTCGGCTGTTCGAGCTCGATGACCGATTGCCGAGAACTTCAGGTGCCGGTCAGCGTTTTCGAGACCGAGCAGGCTTGCACCGCCGAAAGGCCATTCGCGCTCGGCGACTTGCGGGGCAAGGCTCCCCACATCATCGGCCAGTGCCTCGCCGCCGATCCGGCGCTGGAGGACGACTACGACCAGATCGTCTGGAACGTGCGGCCCGACGGCACGCTGGTGGCATCCCTGGAGGTTTCCGGCACGCTTGTCGCGTCGAACGCCGTGCGCCCCGAAAAAGACTATCTTAGCCAACAGTAAAATCGGGCAGGCAAAGCCCGCTTTTTCATGCTAAATGATTGCTGGCACTGCCAAAAGTGAGGACAAAAGTGAGGAGCAATTCTATGCGGAAGATGATCATTGCCATGGTTGCCGTGGTCGCCGTCAGCGGCTGCACCAGCACCGAGCAGGACGTCGTCGGCGGCGGCCTGATCGGCGCCGGTATCGGCGGCCTGGTCGGCGGCGGCAAGGGCGCGCTGATCGGCGCTGCCGTCGGCGCCGGGTCGGGCCTCCTGGTCCGCAACCTGCGCAACGGCTATTGCCAGTATCGCGATCGTCACGGCCGGATCTACACGGCCCGCTGCAACTAGTTCAGCAAGGAAGCGAACCGGGGGCCGGTTGCCGGCCTCCGGTTTCTTTTTTGAATTCAAGATCGCGCACCTGGGACTTTTGGGTTGCTCACCCGGCCAGCGGGATCTTGATTTCCACCTTCAGTCCGTCGTCGCTGTAATCGCGCGCGATCGTGCCGCGCAATTCGCGTGTGACGTTGAGGTCGATCAGCTTGGTGCCGAAGCCGGTCTTGGCCGGTGCTTCCAGTTTCTTCTGACCCGCTTCGCGCCAGTTCAAGAGCAGCGTCCGCTCGTGGCCGGGCCCATCGACGCTCCAGTCGACCTTGAGGGCGCCCACGGAGTTGCCGGCTTCGCCATATTTCAGCGCGTTGGTGGCGAGTTCGTGGAAGGTCAGCCCGAGCGCCTGTGTCGTCGTCTCGTCGAGCAGCACTTCCGGCCCGGACAACACGCCCTCGGGAAGATCCTTGCCGAACACCTGCCCGAGCTCGATGCGCAGCAGATCGCCGAGATCGGCCTTCTGCCAGCGTGAGCGCGTCAGCATATCCTGCGATGCAGCCATGGCCTGGAGGCGCGCCGAGAACGACGCCGAAAACTCCTTGACGTCGGTGGCTTGTGAGGCCGTCTGCCGCGCGATCGCCAGCACGCGGGTGATCGAATTCTTGATGCGGTGCTTCATCTCCTGCAGGATCAGGTCCTTTTCCAGCAGGCTCTTTTCGGTCGCCTCGTGCAGCGCCGATTTCGCGTCATAGGCTCGCTCCTGATAGCGCGCCACCAGGGCGATAGCGCCGGCAAGCAGCAACCCGAACATGCCAAGCATCACCGGAATGGCGCGCGAGGATGGCGGCTCGAAGGCGCTCGTTGGCCTGAACAGCAAAGTCCAGGGCCGGCCGGCAACGACGATATCGCGGCGTGCCAGAAGCTTCGCGCCGATACGTTCCGCCGGCGGCGCTTCCGAACGGAAAAGCAGGTTGCCGGCCTCCGGCTTGCCGTCATAGACCTCGACATTGACCGGCAGCAGCGGCGAATGGCTGAGCGCGACCTGGAACAGGTCGCCGGCGCGGAATGCGGCATAGAGAAAACCGGCGGTCGAGGAGCGGCTGGCGTTGATGACGTCGGGCGCGGTTTCGACGTTCAGCCGCACGAAAACCAGGAAACCCGTGAAAGTCTGCGTCACTCCGGCGCCCTGACCAAGCTGGACCAGGCCGCTGGCATGCTGCTGGTCGTCGGCCATCGCCTTTTCGATCGCCGCGCGGCGTACCGGCTCGCTGAACATATCGAAGCCGATGATCGACTGATTGGACGTATCGAGTGGCTCGAACAGCACGATGGGTGTCCGCCATGGCTCGGTTGTTTGGGGGTAGATCGGGTGAGCTGATCCGTGGTCATGCAGGATATCGCGTTCGACAGCGGCCTCGTCACCGGCTTTGGCGAGCCTGAGGAAGCCGATGCCGCGCAGGCCGGCGAAATTGTCGTCGATGTTCAGCGCGGTGAAGAAGGCCTTGAATTCGCCGCGCGTTATGTCGCCGTTGCGCGCATCGAACAGCGCCTGCGTCGAGCGCAGCAGCGACAGATGCAGGTCGATGCGGCTTTCGATGCGGCTGAGCGCATCGTCGGCGGTGCCTTCGAACTTGATCCGCGCCGCTTCCTGGGTCGCGAAATAGGCGAACCCAGCCATCGTCAGGCTGATCAGCGCGACGGCGATGAAAGCGACGATTGGAAACAACTTTTTCAACGCAAGGTGCGGCCCATGGAAGGTTGGCCGCCTTTATGCGCAAGACTTGACGCCAATACAATGGCGAGGCCAAACCATCACGGCGTACTGGCACATCAATCAATCGTAAATTAGCCGGCTAATCTGTGATCTCATGCCGCGATCTTCAACGCACCCGGTCCCGGAATGGCGCCCGGCGGACACTTGCCGAGGATGATCATGCCGAGCACCTCGTCCTGGGTGACGTCACTGGTGCGCGCGGTGCCGACCACCTGGCCGTTCTTCATCACGCACACCCGGTCGGCGAGCTCGAACACGTCGTGGATGTCGTGGCTGATCAGGAAGATGCCGATGCCGTCCGCCTTGAGCTGCTTGACCAGCTCGCCGACCTGGGCCGTCTCCTGCGGCCCGAGCGCGGCCGTCGGCTCGTCCATGATCAGGATGCGGGCGTTGAAGAGAATGGCGCGCGCGATCGCCACCGACTGCCGCTGTCCGCCCGACAGCTTGACGACCGGCTCCTTGAACCGCTGGAAGCGCGGATTGAGCCGGCCCATCACCCTGCGCGCCTCGGCTTCCATGGCGACGTCGTCGAGTGTGCCCCAGCCCGTCATCAGCTCGCGGCCGAGGAAGAGATTGGCCGCGGCATCGACATTGTCGGCCAGCGCCAGCGTCTGGTAGATCGTCTCGATGCCGTATTTCTTGGCGTCGCGCGGGTTGGAGATCGATGCCTCGTCGCCATTGACGAATATCTCCCCGGCATCGCGCTTGTAAGCGCCGGACAGGATTTTGATCAGCGTCGACTTGCCGGCGCCATTGTGGCCGAGCAGCGCCACCACTTCGCCCGGGAAAAGATCGACGGAGGCGTCGTCGACGGCGCGGATGCCGCCAAAGGCGATCGAGATGTTGCGCATGTCGATCAGCGGTGTGCCAGTCTGATGGGTTTGGGGAGCGGCTTTCTCGGCCATGATCCTTCTCCTGCCTTACACGCGCTTGCGGTAGACGGTGTCGAGCCAGACGGCGACGACCAGCACGGCGCCGACGACGATGCTCTGCAGCGGCGAGTCGATGCCGAGCAACACCATGCCGGACTGCAGCGACTGCATCAGAAGCGCGCCGAGCATGGCGCCGAGCACGGTGCCCGAGCCGCCGGCCAGCGATGTGCCGCCAATGACCGCGGCGGCGATGACCAGAAGCTCGTCCAGCGTACCCAGCGCATTGGTCGAGGCGTTGAGGCGCGCCGACGAAATCGCCGCGCTGATCGCGGCCAGCACGCCCATGATCATGAACACCTTCATCGTCACCCAGCGTGTGTTGATACCTGCAAGCGAAGCCGCTTCGGGATTGCCGCCGATAGCGAAGACGTAGCGACCGAAACGGGTGCGCTTGGTGATGAAGGTCATGACGATGCCCACCACCACCGCCATCAGCACCGGAATGGCGATGCCATGGGCGATGAACAGCCCGCCTTCGGGAATGGTGATGCCGTTCTTCTCGGCGTATTGACGCACTATGCCGACCGGCCAGGGATAGGAGTTGGCGACCCAGACGGCGCCGAGGATGACGGCGCAGGCGACCACGCCGAGGAAGACCTCCGCCCACACAGGCCGAAGCGGGAAATGGAACCGCTTGCGCTGCGAGCGGCCGTTGAGCAGGGCGAAAGCTACCGCCGCGCAGGCAACCGCGCCGATGATCCAGCTCGCGGTGGCGCCGATCGAGCCGCGCGGCCCACCGCCCATCAGCTGGAAGGTGGCGTCGAGCGGCGCCACGGTTCGGCCGCTGGTGATCAGCCACGCCATGCCGCGCCAGACCAGCAGGCCGCCGAGCGTGACGATGAAGGCCGGCACTTCCATATAGGCGATGATGAAGCCCTGGAACGCGCCGATGAGCAGGCCGAGCGCCACGCCGGCGGCCAGCGCGATGATCCAAAGCCAGGGATTGCCGAGCTGGAAGCCCAGGACGCGGATGAGGAATTCCGCCTGCGCCACGCCCATGATCATGCCGACCACGCCTTCGACCGAACCGACCGAAAGGTCGATATTGCGCATGACGATGACCAGCACCATGCCGGTCGCCATGATCGCCACCGACGAGGTCTGCACCGAGAGGTTCCACAGGTTGCGCGGCGTCAGGAAAAGGCCGCCCGACAGGATGTGGATGCCGATCCAGATGACCAGCAGCGCACCGACCATGCCGAGCATGCGCGTGTCGAGTTCGGTTGCCTTGAGAAAGCGCCCAAGGGCGCCGAGTTCGGCCGCGCGTGCGCGATCCACGGTCGTGTCGGTCATAACGTCCTCCCACCGGTTTGCCGTCTGGCGCGGTTTCCGGAACACGATGCTGTTTGCTCTCCGCCTCGATCAGGATGGCGAGCTTTTGGAAAAGCGCCGCGGCCTTTCGGCCGCGGCGCCGAACGCAGAACCGTCGTCGGCCAGCCTAGTTGCAGACCTTGACACTGCCGGCGGCAACGCCGGCGCAGACTTCGTCCTTCTTGATCCAGCCGGCGTCGATGACGACGTTGAGATTGTCCTTGGTGATGGCGACCGGGGTCAGGAACAGCGACTTGACGGTGTTGCCGCCAGGCGTGGTGAAGTCCTTGGCGCCGGCGATGTCGGCCATCTTCTTGCCGTCGGCGAGCTGCGAGGCGATCTCGGCGGCGTTCTTGCCGAGTTCGCGCGCGTCCTTCCACACCGACACGGTCTGGGTGCCGAGCGCGATGCGGTTCAGCGCGGCATGATCGCCGTCCTGGCCCGACACCGGCACGGTGCCGGCCAGGCCTTGCGCCGTCAGTGCCGCGACGACGCCACCGGCGGTGCCGTCATTGGCCGCCACGACCGCATCGACTTTGTTGTCGTTGGCGGTCAGGAACTGTTCCATGTTCTTCTGCGCGTTGGCGGGCAGCCAGCCGTCGGTATAGGCCTCACCGACATTCTTGATCTTGCCCGAGTCGATGGCCGCCTTGAGCACTTCCATCGAGCCCGAAAACAGGAAATCGGCATTCGGATCCGAACCCGAGCCCTTGATGAAGACGTAGTTGCCCTCGGGCTTGGCCTTGAACACCGCAGCCGCCTGCAGGCGACCGACTTCCTTGTTGTCGAAAGTGAGGTAGAAGACGTCCTTGTTCTCGATCAGGCGGTCATAGCCGACGACCGGAATGCCTTCGTCGAGCGCCTTCTGCACCGCCGGACCGATCGCGGAGGCATCCTGCGCCAGGATGATCAGCGAATTGGCGCCTTGCGAGATCAGGCTTTCGACGTCGGTCAGCTGCTTACCCGGATTGGACTGCGCGTCGGCCGAAATATACTTGTCGCCGGCGGCCTCGATGGCGGCCTTCATCGCGGCTTCGTCGGTCTTCCAGCGCTCTTCCTGAAAATTCGACCACGAGACACCGATCACCTTGTCCTTCGCCTCGGCGACCGAAGCCAGCGCCAGCGACATGGCAACACCCGCCAGAATGGCGGCTGCGAATTTCTTCATGATTTCCTCCCTTGCACCCTTACGGCGCGACCCAGACTGACCTTAAGGTCGGTACAGAGGCTTTTTTTCGAGCCTCGAAAAAATAGTGATCCAACGTTTGGCCGCTGTCAACTCGGATTCTGATGGTTTTTGAGGTGCCTCGAACTTTTTTTCGAGATCCGCAATAAATAATGACAGCGTCGTCGGCTTCTGCCACTATCTCTAGCAGGTCACCGACGACCCGTGGCATCATCAGGCCGTGATGACCAGGAGGAAATGTTTCAGACAATGTCGGTCGGAATCCGCCACGACGATTTGCGCCGCCGCAACCGCGCCATGGTGATTTCGGCCGTGCGCCGCGCCGGTCAGCCATCGCGGACCGAGATTGCCGCCACCACCGGGCTCAGCCATTCGACCATCTCGGCGATTTCCGCCGACCTGATCCAGGAGGGCATTCTCACCGAAAGCAAGGCCACCGAGCCGACGGCGTTGAAACGCGGCCGCCCCCAGATCGGCCTGGCGCTGAACCCCGAAGCCGCCGCGGTGCTGACCGTTGTCTTGTCGCTCAACTTCCTGTCGGTCGCCGTCATCGACTATGCCGGGCAGGTGGTTGCCGAGGAGCAGCAGCGCCTGGACACGCTCGTCATGCCGCGCGACGAATTGATCGGCGCATGCGTGGCGATCGTCCGGCGCCGGCTGCAGGATCCCGACCTCGACCTGGGCAGCGTCGCCCGCATCGCCATGGGTATTCAGGGCATCACTGATACCCATGCACGCGCCATGCTGTGGTCGCCGATCACGCCGCTGACCGATATTCCATTTGCCGACATCCTCGAGACGGAATTCGGCATCCCCGCCACCATGGAGAACGACTGCAACATGATGGCGGTAGCGCTGCAGTGGCGCGACCCGGAGCGCTATCGCGACGACTTCATCGCCATCCTGTTGTCGCACGGCATCGGCATGGGCCTTGTGCTGAAAGGCACGCTGTTCACCGGCACGCATTCCTCCGGCGGCGAGTTCGGCCATATGATCCACCGCCCGGGCGGCGCGCTTTGCCGCTGCGGCCGCCGCGGTTGCGTCGAGGCCTATGCCGGCAATTATGCGATCTGGCGCAGCGCCATGAACATGAGCGAGGACGCCGAACCGGTCGATGTCGGCGACGCCGACATGCGCGCCCTCGCCGCCAGGGCGCGCGAAAAGGACGGCCCCGAGCGCGAAGCCTATCGCCGGGCCGGCGAGGCGCTGGGCTTCGGCCTCGGCAGCCTGTTTGCCCTGATCGATCCGGCGCCCGTCGCCATGGTCGGCGTCAGCGCGGCCGCCTTCGACCTGATCGAGCCGGCGCTGCGCGAGGCGATCGCCCAGACCGCCGGCGGCCAGCACTCGACATCGATCTCCTTCGACACCGAACCAAACGAACTGCCGCTGATCCGTGAAGGCTGCGCCATGCGCGCGCTGACCTTCGTCGACCAGGAGATTTTCGCGCCGGGCGTTCAGGCGAGAGCGATTTCAGGCAAACACGTCGCGTAGCGGCAAGTCCAGGCGCCAGGATACGCCTGGATTCAGATCAGGCCGAGCCGACAATGGTGGGTTCCGAGAACCGGAACGGAGCGTACTTAGGTACGTGAGTACCGGCAGCGCAGGAAGCCGCCTTTCGCAGGCCGGCCTCACCTGAATCTCGGCGTATCCCTAATCCTCGCGGATCGCGTAGCCCGCCCCACGAATGGTGCGGATAACGTCGGGCATGCGGCCGTTGTTGACGGCCTTGCGCAGGCGGCCGACATGCACGTCCACGGTGCGCTCGTCGATATAGATCGTCTCGCCCCAGACATTGTCGAGCAACTGGCTGCGCGAGAACACGCGGCCGGGGTGCCGCATCATGAATTCCAGCAGCCGGAACTCGGTCGGGCCGAGCCTGATCTCGCTCTTCTTGCGGTAGACGCGGTGCGATTCGCGGTCGAGCACGATGTCGCCGACCTTGAGCACGCTGGACAGCACCTCCGGTTTGGCGCGGCGCAGCAGCGCCTTGACGCGCGCCATGAACTCCGGCGTCGAGAAAGGCTTGACCAGATAGTCGTCGGCCCCGGTCGAGAGGCCGCGCACGCGGTCGCTTTCTTCACCCCGCGCGGTCAGCATGATGATCGGCAGCCGCTCGGTCTCGGGCCGCATCCTGAGACGCCGGCAAAGCTCGATGCCGGAAACCGCCGGCACCATCCAGTCGAGCACGAGCAAATCGGGAACGTTTTCCTGCAGGCGGATTTCGGCCTCGTCGCCACGGGTCACCACTTCGACCTGGTAACCTTCGGATTCGAGGTTGTAGCGGAGCAGCACCCCCAGCGGCTCCTCGTCCTCCACCACCATGATGCGTGGCGCGATCATCGGGGTAACCTTTTCCGTCAGGCCGCTGGCGCCGACATTGCCGTCTCGTCCTGTTTCGGACGGTTGGCGGGCAATTGCGTGCCGGTCAGCACATAATAGGCGTTCTCGGCGATGTTGGTCACATGGTCGCCGATGCGCTCGAGATTCTTGGCGCAGAACAGAAGATGCGTGCAAGCCGTGATGTTGCGCGGATCCTCCATCATATAGGTCAGGAGCTCGCGGAACACGGAGGTGTATTTGACGTCGATGCGCTCGTCGTCATTGCGCAGCTTGGCCAGTGCGGTGGCATCGCCCACCGTATATTCCTGGATCACGGCCTGGACCTGGATCAGCACCAGCTGCGCCATGGATTCGATCGAATGCGTGAGGTCGCGCGGCGCGGCGCTGATGCCGACGGCACCGACACGCTTGGCTATGTTCTTGGCCAGGTCACCGATGCGCTCGAGATCGCCCGCCATGCGGATCGAGCCGACCACGTTGCGCAGGTCGTCCGCCATCGGCTGCCGCTTGGCGATCAGCGTGATGGCGCGATCGTCGAGCTCGCGCTGGCGCGCGTCCATGATGGCATCGTCGGACACGACGCGCTGTGCCAGCGCGTTGTCGGTCTCCAGCAGGGCCCGGGTCGCCGCGCCGACCATCGAGCCGGCCAGGTCCCCCATGTCGTTGATCAGCCGGCTGATCTGCCTCAAATCCTCGTCGAAGGAGGCGACGGTATGTTCGGCCATGATGATGTCCTCGTATGAACTCAGCCGAAGCGGCCGGTGATGTAGTCCTGCGTGCGCTTCTCACGCGGCGAGGTGAAGATCTTCTCGGTCCGGTCGAATTCGACCAGCTCGCCCAGATACATGAACGCCGTCTGCCGCGACACGCGCGCCGCCTGCTGCATGTTGTGGGTGACGATGACGATCGTGTAGTCGGCCTGCAACTCGTCGATCAACTCCTCGATCTTGGCGGTCGACAGCGGATCGAGCGCCGAGGCCGGTTCGTCGAGCAGGATGACCTCCGGCTTCACCGCGACGGTACGGGCTATGCAAAGGCGCTGCTGCTGACCGCCGGAGAGGCTGAGGCCGCTGGCGTTGAGCTTGTCCTTGACCTCGTTCCAGAGCGCGGCGCGCTTCAGCGCCGACTCGACGCGGTTGTCCATCTCGGCCTTGCTGATCCTCTCATACAGCCTGACGCCGAAGGCGATGTTTTCGTAGATCGACATCGGGAACGGCGTCGGCTTCTGGAACACCATGCCGATCTTGGTGCGCAGCAGGTTGAGGTCCTGCGAGCGGTCGAGGATGTTCTTGCCGTCGAGCAGCACCTGCCCATCGGCGCGTTGCTTCGGGTAGAGCTCGTAGATGCGGTTGAGCACGCGCAGAAGCGTCGACTTCCCGCAACCCGACGGCCCGATGAAGGCGGTCACGCTGCGCTCGGGCAGGGACAGGTTGATGTCCTTCAGCGCCTTCGACTGGCCATAGTAGAAGTTGAGGCCCTTGACCTCGATCTTGGCCTTCTCGACGGTCGTGTCGGCTACGTTCAGGTCGGTGGACAACATCGGTTTCATCTGTCCTCTCTGCGTCCGGTTAGGCTGCGGGCGAAGATACTCAGCCCGAGAACCGTCAGGGTGATTATGAGTGCGCCGGTCCAGGCCAGTTGCTGCCATTCTTCATAGGGGCTCAGCGCGAACTGGAAGATGGTGACAGGCAGGCTGGCCATCGGGGCATTGAGATTGCTCGACCAGAACTGGTTGTTGAGCGCGGTGAACAGAAGCGGCGCCGTCTCGCCGGAGATGCGGGCGACGGCCAGCAGGATACCGGTGACGATTCCCGACATCGCCGCGCGCCAGGCGACCGAGCGGATCACCACCCAGCGCGGCGCGCCGATGGCGGTGCCGGCTTCGCGCAACGCGTTCGGCACCAGGTTCAGCATGTCCTCGGTGGTGCGCACCACGACCGGGATCACCAGGATCGACAGCGCGACGGCGCCGGCTATGGCCGAGAAGTGGCCCATCGGGCGCACCATCAGCTCATAAACGAACAGGCCGACGATGATCGAGGGCGCCGACAAAAGGATGTCGTTGATGAAGCGCACGACCGTGGTCAGCTTCGAGAAGCGTCCGTACTCGGCCATGTAGGTGCCGGCCAGCACGCCGATCGGCGTGCCGACGACGATACCGATGATGGTCATCACGATGCTGCCGTAGATGGCGTTGAGCAGACCGCCGGCATCGCCGGGCGGCGGCGTCATTTGCGTGAACACCGCCAGCGACACGCCGGACAGGCCCTTGTAGATCAGCGCGCCGAGGATCAGCGCCAGCCAGGCGAGACCGATGCCGGCGGCGACGACGCACAGCGCCATCATCACGCCGTTCTTGCGCTTGCGGCTCTGGTGGAGAGACAGGGCTGTCGACATGGATCAGGCTCCCGCGCGACTGTCGATGCGCAGCAGCATGTAGCGCGCGATGGCAAGGATGATGAAGGTGATGATGAACAGGATGAGCCCGAGCGCCACCAGCGACGAGGTGTAGAGGTCGCCGACGGCTTCGGTGAATTCGTTGGCGATGGTCGCCGAGATCGTCGTGGCCGGAGCAAACAGCGAGGCGCTGATGCGGTGCGCGTTGCCGATGACGAAGGTGACCGCCATGGTCTCGCCGAGCGCGCGGCCGAGAGCGAGCATGACGCCGCCCATGATGCCGACACGGGTGTAAGGGATGACGACGCGCCGGGTCACTTCCCAGGTCGTGCAGCCGATGCCGTATGCCGATTCCTTGAGCACCGACGGCACCGTGTCGAACACGTCCTTGGTGATCGAGGTGATGAACGGCAGGATCATGATGGCCAGGATCATCGCCGAGGTCAGCAGGCCGATGCCGTAGGGCGGGCCGGCGAACAGGCTGTTGAGGCCGGGAACCCCGTGGAACATCCAGATGATGAAGGGCTGCACCGTCGTCTGCAGGAACGGCGCGAAGACGAACAGGCCCCAGATGCCGTAGATGATCGACGGAATGCCGGCCAGAAGCTCGACGGCCATGCCGATCGGGCGCCGCAATGGCCGCGGGCAGAGCTCGGTCAGGAAGACCGCGATGCCGATGCCGATCGGCACGGCGATGACGATGGCGATCGCCGAGGTGATGATGGTGCCGTAGATGGGCGCCAGCGCGCCGAATTTCTCGGTGACCGGGTTCCAGGCCTCGGAGCCCACGAAGGACAGGCCGAAGGTCGAGAGCGCCGGCCAGGATCCCGCGATCAGCGAGATGGCGACACCGCCGAGCAGAACCAGAACCAGTATCGCGGCGCCTTTCGTCAGCGCACGGAAGATCGCATCGGTGAGGGCAAAGCGCCTGACCGTGGCATCGCGCGAACCGCGGGCGGCCGGCATCGCTTCCTGGACAGCACTCATGTCAGGTTCTGCTCTTTGGCTGGAGGAAGAAAAGGAGCGCCGCGATGCGGCGCTCCTTCATTTTGTTACTCGCCGGCGTAGACGGGCTTGCCGCCAGCCTGGATGTCGGCCTTCCACGAAGCCTTGATCAGGTCGACGACGCTGTCCGGGATCGAGACATAGTCGAGCGCCTTGGCGGTTTCCTTGCCGTCCTTGTAGGCCCAGGCGAAGAACTTGAGCGCTTCACCGGTGGCGGCGGCATCGTCCGGAGCCTTGTGGATCAGCACCCAGGTCGAGGCGGCGATCGGCCAAGTGGTGTCGCCGGGCTCGTCGGTGATGATGACGTTGAAGTTCTTCGCGCCCTTGAAGTCGGCATTCGAAGCGGCGGCGCCGAAGCTGTCGAGCGACGGCTCGACCACCTTGCCGGCGGCGTTCACCATCTTGGAGTAGGAAAGCTTGTTCTGCTTGGCGTAGGCGTATTCGACATAGCCAATGCCGCCATCGGTCTGCTTGACGGTGTTGGCGACGCCTTCGCTGCCCTTGGCGCCGACGCCCGTCGGCCACTCGACGGCCGTGTCCGAACCGACCTTGTCCTTCCAGTCGGGCGAGAGCTTCACCAGATAATTGGTGAAGTTGAAGGTCGTGCCCGAGCCGTCCGAACGGTGGACGACGGCGATGGCGGTCGACGGCAGGGTGAGGTTCGGGTTCAGCGCCTTGATCGCGGCATCATCCCAGGTGGTGATGGCGCCGAGATAGATCTGGGCAATCGTCTTGCCGTCGAGGACGAGTTCGCCCGGCTTGACGCCCTGCAGGTTGACGATCGGCACGATGCCGCCCATCACCATCGGGAACTGCACGAGGCCGTTCTTTTCGAGGTCGGCATCGGACATCGGCTTGTCGGTGGCGCCGAAGGTCACGGTCTTGGCGATGACCTGCTTGATGCCGCCGCCGGAGCCGATCGACTGATAGTTGAGGCCGGTGCCGGTGTCCTTCTTGTAGGTGTCGGCCCACTTGGCGAACACCGGATAGATGAAGGTCGAGCCGGCGCCGGAAAGGTCGGCGGCCATGGCCGCGGTAAGCGTAACGGTGGATGCCGCAGCCATTGCAATCGCAACGGCCGCCGAGCGGATGAAGTGTCTCATATGGCCTGCTCCTGTTCGGAATATGGTCTCTTGGCACCTGTCTCTGTCGGCGCCCGACGAGGGGCATAGCTTTCGATTATTACAGTCGCATGACAGTTTCATGTCAGCCCGGTAACGACTGGAGAGTGACGTGCGGAGACGACTCCGGCGGCCTCTCGAGGCCATCCGGAGTTTGCCGCGGGAATCAGCGACTTGTCTGACTTTTGAAACAAAATTTATCCCGGCGGCCGGATCACGGCCGCCGGGAAATAAAATCCGGACGAGAGCGCGTTGCCTGTACGCCAGAGCGGATCATGGCGTGGCCATCGCCGAAAACAGGTCCGTTGGGGTAGAGTCGACGCTGTTTCTTGTTGGCGGTCGCTTGCTCCCGCCCGTAACCGAGAAGCGGAATCAATGACGCCATTGTCCGAACTTGGCGTTTGCTTTGATATGGTGCGATCGCGCCATACGTATGCGTAAGCGTCTCGCTCCGTCGGCCGGCCCTCTTTGGCGTGGTTAGCCGGCGTTGCGCCGGGCCTCCGTGTCCGAGCCGAGCCAGCGCTCGAGCTTTTCGAGCAGCGCCCGGGGACTGATCGGCTTCGGCAGGTAATCGTCCATGCCGGCTTCCAGGCAGCGTTCGCGGTCGCCCTTCAGCGCGTGCGCGGTGACGCCGACGATCGGCACATGCGTGCCCATGTCCTGCTCGAGCTTGCGAATGGCCCCGGTCGCCTCCAGCCCGTTCATCTCCGGCATCGACACATCCATCAGGATCATGCGCGGATTGAGCTTGCCGAAAGCATCGAGCGCCTTGCGGCCGTTGCCGACGATCTCGAAGCGATAGCCGGTCTCGCCCAGGATCTGGGTGAACACCAGCTGGTTTACCTCATTGTCCTCGGCGACGAGGATGTCTAGCCCGCGCTCCGCATCGGTGGGGCGCGGACGCGCGCGCGCCGGCGGCGGCTGCAGCACGGCGCGGTCCGATGCCGCAACCGGCGCCAGCGTGCTCTGCGGCATGCCGGATCCGGTGGCCGGCTGCGCCCCGGCGCTGCTGTGGCGATGCCGCTGGATGGTCGCGACGAGCGTTTCCAAGAGGATGGAGGAGCGCGCCGGCTTGATGAGCTGCGCATCGATGCCGAGGTCGCGATAGGCCGTGTTGGCGAGCGACTGGTCGACCGAGGTCAGCATGACGATCGGCGTATGCGCGAGGCCCGCCGTGTTGCGCACGATGCGCGCCATCTCGGCGCCGGTCATGCCGGGCATCTGGTAGTCGAGCACGACGCAATCGACCGGCACGCCATAGGCGGCGGCGGCAATCAGCACCTTCAACCCTTCGGCGCCGCTTTCGGCCGCGCAGGCATCGAAGGTCCACGACGCCATCTGCTCGCTCAGGATCGAGCGGTTGACGGCATTGTCGTCGACGATGAGCACGCGCGCGCCAGTGACGTCGACCGGCGTGATGCGCTGCCCGCCCTGCTCGGCCTTGGGCAGCGTGACGGCGAACCAGAAGGTCGACCCCTTGCCTTCGGCGCTGTCGACACCGATCTCGCCGCCCATCATCTCGACCAGCCGCGAAGTGATGGCAAGGCCGAGCCCGGTGCCTTCGTGCCGCCTGGTCGAGGAGGTGTCGACCTGGCTGAACTTTTCGAACACCAGCTTCAGCTTGTCTTCCGGGATGCCGATGCCGGTGTCGGTGACCGATATGGTGAGCCTTGTTCCCGCCGGGATCCGCTCACCCGTCACGTCGACCAGCACATGGCCTTCGTCGGTGAATTTCACGGCATTGCCGAGCAGGTTGGTGACGATCTGCCTTATGCGGCCGACATCGCCGACGAACTGGCCGTCGAGTCCCGGCTGAACGCGGACGATGAGCTCGAGGTCCTTCTCCTTGGCGCGCGTCGATACCAGCGTCGCCACATCCTCGATCGCCTCGGCCAGATTGAAGGGCGCCGGGTCGAGCACCATCTGGCCGGCGTCGATCTTGGAGAAGTCGAGAATGTCGTTGATGATCGTGAGCAGCGCGTTGCCGGATTTGACGATGATGTCGGTGAACGTCTTCTGCTTCGGATCGAGATCGGATTTGGCAAGCAGTTCCGCCATTCCAAGGACCCCGTTCATCGGCGTGCGAATCTCGTGGCTCATATTGGCGAGGAACTCCGACTTGGCCCGATCGGCGAGCACGGCGCGCCGGCGCGCTTCGGTGAGCTCGGTCTCGCGCTGCTTGAGCTCGGTGATGTCGGTGGTGGAGCCGATGAGATAGAGCGAGCCATCGGAAGCGATCATCGCGCCCTTGCGCGCGAACTGATGGCGAACGCTGCCGTCGGGCATCCTCACCGTCTCTTCGATCTCCTGCGTCTCGCCGGTGCGCAGCACGGCAAGGTCGCCGGCGACGAAGGCTTCGCCGTCCGCGCCGAAAATCTCGACGTCGGTCTTGCCGACCGCCTGTTCCTGGCTGAAGCCGGTGAGATCGCACCAGCCCTTGTTGACGTAGAATTGCCTGAGATCCGAACGCTTGGCGTAGATCGACACCGGCACGTTGTCGATGAGGCTGCGGAACACCTCGTTCTCGCTCATGCTTTCCTTGAGCGCCTGTTCGCGCGCCTTGACGTCGGTGATGTCGGTGCTGGAGCCGACCAGGTGCACCGAGCCGTCGGTCGCCACCAGCCGGCTCTTGCGCGTCATCAATTGCCGCACCGTGCCGTCGCGGCTGGTAACGGCCTCCTCGACCTCGCGTCCCGCGCCAGTTGCCACGACTTCCGTGTCGTCATTGCTGAAGCCATCCGCCTCGTTGCCGGCGAAAAGCTCGCGATCCGTCTTGCCGATCACGTCTTCCTTGGTCAGGCCGGTCAGCGCGCACCAGGCCTTGTTGACGAATTCGATGGCGAGGTCGTCGGCCTTGATGAAGGCGGCGACCGGCAATTCGTCCATGACATGCCGATAGAGGTCGATCTGGCGCATCGAGTCGCGCAGCGCCTTCTCGCGCACCTTGATGTCGGTGATGTCGACGCGCACGCCAATGAACGTGCCATCGTCGGTGCGCATGTCGTAGACCTGGTACCAGCGCCCATCCGGATTGAGGCGCTCGTAGCAAGAGTTCGGCAAACGATACCGGCCGAGCATGGCATCAAGCCAGCGCTCGGTGTCGGCGCCATACAGACTGTCGATCTCGCTGTCGCCGCTGGAGCGGAAATAGCCGACGGAATGGCCGAGAGCCAATGCCTCTCGAAAAGTGCTGCCCGGCTGCCAGGCCGGCTTCAGCGCCGGCAGCGTGTCCTGCAGCTTGCGGTTGGCGAAGACGAAACGATCGTCACGATCGTAGATGATGACGGCGGCCGGCAGCGACTCAAGCACGGTGGCGAGGTTACGGCGCGCGTCCTCGGCTTCGCTCTCGCGCTGTTTCATGTCGGTGATATCGACATAGGAAATCAGCCTCTTGCCGCCGGCGAGCGGCGCCAGCGAAGCGATCAGCGTGCGACCGTCCTTGCGCGGCAACTGCCTTGAGCCCGCGGCGCCGGCCCGGATTTCGGCTTCGCGCTCGGCAACGTGGCCTTGCCAGGCCTGCTCCTCGCCGCCGAACGGATCGGCATCGCGGCTGGCTTCCATGAGATCGCGAAACGAGCAGCCTGGCGGAGCGCGCCGCGGATCGATCTTCCAGAAGTCGTAGAATGCCCGATTGACCACCTCCACCCGCAATTCGGCATCGAGAACGACGACGCCGATCGGCATCGAATCGACCATCAGGCTGAGATTGGCGAGCACCTGCGAAGTCCCGGCCATGTCGCGACCCTCACCGAGGGAGGCCGCGTTGCCGGGCATGTCCGCCTTGTTGAAATTCCGCGCGCCGTCCGCCCCGACAGTCCCGTCCGTATCCGCCATTCCCACCCCCAAGGCCGAACCGTGCCGGTCCGTCGGCGGAATGTGCCCGACAAGCATTAACGATCCGCTAACCATAATGAATTGCAGCCACGCGCCGCCCAATGCCGTTGAGACGATCACGACCGCGGCGCCGGCTGCGCTAATCCGCCTGTTGGCGATCATGGGAACGACGCATATAACGTGCCTGAGGTGTTGCTAATGTTCGGTCGATTCGCGGCTTTTATCCTGTGTCCGGCGCTGCTTGCGGCGGGCGGCTGCGCGCGCAGCGACGACGGCACGGTGATCGTTCCGAGCCGGATGGACGTCAGGCGTGTCTGGGACCGGGCGCCGCCGGGAACGACCGCGTCGAGGCAGATCGCCTCGGACGTGTTTCCCTTGCCGCCGAGCCCGCCGGCGAGCCCTGCTGTCCGGCGCCATTCCAGCCCCGCTTCGCCGAGGCCGTCCTTCAGCCAGGATCTGCCTGATCCGTCTTCCGACGAGCAGAGCCCCCTCACCTGCAGGAATGTCGGCGAAAACGGCAAGCGCTACCGCGTCGTCTGCGAATAACTTCGCTTCAATCTGTCGGTGGTGCCGGCCGGGCACCCTTGCTTCGAGACAGATGCCTCGAGGCAGAGACGCGCGTTTGAGACAGTGGCCGAAAACCCCTTTTGGCCCGGCGGGGACCGGTCCCGCCACGCGATCACGGACTGCTGATGAAACCTTTGGCCGGCGACGAACGTTCCTGGCGCTGATGTGATCCGCGCAGTGCAGAGGAGACTGAAGATGTCCATTCACTTCACCGTCTCTGGCCTGACCAGGAACCTGATCCATTCGCTTGGACTGGATCATGAGCAGGCGCCGAGACCCCTTACTCCCGAACAAAGCCTGCTCCTGGATTGTTATCTGGCCGGGCAGATCCCGGACTCCGCCTGGAGCGACTATGTCTTCGAGATGCCGGAACTGGAAAAGCATGCCCGGGTCAGGCGCACACGCGGTTCGACCTGAAAGCAATTCCAGGAAAAGTGTGTAGCGGTTTTCCGTCCGGAATTGCGTCCAAACAAATAATCAGGACTGCCGCTTATTTTTTCGGCGAATTGAACTGCAGCGTGAAGACGTTTCCGGCAACGCCTTGCGCCAGCGACGGCGAGAAGCTTAGCGGCAGGCAGTCCTGCAGGGCCTTGGCCGCCGCGTCGACATAGGCCTTGCGCGCCTTGTCGTCGCCGGTGACATGAATGGCGGTCGTTCTCGGTGGGCCGATCAGCGTGCCATCGCGTTTGAAGCTGAAGCTCAGCGTCACCGAGGCGTTGTCCGTATTGGCCGGCGGAGTCCAACAGGCGAGCACGGCGGCGCCGACATCGTTCATGCTGTTGAGCGACGCGGCCACCGATGGAAGGGGCACGGCCGATAGCGCACTCGCTATCGTCAAAAACCTAATCATCTTCATCGCGGTCCTCGTTGCCATCGCTCAGCCGCTTGGCGGCATGGTACGATCCATGACGAGGATGACAACACGATTTCAGCTTGGTAGCCGGCGACGCAATCATACTGTCGTGATTGGCGAAAAAGCAAAAGGCCGGCACGGAGCCGACCTTTCCCTTGTCTCGTCATGGCGCCAGTACATCCGTGGTCGCGGCGAGGACTGGGACCAGTAGACAGGCCTTGGGTAAACGAAACCTTAACCCCAGGGAGTTGCTACGCCCTGGCCTGCGATTTCACATGCGCGATGTAGCCGCGCACGTCGCCGGCCGGTTCCGCGTAAGCCTTGCCGAGCTTCTTCTCCAGCGCCGCCATATACTCCTTCGCCCATTGGGGCAGCGCGTAATCGACGACGGCCAGGAATTCGAGCGTTGCCGCCAGCCTTATGTCGGCGATCGATGGATTGTTGCCGCCGATGAACGGTTTGCCGTCGCGGAAGAAAGAGTGAAACACCTCGAGCGGCTCGGCGATCGCGGCCATCGCCGCTTTCTGCGCTTCCGATTTCTTGTCGGGATGGGCGTCGCTATGGCCGACCTCGCCGGCATATTGCGGGAAGCCGAGCGCCGGATAGGTTGCTCTCGCGACATAAGGATAAAGCGTGCCGACCAGATAGAACATGGCGCTGTCGATCATCGCCCGCTTGGCCGGCGCCTTCGGATAGAACTTCTCCAGCCCGTGCTTGTTGGCGAGATACTGCATGATGGCGCAGCTTTCCCACAGCACACCGCGCGGCAGGCCCTTGTCCTCGATCATCGGCGTCAGATGCGCCGGATTGCGCGCCAGAAACTCGGGCGAGCGCGTATGGCCCCAGGCGTCGGTCTCAGCGGGATCGAGACCGGCCGCGCGCGCGAACACCCGCACCGTCATGTTGTTGACGCTCGGCCTCAGCATGCTGAGTTTTATACCGGGTTTCTTGGCCGGCTTCGCCTTGGCCTTAGGCGCGGCTTTTGCCGTCGCTTTAGGCGCGGCTTTTGCCGTCGCCTTCGCGGCTGTTTTCGCCGCGGTCTTTGGCGCGGCCTTGGCCGCAGGTTTCTTCGCGCTTTTCGTTGCAGCCTTTGCCATCTGTTCCTCCCCTTATGGCTTGCTCAATATGGGTTCTTCGCCGTCCGCTCATCCGACAGGGTCGCGCGCGACCGCTCGACCAGCGCCTGGATGGCGTCGGCGAGATGGAGCTCGGCGATATTGTAGTCGCCGCGCGCCACGCGGATCTTGTGCGCCTCCATCAGCACGTCGGCATGGGCGAAGCCGGCCGGCGGCTCGAAGCGATAGGAAGCAAGTTCGATCAGCAGTCCCAGCGGATCCTCGAAATAGATCGAATCCATGAAGCCGCGATCCTTGACGCCGCTGTGCTTGATGCCGCGCTCGTCGAGCCGTGCGACCGCCTGCAGGAAAGTGACTCGCGACACCGAAAAGGCGATGTGGTGGACGCAGCCAGTATCGGTCGGCGTCCGCCGCTTGACCGGCGTGCGGCTCTCGTCGGTGAAGATCGTGATCAGCCGTCCGTCACCCGGATCGAAATAGAGATGGCTTTCGCTCGCCTTGTCGAGATTGGGCTGCTCGAAGATGAAGGGCATGCCGAGCACGCCTTCCCAGAAATCGATCGACGTCTGGCGTCCAGCGCCGACAAGCGTGATGTGATGCACGCCTTGCGACTGCAGCTTCCGCATTGGCTCCTCCCCGCCTGCACTCAACGCCTGGCATGCGACCGCCGCCCGACGCTCCGCATCTTGCTTGATTGCGGCCCGTGCATTCGTCGACGGATGCTAATTCAATCCGAGACGTTGCGCCAGAAGCGACGACACCTCAGCGAAGGTCAGGGGCCAACGGCGAAAAAGGTCGTGCGGCCACCGCGCACGACGCTGAAGGACGCACGAACGAAGCGCTGTTGCAGATCGGCCGGCTGGCGCGATCGAGCATCAAGTTCGTCAGCGCCAAAGCGGTGACGGGATCGTGGAAGCCTTTGCGGAGCTGGCGGAAACGATCCGCTGCCGGCAACTGTAGCTGGGGTCGGCGTTAAATCACGGACCTGGTTTTCAAGATGGCGGCTTCCCCTGCGGAACTCTCTGCCCGCCCGGCCGTTTAACGGTCGATGGCACTGGCTGACGACATCCAAATGGCGGAACGGCACGTCCTGCAAGCCGAACGGCACATCAAGTGCCAGCGGGCGCGCATTGCCGCGCTGAAACGTCGTCGACTGCCGCGGGGCAAGGCCTCCAACTTTCTGCAATTGCTTGAAGATGCCCAATCGATGCATCTCCAACACCTGTCGCGGTTGCT
The DNA here is from genome assembly GCF_003289945.1 of Mesorhizobium hawassense. Lineage (GTDB taxonomy): Bacteria > Pseudomonadota > Alphaproteobacteria > Rhizobiales > Rhizobiaceae > Mesorhizobium > Mesorhizobium hawassense. The sequence goes on from NZ_QMBP01000019.1 coordinate 67,253, forward strand.
GGAGCAGGCGTCCCGCAAGAGAACCGAAGCCGGATACGCCGTCCCCGTCCCCCTGGCTGCCGAGTGACCCGATCTTCTCAGTCGGGTTTGAGCCCTGCTCAATCGGGTTGAGCCTGCTTGACCGGATTCTTTTTTAGAAGCTTGGTACGCCCAAGGGGAATCGAACCCCTGTTCCCGCCGTGAGAGGGCGGTGTCCTGACCGCTAGACGATGGGCGCGCTCAAGAACCGGCTACATAGGCTGGCGGCCGCGAAAAAGCAACTGGGGTTTCGACCGCTTCGCGCGCTTTGCCGAACGGCCCGGATCAGCCCTGCCGTTTCGGCTCGATCAGGTCCCAGAGATTGCCGTAGAGATCGGCGAAGACGGCCACTGTGCCATAGACCTCGTGGCGTGGTGCCTCGCGGAACTCGACGCCCTTTTCGAGCATCGCCTGATGGTCTCGGGAAAAATCGTCGGTCTCGAGGAACAGAAACACCCGTCCGCCCGTCTGGTTGCCGATGCGGCTCGCCTGCTCCTCGCCCGACGCCTCCGCCAGCAGCAGGCGCGCGCCTTGGCCTTTCGCCGGCGTGACGGTGACCCAGCGCTTGCCGCCGCCGAGGTCGATGTCGTCGGTCAGCGCAAAGCCGAGACGATCGACATACCAGGCGATCGCCTCGTCGTAATTGCCGACGACGAGCGCGACGGTCGCGACGCTGCGGTGTCCGGCAAAGCCGCGAATGTGTTGCGGGCTCATTTGTTGCGGATCGCGAACTGGCCGATGATGCGGCGTTCGGCGATGTCGTAGACGAAGATCGAACGGCTGCCGTCCGCAAGTTCGGCATCGATCGACAGGCGGTTGCCGGAGAGCGACTGGCTGATCACCTTGGCCCCCACGGGAAGCACGATGTCGCCCGAGAGCGGCGCGCCTGCCGGAGCCTGGACATCGCCGGCAGGCGCCGAGCCGACCACGGGCGCGTTGCGGGCTTTGTAGACAAGCGCCCCGATCACCACCATAAGGGCGAGGAACAGAAGGCCGAGATTGACGATCATGAAGCGGACGAGCTTCCGGCGCACGTTCTCGGCCGCGGGGTCGAGCGGCTTTTCCTCGTCTTCTTCGCCAAGAGGCGGGGCCATGCTAAGCAATCCGCAACGGGTTTCGATGAGCGCTCATAACGAAGACAGTTCCGGATTGATAGGGGAGGATCTGACGGACGATGAAGCGGCCGCGGGTGAATCTGTCCTCCTCGAAGCCGGCGCCGACGCCGCCGGCCAGCGTCTCGACCAGTGGCTCACCGCGCGGCTCGGGCCGGAACTCTCGCGCAGCCGCGTGCAGGCGCTGATCCGCCAAGGCGCGGTGTCCGTCGCCGGCAAGCCGGTGCTTGAAGCCAAGCGCAAGCTGACGGCCGGCGAGCGCGTCGAAGTTCTGGTACCCGCGCCGGAGCCTGCCGAGCCGCAGGGCGAGGACATCCCCCTCGACGTCCTCTACGAGGACGACGAGCTGATCGTCATCAACAAGCCGGCGGGGCTGGTCGTCCATCCCGGCGCCGGCAACTGGACCGGCACGCTGGTCAACGCGCTGATCCATCATTGCGGCGACAGCCTGTCCGGCATCGGCGGCGTCAGGCGTCCGGGCATCGTGCATAGGCTGGACAAGGAAACGAGCGGCGTCATGGTCGTGGCCAAGACCGACCGGGCGCATAAGGCGCTGTCGGAGGCGTTTGCCGACCATGGCCGCACCGGCGATCTCGAACGCGCCTATCTGGCGCTGGTATGGGGCATTCCGCAGCGGCCGACCGGCACGGTCGATGCCGCCCTGGGGCGCGCCGCCGATCGTGTCCGTCGCGCCGTGGTGCCCGAAAGCCGCGACGACGCCCGCCACGCCGTCACCCATTTCAGCGTCGTCGAGCGCTTCGGCGAAGGGCAGCGGGCTTTTGCCACCGCAAGCCTGGTCGAATGCCGGCTGGAGACCGGCCGCACCCACCAGATCCGCGTCCACATGGCCCATATCGGCCATCCTGTGGTCGGCGACCCGGATTACGGCCAGGCCTTCCGCACCAAGGCCAACCAGCTGCCGGAACCCTTGAAGGGCAAGGTCAACACCTTCCCCCGGCAAGCCTTGCATGCCTGGCTCCTTGAATTCGAGCACCCGACCACCCATTTAACGATGAGGTTCGAAGCGCCGATGCCGGGAGACATGGAGGAACTCGTCGACGACTTCCGGAAACTTTGAACCGACCCGCCACCAACAAGCTGCAAACCAGCCATCAAAAAACCTGACCGGCGTTGTTCACTTCAGCGTGACAGACTGTTTAGCGTTGAACAAATGCCTGTCTTTTCTGGTTTTGTTCCTATATACAACGGTTGTCTGCGGATGAGCCTTTGGCATCCGCGACGAATGCCCGCCGCGTTTCGGGGGCATCCACTCCAAAGAGAGAGGGGGCGCTATCATGGCCCAATCATTACCCAGTATCGTTTCCGGTGAAGGCGGCCTCGCCCGCTACCTGGAAGAAATCCGCCGCTTTCCGATGCTTCAGCCGCAGGAAGAGTACATGCTCGCCAAGCGTTATGCCGAGCATCAGGACACCACGGCTGCCCACAAGCTCGTCACCAGCCATTTGCGGCTCGTCGCCAAGATCGCCATGGGCTATCGCGGCTACGGTCTGCCGATCGGCGAGGTGATCTCGGAAGGCAATGTCGGCCTCATGCAGGCCGTGAAGAAATTCGAACCGGAGCGTGGTTTCCGGCTCGCCACCTATGCGATGTGGTGGATCAAGGCCTCGATCCAGGAATACATCCTGCGCTCGTGGAGCCTGGTCAAAATGGGCACCACCGCCAACCAGAAGCGTCTGTTCTTCAACCTGCGCAAGGTGAAGGGCAAGATCCAGGCGCTAGACGATGGCGACTTGAAGCCCGACCAGATCGCCGAGATCGCCACCCGCCTCAACGTTTCCGAGGCCGAAGTGGTGTCGATGAACCGCCGCCTGTCGGGCGACGCCTCGCTCAACGCCCCGATTCGGGCGAGCGAAGGCGAGTCCGGCGAATGGCAGGACTGGCTGGTCGACGACCACGAGAGCCAGGAAGAGATGCTGATCGAGCAGGACGAGCTGGAAAACCGGCGCTCGATGCTGTCGGGCGCGCTGTCGGTGCTCAACGAGCGCGAACGGCGCATCTTCGAGGCGCGCCGCCTCGCCGAAGAGCCGCTGACGCTGGAAGAGCTGTCGGCCGAATTCGACATCAGCCGCGAGCGCGTGCGCCAGATCGAGGTGCGCGCCTTCGAGAAGGTGCAGGACGCGGTCAAGGCCGCCGCCAAGCGCCAGACCCAGGCGCTGCGCACCATCGAAGCGCAGCCGGCGGCTTAAGCTAGCTGAAGGTAGAAATGAAAAAGGCGGCGCGCCGGCGCCGCCTTTTTTGTTTGGCGAAAGCGGCGAACCAGCCCTTTCTTCCCGTCACTATACGGGGAGAAACGTCCGGCAGGACAATGAGGGGCGGCGCCGACGCTGCGAGGTTTCCTGTCAGAACCATCCGATGAAGTTGCGGCGCGGTCCCCTTGGAACGCCGCGCCGCCCCTCATCCGCCCTTCGGGCACCTTCTCCCCGTTGAACGGGGAGAAGGAAGGCTCATGCCGAAGGCTGCTTGGTTTTCCTGAGATAAGGCAGCACCGTCTCATAGGCGCCAAAACGTTTGACGGCATCCTCGTTGGAGACGGCGGCAGTGATGATGACGTCCTCGCCCTGCTTCCAGTTCGCCGGCGTCGCCACCTGGTGCTTGGCGGTCAGCTGGATGGAATCAATGACGCGCAGGATCTCGTCGAAGTTGCGGCCCGTGGTCATCGGATAGGTCAGCACCAGCTTGACCTTCTTGTCCGGTCCGATGACGTAGACCGAACGCACCGTGGCGTTGTCGGCCGGCGTGCGGCCTTCCGAACTCTCGCCGGCGCCCGCCGGCAGCATTTCATAGAGCTTGGCGACATGGAGGTCTTTGTCGCCGATCAGCGGATAGTGCACCGTATGGCCGGTGGCGGTCTTGATGTCGGCCTGCCATTTGTCGTGGCTCGACACCGGATCGACCGAGATGCCGATGATCTTGACGTTGCGCTTTTTGAACTCGCCTTCGAGGCCGGCCATGGTGCCGAGCTCGGTCGTGCAGACCGGCGTGAAATTTTTCGGGTGGCTGAACAGCACCGCCCAGCCGTCGCCGATCCAGTCGTGGAACTTGATGCTGCCCTGTGTGGTCTCGGCCGTGAAATCCGGCGCGATGTCGTTGATACGAAGACTCATGGCCTGTCCCTACCCTTTTTGAAAAATTGTAGCCGGCTTGCGGCTGGCCGTCGCCGGCTCCGAAGCCTAGCACCATCATGGCGCCGGTAAAACGCCGCGCACGATGGCCACGACCTTCGCAGAGCAAAAATCTTCGGCGCCACCGGTAAGCCGCGGCAGAATTTTCCACTTCCGATCGAGGAGAAGCCGCTCAGGCCTTCTTTATGACGAGCGTGGCGCTGAGGTCTTCCATGCGCTGCGCCAGCGCGTCGAGCGCCGTGGTCAGCACGCTGTCGCTCTTGTCGGCCTTGGTCAGCGCCTCGTCGCGCGTCTTGCGCAAGGTCAGCACCTCGCTCTCCATGCCCTTGACGCGCTTGGTGAGCTCGGACAACTCGTCCATTACCATGATGCCGGCCATGACGGTGAGCCGCTGGTCGCCGATTTCGCCGAACGAATCCTTCAGATGCGAGACATAGCGGTCGAAGCGCTCGGCGAGATCGATCAGATGTTCTTCCTGGCCCTCGTCGCAAGCCATCCGGTACTGCTTGCCGTCGATGGAAACCGTGACCTGTGCCATTGGCCCTACCTGTCCAGAACCGCCCGGATGGTTTCCATGGCGGTCACCAGCCGGCGCGACACTTCCTTGTTGGCATCTTCCAGCCGTTCGGCGCGCGCCTCGGAATTGTCGAGTTCCTGCGCCAGGCGCGAGCGGTCGGCGTTCATGCGCTGCACCTCGGCCTCGGCTTCCGAATAATCGCGCTCGTGCTCGAGCTTCGCCGCCACGGCGTTCTCCAGGCCTTCCATGGCCTTGCCCAGCCTGGCGATGACTTCCTTGAGGGTCGTTTCCCCGGTCATGGCCTTCGTCCTATGCCCTGCCCATCACCGAATCGCTCGCGTTCAGAACGCGTTACCTGCGAAAGATTAGGCACCGGGTGAAGGGCGCGTCAACAAAGCTCTCGCGACTGTCCCCCGCTATCGCTAATGTAAGCCGCTCGATGCCATCACAAGCCCGGCAAAATCCACCCCGATTTGTTGACTAAAAGGCCGTGCCTGCTATGTGTCGCGCACCCTTTCCCTAGGGTTCTCCCAAGCCCAACCCCGTTCCCGGAGGATGCATGAGCTCGCGCGAACAACATGACCGGATGGCCAATGCGATCCGTTTTCTTTCCATGGACGCCGTCGAGAAGGCGAACTCCGGTCACCCCGGCCTGCCGATGGGCTGCGCCGACATCGCCACGGTGCTGTTCAGCCGCTTCCTGAAATTCGACGCCAAGGCGCCGCACTGGGCCGACCGCGACCGCTTCATCCTGTCGGCCGGGCACGGCTCGATGCTGCTCTATTCGCTCCTCTACCTCACCGGCTATGAGGACATGACGATCGACCAGATCAAGAGTTTCCGCCAGCTCGGCTCCAAGACCGCCGGCCATCCCGAATATGGCCATGCCGCCGGCATCGAGACCACCACCGGTCCGCTCGGCCAGGGCCTTGCCAATTCGGTCGGCTTCGCGCTCGGCGAGCGCATCATGAATGCCGCCTTCGGCAACGACCTCGTCAGCCACTACACTTACGTGCTGGCCGGCGACGGCTGCCTCATGGAAGGCGTTTCCCAGGAAGCCATCGCGCTGGCCGGGCATCTGAAGCTCAACAAGCTGATCGTCTTCTGGGACAACAACAACATTTCGATCGACGGTCCGGTGTCGCTTGCCGACAACACCGACCAGGTCGCCCGCTTCCAGGCTTCCGGCTGGAACGCCAGCCACATCGACGGCACCGATCCGGAAGCGATCGCCTACGCCATCGAGGCGGCGCGCCATTCCGACAAGCCGACGATGATCGCCTGCAAGACCACCATCGGCTTCGGCGCTCCGACCAAGGCCGGCACCAACAAGGCGCACGGCTCGCCGCTCGGCGCCGAGGAAATCGCCGGCGCGCGCAAATTCTTCAACTGGGACTCGCCGCCTTTCGAGATTCCGGCCGACATCCTCGATGCCTGGCGTGCCATCGGCAAGGGCGGCGCCAAGGCGCGGGTCGACTGGGAAGGCCGCCTCGCCAAGGCCGAGCCGAAGCTCAAGGCGGAGTTCGAGCGTCGCCTCGCCGGCAAGCTGCCCTCCAACTTCGACGCCGTCATCGCCGACTACAAGCAGAAGCTCTCGGCCGACAAGCCGAAGGTCGCCACCCGCAAATCGTCGGAAATGGCGCTGGAAGTCATCAACGGCGCGGTGCCGGAAACGATCGGCGGCTCGGCCGACCTCACCGGCTCCAACAACACCAAGACCAGCCAGACCAAGAACATCACGCCCGACGATTACGGCCAGCGCTATGTCCACTACGGCATCCGCGAGCACGGCATGGCGGCGGCGATCAACGGCCTGACCCTGCATGGCGGCCTCATCGCTTACGGAGGCACGTTCCTTTGCTTCTCCGACTATGCCCGCCCGTCGATGCGACTGGCCTCGCTGATGGGCATCCGCTCGATCTTCGTCATGACGCATGACTCCATCGGCCTCGGCGAGGACGGCCCGACCCACCAGCCGGTCGAGCACATGGCGGCGTTGCGCGCCATCCCGAACCACAATGTCTTCCGTCCGGCCGACGCGGTGGAAACCGCCGAATGCTGGCAGATCGCGCTCGAATCCGAAAAGACGCCGTCGACCCTGGCGCTCACCCGCCAGAACCTGCCGACCTTGCGCACCGAGCACACGGCCAAGAACCTGAGCAGCCAGGGCGCCTACGAGTTGGCCGCCGCCAGCGGCGAGGCGGTGGTGACGATCTTCGCCACCGGCTCCGAGGTGGAGATCGCGCTCGGCGCGCGCGACCTGCTCGAAAAGCACGGCCACCCGACCCGCGTCGTCTCGGTGCCGTGCTTCGAGCTGTTCGACCAGCAGAGCGACGATTACCGCAACAAGACCATCGGCAACGCCAAGGTGAAGGTCGCCATCGAAGCCGGCATCCGCCAGGGCTGGGACCACCTCATCGGCACCGACGGCATCTTCATCGGCATGCACGGCTTCGGCGCCTCGGGCACGATCGAGCAGCTCTATCCGCATTTCGGCATTACCGCCGACGCCGCGGCAAAGGCGGTCGAGGCCCGCCTGCACGGCTGATCGGGCTGCGTCAATTCGCGGGGCCGCAAATATGCGGCTCCGCTGCGCTGGACTAACCTAATCGATTTAAATTCGGCCTTCTGCGGCTGGATTCTTTGTTCCATGGCCGCTATGAAGCTGCGGACCCCAATCGCCTTCCAGCCCCTAGGGAGAGAAAAATGACCGTCAGAGTTGCCATCAACGGATTTGGCCGCATCGGCCGCAACATCCTGCGCGCCATCCATGAATCCGGCCGCAAGGACATCGACGTCCTCGCCGTCAACGATCTCGGCCCGGTCGAGACCAACGCGCATCTGCTGCGCTATGACAGCGTGCATGGCCGCTTCCCGCATGAAGTGACCGTCGACGGCGACCAGATCTCGGTCGGCAAGGAGAAGTTCAAGGTCACCGCGATCAAGGACCCCACCCAGCTGCCGTGGAAGGAACTCGGCGTCGACATCGCGCTCGAGTGCACCGGCATCTTCACGGCCCGCGACAAGGCCGCCGCTCACCTTACCGCCGGCGCCAAGCGCGTCATCGTCTCGGCTCCAGCCGAAGGCGCCGACCTCACCGTCGTCTACGGCATCAACCACGACAAGCTGAGCAAGGACCACATCGTCATCTCGAACGCGTCCTGCACCACCAACTGCCTGGCGCCGCTGGCGGCCGTCCTGCATGAGACCGTCGGCATCGAGAAGGGCATGATGACGACGATCCACTCCTACACCGGCGACCAGCCGACGCTGGACACCATGCACAAGGACCTCTACCGGGCACGCGCCGCGGCGCTCTCGCAGATCCCGACCTCGACCGGCGCCGCCAAGGCGATCGGCCTGGTGCTGCCCGACCTCAAGGGCAAGCTCGACGGCATCTCGATCCGCGTGCCGACCCCGAACGTCTCGGTCGTCGACCTCAAGTTCATCGCCAAGCGTTCGACCACGCCGCAGGAAATCAACGAGGCGCTGATCGCCGCTTCCAAGGGCAAGCTGAAGGGCGTGCTAGCCGTTACCCACCACCCGAACGTCTCGATCGACTTCAACCACGATCCGCATTCCTCGATCGCGGCGCTCGACCAGACCAAGGTGATGGACGGCAACTTCGTTTCGGTGCTGTCCTGGTACGACAACGAGTGGGGCTTCTCGAACCGCATGGGCGACACCGCGGTCGCCTTCGGCAAGACCATCGCCTGATCGCTGCCGCTCAATCGACGGTTCAAGCGCCCGGCTTCGGCCGGGCGTTTTCGTTTATACGGCCCGGGCCGCCAAAACCGCTGAAAATCAGCGGCATAAAGCGAAAAACCACGCTGTCGCCTTGCACTGGTCACGTCTTCGCCCCACTCTCCCGTAAAGCCACGGATAGAGGGATTCTGGAGGGGCAATAGCGGATGGAGCATGCGATCTATCTCGTGACGCTGGTCGGCACGGCTCTCATTGTCGCCGCCGCGTTTTCGAGCCTGATCGCGTTCCGCTTCGGCGCTCCTTTGCTGCTGCTCTTCCTCTGCATCGGGCTGGCCACCGGTGTCGACGGTCTCGGCATCGAATTCGACAATGCGCGGCTGGCTTATTTTGCCGGCTCACTGGCTCTGGCCATCATCCTGTTCGATTCCGGCTTCGGCACGCCGCTCAACGCGCTCAGGCAGGCGGCCGGGCCGGCGCTGTCGCTGGCCACGATTGGCGTTGTCCTGACCACCGGCATCTTTGCCGTCGCCGCGTCCTATGTTCTCAAACTCGATTGGCTGGAATCCTCGCTGCTCGGCGCCGCCGTCGCCTCGACCGACGCGGCCGCCGTGTTCTTCCTGCTGCGCGCTGGCGAGATCCATCTGCGCGAGCGCGTGCGCTCGACGCTCGAAGTGGAATCCGGCACCAACGACCCGATCGCCATCTTCCTCACCATCACCCTGGTCGAGATCATCGCCGCGCATGCCAACCCGGAAGCCAATGTGCTGGCCACCAACCTCTTGCTCGGCTTCCTTGCCAATATGGGGCTGGGCGCCGTCATCGGCGTGCTCGGCGGTCTTGGCATCGTGCGTCTCGTCGAGCGGCTCAATCTCGACCACGGACTGCTTCCGATCTTCGTGCTGACGCTGTCGCTGATGGTGTTCGCGGCGGCCGGCGCCATCGGCGGCTCGGGCTTCCTCGCCGTTTATCTTGCAGGGTTGATCGCCGGCAATTCCGACATCCGCGCCGTCACCATCCTGAAGCGCTTCCAGGACGGCATGTCGTGGCTGGCGCAGATCATCATGTTCCTGATCCTCGGCCTGTTCGCCACGCCGTCGCAGTTCCCGGCGATCCTGGTGCCGGCGGTCCTGCTCGGCCTGTTCCTGATCTTCGTGGCGCGCCCGGTCGCCGTCTGGCTCTGCCTGATCCCGTTCCGCCTGCCGCGACCCGAGGTCGCCTTCGTCTCGTGGGTCGGCCTGCGCGGCGCGGTTTCGATCCTGCTGGCCATCACGCCGCTGCTCGGCGGCCTCGAGCATGGCCGCCTGATCTTCAACGCCGCCTTCATCATCGTGCTCGTGTCTCTGGTGGTGCAGGGCTGGACGGTCGGTCCGCTGGCGCGCCGCCTCGGCCTGATCGTGCCGGCGCGTCTCGGGCCGCTCGACAAGGTCGAGCTCGAATTGCCGGGCTCGGCGCATCACGAATTGCTCGCCTATCGCGTGGCGCCCGGCAGCCCGGTGGCGCGCGGCGAGCGCATCCCGCGCTGGGCAAGGCCCTCGCTGGTGCTGCGCGACGGCCGCTCGATGCGCTTCCAGGACATGGGCCGGCTTGCGGCCGGCGATCAGGTCTACATCTTTGTCCCTGACCGCTATCCGCGCCTGCTCGACAAGCTTTTTGCCAGCCGCGCCGTCGTCGATCCCGAGGATGCCGATTTCTTCGGCGCCTTCGCCCTCGATCCCGCCCGCTCGGCGGCCGAGCTGGAAGCCGCCTACGGGCCAGGTCTGACCGAAGCCGAACAGAAGCTCACCGTCGCCGCGCTGGTTTCGGAGCGACTTGGCGGCCATCCCGAATATGCCGACCGCGTGGTGATCGGCCCGATCGAGCTGATCGTGCGCGATGTCGACGAAAAGGGCAGGATCACCGGGCTTGGCCTGTCCTTCGAGCCGACCGCGCCGGTGGCGCGCGTGCCGGTGTTCATGAGCGCCGGCGAGATCGGCGACCGCATAACGGCGCTTATCCGCAACTGGCGCAGGCCGGTGGAAAAGCAGGCGGTCGAGGACGTGCCGATCGATCCCGTGACGCCGGCACCGGACGGGCCGAAGGCAGCCAGCGAAGGCTGATGTCTCACGGCGACATTATTTTTGCACGCGCGCCTCAACGCGGCGCTTGCATCGTGGTTCGTGCCGGGTAAGGTCGCCCGCGTTTTCGCTAAAGCAATTCCAGGAAAAGTGTGGGCGGTTTTCCGTCCGGAATTGCGTCAAGGCACCAGGAAGGAACGACAATGGCCGGCTTCAAGACACTCGACGATATCGGCGCCGTCAGCGGCAAGCGCGTCCTGGTGCGCGTCGACCTCAACGTTCCCGTCGCCGACGGCAAGGTCACCGACGCCACCCGCATCGAGCGCGTCGCGCCAACCATCGCCGAGCTTTCCAGGAAGGGCGCCAAGGTCATCCTGCTTGCGCATTTCGGCCGTCCCAAGGACGGCCCCTCGGCCGAGTTCTCGCTGGAGCCGATCGCCAGGGCGACGGCCGAGGTTCTCGGCCGCCCGGTCGGCTTCGCCGCCGACTGCGTCGGCGACAAGGCCGCCGCTGCCGTTGCCGCCATGAAGGACGGCGACGTGCTGCTGTTCGAGAACACCCGCTTCTACAAGGCCGAGGAGAAGAACGAGCCGGCCTTCACCGAAAAGCTCGCCGCCAATGGCGACATCTATGTCAACGACGCCTTTTCCGCCGCGCATCGCGCGCATGCCTCGACCGAAGGTCTGGCGCGTCATTTGCCGGCCTATGCCGGCCGCACCATGCAGGCCGAGCTTGACGCCCTGGAGAAGGGTCTCGGCAATCCGGTTCGGCCGGTGGTGGCCATCGTCGGCGGCGCCAAGGTGTCGAGCAAGATCGACCTTCTGATGAACCTGGTGAAGAAGGTCGACGCGCTGGTGATCGGCGGCGGCATGGCCAACACCTTTCTTGCCGCGCGCGGCACCGATGTCGGCAGGTCGCTCTGCGAGCATGATCTCGCCGGCACCGCCAAGCAGATCATGATCGAGGCGGCGGAAGCCGGCTGCGCCATCATCCTGCCCGCCGACGGGGTCGTCGCCAGGGAATTCAAGGCCGGCGCCGCCAGCGAGACCGTCGCCATCTCGGACGTGCCGGCCGACGGCATGATCCTCGATGTCGGCGCAAAGACCGTGCAGAACGTCAATGACTGGATCGACCGCGCCGCGACGCTGGTCTGGAACGGCCCGCTCGGCGCCTTCGAAATCGAACCCTTCGACCGCGCAACGGTTGCGGCGGCAAAGCACGCCGCCGCGCGCACCAAGGCAGGCAAGCTGGTGTCGGTCGCCGGCGGCGGCGACACCGTGGCCGCGCTCAACCATGCCGGCGTGGCCGACGACTTCACCTATGTCTCGACCGCCGGCGGCGCCTTCCTCGAATGGATGGAAGGCAAGCCGCTGCCCGGCGTCGAGGTGCTGAAGCGGTAAACAGTCCGGGAGCTGGCAAAAGCGCCGGCGACTTTCAATCGATTCACGCTTTCCGGCGTCATTCCTTTGGCGGTAGTGTTCTGCTAGCGCGGAACAAACGCACCCGTAGGAGAGCACCCATGAGCGAACGTCTCGAAGATATCGCCACCGCGATGGTGAGCGGCGGCAAGGGCCTTTTGGCCGCCGATGAAAGCTCCGGCACGATCAAGAAGCGCTTCGACGTCATCGGCGTCGAATCGACCGCCGATAGCCGGCGCGACTACCGCGAGATGATGTTCCGCGCCAAGGACGCGATGACCACGTACATCTCCGGCGTCATCCTCTATGACGAGACCATCCGCCAGAAGGCCGCCGACGGCACGCCGCTGGTCGACATCATTAAGGCTTCCGGTGCCATTCCGGGCATCAAGGTCGATCTTGGCGCCAAGCCGCTGGCCGGCTATCCCGGCGACACCGTCACCGAAGGCCTGGACGGCTTGCGCGAGCGCCTGGCGGATTACTACAAGCTCGGCGCCCGCTTCGCCAAATGGCGCGCGGTGATCGACATCGACACCGGCAAGGGCGTCCCTTCGGCCAATTCGATCGCTTCAAACACCCATGCGCTGGCCCGCTATGCCGCGCTTTGCCAGGAGGCCGGCATCGTGCCGATCGTCGAGCCGGAAGTGCTGATGGACGGCGCGCACTCGATCGACACCTGCTACGACGTCTCCAGAGCGACGCTGGTGAAGCTCTATGATGAGCTCTACGCCGCCCGCGTCGTGCTGGAAGGCTCGATCCTTAAGCCGAACATGGTCATCTCGGGCAGAAAATCGGGCAAGACCGACAGCCCGGAGGAAGTCGCCGAGAAGACGATCAAGCTGTTCCGCGAGACAGTGCCTGCCGCGGTGCCCGGCATCGCCTTCCTCTCCGGCGGCCAGGAGGACGAGGAGGCGACTGCCAATCTCAACGCCATCAACGCCATCGGGCCGCATCCGTGGAAGCTCACCTTCTCCTACGGCCGCGCCCTGCAGGCCGCGCCGCAGAAGGCCTGGAGCGGCAAGGCATCGAACGTTGCCGCTGGCCAGGCCGCCTTCACCCACCGCGCCCATATGAACCATCTGGCGGCGCTTGGAAAATGGCAGCCGGCGCTGGAAAAGGCCGCCTGACGCTATCCTTATCGATCGGTTGAAAACCCGGGCTTTGCAGCCCGGGTTTTGTTTTTTGCTGATCGCATTCCTACCTGATGCAGCGAAACGCGGCAGCGATGTCGGATCGCGCCCATGTCGAACGTCCTTGGCAGGAGAGGACAGGAGATGGTCATGCATCGCAATGCCGTGGTTTCGCGCGACCACTGGTTCGAGGCGCACAGAAAGCACCTCGAGCGCGAGAAGGAGCTGACACGGTTCCGCGACCTTGTCGCAGCGGAGCGGCGGCAGCTTCCCTGGTTCAAGCTGCGCAAGGACTATGTCTTCGAGAGCGAAGCCGGGCCGAAACGGCTTGGCGAGCTGTTCGCCGGCAAGAGCCAGCTGATCGTCTATCATTTCATGATGGCGCCCGGTTGCGACCACCGTTGCCAGGGCTGCTCGTTCCTCGCCGACCATATCGACGGCGCCAACCAGCATCTGAAACATCACGACGTGTCACTGGTCGTGGTCGCGCGCGCGCCGCTGGCCGAGATCCTGCCCTACAAGCAGCGCATGGGCTGGAAGTTCGACTGGGTGTCGTCCTATGCGTCCGACTTCAACTTCGACCTGCAGGTTTCCTTCACCGACAAGCAGATCGCCGCCGGCGAAACCACCTACAATTTCGAGAAGCGTCCGTTGCGGTCGAAAGACCTGCCCGGCACCAGCATCTTTTATCGCAACGAGTGCGGCGACATCTTCCTCACCCTCATGTCGCGCGCCCGCGGCGGCGACGCTCTGATCGGCGCCTATCATTATCTCGACATGACGCCCAAGGGTCGCGACGAGGCCGGCCCCTATCACAGCCTGATGGACTGGGTGCGTCTCCACGACGAATACCAGGACAAGACCGAGGACCGGCCGGACTGCTGCGCGTAATCGGCCTCGTTCACCTTGGCCGAAACATGCGCTAATGGCTTTCAGGTCACGCCAACGGAACCGCCATGCAGCGCCTGCTTGCCCTCCTCACCTGGCTCGCCTTCCCGGTCTATGTCTGGCAGGGGCTTGGCGTGCGCCGCCGCACCAGCCGCATGTTGCCGGCGCAAGGCCCGGTCATGCATGAGATCGCGGGCAACGCCCCAATCATCTCCCTGCTGGTTTTGGGCGACTCGTCCGCCGCGTCGGTCGGCATCGAGCAATCCGAATATGGGCTCGCCGCGCAGCTTGCTCGCCTGATCGCCGAGCGCACCGGCAGCGCCGTGCGCTGGCGCGCCGCCGGCTTCAATTCCGCGACATCCGGCCAGATCCGCGATTATGTCCTGCCCAACCTGTCGGCCGACCCGTGGACGCATATCGTGCTCGCCATCGGCACCAACGACACCAAGAATTTTCATTCCGTGCCGCGCTTCAAGAAGGAATTCGGCGGCCTGCTCTACGCGCTGCGCGCCAAATGGCCGGAAGCGCGCGTGGTGTGGTCGCCGGTGCTGGAGTTCACCCGCGCGCCGGCAATGCCGCCATTGCTCGGCAAAATCCTCGAAATCCGCGCTGGCGCGATGAACCGCATGGGCGTGCGGCTCTGCAACGAGCGCGGCGCAATCGCCGCCGCCCGCCTGCCGATCACCAATCCCGAGGCCGGCTTTGCCTCCGATGGTTTTCATGCTTCGGCGGCGGGCTATCGCGCCTGGGCGGAGCATCTGCTGGATTTTGTGCTGGGCCAACTGCGCTGAGGTATGTTGAGATTCAGGTCAGGGCGAGCCGAGAATTGCGGCTTCCGAGAACCGGAGCGGAGCGTACTTAAGTACGTGAGCACCGGAAGCGCAGGAAGCTGCTATTCGCAGGCCGCCCTCACCTGAATATCGACGTACCTCTAGGCCCAGTGGCCGAGGACGGCGGCCAGCGAGATCGCGGCCATGGCAAGCAGCGCCAGCTTCCAGAAATCGCCGCGCCGCTTCAGCCCCGGCCAGCCGAGTGGCTTGATGACCTGGATCAGCATGATGCCGCAGATGACAAGGGCGAGCAGTTTCGTCATGCCGCCTTTGACCAGCAATGCCCGCGCCTGTCAAAGCCGTTCTCGGCGCCACTGCGCGGTCGCAACACCCTGACAAAATGCGCGTCTCCCAGCTTCTCGTCAGGCTTTGCGGCGCTTTCTTCCGTACACTGCCAACCTCCTGACAGACTGCTGTCAGGAGGGGTGTGAGATACTCTCCTCATCGAAAAGAGAGGAGTCAGGTTATGAACGGTTTCACCATCCTGCGCAGCGTGCAGCACTATGTCGGCAGGATCCGCACGGTGCGCAACGACCTCCGCACCCAGCGTTTTCTGAACACCTTGCCGGCGGATATCCGCAAGGACATCGGCTGGCCGGACCTTTACACCGGCCGCGTGCGCGAAAACTGAAATTTTGGCGCCGCGACTTGGATTGTGGCGGCGCCGCGCCCAGATGTAATGACAGCCAGTGATGTTGAGTTTCGGGAAAGAAGCGTTTGTTCGCCGGTAGCTTCGCCGCAGCCTCCTGACAGTATGTTGTCAGGAGGCATGCGGTATTTGGAGCAGCTTAGATCCTGACATCAACGAACATGAACCGACTATCCGGAGTAATCCGCGTATGGTGAAAAGCTGGAACGACAGGCTGAACACGGCGGGCATCAACGGCGTCAAGCCGTCGCCGCGTACGGTCGGCGATGTCGTTGAAGGCCAGCCGATGCTGGTGCCGACCGCACGCCAAGTCGACGACTTCATCCGCTCGATCCCCGAAGGGGTGGAGATGGATGTTCGTGCGCTGCGAACCGCTCTAGCTGTCGAGCATGGCGCCGAAGTGACATGTCCAGTCACGATCGGCTATCATCTTCGCACCGTTGCCGAGGCAGCTCACGAGGATCTTGAGCGCGGCATGGCGCTGAGCGATGTCGCGCCGTTCTGGCGTGTGCTGGATGCGCAAACGCCGACCACGGGCCGACTGTCCTTCGGGGCGAAATTCGTTGCCGCGCAGCGCAAGCGCGAAGGGCTGAAGCCATAAACCCCGGGGGAGAAACCGATGCGTCGCGCCGACAGGCTTTTCCAGATCGTCCAGCATTTACGGGGTGGCCGGCTGGTCACCGCGCAGAAGCTCGGCACGTGGCTCGAGGTTTCCGAACGCACCATTTACCGCGACATAGCCGACCTGCAGTCGACCGGCGTGCCGATCGACGGCGAAGCGGGCGTCGGCTACATGATGAGGGAGGGCTTCGACCTTCCGCCGCTGATGTTCACACGTGACGAGATCGTGGCGCTGGTTGCCGGCGCCCGCATGGTGCGCGCCTTTGGCGGCGCCGCAATGGCAAGGGCCGCCGACGAGGCGCTGGTCAAGATCGGCGCCGTATTGCCGGACACCGAGAAGGACCGCATCGCCCGTACCGAGATCCATACGCCGATGTGGGTGGTGAGCGACGCCGCGCGCGAGGCGATCGACCTCATCGAGCGCGCCGTCGAGAAGCGCCAAGTGCTGACCATCGACTATTCCGACGAGGCCGGCCGCGGCACCGCGCGCGACATCAGGCCCTTGGGCCTGTGGTTCTGGGGCAAGGTCTGGACCCTGGTCGCCTGGTGCGAGATGCGCGACGACTTCCGCGCCTTCCGCATCGACCGCATTGCTTCGGTCGTGATCGCCGGCCGCATCTTCAAGCCGGAGCGCGGCAAGCAGCTTGCCGATTTCTACCGCGCCGTCGAGCGCAGCGAGGATTACGGCATGGCGCCCGACCGCGCCGCCCGGACGTGACTTCCTCCCAAGCCATTGTCCAACAAAAAAGCCCGCTCGAAAGCGGGCTTTTTTGTTGAACCTCGAGACGCTCACTCCTCGTCTTCGTCCTTATCCTTCGACTTGAGCGCCGAGAGCTTGGCGAAGACGGCGTTGGCGTCGAGCTCCTGATCCTCGTCCTTCGGCTTCTCGGGCGCCGGCACCAGCCTTTCGGTAAGTGCTGCGGGCAGCAGCGTGTCGCCGACGGGCTGCGCCGGCTCGCGGCCGCGCGAGGCGCGGTTGACCTCGAGGTCGAGGTCGATCTGCGAGGTGAGGCCGAGCGTCACCGGATCCATCGGCTGCAGATTGGCCGAGTTCCAGTGCTTGCGCTCGCGGATCTGCTCGATCGTCGATTTGGTGGTGCCGACGAGACGGGAGATCTGCGCGTCCTTGAGCTCCGGATGGTTGCGCACCAGCCAAAGGATAGCGTTCGGACGGTCCTGGCGCTTCGACAGCGGCGTGTAGCGGGGACCCTTGCGCTTCGATTCCGGCACGCGAACCTTGGGATCGGACAGTTTAAGCCGGTGGTTCGGGTCCTTCTCGCTGCGCGCGATCTCGTCGCGGGTGAGCTGACCGGTGATGATCGGGTCCATGCCCTTGATGCCCTGCGCCGACTCGCCGTCGGCGATCGCCTTGACCTCGAGCGGGTGCAGCCCGCAGAACTGCGCGATCTGCTCGAAGGAGAGCGCGGTGTTGTCGACCAGCCAGACGGCGGTCGCCTTGGGCATCAGCAGCGAATTGGCCATATCAAAAATCCTTCTCGTTCGCCCGCGTTCCCGCGCGGGCGGTGGTTTTAGAGCCACCAAAATGGGAAATTCGCGGCCTGTATAAACGCTCCCTCAAATTTTCGCAATGTTTTTGGGAAGGGCAGTGAACCGCCCTAAAAAGACAAAACCCGCTGGACGAGGTCCAGCGGGCTTGGAACCGGAAACGAAGCAAGCGTCTCGACGGCTCTGGCTTGCCTGTCCAGCCCGGCCTTGCGGTCGGGCTGCGTCTGATTACACCGCCTGGCGGGCGATGCGCTCGATGTCGGCGCGGCTGATGCCGAGGTCGCTCAACTGACGGGCGTTGAGCTTGTTCAGCTCACGCACGGTTTCGTTGTACATGCGCCACTTACGGAAAGCATTGATCGGATTCATTGAATTTCTCCAGTCGTTTGATGAAATCGTTCGATGCCGTGTAAATAGGCATGACTGCCCAAGAAATGAACGGACGCTTTTGCATGGCCGCAATGCGTTTTGTGCATTGCAGCATTAAGCTTCGTTCAGCTTGGAACTAGCGACATGCGCCGACCCAGGATGGGTCGAGATTCAGGTCAGGCCGAGTCGAAAATGGTGGGCTTTGAGAACCGGAGCGGAGCGTACTTAAGTACGTGAGCACCGGCCTACGCCGGCCGTAGCCCTAGTTTAATTGCTGCGCCACAATGAATGGCTTCGGCCGGCGAAGGCCGGAAGCGCAGAAGGCTGGCATTTGCAGGCCGGCCTCACCTGAATATCGACCCATCCTAGCCGACGTCGAGGACGATCTTGCCGATATGCTCGCCCTCTTCCATCCGCTCATGCGCCCGCCAGGCTTCGGTCAGCGGAAAGATCATGTCCATGACGGGGGCAACCTTGCGCGTGCCGAGCAGCGGCCACACCTGCGCTTCGAGCGCAGCAGCGATGGCGGCCTTGAACTCGACGGTGCGCGGGCGAAGCGTCGAGCCGGTGTGCGTCAGCCGCTTCACCATGATCTTGGAAAAGTCGGCGCTGGCCACGGCACCGGCCTGGACCGCGATCTGGACGATGCGCCCTTCAACGGCCGCGGCATCGTAGTTGCGCCCGACATAATCGCCGCCGACCATATCGAGGATGACGTCGGCGCCTTTCTTCTCGGTCGCGTCCTTCACCGCGGCGACGAAATCCTCCTCGCGATAGTTGATAGCCCGGTCGGCGCCGAGCGTCAGACAGGCGTCGCATTTCTCCTTGCTGCCGGCGGTCGTGATGACATAGGCGCCGAAGGCCGAGGCGAGCTGGATGGCGGTGGTGCCGATGCCGGACGAGCCGCCATGGACAAGCAGCGTCTCGCCCTTCTTAAGGCCGCCGCGTTCGAACACATTGTGCCAGATGGTGAAGTAGTTTTCCGGCACCGCCGCGGCTTCCGAATGCGTGAAGCCTGCAGGCAACGGCAGCACGCTGCCGGCGTGCACCTTGACATATTCGGCATAGCCGCCGCCGGGCGTCAGCGCGCAGACCCGGTCGCCGATTCGCCAGCGCGATATCTGGTCGCCAAGTGCCGCGATTTCGCCCGAAGCTTCGAGACCGGGCAGGTCGGAAGCGCCGGGCGGCGGCGGATAGGCGCCCTTGCGCTGCTGCACGTCCGGCCGGTTGACGCCGGCCGCGTGCACCCGGATCAGCACTTCGCCCGGACCAGGGACAGGCACGTCACGGGTTTCCGGCTTCAACACCCTGGGACCGCCGGGCTGCGAAATCGCGATGGCCGTCATCTTTGCCGAAATCTTCACACTTGCCATGGCTTTCCGTCTTTCCTCATGCCGATCCGTCGCCGGCCGTTTGCGTCGACGCCCATGCCCTATGTATGCTTATTGCCAAACCAGGCAAATGGCCAAGTAAGGGAGGAGCGACGATGGCGATCTTCGACGACGAACCCAGGAAAAAGCCGCGGCCGCACGAGATCGGCCAGGACCTGTCGCTGCTGTCCGTCGACGAGTTGTCGGAGCGCATCGCGCTGCTGCGCGACGAGATCGCCAGGCTGGAAGCCGAGCGGGCCGCCAAGGGCGCCACCAAATCCGCCGCCGACGCGTTGTTCCGCCGCGGATGATTTTGTCGGCGCGCGCCGCCGAAAAGCCCCAATACGTCTGTCTTCAGACCCTGCGCCCCGAACCCCGGACCAAGCGATGTTTGCAACCTACCGACCGATCCTCTCGCTGCTGCGCGGCACGGCATTCCTGCTCGCCGCCTCCGGCCTGCACGGCCTGCTGCTGCCGTTGCGCGGCCAGATCGAGGGTTTTTCGACCGCATCGCTCGGTCTGATGGGCACGGCCTGGGCCGGCGGCTTCGTCGCCGGCTGTTTCTTCGCGCCGCGTCTCGTGCGCCGTGCCGGCCACGTACGGGCCTTCGGCGCCTTCGCCGCGTCGGGTGCCATCATCGCGCTGCTCACCGGCCTCATCGTCGACCAGTATTTCTGGATCCTTCTGCGCGCCTTCACCGGCTTCACCATGGCCGGCGCCTTCATGGTGATCGAAAGCTGGCTGAACGAGAAGGCCACCAACGAGAATCGCGGCACCGTCTTCGGCCTCTATATGATGGTCACCTATGCCTCGATCATGGGCGGCCAGATGATCGTCGCCGGCGGCGACGTACGATCAGCCTCGCTATTCATGATCACCGGCATCCTGTTTTGCCTGTCACTGATCCCGACGGCGGTATCGACCCAGTCGACGCCGAGGCCGTTGCAGGACGTCAAGCTCGACGTCAAAGGCCTTTACGCGAATTCGCCGGTGTCCGCGGTGGCCTGCCTCCTGATCGGCATCGCCAACGGCGCCTGGGGCACGCTGGGCGCGGTCTACGGCGCCCGCATCGGCATCTCGACCGCCGAGATCGCGCTGATGATGAGCCTTGTGGTCGTCGCCGGCGCCGCCATGCAACTCCCGGCGGGACGCCTTTCCGATACAACCGACCGCCGTTTCGTGCTGGCCGGCGCGGCCTTCGGCGCGGCTTTGGTCGCGGTGCTGATCTTCCTGGTCGCGCCGCGTTCTGGTGTCTTCGTCATCGTGCTCACCGCCGCCTATGGCGCCTTCGCCTACACGCTCTATTCGATCGCCGTCGCGCATGCCAACGACCACGCCCGCGCCGAAGATTTCGTCAAGGTTTCCGGCGGCCTGCTCCTGCTCTACGGCTTCGGCACCATGATCGGCCCGCTTTTGGCGGCGGCCTTGATGGGCTCGGTGCGTCCGGAGGGGCTTTTTCTTGCAACCGCGCTCGCGCATCTCAGCCTCACCGGCTACACGCTGCTGCGCATCCGTGCCCGCGCGCCGGTGCCGATCGAAAACCGCGATGCCTTCAAGACGCAGCCCGCGGACCGCGCGCTCACGCCCGAGGCCACGCGGCTCGATCCGCGCAGAAAGGTTGAAACCGACGGTTGAGATTTGGAAAACTTTGTCCCACAAATAAGGCATGATCTTTTCCGATGCCTTCGTGGCGATCGCCGATCCCAACCGGCGCTATCTGTTGGAAGAACTCCGGCGCGGCCCGAAGACGGTGAACGAGTTGGCGGCCGGATTGCCCGTCTCGCGCCCTGCCGTTTCCCAGCATCTCAAAGTCCTGCTCGACGCCGGCCTGGTCAATGCCAAGGCTGAAGGCACAAGGCGCGTCTATACCGTCAGCAGCGCCGGCTTCCTCGGGCTCAACATCTGGCTCGACCAGTTCTGGGAGACAGCGCCGGGGGAGTGATCTAGCCGTCATTGTATGGAAAGAACTTGAAATAGGGCTGCGCTTCTTCGATCACGCGGGCGAAGGATGGGCGCGCCAGCAGCCGGTCGTGGTAGCGTTTCACAGCCGGAAACCTGTCGCCGAACGGCTCGACCTTGTTGGCGTAGAACAGCGCCGGCGAGGCCGAACAATCGGCCATGGTGAAGGTCTCGCCGACCGCCCAGGTTTTTCCCGCAATCTCCTCTTCGACGATGGCATAGGAATCGCGCAGCTGCGCGCGACCCTCCTCGACGCCGAACGGGTCAACTTTGTCCTGCGGCCGTAGCCTGTCGCCGACGATCTTCTGCATCGGATGCTGCACATAGAAGTCGTAGAAGCGATCGGCCTGACGGACCTGGAGGGCGAGATCGACATCGGCCGGGATGAGTTCGACCGGCCCGGGACAATGCGCGGCGAGATATTCCACGACGATGGTCGATTCCAGCACCGTGCGGTCCCGCGCATCGTCACGCAGCGCCGGCATCTTGCCCGTCGGCGACACTTTCAGGAATGCCGCGCGCGAAGCCTCATCGCCGAGATCGACGATGACTGGCCTGAACGGCGTGTCGTTCTCATAGAACGCAATGAGCGGCTTCCAGCAGAACGAAGCCAACGGGTGGAAGTGGAAGGTCAGGGACATGCTTGGCCTCTCTGTCGCTATTCAATCACTGTCGAAGAATTCACCTGTCGCATCACAGCCGCGTCAAGCTCCTAATGGTCAGCCATGCATCGCGATGGCATCGATGATTTGCCGCCAGTCGTCGGGATGCAGTTCGTGGCCGCCACCTTCGATCTCGACCAGCCTTGCGACCGGAACCACGTTCGCCAGCGCCGCGCCATGTTCGACCGGAAAGATCGGGTCGGACGTGCCGTGGATGACCAGCAGCGGCACCGCGATATCCCTGATGCTGCGCTTCGGACCGCCGCCCTTGAGCGCAAAGTGGTTGGCAGCACTTGCAAGGCCGCCGGAGCGCTCGTAATCCGCCTCGATCAGCGCACGCGCCTGTTCGGCGTCGAACGGATGCAAGGTGCTCGCCAAAGCGCGCGCGTCCTTTGCCATATAGGCAAGCACCTGGGTCCGATCGGCCCAGTCCACGTCGCCGCCTTCTGCAGCATGCTTGCCATAGGCCTCGGTCATTCCGGGCAGGCCGGACGTATCGACGCCGAGCGGCGAGCTCGAGATCACGGTGAGCGCGCTGACGCGTTCGGGATATTTCAGCGCCACGTTCTGCGCGATAATGCCGCCCATCGACATGCCGGCGACATGCGCCTCGGCGACGTCATGGTCGTCCAGCACGCGCACGGCATCGTCCACCATGTCCTCGAACGCGTAGGGCGGCGCGCCGGGAGCGTACTTCGTCGACAGGCCGGTATCGCGGTTGTCGTAGCGGATGACGAAACGGCCACGCCCGGCGAGTTGCCGGCAGAAGTCTTCCGGCCACCACTGCATCGAGGCCATCGCACCCATGATCAGCAGGATCGCCTGATCCGCCGGGTCACCGAAGGTCTGCGAAACGATTTTCGGCCGCTGTGTCGACATCGTCATATGCTCCTCCAATCCGGTTGCATTTTGCAATCAGTTGCACGATAATCAAACCGATATCATAATGCAACTGGTTTTTCTGGAGAGAATGCCATGAGCATCGACCGTCGATCCGGCTGCCCGATCAATCTGTCGCTCGAGGTCTTCGGCGACCGCTGGAGCCTGATCATCCTGCGCGACATGATCTTTGGCGGAAAACGCCATTTCCGCGAGTTGCTCAACGGCTCGCTGGAAGGCATCGCTTCCAACATCCTGGCCGACCGGCTGAAGCGGCTGATGGAGCTCGGGCTTCTGACCAAGGCCGACGACCCTAGCCACAAGCAGAAGGCGATCTACAGCCTGACCGAGATGGCGATCACGCTGGTGCCGATCATGGCGCAGCTCGGCGCCTGGGGGCGGGTCTGGCTGCCGGTCACGGAAGAATTGTCGATCCGCGCCGAGCTGCTCGAAAAGGGCGGCCCGCCGCTATGGGAGCAATTCATGGACGAGCTGCGCCAAGAGCATCTCGGCGCGCCGTCGAAGACGCCGCCGAACACGCCGACCGTGCGCCGGCAATTGCGCGCTGCCTATGAGGAAGTGGTTGCGCGAAAGGCTGAAGCCGTCACTGAGTAAACTCCGCCTGGAGCTGCAACGCCCCGGATGTGTCGAGATTCAGGTCAGGCCGAGCCGAGAACGATGGCTTCCGAGAACCGGCCTTCGCCGGCCGTAGCCTTCATAGAGCGGAGACCCTTATGAGGGCTTCGGCCGGCGAAGGCCGGAGCGGAGCGTACTTGAAGTACGTGAGCACCGGAAGCGCAGGAAGCCGTCGTTCGCAGGCCGGCCTCACCTGAATATCGGCACATCCCTCAGTTTAAATTGATATCCCGGCT
This sequence comes from Mesorhizobium hawassense, assembly GCF_003289945.1. Taxonomy (GTDB): domain Bacteria; phylum Pseudomonadota; class Alphaproteobacteria; order Rhizobiales; family Rhizobiaceae; genus Mesorhizobium; species Mesorhizobium hawassense. The sequence continues at coordinate 90,955 of NZ_QMBP01000019.1, forward strand.
TGCCGACCGCATCGACACCGAGAAGCCTGCAAGCACATCGAACAGCGCGATGATCATCAACGTGAAGAACACCGAATGCGCCGCGCCTTTGACCAGCAGGAACTCGACCAGGAAGGCGATGAAGACCAGCGTCGACAACAGATGATCCAGGATCGACGCGTTGGTCGTACGTACCGATTTTGAGATCTCGATGAACAGGAAGATCAGCCCGATCAGCACCATCAGGTCGCCAAGCGTCATCGAGAAGACGCCGCCCGACATCATGCGGAACGAGAACATTTCCGTCATCCAGGGATCGTCGCCGCCGCCGAACAATCCGAGCAGGCCGAGATTGTAGAGGACGAAGGGCACGATCAGCAGCGGGATGGCACCGAACATCTGGGCGACTCCAATGGGGCACCCCCTCTTGTAAAATCCGCGGCAAGCGCGCCGTCAAGGTTTTTCGCTGGCCGCAGTGAACACGCTGTAAGACCTAATGAAATAACGATGTCAGCCGGTTGCCTAATGATGTGGCCCGGAAGTGTACAGGGGTTCTGGGATTGCGACATGCATCAACAATAAAGACCTAAAGCGCGTCGCCTGAATCCGTTTCAGCGCGACGCGCTTTGGCCACCGGCGGCGCCGGCGATCCATTCCGAACGCCCGTCATCCCCGGCACCAAAAACAAAAAAGACCGGCCAGAGGCCGGTCTTTTGAAACGTCAAAAACTGTGGAAGCTTCTCAGCTTTCCTTCGGCTCCAGCACCTGGCGGCCGCGATACATGCCGGTCTTCAGGTCAATGTGGTGCGGGCGGCGCATTTCGCCGGAGTTCTTGTCCTCGACATAGGTCGGGGCCTTGAGGGCGTCGGCCGAGCGGCGCATGCCGCGCTTCGACGGAGAGGTTTTTCTTTTTGGAACGGCCATGGATATGCTCCACTACATGGTCAAAATGCCCCGGCAACCCTCGCGAAAGGGCCGCATCGAGGCCATAATCTGAGAAAGTCGGGTGCCTATACACGCCTTGCGCCGTTTTGGCCAGCGTCGCCCGTGAATTTTTTTGAGCCGGCGACGCTTCGTCCTAATCGAGGCAGCCGACATAGGCGCCGGACCTGCTCGCACGGCGCTCAATCAAGCTCGCAAGACGCCTCAGTCCAGGCCCCGGCTTGGCCGGATTGCGCGCGATCGGATTGGGCAAGGAAACGGCAAGCAGCGCAGCCTGCCGCCGCGACAATTGCTTGGCCGAGACACCGAAATGGTGTTGCGCAGCGGCCTCGATACCGTAGATGCCCGGCCCCCATTCGGCGATGTTGAGATAGATCTCCATGATCCGCCGCTTCGACATCACCGCGTCGAAATAGACCGCCAGGGGCAGCTCGACGACCTTGCGCACGCTGCCCAGCGGCCGCGACCACAGGAAAAGGTTCTTCACCGTCTGCATGGTGATGGTGGAGGCGCCGCGCGTCGCCTCGCCGGCCAGCGCATCGTCGACCACGCCGCGCAATTCGCCGAGATCGACGCCGCGGTGGAAGCAGAACTGCCCGTCCTCCGACATGATCACCGAATGCGCCAGCACCGGCGCCACGTCGTCGATCGACACCCAGCGCCGGTCGTAGCCGGAGAAGGTGACGAGATCCTTCAGCATCAGGGTCGAAACCGGGTGCACGAAGGACGGCAGATAGAGGAAGGTCAGCACGACCGGTATAGCCGCGAGCACGAGCGCCACGACCAGGCAGCGCCGGGCGATGCGCTTCACACCGGCGCGGTTCAGGCGCCGACGTCGCGCCATGTCCAGCCCTTCGCTTTCATATCCGACGATCGGTTCCGTCAAGCCGTCCCACCCGTGCCTCGCCCTCTCCGGCATAAAGGCGCGCGCCTGCTTGCGCAATGTCTGAGTGTCGGCTACCGCTCCCGGCCATGAGCAAAGACGACCAGATCGCCTTCGAATCCGCGCTTTTTGTGCGCGCAGCAGCCGTCGAGGCCGAGCTGCGGCGCATCCTCGACGCGCGTCCGCTTTCCGGCGAGATCGCGCGGCCGGAGCGCCTGATGGCGGCCATGCGCCATGGCGTGCTCAACGGCGGCAAGCGGCTGCGGCCTTTTCTGGTCATAGAGAGTGCCGCGCTGTTTTCGGCCGACGGTGACGCGGCGCTGCGCGTCGCCGCTGCGCTGGAATGCGTGCATTGCTATTCGCTGATCCATGACGACCTGCCGGCGATGGACGACGACGATCTGCGTCGCGGCCAGCCGACGGTGCACAAGGCCTTCGACGAAGCGACCGCGATCCTCGCCGGCGACGCGCTGCTGACGTTAGCCTTCGACATCGTCGCCGACGAGGCGACCGCACTGTCGGCGGAGCGTCGCGCCAATCTCGTTCTCGCACTTGCCCGCGCGGCCGGCGCCGGCGGCATGGTCGGCGGCCAGACGCTCGATCTCGAGGCCGAGCGCAAGCGGCCGGACGAGGCCGGCATCATCACCTTGCAGGCGATGAAGACCGGCGCGCTGATCCGCTTTGCCTGCGAGGCCGGCGCGATCGTTGCCGGCGCGCCGCTCGCCGACCGCGAGCGGCTGGCCGAGTTCGGTTCGGCGATCGGCCTTGCGTTCCAGCTCGCCGACGACCTGCTCGACCTCACGGCGGACGCCAAGCAGATGGGCAAGGCGACGAACAAGGACGCCGCCGCCGGCAAGGCGACGCTTGCCGCGCTGCACGGCCCCGACTGGGCGCGCGGCCAGCTCCACGGCCTCATCGACCAGGCGCATGCGCTGCTCGAGCCTTATGGCGAGCAGGCGGCACTGCTCAAGGCCGCCGCGACCTTCGTGGCGACACGCAATAGCTGACAGCGTCGGCAATTGCCTAAGGATTTCTCTGGACACGCTTTTCGAGTTCGACCGTGCGTGTGCTCAAATCGTCCAGTTCAAACCCTTGAGACGTGAGGAAGGCCGCCGATCCGTTGTCGGGATCGGCGGCAAGACGGTGCGCTTCCTGCAAATGATGCTTCAGCCAGGCGCGTTGCTCGCGCTGCAACCGTGCGCGTTCGGGGCCATGTTCGCCCTGCATCAGTGTGTTGTAGGCCGCGTTCAGCCGGACATCGAACTTGTCGATCTCGGCTTTCCCGCAATTCAGCATCGCCTCGGTGACGCCGGCGGACCGGTCGATGCACGCTTTCATTTCGGCATCGCTCTGCGCCATCGCGGGATGAACAGTTGCCATGGCGACAATGCCGAGAACGCAAACATATCGGAGCATGGAGGCACTTCCTTGAAACCGGAATGCAGGTCTGGGCATGTCTGGTTCTGGCAAGCTAACATTCGCCTCGGATTGGCAACAAGGCAGGCCCATCTGCGCGTCGGACACGATATGTTGAGCAGGCAAGGTCGAATTGGCGGCCGATGGGAACAGTGATCTAGCCAGCGATCCTGCCGGATTGTTCGCGCTGTCCGAATACTGCTGTCGACAGAGCGCTGATTATCCCGCGGCGCCAGCAGCCTATATCCGCCCCGGAACAACGAATGGAGCGTTTCGGCCTCGCCGACCGTCTCTGTCCACCGCCGTGACATCCGCCCAGAAAGGAGCCAGGAAATGCCCTTTGCCAACTTCAAGACCCCCGAAGCCGCCCTAACAAAAGCGCAGAAGGAGGACCTCGTCCACAGGACCACGCAGATGTTCGTCGACTATTTCGGCGAAGGTGTGCGCCCCTACACCATGGTGCTGATCGAGGAAGTTCCTGATGGAGGCTACGGCCGAGCCGATGAAGTCTTTATTCTTCCCGACGCCTACCGGGCGAAAGATACCGACTGATTGACCTGGACGGAGCCGCTTGGCGAATGGCTCGCTTCAACTTGATCCGCCAGCACCAAGTAATCATACCCCCACCAACGAAATCTTAATGTAAATCAAGCGTAATCCCGACCATTAAAATTGTGCGTATGTGTCGGGGTTGCGCATGCCGGAATACTCTTCCTTCCTCCGGTCGATCCGGATCCGCTACATTTCGGGATTGCTGATCTTCGCGCTGGCTTCGGCCGCGGTGATGTATGCGCTCAACCGCGTGAATTCCTTCCGCCATGAGGTCGATGCGCTCAGCGGCAATTTCGTCATCTTCGCCCGCGACCTGCGCAACGCCACCAATTTCGCCGAAACGACCGGCACCGCCTGGCGCAGCGAGACACGCGACGCGCTGACCACCGCCGCGCGCGGCCATTCCGAGCGGCTGACGGCCGAGATCGAGATCCTCAACGCCGAGCTTGCCGCGATCAGGCCGCGCCTGTCCAGGAACACCACCAACGCGCTGGATACCGCCTCGGTGAATGACGACCTGTTCTGGTCGGCGCGCGACATGGTGCGCAACTTCAATCTGATGTCGACCGCCCAGAAGGTCGACGAATGGAGCTACCGCGAGATCCGCAACCAGAACGACCTCTTCGCCCAGCCGATGCTGGTGAAGGTGCGCACCGCGCTCGACGAGGAGCGCCGCCTCGCCGACGCCTCCAACGACCGACTGCTTCTGTGGGCGAGCGGGCTGCTGTTTGCCGTGCTCGCAGTCGCCGCGGTCCTGATCTTCCGGCCGATGGAGAATGCGATCCGCCGCGCCTTCGCCGAGACCGCCGCGTCCTTGTTCAAGGCCGAGGCCGCCGACCGCGCCAAGTCGGAATTCCTCGCCAATATGAGCCATGAGATCCGCACGCCGATGAACGGCGTGCTTGGCATGGCGGAGCTGCTCGCCAAGACCGAGCTGACACCGCGCCAGAAGACTTTCACCGACGTCATCGTCAAATCCGGCAACGCCCTGCTCACCATCATCAACGACATCCTCGATTTCTCCAAGATCAATGCCGGCCAGCTGACGCTCGACCCCGCCCCCTTCCGCCTGGCCGAAGCGGTCGAGGACGTGGCGACGCTGGTGTCGGCGCGCGTCGCCGAAAAGAACCTCGAGCTCATCGTGCGCGTCGACCCACGCCTGCCGGCCTTCGTCGTCGGCGACGCCGGGCGCTTCCGCCAGATCGTCACCAACCTGCTCGGCAACGCCGTGAAGTTCACCGAGAAGGGACACGTGCTGGTCGATGTTGGCGGCGACGTTGTCGACGGCGTGGTCCAGCTCAAGGTCCGCGTCGAGGACACCGGCATCGGCATCCCGGCCGAGAAGCTGCAAAGCGTGTTCGAGAAATTCGCCCAGGTCGACGGCTCCTCGACCCGCCGCCACGAAGGCACCGGACTTGGGCTTGCGATCGGCGCCCGGCTGGTCGACCTGATGGGCGGCAAGATCGGCGTCGAAAGCGAGATCGGCCGCGGCTCCGTCTTCTGGTTCGCCGTGCCGCTGCCGGCACATGACCAGCAGGCCCGCGACGAACTCGTGCCGGTCGACGTCACCGGCGCCCGGGTGCTGGTCATCGACGACAATCCGGTCAACCGCGAGATCCTGCTGGAGCAGCTCAGAAGCTGGAGCTTCGACTGCGCGGCCGCCGAGAGCGGCGCCGTCGGCCTCGCCTTCCTCGACCGTGCCTGCCAGCTCGGCGCCTCGGTCGACTGCATCATCCTCGACTACCAGATGCCGGGCATGAACGGCGCCGATGTCGCCAAGGCTATCGCCGCCGACAGCCGCCTTTCCTCCATTCCTGTCGTGCTGCTCACCTCGGTCGACCAGGTCGATTTCGGCCGGATGGTGATAGATTTCGGCATCGTCGCGCATCTCACCAAGCCGGCACGCTCGGCGGTGCTGCTCGGCACCGTCATCTCCGCCATCCAGAAGGCGCGCACGCAAGGCGCCAAGGCGGCGCATTTCGTGCGCGAGCCGGTCGTGGTCCAGGCGGCCCCGGTGGCGCCGCCGGCCTTCACCGTCATCCGCGGCCCGACCGTTCCGGTCCCGGCAGCGTCGGAATCGGTCGCCGCGCCGAGCGGCCCGGTCGATATCCTGATCGCCGAGGACAATGACGTGAACCAGCTGGTCTTCGGCCAGATCCTCAACGGTTTCGGCCTCAGCTACCGCATCGCCGGCAACGGCCGCACGGCGGTCGAGATGTACCGCTCGCTGCGCCCTCGCCTGGTGCTGATGGACGTCTCGATGCCGGAGATGAACGGCTATGAGGCAACCCGCGCCATCCGTGCGATCGAAGCGCAGAGCGGCGGCCACACGCCGATCATCGGCGTCACCGCGCATGCACTGAAGGGCGACCGCGAAAAATGCATCGAGGCCGGCATGGACGACTACCTGCCCAAGCCCGTCTCGCCCGACCGCCTCGGCGCCAAAATCGGCACCTGGCTCAGCGAGACGGTAGCGGCCAAGACGGCGTAAGGGCGGCAGTCACGCTTACAGCTGGAATTCTGCCTTTACCCTCTCGGCACATTCGAGCGGGGTAAGCCGGCTGGTATCGACTTCGAGGTCGTACACGATCCCCTCATGCACGCGCCCGAACCGCCAGCGCGCAAGCCCGGGCAGTCTGTCGCCACGGGCGCTTTCGCGGGCTTCGAGTACATCGAGCGGTGCGAAAACGCCGACACTGAATATCTCGAAATCGGCGAGCAGCCGGCGGTACTCCGCCATCTCCTCGCCCAGCATCACGTCATCGACGATGAGGTTGTTGCCTTGCCGCGCCATGGCGGCGATGGCGTGCCGCATGCCTTGCATTACCCGGATGCCGGCCGGCCCGGCCTGGATGGCGACGAATGGCTTGCCGTCTTCCCAACCGGTCTCGAAGGCGAAGCCCGGCATGGTCTCCTGCAGCGCTTGCGGCAGCATCTCCAGGAAGGCGTCCATCTGCACAGGAAGGGCTCGGCGGTCATCGCCTGCAACGCTTTGGCTATCGAACTCTTGCCCGCGCTGCCGACGCCATTGAGCAAGACGATCCTGGCTGTCATGTCGGTCCTGTCCCCCTGGCCAAACCAGCCCGCCGTTCACCGGTTGCGCATCACCACGCAGGCGCCGCCGACGCTTTGCAGCTTGTTGCAGATGCCGTTGGCCTCGCCGCGCGAGTCGGCGCCGATCCTGACCGCATAGATGCCGCGCCGGCCGATCGGCGTGCGCACCCGGCTGACCACCGGATCATGGCTGGCAAGCAGCGCCGGGAACCGGCCTCTGACCCTCAGCCATTGTCCGATGGCGGCCGAGCGGCGGAAATTGCCGGCCACCTGGACACCCCATGGCTTGACGTTGATCGAGGCCATGGCGACGGTTTGCGACATGATCACCGGCAGCCTGCGGCACGCCACCGCGAAGCTCATCTTCGGATCGAGCGGCCGGATGGTGCCGGCATAGGTCGTGTCGGAAAATTTGTCGACGGGCTCGCCCATGATGTCGAAGACATAGCTTTCCGTCTCCATCGGCAGGAAGCCGCCGGAACTCAGCCACCTCGAGACCCGATTCTCGCCGGCATTGTAGGCGGCCGCCGCGAGGCCGAGATTGCCGTAGCCTGTCTTCATCTCGGCAAGATATTTCGCTGAGGCCGGGAGCGCCTGCTCGATGTCGAAGGAGTTGGCCAGGCCGCGCATCTTGGCGGTGCCCGGCATGAACTGCGCGATGCCTTCGGCGCCGACCGGGCTCACCGCGCTCGGATCAAAGCGGCTTTCCTTCCAGATCAGCCGGGCGAAGTAATCCTTGGGCAGGCCGTTCTTGCCGGCCTCGGTCTCGATCAGATCGCAGACGCGGCCGATCAGCCTTTTTGCGGCTGACTTCGACTGCGGCGGATCGGCCAGCGCCTGGCCGACCGGGATCAGCGCGCAAGCCAGGATCAATGCTGCCCTCAACGAGCGCTGCATCGGCTACTCGGCCGCGGCTTTGCCGTGTCCGTACCGCTGCTCGATATAGTCGGCGACCATTTTCTCGAAATCCTGCGCGATCGAGGGGCCGCGCAAAGTCGCCGCCTTCTTGCCGTCGATGAAGACGGGCGCCGTCGGCGTCTCGCCTGTGCCGGGCAGCGAAATGCCGATATCGGCATGCTTGGATTCGCCGGGGCCGTTGACGATACAGCCCATCACCGCGACCTTGAGGTTCTCGACGCCGGGATATTTCTCGCGCCATACCGGCATGTTCTTGCGGATATCGGCCTGGATGCCCTGGGCGAGTTCCTGGAACACGGTGGACGTCGTGCGGCCGCAGCCGGGACAGGCCGCGACGATCGGCACGAACTGGCGGAAGCCCATGGTCTGCAGGAGTTCCTGCGACACCTGCACCTCGCGCGTGCGGTCGCCATTCGGCTCCGGCGTCAGCGAGATGCGGATCGTGTCGCCGATGCCCTGCTGCAGGAGGATGCCCATGGCGGCGGACGAGGCGACGATGCCCTTGGTGCCCATGCCGGCTTCGGTTAGCCCGAGATGCAGCGCATGGTCGCAGCGCGTCGCGAGTTCGGTATAGACGGCGATCAGATCCTGCACGCCGCTGACCTTGGCCGACAGGATGATCTTGTCGCGGCCAAGTCCGATCTCTTCCGCCATCTCGGCCGACAGGATGGCCGACTGCACGATCGCCTCGCGCGTGACTTCCTGCGCGGTAAGCGGCGAGCCCTGAGCCTGGTTCTGGTCCATCAGCCGGGTCAGCAACTCCTGGTCGAGCGATCCCCAGTTGACGCCAATGCGCACCGGCTTGTCATGCCTGATCGCCATCTCGACGATCGCCGCGAACTGGCGGTCCTTCTTGTCCTTGAAGCCCACATTGCCGGGATTGATGCGGTATTTCGCCAGCGCCTCGGCGCAAGCCGGATGATCGGCCAGAAGCTTGTGGCCGATATAATGGAAGTCGCCGACCAGCGGCACGTCGATGCCGAGCCGCAACAGCCGCTCATGGATGCGCGGCACCGCCGCGGCGCTCTCGTCGCGGTCGACGGTGATACGCACGATCTCGGAGCCGGCGCGATGCAGCGCCGCGACCTGGGCGACGGTCTGGTCGATGTCGGCGGTGTCGGTGTTGGTCATCGACTGCACGACCACCGGCGCGCCGCCACCGACCGAAACGCCGCCGACCGAAACGCCGACCGACGTGCGCCGCGGGAAGGGAGAGGAAAAATATCCGGTCATGCCGGCCGCCTTCATCTGAAAGTTCCGGGCATGAGGTGGCGGAGCAAAGATGGCTTGTCAATGGCAAGCGACGGCTATGTCCGCAAATCAGCCGTACTGATCGGCAAATGTGCGAACAATAATACCGTGTCGGGCCGCGAGATCAGCGCCCGAACTTTGCGATGATTTCAGTTAAAAGCACCAAGCCGGCGGCACACTTTGCCACCGGAGGTCTCACCGCGGCGGGTTGCGGTGATGGTGCCTGGAAGAGCTTTTAGTGCGTGGTCGGGCTTCCCTTCAGCTTTTCAATCTCGTCCTTGATTGCCAGCTTGCGTCGCTTGAGATTCACGATCTCGAGGTCGTCCACCGATGGATGGTTCATCGCGTCGGTGAGCTCGCGCTCGATGTCACCGTGTTTCCGCTGCAACTCATCAAGATGGGATGCAAGAGACATGATTGGTTCTCCCTTTCATGGTTTTCCTCGATTGCAGCCGTCGCGGGCGCCTCCACCGCAGGTTGCGACTGTGACGGCACGATGACACTTTGCCACCAACCGATCTCGATGTCGAATGCCACGTGGTAGCATTCCACGACAAAGTGAAATGTGATAAGGGCTGCCCGCCGGTCACAGACAGACAAACCCGACCGGCCCCGCCCAGACAGCCCGATTGGGCGATGCATACGCTAAACGGTTGATAATGTCCGAACAGGAACAGGCTGAAATACGCCTCGAATATTCCCGGCTCAAACAGGAACACGCCGATTTCGACGCCGCCATCAACGCGATGATCGCCACCGGCTGTGACCCGCTTCAGATCCAGCGCATGAAGAAGAAGAAGCTGATGCTGAAAGACCGGCTATCGGCGCTGGAAGACCGAATCATTCCAGACATCATCGCCTAGGCGGTCGCCTCACCGCCCTGCTCCATCACGAGATCGACAGCAGCGCCGCGCGCTCGCGCAGTACGGTGAGCAGTTCGCCTGTCCGTTCCTCGGACGTGTCGATCGGCACCACCAGGCACATCGTCGCCTCGACCTTGCCGGGCGCCGAGAACACGGGCGCCGCGAGGCATTTGGTGTAGGCATCGACAAGGCCCGATGTGACGCAATAGCCGGTGACGCGGGCCTTTCCGATATCGTCGATGAAGTCGTCTAGCTCGATCTTGCGGCCGTCCGGCAGCACGAGATCGTCCTCTGTGACCATCGCTTCGATCCGGCCGCGGTCGAGGCCGGCAAGCAGCAGCCGTCCCGACGCAGTCCAGGGCAGCGGGATCTGCAGGCCGGTGGCCGAGCTGATGCGGAAAGGCCTGTTGCCGGGGCTCGAATGGACGATCGTATAGCGGCCGCTCTGCAGCATGCAGAGCTCCGACGTCTCGCCGGTTTCGCGCGACAGCGTGTCGACCTCCTGGCGGCCGCGCCTGAGCAGGTCGTTGCCACGCATATAGGCCATTCCATAGAGATACAGCTTCTTGCCGAAATAGACGCGGTTGCCGTCGCCGGCCATTTCCAAGAGCCCGGCTTCGACCAGCTCGCGCACCAGCGTGTAGGTCGTCGAGCGCGGCGCATTCAGCCCCTTGGCCAACTCGCCGATCCCGATCGCGCGCTGGTTGGCGTGCAGGAATTCCAGCATGTTCAAGACCCTGTTGAGGCCCTTTTCGCGCGAGCCCGCAGGACGCTCTTCACCCGCGCCCTCGCCCGGCCACCCGGTCTGCGTTTCACCATCTTGCATTGTCGATTCCTGGTGTTAGTATCTGTCTTGTACAGGATACACACGTCTCTTGTAAGAGACAATCGCTGTCGCGATGCGTGTTTCTGCTGCATTGGGGAACAAACCATCAAAGGAGGTCGCCGTGAACGACACATCCGGCAGACGTGATTTTCTGAAACTGGGAATGGCAGGGCTGGCCACCGCCGGCGCGCTCACCGCAATCAGCGCCGAGAAGGCGGCGGCGCAGGCCGCGTCGGACAGCGTGCTGCGCACCGCGCTCGACCGCGGCAAGCTGATCGTCGGCACCGGCAGCACCAATGCGCCGTGGCATTTCGAGAACGATGCCGGCGAGCTGGTCGGCATGGACATCACCATGGGCCGCATCCTCGCCAAGGGCCTTTTCGACGACCCGACCAAGGTCGAGTTCGTCCCCCAGGATCCGGCGCAGCGCATCCCGAACGTGACGACCAACAAGGTCGACATCACCATCCAGTTCATGACCATGACGGCGCAGCGCTCGCAGCTGATCCACTTCTCGCGGCCCTACTACGTCGAAGGCGTCGCGCTGCTGACCCTGCCCGGTTCCGAGAACAAGACTTTCGACAAGTTGTTGGCGAACGGCGCCAATACCCGCATCTCCATCCTGCAGAATGTCGACGCCGAAAGCTCGGTGCATTTCGCCTTGCCGCAGGCGCAGGTGATGCAGATCGACACCCAGGCCAACGTCCTGCAGGCGCTGGAATCCAAGCGCGTCGACGCAGCCGCGGTCGACCTCTCCACCGTGCGCTGGCTCGCCTCGCGCAATCCCGACAAATATTTCGACGCCGGCAAGAGCTGGTATTCGATGCTCTACGGCGCGGCCGTCCGGCAGGGCGACCTAGACTGGCTGACCTTCGTCAACCAGACCTTCACCATCGCCATGTTCGGCCATGAGACGGCGCTCTACGACGCCGCCTTCAAGGAATATTTCGGCCAGGAGCCGCCGCCGCGTCACCCGGGCTTCCCGGTCATCTGACCAGGCATACGGCCAACCGGCGGAAGGGCGGGCAACGTTCTTCCGCCTGTTTTTCCTCGACACCGGCCATGCGGATGACGAATCCTAGAGCAATTTCAGGAAAAGTGTGAAGCGGTTTTCCGTCCGAAATTGTCAAACAAAGAGATCGTTCACCGCGGGCCATTGAGACGGACGCATGGGCTATACGCTCAATTTCAACCTGATCTGGCGGCATTTCGACAAGCTGTGGGGCGGCCTACTGCTCAGCCTCGAGCTCGCCGTGATCTCGATCGCCATCGGCATCGTCATCGGCCTGGTGCTGGCGGTCTGGTACGTCTCGGCCGGACGCGTGGTGCGCGCCATCATCGCGGCCTATGTCGAATTCATCCGCAACGTGCCGCTGATCCTGCTGGTCTATCTGGTCTTCTACGGCCTGCCGACCGTCGTCGACCTCGCCTACAGCGCCCAGACCTCTTTCGTCGCGACGCTTGCACTCTACAGTGGTGCCTATCTGGTCGAAGTGTTCCGCTCCGGCCTCGAAGCCGTCCCCCGTGGCCAGCTAGATGCCGGCAAGGCGATCGGGCTGACGCCCTGGCAGCGGCTCATCCATGTGCGCCTGCCGACGATGATGCGCATCACGCTGCCGGCGCTGTCCAACACCTTCATCTCGCTGTTCAAGGACACCTCGGTGGCCTCCGTCATCTCGGTGCCGGAGCTGACCTATGGCGCGCAGTGGATCAACTTCAACACCTTCCGCATCGTCGAGGTCTATCTGGTGGTGACGGCGATGTATCTCGTCACGGGCTATGCCCTGCTCTTCGCGCTGCGCCTTGTCGAGCGCTGGTACAGGACGGCGCGCTGAGATGCTGGGTCAGATCGCTTACGCCCTGCCATTCCTCGCCCAAGGCTTCGCGCTTACACTCTGGGTGTCGCTTCTGGTCGTCGTGCTGTCGCTGATCGCCGGCGTCATCCTCGGCGTCGGCCTGGTCTATGGACCGACGCCGGTGCGCTGGGCGGTGCGTATCTTCTCGGACACCATCCGCGGCATCCCGATCCTGGTGCTGATCTTCTTCGTCTATTACGGCCTGCCGGCGGTCGGCATTCACCTGCAGTCCTTCTGGGCCGCCGTGCTGGCGCTCACTCTGTTCAAGACGGCGCAGGTCGTCGAATATCTGCGCGGCGCCGTCGCCTCCATTCCGAAGGGCCAGTCGGAAGCCGCGATGGCGATCGGCCTCACCTTCCGACAGCGCCTCGCCTACGTCATCTTCCCGCAGGCTTTCCGCCGCTTCCTGCCGCCCTGGATCAACGGCGTCACCGATGCCGTCAAGGGCAGCGCGCTGGTCTCGCTGCTCGGCATCACCGACCTTATGCAGGCGATCAACCAGGTGATCGGCCGCACCTATGAGGCGATGCCGCTCTATATCCTCGGCGCCTTGATCTACTTCGCCGTCAACTATGCGCTTTCATACGCCAGCCGGCGGCTGGAACGGCGCTTCGCTTTCATTCGGGACTAACGCGATGGCCAGTTCGAACAAACCTCCAGTGCTGCTCGACATTGCCGAGGTCTCGAAATCCTTCGGCGCCGTCAACGTGCTGCGCTCGGTCAGCCTGACGGTGGACAAGGGCGAGGTCGTCACCATCATAGGCCCGTCCGGCAGCGGCAAGACCACGCTCCTGCGCTGCGTCAACTTCCTTGAGAGCTATGACTCGGGCTCGATCCGTATCGATGGCAAGGAGGTCGGTTTTCGCCCCGGTCCTGCTCGCGACTCCGGCGCGCGCCAGCGGCGCAGCGAACGCGATTTGGCCTCAATGCGCGCCGAGACCGGCATGGTGTTCCAGGGCTTCAACCTGTTCCCGCATCTGACGGCGGCCGGCAACATCATGCTCGGCCTGACCAAGGTGCGCGGCAAGAGCAGCGCGGAAGCGCGCTCGATCGCCGAGCATTGGCTCGGCCGCGTCGGCCTCGGCCACAAGGCCGACAGCCTGCCCGCCGAATTGTCCGGCGGTCAGCAGCAGCGCGTCGGCATTGCCCGAGCCGTCGCCATGGAGCCGAAGATCCTGCTGCTCGACGAGATCACCTCGGCACTCGACCCCGAGCTCGTCGGCGAGGTGCTGGCGGTGGTGCGCAGCCTTGCCGAAGACGGCATGACCATGGTGATGGTCACACACGAGATGGCCTTTGCCCGCGATGCCTCGAGCCGCATCGTCTTCATGGCCGATGGCGGCGTCTCGGCGGTCGGCCCGCCGAAGGAGGTCCTTGCCGCGGAGACCACCAATGAGCGGCTGCGCGCCTTCCTGGCGCGCTTCCGCGCCTCGCATTTCTGACATCGGATGGCTTGAAGCCGTCCATTATCGACATCGGATGGCTGAAGCCATCCAGGGGAGCATTCTTCCATGACGCCTTACACCCGGCTCGCCGAACTCGGCCTGACGCTGCCCGAGCCGCCGACGCCAATTGCCAATTTCGTTACCCATGCCGAAAGCGGCCGGCTGATCTTCCTTTCCGGCCAAGGCCCGCTGCGCGCCGACGGCACGCTGTGCACCGGCAAGGTTGGCGACGACGTGACCGTCGAGCAGGCCTATCAGCATGCCCGCCTCACCGGCCTCAATCTGCTTGCCGTCATGCATGCGGCGGCAGGCGATCTCGGCCGCATCGTGCGCGTGGTAAAACTGCTCGGCTTCGTCAACGCGACGCCGACCTTCAGCGACCACCCAAAGGTGGTGAATGGCTGTTCGGACCTTTTCGCCGATGTCTTCGACAAGATCGGCGGCCATGCGCGCTCGGCGATCGGCGTCGGCTCGCTGCCTGGCAACATCACCGTCGAAATCGAAGCGGTCGTCGAGATCGCCGCCTGACCCTAGGAGTTCACCCTCATGAAAACCTATTCCGACTCCGGCTCCAACACCACGATCCGCGAGCGTCTGGGGCTGAGGCCCATCATCAACGTCTCGGGCACCATGACGGCGCTGGGCGCCTCGATCATCGTTCCCGAAGCGATCAGCGCCATGGCCGAGATCGCCTCGCAATGGGTGGAGATGGACGATCTGCAGCGCGCCGCGAGCGCGGTAATCGCGCGCCTCACCGGCGGCGAGGCCGGCTTCATCACCGCCTGCTGCGCCTCAGGCATCACCATGGCGATCGCCGGCGCGATGACCGGCACCAACCTTCTGGCGATCGAACGCCTGCCGGACGACACGGAAGGGCTGAAGTCGGAAGTCGTCATCCAGCTCGGCCATATCGTCAACTACGGCGCGCCGATCGACCAGTCGATCCGCGTCGCCGGCGCCAAGGTCATCCCGGCGGGCACGGTCAGTGTCACGCAGGACTATCACGTGCGCGAGGCGATCAATGAGCGTACGGCGGCAGCCCTTTACATCGTCGCGCATCATACGGTGCAATACGGCATGCTTTCGCTCGAGGAATTCTGCGAGATCTGCCACGCCAAGGGTGTGCCGGTGATCGTCGACGCGGCCTCGGAATACGATCTGCGCAGCTTCCTTTCACGTGGCGCCGACATCGTGGTCTATAGCGGCCACAAATTCCTCTCCGGCCCGACCAGCGGCATCGTCACCGGCCGCAAGGACCTGGTGCGCGCCGCCTATCTGCAGAACCGCGGCGTCGCACGGGCCATGAAGGTCGGCAAGGAAAGCATTGCCGGCACCATGGCGGCGCTCGACGCCTGGGAAAAACGCGACCATGCCGGCATCCGCGCCCGCGAGGAGGCCGCGCTCAACCTATGGAAGGATGCCCTGCAGGCCATTCCGGGCATCGGCGCCGAGATCATTCCGGATCCGACCAACAATCCGCTCGACCGCCTTCAGGTCTTCGTTCGGCCGGAAAGCCGCTTCACCGCCGCCGGCCTCGCCTCCGCGCTCGCCGCAGGATCGCCGCCCATCATCGTGCGCAACCACGAGGTCGAGCGCGGCCATTTCTTCCTCGACCCCTGCAACCTGCATCCTGGCGAGGCGGAGGTGGTTGCCCAGCAGTTGCGGGCCGTATTGACCGCGAAGGAGCGTCCCGCCGATGCGATGAAGGTCGCCCGCAAGGACTCGGCGGGCTCGCTGCGCTGGCCGGACTGACTTCCGGCGGCAAACCCGGCACGCAGCAGCTGCGACAATCCTTGCGGCCCTTGGCGAATTCCGCTAAGGCGCGCCTTTGCCGCCGGGGAGCGATACCTTGACCGATCAGCGTGCCGACGTCGCCATCATCATGGGCAGCCAGTCCGACTGGGCGACGATGCGCCACGCGGCGGAAACGCTGGAGGCGCTCGGCATTCCGCACAAAAGGCTGATCGTCTCCGCCCACCGCACGCCCGACCGCCTCTATGACTTCGCCAAGGGCGCCAAGGCGGCCGGCTTCAAAGTGATCATCGCCGGCGCCGGCGGCGCGGCGCATCTGCCAGGCATGACGGCGGCGATGACGCCGCTGCCGGTCTTCGGCGTTCCGGTCGAATCCAAGGCGCTGTCCGGCCAGGACTCGCTGCTTTCCATCGTCCAGATGCCGGCCGGCATCCCGGTCGGCACGCTGGCGATCGGCAAGGCGGGCGCCGCCAACGCGGCGCTTTTGGCCGCCGCCGTGCTGGCGCTCAACGACGACAAGCTCGCGGCCCGGCTCGACGCCTGGCGGTCGGCACAGACCGCCAAGGTCGCCGCCGAACCGACGGACACGCCGTGAGCCTGGCCCCCGGATCGACCATCGGCATCATCGGCGGCGGTCAGCTCGGTCGCATGCTGGCGATGGCTGCCGCCCGCCTCGGCTACCGCATCCTCGTCCTGGAGCCCCAGGCCGACTGCCCGGCCGCGCAGGTCGCCAGCCGGCAGATCGTCGCCGCCTATGACGATACGGCGGCACTCGCAGAACTCGCTGCCGCCAGCGACGTCGTGACCTACGAATTCGAGAATGTCCCGGTCGCCGCCGCCGAAACGCTGGCGGCAAGGGTTCCGGTCTATCCGCCGGCACGCGCGCTCGAAGTGGCGCAGGATCGCGTCATCGAGAAGAGTTTTTTGAACGGCATCGGCATTCCCACAGCCGAATTCTGTCCGGTCGACAATGACGACCAACTGACCGAGGCGTTGCGGAAGTTCAACGGCAGCGGTGTGCTGAAAACCCGCCGCATGGGCTATGACGGCAAAGGCCAGCGCGTCTTCCGCAATATGGAAACCAGCGGCTTTGCCGGCATCTGCGAGGCGATGGGCAATGTGCCGCTGATCCTGGAATCGCTCGTTGCCTTCGAGCGCGAGATTTCGGTGATCGCCGCGCGCGGCCGGGACGGCAACGTCGCCGCCTTCGATCCGGCCGAGAACGTGCATCGCGAAGGCATTCTGCGCACGTCGACGCTGCCAGCCGCGATCGGGCCTGAAACGGCAGCGGCGGCCAAGGATGCGGCCGCGAAAATCCTTGCGGCGCTCGACTATGTCGGCGTCATCGGCGTCGAGTTCTTCGTCCTCGCCGATGGTTCGCTGCTGGCAAACGAGCTGGCGCCGCGCGTGCACAATTCCGGCCACTGGACCGAGGCTGCCTGCGTTATCTCGCAATTCGAGCAGCATATCCGCGCCGTCGCCGGCCTGCCGCTGGGCTCGCCCGCCCGGCATTTCGACTGCGTGATGGAAAACCTGATCGGCGACGACATGCTGAAGGTCCCGGCGCTGCTGGCCGAGCCCGACCTGATGCTGCATCTCTACGGCAAGGCCGAGTCGCGGCCCGGCCGCAAGATGGGCCATTTCACCCGCCTCATCAGGCCGAAATAACGCCCTACTGAAGATCCTGGTCGTCGCCCGCGTCCGAGCCGGCGCAGCTCGGATCGCTCAGCTTGCAGTTGGCATCGGAGGTGAGCTGCTTTGTGCGCTCCGTGGTGAGCTTCGTCAGGCACTGCGACAC
This sequence comes from Mesorhizobium hawassense, assembly GCF_003289945.1. GTDB lineage: Bacteria > Pseudomonadota > Alphaproteobacteria > Rhizobiales > Rhizobiaceae > Mesorhizobium > Mesorhizobium hawassense. The sequence goes on from NZ_QMBP01000019.1 coordinate 108,490, forward strand.
CTCCATCGGGTGGATGGAGCCGCCTTCGCTGTCGGCGGTCGCATAAGCGCATTCGGCGTCGCGAAAAACGATCCAGGCGCGCTGCGCCGTCTGCAACAGCTTGTTCGAGGCCTGGTCGTTGTGGCTGACGATAGTCTTATAGGCGGCATTGAGCTTGGCATCCGCGACCTGAAAGTCGGCATCGGCGCAGATGTTCATCATCGACTGGCTGTCGTCGCTGCGGTCGCAATCTTCGCCAAAGGCGGGCGGAGCGGTCGCCAAAAGGACGAGGCAGGCGGGCAGAAAGAGGCGGCGCATGGGAATCTCCAGTCGCTTGAGCATGGATCACCATCCCAGTCGCCCTTGAGTCGCGCAATGCCGCGCCGCCGGGATGGCGAATATTTGATGGATCGCGCCATTTGCCCTATTGCGGCACCGTCACGTGGTTGACACAGACAACACTCCTCGTTTATGAGCCACCGCAAGTTCAAAGGCGCGCTTTTTCCGGGCGCGCCTTTTAAAATTCGGCCCGGGACGGGCCCTGACCGAACAGGCAAGACCATGAAGATCAAGAATTCGCTCAAGGCGCTCAAGGCGCGTCACCGCGACAACCGGCTGGTTCGCCGCAAGGGACGCATCTACATCATCAACAAGACCGCTCCGCGCTACAAGGCGCGCCAGGGCTGAGGCTTGCGCGCGGCGTCCACGCCGCGTTTGATGTCGAGCGCCGGCGCGCCGGCGCTCTCACGCTAAAATCACTTTGACGATCCGCCGTCCGGGATTAGATTCCTGTGATGCGGATTCGTTTTGCATTTTTCACCGCTCTTTTGCTTTCCGGCGCGGCTTTGCCTGCGGGAGCAGAAACGGTGCCGGGTGCGCTGCCTCCAGACGCCGCGCCGCCCGCCGCGACACCGCCGCCGGCCGCCCCGACCAGGCAGGGCCGCCTCGACCAGCTCTTCGGCGAGTTGAAGCGCGAGCGCAACGAAAAGGCCGCCGAGCGCATCGCCGGCCGCATCTGGAACGAGTGGAACCAGTCCGGCAGCGCCTCGATCGACCTGATGATGCGATGGGCGCAAAAGGCGACCGAGGACCAGAAATTCGACGTCGCGCTCGATTTCCTCGACCAGGTCGTGACCTTGCAGCCCGACTACGCCGAAGGCTGGAACCGCCGCGCCACCGTGCATTTCCTGATGAAGAACTACGGGAAGTCGATGGCCGACATCGACCGCACCCTGCAGCTCGAGCCGCGCCATTTCGGCGCGCTCTCCGGCCTCGCCCAGATCATGGCCGAGACCGGCCACAAACAGTCGGCGCTAGAAGCCTGGCAAAAGGTGCTGGCCATCTATCCGATGATGCGCAGCGCCCAGAACCAGGTGTCGACGCTTTCGGAAGAGCTGGCCGGCGAAGGTATTTAGGCAGTAGGAATTGGGCAGTAGGGCTTAGGGGAAAGAGCACCCTACTGCCTACTGCCTACTGCCTACTGCCTACTGCCTACTGCCTACTGCCTACTGCCTACTGCCTACTGCCTACTGCCTAAACTAATTCCCCTCCCCACCCGTATTACCCCGCATGAACCTCATCTGCGCCGCCCTCCTCTTCCTCGTCGCGCTCCTCTTTGCCTTCGCCGGCGTCACCCGCGCCGGCGTCTGGTCGATCGAGCGCCGCAACCCGCCCGTCGGCGAATTCGCCGAGATCGACGGCGCGCGCATCCACTACGTCCATATCCTGGCGCCGGCCGGCGCCGACCTGCCGCCGGTGGTCTTCATCCATGGCGCCAGCGCCAATCTCAAGGACCAGATGGTGCCGCTGAAGCCCCTGCTCGAGGGCCGCGCCGAAATGCTGTTCCTCGACCGCCCGGGCTTCGGCTGGTCGGAGCGCGGAGACAATGAAGCGCTTGCAGCGCAGGCGGACACCATTGCCGCGCTGATGGACCGCCTCGGCATCGCCAAGGCGGTCATCGTCGCGCACTCCTTCGGCGGCGCGATCACCACGGCCCTCGCCCGCCAACATTCCGAGAAGACGTTGGGGCTGGTTTTCATCTCGCCCGCCACGCACCCCTGGCCGGGCGGTGCCACCGCCTGGTATTACAAGCTGACGGCGATGCCGGTGGTCGGCTGGCTGTTTTCCGAAACGCTCGCCTATCCGGCCGGCATGCTGCAGATCCGCAACGCGACGGCATGCGTCTTTTCACCCAACAACCTGCCTGACGATTACATCGGCAAAGCCGCGATCCCGCTGGTGCTCAGGCCATCCGCCTTCCGCGCCAACGCTCGCGATGTCGCCCAGCTCTACGACTATGTCCGCGCTGCCTCGCCTGCCTACCGTGAGATCAAGGCGCCGTCCGTCGTCATCTCGGGCGATCACGACAAGGTGGTCTATGCCACCATCCATTCTGTCGGGCTGGAGCGCGACATCCCCGGCGCCGAGCTGGTCTGGGTCCATAATCTCGGCCACAAGCCGGACTGGATCGCGCCCGACCTCGTCGTCGGCGCCATCGAGAAAGTGGCCGGCGCGCCGATCGACTTGCAGGCTTTGGCAAAGGTCGTGGAAGGCCGTATCGCCGGCGATGCCTATCACGACGCAAAATGCCCCGACATCAAAGTGCCTGACGCTGAACTCGCGCCGACTTTATGAGTTTGCATTGCAGTCGCGAACGGCCTCAGGTCGGCGCTGCCCCTCATCGCCCTGCCGGGCACTTCTCCCCGTATAGTGACGGGGAGAAGGAACGCTGCAATCGACTGTTTCGCCATTCATCAACGAAGCAGGTCGGGTGCAGAGTTTGCGGCCAGTCCTCTTCTCCCCGTCACTATACGGGGAGAGGGTGCCGGCAGGCGGATGAGGGGCAGCACCGACATTGAAAGCTTTCACGCGGCGATCGCGACCGAGCCCTTTGCCGACCTGGCCGGCAATTCACCCGGCTAATGGGTGTCCGACCCCACATACGCAATCCGCAGCATGTTGGTCGAACCCGGCGTCCGCAGCGGCACGCCGGCCGTGATGATGACGCGGTCGCCCGGCTTGCCGAAACCTTCTTCCAGCGCGATGCGGCAGGCCCGGTCGACCATGTCGTCGAGATCGGTGGCATCCGGCGAAACGACGCAATGCGTGCCCCACAGCAGCGACAGCCGGCGCGCCGTGTTGAGGATCGGCGACAGCGCCACGATCGGCACCTGCGGCCGCTCGCGCGCGGCGCGCAGGCCGGTGGTGCCCGACGCGGTGTAGGAAATGATCGCCGACAGTTTCAGCGTCTCGGCGATCTCGCGCGCCGCCAGCGAAATGGCGTCGGCGCCGGTCGCTTCCGGTTCCGAACGCTGCGCGTTGATGATGCCGGCGTAAGTCGGGTCGGCTTCCACCTTGGTGGCGATGCGGTTCATCATGGCGACCGCTTCGACCGGATAGGCGCCAGCCGCGGATTCGGCCGAAAGCATGATCGCGTCCGCGCCTTCGAAGACGGCGATCGACACGTCGGAGACCTCGGCGCGGGTCGGCACCGGCGCGGTGATCATCGATTCCAGCATCTGCGTCGCGATCACCACTGGCTTGCCGGCGCGGCGCGCCGCGCGCGTGATCTGCTTCTGGATGCCGGGCACCGCTTCGATCGGCATCTCGACGCCGAGATCGCCGCGGGCAACCATCAGCGCGTCGGAGAGTTCGATGATTTCGGGCAGCCGCGCCACCGCCTGCGGCTTTTCGATCTTGGCCATGATCAGCGCCCGACCGCGCGCGATCTTGCGGGCTTCCGCCAGATCCTCCGGCCGCTGCACGAAGGACAGCGCCACCCAGTCGACGCCGGTGGCAAGCACCGCGTCGAGATCGGCGCGGTCCTTCTCGGTCAGCGCGCCGACCGGCAGGTCGGTGTCGGGCAGGCTGACGCCCTTCTTGTCGGAAATGCCGCTGCCGGCAACCACGGTGCAGGTGATCGACTTGCCGTCGCTCTTTATCGCCTTCAGTTCGAGCTTGCCGTCGTCGATCAAAAGACGGTGACCGGCCTCGACCGAGCTCAGGATCTCGGGATGCGGCAGATAGACCCGCTTCGACGTGCCGGGTTCCGGATTGTCGTCGAGCGTGAAGGTTTGCCCGGGAGTCAGCGCTTCCTTGACGTTGGCGAACTTGCCGACCCTGAGCTTCGGACCCTGCAGGTCGGCAAGGATGCCGATCGGCCGGCCTACGGCGGCCTCGACGGCGCGGATGCGGCCGACCAGCGTGCGCATCAGCTCGTGGTCGGTATGGCTCATATTGATGCGGAAGACATCGGCGCCCGCTTCGAAAAGCTTCTTCAGCATTTCCTCGGAGGAGGAAGCCGGACCGATGGTGGCGAGGATCTTGACCTTGCGGTTGCGTCTCATTGACTGTTTGTTCCCGGGGCGGGGGTCGCTGGCGCGCCTCCCGTTGCGGGCTCGTCGGTCAGTTGGACCATCCAGCTGGCCTGCTCGCCCGTGTCATATTCCTGAAATCCGGCGCGTTGGAAGCCCCGGGCGACGCAATCATTCACGCCGGCGATCTTGAACTCTTTTTCGGCGACGCACATGTTGATCGGGCCGTCCCAGCGCCCGCCGCGTTCGGCGTCTTCTGCATAAAGATAGTAAAACCTTGATGACAGCGGACCCTCGATCAGCGTCTTGCAGGTCGATCCTTCGATGTGCCACCAGCCCTCGGTGATCCAGCCGGCCTTGGCGCGATAGCCGATGCCGACGCCCACCAGATTTTGCGTTGCGTTGCAAACGCGGAAGTCGGCACGGGCCGGCGAGGTTGCGCCAATCGCGCCCAATCCCGCGCCGATGATCAGCAACGGCACGGCCAGGCGCTTGCGCAACCGACCGTCAGAACCCATCGCAGATCCCCTTGCGAACCACATTTGCATCTCTCGAAGCCCTTTTCAGCAAACTCCGGTCGCATGTCAACGCGCCGTTTTGTTCAATTCCAATCGATTTAGAAGGGCCGGCCGCGCAATTTCTTGTCCCGTCGGGGATTTTTTGCAGAAACCTTGGCCAAACAACGGCATTGCGCCAGTGTCCTCTTCGTGGAATGACGATACCACATCGAAGCCGCCACCCCCTTTTCAGCTGATGACCCGATCCACAGTTTTCGCGCCGTTCGACATTGTCGAGGGCGACCGCAAGAAAGGCATCGTGCTTCTGGCCGATCACGCCCGCCGCGACCTGCCCGAGGAGTATGGCAGCCTCGGTTTGCCGACGTCCGAATTCGACCGTCACATCGCCTATGACATCGGCGTCGAGACCGTGACGCGCGAGCTGGCGGCAGCGCTCGACGCGCCGGCCGTGCTTGCCGGCTTCTCCAGGCTGCTGATCGATCCCAACCGGGGCGAGGACGACCCGACCATGATCCGCCAGCTCTATGACGGCACTGTGGTGCCGGGGAATTATCCGATTGCCGAGGACGAGCGCGAGCGGCGGCTCGACCGCTTCTACCGGCCCTATCACGACGCCGTCGGCGCGATGATCGCCTCGGTCGCCCATGCCTCGGGCAAAGCGCCGTTCATCTTCTCGGTGCATTCCTTCACGCCGGCGATGCAGGGTTTTGTCCGCCCCTGGCATGTCGGCGTGCTGTGGGACCGCGACGATCGCGTGGCGCGGCCGCTGATCGACATGTTGGCGCAGGACAAGTCGCTGATCGTCGGCGACAACGAACCCTATGACGGCGCGCTGCGCGGCGACACCATGTTCCGCCATGCCATCGTCAATGGCTACGCCCATGCGCTGATCGAGATCCGCCAGGACCTGATCGCCGAACGCGCCGGTGCCGTCGCCTGGGCCGAGCGGCTGGCGCCGATCGTTGACGCCATCGACCGCCGTGCCGATATACATGACGTGAAAATATTCGGCTCGCGCACCGGACCGGTGTGAAGGGCCGTAAAGGCCGGGAGTTCCTGAATGACCGAGCTCAGCAACGACCAGAAGCGCGATTTCGAGGCAGCCGCTTTCCGCAGGCTGGTGCAGCATCTGCGCGAACGCGGCGATGTCCAGAACATCGATCTGATGAACCTCGCCGGCTTCTGCCGCAACTGCCTATCCAATTGGTATCGCGAAGCCGCCGACGCCGGAGGCGTGGCGCTGACAAAAGACGAGTCGCGCGAGATCATCTACGGCATGCCCTATGCCGAATGGCAGGCGCTCAACCAGATCGAGGCGTCGGAAGCCAAGAAGGCCGAGTTCGAGGCAAGGCGACCGAAGGATCACTAGCGACGCCGAACGCCTTCGAGATTTCGTCATTCTAGGGCGGAGCATGGAGCGAAGCGACGAGCGCAGACCCTAGAATCCATGCCGTTACGCCTGCCGAAGAATGCCGCGGTCCAGAAAAGAGGATCATAACGCTGGCGCTGCGGCGCCAAGGTCTGCATTCGCTGTGACGCCTCGAAGTCACGGAATGGATCCTCGGGTCTGCGCGCGTCGCTTCGCTCCTTGCTCCGCCCGTGGATGACGACTTCATCGGCGTTTCAGCCAATCTCCAGCGTTGGCGACGCGAGCAAATGGCGGGAACAAAACCTACCGCGCTCCCTTGGTCCAAGCACTTCCCCAACGCGGTCCTTGACTGCAAATTGAATCGATCTAATTTGCCACGCGAAGCCATCTTTTTGGCGTAGCGGACTTCATACAATGAGCATGCAAACCACGATGCAGGCCGCGACGCGTGGCCGCTGGGCCATTGCCGGCATTTTCCTGGCCAACGGTTTTCTCACCGGCAGCTGGGCGCCACAGATCCCGGTGTTCCTGACCCGTCTCGACATCACCAAATTTACCCTCGGCCTGCTGATCCTTTTGTTCGGCGTCGGCGCGGTCATGGCCATGACTTGGTGTGGCCATCTCATTTCCAGGCATGGCTCGCGCACTGTGACGCGCCTGTTCGGCATCTGCGGCAGCTTCGGCCTGCTGATCGTTGCCCTCGCGCCCAACGTGCCGCTGGCGGCGATTGCCATGCTCATCTTCGGCGGCTCGATCGGCGGCATGGATGTCGCCATGAACTCGAACGCCGTGGTGGTGGAACGAAGGCTCTCACGCGCCATCATGTCGTCCTCGCATGGCTTCTGGAGCCTTGGCGGTTTCGCCGGCGGCGCGCTCGGCGGCTACTCGATCCAGAATTACGGCTATCTTCCCCATGCCATCGCGGTGACTGCGATCGCCTTTGCCGTCATTGCCTTTGCCATTCGCTATCTCGTCGCCGAGGACGAGCCGCAGGCTGTCGAGCATCAGAAATTCACGCTGCCGCGGCACACGGCCGTCTACCTGGTCGGGCTGATGGCGCTGCTCACCATGATCTCGGAGGGCGCGGTTCTCGACTGGGCGGCGCTGTTCCTGCATCAGGAGTTGGGCGCCGATCTCGCGGTCGCCGGTCTCGCCTATGCCGCCTTCTCCGGCGTCATGGCGCTGATGCGTTTCCTCGGCGATGGCGTGCGCAATCGCTTCGGCGCGGTAGCGACGCTGCGCGGCTCGGCGCTGGTCGCCGCCGCCGGCATGCTGGTCGCCGGCCTCTCGCCCTCGCCTTATCTTGCCATTGCCGCTTTCGCCTTCTGCGGCTTCGGCATCGCCAACATGGTGCCGATCCTGTTCTCGGCCGGCGGCAATCAGGAAGGCATGCCGTCGGGCACCGGCATGAGCGTCGTCACCACCATGGGCTATTCCGGCATCCTGGTGGCACCGTCGGCGATCGGCTTCGTCGCGGAGCATTCGAGCTTCGGCCCGATCTTCATCGCGCTGTCCGGCCTGCTGGTGATCGTGCTCTTGATGGCTGGGCTTGCTCACCGGGCCGAGTTCGCTCCCGAAGCTGTGCCAGCCGAATAGCGCTTCAGCTCCTCATGCAGGAAATCCGCCACGCGCCGGATGCGCATGCTGGTGCGCACGTCGCGATGCATGGCGAGCCATACCGGCAGGACCGGCAAAGGCACGTCCGGCAAGAGCTTTTCCATGTCCGGATCGCGATCCGCTAGCGGCTCCTGGCCGATGCCGATGCCATTGCCTGTTCGCACCGCCTCCCACAGCACGATCTGGTTGTCGGTCCTGAAACGGAAATGGCTGCGGCCAACCGGAATGCCGAAGGACGTCAAGCCGCGAATGATCTCGTCGCTGCGGTCGAAGCCGACCAAAGCGTGATCGGCAAGGCCGGCGGGTTTTTCCGGCCGGCCACGCCGGTCGAGATAGGCGCTCGCGGCACATAGGCAGAGCGGGATGTCGGTGACCTTGCGCGCCACCAACTCGTTCTGCGCCGGCCGGACCATGCGAATGGCGATGTCGGCGTCGCGGCGCAAAAGGTTCTCGACCTGGTTCGAGGCGACGATCTCCACCTCGATGCCGGGCTCTTCCTCGCCAAGCCGCGCCATCATGTCCGGCAGCGCGAAGGCGGCAACCACCTCGCTAGCCGCGATGCGCACCGTGCCCTCGATCGCCTCGACCGAACCCAGCGCCAGCAACGAAAAGGCATTGGCCTGCTCGCTGACCGCCCGCCCGCGCTCGTAAAGCGTGCTGCCGGCCTCCGTCAGCTCATAGCCGCGCCGCCCGCGCCGGAACAGCGCGACGCCCAGCGCCGCCTCTAGCTCGGAGATATGGCGGCCCAGCGTCGGCTGACTGGCCGCCAGCCTGCGCGCGGCGCCTGACAGGCTGCCGGTTTCGGCGACCGCGACGAAACTCTTGATCAGATTCCAGTCGAATTCTTTCATTCATTTTTGAATAACAGAACGCCGATCTCAGTCAATTTCAATTCGCTGGTGAACGCATCAGATTAGCCGGGCAAACACAAACAACGGAGAGAACAGATGACCAAGATCGCAATCCTCGGCGCCAATGGCCGGCTCGGCCGCGTGGTTGGCAAGGCTTTCATCGACGCCGGCTTCGATGTCCGCGCCGTCACCCGCACCGGCGAGGTGCCGGCAGAGTTGAAAGGCGCTATCGCCGTTGCCGGCGATGCGCTGGACCGCGAGTCCCTGATCCGCGCCACTGAAGGCGTCGACATCATCTTCAACGGCCTGAACCCGATCTACACCGACTGGGGCAAGTGCCTGCCGATGGCCGAGAACGTCATGGCCGCCTGCCGCGCGAACAACACGCTGCATCTCTTCCCCGGCACCGTCTACAATTACGGCTCGCCGATGCCGCAGGTGATCACGGAAGCGACGCCGTTTCATCCGACCACAGAGAAGGGCCGCATCCGCTGCGCCATGGAAGACCTGTTTCGCCGCGAGGCCGAAGCCGGCCGCGTGCGCACCCTCGTGCTCAGAGCCGGCGATTTCTTCGGCGGCACCGGCTCAGGCTCCTGGTTCGACCTCGTCGTCGCCGCCAAGATCGGCAATGGTGTCTACACGGCGCCCGGCCCGGCCGACCTTACCCATGAATGGGCCTATTTGCCGGACTTCGCGGTTGGCTTCGTCGGCCTTGCGAAGAACCTCGACAAGCTCGGTTTCTACGAATCCATCAACTTCCCCGGCCACGCGGTCACCGACCTCGACATCAAGGCCGCGGCCGAGAAGGCGCTTGGGCGCAAGCTGAAGCTCACCTTCATGCCCTGGTGGGTGCTGCGCGCCGGCAGCCCGTTCGTCGCCATGTGGCGCGAGATCGTCTCGATGTCCTACCTGCGCTTCGAGGCGCACCGGCTGGTCTCGACGCGGCTGGAAGAGGTCATCGGCGAAATCCCGCACACCCCGCTCGACCAGGCGGTGAAGGAGGCGCTGCGGGATATCGGCGTCGCCGTGGAGCCCTCGCGTCTGGCCGCTTGATCAGATCCTGCCCATCAGCAGCAGGATCAGCAGCACGACCAGGATGACGCCGACGATGCCGGACGGTCCATAGCCCCAGGAGCGCGAATGCGGCCATGCCGGCACCGCGCCGATCAGGATCAGGACCAGGATGATTACGAGAAGTGTGGTGATGGTCATGAGAAGCCCTCGCCGTCTAAAGCAATTCCAGGAAAAGTGTGAGCGGTTTTCCGTCCGGAATTGCGTAGAAACAAAGAGATAGGGCAGTTCGCCGTTTCCGTGAAACGGTGAAACGCACTAGTCGAACTTGAAGGGACAATGCAAAAAGCCGCCCGGTTGTTCCCGGACGGCTTTTATCTTTGGGGTTGTGAAACCGCTCTATTCCGCAGCTTTCGGGAAGGCGACCGTTGGCTCGCCGCCGTCATCCGCGGGAGGCTGCTTGGTCGAGACCTTGCGCTTGTCGCGTCCGAACAGACGACGGAAGAAAGCGTAGAAGCGGCTGTTCTTGCTGCGGGTGAACACCATCAGCATCGACGGCGTCACCACCAGCGTCAGCAGCGTCGCGAAGGACAGGCCGAAGACGATCGCCGAGGACAGCGAGATCCACCATTGCGTCGACGGCGCGTTGATCGTCGTCTCGTGATGGAAGATTTCGAGGCCGAGGCCGAAGGCGATCGGCAGCACGCCGAGGATGGCCGACACCGCCGTCAGCACCACCGGACGGGCGCGCTCGCGGCAGGTCTGCAGCACCGCCTCCATCTTGTCCCAGCCTTCCTCGCGCAGCCGGTCGTAGGTGTCGATCAAGACGATGTTGTTGTTCACCACCACGCCGGCGAGCGCGATCACGCCGATGCCCGACATGACGATGCCGAAGGCCTCGCCCGTCAAAAGCAGGCCGAGGAACACGCCGATCGTCGCCATGACCACGCAGGACAAGACGAGCCACACGCTGGTGAACTTGTTGAACTGCGCCAGCAGCACCAGGAAGATCAGGAAGAGCGCCGCGCCGAAGGCTTTGCCGAGGAAGGCGCTGGCTTCCGCGCTGTCCTCGTTGGAGCCGGCGAGCTTCCAGCGAATGCCGCTGCCGAGACCCATGTCGGTGACGGCCTTGGTGACCTGCTCCTGCACCGCCGCGACCTGCGCGCCGGCGCTGACATTGGCCTGCACCACCACGGTGCGCGCGCCGTCGATGCGGTTCAGTATGCCGACGGTCGGCTCAGGCTTGCGCGCGACGAAGTTGGAGATCGGCACCGAACCCTGCGAGGTCTGCACCCGAAGCTCATCCAACGTCGACAGCGTTCGCCGGTCCTCCGGCAGGCGCAGCCTTATGTCGACCGCGTCGTCGGCGCCGGCCGGCCGGTATTCCGAGAGCTTGAGCCCGTTGGTCACAAGTTGCACCACAGTGCCGACGGAAGTCGGGCTGATGCCATATTGCGCCGCCTTGGCCCGATCGACCTCGATCGCCCAGTCGACGCCGGGCGGCGGCAGGCCGTCCGAAATGTCGATGACATTTGGAATCTTTCCGATGCGAGCAGCGACCGCGCGCGCCTTGTCGTCGAGCCCGGCCGGATCGGCGGCCGACAGCCTGATCTGGATCGGCTTCCCGGTCGGCGGGCCGGCTTCCGGCACGCGCACCTCGACATCGACGCCCGGGATGCCCGCCATCACGCCGCGCAGATCGTCGAGGATCTGGTTGGCGGACTTGCGCTGGCGCCAGTCGACGAATTCGTACTGGATGACGCCGACGACGTCCTCCGGAACATCCTGGCCGCCGCCTTGCGTTTTGCCGACGCGTGTATAGACGGACTTCACGCCCGGCCAGCCGAGCAGCCGGTTCTCCGCCGTCTTCGTCGCCGCGTCCATTTCGGCGAGCGAGAGATTACCGCGGGCATGGACATAAAGCAGACCGTAATCCGGCTCGACGCTGGGGAAGAACTCGACACCGGCGCCATATTTCGAATAGGCGAAGCCGACGCCCACGAGCAGGCCGATGGTGAGCAGGATGACGGTGATCGGGAAACGCACCGCCTGCTTGACCACCGCCATGTACCAGCCGTCGCGATGATCGTCCTCGTGATGCTCCGGCGCCTTGGCGAATATCGCCCCCAGCGTCGGCGCGAAGACCAGCGCATAGAGCATCGAGGCCGACAGCGTCACGATCAGCGTGATCGGCATGTACTTCATGAAGTCGCCGATGATGCCGGGCCAGAAGAGCAGCGGCGAGAAGGCGGCGATGCGCGTCATCGTCGCCGCGATGACCGGGCCGGCCATGCGCTTGGCGGCCAGCGCGAAGGCGTCCGCCTTCGGCATGCCCTCGCTCATGCGCCGTTCCGCGAATTCGGTGACGATGATGGCGTCGTCCACCAGCATGCCGACGGCGAGGATCAGGCTGAACAGCACGATCATATTGATCGTGTAGCCCATCATCGCAAGCAGCAGGATGCCCATCAGGAACGACGACGGGATGGCGAGGCCGATGAGCAGCGAAGCCCGTCCCGACAGCGCATAAAGGATGACGATGAACACCAGGATGACGGCGATCATCACATGGTTCTGCAGGTCGCCGAGCAGCTGGTTGACGAAGACCGACTTGTCCTGCGTGTAGGTGACGTGCATGCCTTCCGGCATCGTCTTGATGAAGGAGTCGGACACCTGCCTGACATGGGTCAGCGTGTCGATCAGATTGGCGCCGATGCGCTTCTTCACCTCGATGGCGATCGCCGGCCTGCCGTCGAGGCGCGTAACCGTCTCGGCATCCTTGAAGGTCGAGCGGATGGTGGCGACGTCCTTGGCCTGCACCACCGCATTGGGCGTGGCGACGACCGGCAGGTTGGCGACATCCTCGGGCGTCTCGATCAGCGACGGCACCTTGACCGCGTATTTGCCTTCCGAACCTTCGAGGTTGCCGGCCGCGACCAGGCTGTTGGAGGAAGCGACGCCCTGGATGACCTGGTCGAGCTGCAGCCCGTAGGAGGAGAGCTTCACCGGATCGATGACGACCTCGACCAGATCGTCTCGGGCGCCCTGCAGCGAGCCTTCCAGCACGCCGGGCACTTCCTCGATGCGGTCGCGCAGTTCTCGCGCGGCGGACGTCAGCACGCGCTCCGGCACATCGCCGGAAAGCGTGACGACCAGAACCGGAAATTCCGAGACATTGACCTCGTTGACCGTCGGCTCCTCGGCCGCCTGCGGCAGGTCGGCCTTGGCGTCCTGCACCTTGCTGCGCGTATCCTGAAGTGCCGTCGCCAGATCGGTTTGCGGCTGGAATTCGACCAGCACGTAGCCGCCGCCCTGGAAGGCGGCCGAGCGCATCTCCTTCAGCCCCTTCAGGCTCTTGAGCTTGCTTTCCATGGGCCTCAGCAGCAGGCGCTCGGAATCCTCCGGCGAGATACCCTGGTAGATCAGGCTGACATACATCATCGGGATCGGAACGTCGGGCTCCGCTTCCTTCGGTGTCGACTGATAGGCGATCCAGCCCGCGACGAGCAGGAACAGCAGCGCCGATATGGTGAGGCGGGCGTTGTTGATGGCGAGTCTGACGATATCCATGACTTCGGCCTGTTATGCTTCAAAGGCTGCGGACCGCCGTCGCCGGGTTGGTCCGGCGATGGACGCGTCGTGCTTTACTGCGTGCCGGCGGTGGCTTCGCCGATCAGCTTGTTGATGGTCGCCTGGTCGGCCTCGACGGGCTTCACCAGGTCGCCTTCCTTCACCAGCTCCTGGCCGGCGACGATGATGCGCGCATCTTGCGGAATGCCGCCCAGCACCAGGCCGTGCGGCGTGTCGTCGACGAGGTCGATCGGGAAGAACGCCACCTTGTCGTCCTTGCCGACGGCGCGGATGCCGAGGTCGCCCTTGTCGCCCAGCGTCACCACCGAGCGCGGCAGCATCACCGCGTTGGTCGGCTCGGCGCTGAGTGCGATCTCGGCCGTCATGCCGGCGGGGATGGAGCCGTCGCCATTGGGAATTGCAACTTCGACACGGAAGGTGCGCGTCTGCGACGAGGCATCGCGGCTGATATAGCGCACCGTGCCGGTGACCTTCTGGTCGTTGACCAGACGGACATCGGCCTCATCGCCGATCTTGACGTAGCGCAGGTCGCGCTCGCTGATCTCGCCGCGCGCGATCACCGGATCGAGCTTCAGGATCGTCGCCACCTCGCCGCCCTGCATCACCGAGCTGCCGAGCTCCACTGGAATGCGGTCGATGACGCCGTCGAACGGCGCCTTGACCTCGTTGCGGTCGAGTTCGGCCTGCGCGGTATCGAGCTGCGATTGCGCAAGCGTCAGATTGGAGCGCGCGGTGTCGAGCTGCAGCTTCGGCAGGTTGCCGGTCTTGGCCAGCCGCTCGGCGGCTTCGAGCTCGGCCTTGCGCTGCACCATAAGCTGCTTGGCGTTGTCGACCATCGAGATTTTTTCTTCGGCGGCGAGCATCAGCACCAGGTCGCCTGTCTTGACGTGGTCGCCCTGCTTGACCGGCAGCTTGTCGATGATGCCGTTAACGCGCGTTGCAAGCACCGCGCGCTTGTCTGCCTCGGTGAGACCCGAGATCCGTATCGCCCGCGCGAAGGTCTTGCGCGGCGGCGTCACCACCGCGACGGTGCGTGGCGCGACCTTGGGCTCGGCTTGCGCCGTGTTCGGCTTGGCGGCCTCCGGCTTCGCGGCGCCCGGCTGCGCCGGCTTGCCCGCGTCAGCCGGCTTGTCGGTGGTAACCGACTTGTTCGCGGCGCTGCCGACGGATGAAAACTGGCCCGTTCCCATCCAGGCGCCAAATCCGATGAGCACAGCAATGGCCGCAAGCTTGTGAAACCTGATCTTCGGCATCGTCATTTTTCCGTTGCAGGACCTGGCGAGATCGGCGCTTCCGACTTCGGGCGCGCGGCCGATATGGGTGCGCGCAAGATCCAGTTCAATTTGCCGTGAACGGCGAAGCGCGCCTTCTACCTGAAAGTTGCGGCGCAATATAGTCGGAAAAGTTGCAGGATCATTGCGGCGCGGAACGCAATACCTCGACAAAACGATGCTATTCTGCCAGCCGGCCGCCGCTTTTGCGGGCGCGCCGATAACTTTCCCTGGGTTTCCCCAAGGTTACTGGCAGCAGCCGTCAGCATGATGCAAAAAATCTTTCACATCAGGTGGTGACTGCCCGATTGAGCGCGGCTCTGCCCCGCCCTTCCCGGCTTGAAGCTGTCAAGTGATGAGGTTCAGCAGCCGGAAGATACGCTCGAATGTCTTGCCGTAGGGCGGGCGCAGCAGGGCGCCGGCGCTGAGCTTAGACTGGATGAAGATCGGCTTTTCCTTGCTGAAGGTGCGAAAGCCCCATTCGCCGTGATAGGCGCCCATGCCGCTGTCGCCGACGCCGCCGAAAGGCTGCCGCTCCTGCACCAGATGCATCATGCAGTCATTGACCGTGACCCCGCCGGCCACGGTTTCCCGCATGACCTTCTGGTGGTTGGCTCTGTCGCTGCCGAACCAGTAGAGCGCCAGCGGACGCTCGCCCCGGTTCACATGGCCGATGGCCTCGTCCACCGTGCCGTACTCGACGATCGGCAGCACCGGCCCGAAAATCTCCTCGCGCATCAGCCGCAGATTCTCAGCCGCGTTGCGCACCAGCACGGGCGCCATCTTGCGGTCGCTGACCCCAAGCGTCTCGTTCGCCGGATTGACCTCGGTGATGTCGGCGCCGCTGTCGCGCGCCTCGGCGACCATGTCGGCCAGCCGCCGGTGATGCCGCTCGCTGACGATCGCCGTATAGTCGGGATTGTCGCCGAGGCTCGGGTAGAGTTTCGCCATGGCTGTCGCGAACTTGGCCGCGATCGCCGCGCCCTGGCCTTGTGGGACCATGAGATAGTCCGGCGCAATGCAGGTCTGGCCGGCATTGAGCAGCTTGCCATAAGCGACGCTGGCGACTGCCGCGTCGAGGTCGCAGGACGGGTCGAAGATCGCCGGCGACTTGCCGCCGAGCTCGAGCGTCACCGGCGTCAGATTGGCGGCGGCGGCAAGCGCAACCTGGCGGCCGACAGCGGTAGAGCCGGTGAACAGGAGATGGTCGAACGGCAGCGACACGAACGCCTTGCCGACTTCCGCGTCGCCGACCATCACGTTGACCTCGTCGGCCGCGAAGTACTTCTCGACGAGGCTGGCGAGCAGGTCCGAAAATTTCGGCGTCAACTCCGACGGCTTGATGAGCACGCGGTTGCCGGCGGCGAGCGCCGCCGTCGCCGGCGCGATGGCTAGCTGGAAAGGATAGTTCCAGGGCGAGACGATGCCGACGACGCCGAGCGGTTGCGGCAGCAGCCGATTGCGGCCCGGCAGGAACGGCAGGCTGGTGGCGACGCCGCGCTCGCGCATCCACGCGCCGAGATGCGACAGCGCATGCCTGATCCCTGCGCGCACGACGAACAATTCGGCAAGCCGCGTTTCCTGTGCCGAGCGTGCGGAAAAATCGCTGTCGATCGCTGCACATATCTCGGCCGCGTGCTTTTCGGTGAGCAACAGCAGTCGCTTCAGCCGGTCCCTGCGCGCGTCAAGCGTCGGGAAGGGCTCCTTCTCGAAGGCCCTGCACTGCGCTTCAAACCGGACGCCGAGAGCATTCTGTCTGGTCTGCAGCATCGCTACCTCCCCTTTACGTTCAGGTAAGACTACATCGCGCCGAAGGCGTGATCCAGCACCTCACCGGTTCCGCTGGGGAAACTCCTGACAGTCGAGATGGACTTGCTGACAGGCTGCGCCGCCCTAAGCCCGGCGGCGCGCCGCCTCCGGCTTGATGTGCGCGGCGAGGAATTCCTTGACCCGGCGCCCCGGCGCAGGCCCGCGCAGCGGCTTGAAGCCGTCGTCGAGCTCGCCCGACAGGTCGAGCGTCGCCCGGTGGCCGACGGCGTCGTAATTCACTTCCAGCCAGTCGCTGGCGGCACTTCGGCCGAGGTCGCGCAGGTAGGCGATGAAAGCCCATTCGGCATTGACCTTGGACGACGCCGACAGGTCCTTGAACGCCTCGTCGGCATCGATGCGGTGCATGCGGATGTCGCGATACTCGCCATGCGGCAGGCGCCCGGCGGCGATCAGCTCCTTGACGAAGGCGATCGAGCGAAATTCACGCAGCAGCCCGGCGTTGAAGGTGATCTCGTCGATGCGGTTCTGAATTTCGTTGGCGCTTTTCGGCGTGCCTTCGCGCACCACCGGATTGATCTGCACCAGAAGCACGTCCTCGGTCGCTGCCGTCTTGAAGAACGGATAGAGCGCCGGGTTGCCGCCATAGCCGCCATCCCAATAGGGCACACCCTTGATCTCCACCGCCTGAAACAGTTGCGGCAGGCAGGCCGAGGCCATCACCGTGTCGAGGTCGATCTCGCCGTCGGAGAAGACGTGCAGCTGTCCGGTCTCGACATTGGTCGCCGAGATGAACAGTTCCATCGACTTGCAGGCGCGCACATTGTTGAAGTCGATCTCTTTATCGACCACGTCGCGCAGCGGATTGAGCCCGAGCGGGTTGGCGACATAGGGCGAAAACACCCGCGACATCGTGTCGAAGAAGACATAGCCGGGTGTGTTCTCGATCGACCAGTTGCCCCAGGCCACGTCCCAAGGCATGCGCTGCACCGGGCTGAAGCGGCCCTTCGAGGCCACCGCCCGCCAGAAATCGTCGAGCTTTTTTCGCGCGCCTTCCACGCCGCCCCGGACGAAACCATCGGCCAGCGCCACCGCGTTCATCGCGCCGGCGCTGGTGCCGGATACCGCCGCGATCTCCAGCCGCCCGTCCTCGAGCAGGCGGTCGAGCACGCCCCAGGAGAAGGCGCCGTGCGAGCCGCCGCCCTGGAGGGCTATGTTGATCTTCTTCTTGTCCTCCGCCTTGCCGTTCTTCGCCATGGCGTTCCTGTCCTTATGCGGCGGTCTGCCCTAGCGTCATTGCAAGGGGAAGCTTCCGGCCGTTTATGTTGCAGTGCAGCATATAAGGACGAACCAAGGCAAGAACACGAACACACAGGCGTGATCACATGACATTTCGGTCATGAAAAACCTCGCCGCTCGGTTGAACGGAGGGGTGCATCAAGCCTGTCGTCGCAACATCAGGCGACGAGATCGGGCACCGGCCCGACATAACGCGACTGCGGCCTGATCAGGCGCCCGGTCGCCTGCTGCTCGCGCGCATGCGCAATCCAGCCGGCGACACGGCCGGTGGCGAAGACATTGGAGAACGCCTCTTTCGGGAAGCCGACGGCTTCGAGCAGAAGCGCGGTGTAGAATTCGACATTGGTCTGGATCGAGCGCTGCGGCTTGGCAATGCGGAGCACCTCCAGCGCCGCCTGTTCCACCGCCTCGGCGAAAGCCAGCCGGCTACCGGTCTCGTTGCGGGAACCGAGCTGCCTTACGACCGCCTTCAGCGCATCGGCGCGCGGATCGCGCACCCGGTAGATCCGATGGCCGAAACCCATGATGCGCCGGCCCTGCGCGATCTCGCCACGCAGCCATGCCGTGGGGTCGCCGCTGAATTCGATCGCGTCGAGCATCTCGATCACCGGCCCCGGAGCGCCGCCATGCAGCGGGCCTTTCAATGCGCCGAGCCCGGCCAGGATCGCCGAGGTCAGTCCGGCCTGTGTCGACGCCACCACGCGCGTCGCGAAGGTCGAGGCGTTGAGTCCATGGTCGCAGACCGTCACCAGATAGCTGCCGAGCGCTCTGGCAAGCGCCGGCGAGGCGGGGCCGGATAGCATCCGCAGCATATCGCCGGCATGATCGGCTTTTTCGTCGGGAGCGATCGGCGTCTCGCCCCGGCCAAGGCGTATCAGCGCCGGCGTCAGCACCGCCGGCGCCGCGATCAGCCGCAGCGCGTCCGCGAGCTCATCCCCATCCGGCAGGATGGCCATGCCGGCTCGCATGCCGCTGTAGACATCGAGTGGCGCGAGTTGCGCCAGCACCGGCCGTAACCGTTCGAAAACCTCGACACGCGCATTGCCGATCGCCCTTTCGAGGTCGGCGTCGCCGGGAAGCTCATCGAAGAAACCGTCGAACAGCAGGCGGACCACTTGGCCGTAGCGCCAACGGCCGGTCAGCTCAGTCAGCGAATGGCCCCGGATGGTGAGATGCCCGCCCGCGCCGTCGACATCGGAAAGCACCGTGTCGGCCGCCACAACATCATCGAGCCCATTTGCCATGACCATCTCCTTGACCTTTTGTGCGTTGCAATTAATGCTGCGCAATCAATGCATCAATCTTGATCAAGATAATCAATGTAAGGCGGCGCATGACGGAATGGCTGACCCGTGAGCAAGCGCTGGAGCGGCTGAACGTCCGACCGCAGACGCTCTATGCCTATGTCAGCCGCGGCCGCATCGGCATGAAGCCGGACGACGCCGACCCGCGCCGCAGCCAGTACCGCGCCGACGACATCGCCGCGCTGGGGACTCGCCGTGAGCGCGGAAGGAGCCCGCGGGCGATCGCCGAAAGCGCCATCGCCTGGGGCGAGCCAGCGATCACCACCGCCATCTCGACGGTGCTGCACGGCCGCCTCGTCTATCGCGGCAAGGACGCGGTGGAGTTTTCAGCGTCAGCGACCCTCGAGGAAGCGGCAGCCCTGCTGTGGGCCGCGGACCCCTCGGTGTCATTCGCTTCGCTGACCGCTTCAGCCGCAAGGCACAGCGGCACGCAAACGGCCTTCGCCAGGCTCTCGGCGCTCGCGGCCGAAGGCTGGCCCTCGCTCGGCCGTCGGCCGGCCATGCTGCAGCAGGACGGCGCCGCCGCCACCAGCGCGCTGGCCACGGCGCTCGGCGCGTCGCCGGGTTCCGAACCCGTGCACATAAGGCTGGCGCAGGGCTGGTCGGTTGAAGCCACGGGCGCCGAGCTGATCCGCAAGGCTCTGGTGCTGCTTGCCGATCACGAGCTCAACGCCTCGACCTTTGCCGCGCGCGTCGCCGCCTCCACCGGCGCGCCGGTCGCCGCCTGCCTGCTCGCCGGCCTGGCGACGCTTTCCGGGCCGCGTCATGGCGGCGCCGGCGCGGCGGCGCTCGCCCTTGTCGAGGATGCGGAGCGCTTAGGCCCTGACGAGGCGATAGCCCGCTGGCTGGCGCATGACCGGCCGCTGCCCGGCTTCGGCCACCCGCTCTATCCGGAAGGCGATCCGCGCGCCGGGGGCCTGTTGGCCGATTTTGGGATCGATGATGGGCTGGTGCGGCTGCGCAAGGCGGTTCTCGCCGCGACCGGCCTGCATCCCAACATCGACTTCGCTCTGGCCGCGATGACGCGCAGCCTGCGCCTGCCCGCCGATGCACCGTTCCGCCTGTTCGCGCTCGGCCGCAGCGTCGGCTGGACCGCGCATGCCATCGAGCAGGTGACCAGCAACAGGCTGATCAGGCCGCGCGCCCGCTATGACGGGCTTGTTGTGGGAGCGGTGAGCGATGGATGAAGCGCGCTAGGGTGTGCCGAGATTCAGGTCAGGCCGAGTCGAGAACGATGGTTTCCGAGAACCGGAGCGGAGCGTACTTGAAGTACGTGAGCACCGGAAGCACAGGAAGCCGTCGTTCGCAGGCCGGCCTCACCTGAATATCGGCGCACCCGTCAGGACATCGTGTCCAGCTTGCGCTGCATGGCCGCGATCTGCGCTTTCAATTCCTGCAGATCGTCGGACTTCTCTTCCTTCTTCGGCGGCTCGGCCGGCGTCGTGGCATTGCCGCCGGCGGGCGGGAACGGCGTGAACATGCGCATGGCGTTCTGGAACATCTCGACGTTGCGGCGCGTCTGTTCCTCGAGCGCCTTCATCGGAGTCTTCATGATGTCGATCGGCGCCTTGCCGAAGGCGCCCTTCAACTGCTCGCGAAACCGCTCCTGCTCCTTGGAGAAGGCGATCATCGACTGTTCCAGGAAGCTCGGCACGATCATCTGCATCTGATCGCCGTAGAAAGAGATGAGCTGCCGCAGGAACGGGATCGGCAGCATGTTCTGCCCGTCCTTGTTCTCCAGCTCGAAGATGATCTGCGTCAGCACCGGATGAGTGATGTCGTCGCCGGTCTTTGCGTCCTGAACCGTGAACTCCTCGCCCTTCTTGACCATCTCGGCCAGGTCCTCGAGCGTCACATAGGTGCTTGTGCCGGTATTGTAGAGCCGGCGATTGGCATATTTCTTGATGACGATCGGGTCGTCTTTTGCAGCCATCCGTATCCTCCCCAGGACACCGGCACTTCTCGGAGTAAGTGGCCGGTAACGATTGCGCCCTTGACGAGGATAAGCGCAAAAGCGTCACAATTCCAAGTGGTTTGTGCACTGCGGCATCAATTAATGCTGCACGGCCACGACAAAATTCGCCGCGCGGTCAACGTCATGTTACCGCAACCGGTGCTCGCTCTGCTTGCCGCGCATGGCGGCCATGCCCATTTCCGGTTTGACTCGGGGTTTGGAACGGGCAAGAAAGTCCTAAAGCGATCCTGAAAATTCGCCACTCGAAGTCTGGAGAAGAAAATGTCCGCATCCAATGCCATCGTCGTCGCCAGCGCAGCCCGCACCGCGGTCGGCTCCTTCAACGGCAGTTTCGCCGCCACGCCGGCGCATGAGCTTGGCGCCGTGGTCATCAAGGAATTGCTCGCCCGGGCGAACGTCGAGGCAAACGAAGTCGACGAGGTCATCCTCGGCCAGGTGCTGACCGCCGCGCAGGGCCAGAACCCGGCGCGCCAGGCCTCGATCAATGCCGGCCTGCCGAAGGAAACCACCGCCTGGGGTCTCAACCAGGTCTGCGGCTCGGGCCTGCGCGCCATCGCGCTCGGCATGCAGCAGATCGCCACCGGTGACGCCAAGGTGATCATCGCCGGCGGCCAGGAATCGATGTCGCTGTCGCCGCATGCCGAGCACCTGCGCGCCGGCGTCAAGATGGGCGACTACAAGATGATCGACACCATGATCAAGGACGGCCTGTGGGATGCCTTCAACGGCTACCACATGGGCAACACCGCCGAGAACGTCGCCCGGCAGTTCCAGATCACCCGCGACGACCAGGACGCGTTCGCGCTCGCCTCGCAGAACAAGGCCGAGGCCGCGCAGAAGGCCGGCAAGTTCAAGGACGAGATCGTCGCCTTCACCATCAAGGGGAGGAAGGGCGACACCGTCGTCGACCAGGACGAGTACATCCGCCACGGCGCGACGCTCGACGCGATGACCAAGCTGAAGCCCGCTTTCGACAAGGACGGCACGGTCACCGCCGCCAACGCGTCCGGCATCAATGACGGCGCCGCCGGCGCGCTGCTGATGACCGAGGCCGAGGCTGCTCGCCGCGGTATCACCCCGCTGGTGCGCATCGCCTCCTGGGCGACCGCCGGCGTCGATCCGGCGATCATGGGCACCGGACCGATCCCCGCCTCGAAGCGGGCGCTGGAGAAGGCCGGCTGGTCGGTCAAGGATCTCGATCTCGTCGAGGCCAACGAAGCCTTCGCCGCGCAGGCCTGCGCCGTCAACAAGGGCATGGGCTGGGATCCTTCGATCGTCAACGTCAATGGCGGCGCGATCGCCATCGGCCATCCGATCGGCGCTTCCGGCGCCCGCGTCTTCAACACGCTGGTCTTCGAGATGCGCCGCCGCGGCGCCAAGAAAGGCCTCGCCACGCTGTGCATCGGCGGCGGCATGGGTGTCGCCCTGTGCGTGGAAGCGCTCTGACAAAAGAGGTGAACGGTGAATGGTGAATGGCGGTAGCCGACCGTCTTCGACCATTCCCTGTTGACCATTCACCAGAAATTTAGGGAGGAGGAACCTTATGTCCAAAGTAGCAATCGTCACCGGCGGATCGCGCGGCATCGGCGCCGCGATATCGATCGCCCTGAAGAATGCCGGCTACTCGGTCGCCGCGAACTATGCCGGCAATGACGAGGCGGCCGCCAAGTTCAAGGCCGAGACCGGCATCCCCGTCTACAAATGGTCGGTCGCCGACTACGACGCCTGCGCCGCAGGCATCAGCCGAGTCGAGGCCGATCTCGGCCCGGTCGCGGTGCTGGTCAACAACGCCGGCATCACCCGCGACGCCATGTTCCACAAGATGACGCCCGCGCAGTGGAAGGAAGTGATCGACACCAATCTCTCCGGCGTCTTCAACATGACGCATCCTGCGTGGAACGGCATGCGCGAGCGCAAGTTCGGTCGCGTCATCACCATCTCCTCGATCAACGGCCAGAAGGGCCAGGCCGGCCAGGCCAATTACTCCGCCGCCAAGGCCGGCGACATCGGCTTCTCCAAGGCGCTGGCGCAGGAAGGCGCGCGGGCCGGCATCACGGTCAACGTCATCTGCCCCGGCTATATCGCGACCGAGATGGTCAAGGCGATCGACGAGAAGGTGCTCAACGAGCGCATCATCCCGCAGATCCCGGTCGGCCGCCTCGGCGAGCCGGAAGAGATCGCGCGCTGCGTCGTCTTCCTGGCCTCCGACGAGGCCGGCTTCATCACTGGCTCGACCATCACCGCCAATGGCGGCCAGTATTTCGTCTGAGACCCAATTACCACCAAGGCGGCCCGACCTCGGGGCCTGTCCGAACCGGATAGATAGGTAACAGAATGGACCGATTAGATGGGTGACAGTTTTCTCGCCCGCCGGGAGGACCGGCGATGGTTTGGCGAGAGACAGGGCTCATGGATGAGCGGCTTCGTTTTGTTGTGGAATGCCTATCTGGCGAGGAGACGATGACGCAGTTGTGCGCGGCCTTCGAGATCTCGCGCAAGACCGGCTACAAATGGCTGGAACGCTATCGCGAGTTCGGCCCGCAGGGTCTGCACGACCGGCCGCGGGCGCCGCTTGACCACGGCCGGGCAACGGCAGCGGACCT
>NZ_QMBP01000020.1 GCF_003289945.1 Mesorhizobium hawassense
CGGCATGGCCGCCTGGTGTGCCGTCATGCGCAAGGCGAACGGCTGGATGACCGATCGCAGGCAGGAAACCGCCGAGGCGGAGCGCCTGGCTCTGAAGGCCGTGGATTTGGGCAGGGATGACGCGATCGCGCTTTCCCGGGGCGGGACCGCGCTCGCCTACGTGGTGGGCGACAACAACAGCGGGGCAGCCTTCATTGATCGCGCGCTTGCGCTCAATCCGAACCTGGCTACCACGTGGCTATTCAGCGGCTGGGTCAGAGCCGACCTCGGCGATACTGAAACCTCACTCCGGCACCTGGCGACCGCGATGCGCATGAGCCCAGTCGACCCGCTCATGTTCGACATGCAGAATGCGGTAGCAGTGGCTCATCTCTTCGCCGGTCGATTCGAGGAGGCATCATCTTGGGCTGAAAGGTCGTTGCGGGAAAAGCCGGACTTTTTGGGGTCGTTGCGCTTTGCGGCTGCAAGCTATGCTCTCGCCGGCCGAACCGAGGATGCGCAAAAGGTCGTGAGCCGAATTCTCGGCCTCGATCCCGGCCAACGAATTTCCAATCTCGCCGACGTCGTTTCAACCAGCCGTCCGGCCGATATGGCTCTGCTTGCAGAAGGTTTGCGAAAGGCGGGGCTGCCGGAATAACGCAGCCGGGTTGGCGCTTTTCACCGTTTCACGGAAACGGCGAAAGGCGCTATCTCTTTGTTTATACGCAATCCCGAACGGAAAACCGCTCACACTTTTCCCGGAATGCTCCAAAGGGCAGTCAATAGGTGGGCCGCTGCATCGGCGGCGTCGGCGGACCAGCTTGGCACCGGTAGCAGCTAGAAGTCCGGTCAGTCCGAGACAATTTCGTAGTGAAGAACCTGGGCGTCGCCGAGGGACGACTTCAGTCCAGGCGAGATGACGCCGGAGCCGAAGAGGAGAATATCTTCACGGCGTACGAAGACTTCATGGCCGGGTCCCATCGATACAAATGTGCCCGACGAGCTTCGCTCGACGAGCCGGGCCCTGCCATTCGAAACGGTGAAGGTCGCGTGATGCCTTGAAACCCAGGGCCGCTCGACGACGATATTGCATTCCTCAGACCGGCCGATGGTTACGGATTCGTTGTTTCGACAGGATCGCAACTGATCTCCATAGCGGATGACCAGATGGATCTGCCGCTGCGGGACGGAGCGTCTATCGGTGGTGGTGCCACGGGTGGTGATCTGAGTGCTGAGCACCCCATTGCCACTCCACAGGGTATAGACATCGAAGAGTTCCTGCTTCCCCTTGAAGTCCATTTTGTCGAGGAGCCGCAGGCTCTTGCGGCTGCCCGCGGAAAGGGCTTCGAAGAAGCTCTGGCTGATCAGCACCTCCCCGGGGTTGGCCGTGGTGGACAACCTTGCGGTGACATTGACAACGTCACCGAATACCGCGCCCCGCGCGCGAATGACCGTCCCGAAATGCAATCCGATTCGAGCGATCAACGGCCCTTTCGTCAGTTGGTGGCTGATTTGGCGGACGGCCCTCAGCGCTGCCTCCGGGCTCTCGAAGAGGCTGAGTACGTCATCGCCCTTCGAGTAGATGAAATCACCGCCGTGTTGGGCGACGATCGCTCGCATTGCGTCCAGGCAATCCGAAACCTGCAGCAAAGCGGCATCGTCGCCGATGCGCTCATAGAGGGGCGTGCTGCCCACGACGTCAGCCAGGAGGACTGCGGCAAGAAGCGTTTCCTGATCCATCGATCTCGTATCCGCCCCGAGAGCGCAGCGTATATAACACACTAAGTTGCCTGCAACCTATCTCCTTGCGCGTTTGGGGGCCGGAGCGATTGCCGCGGACGGACAGCCTCTGCCTTCATTCATCCGCATCACCGTGACCGGCCGCGCCTCGCCCAATTTCGTTTCTAGCGGCCCCGTTCGAGCCAGGTGCCTTGTTCCGTGCCAATCGAGCCCGGCGAGAGGTCGACCTTCGGAAAGCTTGCCAGCTCAGTTGCGTGTGGCGTTCCTCACATCGGAAGCTCCGGGCTGTTCTCCGCGAAGTATTCATGGCTGTCAGCGTTGGATGTCGCTCTAGGTGGGTTCACGACCGCGAGCGCCTTGGCGCTGGTTTGACCATAGGCAAAGTCCCTCGTTGCGGCCACGATGCCGAAGTGACTCACTTCGTGTATGAGCGTTCCGGATCTGGAATCCGTTCCTTTCAGAGCGGCTGACCAGAACTTGCTACAGACAAAAATGTTGTAAGGCTGGTCCGGGTATACATACGCATAGTCGATTGGTTCACACTCGCTGCCGTGGCATCCAAATGTAATTGTCTTGTTTGCAAGAGCATCCGCAATCTTCGAGAAATTTCCAGTGGCCTTTGCGTACAGTCCTACGGTATGCGCCCCGAACCATGTCATATATCGTTGGGAACTGGGTTGCTGGGCCGGAGGCGTGCTCTGCAAGATCTGCAGGGCATTCGAGGCTATGATGTTTGCTTCCGCCAGCGCAGCGCCAAGATCATCCTGTTGAGAGCTGTCGCATTGGTCGAATTTGGGCGCCGAGAGCGGCACTGCCCGTTGCGGAGGAATTCGACCCGACAGAAGCCTGAACGTGGCGGCGTTGCTCAAAACCTGCGCGCGTATCAGTTCACCCGGACGGCCAATCAGCAGACCCATGCCCTCCGTGTCGTAGGTAACCGCATAATTCCCGGCTTCATAGATGGCGTAGTACAAGGACAGATCGACGGGCACCGTAACCGATTGCCCCGGTTCGATGGTGATAAAGTCGGCGTCAGTGGGCTCTCCTCGCTTCGCCAAACGGCCTATGTACTGAATTGGCTGCGACCCCCTCGCCACTGAAAATATGTCGCCGGAGACGCCGTTGATTGGCGTGGTCCAACTGAGCACCCTGATCGGGCTGCGTGACCGGTTCGTGAGAGTAAAGTCAATAACTAGGGGGGTATCGTTTCCATAAGAAGGCAGGCGCGATTGCAGAACTATCTCAATTTCCTGATTCTGCTGTGCAAACGCCAAAGGAATAATGCTGAAGAACGATGAAAGGAACAATACCATATTTCGAACGAAACTCGGCACTTTATGCTCCTATCTAACTATGGTTAAACTTGATTTTTCACCTATGTTATTTTTATTTTCCCGTAACGCACCGAAATCGCCCGCAGCCTGCCTGGCGATTAGGAATGAAATTGCTGCGGATCGAAGAATGTAACTTACCGCAAATTCAAAAATTCAGGAACGCGGAATTGTGCCCGCAAGCCTCGGATGCCACCGATTTCGGCTGACACCTTTTTGGGGGATGTATAAGATGAATGGGTACTTTCCCATCAAGCTCCATTTGAGGGGGCCACCATGAGCGAGCATTGGAAAGGCATAATCACCAACCGTGCGATTTTGAGGAATTTTGCCCTGGTTTGTGGGCTCTGCCTCGCTTTCGGCGGCACCGCTTTAGCTGATTCATGCGGAACACCAGCTAGCAAAGGTTGGGACATAAAGAATCCTCCGGCCGACGATCGCCAGGCAATTGAAGATGTTTTGTCCCGCTACGCATTGACGATCGATGAAAGAGACGCAGCAGCGTTCGCTGGCCTCTTTGCCGTTCCGAAATCGTCTTATTATGAGATGTGCAATACTGGGGGTTCCGTGTTCAGGTTGACGCTCGGTCTAGATCCGACGTCACCAGACGATCTTCTCACGCAGATGGGAATAATAGTGCAGGAACTGGAGACCGATCACCTCCAGACTCGACATTTTGTGACCAACACCTTGTTCCATGTTGACAAGACGGGTAAGACGGCGAACACCAGATCGGCAGTCCTGGTCACTGTGCAAGACTCCCACTCTCCGATGCCGAGCCTCGACTATTCGGCGGATGTTCGGGCGACCCTCGTAAAGGGGGGCGACGACCAGTGGCTATTTCAATCGCTTACTGTCCACGCCGACTATTCTGCTGGTTCTGTCGCAGCCAAGAAGCGATGACGCCCAAAGATCGGCCATGGGCTCACTGGCACGCCGCAGTGGGCTGAAATGCGTTCCGTTGCGCTGATCGCTGCTGTCCTCGGCGTTGCGTTTCTCCTGTTGTCCGGGGCGGTCGGGCTTCGACATGTGGCTTTCGTGTCGACGCCGCAAGCCGGTGAGCGGCAAGGCTCCGATCAGGACGACCTGGATTCGAAGTCGTTCGCCGACGCCGTCACGCGATGGAACCCCGACATTTTCTGGGCACCGGCCTCCAAGAGCGCCGACGTCGTAACCAGGTCTGGCGATGAAGCGCGGGCGGTGTTCGGTCCTATTCCCGACGGCGATTGCGACAGCGAGCAGATGAAGGTCATCCCGGTGGAAGTTGACGGCAATGTCGTGGACCTCGAGCCCAATCCGATGAAACCGGGCCATCCGCTGGAGTTCGAGCACCGGAATGAAAGCGGAAAGGTGGTCAAATGGACGGCGACATTGCCCAAATGCGACAAGCCTTCGCTGACCGGCAGCACGACCTACTGTGGGCTGAACTCACGTGTCGTAAGGGTCGTGCGCGGCAACGTTGAATGGCTGTTCCTCTGCAGGAAATCCAACTTTAGCCAGGAGGTCAGCACCGATCCCTACTGGACGCGGTCGGATCCGAGGTTTTCTGTCTTCGGCACCATCGGGTTCAATCGGAAATCCGGAGAAATTGTCTTCTTCGACGGCCGCAAGGACCGGAGCGAGTTCGATTGGTCAAAGCCCTTCATTCCGCCGGGCGGGCGCAACTATTCCGACGAAGTCGGAAGGGCCGAGGCGAAGAAAATCTACGATCCGACGTTTCAGATTTCGTGCCATGCATGCCATGACAACAAAAGCCCTTATGTGATCGATCCGCACATTGAACAGAGCAGGGTCGGTTTCCGTTCAGCCGGCGATTCCAGATCGACCGCCTTCAGCCTGGGAGATTTTCTACCGGATCGGCCGCGGTTGCCGGGCGCGCCGTTCCGCGTGGTCGGCTCCAGCTACACCGGCACCTACCGCAATGAACTTAGCCAGGCCAGGACGGTTGAAGATCCGACGGGCAACTGCACAAGCTGCCACACGCTTACCACACAAGTCACGGGCCGCCGTTTTGCCGCGGACGCAGCGGGGCATGAGCCGACGGTCACGTCGCCAAGCTGGGTCCAATTGCTCGAGCTGAACGAGGAACAGATCGTCTACGCCGAGATAGCCGCGCACCGGACGGACTGGGCGAACGGCGGCGGCATCCATCCCTGGATGTTGCCAGGGTCCGGCAATGACCTGTCCTCCGGCGCGCCGCCGCTGAGCCTGGAGGACTGGCGGAAGCTGAGCGACTGTTTGTGGGGAGCAGGCGGTGCTGAATGTGGCTACCGCCCGCTCTACACGCGCTGCCCGGCGCCGGAGGCGCAGGATGAAGGCTCTTTGCTCGCCGATGCCAAGATTCAGGTTTTGCCTCCACCCCCCGGAGCGGAGGTGAACACGCGTATTCTTCGTGTAAGCTGGACCTTTCGCAACAGCTACGGCGGTGTTCCGGAGCGCGACGATATCAGGATCAATGTCGCAGTCGGCGCGGGCGCCATTCCGGCAACCGGAGATCCGCCGCAAAGCGGTCAATATCCTAGCATCGAGCAGGCAAAGGGTACCGACGTCGAAGCCATCTCCGGTCCAGTCGGTTCATCCGGCTCCAGCTTGCTGATCCAGAACGTTTCGTTTGCCGGTCACACGAAGTGGAGCGATCCGACGCCGTCGATGTTGCCGCGCAGCTTCCAGATCGACCTGCCCGGCGAGTGCAATCGACGCACCTTGATCCGCCTGGTGCCCAAACGGTTCTGCTTCGACCAGAGCGAGGCGGCATTCAGTGAGGCAGACCATTTGATCTACGCCGATGTTCAGTGTGGCGAGCTTCGATGATCCGCTTTGACGCGATCGAAAGCGGCTGGTGACCGCCGGGATTTGCGATAACATGACCGGGCGCTAGATGGTCGCCGCACCAAGGAGGGTCCCGGAGCTTGACCACGCCGGTTCCATTGGCTGGCCCGATTTTGCCGAGCAGCCCGGCGAAGTCTGTTGCGGAGCGGCGTTATCTCACCATCCTGTTTTGCGATATGGTGGGGTCGACCGAATATGCCGACCGCCTGGATCCCGAGGATTTCCAGCGCCTGATCGAGAGCTTTCTGCATACCTGCAGCAGCGTCGTCCAGCGCCGCAAGGGAGTGACGGCCAGTTACATCGGCGACGCCATCCAGGCCTATTTCGGTTATCCGATAGCTGGCGAGGACGACAGCGAGTTCGCGGTGCTGGCGGCACTGGAGATCGTCGATGCGGTGGCCACCATCTCGGCAAAACAGGGATATCCGCTGCAAGTGAGGGTGGGTATCGCGAGCGGCCAGGTCGTGGTGGGGGAGTTCGTCGGCGCGCCGAGCGGCGTGTCCACCGTCGCTTTCGGCCACGTCGCACATCTGGCGGCGCGGCTGCAGGTACTGGCCAAGTCGAATAGGATCCTCGTCGACGCGTCGACCTTCGAGGCCGCGAGCGGCGCGATTGATTTCACCACGTTCGGCAAGCATGAGCTGAAGGGATTCGCCGAGCCGGTCCAGATCTGGCAGGTGCAGCGGCAGCGCATGGTGCCGACCCGCTTTGCAAAGCGCGCGCATATGACCAAGCTGTGCGGCCGCAATGCCGAATTGCGACTGTTGATGGAGCACTGGGAGACCGTCGTGCGCGACAGGCACGGCAATGCGGTGTGGGTTTCGGGAGAGTCGGGGATCGGCAAATCCCGGTTGCTCAATGAAGTCCAGCAGCGGTTGCGCAGCTTTCCGCAACTGACCATGCAATGTTCTCCGACCTTTGAGAACAGCACCCTTTATCCATTCCTCGCCGAGTTGCAGCGGATCGCAACGATCGAGGACGCTGACTCGACGGAAGAAAAGCTGCGGAAGCTCAGCAACGCATTGTTGATCGGCTCGGTGTACAGCGACGTCGCGCTGGCGATCTTCTCGGGCCTGCTCGGCATACCTGCGACCAGGCCGGACAGGCTCGACGGGATAAGCGCCGACCGACAGCGCAACATCGCAGAGCAAGCGCTGATGGATATGGTCGGTTATCTGGCGCGTACCACGCCGATCCTGATCCTGTTCGAAGATGAGCAATGGGCCGACGCGACCTCGCGCGAGCTTCTCGACAAAATCGTTGCCAGCCTGGCTTCGACGCCTGCGCTGTTGCTCGTATCGAGCAGGAACAACGCAACCGTTCCATGGTTCGACAGGCCGGATGCGCATCACATCAGGCTTGAAGCGCTCGGACGCGAAGATGCCGAGGCGATTGTCCATGACATCAGTCCGAACGCGCTCGCCGCCGATGTTTCAGCGGTGCTCGATCGCGGTGAAGGCGTCCCGCTCTACATCGAAGAGCTTGCTCGGAGCGTGGTCGAAACCGGGTTGCGGCTGGAAGCGCCCCAGCCGAAGCGTTCGTCTCATACGAACAACATTCCAAACTCCCTGCAGTTCTCACTGCTTGCCCGCCTCGACAGGCTGGGACCCGCCAAGGAAGTTGCGCAGATCGCAGCGGCGATCGGCCGCAAGTTCGATTTCGACATACTGCGCGAAATTTGTGATTGGCCGGAAGCGGAGTTGCGCGCCGCGGTTGGCGACCTGATGGGCACGGGGCTGATCGTAGCCGAGCGGGGCACGGCCGGCGCGGGCTTTTCGTTCACGCACGTGCTGCTGCAGCAGGCGGCCAAAGGCACGATGCTCCACGAACGCGCGCAGCAGACTCACCGATTGATCGCCGAATGTATCGAACTGCGCGACCACAACGCGGCCTTTGCCCGTCCCGAAGTGCTGGCTGAACATTTCGCCGACGCGGGTCTGTTCGATCGCGCCGCTGACTACTGGCTATTGGCAGGGGTGAAGGCGGCTAAGACTTGGGCGAAAGCTGACGCAGTGCGTATTTTCAGGAAGGGCCTCGAAGCCGCGAAGCTCCTGCCTGAATCCGACGATCGCAGCCGCAGGCTTCTTCGCTTCGAACTGGAGCTGGGCGACGTGCTATACGCCGCGCAAGGCTACGTGACGGGCGAAGGCAGTGCCGCATATCAGCGGGCCATAGCACTGAGCGGGAAACTTGGCGAACCGGAAGCGACGATCAGGGCGCTCGACGGGCTTTTCGGCACCCATTTCAACTCGGGCCAGTTTGGCAAGGCCCTTGCGGCGAGCGATGAGTTAATTCGGGTCGGCGAGCAAGGCGGCTACCTGAACGCGCTCGTCATAGGTTTGCAATTCAAGGGGATGACCCTGTTCTGTCAGGGCGAGTTGGTGGCGGCCCGGCAATATCTCGAGCACGCTCTCAGCCACAAGGACAGTGCGGACAAGGTCGGCAGCGACTTCCCGAGCATGGCCATGATCTACCTTTCCTGGACCTTGCATATTCTGGGCTACCGCCATCAAGCGCTGAAACTCTACCGCGAGGCGGAGGCGACCGTTCGGCTGCAGTCCGCATATCGCTTGGCCGCTTGCCTGGGAAACGGGTGCGTGTTGTTCGCCTTCCGCGAAGAGAGCAGCTTGATCGCTGAACTGGCGGATGAACTCCTGCCGCTGGCGCAGGAAAATGGCTTCAATCTCTGGGAGAGGGTGGCGCGCTTTTTTGGCGGCCTGGCTGCATCTGCCCTTGATGACAGTCCGGGGGGAAATCACATGATGGCATTGACCGAAAGTGACCTTGAAGATCAGGAGGTCGACAAGTCGTGCTATTTAGGTTTGCTCGCCAAGGCTTTCATGAACTCCGGGCAATTCGACATGGCGGCGGAGACCGCTGAGAAAGGTCTGCGCGAGGCCGAAAAAATCGGCGAGCATTACTTTACAGCTGCCCTGCTTCGCATTCGCGGTGAGATCGAACTTGCAAATGGAGCAGGAGACAGAGCGGCGGAGACTTCTTTCCGCGAGGCAATTGCCTTTGCGCGGCAGCAGAGCGCCAGGAGTTGGGAGTTGCAGGCAACCAACAGCCTCGCGAAGCTATTGCGGTCACAGGGTAGGTTCGACGAGGCTCGTGCTGAATTGCGGGAGGTCAACGATTGGTTCATCGCAGCAGACGTGGCGTAGCCAATGGGGGCATCACGTGTCTGCCGGCAGCTCGACGAGCGCAGCTCCGGCCAGGAAGGCCCGGCGCAACCACGACTACAGTCTTACGCCGACCAATGTCCGCGTTCGGATAGCAATGGCTAGCTTGAGGCGCAGAGCTGTCGTTCATGCCTTGGCAGAAGCCATCTTCGGATCAAGCTCAGCCGTTCCGGCCAACCGGGCTTGCTTTATCCCACAGCAGGCCTGCCGAAGATCAGCCCCAGAAATTCGCTCAGCCAGCGCTTGAGGTGCATGTCCCAGATCAGCCGGCCGCCGAGATGGTCGCGGCCAGGCTGCGCGCCGGGGAGCTCGAAGCGATGCGCGCCGCGCACCACCCAGCGCTGCATCATCACCCTTGTCAGCTCGCCATGGAACTGGATACCCCAGGCATTGTCGCCGTAGCGGAAGGCCTGGTTGGGATAGGTTTCCGCCGTTGCCAAAAGCGTAGCTTCCTTCGGCAACGAAAAGCCTTCGCGGTGAAACTGGTAGACCATCTCCGGCCAGTGCAGGAGCTTTTTGCCGGCATCGGTCGCCTTCAGCGGATACCAGCCGATCTCGACCAGCCCTTCGCCGTGCCCCTCGACCTTGCCGCCGAGATGGTTGGCGAGCATCTGCGCGCCGAGGCAGATGCCGAGAAAGGGGCGGTTTTCCTTGAGCGGGATTTGCAGCCAGTCGGTCTCGCGGCGGACGAATTCGTCCGCGTCATTGGCGCTCATCGGCCCGCCGAAAACCACAGCGCCGGCATGATCGTCGAGCGTGCAGGGCAGCGCATCGCCGAGCGGCGGCCGGCGGATGTCGAGATCGAAACCTTCTTCCAGAAGCATATGTCCGACGCGGCCGGAGCTCGAAGTCTCCTGATGCAGCACGATCAGGATTTTGGGTCTCGGCCTCGGTCTGGACGGCATGGAAGGCGAAAGGTCCTGTTATTCGTCGCTCGAATCGCCCCGCGCGCCGGGCGCCCCGGCCGCCGCCTTGCGGCGCGCCTCGATGCGGTCATGACGCTCGACGCCGATCAGTTCGGCGACCCGCCACACCGTGTTGTCCTCGAGCTCGTGCAACTCGCCATCGGCATAGACGATTTCCCACATCAGGCCAATGAAGGCCTTGCGCGCCTCGGCGTCGAGATCGCGCTTCAGCACGCTGGTGAAGGCGTAGAGGTCGATCGCCTCATTGTCGGCGCGCTCGCCGGCCGCTGCCAGCGCATCGAGCTCCGCGCCGCTCACCGAATAGGTTTCGGCCAGTATCTGCTTGAACCGCTCCCATTCGACGTCCTGGCGCACGCCGTCGGCGTTCATCACATGGTAGAGCAGCGCGGAGGCCGCGACGCGCGGATCGTCCGCGCTCGGCTTGGTCTCGCCGGCAGCCGGCAGATCCCTCAGGAAGGACAATACGCGCTCGAACATCGATGTTTTTTCCCTGCCCGCCAAAACCCGGCCTCAAAACATAGCCTTAGAACAAACGAAACCGGCGCGGCGATTTATCCGCGGCCTCTTCCGGCGCGACACCCGGATCGTCGGGCAGGGGCGGCAGCTCCGCGCCCTGGCCTACGGTTTCCGCCTCGACGACGGTTTCGGCCACCACCCTATCCTTTTCGCCGCCATTCGTTGGCGCCAGCTTCTCGGCCGGCGCATCGGCAACAATGTCGATCGCCTTTTCAGCGGGTGCGGCCGGCGGCGCGGCGGCGATCGCCGGCACCGCGACATCCGCGTCGCTTTCGATCAGATGGCCAAGCCGCTCCATCGGCGCCCGCCAGGTGAAGGCGTCGAGCTTGCCGGTGACCGGCGATACCGGCGCCCAGCGCTCGGAGATGACGCCATCCGCCACCCAGGCCGGATCGCGCGGCGCGCGCACCGCCTTCGACAAGAGCTGCCGCACCTTGCCTTGGTCGCCGGTCTCGGCTTCCTCAATATCGGCAAGCAGCAGGTAGGCGCCCTCGCGGCGATCGATGCGGATCGCGGCCTCCGCCTCGCGGCGGGCCATCGCGAAATCCTGGGCGTCGAGCGCCGCGCGCGCCACTGCCATCGCCGACTCGGCGTGGTTCCTCTTCAATTCCTGCAGCTTCTTCGCCCGGTTGAGACGGTCGCGCACGGCGTCGCCCACCCTCGCATGCGTGTAGAGCTCCGCGATGTCGGGATGCGGCTCGGCCCTCCACGCGGTTTCCAGGATCTTGGAGCCCTTGCGCACGTCGCTTTGCCGGAAAACCATATCGGCGGCGATGACCGCCGCCGGCGCGAAATCGGGCGCCAGCTTGTTGGCTTCCAGCGCCGCGGTGCGGGCTGCGTTCGGGTCGCTGTCGACCAGCGCCTGCGCCTTGGCGGTCAGCAGCACGGCGCGGCGGCGGTTGGCGGCGTCGCGCTCGATCTGTCTGGTCGACTTCTGCGCCTCGACCAGCTTCAGCGCGCCGTCCCAGTCGCCGCGTTCGGTCAGTTCCTCGAGCGTCGATTCCGCCGCCCAGGCAAGCTGCGGCGCCACCGCTGCGGCGCGGCCGGCATAGTGGCGCGCGGCGTTGCGGTCGCCGAGCCGCTCGGCCTCCAGATAAAGCCCACGCAGGCCGAGCAGCCGCATCTCGGGATCGTCGAGCATGCGCTCGAATTTCTCTCGCGCGCCTTTATGGTCGCCTTCGAGCAGCGACGCCTGCGCATCGAGCAGGTTGATCAGTGGCTCCTGATCGGAGCTGATCAGCCTGGCCGCTTCCTTGGTCTTCTTGCGCGCCAGCGCGCCGTCCCCGGCGCCGGCCGCGATCATGCCGGTCGACAGCGCCTGGTAGCCGCGGTCGCGGCGGCGCACCCGGAAATAGCGCGAGATCGTGTAGGGGCTGTTCCACAGCGACTTGATGAGCCACCAGACGATCATCACCGCGGCGACCACGGCGACGATCGCCACCGCCGCCACCATCAGCGTGACTTGGTACTGGTAGCCGTTGAAGGTGACGAGCATCTCGCCCGGACGATCGGCCAGCCAGGCGAAGCCGAGACCCAGCGCGAAGACGACGGCGAGGAAGGCGAGGAGACGGATCATCTTTTGGTCCTCACGCCTTCGTCGCGCCGGCAATCAGCGCTTCGAGTTGCTTTTCGACCTCCAACCGCGCCTTCAGTTTGCCGGCAAAATCGGCGCCGGCCGCCTTCGCGGCGTCGGGCAGCGTGTCATATTCGCTGAGCGCCTTGGCGTAGTCGCCCTGGCTGACCGCCACTTCGATACGCGCCACGGTTTCGGGCGCGCCCTTGCCTTCGACGGCTCCGACCGGCCGCACCTTGACCAGCGATTCCGCGCTCGACACCAGGCTCTGGAAGAAACCCGCATTCTGGTCGATCGGCGTCGCCGCCTCGACCATGGCATTGGCGGCGGCATCGACCTCCGAGGCGATGGTGGCGCGGGTCGGCACACCTTTCTCGGCATAGGACCGTAGCGCCGCGAGCTCCGGCGCATCCGGCGCGATCGCCGCGAACGTGTCGAGCTCGGTCGCGAACGGCGCGCCGCGATCGAGCGCCGACTTCAGCGCCGCAGCCGCGATCGCCAGCGCGATCTTGGGCTGCGCGGCCTGCGCCTCGACCTTGCCGGAGAGTTGCGACACCGATTGCTCAAGTGCTGCAACCCGGCCGTCCTCGGCCTTGGCCGCGTCGCCGGTCGATTTCACCAGCGCGTCGAGCCCGGCGATCTTCTCGTTGAGCGGACCGAGATCGACGGGTGCTGAACTTCCGCTCTTTTGCAACTCGCCGACGGTCGTCTCGATCTGGCCGACCTTGTCGCTGAGCGCCTTGAGCGCGCTGCCGTCGCCGCCTTGTCCGGCCGAGGATTTCAGCGCCGCGACATCGGCCTTGACCTGATCCAGCGCCGACGAAAGACCGGCAACCTTGGCCGCGGCGCCGTTGTCGCCGCTTTCCTTCAGCGCCGCGACCTCGCTCTTCAAAGAAGCGATCTCGCCGGTGACGCCGTCGAGCGATCCGCTGCTCGACCCCGGCGCGCCAAGCAGGCCGACCGCCTGCAGCAGCCCGGCGCCGGCAAGAGCGATCACGCCGCCGATGAGACCGGCGGCGATGGCGTTGACGCCGGTTCTGCGCGATGGCTGCTGCACGCGATCCTCGTTCCGTGTTTCGTCCGACTTCGATGTCGCGGCGCTCGCGCTGGCCGCGGAGGCGTCCTCGAAATTGTAATCGGAGCCCTTGGGCTGGCTCTTCGGCGCATCGGACCCGCCGGGATACGGCGCTTCCGGCTCGTCCTTGCCGGTCTCGGGCTCGTCAGCCGCTGCCTGAGCGGCGTCGCTATGCTCCCACGGCTCGATATCGGCCTGCTCGGCATGGATCGGCTCTTCCGGAGCCTCCGGCTGCGAGACGGCGACGGCTTCTTCCGCCTTCGCCTCGTCGGTCTGCCCGGTATTGGCCGCGGCCTTGGCCGCATCCTCGTCGGCGATTCGCGAGACGGCGCCGGGCTCGAGTTCGATGGTCACCGGCTCGCGCCGGGTCTTCGAATGTCGCATCTTCGGCGTCTTGACCATGCTTGGGCTCCGCAAATTGGCTTGAGGATGGATCAAAGGGTCTCGAGCGTCAGGATGCTCTAGCACATCACCAAGCGGTGAAAAGGGGCGGTGTGATGACGCGGCCTAGCGCGGTTGCGACAAAAGCGCGAGAAGCGCGTCCTCATCCGGTTGCGGCGCGATCCGGATCCTGCGCCCGGCAGCCGCATCCAACGGTTCGGCGACGCGCGCCGAGAGCGTCAGAAATTCCGTATTTTCAAAGAGCAGCCGCAAGATGGGTCGCGCAATCAGGCTGGCCAGCGCCGCGCTGGCCTTGGCCGAATAAAGCAGCGCCGCCTCGACCGGTTGGCCCGACAGAGCGGCGAACACCTCGGCATCGCCATAGTCGACAGCTTTTGTGTCGTAGGTCTCGACCGCACGGACATGTACGCCCGCCGCCGTCAGCCGCTGCTCGAACACTGGGAAGCGGACACGGCCGCACAGATAGATGACTGTCTTGCCGGCAAGGCCGCCGGCGATCGTGCCGGCCAGAGCCTCGGCGTCGCCCGGACCTTCCGTGACGGATGAAAATCCCGCCGCGCGGCAGGCTTCAGCCGTCCTTTTGCCGACTGCGTGGCACTGCAAGCCGACGAGCGTCGCAATCAGCGCCTTCGGCGCATGGCGTACCGCATTGGCGCTGGTGACGCTGACCGCGACGGTATCGGCGCCGACGGTCGCTTCGGCAAGCAAGGCGCTCGTCACGGTCAGCGGTAGCACGACAGGCTGAAATCCCTGGGCTTCCAGGCGTCGCGCCGTGCGCGACGCGCCGGGCTCTGGCCTCGTCACCAGGACGCGGACCATGTCAGGCCCAGCCGTCGAAGAATTTCGCCCCGGCCCTGGCGCG
Source organism: Mesorhizobium hawassense (assembly GCF_003289945.1). Lineage (GTDB taxonomy): Bacteria > Pseudomonadota > Alphaproteobacteria > Rhizobiales > Rhizobiaceae > Mesorhizobium > Mesorhizobium hawassense. Next base: position 14,416 of record NZ_QMBP01000020.1, read on the forward strand.
CACCGTCCGCGCGGCGTCCATGCCTATTTCCGTCGCGTCCGCGGCCTCGCCCTCCAGCCTTACCTCATGCGATTCCGTGCCGTCGGGCGAGATGATCAGCCCGGCAAAGGACAGTTTCTCGCCCGCCACCGTCGCATGGCCGGCGATCGGCGTGCGGCACGAGCCGTCGAGCGCGGCGAGGAAGGCGCGTTCGCAGGCCAAGGCCTGGCCGGTCGGCACGTGGTGGATCGCCGCCAGCATTTTCTCGACGGCGCGGTCGCCGATGCGGCTTTCGATGCCGATCGCACCTTGCCCCGGCGCCGGCGGGAAGTCCTCCAGCGGCATCAGGTCTGTGACGACATGTTCGAGCCCGAGCCGTTTCAGCCCGGCATAGGCAAGGATGGTGCCTTCGGCGACGCCTTCGTCCAGCTTGCGCAGCCTGGTCTGCACATTGCCGCGAAAGATCACCACGTCGAGGTCCGGCCGCGTCCGGCGGATCAGCGCCTGGCGGCGCAGCGACGACGACCCGACCGTCGCGCCCTGCGGCAGGTCGGCGATCCGCTTCGCCCGCTTGCCGATGAAAGCGTCGCGCGCGTCCTCGCGCGGCAGGAAGGTGCAGAGCTCCAACCCGTCGGGCAGCACCGTCGGCATGTCCTTGGACGAATGCACGGCGATGTCGATGCGGCGGTCGAGCAGCGCCTCCTCGATCTCCTTGGTGAACAGGCCCTTGCCGCCGGCCTCCGACAGCGGCCGGTCCTGGATGCGGTCGCCGCTGGTCGAGATCGGCACTACGTCGAATGCCTGCTCGGGCAGGCCATGCGCCTGCATCAGCCGCGCCCGGGTCTCATGTGCCTGAGCCAGCGCCAGCGGGCTGCCGCGTGTTCCGATTTTCAAAGTTTGCATGGCGCGCCGTCCGTGATAACCCCCGTCCTTGGCCGAGGTCTGTCGAGATGCAGGTCAGGCCGAGCCGAAAGTGGTGGCTTCCGAGAACCGCAGCGGAGCGTACTTAAAGTACGTGAGCACCGGAAGCGCAGAAAGCCGCCACTTGCAGGCCGGCATCACCTGAATATCGACAGACCTCCGGTGATACAATCTTCGAGGACAGCGACGAATTGATCCGCGTTCTGGGCATTGAGACGAGTTGCGATGAGACGGCGGCCAGCGTGGTCGCGCTGGACGGCGCTTCGGCGCCCGAAATCCTGTCCAACATCGTGCTGAGCCAGATCGGGGAGCATGCCGCTTTCGGCGGCGTCGTGCCCGAGATTGCGGCGCGCGCGCATGTCGAGGCGCTGGACGGCATCGTCGAGGCCGCACTTGCCGATTCGGCCGTGACGCTTGACGAGGTCGACGCCATCGCGGCGACGGCTGGCCCCGGCCTTGTCGGCGGGCTGATCGTCGGCCTGATGACGGCCAAGGCGATCGCCGCCGCCGCCAACAAGCCGCTGATCGCCATCAATCACCTGGAAGGCCACGCGCTGACGGCGCGGCTGACCGATGGCCTCGACTTCCCCTATCTTCTGCTGCTCGTCTCCGGCGGCCACACCCAGATCGTCGCGGTGCGCGGCGTCGGCGACTACCAGCGCTGGGCGACCACCATCGACGATGCGCTCGGCGAAGCCTTCGACAAGACCGCCAAGATGCTCGGCCTGCCCTATCCCGGTGGCCCGAATGTCGAGAAGGCCGCTGCCGGCGGCGATGCGAGCCGCTTTGCCTTCCCGCGCCCGATGAAAGGCTCGGCGCAGCCGGATTTCTCCTTCTCCGGCCTGAAGACGGCGGTGCGCCAGGCCGCAACGGCGATCGCGCCGCTGAGCGACCAGGACGTCGCCGACATCTGCGCCTCCTTCCAGGCGGCGGTGGCCAACGCGCTGGGCGACCGCGTGGCGCGCGCGCTTGCCCGCTTCCGCCAGGAATTTCCCAACCAGGCAAAGCCGGCCCTGGTCGTTGCCGGCGGCGTTGCCGCCAACCGCACGATCAAGGCGACGCTTGAAGCGCTCTGTTCGCAAGCCGGCTTCGCTTTCGTCGCGCCGCCGCAAAAGCTCTGCACCGACAACGCCGCGATGATCGCCTGGGCCGGCATCGAGCGGCTGCGCGCCGGCATCGCCGACGAAAACACCGCCGACTTCGTGCCGCGTTCGCGTTGGCCGCTCGACAGCGTTTCGGCGCCTTTGGTCGGCTCGGGCCGGCGCGGTGCCAAGGCATGAGCGCGAAGAGGGTGAGCGGCAAGAGATCGGGCAGCGGCTGGCGCGTTGCGGTGCTGGGCGGCGGCGCCTGGGGCACGGCGCTGGCACTGGCCATGCTGCGCGCCGGCCATGAAGTCCGGCTTTTCGCGCGCGACGCTGAAACCGTCGCCGCCGTCGCCCGCGGCGAGAACCCGCGCTATCTGCCCGGCATCAGGATCGCGCCCGGCATCGCGGCCACAAGCGACATCGCTGCGGCGCTCGACGGCGCCGATTGCGTATTGGCCGTGACGCCGGCGCAGTCGCTGCGCGCGGTTCTCGCCGCTGCGCACAACCATGTGCCTCGGGAAGCGCCGCTGGTGCTTTGCGCCAAGGGCATCGAGCGCGACACCGGCGCGCTGCTGTCCTCGATCGTCGAGGAGAAGCTGCCGGGCAATCCGGTCGCAGCCCTTTCCGGTCCGAGCTTCGCCACGGATGTCGCGCGCGGCCTGCCGACGGCCGTCGTGGTTGCCGCGCGCGAAGCGGAACTGGCCGCCGAGCTGGCCGCCCGCTTTTCGGCCGAAAATCTGCGCTGCTATTCCAGCGACGATCTGATCGGCGTCGAGATCGGCGGCGCGCTGAAGAACGTCTTTGCCATCGCCGCCGGCGCGGTCACCGGCGCCGGGTTGGGGGCCAGCGCCCAGGCCGCCATGGTAACGCGCGGCTTCGTCGAATTGCGTCGCATCGGTGCCGCCTTCGGCGCGCGGCCGGAAACGCTGATGGGGCTATCCGGCCTCGGCGATCTGCTGCTCACCTGCTCCTCGCCGCAGTCGCGCAATTTCGCCTATGGCCTGGCGCTCGGCCAGGGCAAGCCGCTTGCCGGCCTGCCGCTGGCAGAAGGCGTGCCGACGGCCGGCATTGCCGCCCGCATCGCCGCCGAGCGCCAGATCGAGGCGCCGATCATTTCCGCAGTCGCCGCCATCCTCGACGGCAAGGTGACCATCGACCAGGCCGTGACCGCGCTGATGACGCGGCCGCTCAAGACCGAAACCGACATCTGAACCATCGGAGTTTTTGGACCATGCTGTTTGCGTTGATTTGCAAGGACAAGCCCGGCAGCCTGCAGCTGCGCGTCGACACAAGGCCGGCGCATGCGGCATTCCTGGAAGGCCTGATCGCCGAAGGGAAACTTGCCTTCGCTGGCCCCTTCCTCGACGCCGACGGCAAGCCCGACGGCAGCCTGGTGATGATCGAAGCTCCGGACATGGCTGGCGCGCAAGCCCTGGCGGCCGCCGACCCCTATGCCAAGGCCGGCCTGTTCGAAAGCGTCCAGATCCGTCCGTGGAACTGGGTGTTCCAGAAGCCCGCCGGCGCATGATCGTTCGCGGCGCGGCGGCTCTGCGCCCTCTCGCCGCAGCGACGCAGACAAGCTAAGGGTAGCGGTGATGGAACCGCCACGCGTGGCGTACCGGCAATGGCAACGGGACAATCGATATGAACTACTGGCTGTTCAAGTCCGAACCCTCGGTCTTTTCCTTCGAGGCGCTGAAGGCCAAGGGCAAGGCCGGTACGCAGTGGGACGGCGTGCGCAACTACGCCGCCCGCAACAACATGAAGGCGATGCGGATCGGCGATCTCGGCTTCTTCTACCACTCCAATGAATGGCTCGACATCGTCGGCATCGCCGAGGTCTGCGCGCTGGCGCATCCCGACAGCACGACGGATGACCCTCGCTGGGAATGCGTCGACATCCGCGCCTTCAAGGACGTGCCGAAGCCGGTGACGCTGGAACAGGTCAAGGCCAATCCGAAATTGGCCGACATGGCGCTGGTCCGGCTCGGCCGGCTTTCCGTGCAGCCGGTGACGCCGGCCGAATGGAAAGAGGTCTGCCGCATGGCCGAGCTCACCCCGGCGCCGTGACGAAGCTGACGCCGAAAAGCGCGAAAAAGTTCATCCTCGACAACTCGGCACTGATGGCGCCGCCACATGTGCCGGAAGTGCTTCTGCACCTTGCCGACGAGGCGCATGACCTTTGGCTGCGCACCGAGGAGGAGCTGGCCGAGATCGGCCTGCCGCCGCCTTACTGGGCCTTTGCCTGGGCCGGCGGCCAGGGCCTCGCACGCTACGTGCTCGACCACCCAAGGAGCGTACGGGGGAAACGCGTGCTCGACTTCGCCTCAGGTTCAGGCCTGGTCGCGATCGCCGCGATGAAGGCAGGCGCTGCAAGCGTGATCGCCGCCGACATCGACCCGTTTTGCGAGACGGCCATCGCGCTCAACCTCGAAGCCAATGCCGTCGAAGCGCAATTCCTCGGCACGGATTGTGTCGGCTCCGACGATGGCTGGGACGTCGTGCTGGCCGGCGATGTCTTCTACGACAAGGCCTTCGCCCACAGCCTGCTGCCCTGGTTCGCACGCCTGCGGGCGCGCGGCGCCGATATCCTCGTCGGCGATCCCGGCCGCGCCTACCTTCCCAGGAACGGGCTGCAGTCGCTTGCCGTCTATGAGGTCCCGGTGACGCGGGTGCTGGAAGACGCCGAGGTCAAGCGCACGACGGTCTGGCGCCTTGCTTGACGCGACGGGCGAACAAGCGTTCCATCGCATTTCGATTTGGAGGGGAAAGCATGGATTTTTCGGTCGTGAACTGGCTGGCGGTGATCGTCGCCGCAGTCATCGCATGGTTGTTCGGCGCCGTCTGGTACATGGGTTTGAGCAAGCCCTGGTTGAACGCGGCCAGGCTCGACCCGGCGACCATGAAGCGCTCGGCCCTTCCGTTCATCGTCAGCTTCATCGCCGAGCTGGTCATGGCGCTTGTCCTGACACTGGTGGTGGGAGCAATCACCGGCGGCGAACCGAACCCGATCGCGGGCCTGCTGTTCGGCTTCGTGCTTTGGCTCGGCTTCATCGCCACCACGTTGACGGCCAACCACCGTTATCAAGGCTTCGGCTGGACCCTGACGGCGATCGATGCCGGCCACTGGCTGGGCGTGATGCTGATCATCGGCGCGGTGATCGGCTGGTTCGGCGCGCCGGCCGCTCCGGCAGGATGAGGCGAGTTGAGATTCAGGTCAGGCCGAGTCGGAGTCGAAGACGGGCGCGAAGCGACCAAACTGGGCGGATTCCGAGAACCGGCCTACGCCGGCCGTAGCCTTCATAGAGCGGAAACACTTATGAGGGCTTCGGCCGGCGAAGGCCGGAGCGGAGCGTACTTAAAGTACGTGAGCACCGGAAGCGCAGGGATTCGGCATTTGCAGGCCGGCATCACCTGAATATCAATTCGCCTCTCACGTAGGCGTCTTCGCCGCCTCTTCGGTCAGCCAATCGCGGAAGGCGACGACGCGCGCGTCGTCTTTCGCGGCCTCTGGATAGACCAGGAAATAGGCGAAATCCGGCGCGACCTTGATGCCGAGCTCGAAGGGCTGCACCAGGCGGCCCTGCGAAAGATCGTTGGCCACCATGGCAAAGTCGGCGAGCGCGACGGCATTGCCGTCGAGCGCCGCCTGGGCGGCATCGGTCGAGGATCCGAAGACCAGCGTTCGGCTGTCGTCGAAATCGTCGACGCCGGCCGCCTGCATCCACATGCTCCAGTTCGGCCAGGTGACGCCTTGCCGCGACCAGTCGATATGGGCAAGCGTGTGGTTGAACAGGTCGCGTGGTTCTCTCAGCGGCGGACCTGACGCCAGCAGCGCCGGACTGCACACCGGGATGATGATGTTTTCGAACAGCCGGTGCGCGACGAGCCCCGGATATCTGCCGGTGCCGAAACGGATGCCGATATCGACATCGTCGCGCTCGAAATCCCTGACGTCGTAGGTGATGTCGAAGCGCAGCTCGATACCGGGTTTCTGCTGGCGGAAATCGTCGACGCGCCGCATCAGCCACTTTGTCGCGAACTGCGCGTCGAGCGTCACTTTCAAGAGCGAGGTGCCGCGCGTCATCTTGCGGGCGCGGCTGACGGCGCGGTTGAGCAGGTCGAGCGCGTCGATCGACGCGTCGTGCAGCACGCCGCCCGCTTCGGTCAGCCGGATGGTGCGGCTGGTGCGCGTGAACAGCACCAGATCGAGCTGATCCTCGATTTCCTTGATCTGGTGGCTGACCGCCGCCGGCGTCAGGCCGAGCTCGTCGGCGGCGCGGGTGAAATTCAAGTGCCTGGCGGCTGCTTCGAAGGTCCGCAGCGCCCGCGTTCCCGGCAGCAGCTTGGACATGCGATCTCCAAATAAAACTTGATGATAAGAAAAGAACTACTCGTTTCCTGTTTGCTTTTCAATCCGGCATGATGGCCTCATCGAAACACCATCAAACCGGATTTGATATCCGGAGAACACGGATAAAGCCATGACCGAGATCGTTTTGAAGTCTCACGCGACCCTGAAATCCCCCCTCCCGAACTGGCTGCGGGCAGCGTTCGACTGGCTGCGTCAGGCACGGGTCGCCGCCCGGCTGCCCATCGAATCTGTCGAGGATCTTTCCGACGATCTGCTGCGCGACATCGGCGCCGAGCGCCGCGACGTTGCGAAGGCGGTGGACCGGGAACTTCGCGAAATCGGCCTGCTGGGTACTGGCTGGCAGAGGCCGACGGTCAGGCATTAGGCAGTAGGAATTGGGCAGTAGGGAGAGAGTGCCTACTGCCTACTGCCTACTGCCTACTGCCTACCTCACCACCCTCACCACCGTCCGATCCGACAATAGTGGAAGCAGCCTTGCCATGGTACGCGCCGCCACCGCCACACACCCTTGCGTCGGCGTGAAGCCCGGCCGTGCCAGATGAAAGAAGATCGCGCTGCCGCGCCCGCGCAGGCGCGGCCCGATGTTCCAGTCGAGAACCAGGCAGACATCGTAGAGCCGGTCGTCGCGCTTCATCCGCTCATGGCTCGCGCCATAGGGGATCTTCACCGGGCGATTGTAGTTGCGATCGTCCGGCACCTCGCACCAGCCGAGATCCGGGCCGATCGGCGCCATCGGCAGCCTTGTCCTGCGCGCGCCCGCGAAATGATCGTCGCGGAAATAGCCCGACAGGATACGCATCGACGCCAAGGGCGTCGCGCCATCCCCCTCATGCTTGTTGGCCGAGATGCCGCTGCGCCCCAAGGCGCAGGAAAACACCGTTTTGCCGGCTTGAAGAAACCCCTGCGCGGGGTTGCCGGGGCGAGCGCGCACGACCAAAACGGCCAAGCCTTTCGGCAAAATTGCGCCCGCCTCATTGCGCGCGCTTTTTTTCTTGTATGATTGTCTCACGGAACAAATCACTGTGATCGGCTGTTGCGCCGGTGAGCTTCCGCATAAATGGGGGGAGGTCAACTGAATATTCTTTTTAAAACAACGGATTGATATCCCATGACATCACGCACCATTCTGATCGTTGATGATGACGACGACCTGCGGGCCACTTTGGTCGAGCAGTTGGCGCTTTACGAGGAATTCGACGTTCAGCAGGAAGCAACCGCCGCGAAGGGCGTTGCCGCGGCGCGCGGCGGCGTCGTCGACCTGCTCATCATGGATGTCGGCCTGCCCGACATGGACGGCCGCGAGGCGGTGAAGATCCTGCGCAAGGGCGGTTACAAGGCGCCGATCATCATGCTGACCGGCCACGACACCGATTCCGACACCATTCTCGGCCTCGAGGCCGGCGCCAACGACTATGTGACCAAGCCCTTCCGCTTCGCCGTGCTTTTGGCGCGCATCCGTGCCCAGCTGCGCCAGCACGAGCAGAGCGAGGACGCGACCTTCTCGGTTGGTCCCTACACGTTCAAGCCCAGCCAGAAGCTGCTGCTCGATCCGCGCGGCGCCAAGGTGCGGCTGACCGAGAAGGAAGCCTCGATCATCAAGTACCTCTACCGCGCCGACCAGAAAGTGGTGACGCGCGACGTGCTGCTGGAAGAGGTATGGGGCTACAATTCCGGCGTCACCACGCACACGCTGGAGACCCATGTCTACCGGTTGCGCCAGAAGATCGAGCGCGATCCTTCCAATGCCGAAATTCTTGTGACAGAAAGCGGCGGCTACAAGCTGGTTCCTTAAAGATTTCATGATCTAGAGCAATTCCAAAGGTGTGAAGCGGTTATCCGACCGGAATTGCGTCAAAACAAACAGATGTTGCGGTCGGGGCGGGATCGCTTCGGGTACGATCCTGGTGCTGGAGGGTGATGGATCGGCTCGATGGACGCGTCATATGATGCGTGGACTGGAAATATAGGAGCGTTTGTCGCGCGCCCTGAAGGGCACGCCGCTCCAAAGGAGGGACTGGACTGACCGCTCGGGGACACAGCTAGGATGGCGTTGGATGACGACATCCGCATCCTGTCCAGCGTGAAGCTTTTCCAGGGCTTCACGCAGGAACAGCTGCGCCTGCTTGCCTTCGGCGCGGAAAACACCTTCCTGCAGGCGGACCGCAAGCTCTATCTCGAGGATGACGACGCCGACTCCGCTTATATCGTCGTCAAAGGCCGCATCGCGCTCTATCGCGAGCAGGGCGGCGAGCGCATCCCGATCGGCACGGCCGGCCCCGGCGCGATGCTGAGCGAGCTGGCCCTGATCGCCGACACGCGGCGGCTGACCAGCGCTTCCGCGGCAATCGATTCGGAAGTCATCCGGCTGAGCCGCAAGATGTTTCACCGCATCCTCGAGGAGTACCCGGAACTCGCGGTGCAGCTGCACGAACGCATCCTGGAGGAATTCCAGCAGATGATCGCCCGCATCGAGGCGTTAGGGCCGCGGTTTACGGGCTAATCCAAATCAAACTTCGCCATCACCGGCACATGATCGGATGGCTTTTGCCAGCCGCGCGCCGCCTGCAGGATCTCGTAGCCGGTGAAATCCGGCAGCAGATTGGCGGACGACCAGACATGGTCGAGGCGGCGGCCGCGATTGGAGGCTTCCCAGTCCTTCGCGCGATAGCTCCACCAAGTGTAGAGCTTCTGCTCGGCCGGCACGTTGAGCCGCATCAGGTCGACCCAGCCGCCCGCTTTGCGCATCGCCTCGAAGTTTGTCGTCTCGACCGGCGTGTGGCTGACGACGTTGAGCAATTGCTTGTGCGACCAGACGTCATGCTCCTGCGGCGCGATGTTCAGGTCGCCGACCAGGATCGATGCCGATGATTCGTCCGCGCTCGCCGGCACGCCGTTCATCTCCTGGACGAAATCGAGCTTGTGCCTGAATTTGCGGTTGATCTCCGGATCCGGCTCGTCGCCGCCGGCCGGCACGTAGAAATTATGCACCAGCACCGACTTGCCGCCCGCCTGGACCCTGACCGACAGATGCCGGCTGTCGTCGATCTCGCAGAACCGCCGCTTCTCCACCAGCTCGATCGGCCGGCGGGCGACGGTGGCGACGCCGTGATAGCCCTTCTGGCCATGGAACAGGATGTGCTCGTAGCCCGCCTTGCGGAAAGCCTTTTCCGGAAACAGCTCGTCCGGCACCTTGGTTTCCTGCAGGCACAGCACGTCGGGCGCGTGTTCTTTCAGCAGCCGCTCGACGATCGGCATGCGCAGGCGCACGGAGTTGATGTTCCAGGTAGCGACGGTGAAGGGCATGCGGCGAGGTCCAGGACGGCTAAGGTCGCCGAACTAGTGCCAGCCGCACACTAGAAAGACAAGCCGGCGAGCCTGCCGTCTCTTGTGCCCGCAACGGCCCCGATTCAGGTCAGGCCGAGTCGAAAATGGTGGGCTCCGAGAACCGGAGCGGAGCGTACTTAAGTACGTGAGCACCGGAAGCGCAGGAGACCGCCATTTGCAGGCCGGCCTCACCTGAATCTACCGGGTCTTGGTATTCAGCTCTCTGTTCGCCGTATAGTCGATGGCGAACGTATCCGCCGGGAAGCTGACGCCTTCCTTGGTGTTGAAGATCATCACCGTCGTGTCTTTCCCCTGAGCGTCGGTGATCGTCCACTGGCGCAGATCATAGGTCTTCGGATCGAACATCATCGTGATCATCGCATTCCCGAAGACCGACTTGTCGGAAAGCTTGATGGTGGTGAGGTCGTCCTCTTCCTTGACGGCCTTGACGCGCCCGCCGGAGAGATCGATCCGGTCGTCGAGCAGCAGTTTCAGCGGCGTCTTCGACAGCGGGTAGAGGTCGGAGGTGTTGAGCTTCTTGTTCAGGATCACCACCGACTTGCCGTCGGAGATGACGCGGAAGTTCGACGAGCCGTCATAGTTGAAACGGATCTTGCCTGGGCGTTCGAGGAAGAACTTGCCACCGGTCTGCTCGCCTTTCGGGCCGAACTGGACGAATTCGCCGCTCATCGACTTCACCGAGGAGAAGTGGTCGGCAATCTTCTGCGCCGCCGGCGGCACCGCCGCCTGCGCGGCGGCCACGAGCTGGTATCCGGGCACGAGGTTGAGAGCGGCAACGCCGCCAAGCATCAAGCCGAAACCAAGCACCTGGCGGCGGGTGAGGGCGAATTCGGTCGGGGTTTTCATGCCGGTCACATCCTGTGATTCGTGTGGTCGCAGTGTCTGGGCTCCCACTAGGGCCTAAGTTTGGCGGCTGCGCGATAGCCCGTCGCATTGAACGCGCCACGCGATTTCCGGTTGCCTGCTGACCCGAGTTGGCGTCTCACCGGGCCAGGGGTTTGTCGAGATTCAGGTCAGGCCGAGTCGAAAATGGTGGTTTCCGAGAACCGGAGCGGAGCGTACTTTTCGTACGTGAGCACCGGAAGCGCAGGAAGCCGCCATTTGCAGACCGCCCTCACCTGAATGTCGATAAACCCTAAAACTTGTCCTCTTCGGTCGGCACCAGTATCTCGCGCTTGCCGGCGTGGTTGGCCGGGCCGACAATGCCTTCCTTCTCCATTTTCTCGATGATCGAGGCGGCGCGGTTGTAGCCGATGCCGAGCCGGCGCTGGATGTAGCTGGTCGACGCTTTGCCGTCGCGCAGCACGACCGCGACCGCCTGGTCGTAGGGATCGTCGGAATCCTCGAAATTGCCGCCGCCGGAGCCGCCTTTCGCCGACGGGCCGTCCTCGTCCTCTTCCTCGTCGTCCTCGGTGATGGCGTCGAGATATTCCGGCACGCCCTGCAGTTTCAGATGCCCAACGACCTTCTCGACCTCGTCGTCCGAGACGAACGGGCCGTGCACACGCTGGATGCGGCCGCCGCCGGCCATATAGAGCATGTCGCCCATGCCGAGCAGCTGCTCGGCGCCCTGCTCTCCCAGGATAGTGCGGCTGTCGATCTTCGACGTCACCTGGAAGGAGATGCGGGTCGGGAAATTGGCCTTGATGGTGCCGGTGATGACGTCGACAGACGGGCGTTGCGTGGCCATGATGACATGGATGCCGGCGGCGCGCGCCATCTGCGCCAGGCGCTGCACCGCGCCTTCGATATCCTTGCCGGCCACCATCATCAGATCGGCCATCTCGTCGATGATGACGACGATATAGGGCATCGGTTCGAGATCGAGATCCTCGGTCTCGTAGATCGCCTCGCCGGTCTGGCGGTCGAAGCCCGTCTGCACCGTGCGCGAGATCTTCTCGCCCTTCTTCTCAGCCTGCTGAACGCGTGCGTTGAAGCCGTCGATGTTGCGCACGCCGACCTTGGACATCTTGCGATAGCGGTCTTCCATCTCCCGCACGGTCCATTTCAGCGCCACCACCGCCTTCTTCGGATCGGTGACGACCGGCGTCAAAAGATGCGGGATGCCGTCATAGACGGAGAGTTCGAGCATCTTCGGGTCGATCATGATCAGCCGGCATTCCTGCGGCGTCAGCCGATAGAGCAGCGACAGGATCATGGTGTTGATGGCCACCGACTTGCCCGAGCCGGTTGTGCCGGCGACCAGCACGTGCGGCATCTTGGCGATGTCGACGATGACGGCTTCGCCGTTGATGCTTTTGCCAAGCGCCAGCGCCAGCTTCATCTTGGTCGTCTCGAAGTCGCGGCTGGCCATGATCTCGCGCAGATAGACCGTCTCGCGCTTGGCATTCGGCAGTTCGATGCCGATGGCGTTGCGGCCCGGCACCACGGCGACGCGGCAGGCGATCGCGCTCATCGAACGGGCGATGTCGTCGGAAAGGCCGATGACGCGCGAGGATTTGATGCCGGGCGCCGGCTCCAGTTCGTAGAGGGTGACGACCGGACCGGGTCGGACATGGATGATCTCGCCCTTGACGCCGAAATCTTCCAGCACGCCTTCGAGTAGGCGCGCATTCTGCTCCAGCGCGTCCTTCGAAAGGCTCGCATCCTTGGCGATGTTCTTCGGCTCGGAGAGGAAATGCAGCGACGGCATTTCGAACGTGTCCGACCCGATCAGCGACGTCTGCGCCTCGCGCTGGACACGTGAGCCGGGCACCGGACGCGCCGCCGGCGCCGCGACGCGGGTTGCGGCGTCGGAGCGGAAATTCTGCACCCTGGCGCCGGCGCCGCGACGCTGCACGGGCGCCTCGTCGTCGAAGTCGTCGAGGTCGACGTCTTCGTCCTCTTCGTCGAAGATGTCCTCGTCGACCGGGTCGACCGAAGCGCTGCGGTCGTTGACCATCGCGGCGAAGAATTCCGGCTCGACGCGGGCGCGGCCGCCCGGGCTCATGCGGGCTTCTGCGAACTCGGCCGATTCGACCCGCTCGGCGGCGCGCCGCCAGGCACTCGCCTTCGGCTCCATCGGCGGCTCAAACTCGTCGCGCTCCTGCCTGCGGCGCGCGGCACGGCGATGCATCCAGGCGCGGAACGACAGCCACCAATGGGTGATGGCGCCGAGCGCGAGTATCCCCTCGTCGCCCTCGTCCTCATCCTCGTCGAACAGCATCTCGTCCTGCTCGCGCGGATCGGGCGCGGCGGTGCGCTCCATGACGGCAAAGCCGTTCTTGCGAGCAATCAGCGCCGAGCCGTAGGCAAACAGCCACAGAGTGGGAGCGGCAAGGATGAGTGCGATGATGCTGGCGAAGAGCCCTTTCGGGTAGCCGCCGACGGCGATGCCGGGGATCTTCAGCACCATGTCGCCGAAGACGCCGCCGAGGCCGGTGGGCAGCGGCCAGGTGTTGGGCGGCGTCACGCAGCCGGCGATGGCCGCGGCAAGCAAGGCGAAGCCGAACCAGGCGAAGCCGCGCTTCGGCAGTTTGTCGACGCCGCGCGCGGAAAACAGAAGGAAACCCCAGATCACCGCCGGCACCAGACCCGCGACGGCGGCAAGGCCGAAGAACTGCATGGCTAGATCGGAGAACACCGCGCCGGCATAGCCCATGGCGTTGGTGACGACGTTGCTGGTGGCATGCGAGAAGCTCGGGTCGGCGACGTTCCATGTGGCCAAAGCCGCAATGCCGAAGGCGGTGAACAGGAACAGGCCGGCGCCGACCAGCCGCCCGACCTGGCGCCGTGCGAATGCCTGGATGCCGTGCCCCGTATCGGTCAGCGCGAGCGGTGCTGAAGCGCCTGAACGCATGCCTCTTCCCCGTGATCGTTGCCTGGCCGGGCGCATGGCGCACCTCGGCAGATTCGAACGCCAGACTATCGGGGGGAAGGTTAAGGCCGCATTAACCATGGCCTTTTACCGGCATGGCGTAGAGACAAGGGGTGGTAGGCCTCGCGGCCCGCCACCCCTTGTCTTCAAACATCGAAACGATCGGACCCTTCTGGACCCGACCTTCCGCGATCACTTGTGACCGGCGTACATCATCAGGTTGGCGCAGAATTCGGCGTGAGGCTTGCTCATCGCCCCGTCCTGGCACTCCTTCATCATCATGTCCTGCTTGTCCTTCGCCGTCGAAGCCCAAGCCGCCTTGAAGTCGGCTTCCGGCTTCATGGTCTTCATGCTGGTATCGGTGAAGAACGGGGCCATGTTGTCCGGCTCATCGAGAGCCCCGGCAAGTGCAACGCCGCTGACCATCGAAAGAGCCATTGCTCCCAGGAAGATGTTCTTGAGGTTCATCAGGTGGTTCCTTCCCTTTTGTCTGGAGAACGCCATGGTGGCGGTCACGATCCAGGTACGAAACCACGGGAGCCGACGTTTCATGCTGGTGCGATCAAGTGAATGTGAGCGAAGGCCTGCAGGAGCGGCATGCCTGACAAAAAGGAGGCCCGGAAGGTCGTTCCGGGCCTCAAGGCGTGAGCCCCTTTCGAGAGCATCACGACGGGATCTTGGGAGGTGAAATCCGGACCGGCGGGAGGAGGATCCGCCGGCCCCTGGCAAAGCTGGTCTTTATGGCACCACTTCGCCGTGCTGGGTGACGTCGAGACCTTCCACTTCTTCCTGGGTCGACGGACGCAGGCCGACCAGCGCCTTGACGATGTAGAGGATCACGAAGGTGGCGACCGCGGTCCACAGGATGGTGAAGGCGATGCCGTAGAGCTGCTTGCCGACCGAAGCGTCCTTGCCGAGCGCGTTGATCGCCGGATCGGCGAGCGCGCCGGTGAGCAGTGCGCCGACGATACCGCCGATACCATGCACGCCGAAGGCATCGAGCGAGTCGTCATAGCCGAGCGCATGCTTGAGCTTGACCGCCGACAGGTAGCAGATGACGCCGGCGAGGATGCCGACGATGAAGGCGCCGGTCGGGTTGACGAAGCCGGAAGCCGGCGTCACCGCGACGAGGCCTGCGACGGCGCCCGAGATGATGCCGAGCACCGAAGGCTTCTTGGCGACGATCCATTCGGCGAACATCCAGGCCAGCGCCGCCGCGGCGGTGGCGACCTGCGTGTTCAGCATGGCAGCACCGGCGAGGCCGTCGGCGGCGAGTTCCGAACCGGCGTTGAAGCCGAACCAGCCGACCCACAGCAGCGAGGCGCCGATCACCGAGTAGACGAGGTTATGCGGCGCCATGTTGGTGGTGCCGTAACCCTCGCGCTTGCCGAGCACCAGCGCGCAGACCAGGCCCGCGACACCGGCGTTGATGTGGACGACCGTGCCGCCGGCGAAGTCGAGCACGCCTGCGGTGCCGAGGAAGCCGCCGCCCCATACCCAGTGCGCGATCGGCGCGTAGACGAAGACCAGCCACAGGCCCATGAACAGCAGCAGCGCCGAGAATTTCATGCGCTCGGCGAAGGCGCCGGCGATCAGCGCCGGCGTGATGATGGCGAAGGTCATCTGGAACATCGAGAACACGAATTCTGGAATGTTCGAGACCCCCGGCAGCCACAGCGTCGAGACCGTGATGCCGTGGTGGAAGAAGCGCGAGAAGCCGCCGATATAGGCGTTCAGGCCGGCGGAATCGTTGGTGGTGAAAGCGAGCGAATAGCCGAACATGAACCACAGCACGGTCACCAGGCAGGTGATGGCGAAGCTCTGCATGATGGTGGCCAGCACGTTCTTCTTGCGCACCATGCCGCCATAGAACAGCGCCAGGCCGGGAATGGTCATCATCAGCACCAGCGCCGTCGAAGTCAGCATCCAGGCGGTGTTGCCGGTGTCGAGGACCGGGGTCGGCGCGGGTGCCGGAGCGGTCGTGGCGGCCGGCGCGGCTGTCTGCGCGAAGGCGGCGACCGAGCACAAGGCGGTGTACGCGAACGCCGCGAGCGCGGCCGCGCGTCCCGTCGTCTTCATGGGGGAAGGAATATTCATTGAACTCTCCGTTGGAATGACTGGTCGTCGCTCAGAGCGCGTCGGTGTCTGTTTCGCCGGTGCGGATGCGCACTGCCTGGTCGATGCCGAAGACGAAGATCTTGCCGTCGCCGATCTGGCCGGTCTTGGCAGCCGCGGTGATGGCTTCGACGGCCTTGTCGACCATGTCGGCGCCGACCGCGACCTCGATCTTGATCTTGGGCAGGAAGCTGACCGCGTATTCCGCGCCGCGATAGATTTCCGTATGTCCCTTCTGACGCCCGTAGCCTTTGACTTCGGTGACGGTCAGGCCCTGGATGCCGACGGCGGTGAGCGCTTCGCGCACCTCGTCGAGCTTGAACGGCTTGATGATTGCCATCACGATTTTCATAAGGTTTCACCCTTTGCTGTTGCGGTCCCCCGCGGATTGCACGACTTCGCCGATCCCGTGGGAGCCGGAGAGTGCTCCCTAGGATTCAAGCTCCGTGCCAATTGCTGAAACGGCTCGTTAACCTGTTGTAAACAAAGGGAATGAGCACGCTGTGCTCATTTTTGAAGCGCAGGCGCGCGAGAACAGATGATGAAAAAATAGGCAGATTCTGAAAAATGCCTGCTTTGCAGGCTTGGCGCGAAGCCGGCTCAGCGTTTCAGCCGGATCAGGCCTTCCTGCGCGACCGAGGCGATGAGCGTCCCATCACGCGCGAACAGCGAACCGCGCGTGAAACCGCGCGAGCCTTGCGTCGACGGACTGTCCTGATTGTAGAGGATCCAGTCGTCCAGCGAATGGCTGCGGTGGAACCACATGGCGTGGTCGAGGCTGGCGGCCTGGATGTCGCGATCGAAGATGGCGCGGCCATGCGCGAAGGTCGAGGTGTCGAGCAGCGTCATGTCCGAGAGATAGGCAAGCACCGCTGCCTGAATGGCTCGGTTTTCCGGCACCGGACCGGTGGTGCGGATCCAGATGTTCTGCTGCGGCTCCAGCTTCTCGCGGCTGGTGTAATGCTTTAGCATCACCGGCTTCATCTCGATCGGCCGATCACGCTCCCAGTAGCGCTTGATGCCTTCCGGCACCGCCTCGCCGAATTTTCCCAGAAGCTCGCGCTGCGAGAGCAGCGTGTCGGGCGCCGGCACGTCCCGCGGCATCGGCAGCTGATGCTCCAGCCCGACCTCGTCCTGCTGGAACGAAGCTTCCAGCGAAAAGATCGCCTGGCCATGTTGGATCGCCACCACGCGGCGCGTGGTGAAAGAGCCGCCGTCGCGGATGCGGTCGACCTCGTAGACGATAGGCAGCTTGGTATCGCCCGGGCGCATGAAATAGCCGTGCAGCGAATGCACGTGGCGGTCCGGCTCGACGGTGCGCTGCGCGGCGACCAGCGCCTGCGCGATCGTCTGGCCGCCGAACACGCGCTGCCAGTCGACCTTGGGGCTGCGACCACGATACAGATTGTGTTCGAGTTGCTCGAGGTCGAGAATGTCGAGAAGCTCGTCCATGGCCGCCGTCATGTTTGAAATCCTTCAAAGATGTGCCATGGCCGGTTTCGGACAGGACGTGCGGGCAGTCAAGGCCGCAAACGGCAGCGGGCCGAAGCCGTGAAAGGATGATGCCATGGTCGACCGCAAGCCGGACAGCGCAGAGGCCAACGGAAACCGCGAGGCTCCGCTCGACGTGCTCATCGCCGGCGCCGGCTATGTCGGCCTCACTGCCGCCGTGTCGTTGAAGCAGGCGCGCCCCGGCCTCGCCATCGCCATCGTCGATGCCGCCCCCGCCGGCGTCTGGCAGAAGGACGGCCGCGCCTCGGCCATCGCGGCGGCTGCCAGCCGCATGCTGGAACAGCTCGGCGTCTGGGAAGAGATCGCGCCAGAGGCGCAGGCGATCACCGAAATGATCATCACCGACTCGCGCGCCGCCGATCCGGTGCGCCCGGTGTTCTTGACCTTCGACGGCGAGGTGGCGCCCGGCGAGCCATTCGCCCACATGGTCGCCAACCGCGACTTGAACGGCGCGCTGCGCCGGCGCGCCGAAAAACTCGGCATCGACATCATCGAGGGCATGGCGGTCAGTGCCTTCGATGTGAACGGCGCCGGCATCACGGTGCATCTGGCCGATGGCGCCGCGCTGAAGGCGCGGCTGCTGATCGCCGCCGACGGCGTCAATTCGAAGCTGCGCGACATGGCCGGCATCAAGACGGTCAAATGGGAATACGGCCAGTCCGGCATCGTCTGCACCGTGGCGCATGAGCGCCCGCACAACGGTCGCGCCGAGGAGCATTTCCTGCCCGCGGGTCCGTTCGCGACGCTGCCGCTGAAGCCCGACAAGGACGGGACCAACCGCTCGTCGATCGTCTGGGTGGAACGCACCGAAGACGCCAAGGCGCTGGTCGAGGGCGACGAATTCGTCTTCGAGCACGATCTGGAGCAGCGCTTCGGCCTGAAGCTCGGCGAGATCCGAGTCGCCGACAAGCCGCGCGCGTGGCCGCTCGGCCTGACGCTGGCGCGCGCCTTCGTCGCGCCGCGCATCGCGCTCGCCGGCGACGCCGCGCACGGCATCCATCCGATCGCAGGCCAAGGCCTCAATCTCGGCTTCAAGGATGTCGCGGCCCTGGCCGAAGTCGTGGTCGAGGCCGACCGTCTCGGCCAGGACATCGGCGCGCTCGACGTGCTCGAGCGCTACCAGCAATGGCGCCGCTTCGACACGCTGCAGATGGGCGTCACCACCGACGTCTTGAACCGACTGTTTTCCAACGACATCGGCCCGCTGCGCGCCGCCCGCGACCTCGGCCTCGGCCTGGTCGAGCGCATGCCGAAGCTCAAGGATTTCTTCATCCGCCAGGCCTCCGGCCTGTCCGGCGACACGCCAAGGCTGCTCAAGGGCGAGGCGATCTGAACGTTTGCCGACTGGCGTAGGCCTTTGAACGTCGTCATCCACGGGCGAAGCGGACGCGAAGACCCGAGGATCCATTCCGTGACTTTAATCGTAGGGTGCTGCGGAGCAGAATTCTGCACCGCTGCAACGCTCATAGATAACGGAATGGATTCTATGGTCTACGCCGTGTCGCTTCGCTCCTTGCTACGCCATACAATGACGAACGTGAGGGCGTTTCAGCCAATCACCGAGGTGTGCGATCTAGCAACGACGCCAAAGTGCTCAATTCACCTCGAAACCCAACTTCTGCCGCAACCTCAGCATCCGCTGGTCGGCTATTCTGAGGCCCTGCTCGCCGCCCTGCGCGACGCGGTTCAGCATCTTGAGCAGATCGTCGCGCTCGTGCGGATCGAGGCGCTCGCGCAGGAACGGCGCCAGTTTGTCGATGACGATCGTCGTGTCGTCGACCTGCGCGGCCGCCCATTTGGCATAGACGACGGCCTCGTCGGTCTTCTTCTGGCCGTCCGCGATCTGCGCGATCACCTCGCGCAGCACCGCCTCGCGCTTCGGCAGCACGGGCCCTTGCTCCGCAACGATCGCGGTGATCAGCGTAGCGGCGGCCACCACGGGGTCGTCGATCGCCGTCAGCGGCGACAGCGCGGCCTGCTTGCGCAATTTCTTGCGCCGAATATTGCCTTGCACGCGGCCGACGACGTCGGCGACCTCACGCGCGGCGTCGCTCATGTATTTCAGCCGGTACCACCAGATGGCGGCCGCGCCGAGCAGGCCAAGAATGGCGATCAGAAAAGGCATGCCGAATTCCCCCGAAATCGCGGTGACGATAAGAGAAGCGCGGCCCTGCTTCAACACGCGACGGTTGCGACCGGTGAAGAAAAGCTGAACATCCCGCCACAACCGCCATTGGCCGGCATCATGAACCCGGTATGTCGTAGATCGCCCGGATCTCGACCGTGCCCAGTTCGGCCAGCGGAATGCCTTCGGCAATCCTCAGCGCCTCGGCAAGGTCCGCCGCCTCGACCATGACGAAGCCGAGCAGCTGCTCCTTGGTCTCGGCGAACGGCCCGTCGGTCACCAGCGCCTTGCCCTTGCGCCGCCTCAGCGATTTCGACGTCTTCACCGACTGCAGCGCCTGCGCGACGATCAGCTTGCCCTGCCGGTCGAGCTCCCGGTCATAGGCGAGCGAGTCGGCATCGAGCTTGGCCCCCCGCTCAGGCGTCAGCGCGAAGAGATCTTTTTCTTCGCCATAGACCAGCAGGACATATTTCATTTCAGGCTCCCTTCCGTCGATGATTTATAGGCGGCGACGACGGCGGTGTCAGTTTTGCCTGCCGTCGCCGCATGATCGAGCAGGCATGCCGCGACGCCGATGACGGCGATGGCCGAGGCCAGCCGGCCAAAGCCCGGCGTCGGCGGGTCCAGCCAGAACTCTTCTGGTCGCCGGGCTTTTCGTCCCGGCTTGCCCCAGATCGCAAGAAACAGATTGTCCATCGTTAATCTCCATCGGCCGTGAGTGGCGCTCGCAGGACGGCCGGACCGACGGGAAGTCGACATTTTTGCACGCATTTTTTTTCGAGAAACTTCGTGTCCCGCGAAACACAATCATATCAAGCCATGGATGGTCTTCCGGCCCGCCCGCGCTATAGTTTGCAGGAACGTCGGCGCCCGCCGGCGAAAAACCCCGACACAGGGAGGACTTCATGGACCGCACCGCAAACGCCGTCTGGAAAGGCAATCTGACGGAAGGCAAGGGCACGCTCGACACGCAGAGCGGCGCGCTGAAGGCCGCCCCCTATTCGTTCAAGGCGCGCTTCCAGGACGAGAGCGGCAAGTCCGGCACCAATCCGGAAGAGCTCATCGCCGCCGCGCATGCCGGCTGCTATGCCATGCAATTCTCGCATTTCCTGGCTGAGAACGGCACGCCGGCCGCCGAGCTCGACGCCAAGGCGGTGGTGACGCTGGTGCCCGGCACCGGCATCACCGGCAGCGCGCTGACGGTGGTCGGCAAAGTGCCGGGCATCGACGCGGCGAAGTTCAAGGAGCTGGCCGAGAAGGCCAAGGCCGAATGCCCAGTCTCGAAGGCGCTGGGCGCGATCAAGGTTTCGCTCGACGCACGGTTGGGGTGAGCGCCCCTTTTTCCTAAGGCAGCGATCCTTCGCGCCCCCTCTGGCCTGCCGGCCATCTCCCCCACTTGGGGGGAGATCAGCAGCTTAGGCGCCTCGCTCTTTCTGCAATGCTGGCGATTGGCGAAAGCCGGAGTGACATCCAATCTCCCCCCTCGTGGGGGAGATGTCCGGCAGGACGAAGGGGCGCTGTCCCGCCGACATTTCCCGTCAATGGATCTACAAGCCCAGCGCCTCGATCTTCGTGCGCAACGCCGCGACCTCTTCTTCCAACGCCCGCACACGCGCTTCGAGATCGGAATCCGCAGCAGTCGCCGCCGGCTGCCAAGGCGCCGCCACCGCGGTCGCTTCCACCGGCCCGCTCAGCAGATGCACGTAGCGCTCCTCGCGCTGCCCGGGCGCGCGTTCCAGCAGCTGGATCAGCGGCGGGCGGCGGCCAATCATCAGGTCGAGATTGTCGCGCAGCTCCTCGATGGAGGCAAAGCGCGCCATGCGCTCCGAGCGCGCCAGCAATTCATGCGCCGTCTGCGCGCCGCGCAGGAGCAGAAGGCCGATCACGGCGATCTGCGGCGTGGTCAGCGAAAAGCGCTGCGCCATCAGATGCTCGTAGCGCTCGACGCGCGAAGCAAAAGCCTGGCGCACCAGCCCCTTCTGCTCGAGCGTGCTCAGCGCCCGTCTGATCTCGGTCAGCTCCAGCGCCATCACCGGCTCGCGCGCCGTCTTCTGGTTGGCTGCCTGGTGCGCGCCGTTGAGCGTCAGCGGGTAGACGTCCGGCGTCAGCTCCTTCTTCTCGATCAGGGAGCCGAGCACGCGCGCCTCGACGGCGGAGAGGACGGGGAGATCGGTCATTGGCTTTCTGCCTCCCTTCGGTAGAAATCGGTCGCCAGGCCACGGTTGCGGGCCTGCCGCGCCTCGTCGCGGGCCGAACCGGCCAGGTTCATCTCGTGATGACCATAGCGCGCTTCGAGATAGCACGCGATCTCGGCCGGGATAGGCCCGGTGCCCAGTTCGCGCGTCATGCGCTTCTTCTCGATCAGCTTGCGGATTTCGCCGGCGGCCTGCGCCGGAACCTCGGTTTCGGCCAGGCAATCGACCATGTTCATCGGCGGCAGGCTGGTGAAATCGCGCTGCTCCATCCAGTCCAGCGCGACGATCGGCCGGATGAGATAGAACAGCTTCTTCAATTTTACTTCGCCGGCGAAGCTTCCAGCCTTGGCGACATGCGAGCGCGCAAGGCCGAGATAATGCCGCGACACCTTTGCCGGATCGACGATCTCGGCCAAAAGGTCGAGCAGACGGGGGCGAAAGCCGGCAACTTCCTCATAGACGATCAGCGACTTCGCCCATTCGACGATGACCGCATTGCCGCCAAGCGCCAGAAGCAGGGCCTTGCGCAGATCCCAGCCGCCGGCGTCGATCTCGCCTTCGAGCGGAAACTCGAGCACGTCGCGCGGCTGTTCCAGCACCAGGTGATCGGCGACCGGGCGGACATAAACGAAGCGGCAGTCGTAGTCGCTGTCCGGCGACGGAAAACCCCACGCCCGGCTTCCGCTTTCGATGGCGAACAGGATTTTCGCGCCTTGCGCGCGCGCCATGTCCAGCCGCGCGCGGATCGCCGCGACTGCTTCCGGCGCGAAATCGGCAGGCAGGGTCATTGCGGGACTAGACGCGGCGCTCCACCATCATCTTCTTGATTTCCGCAATCGCCTTCGCCGGATTGAGGCCCTTCGGGCAGGTCTGCGCGCAATTCATGATGGTGTGGCAGCGATAGAGCCGGAACGGATCTTCGAGATTGTCGAGCCGCTCGCCCGTCGCCTCGTCGCGGCTGTCGATCAGCCAGCGATAGGCCTGCAGCAGGGTGGCCGGGCCGAGATAACGGTCGCCATTCCACCAATAGCTCGGGCACGACGTCGAGCAGCAGGCGCACAGAATGCACTCGTAGAGCCCGTCGAGCTTCTCGCGATCCTCATGGCTCTGCAGCCATTCCTTGGCGGGCGTCGGCGAAACCGTCTGTAGCCAGGGCTGGATCGAAGCGTGCTGGGCATAGAAATTGGTGAGGTCCGGCACCAGGTCCTTGATCACCGGCATATGCGGCAGCGGATAGATTTTCACCGCGCCCGAAATGTCGTCGCAGCCCTTGGTGCAGGCAAGCGTGTTCGAGCCGTCGATGTTCATGGCGCAGGAGCCGCAGATGCCTTCGCGGCAAGAGCGGCGCAGCGTCAGCGTCGGGTCGATCTTGTTCTTGATCCACAACAGCGCGTCGAGAACCATCGGCCCGCAATCGTCCATGTCGACGAAATAGGTATCCATGCGCGGGTTCTCGTCATCGTCCGGCGACCAGCGGTAGATGCGGTATTCGCGAAGGTTCGTCGCGCCTTCCGGCTTCGGCCAGGTCTTGCCCTGCTGGACCTTGGAATTCTTGGGAAGCGTGAGTTCGACCATTACCTGCGGTCCTTTCGGATGACGAGCTTCAGCCCGGACCAGATTTCGTTCACGGCGGCGACCTTGACGTCGACGAGGTCGCGCTTCAGCGCCTCCGAGCGGATGACGTCCTCGGTGACGTCGGTCGGCACCTTCGAGGCCTTCTTCGGCCACGAGACCCAGACCATGCCGTCGCGCTTGATCGCATTCTCGATGTGGGCCAAGCCGTCCTCGATCTCGGCGCGCTGCCGGGTGAAGGCATGCACGGCATCGTATTTCCGGCTGCCCGAGATCGCCGACCAGTTGGAGAGCCGATCGACGCCGGCAAAGGACACGGCCCCAGCCAGCTCATCGAGCTCCGGCGGCAGCGCGATGAAGGCGGCGACCATGCCGTCCTTCAGGCCAAGCTTGGCCGGAAGAGGCGTGCCGGAATATCCCGTGGCCGCCTGCGCCATGGTCAATACACCCGCGCCTTCGGCGCGATCTTGGCGAGGTTGATGCCGCCGTCCTTTTCCGCCAGCAGCGGCTCGGTGTGCACCGGCCGGTAGGTCAGCGTCACCTTGCCGTCCTCGCTCAGATGGGCAAGCGTGTGCTTGCGCCAATTGGCGTCGTCGCGCTTGTCGAAATCCTCCCGCGCATGCGCGCCGCGGCTCTCCTTGCGCGCCTCGGCGCCCTGGACCGTGGTGATGGCATTGGCCATCAGGTTTTCCAGCTCCAGCGTCTCGACGAGGTCGGAATTCCAGATCATCGAGCGGTCGGTGACCTTGATGTCCTTCAGTTCGCCCCAGAGTTCCGAAATGCGCTTGCAGCCGTTCTCGAGCGATTCCTGTGTGCGGAACACGGCGGCGTCTTCCTGCATGGCGCGCTGCATTTTTTCGCGCAGCACCGCGGTCGGGATCTTGCCGTTGGCGTGGCGCAGGTGATCGAAGCGCTGCATGATCTTTTCGACCGAGGCTTCGTTGGGCGACGGGATCGCCGACTTGCGGTCGATCACCTGGCCGGCGCGGATGGCCGCGGCGCGGCCGAACACGACGAGATCGATCAGCGAGTTGGAGCCGAGCCGATTGGCGCCATGGACCGAAGCGCAGCCTGCCTCGCCCACCGCCATCAGGCCGGGCGATACGCGGTCGGGGCTGTCGGCCGTCGGATTGAGCGCCTCGCCCCAGTAATTGGTCGGCACGCCGCCCATATTGTAGTGAACCGTCGGCAGCACCGGGATCGGCTCCTTGGTGAGGTCGACGCCGGCAAAGATCTTGGCCGATTCCGAAATGCCCGGCAGCCTTTCATGCAGCACGGCCGGATCGAGATGGTCGAGATGCAGGAAGATGTGGTCCTTCTTCTTGCCGACGCCGCGACCCTCGCGGATCTCCAGCGTCATGCAGCGCGAGACGACGTCGCGCGAGGCAAGGTCCTTGGCCGACGGCGCATAGCGCTCCATGAAACGCTCGCCCTCGGCGTTCACGAGATAGCCGCCCTCGCCGCGCGCGCCCTCGGTGATCAGGCAGCCGGCGCCGTAGATGCCGGTCGGATGGAACTGCACGAACTCCATGTCCTGCAGCGGCAGTCCGGCCCTGGCCGCCATGCCGCCGCCGTCACCGGTGCAGGTATGCGCCGAGGTGGCGGAAAAATAGGCGCGGCCGTAACCGCCGGTCGCCAGCACCACCATCTTGGCCGAGAAGCGGTGGATGGTGCCGTCGTCGAGATTCCAGGCCACGACGCCGGTGCAGGTGCCGTCCGGCTCCATGATCAGGTCGAGCGCGAAATACTCGATGAAGAACTGCGCATTGTTCTTCAGCGACTGGCCGTAAAGCGTGTGCAGGATGGCGTGGCCGGTGCGGTCGGCGGCGGCGCAGGTGCGCTGCACCGGCGGACCGTCGCCATAGTTCATCATGTGGCCGCCGAACGGCCGCTGGTAGATCTTGCCCTCCTCGGTGCGCGAGAACGGCACGCCGTAATGCTCGAGCTCATAGACCGCGGCCGGCGCCTCGCGAACCATATATTCCATGGCGTCGACATCGCCCAGCCAGTCCGAACCCTTGACGGTGTCGTACATGTGCCACTGCCAGGAATCGGGGCCCATGTTGGAGAGCGAGGCGGCGATGCCGCCTTGCGCGGCAACGGTGTGCGAGCGCGTCGGGAACACCTTGGTGATGCAGGCGGTGCGCAGGCCCTGCTCGGCCATGCCGAGCGTGGCGCGCAGGCCGGCGCCGCCGGCGCCGACGATCACGACGTCGAACTTGTGGTCGACAAAAGTGTAGGCGGAAGCCGTGTTTGCGTTGGCCAAGACGTCAGCCTCCGAATGCCAGTTTGAGCAGGGCAAACAGCGACGCGACGCCGACTGCCACGCAGAAGAAGGTGTTGAGGGCGATCACCGCGAGCTTCAGGCCTTCGCCATGCACATAATCCTCGATGATGACCTGCATGCCGAGCCGCATGTGGTAGAGGCCGGAGATCACCACCAGCGCCAGCATCAGCGCCACGAAAGGATTGGCGAGCGACGCCCGCACGTCCGCGTAGCCGTGGCCGTTGACCGCGATCAGGAAGCCGACGAAGAACAAAAGCAGCGGGATGTTGGCGATCGCCGTCAGCCGCTGGCGCCAGAAATGCTGCGTGCCTTCGCGCGCCGAGCCCAGCCCGCGCACCTTGCCGAGCGGCGTGCGCATATCGTTGTTGGAGCCGCTCATGCCAGGCCTCCGCGCGCCATGTAGCCGGCGATCCAGATCAAAAGGGTGAGCACGATCGAGCCGGCGAGCGTCGCCCAGGCGATCTTCGATGCAGTTTGCTTTTCCAGGCCCGCGCCGGTGTCCCAGATGAGATGGCGCAGCCCGCCCAGCATGTGGTGCATCAGCGCCCAGGTGTAACCGAACAGGACCAGCCGGCCGAGCCAGGAACCGAAGGCCCAGTTGACCCAGTCGAAGGCGGCCTGCGAGCTCGAGGCGGCAATCAGCCACGCCGCCACCAGCAGCGTGCCGAAGTAGAGCGCGCCACCGGTGATGCGATGGATGATCGACATCGTCATGGTGATCGGCGGCCGGTAGATCGTCAGATGCGGCGAGAGCGGCCGTTCACGTCTGGCAACTGCGCGGGTGGCTGGTGATTTGCTCATGGCTGCCCCAGTTCGGCGTCCTGGATTGCCGCTACCGAAGAGCAGCGTTTTGCCGCCTTCATATATGGCCCCGGACAGCCGGTTTCTAATGCTCTTTTTGCACCGCGTCAAAGCCGGAAAATCGTTTTGGAAAAGTCATTTAGTCTGACAAATTGGCTCTCGCGCGCTTCAATCGATTAGCGGTTGTCTCGAAGCTTGCGCAGCACTTCGCTGCAGTGCGGTATAGACATCTGCACGAGCAAGTGTCGGGTGCGCCGGCTATCTCTTGCAAGTCTGCGGGGTGGATCCTCGCTTCATCACCAGCGCCTCGCGTCCATCGATCACGATTGCGTCATGGGTCACCGCTTCCTGGTAGCGGCTGCTCTGGTTGGCGGGCGATGCCGCGAATTCCTCCGTCGTGCCGTCCGCCCGCACCAGGCGCAGCGCGCTGCCCAGATTCTGGATGGTGATCATGCCGCCATTGCCGCATCGGTAGGTGGCCGCGCCGATACCGGATCGCGGCGGCGTGGTAAGATCGGTGACGATCTTGGTTGGCGGTGCGGGAGGCGGCGCGGGCGTCTTGGCCGGAGGCACCGCGACCATCGGCGCGGCCGCCGGCGCGGCGGGCTGCTGGACCGGCGCGGGCGCGACCACCGGCGCCGTGGCATTGGCCGACTTCGGCGCGTTGTCCTGCGGCACGCAGGCCGCTGCCGCGAGAAGCAGCGGGATGGTGATCGACACCCGAACCATGTGGCCAAAGCTCATACGCTGCCCCTTTCGTTCGCGGCACGCTAGACATGCCTAGCGCCAAGATCAAGTTCACCTCCGAGAGAGCCCGGCGCACCCGTCGTCCCGCCGCCCAAGAAGCCGATCCCTCGGAAATTAACCATGTTCCTTAAGAACCGGCGCCGAAAGCCCCTCGGCCTCTTAACAAAGGTTAAGAAACAGTTAATTTCCTGATTCGAAGCGGATTTCCAGGCGCGATCGCGCGCCGATCAGGGAGAGCGACATGCGTTCGAACTCAGTGCGGGCAAGCGTTGCCGCAGCAGTGCTGGCGGGGTTGGTCACGGCAATCGCCGCGCCGGCCGAAGCAGGGCTGCGCCATCACGATCGCGTCTATGCCGATTCCTTCGGCAATCTCGTCATCGACAGTGCCGCCGGCTACAAGCGTATCGTCGTCGGCGAGGGCAAGCTTGCCAAAAAACTATCCGAATACACCAGCGCCGGCCAGCCGGATGTCGTCTATGACGATGCCGACGAACCTGGCGCCCCGGGCTGCTACCAGCCGCCGGTGCTGGTGAAGGGCCGTTCCTATATGTACGGGCTTTCCGACGGTGAGATGCCCAATCTCAGCCCTTGCCGTTGAATACCGTCGGCGCCTGACGCCGCCGCAGCGCGCCTGACACGCGCACGCAGTCGCGGCCGGCATTCTTGGCTTCGTAGAGCGCGGCGTCGGCACGCCGCAAGAGATCGGCAAAACCCTCATCGGTGGCCAGTTCCGCCACGCCGAAGCTGGCGCTGCAGCGGTGATCGGCCGGCAGGCCCTCGATCGGCAAGGCGCCGAAGGCGTTGCGCGCACCCTCGGCGAACAGCCGCGCCGCGGCAAGATTGGTGCCCGGCAGGATGATGGCGAACTCCTCGCCGCCGATACGGCCGGCGACATGATGTTCGGCGGCCGCTTCGCGCAGGAAGCCGGCGAAGGTCTCGATCACGCGGTCGCCGGAGGCATGGCCGTAGCTGTCGTTGATGCGCTTGAAATAGTCGAGATCGGCGATCACCAGCGCGACCGGCACCCCACGCCGAACCGCGTCCCGCATAGCAAGGTCCGCGTGGCGTTCGAAGCCGCCGCGGTTGAACAGCCGCGACAAAGCGTCGGTTTCCGATTTCGAGGTCGCCTCGTCGAGCACGTCGCGCACCAGGACGGCCAAAGCAAGCAGCGCCAGCGCCAGCCCGAACACGGTGCCGAGCGACTGCGACACCAGCGCGTAGCTGGTCTGCACATAGGCCTGCGGATTGGCACCCCAGCCGCCCAGCGCGCCCGCGATGAGCGGCTTGGAGGCGAACTGCACGGCGCTGGCGCCGAGCACCAGCGCAAGCAGATGATCGAGCCGCGCAAGCCTTTGCCGCGAGGTGAGCACGATGCCGAGCGCGGCGAACTGCATGACGGCGTAGGGCAGTTGATAGGCCATCATGCGCGTCAGCGAATGGCGCGGCAGGTCCTGCACCAGATAGACGGCGACCGAGGCGACGACCAGGAAGCACAGCATCGGCGACCAGGGTGGCCGCACGCCATATTTGTGGGCGAGCCCGCCATTGAAGGCGATGGTCGCGCCGAGGAACACGGCGAAGGCGGCGACGACTGGCAGCCGGGCATCCGCGAAGGCGGGAATGCTGAATTCGATGGCGAAATAGGCCATGCCGAGCAGGTAGCTGAAGGCAAGCCAGCGCGCCGACACACGCCCGGTGTCGTAGACGGCAATCGCCATGAACGCCGCCGCCAGCAGCCCGGCGACGAGCAGGTTGATCATCAGTATGAAGTCGGCGCTGCCCATATCTTCCTTCGTCGGACGTTCCGGACAGAAAAGCATCGACGGGCGAAGAACAAGTTAATGCATGAGTTGCTTGGAGCAAGCCTGGAAAATCATGCAGTGCCGGCTCGGCGACTTCGCCGAAGCCCACATCCGAGATTGTAGACTTGCCTCAGCCAACGGCGAGCGGTTCGGCGACGAACGTCGTTTCAGGCCTCTCATAGGAGAGCCGGACGCTGTCGCGGCCGTTCTGCTTGGCCTTGTAGAGCGCCTCGTCGGCGCGCCGCATCAACGGCATCAGCCCTTCCTTGCCGGTGCGGGCGGCAACCCCGAAGCTCGCGGTGACCTTGGTGCCGGGCGGCAGGCCGTCGACCGTGCCGGCCGAATAGAAGGCGCGGATCGCTTCGGCAAAGAGCCTTGCCGCCGCGAGGTCGCTGAGCGGCAGAAGCACGGCGAACTCTTCGCCGCCGATGCGGCCGGCGGCTCCGCGCGCGCCGGTGGCGGCGCGCAGCTTGGCGGCGAAGTCGGCGATCACCCGGTCGCCGGCCTCATGCCCGTGCCGGTCGTTCAGCGCCTTGAAGTGATCGAGATCGGCCAGCACCAGCGCGACGGGAAATCCGGCCTTGCCGCACTGGTCGAGCAACTGGATCGCGCGCTCCTCGAAGCCGCGGCGGTTGAGGATGCCGGAGAGCGGATCGGTGTGGGTTTCGGCCTTGAGCGTCCGCAATATGTCGAGCGCGGCCGCGGTGAACAGGCTGAGCGCGATCAACAGCGACAGAAGCGCCTGCGAGAGCAACGCGGTCGTCCAGTAGGACGAGCCGTAAAAGCCGTCATAGTTCCGGAACGGCCCGTGCGCGATGACCACGATCAGCGTGCGGGCGACGAAGTTCAGGCCGGAAAGCAGCGACAGGACGAACAGGATTTTTTCGGTCGGACCATTGTTGCGCACGGTCCTGAGCTCGGCGGCGACCAGCAGGCTGAGGCCGCCGAAGCCGAAATTGACGCCAAGCACCCGCCAGGTGAGGTCCGGCTGGACGAACATGAACCACAGGAAGGCGGCGAACCCGCCGCCGGTCATGATGGCGATGCCGACATAAGGCACGCGGCGCCCGTAGCGCGCGACGATCGCGCTGGAAAGGCAGCAGGCGGCAGTGGCGAAACAGATGTTGGAGACGAGCTTCGTCATCGCCAGGCCGATGGGAAGCGTGAAATACTGGAACAGGAAACCCGGCGCCAACAGGCAGTAGCTCGTCGCCAGCACCGCCAGATAGGGGCGATGGCGCTGATGGAACCACAACACGGCAAACGCGGCGCCAAGCGCCAGCGCTATCGTCGGATTGAGCAGCGCTATGAGCAGACCGGTGTCCAAAGGACTGCGACTTTCCCCAACTTACCCAAGGGGAGACAGTAATGTGGAAGCCCAAACAAGCGGTTAAGCGCGAGCCCACAAAGCGAGACATCGCGGGCAAAAAAGAAACCCCGGACCGCGTCGCGGCCCGGGGTTCCCGGAAGTCGTCTATGGCGACCTGGTCTATTTCCAGTCGCGGATGTCGACGAAGTGGCCGGCGATAGCCGCCGCCGCCGCCATGGCCGGCGACACCAGATGGGTGCGGCCCTTGAAGCCCTGCCGGCCCTCGAAATTGCGGTTCGAGGTCGAGGCGCAGCGTTCATGCGGCTTCAGCCGGTCGTCGTTCATGGCCAGGCACATCGAGCAGCCCGGTTCGCGCCAGTCGAAGCCGGCGGCGAGGAAGATCTTGTCGAGGCCCTCGGCCTCGGCCTGTTCCTTCACCAGGCCGGAGCCGGGCACGATCATGGCGTTGACGCGCGGATTGACCTTCTTGCCCTCGACCACCTTGGCGGCGGCGCGCAGGTCCTCGATGCGGCCATTGGTGCACGAGCCGATGAACACGCGGTCGAGCTCGATGTCGGTGATCTTGGTCCCCGGCGTCAGCCCCATATAGTCGAGCGCGCGGATCTTCGAGCTGCGCTTGTTCTCGTCCGTGATCTCTTGCGGATTGGGCACGATGCCTTGCACCGAGACGACGTCCTCGGGCGAGGAGCCCCAGGAGACGATCGGCGGCAGTTTCTGCGCGTCGAGCACGACCACCTTGTCGAAATGCGCGCCTTCATCCGAATGCAACGTCTTCCAATAGGCGAGTGCCGCGTCCCACGCCGCGCCCTTCGGCGCGCGCGGCTTGTCCTTGACATAGGCGAAGGTGGTCTCGTCCGGCGCGATCAGGCCGGCGCGAGCACCGCCCTCGATCGACATGTTGCAGATCGTCATGCGGCCTTCCATCGACAGCGAGCGGATCGCTTCGCCGGCATATTCGATGACGTAGCCGGTGCCGCCGGCGGTGCCGATCTCGCCGATGATGGCCAGGATGATGTCCTTGGCGGTGACGCCTTCCGGCAGCTGGCCGTCGACGCGCACCAGCATGTTCTTGGCCTTGCGCTGGATCAGCGTCTGCGTCGCCAGCACATGCTCGACCTCCGACGTGCCGATGCCGTGCGCCAATGCTCCAAAAGCACCATGCGTCGAGGTATGACTGTCCCCGCAGACGATGGTCATGCCGGGCAGCGTGAAACCCTGCTCCGGCCCGATGATGTGGACGATGCCTTGGCGGATATCGTTCTCGGAATAATATTCGATGCCGAAATCCTTGGCGTTCTTGGCCAGCGCCTCGACCTGGATGCGGCTTTCCTCGTTCTTGATGCCGAACTTGCGTTCGGGCGAGGTCGACACGTTGTGGTCGACCACGGCCAGCGTCTTTTCC
The DNA here is from genome assembly GCF_003289945.1 of Mesorhizobium hawassense. Lineage (GTDB taxonomy): Bacteria > Pseudomonadota > Alphaproteobacteria > Rhizobiales > Rhizobiaceae > Mesorhizobium > Mesorhizobium hawassense. Next base: position 45,826 of record NZ_QMBP01000020.1, read on the forward strand.
GGATGCCGAACTTTTCTGCCGCTCATGCGCAGGCCCTCGAAGGCCTGCGGGCTGGTGACCTCATGCACGAGGTGGCGGTCGATATAGAGCAAGCAGGTGCCGTCGTCCTGGCGGTCGACCGTATGGTCGTCGAAGATCTTGTCGTAGAGGGTGCGCGGTGCGCTCATGTGCGTAAATCCGTCGATACGAGAATGGGAAAAGCTGGCGCCGGCGGTCCAGCGCGACGACTGCGATCAGTCGGCCTGGCTAAGTCGGCTGGTGAGCGCGCCACAGACCCGCGCGGAGAAACGCGACGGCAGGCGCTTTCTGTCCTGCAGCACGAAACCCTTGTAGGCCGGATCGCTGAAAAGCTTCTCCATGGCGGGGTAGATAGCAATGTTTTGGCTTTTCGGCAATTGCGGCTTGGCCGTGCGCCCTTCCTCTCCCCCGTCGATCGGGGGAGAGGTGTCGAGCGAAGCTCGACGGAGTGGGGGGTCGACCTGGCGCGGCCTTTGTTACTTCGACTGAGCAATGGCTCGGTTTGATCGGGGCTCTGGCGCGAGTTGTCAGCGGCGGCGCGTTTGTGGACCGCCTTCCCCCACTCCGTCGCTGCTTCGCAGCGCCACCTCTCCCCCCTCCGGAGGGAGAGGAAGGGAGCCGAGGTCGGGAACTAGCAGCTCACACCACCTCGAACACGAACGTCTTCACCAACGCTTCCGGATCGCCGATGGCGTAGCAGCGGAACCACGGGCTTTGCTCGACCAGGCGCCATTTCCCCGCGCGCTCCAGCTCGTCAAACACAGCTTGAAAACCGCCGCTCTCGAAAACCTGGTCGCGCACGGTGAAGATGGCGTGGCCGCCTTGCTTCGTGATGCGCACCAGCTCGTGCAGACCGGCAGCCGGCGCATGGCCGATAGTGAAGACACCGGTCGAGAAGAATGCGCGGAAATGACGGTCGGGCCAGGGCAGCGGCCCGCCGAGCATCGCCTTCTTTAGCTCGCCATAGGCATTGCGGCTGCCGGCGAGCTTCAGCATGTCGTCGGAAAGATCGAGCCCGGCGATGTCGCCATACCCCAGCGCCTTCAGTGACGGCCCCGACAGCCCCGTGCCGCAGCCGGCGTCGAGCAGCGGGCCTTCGCCGGTTGGCACATGCCGCGCCACCCAGGCGGTGATCAGGAACGGCAGCAGGTAGCCGAGCGAGGCGGTCTCGCTGTCGTAGGTCGCCGCCCAGTCGGCATAGGCCTTGGCCAGCCCTTCCGGCGTATCGGCCGTGTAGACGGAGTCCAGCGCCGCATTGGCCTTGTCGAAATTCATGGGGCGTCTCCTCCGCGATGTTCAGCGGAAGGATCGTAGCGTGGACTTTGCCAGCCGGCTATTCCTGATGCTGCCGGCGCAGCCGCTGCTCCAGCGCCCGCAACGCCAGCGACAGGCCGACGGTGAGGATCAGGTAGATATAGGCGACGATCGAGTAGGTCTCGAAGAAGCGGAACGAGCCCGCCGCATAGACCTTGCCGATCTGGGTGATGTCGGCGACGCCGAGCACCGAGACCAAGGAGGAATCCTTGACCATGGCGACGAAGTCGTTGCCGAGTGGCGGCAGGATGGTGCGGATCGCCTGCGGGAACACGATCAGCCGAAAGCGCTGCACGCGGCCCAGCCCGAGCGCCTTGGCGGCCTCGATCTGGCCCCGCTCGACCGACTGGATGCCGGCGCGGAACACTTCCGAGATGAAGGCCGAATAGCCGATGGTCAGCGCCATGATGGCGCGCCACAGAAGCGAGACGTCGCGCACCAGCAGTTCGCCGATGAGCCCGGCGCTCTGCAGCGGCGCGGTCAGCGCATTCCAGGCCGCGACAAAGGCCGGCGCGCCGGCAAAGGCGATCCAGAACAACAGCACCAGGATCGGCACGCCGCGGATGATCTCGACATAGAAGCGCGCGATCTGGCGCAGCCACTGCGATCCCGACAGCGCCATCAGCGCGATGCCGAGCCCGAGCGCCGAGGCCAGCGCGAAGGCGACCGCAGTGACGAAGATGGTGATGCCGATTCCCTTGGCGACGGTGGCGAAGACCTGCGCGTAGAGATCGCTGGACGCGATGGCGAGGGCGGCCGCGAGCGCAAGGACGAGCGCCGCGGCAAGCCACCAGGGGAATTCGGGCTTGGTGGTGGATGATGTGGCGGCCATTAGGCGGTTTCGCCTGACAGGAAGTCCCGAAAGGGCAGTGCCCGGGCCCCCCTCTCTGGCCTGCCGGCCATCTCCCCCTCAAGGGGGGAGATCGAGCGTCGCATTGGCCTTCGCCAATCACCAACGTTGAATGAAGAGCACCGTCGGTCGAGTTGCCAATCTCCCCCCTTGAGGGGGAGATGCCCGGCAGGGCAGAGAGGAGGGCCTTGGCGCAATGTCAGCGCGATTTCCTGCAAACCCACTGCGCTTACCAAGACGAGCCTACTGCCCCATCTTATAGTCGAGGAACCACTTCTTGTTGAGCTTGTCGAAAGTGCCATCGGCCTTGAGCGCGGCGATCGCGGCGTTGACCGGTTTCACCAGGTCCGAGCCCTTCGGGAAGATAAAGCCGAAATCCTCGGTGCCGAGCGGCCCGCCGATCAGCTTCAGCTTGCCTTCGGAGGCATCGACATAGCCCTGGCCGGCGGTGCCGTCGGTCAGCACCACGTCGACGTCGCCCGTTTTCAGCGCCTGCACGGTCGCGCCGAACGTCTCGAACAGTTTTATGCGCGGGTTCTGCTCGTTGCCGTCGAGCACGCTGTAGACGGCGGTGTAGAAGGGCGTGGTGCCGGGCTGGGCGCCGATCAGCCCGTCCTTGAAGGCGCCGAAGCTCTTGGCGTCGGTGAAGCGGCTTTCGTCGCCGCGCACCAGCATGAACTGCTCCGAGCGCATATAGGGATCGGAAAAGTCGACCTTCTCCTTGCGGTCGTCCTTGATGGTGATGCCGGTCATGCCGATGTTGTACTGGTTGTCGGAAACCGCCTGGATCATCGCGTCCCAGGAGGTGTTCTGGTATTCGACCTTGAAATTCAGCCGTTTGGCGATCTCGTCCATCGCGTCATATTCCCAGCCGATCTGCTTGCCGGTCTTCTTGTCGATGAACTGCAGCGGCGGATAGGCATTCTCCGTCACCACCACGACCTTTTTGCCGCCGAGATCGGGCAAGTTGTCGGCGAGCGCGACGACAGGCGCGAGAAGGCAGGCCACCATGGCGGCCAGCAGCAATTTCGACTTGGTCATGACAAATCTCCGAAGGTGCGACCGCGCTGCAATTTTTGCGGCCTGGGAAAAATCCGGCGCCGACTTTAACTTGCCGCAAGCGCCTTGCAAGCCGGTCCGCACCGCCGCGGCGCGCCAAGACGCAAATCAATGCTCTTCGGGGATGGTTTCGAGGATGACTGTGCCGCGATCAGTCCTGACCGGCCGTAGCCTCACGCAGCCCGGCGACCAGCCGCGTCAGCGTGCCGTGCAGGGCCTTGAGCTCGGCCCGCTCCAGCGGCATGGCGCAGCTGAGCCCTTCCTGCACGTCCTTCATCTTCGCGCGCAGCGCCTCGCCCTTGGCGGTCGGCTCGACCAGCACCCGGCGCTCGTCGGCGGCATCGCGCCGGCGCGTCACGAGACCGCCCGCTTCCATGCGCTTGATCAGCGGCGTCAGCGTCGCCGAATCGAGACCCAAGGCCGCGCCAAGCTCGCCGATTGTGCTCGGCGAATGCTGCCACAGCGCCAGCATCGCCAGATATTGCGGATAAGTGAGGCCGAGCGGATCGAGCAGCGGCCGGTAGAGCTTGGTCATCAGTCCGCTGGCCGAATAGAGCGCGAAGCAGAGCTGCTGGTCGAGGCGCGGCACGGCGATAGCCCCGGCGTCTGGCGCCGGGACTTGCTTGGTCATGGTTTCGGTTGTCGTCGTCATACTGCCTTTGCCGGAAGCGCCGTGGTGGACAACGCCACATCGATATTGCCCCGGATGGCGTTGGAATAGGGGCAGATCTTGTGCGCTTCCGATACAAGCGCCTCGGCGCCCGCCTGATCAAGCCCCTTGATCTCGGCCGCCAGCGCGACGCCGAGCCTGAAGCCGCCCTTGTCGTTCGGATAGAGGCTGACCGTGGAGGTGACTGAGGCATCTTGCAGCGGCAGCTTCTGCTGGCGCGCAATGAAGCGCACCGCGCTCTCGAAGCAGGCCGCATAGCCGACGGCGAAGAGCTGTTCGGGATTGGTGGCGCCGCCCTTGCCGCCGAGTTCCTTCGGCATTGCCAGATCGACCTTGAGCAGGCCGTCGCTGGTCTCGCCATGCCCGGCGCGGCCGCCGGTAACATGCGCCTTGGTGCTGTAAAGTGCCGACATCTTCGTCTCCTTTTTGATTTGTACACGATTATTTAGTGTACAAGATAATTACTTGTCAACGACGGCGAGGCGATTTTCCTGCAGCAAGCGATCACAGCTCGGTGAAAATGAAAAAGGCGGCCGAAGCCGCCTTTCCAGAACCTGTCCCGCTGAAAGCCTACTCGGCCGAAGCAGCAGCCTCGGCGGCGGCCTTCTTCTCGGCGGCTTCCTTGGCAGCCGTCTCGGCGGCCAGCGCCTGGGCGGCGGCGACCTTCTCGGCCTCGATGCGGGCGCGCTCGGCGGCCAAAGCATCACGCTCTTCGTCGTTCAGCTTGCGGGCGCGCACGCCGGTGTTTTCCGAAATGCGGGCCGACTTGCCGCGACGGTCACGCAGATAATAGAGCTTGGCGCGGCGCACCTTGCCGCGGCGCACGATCTCGACACCCTCGACCATCGGCGAGTAGACGGGGAACACGCGCTCGACGCCTTCGCCGTAGGAAATCTTGCGGACGGTGAAATTCTCCTGGAAGCCGGAGCCGGAGCGGGCGATGACGACGCCCTCATAGGCCTGGACGCGGGTGCGGGTGCCTTCGGTGACGCGCACCTGGACGCGCACGGTGTCGCCCGGCTGGAATTCGGGCAGCTTGCGCTTGGCTTCGATCTTGGCGGCCTGTTCGGCCTCGAGCTGACGGATGAGATCCATCTCAAAAATCCTCTTCTTGTTCTTCCGACAGTCAGAGCGTCCTCGACTCGCCTTGCAGTTCCATTGACCGCTCGGCTATGCCCTTTGTCGAAACATCAGGCAGGGACGACTACACCGCACTTGTTGACGGGCCGGAAGGAGCGTCTCGCAAGATCGTTCTTCCGGTTCGGGCGGCGACATACAGCCATTTTGCCGCTTTGTCACGCCCAAATGCATGTCGCCCAGAAGTGTGCGCGGTTCTGGGACGACGACATGCATCAAAAAAGGGGACTTTGAGGCATACTTTTTTGCGGTCGATGGCCCCATGACATTGCCGCCGTGCCGGGTTGCGCGCGCCGCGCAAGCTTTCTAAGCGGGGAAATGAGTTTTTTCGATGCCGCCCTGCTCTTTCTCGCCGGTTTTGTCTCCGGCGCGGTCAACGCCGTCGCCGGCGGCGGCACCTTCGTCACTTTCGGCGCCATGACGCTGGTCGGCGTGCCGCCGATCGTCGCCAACGCCACCTCCTCGGTGACGCAGTTTCCAGGCTACATCACCTCGACGCTCGCCTATCTCGACGACATCAGGCATTTCTGGCGCCAGGCGCTGCTGCTTTGCGCAATTTCCGCCTTAGGAGCGCTGGCCGGCTCGCTCATCTTGCTTGCGCTCTCCAATCCGTCTTTCCGCGCGCTGGTGCCCTGGCTGCTGATCGCCGCGACCGCGCTGTTTGCCGCCGGGCCATGGCTGAAACCGACGGCCGGACCGGAGCACCAGGCCTCGGTCGGCTCGCTCGCCGGGTCGCTGGCGCAATTCGCGACCTCCATCTATGGCCGCTTCTTCGGCGCCGGCATGGGCGTGATGATGCTGGCGACGCTCGGCCTGACGCAGGCCGGCGACTACCACAAGCTCAACGCGCTGAAGAACATGCTGGCCGTGGTCATCGCGGCCATCGCCATCCTGGTCTTCGTCTGGGGCGGTGTCGTCGCCTGGCCGCAGGCGATCGTCATGATCCCCGGCGGCGCGTTGGGCGGCTATGCCGGCGTCTGGATCGCCAAGCGTGTGCCGCAAGGCGTGGTTCGCGGCTTCGTCGTCGCCGTCGGCCTGTTCCTGGCGTTCTACTATTTCACCAAGGGCTGAACACCAGGCAGATCCGGCCGCCGCTCCCGCGTCAGCTTCTCGGCCTCGGCGCGTCGCCATGCGACAATCTTCTTGTGATTGCCGGAGATCAGCACCTCGGGGATTGGCAGGCCCTCGAATTCCTGCGGCCGCGTGTAGTGCGGATGCTCGAGCAGGCCGTTCTCGAAACTCTCTTCCTCGCCCGACACGGCATTGCCCATGACGCCGGGCAAGAGCCGCACCACGGCGTCGAGCAGCACGAGCGCTGCCGGCTCGCCGCCGGACAGGATGAAATCGCCGATCGAGACCTCCTCCAGCCCGCGTGCCTCGATCAGCCGCTGGTCGACGCCTTCGAAGCGGCCGCACAGGATCACCGCGCCCGGACCGTCTGCCAGTTGGCGCACGCGCGCCTGCGTCAGCGGCTTGCCGCGCGGGCTCATCAGCAGGCGCGGGCGCGGATCGCCCGGCGGCGAGGCCTGGTCGATGGCCTTGGCCAAAACGTCGGCGCGCATCACCATGCCGGCGCCGCCGCCGGCCGGCGTGTCGTCGACGGTGCGGTGCTTGTCGGTGGCGAAATCGCGGATCTGGATCGCTTCCAGCGACCATGTCCCGGCCTCCAGCGCCCGGCCGGCCAGCGACAGGCCGAGCGCGCCCGGAAACATCTCCGGATAGAGCGTCAGCACCGAGGCGGCAAAGCTCAACGGTTGCCCCCGGCATCCTTCGGTCCGCGCGGCCTGCCCTTCGGATCGAAGCCGGAACGGCCCAGCGCCGTGCCATCTTCCTCATCCTCGACCAGGCCCGCCGCCATCGGGTTGATCTCGACGAATCCGTCGGCGATCGACACATGCGGCACCGCGGCCTGCGTGAACGGGATGAGCACGCCCTTGCGGCCGGCAAGCGTGACATCGAGGATGTCGCCGCCACCGAAATTATGCACGGCGACGACCTTGCCGATGACGCCGGTATCGTCCCTGACATCGAGGCCGATGAGATCGGCGTGATAGAACTCGTCTTCCTCGCCGTCGTCCGGCAGCACTGACCGGTCGACGAAAAGCTCGGTGCCGGCCAAAGCCTCGGCGGCGTTGCGGTCACCGATGCCCTTGAAGCGCACGACGACGACGGTGCCCGCCGGCCTGATATCGTTGATATGGAAGGCGCGCCCGTCCTTGGCATAGAGCGGGCCGTAATCGGCCAGCGCCAGCGGATCGCCGGTGAAGGTCTTCACCCGCAATTCGCCCTTGATGCCGTGCGCGGCACCGATAACGGCCATCTGTACGGGGTTTTCGAGCTTCGACATCGGCGCGCTTCCTTTGCCCTGCTCTATCCCCCTGAGCCCGTCATTTCAATGACCGCCTCTTCACCGCTTCCTAACCCGCATGCCTGAAACTGCCGCGATGCAGGAATTCCTCATCCCGGCAAAGTCCGACCTACAGGCGGCGCGCGAGACCTGGCTGAAGACGCTGGCGCGTGAGCGCCGGCTGTCGCCGGAGACGGTCGAGGCCTATGAGCGCGACACTCGCCAGTTCCTGCATTTCCTGACCGGGCATTGCGGAGGCCCGCCGGGTATTTCCGACATCGCCGACCTGCGCCCGGCCGATCTGCGCGGCTTCCTCGCCAAGCGCCGCAATGACGGCGCCGGCGCCCGCACGCTGGGGCGCGGCCTTGCCGGCATCCGCTCGCTGCTGCGCTTTCTCGAACGGCGCGGCATGGTCAATGCCGCGGGCGCGGCCGCACTTCGCGCCCCGCGCCAGCCGAAATCGCTGCCAAAGCCGTTGACGGCAAGCGACGCCAGGCAGGTCGTGGCCGTCGAAGGCCAACTCGCGGATGAGCCCTGGATCGCCGCCCGCAATGCCGCGGTGCTGACGCTGCTCTACGGTTCCGGCCTGCGCATTTCGGAGGCGCTGGGGTTGGCCGGCGCCGATCTCGCTTCGGAAGACGACACCGTGCTGCGCGTCACCGGCAAGGGCGGCAAGACGCGGCTGGTGCCGGTGCTGCCGGTGGCCCGCAACGCGGTTGCCGAATATCGCCGGCTCTGTCCCTTCCACATCGACCCCAAGGGCCTGCTGTTCCGAGGCGCCCGAGGCGGCCCACTCAACCCGGCCATCATCCAGCGCGAGATGGCGAAGCTGCGTTCGGCGCTGAACCTGCCGGACACGGCGACCCCGCATGCGCTGCGCCATTCTTTCGCCACTCACTTGCTCGGCCGCGGCGGCGACCTGCGCACCATCCAGGAACTGCTCGGCCACGCCAGCCTGTCGACCACCCAGATCTATACCGCCGTCGATACGGCAAGGCTGCTCGATATTTACGAGCGGGCGCATCCGAGGGCGTAAAACCGCCGACGCGATGGGCGTTTCGGCTAATCGTCAGGACATTTCATCGGACACCTCAAGCTGTTGTTAAGACTGACAGCAGCGGAAACAATTTCATTCTCCCGATTAACCGTTTTGCCGCTTTTGCCGGGTAAGACGCTTCCTCATGAAACGCGTCATCGCCATCGCCGACCGCGCGGCCCTTGTCTCGTTGAAGCTGCTCGCAGCGCTCAACCTGCTGTTTTTCCTGTCTTTCCTCGTCGTTCTGCTGCTCGCCGGCCGGGCGCATGCCGAGGCACCGAATTGCGCCGGCACCGATCTGTTGACCGCGCTGGAAAAGAGCGATCCCGCCGCCTTCAAGAAGGTCGAGACCGAAGCAGCGGCCGTTCCCAACGGCAAGGGCCTGTTGTGGAAGCTGGAAAAGCCGGGCGAAAAACCGTCCTATCTGTTCGGCACCATGCACATGACCGACACGCGCGTCACCACGCTGCCGGCCGCTGCGAAGAAGGCCTATGACGGCGCCGGCACCATCATCATCGAAACCACCGATGCGATGGACAAGGCCAAGATGATGGCCGCCATGGCCAGCGAGCCCGGCCTGATGATGTTCACCGACAACACCACGCTCTCCTCGCTGTTGTCGCCCGAGGATGCGGCGGCGTTGAACAAGGGGCTCGATGCCCGCGGCATTCCGCCAGCGACGGTCGCCAAGATGAAGCCGTGGATCCTGTCGGCGATGATGGCGCTGCCGGCCTGCGAGGTGGCGCGCCAGGCCGCCGGCGATCCCGTGCTGGACGTCAAGCTCGCTTCGGACGCCAAGGTTCTGGGCAAAGACGTCGAAGGCCTCGAGACCGCTGTCGATCAGCTGCGCGCCATGGCCTCGCTGCCGCTCGAATTCCATATGAAGAGCCTGGTCGAGACGATGAAGCTCGGCGACAAGGTGAACGACGTCAACGAGACGATGATCGTGCTCTACCAGCGTGGCGAGGTCGGCATGTTCTGGCCGCTGTTCAAGGCCGTGCTGCCGGACTCCTCGGACGACAAGGCCGGCTATACCGCCTTCGAGGAGACGATGATCACCAGCCGCAACAAGGTGATGGCGGCGCATGCCGGTCCGATTTTGGCCAAAGGCAACGTCTTCATGGCGGTTGGCGCCATGCATCTGCCCGGCTCGGAAGGACTGGTCGAGGATTTTCGCAAGGCAGGGTATACTGTTACCGTCGTCAACTGAGTCGACTGGCGATTGGCGGGCCCGAAAACGCCGTTTTTTCAGCGCTTTCGGTCCGTTTGTGTGAAACCCATTGCGGGATCCGCGCGTTGATGGCTGTTATTTTGATGCTTTCATCCAAGGAGGACACGTTTCATGGCGAACCCTAACGACCCCTTCACTCCTTCGAGCACGCCTCCCAAGTCGGGTGGCGGCGGCAGCGGGTGGCTGATCGCCCTAGTTGTCATTATCCTGGCCATTGTTGCGTATTATGTATTTGGCAGAAGCGGCGGCGAGCATGCCCCGGCCCCGGCTGAGCCGCCGGCCGCCAGCACCCCGGCTCCGGCGCCGGCAACGCCGGCTCCAGCGCCTGCGCCCGCTCCGGCACCTGCCCCGGCTCCCGCGCCAGCCCCGGCTCCCGCACCGGCCCCTGCACCGGCCCCTGCGCCAGCTCCTGCACCGGCGCCGGCTCAGTAATCGGGCTACAGCTCAACAACGAACGGCCCGCCGAAAGGCGGGCCGTTTTCGTTTGGTGGCAACCGCAGCCGGCGCGTACCGCGCGCCTAGATATGAATCGGCTTGAAGAACGTCGCCAGCGCCGCTTCCTTCACCGCTTCGGACATCGTCGGATGCGCGTGGCAGGTGCGGGCGAGATCTTCCGAGGAGCCGCCGAACTCCATCAGCACCGCCGCTTCGTGGATCATCTCGCCGGCGCCGAAGCCGACGATATGGACGCCGAGCACACGGTCGCTTTGCTTGTCGGCCAGGATCTTCACGAAACCGTCGGTGTGCAGCATGGCGCGCGCGCGGCCATTGGCGCTGAACGGAAACTTGCCCACCTTGTAGTCGATGCCGGCCTTCTTCAGCTCTTCCTCGGTCTTGCCGACCGAGGCGATCTCCGGGCTGGTGTAGACGACGCTCGGAATGACGTCGTAGTTCACGTGGCCGGCCTGGCCGGCGATCGTCTCGGCCACCGCCACGCCTTCGTCCTCGGCCTTGTGCGCCAGCATCGGCCCGGCAATCACGTCGCCGATGGCATAGATGCCCGGTACGTTGGTCCTCAAATGCGCGTCCGTCTTGACCCGACCGCGCTCGTCCATTTCGACGCCGGCTTCCTTCAGCCCCAGGCTGTTCGCATAGGGGCGGCGTCCGGTGGAAACCAGCACGACATCCGCCTCGATGGTTTCGGTGGCGCCGCCCTTGGCCGGCTCGAAGGTGACCGCCGCGCCCTTCTTGGCCTTGGCGACGCCGGTGACCTTGGCGCCGAGCTTGAACTCGAAACCCTGCTTCGACAGCAGGCGCTGGAACTGTTTCGATACCTCGCCATCCATGCCGCCGAGGATGGTGTCGAGGAATTCGACGACCGTGACCTTGGCGCCGAGCCTGGCCCACACCGAGCCGAGCTCCAACCCGATGACGCCGCCGCCGACCACCACGAGGTTGGCGGGCACCTTGGCCAGAGACAGCGCGCCGGTGGAAGACACGATCACCTTCTCGTCGAAATCGACCTTGACGCCCGGAATGCCGGCGACGTCCGAGCCGGTGGCGATGACGATGTTCTTGGTCTCGATCTCCTCGACCTTGCCGTCCTCGCCCGTCACCGAGACCTTGCCGGCGCCGACCACCTTGCCGGTGCCGCGGAAGCTGTCGATCTTGTTCTTCTTGAACAGGAAGGCGACGCCGTTGACGTTGGCGGCGACCGTCGTGTCCTTGTGCGCCATCATCTTCTTCAGGTTGAGCTTGGGCGCCGGTATCTCGACGCCCAGCGTATCGAAGGCGTGGCCGGCCTCGGCGAACATCTCGGAGGCGTAGAGCAGCGCCTTCGACGGGATGCAGCCGATGTTGAGGCAGGTGCCGCCGAAGGTGGCGTTCTTCTCGACCACCGCCGTCTTCAGCCCGAGCTGCGCCGCCTTGATGGCGCAGACATAGCCGCCCGGTCCCGATCCGATGATAACGACGTCATAAGCCATAGTCTTGTCCTTTGCTTTGGCGCCTAGCGGCCGCCGCTCACATTCAGGATCGCGCCCGTTATATAGGAGGCCGCGTCCGACAGAAGATAGAGAACCGCGCTCGCGACTTCATCCGAGGTGCCCGCGCGTTTCATCGGCAGCAGGTCCTGCATCCGCGCCACGCGATCCGGCTGACCGCCCGAGGCATGGATTTCGGTCTCGGTGATGCCGGGGCTGACCGCGTTGACGCGAATGCCTTCCAGCACCACCTCGCGCGCCAGGCCGATCGTCAGCGTATCGATCGCGCCCTTGGAGGCGGCGTAGTCGACATACTCGCCGGGCGAGCCGAGCCTTGCGGCAGCGGACGATATGTTGACGATGGCGCCGCCCTTGCCGCCATGCCGTGTCGACATGCGCTTCACCGCTTCGCGGGCGCACAGGAACGAGCCGACGACGTTGATGCGCATCATGCGCTCGACCCGCTCGGCGCTCATCTCGTCGACCCGCGCCTTGAGGTCGACGATGCCGGCATTGTTGACGAAGGCGTCGAGCCGGCCGAAGGCCCGGTCCACCGCCCCGAACATCGCGAGGACATCGGCCTCGCTGCCGACATCGCCCTTGACCGCGAAGGCATCGCCGCCCGCGGCCCTGAGCTCGGCGACCAGCGCATCCGCAGCCGCCTGGTTGGAGACGTAGTTGACCGCCACGCGGTAGCCGGCCTCGCTCGCCTGCCGGCAGATGGCGGCGCCGATGCCGCGGCTGCCGCCGGTGACCAGCAGCGTCTTTTTGCCCGCGCTCATTCCTGGCAGCCTTTCAGCACGAAGATGTCCCATGGCACTTTCGAAAAGCCGGCGGGACCATAAGCGGCCGACATTTCGAGCGATGGCCCGAGATCGGGGAAGATCAGGTTTTTCGGCGCATCGGCACCTTCGGCCGGCAGCAGGCCGACGCCGCCCTTGTCATCGGCGCTGTAGATGACGCCTTCCCAGACCGTGCAGGCGGCGAGTTCGTCGCCGGTGACGTCGCCGGTCGGGCATTTGTACATCAGCGAGCCATGCGGCCGCGCGGCCGAGCCTTCGGTCCACATCGCGATGCCGTCGAGCACGACATTGTTGTCGAGGATCATGCGGAAAGCGTTGGTGATCGTTGCCGAGGTACCGGCCGGGGTGAAATCGATCTCGGCGCCGCTCTTGGCCTCGCCGTAGACGGCGAGCTGGATTGGGCAGGCGGCCTGGGCGGCCGCCGGGATCATCGTCATGCCGACCGCTATCGATGCGGTCGAAAGGCTTTCGAATAAGAAAGAGCAGATCGTCACCGCTATCCGCCTTGAACAGCTTGATCGAGGATGAAGATTGTCGAAAGAAAATAATCTATCGCGAACGCGACATTGTCCTTCCCGTCGACCGGAATCGCGTTCACCTCATATTTGAGGGTCAGGACGCGAGTACTCTCCGCCAGCTCGATATAGACGTCGCGCTCGCGACCGCCGCCGATTGCCCATTTAAAGTCGCTCTTGTTCAGGAATTGCAATGCCTTGGGCAAGGTATGTATTTCTATCGGGCTCGTGCCAGCGAAGGTCACGGGATGCCGGCCCACGTCGACGTCGAGATGGCCATACCAGGTCGCCATCATTCCACCCGGCTGCAATCTCCCGAAGACGGGCTCGACGCTAATCGATCTCAGACGAAAATCGGGGCTGAAGAAGAACTCGCAATTGCGACCATAGATGCACCAAGCCGACTCGGTGTCCTCGTGGCGAAAATGATTATCCGCCCGCACATCCTCGGGATCGATTAAGCCTCGAACCGTTTCACGACTGCTTCTGCCAAGTTCGAGAGGCCCCGCCCGGCCTGTCGTTACAAGCTCGAACAGGTCGATGGGCTTGGCGGAGTCGGCCATCCGGGGCGAGGCGGCATTCGTCATCATTTGGCCTGGTCGCCTGCGCGGCCGTCGGCGTTTTCGAGCACGCCGAAATCGGTCATCAGGACCACCGGCTCGCCGGCAGCGTCCAATCCCCAGAAGGACGGGTAGAAGCCATCGCCCCAGCCGCTCCAGAACATCGCGATGTTGACGGGGCTGCCGGCGTCCGGATGGTGCATGACGAACCGGTCCTGGTTGGGCGCGAACTCGTCGGCCAGTACGTCGTCATAGTAGTTCTGATCGGGTTTGAGCTTGTTCTGGGCGGCCATCATCAAGCCCATCGCGGCCTTGTCCATGAACGAGCCCAGGCCGGCATCGACGGGATAGCCGAAGATTTCGTCGCCATTCAGCGTCGAAACATCCTGTCCGGGCAGGATGGCGAGTTCCCAGCGCACCGGGACGCCGGAACGGAAGCGAAGGAATGCCGCGGCGACGCGGCCCTGCGCCTCGAACAGCGTGACCGGATAACGGCCGGGCTTCACCCTGCGGGCCAGCGCCGGCCAGTCGTCGTTCGTGATCAGCGGATCGCAGGCGATGATCTCGCCCGTCGGAAGCTCGAGCTCGCCGATCGGCGTAGCGGTGATCTTGCGCTCCGCCAATTGCACGTCGCTGAGCGCGAAGACGCCGAAATTGCTGCTGGCTGTTGCCGCGTCCCAATCTGCGGCGACGGCCAGCGAAGGAATGGCGGTGGACAGGCCGACCACGACAATGCTTTGCCGGACAATCCGCCGCCTCAGGCTTCGCGCCGCCCGGCCCAGCCCGAACCCTAAGTGCTCCAGCCAGCCGCTCACGGCGCGCGCTGCCCGATCACAGATCGAGCACCAGCCGCTCGGGATCCTCCAGGCTTTCCTTGACGCGCACCAGGAAGGTCACCGCTTCCTTGCCGTCGACGATACGGTGATCGTAGCTCAGCGCTAGATACATCATCGGACGGATGACGATCTGGCCGCCGACCACCATCGGCCGGTCCTGGATCTTGTGCATGCCGAGAATGCCCGACTGTGGTGCATTCAGGATCGGCGTCGACATCAGCGAGCCATAGACGCCGCCATTGGAAATCGTGAACGTCCCGCCCTGCATGTCGGCGACCGAAAGCTTGCCGTCGCGCGCCGCGAGGCCGAGGCGTCCGATCTCCTTCTCGATCTCGGCAATGGACATCTGGTCGGCATCGCGCACCACCGGCACCACCAGGCCCTTGTCGGTGCCGACGGCGACGCCGACATGGGCAAAATTCTTGTAGATGATGTCGGTGCCGTCGATCTCGGCATTGACCGCCGGAATCTCCTTCAGCGCATGCGTCACCGCCTTGGTGAAGAAGCCCATGAAGCCGAGCTTCACGCCATGCTTCTTCTCGAACACGTCCTTGTATTTGGACCTGAGCGCCATCACCGCGCTCATATCCACCTCGTTGAAGGTGGTGAGCATGGCGGCGGTCGACTGCGCTTCCTTCAAGCGGCGCGCGATGGTCTGGCGCAGCTTGGTCATGCGCACGCGCTCCTCCCGCGGCGCATCCTCGGCCATGGACGGCGCGCGGGCGACGATCGGGGCCGGTGCGGCCTTCGGCGTCTCGGCCGGTTGCGACGGCGCGCCCCTGGCGATGGCATCGAGCACGTCGCCCTTCAGCACCTGGCCGCGCTTGCCGGAACCCGACAGCTGGTCGACCGCGAGATTGTTTTCGGCGATCAATTTGGCAGCGGCAGGCGCCGGCGGCATGGAGCGCGGCTCGATGGCGCCGACGTCACCGGCGACCTTGGCGGTCTCGGCCGCGGCCTGCTTGACCGTGGAAGCAGCTTCCGGGCTGGACGCCTGCGCCACCGCCTGCGGCTTGGTGGCCGGGGCGGCGCCGCCTGCCGAAATCGAGCCGAGCAGCGCGCCGACATTGACCGTCTCGCCTTCCTTGACGGTGATCTCGGAGAGCGTTCCGGCGCCCGCGGCGGGCACCTCCACCGTCACCTTGTCGGTTTCGAGCTCGACCAGCGGCTCATCGGCGGCGATCGCGTCGCCGACCTTCTTGAACCACTTGCCGACGGTCGCCTCGGTGACGGATTCGCCGAGGGTGGGGACGCGGATTTCGGTAGCCATTGTGCCTGTCCGTTGTCTTCTCGAGGTCTGTTTCGTCAGGTCTGATTATTCGCCCAACTCTGCCTACTCACCAAGCGCGTCATCGAGCAACGCGGCGAGCTGGCTGAGATGCTTCGACATCAACCCTGTCGCCGGCGAAGCCGAGGCCGGCCGTCCCGTGTAGCGCACCCGCTGATGCTTGGCGTCGATATGCGCCAGCACCCATTCGAGATACGGGTCGATGAACGACCAGGCGCCCATGTTCTTGGGCTCTTCCTGGCACCACACCATTTCGGCATTGCGGAAGCGTGACAGCTCGGTGATCAGCGCCTTGGCCGGGAACGGATAGAGCTGCTCGACGCGCAGCAGATAGATGTCGTTGATGCCGCGCTTCTCGCGCTCCTCGTAGAGATCGTAATAGACCTTGCCCGAGCACAGCACGACGCGGCGGATCTTGGAATCCTTGACCAGCTTGATCGGCTGGTTCGACAACAGCTGCGCGTCGTCCCACAGCAGGCGGTGGAACGAACTTTCGCCCGACATCTCCGGCAGCGTCGACACCGCCCGCTTGTGGCGCAGCAGCGACTTCGGCGTCATCAGGATCAGCGGCTTGCGGAAGTCGCGCTTCAGCTGTCGGCGCAGGATGTGGAAATAGTTAGCCGGCGTGGTGACGTTGGCGACCTGCATGTTGTCTTCGGCGCAAAGCTGCAGGAAGCGCTCCAGCCGCGCCGACGAATGTTCCGGCCCCTGGCCTTCATAGCCATGCGGCAAAAGACAGACGAGGCCCGACATGCGCAGCCACTTGCGCTCGCCCGACGAGATGAACTGGTCGAACACCACTTGGGCGCCGTTGGCGAAATCGCCGAACTGCGCTTCCCACAGCGTCAGCGCCTTGGGCTCTGCCAGGCTGTAGCCATATTCGAAGCCGAGCACCGCCTCTTCCGACAGCATCGAGTTGATGACTTCATAGCCGGCCTGCGCCGCCGACAGGTTGTTCAGCGGGATGTAGCGGGTCTCGTCGCGCTGGTCGTAAAGCACCGAATGGCGCTGCGAGAAGGTGCCGCGTTCCGAATCCTGGCCGGAAAGCCGGATCGGATTGCCGTCGAGCAGGATGGCGCCGAAGGCCAGCGCCTCGGCCGTCGACCAGTCGATGCCTTCGCCGGACTCGATCGCCTGGCGGCGATTCTCGAGGAAGCGCAGGATCGTCTTGTGCGCCTCGAAATCCTTCGGCACTTCGGTCAGCTTCTTGCCGATCTCCTTCAGCGTGCGCACCGGCACGGCGGTCTTGCCGCGGCGCTGTTCGTCCTGGTTGTCGGCGGTGCGCAGGCCCGACCACGCGCCGTCCAGCCAGTCGGCCTTGTTCGGCTTGTAGCTCTGGCCGACTTCCCATTCGGTTTCCAGATGCGCGCGCCAGTCGGCCCGCATCTTGTCGACCTCGGCCTGGGTGATGTGGCCTTCGGCGATCAGCCGGTCGGCATAGACCTGCACCACCGTCTTATGGGTGCGGATGTTGCGGTACATGATCGGCTGCGTGAAGGCCGGCTCGTCGCCTTCATTGTGGCCGAAGCGGCGGTAGCAGAACATGTCCACCACCACCGGCTTGTGGAACTTCATGCGGAATTCGGTCGCGACCTTCGCCGCATGCACCACCGCTTCCGGATCGTCGCCGTTGACGTGGAAGATCGGCGCCTCGATCATCTTGGCCACATCCGACGGATAGGGCGAGGAGCGCGAGAAGCGCGGATTGGTGGTGAAGCCGATCTGGTTGTTGATGATGACGTGCAGCGTGCCTGCGACGCGATGGCCGCGCAGGCCCGAAAGGCCGAGGATCTCGGCGATAACGCCCTGGCCGGCGAAGGCGGCGTCGCCATGCAGAAGCAGCGGCATCACCTTGGCGCGCTCCGACAGCGGCACGACCTCGCCGCGCTCGCGGCCGGCGAACTGGTCCTGCTTGGCGCGCGCCTTGCCCATCACCACGGGGTCGACGATTTCCAGATGCGAGGGATTGGCGGTCAGCGACAGGTGCACCTTGTTGCCGTCGAACTCGCGGTCCGACGAGGCGCCGAGATGGTACTTCACGTCGCCCGAGCCTTCGACCTCGTCGGGGGCGGCCGAGCCGCCCTTGAATTCGTGGAAGATGGCGCGGTGCGGCTTCGCCATCACCTGGGAAAGCACGTTGAGGCGGCCGCGATGCGCCATGCCGAGCACGATTTCCTTGAGGCCGAGCTGGCCGCCGCGCTTGACGATCTGCTCCAACGCCGGGATCAGTGATTCACCGCCGTCGAGGCCGAAGCGCTTGGTGCCCTTGTACTTGACGTCGATATATTGCTCGAAGCCCTCGGCCTCGACCAGCTTCGACAGGATCGCCTTCTTGCCGGTGGGGGTGAAGGTGATCTCCTTGTCGGCGCCTTCGATGCGCGCCTGGATCCACGCCTTCTCTTCCGGGTCGGAGATGTGCATGAACTCGACGCCGAGCGTCGAGCAATAGGTGCGGGTCAGGATGTCCAGCATCTGCCGGATGGTGCCGAACTCGAGACCCAGCACATTGTCGAGGAAGATCGGCCGGTCGTAGTCGGCTTCGGTGAAGCCGTAATTCTCCGGCGACAGCTCGTTGTAATCCTCGAGCGGCTTGGCGATGCCGAGCGGATCGAGATTGGCGTGCAGATGGCCGCGCATGCGGTAGGCGCGGATCATCATGATGGCGCGCACGGAGTCGCGCGTCGCCTGGTGCACGTCGGCGTCGGAAAGCGTGGTGCCGTTGACGACCGCCTTTTCCTTGACCTTCTTTTCGATCGCCTTTTCGACCAGGCCCCAATTGCCGTCCAGCGCCGAGACTAGCTCGCCATTGGCCTGCATCGGCCAGGAGGGCTTTGCCCAGGAGGCGCCCTTGGCGTTCTTGCGGACGTCGCCCGCGTCGTCCTTCAGCGCCGCGAAGAAATCCTGCCACTCCGGATCGACGGAAGCCGGATTGTCTTCATAGGCCGCGTAGAGCGCGTCGATATAATCGGCATTGCCGCCATAGAGGAACGAGGTGAGCGAGAATTGGTCGTTGGCCTGATCTTGCCTTGCCATGTCGTTTCAGCGGAGCCTGGCTCCGTCTCCTTCTTGGAGTGAATGGTGAGTGGTGAATAGTGAATGGCCCGAGACGGCGCCGCTATTCACTTGTCCTTTCCATTCACCATTCACTACGCACTATTCACTAACCCTTGATCGCCTCGACCAGCGTCGTCCCAAGACGCGCCGGCGACGGCGAAACTTTTATCCCGGCCGATTCCATCGCCGCGATCTTGTCTTCCGCGCCGCCCTTGCCGCCCGAGATCACCGCGCCCGCATGGCCCATGGTGCGGCCGACCGGCGCCGTGCGCCCGGCGATGAAGCCCGCCATCGGTTTCTTGCGGCCGCGCTTGGCTTCGTCCTTGAGGAACTGCGCGGCGTCTTCCTCGGCCGAGCCGCCGATCTCGCCGATCATGATGATCGACTTGGTCTCGTCGTCGGCGAGGAACATCTCCAGCACATCGATGAATTCGGTGCCCTTGACCGGGTCGCCGCCGATGCCCACCGCCGTGGTCTGGCCGAGGCCGACATTGGTGGTCTGGAAGACTGCCTCATAGGTAAGCGTTCCCGAGCGGGAAACAACGCCGACCGATCCCTTGCGGAAGATGTTGCCGGGCATGATGCCGATCTTGCATTCGTCGGGCGTCAGCACGCCCGGGCAGTTCGGGCCGATCAGCCGCGAGGTCGAACGGTCGAGCCGCGCCTTGACCTTGACCATGTCCATAACCGGAATGCCTTCGGTGATGCAGACGATCAGCGGGATCTCGGCCTCGATCGCCTCGATGATGGCTTCGCCGGCGCCCGCCGGCGGCACATAGATGACCGAGGCGTTGGCACCGGTCCTTGCCTTGCCCTCGGCGACGGTGGCGAAGATCGGCAGGGTCTCGCCCTTCGAGCCGGTCCAGGTCTCGCCACCCTTCTTCGGATGGATGCCCCCCACCATCTTGGTGCCGTGATAGGCCAGCGCCTGCTCGGTATGGAACGTGCCGGTCTTGCCGGTCAGACCCTGCACCAGCACCTTGGTATTCTTGTCGATGAGAATGGACATCGCGGCCCTTTTCTAAAAACCGTTGATCGTGGAAGGCGAGACGCGCCGGTAGAGGCCGCTCACCATGTCTTGCCAGGCATCGCTGCCCGCGGGTCTGAACTGAAGTTTCATGCGGTAGGTATCGGCGCCGTCAAAACCATACGAAACGCGGGCGGCGCCGCGAGGCGATGACCGTTCGAGCATAAGCTCGCTGCCGTTCCACATGCCGGTGGCGGGTGACGCCGGCACGAACCCCATCGAGTCGAACTGATGCATGGTGACGAGGCCGTTCTGCTGGTCGTAGCCGAACACATTGTGCGCGCCGAACGAAACCGTGCCGTCGCGGCGCTGCCGATAGCGTTGCACCACGAACAGGCCGCCGAACTGCGCCTCGGCCAGCACTTCGGCAGTCGCCGTGCCGGCATCGGTCCATTGCGTGGCCGCGACCTCTTCCTCGCCGCGCCACGCGCCGACCAGCGCCTGCAGGCGTTGGTGACCGTCCGAGAGGGAGAAGGCGTTCATGGCTCAGAGCCGCTTCAGATCGGTGACGGTGAGGTCACTCTTGGCATTGCCGGTGTTCAAGGTCGTCGCCGGCTCGAACATCAGCACGACAGGTTCTGCCGTCAGCGAACGCGGCCGATGTTCGACGCCGCGCGGCACGACGATGAAGTCGCCCTCGCCGAGCTCGACCGGTCCGTCGCGGAAATCGATGGCGATCCTGCCGCGCAGCACGAGGAAGGCCTCGTCCTCATTGTCATGCGCGTGCCAGTCGAAGATCTCGCCGAACTTGGCGACCTTCGCCTGACTGTCATTCACGTCGCCGGCGATATGCGGATCGAAGACCTTGGCGATCTTCGCGTCCGCCGCCTCGACCAGGTTTATCTTGCGCGGAGGCATCCGCTCATTCCCTTTGTCATCCGGCGTCAGCAACATGCTGTTCACCGATCTCTTCTCTTAAAAAATGGTCGGGTGTCAGGTTGAGATCGTTCTCCTTGCCGTACATCCAACCTCTCATCTTCATCGAGGGCTTGAACGGGCTTCTTCCGCTTCCGACGACCACGTACCACTCACGCCCAACCTCGTCCGACGCCCGGTGCAGCCAGAAACGCCGCCCATCGTCTGTATGCTCGGCAACCACGCCGTGCACCTTGTAGTGCATCGGCTCTTCATCCAGCATCCAATGATAGTGGCACGACCAGAGATATTGCTCGATTTCGTCGGTCGAATACGGACATACGGCCGACTGATCGAGACTCTGGACTTCTTCCTCCCAATGGATTGGGAAGCCACCCAATTCGACGCTCCTTGATTAACCCTTCACTGCCTTGACGATCTTCTTGGCCGCGTCGTCCAGGTCGTCGGCCGAGACGACGTTCAGGCCGCTGTCATTGATGATCTTCTTGCCGAGCTCGGCATTGGTGCCTTCCAGACGCACCACCAACGGCACCTTGAGGCCCACTTCCTTGACGGCCGCGATCACGCCTTCGGCGATGACGTCGCATTTCATGATGCCGCCGAAGATGTTGATCAGGATGCCTTCGACCGCCGGATCCTTGGTGATGATCTTGAACGCCGCCGTGACCTTTTCCTTGGAGGCGCCGCCGCCAACGTCGAGGAAGTTAGCCGGCTCGGCGCCGTAGAGCTTGATGATGTCCATCGTCGCCATGGCAAGCCCGGCGCCGTTGACCATGCAGCCGATATTGCCGTCGAGCGCGACATAGGCGAGGTCGTATTTCGACGCCTCGATCTCCTTCTCGTCCTCTTCGGTGGTGTCACGCAATTCCATCACGTCCGCGTGGCGGAACAATGCGTTGTTGTCGAACGACACCTTTGCGTCGAGCACGCGCAGATGGCCGTCCTTCATGACGATCAGCGGGTTGACCTCGAGCAGGCTCATGTCCTTCTCGACGAAGGCCTTGTAGAGGATCGGGAACAGCGTGCCGCCGTCCTTGGCCGCATCGCCGTCGAGCTTCAGCGCGCCGTTGAGCGTCCTCACGTCATCGGCCGTCACGCCCTTTTCCGGGTCTATGGCGACGGTGACGATCTTTTCCGGCGTGTCATGCGCGACCGTCTCGATGTCCATGCCGCCTTCGGTCGAGACGACGAAGGCGATACGGCCGACCGAACGGTCGACCAGGATCGACAGATAGAGCTCGCGGGCGATGTCGGCGCCGTCCTCGATATAGAGGCGGTTGACCTGCTTGCCGGCAGGACCGGTCTGCTTGGTGACCAGCGTGTGGCCGAGCATCTCGTTGGTGTTGGCGACCACTTCGGCCGCCGACTTCGCCAGCCGCACGCCGCCCTTGGCGTCGGGGCCGAGTTCCTTGAACTTGCCCTTGCCGCGGCCGCCGGCATGGATCTGGCTCTTCACGACATAGAGCGGGCCGGGCAGCGCTGCTGCCGCGGCTTCCGCCTCGCTTGCCTTGAACACCGGAACGCCGCTTGCCACCGGCGCGCCGAAGGTCTTCAGCAGCGCCTTGGCCTGATACTCATGGATGTTCATGCGCTTGATCTCCGGAGAGGACGATTACTTGCCGGCGAGATGCGGGGCGATCTTGGTGCAGGCCTCGGTCAGGCCCTGAACCGCCGCGACCGAGCTATCGAACATCTTCTGCTCGGCCTTGGACAGGTCGATCTCGATGACGCGCTCGACACCGCCGGCGCCGATCACCACCGGGACGCCGACATAGGTGCCCTTGACGCCATACTGGCCCGACAGGTGCGCGGCGCAGGGCAGCACGCGCTTCTTGTCCTTGAGATAGGCTTCGGCCATCGAGATGGCGGAGGCGGCCGGCGCGTAATAGGCCGAGCCGGTCTTGAGCAGGCCGACGATTTCGGCGCCGCCATCGCGGGTGCGCTGCACGATCTGATCGAGCTTCTCCTTCGAGGTCCAGCCCATCTTGACGAGGTCGGGCAGCGGAATGCCGGCCACCGTCGAATAGCGGATCATCGGCACCATCGAGTCGCCATGGCCGCCGAGCACGAAAGCGGTGACGTCCTCGACCGAAACCTTGAACTCTTCCGCCAGGAAGTAGCGGAAACGCGACGAGTCCAGCACGCCGGCCATGCCGACGACATGGCTGGTCGGCAGGCCCGAGAACTTCTGCAGCGCCCAGACCATGGCGTCGAGCGGGTTGGTGATGCAGATGACGAAGGCTTTTGGCGCGTACTTCTTGAGGCCGGCGCCGACCTGCTCCATGACCTTGAGGTTGATGCCCAGAAGATCGTCGCGGCTCATGCCCGGCTTGCGCGGCACGCCGGCGGTGACGATGCACACATCCGCGCCCTCGATGCCGGCATAGTCGTTGACGCCGGTGAGGCGAGAGTCGAAGCCGTCGACCGGCGAGGATTGCGCGATGTCGAGGCCCTTGCCCTGCGGAATGCCCTCGGCGATATCGAACAGCACCACGTCGCCGAGGTCCTTGAGGCCGATCATATGGGCGAGCGTGCCGCCGATCATGCCCGAGCCGATGAGCGCTATCTTGTTGCGTGCCATGTGAGGATGTTTTCCCTTGTCTATGACGAGACCGTGACGTGGCCGGGGAGGCCGAAAGGATGCGGGGAAACCGCGAGAATTAGCCGCACCGAATACCTCCGGCCGAAGCAAAATTCAAACGGTTATTTTGAGCCCAGTGTTTTCAATCGGTTAGATGCTTCGGGAATTACGTAAACGTCAAAGTTTGTGAGCCGACCGAGGAGAATTCACAATGGACGTCGAAATCCGAAGGCTTCATCCCGGCGATGACGCCCTTGTGATGCGGGTGGCCGACGAGGTGTTCGACGAGCCGGTGCGGCCGGATCGGCTCGCCGCCTATCTGGCCTCGCCCGGCCATTTCATGATGGTGGCGATAATTGACGAAATCGTGGTAGCGCAGTGCGCCGCCGTCATCCACCGCCACCCGGACAAGGTGACCGAGCTTTACATCGACGAAGTCGGCGTCGCGCCGCCTTTCCAGCGGCAAGGCATCGCCAGGCAGATGATCGACGCCATGTTCGAGATCGGCCGCGAGCATCGCTGCGAGGAGGCCTGGGCGGGGACGGAGCCCGACAACGGACCGGCACGGGCACTTTACGAGGCGAGACGAGAGCCGCATGGAACGGCGGAGACGTTTGTGATGTATGTCTACCGGCTCTAGCCCGTCGATCCGCGCAACAGCCATAGCTTCTCGCCCCGCGCCACGATGTCGTCCCGCCAGGCAAGTTTTTCCAGCCAGTCGGCCGGAATTCGCGACAACCCGTAAAGCGCACCGGCCAACTGGCCGGTCACGGCGCCGACCGTGTCTGCATCGTCACCCAGATTGGCTGCCTTCAGTACGGCGGATCTGAAATCGTCGGTCGTCGCCACGCACCAGCACGCGGCATCCAGCGTCGCCGGAGCATGGCCGGCGCTCGAAATATCTTCACGCTGGCGGGTCGACATGGCCGAGAGGTCGCCCGGTATTCTGCCTGTCTCGATCATATCCCAGAGGAACGCTGCCAGATGCCCGCAGCATCGTTGCGGTACCGGCGCAGCGTGGGTCGTACGACCCTGCGCCAGCGCAAGCCGGACCGCATCGCTCCTCGAGCGGGCGCACAGGACCACCGGCGCCAGGCGCATGATCGAGCCGTTGGCCTGGTATTCGGGGTCGGCATTGTTTTCGAGGGCGCCGTTGCGTTCGAAAGCGTCCAGCGCAACGAACGTGGCCATGCCTATATCGAAGCAGGCGCCGGTCACCGAATTCAGCCCATGGCGCCACCAGTTGACGAAGTGAGCCAGAAGATGGCGCGGCACGACCGCGCCGTCCTTGGCGATCAGGGAATCGGCCAAACACAGCGCCATCGAAGTGTCGTCGGTCCATTCGCCCGGCTTCAGGCCGAAAGGACCGCCGCCGACCATATCCGTAATCGGAGGGAGGCTGTCGCGCGTGACGAATTCCAGCGTGGTGCCCACCGCGTCACCGACGGCCAGCCCGACAAGCGCGCCGACCGCACGATCCCGCCGGTCGTCGATCATTGGGCTGCCTGGCCGGCACGCGGCTCATCCGGCCGCGACGATCTCGCCTCGTCGCGCCGCTCCGCCCAGTCCTCCAGCCAGTCGCGGCTCTGCATCTCGACCAGGCGCGAGGCAGTGCGCTCGAATTCGAACACTTCGTTGCCGCGCTTGGCGGTGTAGAGCCCTTGCGGAGGCGCCGCCGCGCTCATCACCAGCCGCATGCGGTGGTCGTAGAGCGTGTCGATCAAGAGGATAAAACGCTTGGCCTCGTTGCGCTTGCCTTCGCCCAGCACCGGCACATGGTCGATGAACACGGTCGAGAAGCGGCCGGCGATCGCCAGATAGTCGCGCGCGCCGAGCGGCTTTTCGCAGAGGTCGGCAAAGGAAAAGCGCGCCGCGTCGCCCACGGCGCGCGGTACGACGAGATGGCGGCCTTTGAGCGTCAGTGTGACCTCGCCGGCCGGCTGCCCATTCGTCATCGCCTCCCAGGCGTCGTCCAGCGCGCGATCGGCCGCGGCGTCATCCGGCGTCACATAAACCGGCTGGCGGTTGAGCTTTTCCTGCCGGTAATCCTTCTCGGCATCCAGCGTCATCACCTCGGCATTGCGCTCAAGCAGCGAAATGAACGGCAGGAAAAGCTGGCGATTCAGCCCGTCGCGATAAAGGTTCTCCGGCGCCACGTTGGAGGTGGCGACCAGCACCACGCCGCCGGCAAACAGTGCCGAGAACAGGCGCGACAGGATCATCGCGTCGGCGATGTCGGTGACGGAGAACTCGTCGAAGCACAGCACCCAGGCCTGGTCGGCGAGCGCCCGAGCCACCGGGGGGATCGGATCGTCCTCCTTGACCGTGCCTTCCTTGCGCGCCTGCCGGTGCTTCTGGATGCGGTCCTGCACGTCGGCCATGAAATCGTTGAAATGCACGCGGCGCTTGCGCCGGACCGGCAGCAGCTCGAAGAACATGTCCATCAGCATGGTCTTGCCGCGACCGACGCCGCCGTGGATGTAGAGGCCCTTGACCGGCGCGCGCGGCTGCCGCTTGGCCGCGAACAGCCAGCCCAGCGCGCTCGATTTCTGCGCCAGCCTTTTGGATGCGATTTCGTTGATCAGCCGGTCGAGCGCGGCGACGATCCGCTCCTGCGCCGGATCGCGCGCGGCCGCGCCGCTCTGGACCAGATGGTCGTAGCGCTGCCTGACGGTCGCATGGGTCTGGATGCCGTCGCGCAGATGCATGGGTCCGGTCATTTGCTTTTTGAGCGGAACGCTCGAGGAAGGGCCAGGGTGTGTTGAGATTCAGGTCAGGCCGAGTCGAAAATGGTGGTTTCCGAGAACCGGAGCGGAGCGTACTTCAAGTACGTGAGCACCGGAAGCGCAGGAAGCCGGCATTTGCAGGCCGGCCTCGCCTGAATATCAGCACACCCTCGCGTTACCTTGTAAGCGAGATGGGCTGCCCGCTGGAAGTCTGGCCGTCGAACTTTTCGCCGCCCGAGGAATAGAGCCTGGCCAGCGTGCCGCCATTTTCGTCGTAAAGCGTCAGCTGCTTGCCGGCGACGTTCCACGACTTGATGCCGTCGATCGGGGCCGGGCAGTGCAGCGGACCGGCGCGATAGCCGGCGCCGAACTTGGTCTGCGGCGTCGCCACCTTGCAGCTCTGCCCGGAGACATTGACGTTCCACACGCCGGCGACGCTGGTCGCGGTGAGATCGGTGGCGCCGGCAGGCGCCGTGCCGTCAGGCGGCAGCGAAGCGACCTGGCTGTTCTTCGGCGCGGTCGGGAATTGCGACGGATCGGTGGTGCCGGGCGCAGCCGGCGGCGGCAGTTGATTCTGCGTCACCGTACCGGCAGGCGCCGGCGTCAACGGCGCCGGCTGCTGGTCGTCCATCGACGAAAAGCGCGAGGTCGAGCAGCCGCTCGCAACCAGCGCGGCCAGTGATACGGCCAAAAGGCCAGTCTTTGAAAAGAGGCTGGGCCTCGAAAAGGGGCGGGTCATTGAAAAATTCATTCAAACCTCCGTCGGATCCGGCCGGGCGGAGCCCATCCGCGTAATCTCCACTCCACCAAGATGGCGAAGGTGGCAGAATTTCAACCTGATATGGTTAAAATAGGGTTTTCGGAGTTGCTGTTGTAAATTTATCGCAGCCAAGGGAACTGCGCCCGAGATCTCTCGGCGGCGAGGGACTAAGTTATTGAAATAGAATTATTATATCCGGACGCTCGGCACGAATACATAGCCATCCGGGCCGACGACATAGCATTCGCGCAAGCCGTGCGGCTTGTCGATCGAGCCGGGCAGCACGACGCGGCCGAGCGCCGCCGCCTTTTTCTCGATCGCATCCGATCGGCGCCGTAAAGGCGCAGTTCGATGCCGGCTCCGCGCGTTTCGGCGCCCGCGGTGACGCCGGTCATCGGGTTGTCGAGATAGGAATGGTCGGCATGCAGCATGAAAATCGAGCCGAGCAGTTCGATTGCCGCGAAATCCTCGTCGGCATGGATGATCCGGGCGCCGAGCACGTCGCGGCAGAAAGCCTCCATCGCCGCCATGTCGGTGACCAGAAGATTGACGCCGACCCCAAGCGGCAGCGAGCGGCCGAAATCCTCGGCCTTCATCCACGGTGTCCTGGTTCGCTTCATGGCCATGGTGAAATGCCCCCCTCCCACGATCCTAATCGAAGCGAGCTTCGGCCATTGGCATTCGGCAGCAAAATGCTTGCGCCAGTCCGGCGCGGCCTTATCTCAGGAGGGACCGAGCCGGCGGGAGAAAGAATGGCCGCAAGCAGAAAAACCGCCAACCGCTATTACGGCGGCCCGTCCAGCGATCATTTCGACGGCAGCTTGTTCTTCAATCCCGGCGGTAGGCCGCCGGGGCGTTTTGCCGATTTGCTCAGATGGCAATTCAGCGGCGGGCGGGTGAAATGGCCGGCCGCCTTCCCAAGCCCCCACCCGCCGGCAAGACCGGACAGCCGGGTGGACGGCGGCGCGCTCAGGCTCACCATGGTCGGCCATGCCTCGCTGCTCATCCAGACGGCGGGCCTGAATATCCTCACCGATCCGGTCTGGTCCGAGCGCGCCTCGCCATTCGCCTTCGCGGGTCCCAGGAGGGTCAATGCGCCGGGGATTGCCTTTGCCGACCTGCCGCCGATCGACCTGATCCTGGTCAGCCACAATCACTACGACCATCTCGATCTCGCCACGCTGAAGCGGTTGCGAAAGAGCCACGACCCGCTGGTGATCACGCCGCTCGGCAACGACGCCATCATCAGTCGCGCGGTGCCCGGTTTGCGGCTTGGCGCGCATGATTGGGGAGACAGGATCGATTTCGACGCGGCCTCCATCCATGTCGAGCCGGTGCATCACTGGTCGGCGCGCGGCGGACGCGACCGCCGCATGGCGCTGTGGGCGGGCTTCGTCGTCGAGACGGCCGCCGGCAAAATCTATTTCGCCGGCGACACCGGCTTCCATGACGGCATCAATTATCGGCTGATGGCGCAAAAGCATGGCGGCTTTCGCCTCGCCATCCTGCCGATCGGCGCTTACGAGCCGCGCTGGTTCATGGCGCCGCAGCACCAGAACCCGGAGGAAGCCGTGCAGGGCATGAAGCTTTGCAAAGCCGCCTTCGCCGCCGGTTGCCACTGGGGCACCTTCCACCTCACCGACGAGCCGATCGAAGAGCCGGCGCAAAAGCTCGCCTCGGCGCTGGCCTCCGAAGACCTGCCGCCGGAGCGGTTCCGCGCTATGCGCCCGGGCGAGGTCTGGGACATACCGGCTATCTGACGGAGGAACCCGAGCCGACGAAACGCGTTGGTTCCACAACGCAATTTCGCTCGGAGTTTCCCATGATCAAGTGGATCATCATCCTTTTGATTGTCGCCGCGGCCGCGAGCCTGCTCGGCATGCCGGCATTGGCCGGAGCCGCCGCCACGGGCGCGCGCGTTCTCATCGGCATCGTGCTGATCGTCTTCCTGCTGATCGTGCTTGGGGTTTTCGCGGTTACATGAGCGCGACCTCTCGGTTGTCGCGGCCTCTTGGTCGTCACGGCGCGACCTCTTGCTCGTCGCCCGGCACCTTTGCCGTCACTGGAGCCGTGTTGGACTGGTAATTCCCGCCCGTTTCCGCCATATAGCGCCCAAACGGATTGGAACGACGGGTTAGATGGCAGGCACCGCCCCCTTCGCCAAGATGAACGGCATCGGCAACGAGATCATCGTTGCCGATATGCGTGGCCGTGCCGACAAGGTAACGGCGGACGCGGCGATCGCGCTCAACGGCGACGCGGCGACCAAGTTCGACCAGATTATGGCCATTCATGACGCACGGACACCCGGCACCGCCTATTATATCGACATCCTGAATTCCGACGGATCCGGCGCGCAGGCCTGCGGCAACGGCACGCGCTGCGTCGTGCAGGCTCTGGCCGCTGAGACCGGGCAGAAGAGCTTCACCTTCGAGACCCGCGCAGGCATCCTGAGTGCGCAGGAGCATGCCGACGGTACGATCTCTGTCGACATGGGCAAGCCGCGCTTCGGCTGGCAGGACATCCCGCTGGCGGAAGAGTTCCGCGATACGCGCATGATCGAGCTGCAGATCGGCCCGATCGACGCGCCGGTGCTGCATTCGCCCTCGGCGGTGTCGATGGGCAATCCGCATGCCATCTTCTGGGTCGACAACGACGTCTGGTCCTACGAGCTGGACCGCTTCGGCCCGCTGCTCGAAAACCACCCGATCTTCCCCGAGCGCGCCAACATCACGCTGGCGCAGGTGACGTCACCCGAAACCATGATCATCCGCACCTGGGAGCGCGGCGCCGGCCTCACCAAGGCCTGCGGCTCGGCCGCCTGCGCCGCCGTGGTCGCGGCCGCCCGCACCAGGCGCACCGGCCGCAGCGTCTCGCTAATGACGCCGGGCGGCGGCGAATTGCATGTCGAATGGCGCGACGACGACCACGTCATCCTGACCGGTGCTGCCGAATGGGAATTTTCCGGCAGCTTCGATCCCTCGACCGGCGCCTGGGCTCGCGACACCGAAAGCGCCGCCTGATGTCCGCCCCTGAAAAAGGCGCGATATCCAATGGTATCGACGTCGTCACCTTCGGCTGCCGCCTCAACACCTATGAATCGGAAGTGATGCGCCGCGAGGCCGAGAGCGCCGGGCTGGGCGCGCTCGCGGGCGGGGCAGTCATCTTCAACACCTGCGCCGTCACCGCAGAGGCGGTGCGCCAGGCGAAGCAGGCGATCCGCAAGGCGCGCCGCGAGAACCCTGAGGTGCGCATCATCGTCACCGGCTGCGCGGCGCAGACCGAGCCGCAGAATTTCGCCGCCATGGACGAGGTCGATCTCGTGCTCGGCAATGAGGAGAAGCTCAAGGCCAATTCCTATCGCGCGCTGCCCGATTTCGGTGTCAACGACACCGAGAAGGCCCGCGTCAACGACATCTTTTCGGTGCGCGAGACGGCAGGCCACATGGTCGACGCCATCGAAGGCCGGGCGCGCGCCTTCGTGCAGGTGCAGAATGGTTGCGACCATCGCTGCACCTTCTGTATCATCCCCTATGGTCGGGGCAATTCGCGCTCGGTGCCGATGGGCGCCGTGGTCGAGCAAGTGAAGCGCCTTGCCGGCAACGGCTATGCCGAGATCGTGCTGACCGGCGTCGACATGACGAGCTTCGGCGCCGACCTTCCCGGAAGCCCGAAGCTTGGAAAGCTGGTGAAGACTATTCTGCGCCAGGTGCCCGACGTGAAGCGGCTGCGGCTGTCCTCGATCGATTCCATCGAGGCCGACGACGACCTGCTCGACGCGATCGCTACCGAGCCGAGGCTGATGCCGCATCTGCACCTGTCGCTGCAATCGGGCGACGATATGATCCTGAAGCGTATGAAGCGTCGCCATCTGCGCGACCAGTCGATCCGCTTCTGCGAGGACGTGCGCAAGCTGCGCCCTGCAATCGTCTTCGGCGCCGACATCATCGCCGGCTTCCCGACCGAGACCGAGGCGATGTTCGAGAATTCGGAGAAAATCGTCGAGGAATGCGGCCTGACGCATCTGCACGTCTTCCCGTTCTCGCCGCGCGAAGGCACGCCCGCCGCGCGCATGCCGCAGGTTCGCCGCGAACTGGTAAAGGCGCGCGCCGCGAGACTGCGTGCCGCCGGCGAAGCCGCGTATGGCCGTCACCTCGCCTCGCTCCCCGGCACGCGGCAGTCGATCCTGATCGAGCGCGACGGGCTCGGCCGCACCGAAGGTTTTACGCTGGCCGCGATCGGCACGGGCGCGCCCGGAGAGATCGTCGACGCCATGATCACCGGCCATGACGGCGCCCGACTGATTGCGGCCCCGCTGGCCGCGCAAGCCGCCTGAGAAACTGCGAGACGCATGGCTGGTTTTTTCAAGAAGATATTTTCGTTCGGCAAGAAAGAGGTCGTCGAGGAGCGCGTCGACGAGACGGCCCCGCTGCCGCCGATCAAATGGGATGCGCTGGACGCGCTGAAGCCCGAGGCCGATCAGCCCGCGCCGGAGGCTTTGGCGCGCGAGCAGGAGCCTGCGGCCGCGCCGACCCCAACGGTCGAGCTTGCGCCCGAGCAGGTGCCTGCCCCTGAAGAGCCTGCGCCCGAGCCATCACCGGCTATCCCACAGCCGCCGGAACCGACGATTCCCGCCGAGCCAATTCCGCTGCCGGAGCCCGAGCCGGAAGAAGAGCCGCAGCCTGAGCCAGAGAAGCCTGAGCCGCCGGCCCCCGAAGAAGTGCCGCCAGCCCAGCCTGAACCCGCGCCCACGCCGACACCGGGTCCCGAACCCGCGCCACAGGAAGTGCCTGCACCCGCGCCGGCCGAGCCGGAGATCGAGCCTTCGCGTCCGGAGCCGCAGCCGCAGCCCGCGCCTGTAGAAGTGCCCACCCCACCGAGCGAGGTTCCCGCCGAGACGCCCGCGCCGATCGAGGTTCCGCCACTGGCGCAGCCTTCCGCGCAGCCGTCCCCAGAAGTAGGCGCTGCCCCTCATCCGCCTGCCGGCACCTTCTCCCCGTATAGTGACGGGGAGAAGGAAGAAGGTCCGGCGCCAGCGCCCATTCCACAGCCCGCTCCCTCCGCCGGCAAGGTGACGGTCGCGAAAAAGGTCGAGCAGAAGGCCGAGCTGGTCAAAGCGCCGGAGCCGGTGGCGCGGCGCTCCTGGTTCCAGCGCATGCGCGACGGGCTCGCCCGCTCCTCGCGCGAGCTGACCGGCAACATTGCCGGCGTCTTCACCAAGCGCAAATTGGACGACGACACGCTGCAGGACCTGGAGGACGTGCTGATCCGCGCCGATCTCGGCGTCGAGACGGCGCTGCGCGTCACCGATTCGCTCGCCTCCAGCCGCTATGGCAAGGATGTCTCGGACTCCGAGGTCCGCGCCGTGATGGCGGCGGAGGTTGAGAAGGTGCTGAGCCCGGTCGCCAAACCGCTCGAGCTCGACCTCAACCACAAGCCACATGTCATCCTGGTCGTCGGTGTCAACGGCACCGGCAAGACCACGACCATCGGCAAACTGGCGGCAAAACTCACCGATGGCGGCCTCAAGGTGATGCTGGCCGCCGGCGACACGTTCCGTGCCGCCGCGATCGAGCAACTGAAAATCTGGGGCGAGCGCACGAAATCGCCGGTCATCGCCACCAAGCTCGGCGCCGATGCCGCCGGCCTCGCCTACGACGCCTTCGAGAAGGCCAAGGAGGCCGGCTCAGACGTCCTGATCATCGACACCGCCGGCCGGCTGCAGAACAAGACCGAGCTGATGGCCGAACTGGAGAAGATCGTGCGCGTGCTGGGCAAGCTCGATCCGGAAGCGCCGCACACCGTGCTGCAGACCGTCGACGCCACCACCGGCCAGAATGCGCTCAACCAGGTCGAGATCTTCCGCAACGTCGCCGGCGTCAACGGCCTGGTGATGACCAAGCTGGACGGAACGGCGCGCGGCGGTATTCTGGTCGCGATCGCCGCCAAGCACCGGCTGCCGGTCTATTTCATCGGCGTCGGCGAGCAGGTCGACGACCTCGAACCGTTTTCCGCCAGCGAATTCGCCAGAGCGATCGCCGGCGTGGCTTGATTGGCGCGCTTTTTTGAAATGGCCTGCATTTTGGCCAGATCATGCGCAAGAAGGGTTTTTATGAACATCATCGAACGCGACCCGTCCGATCCACGCCGCAAGCCGGTCAATCCCGGCTTGAAGTTCCTGCTCGAGCTTGGTCCCGGCCTGGTGTTCTTCTTCACCACGATCCGCGGCGAGTGGCTGGCCGAAAAATTCCCGGTGCTCAGCCATCTCGGCGAGCCGATCCTGATCGCCACCGCCTTCTTCATGGTCGCGACCGCGCTTTCGCTCAGCGCCTCCTGGCTGCTGACGCGCAGCCTGCCGCTGATGCCGCTGGTGTCGGCGATCGTCGTCTTCGTCTTCGGCGCGCTCGCGCTTTACCTGCAGGACAAGACCTTCGCCTTCATGAAGCCGACGATCATCAATTCGCTGTTCGGCGTCACGCTGCTTGGCGGGCTGCTGTTCGGCCGGTCGCTGCTCGGTTACGTCTTCGATTCCGCTTTCCAGCTCGATGCCGAAGGCTGGCGCAAGCTGACCTTCCGCTGGGGGCTGTTCTTCCTGTTCCTGGCCGTGCTCAACGAGGTCGTGTGGCGCAACTTCTCGGAAGCGACCTGGCTATATTTCAAGGTCTGGGGCACGATCCCGATCACCTTGCTGTTCACCTTCAGCCAGATGCCGCTCATCATGCGTCACTCGCTCGAGGAAAAGCCCAAGGAAGAGAAGGCGGGGAATTGAGGGCAGTCAGGGGGCGGTATGGAATTCCTCACCACGCATGACGAGCTGAGGACGATCTACAAGACGCCCCGGCCGACCGACGGCTCGATTCGCAAGGAACTGAAAAGCCTCGACGGACATTGCCGTTCCTTCATCGGCAAGAGCCCTTTCGTGCTGATCGGCTCCTCCGACGGCGCCGGCAATGCCGACGTGACGCCCAAGGGTGACAAGCCCGGCTTCACCGCCATCCTCGACAACTCCACCATCGCCATCCCCGACCGCCCCGGCAACAACCGTCTCGACACGCTGGAAAACATCATCCGCAACCCGTCGGTCGGGCTGCTCTTCCTCATCCCCGGCATGAACGAGACGTTGCGCGTCAACGGCGATGCCCGCATCACCGTCGACCCCGCCCTGCGCGAACGTCTGGCCGTCGACGGCAAGGAACCGCAGAGCGTCATCGTGGTGACGGTCAAGGCCGTCTACATGCACTGCGCCAAGGCTTTCATGCGCTCCGACCTGTGGAAGCCGGAGACCTGGTACGACCGCGCCACTCTGCCGACGCTCGGCCAGATCATCCGCGACCAGCTGGCACTTAGCGAAAGCGCCGGGGAGATCGACCGCGAGCTTGACGACGATTACCGGCAGACCATGTGGTAGGCTTCCCGGACGACTCACTCTTTCGTCCGGCTCCCTCCCTTGATCGAGATCATCGCCATATCCGGCAGCCTGCGCGCCGCCTCGACCAACTCCGCCCTGGTGGCGGCGTTGGCCGTCAACGCGCCCGAGAACTGCCGTATCGAGGTTTATGACGGTCTCGGCCGCTTGCCGATCTTCAATCCAGACGACGAAGGCGAGCGCACGCCGCCCGAAGCCGCATGGCTGATCGAAGCCGTCACCCGCGCCGACGGCGTCATCGTTTCCTGCCCGGAATACGCGCATGGCGTGCCCGGCGGTCTGAAGAATGCGTTGGATTGGCTGGTGTCGCGCGACGCCGCGGTCGGCAAGCCGGCGATGCTGGTCCACGCCTCGCCACGCTCGCTCTATGCGCGCGCTGCGCTGAGCGAGATCATGCGGACCATGTCGTTTGCGCTGTATGAAGAGGCTGCGCTGGAAATCGCGCTGCTGGGCAAGAAGCCGGCTGAGATTAAGGCGATCCTGGCGGAGGGTGCGAACCGCGAGGCGATGCGTGAGGCGGTGCGGAGTTTCGCGGGTTTTATCGGTGATGAACGCTAACCCGCTTCGCTCGCGTTCCTTCGCGCCCCCCTCTGCCCTGCCGGGCATCTCCCCCACAAGGGGGGAGATTGGCGGTTTCGCCGCCTGCACTCTTTCTGCGACGTTGGTGATTGGCGAAAAGCAGGGCGACATCTGATCTCCCCCCTTGTGGGGGAGATGTCCGGCAGGACAGAGGGGGGGCGCTGTCCCGCTGACCCCTCGCAACTTTCCAGACTGCGGTGAAGCTACCCCTTCCGCAGCGTCTCGACATCGGTCTTGCCGACATACCAGTCGCGGGCATTGACCTCCTCGAACACCACCCAGACATCGTCATTGCCGAGCCCGGTGGCCTCCATGATGGCCGCGGTCACCTTTTTGGCGATGTCAGCCTTCTTGCCGGCCGGATCGGCGGCGATCACTTCCTTGACGATGCGGATGTTGACGAATGGCATGATGTCCTCCCCTTGAGTTCTGCCGGTTGGCGTCAGGCGGCGGCTTGGCAATTCGCTCCGGCGAATCGGATGGCGCCGGTTGCGAAAACCGCAGCGCTGCCGGCGCTGCGGGGATGCGCAGAAAGGCCAGCAAGGGCCAAAGAAGGGCGCGCAGAAGCGTCAAAAAGTCTTGGCCCCGTTCACCATCAGCCGCACCATGTAGAGCGAGGTGGTGCCGGCGATGTAGAGGCAGTTGAGCTTGTTGCCGCCGAACACGCAGTTGGCGGTCACCTCCGGCACCTTGACCTTACCGATCAGCGTTCCGTCCGGATCGTAGCAATGGATGCCATCT
The DNA here is from genome assembly GCF_003289945.1 of Mesorhizobium hawassense. Classification (GTDB taxonomy): domain Bacteria; phylum Pseudomonadota; class Alphaproteobacteria; order Rhizobiales; family Rhizobiaceae; genus Mesorhizobium; species Mesorhizobium hawassense. The sequence goes on from NZ_QMBP01000020.1 coordinate 81,182, forward strand.
GCGGCACTGGTCCAGATACGCCCGTCGGAATCGAGCCGGAACCCGTCGAACAGGCCGGCGGTGCAGTCGGCGAACACCTTGCCGCCGGAAACCTTCTTGCCGTGCTTGCCGACAGTGAACACCCGCATATGCGCCGGGTTCTTCTCGCCATGCGTGCGGCCAGTGTCCACGACATAGAGCAGGCTTTCGTCGAGCGAGAAGGCGAGCCCGTTGGGCCGCACCATGTCGGTGATGACAGCCTCGATATCGCCGGTATCGGGATCGACGCGATAGACGTTGCAGTTGCCGATCTCGCTTTCGGCCTTGTCGCCCTCGTAGTCGGTATCGATGCCGTAGCTCGGATCGGTGAACCAGATCGAGCCGTCGGAGCGCACCACCACATCGTTGGGCGAGTTCAGCCGCTTGCCTTTCCATTTGTCGGCTATGGTGGTGACCGAGCCGTCATGCTCGGTGCGGCTGACGCGGCGGCCGGAATGCTCGCAGGTCACCAGCCGGCCCTGCCGGTCGACCGTGTTGCCGTTGGAATTGCCGGATGGCTGGCGGAACACGCTGACGCTGCCGTCGGTCTCGTCATAGCGCAGCATGCGGTTGTTGGGGATGTCGGACCAGACGACATAGCGGCCGGCGGCGAACCAGGCTGGCCCCTCCGCCCAGCGGCAGCCGGTGAACAGCTTTTCCACCTGCGCGCTGCCGTTGAACAGGCGCGCGAAGCGCGGATCGAGAACTTCGTAATAGTCTGCGGCCGCCATGCATTTCCTCCCGGCATCAGGTGACGGCCGGATCAAGCCAGCCCGCAACCGTTCTGGCAAGACGGCAAACCAGCAAATTGTACGACAATACGGATGAGAACTGCGTGAAGCGGGAGTGCCCGTGCATGCCTCACCGGAGGCATGGCCCGTTAGCCAGGAATTAACCGGCTATGCGCTGGTTGCAATGGTGCATTGCAACATCTTTCTTTTGCAGCGCATCATTCCTATGTCATGCTCACAATCGTCAGGGAGGAACAACCGGCCGCATCAGTGCGGCATGAAAGGAACCCTGTCATGTTCGACAATCTTGTCTCCCGCGCCCGCGCCAGCATGGCCAAGCGCCGCAACTACAACCGCCTCGTCGCCGAAATCGAGAACCTGTCGAGCCGCGATCTCGCCGATCTGCGCGCCGACCGTTCCGAGATGCTTTATCAGATTCACAAGCAGATCTACGGCTGAGTATTTTCCGGTCGAGGGGAATTCCCCCTCACCAATCCGACCTCTCCCCAAGGGTATGCGCAGGCACCAACCTCTTCTTGGGGAGAAGGTGGCCGCGAAGCGACCGGATGAGGGGGGCGCCTAACCCGGCGCTGCCAGCGCTTTCTCGACCTGCGGCAACAGCAACGTCCTGACGGAGTCGGGCGTCAGCGGCCCGACATGCTTGTAAGCAATCTTGCCGTCCTTGCCGATGACGAAGGTCTCCGGCACGCCGTAGACGCCCCAGTCGATCGCCGTGCGCCCGGCCGGGTCGACGCCGATCGCCTGATACGGATTGCCGACCTCGCCGAGGAAGCGGCGAGCGTTTTCCGGCTCGTCCTTGTAGTTCAGCGCGGCAAGCGTGAAGCGCTTGTCCTGCGACAGGCCGAGCAGCACCGGATGCTCTTCCCGGCACGGCGCGCACCAGGACGCAAACACGTTGACCAGCGTCACCTTGCCGGCGAAGGATTTCGAATCCAGCCCCGGCAGGTTCGTCCCCTCGAGCGGCGGCAGGTTGGTCTGCGGCGCCGGCAGGCCGATCAGCGCCGAGGGGAGCTCCGAGACATCGCGGCCTGACAGAAGCTGCGACAGGAACAGCCCCGCCAGCCCCAGGAACACCAGGAGCGGCAAAAGCACGAACAGGCGGCGGCGCGACGCCGGGGCTTCGGTTTCGATGCTCATGACTTGGCAGCCTTGTCGGAGCGCCTACGCACACCGGCAGCTTCCAGCGCCGCGAGCTCGCGCTTGCGCGCCCGCTGGTCGAGCAGGATCCAGCCGATCAGCCCGGCGAGCACGATCGCCGTAATGGCGTAGGCGGCGGTGACGAACAAGGCGTGCGCGCTCATTTCTCGATCCACGACTTTCGACGGATTTCATAGTCTTGCCGGTCATTGGCCGCAATGAACGACGTGTGCGGCAGATTTGCGGTCACAGCGAGCCTGACTGCAGGATGCCGGTTATGCCGATGATGCGCATCCACTGGCACGTCAGCGACAGCCGGGCCGCTCCCTCGCAGGTAAGCAGTATCTTGCCGTCCTCGTCCCACATCCTGATAGCCCTCAAGCCGTGGCTCCGGAATTTGCGAAGGCTGATCGTCTCGACCGCCATGAACTCCAGAGCAAAGGACACTGCGTTGAACTCGCGCCATTTGGCCGGTGGCCGATAAGGCAGCACCGTCGAGATAAAGGACAGATGCATGCTCGGACCATCTCGGTCCATCGTGGCCGAGGTGATCTCGACGGAAGACAAATCCGGGTAGTGACCGTAGATGGTCTGGAGAAAGATCGGGTTCTCGATCCTGAGCGGCCACATCAATCCGTCCCGTGCCGCAGCGCCAGCGCCGCCGCCAACGGGCCGAGCACGGCAAGAAACAGCGTCAGCGCGGCGAGAATGAGAAAGGGCTGCAGGAACGGCGCCGGATCGGCGACAGCGCCATAGCTTGCCGAAACGCCGAAGATCAGCACCGGAATGGTGAGCGGCAGCACCAGCACCGAGATCAGCAACCCGCCGCGCGGCAGCGCCACCGCGACCGCGGCGCCGGCGGCACCTATGAAGGTGATGGCCGGCGTGCCGACGAGCAGCGTGAGCGCCGTGGCGCCGATGCCCAGCGGCTCCATGTTCATGAACAGGCCGAGCAGGGGCGCCGCGACCACCAGCGGCAGCACACTGCCCGTCCAATGCGCCAGGCATTTCGTCAGCACCGTCAGCGCCAGCATGTGGCGGTCGCCGTTGAGCACCAGAAGGTCGAGAGAGCCGTCCTCGCGGTCGGCCTGGAACAGCCGGTCGAGGCCAAGCAGGCAGGCGAGCAGGGCCGCGATCCACAGGATCGCCGGACCGATGCGGGACAAGAGGTTGAGGTCGGGACCGACGCCGAAGGGGATGGTGACGATGACGGCGAGGAAGAAGATGACGCCGATCAGCGCCCCGCCGCCGGCGCGGATGGAAAGGCGGATATCGCGCAGGAAGAGGGACCACATTATGAATTGGCCCTTTGTTGAAGTGGGCGTTCCTTCGCGCCCCCCTCTGTCCTGCAGGACATCTCCCCCGCAAGGGGGGAGATTGGCCGCTTCTGCGCCCCGCTCACTCTTCCAACGTTGGTGATTGGCGAAATCGCCGGCGACGTCTGATCTCCCCCCTCGTGGGGGAGATGGCCGGCAGGCCAGAGGGGGGCGCCGTAGAGCACCGACATCAATGACCTACCTTCATTTGCAACTCGCGCGCCCCCTCCAGCCCGAGCGGTAGATGCGTCGCCGCCACCACAATTCCTCCCTCGCTAAGGTGCCCCCGCATCAACCCCGCGAACCGCTCCTCCGAGGCCTTGTCGAGCCCCGCCGTCGGCTCATCGAGCAGCCATACCGGCCGCCGGCTGACCAGCAGCTTGGCGATCGACGCCCGCCGCCTCTGCCCGGTCGACAGATAGCCGAATGGCAGATGCCCGAGCCCGCCGAGCGCCACCGTGTCCAGCGCTTCCTCGACACTCAGTCCCGGCTCGCCCTGAAAAGCGCGCCAGAAGCCGAGATTCTCTTCGACGCTTAGCGCCGTCTTCATCGCGTTGAGGTGGCCAAGATAATGCGATGCCGAGGCGACCGTCGGGAAAGCCTCGCCACCGCCTTCGACCTGCACCTTGCCCCCGGCCGCCGGCAGCAGCCCGGCGACGATCCTCAGCAGTGTCGATTTGCCGGCGCCGTTCGGTCCGGTGACGATGAGCGCCTCGCTCCTTTCGAGGACGAATCCGATGTCGGAAAGGACCCGCTCGCCGCCGCGCTCGCCGCCCAGATTTTCGGCGATCAGCCGCATCCTTGCCCGTCCCCAAAGCACCGTTTCGCGGTCGCGGCCGCATCGCACAAATTAGCCTTTCGACTGTCTAGAACTATTCCAGGAAATTCTCTATATGCGGTTCATCCGTGCCAGCGGTCGGCGCGGGAACAGAATTAGCGCCGAACCAGCGCACGCGCCGCCTTGAACGGCTCGGGTTGCTTGGGAGCGGACAGCGGAAATGGCCGTACCCGCACCTTTGCGCGTGATTGCATGCCATCGGCGTCCGTTCCCTTTCAGGCTGAACAGACAAGGACGGATCGCACGTGTCAAAATCCCTCGACAGTTTCAAATGCCGCCGCACCCTGACCGCGGGTGGCGCGGACTATGTCTATTTCGACCTCGTCGAGGCCGAGAAGAACGGCCTCACCGGAATTGCCCAGCTGCCCTATTCGATGAAAGTGCTGCTGGAGAATCTGCTGCGTAACGAAGACGGCCGCTCGGTCACCAAGGACAGCATCCAGGCCGTGGCTGGCTGGCTGACCGACAAGGGCACCGCCGGCGTCGAGATCGCCTATCGCCCGGCCCGCGTGCTGATGCAGGACTTTACCGGCGTTCCGGCCGTGGTCGACCTCGCCGCCATGCGCGACGGCATCAAGGCGCTCGGCGGCGATCCGGAAAAGATCAACCCTCTGGTGCCGGTCGACCTCGTCATCGACCATTCCGTCATCGTCGACGAGTTCGGCACGCCGATGGCCTTCGCCCGCAACGTCGAACTCGAATATGAGCGCAACGAGGAGCGCTACAAGTTCCTGAAGTGGGGCCAGCAGGCCTTCCGCAATTTCCGCGTCGTGCCGCCGGGCACCGGCATCTGCCACCAGGTCAACCTCGAATATCTTGGACAGGTGGTGTGGACCAATTCGGAAGACGGCGAAACCATCGCTTATCCCGACACCTGCGTCGGCACCGATTCGCACACCACCATGATCAACGGCCTCGGCGTGCTCGGCTGGGGCGTCGGCGGCATCGAGGCCGAGGCGGCGATGCTCGGTCAGCCCGTCTCCATGCTTTTGCCCGAAGTCATCGGCTTCCGCCTCACCGGCAAGCTCAAGGAAGGCGTCACCGCCACCGATCTGGTGCTCACCGTCACCCAGATGCTGCGCAAGAAGGGCGTCGTCGGCAAGTTCGTCGAGTTCTTCGGCCCCGGCCTTTCCAACATGACGCTGGCCGACCGCGCCACCATCGGCAACATGGCGCCTGAATATGGCGCGACCTGCGGCTTCTTCCCGGTCGACTCGGAGACCATCCGCTATCTCACCATGTCCGGCCGCGAGGAAAACCGCATCGCGCTGGTCGAGGCCTATTCCAAGGCGCAAGGCATGTGGCGCGACGCCGGCTCGGCCGACCCTGTCTTCACCGACCTGCTCGAGCTCGAGCTCGGCGACGTCGTGCCGTCGATGGCCGGTCCGAAGCGTCCCGAAGGCCGCGTCGCGCTGGAAGGCATCCCGGCCGGCTTCGCCAAGGCGATGGAGACCGAATACAAGAAGGCCGCCGAGATCTCCAAGCGCTACGCCGTCGAAGGCACCGACCACGATCTCGGCCATGGCGACGTCGTCATCGCCGCCATCACCTCCTGCACCAACACCTCGAACCCGAGCGTGCTGATCGGCGCCGGGCTCTTGGCCCGCAACGCCAATCGCGTCGGCCTGAAGCAGAAGCCTTGGGTGAAAACCTCGCTTGCCCCCGGCAGCCAGGTGGTCGCCGAATATCTGGAAAAATCCGGCCTGCAGAAGGAGCTCGACCAGATCGGCTTCAACCTGGTCGGTTTCGGCTGCACCACCTGCATCGGCAATTCCGGCCCGCTGCCGGCGCCGATCTCCAAGACCATCAACGATAAAGGTTTGATCGCTGCCGCGGTCTTGTCCGGCAACCGCAACTTCGAAGGCCGCGTCTCGCCCGACGTGCAGGCGAACTATCTCGCCTCGCCGCCGCTGGTGGTGGCGCATGCGCTGGCCGGCACGGTGACCAGGGACCTCACCACCGAGCCGCTCGGTGAGGGCAGCGACGGCAAGCCGGTCTATCTCAAGGACATCTGGCCGAGCTCGGCCGAGATCCAGGAGTTTATCGAGAAGAACGTCACCCGCGAACTGTTCGCGCGCAAATATGCCGACGTCTTCAAGGGCGACGCCTACTGGCAGAGGGTCAAGGCGCCGGAAGGCCAGACCTATGCCTGGGACGATCACTCGACTTATGTGCAGAACCCGCCCTATTTCGCCGGCATGGGCCGCGCTTTCGGCAAGGTCGGCGACATCAAGGGCGCGCGCGTGCTTGGCCTGTTCGGCGACAAGATCACCACCGACCACATCTCGCCGGCGGGTTCGATCAAGGCCGCCTCGCCGGCCGGCAAGTACCTGACCGAGCATGGCGTCGGCGTCGCCGACTTCAACCAGTACGGCACGCGGCGCGGCAATCATGAGGTGATGATGCGCGGCACTTTCGCCAACATCCGCATCCGCAACCACATGCTGGGCGAGAACGGCCGCGAGGGCGGTTACACCATCCACTATCCCTCGAAGGAGGAGATGTCGATCTACGACGCCGCCATGGAATACAAGCAGGAAGGCGTGCCGCTGGTGATCTTCGCCGGCGTCGAATACGGCAACGGCTCGTCGCGTGACTGGGCGGCCAAGGGCACCAATCTGCTTGGTGTCCGCGCCGTCATCGCACAGTCCTTCGAGCGCATCCATCGCTCGAACCTGGTCGGCATGGGCGTCATCCCCTTCGTCTTCGAGGACGGCACCTCATGGGCCTCGCTGAACCTGAAGGGCGACGAGCTGGTCGAGATCGACGGGCTGGACGCCATCAAGCCGCGCCAGAAGATGGTCGCCAAGGTCACCTATGGCGACGGCACGGTGAAGAACGTGCCGATCATCTGCCGCATCGATACGCTGGATGAGCTCGACTACTTCAAGAACGGTGGCATCCTGCAATACGTGCTGCGCGATCTGGCTGCTTAGCAGCAGCCAGGCAGTAGGACTTAGGCAATAGGCAGTAGGGAAAGGGACACCTACTGCCTACTGCCTACTGCCTACTGCCTACTGCCTACTGCCTACTGCCTACTGCCTACTGCCTACTGCCTACTGCCTACTGCCTACTGCCTACTGCCTACTGCCTACTGCCTGACTTTCGGCTTTCCGAACCGCGCCGTCGCCGCCAGCAGCACGGCGAGCATAAGCCCGTTGAAGACGTGCCAGAGGAAATGCGTGCCGAGCGGGAAGCTGGCGCAGACCAGCGGATCGATCATGCGGCAGAAGACCGAGACGACGAAGATCGCCGACCCGGTCAGATTGTACCACCCGGCCCGGTTACCGCTGGCCGCCACCCAGGCGCCGAAAAAGGCAAGCGCCAGGAAAGGCGGCAAGTAACCGGTGGTGCCGTTCGAGGCCTGGCGCAGCCAGTCCGGCACGGCAAAGGTGATCAATCCGGCGACGACATAGAAGGCGACGAAGACCAGGATCGCCATGCTCCATTCCATGCCGAGGAAGCGGCGCAGGTTGAACAGCGTGTAGGCCAGCGTGAAGCCGGCGATCGGCAGGATGTCGGCCCAGATCGTGCCTTTGGTGGCGAAGGTGTGGAATACGGTGGAGCCGATGCCGATCGCCACCACCCACCAGGCCAGGACTTCGGCGAAGATGCCGGCCTTATAGCGTCGCACCTGCCAGACACCCCATAGTCCCGCGGTAATGAAAGCCAGGTTGGTCAAAGCATTAGCCGGCTCTGCCCAAAGTCCAGGCCCGGTGCGTTCGCAATAGATATCGACGGGGGTCAGGAGAGTTTGCCACATGGTGAGGATGCTGCTCCCGAATCGAACCGTGCCGTGCAATGCAACGGGCCTCTCCTATTGCGCCCTTACCTGAGGTTGCAACAGCAAAATTTCACCGCAACGTGACTTCCCGTTGACTGTCGCTTCTGCCACATATTTTAGCAATCAGAACAAGGCCGGCGTCACCGGCGGGAATCGGAAAAGTCATGGCATTTCGAGGACGATTGCGGCTTGCGGCGGTAGCGCTGGCCCTGACGGCGTTGGGCGGCGTGGCCCTTGCGGCCGAGCCGGAGAAAGCCGCGACGGGCAAGCCGCAGGCTGACGGAAAGCCCTTGGGCGTGGTCGAATTGTTCACCAGCCAGGGCTGCAGCTCCTGTCCGCCGGCAGACGAGTTCTTCGCCGAGCTCGCCGGCAAGGACGACGTCATCGCGCTGGCCTACCACGTCAATTACTGGGACTATCTCGGCTGGCAGGACACGCTGAGCACCAAGGAAAACACCGAGCGCCAGTATGATTATATGCGCTCCTTCGGCAGCCGCTCGGTCTACACGCCGCAAGCCGTCATCAACGGCCGCAGCCACGTCAACGGCGCCAGCCGCAAGGAGGTCGACGGCGCGCTGGCCCGCATGGACAGGACCGGCGAGGGCATGCGCGTCGGCATCAAGGTGAGCCGCACCAGCGACCGCGTCATGATCGACGCCGGCGACGCCGGCAACGGCCCGAGCGACGCCCATGTGGTGATCGTCTATTTCGACCCGCCGCAGATGGTGCAGATCGGCCAGGGCGAGAACAGCGGCCGCAGCCTGACCTACTGGAACGCCGTCTCCGACATCCAGACCGCCGGCATGTGGCATGGCAAGGCCCAGCGTTACGAATTGCCGATGACCGAGATCGCCAAGAAGGGCGGCTGTGCGGTGCTGCTGCAGTCGGTCGGCAAGGACGGTATGCCCGGCCCGATCCTCGGCGCCGCCTTCATCCGCAAGCCCGACCGTCTTTAGCCTCCGCCTTCTCCCTTTCGCGATGCGAATTCATCGTGCCAGTGGCACGATGAAAGGCGCGCGAACGCCGAGGCGCTGCGAAGCAGCGGGGAATCCGGCGGGGGGTGAATCGACGCGCAGCGCCGAGACGGATTAGGGAGCGCTCCAGCTCGGCCACAAGCCCGAAACCACCGCTGCCTTATTCCTTTCAACACCCTTCATCCGACCGAGCTTCGTTCGGCCAACTTCTCCCATGAGGGAGAAGAAAAGAAAAAACCGGCGTCAGCTTGCTTCTGACGCCGGTCATTCAGGTTTTGGGATCGTCGCACCTGATTTTTCCAAGGAAAAACCGAGGTTGGTTCGATCCGACGCTGACCCGTGGGCGGGGGGCTTGGGGTTTACGAGCCGGTGCCGGACCGAACCGTCTCAGGCAACGCCGGTAAATTCGTCGGACATTGGGGCATGAGCGCGGATTATTTGTGGCAACAATGTGGCGAAGTATCACCAATTCCAACATGTGTTTCGCAAACGTGACTGGACGTTTGGGAAACCGCGCGACCCTGCGCGTGCTTGGGCCCCTGCCATTCGATCGCGCCCTTGCAATTCCCTCATGAAAGCGCGAACCTTGGCCGGCGCATGATTCAATCGAAGGATCGAGGCATGACCGATCACAGCAGCGGGACGGAGGATGGGGAAGCATCCGGAATATTGATCCCGTTGCACGAGGCGCGCAACGCGCGCCTCGTGCAGCCGGTGCGATTCGACCGGCGCGAACTCGACCAGATCCTGAGGCTTTACGGACGCATGGTGGCGGCCAATGAATGGCGCGATTATGCGATTGATCATCTGACTGATCGCGCTGTCTTTTCCGTCTTCCGCCGCGCCAGCGAAGTGCCGCTGTTCCAGATCGTCAAGGACCCCAGGCTGGCGCGCCGCCAAGGCGCTTTCGCCGTCATCGCCGCCGGCGGTCGCATCCTCAAGCGCGGCCAGGAACTCGGCCGCGTCCTTGGCGTGTTCGATGCCAAGCTGAGGGTCGTCGAGGCCTGAGCGGGAAGGGGAAATGAAGAACTGAGGAAAGAAGGCGCTTGGCGCGCCCGGTGTGGCCTTCGTTTTTCTTCAGTTCTCCAATTCTTCAGTTCCTCAATTCCTTTTGAGCCCGGAATCTCCGCTCCGGCAGCGATTCGGGATCCGGCGGCAGGTCGGCGCCGCCATTCAGAGACAGCTGCATGAACACCGTGTCCAGCCAGCGTCCGTGCTTGAAGCCCGACCCTTCCAGGCGTCCGGAATGGCGGAAACCGAGCTTCTCGTGCAGCCGCACCGAAGCGCTGTCGGCGTGGCCGTCGCCGATCACAGCGATGATCTGGCGGAAGCCCGCCGCGCGCGCCGTCTCGATCAGCGCCAGCATCAGCAGCGAGCCCACGCCCTGCCCCTTGGCCTCGGGCGCGACATAGACCGAATCCTCGATGACGAACCGGTAGGCCGGGCGCGGCCGGAACGGCCCGGCATAGGCATAGCCGAGCACGACGCCATTCTTCTCCGCCGCCATATAAGGAAAGCCGCCAGCGGCCAAGCTGTCGAATCGGTTACCCATTTCGGCTCGGCTGGGGGGCTCAAGCTCGTAGCTAGCCGTGCCGTGCCTGACCGCGTCGGCATAGATCTCGGTGATTCGGTCGAGGTCGGCGGCAGTCGCGGCTCTGATTTCCATATTGCTCATAATTTGTGCAGCTTGTTTTTCTGCCTCGATGACAGCAGAGGGGCGCGCAAAAGGAAAGGGCGGCCGTTGGGCCGCCCTTTCGCGAATCTATGGTCCAGCAGGACCGGCCAACCGCCTTTAGCGGCGCTGGCCCATGAACTGCAGCAGGAACATGAACAGGTTGATGAAGTCGAGATAGAGCCTCAACGCGCCCATGATCGCCTTGCGGCCGGCGACATCAGATTGGTCGCCCTCATAATACATCTCCTTGATCGCCTGGGTGTCGTAGGCGGTGAGGCCGGCGAACACCAGCACGCCGATCGCCGAGATGGCGAAGCCGAGCGCGGACGACTGCAGGAAGATGTTGATCAGCATCGCGATCAACAGACCGATCACGCCCATGACCAGGAACGAACCGAACGCCGAGAGGTCGCGCCTGGTCGTGTAGCCGTAGAGCGACAGGCCGCCGAAGGCCGCGGCCGTGGCGAAGAAGGTCTGGGTGATGCTGGTGCCGGTGTAGACGAGGAAGATCGTCGACAGCGACAGGCCGACAAGGCCGGCATAGACCCAGAACGTGGTCTGCGCCGCCCCTACGCTCATCGACTGGATGCGGAACGACAGGAACATCACGGCGGCGAGCGGCGCCAGGATGACGACCCAGCGGAACGCGCTGGCGTAGATGAGCTGGCCGAACGCGGTCAGCTGGCCGTCGCCGGTGATGGCGAGTTGGAAGGCGCCCCAGGCGGCAAGGCCGGTGATGAGCAGGCCAAGCCCCATGAGGTTGTAGACTTTGATCATATAGGCGCGCAGGCCCTGATCGATATCGACGCGCGCGCCGGAGGCGGCGCCCGTCTGGAAGTTGCGAATGGGATCAGCCATTGGAAATCCTCTGTTGCTTCTGCCCCGTCCGGTGACAGGTCTCTTGGGGACCAGGCGCCGCTGGCAGGGCTCCAGCATGCCTGCCGCGAAATATGATGGTTCTTGACGTCAAGAACAAGACGGTAACGGGCCGTAACCCTTTGTGAAAAGGCAAAAGGCCGGTTTTCAGGCCTTGCATCAGACATTCTTACAAAGAATTAACCGGACGGGCGGCCTCGAGACCCCTTGTCAGAGGTTGCGCAGCACCGGCGCCGCCTTGTGACCCAGCACTCGCCAGGTGCCGGCGAGGCCGATGCCGACGGTGACCGTCAGCGAAACTAGGATCGTCGCCACCGCGACCTCCGGCATGAAATGCGAGGGCAGCGTCATGATATGCGCGACCACGAACCAGGCGGCCATGCCGCCGGCGGCGAGCGCGAACAGCGCGGTCGCGAGGCCGATCAGCACATATTCCAGCGAGAACGCGGCAATCAGCGTCCGGCGCGTCGCGCCGAGCGTCTTCAGCACCACCGCATCGTGGATGCGCGCCCGGTTGCCGGCGGCAAGCGCCCCGGAAAGCACCAGCACCGAGGCGATCAGCGCCACGCCGGCAGCAGTGCGGATCGCCGTGCCCAATTGCGCGACCAGCCGGTTGACGATGTCGAGCGCGTCCTTGACGCGCACCGTCGTTACCGCCGGAAATGCGCGGGTGACGGCGTTGAGCAGCCTTGCGTCGTCGGCGGTGGTGGCTTGTTTGTCGGTCAACGTCGCCAGCCAGCCATGCGGCGCCCCGGCAAAGCTGTTGGGCGAGAAGATCATGACGAAATTGATGCCCATCGTCTCCCATTGCACCTGGCGGAAACTGGCGATCTTCGCCGTGACGTTGCGCCCCAGCACATTGACGGTCACGCTGTCGCCGAGCTTCAGCCCGATCGCCTTGCCCTCCTCGGCCGAGAACGACACCAGCGGCTCGCCGGAATAATCCCGCGGCCACCAGGCGCCTTCGGTCAGCGTCGCGTTTTCCGGCTGCTTCGCGTCATAGGTCAGGCCACGGTCGCCGCGCAGCACCCAGGCGCCGTCGGCCGGGATCTTCACCTTGTCGACGTCGACGCCGTTGAGCGCCATGATCCGGCCGCGCAGCATCGGCACCTTGACCAGCGTTCCCCGAGGCGCCTCCTTGCCGACCAGGCTGGTGAAGGCATCGACGTCGCCGCTCTGGATGTCGACGAAGAAGAAGTTCGGCGCCCGTTCCGGCAGGCTGCCCGAGATCTGCCGCCTGAGATTGCCGTCGATCAGCGCCAGCGTCACCAGCAGCGTCAGCCCGAGCCCGAGCGACAGCACCACGGACGGCGTCAGCGCGCCCGGACGGTGGATGTTGCCGAGCGCCAGCCGCAACGGGACCGAGCGCACGCGCGGGCTTCTCCTGGCGAGCCACTGCACCAGCACCGCCACCAGCCGCAGCACCAGGAAGGCACAGACGGTGGCGCCGACGAAGATCGAGGCGATGCGGTAGTCGTTGGCCGAAAGGATCGCCAGCGCCGCCAGCGCGACGACGATCGCCAGCGCCGCGCCCGCGTAGGGCAGGCGCGGCAGGCCGCGGCTCTCGAATCCCATTTCGCGGAACAGCGCGGTTGCCGGCACGTCGCGGGCGCGGCCGAGCGGCAGCAGCGCGAAAGCCAGCGTCACCAGCAGGCCGAACAGCGCCGCCATGGCGAGCGCCCCCGGATAAAAGCCGCCTTGCGCCGGCACGGGGATCACCGATTGCAGAAGCGCGCTCGCCACGAACGGCATGGCGGCGCCAAGGGCGAGCCCGAGCACGATGCCGAGGCCGGCGATCAACAGGATCTGGACGAGATAGACGCTGAAGACGAAGCCGCCGGAGGCGCCGAGGCTCTTGAAAATGGCGATGACGCCGCGCTTGCCGTCGAGATAGGCGCGCACGGCATTCGCCACGCCGACGCCGCCGACCACCAGCGCCGTCAGCCCGACCAGGGTCAGGAACTGCGAAAACCGCTCGATGTTGGCGGAGAGCGCGGGTGCCGCGTTGCTGCGCGTGCGGATCGACCAGCCGGCCTGCGGAAAATCCTTCGCGGCTTGCGCCTGGATGTCCTTGATCCGCGCCTCGGACGTGCCGTCGGGCAGCCTCACCTTATAGGCGTTCTCGACCAGGCTGCCGGGCTGCACAAGGCCGGAAGCAGCTAGGCCTTCGCTGGAGATCATCAGCCGCGGCGCGAAGCCGAAACCGTCGGACACCGCATCCGGCTCGCTGACCAGCCTGGCCCGCAGCTCGAAAACGGCGCTGCCGAGCTTCAGCCGGTCGCCGATGTGCAGATTGAGCCGCTCGAACAACAAATCGGGCGCGGCGGCGCCGAAGACGCCGGACCTTTCGCCGAACAATTGTTCTTTCGGCAGCGCCGGATCGGTTTCGAGCGCGCCATAGAGCGGATAGGAATCGTCGACCGCCTTGGCTTCGACAAGCGCCTGGTCGGAGCCGTCCTCCAGCCGCGCCATCGAGCGCATGCCGGAAGTCCGCGAAACCGCGCCGAGGCCCTTGATGAAGCCGAGCTCGGCGTCCGAGGCGCCGCGCTGGTTGATCTGGAAGCGCAGGTCGCCGCCAAGCAGCGTCTGGCCCTGATCGGCGACGCCGGCGGAGATCGCCTGCGCCACCGAATTGACGCCGCCGATCGCCGCGACGCCCAGCGCGATGCAGGCCAGGAAGATCATGAAGCCGGACAGGCCGCCGCGCATCTCGCGCAGCGAGAAGCGGATGGCGAGCTTCAACGTCCGCATCAGGCCGGCACCTTCACCGGCTTGGGCGCGTCCTCGATGCGTCCCGAGCGCATCGACACCTGCCGCGCGCAGCAGGCGGCAAGCGCCGGATCATGCGTCACCAGCACCAGCGTCATGCCGCGCTCCGCCGCTTTGGCGAACAGAAGATCGGCGATCTGCTTTCCCGTCGCCTGGTCGAGATTGCCGGTCGGCTCGTCGGCAATCAGAATGCGCGGCGACGGCGCCAGCGCCCGGGCGATCGCCACACGCTGCTGCTCGCCACCCGATAGCTCGCCCGGATAGTGCGTCACACGGTCGCTCAGGCCGACCGCCGCGAGCTCTCGCGCGGCGACGCCGAACGGATCGGCGTGGCCGGCAAGCTCGAGCGGCACGGCGACGTTCTCGAGCGCCGTCATATTCGGAATGAGGTGGAAGGACTGGAAGACGATGCCAATATTTCGGCCACGAAACGAAGCGATCTGGTCCTCGCTTTTGCCGTTGAGCAGCGCGCCGTCGATCCGTACCGTGCCCGAATCGACCCTTTCCAGGCCGGCCAGAACCATGAGCAGGGTAGACTTGCCCGAGCCCGACGGGCCGACAATGCCGGTGGCTTCACCGGCCGCCACGTCGAGGCTCACGCCCTTCAGCACGTGGACGGAGGACGCGCCCTCGCCGAGCGTCAGCGATACGTCCCTCAGCATGATGACGGCTTCTGTCACAATGAAAGCGCCCTATATGTGGAAAAAGGAGACGGATCCGTGTCTCCTTCCTTGGATTGTTCCGGTCATATGGGGCTCGCCGCATGGCATTCAAACATCGTTTTGCCGCAACCCCTGCCGTTTTCGCTGCCCTCATCTTCTTCTTCACCCTTTGCGGCGCCATTTCGTCGGCGCGTGCCGATACCTTCACCATCGTCGGCTTCGGCGACAGCCTGATGGCGGGTTACAGCCTTGGCCCGGGCCAGGGTTTCACCGACCGGCTGCAGGCGGCCCTGAAAGCGAAGGGCCTCGACGTCACCGTCGCCAATGCCGGCGTGTCGGGCGACACCTCGAGCGGCGGCCTGGCGCGGCTCGACTGGTCGGTGCCGGACGGCACAAGGCTGGTGATCCTCGAACTCGGCGCCAACGACATGCTGCGCGGCGTAGCGCCGGAAATCCCAGAGAAGAACCTCGACGCCATGCTGGGTAAGCTGAAGCAGCGCAAGATCCCGGTGCTTCTGGCCGGCATGCGCGCCGCGCCCAATCTCGGCGGCGACTACCAGAAGGCTTTCGACGCCATCTATCCGCGGCTCGCCGAAAAATACGGCGCGCCGCTCTATCCGTTCTTCCTCGACGGCGTCGCCGGCCACCCGGACCTGCAGCTGGAGGACGGTCTGCATCCCAATACCCGGGGTGTCGACGTCATGGTCGAGCGCATCCTGCCCGTGGTCCAGAAAGCGATCGCCGACAATGGGGGCGCGTCGTGAGTCCGGAATGTCACGCTTTCCGCTGGGGAAACCCTGTGGACAACAAACCGCTTGCCCCGCGCTTGCATCGATGATTCGCTAGGGCTGAGAGTTTCGATTCGAGGACAGGAGGCTTCACATGCCACGTCTTTTCACCGCCCTCGAAATTCCGCGTGATGCTGCTCTCTCGCTCTCCCTGCTTCGGGGCGGGCTGCCCGGAGCGCGCTGGATCGATGTCGAAAACTACCATCTGACGCTGCGCTTCATCGGCGATGTCGAGGGCCATGTCGCCGACGAGATCGCCAACGCCCTCGACAGGGTTCACCGCCCCTCTTTCCAGATGACGCTCTCCGGCGTCGGCGCCTTCGGCGGCAAGAAGCCGCACGCGGTATGGGCCGGCGTGTCGGCTTCGCCCGACCTGACGGCGCTGCAGGGCGAGATCGACCGCATCTGCCAGCGGCTCGGCCTGCCGGCCGATCCGCGCAAATTCTCGCCGCATGTGACGCTTGCCCGCCTGCGCAACGGGAGCCCGATCGACGTCGCGCAATATCTTTCGGCGCGCGGCAATTTTTCCGCACAGCCCTTCCGCGTTGGCCGCTTCGTCCTGATGTCGTCGCGCGATTCGGTCGGCGGCGGCCCCTATATCGTCGAGGAGGCCTGGCCGCTGGTCGGCGAAACGCTGGCCTCGAGCCGCTTCGCCAGCGCCTCCGACGCCTCGCGGATCATGCGATAGACCGAGGCGAAGGCCTCGTCGCCGTCATAATAGGGATCCGGCACGTCTCGTCCGCTTCCGGTCGCAAATTCCAGATAGAGATGGATGCGATCTCGTGCGGCCTGCGGCGCCAGCGCCTTGAGGTCGCGCACATTGGCCCGGTCCATGCCGAGGATCAGGTCGAAACGCGAAAAATCCTCCGGCAGTACCTTGCGCGCCCTTTGCCCTGATATGTCGACGCCATGCTCGGCGGCGACCGCGATCGAGCGCGGATCCGGAGCCGAGCCGACCTCCCAGCCGCTGGTCGCGGCCGAAGCGAGCACGAAGGCTTGCTCTGCTCCACGCTCGGCGAGCACGGCACCAAACACGCCCTCGGCAAGCGGCGACCGGCAGATGTTGCCGAGGCAGACGAACAGAATGGAATTTATGGGCTTTACGCTCATTCGATATGCGCCGTTTGTGCATTTGGAACCCCAAAACCGCAAAGCACCCTTGGGCGACTTGCATTATGGTGGGGTCAAATTCGAGATAGCACGGGAAATCATTATGACGAGAGAAAAACTCAGCAAGGACGCCGTCACCGCTGCTCTTGCCGAACTCGGCGGCTGGTCGCTGGCCACGGACGGCGCCTCGATAAAACGCAGCTTCGTGTTCAAGAATTTTTCCGAGGCCTTCGCTTTCATGACCCGCGTGGCTCTGGCGGCCGAGAAGATGGACCATCACCCCGACTGGTCGAATGTCTACAAGACCGTCGACGTGACGCTGAATACGCATGACGCCGGCGGCGTGACGGCGCTCGACATCGAGCTCGCCAAGCGGATGAACCGCTATTTCGGGTGAACTCTTGTAGCAGGCTGGCGCTTTCACCACATTTTGTCGCGGCGGGCCGGCGCGCAACGATGCGCCCGGCCGCCAAGGAGAGATGCATGGCGCAAGGCACCGGTTTCGATTTCTTCGGCTTCGGCGACAAGCTCGCCAGCGAAAGTGAGGTCCGCGAGAAATTCTGGCGCACCGCCAAGAAGGCGGCGCGGCAGATCCCGTTCATGGACGAAGTGGTCGCCGCCTATTACTGCGCCATGGACAAGGACACGCCGCTGCGCGCCAAGGCTACCCTGTTCGGCGCGCTCGGCTATTTCGTCCTGCCGTTCGATTTCATTCCCGATTTCGTCGTCGGCCTCGGCTATACCGACGATCTTGCAGTGCTGACCGCGGCCATCGCCGCCGTCAGCGCTCATATCACGCCGGCCCACAGGCAGGCTGCCAGGGACGCGCTGGCCGACAGGAACTGACCGAATGCATGTCGCCCAGAAGTGCGCAGCGGTTCTGGGACGACGACATGCATCAAAGCAAGGACTTAAAGCGCGGCGCGCTTTCAGCCTTGGCTTCGCGCCCGCAGATCAGCGCGTCCGAAAAGACAAACTCTTGCCGTTTTCGTGGCCTCCAACTCCGCGCCGGGACGTCGCGCCAGCCGCTTTCAACGGTGGCGGCGTGAATGGTGGCGGTTTCCTGGGGTGAGTTCCTTTTCTTCGAGGACAATTCACCGTTTGGTAACCCTGATTAAATCAAAATGAAGCGACGGCAGGACGCCAGGCGGCCCGCCTCCGCACCATTTGGAATACGGGAAGAACGATGCGCGGATTGATTGCTACAGTTTCCAGCCTGGTCCTGGTGGCCGCCTTCGCCGCGCCGGCGCTGGCACAGCAGGCGACCAAGATCGGCCAGCACAATGCCTGGGGCACCTACAGCTATCAGTCGGCCGGCGGCAAGGTCTGCTACGTGCTGACCGTGCCCACGGACAAGCAGCCGAAGACGCTCGACCATGGCGACATGTTCTTCTTCGTCAGCCAGCGGCCCGGACAGCAGGTCTCCTACGAGCCGCAGTTCATCGCCGGCTACAACTTCCAGGAAGGCTCGAAGGCCACCGTCACCATCGACAAGAAGTCGTTCTCGATGTTCACCCGCGGCAAGTCCGCCTGGGTCGAGAACGCCGCCGAGGAGCCGGTGCTGATCGCCGCCATGAAGACCGGCACCGACATGAAGGTGCAGGCCAAGTCCGGCCGCGGCAACCCCACCTCCTACGTATTCTCGCTGAAGGGCATCTCGGCCGCGCTGTCCTCGATCGCCAAGTGCAAATAGGCAAGAGCCAGATCTGACCAAAAAGGCCGGGCTCCAAGCCCGGCTTTTATTTCTGAATGCGTGATTCAGCTCTGTGCCGGTATGGCCTCGGCTCTGCGCCGCCGGATCGCCTCGGCCACGAACACCCGCGACAGCGCATGATAAAGCGGCTCGTTGGAGACCAGCCTGGCCGTGCCATAACCCAGCACCGCGGCGCACATCAGCGCAATCACATTGTCATGGTTGCCCGTCATTTCGAGGATGATGACGAAGGCCGTCATCGGCGCCTGCACGACACCCGCGAAATAGCCGGCCATGCCGAGCAGCGCCGCGGTGCCGGTGGCCGCGCCGAAGATCAGGCCGAGCGTGCTGCCCAGCCCCGCGCCCACCGCCAGCGAAGGCGCGAAGAGGCCGCCGGGTATCCCCGACACCATCGACAAGAGGCCGGCGGCGAATTTCTCGACGAAGAAGAAGGCCGGCAGCGGCATGCCTTCGATCGCGCCGCGCGCCTGGGTGTAGCCGGTGCCGAAGGTCAAGCCGCCCGACGCGAGGCCGATCGCGGCCACGGCGAGCCCGCAAACGGCCGCCACGACCAGCGTGCGCGGCAGCGGCTGCAGCCCGTTCCAGCGCCGGATGCGGCGCATGATTTTCAGCGCCAGCAGCGAAAACAGCGCGCCGACACCGCCGCCGATGATGCCGCAGGCCAGCACCAGCGGCCAGTCGGCGGCGAAGGCGACCGTGTCCCTGGCGACGCCGAAATAGGTGTAGTTGCCAAGCAACCCGAGCGAAGCGAGGCCGGCCAGGATCACCGCCGTCAGCACCAGCCCGTTGGTGCGTGCCTCATAGGCCCGGCCCATTTCCTCGATGGCGAAGACGATGCCGGCCAGCGGCGTGTTGAAGGCGGCGGCGATGCCGGCGGCCGAACCCGCCAGGATCAGCCCGCGCGCCTGCGCCATGCCGCCCCAGCGCGCAGCCTGCAGCATCAGCGAAGCGCCGACCTGCACCGTTGGGCCTTCGCGGCCGATCGAGGCGCCGCAGGCGAGGCCGACGATGGTGAGCGCGATCTTGCCCACTACCAGCCGGAGCGACAGGATGCGGCTGCGATCGTCCTCCTCGCGCAGATGGCGCGCCGCGATCGCCTGCGGAATGCCGCTGCCTTGCGATCCCGGGAAGAAGGAATGCGCCAGCCAGGCGCAAAGGACGAAACCGAGCGGCGTCACCACGAGCGGCAGATAGAAGCGCCAGCCGCCCGCATTGCCGGTCATGAGATGGAACAGGGCCTGCGCCCGGTCGGCGAGCAGGGCGAACAGGACGCTGATCAGGCCGATCGAGATGGCGCCTGCCCAGAAGACGAGACGCGGCTGCCAGACGCGCCGCGACACCCACATGGCCTGGGAACGCCGCAGCATGCGGTATTTTCGCGATATGCCGGCCATGACCGTCCTCTTGATGGTGATCCGCCCTAGCACACTCGCCGAGCCGATCAACCCCGCGAGGAAAGGCCCGGTGTCATGCCGGCCAAGTCAAGGAACGCGGCTCGAGGGTCACGGCACGGGGCCTTGCCGGATGGCGGATAACCCGCCGGCGTACCGGCCGGCGGGGAGGTCAGGACGCGGGATCGGCGCGATTACATCGCCATTTTTTCACATTCGGCCTGGGCCTTCTTGGTCGACGTGTCGATCATGTAGGCTTTGCCCTTGGCGTCGGTCATCATCATCATGCAGTGCTTGATGGGCTTGGCCTTCTTCATCATGTCGGCGCTCATCTTGGCGTCCGGCATCATGGTGCCCATGTGACCGTCCGGCATGATCGCGGTGACTTGCCCACCCTTCATCATGGTCATTGTGCCCATCGTGTCTTCGGCGAAGGCCGGCGCGGCGGAAAGACCGACGAGGCCGGCGACAAGAACGAATTTGATCGAATGCATCCGGAAAACTCCCATTGTTGAGGGGCATTGGTCGCCCCTTTCAGGTTCGCGGATGCGCTTCGATCGGTTACATCAACACGAATATGTGATCAGCCGTCGCGTTCCGCCTTGCGCAAGCGGGGGTCAAAATTTGTTGACCTCCCTGCCAGTCGAAATCGCTACCCTCTCGCATCGGTCGAGACATAAAGCAGTCCGGTGCGGTGGGGGTCCGGGCCGGCTGGGCTGCACGACGTGACCGCCGGTTTGATTGCGGACGGCTCACGATCGAGCCGCCGCTTCCTGCACGACGGAACTGGCGGACCATTGGAACAGCATGTTTTTGCGACCGAGCGCGACCCCCGGCTCAAGCTGATCATCCCGTCGATCGTCGCCATCGCCTTCCTGATGGAGCAGCTCGATTCCACCATCCTCACCACCGCTATTCCCTCCATCGCGCAGAGCCTCGATACCACCCCGGTCCGGCTCAACCTCGCGATCACCACCTACATTCTGACTCTAGCCGTCTTCATTCCGGTCAGCGGCTGGTTCGCCGACCGGTTCGGCGCCCGCAAAATCTTTGCCCTGGCGCTCTTCACCTTCACCCTGGGCTCGGTCCTGTGCGGCGCGGCGGAAAGCGTCGGCATGCTTTTGGCCATGCGCGCGCTGCAGGGCCTGGGCGGCGCCATGATGACGCCGGTCGGGCGGCTGATCCTGCTGCGCTCCTTTCCGCGCAGCGGCCTGATCACCGCCATGACCTACATGACCCTGCCGGCGATCGTCGGGCCCGTCATCGGCCCGCTGCTCGGCGGCCTGCTCACCACGTACGCGTCGTGGCGCTGGATTTTTTACGTCAATGTGCCGTTCGGCCTGATCGGAATTTTCGCCGCCTTGCGCTTCGTCGACGATTTCCAGGACGACGAAGCGCAGCCTTTCGACTTCGCCGGCTTCCTCATGGTGGGCGCAGGCGCCGCGCTGCTGCAATTCGGTCTCGAAAATATCGGCCGTCCGGTCATTTCATCGCTGGCGACCGTGCTGGTGCTGGCCGCGTCCGTCCTGCTGCTGCTGGCCTTCGGCCGTCATGCTCGCAGCGTCGCCGCGCCCGCGGTCGATCTGACGCTGTTCCGCTTCCGCTCCTTCTGGGTCGGCACGCTGGCCGGCGGGCTGTGTCGCATCGGCCTCAACGGCGCGCCCTTCCTTTTGCCGCTGATGCTGCAGGTAGGCTTCGGCATGAGCCCGGTCACCTCCGGCTCGCTGACCTTCGTCGGCAGTTTCGGCGCGCTTCTGATGCGGCCGCTGCTGGCGTCGCTGTTGCGGCGCTTCGGCTTCAAGGCCGTGCTGACCGGCAGCGCGGTGGTCGGCTCTTTTGCCGTGGCGGGTTTTTCTCTGCTCCATGCCGACACGCCGCACTGGGCGATCGGCCTTTACGTCTTTTGCTTCGGCATCGTCCGCTCGGCGCAGTTCATGTCGTCCAACACGCTGTCCTATGCCGACCTGCCGGCGGAGAAGCTCAGCCGCGCCACCAGCCTTGGCGGCGTCCTGCAGCAGCTCAGCGTCTCGCTCGGCGTCTCGATCGCCGCCATGGTGCTCAGCCTGGTGTCCAGCCAGGTGCATGCGCCGACGGCGGACCAGTTCCACTGGGCGTTCCTGCTGACGGCGGTCATCCCGCTGCTTCCCATTCCGGGGTTCTTCTTCCTGCACCCGGAAGACGGCGCCCAGGTCAGCGGCCATCGCCGCAAGGCGGAGGCCACCGACGCCGCCACGCCTTGACCCGCCCGCGCATGACTCCGCGGTCAAGCTGTGCTATGCGCCGCGCTTCCTGTCTGGCCGATGCTGAAATCGGCCGCAAATCGCTTATATTGGCGCCACCATGACCATTTCGCTTGATCTTACCGTCGAAGGCGCCCGTGACGCCTTGCGCGCTCGCACCGCAGAGAAGCCGTCGCTGATCGGCCTGACCCGCGCCGAGCTCGGCGAAGCCCTCATCAGTGCCGGCATCGTGCCGGAGCGCCAGGCCAAAATGCGCGCTCAGCAGCTCTGGCACTGGATGTATGTGCGCGGTGTCTCGGACTTCGCGCATATGTTCAACATCTCCAAGGATCTGCGCGCCGAGCTCGACAGGCATTTCACCGTGTCGCGCCCCGAAATCGTCGAAGAGCAGATCTCCGCCGACGGCACGCGCAAATGGCTGTTCCGCTTTCCGCCACGCGGCGCCGGCCGCCCGGTCGAGATCGAGACGGTCTACATCCCCGAGGAAGGCCGCGGCACGCTCTGCATCTCATCCCAGGTCGGCTGCACACTGACCTGCTCCTTCTGCCACACCGGCACGCAGAAGCTGGTGCGCAATTTGACGACGGAAGAGATCCTGGCGCAGCTTCTCACCGCGCGCGACCGGCTCGGCGACTTCCCCGACCGCGACACGCCGGACGGCGCCATCGTGCCGGCCGAGGGCAGAAAAGTTTCCAACATCGTCATGATGGGTATGGGCGAGCCGCTCTACAATTTCGAGGCGGTGAAGAAGGCGCTGCTGATCGCCTCCGACGGCGACGGCCTGTCGCTGTCGAAGCGCCGCATCACGCTCTCGACCTCCGGCGTCGTGCCCGAGATCACGCGCACCGGCGAGGAGATCGGCGTCATGCTGGCTATCTCGCTGCACGCCACCAATGACGACCTGCGCGACCTTTTGGTGCCGATCAACAAGAAGTTCCCGCTGAAAGAGCTGATCGCCGCCTGCAAGGCCTATCCCGGCCTCTCCAACGCCAAGCGCATCACCTTCGAATATGTGATGCTGAAGGACGTCAACGACTCGCTCGAGGACGCCAAGGCGCTGGTCAAGCTGCTCAAGGGCATTCCGGCCAAGATCAACCTGATCCCCTTCAACCCCTGGCCCGGCACCAACTACCAGTGCTCGGACTGGGAGACGATCGAGAAATTTGCCGACTACATAAACAATGCCGGCTACGCCTCGCCGATCCGCACCCCGCGCGGCCGCGACATCCTCGCCGCCTGCGGCCAGCTGAAGTCGGAGTCCGAGCGCATGCGCAAGGTCGACCGCCTGGCGCTCGAAGCCATGATGATCGCGGGGCACGGCGAGGCGTGAGATTCGTCAGGCGATTGGCGGCGACATCTCTCTGCTATCTTCTGGCTGCCTTCACCGTGGCTTTCGTCGTTCTGACATTCGATAGCTTGGCATGGCACCGCCCTCCCATGTTCCTGTCCGGCCCGGACGGGTTCGCGGTCCTGTTCGTTGGAACATTGATGGCGGCTGTCTATGCGGCGCCGCTGGCAATTCCGATGGTTGTCGTATCCCGGTTTCTGCGCACGAGGCACCGGATCATGTTCGCTTTCACCGGGGTTTTGGTCGGGATTTTTATGTTTGCCGTCATGTACGCCGACCACCCGCGCGTTGAGAGGCCCCCTGGCCTTGACGTGCTGGTCGCCCTGATCATGGCTGGAGGTCTGGGAAGCACTGTTTATCGGCTGGCCGAAAGCCGATTCCTGCAGATAGCAGGACAAGCCGCATGAGGCGCATCATCGCCTACCTCGTCCGCTTCGCCGTCATCCTGGTCGGCTATCTCGTCGCCTCGCTGGCGGCGAGCGCCTTCCTCAACATCCTGTTCCTGGCGCATCATGGCTACACGCCGGCCGATCCCGACCCAACGGCGACCGCGTCGCTCTATTTCTCGGTGCCCTTCGTGGCGCTGTTCGTCGCGTATTTCGCCTTCATACCGGCGGCGCTGGTCATTTTGATCGCCGAAGTCCTCGGGCGGCGCGACTGGCTGTTCTACGCGCTCGGCGGCACGGTCATCGCGCTTGCCTTCCTCGGCTTCGTCCATCGCGTCGCCGACCCCAACTTCGATGTCACCGCGACCAACGCCAGACTGGCCATGATCGGCGCAGGCGTGGTCGGCGGCATCTTCTATTGGCTCTCAGCCGGCCGCTGGGCCGGAAGCTGGCGCCGCGAGGCACTGCCCGACCTGGAAGCCTGACGCTATTTCGCCTGCGCCGTGATGGTCTTGAGGGCGAAGGCCGAGAACACACCGGCAAAGAGATAGTCGACCACGCGCGTGACGCGCGGGCTTGCCTTCATCGCCGTGGAGAATTTTTCGGCCGCCAGCACCATCGGCGAAGTATCGGGAATGAAGGACATGGGTCGCCTCGGGATAGGTCGCGTTAGCCTGTAACGCTGCGCCTTTTGCCGCGCCAGCATCTGCCGGGCCAAACATCTGGCCCAGCCTGTGCCATAACCAGGCGCCCCTTCGTCTCTTGCGCCGCCCGGAACGGCCGTGATACCTCGCCCGCGAAACTTTCCCCGCGGAACCGCCAAAATGTCCAAGATCAAGAACGTCAAGAAAGTCGTGCTCGCCTATTCCGGCGGCCTCGACACCTCCATCATCCTGAAATGGCTGCAGACCGAGCTCGGCGCCGAAGTCGTCACCTTCACCGCCGATCTCGGCCAGGGCGGCGAGCTGGAGCCGGCCCGCAAGAAGGCCGAGATGATGGGCATCAAGGACATCCGAATCGTCGACGTGCGCGAGGAGTTCGTCGCCGACTTCGTCTTCCCGATGTTCCGCGCCAACACCGTCTATGAAGGCACCTATCTGCTCGGCACCTCGATCGCTCGGCCGCTGATCTCCAAGCACCTGGTCGAGATCGCGAAAGAGACCGGCGCCGACGCCATTGCCCACGGCGCCACCGGCAAGGGCAACGACCAGGTCCGTTTCGAGCTGTCGGCTTATGCGCTCAACCCCGACATCAAGGTCATCGCGCCCTGGCGCGACTGGTCGTTCAAGTCGCGCACCGACCTTATCAACTTCGCCGAGCAGCACCAGATCCCGGTGGCCAAGGACAAGCGCGGCGAAGCGCCGTTCTCGGTCGACGCCAACCTTCTGCACTCCTCCTCCGAGGGCAAGGTGCTGGAGGACCCGTGGAGCGAGCCGCCGGAATTCGTGCATCAGCGCACCGTCTCGCCGATGGACGCGCCGGACGCCGTCACCGAAATCGAGATCGAGTTCCTCAAGGGCGATCCAATCGCGCTCAACGGCAAGAAACTGTCGCCGGCCACCATGCTGGCGGCGCTCAACGACCTAGGCCGCGACAACGGCATCGGCCGCCTCGACCTCGTCGAGAACCGTTTCGTCGGCATGAAGTCGCGCGGCGTCTACGAGACGCCCGGCGGCACAGTCCTGATCGCCGCCCACCGCGCGATCGAATCGATCACGCTCGACCGGGCTGCGGCGCACCTCAAGGACGAGTTCATGCCGCGTTATGCCGAGCTCATCTACAACGGCTTCTGGTTCTCGCCCGAGCGCGTCATGCTGCAGGCGATGATCGACAAGAGCCAGGAAGACGTCGAAGGCACGGTGCGGCTGAAGCTCTACAAGGGCAATGTCATCGTCACCGGCCGCAAGTCGAAGAAGACGCTTTATTCCGACGCTCTGGTCACCTTCGAGGACGACCGCGGCGCCTACGACCAGAAGGACGCCGAAGGCTTTATCCGGCTGAACGGACTACGCTTGCGGACGCTGGCGGCGCGCAATCGCAAGCACTGATATTTCGCCGATACGGCGGCGAACAAACGACCCGGCGGAAACGCCGGGTTTTTATTTCAATACGCTAATATAACAAACCCTGGCCCAACGCCTGTGCTGTTGACCTGCCCGCGGTATCGGTTACTTTGTTCGCGGGACAGGGGGTTTGGATTTGAAGAATCGAATTTTGTTACTGTTGACCGCAACAGTGGTCGCGGTCGGATGTCAGACGGCGAGAGCAGGGACGAAGCCGCCAGAACCGAACCTGGCCAAATGCGTCGCATCCTCCCGCGTCTGGAATCTTACGGTCAAACACCAACTCGCCTCCTTCATGGGAGTGTCGCTGGACCGCATGCCGGCGCTCTTCTGCCAGCGCCTTTTCGACGGCGTTCGCACCGGGCGCATCAGTTACTCCGATATAAACAGGCTGCAATTCGATCAGCCGACCGAGATCTGGAAGGTCATCAAGGGTAAGTGACCGACAGACTGCCGGGCAACATGGTGGAGCGGAGGGATTTCGATAGTGAAGTGCAGTATTTTTCTCATTCTTTCGGCTGCGGTCGTCTTCGGCGGATTGCAGTTCGCGCCGGCCCTGGCGGCGCCGGCGTCCAAGTTCCGCACCTGCAGCGGCATTGACGGCACGTTTCAGATTCCCGCATCCCAGAAATGCCCGTTGAGCGGCTATGCGCGGGCCGACCAACCGACCAAAATGGACACAGACGGCCGGCCTATGCCGGCTACGCCAGCCCCGCGGTCATCCAAGTTCCGTACTTGCAGCGGCTTTGATGGCACCTTCCACGTACCCGTTTCCCAGAAATGCCCGTTGAGCGGCTACGCGCATGGCGACCAACCGACACAAATGGACGCCAGGCGCAGCGCGAATCCGGCCTCGGCGCCGCAGTCGCTCAGATACCGTAACTGCAGCGGTATTGACGGCACATTCCAGGTTCCCGTTTCCCAGAAATGCCCGTTGAGCGGTTACGCGCATTATTGAGAGTCGTCGTTCCGGGGGATTGGAATCAACTCCTGCCCATATCAAAAAAGCCCGGCGCGAGCCGGGCTTTTCGTTGCAGCGGATTTAGTTCTTTCAGTTGGCGTCGATCGCCTCGGCGATTTGGGCGATGGCCTGCTGATAGACGCTTGCCGAATTCCAGCCGGCGATCGCGCCCATGTTTGCCTCGTAGCTCGCGCCGGCATGCCAGCCATGCCCCTTGAGGAAGTTGGCGGTCGAGGCGAGCGCGGTGTTGCGGTCGCGCAGATTGCCGCTGCCGACGCCGTATTTCAGCACGTTTCCGGGCAGGAACTGGGTGTGGCCGATCTCGCCATGCATGGCGCCGACCGAGGAGGCGCTGAGCGCGCCGCGATCGACCAGCTTCAGGGCCGCGATGGCATGCGGGGTGAAATAGTCCGGGCGGCGGCAGTCATAGGCAAGCGTCACGATGGCCGAGACCGTGTTCTGGTTGCCCATCGAGGCGCCGAAGCCGGTCTCCATGCCCCAGATGGCAAGCAGCACGCCCGGCGGCACGCCATAGGTCTGCTCGATATTGGCGAACATCGCCGCGTTCGCCTTCTTCAGCGCGCGGCCCCGCGAGATGATCGCGGAAGCGCCACGGCGCTTCATGAACGCTTCGACCGAGCCGCTGAAGGCCTTGTGGATGGCGCGGTCGGCCGAAATCGTCCTAGTCGCGTAGGTCGCCCCGGCCAATGCCGAAAGGCCCTTTTGGCCGACGCCGTTGGCTCTGGCCTCGGCGGCAAAGTCCTGCTTCCAGGCATCGAAGCCGGCGCCGTTCTTGCCGCAACTGGCCGCGGCCTCAGCGCCTGTCGCCAGCCCGAGCACCGCCACCACCGCCGCGGCGGCCACAAAAATCCTACCCTTGGCAAAAAATGCCATGCCTTTCTCTCCTGATTGCCTGAATCACGTCCCGGTTGCGAATTTGCCAGCGAAACGCCCGGTTGTCACCGCCCCCCCGGGGGGCGCGGCGCCCGACACTGGCGAAAGACAGGCAATTCGCCTACGATCAAGGGCTAACTGTGGCGGGCTTGCCTCATACGCCGGTGACGGAAAAGATATTCTTCGCCGGCGAGCATGTCGCCGGCCCACTGATCCAGATCTGCGGCGCCGCTAGGCCGTCGGGCGAAAGCAGGTCATTGCCCAATTCGCGGCCAAATAGGCGAAAAGCGCCTTGGAAGACCCCGAAATAGCTCGGCCTGCTCACGCCCTTTTGACCGATTCGCCGAAAAACCGGAACAATTCGTGAGCGGGCGAAGGGCGCTTTAGCCGGAACGCATATGGCTCTGTTTCGTTTCCGAGCCCGAGGGAGCGTTGAAAAACGGAGTGAGAAACCATGAAACGCGTGTTGTTTCCGGCGCTTGCCGGTGCGCTGCTCACCATATCGGGCGCCGCTTTCGCCGATACCCCCGTCTCGGCGGTTGCCGACCTGAATGTCCGCGCCGGTCCTGGCCCGCAATACCCGGTCATCGGTGTGCTGGCGGCCGGTCAGGCGGCCACTCTTGTTGGATGCATCGAAGGCAGCAAATGGTGCACGATCGCCGAAGCCGGCGGCAAAGGCTGGATTTATTCCGACTATGTAACGGGTGATTTCGGCGGTAGTCGCGTGGTGCTGACACGCCGGCCGGCCGACGCCGGCGTTGCCATCGTCGCGCCGCCGACCGACAACGTCTACACCACGGACACCTACACCGGCGCCATCATTCCGGGCGACGACGCCGATGCCATCGAGTCGATCGGGAGACCGCCGGCCGAGGTCGGCACCTACGTCGCCACGCACCGGGTCGATCCGGTCTATCTCGACGGCGAGGTGGTGACCGGCGCGACGCTGCCCGACACGGTCGAGCTGCGCGAGATCCCCGACTACAACTATCGCTATGTCTATGTGAACAACCAGCCGGCGCTGGTCGATCCGGGCACGCGGCGCATCGTCTATGTGATGCGCCGATAGGCGAGATTGCTGCGAAAGGAGCGGCCGCCAGCCATGGCGGCCGTTTTCGTTGGCGCATGCCGTGTTGCTCGCAGCGAGGAGGTAATCGCACGGTAACCACTGATCTCCAAGATCGTGCCGCCAAAAGCGTTCGGCAGGGGAGCCGCGTGACGATCGAAAATGCCGCCTTCGAGGGCTATCGCCGCTCGCCTAACGAAAAGACCACCTTGCTGCGCCTGTTTTTCGGCACGGCGATCGTCGTTGCCTTCTGGATGGCCGCGACAGCCCTGGTGCTGTTTGCCGGCACCTATGCCTATATCGTCTGGCGTCTCCCCGGCCCCTCGACCGGCCGTTACATGCAGGACTTCCTGGCATCGCCGATCGGAATCTTGAGCGCCCTGACCTCCTTTGCCGGCATCTGGATCGGCCTGTGGGTGGCGATGCGCTTCGTGCATGGCGAGCCTTTGTCAGCTCTCTTCGGCTTCAGTCGCCGCATTGCCGGCGGCGATTTCCTCAAGGGGTTGATCGCGGTGCTGATCACCTCGCTCTTCTCCGAAGTGCTGCTCTATTGGCTGCAGCCGGAGATCGCGCGCGGACCGATCGCGTGGTCGTCCTGGTTGCTCTTCCTGGTGCCGATCGCGCTGCTGGCCTTCCTGCAGACTTCGTCGGAGGAAATGCTGTTTCGCGGCTATCTGCTGCGCGGGCTCGCCTATCGCTTCAGAAGCCCGCTGATCTGGGCGGTGCTGCCCGGGTTGCTGTTCACGTCGCTGCATTGGAACACGACCTCGACATTTGCCATCAATGCCAGCGTCTTCATCTCGATCGGCACCTTTGCCCTGCTGCTCACGCTGCTGGTCCATGTCACCGGCAACCTCGGCGCCGGTTTCGGCGCCCATCTCGGCAACAACCTGACCGGCTTCCTGCTGATCTCGCACCAGGAGGGCTACAATGGCTTCGCCTTGCTCAACGCCAAGCCTCTCGAAGGCCCCGACTGGACCGGCCTGGACGCCGTGCTCATCGCCGCCATCGGCATCGTCAGCACGCTTTTGACGGTGCTTTTGCTTTTGCATCGGCGTTCGCCGCTGCGGGTCGGCCCGAACGGGCGAAGCCCGCTATAGGCGCCGCAGATCGCGGCGTTTCGGCCTTGATTTGAGCAATTTGTTTTTGATGCATGTCGTTGCCGCAAAACCGCTGCGCACTTTCGCGCGACATGCATTGGCCTTGACTCCGCGGCCGATTTCCTGTCTAGACCCCTCGAATTCCGCGACGAGTTTTCTTTCGCGAAAGCCGACCAGGACGCCGAAGCCTCTTTGAGGCAGGAGCTGTAAAGAGATCCTGGAGGCCAACACCCGGCAGCGCAATGCGCCCCCGGGTGCTTTTTGGCTTTGTGCTTTTGCTTGGCGACCCGGCGCGAACGCACTACCTCTCGGTCGAACCCACCGAGATCAAGGACCGCAGATGTTTGAATCCCTCCAGGAGCGTCTTGGCTCCATCCTGAACGGCCTCACGGGCCGCGGCGCGCTGTCCGAGGCGGATGTCTCGGCGGCACTTCGCGAGGTGCGCCGCGCGCTGCTCGAGGCCGACGTCGCGCTGGAGGTGGTTCGCTCCTTCACCGACAAGGTGCGCGAGAAGGCGGTCGGCGCGGCGGTGCTGAAGTCGATCAAGCCCGGTCAGATGGTCGTCAAGATCGTCCATGACGAGCTGGTCGACATGCTCGGCGCCGAGGGTGTGGCAATCGACCTCAACGCGCCGGCGCCCGTCGTCGTCATGATGGTCGGCCTGCAGGGCTCCGGCAAGACGACGACCTCGGCCAAGATCGCCAAGCGGCTGACCGAGCGTCAGAACAAGAAGGTCCTGATGGCCTCGCTCGACACGCGGCGTCCCGCCGCGCAGGAGCAGCTGCGCCAGCTCGGCGAGCAGACCAAGGTCGCGACGCTGCCGATCATCGCCGGCCAGAGCCCCGTCGACATCGCCAAGCGCGCCGTCCAGGCGGCCAGGCTCGGCGGCCATGACGTCGTCATCCTCGACACCGCCGGCCGCACCCATATCGACGAGCCGCTGATGGTCGAGATGGCCGACATCAAGAAGGTGTCGAGCCCGCACGAAATCCTGCTGGTCGCCGACTCGCTGACTGGCCAGGACGCCGTGAACCTGGCGAAAAGCTTCGACGAGCGCGTCGGCA
Organism: Mesorhizobium hawassense; assembly: GCF_003289945.1. GTDB lineage: Bacteria > Pseudomonadota > Alphaproteobacteria > Rhizobiales > Rhizobiaceae > Mesorhizobium > Mesorhizobium hawassense. Next base: position 112,108 of record NZ_QMBP01000020.1, read on the forward strand.
TCACCGGCCTGGTGCTGACCCGTATGGACGGCGACGGCCGCGGCGGCGCGGCACTCTCGATGCGCGCCGTCACCGGCAAGCCGATCAAGCTCATCGGCACCGGCGAAAAGATGGACGGGCTGGAGGAATTCCATCCCAAGCGCATCGCCGACCGCATCCTCGGCATGGGCGACATCGTCAGCCTGGTCGAGAAGGCCGCCGAAACCATCGACGCCGAACAGGCGGCGGCGATGGCCAGGAAGATGCAGTCGGGCAAGTTCGATCTGAACGACCTCGCCCAGCAGCTTCAGCAGATGTCGAAAATGGGCGGCATGGGCGGCATCATGGGCATGATGCCCGGCATGGGTAAGATGAAGGACCAGCTTGCCGCCGCCGGCCTCGACGACAAGATGTTCGGCCGCCAGCTCGCCATCATCTCCTCGATGACCAAGGCCGAGCGCGCCAATCCCGATCTCCTCAAGCATTCGCGCAAGAAGCGCATCGCCGCCGGCTCCGGCACCGACGCGGCCGAGATCAACAAGCTCTTGAAGATGCATCGCGGCATGGCCGACATGATGAAGGCGATGGGCGGCAAGGGCAAAGGCGGCGGCCTCATGCGCGGCATGATGGGCGGCCTTGCCTCCAAAATGGGCCTTGGCGGCATGATGCCGGGCGGAATGGGCGGCATGCCGGACCTTTCCAAGATGGATCCCAAGCAGCTCGAAGCCTTGCAGAAGCAAGCGCAGGCCGCCGGTCTCGGCAAGGGCCTGCCGGGCGGCTTGCCCGGTGGACTCCCCGGTGGCGGCGGACTGCCGGGCCTGCCCGGCGGCATGAAGCTTCCTGGCCTGGGCGGCGGCGGACTGCCAGGCCTTGGCAAGAAGAAGTGAGGGGGCGATGAACGAGGAGAAAGACATGGCCGATGCACGCGCCATCCTGGCTGGCTACCGCGCTTCGATCGACAACATCGATGCTGCCCTCATCCATATGCTGGCCGAACGCTTCCGCTGCACCAAGGCGGTCGGCGTTCTCAAGGCCGAGCATGGCCTGCCGCCTGCCGATCCGTCGCGCGAGCAGCAGCAGATCACGCGCCTTCGCCAGTTGGCGAAGGATGCGAATCTCGATCCCGATTTCGCAGAGAAGTTCCTGAACTTCGTCATCCGCGAAGTCATCCGTCATCACGAACAGATCGCCGCCAACAACGGCGCTGCAAAAGCCGGCTAACCGGTGCATGTCGCCCAAAAGTGCTTCGCGGTTTTGGGATAACGACATGCACAAAACAAAGACTCGGCCGCAAAACCACATCAAACGAAATCAGAGCTTTTAGGAGATAAAGAATGGCACTGAAGATCAGACTGGCCCGTGCGGGTTCGAAGAAGCGTCCTTACTACCACGTCGTCGTTGCCGACGCCCGTTCGCCGCGCGACGGCCGTTTCATCGAGTCGCTGGGTTCCTGGAACCCGCTGCTGCCGAAGGACGGCGAGCGCGTCAAGGTCGACGCCGAGCGCGTCAAGCACTGGCTGTCGCACGGCGCCCAGCCGACCGACCGCGTTCTGCGCTTCCTCGACGAAGCCGGCCTCGCCAAGCGCGAAGCCCGCTCGAACCCGAACAAGGCCCTGCCCGGCAAGAAGGCGCAGGAACGCTCGGCCCTTTTGAAGAAGGCCCAGGAAGACGCCGCTGCCGCTGCTGCCGCGGCGACCGCCGCTCCGGCCGAAGCCGCCACCGCCGAGTAATCGCGGTCTGCTTTCGCCTACAAAAACGGCGGGCAATGCCCGCCGTTTTTCTTTTGGCCAATCCGATAGTCAGTAGCCGGACGGGCAGCGGGCCACATAGACGCGTCCGTAACGATCACGATAGCGGCACTGGCCGCTTTCGCTGGCATGGCCGATCAACGCGCCGGCGACCGCGCCGACCGCGCCGCCGACCACCGCGCCTTGGACCGGATCGCCTGCCACAGCGGCACCGACGGCCGCGCCGCCCAGGCCGCCGATCGCGGCGCCCTTTTCCGTTTGCGAACAGGCGCCCAAGGCCATGGTCAGCACCAGAATGGTAATTGCTTTCTTCATTGCTGTTCCTCTCTCACGCGCCGTCTCGCCGCCGTGGTCTAAACTCGCAGACGGGTGATTTGATCCCTGGGACAACGAAGATTGGCCGGCTCGGCGCCGGCCGAAGTTCCGGTAAGTACTGTCAAGCAATTGAAACCAAATGGTTTTCAGCGCTCGGTGGCGCGTCTCAGATTGTCGAGCCCGGCCTCGAAATCCTTGCCGACGAGGGTGTCGAAGTCCATGAACAGGCCCATCAGCTTGGCGATGAACGGCCTCGCACCGCGCATTGCCCAGGTAACCGTAGTGCCGTCGCCCGACGGCGAGAGCGAAAAGTCGACGGTGTTGTTGGCGCGGAACGGCTTCTCGAAGTCGAGCTTCATCGACACCAGCGAGGACGGCACCGAACCCGTGATCTCCATGCGGCCCTTGCCGGCCTTGGAATTGCCTTCCCAGGCATAGGCCGCGCCCTTGCCGCTATCGGTGCCGGAAAGCGTGCGCTGCATCTGCGGATCGAGCTTTTCGAAAGGCGACCATTCGGGCCAGCGCTTGAAATCGTTGATCAGCGGGAAGATCGCTTCGGCCGGCGCCTTGATGCTGGCCGAGCGGGTGACGACGAAGTCGTTCGGCCGTGTCGCGGCGTAGGCCAGCACGGCGGCGACGATGACGACGAGGATGATGAGAATGGTAACAAACATCACTGCGTCCTCCTTATCGGCTGAACGGGATCAGCGCGCGCACTCTTGCGTCGCGCAGATAGAGCCCGCCCCACAGGGTAACACCGAGATAGACGCCGAACAGCGTGTGCGAGAAAAGCGGGTTGCCGATCCGCACATGGGTCGAAATCGCGCCGCCCATATAGGCGGAGAGCAGGATGGCGCCGAGCACCGAGGTGCGCGGCAAGGCATAAAGCGCGGTCGAGATCAGGCCGACGACGCCGATCAGGCGCGCGACATCGGCATCGGCCGGCCAGCCGAGCTCGGTCATCGTCTTGGTGACGATGTCGAGAGGCGGCAGCTTGATGACGCCGTCGAAGATCATGAACAGGACCACGACGGCGCTGAGCGCGCGCCCGGTCCACAACGCACCTTTTGAAGCAGGCGCGGCTTCGGAAATGCTCATGGATGTTCCCTCCAAGGTTCGAATGCCGGCCATTTGCCGGTTCGATCCAAGGACGGGTGACCACGCTGTGATCCTACATCGCCCCGCTTTTTTGCCGTGAAGCCTCCAGGTGGTGATGCAGCCGCCTCACGAATAATAGAACTTGTCGGCCGCAATCATCTTCGGCGGCGTTTCGCCCAGCGCCTCGAACACCGAGATCTCGCAGACGCGGCAAAGCCCGTCGAGCGCAAGGTCGTTGGCCTCGATGCCGAACGGGTCCTCGAGCTCTTCCGACAGCGCGTCGAGGCCGAAGAAGGTGTAGGCGATCAGCGCGGTGAACAGCGGCGTCGCCCAGCCGGTGGTCGAGACCAGGCCGATCGGCAACAGCAGGCAGACGACATAGGCCGTGCGATGCACCAGGAGCGTGTAGGCGAAGGGCAGGGGGGTGCCGGCGATCCGCTCGCAGCCGGCCTGGATCGCCGCGATCGCGGCCAGCCTTTCGTCGAGGATGCGGAAGCCGATCGGATCGAGCGTGCCCGCCTCGCGCCGGGCATTGGCGCGACGGCCCATGCGGCGGACCATGTCGTCGGCCGGATTGGTGCGGGCGCCGGCCTGGTCGACCGTGTCGCCGATGAAGGCGCGGGCGTCTTCCTTGCTGTCGATCCGGCGCAATTGCCCGCGCAGCAGATGGCAGAAACCGAGTGCCTCCATCAACAGCGCGCGCTGCTCGGCGCGGTCACCGATCAGGCTCGTGGTGGCGCGCGCCAGATTACGGATCTCGAAAACCAGCGCGCCCCAGAGCTTGCGCGCTTCCCACCAACGGTCATAGGCGGCGTTGTTGCGGAACGACAGATAGATCGACAGCGTCACGCCGACGAGCCCGAAAGGCGTGATGTTGAAGGCGCTGAGATCGACTTGGAAGCGCCGCGCCAGCACCAGGATGACCGCCGAATAGAGGGCAAAGCCGAAAATCTGCGGCAGGATGCGCGGCACCACCGAGCCGCGCATGACGAAGAACAGCTGCAGGAATGTCGGGCGCGGCCGGACGATCATTGAGTGACCCTGTGCGAACCGCTATGTCTCTACGGCGATAACGAGCCCGCGGCTCGGCCGCCAGCGACATCGCCATGTCGTCCAGGCGCCGGACCGTTGACGTTCCGAGCGGGGCTGTCGAGAACGTCGCAAGCGCCAGACGAAGAGGAAGAGACGTGACCGGCGAGACCAACCTGCAAAAACTGCTCGCGTCGATGACGCCGAAACTGCATGCCGGAACCTACGTCTTCACCACGCTGGCCCCGGATGTGCCGACTCCGGCGGAGCTCGATCCCGTCATGCAATTTCGCGAGCGCGAGGGCCTGTCGCTGATCGTGACGGAAGACGAGGCGAAGACAGCCGGCATCGCCGGCACGTTCCGCTGCCGAATGATCACGCTCGACATCCACTCCTCGCTCGAAGCCGTCGGCTTCCTCGCCGCCATCACGACGCGGCTCGCGGCAGCCGGCATGGGTGTCAACCCGGTCTCGGCTTTCTACCATGACCATCTGTTCGTACCGGCCGAGCGGGCGGAGGAAGCGCTGGCTATTTTGCGGCAGCTGGCGACGGAGAGCGGTGCCTGAATTCAGCGCCTGAGCACGTAAAGAATATCCGGCAGGCCTTCCTCATTGGTCGAGCCATCGCCAAAAGCTTCGGCGCGAAAACCATGGCGTTCGTAAAATCGGCGCGCGCCGGTGTTGGCCTGGAAGCAATGGAGCTTGATCACGGGCATCCCGGCAGTGGCCCGGTCGAGCAGCCAGCCGCCGATGCCTTGGCCGGTCCAAGCCGGGTCGAGATAGAGCTGGTCGACCCATTCGCTGTTGACCGCGACGAAGCCGACGATGCATTCGCCGCCTTCGGCGACCGTCACCTGCTGACTGGGCAGCAGCAGGTCGCGGATGAAGAAAAGGTCTTCCTCCGGCGTATGCAGCACAGGCATCCAGTCGAGGGAATTGAGCGACGCGCGCATCATGGTTGCGATGGCGGCGGCATCCGAAGCTACGGCCGGGCGCAGCAATATCTCGGGAAAACTGGACATGCCGGCGCTGCCCCTCATCCGCCCTTTGGGCACCTTCTCCCCGTTGAACGGGGAGAAGGAAAGGCGCCCCGGCCGAAGGCCGAGCCCGCGACCGCGGGCCGCCGGTCGTCCGGCGCCCCCGCGGAGGGCCCGCCGAGGCAGCGGCGATACGGCCCGTGAGCGAGATTAAGCCGCCTTCTTCTTCGGCTGGATCAGGCCGCGCTCGACCAGCAATTCGGCGATCTGCACGGCGTTGAGCGCCGCGCCCTTGCGCAGGTTGTCGGAGACGACCCACATCGACAGGCCGTTGTCGACGGTGGAATCCTCGCGGATGCGCGAGATGAAGGTGGCGTCTTCGCCGGCCGATTCCAGCGGCGTGATGTAGCCGCCATTCTCGCGCTTATCGAGCACCTGGCAACCCGGCGCCTCGCGCAGGATGTCGCGCGCCTCGTCGGCGGAGATCGGCTTCTCGAACTCGATGTTGACCGCTTCCGAATGGCCGATGAACACCGGCACGCGCACGCAGGTCGCCGTCAGCTTGATCTTGGGATCGAGCATCTTCTTGGTCTCGGCGACCATCTTCCACTCTTCCTTGGTGAAGCCGTCGTCGAGGAAGACGTCGATATGCGGAATGACGTTGAAGGCGATGCGCTTGGTGAACTTCTTGACGTCGACCTGGTCGGCGACGAACACCGCGCGGGTCTGCGTGAACAGCTCGTCCATACCTTCCTTGCCGGCGCCGGACACCGACTGGTAGGTGGCGACGACGACGCGCTTGATGGTGGCGACGTCATGCAGCGGCTTCAGCGCCACGACGAGCTGCGCCGTGGAGCAGTTCGGGTTGGCGATGATGTTCTTGCGGGTAAACAGCGAGATCGCGTCCGGGTTCACCTCCGGCACGATCAGCGGCACGTCCTGATCGTAGCGGAAGGCCGACGAATTATCGATGACGACGCAGCCCTGCTTGCCGATCTTGGGCGACCATTCCTTGGAAACGTTGCCGCCGGCCGACATGACGCAGATGTCGGTGTCTGAAAAGTCATACTGGTCGAGCGCCTTCACCTTCAGCGTGCGATCGCCGAAGGACACCTCGGTGCCCTGGCTGCGCCGCGAGGCCAGCGCCACGACTTCGCTCACCGGGAAGCCGCGTTCGTCCAGAATGTTGAGCATTTCGCGGCCCACATTGCCCGTGGCGCCGACTACCGCAACCTTGAAACTCATAAAGATCTCCTGTCCCTCTCCGCTTGGTTGTTTGGAGAAAACCCGCCGGCCTCATGCGGGTTTCGTCCCCCGGGCCGGACCCGGGAGAGGGTGGTTAGGCCAAGGGAATCACACCGTTTTGGTGGTGGTTTTTTTGGCCGTAGTTTTGCTGGAACGAGGCGACGCGCCGAAGCGCCCGGCCCAATGGTTCGCATTGAGGCTGGGGGCGTCGAATGCAAGAAGAGCCATCAAAAGGCCGCGCATCGAAAAACGATCCCGTTCGACGCGGGCTTTTACGCGGTTTGGGAAAAGAGTCAATTGGCGCCGCTCCTCCTTCTCCCCGTCACTATACGGGGAGAAGGTGCCCGAAGGGCGGATGAGGGGCGGCGCTGAATTCGACAGTTAGCTTGTCCGGAAGTGAAGGCCTCTCCCCTCGGCTACCTGTCAGCGTTTGCGCTGCCCCTCACCTGCCTGCCGGCATCCTCTCCCCGTATAGAGAGGGGCGCTCTCGTCAGCGGTTTCGCCAATCGCCGCGCCGCCGCCTGCTCTGTACAAGAGCGGCCGCAAGAAGTACGAACGCCCAAATTCCGTTTTGGCTGGCGCGGTGCCGGCCTTGTGCTCCACGATGAGCACAGAACCCCGAAATTCCGAAAGAAGAGAATGTCCAGTTTCGAAACGATTGTTCCCGCGCTGGCAGAGGCGCTGGAAAAGCGCGGTTATGCAGCGCTGACGCCGGTGCAGAAGGCGGTGCTGGGGCCGGAGCTCGGCGAGGCCGACGCGCTGGTGTCGGCGCAGACCGGGTCCGGCAAGACCGTCGCCTTCGGCCTTGCCGTGGCGCCGACCCTGCTTGGCGGCGCCGGGCGTTTCGCCGCTGCCGGCGCGCCGCTGGGGTTGATCGTGGCGCCGACGCGCGAGCTTGCCCTGCAGGTGCGGCGCGAGCTGGAATGGCTCTACGAGCTGACGGGCGCTGAGATCGCCTCCTGCGTCGGCGGAATGGACATGCGCACCGAGCGGCGCGCGCTGGAACGCGGCGCCCATATCGTCGTCGGCACACCCGGCCGGCTCCGCGACCACATCACGCGGCAATCGCTCGACATGTCGGCGATCAAGGCCGTGGTGCTGGACGAAGCCGACGAGATGCTCGATCTCGGTTTTCGCGAGGACCTCGAATTCATCCTCGACGCCGCACCCGCCGAGCGCCGCACGCTGATGTTCTCGGCCACCGTGCCACGCGCCATCGCCACGCTCGCCCAGGGCTATCAGCGCGATGCGGTGCGCATCTCGGCCACCGGCGAGGAAAAGCAGCATCTCGACATCGAATACCGGGCGCTGAACGTCGCTCAGGCCGACCGCGAGAACGCCATCATCAACGTGCTGCGCTACTATGAGGCGAAGAACGCGCTGGTGTTCTGCAACACGCGGGCGGCCGTCAACCACCTGACGGTGCGCTTCAACAACCGCAATTTCTCCGTGGTCGCGCTCTCCGGCGAGCTCAGCCAGAACGAGCGCAGCCATGCGCTGCAGGCGATGCGCGACGGCCGCGCGAAGGTCTGCATCGCAACGGACGTCGCGGCGCGCGGCATCGACCTGCCCAATCTCGATCTCGTCGTCCATGCCGACCTGCCGACCAATCCGGAGACGCTGCTGCACCGCAGCGGGCGCACGGGCCGCGCCGGGCGCAAGGGCGTCAGCGCGCTCATCGTGCCGGGCAATGCCCGCAGGCGCACCGAACGGCTCCTGCAGAACGCCAAGCTGACCGCCACCTGGGCAAGTCCGCCTTCGGCCGACGACGTGCTGCGCCGCGACGACGAGCGCATCCTGGCCGACCCGGCCTTCGAAGAACCGGTGCGCGAGGAGGAGCGCGGTTTCATCGACACGCTGCTGGAAAAGCATAGCGCCGAGCAGGTGGCCGCGGCCTTCGTGCGGCTCTGCCGTTCCAGCCGCTCGGCGCCCGAGGACCTGCTCGAGGTCGCGCCTTTCGCGCCGTCACGCGAGAAGTTCGCTCGCAGCGACGAGGCTCCCGGCCGCCGCGACGATTTCGGCGACAGCGTCTGGTTCTCGCTGTCGGTCGGCCGCCGTCAGAATGCCGAGCCGCGCTGGCTGATCCCGATGCTGTGCCGCACCGCCGGCATGTCCAAACGCGAGATCGGCGCCATCAAGATGCAGCCGGAAGAGACCTTCGTGCAGATCGCCGCCGACTGGGCCGACCGGTTCGTCGCCGCGATCGGTCCCGACCGCAAGCTGCAGGGCAGCATCGCGGTCAGGCGCATCGACGGTACGCCGGACCTGTCGCGCGCCGGCTACCAGCCGCCGAAGCCGGACAAGAAGCCGCATCGCGGCAAGCGGGTTTTCGAGCAGGGCGCTGCCCAAGGTGCTTACAAGCCGAAGTTCGAGAAGCGCGAGCCTGCCGATCAGCGCGCTCCATTCGAAGCAAAGCCGTGGGCCGGCAAATCCGGTAAGCCGGCCAAATCGAAATTCGATAAGCCAGGGCCGGCGAAGAACAAGAAATCGAAGAAACGACCAGCGTAGGTTCCCAATTAAAGTTGGTAGCTTGACCGGTAGGAACATCGGCAACCCCGTTCGAGATTGGCCGAAGCGTCCGAACTTCGTCATCCACGGGCGGAGCGGACGCGTAGACCCGAGGATCCATTCCGTGACCTCGCGCAAAGGGTAAAGGCGGCGCAGAACAGGGGGCCTTTTCTGCACTCGCAACGCTCACACGTCACGGCATGGATCCTCGGGTCTGCGCTGCGTCGCTTCGCTCCTTGCTCCGCCCGTGGATGACGAAGGCGTGGTGGCTCCCGGCCGCGCTTCCTCGCATGCCTCTTGCGGTCCGCGCCGACTTTCAACAATGTGACGACAGCGCGATGCGGGGAAACATGGCGATGCGCGGCGAAATTCTTCATTATGACAGCGAGCACGGCTTCGGCTTCATCACCGGCGCCGACGGCAAGCGCTACGTCTTCGGGCGCGAGGACCTGCGCCGCGACATGGCGCTGTCGAAAGGCGTCGAGGTCGAGTTCCAGCCAAACGGCGATCGGGCCGGCAACATCTTCTCGGTCCGAACCCGCGCTGCCGATCCGGCGAACAATGTGGCCGCGACGGCTGCGCGTCCGCTGCCGGGCGCGGCGTCGGCGCATTTCGGCCGCGACGCCGAGAATGAGACCGAATCCACCGCCGTCTGGAGCTATTTCTGGCGCGACCTGACGTCGAATTATTTGAACTTCACCGGTCGCGCGCGGCGCAAGGAATTCTGGAGCTTCTGCCTGTTCTGGCCGATCGGCCTTGCCGTCCTCGCCGCGATCGGGCTCTCCTACGATCTGCCGACCGACGATTTCGAAGGCGGTAGCGGGCTGCCGATTCTCACGTTGAGCCTTCTCGGCCTCTACGCCGTTTTCACCATCCTGCCCTGGATTTCGCTGCTGGTGCGCCGGCTGCACGATGTCGGCCTCACCGGCTGGCTCGCGATCCTCTGCTTCCTGCCCTATGTCGGCGAGCTTGCCATCCTGGTCTTCGGTCTGATCCCTTCTCAGTCGGGCCAAAACAAATATGGGCCAGTGCCGGCGGGCGTCAGGATTTAGCAGCCTTCCCCAACGCCTCGCCCGATAGCCTGAGAAAGATCTTCTGGCCGTGGCGTTCGGCCCCGAACCGGTCGTAGAACCGCAGCGCGTCCTCGTTCCAGTCTTCCGTGGTCAAGTCGATGCGGCCTATTCCTTTGCCGAGGCAATAGTCGCTGAGAAAGCCGATCAGCGCGCGGCCGACGCCCTGGTCGCGGGCGCTGTCGCGCACGAACAGGTCCTTCAGGAACATCAGCCTTTCGAGGTCGATGCCGGGATGCGCGATCGCCACCGAGGCGAGGCCGGCGACCGCGCCGTCCGCGAAGGCCAGCGCGAAATGCGGATAGGCCGGGCTTTCGTCGCCGAGCCATTGTCGAGCCGTGGCCGCCGCCCGGCTGTGCTCGAGCGGCGCCTGCCGATAATGCGCCGCCATCGCGCAAAGCATGGTGGCGAGCGCTTCCGAGTCGTCCACCGTAGCCCAGCGGACGTCTATGGGCATCGCCTAGCCGAGGAACTTGGCGATGATGGCATCGCCCATCTCGACGGTGCCGACTTCCTTCATGCCGTCGGAGAAGATGTCCTTGGTGCGCAGGCCGTCGTCGAGCACGGCGGCGATCGCCGCTTCGAGCTTGTCCGCCTCCGCGACCATGCCGAAGGAATAGCGCAGGCACATGGCGAAGGACGCGATCATCGCGATCGGGTTGGCGATGCCCTTCCCGGCGATGTCGGGCGCCGAGCCGTGCACCGGCTCATAGAGCGCCTTGCGCTTCTTGGTCTTGGCGTCCGGCGCGCCGAGCGACGCCGACGGCAGCATGCCGATCGAGCCGGTGAGCATGGCGGCGATGTCGGAGAGCATGTCGCCGAACAGATTGTCGGTGACGATGACGTCGAACTGCTTTGGCCAGCGCACCAGCTGCATGCCGCCGGCATCGGCCAGCATATGGTCGAGCTTGACGTCGGCATAGCGAGCCTTGTGCGTCTGCGTGACCACCTCGTTCCACAGCACGCCCGACTTCATGACGTTGCGCTTTTCCATCGAGGTGACGTGGTTCTTGCGCGTGCGGGCCAGCTCGAAGGCGACGCCCGAGATGCGCTCGATCTCGAACGTGTCGTAGACCTGGGTGTCGATCCCGCGCTTCTGGCCGTTGCCGAGATCGATGATCTGCTTCGGCTCGCCGAAATAGACGCCGCCGGTCAGCTCGCGCACGATCAATATGTCGAGCCCCTCGACCACGTCCTGCTTCAGCGAGGAGGAAGCGGCCAGCGCCGGGTAGCAGATCGCAGGCCTGAGATTGGCGAACAGCTCCATGTCCTTGCGCAGGCGCAGCAGGCCCGCCTCGGGGCGTACCTCGTAAGGCACCTTGTCCCATTTCGGCCCGCCGACGGCGCCGAACAGCACCGCGTCCGCCGCCATCGCCTTTGCCATGTCGGCATCGGAGATCGCCGCGCCATGCGCGTCATAGGCGCAGCCGCCGACCAGCCCATCGTCGGTGGCAAAGCCGCTGCCGAGCTTGTCGTTCATGGCCTTGATCAGCTTCTTCACCTCGGCCATGGCCTCGGGGCCGATGCCGTCGCCGGCGAGCAGGAAGAGATTTTTCGAAGCCATGGAGAACCGTCCCGGGAGAGAATGAGTTTCTGTTTTGCACAGCGTCCTTTGCGCGCCGAAGAGGCGCGCGGCGCTGTGCGGCCGGGGCCTTGCTAAACGCCAAGCGGTTGCGGCGCAAGAGGACGACGGAATGCTTCGAAGCTCACCAGGTGCGGCTCCGGTTCCTCGCCCCCGCCAGAGGCGGGGGAGAGGTGGCCGCGAAGCGGACGGAGAGGGGGCCTTCGTAGGGCGCTTCCCTCTCCGTCTCGGCTACGCCGAGCCACCTCTCCCCACTTCGTGGGGCGAGGAACCCAAGCTGGAACGCGTCCTCAACGATGCGACAGAATATTCACCAGCCTGCCGAACGGGTCGCGCACATAGAAGCGCCGCACGCGCCAGGGCTCGTCGGCCGGACCGTATTCGATGGCGAAGCCGGCAGCCATCATGGCCTCGAGCACCGCGTCGACGTCGTCGACCTCGATCGACAGGTCCGGCACCGGAGTGCCCGACCCGCCCTCGGCCATGAAGCTCACTTGCACCGTCATTGTCTCGGCCGAACCGCAAGTGAGGATCCAGCCTTGATCCATCAGCACGTCAAGCCCGAGCACGTCCTGATAGAAATGTTTCGCCGCGGCGCTGTCTTGCGTCGCGATGTTGGCGACGATGCGCTTGACCTTCACCTCAGGCTGATCCTCGCTTTGCGCACGCGTTGCCCACTTCTGGGCGGCTGCATCAGGCCGTACGCCGCAGTGCCGTCACCTCGATCTCGATCTTCATCTCGGGCTTGTTGAGCTGGCACACGATCATCGTCGCCGCCGGACGGATGTCGCCGAACGTCTCGCCGAGGATCGGGAACACCACGTCCACGAATGCCTGGTCGGTGATGTAGTAATGCGCCCGCACCACATCGGCCATGTCGAAGCCGCCATCGGCAAGCGCCTTGGCGATGGTGGCGAGGCAGTTGCGCGTCTGCGCCTCGACCGTTTCGGGCATGGTCATCGCGGCATAGTCGTAGCCGGTCGTGCCGGAGACGAAACACCAGTCGCCTTGCACGACCGCACGGGAGTAACCGGCGGTCTTTTCGAAGGGCGAGCCGGTGGAGATGAGCTTGCGCATGGGGACCTCGCAGGTTGTTTCGACCATTTTGATATGCATCCACGACAAGGTCGTGAGCCAGACAACGCACGCTGGCGGGACAGAGCCCCCCTCTGCCCTACCGGGCATCTCCCCCACGAGGGGGGAGATCAGACGTCGCACCGGCTTTCGCCAATCACCAGCGTCGTAAAATGAGCGGAGCGCCGAAACACCCAATCTCCCCCCTTGTGGGGGAGATGTCCGGCAGGACGGAGGGGGGCGCGAAGGATCGCGACCTGGCAAGACAAGAAGCTCGGGTTATTTCCCCTGCGCGTCGTCATACGCCTTCTTGATATCCGGCGGCCAGGTCTCCACGGGCGGCCAGGAGAGCGGCTGGTCATTGTCGCCGCGGCGGGCGAAATAGACCTTGTGCTTGGCGGGGTCGATGGCCATGAAGCCGTCATTGCCGCCGCAGTCATGCGGCACGCAGCCGGTGGCGTAGAAAGCGCCCGACGCGGTCTTTTCGGTATCGCCGCCGCTGACCAGCAGGCTGGTCGCCATGTCGGGCATGTCGTCGCCCAGCAGCGCCTTGGCCGCCTTGTAGACCGCTTCGTTGTGGAAGGCGTCGACGATGTAGCCGTATTTCGACGCGTCGAGATCCTTCCAGTCGGTGCCCGGCTCCGGCGTGTAGGTGAGGTTGCCGGACGTGGTCAGCCCGCCGGTCGGCGACCATTGCAGCGCCGGCTTGGTTTCTCCGGGCAGCAGATAGGGTACGAAATAGATGGCGTCGTCGGAAACCGAAGCCGGCGGCGCGCCGCATTCGTCCTGCTCGACCGTCGTGGTCTGGATCTCGCCGTCCTTCGGCTTCCAGACGATGACCTTGGCCGGGCCGCATTGATTGCCGCCGTCGCCGACATCGACCAGCGCCACGTTGACGTCGCCGATCTTGACGATCTTGTCGAAGGAAACGTCGTAATTGCTGGCCAACTGCTTGCCGTCGTAGGACAGCACCTTCTCGCCGTCCTGCGCCGGCTGCGTGATGGTGATCTGGCCGCCCTCGAACGGGATCGGTGCTTGGCTGTCATCGCCCGACGCGGCCTGGTCGCTGCCTTGATCGGTCGAGCCTTGACCGGCGGCCGGCTGGTCGGATGCAGCGGGCGCCGGCTGTGTCGCAGGCGCGGTGGTCTGCGCATTGGCGCCGGCCATGGCAAGAAGAATTGCCGCCGAAGCGCCGGCGGCGGCCAGAAGTGAGCGTGCCATGACTGTCCCTCCATTCAGCCGCCGCGAAACCCGGCCTGCGATGGCCGGGCTTATCGATTTGAAGCCGCGCCGCTCAGAGACTGTTTCGAAATTCGCTCTGGCGAGTCATATGATGGCGGTTTCGAGAACCGTAGCGCAGCGGACATTTAGTCCGTGAGCAACGGAAGCGCAGAAACCGTCGGCAGATGGCCGCCGGAGTAGAATTTCCAAATAGTCTCAGGCCCAGGGGCGCTGCTCGGCGTTCCTCTTCTCGAAGGACGCGATGGCGTTCGACTTCTCCATGGTCAGCCCGATATCGTCGAGGCCGTTCAGCAGGCAGTGGCGCTTGAAGTCGTCGAGGTCGAACTTGACCACGCCGCCATCCGGCCCGCGGATTTCCTTGGCTTCGAGATCGATCGACAATGTCGCGTTCGAACCGCGCGAGGCGTCGTCCATCAGCTTGTCCAGGTCTTCCGGGCTGACGGTGATCGGCAGGATGCCGTTCTTGAAGCAGTTGTTGTAGAAAATGTCGGCGAATGAGGTCGAGATGACGCAGCGGACGCCGAAATCGAGCAGTGCCCACGGCGCATGCTCGCGGCTTGACCCGCAGCCGAAATTGTCGCCGGCGACCAGGATCTGCGCCTTGCGATAGGCCGGCTTGTTGAGCACGAAATCCGGGTTTTCCGAACCGTCTTCATTGTAGCGCATCTCGGCGAACAGGCCGCTGCCAAGCCCGGTGCGCTTGATCGTCTTCAGATAGTCCTTCGGGATGATCATGTCGGTGTCGATGTTGACGATCGGCATGGGCGCGGCGACGCCAGTGAGCTTGGTGAATTTGTCCATGGTTTTTGCCCGTCTTCTTTCGTTCGGGGAATTTTGCGCACGGTTTACACAAAGCCGGCCGCAAATGAAAGGCAACTGTTCGTGCGCGGCCCTTGGGCCTCGACGACATCAGGTCTGTCGGGCGGAAAGGGCTTCGCGATCGCGGCCCATTGGTGCAGTCTGGCTGCCATGACCGTGCCTTCCAAAGTCCTCTACGCCAGCGAGCCGGCGCTCGACGTCGCCGAATTCCGTCGCGTGCTGGTCGAATCCGGCCTCGGCGAAACACGTCCCGTCGACGACGAAGCTCGGCTGAAGGCCATGCTCGACAACGCCAATCTGGTGCTGACGGCGCGGCTCGATGTCGATGGCAAGCCGCTGGTCGGCGTTGCCCGTGCCATCACTGACTTTTCCTGGGTCTGCTACATTTCCGAGCTCGCCGTATCCAAATCGGCGCAGGGGCTCGGCGTCGGCATGGGCTTGATGGACGAGGCGCGCCGCCAGCTCGGACCCTCCGTCGCCATCAGCCTGATCTCGATGCCCGACGCCGTTGGTTTCTACGAGCGCATCGGCATGCAGCGCATGACCGACGCTTTCTGGTTCGGCCGCCAGCGCTGACCTGAACCGCCACCGACGGGTGAGCCAGATCGACCCCCACTCCGTCCGCTCCGCGGTGTCCAGCCGATAGATGGGTAACACTTTGAACCGGATACATGGGTTACAGTTTTCTCCCTGAGTTGCTGTCCGCCGCAGCGCCATCTGGTCGGGGTTGGATGGGGCTGCGGCGGACCAGTTTCTTGTGCCGGCCGTCGATGAAGCCGAGCGGGTGGGCATAGAAGTGGAGCGCCCATTGCCCTGTCTCGGTCTCGGTCGCGGCAACCGCTTCGCCGGCCAGCGTCTTCGACACGTAGATGAAGCCGCCGTTCCACTTGATCTCGCCATTTTGCCGGACGCTGCGCACCGCAGCCTCGG
>NZ_QMBP01000003.1 GCF_003289945.1 Mesorhizobium hawassense
CCGGCAGGACAGAGGGGGGCGCCGTAGAGTGCAACCCTCGAAGCACAGCGGAGGCGCAAATGCCTGACCGTTCCTTCCTCAACTGGCCCTTCTTCGAAGACCGGCACCGCGAGTTCGCCGAACGCCTCGACGGCTGGTGCGCCACAAACCTCCCCGTCGATCACCACGACGTCGACGCGGCCTGCCGCGAGCTCGTGGCTAAACTCGGCCGCGACGGCTGGCTGAAGCCGACGGCGCTCGATCCGGCCAACCCCGGACCGCTCGATGTGCGCACGCTGTGCATCACGCGTGAGACACTGGCACGCCATGACGGGCTCGCCGACTTCGCCTTCGCCATGCAGGGGCTGGGCACAGGCGCGATCACGTTCTTCGGCACGCCGGACCAGCAGCGCTGGCTGGAAAAGACGCGGGCAGGCCAGGCGATTTCCGCCTTTGCCCTTTCGGAGCCGCGTTCCGGCTCGGACGTCGCCAACATGGAAATGACGGCCACGCGCCACGGCGATGACTACGTGCTTTCCGGCGAAAAGACCTGGATCTCCAATGGCGGCATCGCCGACCTCTATGTCGTGTTCGCCCGCACCGGCGAGGCGCTCGGCGCGAAGGGGATTTCCGCTTTCATCGTTCCGGCCGACACCAAGGGTCTCAGCATTGCCGAGAGACTCGAGGTCATCGCCCCTCACCCGCTGGCGCGGCTCTCCTTCGACGATGTTCGCGTCCCGGCTTCCGCCCTGATCGGCAAGTCGGGCGACGGGTTCCGCATCGCCATGTCGGTGCTCGACGTGTTCCGCTCGACCGTGGGCGCGGCAGCGCTTGGCTTCGGGCGGCGCGCTCTCGACGAGAGCGTCAAGCGCGCCGCCGAGCGCAAGCTGTTCGGCGCGCCTATGGCCGAGTTGCAGATGGTGCAGGGCCACATCGCCGACATGGCGCTGGATGTCGACGCCGCCGCCCTGCTCATCTATCGCGCCGCCTGGACCAAGGATATGGGCGCCGCCCGCGTCACCCGCGAGGCGGCGATGGCGAAGCTCTTCGCCACCGACCGCGCGCAAGAGGTGATCGACAAGGCCGTGCAACTGCATGGCGGCGACGGTGTCCGCAAGGGCCACATCGTCGAGAGCCTCTATCGCGAGATCCGGGCGCTGCGCATCTATGAGGGCGCTTCCGACGTGCAGAAGGTGGTGATCGCCAGACAGGTCATGGGCGCGGCGTGAGATCCTTGCCAACCGCATCCGAAATTGGAGGAAGCTAGACCATGCACACCATCCTGCAGCCGGAGGGCTGGGCCAAACCGATCGGCTATGCCAATGGCGTGGCGGCGCGTGGCCGGCTGGTGTTCGTCGGCGGCCAGGTCGGCTGGAACGCCGAGTGCCGCTTCGAGACCGATGACTTCGTGGGCCAGGTGCGCCAGACGCTCGCCAACATCGTCGCGGTGCTGGCCGAGGCCGGCGGCGAGCCGCAGCACATCACCTCGATGACCTGGTATTTCACCGACAAGGCCGAGTATGTCGGCAACCTCAAAGGCATCGGCGAGGCCTACCGCGCCGTCATCGGCCGGCATTTTCCTGCGATGGCCGCCATGCAGGTAGTGGCGCTGGTCGAAGACCGGGCCAAGATCGAGATCCAGGCGACGGCGGTGATACCAGAGTAGCTACTGGCGAAGCCCCGCCTGCCGCAGCAGCGGCAGCACATGGTCGCAGAAATAGGGCAGTTCCTGCGTGTAGTTGACGAAGGACAAGGCAATGCCCTGGTAGCCATGCGCGGCGATGGCAGCCATATCGGCTGCAATCGTCTCGGGCGTTCCGATCAAGGGATAGGTGCCGGCGCCACCGGCGAAACGCTGGCGGTAGCGGTCATAGGCATGCGGGTCGTGCGACTGCGAGAATTCCTTCTTGCCGGCCATGTGGGCATCGACCGCGTCGTGGTCGGCCATGGTGACGGCATAGCGCGTGTAATAGGCCTGCGCCTCCTCCATGGTCGGGCGGCAGACGACATGCGCCACCGTGTAGACGCCGACGTCACGGCCCACCTTGTCGGCCCGCTCGCCAATATCGGCGACATGCTTGCCGGCATCGCTCATCTCGGAGAAGGTCGTGAACAGATAGTCGCATCGGGCGGCGGCGAAATCGCGGCCCGGGCCGCCGAAAGCGGCGTTCATCGTCACCGGGCGCGGCACCTGCAGGCTGGCCGGACGGCTGACCGCCTCCTTCAGATGATAGTAGGCGCCGTCGTAGTCGAGCGGCTCGTTTGAAGCATAAAGCCGCTCCAGGAGCTCGATCCATTCGGCGGCCTGGTCATAACCCTTCTCGACCAGCGGCGTGCCGAACATGCCGAATTCCTTCGGGTTCCAGCCACAGACGATGTTCAAACCCGCGCGGCCTTGGCTGATGTGGTCGACCGTCCCCAGCGCCTTGGCGGCGTAGAGCGGGTGCACCAGCGGCACGTGCACGGTCATGAACAGGCCGATCTGCTCGGTCGCCGCGGCAAGGGCGGCGGCCCAGGTGAAGGTCTCGAACGAGAATTCGCGCACCTTGTTGCGGCCGCCAAAGCCGCGCCAGCGCGCGATCGGCAGCATGAACTCAAGCCCGGCGCGGTCGGCGATCTGGGCTGCCGTCAGATTGTCCTGCCAGCTTGCCGTCCAGCGCTCCGGCACATCGGTGATGGCAAGGCCGCCATCCGCGTTGGTCGAGAAGACGCCAAGCTTCAGTCTGTTGGAGCCATGCAGGGGATGCGTTTTGATCATGTCTGGAACTCTCGGACCGGAGGCCACACGCTAGGCTTGGCTAAAAATATTTCAAGCCTGAAATAGCTTCGTATGACCGCCATTTGCGGATATAGATTTGCTACGCGACCAACAGGGGATGGGCATGAGCGACTTCCGCCAGAAATGCATCGGCAAGGCCAACCTAATCGGCTCCTTCGCCGCCATTCCGCACGCCGTGGCTGTCGAGGTGATGGCGCAGTCCGGCCTCGATTTCCTCTGCATCGACTGGGAGCACGCGCAGATTTCGCGCGACATGATCGAGGCCATGGTGCGGGCAGCCGACGTGCATCGCGTGCCGGCGATGGTGCGCGTTCCCGGCCATGCGCCGGAGGCGATCCAGTCGGCGCTGGACAGCGGCGCGCAGGGCGTGCTCGTGCCGCGTGTCTCGACCGCCGAGCAGGCCGAGATGGCGGTGAAGGCCTCACGCTATCCGCCGCTCGGCGGGCGCGGCGTCGGTCCCGGACGGGCCGCCGGCTACGGCTATCGCATCCCCGAATATCTTGCCGCCGCCAATGAGCGGATCGTCGTCGCGGTCCAGGTCGAAACAGCGGAAGGCCTTGCCAACATCGAAGCGATCGCGGCCGTCGACGGCGTCGACCTGGTGTTCGTCGGCCCTGGCGATCTCTCGGTGTCGATCGACGCGATCGGCCCGGCAGGTGTGGACAAGCTCTCCGAAGCGATCGGGACAATCATCCGCGCGGCAATCGCACATGGCAGGACCGCCGGCATATTCTGCGCCAGCCCGCAGACCGTCGGCCGATGGGCGGCCCTCGGCGCGAGTTTCTTCGTGCTGGCCAGCGACACGATGTTTCTCGGCGCCGGTGCCGCGGCCAATTGCACCGCCGCGCGCGCCGAACTGGCCTAAGATGGGCTGAATCAGGCGTATCGGCGGAGCAACCGGTCTGCCAATCTTTTTAAGCTTAAAACTTTTTCCTTGAAAAGCGCAGCGCTTTGGATAGCATCCCAGATGGTGACTGCCGTGGCGGAGGGGCCTTTCCGGTCAGTCGATCATGGTACCCGGTGGAGGGGTTTCAGTCCTTGTCGTTTGTGTTGCCCCAGTCGTCGTCCAGCGCGCGCTATGCTTTCGATGGCGTGCGCGCCCAGATTCGCGATCTGCATACGGAAAACATCGCCAACCTGGCCATGCGCGCGCGGGAATTGGGCGATGTGATCGCGCTCTGGTACGGCGAAGGCGACATGGTGACGCCCGCCTTCATCCGCGACGCGGCCAAGGCCGCCTTCGATGAAGGCCTGACCTTCTACGTTCCCAATATGCGCGGGCATGGCCCGCTGAATGAAGCTCTGTCGGAGTACCAGACGCGCATCCACTGCCGCCCGATCCCGATCGCGCGCACCACAGTGACGCCGGGCGGCATGCAGGCGCTGTATCTTGCCCTGGAGCTGCTGGTCGATACCGGCACCAACGTCGTCTATGTCGCGCCGCAATGGCCCAACATCCACAACGCCATCCACCTGATCGGCGGCGAGCCGAGGCCGTTCCCGCTCGACTTCAAGGATGACTGGCGGCTCGACCTCGACCGGCTGTTTTCGACCTGCGACGCACGCACCCGCGCCATCTTCCTGTCGACGCCGTCCAACCCGACCGGCTGGACAGCGTCGCGCGAGGAGATGCAGGCGCTGCTCGACTTCAGCCGGCGCACCGGCATCTGGATCATTTCCGACGAGGTCTATGGCCGGCTCTATTTCGACGGCGACGTCGCGCCCTCGATCCTGCAGATCGCCGAGGACGGCGATCGGGTGCTGTCGGTCAACAGTTTTTCCAAAGCCTGGGCGATGACCGGCTGGCGCATCGGCTGGCTGACGCATCCGTCAGGCGTTGCCGACCAGCTCGGCGCGATGACGCAATATATCAACAGCGGCACCGCTGCCCCGATCCAGGCCGGCGCCGTTGCCGCCATCCGCCAGGGCGAGCCGCTGGTCGGAGAAATCAGGCAGCGGATCAGAACCGGCCTCGACCTCGCCTATGACCGGCTGGCCCGGATCCCAGGCGTGATCCTGCCGACCAAGCCGCGCGGCGGCATGTATGCATTCTTCGCCCTGGAAGGCGAGAATGACGCGCGCCGCGCCTGCGCCCGCATCCTGGAGACGGCGCGAGTCGGGCTTGCGCCCGGTCACCTGTTTGGGAATTCCGCGGCAGCATTCCTGCGCATGTGCGTGTGCCGCGACAGCGGTCAGATAGAAACGGCGCTCGAGCGCATGACCGCCGCAATGAATTGACGCCCTGCCGGAAGCGGGGCGTCAAAAAGCCGTGCGGGGGACAACCCGCCCGTTCAACAAACAGAGGGAACAGAAATGAGCTTTACTCGTCGCAACCTGCTTCTCATGGCTGCCGCCATCGGCATCGCCGCCGGCCCCGCCACCGCTTATGCCGCTGACGTGCTCAATGTCGGCGCCTACCCGACCAATCCGCCGTTCGAATACAAGAACGAGAGCGGCACCTTCGAGGGCTTCGAGGTCGATATCGTCAACGAGGCGGCCAAGCGCATTGGCATGACCACCGACATCGCCGATCTCGGCTTCCAGGCGCTGTTCGCGGCCACCACCTCGAAGCGCATCGACGTCGCCATTTCCTCGATCACCATCACCGCCGAGCGATTGAAGTCGCAGTCCTTCACCCAGCCCTACTATGACTCCGACATGGGCATCGCCACCAAGACCGACAGCGCGATCAGCAAGGAAGCCGACCTCAAGGGCAAGGTCGTCGGCGTGTTGTCCGGCTCGACCGGCGAGACCTGGGTCAAGGACCACCAGCAGGCCGACGGCTTCAGCGACGTGAAGGGCTACGACACGCAACAGAACCTGTTGCTCGATCTCAGCGCCGGCCGCGTCGATGCCGCCGTCAGCGACATCCCCGGCATGCAGTACTCCTTCAAGAAAATGAAGGACCTCGTCGTCAAGGAACGCATCAAGACCGGCGAGCAATACGGCCTGATGATGACCAAGGATCATCCCCTGCTCGGCAAGCTGAACGACGCCATCACCGCGATGAAGAAGGACGGCACCTTGGCCGCGATCCACAAGAAGTGGTTCGACAGCGATGCTCCGGCCGATTCCTCGACCGTCAAGGAAATGCCGCTGCCCAAGGCCTGAGCGGCACCCGGCAAACAAGCGACGTGCCGGCTCGAAAGGCCGGCACGTCCCGTTTTCACGCATGACCTTCCCGGGACAGTCGCCTGTTCGGCCAGGCCGATCACTGTGTCCTGGATCTTGCTCTAGGCGTCTATTTCTTGGTTTGACGCAATTCCTGACGGAAAACCGTTTCACACTTTTCCTGGAATTGCTCCAGACGCAACACGGTTCGGGAACGCTCCCATGTCGCTGATCGACACCTTCTTCAATCCCGATGTCATCCTTTCCAGTCTGCCGGCGCTGCTGCGCGGCTTCCTCAACACGCTGCTACTCGGGATTATGAGCATCGCCATCGGCATCGCAGCGGGGCTGGCGATCAGCCTGGTGCGGCTCTATGCGCCAAAGCCGCTGCGGTGGCTCGCCATCGGCTATACCGACATCTTCCGCGCCCTTCCCGTGCTGGTGGTGCTGATCCTGATCTACTATGCGCTGCCGTTCCTGGGCATCCGCCTGTCGTCCTGGGCGTCGGCGGTGACCGCTTTCGCCATCATCATGTCGGCCTATTCGGCCGAAGTGTTCCGCTCCGGCATCGAAAGCATTCCGAAAGGCCAGTTCGAGGCGGCGCAGGCGCTCGGCCTGCCGTTCATGCTCACTTTGCGCAAAGTGGTGCTGCCGCAGGCGATCCGCGTCGTCATCCCGCCGATGACCAGCAACTGCGTCTCGATGTTCAAGGATACCTCGCTCGCCTCCACCGTGGCGCTGCCGGAGCTCTTGAAGGAAGCGACGAATGCGCAGTCGCTCTACGCCAACCCCTCGCCGCTGATCGGCGCGGCGCTGGTCTATCTCATCTTCCTCTGGCCGATGGTCCGCCTCGTCAGCCTGCTCGAGCGCCGTTTCAAGGACGAGAAAGCGCGCTGAACGGCCATCAAATCCCCACCCCGTCCAACTCCTTGCAGGAGCCTACTCCGTGAACAAGCATCAGACCGACAACACCAATGCCGCCGCGTTTCCGGTCGACAAGATCCGCGCCATGTTTCCCGCCTTGCAGCGGGCCGGCGACTTCATCTTCATGGACAATGCCGCCGGCGCCCAGATCCCGCAAAGCGTGCTCGACGCGGTGACCAACCATCTGGTGGCGCATAACGTGCAGCGCGGCGGCCGCTATGGCCGCAGCGTCACCGTCGACCAGTCGGTGGCCGAAGCGCGCGAGAGCGTGGCGCTGCTGATCAATGCCTACAGCCCGTCCGAAATCTGCTTCGGCATGAACGCCACTTCGTTCATCCGCCTGGTCAGCCTCGGCATCAGTCAAATGCTCGCCAAGGACATGGACGGGGGGCGCGACGAGATCATCATCACCGACATGGACCACGACGCCAACATCGCCACCTGGCTGGCGCTGGAGCCGGCCGGCGCCAAATTCAAATGGTGGCGCATGCGCGAGGACGGCAACCTGCATGTCGATGACCTCAAGCCGCTGGTGTCGGCGCGCACGCGCCTCGTCGCCTGCACGGTGACGGCGCATTCGATCGGCTCGATCGTCGACGTCGCCGCGGTGGCCAGGATCGCGCATGCCGCCGGCGCCGAAGTGTTCCTCGATAGCGTGCATTACGGACCGCACGGGCTGATGGATGTGCAGGCCTGGGACTGCGACTACCTCGTCTGCTCCGGCTACAAGAATTTCTCGCCGCATATGGGCTTTCTCTGGGGCCGCTTCGACACGCTGAAGCGGCTGCCGACCTTCCGCGAGGACTTCATTCCGGACGAGCCGCCCTACAAAGTCGAGGCCGGAACCTTCATCTACGAGAACGTGTCGGGCATGGATGCCGCAGTACGCTATCTGGAATCGATCGGCCGCAATTTCCTGCCCGAAAACAACCGCTCGCGCCGCGACAACATCGTCGCCGGCATGAATGCCATCCGCGACTATGAGTTGATGCTGGCGCGCGAGATGATGAAGGTGCTGAAGGACTGCGGCGCGACCATCTACGGCGTCGCCGACGAGACGCGCATCAGCGAGCGCGTGCCGACCTTCTGCTTCAACATCGGCAAGCTGTCGCCGCAGCGGATCGTCGAGGAAATGGCGGCCCTGCAGATCGGCATCCGCGACGGCCACATGTATGCGCCGCGGCTGATGAAGCGGCTCCACCTTTCCATGGACAGCGGTGCCATCCGCGCATCGCTGGTGCATTACAACACGGTGGCGGAAGTGCACAAATTCGGCGAAGCGCTGCGGGCGATCATTGCCAAGCTGTCGTGATCTGGATCTCGCCTAGTCTAGTCCAGGCACCATGCCGGAGCCGCCCGTCGGCCGTCGTCAGACGTTGCAGAAGTCAGCTTGGTCGAGGTCAATCGGCGACCTCTGCTTCCACAACGCCCTCTGACCCTCGGCCACCGTCAGACCGGCGAACCGCTCGATAACGGCCAGGCGATAGGCCATGATGTCGTTGGAATAGCTTCGAAAACGCGGCCGTGGTCTCGTAGCCTACACGGGTCGCAATCCGTGCAATTCCCTCGTCGCTTGCTTCGAGCAGGAACGCCGCCTCAGCCATGCGCCGTGCGATCAGATAACGGTACATGGACTGGCCAACGAGCTTAGTGAAGCGAGCCGAAAACGCCGAGCGACCGAGCCCCACGCTGAGCCCAAGGTCGCCAAGGGTCCAGGGCCGATCCGGTCGTTCGTGAATCAACTGAAGCGCCGGTCCTATGTGCGGGTCCGCCATTGCCCCCAGCCAACCGCCTTCTCCGGAATTGAGAGACTTGATCCAGCTTCGCAACACCTCGACGAAGAGCACTTCTGTCAGTCGTGAGAGTGCGACGTCTTGGCCGGGACGCGCAAACGCCGACTCGCTCACCATGCGCTGCAGAATCGCCTCGAGCCATTCGCCATCTTCCGCCGGTTTCAGGAGAAGCAGTGGCGGAAGCAATTCCAGCACGCTGCCGCGCGAGGGCCGCTCGACAGTGAAATTGCCACAGATCATCGTCGAGAGCGGCTGCGCGTTGCCTCCATGACGAACGACGCCAAGACGTCCGGGCAGTCGACCGAGATCGGGAATCGGCAACGGCACCGTCCGGCGATCCGAATAAATGAGGTGGGGCTCGCCGCGTGTGATGACGACAAAGTCGCCCGCAGTCATGTGGAGTTCCTGTCCTTGATCCAGGGCGAGGGTAGCTGAGCCTCGGCTCAGATAATGGAACAAGGCGTAGGGGCGCGCTGGCAATGCCAGATTCCATGGATGCCCCAGCTCGAAGTGGAAGAGCAGAGTTCCGCCGAGGCGAACGCGATCGAGCACTTGGGCGAGAATGTCCATTCTTTCAGATGTTAATACGACGGACGATCCCACACAATATTCGGACGATTGAGGCCTAACGTCCGAATGCTCCCCGTATTAGGTGGTCTCCAGTCGAGCCAACCGGTCGTACGGCAAACCATTACGCAAACGGCGGATGGGAGAACCGCGACCCTTTGCCGACACGCCTGCCCCACACCCCGGCCCGTCGTCCGGTCATCTCAACAGGAGCAATCAATGCGAAGTCTTCTACTCTCCGTCGCCACCGTCCTTATGGCCGGAGCAACCGTTGCCGAGCCGGCCCAATCGGCTCAACTGCCCAAGGGGGCGGCTCACAATATCGTGCTCGTCCATGGCGCTTTCGTCGACCAGACGAGCTGGAAGCCGGTTGCCGATATCCTCACGAAGAAGGGCTACAATGTAACCCTCGTTGAAAATCCGCTCACCTCCCTGGCAGCGGACGTCGATGCCACCCAGCAGGCGCTCGCGAAACAGAACGGCAGGACCGTTCTCGTTGGCCACTCATGGGGCGGCGTGGTCATCACGCAGGCAGGTGACGATCCGAAGGTGTCGGCGCTCGTATATGTTTCCGCATTCGCTCCCGACGTAGGGCAATCACTGGCGATCCTGGCAAAGAGCGGTCCGGCAACCGAAGGCAGCGCGGCGATTCATCCCGACGAAAAGGGCAACCTCTACATCGATCCCAAAGTGTTTCCTTCGGCAGTCGCGGCTGACCTTCCTTCCGAGATCGCCGAATCCTTGGCAAGCCATCAGCTCCCGTTGAACCACACGGCGTTCGAGGCTCCCGTCGATAAGGCAGCTTGGCACGACAAGCCGACGTTCTATGTGATCAGCACGAAGGATAAGGTCATCGCGCCCGAAGTTCAGGAAATATTCGCCAACGAGATGAAGGCCCGGACGACGAAGGTGGCGGGCAGCCATGCCTCTCTCGTCGTCCACGCGGAGCAAGTCGCCGCCGTGATTGAAAAGGCCGCACTCGTGAAGTGACGATCCCGCTCCCGGCACTTTCGTGCCGGGAGCGCCACGCGTGCTAGGCCGACTGCGAAACGCCTCGCGCCGCGCGTGGCTCAGACCTAGCCAACGCCCCGGCAACCCCCACTCGAATGTTTTGCCAAGCATCCGGAGGATGACATGACTAAGTTCGAAACCGCGATCCAGGACGGCGCCACTCTAGAAACAGCGCCAACCCGTTACATCGAGGGCGGCGGAATCCGCTTCGCCTATCGCCGCCTCGGTCCATCGACCGGAACTCCGCTGGTTCTCCTGCAGCATTTCTCGGGCAACATCGACGCCTGGGACTCCGCCGTCGTGAATACCTTGACCGTCGATCGACCGGTAATCGCTTTCAATAACGCCGGGGTCGGCCGCTCGACAGGTCAAACGCCGGACAATATCGCGGCGATGGCCCGGGACGCGGTCGCTTTTATCGAACTGCTCGGCCTCTCCGAAGTCGACCTTCTGGGCTTTTCCCTCGGCGGCTGCGTCGCCCAGCAGATCGCTGCCGAGCACGGACGGCTGGTCCGCAAGCTCATCCTCGTCGGGACGGCACCGAAAGGCGGAGAGGAACATCTGTTGACGGTCCTCCAGGACGCGTTTTCCCAGACCGACGCGCCGGACCCCCGCCTGCCGCTGTTCTTCACGAAGTCGTCCGCCAGCCAGTCGGCCGGCCTGGCGTTTCTCAAACGGGCGAAGATGCGTCAGGAAGATCGAGACACCGACAACGGAGGCGCGGTGACGGATCCGCAGGCGAAGGCGCTTATCACCTGGTGCGCCACACCTGATCCCGACCACGCCACTCTGCGTGCCATCCGCCAACCCGCACTTGTCGTCAGCGGCAGCCACGACAGCATGCTGCCGGCGGACAACGCCTACGCAATGTTCAAGGCTCTAAGCAGTGCCCAGATGATCCTCTATCCCGATTCCGGCCACGGCGCCCTGTTTCAGCACCACGAACTGTTCGTCAGCCACGTCCGGACCTTCCTGGACGCGTGATCGGCGGGATGCATCAGGCGCAAAGCCGCCGCCTTGGCAGACGTAAGTCGCCTTTGGCAAAACTCGGCCTTTCAGAATAGTTGGGTTCTAAGCCGCCTTCTTGGCCAGCCTGGCCTTGATGCTCGCCACGTCGGCACGCGGCGTCGCGGCGAACAGGGTCTTGGTGTAGGCGTGCTTGGGGTCGGAGAAGACCTCGTCGCGCGGGCCGTATTCGACGGCTTCGCCGAAATACATGACCATCACGTCGTCGGCGATGTAGCGCACCACCGACAGGTCATGGCTGATGAAGACATAGGTCAGCTGGAACTCGTCCTGCAGGTCGGCAAGCAGGTTGAGCACCTGCGCCTGCACGGAGAGGTCGAGCGCCGAGACCGGCTCGTCCAGCACAAGCAGGCTCGGGTTCAGCATCAGCGCGCGGGCAATGGCGATGCGCTGGCGCTGGCCGCCCGAGAACATATGGGGATAGCGATTGTAGTGCTCGGGTCCGAGGCCGACCTTCTTCAGCATCTTCATCGCCAGGTCACGGCGCTCCTCGGCCGGCTTGTCGGTGTTGATGAGCAGCGGCTCGCCGAGCACGTCGCCGATCTTCTGACGTGGGTTGAGCGAGCCATAAGGGTTCTGGAAGACGATCTGCACCTTGCGGCGCATTTCCTTCGACAGCCCGTCCCTGGCGATGTCGACCTTGTTGCCGTCGATGAACAGCTCGCCGGAGGTCGCCGGATCGATCAGCGTGATGATGCGGGCGAGCGTGGACTTACCGCAGCCGGACTCGCCGACGATCGCCAGCGTCTTGCCCTTCTCGACGCTGAAGGAAACGCCCTTCACCGCATGCACGGTGCGCGCACCGCGGAACAGGCCACCGCCGACATGGTAGTCGCGCTTGATGTTCTTGCCTTCGACGACCTTGGTCATGCGCCGGCTCCGGAGGGCGCAGCCTCGAACAGCATGTCCGTGACGGTCGGCAGCCGATCGCCGACGGCGTTGTCCGGCAATGCCGAGAGCAGGGCGCGCGTGTAGTTGCTCTTCGGCGACTCAAACAGCGACAGCACGTCGGCCTCTTCCATCTTGCGGCCCTTGTACTGGACGATGACGCGGTCGGCGGTCGCGGCCACCACGCCCATATTGTGGGTGATCATGATCAGGCCCATGCCGTATTTGGCCTGCAGCGAGACCAGCAGATCGAGGATCTGCTTCTGGATGGTGACGTCGAGCGCGGTGGTCGGCTCGTCGGCGATCAAGAGCTTCGGATTGCAGGCGATCGCCATCGCGATCATGACGCGCTGGCACTGGCCGCCCGACATCTGGTGCGGGAAGGAATTCAGCCGGTCGGCCGGGTCGGGAATGCCGACCTGCTTGAAAAGCTCGATGGCGCGCGCCCGGCGCTGGGCCTTGTCCATGCCCATATGGAAGCGCAGCACTTCCTCGATCTGGAAGCCGACGGTGAAGCAGGGATTTAGGCTGGCGATCGGCTCCTGGAAGATCATGGCGACGTCCTTGCCGATGATCTTGCGGCGATCGGCCGGGCTGATCTTCAACAGGTCGCGACCGTTGAAATTCATGCGGTCGGCGGTGACGGTCGCCGTCCACGGCAGCAAGCCCATCACGGCCAGCATCGACACCGACTTGCCGGAGCCGGATTCGCCGACGATGGCGAGCACCTCGCGCTCGTCGACATGAAGCGAGACGCCGTCGACGGCGCGGAATGGACCGGACGCGGTCTGGAATTCGACGACGAGGTTCTGGATATCGAGCAGCGCCATCACGACCTCCTGAGCTTGGGATCGAGCGCGTCGCGCAGGCCGTCGCCGACGAGGTTGATGGCGAGCACGGTGATGAGGATGGCGAGACCCGGGAAGGTTACCACCCACCAGGCGCGCAGGATGAATTCGCGCGCCGTGGCGAGCATGGTGCCCCATTCCGGCGTCGGCGGCTGGGCGCCGAGGCCGAGGAAGCCGAGCGCGGCGGCCTCCAGGATGGCGTTGGAGAAGGACAGCGTGCCCTGGACGATCAGCGGCGCCAGGCAGTTGGGCAGGATGGTGGCAAGCATCAGCCTGAGATGGCCGGCGCCGGCGACCTTTGCCGCAACGACATATTCGCGGCTCTTTTCGGCCATTACGGCGGCACGCACCAGGCGGGCGAAATGCGGCTGCAGCACAAGGGCGATCGCCAGCATGGCGTTGAACAGGCCTGGGCCGAGGATGGTGACCAGCACCAGCGCCAAAAGCAGCGACGGGAAGGCCAGGATCAGGTCCATGACGCGCATGATCGCGACGTCGACCCAGCCGCGGAAATAGCCGGCGAGCAGGCCGAGCGTGATGCCGCCGGTCAGCGCCAGCGTGACCACGACCGCGCCGATCAGCAGCGAGAAGCGCGCGCCATAGAGCAGGCGCGAGAGGATGTCGCGGCCGACCGGATCGGTGCCGAGCAGATATTGCGCCGAGCCGCCGTCCTGCCAGGCCGGCGGCCTGAGGAACGCGGTCTTGTCCTGCACATCCGGCGCATAGGGCGCGAGCAACGGCGCGAAGAGCGCGGCCAGCACCAAAAGGATGAAGACGAACAGGCCGATGACGGCGCCGCGGTTCACCGAGAAATAGTGCCAGAAGGTCTTGAGGCCGGTGAGACGATCCGGGTTGCCGGCGGCCATCGGGGCGATTTCTGTCTGGCTCATTTATGCCGCCCTGATGCGTGGGTTGATGACGGCATAGAGCACATCGACGATGAGGTTCACCGCCATGACGATGAGCGCGATCAAAAGCAGGCCTGACTGCACGACGACATAGTCGCGCTTGGATATGGATTCGACCATCCATCTGCCGATGCCTGGCCACGAGAAGATGGTTTCGGTAAGGATGGCGCCGGCGAGCAGCGTACTAACCTGCAGACCGATGGTGGTGACCACCGGGATGAGTGCATTGCGCAGCGCATGCACACCGATAACCCGGGCCGACGAGAGGCCCTTGGCGCGGGCAGTCCGCACATAGTCCTCGCTCAGCACCTCGAGCATGGCGGAGCGCGTCTGGCGCGCTATCACAGCCAGCGGAATGGTGCCGAGCACAATTGTCGGCAGCACCAGATGGCGCAATACCGACCGAAATGCAGCCCACTTGCCGTAGATCAGGGTGTCGATGGTCATGAAGCCGGTGATCGGCTTGAAGAAGTACTGCAGGTCGATGCGGCCGTTAACCGGTGTCCAGCCAAGATAACCGGAGAAAAAGATGATCAGCAGCAGGCCCCACCAGAAGATCGGCATGGAATAGCCGACAAGGGCGGTGCCCATCAGCGATTGATCGAACCACGAGCCGCGCTTGACGGCGGCGAAGATGCCAGCCGGAATGCCGAGCATCATGGCGAAGACCATGGCGAAGAAGGACAGTTCCAGCGTCGCCGGGAAGAGCGTCTTGAACTCCTCGATCACCGGGCGCTTGGACGAAATGGAGACGCCGAAATCGCCGGTGGCGACCTCGCCGACATAGCGCGCATACTGCTCCCAGATCGGCAGATCGAAGCCGAACTGTTGCTTGAGCTCTTCGTAGCGGGCGGGGGCGACGCCGTGCTCGCCGGCCATGGCCAGGATCGGGTCGCCCGGCAGCAGCCGGACGAAGGCGAAGGCGCAGATGGTGATGCCGACCAGGGTCGGGATCAGGAGGGCGATTTTGTTGAGAAGATATCGGAGCATCGTCGAATTGAATGGGGCGGCGCTAAAGTTGCGCCGCCCCGTTCGCAATATTATTCGGCCTTGTCAACGCCGTCGAAGCGGTGAATGCCGAGCGGGTCCATCATGAAGCCGCTGACATTCTTGCGCACGACCGCATA
This sequence comes from Mesorhizobium hawassense, assembly GCF_003289945.1. Lineage (GTDB taxonomy): Bacteria > Pseudomonadota > Alphaproteobacteria > Rhizobiales > Rhizobiaceae > Mesorhizobium > Mesorhizobium hawassense. The sequence continues at coordinate 14,962 of NZ_QMBP01000003.1, forward strand.
GACTTGGCTGTGAGCCAGCAGGAAGGCAGGCGCCTGCTTGGCGAAGATCACCTGCGCCTGCTCATAGAGCTTGGTGCGCTCGGCCTGGTCGCTGGTCTTCTTGGCCTTCTGGATCAGGTCCTCGAAGTCCTTGTCGCACCAGCTGGAGTAGTTCGAGACGCCGATGGCCGAGCAGGCGAACAGGGTGGCGAAGAAATTGTCCGGATCGCCATTGTCGCCGGTCCAGCCGATCTGGAAGGCGCCGGGACGGTCCTTCTTCTTGCCTTCCGAGCGATACTTGGTCCACTCGTAGTTGACGATTTCAGCCTTGACGCCGACCTTGGCCCAGTCGGCCTGGATCAGCTCCGCGGCGCGCTGGAAGTTCGGGTTGTAGGGACGAACGCGGTCGGAAGCCCAGAGCTGGATTTCCTTGAGACCGGCATCGGCCAGCACCTTCTTGGCCGCATCCGGATTGTAGGCGTCGGCCTTCACGTCCTTGTCCCACGACCACATGGTCGGCGGGATCAGGTTCTCGGCAGGAGTGGCGCCTGCATCCTGGAACAGCGACTTGATCAGAGCTTCCCGGTCGATCGCCTGGTTGAGCGCATGGCGCACTTCCGGCTTGTCGAGCGGCGGGATGGTGGTGTTGTAGCTCATATAGCCGATGTTCAGGCCGGCCTGATCCATCAGGGTCACGTCCTTGTTGGCCTTGATGGTGCCGATGTCGGCCGGGTTCGGATACGGCGCGATATCGCATTCGCCGGCCAGCACCTTCTGGATGCGGGCGGTGGCGTCAGGCGTGATGGCGAAGACGAGATCGTCGATCTTTTCCTTGCCCTTGAAGTAGTCGGGGTTGGCCGCGTAGCGGATGACCGAATCCAGCTGGTAGTCGACGAACTGGAACGGGCCGGTGCCGATCGGCTTGGTCGAGAAGTCGGCCATCTTGCCGTCCTTCTGGAGCTGGTCGGCATATTCCTTCGACACGATCGAGGCGAAGTCCATGCCGAGATTGGCCAGCATCGGCGCGTTGGGCTCGGTCAGCGTCAGCTTGACGGTGAGGTCGTCGACCTTCTCCCACTTGGCGACATATTTCGGCATGTCCATGCCGGTGTAATAGTCCCAAGTGAGGTTCGGCAGATACTTGTCGCCGTTCCAGGGATTTTCCTTGTTGAACTGGCGATCGAAGGAGAAGACGACGTCATCGGCGTTGAGGTCGCGCGTCGGCTTGAAATAGTCGGTGGTCTGGAACTTCACGCCCGGATGCAGATGGAAAGTATAGACCAGGCCATCGTCGGAAATTTCCCACTTATCGGCAAGACCCGGCTCGACTTCGGTGCCGCCGTGCTTGAACTCGACCAGTCGCGAATAGACCGTACGCGACGAAGCGTCGAAGTCGTTGCCGCCGGTCGTGGTACCGGGATCGAAATTGGCCGGCGACGCTTCCGAGCAATAAACGAGCGTCTTAGCACTGGCCATGCCGCTGAGGACGCTTGCAGCCAGCAACGCGGCTGCAAAAGTCATTGTCTTTTTCATTGAGCACTCCCTGATGTTCTCCCAAGCCCCTCTATCAGGCTCGCGAAGGGCGCATATAAGCACCGTTTCTTCGCCTTTGGAACACCCCGTTTGCGTACCCCACGGGAAGCAGGAAAAGAATCTAGATTTTGCTTGAAAGGCAGAAAAGTGAGTAGTTTTTTCTGCTCACGACATTATTAACGACGAGATTTTTTTATTGATCGGCCGCCTTTCGAAATAGGCTCGCCAGGCGGGATCGGGCCAGGTCAGCCGCTCGCGCAGGCACGATGCGGAAGGCCATCGAGGCATGCGATATCGAGGGCAAATCTTTCCCCGGCTTGCCGCTGGGGCAAGGCTTGCACGGCCGCCGATAGAGGCAATACATAGATGATTGGCGGAATTTCCCGGAAATCCGTGACCGGCGTGGAGGACGCTTCCTTGAAGCGAGCGCCCCAGATCGAAGGCGACAGGGAGAGACAGGTGGCAAAAGCAGCCAAGACGACAGCCCCGGCGAAAGCAAAGGCCAAGGCCGCCGCCGCAAGCGAGGCGCCCAAGGCTGCCAAAGCCGCCGCGCCGAGGGCCAAAACGACCGCAAAGGCGGCACCCGCACAGTCAGCCCCGAAGCCGGCCGCTGCCAAGCCCGTGACGACAAAGGCCAAGGCGACAACCGCAAAAGCGAACAAGTCGGCACCAGGAAAGGCTGCCGCGAAGACGGCGCCTTCGGCCGATGCCGCCAGGCCTGCCGCGAAGAGCCTGCCGAAGGCGATCACCGAGCTCACCGTCGGTCTGCCGGAAAAGCCTTGGCTGAAAAGCTATCCGAAGAACATGCCGGCCGAGATCGCAGCCCTGCCCTACAAGTCCATCGGCGAGTTCCTGGTCGGCGCCTGCAAGCAATTCGCCGTGCGGCCTGCCTTCGTGTGCATGGGCAAGTCGATCACCTATGCCGAGCTCGAGCGGCTCTCCGCCGCCTTCGGCGCCTATCTGCAGGCGAGAGGCCTGGAGAAAGGCGCGCGTGTGGCGCTGATGATGCCGAACGTGCTGCAGTATCCGGTGGCGATGATGGCGGTGCTTCGCGCCGGCTACACGGTGGTGAACATCAACCCGCTATACACGCCGCGCGAACTGGAACACCAGCTGAAGGATTCCGGCGCGCAGGCGATCGTCATCCTCGAAAACTTCGCCGGCTCGCTGCAGGCGGTGATCGCCAGGACGCAGGTGAAGCATGTCATCGTCGCCGCGATGGGCGACATGCTTGGCGGCCTCAAGGGCGCCATCGTCAACCTCGTCGTGCGGCGGGTGAAGAAGATGGTTCCGGCATGGACGCTGCCAGGCCATGTCAAGTTCAATGCGGTGCTGAAGACCGGCGCGTCGATCGCCTTCAAGCCGCCGGCGGTGTCCGGCGACGACGTCGCATTCCTGCAATATACGGGCGGCACCACCGGCATCTCGAAGGGCGCGACGCTGCTGCACCGCAACGTGCTCTCGAACGTCGCCCAGAATTCGCTCTGGGTGGAGGACGCCTATACGGTGAAGCCGAAGCCTGCGCATATCAACTTCATCTGCGCGCTGCCGCTCTATCACATCTTCGCGCTGACGGTGAACGCGCTGATGGGCATGCAGCAGGGCGCGCAGAACGTGCTGATCCCCAACCCGCGCGACATTCCGGGCTTCGTCAAGGAACTGGCGAAATACCCGATGCACATCTTCCCCGGCCTCAACACGCTATTCAACGCGCTGCTCAACAACGAGGAGTTCCGCAAGCTGGACTTCAAGCCGCTGATCCTGACGCTGGGCGGCGGCATGGCGGTGCAGAAGGGAGTGGCCGAGCGCTGGAAGGCGCTGACCGGCTGCCCGGTGAGCGAAGGCTACGGGCTGTCGGAAACCTCGCCGGTGGCGACCGCCAACAAGTTCAGCTCCAGCGACTTCACCGGCACGATCGGCCTGCCGCTGCCTTCGACCGAGATCGCCATCCGTGACGACGACGGCAACAACGTGCCGCTCGGCGAGGTCGGCGAGATCTGCATCCGCGGCCCGCAGGTGATGGCCGGCTACTGGAACCGCCCGGACGAGACCGCCAAGGTGATGACCAAGGACGGCTTCTTCAAATCCGGCGACATGGGCTTCATGGACGAGCGCGGTTACACCAAGATCGTCGACCGCAAGAAGGACATGATCCTGGTCTCCGGCTTCAACGTCTATCCGAACGAGCTGGAAGAAGTGGTGGCGCACCATCCGGGCGTGCTGGAAGTGGCGGCGATCGGCGTGCCGGACGAGCACTCCGGCGAAGTGCCTAAATTGTTCGTGGTGAGGAAGGATCCGGCGCTCACCATCGAGACCCTGATGGCCTATTGCCGCGAGAACCTGACCGGCTACAAGCGGCCGAGATTCATCGAGTTCCGCACCGAACTGCCGAAGACGCCGGTCGGCAAGATCCTGCGACGAGCGCTGCGGGACCAGGCTTGAACGAACCTTCGCTGGCAACGCGGAAGCGAACGCGGCTCGATCCGGCGGACTTCATCCGGGCAAACATGCGGCTGACGCCGGTGCCATCGCTGCCGGAGATCAGGCTCTATTTGGCGCATCCCGGCAGCGGGCTGCGGCGGCTGCTCGAACCGGACGACGATGGCGACGAAAGCGGCGCCGAACCGCAGCCGCCCTACTGGGCCTATGCCTGGGCCGGCGGCGCGGTGCTGGCGCGCTATATTTTCGACCGTCCGTCGATCGTTGCCAGCAAACGGGTGCTCGATCTCGGCGCCGGCTCGGGGCTGGTCGGCATCGCCGCGCTGAAAGCCGGCGCGCGCGAAGTGATCGCCGCGGAGGTCGACCGCAACGGCGTCGCGGCGCTCCGCCTCAACGCGGAGGCCAACGGCGTCGCCATCAAGATATGCGACGAGGACGTCACCGCCGGTCCGCCGCCGGCGGTCGACCTGGTGCTCGCCGGCGACGTCTTCTACGCGCAGGACGTGGGGCAGCGGATGGTGCCGTTTCTCGACCGCTGCCTGGCCGCAGGCATCGGCGTGCTGGTCGGCGATCCCGGCCGCGCCTGGCTGCCGAGGGCACGGCTTTGCCTGCTCGGCGAACATCAGGTGCCGGATGTCGGCGGAAACGGCGGCGGCGAGCCGAAGCCGAGCGCGGTGTTCGCTTTTGTGCCCGACAATCGCTGACACAAATCTCAAGAACCGATCGCTGGCCGATTTTCGACCCTTTGCAGACGGTGCTGCCGGAGCTATTGTCCGGCGGCGGGATCAAAGGCCGTAAAGCGTCCGGATAAACGGCGCATCGCCTTGCCGCACAAATCTCCAACCTCGTGCCAATTGACATAGCAGCTTCGCGAGCTGCGCTTGAGCTTGATCAACACCCCTGCAGACCCAGAACTGTTTTCGAAATTTCGTTCGCCCCGTCGAGGTTCCGGCAATCCAGAGCCTATGACCAACCCAGTTTGGACGTGGGCAGTTGAGCACCGCCTCACCGCCTACGGTCTGAACAAAGCGTTCGGCGGTCCACATTCCAAGGATGCAGGGCCGTGCTGGAGCTTCGGCCGGTACGGGCGTACCGAAACGCTGTTGCCGGACGGTCGCCTGATCCGGATCGGCGGGGAATATGAAGATTGGTACGATCCGGACTTCTACATCTACAATAATGTGATCGTGACCGACGCGGCGGGGCGCACCGAGATTTTTGGCTACTCGGATAGAGTTTTCCCACCCACCGATTTCCACACGGCAAATCTCGTGGACGACCGTATCATCATGATCGGCAATCTATCCTATTGGTTCGCCCGCGCGGAGAAGGTGCAAATGCTGATGCTCGATACGACGAGCTATGGCATCAGCCGCTTCGACACGAGCGGCGAGGCACCGCCGTGGGTTTTCAAGCATTCTTCGGAACTCGTGGAGAACGGCCGCGCGATCCTGGTTCGCGGCGGGCTCATCTGCGGGCCGCAGTGGCCCGTAACGGTCGAGAACATTGATGATTGGCGCCTGGACCTCGATACGGGTCGCTGGGAACGACTTACCAGGCGACCCTGGCGGCGATTCGCATTCGTTCGCGCCGATGGCATGCCCAACCATCTCCATTGGCTTGGCAGGCTCCTAAAGGATCGCGCCAGGGCAGAAGCGAGGACAAGAGCGGTTTTCGAGCCGAGCGCCTTCGCGATCTCGGTGCCAACCCGCGACTGGATCTGCTCGAAACGTTGTACACGCCCGACATACCTCACATGAAGATGCCGGAAATTGTCGACGAGCATCGCGTCCATCGCGTTTGCGTCGAGGGCGTCACCGTGCGCTATGTCGAGGGAAGAGGCGACATAAAGCTCACGGTGGAAGGCGTCCTTCCGAGTCAGACTGTCGAGACGATCCGTTTGGACCTGCTGGCCAAACTGCAGGCGGTCGAGAATGCGCCGATCGACTGTATCAGAGTGACGGTGTGATGGCCGCGAGCCGTCCGGTGCCTTCGGTCCTCAGATGGTCTCCTTGACCCGCGCGGCGAGAAAATCCGGCAGGTCGGCGACCGACTCCAGGATGATGTCCGCCATCGGAGCGAGCGAGTCGCGCGTGCCTGTTCCGGACAACACGCCGACCGCCAGGCCGCAGCCGCCGGCGCGCGCCATTTCGAGGTCGTGGCGGTTGTCGCCGACCATGGCGATCTCGCCTGGTCTCAGCCCGGTCAGATCGCAGAAGGCGACGACCGTGTCGGGCGCGGGCTTCGGATTGGCCACCGCGTCATAGCCGAAAGCGGCATCGAAGAGCTGCGCGACACCGAGCGTGGCGAGCGTCTTCTCTGCGCCGCTGGTGGAATCATTGGTGGCGACGCCCATGCGGTAGGCGCGCTTGTGCAGCGCGCGCAGCGAATCGAGGACGCCGGGAAGCGCTACCGCCATCGAGGAGCCCTGCACCGAGGTGATTTCGTTGAAGCGCGAAACCGCCAGCAACTGATCCTCGTTGGACAGGCGCGGGAACCAAAGCTCGACGACATCCATGTTCGAGCCGGACGCGAAGATCGAATCGGGCTTGAAGCGCTTGGTGGCGAAGTCGAAGCCGGCGGCCGCAAGCAGCCTGTCGGCCTTCCAGCGGTCACCCTCGGCGGCGTCCATGGCCATGAAGTCGGCGATGCCGAGCCAGGTTGCATTGAAATCGACAAGCGTCCCGTCCTTGTCGAAGAGAATTCCCTTGATGTCTGCCAATCCTTTTACTCCGAACCGCGCAAGTGCTGGATGTGTCCCACCAGACCGGCAGTCGAGGCGTCGCGTTTTGCGGCAGTCTCCTTGCCCTCAACGACAGGCAGCAGGCCTGTCGCCAATTCCTTACCCAACTCAACACCCCATTGGTCGAAGGAATTGATGTTGAACAGCGTGCCCTCGACGAAGACGCGATGTTCGTAAAGCGCGATAAGCCGACCCAGCGTGCGCGGATCGAGCTTGCGGTAGAGGATGGTCAGCGAGGGGCGGTTGCCCGAGAAGACGCGGTGCGGCGCGATACGATCGACCTCGGCCGGGTTCATGCCCTTGGCCAGCATCTGCGCACGCGCCTCTTCCAGCGTGCGGCCCTTCATGAAGGCCTCCGACTGTGCCAGGCAGTTGGCGAGCAGAAGGTCGTGCTGGTGCTTCAGTTCGGACTCGTGGCCGACCGCGGCGGCGAGGAACTCGACCGGGATGAAGTCGGTGCCCTGGTGCAGGAGCTGGAAGAAGGCATGCTGGCCGTTGGTGCCGGGCTCGCCCCAGACCAGCGGGCCGGTGGGCGTGGCGACCGCTGTGCCGTCCAGCATGATACTCTTGCCGTTCGATTCCATGTCGAGCTGCTGCAGATAGGCCGGCAGGCGCGACAGGCGCTGGTCGTAGGGGATGACCGCGCGGGCCGGATACTTGCAGACGACGCGGTGCCACCAGCCGATCAGCCCCAACAGCACCGGCAGGTTCTTTTGCAGCGGTGCCGAGCGGAAATGCTCGTCCATCTCATGCGCGCCGTCGAGGAAGGCGCGGAAGTTGCGCGGGCCGACGGAAATCATCACCGGCAGGCCGATGGCGCTCCACACCGAGTAGCGGCCGCCGACCCAGTCCCAGAAACCGAAGACGCGGTCCTGTTCGATGCCGAACTTCGCCACGAGGTCAAGCGCGGTCGAGACGGCGGCGAAGTGCTTGCCGACAGCGTCCTTGCCGAGCGCCTTCTGCACCCAGTCGCGCGCCGTCTGCGCATTGGTCATCGTTTCGACCGTGGTGAAGGTCTTGGAGGCGATGATGAACAGCGTCGTTTCCGCGGACAGGCCCTTCAGCGTGTCATGGATATGGGCGCCGTCGACATTGGAGACGTAATGCGCACGCGGCCCGTCATGGTAGGGCGCCAGCGCCAGCGTCACCATCGCCGGGCCGAGGTCCGAGCCGCCGATGCCGATGTTGACGATGTCGGTGATCTTCTTGCCGGTGGCGCCGGCGGCCTTGCCGGAGCGGATGGCGTCGGCGAAGGCGCCCATGGCGTCGAGCACGGCAATCACATCGGCCTTGGTATCCTGGCCGTCGACGATGACGCTCTTGCCGGTCAGGTTGCGCAGCGCGGTGTGCAGCACGGCGCGGTTTTCGGTGATGTTGATCTTCTTGCCTTCGAACATCGCGGCGCGACGGCCTTCGAGGTCGGCGGCGCCCGCGAGCTTTTCCAGCATCGCCATCGTGTTCGCGTCGACCGCGCATTTCGACCAGTCGAGCAGAAGGTCGCCGTCGGTGGCGGAGAATGTCTCGAAGCGCTTGGGATCGGCGGCGAAGGCCTCGCGCATCGAGCCCTTGGCCGCCGCGCGTTGATCACGCAACGCGGCAAGTTGCTTGTCGAAGGAAGACTGGTCCACTGGCGGGCTCCTGGCGGGTTTTTAGACCATTTTAACAGGCCGGATGTTTCCGGCGCGTGTCGCGCAACACTCTATCTAGCCGAATTCCATTTCATTCAAGCGCGGCTTTGCCGCATTGCATCACGCTTTGCTGAGGGGTGGTGTTGGACGGTGAGGACGCGGGAATTTCGCTGCGAGGGTGTGCCGTGCGGTATGGGCGACGACGCTGCGCGTCGCGCCTAGGGATGGTGCCGCGACGATGCTTCGCATCGCGCTTAGACGCGGGGCGACGCTGCTCCAGCATCGCGCCTTGAGGCGGTGCCGCGACGATGCTTCGCATCGCGCTTAGATGCTGCGTGGCGCGGGCGACGATCCTGGCGCATCGCGCCTGATAGATCACTGGCATAAATCCCAGCGATCAGAAAAATTGATTGGCGCAACCCCTTATGCCACCCATACACTCCACTGGTCCAGCCAAGTGAAAACAGCTGGCCATCCGAGGATGATTTCCCATGCCACAGCGCAATGACACGGCCATATGGTCCGGCCTGTTCCGGATTTCGGCTGAATCCGGCCAAACCCTCCAGGCACAGATCCGCCAGGCGATCGTCGCGGCCATTCTCGACCGACAAATCGCCGCTTCGATGCCGCTGCCGTCGTGCCGGATTCTCGCGGAAAAACTCGGGGTTGCCCGCGGTACCGTGGTGCTTGCATTCCAGCAACTGGTCGACCAGGGTTTTCTCGTAGCCCGCGAGCGGCGCGGCCATTTCGTCAACCCCGACGTGCTGGCCACTCCCGCCAAGCCGCACCAGAAGGCGCCGGACCAGCAGAACGAGATCGACTGGAAGGCGCGCCGGCAGATCGCCGCCAGCGACATGCCGCCGCCGGCCAAGCACGACAACTGGATCAAGTCCTCCTACCCGTTCGTCTACGGCCAGTTCGATCCGGCGCTGTTTCCGACCGCTGAATGGCGCGAGTGCAACCGCATGGCGCTTGCAGTGCTCGAAATCCGCAACTGGGCGTCCGACATGGTCGACCGCGACGATCCGCTGCTGATCGAGCAGATCCAGGCCAGGCTTCTGCCGCGCCGCGGCATCTTCGCCAATCCGGACGAGATCATCGTGACACTCGGCGCGCAGAACGCGCTTTACATGCTTGCCTCGCTGCTGATGACCAAGGGTTCGAAGGTGGCTATGGAAGACCCGGGCTATCCCGATGCCCGCTCGATCTTCCGGCTCGCCGGCGCCGATATCCAGCCGGTTCCGGTCGATCAGTCGGGCATAGTAACGTCTTCTATTCCCAGCGATTCCGGCTTCGTCTTCGTCACGCCCAGCCACCACTGCCCGACCATGGTGCCGCTGTCGGCCGAGCGGCGGCAGGACCTTTTGGCGCGCGCCAACCGCAACAACCAGATCATCATCGAGGACGGCTATGACAGCCAGTTGCTCGACGAGGCGCCGCAGCAGGCGCTGAAGAGTCTCGATCGCTCGGGCCGCGTCATCTATGTCGGCTCGATGTCGAAGACGCTGGCTCCGGGTCTGAGGCTTGGCTACATCGTCGCCTCGGCCGGGCTGATCGCCGAGCTTCGGGCGCTGCGCCGCTTCATGCTCAGGCACCCGCCGGCGAACAATCAGCGCGCCGTGGCGCTGTTCCTGTCGTTGGGTCACCACGAGGCGCTGGTGCGCAGGCTTTCCGCGGCCTTCGACGAGCGGCGCAAGCGTCTGGTCCATGCGATTTCCGCTTTCCTGCCAGAGTGGCGCTCGACCGACTCGGCGGGCGGCACATCGCTTTGGCTGGAAGGGCCACGCGGCACCGATTCACGCGGTCTGGCCGAGGCGGCTGCTTCGCGCAGCGTCATCATCGAACCCGGCGACCGGTTCTTCGACCGCAGCGAAAAGCCCTCTCGTTTCATGCGCTTGGGCATTTCCTCGATCTCGCTGCAGCATATCGAGCCGGGCATCCGCGAACTCGCCACCGCCGCCGGTCGCAGGCCCGCGGCCGCCTGACCGCCACAAAAAGAGCCGGCTCTGCGCCGGCTCTTTTCGTTTTGGCGCGGCTCTCACCGCTTTAGCATTGTGGCATATTCGACGGGATTGGCTGGCCCATAGGCTGTACCAATGCCGGCGGCATAGTCGGGGCCAGAAGGGGACGAAGCAGGCCGATGGTGGACCAACCGCCGCGTCCGCCTCGCAGATAAAGACAAAGGTGGAGTGCTTCCATGTCAGTGGCTCTTGAGAAGCAGGAAGCGTCGGCGGACCAGCGTTCGCGGCGTTCCGGCGGGCGCGAAGCGCGCCGTGCGATGCGGGCGGCGCCCTTGGCCGACGACATCCGTCCGGTGCGGGCGGGGCTCGAAGGCGGCAGCTATGGGCCATTGAGCCAGAACGACAAGGAACGCATCCATGAAGCGGTGCTGACGCTGCTGGAGACGGTCGGCTTCGCCAATGCCATCCCGTCCTGCGTCGAAGCGCTGGTCCGGGTCGGCGGCACCTATGGCGACGACGGCCGTATCCGGCTGCCGCGCGCGCTCGTGCTCGACACGATCAGACAAGCAGCCCGCAATTTCACCCTCTACGGCCAGGATCCGAAGCACGACATGCTGATCCAGGGCAAACGAGTGCACTACGGCACGGCGGGTGCGGCGGTGCATCTGGTCGACGTCGAGAAGCGCGAATATCGCGAATCGCTGTTGCAGGATCTTTATGACGCCGCCCGCCTCGTCGACGGGCTCGACAACATCCATTTCTTCCAGCGCACCATGGTGCCGCGCGACATCCCCGATCCGCTCGATATGGATTTCAACACGCTCTATGCCTGCGTGATGGGGACGTCCAAGCATGTCGGCACCTCCTTCACGGTGCGCGAGAACGTCAAGCCGGCGCTTGAGATGCTCTATGCGATAGCCGGCGGCGAGGAGAATTTCAGGGCGCGTCCCTTCGTCTCCAACTCCAACTGCTTCGTCGTGCCGCCGATGAAATTCGCCGAGGACGCCTGCGGCGTGCTCGAAGCCTGCGTCGAAGGCGGCATTCCGATCCTGCTTCTGTCGGCCGGCCAGGCAGGCGCCACGGCACCCGCCGCGATCGCCGGCGCCGTCGTGCAGGCGGTGGCGGAAGTGCTGATGGGCCTGGTCTATGTCAATGCCATCAAGCCCGGGCATCCGGCGATCTTCGGCACCTGGCCGTTCGTTTCCGACCTCAGGACCGGCGCGATGTCCGGCGGCTCGGCCGAGCAGGCGGTGTTGACGGCGGCCTGCGCGCAGATGGCGCAATATTACGACCTGCCGGGTGGTTCGGCCGCCGGCATGACGGATTCGAAACTACCCGACATCCAGTCCGGCTATGAAAAGGGCATCACTGACGTGATGGCTGGTCTTGCCGGCCTCAATCTCGTCTATGAATCGGCCGGCATGCATGCCTCGCTGCTCGGCTTCTGCCTCGAAAGCCTGATCATCGACAACGATATGCTCGGTCACTGCCTGCGCTGCGTGCGCGGCATCGAGGTGACCGACGAGGCGCTGTCGATCGACACCATTGCCGATGTCTGCATGAAGGGTCCCGGACACTATCTCGGCAACGACCAGACGCTGAGGCTGATGCAGACCGAGTATTTCTATCCCGCCGTCGGCGACCGTTTCTCGCCCAAGGAATGGAACGAAAAGGGCCGGCCCGACATCCTGTCGCGGGCAATCGCGGAGAAGAAGCGCGTGCTCGCCGAGCGCTTCCCGCGGCATGTGTCGCGCATTCTCGACGACAAATTGCGCGCCCGCTTCGGCGAGATGATCAAGTTGCCGCGCAGCGGCATGGGCGGCTAGGCCCTATCCGACAGTTCACTCCGCCGTCAGCCCATGGCGCTCGACGACTTCGGCGTTGATCAGCTTGGCGTGCAGCGTCATCAGCACGATCTGCGCGTCGAAACTGTCGCCGGCCTCCAGCGCCGCCTCGATGCGGCGCTCGACCTGCAATGTCGGCTCGCGGCCGTTGGCCTGCTCGAATACCTCCGGTCCGGCGACGCAATAGCCGCAGAGCTGCGCGACGGACGTATAGGCGTCCGCCGGCGGTTCGTTGGGCCAGCGATCGTTCATCAGATTGACGATGGTGAGTTTCACCCCTTCCGGCACCAGGGCCGGATGCAGATCGGCCTTGCGCATGGCGTCATCGAGCTGGCGCAGGTCTCCGGAGCGGCCGAACATGCCAAGGAAGCCAAGGGAAGAACGCCGTTTCGCCACGATAATCTCTCCCTTCGCAAGGCCGCCGAGGTCGAGCTTATCTGTGGGTTCCATGAAGCTGAAACAAGGGCATGAGAAAAAGGGCGGCCCGCTGTTCGCAAGCCGCCGCTTTTGATTTAGCCGACTACAGTTCAGTGATTGTCGCGCGGCATGCCCCTGGTGTGCGCCACATCCTGGTATTTCACCGCCGGCTTCAGCACCATTCCCTGGTCGAACTGGTCGACCATGCCGCGCTGGATCTCCTGCCACGGCGTCTGGTGCTTGGGATAGTGATAGCCGCCATTGCCCTCTATCGCCGCGCGGCGGCTGGCGATCTCCGCGTCGCTGACCAGGATATTGGCCGTGCCCTTCTTCAGGTCGATGCGCACGCGATCGCCGGTCTTGAGCAGCGCCAGGCCGCCGCCGATGGCGGCTTCCGGCGAGGCGTTGAGGATCGACGGCGAGCCTGACGTGCCAGACTGACGGCCGTCGCCGATGCAGGCCAGCGAATGGATGCCCTTCTTGATCAGGTAGGCCGGCGGCTGCATGTTGACCACCTCGGCGCCGCCCGGATAGCCGACCGGGCCGGCGCCGCGCATGAACAGGATGGTGTGCTCGTCGATGCCTTGCGCCGGATCGTCGATGCGGGCGTGATAATCCTCCGGCCCGTCGAAAACGATGGCGTTGCCTTCGAAAGCCTCGGGATCCTTCGGGTTGGAGAGGTAGCGCTGACGGAATTCGGGCGAGATGCCGCTGGTCTTCATGATGGCGGAATCGAACAGATTGCCCTTGAGGTTGATGAAGCCGGCATTGGCCTTGAGCGGCTTGTCGGCGCCGCGGATGACGTCGTGGTTCTCGTTGACGGCATCCCGGCAATTGTCGCCCATCGACTTGCCGTTGGCGGTGATCGCGTCGGGATGGGGCAGCAGGCCGCCCTTCATCAGTTCCGCGACGACCGCCGGCACGCCACCGGCGTGGTGATAGTCCTCGCCAAGGTATTCGCCGGTCGGCTGCAGGTTGACGAGCAGCGGCACGTTGAGGCCGATCTTCTGCCAGTCGTCATTGTCGAGCGGCACGCCGAGATGGCGGGCAATGGCGTTGAGATGGATCGGCGCATTGGTGGAGCCGCCGATCGCCGAATTGACGACGATGGCGTTCTCGAAGGCCTGGCGCGTCATGATGTCGGACGGCTTCAGGTCCTCATGCACCATGTCGACGATGCGCTTGCCGGTCTCGTAGGCGACCTGGCCGCGCTCGCGATAGGGCGCGGGGATGGCGGCCGAGCCCGGCAGCTGCATGCCGAGCGCCTCGGCCAGCGAGTTCATCGTCGTGGCAGTGCCCATGGTGTTGCAATAGCCGGTCGACGGAGCCGAGGAGGCGACGATGTCCATGAACTCGTCATAGTCGATCTCGCCGGCCGAGAGCCTTTGCCGGGATTCCCAGACGATGGTGCCGGAGCCGGTGCGCTTGCCCTTGTGCCAGCCGTTGAGCATCGGGCCGACCGACAGCGCGATCGCCGGAATGTTGACGGTAGCCGCCGCCATCAGCAAGGCGGGCGTGGTCTTGTCGCAGCCGATGGTGAGCACCACGCCGTCGAGCGGATACCCATAGAGCACCTCGACGAGGCCGAGATAGGCAAGGTTGCGGTCGAGCGACGCGGTCGGGCGCTTGCCGGTCTCCTGGATCGGGTGGCACGGGAACTCGAACGGGATGCCGCCCATCGAGACGATGCCTTCGCGCACGCGCTTGGCGAGCTCGAGGTGATGCCGGTTGCAGGGCGACAGGTCGGATCCGGTCTGCGCGATGCCGATCAGCGGCTTGCCCGACATCAGTTCGGCGCGGGTCAGCCCGTAATTCAGATAGCGCTCGAGATAGAGCGCCGTCATGCCCGGATTGTCGGGATTGTCGAACCACTCCTGCGAGCGAAATTTCTTCTTCCTGGTGGGGGCGCCTGCCATGGTGGTCTCCGTATTTGTATGACAAATCGATATGACAATGCGTCCATGCAAGCAAGAGGCAGGCGCGCCTCGACCCGGACTTTGGTGCGATAGACTTGTTCGGAGCCGCGCGCTACGACCACTCGACGACAGCAATCCGGGAGGTCTTGATGGCTTTGGTGATCGAAGGCGAGGAACACATTGCCGCACCCGTCGAGAAAGTGTGGCAAGCCCTCAACGACCCGGAAATCCTGAAAGAGTCCATTCCCGGCTGCCAGAGCCTGGCAATGAACTCGGCCACCGAGATGGCGGCGACCGTGGTGCTCAAGATCGGGCCGATCAAGGCGACCTTCAACGGCGAGGTCACGCTGAAGAACCTCAAGCCGCCGCATTCCTACACCATCCAGGGCGAAGGCAAGGGCGGCATTGCCGGCTTCGCCAAGGGCGGCGCCGACGTGACGCTGACCGCCGACGGGCCGAATGCCACGGTGCTCAAATACGCCGCCAAGGCCGAAGTCGGCGGCAAGATCGCGCAGCTCGGCAGTCGGCTGATCCAGTCGACCTCGAAGAAGCTGGCCGGGCAGTTCTTCTCGACGTTCGGCGAGAAGGTCGGCGCCTGAGCGTCCCCTTCTAGGATTATTCGAACACGATGCTGGGCACGGCGGCCTCGGCCGCGCCGCGCTCTTCCTGGATCCGGTCCCAGACTTTGCTTGCGATGTCGCGATAGATCTTCGCCTCGGCCCCGTCCGGCTTCGAGACGACGACCGGCGCGCCGGCGTCCGAGCTTTCGCGAATGCCCATTTCCAGCGGAACCTCGCCGAGGAAGGTGACGCCAAGGCGTTCGGCCTCGCGGCGCGCGCCGCCATGGCCGAAAATGTCATAGCGCTTGCCGGTATCGGGCGCGAGGAAGTAGCTCATGTTCTCGACGATGCCGAGCAGCGGCACATCGACCTTCTTGAACATGTTGAGGCCCTTGCGGGCGTCGATCAACGCGAGGTCCTGCGGCGTCGACACGATGACGGCGCCGGCGAGCGGCACCTGCTGGGCCATGGTGAGTTGGGCGTCGCCGGTGCCGGGCGGCATGTCGACCACCAGCACGTCGAGCGGACCCCATTCGACCTCGCGCAGCATCTGGGTCAGCGCCGACATCACCATCGGGCCGCGCCAGATCATCGGCGTCTCCTCATCGACCAGGAAGCCCATCGACATCACCTTCAGGCCGTAATTCTGCATCGGCCTCAGGATCTTGCCGTCGACGGTCTGCGGCCGGCCATGGATGGCGAGCAGCCTGGGCATCGACGGGCCATAGATGTCGGCGTCGAGCACGCCGACCTTCAAGCCGTTGGCGGCAAGGCCGAGCGCGAGATTGACGGCGGTGGTCGACTTGCCGACGCCACCCTTGCCGGAGGCGACCGCGATGATGGCATCGATGCCGGGCACGCCGCGCCGGCCGTGGCCGTGCGAAGCGGGCGCCTGTGGGGTGGGACGCTGCGCCGGCTGCGGGGCTGCGGGCCTCGGCGCCGCCGGACGCGGTGGCACAGGCGCTTCCATGCCGCCACCCTTCTTCTCCGCCGTCAGCGCGACGACGGCGCTGGCGACCCCGGGAATGCCCTTCACCGCGCGCTCGGCGGCGGCGCGCAACGGCTCAAGTTCCTGGGCTCGGGCGGCGGGAACGGTGATCGAGAAGAACACCTTGGAATCGGCGATGAAGATTTCTGAGACCATGCCGAGGTCGACGATGTTGCCGGTGAAGTTCGGCCCGTTCACCGTCTTCAGGCGTTCGATGACGGATTCCTTGGTAACGGTCATGATCTTTCCTCGGCGTTTGGCGTTCCAGATAGTGCAGTTTCCCGCCGGAACCAAGCCGTGGCGCAATGGCTCGCCCGGCGTGCCCCGGAAAGCGACGAATGGTGTCGGATTTGCCGATCGTGTTCGAGGCCCGTCATGGCCAAACGAGCCGCCCGCGCTATCTCCTTGCCATCACGACAAGCTGTGAAGGAGATCGTCATGCTCGAAAACAGCAATGCGACAGCCAATCTCGCGGTGAAGGACCTGGAGAAGGCCAAGGCTTTCTATGAGGGAACGCTGGGCCTCAGTCAGGTGGACGACATGGGCGGCGAACTGATCGTCTATAAAAGCGGCGACACGCTGATCAACGTCTATCATTCGCAGTTCGCCGGCACCAACAAGGCGACGGCGGTGACATGGACGGTCGGCGACCAGATCGAGCCGATCGTCAAGTCGCTCAGATCGAAGGGCGTCAGCTTCGAGCACTATGACATGCCCGGACTGACGCTCGAGGGCGATATCCATGTCGGCTACGGCATGAAAGTCGCCTGGTTCAGGGATCCCGACGGCAACATCCTGAACCTGGTCGACAAATAGCCTGGGTTTGCGCCGCTCGCGATTGGTATCCTGATGCCGGCCATCTGGCGCGGGCCTCCGGCGCCCGATAGTTTGCGCCGATGATCGACAAGCTCGAATTCTTCATCGCTCTCGCCAAGGAGGAGCATTTCGGCCGCGCGGCCGAGGTGTGCGGCGTCACCCAGCCGACGCTGTCGGCCGGCATCAAGCAGCTCGAGGAACAGCTCGGCGTCATGCTGGTGCTGCGCGGCTCTCGCTTCCAGGGCCTGACGCCGGAAGGCACGCAGGTGCTTGGCTGGGCGCGGCGCATCGTCGGCGACACAAGGACGATGCGCGAGGAAATGCGGGCGGCGCGGCACGGCCTTGCCGGACGCATCCGCATCGCCGCCGTGCCGACTGCGCTTGCCATGGTGGCGCGGCTGACCACGCCGTTCCGCGAAAAGCATCCGGGCGTCACCTTCTCGGTGCTGTCGCGGACTTCGATCGAGGTGCTGACGCTGCTCGGCAATTTCGATGTCGACGCCGGCATCACCTATCTCGACAACGAACCGCTCGGGCGGGTGACCAGCGTGCCGCTCTATGACGAGCGCTACCAGCTGATCACGGCGGTCGGGAACCCGTTTTCCGACCGCGACAAAGTGACGTGGGCCGAGATCAGCCAGTTGCCGCTCTGCCTGTTGACGCCTGACATGCAGAACCGCCGCATTATCGACCAGCATCTGGCGGAAGCCGGCGTGCAGGTGCGGCCGACGCTGGAATCCAATTCGATGATCGTCCTGTTCTCGCATATCAGGACCGGCAAATGGTCGTCGATCATGCCGCTCAACCTTGCGGAAACATTCGGCTTTTCCGAGCCGATCCGGGCAATCCCGATCGTCGAGCCGGACGCCAGCCACACGGTCGGGCTGGTGGCGGCGCCGCGCGAGCCGCACACGCCTTTGGTGCAGGCGCTGCTGGACGAGGCGATGGCGCTGGCGGACGATTTCCGCGCCCATCGCTAGGCTAGACATTGCGCGTTGCCGCATTTCGATAGAAAATTTCTATCAAGCAACGGAAGCGCTTTATTGATTTCGGCGGTTTCCTCTGATTTCGTAAGGACTTAGCGATATTGCGTCCATGCATGTCGTTGCCCCAAGATCGCTACGGAGCTTGGGCGACATAGGATTGGATGCCACGACCCAGGGAGGGCGCTGCGTGACAATGCAGGCCGCAAGTACCGAGATCGCGTCGCGCACGGCGGCGATCATTGACGAGATGAAGGGCCTAGAAGGCCCGTTGCTGCCGATCCTGCACAGCATACAGGAAGAGTTCGGGCACGTTCCGAAGGACGCACTGCCGGTGATCGCCGATGGGTTGAACCTTTCGCGGGCCGAGGTGCACGGCGTCGTCAGCTTCTATCACGATTTCCGCGCCCACCCGGCCGGCCGGCATGTGCTGAAGCTCTGCCAGGCGGAAGCCTGCCAGTCGATGGGTTCGGACGCGGTGGCGGCCAAGGTCAAGCAGCTGCTCGGCATCGATTTCCACGAGACCACCCGCGACGGATCGGTTACACTGGAACCGGTCTACTGCCTCGGGCTTTGCGCCTGCTCGCCCTCGGCGATGTTGGATGGCGAAGTCATCGGCCGGCTCGATGACGAGAAGATCGAAGAGATCGTCGCGGAGGTACGTTCATGATCCCGCGCATCTATATTCCGGCCGACTCCGGCGCGCTGGCGCTCGGCGCCGAGAAGGTCGCCAAGGCGATCGAGGCGGAGCTCAAGGAGCGCGGCGTCGAAGCCAAGATCGTGCGCAACGGCTCGCGCGGCGCCTATTTCCTGGAGCCGATGGTCGAGGTGGCGACGGCCGAGGGCCGGGTCGCCTACGGACCGGTCAAGCCTTCCGACGTCAAGAGCCTGTTCGACAGCGGCTTCCTCAAGGGCGGCCACCACAAGCGCTGGCTGGGCGCGCCGGACAAGATTCCCTTCTTCGCCAAGCAAACGCGGCTGACCTTCGCGCGCTGCGGCATCAACGATCCGCTGTCGCTCGACGCCTACAAGTCGCTGGGCGGCCTGCGCGGCCTGCAGAATGCGGTCGCCATGGCGCCGGCCGATGTCGTCAAGCAGGTTACAGAGTCCGGCCTGCGCGGCCGCGGCGGCGCCGGCTTCCCGACCGGCATCAAGTGGAAGACGGTGCTCGATACGGCGGGCGAGCAGAAATACATCGTCTGCAACGCCGACGAGGGCGACAGCGCCACTTTCGCCGACCGCATGATCATGGAAGGCGATCCCTTCGTGCTGATCGAAGGCATGGCGATCGCCGGCATCGCCACCGGCGCGACCAAGGGTTTCGTCTATATCCGCTCGGAATATCCGCATGCGGTGGCGACGATGAACAAGGCCGTGGCGATCGCCCGCAAGGCGGGTGTGCTCGGCCCCAGTGTGCTGGGCTCGCCCAACGCTTTCGACATGGAAATCCGCGTCGGCGCCGGCGCCTATGTCTGCGGCGAGGAAACCTCGCTCTTGAACAGCCTCGAGGGCAAGCGCGGCGTGGTGCGCGCCAAGCCGCCGCTGCCCGCCATTCAAGGATTGTTCGGCAAGCCGACGGTGATCAACAACGTGATCAGCCTGGCCTCGGTGCCGATCATCATGGACAAGGGCGCCGCCTACTACAAGGATTTCGGCATGGGCCGCTCGCGCGGCACGATCCCGATCCAGATCGCCGGCAACGTCAAGCAGGGCGGCCTGTTCGAGACGGCTTTCGGCCTGACGCTCGGCGAAATCGTCGACGATATCGGCGGCGGCACGGCTTCTGGCCGCCCGGTCAAGGCGGTGCAGGTCGGCGGGCCGCTCGGAGCGTATTTCCCGCGCGCTCTGTTCGACACGCCGTTCGACTATGAGGAATTCGCCAAGCGCGACGGACTGATAGGCCATGCCGGCATCACCGTGTTCGATGACAGCGCCGACATGATGAAGCAGGCGCGCTTCGCCATGGAGTTCTGCGCCATCGAAAGCTGCGGCAAGTGCACGCCCTGCCGCATCGGCTCGACACGCGGCGTGGAGGTCCTCGACAAGCTTGCCGCCGGCATCGAGCCGGAAAAGAACCTCGCGCTGGTCACCGACCTCTGCAATACGATGAAGTTCGGATCGCTGTGCGCGCTGGGCGGCTTCACGCCCTACCCGGTGATGAGTTCGATCACGCATTTCCCCGACGACTTCAAGCCCGCGCCGGCGCGCGTGGCGGCTGAATAGGAGCTGGCAGATGAACATCAAGGCCGACTTCCCGACACTCATCGAAGAGATCGACTACGGAACGCCGGAGTCGACGGCGACGAGGCAGATAACGCTGACCGTCGACGGGCAAAGCATCACGGTGCCGGAAGGCACCTCGATCATGCGCGCGGCAATGGAAGGCGGGGTGGAGATCCCGAAACTCTGCGCCACCGACATGCTGGACTCCTTCGGCTCCTGCCGCGTCTGCCTGGTCGAGATCGAAGGCCGCGGCGGTACGCCGGCCTCGTGCACCACGCCGGTCGGCGAGGGCATGGTGGTGCGCACGCAGTCGGACCGGCTCGACGCCATCCGTCGCGGCGTCATGGAACTTTACGTCTCCGACCATCCGAGCGGCTGGAACGAGAAGGCCGGAACCGGCGCCAGCGAGTTCGACGTCGTGGCGAAGTCCGTCGGCCTCTCCGAGAACCGTTACGGGGTCGCAGGCCGCAACCACGTCAAGGAAGAAGGCGGCGTCGCGCCCGGCCATGGCTCTTTGGCCGTCGACTATATCGCCCGCGACGAATCCAACCCCTATTTCACCTACGACCCGGCGCAGTGCATCGTCTGCTCGCGCTGCGTGCGCGCCTGCGAGGAGGTGCAGGGCACCTTCGCGCTGACCATCGAGGGCCGCGGCTTCGAATCCCGCATGGTCGCCGGCATGCACGAGGACTTCATCGCTTCGGAATGCGTGTCCTGCGGCGCCTGCGTGCAGGCCTGCCCGACCGACGCGCTGCGCGAGAAGACCGTACTCGAAAAGGGCATGCCGGAGCGCTCGGCGGTCACCACCTGCGCCTATTGCGGCGTCGGCTGCTCGTTCAAGGCCGAAGTCAAGGATGACGAGGTCATCCGCATGATGCCCTACAAGGATGGCAAGGCGAACCACGGCCATTCCTGCGTCAAGGGCCGTTTCGCCTATGGCTACGCCACCCACAAGGACCGCATCCTGTCGCCGATGATCCGCGAGAAGATCTCCGATCCTTGGCGCGAGGTGAGCTGGGAAGAGGCGATCGCTCATACGGCGAAGGAATTCCGCCGCATCCAGTA
Organism: Mesorhizobium hawassense; assembly: GCF_003289945.1. Taxonomy (GTDB): domain Bacteria; phylum Pseudomonadota; class Alphaproteobacteria; order Rhizobiales; family Rhizobiaceae; genus Mesorhizobium; species Mesorhizobium hawassense. The sequence continues at coordinate 36,057 of NZ_QMBP01000003.1, forward strand.
TCAGTATGGGCGTACCGCCATCGGCGGCATCACCTCGTCGCGCTGCACGAACGAGGAGACCTACCTCATCCAGAAGCTGGTGCGGCAGGGCTTCCGCAACAACAATGTCGACACCTGCGCGCGCGTCTGCCATTCGCCGACCGGCTACGGGCTCGGCCAGACCTACGGCACCTCGGCCGGCACGCAGGATTTCGATTCGGTCGAGTTCACCGACGTCGCGGTGATCATCGGCGCCAATCCGGTTTCGGCCCATCCGGTGTTCGCCTCGCGGCTGAAGAAGCGGCTGCGCCAAGGCGCCAAGCTGATCGTGCTCGATCCGCGCCGCACCGAGATGGTCAAGTCGGCGCATATCGAGGCGGACTATCACCTGCCGCTGAAGCCCGGCACCAACGTGGCGGTGCTGACGGCGCTGGCGCATGTCATCGTCACCGAAGGGCTGTTCGACGAAGCCTTCGTGCGCGAGCGCTGCGATTGGGCCGAGTTCCAGGACTGGGCATCCTTCGTCGCCCTGCCGGAGAACAGCCCCGAGGTCGTCGGCAAGCTGTCGGGCGTCGACCCCGAACTGATCCGGGGCGCCGCGCGCATGTACGCCAAGGGCGGCAACGGCGCGATCTATTACGGCCTCGGCGTCACCGAACACAGCCAGGGCTCGACCACGGTGATCGCGATCGCCAACCTCGCCATGGCCACCGGCAATATCGGCCGCCCAGGCGTCGGCGTGAACCCGCTGCGCGGCCAGAACAACGTGCAGGGCTCCTGCGACATGGGCTCGTTCCCGCACGAGCTGCCGGGCTATCGCCACATCTCCGGCGAGGCCGTGCGCGACATCTATGAGAGCCTGTGGGGCGTGAAGCTGGACGACGAGCCTGGCCTGCGCATCCCCAACATGCTGGATGCCGCGGTCGACGGCTCGTTCAAGGGCATCTACATCCAGGGCGAGGACATCCTGCAGTCCGATCCCGACACCAAGCATGTCGCCGGCGGCCTCGCCGCGATGGAATGCGTGGTCGTGCACGACCTCTTCCTCAACGAGACGGCGAACTACGCGCATGTCTTCCTGCCGGGTTCGACCTTCCTCGAGAAGGACGGCACCTTCACCAATGCCGAGCGCCGCATCAACATGGTGCGCAAGGTCATCGAACCGAAGGCGCGCTATGCCGACTGGGAAGCGACGCAGGAGCTTGCCCGCGCCATCGGGCTCGACTGGAACTACACGCATCCCTCGCAGATCATGGACGAGATTGCCAAAACGACGCCGAGCTTCGCCAACGTCTCGTTCGAGCTGCTCGACCGCGTCGGCTCGGTGCAGTGGCCCTGCAACGACAAGGCGCCGCTCGGCACCCCGATCATGCATGTCGAGGGCTTCGTGCGCGGCAAGGGCAAATTCATCCGCACCGAATATGTCGCGACGGACGAGCGGACGGGTCCGCGCTATCCGCTGCTGCTCACCACCGGCCGTATCCTGTCGCAGTACAATGTCGGCGCGCAGACCAGGCGCACCGAGAACGTCGCGTGGCACGCCGAGGACCGGCTGGAGATCCATCCGCACGACGCCGAAGTCCGCGGCGTGCGCGAAGGCGACTGGGTGCGGCTGGCGAGCCGCTCCGGCGAAACCACGCTGCGCGCGCTGATCACCGACCGCGTCTCGCCGGGCGTCGTCTACACGACCTTCCATCACCCGGACACGCAAGCCAACGTGATCACCACCGACTTCTCGGACTGGGCGACCAACTGTCCGGAATACAAGGTCACCGCCGTGCAGGTGGCGCCGTCCAATGGTCCGACCGACTGGCAGAAAGACTATAACGAACAGGCGCAACAGAGCCGTCGTATCGCACCGCTGGCGGCGGCGGAGTAGTCTTGACCGCGCGGCGCAAAGCCACGACGCAAATCTCGCGGCTGGCGCATCGTGCCAGCGGCACCGCCGCCGCGAACCGCATGGTGCCGGAGGAGACGCCGGTGGCGTTCTCTTTCGCCGGCACCACCCATGCGGTGATGATGGCGAGCCCGGCCGATTTGGAGGATTTCGCGCTCGGCTTCTCGTTGACCGAAGGCATTATCGCCGATCCAAGAGAGATCGAAGCGATCGAGGTCGAGGATCTCGGTGCCGGCATCGATATCCAGATCAGGCTGAAGGACCAGGCCAACACGCGCTTCCAGGCGCGGCGGCGCAGGCTTGCCGGGCCGGTCGGCTGCGGTCTGTGCGGCATCGAGTCGATCGAGGAAGCAATACGCTCGGTCGATGCCGTTGGTAAGTCAAAACTTACTCTCGGCGCTGACGACGTCGCGAGCGCCGTCCGGCTGCTGTCGAAAGTGCAGCCGCTGCACGCCGAGACCGGCGCGGTGCATGCCGCGGGTTTCTACGTTGCCGGCAAGGGCATCGTCATGGCGCGCGAGGATGTCGGCCGCCACAACGCGCTGGACAAGCTCGCCGGCGCGCTGGCCAAAGCCGGCATCGACGGTTCGACCGGCGCGGTCGTGGTGACCTCGCGCGTGTCGGTGGAGATGGTGCAGAAGACGGCCGCGATCGGGGCCGCGATCATCATGGCTGTGTCCGCGCCGACCGCGCTCGCCATCCGTACGGCGGAAGCCGCCGGCATGACGCTGGTGGCGCTGGTGCGCGGCGATGATTTCGATATTTTCACCCACCCGGACCGGGTGGCTTCCGGAGTTGCCAAGCATGTCGCATGACGAAGACCACATCGCCAGCACCAAGGAAAAGCTGGTGCGCATGGCGAACCAGATTGCCACTTTCTTCCATTCGAAGCCGCGCGAGGAAGGCATTGCCGGCGTGGCCGAGCATATCAACAAGTTCTGGGAGCCGCGCATGCGGCGCCAGTTCTTCGAGATGCTGGACGCCGGCACCGCGAATTTCGACGAGTTGGTGATCGCCGCTTCGGCCAAGATCAAGCGGCCGCAGACGCCCGAACAGGCCGACAAGAATCTCGGCTACGCCAGGCAGGCCTAGGCGAAGCGCCGGCAGCGCGACCGCGGGCGGCAAAAGTCTTACATTGCGACTCCCTAAAGTTTGACTGCGTAAGCGGCCTGCCTCTGCTATGCTCGACGCGAGAAAATCGTCTGGCCGGGCGGGATAGTTTGCGTGAGGCCGATCGAGACCAGATACGCCCGTAGCGGGGATGTGCGGATCGCCTATCAGGTGATTGGCCAGGGTTCGTTCGATCTGGTCTTCGCGCCGGGCTTCATCTCCAATCTCGACCTGCAATGGGAAGACGAAGGCTATAGCCGTCTCCTGAAGCGGCTTTCCACCTTCTCGCGGCTGATCCTGTTCGACAAGCGCGGCACCGGGCTTTCCGACCGCGTCGACCCCCGTCACCTGCCCAGCCTGGAGACCCGCATGGACGACGTGCGTGCGGTGATGGATGCCGCCGGCAGCGGTCGCGCGGCAATCCTGGGCGCGTCGGAAGGCGCGCCGATGGCGATGCTGTTCGCCGCCACCTATCCGGAGCGGACGCGGACGCTGGTGCTTTATGGCGGCTATGCGCATTTCCACAAATGGGTGATGCCGCCGGAGCGGCTGGAAGCCTTCATCGAGACGGCGGAAACGTCCTGGGGCACCGGGGCGACGTTACCGAATTTTGCGCCGGGCCGGGTCGACGACATGCATTTTGCGCAATGGTGGGCCCGGTTCGAGCGGCTGTCGGCCAGCCCGACCGCGGCGGCAGCGCTTGCCCGCATGAATGCGGATACCGATGTGCGCGGCATCCTCTCTGCAATCGCCGCGCCGACGCTTCTCCTGCATCGCCGCAACGATACCCGTGTCGATCCGGAAGCCAGCCGCTTCCTCGCCAGGAAGATCCACGGCGCCCGGCTGGTCGAGCTACCCGGGCGCGATCATCCGATCTGGACCGGTGACGTCGACCGCGTCGCCGACCTGATCGAGGAATTCCTGACCGGGGAACCAGCTGTCGCAGATGTGGACCGCGTGCTCGCCGCGCTGCTGGTAACCCGCATCTACGACACGGCACGGCTTGGCGACCGCTTGTGGAGCGAACGCAGCCTGCGCTTCCAGGAGAACTGGCGCATGCTGGTCGGCCGACATGGCGGGCGCATCGCCGGAACGCATGGCGAACTGATGATTTCGCGCTTCGACGGCCCGGCGCGCGCCGTGCGCTGCGCGGCGCTGCTGCGCGAGGCGGCCCAGGAGATCGGTGTGGCAAGCGCGCAAGGCGTGCATGTCGGCGAGGTCGAGGTGCGCGGACCACCGACGGGACTGACGGCGCGCGTCACCATGCAGCTCGCCGCCCGTGCCGAGCGCGGCCATATCCTCGCATCTCGGCTGGTTGCCGATCTGGCGGCGGGATCCGGGCTGCATTTCACCGACGCCGGGCGCGGCGCCCTCGACGAACTGGACGAGCCGCTGGCGCTGGTGCAGGTGACGGCCGAACAGCACCTGGAACCAGCCTGCCGCCCCAAACCCAAACCCGCCGAACCGGCAACGTTGACGGCGCGCGAGAGCGAGGTGGTGAGCCTGATCGCCGACGGCAAGAGCAATGCCGCGATCGCCGCAGAACTCGATCTCAGCGAGCATACGGTCAAGCGGCACGTCGCCAACATCCTGCTCAAGCTAGACCTGCCGTCGCGAGCGGCCGCGGCTGCTTTTTCGGCCAGGCACGCTGGCCCGGACGGGCCATGAGAGCCATGGCGCTTTCGGGGGAAGCGCCGGAGCTGCAGCAAGCGATATCAATTCTCCCCATGCAGGCCGGGCGATGTCGCCGAAGGGCACTGCGAAATGGAGGATGAAATGCTGAGACTCAATCGCAAGATCGGATTGCTGGCATTCGCCGCGGGCGTATTGCTGGCCATCACCCCGGCGCATGCCGAAGATGCTTCCGCCACCGCCGCCTATAAGGACATCCAAGCCACGCTCGGCTCGGTGCCGGACATGTTCAAGACGCTGCCCGACGTCGCGGTCGCCGGCGCCTGGGCCGAAATCAAGGGCGTCCAGCTCAACCCCAAGACCGCGCTCGACGGCAAGACTAAGGAGCTGATGGGCCTTGCGGTCGCCTCGCAGATCCCCTGCCAGTACTGCATCTATTTCCACACCGAAGCCGCCAAGCTCAACGGCGCATCGGACGAGGAGATCAAGGAGGCCATCGCGATGGCCGCCATCGTTCGGCACTGGTCGACGATGCTCAACGGCAGCCAGGTCGACCTGGCGACCTTCAAGAAACAGACGGACGACGTGTTCGCGGCCGTCAAGGCCAAGTCGCAGTGAACGAAATCCCTGCCCGGCGATCAGGCCGGGCAGCCCTTCCCCTGTCAACCGCCCGACCGAAGACGGGCATATGGAGGATGATATGCTGACGAAGACCCAAACCGTGGACGGCGCGGCGATCAAGAAGGCGATCGAGGGCCGTGACGGAAAGATGCTGGCGAGCTTTTATGCCGACGAGGCGCTGGTCAGGGTGATCGACCGCAACAACCCGCCGAGCAAGCCGCGCGAAATCCGCGGCCGCGCGGCAATCAGCACCTTCTGGGACGACATCTGCAGCCGGGCGATGATCCACAAGGTCGACACCACCATCGCCGACGGCGACAGTCTCGCCTTCACGCAGGCCTGCACCTATCCCGACGGCACCAAGGTGTTCTGCGCCGCGATGCTCGAACTGAAGAACGGCCGCATCGCCAAACAAACCGTGGTTCAAGCCTGGGACGAGTGATCAACCGCGGCCATGGCCGCAATCTGAGGGAGTACCAACATGTTCAGCGCCAGATGGCAGATCGACGCCAAGTTCGGACACAAGCAGACCGTGCTCGAACTGTTGAAAAAATGGGAACGCGAGATCGGCTCGCAGGTCGGGCTCGCCGACCTGAAATTCCAGATCATGACCGGTTCGATCGGCGCGCGCGAGGCGACGGTCGAATCGCATCACCAGGTCGAAAGCCTCGCGCAATTGGAGGCTTTCTTCGCCAAGATCGGCAAGATCGACGCGCACGCCAAGTGGGGCAAGGAGATCGAGCCTTACGTCGTGTCGGGCACCAGCCTTTGGAATATATATCGCATCATCGAGTAGCGGTGATGTGCACGAGGATTTTCGGCCGTCAGTTGCGGCGGCCGAAACTTGCCCGCCCCGAGAAGCGAGCTTCCCGGGCTTGGGTGGCAGCCGCCTGGCGACCCGCAGCCCCCTGACCGGGCAGCGCCGCCTGCTTGGTCAGTGCCGCGGCGATCATGGCGTCCTCCTTGCGGGCACGCGCCGCATTGTCTCCGGCGAGCCCAGCGGTTGTAGGTGCCGCCGATGGTGGACGACGACGCCTGAACGCGAAGAACAGACAGAGCGCGCCGATCACCGCTGCCCCGACCGTTATCATAAGCCGCGATCCGGTCCGACCGGCATCCTGGATCTGAGCCGGCCTGGCGGGATTCTGGACGACCATCAGCTTGTCACCGGCCTGCGGCTCGCGATCTCCGCTCTTGTGCAGGTCGAGCGTGGTCTCCACGGCGTCGGCGCCTGCGCCGACATGCAAGGTGCCGGTGAATTTGCGCGTCACCGTCCATTCCTTGTCCGCGTACATGGCCTTGAAAGCGTCGACCATCTCGCAAGGGATCGAGGCGCTGCTGACCGTCTTGTAGATGATCCTGTGCTGGGTCGATTCCATCAGGGATTCGGTCTTGACGGCAACCACTTCGGCCGGGACCCGAGGCCAATTGCTCTTGGTGATCATGTCCCTGGCGCAAAACACGGCGACCAGCAGGCAGAAGCCGCCGATCATGATCAGCTTGATCTTCGAAACGCTTATGCGCGAACCCCCTCGCTGCGCGGTTTTCTGCCGGCAAGTCTTCGCGTTCAGGTTGAATATTCAGTAAATCCGCGAATATCTAAACGTTGCGGCAGTTAACTACGCCTAACATTCAGAAAACAACATGCTGAACATTCTAACAACGCGGTTTGGCCGTGCTCGGCAGCGGTCTGTTTTTCCGGCGCTGAAATCCGAATTCAGACAAAACCATTATGCACCATGAATGCGCGCCAGCCGCGCAGATTCACCAGCCGTCCTCTGTTGATCAGCTCTCGCATTATCGGATCACGCTGAGAGGCCGGCATGTAATCGAGGATGCGGGCGCAATCATATTCCAGCAACACGCCTCGGATCAGCAAGTCGCGCTTGATCAAAGGGCTGTCCATGACTCTGTGAAAAAGACCGAAGCCATAGTGGATCTGGCTGCCGTTTATGATGTGACCCATGATGTGGTTGACCAACGTCTCCCGCACTACCTGGTCGGCTGTCACGGACCGGCGCTTGCTTTCGTCGATCAGGCTGGACGCTCGCGCCGCCACCCTTGCGTATTCGGTGATTGTGGGCGTGGTGGCTTTGACGGGCTTTGAATCCGCCGCGCGATGAAGCAGGCTGGCCGTTTCGGTCGCGCCGGACAGCAAGGCTTTGAGATCGTAATTTCGCAGTGCGCCGTACGGTGCGTAGCGCAATTTCTCGACCAGTTCAGGCAGGTTCATCCTGTCCAGCCGAAGCGCAAGTCTCTCGGCGGAATAAACGACGTCGGTCCTGTAGCCGCACTTCGCCAGGCACTCGGAAAGCCCTATTTCGCCTCTCTGGATCGCATGCGGCCGAAGATCATAGGGCTTGTAGTGTCTCCAGAAGCGCTGAACCCGTGGGTCGGCAAATACGTCTCCGGTCAGGCTGAAGGCGTAGGTGCCGACATGGTGAACGAATTCATGGTTCTCGAAGGTGCCGACGACGTCATAGCTGCTGTCCGCCAAGGCGCCGATCATGGCGTCCAGTCCGGGTCCATCGACGAACATGACGCTGTCGTTCAAATACAGCAGCCGGCGCGGGCGCAAGTTCTGCGCCTGCAGAAAAAGCGTGGCGGCGCGATAGGCGCCGAAATCCCTGCCGCGATTGCGGCGCACAAGGATGCGGTGCGCATCCGCCTTGAGCTTGCCCAGTTCCTCGTCGCTCAAATTGCCGTTGCAAACGACGATCGGATTGACATTGTGGCGACGCAGCGCCGCGAGCAGCTGCAAAAAATCGTCAGTGACGCCGAACAAGGCATATTTCACGACGATCGCAAACCGGTCGCCGACGGCCGGAGTTACAAGGTCGTCGGACACAAAGCGCGGGGTAAGCTCCGCCAGAACGGAGGGCGTTTGGCGAGCGCGGACCGCCGTTGAATACGCCTTTGCGGCAATCCAGTTCGCAATGCGATATGCAAGTCGCATTCATCCCCCCAGCTTTCATATGGACAAATCTACCGCCGCCTTGGCAAAGAATGAACTACGACTCAATGCGGCAAGATCGGCAGGAATGACCGTGGATTTTCGGCAGATTATCAGAATTGCGGCAGGCAAGCACAGTCGGGGCATCGAATTCGGAGCATCATACGCACCCATATTGCCGAAGTCGGATGGATATCAAACCCTGGTTATCGATCACGCCGACGCCGAGACGCTGAGGGCGAAATATCGACCGCACGGTGTCGACGTTTCGCGCATAGAGGAAGTGGATGCCATCGACGACGGCGGAGAGCTTCTTGCGTTGGACCCGACGGGGCAAGGGTTCGACTTCATCGTTGCAAGCCATGTTTTCGAGCACCTTACGGACCCAATTCACTTCCTTCAACGCTGCGAGCGGGCTCTGAGCCCGGGAGGGCGCATTTTCCTGCTGGTGCCCGACCGGCGTTTTACCTTCGACTACCTGCGACCCTGCTCCAGTCTTGGCCAGATGCTTGCGGCCTATTTTTCGGGGGATACGAGGCACAATGCAGCGTCGATGTATGACCACTACGCATCGAATGCGATGCGCGGCGGCGTGCAGGTCTGGACACAAGGCTCCACCGGAGACTTCGCCTTTGCCGGAACGCCTTCGGAAGGCTATCGGCTGGCAACCCGGCCCGGCTCCGATTATGTCGACTGCCACGCCTGGGTTTTCACGCCTTCGAGCTTTCGGCTGATCATGGCCGACTTGCGAGCAATAGGCCTGGTCGGCCTCGGCGAGGAACGCTTCTACCCAAGCATCGGCTGCGAATTCTTCGTCGAGTTGTCATCCGCCTCCGCCAATCCGGTTCAGGACAGATTGACCTTGGCGCTTGCCGCCCTGGCCGAGTCCGCCACCGAGGACAGCGGCCAGCCGATAGCGGTGCCCCACTATATCAGGACGGCACCGTCGAACCAGAACGCCGTGGACGCGCTGGCCGGGCAATGGGTCGGGGCATTTCCGGCGGAATTGGACCTGCAGGCGGGTGCGGCGCATCTGCATGGCGACCTGCGAATTCAGTGGCTGGCGGAACAACTTGGCGACCGGTTGCCGGGCCAGCATGTGCTGGAACTGGGCCCGCTCGAAGGCGCGCATACGGCTACGCTGCTGGCCGCCGGAGCGCGATCCGTGCTGGCGATCGAGGCCAATCGCGACGCCTTCCTTCGTTGCCTGATCACGAAAGAGGTGCTCGGCCTGCGCGACGCCTCCTTCCGATTGGGCGACTTCATGGTGTTTCTCGAACAGGACGCGAACGACTGGCCGCTGATCGTGGCAAGCGGGGTCCTCTATCACATGGTCGACCCGTTGCGGACGCTCGAGTTGCTCGCCAAGCGAACGGACCGCCTGTATCTGTGGACACATGTGGTGGATGAGGCGGCCATGCCCGTCGGGGACCCGCGCCGCGCGCATCTGGCCGCCCCCGAACGTCGCAATTGGCTTGGCCGCGACGTCACGCTCCACCCGCGGCCCTATGGCGACGTCAAGAGTTCCACTTTTTGCGGCGGCATGGACGCGGTGCCGCGCTGGATGGACAAGCACGACCTGCTTTGGGCCTTGGGGCAGCTGGGCTTCAATAATGTCATTGTCGCGCATGAGGCGCCCGACGATCAGCATGGCCCGGCGCTGTCGATCCTGGCGCGTCGAACTCGGGCTTGAGCGGAGCGGTCACTGCCAGGCGACGGCGGACCGACACTCACATCGGGTACAGATCGCTGGCGATGTCCCTCATCGAGACCGGCCAGTCGAGATTTGTCTCCCCAGTCTTGCGGAACAAAACCGCGGACATCAGCGCTCCAGTATGAACCTCGCCAAAAGCGGTGGCGACGTTGTGCACGCGAGCGACGATATAAGCGCGCGACCCATCGACGGCATCGATGATTTCAAAACCTGTCGCGGGATTGAGCAGCGCTTTCCAGGCATGGCTTGAAAAACGGAAGTAGTCGCATGGCTCCTCGTGCAGCGACCATGTCTGGGGGGCAAGTATGATGCCGATCGCGCCCGCGCGCAGCACGCGGTTCATCTCGATCACCGCCTTCCAAGGCATCAGCAGATGCTCGAACACCGCGAAAGACATGACCGCATCGAAAGCCTGCCGGGGCAGAAACCGACTCGCCTCGTGGGCGTCGCCGACGATGTCCACATTTTCCCCATCAAGGATGTCGAAGCCGGTATAGCGCCAGGTTTCAGGCACGGCAGTACGCCACATCGCACCGGTTCGATTCCGCGAGCCTATCTCCAGAAGCCGTCCGGATGGTCGGGAACGCACCTCCTGGAAGAACCGATCGACAAGCGGAAGCACTGTATCATTCGGATCTGCGGCGGCCAAAGGACGGGCATGACTGGAACCGTCCGCAAGAACGACCTCGACAGCCGCATTGAGCATGTCGGCGTACTCCAAGCCGACAAAAAATCGCTCCTCGAACCTGCAGGACGCGGCGGCCCGACCATGCCGGCGGGCCAAGTCAGGGCTAGGCAGGCCCATCTGCGACACGGCCAATCTTCTGCCGTCCGTCAGGGTCAGACGCATTGCGACAACTGGTGATGCCTCGCAAAAGACATAACCGGCAATATGCACCACGCCCTGGAAAGTCGAACTGCGCTCGATCACCAGGAACGGTTCGATCTTCAGCGCCGACGGCAGCAGCCGCACAGGTTCTTGTAAGTCCATGGCTCCTCGTTCATATGGCAATTGCCCGTTGCCGGAGTAGCACAGTTCTCAGCCGGCGTCCTGGAGCCTGGGCTCACCCATGCGCCACCATCACGTGGCGAACGGCGGTGTAGTCTTCCAGCGCGTAGAGCGACATGTCCTTGCCGTAGCCGGACTGCTTGAGGCCGCCATGCGGCATCTCGTTGGTCAACATGAAGTGGGTGTTGATCCAGGTGCAGCCATATTGCAGGCGCGCGGCCGTCGCCATGGCGCGCGAGACGTCCTTGGTCCACACCGACGAGGCGAGACCGTAGTCGCTGTCGTTCGCCCAGTTCACCGCTTCGTCGACATCCGAGAAACGCGTGATCGAGACGACCGGGCCGAACACCTCGCGGCGCACGATCTCATCTTCCTGCAGCGCGCCAGCGACGACCGTCGGCTGATAGTAGAAGCCAGAGCCCTCGCCCGGCTTGCCGCCGGTGGTGATCTCGATGTGCTTCAGCTCCGAGGCCCGCTCGACGAAGCTCGACACGCGGTCGCGCTGGCGGCGCGAGATCAGCGGGCCGATCTCGTTCTTGGTGTCATCAGGCTGGTTGTACTTGATGGTCGAGACCGCCGAGGAGAGGTCGGCGACGAGCTTGTCGTAGATCTTCTTGCCGGCATAGATGCGGCAGGCGGCGGTGCAGTCTTGGCCGGCATTGTAATAGCCGAAGGCGCGCAGGCCGTTGACCACGGCGCCGAGGTCGGCGTCGTCGAAGACGATGACGGGCGCCTTGCCGCCGAGCTCCAGATGCGTGCGCTTGACCGACTTGGCGGCCGCCTGCAGCACCTTCTTGCCGGTGGCGACGTCGCCGGTGATCGAGATCATGTTGACCTTGGGATGGTTGATCAGCGTGTTGCCGACGCTGTCGCCGCGGCCGAGCACGACATTGACGACACCCTCGGGCAGCACGTCGGCGAGGATCTTCGCCAGCTTCATCGCGGTCAGCGGCGTCTGCTCGGACGGCTTGAAGACGACCGTGTTGCCGCCGCCGAGCGCCGGCGCCAGCTTCCAGGCCATCATCATCAGCGGATAGTTCCAGGGCGCGATGGAAGCGACGATGCCGATCGGGTCGCGCCTGACCATCGAGGTGTGGCCGGGCAGATATTCGCCGGCCACCTGGCCGGGCATCGAACGCACCGCGCCGGCGAAGAAGCGATAGCAGTCGACGATCGCCGGGATCTCGTCATTGAGCACGGCATTGATCGGCTTGCCGCAGTTCAGCGCCTCGAGCGCGGCGAACTCCTTGGCTTCGGCCTCGATGCGGTCGGCTATCTTGAGCAGATAGCCGGAGCGCTGCGCCGGCGTCGTGCGCGACCAACTGGCGAATGCGTGTTCGGCGGCACTGACGGCAGCCTCGATCTGCGCCGGGCTCGCTTCCGGTAGGTTGAGAATGGTCGCCCCGGTCTTCGGATTGAGGATCGGCTCCTCGGTCTCGGTGCCCTTTTCGAATTTCGCGCCGATCAGCATCTGGGTGTCCATCGACATCACTCCCTTACGAAGTTGGTTATTTGCCCGAGCCGGCGATCTGGTCGCCGTCGCGGGTGAGGTAATAGGCAAACAGGATCGGCAGCAGCGTCACCAGCACGACGACCATGGCCACGACATTGGTGACCGGGCGCTGGCGCGGGCGGATCAGTTCCTCGAGCATCCAGATGGGCACCGTCTGCTGCTGGCCGGCGGTGAAGGTGGTGACGATGACCTCGTCGAAGGACAGCGCGAAGGCGAGCATGCCGCCGGCAAGCAGCGCGGTCGCGATATTGGGCAGCACGACATGGCGGAAGGTCTGGAAGCCGTCGGCGCCGAGATCCATCGAGGCTTCGATCATCGAGCCGGAGGTGCGGCGGAAGCGGGCGACGGCATTGTTGTAGACCACGACAACGCAGAAGGTGGCGTGGCCGAGCACGATCGTCCAGAACGAGAATGGAATGTCGGCGAGCGCGAAGGCCGAGCGCAGCGCGATGCCGGTGATGATGCCGGGCAGCGCGATCGGCAGGATGACCAGCAGCGAGATGGCCTCGCGGCCGAAGAAGCGCGTCTGCGAGACAGCGGCGGCGCAGAGCGTGCCGAGCACCAGCGCGATCGCCGTCGAGATGGCGGCGACGCGGACCGAGAGCGACAGCGCATCCCAGACGTCCGGTCGGTTCCAGGTGACGGCGAACCACTGCGTGGTGAGCCCCGGAGGCGGCCAGACGAAACTCTTCTCTTCCGTCGTGAAGGCGTAGACAAAGATCAAAAGGATCGGCAGGTGCAGGAAGAGCAGGCCGCAGGCGGCGGCGATCTTCAGGCCGAGCGGAGCACGTTGACCACGGTCAGAGCGCATCGAAAGCCCCCATGCGCTTGGCGCCCCAGAGGTAAAAGCCCATGATGACGATGGGCACCACGGTGAAGGCGGCGGCTAAAGGGATGTTGCCGGCGGTGCCCTGCTGCGAATAGACGGCCTGGCCGATGAACAGCCGCGAAGTGCCTATGATCTGCGGGATGATGTAGTCACCGAGCGTCAGCGAGAAGGTGAAGATCGAACCGGCGACGATGCCGGGCAGGGCCAGCGGGAAAAGCACGTTGCGGAAGGTCTGGCCGGGCGAGGCGCCGAGATCCGACGAGGCCTCGACCAGATTGCCGGGCACGCGTTCGAGCGCGGCCTGAACGGGGAGGATCATGAAGGGCAGCCAGACATAGACGAAGACGATGAAGGTGCCGGTGAAGGAGACCGAGAGCGAGTTGCCGCCGACGATCGGCAGCGACAGCCAGCCATCGAGCAGCCAGAGCAGGTTCAGGTTGGCGAGCAGCCAGGTGAGGATGCCTTCCTTGGCGAGGATCAGCTTCCAGGCGTAAATCTTGACCAGATAGCTCGACCAGAGCGGCAGCATCACGCCGAGATAGAACAACGCCTTCCAGCGGCCGCGCGCATAGCGCGCCGCGTAGTAGGCGATGGGGAAGGCAATGATGGCCGAGGCAAGCGTGACGAGCGCCGCCATCGTCACCGTTCGCAGGATGATGTCGAGATTGGCGGCCTGGAACAGGTCGCCATAGGTCTTCAGCGTGAACTCGCGGTTGATGAGGCCGGAGAACTCGTCGATCGAGAAGAAACTCTGGGCGAGCAGCGCGAAGAGCGAGCCGATGTAGACGATGCCGAGCCACAGAACCGGCGGCAGGAGCATCAGGGCGAGCAGGAATTTCGGGCGGCGCCAGAACAGGTCGGAGAGCGCGCCGCGCATGCCGCCGCTGCCGGGCAGGATGGCAGGGGCTGGCGCACGCGGGATGGCGGCGTCGATCGTCATGCCGGCTCGTCCATCAGATGCAGGCTGTCGCGGTTGAAGGTGAGCATCACCGCTTCGCCTTCCGCCGGCAGCGCGGTGCCGGCCGGCACCACCGCGTGCAGCCTCAGCCCATCGGCATCGAGCGCCAGCCTTGTCGTGGCGCCGAGATAATTGGTCCCGACTAGGCGCGCGGCAACGCCGTCGCCGCTGGTTGCGCCCGAAACGCGGATGGATTCGGGCCGCAGGCTTCCCCAGCGATGCTGGCCGGAATAGCGCTGCACGAAATCCGGCGGCAGCACGTTCGACGAGCCTACGAAATCGGCGACGAAGCGCGTATTCGGCCGCTGGTAGATGTCTTCCGGCGTGCCGACCTGCATGATCTTGCCGTCGTTGAAAACGGCGACGCGATCGGCCATCGACAACGCCTCGCCCTGGTCGTGGGTGACGAAGACGAAGGTGATGCCGAGCACCTTCTGCAGCGATTTCAATTCCTCCTGCATGTTCTCGCGCAGCTTGAGGTCGAGCGCGCCGAGCGGCTCGTCGAGCAGCAGCACCTTGGGCTGGTTGACCAGCGCGCGGGCGAGCGCGACGCGCTGGCGCTGGCCGCCGGAGAGCTGGCCCGGGCGGCGCGTGCCGTAGCCCGGAAGTCTAACGAGGGAAAGCGCCTCTTCCGCAGCCTTCAGCCGTTCGGTCTTGCCGACGCCCTTGACCATCAGGCCGTAGGCGACGTTGTCGAGCACGTTCAGATGCGGGAACAGCGCGTAGTCCTGGAAGACGGTGTTGACGTTGCGGCGATAGGGCGGAACGCCTTCCGCGCGCTCGCCGAAGATCGAGATCGAGCCGGCCGTCGGCTGCTCGAAACCCGCTATCAGCCGCAGGCAGGTCGTCTTGCCCGAGCCTGAAGGCCCGAGCATGGCGAAGAATTCGCCAGGCGCTATGTCGAGATCGACCGCGTCGACGGCACGCACGCTGCCGAAATGGCGCGAGACTTTTTTGAAGGAAACGGCGGAAGTCATGGGCTGCCAGTCTGTTGGCTGGTTGATGTACTGAAGTCGCGCGGCGCCCTACCTCCCCCTCGATGGGGGAGGTCGCGGCGAAGCCGCGGGTGGGGGTGACAGCGCGAACCTATCAGACAGCCCCCACCCCGACGCTCAAGCGTCAACCCTCCCCACAAAGGGGGAGGGTAATGGCGTTACCGCCCGCCGATGACGCCGATATAGTCCGACACCCAGCGATAGTACGGCACGCACTGGTTGTTCTGGCTGGCGCACTTGGTCACCGGCGTCTTCCAGAACCTGATCTTATCGAAATTGTCGTAGCCGTTGGTCTTGCAGCCTTCGTCGGTCAGAAGCTCATTGCCCTTGCAGGCGGCGGGCACGACGGGCAGCGAGCCGAACCAGGCCGAGACGTCGCCCTGGACCTTCGGCGAGAGCGAATGCTCGAGCCACATGTAAGCGCAGTTCGGATGGGCGGCGTCCGCTTCCATCATGGTGGTGTCGGCCCAGCCGGTGACGCCCTCTTCCGGAACGGTCGAGGCGACGGGCTTCTTGGCGGCGACCAGAGTGTTGACCTGGTAAGGCCAGGAGCCGGAGGCGACCACGCCCTCGTTCTGGAAGTCGTCGACCTGGATCGCGGCATCGTGCCAGTAACGGCCGACCAGCGTGCGCTGGGTGCGCAGCAACTCGAGCGCCGCCTTGTACTGATCTTCGTTGAGCTCGTAAGGATCCTTGATGCCGAGTTCCGGCTTGTGGAACATCAGGTAATTGGCGGCGTCGGCGATGTGGATCGGGCCGTCATAGGCCTGGACGCGGCCCTTGTTCGACTTGCCGTCGGGCAGCTTCATTTCCTCGAAGACGACGTTCCAGCTCTTGGGCGCTTCCTTGAAGACGTCGGTGTTGTACATCAGGATGTTCGGGCCCCACTGATAGGGAACGCCGTAGTGCACCTTGTCGACGGTGAACCAGGGGGCGTCCTTCAGGCGGTCGTCGACCGTCTTCCAGCTCTTGATGAGATCGGTGTTGATCGGCTGCACGCGCTTGCCGGCGACGAGGCGCAGCGATGCATCGCCCGAAGCGGTGACCAGGTCGAAGCCACCCTCGTTCATCAGCGAGACCATCTCGTCCGACGTGTTGGCGGTCTTGACGTTGACCTTGCAGCCGCTTTCCTTCTCGAAAGCCGTCACCCAGTCATAGCCCTTGTCGGTCTCGCCGCGCTCAATGTAGCCCGGCCAGGCGACGATGTTGACCTCGCCCTCGCCCTTGCCGACTTCCTTGACCTGGGCGATGGCCTGACCGGAAAAAGTCAGCGCGACAGTCAGCGCCGTGCACGACTTCAGGAATGCATTCATCGTCGATCTCCCATTGCTAGGGGCAGCGCTCTCAGGGCGCGGCTTTGTTCCCTGAGCAAAAGGTGCTTTGAAAAATCCGGTTTCGCAAATTCATTTATCAGAAAGCCGATATCGGTTTTTCCGATATCAAAATACCCTCAAGCCAGTGCCGTGACCAGCCAGCAGGCGGCAATGAAACGAGCCTTACCGTCCGTCACGAAAGACGCGAATGCAGCAGGCAAGGCCGCGGAGATTTTTTCAGCCGTCGCTCGGTCAACCTCGCGCAGGGCGGCGCCGACCGGCCCCAAGCGAGTCGCATATGTCATCAGATCGCCCTCGGCGATCTGACACGGGACGTCCGCCCGTTCGACTTCGATCGACGACCAGCCGCTCGCTTCAAGAATCCGCCTCACCCTGGCACCGTCGGCAAAGGCAAACTGCCCCGGCGCTTCGGGATCCGGCGCGGGCGCGGGCGGGAGGAAAGGCGCAGCCGTTCTCGCGGCGGCCGTCATGAAATCATTCTCGGTCGGACTTCGCCAAGCGACAAAGGCGAGTTTGCCGCCAGGCCTTGCGGCCTGTCTTATGTTGCTGAATGCCGCCACAGGATCATCGAAGAACATGACGCCAAAGCGCGAGACAACGGCATCGAAGATTCCGGATTCGAACCCATATGCCTGGGCATCGCCGACCCCAAAACTTGCGTTTGCCACCTCTCCCGCCCGCGCGCGCTCAGTCGCCAGGGCGACAAGCGGCCGCGAGATGTCGAGGCCGACACATCGACCGGCGTTGCCGACGCGGCGCGCCATCGCCAGAGTCGTGGCGCCTGCGCCGCAGCCTATGTCCAGAACCGTGCGCCCTTCTCCGGGATAACCGGCATCCACCACCAGGCTCTCGAACGGCGCCAGCACGCCATCGAGGATCGGCTGCATCTCGACCCAGGCCTTTCCGCTGGCATCGTTCCAGAGAGCGGCTTGCTGCGTGTTTGGCTGCGCGGATTGCGGCATGGCGGACCTCGTTTTCAGTTACCCTCATCGATCGCTGCCGGCACTCTACGAGTTCAAGCCGACTGTTTCACACTTTTGCTGGAATTACTTCAGCGACGCACCATGCGCTGCGACTGCGCGAGGCCGATGAAATCGCGCGCGGCCTGCGGCAGGCCGGAGCCGCGGCGCCAGACCGTCCCGACCTGGACCACGGGCAGCGAGCCGGAAATGTCGCGCGATTCGATGCGGTCGCCTTCCAGCGACCAGGGCCGGTAGACGAGGTCGGGCAGCAGCGCCACGCCGGCGCCCGTGGCGACAAGGCTGCGCACTGCTTCCACCGAACGCGTGCGGAAGGCGACATGCGGCCTCGCGCCGATCGCCGACAGCAGCTTGCCGGTGTTCTCCTCGATCTCGTCGACGGTGAGCATGATCAGCGGCTCGGAAGCGATGTCGCCGATCGAGATGATGTCGGCGCTGGCAAGCCTGTGGCTGAGCGGGACCCACAACCGGTAGGCCGAGACTTCGAGGATTTCCGACTGCAGCGCGGTACGGTCGCGCAAATTGGACGTGACCATGACGGCGATGTCGAGCTTGCCGCCGACCAGAAGGTGCTCGAGATAGTCGCCATTGTCCTCGATGGCCGAAACCTCGACACCCGGATAGGCGCGGCGGTAACGGGCGAGCAGGTCCGACAGCACATAGCCGGCGACCAGCGAGGTGACGCCGAGCTGCAGGCGGCCACCGGCCACGGCCTGCTCGCTGGAGAAAGAACGGCGCGCGTCGGAGACATCGGCCAGGATTTTTGTCGCGTGGCGCAGGAACTGGTGACCCTTGTGGGTGATGTTGAGGCCGCGCGGATGGCGCTCGAAGAGTTCGACACCGAGGTCGCTCTCCAGCTCCTTGATCGATTCCGTGACCGAGGATTGCGAAATCGAGAGGTTCTGCGCGGCGCCCGAGACGGTGCCCTGCTCGGCGACGGCGACGAAGAACTGCAGTTGGCGGATGGTGAAGGCCATGGCCGGACTAAACACCGGCACGACCGCGGAGGGAAGTATCCGCCAACCGAGTGAAATCGGATTTCGCTTCAGGCCGTCGCGATGGTCAGACGCGCGCCGGCCTGGCTCAGCGCGGCGGCGATGTCGCGCGGCGGCGGCTGGTCGGTGGCAAGCTCGGAAAAGCCGTCGAAGCCGCACACCCGGACCAGGCCCTGGCGGCCGAACTTGGTGTGGTCGGTGATGACTAGCGAGCGCTGGCCGCGCGACAGCACCATGCGGGCGAACTCCGCCTCGTCCAGGGCGTAGTCGGTCAGGCCGGCGACCGCGTCGACCGCGCCGATCGAAATCACCGCATGGTCGACCGAAAAACGGCTGACGAATTCGATCGCCGAGATGCCGAATGCGGCGCCTGAATCGCTGCGCAGCTCGCCGCCCGCCATATAGACCTTGTTGCCGTTCACCGTCGCCAGTGTGCGGGCAATGTCGGAGGAGTTGGTGACCACCGTCAGCCGGCGATGCCCCAGCAGCTCGCGCGCCAGGAACGACGTGGTCGTGCCGGTGTCGAGCATAACCGCCTCGCCATCGCGGATGGTGGCCGCGATCATTCTGGCGATCAGGCGCTTGGCTTCGGCATTCTCGCGCATGCGCCGCTCGAACGGCGCCTCACCCACCATCGAAGCAAGGCCCACCGCGCCGTGCATCTTCAGCACCGAGCCGTCATCGGCGAGCGGCTTGACGTCGCGCCGCACCGTTTCGAGCGACACGCCGAGACGTTCGGCAAGGCTAGCTACGCTGACTGTGCCCTCCTCGTGGAGGATGCGCAGGATTTCGCCATGCCGTTTCGAATGGATCATGCGGATATCCGGGATTTTGACCGAATTTAAGGCTTTGACAACGCTTTGAAAGGAGTTGCTTATATTTTCGGGCAAAACACCCAAAAAAGGTCACAGCTTTTGATTGACAGTTCCGCCACCACGGCATGAGAGTGGTTGCAAGTGACAAGGCTCGGAACTGCTACGGGAGGGTGATGGCAGAGCCGCAACCTAGTGACCAGATCGTCTGGAAACGGCCAGGCGCGGGCTTTTATCGAATCCGCGGGGGCGGATGCCGGGATACCAAACCTGGCCAAGGGGCTCGTCGGTGCGGTGCGGGATACCGATCCTGGCGTCTCGCACCGACGAGGCTTTTTTGTTTTCTCCCGTCCTTGTTTTCCGGAGGACCGGCTTTGGCCGGAGCAGAACCGTGAGCGCCGAAGACCGCATCCGCGCCTTGCCGTGCTGGAACGGCGGCATCGAGATCGCGCCGCTGCCAGGCGGCCTCAGTAATGCCAACTATATCGTCACGGACGCAGCCGGGCGCCATGTCGTGCGCTTCGGCCAGGATTTCCCGTTCCACCATGTCTTCCGAGAGCGCGAGGTGATGACGGCGCGCGCCGCGCATGCGGCAGGGTTCGCGCCGGCCGTGCACTATTCCGAGCCCGGCATTCTGGTGACGGCGTTTCTCGGAGCGAAGACCTTTCTCGGCGAGGACGTGCGCGCCAATCTCGGCCGCGTGGCGGCGCTGCTGCGCGGCTTCCATCGCGAGATGCCGAACCATGTCTCCGGCGCCGGCTTCATGTTCTGGGTGTTCCACGTCATCCGCGACTATGCGCGCACGCTGGACGAAGGCGGCAGCCGCAAGAAGGACCAGTTGCCGCGCTACCTGACGTTGGCGGACGAGCTCGAACGGGCGCAGAAGCTGTTGCCGATCGTCTTCGGCCACAACGATCTTTTGCCGGCCAACATCCTCGACGACGGCAGCCGGCTGTGGCTGATCGATTTCGAATATGCCGGTTTCAACACGGCGATGTTCGACCTCGCCGGCGTCGCGTCGAATGCAGGGATGAGCAACGACGAATCCTTCGCCTTCATGACCGCCTATTTCATGAAAGAACCGGACACCGAAATCCGCCGCTCGCACGCCGCAATGCAATGCGCCTCCCTGCTGCGCGAAGCGATGTGGAGCATGGTCTCGGAACTCTATCTCGACGCGCCCGGCATCGACTACGTCGCTTATACCGAGGAGAACCTCGCGCGGCTCGATGCGGCGCTCGAGAATTACCGGACGAAATACGGACCAAAGTCATGACTCTGCCCAGCCATGCCGGGATCGTCGTCATCGGCGGCGGCATCATCGGCTGTTCCACCGCCTATCACCTGGCGCGCGACCACAAGGCCGATGTCGTGCTGCTCGAGCAGGGCAAGCTGACCTCGGGCTCGACCTGGCACGCCGCCGGGCTGGTCGGGCAATTGCGCTCGTCGGCCTCGATCACGCGCGTGCTCAAATATTCGGTCGAGCTCTACAAGGGACTCGAGGCCGAGACGGGCTTGGCGACCGGCTGGAAGATGACCGGGTGCCTTAGGCTGGCCACGAACGCCGACCGCTGGACCGAGTTCAAGCGGCTGGCGACGACGGCGAAGAGCTTCGGCATGGACATGCAGCTGCTGTCGCCGGCCGAAGTGAAGCGCATGTGGCCGCTGATGGAGACCGGCGACCTGGTCGGCGCCTCGTGGCTGCCGACCGACGGGCAGGCAAGCCCCTCCGATATCGCCCAATCGCTCGCCAAGGGCGCGCGCATGCATGGCGCGAAACTGTTCGAGGAGGTGCGCGTCACCGGTTTCGAGATGAAGGACGGCCGCATCACCGCGGTTAAGACCGAAAAAGGCGACATCGCCTGCGACAAGGTGGTGAACTGCGCCGGACAATGGGCGCGGCAGGTCGGCGCGATGGCCGGCATCAACGTGCCGCTGCAGCCGGTCAAGCACCAGTACATCATCACCGAGAAGATCGACGGGCTCGCCACCGACGCGCCGACGATCCGCGACCCCGACCGTCGCACTTATTTCAAGGAAGAGGTCGGTGGGCTGGTGATGGGCGGCTATGAGCCCAACCCGCAGGCCTGGACGACGGGCGATGTTCCCAACGACTGGGAATTCCGCCTGTTCGACGACGACTACGACCATTTCGAACAGCATATGACGCAGGCGATCGCGCGCGTTCCCGCCTTGGAAACCGTCGGCGTCAAGCAGATGATCAACGGGCCGGAAAGTTTCACGCCGGACGGCAATTTCATCCTCGGCGTCGCTCCCGAATGCGCCAACATGTTCGTCGGCGCCGGCTTCAATGCTTTCGGTATCGCATCCGGCGGCGGCGCCGGTTGGGTGCTGGCGCAATGGGTGGTCGACGGCGAGGCGCCGCTCGACCTGTGGGTGGTCGACATCAGGCGCTTCTCCAGCCTGCATCGCGACCGCGACTGGGTCCGCGACCGCACGCTGGAGGCCTATGGCAAGCACTACACGATCGGCTTTCCGCATGAGGAATATCTGTCCGGACGGCCGCGCATCGTCTCGCCGCTCTATGAGCGGCTGAAGAGGCATCGCGCGGTGTTCGGCTCCAAGCTCGGCTGGGAGCGTCCGAACTGGTTCGCGCCCGACGGCACGGCCGCCGAGGACGCCTATTCGATGGGCCGGCAGAACTGGTTCGGCCCAGTCGGCGACGAGCACCGGCATGTGCGCGAGACGGTCGGCATCTTCGACCAGTCCTCCTTCGCCAAATATGAGCTGACCGGTGCCGACGCGCTGAAGGCGCTCGACTGGATCTGCGCCAACGACATCAACAAGCCGGTCGGGCGGCTGACCTACACGCAGTTGCTGAACACCCGCGGCGGCATCGAGGCGGACCTCACCGTGTCGCGGCTCGGCGAGGATCGGTTCTACATCGTCACCGGCACCGGCTTCCGCACGCATGACCTGTCCTGGATCGGCGACCATATCGGCGCAGGCCTAGACGCAAGACTGAAAGACGTCACGGAGGAGTACGGCACCCTGTCGCTGATGGGGCCACGCGCCCGCGACGTGCTGGCGGCGGTGACGGATGCCGACGTCTCGAACACCGCCTTCCCTTTCGGCCATGCGCGCGAGATTGCAATTGCGGGCCACGGCGTGAAGGCGCTGCGCGTCACCTATGTCGGCGAGCTCGGCTGGGAGCTGCATGTACCGATCGCCGCCACCGGCGAGGTTTTCGACGCCCTGATGGCGGCGGGCAAGGCGCACGACATTCGCCCGGTAGGCTACCGCGCGCTGGAATCGCTGCGGCTGGAAAAGGGCTACCGCGCCTGGGGTTCCGACATCACGCCGAACGACACGCCGCTGGAGGCGGGCCTCGGCTGGGCGGTGAAGCTTCGCAAGAACACAGACTTCGTCGGGCGCAGGGCGCTGGAGAAGGTGGCCGGCAAGCCGCTGACCAAACGCTTTGCCGGCTTCACGGTCGGCGATCCGGAGATCGTGCTGGTGGGGCGCGAAACGATCCTGCGCAGTGGCGAGCCGGTCGGCTACCTCACCAGCGGCGGCTATGGCTATACGCTGGAGAAAAACATCGGCTATGGCTATGTGCGCAATGCCGACGGCGTCAGCGACGATTTCCTCGCCTCAGGCGATTATGAGCTGGTGGTGGCGATGGAACGCACGCCGGCAAAGATCCATCTCGAGCCGATGCATGATCCGGCCGGAGCGAAGATAAAAGCCTGACCGCCGGACCGGTCAGCTGACGCGCAGCACCAGGCCGCGGCTCGGCACGGTGTCGGTTTCGCCGGGCATCGAGGCATAGGGTCGTGTTTCCTCGACGCGCGTCAGCCTGCCCTGCGCTTCGAGCTCGGCGATACGGTCGGCGAAGCCGGCCTGCCAAAGCGTGTTCTTCACCGTCAGCACGATGACGCCGCCGGAACGGCAGATACGGATCAACTCGTCCAGGCCCTCGACCCCGACATGGCCGGATGTGAAGACGCCGGCCGAAATGATGCCGGCATAGGCGCCGTCGGCGAAGGGCAGCGGGTCGCCCATCGCCAGGCGATGCAGCGCCGTGTAGACGCCCTTGGCGCCGGCCTTGTCCAGCATGCCTTGCGAGATGTCGAGCGCCTCGACCTTCGGGTAGCCGGTGATGGAGAGCCATTCGCCGATGAGGCCGGTGCCGGCGCCGGCGTCGAGCAAGGGTTCGGCGCCGCGCGGCAGGTGCCGGGCAAGCAGCGCCAGGCAGATCGTCGGATGGCGATAGCCGGCAGCCGACATGTCGGCATCGTAGGTGTCGGCCCAGTTGTCATAGATGGCGGCCACGTCCTGCGGCCGCTTCGCCGCATAAGCGGCGCCCAGCGCGCTGTTCTGCTTACCGTCTGCCATTGCCGCTCCCGACGCCCGACTCTCGTTCAATGGATGATAGCCAAGCCGCTAAAAATGTGGAACCGTCAGAACCGTAACAAATGGCGTGAAGGGGGACACGACATGACCGACGAGCTGCGCGCGGCGCTGGCGGCCGTTCCGGTGCTGGCGGGCTATGATGGACCTCTGGAGCGGCTCGGCGGCCTGACCAATATGGTCTACAGGGCCGGCGACGTCTGCCTGCGCATTCCCGGCAAGGGCACGGAAGAATATATCAACCGCGCCAACGAGGCGATGGCGGCGCGCGAAGCGGCCAAGGCCGGCGTCAGCCCCGAAGTGCTTTATGCCGATCCGGCAACCGGGCGGATGGCGACGCGTTTCATTGCCGGCGCCGAGACGATGTCGCCCGAAAAATTCAAGGCAAGACCAGGCAGCCCGGCACGTGCAGGCGCGGCCTTCCGCAAGCTGCATGAATCGGGCGCGGTGTTTCCCTTCCGCTTCGAGCTGTTCGCGATGATCGACGACTATCTCAAGGTCTTGTCGACCAAGGATGTGGCGCTGCCGGCCGGGTATCACGACGTGGTGCGCGAGGCAGGCTCGGTGCGCGCCGCGCTTGACACGCACCCGATCCAGCTCGCGGCCTGCCATTGCGATCCGCTGTGCGAGAATTTTCTCGATACCGGCGAGCGGATGTGGATCGTCGACTGGGAATATTCCGGCATGAACGATCCGCTGTGGGATCTCGGCGACCTCTCGGTCGAGGGCAAGTTCGATGACGGCCAGGACGAGGAGCTGATGCGCGCCTATTTCGGCGGCGAGGCGCGACCGGCCGAGCGCGGGCGAGTCGTCATCTACAAGGCGATGTGCGACCTTTTATGGACGCTGTGGGGGCTGATCCAGCTCGCCAACAACAACCCTGTCGACGATTTCCGCGCCTATGCCGACGGCCGCTTCGCCCGCTGCCAGGCTCTGATGGAGACGGCGGAATTCGCCAAGCACCTCGCGGCCGTCCGCAAGGGTTAGGTGCCCAGAAAACTGGGCGCTTTCTTACGCAATTCCGGACAGAAAACCGCTACGCGCTTTTCCTGGAATTGCTCTAATTCACGCCCTTCGGCACGTTCTCCGGCGGCACCTCGGTCTCCACCACCTTCTGGCGGTGGAAGATGAACATGCCGGCGAGCACGACGATGGCCGCGCCGACCAGGATGCGCAGGCTCGGCACGTCGCCGAAGAAGGCGAGGCCGAAGACGATCGCCCAGAGAAGCAGGCTGTAATGCAGCGGCGCCAGCGTGGAGGCCGGCGCCAGCTTCAGTGCCCTCGTAATCATCAGATGAGCGGCGCAGGAGACGACGCCGAGCAACAGCATGGCGCCGAGATCGAGCGCCGACGGCGCGCGCCAGGCGCCAATGGCAAGCGCGCCGCCGACCAGCAGCGTGCCGATGGTCTGCCAGGTGACCAAAGTCGTGTCGCTGGTGCCGCGCAGCAGGCGGCTCAAGATGATGGCGAAGGCGAAAGCGATGCTGCCGACCAGCGCAAAGCCGGAAGACATGGAGAAGGCCGCCGAGGACGGTTTCAGGATGATCAGCACGCCGCAGAAACCGACCAGGATCGCCAGCCAGCGGCGCCAGCCGACCTTTTCGCCGAGCAGCAGGTGCGACAGCGCGGCGACGTAGATCGGTCCGGCCATGTAGAAGCTCATCACGTCGGCGAGCGGCAGATAGACGACCGCGGCGTAGAAAAGCGCCGTATCGGTGGTGGTGGCGACGACACGAAGGACCTGCAGAAGCGGCCGTTCCATGTGAAACAGCTTGCCAGTGCCCTGGTTGGCGATCATCGGGCCGAGCACGATGAAGGCGCCGATCGAGCGGATCAGCACCACTTGTCCGACGGAGAAGCTGGCGACCAGCCATTTGCCCATCGCGTCGTTGAGCGCGAACATGAAATCGCCGGCCAGCATCAGCAGGATGCCGGCGAGCAGCACATTCCTGATCGTAAAGTTGCGGGCAAGGGACTGGGCCATGTCGGCTCCCTAGCCGCAAGCAGCCGCTTTGACGAGGGAAATTCGTAAGACCAGCGCCGGGAATCGAAGTTGGCTGAAGCGCCGGAGCTTCGTCATCCACGGGCGGAGCGGGAGCGAAGCGGACGCGCAGACCCGAGGATCCATGCCGTGACCCCGAGCGAGGAGCGAAGTCGGCGCAAGACAAAAGTTGTTCTGCACTGCCGCACCGCTTAAAGGTAACGGCATGGATTCTAGGGTCTGCGCGCGTCGCTTCGCTCCTTGCTCCGCCCTAGAATGACGACGTCACGGGCGTTCCGACCAATTGGCGGACACGCCGTCCGCCGACGCCCGCGACCGGCCAACCGAGACGCAGACCTACACTGTTTTATGCCGCCGGTTGACCTGCGCGGGCCGGCCAGCGATCGACAGCATGGTCTCCTGCCTCGTCCGTTCCGCCACGACCTTGCCCCTGGCGATGACGCAGAGGCGCTCGGGGCGCAGGCGCACGGCCTCGATCGGATCGCCGGCGTCGAGCACGACGAGGCTGGCGCGCTTGCCGACGGCAAGGCCGAGGTGATCGAGACCCATGATGGCGGCGTTGACGTTGGTGACCATGTCGAAGCAGCGCGCCATGTCGGCCGGGCTCGACATCTGCGCGACGTGCAGGCCCATGAAGGCGACGTCGAGCATGTCGGCGGTGCCCAGCGAATACCAGGGGTCGAGCACGCAATCCTGGCCCCAGCCGACGCGGATGCCCAGCGCCAGCATCTCCTTCACCCGGGTCAGGCCGCGCCGCTTCGGAAACGTGTCGTGGCGGCCCTGCAGCATGATGTTGATCAGCGGGTTGGGGATTGCCGACACGCCGGCTTCGGCGATCAGCGGCAAAAGCTTGGAGACGTAGTAATTGTCCATCGAATGCATGGAAGTGAGATGCGAGCCGGCCACCCTGCCCGCAAGGCCGAGGCGCTGCGTTTCATAGGCAAGCTGCTCGATATGGCGCGACAGCGGATCGTCCGTCTCGTCGCAATGCAGGTCGACCATCAGGCCGCGCTTGGCGGCGATCTCGCAGAGCTCCGTCACCGAGCGCGTGCCGTCGGCCATGGTGCGCTCGAAATGCGGGATGCCGCCGACGATGTCGACGCCCATGTCGAGCGCGCGGATGGTGTTTTTCAGCGCTGTCGGCGAGCGGTAGAGGCCGTCCTGCGGAAAGGCTACCAGCTGCAGGTCGATATAGGGCGCGACGGTCTTCTTGACGTCGAGCAGGGCTTCCACGGCGAGCAGCCGGTCGTCGCAGACATCGACATGCGTGCGGATGGCGAGCAGGCCCATCGACACCGCCCAGTCGCAATAGGCGAGCGCACGGTCTCGCACCGCCTCATGCGTCAGCAGCGGCTTCAGTTCGCCCCACAGCGCGATGCCTTCGAGCAGCGTGCCTGACGCATTGATGCGCGGGATGCCATAGGACAGCGTGGCGTCCATATGGAAATGCGGATCGACGAAGGGCGGCGAGACGAGATTGCCGCGTGCGTCGATCTCGGTCGCTGAGGAGCCCGGCAAGTTCGGTTCTATCGCCCGGATGGTCTCGCCGGCAATGCCGATATCGGCAATCCTGCCATCCGGCAGCGTGCCGCCGCGCACGATGAGGTCGAAATCCATCTGTCGTCATCCCTTTCCAAGAATCGGCACCGATCGTGGCCGAAAAGACAGCCTGAAGCAGCCTTTTCTTTCTCCTGCGGCCGAAAGGTTCCATCGCGCCGCAACTCGCTCTATAAGCCGCCTCGCGCTCTCGTGGCGAATCCGAAATTCGTGCAGCCAGACACAGGACCGGCCGTTGTTTCGCTTCTTCCGTTCGACGGAAAACCAGCGCCTCATCGCGAGGCTGGTGAGGGAATCCTTCCACGAGCACAAGTTCGGCTATGGCGCGGCAATCGTGTCGATGCTGGTGGTGGCAGCGACGACTGCAGGCAGCGCTTGGATCCTGAGCGTCATCACCAATGAGTTCGTTATCTATAAAAGAGCCGACCGCGTTAATTGGATCGCCTTGGCGGTCGCCGCGATCTTCATCGCCAAGGGCATTGCCAACTTCGTCCAAGCGTATTTTATGAGTCGCGTCGGTAACGCCATCATCGCCGACCGGCAACGCAAGATCTATGACCGCATCCTGGCGCAAGGCATCGAATTCTACCACACGACCTCGTCGTCCGACCTGATCACCCGCATGACCAACAATGCGCAGGCCGCGCGTGGCGTGCTCGATCTCGTCGTGACCTCCTATGTGCGCGACCTGGTGACTTTGATTGCCCTGGTGGCAGTCATGGTCTGGAAGCAGCCGATGCTGTCGCTGATCTGCTTCGTCATCGGGCCGGTGGCAATCTATGGCGTCAACCGCATCCTGAAGCGAGTCCGCAGCATCGCTGCCATGGAATTCCGTTCGCTCGGGCAGATCGTGCATGTGATGCAGGAAACGGCGATCGGCGTGCGCGTCGTCAAATCCTTCAACCTCGAAGGCGCGATGCGCAAGCGCATGTACAAGGCCGTCTCCGACGTCGAGAACCGCGCCAACAATATCGCCACACTGGAGGCCGCCACCAGCCCGGTGATGGAAACGCTAGCCGGCCTGGCGATCGCCGGCGCGGTTTTCGTCAGCGGGTTCCTGGTGCTGCAGGGCGGCCAGTTGCCCGGCAACATCATGACCTTCATCGCGGCGCTGCTGTTCGCCTATGAGCCGGCAAAGCGATTGGCCCGCGTGCGCATCTCGCTCGAAACCGGCATCGTCGGCGTGCGCATGATGTTCCAGCTCGCCGACCGGCCGCTGACGCTCGCCGAAAAGCCTGGCGCCAAGCCTCTGCAAGCAGGCCCGGGTGAAATCCGCTTCGACAATGTCAGCTTCGCCTATCCGGAAAGCCCGCCGGTGTTCGAAGGTTTCAATCTGACGCTCAAGGCCGGCAAGATGACGGCGCTGGTCGGGCCGTCGGGCAGCGGCAAGTCGACGATCCTGAACCTGATCATGCGCATGTATGACCCGCAGACCGGCAAGGTCGAGTTCGACGGCCAGGACATTTCTTTCGCCACGCTCGATTCGCTCAGAAGCAAGATCGCCTATGTCAGCCAGGACACGTTCCTGTTTGCCGGCACCGTCATGCACAATATCCGCCTCGGCCGCGAGGATGCGACCGACGCGGAGGTGATCGCCGCCGCCAGGGCCGCCAACGCGCATGAGTTCATCAGCGCCATGGCCAAGGGATATGAGACGGAAGTGGGCGAGAACGGCTCGCTGCTGTCCGGCGGCCAGCGCCAGCGCATTTCGATCGCGCGCGCCATGCTGCGCGACGCCGAGATCCTGCTGCTCGACGAGGCGACCAGCGCGCTCGACGCCGAATCCGAAGCGCTGTTCCGCGACGCGCTGCAGCAGCTGACCGTAGGGCGCACGACGATCGTGATCGCGCACCGACTGTCGACCGTGCACCAGGCCGACACGATCGTGGTGCTGGAAAAGGGCAAGGTGCAGGAAAGCGGCCCGCACAAGACGCTGCTCAGGCAGGGCGGGCTCTATCAGAAGCTTTATGAATATCAGCTGATGCCATAAGGGGTGCGATTGTGCGCGGTGCTCGGCTCATGTCCTTTCTACGAACTGCTTTGTTGGGCACGCTTGCCGTGCAATCCCCAGCCTTGGCCCTCGACTACGACAAGGCGCATCCGCTCGACGCGGAGGACCTGGCCGAACAAGGAATAGTAAAGGCGTACCAGGAGGAGGTTTTGCCCGAGCTTCGGCGGTATGTGAAAAACCCGATCGCGATCGAGGAGAGCGTCGATGCGGATGCGCCCCGATATTCCGTGCGCGCAGCAGGGCAGGATTACGTGATATATGCCCCGGACGTTTCGGACAGCGAGGGCAGAAGCTGGGGCACCGCCACCTACGTGTTCTTCAAGATCATCAATGACCAACTCGCCGGTTCGGACGTGCGCTTCTATGCGCTGAACGGCGGAAATGATCTTTTCGGCATCTTCCTGACGCCGCAGCAAGCGGAGGACGCAAAGCGTTCGCTACCAACCCGAACGGATTGGCCTTATCTTCCTGATGCGGAATGGCCTTGGTACGGCCAGTACCACTAGCCTCGATACATCACTCGGGCACGTGTCTCACAGCGCCCTTGTCGGCGCTGGTGGCGAAGGCGGCGTAGGCGCGCAGCGCGGTCGTCACCTTGCGCTTGCGCTTCTCGGCCGGTTTCCAGGCGTCGGCGCCCTTCGCCGCCATCGCCTTGCGACGCGCGTCGAGCTCGGCGTCGCTGATGGCGAGCCGGATGGTGCGGTTGGGGATGTCGATCTCGATCGTGTCGCCTTCCTGGACCAGGCCGATGGCGCCGCCTTCGGCGGCCTCCGGCGAGACGTGGCCGATCGATAGGCCCGACGTGCCGCCGGAGAAGCGGCCGTCGGTGATCAGCGCACAGGCTTTGCCGAGGCCCTTCGACTTCAGATAGCTGGTCGGGTAGAGCATTTCCTGCATGCCTGGACCGCCGCGCGGCCCTTCATAGCGGATGACGACGATGTCGCCGGCCTTGATCTCGTTGGCAAGGATCGCCTTGACCGAGGCGTCCTGGCTTTCGAAGACGCGGGCCGGGCCGGTGAATTTCAGGATAGATTCATCGACGCCGGCGGTCTTCACGATGCAGCCGTCGAGCGCCAGATTGCCTTTCAGCACCGCGAGGCCGCCATCCTTCGAGAACGGCGTCTTTGCCGAACGGATGACGCCCGTCTCGCGGTTCGTGTCGAGCTCGTCCCAGCGGCGGTCCTGGCTGAAAGCGACCTGGGTCGGCACGCCGCCGGGCGCGGCGAGGAAGAAATCGCGGACATTCTCGGCGGAAGTGCGTGAAATATCCCAATGGTCGAGCGCTTCGCCGAGCGTGGCGGTGTGGACCGTCGGCAGGTCGCGGTTGATCAGACCGGCCTCGTCGAGCTGACCGAGGATCGCCATGATGCCGCCGGCGCGGTGGACGTCCTCCATGTGCACGTCGGACTTGGCCGGCGCCACTTTGCAGAGCACGGGCACTTTGCGCGACAGCCGGTCGATGTCCTCCATGGTGAAGTCGACCTCGCCCTCATGCGCGGCAGCCAAGATGTGCAGCACCGTGTTGGTCGAGCCGCCCATGGCGATGTCGAGCGCCATGGCGTTCTCGAAGGCGCCCTTGGAGGCGATGCTGCGCGGCAGGGCTGTTTCGTCTTCCTGCTCGTAGTAGCGCTGGGCGAGATCGACGACGAGATGGCCGGCCTCGACGAACAGGCGCTTGCGGTCGGCATGGGTGGCCAAGGTCGAGCCGTTGCCAGGCAGCGACAGGCCCAGCGCCTCGGTCAGGCAGTTCATCGAATTGGCGGTGAACATGCCCGAGCACGAACCGCAGGTCGGGCAGGCCGAGCGCTCGATGACCTTGACGTCCTCGTCGGAGATCTTGTCGTCGGCGGCCGCGACCATGGCATCGACCAGGTCGAGCGCCTGCGCCTTGCCGGCCAGCACCACCTTGCCGGCCTCCATCGGACCGCCGGAGACGAACACGCTCGGGATGTTGAGGCGCAGCGAGGCCATCAGCATGCCGGGGGTGATCTTGTCGCAGTTGGAGATGCAGACCATGGCGTCGGCGCAATGCGCGTTGACCATGTATTCGACCGAATCGGCGATCAGCTCGCGCGACGGCAGCGAATAGAGCATGCCGTCATGGCCCATGGCGATGCCGTCATCGACGGCGATGGTGTTGAATTCCTTGGCGACGCCGCCGGCCTTCTCGATCTCGCGCGCGACCAGCTGGCCGAGGTCCTTCAGATGGACATGGCCCGGCACGAACTGGGTGAAGGAATTGACCACGGCGATGATCGGCTTGCCGAAATCCGAATCCTTCATGCCGGTGGCACGCCACAGGCCGCGGGCGCCGGCCATGTTGCGGCCATGGGTGGTGGTGCGGGAACGATAGGCGGGCATCGGATTGTCCTTGCTGGCTGGCCGCGCCCGGCACGGCGGGCGGCGCTGAATTTGGTCGGCAGCGGTTATAGCGGCCATAACCCGGCATGACCACCATTTTGCACTGCGCCAGATTCTTTCGAAAAAGCAGCAGGCCTGTGTCGGATCGCGAGCTGCGCATCCGTCCTTGGGCAGACGGCATGCAATGGCACCATTCTCGGAGCCAGCCGTTCCACTATAACAAGCAGCAACCCGAGGAGCACGACATGCAAAAGATCACCACCTGCCTGTGGTTCGACAACCAGGCCGAAGAGGCGATGAATTTCTACGTGTCCATCTTCAAGAATTCCAAGGTGCTGAGCGTGATGCGTTGGCCAGAAGGCCACGCCGACGAAGGCAAGGTGCTGGTGACCACGTTCGAACTCGACGGCGTGCAGTTCCAGGCGCTCAACGGCGGGCCGCACTTCAAGTTCAGCGAGGCGACATCACAGTCGATCGACTGCAAGACGCAGGAAGAGGTGGATTATTTCTGGGACAGGCTCATCGAAGGTGGCGGCGAACCGTCACAATGCAGCTGGCTGAAGGACAAGTTCGGCGTCTCCTGGCAGGTCGTGCCGGAGCAGCTGCCGAAACTGCTTATGGACCCCGACCAGGCCAAAGCCGGCCGGGTCATGTCGGCGATGATGCAGATGGGCAAGATCGACATCGCCAAGATCGAGGAAGCGGCGAAGGGGTGATGGTTAGTGAGTAGTGAGTAGTGAGTAGTGAATGGTGAGGATTGGCATCCGCTCTTTCCGCCGACTATTCACTATTCACTATTCACCAAAATCACGCCGCCTTGTCGCGGACCTGATAGTCCTTCACCGCGGTGAAGCGGATCGCCTTCCAGCGTTCGGCCTCGTAGTTCAGCGAGAAGGCGTGCTGGGCGAGGAAGACCGGGTCGTTGTCGAGGTCGCGGGCGATATCGCCGCGATGCGCCTCGATGAAGCGCTGCACTTCCGCCTTGTCGTCGGCCGCGATCCAGCGGCAGACCGAGAAGCGCGACATCTCGAAATCCACCGGCAGCGTGTATTCGATGTTGAGCCGCTCCTTGAGCACGTCGAGCTGCAGCGCGCCGACGACGCCGACTATGGCCGGCGAGCCGTCTTCCGGCGAAAAGAGCTGCACGACGCCTTCCTCGGCCATCTGGTGCAGCGCCTCCTTCAGCTTCTTGGCCTTCATGGCGTCGCCGAGGCGCACCCGGCGCAGGATTTCCGGCGCGAAGTTCGGCACGCCGCGGAACAGTATCTCCTCGCCCTCGGTCAGCGTGTCGCCGATGCGCAGCGTGCCGTGGTTGGGAATGCCGACGACGTCGCCGGCGAAAGCCTCGTCGGCGGTGACGCGGGTGCGGGCGAAGAAGAACTGCGGCGCCGAGAGCGACATCGGCTTGCCGGTGCGCACCAGCTTGGCCTTCATGCCGCGCTCCAACTTGCCGGAGCAGACGCGCACGAAGGCGATGCGGTCGCGGTGGTTGGGATCCATGTTGGCCTGGATCTTGAAGACGAAGGAGGTCATCTTGTCCTCGGTCGCCTCGACCGTGCGCTCGTCGGCTTCCTGCGCGCGCGGCGGTGGGCCGTAGGCGCCGAGCGCCTCGATCAGGTCGCGCACGCCGTAATTGCGCAGCGCCGAGCCGAAATAGACCGGCGTCAAATGGCCCTCGCGGAAAGCGTCGACATCGAGCGGACGGCAGGCCTCGCGCGCGAGCTCCAGTTCCTCGATGAAGTCGTTGCGCTCATTTTCCGGCAAAAGCCCGGCGACGCGGTTGGAATCCGGGCCGTTGACCGGCGTGCGTTCCTTCTCGTCGTCGCTGCGGCGCACCGCGTTCTGCGCCAGGTGATAGGTGCCCGAAAAAGTCTTGCCGCGGCCGATCGGCCAGGTGACGGGTGCGGTGTCCAGCGCCAGCTTCTGCTCGATCTCGTCCAAAATCTCGAACGGATCGCGGCTCTCGCGGTCCATCTTGTTGACGAAGGTGATGATCGGGATGTCGCGCAGACGGCAGACCTCGAACAGCTTCAGCGTGCGCGGCTCGATGCCCTTGGCGGCGTCGATGACCATGACGGCCGAATCCACCGCCGAGAGCGTGCGATAGGTGTCGTCGGCAAAGTCCTCGTGGCCGGGCGTGTCGAGAAGGTTGAAGACGTTGTCGTCATATTCGAAGGTCATCACCGAGGTGACGACCGAAATGCCGCGCTCGCGCTCGATCTTCATCCAGTCGGACCGCGTCTGGATGCGGTCCTTCTTGGCCTTGACCTCGCCGGCAAGCTGGATGGCGCCGCCGAACAGCAGCAGCTTTTCGGTGAGCGTGGTCTTGCCGGCGTCGGGGTGCGCGATGATCGCGAAGGTGCGGCGGCGCGATACCGCCTGTTCGATGTCTTCTGCCAATTTGATGGAATCCTGTCTGTGGCGCGGGCTTCTAGCAGCGCTTACCCCGCATGTCGACAGTTCAGGCAGTTCGGCTCGCCCGGGAGGGCCCCGCTCATAGTCAGGCGTCGCCGTGCTCCCTGCGGCCGAACCTGGTGATCGACAGCATTTCGCCGCGCCCGATACCGATGTCGCGCAACAGATGGTCCGGGAATTCTTCCAGCCGGGCCCGGTCCCTGCGAATGCGGACGATGCGCGCGAGGAAATGTCCTGTTGCACGGCATGTCTCAACGATGGCCGCGAAGAGGCGGCTGAGCGCGGACCGATCGGCGACGAGCTCCTGCCCAAAGATGGTCATGGTCGTATCTCCTTGTTTCAACGATGAATTCGAGAGAGCCATCGATGGCTCTCCCGAAAGGATTCTTGAAGCGGGGGCAGGACCGTTCGTGCGTTGCAGCTCTCATCCCGCAAACATCACGGTCCCTCCCATCACGCGGCGGCGTATGCCGTCGTCGGGTCGAACAGGCGCTTCACCTCGGTGACCTTGGTTGCCGGGAAGCCGCTCATCTTGGCGTGGCGCTGGATGATCGCCTCGTCCTTGGCGAGGTAGACGCAGAACGTCTTGTCGTCCGTCACGAAGGATTCCACCCACTGAATATCCGGGCCCAGCTCGGCTAGAACGGCGTTCGAGGCCTTGGACGTGTCGCGAAGCTGCGCGCGCTCGAAGGTGCCGACCTTGGGAATTTCGCGCTCGATGATGTACTTCTGCATTTTGCAATCTCCTTGATCCGAGGTTCAAATGCCGCCGGGCACTCGATCAGATCGGTGCCGGTGACATCCCTGGGGCGGCTGAGGTAAACTCTCGCTTGGCCCGCCAGGCAGGCGGAGATTTACCGAACAGGCGGCCGACAGTCCTTACGCCGGCCTTATCTTCTTCTGATCCTTTGCCCATAGTCGTTACGGGGGTTGCTGCCGATGGGAATTTATAGCTTCGGCGACTTCGAGCTTAATGAGGATTCCCGCGCCCTTCGTCTCGGCGGCAGCGAGATCGAGGCGCAGCCTTTGGTGTTCGATTTCCTCGCCGTTCTGCTGCGGCATCAAGACCGGGCGATGAGCAAGGACGAGCTGCTCGAAACGCTATGGCCCGGCGTGACGGTGACCGAGGCTTCGCTGCAGCGCGTGGCGAGCCTCGCCCGCGGCATTCTTCGCCAGGGCGGCATGGAGACGGCGCTGCGCAACCTGCCCCGCTTCGGCTACCGGATTTGCATCGATCGGCCCGACGGTTCGGAAAACAAGGCCGTCCCGGCCGGCGAGGTCGGCAAGCCTTCCGGCCCCGGCTCGCCAATCCTGTTGGCCCGCGCGGCCGTTGCGGTCCGAAAATGGCGTGAAGCCGCGACCGCCTTCGCCGAAGCGGATGCCGCCGACGAACTGCTGACGGCCGATCTCGAGGAATGGGCCCTGGCGCTGGAGTGCATGGGACGGCCGATGGAAGCCATTCCGCTCCTGGCGCGCGCGGTGACTGAATACGGCGTCGCCGGCAAACGCCTGCGCGCGGCATCCCCGGCAATCACCCTTGCCATGATTCATCTGGAGAGAGGAGAGCTTGCCGCCGCCAAGGGCTGGCACAAGCGTGCCGCGCAGCTGATCGATAGCGAGACCGAGAGCCGGGAGCATGGTCTCTGGTGCTGGATGGGCGCGCGCATCAAGGGCGCGGAAGCCGAGCCGGAGCATGCGCTTGCGCTTGCCGAGCAGGCTTTCGAGGTCGGCAGGAATATTGAGGACCCGGTCGTCGAGTCGCTCGGCCTCATCTATCGCGGCTTCTTCAAGCTTTGCCTCGGCGAAACAAAATCCGGGCAGGAGGACCAGGATTTTGCCGCAGCGCTTGGTCTCTCCAGCGATGTCGACCCGATCGTCGGCGGTATCCTCTACTGCAACATTCTCTGGGCCTGCCGAAATTTCGGCGACTGGGCGAGAGCCAACCAATGGACCCTCAGCTACGAGGGCTGGTGCAGAGGACACGGGTTGGAGGAACTCACAGGCTCGTGCCGGCTGCATCGGGCCGAGGTGCTCGGCGTCCATGGCACGCTTAAGGAGGCGGAGGCGCTGGTGCGCGCCGCGCTCGACCAGCTTGCGCTCGACGCGCCCTGGGCCACGGGCGATGCGCTGCGCGTCCTGGGTGACATTCATCTTGCCGCCGGCGACTTCACCGAGGCGGAAACAGCTTATCGCGCGTCCCACGCCGCGGGCTGGGACCCGCAGCCCGGCCTTGCGCTGCTGCATCTCGAGCAGGGGCAGGCTGAGGCCGCTTTCAGCGCGCTCGAGCGGTCGCTGGTGGGGAACCGTTGGCCGACCTTGCAGCGGCGCGGTCTGGTGCTGGCCACGCTGGCCAAGGTGGCGGCACGCACCGATCGGCTGGGGCGCGCGAAAGAGGTCATCGCCGAGCTGGAAAGCGAGCCGCAACGCTGGCCGATGGCTTCGATCCGGGCGCTGGCCGCCGAGGCCAAGGCTGAACTGTTCATGCGGGAAGATCGCCTCGCGGAAGCCGCGCAGGAGCTCCAGATCGCATGCTCGCGCTGGACCGAGATCGGCTCACCGATCAGTTGCGCGGATGCGAGGCTTTCGCTCGCGGCGCTGCTCATCCAGCTCGGCGACCGAACGGGCGCGGAGTTGGAGCTCGGCACCGTTCTGGCGGTCGCCACTAAAGTGGATTCACCACGTCTCATGCGCCGCTACGAGGCGTTGATGGCCCTGCTCGCCGGCGCACCGGCGCTAGCTGCCGGCGCATAAGTCGTGCGTCTCGCTTGAGGTCCAGCCAGCGCGGTGGCATGACGGGGAAAATCTCCCCAAAGGTCGAGCATGAGCAGCGCAAAACAAGTCATCGTCATCGGCGCCGGTATCGTCGGCGCCTCGATCGCCTGGCATCTGACGAAGGCCGGCGGTTGCGTCACTGTCGTGTCGGAGAGCGGCGCCGGCGGCGTCGCGACGCCAAATTCCTTCGCCTGGATCAATGCCAGCTGGGGCAATCCCGAGAGTTATTTCCGGCTACGCGTCCGCGCCATGGCCGAATGGAAGCGTTTGGCGAGCGAGTTGCCCGGGCTGCCGCTCGCCTGGTGCGGCGGCCTGTGCTTCGATCTGCCTGCCGACAAGCTGGAAGCCTATGCGGCCGAACATTCCTCATGGGGTTACGGCATCGAACGCGTCGACCGTGAGCGGGCGGCGCAAATCGAGCCCAATCTTGTCGAGCCCCCGGATTTCGCCGTCTACGTCGCGCAGGAAGGCGTGGCCGAGCCGGTCGCCGCCGCCAAGGCGCTGCTGGCGGATGCCGAACGGCTTGGCGCGCGCGTGATCGCCGGCACGGTGGAGAGGTTGGCGTCGACCGGAGGCAAGGTCACCGGCGTGGTCGTTTCGGGCGAAATCATCTGCGCGGACGACATCGTCATCGCGGCCGGCACGGGCGCGCCGGCGATAGCCGCTACGGCCGGCATCGAATTGCCTATCAACACCCCGCCGGGCCTCATCGTGCATTCAAGTCCCCACAAGAAACTGCTCAGCGGGCTGGTGCATGCCGACAGGTTGCATATGCGCCAGACCGCCGAGGGCCGCATCATAGCCGGCTCGGATTTCGCCGGCGGCGATCCTGGCGAAAACCCGGAAGCCACGGCGCGCGACTTGTTCGCGGTCATGAAGGCGGCTTTGCGCGGCGCGGACGGACTGGAGCTCGATTTCCATACGGTCGGCTACCGGCCCAATCCCGTCGACGGTTTTCCGATCGTCGGCCGCGCCGGGGGCGTCGGCGGCCTCTACATCGCCGTCATGCATTCGGGCATCACGCTGGCGCCGGCCGTCGGTTTGTTTGCCACGCACGAGATCCTCGACGGCGAGCGCGATCCGTTGCTGGTACCGTATGGGCTGGAACGTTTCGCCCAATAGATTGGCGAGCGGTACCGCCAGTCGACGTTTTTGGAGTTAGCGCTCTACGGCGCCCCCCTCTGTCCTGCCGGACAGAGGGGGGCGCGAAGGAACTCGACCTAACTAACTGGCCAGCGCCCAACGCGTCGTCGCCGGAGCGAAAGGCCGGATGCTGGTGCCGTCCCGGGTCATCGTCACGAAGCTCGACTGCGGAATCTCGCGCCAGATACGGCCATCGCGGTCGAACGGCTCGGAGACGACGCAGCGGCCCGCGCGCTTGGCGAAGGCAGCGGTGTAGAGCGTCGGCGCGTGATCGTCAGTGGCGTAGCGAACGGCATGAAGCGCCTCGCCGTCGCTGAAGGCGGCCGTCAGTTTCAGCGACGGCTCGATGCCGGCAACGCGCGAAGCCTCGATGACGCGACTGGTGACACGCGACACCGCGCCGTAAGGATCGCTGGAGAGCCCTTCGCCAATCATCAGGCGGAAGAGCAATTCGGAATCGGTCGCCCCTTCAAGCTGATCGAACAAATCATCCGAGAGCGCGTTCTCCAGCCGACGGCGGATCTTTTCAAAACCGCCGATCTGCCCGTTGTGCATGAACGACCACCTGCCCGAGGTGAACGGGTGGCAGTTCAGGCGACTGGTGGCGCCGCCGGTCGAGGCGCGGACGTGTGCAAGGAACAGGCCCGACTTGATCTGCCGGCCAAGACTCCTGAGGTTGGAGTCGGACCAGGCTGGCAGGATGTCGCGGTAGAGGCCGGGTTCCGGCCGGTCACCATACCAGGCCACGCCGAAGCCGTCGGCATTGGTCGGAGATTTTGCCTCCCGCGCATGACTGCTCTGGGCAATCAGCGAATGGGAGGGCGCAGCGATGACATCTTCCAGGAAGATCGCGTCGCCGAGATCGGCAGCCCACCTGCACATTGTGTCCTGTCATCCTCTGTTCGTGCGTTTTCAAGCGCGCGAACTATTCCATTTCGCCGCTCGTTGGGCGCCACAGATGACAGGGTGACGGTTTGACGTCCTTACGCCGCGCTTATGTTTTGCTGATCCTTGACTCAGCCGACAAGCGCCAGCGGGGCCACCGCCGGCGCGAACTGGCGGATGCTGGTGCCACCCCTCGTCATGATGACGAAGCTCGAGGGTGGGATCGCCTGCCATTCGCTGCCGTCGCGATCGAAGGGTTCGGAGACGATGCAATGGCCGGCGCGCCTAGCGAAGGCGCCGGTATAGAGCGTCGGCGCATGGTCGTCGGTGGCGTAGCGTACGGCATAGAGGGCTTCGCCGTCGGAAAGGGCCGCGGTCAGTTTCAGCGCCGGCTCGATGCCGGCGCGGCGCGCGGCTTCGATGACGCGGCCGGTGGCGCGCGCAACCGCGCCTTGCGGGTCCGTCGCCAGCCCCTGGTCGATCATCAGGAGAAAGAAAAGCTCGGAATCGGTGGTACCTTCGCGCTGGTCGAAGACGTCGTCGGAAAGCGAGTTCTCCAGCGCACGGCGGATCTTTTCGAAGCCGCCGATCTGGCCGTTATGCATGAACGACCAGCGGCCAGAGATGAAGGGATGGCAATTCATGCGGCTGGTGGCGCCGCCGGTCGAAGCGCGGACATGCGCTAGGAACAGGCCGGACTTGATCTGCCGGCACAGGCTTTTCAGGTTGGGATCGGACCAGGCCGGCAGGATGTCGCGGTAGAGGCCGGGCTCGGGCCGGTCGCCATACCAGGCAAGGCCGAAGCCGTCGCCATTGGTCGGCGACTTGGCTTCCTGGGCACGGTGGCTCTGGGCGATCAGCGAATGGCAGGGCGCGGTGATGATGTCTTCGAGGAAGACCGCTTCACCAAGATAGGCCGCCCACCGGCACATCGCTTTCCACCATCTATCAGGCGCGATCCATCAGAGCCGCCGGCTCCTTGACCGCATGCGAGCCTCGGTTGTGCGTGCGCTCATAGAGCTCGCGAACGATTCGACTCGCCGTAGTTTCGAACAGAAATGGCAAGAAAGCGTGAACGAGCGCGGCGGCCGCCGCCATCGACAGGCGCGAACAGAACCAGGCGGCGAAGGCCATGTGGCCGAAATAGGTCTCGCCGACCTTCTCAGGGTGAGAGGTGAAGAGTGCCGTAAGCCGTGTCGTCATGGTGATCCCTCCTGCCGGGATGAGCCCCGATGATGAGTATCCTGCCACATGGCTTTGGTTCATTGATCCCAATTTGTCCTTGCCTTCTACCATTTCATGGGACATTCATCCCATTGTGGTAACGGAAATCGATGAAATCGATCGAAGATTGCTGGCCGAGCTGCAACGCAACGGCACGCTTTCGGTCGACCAGCTGTCGGAGCGGGTGGCGCTGTCGCGCAATGCCTGCTGGCGACGGGTCAAGCGGCTGGAGGAGGATGGCGTCATCATCGGGCGCGTCGCGCTGGTCGATGCCGACAAGGTCGGGCTCGGCCTCTCCGTCTTCATCCTGATCCGCACCTCGAACCATGACCCGGACTGGCTGCAGAAGTTCCGCGCGGCGGTGACCGGTTTCGCCGAGATCACCGGCGTCTACCGCATGTCCGGCGACCTCGACTATGTGCTGAGAGCCCGCGTCGCCGACGTGAAAGCCTATGACCGTCTCTACCAGCGGCTGATCGCCAAGGTGGCGCTGTCGGACGTCTCGGCCTCCTTCGTGATGGAGGAGATCAAGGAGACGACCGTGGTGCCGGTGGAGCTTCGTTGACGACGCTGGAGCCGGACGCCAAAGAAAGCCGTTGATAGGCCTACGCCGGAGTTGACCGAATCGGCATTCGCGCCGATAGGAATGCGCTCATGCGCACGGCTGTCCATCCTTCCTCCGTCATCGGCCCCACCGTCGGTTTCGTCAGGCTTCCGCATGGCGAGGGCCTGCCCCTGCCGGCTTATGAGAGCGCGGGCGCGGCCGGCATGGATTTGCGGGCCGCGGTGCCGGAAGACCGGCCGCTGCTCATTCTGCCGGGGAAACGCGCGCTGGTTCCGACCGGTCTGGTCCTGGAAATCCCAGAAGGCATGGAAGGCCAGGTGCGGCCACGCTCCGGCCTTGCCTTCAAGCATGGCCTCACCGTCCTCAACTCGCCCGGCACCGTCGACAGCGACTATCGCGGCGAGGTGAAGGTGCTGCTCGTCAATCTCGGCGACGAGGATTTCTCGGTGACGCGCGGCATGCGTATCGCCCAGATCGTCTTCGCCGCTGTGACCCAGGTTACGGTCGAGGAGCGCGCGCTGGCCGGCGGCACGACGCGCGGCGCCGGCGGTTTCGGATCGACCGGCACCGCCTGAATGCAAGTTCCAAGACTGATCATTTTCGACTGCGACGGGGTTCTGGTCGATACCGAGAACCTTGCCAATCGACGCCTCGCCGAATGGCTGACCGCCGCCGGTTTTGCGACCAGTTTCGAATATTGCCGCAAGCATTTCTCCGGCCGCAGCATGGTCTCGGTGCAGAAGGAAATTGAAGAGACGACAGACGTCGGGCTCGGCGCCGACTTCGTCGATCGCTGGAATGCCGGCCTGCCGGAACTCTTTTCGCACGGCGTCGAGGCGATCCCCTATGTGCGCGAGTTCGTCGAAGCAGTCCGCGCGGCCGGCATCGCCTATTGCGTCGCCTCTTCGGCACGGGTCTCGAAGATGCACATCACGCTCGGCCAGACGGGGCTGTTGCCGTTGTTCGAGCACGCCATGTTCTCAGCCACCATGGTCAGCCGCGGCAAGCCGTTCCCGGACCTCTTCCTGCATGCCGCAAAGACGATTGGGATTGCGCCGGCCGACTGTATCGTCATCGAGGACAGCGTCGCCGGAACGCAGGCCGGCATCGCCGCCGGCATGCGGGTGTTCTCCTACCATGCCGATCCGCTCACCGACCGCGACGGCCTGGCGGCAGCCGGCGGCATCCTGTTCGACGATATGCGAGAACTCGCCGGACTGGTGCCGATCCTTTGATCCGGCACCCGGCTTTACGGCGAAATCTTCCATGCTAGCCTGCAGCCGTCAGACAGCCGGCGGCTCCCACGCATGAAACCCACCCTGCTTCGCCTCGCCCTTGCTCTCGTGCTTCTGCCATGGCTATGGGGCCCGGCAAGCGCGGAGGACGTCGGCTTTCCGGATCTTGGCAGCGCCATCCCCGGCCACAAGGACGTCACCTATCTCGATCTCGGCAAGATGGTCATCCCCGATCTGGCGCCGAACGCCGATGGCTTCTACCACGGCACCTTGCCGATCGAGATGCGCCACATCGAGGGTCCGGACGGCGGCGGCTCGCCGCCCGAGACATCGAGCCTGCCCAACGCCGCCGTGCTCCTCATCAAAGCCGGCGGCAAGGACCGGCTGACCATGCTGTTCGATCTCGGCGACTCTCCCGACAGCGCCGAAGGCTACGCGGTGCTGGCGCTCTACGATCTGACCGGCAAGCCCACGCTGCTCGACGCGGTCAATGTCGCCGTCGACCGCAGCACCTATTTCCGCGAACCGAACAAGCTGTCGGTCGGCGCCGGCGACGATGTGCTCATCACCATGAGCACGCATTTCAATTCGAGCCAGGGCTATGTGATCACACCGCT
The DNA here is from genome assembly GCF_003289945.1 of Mesorhizobium hawassense. GTDB lineage: Bacteria > Pseudomonadota > Alphaproteobacteria > Rhizobiales > Rhizobiaceae > Mesorhizobium > Mesorhizobium hawassense. The sequence continues at coordinate 78,549 of NZ_QMBP01000003.1, forward strand.
GATCATGGTGCGCAACGACAAGTTCGAGCTGATCGACATGATCTACACCTTCGACGAAAGACTGTGCACTTACAGCCGCAAGCAGGACATCGCTTTCCGTACCATTCCCGGCAGCCAGCCGCATGCAGCCTTCAAGGTCACGGTGATCGACGCCACGATACCGAGCGGAGACAGCTGCGACGACGCGCCGCCCAAGGCGTCGTCGAAAGACATCTCCGTCATTTATCGCTGGAACAAGAAAGCGTCGCGCTACGTGGCGGGTTCAAACGCCCTCAAACGTTTGTCAGCAGAGAACGAGAAACGCTTCTGATCCAACCGCATTCGTTTGCCCGGGCCGAGCGGCCGCGTTAGGTTCGCCGCACGAAACCGCTCATGATTGAGGACCCGCCATGGACAAGGGCAAGATTTTTCGCGAACTGCATGCCTCCACCTTCGTCATGCCCAATCCCTGGGATGTCGGCACGACCAAGCTTCTCGCTTCGTTCGGTTTCAAGGCGCTGGCCACGACCAGCGCCGGCTTTGCCTTCTCGCGCGGCCTGCCGGACGGCGCCGTGACGTTCGACGCCATGATCCACCATTGCCGCGAGGTGACAGCGGCGACGGACCTGCCGGTTTCGGCCGATCTGGAGCGCGGCAAGGGCGACAGCCCCGAGCAGGCGGCCGAGACCATCTTCGCGGCAGAGGCCGCGGGCCTCGCCGGCTGCTCGATCGAGGACCATACCGGCGACGCCGCCAATCCGATCTATGATTTCACGCTGGCGACCGAGCGCGTCGCCGCCGCCGTCGAGGCCGCCCGCGCGCTCAAGCACGATTTCGTCTTCACCGCGCGGGCCGAGAATTTCCTGTGGGGCAAGAGCGACCTCGACGACACCATCAAGCGGCTGCAGGCTTTCGAGAAGGCCGGCGCCGACGTGCTTTATGCGCCGGGGATCAGCGATGTCGATATGGTGCGCACGATCTGCTCGTCGGTGAGCCGGCCGGTCAATGTGATGGCCCGGCCAGGCTTCACCGTCGCCGACCTTGCCACGGCCGGCGTCAAGCGCATCTCGCTCGGACCATGGCTGACCAATTTCGCCTATGGCATGCTGGAGACGGCGGCGCGCGAAATCCAGCAGGACGGCACATTCGGCTTCACCCGCGCCGCGATGCCGTTCGGCAAACTGCAGGCGCTGTTTCGTGGTGCAGCTGAGTAAGGCTAAACAGGCTCCCGCGCCGAAACCGCCTTGTGCAGATGCACCATCATGGCGGCCGCGAAAAGCGGCGTCAGAAGGTTGAGCAGCGGCACGGCAAGGAACACGGCGATGACCAGTCCGGCCAGGAACACCGTGCCGGCATAGTTGCGGCGCAGTGCCTTGGCCTCCGCCTCGGGGCGAAACCGCATGGCGGCGAATTCGAAGAACTCACGACCGAGCAGATAGCCATTGACGACGAAGAAGGCGGCAATGTTGATGCCGGGCACAAGAAGCAAAAGCAGCGCCACGATGTTGCCGAGGACGACCACGCCGAAGAATTTGATCGCCAGCGCAAGCGAATGCAGCGCCGGCACGGGCCTGCCGGGCGGATCGTTGGGATAGTCGGTACGCTCGACCACTTCGGCGACATCGTCGAGGAAGAGACCGGCGACGATCGCCGTCACCGGGGCGATGAGCAAAGCCATCCCCACAGCCAGAACGATGCCGGCAATGATGCCGCCCAGCCATCCGGCCCAGGACGGCAGCCCCGGCAGAAGCGTCTGCAGCCACGGCCAGGCCAGCCATTCGAGCAGGCTCTCCAGGCCGACCCAAAGCGCCAGCAGAGCGAGCAGCGTCACCCCCAGCGTCTTCAGGAAGACGGAGCGGAATTCAGGCGAGAACAGCCGGCTGGCGGCGGCGCGGGCGGCGTCTAGGATCACGGCGGATGCAGACCCCTCAACGAGAAACGACGCCCCCGAGATAGGCGGCGACGGCGGCCGGCGCAACTGTTAAGCCAGCCCAATGTGGTCCAAGGAAACCCACGACGAGATCGTCGAACCTGACCGGTCACACTTTTCCTGGAATTGCGCTGGCCCGCCGGGCGGGGATGGTCATCGCGGCAACGCCAGCGACGACGAAGCCCATGCCGACCCAGGCCGCCGGCCCCAGGCTTTCGCCGAGGAAGACGGCACCGATGCCGACGCCGATCGGCACGCGCAGATAGGCCTGCGACGTGGTGCCGACCGAGCCCAGCGTGTGGATCAGGCGGAAATAGATGACGAAGGCCAGCGCCGTCGAAAAGATCGACAGTCCGAGCAGCGCCAGGATCGATGCGGCCGACGGCGCGAGCGTCCACGACCGATCGACGATCAGGCTGAGCGGCACGAGCATCACGGCACCGCAAAGCATCGAACCCGCGGCGGGTATCATCGGGTCGAGGCCCTTGAAGCCGCGGCCGAAAATCGCCGCCCCGGCATAGGAGATGGTGGCAACGATGATCGCAAGCTGCGCCCACAACTCGTGGCCAAGTCCGCCGAGCGCCTCCGTGCCGATGATGAGACAGATGCCGACGATGCCGGCGCCGACACCGACGAGCTTGCGCGCGGTGACCGGCTCATGGCGCGTGATCAGCGCCGTCAGCAGGAAGGTGAAGATCGGCGACGTCGAGTTGAGGATGGTGGCAAGACCGGCATCGACCGAGCGTTCGGCGGCGGCGATCAGCGTGAAAGGCACGACGCTGTTGAGGCAGGCCTGGAAGGCGAAGCGGCGCCAAGTCGCCGCATCGGCGGGCATGGCACGGCCGCGCCAGCGGATGGTGGTGAAGAGAATGGCGCCGGCGATCAGGGTCCGGGCGGCGATGAAGGTCACAGGCGGGATCGTCTCGACGCCGATCTTGATGAAGGTGTAGGAAGCGCCCCACAGCACCGCCAGCACGCCAAGCAGCGCAAGGTCGGTGGTCATTTCGGTCTTTTCGGACATTTCGTGGTTCGCGTCCTTCAGCCTGCTGCCGGAACAATTCGCTTCTAGCCCGCGACGCCGCGGAAATGCTTCGATCAAGACAAAACCTTAGCTGCCAGGGTCGCGACTGATATGGGCCAGTTCGACGCGAACGCTACCGCAGCCGGCGGCGAACAATCGGCGCTGGGGCCGACATCGCGGAAGGCGGTGGCGATTTTCGGGGTAGGCAAAACAGTGCCAACTCGCTAGGGCCGGATGATTCCAGGTCGAAACGACCTGGAATCCGTCTCTAAATCAAAGAAATAGAGCATGATGTCATCCGAAAACCGCTTCACACTTTTCGGCATCATGCTCTATACCCGCGCCCGGCCGGCATGCCAGATAGCCGGGTGGTTCCTTGGCGGAGATTTTGATGCCGGAATATGACGTGCTTTGCATCGGCAATGCCATTGTCGACATCATCGCGCAGTGCGACGAGGCCTTTCTCGAAACCAACGGCATCATCAAGGGCGCGATGAACCTCATCGACGCCAAGCGCGCCGAATTGCTTTACAGCCGCATGGGACCGGCGATCGAGGCTTCCGGCGGCAGCGCCGGCAACACCGCGGCCGGCGTCGCCAGCCTTGGCGGACGGGCCGCCTTCTTCGGCAAGGTGTCGAAAGACGCGCTTGGCGAAATCTACACGCACGACATCCAGGCCCAAGGCGTCGCCTTCGATACCGGGCCGCTCGAGGGGCAACCGCCGACGGCGCGCTCGATGATCTTCGTCACACCCGACGGCGAGCGTTCGATGAACACCTATCTCGGCGCCTGTGTCGAGCTTGGTCCCGAGGATGTCGAGGCCGACAAGGCGGCCGGCGCCAAGGTGACCTATTTCGAGGGTTATCTGTGGGATCCGCCGCGCGCCAAGGAAGCCATCCGCCAGGCGGCGAAGCTGGCGCATGCGGCGGGCCGCGAAGTGTCGATGACACTGTCGGATTCCTTTTGCGTCGACCGCTACCGCGACGAGTTCCTCGAACTGATGCGTTCGGGCACCGTCGACATCGTCTTTGCCAACAGCCATGAGATCAAGTCGCTCTACCAGACCGCTTCCTTCGAGGAGGCGCTCGACGCCATCCGCAGGGATTGCAGAATAGCCGCCGTCACCCGTTCCGAGAAAGGCTCGGTCATCGTGCGCGGCGACGAGACCGTCACCATCCAGGCGACGAAGATCAAGGAACTGGTCGACACGACCGGCGCCGGCGATCTCTATGCCGCCGGCTTCCTTTACGGCTACACCACCGGACGCAGCCTCAAGGATTGCGGCGACCTCGGCTCGCTGGCCGCCGGGCTGGTGATCCAGCAGATCGGCCCGCGTCCGCGCCAGAGCTTGCGCCTGGAAGCCGAGCAGGCAGGTTTGCTTTAGGCGGTCCAGCAAAGCCGGCCGGTGTCGGGCAGTACCGTTGCGTCATCGCGAGCGGGCTGCAAAACAGGCCGTCTGTCGCGCCCCTGTCATAGAGCGCTCCTACACGCAAGATGAGGCGTTCCGCGACTGACATTTCGGCGCGCCAAACCAGGGGTGTGAAGATGCAAGCCAGCAACCTGCGGGGCCGCGGTGTCCGTTGCCGCCGCGATTTTTGCTTTCCACGATAGAATTTCAGCAACCGCCTGCGCCGGGGAGGAGCGGGGCCACAAGTCGAACGCATGACCAGATTTCAGATCCCGCCCGAGGGGATTTCGCAAGAGACCCTGGCAGGCCTAGTGACGGAGGCCGTACAGCAGGCACTGATGCAGCACGGTGTCCTGCTGGATGCACAAGCCCTGGTTTCAGCCAGTGCGCTCGCCGGCGGCGTGGCGGCCGCCCTTCCCTTCCTGCCGCGGACGCAGCGCCTCGCAATCGATTCATTCAAGGGCGACTGGACCGCGCTCGTCTCCGAATTCTTCCGTACGATGTCGGGAAGAATCGCGAGCGGTGGTTCAGCGGTGTCCGATCAGGCTTCCGAGCGCATGCCGGTGGAAGCGGGAAGGCCTCAAAATGTCCCGGAACGTGCCGCCGATCTCCAGTCGATGCCGATCGAGGATTGGGCCGGCGAGGTCGCCGGCTCAACCTATCTGGAAGAGAAGCTCCGTATCCCGCGTTCCACGCTGCATCGCTGGCAAAGACGCGGCGAGGTCGTTGCCCTGCGCAAGGGCGGCCGCAAGCATGTCTTCCCGCTGGCCCAGTTCGTCGACGGCAGGCCGGTCCCGGGTATAAGCGAGGTGTTGTCGGCGATCACCAATCCGAGGCTGGCCTGGTTCTGGCTGACCCGGCCATCGGCCGAGCTCGAAGGCCGCGTTCCCATCGAGATGTTGCGGGAAGACATGGTCGAGGATGTGCTCGGCGCCGCCCGCACCTTGGCCTGACCCTGGCTTCAGGAGTCGATCTTTCCACCTTAGTCCGCTATTTTAGAACTTTATTCGACAAATCATCCGTCATAAAACTGTAATAATTGGCACATTTGGCACATTTTACAGCTTTTCCGGCGTTTCGATTGTACTTATTGTTCAGAATGTCCCATTTTTTCAGATATGTGACGTGATATTTGGGCAACAAGACTTCTATAAGAGTCAAAAAGCCGCCTTTCCGACACAATCTCTGTTGTACGAGCCCACCGATTAGGCCATGTCCAAGGCGAAGAAGCGGCGCCGGTGCGCGCACTTTTTCACGATGGGGACGGGGGTGGCAAAAGCCGAACGGCATGTCAGGCCTGTCTTGAACCTTTGACTGGAGATTCAAGAAAATGAACATCAAGAGCCTTCTTCTCGGCTCCGCTGCGGCCCTGATCGCAGTTTCGGGCGCCCGTGCCGCCGACGCGGTTACCGTCGCCGAGCCGGAACCGGCCGAATACGTGAAGATCTGCGACGTCTACGGCGCGGGTTACTTCTACATCCCCGGCACCGAGACCTGCCTGCGCGTCGGCGGCTACATCCGTTACGACATCGGCGTTGGCGACGTCGGCTCGTTCGACGGAGCGGTCACCGCCGACCACGAGGATGGCGACCCGCAGCACACCTTCTACAAGAAGACCCGCTTCACGCTGAAGACCTGGACCGGCCAGGAAACCGAACTCGGCACGTTGAAGACGTACACCGAGACCCGCTGGAACTTCGCCAACTCCAATGCGATCACCCCGTACAACACCGCCCACAACAGCGCCCCTACGCTGAATTTTGCCTGGATCCAGCTCGGCGGTCTGCGCGTCGGTAAGGATGAATCGGCTTATGACACGTTCATCGGCTACGCCGGCAGCGTCATCCAGGATACGATCATCCCGTACGGCATCAAGGACACCAACGTCGTCCAGTACTACTTCGACGCCGGCAACGGCTTCACCGGCGTGGTCTCGCTCGAAGAGGGTTCGGGCAAGGTCGGCACGATCGACAGCTACGTCCCGCATGTCGTCGGCGGCGTGAAGTACAAGCAGGACTGGGGTGCGATCACCGGCGTCGTGGCTTACGACAGCAACTACGAGGAAGTCGCCGGCAAGGTCCGCGTGGACGTCAATGTCAACAAGCAGCTGTCGCTGTTCATCATGGCCGGCTACGGCACCGATGACAATCTCACCGACGCGACCTGGGCTATCCCGGCCGGCGGTCGCGGCTTCTACAAGCCGTGGGGCGGCAACTGGGCCGTGTGGGGCGGCGGCACCTACAAGTTCACCGACAAGGTGGCGTTCAACGTCCAGGCTTCGGCTGACGACGACAAGAACTACGCTTTGGCGGCGAACGTTGCCTATACCATCGTTCCGGGCTTCACGATCACGACCGAAGTCGACTGGGACCATTTCGGCCACTTCGACGACGGCACCATCTACGGCAACTTTACCAAGGCCGACAAGAAGGACAGCGTCGGCGGCATGGTCCGCTTCCAGCGCAGTTTCTGATCTAGGCCTCACGATCAAAAAGAAGGCCCGCGGCAGCCGCCGCGGGCCTTCTTGCTTTTTCGACTTCGGCGAAAGCCGGCGCGCCGGCGCGTCAATTCCCCGCCGTATAGGCGGCGATCGCCGCCATGTTGACGATGTCTGAGTCCTTGGCGTTCAACGACACGATCTGGACCGGTTTGTTCAAGCCGACCAGCAGCGGGCCGATGACGGTCGAGCCGCCGAGCTCCTGCAGCATCTTGGTCGAGATCGAGGCCGAGTGGAATGCCGGCATGATCAGCACGTTGGCTGGGCCGGTCAACCGGATGAACGGATATTGCGCCATGGCGCGCGGGTTAAGCGCCACGTCGGCCGCCATCTCGCCGTCATACTCGAAATCGACGCGGCGCTTGTCGAGGATGCGCACCGCTTCCTGCACGCGTTCCGAGCGCTCGCCCTGCGGATGGCCGAAGGTCGAGTAGGCAAGCATGGCCAGCCTCGGCTCATAGCCCATGCGGCGGGCAAAGCCGGCCGCCTCCTCGGCGATGTCGGCGATCTGCTCGGCGTTCGGCATGTCGTGCACGGCGGTGTCGGCGACAAGAACGGTGCGGCCCCGCGCGAGCACGATCGACACGCCGATGACCCGGTGGCCGGGCTTGGCGTCGATGATGCGGCGCACGTCGTCGAGCGCGGTGGAATAGTTGCGGGTGACGCCGGTGACGATGCCGTCGGCGTCGCCCAGCGCCACCATGCAGGCAGCGAAATGGTTGCGGTCGTTGTTGATCAGGCGCTGGCAGTCGCGGAACAGAAAACCCTTCCGCTGCATGCGCTCGTAGAGATAGTCGGTGTAGATGCCGTTGCGGCGCGACAGCCTGGCGTTGATGATCTCGATGCCCTGCTTGTTCAGGTCGATGCCGGCATTCCTGGCATTGTCCTTGATGACGTCGTCGCGGCCGAGCAGGATCGCGGTGCCGAGCTTCTGGTTCACATAGGAGACGGCGGCGCGCATCACCTGCTCTTCCTCGCCCTCGGCGAAGACGATGCGCTTGGGCTGGCGGCGCACGCGGTCGTAGATGCGCTGCAAGGTCGAGGCGATCGGATCGCGGCGTGCGGACAGCTCCTGCGCGTAGCGGTCGAGATCGAGGATCGGCTTGCGGGCGACCCCGGATTCCATCGCGGCCTTCGCCACCGCCAGCGGGATCGCCGAGATCAGGCGCGGATCGAAGGGCACCGGGATGATGTAGTTGGCGCCGAATTTCGGCCGGTTGCCCTGATAGGCGGCGGCGACATCGTCCGGCACGTCCTGGCGGGCGAGCTCGGCCAGCGCACGGGCCGCGGCGATCTTCATGTCGTCATTGATGGTGGTGGCGCGCACATCCAGCGCGCCGCGAAAAATGTAGGGGAAGCCCAGCACATTGTTGACCTGGTTGGGGTAGTCCGAGCGGCCGGTGGCCATGATGGCGTCGGTGCGGATCTCGGCCACTTCCTCCGGCGTGATCTCCGGATCGGGGTTGGCCATGGCGAAGATGATCGGGTGCTTTGCCATCGACTGTACCATGGCGGTGGTGAGCGCTCCCTTGGCGGACAGGCCGAGGAAGACGTCGGCGCCGTCCAGTGCCTCGGCCAGGCTGCGCGCCTCGGTCTTGACCGCGTGCGCCGACTTCCATTGGTTCATGCCTTCGGCGCGGCCCTGGTAGACGACGCCCTTGGTGTCGCACAGGATGATGTTTTCCGGGGCAAAGCCCATCGCCTTCATCAATTCGATGCAGGCGATGCCGGCCGCACCCGCGCCGTTGCAGACCATCCTGGTGGTCTTCATGTCGCGGCCGGTGATCTCCAGCGCGTTGATCAAACCGGCGGCCGAGATGATGGCGGTGCCGTGCTGGTCGTCGTGGAAGACGGGGATGTCCATCAGCTCGCGCAGCCGCTGCTCGATGATGAAGCATTCCGGCGCCTTGATATCCTCGAGATTGATGCCACCGAAGGACGGCCCGAGGAAGCGCACGCAATTGATGAACTCGTCGGCATCCTCGGTGTCGACTTCGAGGTCGATGGAATCGACGTCGGCGAAGCGCTTGAACAGCACCGACTTGCCTTCCATCACCGGCTTCGAGGCCAGCGCGCCGAGATTGCCGAGGCCAAGGATGGCGGTGCCGTTGGAGATGACGGCCACCATGTTGCCACGCGTCGTATAGTCGAAGGCGCGGCTCGGATCCTCGGCGATGGCGCGCACCGGAACGGCGACGCCCGGCGAATAGGCGAGGCTCAGATCGCGTTGCGTCGCCATCGGCTTGGTGGCGACGATCTCCAGCTTGCCTGGCCGCCCCATGGCGTGGAATTCCAACGCCTCCTCGGGACTGACGGAGGGGCCGCTGCTTTCGGTTTTCCTGGCCATGATGCTTTGATTTCCTCGCCTTGCACGGCACCGCTTGCATGGGTGCTTCCTTATGGATTCCACGACTAAGGCCAGAGGCGGCCGCTGTAAACCGCCAAGCGCGGCAAAGCTCATTCAATGCGGACGGGTTGCTTGAGGCACGGCACTGCGACGGCATCTGGCAGCACGATTGCTGGCTTTCCCCTGCTTTTCGAGCGCCCGGCATTAAACCCGGCTGGCCGATCTGCTAGCGTTCCGGCATGAACATGCACATGCCGACCGATCCAGACGCCCAGGAGACGACGACCCTGGCGCCCGCCACGGGCGTCATCACGCCGATGATGGAGCAATTCATCGAGATCAAGGCGGCGAACCCGGATTCGCTGCTGTTCTACCGCATGGGCGATTTCTACGAGCTGTTCTTCGACGACGCGGAGAAGGCGAGCCAGGCGCTCGGGATCGTCTTGACCAAGCGCGGCAAGCACCAGGGGCATGACATCCCGATGTGCGGCGTGCCGGTGCATGCCGCGGACGATTATCTGCAGAAGCTGATCGCGCAAGGGTTCCGCGTTGCCGTGTGCGAACAGATCGAGGATCCGGCCGAAGCCAAGAAACGCGGCTCCAAATCGGTGGTGCGGCGCGACGTGGTGCGGCTGGTCACGCCCGGCACCATCACCGAGGACAAGCTGCTCGCGCCCTCGGAATCGAGTTTTTTGATGGCGCTGGGGCGCGTCAAAGGCGGTACAGCGGGGAACCAGGCGAGCTTCGCGTTGGCCTGGATCGACATTTCTACCGGCGCCTTCCGCGTTGCCGAGACGAGCGCCGAGCGGCTGCTTGCAGACATTTTTCGCGTCGATCCACGCGAGCTGATCGTCGCCGAGCCGGTGTTCCACGATCCGGAACTCAGGCCTGTCTTCGACGTGCTGGGCCGGGTCGCCAACCCGCAACCTCCTTCGCTGTTCGATTCGGCTTCGGCCACGAGCCGCATCGCGCGCTTCTTCGAGGTGGCGACGCCGGACAGTTTCGGCACGTTCTCGCGCGCCGAGCTGTCGGCGATCTCGGGCACTATTGCCTATGTCGAAAAGACGCAGAAAGCGGAGCGCCCGCCCTTGTCGCGCCCCGAGCGCGAAGAGCAGGGCTCGACGCTGTTCATCGACCCGGCGACGCGCGCCAATCTGGAATTGCTGCGCACGTTGTCGGGCAGCCGCGACGGCTCGCTGTTCAAGGCGATCGACCGCACGGTAACCGGCGGCGGTGCGCGATTGCTGGCCGACCGGCTGATGGCGCCGTTGACCGACCCGGCGGCGATCGCGGCACGACTGGATTCGGTCTCCTTCTTCCGCTCGGAAACGCGGCTTTGCCAGGGCCTGCGGGCGAGCCTGAAAGGCGTCGCCGACATGCCAAGGGCGCTTTCCCGCCTGGCGCTCAACCGCGGTGGGCCGCGGGACCTCGGTGCCTTGCGCGCCGGCTTTGAGGCGGCGGGCGCCATCGCCGAACTGTTCTCGGCGGCCGCCCTGCCCGCCGAGCCCGCCGCCGCGCTTGCCGCGATCAAAGCCCTGCCCGAGGCGCTTGCCCGGCATCTCAGCGAAGCGCTCGACGACGAGTTGCCACTGATCAGGCGCGACGGCGGCTTCGTGCGCGCCGGCTATCATGCCGAACTCGACGAGATGCGGGCGCTGCGCGACGAATCGCGAAAAGTGATCGCCGGGCTGGAGCGTTCGCTGATCGAGGAGACTGGCATCCGTTCGCTGAAGATCCGGCACAACAATGTGCTTGGCTATTACATCGAGGTGACGGCCAACCACCATTCGATCATGACCGGCAGCGACGCCGCCAAGGCGCGCTTCATCCATCGCCAGACCATGGCCAACGCCATGCGTTTCACGACGACGGAACTGGCGGAACTGGAAACGAAGATCGCCAACGCCGCTGACAAGGCGCTCGGCATCGAGCTCGCCGCCTTCGACCGGCTGACGGCGGAAGTGGTGGGTGCGGCGGACAGCATCCGCACCGGCGCCGAGGCGCTTGCCGTTCTGGACGTGTCGGCGGCATTGGCGCTGCTTTCGGAAAGCGAGGCCTGGTGCCGGCCGCTGGTCGATGCCAGCCTCGCCTTCGAAATTGCCGGCGGGCGCCACCCGGTGGTCGAACAGGCGCTCAGGCGTTCCGGGGAAGGGCCTTTCGTCGCCAATGATTGCGACCTGTCGCCCGAGGGTGGCGCCAAGGCCGGCGCCATCTGGCTGCTCACCGGCCCGAACATGGGCGGTAAATCGACGTTCCTGAGGCAGAATGCGCTGATCGCCATCCTGGCGCAGACCGGTTCCTTCGTGCCGGCGCAAAGCGCCCATATCGGCGTCGTCGACCGGCTATTCTCGCGGGTCGGCGCCTCGGACGACCTGGCGCGCGGCCGCTCAACCTTCATGGTCGAAATGGTCGAGACGGCGGCGATCCTCAATCAGGCGGGCGAGCGGGCATTGGTGATCCTCGACGAGATCGGTCGCGGCACCGCCACCTTCGACGGGTTGTCGATCGCCTGGGCGGCGGTCGAATACTTGCACGAGAAGAACCGCTGCCGCGCGATCTTCGCCACGCATTTCCATGAAATGACCGCGCTGGCCGGCAAGCTGCCACGGCTCGCCAACGTCACCATGCGGGTCAAGGAGTGGGAGGGCGACGTCGTCTTCCTGCACGAGGTCGGCAAGGGGGCCGCCGACCGATCCTACGGCGTGCAGGTGGCGCGGCTCGCCGGCCTGCCGGAAGCCGTGGTCGCTCGCGCCAAGGAAGTATTGCACCAACTCGAGGAAGGCGAGGTCTCGGGCAAGACCAACCGCCTGGTCGACGACCTGCCGCTGTTTTCGGTGGCGGTGAAGCGCGAGGCGGCGAAGCCGGTGAAGAGCGATGCGCTGGGCGAGGCGCTCGGCGCGATCAATCCGGACGAGATGACGCCAAGGGAGGCGCTGGAGGCGCTCTACCGGTTGAAGGGGCTTAATCTGGATAGGCAGAGAGATTGACGCTTTCTATCTCAGCCAAATCATCAATCGAATTATGGTAACATAAATTGAGAACCTTTCTGAAAGGACTTCGCCTTCAATTTTATAGAGGAATTGGGAGTGACACTCAGACGATGTGTCCTTTCAAGGATTTCAATTTTTTTATTGGCTCAAATAATTCTGGAAAATCCACTGTACTCAACTTTATACATGATCATATCACGAGTTATACGTCATCACGTGATCGAAAATATCTAAATTTGTCCCCTCTTGAGCAGCACCGTGGAAAGGTGACAGGGCAGTTGGCTGTCGCTATCGGCGTACCCGCGGATGAATTTATTGCATCGGCTCTAAAAAGTATCACCAGTGAGGGGCATAGACAAAGCTCTGCTGGAGCCATCGAAACCATTGCATCTGCACTCATTGATGAAGGTTCAATTTGGTTGCGTCGTGATGGCAGCCAAAATGACCTTTGGGTGATCGATCGCCAGAAGGAAATTCAAGAATGGCGCAAAGTGATAGGTGACGGAGCCTGGAATAGGCTGTGGCAGTGTCTAACGAACCATACAGGCGGTGGATTGCAACAGCATTGGGTGCCGGAAACCCTCAAAGTATTAGCACGAGTACAATCTGTCTCACTGCCGCCGGTTAGGATGATTCCTGCATTGAGGCAAATTGGAAAAAGTGGCACCGAGTTCAACGATTTTAGCGGTGGGGGACTAATAGATAGACTCGCTGAAATTCAGAGCCCAGACCACGACAAGCGCCATGAGCGAAACTTATTCGATAAAATCAATATGTTTCTCCAACAAGTAACCGGAAAATATGCAGCCCATATCGAGATTCCTCATGATCGTGAACACGTTCTCGTACATATGGACAATAAGGTCCTACCTCTAAGCTCCCTGGGGATGGGCATCCACGAAGTAATAATGATCGCTGCGTTTTGTACCATAACCGAAGGAAGCATCGTTTGTATCGAAGAGCCCGAGATACACATGCATCCGATATTGCAGCGGGAACTAGTTTCCTACCTTAATAAATTCACCAGCAATCAGTATTTTATTGCGACGCATTCGGCGAGCTTCATCGACACGCCGGGGGCAGCTATATTTCATGTACGCAACGACAGCGAGCAGACTCGTATCCAAGAGTCGATACTAAAAAGCGACCGCCACAACATTTGTGTCGACCTCGGGTACAAGGCATCGGACATTGTCCAATCAAACGCCGTAATTTGGGTCGAAGGACCCTCTGATCGCATTTATATAAAGCATTGGATTTCCACAGCGGAGCCAGGCTTCATTGAGGGAGTTCACTACTCAATTATGTTCTATGGCGGCCGTTTGCTGAGCCATCTCAGCGCCGATTCAGACGAGATTAAAGAGTTTATTGGTTTGCGTTCGCTGAACCAGCATTTAGCCCTTGTGATGGATAGTGACAAACCCAACGCCGCGGCGAAAATCAATGAAACGAAGAGGCGACTTAAGGAAGAGTTGAGCGCAGGTTCTGGCCTTTGCTGGATTACTAAGGGTCGAGAAATCGAGAACTATGTCGAACACGCTGAGCTTCAACGAGCGGTAAAAAAACTTTATACCCCCGTGTATGACAAACCGGCAGCTGGCGGCGCATTCGATCACGCCCTCTTCTTCTATAGAACAGCACCCACCCGAAGACGCAGAGCTCAATCGGGAACGAATGACTCTGATTTGATCGAAGAGAAAGTTGACAAGGTCAGGGTAGCCAAACTGATTTGCGAGAAACCCGCTGACTTTGCCGTGATGGATTTGAAACAAAGAGTCTACGAACTGACATCGATGATACGAAAAGCCAATGCCTGATACTCATCGGTGCTAGAGCGAACTTGGCAGTGGGGGCGCTGGCGATGAAGCAATCCAACCAGACTAGCCCTTGACTCATTGTACCGATCAGTACAATCATCGATTTGATGATTGAGACCAACGGGAGACCCCTATGAGCCGTCCGCCATTGCCGCCGTTCACGGCCGAGACAGCAGCACAAAAGGCACGCCTCGCGGAGGACGCCTGGAATAGCCGCGACCCGGATCGGGTCTCGCTCGCCTATACCGAGGACAGCGTTTGGCGGAACCGGGCCGAATTCGTCTCTGGCCGCGGCGAGATCGTCGGCTTTCTCACGCGCAAATGGGCGCGCGAGCTCGACTACCGCTTGATCAAGGAGGTGTGGACCTGGAACGACAACCGCATCGCGGTGCGCTTCGCCTATGAATGGCGCGACGACAGCGGCCACTGGTTCCGCTCCTACGGCAATGAGAACTGGGAATTCGACGAAGCCGGGCTGATGCGACGCCGCGTGGCGAGCATCAACGACCTGCCTATCGCTGAAAACGAACGAAAGTATCATTGGCCGCTCGGCCGCCGGCCGGACGACCATCCCGGTCTTTCGCAACTCGGGCTCTAAAGCATGATCCCGAAAAGTGTGAAGCGGTTTTCGGAAGAGATCATGCTTGAACAAGAAGATTGAGCAAGGATGCGGCGCATTGCTCCAGATCGCGACGAGTTGCTGGGGATGATTGCGGAAGTTTTCCGCGAGCACGGCTATGAGGGCGCCAGCCTGGCCTTGATCGGCGAGGCGACGGGGCTCGGCAAGGGAAGCCTCTATCACTTCTTTCCCGGCGGTAAGGAGGAGATGGCTCGGGCCGTCATTGCCCATATCGCCGCCTGGTTCGAGGACAATGTCTTCGCGCCCCTGCGCGACAACGCCGATCCCCCGGCGGGAATCGAGCACATGCTTGCAGCCACGGACAGCTATTTCCGCTCGGGGCGCCGGGTCTGCCTGATCGGCGCCTTCGCGCTGGATGAATCGCGCGACCTTTTCGCCGGCCAGATAAGGGACTACTTCGGCCGCTGGGTGACGCATCTTGCCGATGCGCTGGAGCGATCCGGGCACCGGCCGGGCGAAGCCGGCGAGCTGGCCGAGGAAGCCGTCGCCGCCATCCAGGGTGCACTGACGCTTGCCCGCGCCGCCAATGACCTCGACGTATTTTCAAGGGCATCGCGGCGGCTGCGGGTGCGGCTTGGGTTGCCGGCTGAGGTCTAGCCAAGGCTCCTACAAGGGTTCGAAGCGGAAGGCTGTCTCGGTTCGAAAGATCCAGCCGACGCCCGGTGAATCGAGATGCGCTCCCGCAACGCACCAGGCGTTGTCGGCGGCAAGGCCCAATATCCGCAGCCGGGTCGCCCGCGCCTGTTCCTGGTCGGCGTCGAATTCCCACGTGATCTCCGGCCGATCGAACTGAAGCGACGGCACATGCACGAGGTCGCCCCAGACCAACAACGTTTCGCCGCCGCTCGCGACACGAAAGGCGGTATGGCCGATTTCATGACCCGGCGCGGCGATCGCTTCGATATTCGCGCTCAGGCGCTGTCCCGGGTCCAAAGGCTGTGCCCGATCATGAAAGCGGCGCAACCTCGCTTCCGACCGGAACATGTCGAGCTCGGCTCGGGGCACGAGCAGCCGAGAGAGCCGCGGGAAACCGTCTCCACCATCGGCAAGAACAAGCCCGTGGATATGGTCGAGATGCGTGTGGGTGAAGGCAACCGTGCGAATCCGATCGATCGCAATCCGCGCTTCGCTCAGCGCCTGCGGCAGGAACCCCATCGTCGGGTGCCAGGCGTTCGAAGATCCCGTATCGATCAGCGTGATCTCGTGGCCGTCATCGACGGCAAAGGCATTGACCGACAATCTGAGCGCGCCATCGAAGAGCGGGACCAGCGGCGGGAGATCATTGCCGAAGGGCTTGTCTCCCGGCTGGCGCAACCGCCTGACCGGCATGTCGACATAGCCGTCGCGCAATGATGTGACCCTGATGTCCCCGAGCTTGTAGGTCGTATGATGCGGCCCGGCAGAAACTCGTTCCAACGCTTGCTCTCTTCTACCGCGATTGCCAATTCAGGTTTCGGTCAGATCATTTCCAGGCCGCGCTTGCGCGTCGGCGGCGCGAAGGCGCGGTCGAGCTCGGCGAAATCCTCAGGCGTCAGTTTGATTTCGAGCGCGGCGGCGTTCTGGCGGACATGCTCCCGCCGGCCGGCCTTCGGAATGGCGATGACGCCGTCCTGCGCCATTACCCAAGCGAGCGCGATCTGCGCGGCGGTGGCGCTGTGGCGGGCAGCGACCGCCTCGAGCCTGCTGTTGCGCGCCAGCGCGCCCTGCTCGACCGGCGAATAGGCCATCAGCGGAATGCCGCGCTTGCGGCTCCACGGCGCAAGGTCGAATTCGAGCCCGCGCCGCGAGAGATTGTAGAGCACCTGGTTGGTCTGGACATTGCCGCCATTGGCCAAGCCGACCAGTTCTTCCATCTCGTCGGTGTCGAAATTGCTGACGCCCCAGTGGCGGATGTTGCCTTCGGCCTTCAGCGCCTCGAAGGCCTCGACTGTTTCGGTCAGAGGTACGCTGCCCGGCTAATGCAGCAGATAGAGATCGATGCGGTCGGTGGCGAGGCGCTTCAGGCTGTTCTCGCAGGCGCGTTTCACGCCGGAGCGCGAGGCGTTGGAAGGCAGCACCTTGGAGACCAGGAAGGTTTCGTCGCGGCGCCCGGCGATGGCCTCGGCCACCACTTGCTCGGCGCCGCCGCTGGCATACATTTCGGCGGTGTCGATGAGCGTGATGCCGAGGTCGAGGCCGAGCTTCAGCGCCGCGACCTCATCGGCATGGCGGCGCCGGTCCTCGCCCATCTTCCAGGTGCCTTGGCCAAGCACCGGAACGGCCTCGCCGGACGGCAGCTTCATGGTTCTGATCGACGAACGGTTGATTGACGGGGGCATGGCTCTCTCCGCGTGGGGCCGGATCGCAACACAGCCACAATCAAAAATCCACACCGTAGGCCTCCTGGCCGGCCGGATTTCCCGCGGTGGCTAGTTCGCCGGATGCTTGGCGAGCCAGTCCTGCATTTCCTTGATCTCGGCTTCCTGCGCGGCGACGACGCCTTCGGCGAGCTTGCGGATTTCCGGATCCTTGCCGTTGGCGATCACCACCTTGGCCATGTCGATGGCGCCCTGATGATGCGGGATCATGCCGCGGACGAAGTCGACGTCGGCATTGCCGGTGTATTTGATCATCATGTCCTTGTGCATCTTCTTCATCGCCGCCTCGTAGCCGACGGTGGCCGGGCTCTGGGCGCCCATCGCCATCTTGGACATGTCGTGCTTCATCTCCTCCGACGAGGCCGGCACACTTTCGAGAAAGACGGCAAGCAGCATTCCGGCGGCCATCAACAGCAGCACGATTTTCTTGGCCAAGGTCATTCAGGTCTCCTTCTATTGGATAGCGTATCTGGGGGCTTCGCTCAGAGTTTCAATGTTCTCAGCCGCAAAGCGTTGGCGATCACCGACACCGACGACAAGCTCATCGCCGCCGCCGCCAGCATCGGCGACAAAAGCGTGCCGGTGAGCGGATAGAGCACGCCGGCCGCGATCGGCACGCCAAGCACGTTGTAGAGGAAGGCGAAGAACAGGTTCTGGCGGATGTTGCGGAGCGTCGCCTGGGCGAGCGCACGCGCCCTCACGATGCCGTTGAGGTCGCCCTTGACCAGTGTGATGCCGGCGCTCTCGACCGCGACATCGGCGCCGGTGCCCATGGCGATGCCGACATCGGCGCTGGCAAGCGCCGGCGCGTCGTTGACACCATCACCGGCCATCGCGACGGCGGCGCCCTTGCCACGCAGTTCTTCCACCAGCGCGCTCTTGCGATCGGGCAGCAGGCCGGCGCGCACCTCGTCGATGCCGAGCCTGGCGGCGATCGCTTTTGCCGTGCGCTCGTTGTCACCCGTCGCCATGATGATGCGCAGGCCTTTGTCGTGCAGGGCCCTGATCGCCTCGGCTGTCGTTGCCTTTACCGGGTCGGCCACTGCGACGATGCCGGCGAACCTGCCGTCGACGGCGACGAACATGGCCGTCTTGCCCTCGCCCTGCATCGCCTCGGCACTGGCCGCCGGCGTCTCTATGCCGAGGTCCGCCATCATTGCCGCATTGCCGAGCGCGATCTTCCTGCCCGAAACCGTGCCCGAAACGCCCTTGCCGGTGGCGGCTTCGAAATCGGCCGCGTCGGCCAGCTTCAGGCCGCGCGCGGCGGCACCGTCGACGATCGCCTCGGCCAGCGGATGCTCCGAGCCCTTTTCGAGCGCGGCGGCGAAGGCCAGCAGCTCGTTCTCATCGATCTCCCCGGCCGCGACGACATCGGTGAGTTGCGGCTTGCCCTCCGTCAGCGTGCCGGTCTTGTCGACGATCAGCGTGTCGACGGAAGAAAAACGCTCCAGCGCCGCCGCTTCCTTGATCAGCACGCCGGCGTGCGCGCCGCGCCCGGTCGCCGTCATGATCGACATCGGCGTCGCGAGGCCGAGCGCGCAGGGACAGGCGATGATCAGCACCGACACCGCCGAGACGATGGCGAAGATCAAGCTGGGCTCGGGACCGAAGACAGCCCAGGCGATGAAGGCCAGGACAGCGACCAGCACGACGGCCGGGACGAAATAGAAGGAGACGCGGTCGGCCAGACCCTGGATCGGCGCGCGCGAGCGCTGCGCCTTGGCGACCAGTTCGACGATGCGCGACAACGTCGTCTCGGCGCCGACCTTCTCGGCGCGCATGACGAGCGAGCCGTTCTTGTTCAGCGTGCCGCCGGTGAGCGCGTCGCCTTCGGTCTTTTCGACCGGCAGCGACTCGCCGGTGATCATGGATTCATCGATCGCCGAGCGGCCCTCCAGCACGATGCCGTCGACCGGCACGGCGTCGCCGGGACGGACGCGGAGCCGGGCGCCTGTCTTGACTGTGTCGAGCGGCACGTCTTTCTCCGCGCCGTCGTCACCGATCAGCCGCGCCGTCTTCGGCGCAAGGTCGAGCAGGGCGCGGATGGCCGAACCGGTGCGCTCGCGGGCTCTGAGTTCCAGCACCTGGCCGAGGAAGACCAGCGCGACGATGACGGCGGCGGCCTCGAAATAGACCGGCACGGCGCCGTCATGGCCGCGGAACTGGTGCGGGAAGACATCGGGAAACAGCGTCGCCACAAGGCTGAAAAGGTAGGCGGCGCCGACGCCCAGCGAGATCAGCGTCCACATGTTGGGGCTGCGGTTCAGGATCGAGTCCCAACCGCGATGGAAGAACGGAAATGCCGCCCACAGCACGACGGGGCTTGCCAGCGCGAGTTCCACCCAGGTCTTCGTGCGGCCGTCGATGAGGGTCTCGAAGCTGAAGCCCAGCATCGGCGCCATGGCGATCATCAGGAGCGGCACGGAGAGCAGCGCGCTGACCCAGAGACGGCGCGTGAAGTCGACGAGCTCGGGATTCGGGCCTTCCTCGCCCGTCGGCACGCCCATCGGCTCCAGCGCCATGCCGCAGATCGGGCACGAGCCGGGCTTGTCGCGGACGATCTCGGGGTGCATCGGGCAGGTGTATTGCGTGCCCTTGGGCATTGGCTGCGGCTCGGGCCGGCCGGCAAGGTATTTTGCCGGCTCCGCCTCGAACTTGCCTTTGCAACCGGCGGAGCAGAAATAGTAGCCCTGCCCTTCATGACGTGAAAAATGCGTCGCGCTGGCGCGGTCTACGCTCATGCCGCAAACCGGATCGGTGGCGGCAAGATACGCTTCCGGCCCAGCCTCGAATTTCGTGCGGCAGCGCTCGCTGCAGAAGTGGAATGTCCTGCCGCCATGCTCGGCCGTCGGCTTGCCGGCGGCGGGATCGACCGTCATGCCGCAGACAGGATCTCGAATCACTGCATCGGCGGCAGGCGCGGCATCCTTGGCGGAACAACAGGCTCCGCCATGCGCATGACGGTGATGGTGGTGGTCGGAATGGCTCATGACAACGCCTCGAATTTCGAACTTGAGGCGGAGGTAGTCCTTCCAGCTACTGGAAGGTCAAGGGGCGGTTCGAATTTTTGGAACTTTCGCCATCCGGCCTCGTATGGCGCCGATCGCATGCGACAGGAAACGCGGCGGCCCGCCCATACACAGCGCCGCGAAAACAGGCTATAGACGCCGCCGAATGGCAAAGATCTCCCTGAAACTCGACGAAATCATCGATGGCGACGCGCTGCGCCGCGACTTGACCGCGCTGACGGCGGCGAGCGGCGGCGACGGTTCGGGACCGGCCGTCCGCACGGCCGTCCTGCAATTGCTCAAAGCCAGGCTGGCGGACGGGCGAAAGATCGCCGAGGCGATGCTCAAGGAGGATGGCGGCGGCAATGCCTGCGCCGAGCGGCTCTCGCATCTGATGGATGAGCTGATCCGGGCGCTCTATGATTTCGCCGCCACCCATGTCTACCGGGTCAAGAACCGGTCCGCGGCCGAGCGCATGGCGGTCGTGGCCGTCGGCGGCTATGGCCGAGGCACGCTGGCGCCGGGCTCCGACATCGACCTCTTGTTCCTGCTTCCCTACAAACAGACGCCGTGGGGCGAGCAGATCGTCGAATACATGCTCTACATGCTGTGGGACATGGGGCTGAAGGTCGGCCACGCCACCCGCAACATCGAGGAATGCCTCCGGCTCTCGCGCAGCGACATCACCATCCGCACGTCGATCCTCGAAGCGCGTTTCCTGTGGGGCGAACACAAGCTCTATGACGAGCTGCTCACCCGCTTCGATCATGAAGTGGTGCGCACGACCGGACCGGAATATGTCCAGGCCAAGCTTTCCGAGCGCGACGATCGTCACGCCAAGGCAGGCGAGAGCCGTTACCTTGTCGAGCCCAACGTCAAGGACGGCAAGGGCGGCCTGCGCGACCTGCAGACGCTGTTCTGGATCGGCAAATACTTCTATCGCGTGCGCACCGGCGAGGAGCTGGTCGAGAAGGGCGTCTTCACCGAGGCCGAATATCGCGAATTCCAGAAGGCCGAGGATTTTCTGTGGGCGGTGCGCTGCCACATGCATTTCCTCACCGGCAAGGCGGAAGAGCGGCTGCATTTCGACATCCAGCGCGAGATCGCCGAACGTCTCGGCTATACGACGCATCCCGGCCTCTCGGCGGTCGAGCGCTTCATGAAGCACTATTTCCTCGTCGCCAAGGATGTCGGCGACCTCACCCGCATCTTCTGCGCGGCGCTCGAGGAAGAGCAGGCCAAGCATGTGCCCGGCTTCAACCGCATCTTCCTCACCTTCTCGCGGCGCAAGCGCAAGCTCGCCGGCACCTCCGACTTCATCGTCGACAATCACCGTATCAACATCGCCGACGACAGCGTGTTCGAGCGCGATCCGGTCAACCTGCTGCGGCTCTTCTGGTTCGCCGACAAGCACGGGCTGGAGTTCCACCCCGATGCGCTGAAGCTGCTCACCCGCTCGCTCGGCCTGGTCAACAAGTCGCTCCGGCGCGACGAGGAAGCCAACCGGCTGTTCCTCGACATCCTGACGTCGGACCGCAATGCCGAGCTCAATCTCAGGCGCATGAACGAGGCGGGACTGCTCGGCAGGCTTATCCCCGACTTCGGCAAGATCGTCGCCATGATGCAGTTCTCGATGTACCACCATTATACGGTGGACGAGCATCTGATCCGCTGCATCGGCGTGCTGGCCGAGATCGAGCGCGGCGACGGCGCGAAAGTGCATCCGCTGTCGCATTCGCTGATGCCGGGGCTGAAGAAAAGCCGCGAGGCGCTCTATGTCGCCGTGCTTCTGCACGACATCGCCAAGGGCCGGCCGGAGGACCATTCCGAAGCCGGGGCGAGGATCGCGCGGCGCATCTGCCCGCATATGGGATTGTCGGCGGCCGACACCGAGACCGTCGCCTGGCTGGTCGAGAACCATCTCGTGATGTCGATGACGGCGCAGACGCGCGACCTCAACGACCGCAAGACGATCGAGGATTTCGCCTCGATCGTGCAATCGGTCGAGCGGCTGAAACTGCTTTTAATCCTGACCGTGTGCGACATACGTGGCGTCGGGCCGGGCGTGTGGAACGGCTGGAAGGGGCAATTGTTGCGTACGCTCTATTACGAGACCGAACTGCTGCTGACCGGCGGTTTTTCCGAAGTCTCGCGCGCCGAGCGCACGGCCGCGGCACGCGAACGGCTGGCCGGGGCGCTTTCCAGCTGGCCAGCGAAGGAGCGCAAGCGCTATGTCGCGCAGCATTATGAGAATTACCTGCTGACCGTCGACCTCAACGATCAGCTGCGCCATGCCGAATTCGTCCGCGAGGCGGACGCCGCGGGCAAGAAGCTCGCCACCATGGTCAAGACGCATGAATTCGAGGCGGTGACCGAGGTGACCGTGCTGGCGCCGGACCATCCGCGCCTGCTGTCGATCATTGCCGGAGCGTGCGCCGCTGCCGGCGGCAACATCGTCGACGCGCAGATCTTCACCACCTCGGACGGGCGCGCGCTCGACACCATCCTGATCTCCCGGGAGTTCGACCTCGACGAGGACGAGCGCCGCCGCGCCGAGCGCGTCGGCCGGCTGATCGAGGACGTGCTCTCCGGCAAGAGCTGGCTGCCCGAAATGATCGAGAAGCGAACCAAGCCGAAGCGCGGCGCCAAGGCCTTCCGCATTCCGCCGCGCGCCGAGATCCGCAACACGCTGTCGAACCGTTTTTCGGTGATCGAGGTCGAGGGGCTGGACCGGCCGGGCCTGCTGTCCGAGATCACCGGAACGCTCTCCGACCTGTCGCTCGACATCGCCTCGGCGCATATCACCACCTTCGGCGAGAAGGTCATCGACACGTTCTACGTCACCGATCTCACCGGCCAGAAGATCGACAGCCCGACGCGCACCGCCACCATCCACAAGCGGCTGATCGATACGCTGGACGGCAACCCGTCGGAACGTAACGGCAAGGCCAAGGCGGCGGCCGAGTGACCATCCATTTGACGCAATTTCCCTGGCAGTCGTCCCCCGCATGAGCCTAGTCAAGAAATTCGCCACCGTCGCTTCAGGCACGCTGATGAGCCGCGCGCTAGGTTTCGGCCGCGAGATGCTGATGGCGGCGGCCCTCGGCACCGGGCCGGTCGCCGACGCCTTCAACGCCGCCTTCCAGTTTCCCAACACCTTCCGCCGGCTGTTTGCCGAGGGCGCCTTCAACGCCGCTTTCGTGCCGCTCTTCGCCAAGGAGATCGAGCAGCACGGCAACGAGGGCGCCAAGCGCTTCTCGGAGGAAGTGTTCGGCGTGCTGTTTTCGGCGCTTTTGGCGCTGACCATCGCGATGGAACTCGCGATGCCGCTGATCGTGCGCTACCTGGTGGCGCCGGGCTTTGCCGACATTCCGGGCAAGTTCGAGACGACGGTACGGCTGGCGACGATCATGTTCCCGTACCTGATCTGCATGTCGCTCGGAGCCATGATGGCCGGCATGCTGAACTCGCTGCGCCGCTATTTCGCGGCGGCGATCGCGCCCGCCTTCCTCAACATCATCCTGATCAGTGTGCTGGGTTACGCCTGGTATCACGGGTTGGACGCCCATGATGTCGGCTTCGGCCTGTCCTGGGGCGTGCTGGCGGCGGGCATCGTGCAGCTCGCGATCGTCTGGATCGCGGTGCGCAATGCAGGCATCTCGATCGGCTTCCGCCGGCCGAAGATGACGCCGAACGTCAAGCGGCTCCTGATCCTGGCGCTGCCGGCGGCGATCACGGGCGGCATCACGCAGATCAACCAGCTGATCGGCACGGCGATCGCCTCGGCACAGAACAGCGCGGTGTCGTCGCTCGCCTATGCCGACCGCATCTACCAGTTGCCGCTCGGCGTCGTCGGCGTGGCCGTCGCCATCGTGCTCCTGCCGGAACTTTCGCGGGCGCTGAAATCAGGCAATCTGGTCGAGGCCGCCAATCTGCAGAACCGCTCGGTCGAGTTCACGCTGTTCATGACCCTGCCGGCGGCGGCGGCGCTCTGGGTGATGTCGGAACCGATCGTGCGGCTGGTCTATGAACGCGGCGCCTTCGCCGCCAATCACTCGACGCCGATCGTCGCCTCCATCCTGGCGATCTTCGGCCTCGGCCTGCCGGCCTTCGTGCTGATCAAGGCCTTCACGCCCGGCTATTTCGCGCGCGAGGACACGCGCACGCCGATGATCTTCGCCGCCATCTCGGTCGGCGTGAACGTCGCCACGGCGCTCAGCCTTTTCCCGTCGATGGGCGCGCCGGGCATCGCGGTGGCTTCTGCCGTCGCCGGCTGGGTCAACGCGCTGATGCTGCTCGGCATGCTGATCCGGCGAGGCCATTGGGGTCGCGACGTTCCCCTGCTGAAGCGCATCCCCCGTCTGGTACTGTCCGCGGTGGTGATGGCGGTGGCGCTCTATTTCGCCGAGCACTATTTCGCCGCAAGGATCGGACCGGGCTCGCCGCTGGTGGTGAAGGCGACGACGGTGCTCGGGCTCGTCGCCGGCGGCGCCGCGCTTTACTTCATCACCGCCTTCGGTACCGGCGGCGCCGATTTCGGCATGATCCGCAGGAACGTCAAACGCGGCGAGGCAAAGGGCGCGCCGGCGTCCAAGCCCAATCTCGACGAATAGTCAGCCTGACATCCCGCCCATCGTCGGTACTTGCTCCAGCGCTCCGGTTGGTCCATAAGCGCGCCCGTCGAAAGACTTTCGCCGCGCGCGGTTTCCAGCCGCATGATTGGCTCCAAAAAGTCTGCAACTTTTTGGAATCATGCTTATACGGCCCTCCACAAGCCATGAGGAACTCATGTCCGCCTTCAAGCCACTCGTCTTTTCGGGCGTCCAGCCGACCGGCAATCTGCATCTCGGCAACTATCTCGGCGCCATCAAGAAATTCGTCGCCCTCCAGGAACAGTCCGACTGCATCTATTGCGTCGTCGACCTGCACTCGCTGACGGCGCAACTCGTCCATCAGGATCTCGGCGACCAGACGCGCTCGATAACCGCTGCGTTCCTCGCCTCCGGCATCGATCCGAAGAAGCACATCGTCTTCAACCAGTCGCGGGTCATGCAGCATGCCGAGCTCGCCTGGATCTTCAATTGCGTGGCGCGCATCGGCTGGATGAACAAGATGACGCAGTTCAAGGACAAGGCCGGCAAGGATCGCGAGAACGCCTCGCTCGGCCTGCTCGCTTATCCGAGCCTGATGGCGGCCGACATCCTGCTCTACCGCGCCACCCACGTGCCGGTGGGCGAGGACCAGAAGCAGCATCTGGAACTCACCCGCGACATCGCCCAGAAATTCAACAACGACTTCTCCGAGAAGATCGCAGCACTCGGCGTCGGCACCGAGATGCAGGTCGGCGAGGAGACGGTGAACGGCTATTTCCCGATCACCGAACCGGTGATCGGCGGCCCGGCGGCGCGCATCATGAGCCTGCGCGACGGTTCGAAGAAGATGTCGAAGTCGGACCCGTCCGATCTGTCGCGCATCAACCTGACCGACGATGCCGACACCATCTCGAAGAAGATCCGCAAGGCCAAGACCGATCCGGAAGCCTTGCCGAGCGAAGTCGACGGACTGGAGAGCCGACCCGAAGCGGAAAACCTGGTCGGCATCTATGCCGGCCTGGCCGAGATCTCGAAGCAAGACGTGCTGAGAGAATATGGCGGGCAGCAGTTTTCGGTGTTCAAGCCGGCGCTGGCCGATCTTGCGGTCGAGAAGCTGGCGCCGATCGCCGCCGAGATGCGCCGTATCGAGGGCGACCGCGCCTATGTCGACGCCGTGCTCGAGGAGGGCGGCGACCGGGCACGCGCGATCGCCGAGGGCACGATGAAGACGGTGCGCGACATCATCGGCCTGCTGCAGGACTGATCGACGGGTTCCATAGGACCATTGCCACCCCGGCCGGCGGCTTGCCGCCGGTTCGCGGCGGTGGCAGATTGCGGCCGAACCATACCGAGCAGATAGACATGGTCTCCAAACGCCTGAGCCGCGAAGCCGGCCATCGCCGCAAATTCCTGGCGATCATCGACGACACGCCCGAATGCGAGCGCGCCGTCGCCTACGCCTCGAAGCGGGCACAGCACACAAGCGGCGTGCTGGTGCTGCTCTATGTCATCGAGCCCGACGACTTCCAGCACTGGCTGGGCGTGGAAAAGATCATGCGCGAGGAGGCGGCGGCGACGGCGCGCGCGGCGCTCGACACCTACGCCAGCAAGGTGCGCCAGGATGTCGGCATCGAGCCGGAATTGGTGGTGCGCGAGGGCAAGCCGACCGAAGAGATCCACAAGCTGATCGAGGACGACCAGGACATCGCCATCCTGGTGCTGGCGGCCGGCGCCGGCAAGGAAGGGCCAGGGCCGCTGGTCGGCGCGGTGGCCGGCAAGGGCGCCGCTTTTCCGATCCCGGTCACGGTGGTGCCGCAGAATCTGTCGGACGAGGAGATCGACAGCCTCGCCTGAGATGTGCTGATATTCAGGTGAGGCCGGCCTGCGAACGGCGGTTTCCCGCGCTTCCGGTGCTCGCGTACTTCAAGTAGGCTCCGCTCCGGCCTTTGCCGGCCGAAGCCCTCATAAATGCCTCCGCTCCATGAAGGCTACGGCCGGCGTAGGCCGGTTCTCGAAACCACCGTTCTCGACTCGGCCTGACCTGAATCTCAACACATCTCGAGTGGATGAGGGGGTCGAAAAAACATTCCGCCAACCAGCCGTTCGGGCGACGCGTTTCGCTTGAATGTCCAGCCGATAGAGCCTATTTAGAACCATTCCAAACTATCGGCCCGCGAAGGGCCTGGAGATACCCATGTTCATCCAGACCGAATCGACGCCGAACCCGGCGACGCTGAAGTTTCTTCCCGGCAAGGAAGTGCTGCGCGAAGGCACCGCCGATTTCCGCAACGCCGACGCCGCGGCGGAGGCCTCGCCACTGGCCGGCCGGCTGTTCGAAATCCCGGGCGTCACCGGCGTCTTCTTCGGCTATGATTTCATCACCGTGACCAAGGACGGCCCGGACTGGCAGCACCTGAAGCCCGCCATCCTCGGCGCCATCATGGAACACTTCATGTCCGGCGCGCCGGTCATGGCCTCGACCGCCCCGGCGAGCGATGCCGGCGAGAGCGGCGAGTTCTACGACAAGGCCGATGAGGAGCTGGTGCTGACCATCAAGGAGCTGCTCGACACGCGCGTGCGCCCGGCGGTTGCCCAGGACGGCGGCGACATCACCTTCCGCGGCTTCGAGAACGGCACCGTGTTCCTGCACATGAAGGGCGCCTGCGCCGGCTGTCCGTCGTCGACGGCGACGCTGAAGCACGGCATCCAGAACCTGCTTCGTCACTTCGTTCCGGAAGTCCAGCAGGTCGAGCAGGTCGCCTGACGCCCATTGATAGTTCTACCCTGCTGACCATCTGGCTCGGTTTTCTGCGCTTCCGGTGCTCACGTACTTCAATGTACGCTCCGCTCCGGCCTTCGCCGGCCGAAGCCCTCATAAGCGTCTCCGCCCGATGAAGGCTACGGCCGGCGTAGGCCGGTTCTCGAAAACCAAGCCAATGGATTCAGCAGGGCGAACTCTCAAAAGGGCGTCGCGCCGCGATATTCAAGCAAACCACAAAACAAAAAACCGGGCCCCAACAGCCCGGTTTTCTGTTTTTGGACGTCTTGTTGTTGCCTAGACGGTCCGCTTGCAAAAGCTTTTCGCCGTGGCCTTCGTGATCACATCACGATGACCTTGGCGCCGACCGACGTGCGGTCGTAGAGATCGATAATGTCCTGGTTCATCAGCCGGATGCAGCCCGACGACATCGCCTTGCCGATCGAGAACCATTCCGGGCTGCCATGCAGGCGGTAGCCCATGTCGCCGCCCTTGTTGAAGAGATACATGGCGCGCGCGCCGAGCGGGTTCTTCAGGCCCGGCTCCATGCCGCCGGCGAATTTGGCAAGCTCGGGCTGACGCTTGATCATCTGCGAGGGCGGCGTCCACGTCGGCCATTCGCGCTTCAGCGCGATATGGGCCGTGCCGTGCCACTCGAAACCCTCGCGGCCGACGCCGATGCCGTAGCGCATCGCCAAGCCGTCGCCCTCGATGAAGTAGAGGAACTTGTTCTGGGTATCGACGATGATGGTGCCGGGCTTCTCCGGAGAATCATACCGCACTTCCTGGCGGTGGAACCTGGCGGGAACCTTCTCGATCGGGATGCGCGGCAGCTGATAGCCGGCATCGGTCATCGCGCCATAGTTGTTGGTGAAGAACTGCCCGCCGATGGTGCTGCAGCCGCTGACCGCGGTCGACAGCGCAAGAGCGGCGAGGATTGCAAGTGACTTCAAGCGCATGAATAGGTCCGACGCCCTGTCTCTAAATCAGCGGCACGAGTCGGCCGCCTTGTTGCCATCATTCATGCTGGCATTTCTTTTGCTTGCCAAGCGCGCACTGCCTATATGCAAGGCCTTACATGCCGGTAGATGCCGAACTGCGGCATTTCCGCAACAGGCCTCACAGGATTGTGAAGCAAAATCAATGGGGCGACTTGAGAGCCGCCTGAGACCCGAGGAGAGCGCCATGAATGTCGGTGATGCCGCCGAGCGTTCCGGCCTGCCGGCCAAGACCATTCGCTATTACGAGGAGATCGGGCTGATCCGTCCGGCACGGGCCGATAACGGCTATCGCGACTACTCCGGCGACGACATCCACCGGCTCGCCTTCCTGCGCCGCGCGCGCAATCTGGGTTTCTCAATCGACGATTGCAGGCAGCTGATGGCGCTCTATCAGGATCGCGAGCGCGCCAGCCACGACGTGCGCGAGATCGCCGCCGCCCATGTCAGGGCGATCGAGGAGAAGGTGCGCGAATTGCAGTCGATGCGCTCGACGCTGCAGAAGCTGATCCATGCCTGCCACGGTGACGACCGGCCGGACTGCCCGATCCTGGACGATATGGCGGGAGCGGCCTGAGGCCGGACGGCGTTCAGCGCTTCCAGAAATCGCGGTGCGGGGCGAGCATCTCGTCGGCGATTTCGGGGAGCGGACCAAAGACCTCGATCTTTTTCTGGCCTGAGGCGAAGACGGTGCGCGAGGGCAGGCTCATCGTCGGATTCTCCGCGTGACCCCCGGTGAGCGCCAGGAGATCGGTTTCCTCGAAGCCGTAGACCAGCCGCCCGATATTGGCCCAATACATGGTGCCGGCGCACATCGCGCAGGGCTCGCCGGTCGAGACCAGCGTGCATTGCCACAGGAACTCCGGCTCGTAGGCCGCCGCGGCGCGGCGGGCGAGCTCGGTCTCGGCATGGCGCACCGTGTCGAGGTTGCCCTGCCGCATCAGCACCTGATCGTCCGGCCCGACAAGCACGCAGCCGAACGGATGATGCCCATGCGCCGCCGCTTCCCGCGCTACGGCGTCGGCGGACCGGAGGTGAGCGAGCATCTGATCACGGGTCATGGCAAGATCCCTTTCACGGCGAGATTGCCGCCAAGCGGACATGATTAGCAAGAGCTAATCTTCTCTTGCGCCACCG
This sequence comes from Mesorhizobium hawassense, assembly GCF_003289945.1. GTDB lineage: Bacteria > Pseudomonadota > Alphaproteobacteria > Rhizobiales > Rhizobiaceae > Mesorhizobium > Mesorhizobium hawassense. The sequence goes on from NZ_QMBP01000003.1 coordinate 108,028, forward strand.
TTTCAAGTGTACCGCTTGCGAGGATCCCGATCTATACTCTGGTCGGAGCTGGATCGCTCTGGATTTTGCGTGTCTTCGTCGCCATCATGGGCCATGGGCATCCAGGAAGACATCGAACGTGTCGAACAGCACATCCGCGAGATCGAACAGCGGATCGAGCGCCAGCGCGCGGTGATCACCCAGGCAGAGGAAAGCGGCCTGCCGACGGAAGGCCCGCGCAACTTCCTGTGGTTCCTGAAAGAGACGCTGAGCCTGAGCCGCGACCACCTGGCCCGGCTTCTGGCGGATGAATTTCGAGCGAAGGGCCCGCAGTAAGGGATGCAGCCTTCGTCCGGTGGTTTGGGGGCGCGCCGAAATGATTTCTAATCTGGCGTGATTGAACCGGTGCCCATCGGCACGAAGAAGCACGTCCACCTGAACCGTTGATAAGCCTCGAACTTCAAGTGTGGGGTGACCGTCCGGTAAAACGTCATCAAACGTTCGCAGATATGGTATCGATCATCCGGCGCGGCTTGGACCCGTGCTCTTGGAATGAACCATTCCGCTTCCTGCGGTTCATTCATATAACTCGGGCGCGGCACCCTGACGTAATAGCCATCCTTTGTCGCCCTGACATCGCGTGGCTCTATCGGGTGGCAATCCTTATCTCCACAACATTTGTAGAGCAAAACGGGGTCGGTCTTGCCTGTATACCAGTCGTGGGCGTCAGCATCGCCAGCGAAAGCAAGCCAAACCCATGTAATATGTCTGCCCAGCCGATACATGAAAATCCCCTCGTGCCAGCCGTAGCATATTAGATATGTCTAATCTATTGGCCTGAGGTCGCAAGCCCTGAGCGCCACGAGTCCAGGTGCACCGGCCCGCGAACCTGGGACCCGCGCCAGGCAAAGGTTGGTCGGTCTTCACCAACGCTCTTCAAAAAGGCATTTGGCTGGCTCGGACCATTCAGCGGCTTCCGCGCCATTGTCGCGGAGTGTCTGGCGGAGCGCCTCTCGCAGAGCCTCGAGGTCGAAGACCGATATCGGGTCGTGTCTGTCGTCTTCGTGGCGATGGTCCATCGCGCCGTACCGGTAACAGTCGTCATATGTTGCGGGCCAGTTGCTCACAAAGACGTCACAGATGATCATTCTGGGGGCATTCAGATATGGTTACGGCCCATGACTGGTCGGGAAGCCCGCCGCTGGCCATTGAGGGGTGACTAGCGACGGGCCGGCAAATGGTTCCACCCGCTGAGGGACCGACCACCCGCCAAGACCCTCAATTCAGGCGGGCTTGGTTGGTTCCGTTGGTGGTTGGCCTGTGAAATACATGAACCCTACAATCCAAGGTTCAAACCGTGAACAAAATCTGGCATGGTGCCTGCCATGCCCATTGTTTCCCCGATTCCCCTCAACCCGCTGATCGACGGCCGCCAGTCGGAACGCGCCATGCTGGTTCGGCGCGGCGTGCAGCGGCTGCTGACCGAAATGGGCGCGCATGTGCTGCCTGAGCTTTCCCTGGCCACCGGGCGGCGCGCCGACCTCGTGGCGCTGACCAGGCAGGGCGACATCTGGATCATCGAGATCAAATCCTCGATCGAGGATTTCCGGGTCGACCGCAAATGGCCGGACTACCGGCTGCATTCCGACCGCTTCTTCTTCGCCACCCACCCCGGCGTTCCACAAGACATCTTTCCCGAGGAATGCGGCTTCATCCTCTCCGACGGCTATGGGGCGGAGATCCTGCGCGATGCGCCCGAGCACCGCATGGCGGCGGCGACGCGCAAGGCGCTGATGCTGCGGATCGCGCGTGCGGGCGCCGCGCGGCTGCTGGCAGCCGAGCTTGCCGGTGTCGCGGTGCCGGCCCTGGATGGCGAAAGCGAGTAGATCTTCGCAGCGGCGTGCCGGGTCTTGCCGCTGACGTGTAGCGTCAGGCCGGCGTTCAAACCGACCGTTGTCAAAGGCCGGCGAAGAATTTTCATTCCGCAGCGATGATTTCGGCTGATCCCGATTGTCTTCACCAACAGGCGCGTCCGGATGGCCGGCGGCCTGGAAAGAGGTGATCATATGAAATCGTTGCAGAATCAGAATGTCGTCGTCGTCGGAGGCAGCCGGGGCGTCGGCCGCTCGATCGTGGAAGCTGCGCTTGGCGAGGGAGCGACCGTGCTTGCCGTTGCCCGTGGCGCCGCCGACCTCAAGCAAGTCGCCTGGGAACGCCCGGGCCTGAAAACCCTTAGCGTGGACGCGACGGCGGAAAGTGCGCCGCAAGCGGTCTTCGATGCGCTGGCGCCCGACGTGCTGGTGGTCTGCGCGGGCGCGCTCGCCCCTGCCGCGCCGATACAGGAGCAGAGCTGGGAGGTTTTTTCCGCCAACTGGGAGATGGACGTCAAGGCGTCGTTCCTGTTCTGCCGGGAAGCCCTCAAGGGTCGGCTCAAAGCAGGCAGCCGGGTGCTGCTGATCGCCAGCGGCGCGGCCATCAGCGGCGGACCGCCGAATTCCGGCGGCTATGCCGGCGCCAAGCGCATGCAGATATTTCTGGCTGGCCACTGCCAGAAGGAATCGGACAGGCTCGGCCTCGGCCTGCGCTTCATGGCGCTTTCGCCAGCCCGCATCATGCCGGGCACAGGGGTCGGCGATCGCGGCATCGAAAGTATTGCGGCCTATATGGGCATCCGCCCGGCCGACTTCCTGGCAAGCATGAGCGACATGCAGACGCCGGACGATGTCGGACGTGCGGTGGTCGAGCTCGCGACAGGCAAGCCGCAGGGGAGTTCCTTTAGCGTGAGCGGCAGCGGCCTTGCGGCGGCGGCATGAGGCGCGCAGGATGCCGGCGCAATTCAACTCCCCGGGCTTCCCATGACTGACGCTCCCGGCCCCATCGTGCCTTTGGGCCGGTCAGGCCAGCCGGTCCTCGACCGGCCGGCCTTCGAGCGCCTGAGCGTCGCCCACCGCCGCGAGCTCAAGCTCCATTGCTACCGGATGATGGGCTCGCTCAGCGAGGCGGACGATCTCGTCCAAGAGACGCTCCTCAAGGCCTGGCGCGGGTTGTCGCAATTCGACGGACGCGGCTCGGCGCGCGGCTGGCTCTACAGCATCGCCACCAACAGCTGCCTCAATGCCATCAAGGCACGGTCGTCGGCGCGGCGTATTCTCGAGCAACCCGGGCGGCCGCCGGCCGAAGGCAGGGCGGCCGGCGGACCGGCCACCGACTTGGCCTGGCTGGAGCCATATCCGGACGCGGAACTGCCCGACATTGCCGACGACCGGCCCGGTCCGGAAGCGCGCTACGAGGCCCGCGAGACCGTGCGGCTCGCCTTCGTCGCGGCGATCCAGCTGCTGCCGCCAAGGCAGCGCGCCGCCCTGCTGCTCTGCGACGTGCTCGGATGGTCCGCGACCGAGACCGCGCAATTGCTGGGCGGATCGACTGCTTCGATCAACAGCGCCCTGCAGCGGGCTCGCGCGACGCTTGGCGAACGCTATGCCCAGGGACGGCAGCCGGAACGATCGCGGCCCAGCCCGGACGAAGGCCTGCTGCTCGAACGCTATATGGAGGCCTGGCAGGCCGACAATCTGGACGGGCTCGTCGACCTGCTGCGCGAGGACGCCATCTACCACATGCCGCCATGGCTTGAATGGTATAGCGGGCGCACGGCAATCGGCGCTTTCCTGGGGAGCGTCTGGGGGAATTTCGCCGGCTATCGAGCGGTGGCTATCGGCGCCAACGCCCAGCCGGCGGTGGGCGTTTACGCGCGCGGCCATCAGGATTCGATATGGCGGCCGCATTCGCTGCATGTCATCGAACCCACCGACGGCAAGATCGCTTCGCTGACGATCTATGTCCCGCCGCTCGGCCCCGGTTTGTTTGCGGCCTTTGGCCTGCCGCCGGAGCCTGTTGCCCCCTGAGACGTTCTAGCCCAGATCCTCTTCCGCGCCGCCGGCCGCTGGCGCCATGAGCAGCGCCGCAGCGCCCAGCAGCGCGGCAATCAGCGAACCCGCAAGGATGCCGACTTTCACGGCGTCCTGGAGCGCCGGGTCGCCGGCGAAGGCGAGCAAGCCGATGAACAGGCTCATGGTGAAGCCGATGCCGCAAAGCAGTGAAATGCCCAGCATATGCAGCCAGCCGGCATTGACCGGCAGATCGGCGAGGCCGAACCGGATCGCGAGCGCCGATAGGCCGAAGACACCGACCAGCTTGCCGACAACCAGGCCGGCGGCGACGCCGAGCGTCAGCGGCTCGACAAGTGCCGCGAAGCTCAGGCCGCCAAGCGAGACGCCGGCATTGGCGAAGCCGAAGATCGGGATGACGAGGAAGGGCACCAGCTTGTGCAGGCCGTGCTCGAGGCGGTGCAGGGGCGAATGTTCTGTTTCGTGGCTGATGCCGGGTGAACGTTCGAGCGGGATGGTGAGCGCCAGCGCCACGCCGGCCAGCGTGGCATGCACACCCGACTTCAGCACCAGTACCCACAGCAGCGCGCCGAGCAGCAGGTAGGGCCAGAGCTTCATCGCCCGCATGCGGTTGAGCACGATGAGCAGGGCGATGACGACGAAGGCGGCCGCCAGATAGGCGAGCGAAAGGCCGCTGGTATAGAACAGCGCGATGATGATGACGGCGCCGAGATCGTCGATGATGGCCAGAGCGGTGAGGAAGACTTTCAGCGAGGCCGGCACGCGGCTGCCGAGCAGCGAGAGCACACCGAGCGCGAAGGCGATGTCGGTGGCGGTCGGGATCGCCCAGCCGCCGATCGCGGCAGGATTGTCACGGTTGATGGCGACATAGACCAACGCGGGAACCACCATGCCGCCGGCGGCGGCGATGCCGGGCAGCACACGTCGCGGCCAGGTCGAGAGCTGCCCGTCCAGCATCTCGCGCTTGATCTCCAGCCCGACCAGCAGGAAGAACACCGCCATCAGCCCGTCATTGATCCAATGCGAGACGCTGAGCGGCCCGAGATAAGCGTGAAGGACGGCGAAATAGGTCGCGGCCAAAGGCGAGTTGGCGACGATGAGCGCAAGGGCAGCAGCCACCATCAGGATGATGCCGCCGGCCGCCTCGCCGTCGAGGAATTCGCGCAGGATCGATTTTGGCCGCTCGTCTCGCATGGTCCCCCCTCCGTTGCCGGTTTCCCGGTCGGCATCATTGGCGATGATGCGCAAAGCCCTTCCGCGGGGCAAGAGTCACAAATTTGCGAACGTCAGCGCTGCCCCTCATCTGCCTGCCGGCATCTTCTCCCCGTGAACGGGGAGCAGAGCGCTCTCGCGCAGGATTTCGCCAATCTCCAACGTTGCGGAGCGGAGCCGGCGTTGCGGCCAGCCCCTTCTCCCCGTCACTATACGGGGAGAAGTGCCCGGCAGGGCGATGAGGGGCAGTGCAGGCTTTCGGCGATTGGTGGTCTTTGTCACCGCCAGTCGCGTTCGAGGCAACTAACGCGGCGCCCGTTTGGCCAGTATCCGCTGCAGCGTCCTGCGATGCATGTTGAGGCGGCGTGCCGTCTCGGAAACGTTGCGGTCGCACATTTCGTAGACGCGCTGGATGTGCTCCCAGCGCACGCGGTCGGCCGACATCGGGTTTTCCGGGGGTGCCGCGCGTTCGCCGGAGGTGCGGGTGAGCGCGGCGAAGACGTCGTCGGCATCGGCGGGCTTGGACAGGTAATCGACGGCGCCGAGCTTCACCGCCGTCACCGCGGTGGCGATGTTGCCGTAGCCGGTCAGGATGATGGCGCGGGCGTCGTCGCGCTTTTCGCGGATGGCCGCAACGACATCGAGGCCGTTGCCGTCGCCGAGCCGCATGTCGACCACCGCATAGGCCGGCGGATGGGCGCGCGCCTTGGCGACCGCCTCCTCCACGCTCTCCGCCGTCTCGACCACGAAGCCCCGGGTTTCCATGGCGCGGGCAAGCCGGGTGAGGAACGGCTTGTCGTCCTCGACGATGAGCAGCGAGGTGTCCTCGCCCTCGACCATTGCGCCAGTCGTTTCGTCTCCGCTCATCTTATCGGCATCCTACTGACCAAGACCATTTCGCATCAAAACGGATTCTAGCGAATATGCCTTAAGTCCTTGTTTCCGGGCACGTCGTTCCCCAACACCGCTGCACGGTTTTGGGCGAAATGCCTTACTTTTACGCAGATACAGTTCCGCGACAGCAATGTCCAATTTTTACAGCCGGCAACAGAGCTGCCATGCGGTAATCGAAAGGGTTCGTTCAGAGTATCGCAATTCCGGACGGAAAACCGCTGCGCACTTTTCCTGGAATTGCTTTAGGCATTGTCGAACATGGTGGCCGACGCCTGGTCCTGGTTGAGGAAGAGGCCGCGCGGCCAGGCGATCTGCACGACAGCGCCCTCGCCGAGTCCGCTCGAATTGCGGAAATCGATGCTGGCGCCCGACCGTTCCAGCAAGGTCTTGGCAATGAACAGCCCGAGCCCCAGGCCGCCTCCGGCCTCCGTGCCCTGCCGCGTCGACATATACGGCTCGCCGATGCGGTCGATGATCTCGGGCGGAAAGCCCGGGCCGTCATCGGTGATGGAAAAGGTCACGTGCTCGTCGTCCCAGCTCCAGCTCACGGTGACGGTCTTCTTGGCGAAATCGACGGCGTTCTCGACCAGATTGCCGAGACCGTAGATGACGCCGGGGCTGCGCTGGCCGACCGGTTCCGGACCGATGCGCTCGCCGGGCCGCAGCCGGATCGAAATGCCGAAATCGCGGTGTGGCGCGGTCACTTCCTCGACCAGCGATGTAAGCGGCATGCGCGACAGATGCGCTTCACCTTCCGAGGACAGGCTGGTCAGACGCTTCAGGATCTCGCGGCAGCGTTCGCTCTGCGAGCGCAAGAGCTTGACGTCCTCGCCATATTTCGGGTCCTTGCCGAGTGCCTTTTCCATCTCCTTGGCGACGACGGTGATGGTGGCCAAAGGCGTGCCGAGCTCATGCGCGGCGGCGGCGGCCAGCCCGTCCAGCGCCGACAGGTGCTGCTCGCGCTGCAGCACCAGTTCGGTGGCGGCCAAGGCGTTGGCGAGCAGGCGCGCTTCAGCCGCGACGCGGAAGGCATAGATGGCGGTGAAGGCGATCGAGGCGAACACCGCCATCCACATGCCGGCGACATAGATGAACGGCATCGGCAGCGGCGAGCCCTCATACCAGGGCAGCGGCAAGTGGAAGAACACCAGAAGCGTGGCGGCAATCATCACCAGCGCGCCCAGCACCGCGGTGAGCCGCAGAGGCAACGAGGCGGCCGAGATGACGACCGGCACGGAAAGCAGCACGCAAAACGGATTGGTCAGGCCGCCGGTCATATAGAGCAGTCCGGTGAGCTGGATGCCGTCGAAAGTCAGGATGGCGAAGGCCGAGAGCGGTGTCAGGCGGTGCGCAGCCGGGTAGCGGAAGGTGAGCCATAGGTTCATCCAGGCCGAGCAGGCGATCAGCGCAAAGCACACCGACACCGGCAGCGGGAATTTCAGCCCGTAGGCGACGACGAGCACGGTCAGGCTCTGACCGACGATGGCCAGCCAGCGCAGGCGGATCAGCGTGTTGAGCCGCAGCCGCTGGCTCTGCTGGGAATCGGGCGCGCGCAGGATGTTGATCATCGACTTACGATTATAGCCGCAGGAGGGTAAGCGCTAGTAGCCCCGTTAGGGCGACTTAATCGGGTTGGCAGCCGGTGTTTCATGGTTCGTTTCGGTTCACCATCACGAACATTCGGAATTTGCCGAGGCGTCTCGCGACTTCGTCATCTACGGAGCGATGCGAAGCGGAGCGCAGACCCGTGGATGACGAAGTGATGGGCGTTTGCGCCAATCACCAACGCACATTGCCCACTGGCGCGAATGGCCCGCCGAAGCGGCACGAACCTACGTCCCGCGCGGCTTGGCACGGCTGGTGGCGGCCGCAAGCAGCGGGTTTTCCGGCCAGACATGCCTGGGGTAGCGGCCGCGCATGTCGGTGCGCACATCCGCCCAGGAGCCGCGCCAGAAGCCGGGAAGATCGCGCGTCGTCTGGATCGGCCGGTGCGCCGGCGACAGCAATTCGAGCGTCAGCGGCACGGTGCCGTTGGCGATGGCCGGATGCTTGTCCAGGCCGAACAGCTCCTGCACGCGGATCGCCAGCACCGGCCATTCGCCGTCATAGCGGATCGGCACATGGCTGCCCGAAGGCGCGTCGAAATGCGTCGGCGCCAGCGTGTCGACCTTCCGCTGCAGGTCGTGCGGGACCAGCGCCATGAGCGCCGACGACAGCGTCGCCGGCTTGATGGCCGCGAAGGAGGCATCGCCGGCGAGGAACGGCAGCAGCCAGTCGTCGAGGCGCTCGAGAAGGGCCTCGTCCGAAACGTCCGGCCATGGCGCGCCCAGGCCGCGATTGAGCCAGCCAAGCCGCTGTCGGAGTGTTTCCGCCTCCTTGCCCCAGTCGAGCAGCGACAGGCCGTGCTCGCGCAGTGCATCCAGGATGGCGCGGTCGGCATCGGCGCCCGACGGCGCCGGCAGCATCCGCTCGGACAGCGTGATGGCACCGAGCCGCGCGATTTCGCGCACCCGCACGGCGCGTCGCTCGCGGTCGAAGCTCGTCCCGCGCCTGGTCTCGATGCGATCGGCAAGGGCGGCACGGATATCGGCTTCGTCGACCGGCGCGGCAGCGGTGATGCGGGCGTTCTGTGCCTTGCCCTGCAGGTCGGCGACGACAAGCCAGGTTTCATTGGCGAGCGGATCGGCGGCATCGACCATGGCGCCCGAACCGTTGGCGAGGACGAACCGGCCGCGCTCGCCGCGCGCCCTGGCGACGCGGTCCGGCCAGGCATGGATGAGCAGCGAACCGGTGCCGGCTGGGGTGTCGGTTCTTTCTCCGCCAGCCTGCCTGGCCAGGCGTTCGGCCAATTGCCGGGCGGCATTGGCGCGCGGCGATCTTTCACCGCCGAAACGCATCAGCCGGCGCTCCAGGTCGGCGCTGTCGCCGCCCAGCCCGCGCTCGGTCAAAAGCACGGCGAGCGTCGCCGCTTCCCGCGCATGGCCGGTCTTCGCCGCCTCGGCGACCATATGCGCCAGCCGCACCGGCAGCGCCAACTTGCGCATGGCGGCGCCCGCCTCGGTCAGCCGGCCGGCATCGTCGATGGCGTGCAGCGCCTTGAGCAACACGCGCGCCTCGCTGAGTGCCGGCGCCGGCGGCGGATCGAGGAACGAAAGGCTCGACGGATCGGCGACACCGAAAGCGGCACAGTCGAGCAGCAGACCGGACAGATCGGCCTCGAGGATTTCCGGCGGCGTGAAGGCGGGCAGCGACGCCGTCTGCTCGGCGCGCCACAAGCGGACGGCCAGGCCGGGCTGGGTGCGGCCGGCGCGACCGGCGCGCTGATCGGCCGATGCTTTGCTGACGCGCACCGTTTCGAGCCGCGTCAGGCCGCTCGCCGGCTCGTAGCGCGGCAGCCGCGACAGACCGGAATCGATGACGACGCGCACGCCGTCGATGGTGATGGAGGTCTCGGCGATCGAGGTCGCCAGCACCACCTTGCGGCGGCCCGCCGGCGCCGGCTTGATGGCGGCGTCCTGCGCCTTGTTGTCGAGCTGGCCGTAGAGCGGCACGATGTCGGTGTCGGCGGAGACATTGCCGGCGAGCCGTTCGGCGGTGCGCTCGATCTCGCGCTGTCCGGGCAGGAAGGCGAGCACACTGCCCTGCTCGGCGGCCAACGCAGAGCGGATCGCCTTGGCCATGGCATCCTCGATCGCCAGGCCGGCGGGACGTTCGTCGTAACGGATCTCGACCGGGAAGGCGCGGCCCTCGCTTTCGATCACCGGCGCCTGTGCCAGAAGCCTCGCGACGCGCGCGCCGTCGAGCGTCGCCGACATGACCAGCAATCGCAGATCGGGCCGCAGCGCGCCCTGCACATCGAGCGCAAGCGCCAGGCCGAAATCGCCGTCGAGCGAGCGTTCGTGGAATTCGTCGAAGATCACCGCCGAGACGCCGGGCAGCTCCGGGTCGTCGAGGATCATGCGGGAGAGCACGCCTTCGGTGACGACCAGGATTTTTGTCCGCGCCGAGGTGCGGTTCTCCATGCGCATGGCGTAGCCGACGATGCCGCCCGGCTCCTCACCCAGCAATTCGGCCATGCGGCGAGCGGCGGCGCGGGCGGCGAGCCGGCGCGGTTCCAGCAGCACGATCCGGCCCTGCCCCAGCCATGGCGCGTCGAGCAGCGCCAGCGGCACCAGCGTCGTCTTGCCGGCGCCGGGCGGTGCCACCAGCGCGGCGCTGTTGCGCCGCGAGAGCGCTTCGCCAAGTGCCGGCAGCACGGCGGTGACCGGAAGCTCCGGCAAGGATTTCGTCGTCATGTCGCCCGCATATCAGGGGTCTCGGTCGCCATGCAACTTGCCGGACCGGTGCACGGTCAAAGCCTGGTGCGCGAAAACGGGTTCCAGCGCACGGTGCCGAGCCTGACTTCTTCGCGCACCATCGTCAGAAGGCCGGACGCGCCGACCACCGCCAGGCCGACCAATGACAGCCAGTCGGGATATTCCTGGAAGAACAGCGCGCCGAGGATGACCGCCCAGACGATCTGCGAATAATGCGTCGGCGCAATGCGGTTGGCCGGCGCGTATTTGACGGCGAGCAGCTGCAGCAGCTGTCCGCCGGCGGTGAAAAGGCCGGCCAGCATCAGCCAGACCAGCTGTCCGAGACCGGGCAGCGAGAATGACGTCGCGGCCGCGCCTACCCCGTTGAAGACCAGCCCATAGCCGACCAGCGCGCCGAGGATCGTCGTGCGCTTTTCCCGCTGGGCGAGCGAGCGCATCAGGATGACGCTGGTGGCGGCAAGGAAGGCATTGGCAAAGGCGGCGAGATGACCGAGATGCAGTTCGCGAAAGCCCGGCCGCACCACCAGCATGACACCGACAAAGCCGGCGACCACGGCCAGCCACCGCCAGGGGCCGACCCTTTCCTTCAAGATCAGCGTCGACAGGACGGTGACCAGCAACGGCGCCAGGAAGATCAGCGCGTAGACCTCCGCCAGCGGAATGGTGGTGAAGGCAAAGACGCTGAGCACGCCCGACGCGATGCCGGACAAGGCGCGCGCCTGCACCGCCCATGGCCGTTTGGTGCGCCAAAAGTCGCGCCAGCGTTCGTCCCTGGGCTTGGTGAAGAACAGAAAGCAGCCGGCAAACAAGGTCGAGAAGAAGCCGATCTCGAAGACGGTGAACTGCCCGCCCAGGCTCTTGATGACCCCGTCGCTGAACGAATAGCTTGCATAGGCGATCAGGGCGAGCAGGATTCCGTTCGGCACGTTCCATTTCCGGGAGAGTAGGCGTGAAGGTATTGGCGCTGGGGGCACATCCCGACGACATCGAGATATTCATGTTCGGTACGCTGGCCGCCTATGCAGCGCTAGGCGCAGAGCTGACTTTTGCGATAGCCACGGATGGCGCCAAGGGCGGCAAGGGCGACCCGGCGGCGCTGGTCCGCTTGCGGCGCGAGGAAGCGACCGCGGCGGCAGGCCTGCTCGGCGTCGAACCGCGCTTCCTCGACTTTCCCGACGGAGCGCTCATTGCCGATGCCGCATTCATCTCGGCGCTGAGAGCGTTGATCGGCGAGGTGAAACCCGACCTCGCCATCACCCATGCGCCCTGCGATTACCATGGCGACCATCGCGCCTTGTCCGACGGCGTGCGCATCGCGGCGTCCTTCGCGGTGCCGGTGCTGCATGCCGACACGCTCGGCGGCACCGGGTTTTCGCCGACGCATTACGTCGAGATTTCCCATCATTGGGACATCAAGGCGAAGGCGATCCGCGCGCACCGCTCGCAGGGTCCGGAGCACTATGTGCACAGGGCGCGCCTCCAGAACGAATTTCGCGCCGGACAGTGCAACGGCGCCCCTGGCGCGCTGGCCGAGGCCTTCCATTTCCAGCCGACTTTCCCCTTCGCCGACATCCGCGCGCTGCTGCCGCCGGCGCCGCCGATCCGACCGGTGACGGCGAGCGCAGGCGCGGCCAGCTGACGGCTGAGGCAAGCGTCCGGCAATCATTTCCCAACGATTTCAACGATCTTTCTCGCCATGCTGCGGCGCAGCAACGAATTCGCTTGCGCTGTTTAGTAAAAAGAGCACTACTAAACAAATTACTAAACATCGGCTGCGCCACGCGCGCCATGTTTGGGCCCTCGGAGGAGCGAGGGTCGAGGGCTCTTGAAACCGTCATCCGGACGCGTTTCGCAAATGGGAGGTAAGGCATGAAATCGACCTTGAAACTGGCGTTGGGACTGGCTTCGGCCGCACTCGCATCGACAGCCGTCTCGACCGCCGCGCATGCGGAAGACCTGACGCTGTGCTGGGCGGCGTGGGACCCGGCCAACGCGCTCGTGGAACTGTCCAAGGACTTCACCAAGCAAACCGGCATCGGCATGAAATTCGAATTCGTGCCGTGGACGAATTACGCCGACCGCTTCCTCAACGAGCTCAACTCGCACGGCAAGCTCTGCGACCTGATCATCGGCGACAGCCAGTGGATCGGCGGTGCCGCGGAAAACGGCCACTACGTCAAGCTGAACGACTTCTTCGACAAGGAGAAGATCAAGATGGACGACTTCGTGCCGGCGACCGTGGTCGGCTATTCCGAATGGCCGAAGAACACGCCGAACTACTGGGCGCTGCCGGCCATGGGCGACGTCGTCGGCTGGACCTATCGCAAGGACTGGTTCTCCCGGCCCGAGTTGCAGAAGGAATTCAAGGAAAAATATGGCTGGGACCTCGCCCCGCCGAAGACCTTCGACCAGTTGAAGCAGATCGCCGAGTTCTTCCAGAAGCGGCAGATCGACGGCAAGACCGTCTATGGCGCCTCGATCTATACCGAGCGCGGCTCGGAAGGCATCACCATGGGCGCCATGGACGTGCTCTACAGCTACGGCTTCCAGTATGAGAACCCGAAGAAGCCCTATGAGATGGAGGGCTACGTCAACTCCGAGAAATCGGTGAAGGGCCTGGAGTTCTACAAGGCGCTCTACGACTGCTGCACGCCGCCCGGCGCCTCCAACAGCTACATGGGCGAAGGCGTCGACGCCTTCAAATCCGGCCAGGTGGCGATGCACATGAACTTCGCCTTCACCTGGCCCGGCCTGCAGAAGGACGAGAATGTCGGCGGCGACAAGATCGGCTACTTCGTCAATCCGAAGGGGCCCGACGGCGACCAGTTCGCGCAGCTCGGCGGCCAGGGCATTTCGGTGGTGTCTTATTCCGACAAGCAGGAATCGGCGCTGAAATACATCAAGTGGTTCGCCAACAAGGACGTGCAGGCCAAGTGGTGGTCGCTGGGCGGCTATTCCTGCCTGAACGCGGTGGTGAACGATCCGAAGTTCCCGTCCAGCCAGCCCTACGCACAGGCCTTCCTCGACTCGATGGCCATCGTGAAGGACTTCTGGGCCGAACCCAGCTACGCGCCGCTGCTGCAAGCCTCGCAGAAGCGCTTCCATGACTATGTCGTGGCTGGACAGGGCTCGGCCAAGGACGCGCTCGACGGCCTGGTCAAGGACTGGACGCAGGTCTTCCAGGACGATGGCAAGATGTAGTCGGGGCAAGATGTAACCGAGGCTCCTCCCGAGCCGGACCGACGCGTCCCGTGCCGCCCTTGGCACGGGACGCAGTTCAGATAAATTCCATTGTCGAGAGCTACCGTGACCGAAGCAGGACTTACCATGCTCAATCGGACTGCGGACAATGCTGCCCGGGCGACCCCGGAACCATTGGCCAAGAAGATCCGGGGCATCAGCGACAAGGGCCTCGCCTGGCTGTTCATCTCGCCGACGATCCTTCTGCTGCTTGCCATCAACATCTTCCCGTTGTTCTGGGCGATCTATCTGTCGTTCACCAACTTCCGAGCCAACCGCCCCAACGAAGTGGTGAAGAACCTGGGGCTCTCGAACTACCAGCGCATCCTCGGCGACCAGGACATCTGGATCGCCATGCAGACCACCGCGCATTTCGTCTTCTGGACGATCCTGCTGCAGACGGTGATCGGCTTCACGCTGGCATGGCTGATCGACCGCAAGTTCCGCGGCCACGCCTTCTGGACCACCATCATCCTGGTTCCGATGATGCTCTCGCCGGCCGTGGTGGGCAATTTCTGGCGCTTCCTCTACGAGCCGCAGATCGGGCTGTTCTCCTATGTCATCTCCTTCGTCACCGGCATCCCGCCGACGAATGTGCAGATGCTGTCCAATGTCGAGCTGGCGCCATGGGCGATCATCATCGTCGACACCTGGATGTGGACGCCCTACGTGATGCTGATCTGCCTCGCCGGCCTGCGTTCCATTCCCGAATACATCTATGAAGCGGCCGAGGTCGACCGCGCCTCCAACTGGCGGCAGTTCTGGTCGATCACGCTGCCGATGGCGCTGCCCTTCATCATGCTGGCAGTGCTGTTCCGCGGCATCGAGAACTTCAAGATGTTCGACATGGTCAACCTGTTGACCGGCGGCGGGCCCGGCTCGACCACCGAGGTCGCCTCGATCACGCTGAAGCGGCAGGCCTTCGAAAGCTGGCGCACCGGCTATTCCTCGGCCTTCGCCATCATCCTCTTCGTCGCGGTGTTTGGCCTCGCCAACATCTACGTCAAGGCGCTCAACAAGGTGAAGCAGAGATGAGCCTGACCACCGCCCATTCCGTCGTAGCACCCTCGGCGAATTCGAAGCGGATCGCCGGCGTCATCATCGTCGCCTATGCGCTGATCTCGATCGTGCCGCTCTTGTGGATCTTCGCCACCAGCTTCAAGACGCCGCCGGATTCGATCGCCTATCCGCCGAAGATCGTCTTCCAGCCGAGCATCGAGGGCTATTGCAACCTGTTCACGACCCGCACCCGGCAGACGCCGGAATACATCAACTCGCTCGGACCGGCGACAGGCTTCTGCGACGAGACGGTGCGCAAGCGCAACATGGTGATCGCCGGGCCGTCGAACTTCCTGCCGCGTTTCGTCAACTCGCTGATCATCGCCTTCGGCTCGACCTTCTGCGCGGTGTTCCTCGGCACGCTCTCGGCCTATGGCTTCTCGCGCTTCAAGGTGCCGCTGGCCGACGACCTTTTGTTCTTCATCCTGTCGACGCGCTTCATGCCGCCGATCGCGGTGGCGATCCCGATCTATCTGATGTACCGCGAGCTCGGCCTGTCCGACACCGCGCTCGGCATGATCCTGCTCTACACCGCGGTCAACGTCTCGCTGGCGGTCTGGCTGCTCAAGGGCTTCATCGACGAGATCCCGCGCGAATACGAAGAGGCCGCGATGATCGATGGCTATACGCGGCTGCAGGCCTTCTGGCGCACCGTGCTGCCGCAGGCAACGACCGGCATCGCCGCAACCGCCATCTTCTGCTTGATCTTTGCCTGGAACGAATATGCGTTCGCAGCACTGCTCACCTCGGGCACCGCGCAGACGGCGCCGCCCTTCATCCCGACCATCATCGGCGAAGGCGGCCAGGACTGGCCGGCGGTCGCTGCGGGCACGACCATTTTCCTGGTGCCGATCCTCGTCTTCACCATCCTGCTCCGCAAGCAGCTCTTGCGCGGCATAACCTTCGGCGCGGTGCGCAAATGATTGATTTTGCATCGTCTCGCACAGCGACAGGTCGACCCCCACTCCGTCGAGCTTCGCTCGACACCACTCCCCCGATCGACGGGGGAGAGGAAAGGCGCGAACTTCATTTGGTCAGGCTCCCTTCCTCTCCCTCCGGAGGGGGGAGAGGTGGCGCTGCGAAGCAGCGACGGAGTGGGGGAACCACCTGGCAACCATCTCTCCCCGTAAACGCGGAGAAGGACTGGAGGAACGCATGAGCCGTACCGTTGTCTCCAAGCGATCCTATTGGCCCCGCTGGGCAAGGCGCGGCCTGATGGAAAACATCGCGACGGCGATCATCGCGATCGGCTTCCTGATGCTGTTCCAGCCCTTCGCGCTGTCGCTCTACACCTATTCCTTCGTCACCATGCTTACCGGCACGGTGATGTTCATCATCGTCTCGAAATTCCCGGAGTAACGATGGCTGAGATCCGTGTTCAGAACCTGAGGAAAGCCTTCGGCGCATTCGTCGCCGTGCAGGATTCCAATTTCGTCGTCGAGGACGGCGAGTTCTTCGTCATGCTCGGACCGTCCGGTTGCGGCAAGACGACGACGCTTCGCATGATCGCCGGCCTCGAACTGCCGACCGGCGGCAAGATCCTGCTCGGCGGCGAGGACGTCACCATGCGCCGGGCGCGCGAGCGCGATATCGCTTTCGTCTTCCAGCTCTTCGCACTCTACCCCCACATGAATGTGCGCAAGAATATCGGTTTCCCGCTCTTGGCGCAGGGCATGGCATCGGCCGAAATCCGCCAACGGGTCGAGGAGACCGCCAAGCTCTTGCGCATCGATCACCTGCTCGACAAGTCCGTCTCCGGCCTTGCCGGCGGCGACCGCCAGCGCGTCGCGCTGGGCCGCGCCATCGTGCGGCGGCCAAAGTGCTTCCTGATGGACGAGCCGCTCGGAACTTTGGACACCGAGTTCCGCGATCTGATGGTGCATGAGCTGCGTGAGCTGCACAACCGCATCCACGCCACGACGGTCTATGTCACGCATGACCAGATGGAAGCGATGTCGATGGCCGACAAGATCGCGGTGATGAACCATGGCGTCATCGAACAGTTCGGCACGCCGCGCGAGATCTACGACCGGCCGGCGACCATGTTCGTCGCCGATTTCATCGGCTCGCCGCCGATGAATTTCCTGAAATTCGGCGGCGGCCTTGCCAGGGGCGCGAAGGAGATCGTCGTGCAGGGCGCCAAGGTGGCGGTGCCGGAGGTGCGCGAGGATATCGCGCCCGCCGACATGGCGCTCGGCATCCGGCCCGAGCACATCCGCTTCGACGACGGCTCGAAGCTGCGCGGCGCGATCTACGGCACCGAATATCTCGGCACCACGCAGATCGTCGCCGTCGAGACGGCCGACGGCATCATCAAGGCGCGGGTGCCGGCAGGCATCCATCTCAGCCCCGGCGAACAGGTCGGCCTGGCGCTGAACGGCCCACGGCTGTCGCTGTTCGAAAAGGGTTCCGGCCGCGCGGTCAGGACCGCCATGTATGATCAGGCTGCGGAGGCGCGTCATGGCTGATGTCCGTATCCAGGGCGTAACCAAGAGTTTCGGCGATACCGTCGCGATCGACGATCTCGACCTCGCGATCAAGGACGGCGAATTCGTCGTGCTGCTCGGGCCGACCGGCGCCGGCAAGACGACGACGCTGAGGTTGATCGCCGGGCTCGAACGGCCGGACAGCGGCACGATCCACATCGGCGGGCAGAACGCCACGGCGCTGTCGCCGGCCGAGCGCGACACCGCCTTCGTCTTCCAGCAATATTCGCTCTACCCGCATCTTTCGGTGTTCGACAACCTCGCCTTCCCCCTGCGTTCGCCGGCACGGCGTTTTCCGGAGGAGGCGGTGCGCCGCCGTGTCGAGGACGTGGCGCGCATGGTGCGCATCGACCACAAGCTCGGCAACCGCTCGACAAAACTGTCGGGCGGCGAGATGCAGCGCGTCGCCATCGGCCGCGCGCTGGTGCGCAAGCCGGCTATCTACCTGATGGACGAGCCGCTGTCCTCGCTCGACGCCAAGCTGCGCGCCGATCTGAGGCTCGAGCTCAAGCGCATCCAGTCCGAGCTCGGCGCCACCATGCTCTATGTCACGCATGACCAGATCGAGGCGATGACCATGGCCGACCGCATCGGCATCCTTGCCGACGGCGTGCTGGTGCAGATCGGCACGCCGCGCGCGATCTATTCGGAGCCGGCGAACCTCCATGTCGCGGCGCGCCTCGGCCAGCCGGCGATCAACCTCCTGCCGGCCGGGCTTCTGCCCGACGGCGGCGCGCCGAGCGGAACCAAGACGATCGGCGCCCGCACCGAGCATCTCGCGATCGAAAAGGCGATGAACGGCCATGCCGACGGCGTCGTCGACTGGGTCGAGCATCTCGGCGACCAGAACCACCTGCATGTGACGGTGGGAGCGAAGAAACTGGTGACGCTGACCGATCCCGACACGCCGTTGGCCAAGGGGGACAAGGTGACGATCCGCTACGTCGCGCCGCTCTATTTCGGCTCGGACGGGCAAAGACTGATGTAGCGGGGGACTGATGTAGCCGCCTCGCGCTTTATATTCGCACACCGATTGACGACCGCAGATACGGACTGGACGAAATCCATGAAGCACTTTTTCAACCGCAAGGACACGATCGTCACCGAAGCGCTCGACGGCTTCCTGGCCACGGCGGGGGCGGGCACGCTGGCCCGCCTCGACGGCTATCCCGAGATCAAGGTCGTGCTGCGCGCCGGCTGGGACAGGACGAAGGTGGCCGTAGTCTCGGGCGGCGGGGCCGGGCACGAACCCTCGCATGCCGGCTTCGTCGGCGCCGGCATGCTGACGGCCGCCGTTTCGGGCGAGATCTTCGCCTCGCCGAGCGTCGAGGCCGTGCTGGCGGCGATCCGCGCCACGACCGGTCCCGCCGGCTGCCTGCTGATCGTGAAGAACTACACCGGCGACCGGCTCAATTTCGGACTGGCCGCGGAGAAGGCGCGCGCCGAAGGTATCGCGGTCGAGATGGTGATCGTCGCCGACGACATAGCCCTGCCGGACATCGCGCAGCCGCGTGGCGTCGCCGGCACGCTTTTCGTGCACAAGATCGCCGGGCACCTGTCGGAATCCGGGCATGACTTGTCATCGGTTGCCGCGGCAGCCCGCGCGGCGGCCAAGGATATCGTTTCGCTCGGTATCTCGCTCTCCTCCTGCTCGATTCCCGGACAGGCGCATGAGGATCGCTTCGGCGCCGACGACGGCGAGCTCGGCCTCGGCATCCATGGCGAACCGGGTGTCGAGCGCATCGCCCTGGAGGCCGCCAGCAAACTGGTCGCCATTATGGCGGAGCGCCTCGCCGCGCGGCTCGATGCCGGCAGCCGCTATGCGCTCCTGATCAACAATCTCGGCTCGGTACCGCCGCTCGAAATGTCCTTGATCGCCAACGCGGTGCTTTGCTCGCCGCTGGCCAAGGCAGTGACGCTGACAATCGGCCCCGGCCATTTGATGACCGCGCTCAACATGAACGGCTTCTCGCTGTCGCTGATCAGACTGGAGGCGGAGCGCGAGACGGCGCTGCTGGCGCCCGTCGGTCCGCATGCCTGGCTGCCGGCAAAGCCGGTCCGCGCCCCGGTCGTCGTGGCGATGGCCAAGCCCGCCGTCGGCGCAACCGCAAAGGCCGCCAGCCGCGATGCAGCCACGGAACGGCTGATCACGGCCGCCTGCCAGAAGCTGATCGCGCTGGAAGAACCCCTCAACGCTCTCGACGCCAAGGCTGGCGATGGCGACACCGGCTCCACCGTCGCGACCGGCGCGCTGAGCATTCTCGAGCGCATCGATACGCTACCGCTTGCCGACAGGGCCGCAACCGCCGCTGCAATCGGCGATACGCTGGGCACCGCCATGGGCGGGTCCAGCGGCGTGCTGCTGTCGATCTTTTTCACCGCCGCCTCGCAGGCTTTGGGTTTCGGTGCAACGCTGCCCAAGGCGCTGCTTGCCGGCCTCGGCCGGATGTCCTTCTATGGCGGAGCAAGGGTCGGCGATCGCACGATGATCGACGCCCTGGAGCCTGCCCTGAAGGCTCTCGACACCGGCGGCCTGGACGAGGCGGCGGCGCAAGCGCGCCGAGGTGCCGAAGCCACCGCCGCAATGCACAGAGCGAGGGCCGGGCGGTCCGCCTATATCGGCAGTCATCTGGATGGGGTGGTCGACCCTGGCGCTTATGCCGTTGCCGAGGTCTTCACGACCCTGGCAGAGTTGCATGCAACGGTCTGACCCCGGATGACCATGCTTCGATTGTCGGCTAGGGAGCCTTTCCACGTTGCGTATAGAGGCGGGACCAGAAGCATGACGGAAATGGCCGCAGCGGATTTCTCGCGAATGATCGCGGCGGCGGCCGATACGATTGCGGCGCATGCCGAGGAACTGACCGCGCTCGACCAGGCGATCGGCGACGGCGATCACGGGCTGAACATGAAGCGCGGTTTCGAGGCAGTGCGCGCCGAAGCGGATGCCTTCGCGGCAAAGCCGCTGCCCGAGGCGCTGAAAGCGGTCGGCACCAAGCTGGTGATGACCGTCGGCGGCGCCTCCGGGCCGCTGTTCGGCACGCTGTTCATGGCGCTCGGCAAGGACCTGCCGCCAGCGGCGGATCGCGCCGCGCTGACGGCGGCGCTGAACAAGGCGATCGAAGCGGTCGCGGCGCGCGGCAAATCGCAGCCGGGACAAAAAACCATGCTCGACGTGCTACAGCCGGTGTATGAGGCGCTGGCGCAAGGCAAGACGGCTGGCGAAATCGCCGACGCCGCCGACAAGGCGGCCGCGGCTACCGTGCCGATGAAGGCCCTGCGCGGGCGCGCCTCCTTCCTGGGAGAGCGCTCGATCGGGCATATGGACGCCGGAGCGCGCTCGACCGCGCTTCTCGTGCGCGCGGTCGCGGAAGCGATAGAGGCCATTTGATGAGCAATGTCGGTATCGTCATCGTGTCACATTCGCCCCTGGTTGCCGAGGGCACGGCCGACATGGTGCGCCAGATGGTGGGCGACGAAGTGCCGCTTGCATGGTGTGGCGGAAACGGCCATGGCGGGCTCGGCACCAGCGTCGAGGCGATCATGGGCGCGATCGAAAAGGCCTGGTCTGAGGCCGGCGTCGCCATCCTGGTCGATCTCGGCGGCGCCGAGACCAATTCGGAGATGGCGGTCGAGATGATCGGCGAGCCGCGCTCCCACAAGATCATCGTCTGCAACGCGCCGATCGTCGAGGGCGCGGTGATGGCGGCAACCGAATCCTCCGGCGGCGCCTCGCTCAAGGAAGTGGTGGCGACGGCGCATGAATTGTCGCCGTCGTGAACGAACGGGAACCGACTGAATGTCAGCATCCGCCGAAGCAACCGTTCTCATCACTCACGCCGTGGGCCTGCACGCGCGCCCCTCGGTGAAGTTCACCAAGCTCGCCAAGACGTTCGCGGCCGAGGTGGAAGTGGCGGTGGCGGCGAATGGCCCCTGGTTCGACGCCAAAAGCATCGTCAAGGTGATGGCAGCCAAGGCGCCCAAGGGAACGCTGCTGCACATCCGCGCCAGGGGCGACGGCGCAAGCAAAGCGGTCGAAGCGCTGGTCGGTCTGGTGCAGCGCGACTTCGACGAGGGCGCCGATCATGCCCGGTCCGCTTGAGACGGCTCCGCATGTCCACGGGCCCGCAGGGAACGCGAGCCATGCGGATTGACGGCATTCCAGCCTCTCCCGGGTACGCCGAAGGGCCGCTGTTCGACCTGGACCAGCCACCGGCTGCCTATCAAGGCAAAGCAAACGCGACCGAGGAAAGAGCCGCACTGGAGGCCGCGATCGGTAAAGCCGTCAGCCGGCTGGCGGCGCTGGTCGACGCCGCCGACGGCGATGCAGCCGGCATCCTCGAATTCCACATCGCCATGCTGGAGGACGACGCGCTGAGCGGTCCGGCCTTCGCGTCGATCGGTTCCGGACAACCGGCCGACGCCGCCTGGCGCGCGGCGCTCGACAGCGAGGTCGCCGGCTACGAAGCGTCCGACCAGGACTATTTCCGCGCGCGCGCCGCCGATCTGCGCGACATCCGCGACCAGGTGCTGCGGGCGATGGGCGAGGACGGTGAGGTCGCCACACCTCAGGGCGCGATCCTCTATGGCGAGGACATCGCGCCGACACGCTTCCTCGAAACCGACTGGAGCGAAGGCGGCGGCATCGCGCTCAAGCGTGGCAGCACCGCCAGCCATGTCGCGATGCTGGCGCGCTCGCGCGGCGTGCCGATGGTCGTCGGTCTGGGCGCCACGGCCGGACCGCTCACCGGCAACGCGCTGCTCGATGCCGAACATGGCGCGATCGTTTTCTCGCCATCCCCGGCTGAGGTCGAAACCTTCCGGCAATCGGCCTCCTCCTTCGCCGACCGCCAGGGCGCCGCGCGAACATTCCTGACGGAGCCGGCAGTGACCAAAGCCGGCACCGCGGTGCGCGTCCAGGTCAACATCGCCTACCCTTCGGACGTCGACGGCATCGACATCGCGACCTGCGACGGTGTCGGGCTGATGCGCACGGAATTCCTGTTCGGCAAGACGCTGCCGGACGAGGAGACACAGTACCATGCCTACCGCAAGGTGCTGGAATGGGCCGGCGACAAGCCGGTGACCATCCGCACCGTCGATGCCGGTGGCGACAAGCCGGTGCCGGGTTTCACCGTCGAGGAGACCAACCCGTTTCTCGGCTTGCGCGGCATCCGGCTTTCGCTGGCACGGCGCGATATCTTCCGCGTGCAGATACGGGCATTGCTGCGCGCCGCCATCCACGGCAATCTGAAGGTCATGTTCCCGATGATCGCCACATCCGACGAGTACAGCCAGGCTGCCGCGCTGTTCGTGGAAGCGCAGGGAGCACTTGCCGCGCGGGGCGTGGCGCACAGGCTGCCGCCGCTCGGCATCATGGTCGAGGTGCCGTCGGTGGCTCTGGCGCCGGAGGCCTTCGCCGATGTCGCCTTCTTCTCGATCGGCTCCAACGACCTGACGCAATATGTGATGGCGGCGGCGCGAGACAACGCAGCCGTGGCGCATCTCAACTCCGTCCGTCATCCGGCGGTGCTGCGGCTGATCGCTGCCGTCGCTGCCTTCGGGCGCGACAAGGGGATCCCGGTCAGTCTGTGCGGCGACGCCGGCGGCGACCCGGCCGCCATCCCGGCGCTGCTCGAAGCAGGTCTGCGCGATCTGTCGGTCGCCCCTGCCCAACTTGCCATGGCCAAGGCGGCCATCGCGGACGTGGCGGTGTAGGCGCATGACCGAGCTCGCCAAGACACCGGAGCCGGGGTCGGAGGAGGCGATCCGCGCCTACAAGACGATCCTGTCGCACGTCATCGATCAGCGCCCGTCCGGCATGCGACAGCGGCTGGCCGACGCGCTCGGCAAGCACCGCAGCTTCGTGACACAGATATCGAGTCCCACCTATTCGATACCGATCCCCTCGAAACATTTGCCGGCGATCTTTTCCGTCTGCCATTTCAGCCAGGCGGAGCGCGACCAGTTCCTCGCCGCCTATCATTTGGCGCATCCCGGCAAGATCTCCGTCGCGGCAGGCATGCGCAAGACCAGGCATGTCTCGGTCATCGTTCCCGATTTCGGCGACGACAAGCAGAACGCAGCGCTCGATCGGGCGATCAACGATTTCATCCAGAAGATCACCAGCATCACCGGCAGGAGTGGCGGCTGATCGCAATGCTTAAGGCTGTGTCGGGAGGACACATGAAGAAGTTCCTGAATTCGGTCGATACGGTTCTGATCGAAAGCCTCGACGGCTTCGCGGCCGCGCATGCCGATATCCTGATCCTCGGCGAGAAGCACAAATTCATCCGCCGCCGGGAGCTGAAGCCCGGCAAGGTGGCGCTGATCTCGGGCGGCGGCTCCGGCCACGAGCCGCTGCATGGGGGGCTGGTCGGCCATGGCATGCTGGACGCCGCCTGCCCCGGCCAGGTCTTCACCTCGCCCACACCCGACCAGATGCTCGCGGCCGTCGACGCCGTCGACACCGGCGCCGGTTGCCTGTTCATCGTCAAGAACTACGAAGGCGACGTGATGAATTTCGACATGGCGGCCGAGATGGCGGACGGCGTGCTGCAGGTGGTGACCAATGACGACGTCGCGGTCGAGAACTCGTCCTACACGACCGGACGACGCGGCGTCGCCGGCACGCTGGTGGTGGAAAAGATCGTCGGCGCCGGGGCCGAGCAAGGCATGGCCCTGCCCGACCTCAAGGTGCTGGGCGACCGGGTCAACGCGGCGACACGCTCGATGGGCGTGGCGCTGACCAGCGGCACGGTGCCGGCCGCCGGCAAGCCGACCTTCGAGATCGGCGACGGCGAGATGGAGTTTGGCGTCGGCATCCACGGCGAACCCGGCCGGCGGCGCGACGCGCTGAAGAGCGCCGACGCCATCGCGGAAGAGGTCTGCGCGGCCATTGCCGGTGACCTCGGCGACCGCGCCAAGGGGCCGGCGCTGCTGTTCGTCAACGGCTTCGGCGGCACGCCGTCGATGGAGCTCTATCTGATGTACAACAGCGCCCGAAGGATGTTCGAAAAACAGGGTGTGACGGTGATCCGCTCGCTGGTCGGCTCCTACGTCACCTCGCTCGACATGGCTGGATGCTCGATCACGCTCTCTATGCTCGACGATCAAATGACGGCGCTGTGGGATGCTCCGGTCCATACCGCGGCGCTGCGCTGGGGGATGTAGAGCAATTCCAGGAAAAGTGTGAAGCGGTTTTCCGTCCGGAATTGCGTAAAAACAAAAGGATCGAGGGGTTCGCCGTTTCCGTGAAACGGTGAACCCCTCTAGGCGTTGCTGGCTTCGCCGGTGCTTTTCTGGCAAGCATGCGCGGAACCTCGTTGCTGTTCGCCGAACCGATGCTGCCCGCGCTTTCGCTTGCCCAGGAAAAACTGCTGATCAGCCTTGCCGACCCCGAGGCGCCCGCCGATTGGGGCAAGGATGTTTCGGGGGGCGACCTGATGGCGCTGCTCGCCAATGCCGAGTTCCACGGCGTGCTGCCGATCGTGCTGCGCAAGCTCAGGGAATGCGGCGACGCCAATCTGCCGAAAGACCAGGCTTTGTTGCAAAAGCTCGCCGAGTTGCGCGACCAGGCGACGACTGCGACCGGCCAGTCGATGCTGCTGCAATATCATGGCGATCGCATCATGAAGGCGCTGGCGGCGAAAGGCGTTCCGGCCCGGATCGTCAAGGGGCCGGTGTTCGCGCGCAAGCTCTATCGCCAGCTTGCCGACCGGCCGTTCACCGACATCGACATCCTCGTCGACCCTACCAGCATCGAGGCTGCCAACAGGACGATCGCCGAATGCGGTTTCAAGCTCGGCAGCGGCGAGGCCGAGTCGCATGAGCTGCAGGAGTTCAAATGGCTGGAGAAAGAAAACTCCAGCCTGCTGATCGAACTGCATGGCAATCTCGTGCACGACACCGGCATGCGCCGGCGCCTGTCGCTCGGCTTCCGCGAGCTGCAGGCGATCGACAATAGCGAAATCGACACGCCGGCGGCACTGCTCACCATTGGCATCGTCCATGCCGCCGGCGGCCACAAATTCCACCGGCTGCAGCTTTGCGTCGACGTGTTGCAAGGCGTGCGGGCGCTGAAATCGCCGGAAGAAGAAGCCCGGCTGCTGGAGGCCGCCCGCATGACCGGCATCGAGCTCGAGCTGGCGACGGTGCTCAACGTGACCGGGCGCCTGTTCGGCGCGCCACGCGCGATCGAGCTTGCCGACCGCATCAAGCCGGTCCTCTCGATAAGGCTGGCGAAATGGCTGATCACCGGCAACATGCTGCTTCGGGTCAACTCGCGCGAAAAACTGCGCTCGCGCCTCAGCCGCGACGCGTTTCGCTGGGTGCAGAGGCTGGCGCGGCCGAGGCCTTATCCCGTCTGACGCGAGAGCTTCGCGATCGGTTTAAAGACGCACCGCGGCGCGGATCAGCGCCGCCGCCTCCACCGGCCGCGCCCCGACTTGCAGCGTGAAGGTCGGCACCGTCTTGACCAAGGCCGCGATCGTCGCCATCCGCCTTTTCTGCAGCGGCAACAGGCCGGTCATGCCTGTCCGCACATTGTCGGTGGCCAAAGCCACCATGGCGTCGGTCCTCGCCATCGGCACGAGCCTGGTCTCGCCATCGGCGGAACGGGCAAGATGCAGAACCGCCGCGATGGGCCTTGCGCGAACATCCTCGACGCGGATGATCTCGCCAAGACGATCGAGCGACACGGACTGCTCGCCCTCAGAATCCCATGTCTCGCCGAGACAGGGCGCCACGAAAGGCAGCATCGCCGCGGTGTGGCGATGGACCTTCACCTTGCGCGGCATGCCCCAGGCCGTGACGCCATCGGTCGTCGCCTTCAGGATCATGACGTCGTCCGAACAGAGGCCGAAGCCCTGCGAGGCGAGCGCCAGCGACGTCGTCGACTTGCCGGTGCCGCTCGGCGCATGGATCAGGACCAGCGCCTCGCTGCCCGGCAGCGTCAGGCCGGCGGTATGGAGCATGTGCTGCGCGCCGGCATCGAGCGCGGCATCGAGCACCGTCATCAGCAGCGTCCATTTGACCTTGCTGTCCGGGTGAACACGGATTTCGGCCCAGCCTTCATCGTCGTGGATCGCCACCGTCTGCTGGCCTGGAAAGACGAGGTGGAAGACGCGACCGGCGTCGATCATCCGGCAATGGCCATCCAGCGGCACGTCGCCGTCGAAAGCGAGTTTTCCTTCAGGGTTCTCCTGCAGCCGCGGCGTCTCGACGATGTTGACGCGAAAGCCAGGCTGGACGGGCTCGTCCAAACGCAGGGCGCCGAGCATCAGATCGAAGCTCGGCCAGAGGTCGACGCGCGCGGCGGTGATGCCGATGACCTGCCCTTTGAGGTCGTAGCAGAACGTGGTTGTCCGGTCGCTCAAGCGGCGGGCGCCTTCATGCTGGACGGGTGGCGATAGATCTCCACCATGCCGGGCTGGCTGTCGCTGACCACCGGCTTGCCGTCGAGACAGACCCAGCAATGCGCCGACAGGCTGGGCTCGTGCATCGATCTGGCATCGACGCCGAAGCGCAACTCCGGATCGAGGCCGGCCATGCGCAGGAAGCGGAAACCGAGGAGACCTTCCCGAAGACATCTGCGGTCGCGCATGAACCAGGGGCGCCGGACAGTCCGGTTGACGCGCTGGACGATGTAGGCCCACGGCAAATCACGATAGGGCGCGGGCGACCGCAGCGGCGCCAGTTTCAACACGCCCTCGAAATCGCGCCTGCCGACCAGCACCGGCATCAGCCGAGCGCTGAGCCACAGATGGGCACGGAACAGGCCGCGCAGGAACGGTCCGTCGGCCATTACGGGCCTGGATCGGCGAGGATGCCTTCGGCCACCAGTTCGGCGGCCAACGCGGCCATATCGTCGTCCAGCGTTGCCTTGTCGACCTCGAATTCGTCCGACAGCAGGTCGACGATCTGGTCGAAACTGCGCGCGCCGTCTACCTTGCCGAGGAAAGCCTCGGTCGTGTCGTTGCAGGTGTAAAGCTGGCCGCTGCGCGCCAAAAGCACGACGGCACCGTCGCCGACGTGCTGCACGGAGGCGTCGTCCGCCATTCGCAACACTGTTTCAGAACCGATATCAGCCATGCGCCCGCTCCCCCTTCGCCCGGGAGCAAATAGCGCGCCAACCTTGCGCTGTCCATCATCTCGCGCCGAAGTTGCGTCGTACAGCGGCCGTCTTGCGGCAAACGGCCGGACCGTCAGCCGACCGGGCCGCTTGCAACTGCCAAGACATTCGACAGCTTCTCACGCTTGACCAACACCGGCTTTTCATAGGTTTTCTTCATCAAAAATCCCCCGAAGGAACAATCCACGGCAGTAGGATGACGGGTGGTCGCGCCCACTGTCAAGCCGGACTGTCCCGCCAGGGTTGCCTTGCTTCCCCTAAGTAAGCTATGAGTCCACCGGGCTTTGGGGAGTGATGTTCAATGCGTTACAATTGGGAACGGGCTCCGACGGCGTTCGAGCGCCATCGGAAAGCGCTGGCGGCGGCTATCCTGATCGCCGGCGGTGTCGGGCTGATGCTGACGGCGCTGCCGCTTTAAGCCGGCTTACATCAGGGACGGTGACGGCGACGCATCCACTGAGGCGCCGAACGGAGACGTTTGCCGGCGGTGTCGACCAAATTGCAGGAAGACATGGCCGCCACGCGCGGCTTAGTCTATGGCAAGGCGGCAGAACGTTTCTTGGGAGGAAGCTGGATGGCCTCACGCTACCACGAAGTCTATGCGGGCTGGAAACGCGACCCCGTAGGGTTCTGGGCCGAAGCGGCAAAGGCGATCGACTGGTACAGGCCGGCCGACAAGGTCTTCGATCCGACGGAAGGCGTCTATGGCCGCTGGTTCGTCGGCGCTTCCTGCAACACCTGCCACAACGCCATCGACCGCCATGTCGCCGGCGGCCGCGCCGACCAGCTGGCCTTGATCCATGACAGCGCGATCACCGGCACGATCCGGAAATTCACCTACGCCGAGCTGAAGCGCGAGGTCGTCGCGCTGGCCTCGGTGATCAGGCATCGCGGCATCGGCAAGGGCGACCGCGTCATCATCTACATGCCGATGGTGGCGGAAGCGGCGATCGCCATGCTCGCCTGCGCGAGGCTGGGCGCCGTGCATTCGGTGGTGTTCGGCGGCTTCGCCTCGCACGAGCTCGCCACCCGCATCGACGACGCCAAGCCGAAGCTGATCATCACCGCGTCCTGCGGCCTGGAGCCAGGCCGGGTCGTCGCCTACAAGCCGTTGCTCGACAAGGCGATCGATATCTCGAAGCACAAGCCGGACGCCTGCCTCATCCTGCAGCGCGAGCAGCTGCGCTGCGAGATGAAGGACAATTACGACTTCGACTATGCCGATGCCGTGGCGCGCGAGCGCGCCGCCGGCGCCAATGTCGACTGCGTTCCGGTATTGGCCACCGACCCGCTCTACATCATCTATACCTCCGGCACGACCGGCCAGCCGAAGGGCATCGTGCGCGACAATGGCGGCCATATGGTCGCGCTGAAATGGACGATGGACAACGAGTTCGGCGTCAAGCCGGGCGAAGTGTTCTGGGCGGCCTCCGACGTCGGCTGGGTGGTCGGCCATTCCTACATCGTCTACGGGCCGCTTCTGCATGGCTGCACCAGCGTGCTGTTCGAAGGCAAGCCTATCGGCACGCCGGACGCCGGCACCTATTGGCGGGTGATCTCGCAGCATGGCGTGGTGGCGCTGTTCACCGCGCCGACCGCGTTCCGCGCCATCAAGGGGCAGGACCCCAGGGGCGAGTTCGTGCCGAAATACGATCTGTCGAAGTTCCGCACCCTGTTCTTGGCCGGCGAACGCGCCGATCCCGAAACCATCAAATGGGCGGAGCAGAAGCTCGACCGGCCGGTCGTCGACCATTGGTGGCAGACCGAGACGGGATCGCCGATGACGATCAACCCGGCGGGTCTCGGGCTGCTGCCGGTGAAATACGGCTCGCCCGGCGTACCGATGCCGGGCTACGACATCCGCATCCTCGACGATGCCGGCCATGAAGTGGCGCGGGGCACGCTCGGCAATGTCGTGGTCAAGCTGCCGCTGCCCGCCGGCTGCCTGCCGACGCTGTGGAATGCCGACGCCCGCTTCCGCCAGGCCTACCTCGAAGAGTTCCCCGGCCACTACAAAACCGCCGACGCCGGCATGATGGACGAGGACGGCTATCTCTATGTGATGGCCCGCACCGACGACATCATCAACGTCGCGGGCCATCGGCTCTCGACCGGCGCCATGGAAGAGGTGCTGGCGGCGCATCCCGATGTCGCCGAATGCGCGGTCATCGGCATTGCCGATGCCATGAAGGGACAGGTGCCGCTGGGCTTCGTCGTGCTCAATGCAGGCGTGTCACGCGACACCGGCGCGATCGAAAGCGAGGTGGTGGGGCTGGTGCGCGAGCGGATCGGCCCGGTCGCCGCCTTCAAGACCGTGGTGACGATCAAGCGGCTGCCCAAGACCCGTTCCGGCAAGATCCTGCGCGGCACGATGCAGAAGATAGCCGACAAGGAGGAATGGGCGATGCCGGCGACCATCGACGACCCAGTCATCCTCGACGAGATCACGGCGGCACTCAAAGGGCGCGGCATCGGCGTCTAGACTCTCGGCAGACGGCGGCGTTAACGACGAATTCACGAATTCGTCCCGCACTGCAATGGCTTGTTGTGCAATGCAGCAATAGACTTTAAAGTTCGCTTTGGGGGGCCATACCGAAGGCACGGCATGGCTCAGCACAAGATCACATTCGGCGGCGTCGACGTTCTGCGGTTCCTGGCTGCCGTCATGGTGATGTTCTATCACTATGGCTTCTGGGTCTGGGCCTTTCCCGACGGCAGTTCGGCACGCGCCACGGCATCCCGCCCCATCCCGAAATGGCTTTTGCCGGCTCCGGCTGCCGGGCCAGGGCATTCCAGGAAAAGCGTCTGGAATTGCCCAAAAACAAAGAGATAGAGCGGTTCACCCCTTCCGTGAAAATGGTTAACCGCTTGGTGTGGAATTGTTTGCATTCGGCGTGATAATCGAGGCGCAATCCAGTGCAAGTACCCGAGCCTCAATCCGTGAGCCTGTTCCAGCGTTCGAGACGACCCCGACCCGCGCCGCGCGAAAGGCTGGTCATGGATATGCACGGCACCGTGGTCTACGCGATCGGCGACGTGCATGGCTGCCTCGACGAGTTGCGGGCGCTGGAAGACAGGATCGTCCGCGACGCGCAGCGATTCAGCGGCCGCAGGATCATCATCATGCTGGGCGACTATGTCGACCGCGGGCCGCACTCGCGGCGCGTGATCGACCATTTGATGGGACCACCGCCAAAGGGCTTCCTGCGCGTCTGCCTCGCGGGAAACCACGAGGTCGCGCTGCTCCTCTACCTGGACGGTTACCTGTCGCGTGAAACCTGGCTCGGCTATGGCGGCCGCGAGACCCTTTTCTCCTACGGCGTCGACCCCGACCGGCTGATAAGCCTCTACGGTTCGAGCGAGCAGGCGGACGCGCGCATCCGCGAAGCCATCCCCGCCAGCCATATCGACTTCCTGCGCACGCTGCCGGCGATGGTCTGCTCGGACGAATGGGTCTTCGTCCATGCCGGCATCCGACCCGGCGTCTCGCTCGAGGCGCAGGACGAGGCCGATCTCCTCAACATCCGCGAGGAATTCTTTCAGGCGTCACACCGTCTCGACCGCTGGGTGGTGCACGGGCACACGATCGTCGACGTTCCTACCCTGGACGGGCGCCGGCTCGATATCGACACCGGAGCCTTTCAGACGGGACGGCTGACCGCGCTCAGGATCGTCGGCAAATATGGCCGGCTGCTGTCCTCACAAGATTAGGGCGGCTCGCCGTATCAGGCTGAGCCGCCACATGTCTTTTGTTTTTCCGATCGGAAACCCGCCTCAAGCAGCCTGCCTTGCGCGCGCTTCCGACTTCTCCAGATAGTAGCTCGAATAGCGGTCGAAGAACCGTTCCGAGCCGCCGAGCGAGCCGTATTTGGCCAGCTTCTTCAAATCGACCTTGTTGAGCACCGCGCCGATCACCTTGTTGGCGATATAGGGCTCGGATTCCAGCATCGAGCGCACCATGTTGCGCGGTGTGCGACCCCACTCGGTGACCATCACGAAGCCGTCGACCAGCGGCGCGAAGGCCTTGGCGTCGACGACGGGCCCGAGCGGCGGCAGGTCGACGATGATGTACTCGAACGTCTCCTTGGCGTTCTCGATGAAGCGGCGCATGCCGGCCGAGCCCAGAAGCTCGCTGGTGTGCGAGAACTGCCCGCGCAGCACGGCCGGAATGATCGCGAGCTTGGTCTGGCGATCGACCTTGCCGACCGACTGCCAGGTCTGGCCGTTGACCACCGCTTCCATCAGGCCCTGTTCGGCCTCCATGCCGAGGCTGCGGCTGAGGCCTGGATTGCGCAAGTCGCCGTCGATGAGCAAGGTCCTGGCGCCGTTGGCGGCGAGCAAACCCGCCAGGTTCGCGGCCACCGTCGATTTGCCTTCTCCTGGCAGCACCGAAATGACGCCGATCACCCGGCTGCCACGGTCTTCCATCACGACGTCGAAGGCGATCTTGGCGTTGCGCAACGTCTCGGCGAACATCGAGGCCGGAGCATCGATGCTGACGCGCATGCGCGCCCGTTTCTCGGCGGCGGAGAGGCTCGCCACCTTGCCGTCGACCGGCAGGTCATCGGCCTTGCTCTCCTTGGCCTTGCCGCCGCCGATCGTCGGCAGATAACCGAGGAATTTCAGGCCGACGCGGTCGCGAATGTCCTCGCCCGTCCTGAAGAAACGCTCGTTGAACTCGTTGAGCCCGCCGAAACCTGCGCCGAGCATCAGGCCGAGCACCAGCGACAGCGCCAGCACGCGCATGGTGCGTGGGCTGGAGGCGGCGAGCGGCATCGTCGCGTCGGAAATGATGCGGACCTTGCCGACCGGGAAGGACTGCTGCTGCGAGGCCTCCTCATAGCGGCTGAGGAAGGTCTGGTAGAGCGTGGTCAGCGCCTGCGCCTGCTGGTCGAGTTCCTTTAGCTTCACCTGCGACTGGTTGTCGATCGAGCTCTTGCCGGCGGCGGTGGAAATCTTGTCGCGCAATGCGGTCTCGCGCGCCTGCGCCACCTCGAAGTCGTTGCGGTAGCTTTCGGTGAGCTGCTTCAGCTGGCCGAAGATCTGCGCCGAGACATCGGCCTTTTCCTTGGTCAGCGCGACCGCCTGGGGATGATCCTTGCCGAAATTCGTCTCGACGTCCTGCAGACGCTTGGCAATGGCCAGATAGCGGGTCTTGAGCGCGATGATGACCGAGCTGCTCGGCTGATCCGAGCCGATGGCCGAATCGTTGAAGGCGCTTTCGGAGCCGCTGTCGACGATCGCCTTGTATTGCTGGTAGCGGGCGCTGGCTCTGGCGGTGTCGGCCTGGGCGACGATGAGCTGCGCGTTGAGGTCGGCGAGTTGCTTGTCGCTCAGCAACTGGCCGTCGCTGTTGGCGGACAACCCATGTTCGGCCCTGAATTTCTCGACCGCCATCGAAGCCGTCTGCGAGCTTTCGCGCAACTCGGTCAGCCGGCCCTGCAGCCATAAGGCCGCGCGCTCGGTAGCGTCGAAGCTGGCGTTGAGCTGGTCGGCGAGATAAGCATCTGCATAAGCTTTCGTGATAGCCGTGGCGAGTGCCGGGTTTGTCGCCTGGTAGCCGATGCTGATCACATTGCTGCGGCTAACGCGATCCGCCAATAATCCGGTCTGCAGCATGAGAACCGCGTAGTCGTGGGTCGCGGTCTTGATCATGGCGTCGCGCGTCGCGGCATCGACATTCTGGATGCCGGGGAGTTCATCGGCTGCATTGCCGCGGAAATAACCGACGACGCTGCGCAGGAACCCGATGCCCTTGGCCAAAGCCGATTGCGGTGGGTTCATGAAGTCCTGGTTCTGGTCGAGCTTCAGCTTGTCGACCACCTCCGACGCCAGCCGCGCTGAGTTGAGAATCTCGATCTGGCTGAGGATCGTCGCGTCGGTCTGCTGCGTGACGCTTGCAGCCGAGATGTCGTCCATGACCTTATTCATGCCCTCGTCGATGAGGACGCTCGCCCCCGACATATATTGCTTGGGTGTGGTCTGCAGATAGATCACGCCCAGGAACAGGCCGATGCTGGCGCAGACCGCCACCACCTTGGCCTGTCGGGCGGCCATGCCAAGCAGACGCTCGACGTCGATGAAGTCTTCACCCTTTTCCTGATCGGTGTTGGGCAAGGGCATCCTCTTGTCGAGAGGGAAGTTGGCATAGTTCATGTTTGGTCCAATTCCAGGTTGCAGGCGCTATCGGCCTTGGTAGATCGGCGTCGTGACCAGAAAAGACCGCGCAACGTTGTTGCCAGGATGCGCCGGGCCGGAAGGCCCGGGCGCTGCTGTGGCTGTCGCGCCATCGCGAGTTCGCATATGCACCCGAAAGATGGGCATTATGCGGCTACTTCCCGGCGCTCATGCGACCGGACGAATTGCTGCAGCATTTCGAAGACAGGCCCCTTCATGTCGTCGCGCGCCAGGGCGAAGGCGATGGTGGCCTCGATGAACCCTTCCTTGGAGCCGCAGTCGAACATGCGGCCATCGAAAGGCTGGGCGTAGAAGGGCTGGCTCTGGGCAAGACGCACCATGGCGTCGGTGAGCTGGATTTCGTTGCCGGCACCGCGCTGCTGGTTACCGAGCAGGGCAAAGATCTCCGGCTGCAGCACGTAGCGGCCGTTGATGTAGAAATTCGACGGCGCCTTGGCGGGAGCGGGCTTTTCGACCATCTCGGTGACCTTGAAGCCGGAACCGACCTCATCGCCGCGGCCAACGATGCCGTATTTGCCGGTTTCGGCCGGATCGCAGCGCTCGACGGCGATCACATTGCCGCCTGTACGCTGATAGAGATCGACCGTCTCGGCGAGGCAGCCGCGCGCGCCGAAGGACACCATGTCGGGAAGCAGCAGCGCGAAGGGCTCGTTGCCGATCACGTCGCGCGCGCACCATACGGCATGGCCGAGGCCCTGCGGCGACTGCTGGCGGATGAAGGAGGTGGCGCCGGCCTCCGGCAGCAGGTTCTCCAGCGATTCGAGCTGGGCCTTCTTGCCGGTCTGCTCCAGCGTGCCGATCAGTTCAGGATGCAGGTCGAAATAGTCCTCGATGACCGCCTTGTTGCGGCCGGTGACGAAGACGATGTGCTCGATGCCGGCCTCGAAGGCCTCGTCGACGGCATATTGCACGACCGGTTTGTCGACGACGGGCAGCATTTCCTTGGGCATCGACTTGGTCGCCGGCAAGAACCGCGTTCCGAGCCCCGCCACCGGGATGACTGCCTTCCTGACTTTCTGCATCTGGTCTTCCTTCTGAGAGAAAAAGTTTTCTACCTGTCGCCGGCTAAATCATTGTCGGAGCACGGTCTTTTCCATACTCTAAGAAATCGCCCGCATGCTTCGTCTCCCCGCCCCCACGGCAAACCGTGCCGCAACCCTTCTCAGCCGGACCGCGATCGGCATCGACATATGCCTGACCGCGGCCGGATCCCTGAGCGCCGCGCCTATCGCCTTGAGCAGCGCGCGCGCCTTGATGTGTTGAACCAGGGCCAGGAACGACGCTGCCTTGCGCAAGCTGCGGCCGCGTCTGGCGAAGGCCGCCTGGGCGCCGGTGTCCATCGGATATGCCGCCGCGAACGCCGCATCGGCGCGCATCATCGCCTCGACGTGATGCAATTCGAGCACCCGCGAGATCGAGCCGGCGCGGATGTGATAGACATAACCGACGGTCGGTTCGACGACGCAACGGCCGCCACTGGCCAGCGCGCTCGCCAAGAGAATGTAGTCCTCGCCGATGCGCAGTTCCTCGTCGTAGCGCAGTCGGTTGTCAGCGAGGAACCGCCGCTGGAAGATCGGCTTGAGATAGCCGAAATTGAAGCGCGACTCGAAGACCAGATTGCCGGCAATGTAGTCGGCCAGCGAGATTTCCCCTAGGCCCTCCAGATAGCCGGTCGGGAACATTATGTCGTCGGGCGTGCCGTCCTCGCGCACGACCCGCATATTGTCGACGGCGATGACCGCGCCAGCCGCTTCCGCCCGCGCGATCATCGCCGCCAGACGATCCGGATGCACGGCATCGTCGGAATCGAGCACCGCCACCCAGCGCCCGCGGGCAAGGTCGAGGCCGGCATTCCTCGCGCCGCCCGGGCCGCGGTTGGCCGGCAGCGCCACGACCTTGACGATGTCTTGCGGATAAGCGCGCGCCACATCCAGGGTGCCGTCGCGCGACTGGTCGTCGACGACGATGATTTCAACGGTCACGCCGCGTTGCGCGATCGCGCCGGCGATGGCGCGGTCGAGCGTCGCCTCGGCGTTGTAGGCGGCGATGACGAAGCTGACGTCAGGCTGCACGTTTGTTCCCTTGCTCTGGCGATGTGAGGCCGTATTGGCGGATTTCGCGGACGCCGACCAAACCGCTGACGACGCCAACGTGCATAATGCCGCGCAGCACGCTGCGGTTCCGCCGCACCGGGCTGATCGCGGTCAAAACGGCCATGCCGAAGCAATAGGCGGCCTT
Source organism: Mesorhizobium hawassense (assembly GCF_003289945.1). Classification (GTDB taxonomy): domain Bacteria; phylum Pseudomonadota; class Alphaproteobacteria; order Rhizobiales; family Rhizobiaceae; genus Mesorhizobium; species Mesorhizobium hawassense. The sequence goes on from NZ_QMBP01000003.1 coordinate 143,687, forward strand.
GGCGGAAGCAAGCCCGACCTGGCCGGCGCGGCGCATGCCGCCCGTATTGTGGCCGATGAGGTGGCCGTGGGTCTGGCCGAAGCGGAAGCGGCGGCGGCGCAGCCAGTCGAACGCCGCCCTGGCGCGCGGCACCACCTCGTCGACGAAGGCTTGCGGCGCAAAAGCGATGCGGCCGCCGGCCTTGACCATGGCATCGAAGAACTCGGTGTCCTCGCCGCCGGTCTGACCACGCGCCAGGCTGAAGCGCCGGCCGCGCAGGCTCGCATCGGTCGTTCTGAGCAGGACGTTGCAGGTATAGCCGGTGCGGATCTCGCCGCGCACCCAGACCGGCAAGGTCGAGTGGAAATCGCCCTTTTGCATCCAGTCCGGCGCGTCCTGGCGATAATGCGCCCGCACCGGCCCGAGCACCGTTGCGGCGCCGCTGGCGTCGGCCGTCGCCATCAATTCGACCAGCCAGCCGGGCGACGCCGTCTCGTCGTCGTCGATGAAAGCGGCGAAATCCGAAACGCTGGCATCCAGGCAGGCATTGCGGGCGATCGAGATGTTGCGCGCCGGCGCGTGGCGATAGCGGATCGGCAGCTTCAGCTCCTCGGCCAACGCCTTCACCAGCTTCTGCGCGCTGGGCTCGTCGTCATTGTCGGCAATGACGATGCCGATCTCGGATCCCTCGGGCTTCTCCAGCGCCGCGATGGAGCGCAGCGTGTCGGCCAGCTCCGGCCGGCGGAAGGTGCAGATGCAGATGTCGATCGAGCGGCCGGCCATCATGCCACCTCGCGCTGCGAGCGCGGCGTCAAGAGCTGCTGCCAGAACCCGACAGACCAGCCGAAATGCATGACCATCGCCGAGACTCCGGCCAGCGCGATACCGGCGTTGCGCTGGCGTATCGCCGTCGCCAGGCCGTAGCCGAGGCACACGGCCGTCCACAAAAGGAATGGCACCGCCGCCAGCCAGTGAACGAAGGAGAACAAGGCCAGCAGCACCACCGGCGCCACCAGCAGCGGGATCATCTGGCGGACCTTCGGCACCATGCGATGCTTCAGAACGTTCCTGGCGCGGCCGCGGCCATAGCCGAGATACTGGAAATAGAGGCTCTTCAGCGTCGAGCGCGGATAATAGACCATCTGCGTCCTGCCGCTCATCCAGATTTGGTAGCCGGCCTGGCGCAGGCGGTAGTCGAGTTCTGCGTCCTCGTTATGGCTGAAACTCTCGTCATAGCCGCCGACATGCCTGAAGGCGGCGACGCGCATCAGCGCGTGATGGCCGTGGTCGACCCATTCGCCCTCGGTCATGTGCCGGTGCTTCGAGCCGCCGGTGCCGAGCTTGGAGTTCTGCGCCGCCGCGACTGCCTTCTGCACGGCGCCGGTGCCGGCGGTCAGCATCGAAACGACGACCGAATCGGCGCCGGTGCCAAGCGCTTCCTCGACCAGCCGGTCGCAGTAATCGTCCGGATAACCGCCATGCGCGTCGATGCGGATAAGGTAGTCGGCGCCTTCGCCGAGGCTTGCCACCGCAAGATTGATGGCGGCGCTCTGGATGCGCTTCGGGTTGGCGAGCAAGATGACGCGGGGATCCTTCGCCACGATGTCTTCGACGATGGCTTGCGTGCCGTCGGTGCTGCCGCCGTCGGCAACGACGATGAGACCGCCGAGCCTTGCCGCCGCCGGCCGCAATTGGTCGAGCAGGCCGCCGATATGGGCTGCCTCGTTGAGGCAGGGAATGACGATCAGGATCGATGGAATGGCCTGCGTCATCGGTTCTTGTGCGTCCTCTACCATCACGCCGCCGCCTGTCTCGCAAAAGCCGGAGGCATGGCGGCGAGGCCGCGCAGCTTTTCGACGAAGGCCGCGCAGTCGCTGCGGTCGTAGCTCCAGGTCCGCGGATTGCGGGCCAGCACCCGCGACTTCAGACCGCGATATCCATCCTGATCCATCCGGCTCAGCATCGCCTCGATGCCTTCGGGTGTGGCTTCGGACAAAAGCACGCCGATATCCTGCCGCTTCAGGAACCGGCCGGTTTCGGTGCCGGCCATCGAGATCGGCACGGCGCCGAAGCGGCAGCCCTCATAGAGGCGGTTGGGAAGCAGCCATTCGGAATTCTGGCCGGCTTCGAAGAAATCGATCGCCCAGGAGAAATGCACCTCCTGGTAGATTCCCGCCATATCCTCCGGATTGCGGTACGGACCGCCGAAGGAAAGCCACGGTTCGGCCTCGACGAAACCATGAAAATCCGGAAATTCGGACAGCGCCGGGCGGCCCCTGAGCACGACCTCGAAACGCCCCGCCTGCCGGCGGGTGAAATCGGCCAGCAGCTCCAGCGAGCGGCGGCAGCGGAGCGCGCCGAACCAGCCGATGCGCCAGGGCGGCGGCGTCGGACCGTCATCATCGAAAGAATGGGCGGCGACGACGGATGCTGCCTCGAAATATTTGTTCTCGATCAGTTCGACGGGTGCGACGATCTGCCCGAACGGCTCGAAATAATTAGCTATGAAGGCAGGCGAGCTCGTCACCAGAAGCTTCACGTCGCGGGCAAGGCGGCGCTCGGCGCCCCGCAGCGTCCTGCCGACAAAATCATCGCGCAGCACCAGGCGATGGATATCCAGGCATTCATAGACGATGGGCACACTTGCTCCGAGCGCGGCATTGGCGCGGCGGGCCAGCGCCAGCATCTCGAGGTTGCGCGCGATGATGAGATCGGGCCTGGGCATGGCGCCCAGTTTCGCGCCGATCGACATGGCTGCCTTGGCGACCGCGCCGATGCGCTGCGCGAATCGGCCGTCGCGCGTCGCGCCCAGGTCGACAGGCTCGATACCCTCGATTTCGGCGACCGGATTGGTGGTGCGGCGGAAGCCCGCCAGGGTAACCCTGGCGCCGCCTGCCTTGAGCATTTGCACCCTCCGGCGCATCGCCGGGTCGGATACGTCATGCACAAGGTACAAGACATGCAGCATGAAACTCGACCGCTGTTGGGCCCACCCATCGGGGATGCTAGTACAGCTTTTGCTGCATCGCAACAATTTTGGTGCTGCGGAGCAAACGTCCGCACATTTTTTGTTGCACTGCAAAAATGATCCGCTACTCTCAAACGTGCCTGGCATCGATCTGGATTCCGCGTTGGCCACCAGCGTGGTGCAGCATTCCAGGGATCGCGACGCGGATTGCGTGGCAGCACTTCGGCAAACATGCCGTTTTAATCGCCGCCGGCCTGGCGACGGACGCGAAACGAGGTTCCCCATGAAAGTCGTGATCGAAAACACAGTGTGTCTGAACACGGGCGATGCCGCGATCCTTTTGGCTATCCGCCATATTCTCAGATCGATCGGCGGCGGCGATGTGCGGTTCCTGGTTTTCGACAGTCAGCCAGACGTCGCGGCCAGGCTCTACCCGAAGAAAGATTACCCGGATCTCGAATTTCACAAGCTCTTGTCGGAATCCCTGTTAAAGGATCAGCATGGCCGCGGGATAAAGGGCCGGCTCAAGTCGATCTACAATCGGGCAGTCTGGCGCGCCTTGCGTCGCTTCGCGCAAAACGGCGCCGCCAGCAGTGTTTTCTTCAGCCAGAACGACCGCAGCGGCCTTGAAGCCTATGCGAGCGCCGACCTGGTGGTGACGACAGGCGGAACCTATCTCGTCGAGAACTACGATCTCGAAAAGCGGCTCAATCAATTCCGCATCGATGCGATCTTGGGCAAGGACCCGATCTTCTTCACGCAATCGCTCGGCCCGTTCAAGAAAAGCTACAATCGCCAGGAGCTAGGTCCGATCTTCGATCGTGCTCCGCTCATCCTGCTGCGTGACGAGCGATCCAGAAATCACATACTGGATCTGGTGAAGGACCCGGGCAAATGCCATGTGGTCGCCGATGCCGTCTTTGCCCTGGCTGATACCGGCAGGATCAAGAAACATCTCGGCAGCGCACCGGCGCCAACGGGCCGCGTCGCGATTTCCGTCCGTCACTGGAGCTTCGTCAGCGACGGTGAGGATGGCATGCGTCGCTATCTCGATTCGATTCGGGAGATCGCCACAATTCTCGTCAGGGACCACGCCAAGAAGGTGACCTTCGTTTCAACCTGCCAGGGCGTGCCGGAATATGCGCATGACGACGCCAGAACTGCACGGGCGATCGTGGCCGAACTCGACCCGGAAATCGCCGAACACGTCAATGTCGACGCCGCATTTCATACGCCCGACCAGTTGATGTCGCTGGTGAAGGATTGCGACTTCGTCGTCGCGACGCGCATGCATATGATGATCATGTCGCTTTGCGTCGGCACGCCGGTGCTGCCAATCGCCTATGAATTCAAAACCAAGGAAGTCGCCAAGCGTATCGGCGTCGCCGACCTTCTACTCGACATCGATACCGTGACGCCCTCGGAAGCCGCCGAAAAACTCGGCAGATTGATCGGTGGCCTTGACCACTATCGCCGGGCAAGCCTCGAGGCCGTGCTCGAAGAGCATGCGTCGGCAATGTCGGCAACGAGGCAATTGTCGCCGTTGATAGGCAGCCGCTCACCCAATGTTGCTGGCGACATTGGCAAGAGTGGCGAACAACGCCTTGCGCGACTGCGGAACAGCAAGCATGAGGGCCAAAGCGAACCCGTAATTTAGGGCAACCGCCACAAGGATCGTGAGCAGGTCCGACTGGGCGGTCAGCAGCGCCGGCAGCGACAGGTACGAGAACCAGGCGAGCAGGGACGAGACGATGAAAAGCCCCTGTATGCCCAGGAAATCGCCAGCGGTCACGGGGCCGACACGATGGATCAGGGCGGCAAGTACCGGGACACGCAGCGCATAGCCGCTAATGGCATAGGCAGCCGCGACGCCGATGGCGCCCCAATGGAGGCCCACGATGAAGGAGGCGACGGTCGTCAGCGACGAATAGATGCCCCAGTGGAACATCGTCTTCGTCTTCCCCTGGCAGATGAATATCCACCCAGTGGTGCTCGATACGGACTGCATCAGGCCGGCGATGCCCAGCCAGGCGAAAATCGGCGCCACAGCCATCCAACGCTCGCCGAAGAGAAGCCTGACCACCTGTTCCGAAGTCAGTGTCAACGTCGCAATGCCGGGCATGGTGATGACGGCCAGCAGCCAGTTTGTCCGGACATAGATGTCTCGAAACCGCTGCTTGTCTTCATGGATGCGGCTGAGCAGCGGCACCATGATACGCGTCAGCGGCTGGTTGATGTTCTGCAGCGGAAAGAGCAGCAGCTTGTAGGCGCGATCATAGTAGCCCAGCTCGACCGCGCCGGAATATTTTCCGATGAGGATGTTGTCGAGGTTGCGAGAGAGAAAATTGACAAGGTTGAAGCCCGTTAGGTTCGCGCCGAACCTGAATATGTCGCCATCGATCTTCAGATTCGGCCAGGACGGTGTCCAGCGCGTCACCAACCAGCCGGCAACCAGCGCTACAACGGCCGAAACAGCCGGACCCAAGACCAGCGACCAATAGCCAAGTCCCCAATACGCCGCGGTTGCGGTGGCGAGCAGCCCGGCAGCCGCGGTGATTGTGTCGTTGAGCGCAAGCTGGCCGAATTGCAGATGGCGGTTCATCAAGGCAAGCGGAACGGCGGCAAGACTGCCAAAAAGCAGCGGCACGGCGGAAGCAAGTGTTATTCCCCACATTCGCTGGTCGCCGTAGAAGGCGGCAATGGCGGGGGCCAGGCAAGCCACGACCGCCCCGGCGCACAGGCCGACAACCGCGCTCAGCCAGAAGACCTGGTTGAGTTGCCGTTGATCGATCTCCTTGCGCTGGATGACCGCCTGCTGGAGGCCGAGATCCTGAAGCAGGCCGACAAAGGCCACGATCGGTCCGACGGAAGCCACCAGGCCGAAATCCTCGGGAACGAGCAGCCGGGCAAGGATGACGACCGAAAGGAATTGGATCGCTATCTTGAAACCTTGCGCGCCAGCCGTGACCAGCCCGCCGCGCAAGGCAACGCGACCAAATTGAGGGGGCGGCGGATTGGCATTCATGTGACGGATCCGGTCTTCCCCAGCCGCGCGACGATCTGCGCAAAGCGTTCATTCAAGATATCGGCATTGAAATCCGCCTCAACCTTCCTTCGGGCGGCAAGCGCTATCGGCTCGCACAGGTCTGGATTCTCGGCGACCCATGCGAGTTTGCCGGCAAGCGCAGCGACGTCCCGTTCGGGTACGAGGAAGCCTGTCTTGTGATCCTCGATCAGCTCGGGAATCCCCGAATGATAGGTGCTGACGGCGATCAAGCCGCCGGCCATCGCCTCCATGAGAGCAACCGGGATTCCTTCCAGATCGCCGTCTCGCCCGGCGACGCTCGGCAGAAGGAAGACATCGGCGCCACGCAGGCGCTGCTTGACCTCGCCGTGCGGACGCGGTCCGAGGAAAGTCACCCTGTCGGCAATACCGAGATCGATCGCGATGCGCTTCAATTGCTCCAACAATTCTCCGCCGCCGATCACCGAATAAATCCAGTCGCGATGCGGCAGGTCGGCGAGCGCGCGCAGCGCATATTCGGTGCCCTTTTTCTCGGTCAGCCGGCACACCGAGATGAAAGACACCGTACGTCCCTGCCAGGAGCGCCAGCGATATTCGATCTCGCTAGAGCGAATGCCCATGTGGTGGACCGCGACCTGGGTCGGCTCGGCGCCGGCATCGATCAGGGCCTGACGGAAGAATGCATTCACAGGTAGCTGGAGAGCCCCTTTTTCGAAAACGGGCCCGTAGTAGCCGAGTGTGTTGTCGTGCATCGGCCTGCCGACATCGGTGCCGTGGAATATGGTCACCAAAGGGGCGCGAATCCTGCGCTGCTTCATGATGCGAGCGACGCGCAGGCCGTTATGGCCAAAATGCGCCACGATCACATCGACGCTTCGCAGCTTGTGCGCGTTGGCGAGGTCGATAGCGGTGGAAAGCTTGTCCCAAAACCTGCCCGACCATTTCCTGAGCAGCGACCGGTAGCGACTGAGGCCGCCCCACCAGGAAACGACCGGTCCAGGCAATGACTGCCAACGTGCATCGTCGACATTGCTGTCCCTGCCAAAGGCCATCTCGTTGCAGACGACACTGACTTCCATCCCTCTTTCAAGGCATCCGGCAATCTGATCGAGCACGAATGTCTCGGACAGAGTGGGAAATTTATCGACTACGAAACAAATCCTCATCGGCAGGGTGTTCTCGCCCGGATCAGGCTGGAAACGTCGGCAAGGCCTGACACGTGCGGCATGAACTTTGACTCCTGTCGACACAAACTAATATAGGAATTGCTGCATCGCAACATTTTAGGTGCGCTGCAGCAAATCAGTTCGATCTCCATGCTCGGCATGCTACGCGGCGCGGCGGGCGCCCTGCCGGGCCGCTCTTTCGAGCAGATCGAGAAACACCACCAATTGCCGCGCGGGATCGAGCTCCGGGCGTTTTGAGAAGGCGAGAGCCGCAGCCGAAAGCCGCTCATACTCCTGGCGATCGTTCCACAGGCGCCGCACCGCCGCGGCCCAGTCGGCGACGGGGGCGTCGTAGTCGAGCACGACGCCACCGGGCCCGATGGCTTCGGGCAGGCCGCCACGCTTCGAGCCGACGACCGGGATGCCGCTGCAATGCGCCTCGGATGCGACGCGGCCCCAGGCTTCCTCCCATTTGCTCGGCGCAAGCAGGATTTTTGTGCGGCCATAGACCGTCTTCATATCGTTGGTGCGGTTCTCCAGCGTGACGTTCGCGAGCGGCGCGATGGTCTTCTCGATGCGGGCGCGATGGTCGTCTTCGAGCTTCCAGCTCTCCACGAACAGGAACGGGATCTCCGGGCAGGCCGCCGCAATTTTGACCGCCAGATCGAAACCCTTCTCCTCATAGGGATTGATCATGGTGACGAATTCGCCGGTCGTGTGGGTACAGTAAAGAGCGTCGTTGATGGTCGGCGGCAGAACGATGGACTCGATGCCGAACTTTTCCTCGTAGGTGCGCGCCGTGAACTCCGAATTGGCGATGTAGAGCGCCGAATCGAGTTCGCGAGGATCGCCGGCGAGCTCATGAAATTCGACGTTGTGCAGGTAGACGACCAGCGGCACGCCTTCGGCGAGGAGCGCCTTTCCAAGTAAAACGGATTTGTGGCACTGCACGACGGCGACATCGGGTCTGGCTTTCTTGACGGCGAAGGCGGCCGCGTCCCAAGGAAACCAGGCGCGCATCACCGGATAGCCGGGAAAAGTGTCGACGACCGCCGGCTGCCGCAACAGCTTCATCTTGGCGCGCGCCCTGAAGCCGAACATGCCGTCACCGAACAGCGAAGCAAGAACCGACGCCTGATGGCCGTGCTCGATCAGCTGTTCGACCAGATGGTGGGTGTTGGATTGCACGCCGCCGGTGAACTCGGGAATGTATCCGTTGCCGCTGGCAAAAAGCACTTTCATCGGTCGGCTCCTAATTCGGTCCAGCGTTATCCGGCAGCCCGGCGCTCAATTGCAGGCCGTCAGCTTGCGCCGCCCAGCAACGGAAGCTTCGACGTCATTGCCCGACAGAGGCGACTGACCGAGCCTGAAAGGGACAGCGTCGAGTACTCCCGCAAGAGCTTCGATGCAGGAACGAGTTTTCCCGCCTTCAAATCGCGGGCGAGAAAATGGGGGAAGGAATGCATGTATTCCCTGACGATGTCGGCCTTCAGGGTTCCTGCCTTCCACCGCTTCACCGCCGAGACGAATTCGTCGGCGGGGGCGGATGCCAAACCCGTGTCGTAGGCCTCGAAGGTGCGCCGCACGATGGCGCGTTCCTTGTCGCTGAGCGACGTCTTCCCGGCCCGTTCGGCGAGCAGGGCGTAGCGGCGGATATCTTCGGCCGCGTGATGCCATAATCCCTTCCTGGCCATGATGCTCGAGCGCTGCAGCAGCGCCTGCATCTCGAGATCCGCCGTCTTCGGCAGGGCCTGTTCCGAAAGATCGAGATATTCATGCAGGTCGACCGACTTGTAGATCTCTTCCATGATCACCCGGTCGTACGAGCCCCAGGCCTTTATCCGGTCGGTATAGGAAATCACCACCTTGGTGCTGCCGCGAACCATGTCGTGCTGGCGCTGGAAGAACATGAGACCGTCGACCCTGACGGCCTTGAACCGGCGCGCCAGTCTCAGCATCATCTCGTAGTCCTGCGACCGGACCAGGGTCTCGTTGAAGCCTCCCACCTCGTCATAGCATTGGCGGCGCACCAGCAGACCGGGCTGATGGACGTGGCAATATTCGAGATGCGACGGGAAGAAATTGTCCTGGCTGACATGGCCGAAGGCGACGATCTCGTAATTCCGCTGTTCGATCTGAGCCGAGCGCTGGAAACGCGCATATTCGCCGAAAGCGAAATCGGCGGTCGGTTCCCGCTCGAACGCGGCGAGAAATCGTTCAAGCGCGGTCGGGTGCGCGACATCGTCGTCGTCGAATACCCAGACGAAATCGCCCCTGCAGTGCCTCAGGGCGAAATTCAGCGCCGTCGACTTGCCGCCATTGTCCTTGCGGTAATATTCCACCGGCGCGGGGAACGAGGCGGCCACCACGCTGGTGTTGTCGGTCGAGCCGTCGTCCACGATCAGAATCTGATCCGGCACCACAGTCTGCTCGAGCAGGCTGCCAATGGATTCGGGCAGGAACTTTTCCCGGTTGAAGGTAGGGACGATGACGGTGACAGTCGGTTTCGGCTGGGCAGCCATTGGTGACCTCATCCTATTGCCGGTGCGCCGTTCGCCGGCGTGGTGTTGCAGACATGGCGACCGCAATTGTCCTTGAGGCAAGCGGCTGCCGTCATGCCGCCATCCTGCCGATCGAGAAATACTCGATGCCGTAGCGCGCGATCACCTTGGGATCGTAGAGGTTGCGGCCGTCGAAGATGACCGGCGTGGTCAGCGCGTCCTTGAGCGCGTCGAAGGACGGCGCGCGGAAGCTCTTCCATTCGGTGCAGATCAAAAGGGCGTCGGCGCCGCGCAGGGCGGCTTCCTTGGTGCCGCAAAGCAGCAGATCGTCGCGCAGACCGTAGATGGCCTGGCACTCCTGCATGGCCTCCGGGTCGTAGGCCTGCACCTTGGCGCCGGCCGCCCACAACGCTTCCATCAGCGTGCGCGCCGGCGCCTCGCGCATGTCGTCGGTGTTGGGCTTGAAGGCCAGCCCCCAGACGGCGAAGGTCTTGCCCTCGAGCGCGCCCTTGAAATAGTGGTTGACCTTGTCGAACAGGACCGACTTCTGCGCATTGTTGCGCTCCTCGACGGCGCGCAGCAATTTGGCGTCGAACTTGACGCCCTCGGCGGTCTTGATCAGCGCGCGCACATCCTTCGGGAAGCACGAACCGCCATAGCCGAGACCGGGATAGATGAAGTGGTAGCCGATGCGCGGATCGCTGCCGATGCCCTTGCGCACCTCCTCGATGTCGGCGCCCAACTGCTCGGCGAGATTGGCCATCTCGTTCATGAAGCTGATCTTGGTCGCCAGCATGCAGTTGGCGGCGTATTTGGTGAATTCGGCGCTGCGCACGTCCATCACGATCATCTTCTCGTGGTTGCGGTTGAACGGCGCGTAGAGCTCACGCATCACCATCTCGGTGTCTTCGCTGGACGTGCCGACGATGATGCGATCCGGCTTCATGCAATCGGCGACCGCCGAGCCTTCCTTGAGGAACTCCGGATTTGAGGCGACGTCGAAGCTCAGATCCTCGCGGCCGCGCTTCTTCAGCGTTTCGGCGATCCTGGCCTTGACCTTTTCGCAGGTGCCGACCGGCACGGTCGACTTGCCGACGACGATCTTGGCGCTGTCCATCTCACGGCCGATGGTCTCGGCCACCGCCAGCACATATTTCAGATCGGCCGAGCCGTCCTCGCCGGGCGGCGTGCCGACCGCGATCATCTGGATCTGGCCGTGCCTGACCGCCGCAGCCGCGTCGGTGGTGAAGCGGATGCGCCCGGCCGCGTGGTTTTCCTTGACGAGGCTTTCGAGGCCCGGTTCGAAAATCGGGATCAGGCCCTGGTTGAGCCGCTCCACCTTCTTCTCGTCGATATCGACACAAACCACCTCGTGGCCGACCTCGGCCAGCACAGCGGCCTGGACGAGACCGACATAGCCAATCCCAAACACCGTCAAATTCATTTGGTTCTATTCCTGTCAAAGGCCGGGCCACAAACGTGGTCCGGCCGGTTCAGATATCCCCCAGGCCCAACGGCCCATTCAGTCGGCATGATCTTATCCGAAAACCGGTTCCCACTTTTCGGGATCAAGCCCTAGTTGCTGTTACTTATGCTGCATGCCAGCGATTCCGGGAACTGGCATGGCTGGCCCAGGGCGGTGAAAGCGACGCGCTTGACCTCCATGGTCACCTTGCTGCCGGGATCGGCGAAGGCGCCCATCCAGTTGGTCAGCTTGTCGCTGCCCCAGAGGCTGAAGAAGATCTTCTGCGAATGCTTCGGCAGCTCGTCGGGGTTGGTCACCTCATGGACTAGCTTGCCATTGACGTACCAGCGCAGCCGGTCCTTCTCCCAGACGAAGCCGTAATCGTTGAAGCCCTTGTCGGCGCCGCCTTCGACGTCGACCAGCTTGCCATTCTTCGGCTTGCCCTGGATGTAGCTGTTGACCTGCACTTTCGACGGATCCTTGGTGAGGACCTCGAAGTCGATCTCGTCCCAGGGCTGTTTGTCCTGCGGGCCGATATAGGAGAAGAAGGCGGCGTTGAGACCCGAACCGGTACCGGTCTTCATCCGCGCCTCGTAGACGCCGTAGCCGTAGCGTTGCTTGGTCTGGATCTCGGCGCAGGCGAAGTCGCGGTCCTTCAGCTTGCGCTTTTCAAAGCCCAGCGACAGCACGCCGTCGGAAAGCCGCACGAGATCCTTCGACCATGTGCAGTTCTGGTGGGCGCCATTGGTCCAGCCGTCCGAGACGAACCAGCGGGATCGGTCGAAATTCGAAAAATTGTCGACGAAGGACGGCGCGCTTTGCACGTCCTGTTGCGCCTCTTCCGCGTGCGCAGGATGCAAGCCCGCCGCAAGGGTGGCTGCGATCGCAAGCAGGGCGCCGACGACGCCGAGCCGCAGGCTGGCCAATCCATTCCATGGCGCATGCGAAATCTCGCAAGCCGCCTCAATGGAGGTGTTGTTCGGATCTACGTTCATAACAAACTCACCTTGTGTTGTCCGCCCAACCCAAGTCATCCTCGGTTCGCATGAGCGAGCCGCTTCCGATCCTCCGCCCTTTGAACTCCTCTAATGTCTCGCACCGATGACGACACCTGAAGGCGCCGTCAGCCTCCTGCCGCTGACTGTGCGGCAGACCGACCGGAACCATCCTCGACAATCGCGTCGAGCGAATGACGCAGTTCCTTCATCAGACCTTTCTGGCGAGCCAGCTCCGCAATGCGCCGCTCGCAGTTCAGGATCGAGTTGGTCAGCGCACTGACATCCGATCCCTTGCTGGTCGACGCCGAGCCATTTTCCATCGCCTCGACCAGGAAGGCCGCGTTGGCGGCCGTCGACTTGTAGCGATTCTCCAGCCCGGCTTTCTCCGCCTCGATCTCGGCCCCGATCTGATCGAACAGCTTCGCCAGCCGGTCGAAACGCTGGAGATCGGTGTTCCGGTCGCGAGCCGGATCCCGGGATCTGAAGCCAAAAATCGAAGCCATCCTATCGGCCTTTCGAAATTGCTGCATTGCAACATAGACTGCCACTACCGCGGCGACTAGGCAACATCATAGTTCTGCGAATGCGGATTTTTTGAGGGAGCCTACGGTTTCGGAGACGGTGCGGCATCATTCGTTTACGGCATTGGTCGCCGCCATCAGGAAGCGCATCGGCGGTATTTGCTGCCTTGCAGCAATCCCGGTGCGGCGGAACAGCGCGTCGAGTTTGTCGGTGGCGACGCCGCGTACGATCGGGATCAGGTTCGACTGGCTGAAGGCGTAAGCCGCCGCCGACGCCAGGCCCCGCTCGGCCTTGACGTCAAGGAAGTTGCGCAGCCGATATTTGTCGCGGACATGGCGCTCGTGGCGCCGCAACGCGGCCTTCGAGCGCTCGGGAAGGCTGTCGATCTGAAGCAGCGCCAGATCGGCATCGGCAAGACGCTTCAGGTCCAGCGTCCTGTGCCGGCCGCTCAGCGAATCGGCCCGCACGATCGCGCCATAGCCGCAGGATTTGATGATCTTGAACCGCGCCCCGCAGGCGACGGCGCGCGCGTAGAGCTCGTAATCCTCGCCAAGGCGCAGGTTTTCGTCGTAGGTCAGCCGGTGCCGCTTGAGAAACGCCCGACTGATCACCGGTTTCAGGAAGCCGAGCTCGCCGCGCAGGACGCGGCGACGTGTGATGTTGCCGTCGATGAAGCGCTCGAAATCGAGGAATTCCGGGTCGGCCGCGAAGGGCGGCGCGGCGACCTTGGCGAGGTCGGTCGCGGTGTCGTCGCGGATCAGCATGATATTATCGGCGGCGAAATCCCAGTCGGCGCTGGCGAAAAGCCGGCGGAAGCGGCCCTCGAGGAAGAAATCGTCGGCGTCGAGAATGCTGATGAAGGGCGATCTGGACGCCCGGATGGCGGCGTTGCGAGCGGAAGACGGCCCGCGATTGACGTCGAGGCGGATGACGGCAAGCCGGCCGCTGCCGTCGTCTGCGGCCAAAGCCACATCCCTCGTGTCGTCGGTGGAAGCGTCGTCGACCACGACGACCTCGGCGACTTCCGGCTCGCGCAGCGCCGAAGCGATGGCGACGGGAATCGTGCGCGCCGCATTGCGCGCGGCAATGATGACGCAGACCCCCTGGCTCGGCATGGGCGTCGTCACGGGCATGGGTTCACCTTTCGCTTGCATGAGTGGCAGCCCCGCCCTCGATTTTGATCATGTCGACCCGGGCCGGCTGGACAGCGGCAGGACGCTCGAAGATGCGCCGGCTGAGGTCGGCGGAGGCCGCCCAACCTGCTTCGGCCAGATACCGGACAGGCTCGCGGCCGCACAGTTCCCACAGCACATGACGGCGCTGCGGCCAGCGCAGCGACGCAAGCCAGGGCGCCAGCACCATATGGAAGAGATCGGCATTGCCGATGCGCGCCAGAATGCGGGCGGCGCGCTCTGAAAGCAGCGTGCCGGCGGCGCCGAGCAGTACGTCAGCGGCGCGCAACCCCAAAAGCAGGGTGTCCGCTAGGCCCTGCCCGGCGGCGTGGTCGAGCACCATCTGCTGCTCGGCTTCGCTCAGGCGGCTGGCGCTGGCCCTCACGTCGCAGACATAGCCGGCGCAGGGCTCGCGATTGAAAAAGGCCTTGGCGACGCTGATCGAGGACAAAAGCAAGGTGTCGGCGGCGGAGGTGACAGGCAGGGCGACACCAGCCGCCTCGACTTTTCGCTTGCGGCGCAGGAAGCTGTCGGTGTCGCGCGGGCTGGGCGATCCCGGCTGCTGCAGACGGTGATGGAGGTCGGCCGTCGAGCGCCTCGCGCCATCGTCGCGGATCATGTGCTGCTCGCCGAGGAAGCGCACCCACCAGACCGAGCGCGACTTGCCGGCAATTTCGTAGCCAATCGTGCGCAGCGCCTCACGGGCCACGGCGAAGCTCGCCGGCGAAACCAGTATGTCGACATCGCCGGAGGGCTTCATGAAGTGATCGCCGTAGAGCACATGCTGCTGCAGCGGCCCCTTGAGGAAGACGAAATCGACCTGCCTGTCGCGCAGCACGCGATCGATGGCCGTCGAATCGCCGATGCAAGAGGCGTTCATGGAGATGGTGCGCCGACGGTAGCCGTCGAGCCAGCCAAGCAGTTCGGAGGGCGCCGCGCCGGCAGGCGCCCGGTGGAGCGCCTTGAGCAGGAAGACGCCGACCTTGTTCAGCCTGGCGATGTCCGCGACATTTGTCGCCGAGATTGCTGGGGCCGCCGAGATGGCCGGCGCAGGCATGTCGGCCCGGCTGGCGATGCTGTCGGCGTTGGCGCCTGGCGTGAAAAACAGCCTCAGACAAGCCTGCACATAGGCGACTTCATCGGCACAGCCGGCGGCGCGCAGCCTTTCATACGAGCCATCCTGCATTGCCATGCCCGATGTCGTTCTCCGCAAAATGCCGCCCGGGAGGCTTATATCGCAACTGCGAAGAAAAGCACCGGAAAAATTATCGCAACCGCCAAAGGTTCGGCTGGAAGAGCTCAATTTCTGCAACCCAAGCGTTTAAAATCAACTCACGCGCAATCACTTGTGAAAACAACCTCGGAGCTGCTCTGGCAGGTCGGGGAACGCCGATTTCTTGCGGCAATTTCTTCGCATCTGCGAAACCGTTTTGCTATCCGAAAAATTATCATAAATAAATCAAATGCTTATTTAAACGACGAGGACCTGCGGTTGAAATGCGGGATGGTTGAGGTTTACGATGGCGGTGTTCAAGGCTTGATCACCAACGAAAGCTGGCGCAACCAAGAATTGATTAATGCTTGGTAAATCACGCTTGACTCATGAATGTTGCCGTGCAGCAATCGCATTGCAGCATAGCGATATGCTGGCGGCATTCTGCAGCCGCTTCCAGTCCTTAAGTGGAGAGTAAAATGGAACAGAATGTTGAAAAGCATGAGTACGAGACCCCCAGCCTGACGGTTCACGGTTCGATCGAAACGATCACGCAGGGCGGTGCTGGCTCGACGGCGCTGGACGCATCGTTTCCCGCGCACACGCCGGTCGGCGAGCTGACTTTCTCATAAGCTTACAGACGCATCCGGGTGTCTAAGTTGGGGCTCCGGATGCTCTTCAAAAGGTGAGCCGGGGGGCTTTCGTCCCCCGGCTTCCTGCCGCCGAGGATCGCAGGCAACCGATCCGCGGTGAAGACCTGAGGGCGCGGCGGGCCAGCAACGAGGTTTTAGCATGCACTGGAACCCTTCGGACCATGACCGCGTGGTCGCGACCAGCGAGGCGGTGGCTTGCGAATTCGGCGCCGGACTGGCGCTGCTCCATCTCAAATCCAACGTCTATTACAGCCTGAACAGCGTCGGCGCCTTCATCTGGGAGCAGATCCAGGAGCCGCGATCGGTGCTCGATGTCCGCAGCGCCGTGCTTGCGCGCTACAATGTCGATGAGGAGCGCTGCAAGGCCGATGTCGAGGGATTGCTGATGGGGCTGACCGAAGCAGGGCTTGCGAGGCTCCACAGTGAGGAACTGGTCTAGGCTCCGCTCGCTGAGCGGCCGGGAGATGCTGTTTCTAGCGCGCTGCCTGACGGTGGTGGGCGTCGTGCGGCTCGCGCTGACGCTTTCCTCCTATAACCGTGTCCGCAGACTGGTCACAAGGCTGGACGCCAGACGCGACGCCAGCATTGCCGATCTGCGGCGGGTCGCCTGGGGCGTTGCCGCCGCCGCGCGCCTCGTGCCGGGCGCCACCTGCCTCACCCAGGCGCTTGCCGGGCAATATCTGCTCGCGCGCCAGGGCAGCGCCTCAAAGATCAGCATCGGTATCGAAAAGGGAACTGGCAGCGAGCTCAGGGCACATGCCTGGCTGATGAGCGGCAATCACATCGTGCTGGGCGGCTCGATCAACGGATTTGCCCATCTGGTCGACCATGGGTCGTGAGCGATGAGTGGCGTCGCTGGAGTTGTGCTTAGCGACAACGGCCGGCCGGCCGCGGCCAGCGATATCCAAGAGATGCTGTCGCGCATGCGCCACCGCGCTCGCGATGGTAGCTCATGGTGGGTTGACGGCAGCGTGGCGCTTGGCCACGCCTGGCTCGACACGACCGGCGAGGACGGTCCCGGTCCGCTGACGATGGCCGGCGGCAGGCTCGCCATCACCGCCGACTGCCGGCTGGACAACCGCGACGAGCTTCTGGCGCGGCTCGGGCTGCGCGACCGGTCGATCGCCGACGCGGTTCTCATCATGCGCGCCTACCTCAAATGGGGCGAGGCCTGCCCGACCTATCTGCAGGGAGATTTCGCTTTCGCGATATGGGACGGTGAGCAGCAGGCGCTGTTTTGCGCGCGCGACCATTTCGGCGTCAAACCCTTCTACTACCATTCGACCGGCAGGCGCTTCGCGTTCGCCTCGGAAATCGGACCGATCCTGTCGCTGGACGGTGTCGGCAGGCGCCTCAGCGAGCACCAGATCTCCGGATTCCTCGCCGGCTTGCCGGATGATCCGCAGGCCACGCCCTACGCCGAAATTTTCCGCCTGCCGGCGCGGCACGGCATGATGGTGGCGGACCGCAAGGTTACGCTGCGGCGCTACTGGCAGATCGAGCCGTCGCAACGGCCGTTGCGACGCGACGCGGCCGAAGAATTCAGGCACCTTTTCGCGCAATCGGTGGAGAACCGGATGCGTGGAACGTCGGCGGTTGGCGCCATGCTGAGCGGCGGGCTCGATTCATCCTCGATCGCCTGCCTCGCGGGCTTGCGGGCGGCCGCCAAGCGCAACCCGAAGCTCAAGACCTTTTCGCTGGTCTTCGACAAGGGTTCGTCGATGGACGAGAAGCCGTTCATCGACGCGGTGCTCGACGACAATCCGCTCGCCGCAACGCTGATCGCCGTCGGCAATTACGCGCCCTTCGCCGAATTCGAACGAATCCTGGAAGAGCAGGAAGGCACGTTCTTGGCGCCCGGCCTGTCCTTGACCCGCGATCTTTACCGGACGGCGGGCGCCAAGGGCGTCAAGGTGCTTCTCGACGGGCATGGCGGCGACGAAGTCGTCTCGCAAGGCCATGGGCACCTGCACGAGCTGGCCAATGCCGGCCGGTGGCTCGAGTTGTGGCGCGAGTTGCACAGCGCCGCCAACACCTATGGCGAAGGCATGCTCTCCCTTTATTTCAAGTTCCTGACCATCTATGGACCGGCCTGGCGGATCGCCAGGATGAGGGCCATGGCGAGAGGCCTTGTCGGAAGAATGCGGCGCGGGCCGGCGCCGGTGCGGCGGGCCGCCTGGGCGGCCCTCGTCAATCCGGATCTCGCCAGGCGCACCGATCTTGCAGAGCGCTTTCATCGCAGCGGCTCCATGCCGACCGCCGTCAGCGCGAGCGAAGCGCTGACGCACCGCTGGCTTCTGTCCACCGGGCTGGTGCCGCACGCCTTCGAAGTGCTCGACAAGGCCGCCGCCAATTTCGGCGTCGAGCCCCGCTATCCGTTCTGGGACAAGCCGCTCGTCGAATTCTGCCTGTCGCTGCCGGGCGAGGAAAAGCTCAAGGACGGCTTCGGCCGCCATGTGCTGCGCCGCGCCATGCAGGGCGTTCTGCCGCCGGCGGTGCAATGGCGGCGCGACAAGATCGATTTCACGCCCAACCTGATCAAGGGCATGCTCGGTAACCACCGCGAGCTTCTGGACCGGCTGCTGATATCGGAAAGCGCGCGGATCGCCCCTTATGTCAACCTGCCCGAGGTGAACGCGGTCTATGACCGCATTCTGCGCCAGCCCGAGCAGGCAACGCTGCCGGATGTCCAGCATGTCTGGCGCTCGGTGTCGCTGTCGCTATGGCTGCGGCAAGTTCAAGGAAGCCCGGCATGACTCTTTCGACCGCTTCCCTTGCGCGCCCCGAGCCGACAACCGAAACGCCAAGCGGACGCCACCGCCATTTCTATAAGGCCTACGGGCTGACCGTCAGCTCGGAGGTGGCCTTGCCGGAGCTGGAATCAACTGCGCCGGCGGCGCCGGACCTCGAGATCGTGGTCGGGCCGATCGACTTTCCAGACGCCCCGTCGCAGGGCGCCACGGCTTTTCGTTTCGTGCCGAGGCGCCAGTATCTTTCGTGGCAGGCTGTCGGCAGCTTCATGATCAGCGGCGCCAGGCGGATCGATGTCGATCCGGCGCCGGGTGTCGACGATCCGCTGCTCGCCTTCCCGCTGCTCGGACCGGTGATGGCGCTTGCCTTGCATCAGCGCGGGCTGCTCGTGCTGCATGCCAGCGCCGTTGCCGTCGATGGCAAGAGCGTGGTCTTCATGGGCGACAAGGGCGCCGGCAAGTCGACGACGGCGGGCGCGATGATCCGCGCCGGCCATCGGCTCCTGACCGACGATGTCGTGGCAATGGATTTGTCCGACCCGGACCGGCCGGTGATCCTGCCCGGGTTTCCGCAGCTCAAGCTCGCCGCCGATGCGGCAGACGTCATCCGTCTCGAGCAGGCGGACGTGCGGCCGCAGGTGCATCCGCAAATCGACAAGGCGCAGCATCGCCTGCGCGACGGCTTTGCCGCCGAGGCGGTGCCGGTTTCTCGCCTCTATGTGCTGGAGCGCGGCGAGCGGATGGCGATTTCGCCGTTGACCGGCACCGCGGCGCTGCCGGCGATCCTCAAATTCTCCTATGTCACGCGGTTCGGCCGGGAGGCGCTTCCCAGCGACTTTGCCGCCGCGCATCTGCGCCAATGCGCGCGGATCGCTGGGCGGATCGGCGTCGGTCGCCTCGAGGTGCCGGCCGGGCTCGACCGGATCGACGAAGCGGTCGCCGCGATCGAAACCGATCTGGCATCCGGGGCAAGGTGAGCCGGGACATGGGCTGGTCATCCAAGCTTCGCCTGTCGCTGTTTCGGGACGTCGCCGGCTTCGGCGCCATGGTGGCGCATGTCGGCGGGCGGCGCACGGCGACGGCGCTGACCTTCCTGATCCTGGGCAGTCTCACAGAGGGCATGTCGATCCTGCTGCTCGTTCCGCTGCTGCGCCTGATCGGCAAGCCCGATCAGGATTACGCGGTGCGGATGCCGGAGGCCCTGCATTGGCTGGCGCCCGGCGGAACGCTGTCGCTGGCGACCGTGCTCTCACTGCTCGTCGCGCTGGTGGCAATGCAAGCGATGTTCAACCGCTTCAAGTCGATCTACATGGCGCGGCTGCTCTACGACTTCGTCAACCGCGTGCGCATGAACCTGTTCGAGAGCGTCGGCAAGGCACGCTGGGGTGTTTTTACCCGCATCCGCAGCTCCGATCTCGACCATGCGCTGAACGGCGACGTCGATCGCGTGCAGGTGGCCGCCTTCTCGCTGCTGATGCTGACCCAGGCGACGCTGCTTCTGACCGGCTATCTCGTGGTGTCGCTGTTCATCTCGCCGGTGATGACGTCCTTCGCCATTCTCGCAGGCCTGGTGCTGCTGGTCGCGCTGCAACCGTTCCGGGCCCGCGCCAGCGCCTATGGCCGCACGCTGACCGGCAACCGCCAGGACCAGTATCGCACGGTCTCCGAGTTCCTCGGCGGCATCAAGGTCGCCAAGAGCCTGAACGTCGAGGCAAGCTATTTTGCCGAGCTCGGCGCGACGCTGGACAGGATGAAGGCCGACAACATCGCCTTTGTCCGCAACTCCTCGCTCGGCACCGCCCTGTTCCAGGTGGCGAGCGTGATCGGGCTCAGCCTGTTCATCTACATCGCGCTGGTCCGCTTCCACCTGTCTCTGGCCGAAATCGTCGTGCTGCTCCTGGTGTTCATGCGGGTCGCGCCGCGCTTCATGGACATGCAGCTTCAGACCCAGCAGGTGCTGATCAACCTGCCGGCCTACGCTTCGATGCAAAGCCTCCAGGCCCGCTTCGACGCCGAGCGCGAGCCGGAGCAGAACATGGCCGAGCAAGTCGCAGAACTGGCGCTCGATACCGGCCTCGACATCCGCGATGTGTCTTTCGCTTATGGCGAGGGCGACGGAAAACCGGTGGTCAGCGACATCACCTTCGGTCTGCCGGCCGGCAAGGTGACGGCGCTGATCGGCCCTTCCGGTTCCGGCAAGAGCACGATCGCCGACATGCTGCTCGGCCTGCTCGAGCCGACCAGTGGCCGGATCCTGGCAGACGGCGTGGAGATCACCGCACAGAATCGAAGGGCCTGGCGCGATCAGGTCGCCTATGTGCCGCAAGATGTGTTCCTGCTGCACGACACCATCGCCGCCAATCTGCGCCTTGCCGCGCCCGGGGCCAGCGACGATGCGCTGTGGACGGCGCTGCGCAACGCGCATGCGACCGATTTCGTCGAGCGGCTGGCACTACGGCTCGATACGGTGGTGGGCGACCGCGGCGTGCGGCTTTCCGGCGGTGAGCGGCAGCGCATCGCCTTGGCGCGGGCGCTGCTGCGCAAGCCGTCGCTGCTTATCCTCGACGAGGCGACGAGCGCGCTCGACTGGCAGAACCAGTCGCTGATCGCCCAATCGATCGAGGCGCTGCGCGGCCAGATGACGATTTTGACCATCGCCCACCGGCCATCGATGATCGCCTTTGCCGACTGGGTCGTGGCCATCGAGAACGGACGCATCGTCGAGGTCGGGCAATATCGGCGGCTGAAAGCAAAGGCCGGCAGCCGCCTTGCCAGGATGCTGTCCGGCGAGCAGGCCGAGCGCGAAGCGGCGCCGTCGGCAGACACGGAACTGGTTCTGGCGCCGGTCGAGCGATCAGTGGAGGCTGCGTCTGGCGCCTAGCTTTTCGCCGTCGGCGACCTTGTTCAGGATCGTGCCGCGGTCGGCTTCGCGGGCCTTGCCGGCTGATGTCGGCGAGGCCCGGCCAATCATGGCGAAGACCAGAAGGAAATAGCCGGCCTGGATGATGACGGCGCAGATGATGGCGCGCAGCAGGATTGTGCCCGGCGATGCGCCGTCGAAATACGACCAGCCGATGACGATCGCGAGAGCGAACATCATCCCGACGATGAATTTTGGTAGAGACATGTTCGCTGGCCCCTCAACCGAGACGAGCATGCAGAAGCTGCGACTTACCCACCCGCGTAACTCCCCGTTGCGCCAAAGAACTTTCTGGCTGCCCAATCCGGCCGGTTGCTTCCGGCCTTCCTTACCCATGCAGACTATGACAGGAACAATTTGCGACTCTATTAAGGCGGGCGGTCCGGAGCAAGGCCCGACAGGTATGGTTTCCAACGTTTTTACGAGATCGACTCTGGCATGGTGCGCCGCACACTCCGACGCCGTCAGCTATTCAGCAAGGCGACTGCCGCTCCAGTAAAACCTACGACTTTGAATAGTATTTTACCTGAATAACTTACCAATGCGAGTGCTTCCAGCGGCATGCAACCGCGATTCTTCTGCAGCAAAGAATGCACTGTCCAAAAATGGCCCAAAAGGTAGACTACATTTTCGCGGTTTTCTCTCACCTTGTCATAAACGCGCCACAAAGGTGAAAATTTGGGCAAGGCAGGTTTAATATTTAGTCAATTCATGACGTGAACATTTCATCGAGATGGGAAATTGTGTGTTGCGCTGCAGCATTTTTTTGATATCTTGCCGTAAACCATCCGTTCAACGTATGGAGCTTCTGCATGAGGGACGTCGCCAAGTCGGCTAATGCGGGTTTTGCGCAGGTCGGCGTTGATTTTCCACCCCCAATCGGCGGTCTGCTCAAACGCAGTTTCGATATCGTCGGTTCCGTGGCTGGGCTGGTTCTGCTCAGCCCGCTCTTCCTGATGGTCGCCCTGCTGGTCAAGC
The DNA here is from genome assembly GCF_003289945.1 of Mesorhizobium hawassense. Lineage (GTDB taxonomy): Bacteria > Pseudomonadota > Alphaproteobacteria > Rhizobiales > Rhizobiaceae > Mesorhizobium > Mesorhizobium hawassense. The sequence goes on from NZ_QMBP01000003.1 coordinate 165,997, forward strand.
TTTCGGACAACGGTCCGATCTTCTATGGCCACAAGCGAATCGGCCGCGGCGGCAGGATTTTCTCCTGCCTCAAATTCCGCACCATGGTGACGGATGGCGAGCGCGTGCTCACTGCCTATCTGGCCGCCAATCCGGAAGCCAATGCCGAATGGATCGCGACGCGCAAGCTGAAGAACGACCCGCGCGTGACCCGCGTCGGCCAGGTGCTTCGCAAGCTCAGCCTCGACGAACTGCCGCAGATCCTCAACATCCTTCAGGGCGACATGAGCCTTGTCGGCCCGCGCCCGGTCGTGCGCGACGAGCTGGAGATCTATGGCAGCGCCGCGGTCTATTACCTGAAGTCGCGCCCCGGCCTCACCGGGCTGTGGCAGGTAAGCGGGCGCAACGACGTGTCTTACGACACGCGCGTCGCCTTCGACCGCCACTATGTCGAGAACTGGTCGATGTTCCAGGACATTCGCATCATCTTCAAGACCGTTCCTGCTGTGTGGATGTCGCGTGGCAGCTATTGACCGACGGACCTGCCCCTCGAACGCGGGGCGGACATCCGGCAGTGATCTCATCGGGCGGATGGGGCCAAAGCGGATCGGAAACGTTCATTTGACAAAACACCTCTTCGGACTGCCTTTCGCCTGCAGTCTCATGTCCAAAACCCCAGCCCGCTTCGCGGGCATCTTGCTTGCAGCGTCGCTGGCCATGCCGCATTTGGCGGCCGCCGGCGATTACCAGCTTGGCCCGCAAGACAAGCTCAACATCCGCGTCGCCGAATGGCAGACGGTCGACGGCACGTTCCGCGACTGGTCGGCCATCAATGGCGAATATTCGGTCGGCCCGGGCGGGACGGTCTCGGTGCCGTTCGTCGGCAACCTACAGGCCGCAGGCAAAACGACGGCCGAGGTTGCTTCGGCGATCGGGCTCGCCCTGCAGCGTAAGCTGGCGCTACCAGACAAGCCGGAAGCCTCGGTGGAGATGGCGCAGTTCCGGCCGTTCTACATTTCAGGTGAAGTCCAGAATCCTGGTCAGTTTCCCTTCGTGCCCGACCTGACCGTTCTCAAGGCTGTCAGCATTGCCGGCGGCATCCGGCGCAATGCCGACTATGGTCCGCAGATCGAAAAGGATCTGATCACCGCCAAGGGCAGCTATGACATCTATGACGACCAGCGCTTGCGGCTGATGGTCAAGCGAGCTCGTATCGACGCCGACCTCGCCGGGAAAACGACTTTCGAGGTGCCTCAGGAAATCCAGGGCGATTCGAGATTGCCGACTATCGTCGCCGACGAAACGGCGATCCTGGTTTCCGACCAGAAGTCGCTGAAGCTGAAGCTCGATGCGCTCGACGATCTGAAGGGTGTTCTGCAGTCGGAAATCGAATCGCTGCAAAAGAAGATCGCCAATCAGCAGAAGCAGGTCGACCTGGCGGCGCAGCAGGCCAACAGCATCGGTCCGCTGGCGCAGAAAGGCCTGATTGCCAATGCGCGATTGCTTTCCTCGCAGCAGACGGTCACCGACCTGCAGGGCAAGATCCTGGACTATGAGACGGCTATCCTCACCGCCAAGCAGTCGATCAGCAAGGCGGAGCAGGACGCCATCGATGCCCGCAACACTTTGGGTTCGAGCCTCACCGCCGATCGGCAGCAAACGGAAGCGAACCTAAATGAGGCAGCCTTGAGGGTCGGCATGCAGAAGGGCTTGATCGCCCAGGCATCGGACCCGGCAACGACTGCCGCCCTCACCGGCAGCCAGGAACCGCCCCTGCTCTATTCGCTGGTGCGGGTCGCCGACGGCAAGACGAGCGAGATCGAGGCCAAGGAAGATACGCCTGTGCTGCCGGGCGACGTGATCAAGGTGAAGCTGGCGCCGACGACCAGCCAGTAGCGTCGCCGGCAACGGCTTGCAAGCAACGAACCAAGGAATGGAGGCGGGAGGGACAAGTCAGGCTCGTTCGCGTCACGACGCGAGCGGGCGATCTGTTTTGGACCGCTTGAAGGCATAACATGCAGCCCGCAGCCCCGCGTCACGTGTACCTGAATCTCGACGCCATCCGCGGCGTGGCGGCGATCAGCGTCATGCTCTACCACTTCTCGCCGTTCCTGGCCGACGGCAAGGTGCTGCCGTCGAGCTATCTCGCGGTCGACCTTTTCTTCCTGCTCAGCGGCTTCGTCATAGCGCATGCCTATGACCGCAAGATCGAGAACGGCATGGGCTTCGGCTCTTTCGTGGCCATCCGCCTGATCCGGCTCTATCCGCTTTATCTCGCCGGCACGCTGCTCGGCTTCTTCTATCTGCTGGTCAAGAACAGGCTGATGCCGGCCGAATACATGCCGCTATCCGAGATCGGCATGCAACTGACGACCGGTATGTTCTTCATCCCGCTGGTGAGCGACGCCTATCACACGATCTTCCCGCTCAATCCGGCCTCGTGGTCGCTGTTCTTCGAGCTCATCGTCAACATCGCCTATGTCGCGGTCTTCGCGCTCTTGTCGCGGCGCGTGCTGACGGGGATCGTCGCCATAAGCCTCGTCTTGCTCGTCGTCGCCTCCATCTTCGCCGGCACGCTGGATTTCGGCATGACCGGCAGTACGATCCTCAGCGGCCTGCCGCGCGTGACCTTCTCGTTCTTCCTCGGCGTGCTGCTCTGCCGCTCGATGGCGCGCATCCAAGGCAGCCTCGGCTTCCTGCGGCGAGGCTTGTGGGTCGAAGGCGCGATCCTGCTCACACTTGCCGTCTTCGCCATTGCCCCGGCCGGCGGCGCACGCATTGTCTACGATCTTGCCGCGATCGTCATCGTCTTTCCGATCATGGTGGCGACCGGCGCCGTGGCGCCGACCGCGCCGCTTCTGTCAGGCTTCTATGGCTGGCTCGGGCGGATTTCCTATCCGATCTATATCATACACACGCCAATGCTGATGATCATCGCCGGGGCCGGAAAGGCCTTCTCGATCGATCCATTCGCGCATCATCCGTGGTTCGGCATCGTGATGGCGGCCCTGGTCATCGTCATCGCGGACATCGCCACGCGCGTCTATGACGAGCCGGTGCGGCGCTTCCTGCAGCGGCAGATGCAGCGCGCGCGGGCCGTGGCTTAGAGAAGGGTCAACGGACAAAATCCGGTATGAAGATTCCGAAATCCATTCTGATCGATCCCGATCGCAACGAGACCTACGGCACCTTCGCTGTCGCGGTCTCCATGATCGCGTTCGCCTACTCGCCCAATTTCGGCCAGATCCTGATCCTCGCCTATTACGCCGTCTGGCTGCCGCTGCTGTTTGTCGATTACCGGCGCTTCACCTGGAAGCTCTCCAGCGCCTGGCTGCCCATCACGCTAGCGGCCTATGTCTGCTTCTCGGTGTTCTGGTCCCAGGCTGCGGGCATCAGCGCGCGCGCGGCGGTGCAATATTCCTCGCATATCGTCTGCGCCTATGTCGCGGCGCGCACCATCAGCGTGCGCACGCTGGTGGTGGGCTCGCTGATCGGTATCTTCGTCGTTTTGCTCTATTCACTGAAAGTCGGCGCTTACGCGCTCGACATCATGGACGGCACAGTCAATTTCGTCGGTGCCTTCGGCTCCAAGAACCAGGTCGGCTTCTTCGCCTCGCTGGGCATCTTCCTTTGCCTTGCCTTCCTGGTCTTCTATCGGCGCAATTGGCTTGGCTTCGCCTGGACCGCGCCAATCATGCTTTTGTCGGTCTACATGCTGGCAATCGCCCATTCGGCGACATCCGTGGCCTCGCTGCCGGCCGTGATCGGCATCGTGTCGCTGCTCACCATGAGCAAGGTGCTGTCGCTGCGGTATCGCCGAGTGCTGTTCGTTGTCGGCGCTGGCGCGCTGGTGATGGCTGTCGTGGCGGCGCTAAACCTCGGCCTGCTGGATGTCGTGCTCGGCATCTTCGGCAAGGATTCGACGCTCACCGGCCGCACCTATCTCTGGGAACAGGGCTGGGAGGCGGCGCAGCAGCATCCACTGCTCGGCTATGGCTACGCCGCCTACTGGGTGCAGGGCTTTGCCGATCCGGAACGGCTGTGGGCGGAATTCTATATCTCGACCCGCTCGGGCTTCCATTTCCACAACACCTATGTCGAGAGCCTAGTGGAAATCGGCTTCATCGGCGTCACCCTGCTCGCGCTGGTCATCCTGCGCGCTTTCTATGGGCACGTGTCGAAAGTGGTGTTCGGCGACTGGAGCGCCGATTCGGTGGTGCTTGCCGGCGCGATCGGGTTGATGCTGATCCGCTCCTTCTTCGAGGTCGAGATGCTCGGCCCCTACTTCATGGCGTCGTTCATCGTCTATTACGGCCTGTTCACGCTGAGCCCGTTGCCGGCTTTCCATCGCCGCAGGGCTGCCGTTCCCGCCGAAGACGATGGCCGCATGCCGGCGCCGATTTAGGCAGCCGTCGAGCGCGCGACGGCGGCCTGGATGAGCCGGTCGGCCAGGATCGCCAGGAAAGCAATCGACAGGCCGGCGATGAGGCCCATGCCCGCATCGGCCTTGCCGAGCGCGACATAGACCGCCTGGCCAAGATCGCGCGTGCCGACAAGGGCGGCGATCGCCAGCATCGACAGCGCCGCCATGATGGTCTGGTTGAGGCCGAGCATAACGACCGGCAGGGCGAGCGGCAGCTTGGCCTGCAGCAGCGTCTGCAATGGCGTCGCGCCCATCTGCTCGACAGCCTCGACGACATCGGCGCGCACGTGCCTGAGCCCGTGCTCGACATAGCGGATCGGCGGCACGATGGCGTAGAGCATGATGGCGATCAGCGCCGTGAACTCGCCGACCTTGAAGAACATCAGCGCCGGAATGAGGAAGACGAATTGCGGCATGGTCTGCAACGCGTCGCAGATCGGCTTCAGGATGCGCGAGACGCGGTCGCTGTGCGCCGCCCAGACGCCGAGCGAGCCGCCGATCAACAGGCAGAGCAGCACCGCCAGCGTGCAGAGATAAAGCGACTGCACCAGTTGCGGCCACAGTCCGTTGACCAGGATCAGCGCGAAACCGGCAAGGGCGAACAGGCCGAGGCGATAGCCCGCCACCTGTCCCGCAAGCAGCGCGACGGCGAGGATGAAGTCCGGCCAGGGCAGGCCGAGAAAGCCGGTATAGAGAATGACGCCAGCGGCCAAGACCACCAAGGCTTCCCGTGCACCGAAGCGTCGCATCGCCAGCCCGGCCACGGCCAGGACCAAGACGAAATAGACCGCTGCCATCGTTGGCGACAGCGCGAAGCCCCAGATGGCCGGCGTGGCCGCTCCGGAAATGCCGACCCGCATCGGCAGCAGCAGGCAATAGAGCACGGTGTTGCGCACGCCATCGAAGAACCACGCATAGTCGCGGACGATGCCGAGCAGCCATTGATTGACGCCGCCCATTTCAGTCCGCAGCGCGGTTTCGGGCAGGAATGTCGCCCCCGGCGCGACAAGGCGGATGACGATCGCCAAGGCAAGCGCAACCGCCAGCGACAGTACCAGCCGACGCGGCGTCATCCAGCGCATGGCGCGCGTCGGCCCGGTCTCCGGCGGCTTGGCGAAGCCGATGGTGAGGCGGTCGATAAGGATAGCGAGCAATGCGATGACCAGGCCGGAGAGGATGCTCTGGCCGAATTCGGCCTTGCGCATCGACGACAAAACCTCCCAGCCGATATCCTCGAAGCCGCCGATGATGGCGGCGACGATGACCATCGACAGTGCCGCCATGGTCGTCTGGTTGAAGCCGACGAGAAGCTGCGGCAAGGCCGTCGGCACCTCGACCTGCCAGAATTGCTGCCGGCGCGTGCAGCCGCTCATCAGGCCGGCCTCGCTGATTGCCGCCGGCACGCGGTCGAGCCCGAGCATGGTGTTGCGCACCGTCGGCGGCGTCGCGTAGATCGCCGAGGCGATCAGCCCGACCACCGGCCCGAAGCCGAACAGCAAAAGCAGCGGGATGAGATAGGCGAAGGCCGGCACCGTCTGCATCAGGTCGAGCGCGCCGTTGAGCACCGGGCGCAGGCGCGGACGGGCATAGCCAAGCACGCCGAGCAGGAAGCCGAGCACGGTCGAGATCGGCACCGCCAGCAGCACCAGCGCAAGCGTGTTCATGCTCTGCGGCCAATAGCCGGCGAGCAGGATATAGGCGAGCGTGGCGAGCGCGAAGATCGCCAGCCTTTCGCCGCTCGACTTCAGCGCAAGCGCAGCGACAGCCAGCATCACCGCCGGCCAGGGCAGCCAGGCGAGCGCCAGCCGCGCGCCGCGCATCGGCGCGTCGAGCAAAGCGGAAAGCGCCCGGAACCCGGGCTGGATGACGGCGACGACCGCATCGGTCACCGCGTTGATGTAGGACGCAAGCGGCAGCGTCCATTGCTTGGGGAAATTGACCAGCCAGGGGAGCTCGGTTTTCAGAAGCAGGCAAAGGACCGTCAGCACGCCCAAGCCGCACCAGGGCAAAAGGGCCGGCGCGATGGCGAGCCTTCGCGGGGATCGTGCGATCGCGGCCGGCGCGGTCATTCGCGCGTGCGCCTTGCCTGCTCGCGCTCCAGCACGGCGAGCACCGCGCCGGCGCTGAGCAACGCCGGCGGATTGTCGCCCAAACCGGGGACGGTGAAGGCGCCGACGCCGGACGCGAGTTGCGGGATCAGAGCTTCGAGGCTGGTGTCGGCGGCGATGGTGCGTTCAGGCAGCGCCGCGCCGTTGGCGGGCGTGGCGATGTCGCCGGCCGTGATGACGCGCAGCAGCGGCATGTCCTCGGTGAACTGCGCGACATAGTCGTCGGCCGGATTGAGCACGATGTCGGCCGGGCGGCCGATCTGCACGATCTTGCCTGCCCGCATGATCGCCAGCCGGTCGGCGAGGCGGAAGGCCTCGGCGATATCGTGGGTGATGAAGATGATGGTCTTCTTCAGCATGCGTTGCAGGCGCAGGAACTCATCCTGCATCTGCTTGCGGATCAGCGGATCGAGCGCCGAGAACGGCTCGTCGAGGAACCAGAGCTCTGGGCCGACCGCGAGCGAACGGGCAATGCCGACGCGCTGCTGCTGGCCGCCGGAGAGCTGGTGCGGGAACGACACCTCGCGGCCTTCGAGCCCGACCAGCGCGATCATCTCGCGGGCGCGGGCTTCGCGTTCCTTCACCGGCTTGCCCTGGATCTTCAGTGGGAAGGCGACATTGTCGAGGACGGTGAGATGCGGCAGCAGGCCGAAATTCTGGAACACCATGCCCATGGCGTGGCGGCGCAGCTCGATCAGTTCCTTGCCGCTGGCGGCGAGAAGGTTCTTGCCGTCGAGCAGAATTTCTCCGGCGCTCGGCTCGACGAGGCGCGACAGGCAACGCACCAAGGTCGATTTGCCGGAGCCGGACAGGCCCATGATGACGAAGATTTCGCCGGTCGCCACCTCGAAGCTGGCGTCGACCACGGCCGGCAGATGCGCTTCAGCGCGCAAGCGCTCGGCCAGCGCGTCGGGATCGATGACATAGCCGCGCGAGTCGAAGTAATAGGCCGGCCGCCGGCCGTAGACTTTCCAGACATTGCGGCAGGCGAGCTTGATCGGGCCTAAGGCGGCGTTCATCGGATGCCATCCATGCGAATTGCTCGCCCGGCTCCGCGTACCGCGGAAGCCGGGCATCGATTGCTTTCAGCCTTTTCCAGGCATGGCGCCCGACTATCCCTTGGCGCCGTCGACCCAGGGTTTCCAGACCGCTTCGTTCTTCTCGACCCAGGCCTTGACCACCGCGTCGAGGTCCTCGCCCTTCTTATCGACGGCGAGCATCATCTTCTCCTGCTCGCCGGCGTCCATCTTGAACCCCTTGAGCAAGGCATAGGCCGCCGGCCATTTGGCGCCGAAGCCCGACCAGACGATCTTATCGACATCCGGCGGGGTGATGCAGTGCTCGTTGGTCTGCTCCTTGCAGGGCGGCATGGTCACCCAGCCGACATCGTTTTCGGCCAGCGCGTAGTGCGGTCCCCAGAACATCATCACCAACGGCGTCTTGGCGGCTTCGGCGGCTTCGAGTTCGGCCACGAGCGCGCCCTCGGAACCGGAGGGAACGGCGGTGTACTGCATGTTGTTGTCGGCAAGGATCGTGGCGGCGCGCGAGCCCCAGTCGGCCGGATAGTCGAGGAAGCGCGCATTGGGCGCGGTCTCCGGCGTCGACAGCGCCTTGATGCAGTCCGGCTTGTTGAGCGCATTCCAGTCGGGCAGGCCGGGGCAGACCGTCTCCATATATTTCGGATAGATCCAGCCCTCACGCGTCTTCAGATCGAGCTTGCCGATGTCCTCGATCTGCTTGGCGGCAAGCGTCTTCGGATAGATGTCGCCGACATTGTTCATCCACACCTCGACCGAGGCGCTGAGCGAGCCGTCGGCGAGACCGGAAAACTGCGGAAAGTTGCCGGCGGTGACATATTCGACTTTGTAGCCGAGCTTCTCCAGAAGCTGTCCGGCGATGTGCGTGGAGACGTGCGCACCGGTCCATTCCAACATGGCGAGCTTGATCGGCTCGTCCTTGGCGCCGAGTTCGGCGCTCAAGCCGGGCGTCGTGGCGGCAAGCACCAGCGCCAGGCCAATTCCTGCATTTCTCAGTCCGTTGGTTCCATTCGGCATGATCGTTCCCCTGTCTGGATGTTATGGTTCAAGTTTCATCCTTGATGGCGAGGCTGCCGCTAGCCTCCTTTCCGCGTTCCGCGCGCCACTCCCCTGGCCGCCGGAACAGTCCGTTACCGCGCAAAGCTGATGACGTACCTTCCTTTCGACCGGCCCTGTTCGAGGGAGACAAGCGCTTCCGACACGTCATCGAGCCCGATGATCTCGACGGTCGTCTCAAGTGGCTGCTCGGCATGCATGGCAACCAATTCGCGCATCTCCTGCCTGGTGCCGACGCTGGTGCCGGTGATGACGACGCCGGTGGCCGTCAGCCATTCCTGGATGAGCGGCACCGGCTGGAAGACCATGGCGGCGGCGATGATCCTGCCGCGCGGCCGGACGCCCGCGACCATCGCGTCCCAGGTCGCGGTGGTCGGCGCGAAGTTGATGCAGGCGTGGTATTTCTCGCCCTTCGCCGCCAACCGTGAAGGCAGACCGCTGTCGCCGATTTCGGTTTCCACCGCGCCATAGCGGCGGGCGACGTCCAGCTTCGCCGGATCGCGGTCGACCGCGAGCACATCGACGCCGAGCCGACTGGCGATCTGCACCGCGTAGAGGCCGAGGCCGCCGCAGCCGAAGACGATGCATTTTTCGCCGGCTTTGAGCCCGGCACGCTTCACCGCGCCATAGGCGGTGATGCCGGCGCACATCACCGGAGCGGTGCTCACCGGATCGATGGTACCGGGAAGCGCCACCGCGAAGCTCGCGTCGCAGACCACATATTCGGCGAAAGCGCCGGGCACGTTCAGGCCGTGGGCGCGATGGTGCTGGCAGAAGGATTCGTAGCCATCCAGGCATTCGTCGCAGCGGCGGCAGGTATCGTGGATCCAGGGCACGCCAGCGAGGTCGCCGAGCGACCAGCCGCCGACGCCCTCGCCGATCGCCTCGACGCGGCCTATGCCCTCGTGGCCCATAACGAAGGGCGATGCGGCATGCGGCGGAATGCTCTCGCCGCGCCAGATATGCACGTCGGTATGGCAAACGCCGCAGGCCTGCAGCCGCACCAGGATCTGGCCGAGACCGGCAATCGGGCGCGGCACGCTGGTGACGTCCAGCGGCTCGCCGTAACTGCCCAGCACCGCGGCCCGCATCGTTTGTGTGTGCGACGTCATCGATAGTCCGTCCGGCAACTGCTTGCCTTCGCAGCCTAGACCTGCGAAAATCATATGACAATACAAAAATTTGTTAGGGCGTACAAAATTTTCGTCGGATATACGAAACCCATGACGGCCAAAGCAAAAAAACAACGAACCCGCATCGAGGACATCAGGCGGGTCGAGCTGATCGAAGCGGCGCACCGCATCTTCCTGCGCGATGGGCTGAAAGGCCTGACGACGACCCGCATCTGCCACGAAGCCGGCATGTCGCAAGGCATCCTGACCTACTACTTCAAGGACAAGGATCAGGTTCTGTTCGAGATGGTGCGCTACGCCAACCGTGTCCTGATGGATGCGGTGGTGATCAATCTGCGCCAGGCCGAGACAAGATGGGATCGCCTCACGGCAATCGTCGACGGCAACTTCCCGGAAGAAAAATTCGAGCGCAACACGGCCAATGCCTGGGTGTCGTTCTATGCGGAAGCCGCGCACAATCCGCGCTATGCGCGGCTGCAGGAGCTGTTCTACAAGCGCCTGCGCTCGAACATCGGCTCGGCGCTGTCGCCGCTGTGGTCGAGAGAGGAAATCGACCACTTCGTGCGCGGCTTTGCCGCCATGCTGGACGGCTTCTGGCTGCGGCGCGGCCATTCGGACGACGCCATTTCGCATCTGGAGGCGAGGGCGCTGCTCGTCGAATATTCGGAAAAGATGCTTGGCGCGGCCATGGTGTCGAAGCTGAAGCGGCTTCAGCTGCAGGCGGCGTGACGTTTTGGAAGGCGTCGCCGGCTGCGAGCGGTTGCAAGCGCTCCATGCCAGCGCGGGTTTCACCATAAAGCTCCGCCGGTGATTTGGATGTTCTCCATGGTGATCCCCCTGGCCAGGTCAGAGCAGAGGAACACCGCGAGCGCGGCGATCTCCTCCGGTTGCATCATGCGGCCTTGGGGATTGCCTTTCCTGAATTCGTCCATCAGGTCCTCGGCGCTGCGGCCCTTGCCTTCGCGCTCGACGACCTGCGCCACGTTGCGGCGCATCAGCTCGGTCTCGACCCAGGTCGGGCTGATCATGACGCAGGTGACGCCATGTGCCGCGCCTTCGAGCGCGACGCAGCGGGTCAGCCCAAGCAGGCCGGCCTTGGAGGCGCAGTAGGCCGGATTGTCCTTCCAGCCGACGGAAGCGGCCGTTGAACCGATGTTGACGATGCGGCCCCAGCCACGCTCGATCATGCCGGGCAGGACGGCGCGCGTGGTGCGGAAGGCGCCGGTGAGGTTGGTGTCGACGATCTTGTCCCAAAGCTCGTCGGAATGGCCGCAGACCGGCTGCTCGGCAGTGGTGCCGGCGGCGTTGACGAGGATGTCCGCCGGCCCGATCGCCGCCTGGGCTTCGGCAAAGAAGAGGTTGGTGAGGTCACTGTCGCGCACGTCGAGATGCACGGCGTGCACCTTCGTGCCGTGGGCCGCAAGCGCCAACCTGACGCGTTCGATCTCGTCGGCGCCGGGATAATAAGCGGCGTCCACCCTGCCCGCCTGTGGCGGCGCTACATAGGAGCCGACGGCGACATTGGCGCCGGCCTTGGCCAGCGCCGTCGCAACGGCAAAGCCCATGCCGGAGAAACCACCGGTGACGATGGCGCTGCGGCCGGTGAGGTTGTTCATCGCAAACGCGCTCCGTGTTCACACTGCAAGATAGCCTCCGTCGACGACCATTTCGGAGCCGGTAACGAACTTCGATTCGTCCGAGGCGAGATAGAGGACCATGTAGGCGATGTCGCTGGGCTCGCCGAGGAAGCCGATCGGGTGGCGGGAAAGCGCCTTGGCCTTCTCCTGCTCGAGTTTTCCCAGATCGCGCAGATAGTTCTCGGTCTGCGGCGTCCAGATATAGCCGGGATGGATGGAATTGCAGCGGATGCCGTAGCGTTGTTCGGCGCAGTGCACGGCGACGGCCTTGGTCAAGGTGCGTACCCCACCCTTGGAGGCGCAATAGGCCGCAAGCTCGGCCTCGCCTATGATGCCGTCGATGGAGGAGAGATTGATGATCGATCCGCCGCCGGATTTCTTCATCAGCCTGATGGCTTCCTGGCAGCCAAGGAAGACGCCGTCGAGATTGACCGCCATAGTGCGCCGCCATTCGGCTAGCGTGGTGTCCTCGATATTTTTGGCGATGGCGATGCCGGCATTGTTGACCAGAACGTCGAGCCGGCCGAAGCGCTGCTCGATCGCGGCCATGAGGGCGGACCAGTCCTCGGGTTTCGACACGTCGTGGCGCAGCGCCAATGCCCCGCCGCCGGCCTTGACGATCTCCGACGCCGTATCTCCAGCCAAGGCTTCGTCGATGTCGCTGACGACAAGCCTTGCACCTTCGCCCGCCAGCAGAAGCGCGGATGCCCGTCCGAGGCCGAGCCCGGCCCCGGTTACGACCGCTACCTTGCCTGCGACGCGGTTCACAAAATCAATGTCCTTACAATGGTTTGCCCAGCCAGTCGCGGTAGAAACCTTCGAGGTCCGGTTCGAAGTCATGCACGATCGGGTAGCCGGGCGCGGCCGCTTCAACCTCATGCAGAGTCCCGCATTGCGGGCAGATGAACTCGCGGATCTCCATCCATTCCGGATCCGGCAGATCGCTGTTGGGATAGATTTCGCGCAGCGATTCCTCTGTGTCGCGGACGATGATCGCGGCCTTCAGCTTCCAGTTCTTGCGGTAGTCGCCGAAGCAATGGCCGCATTCGCATTTCGTCACCCGCTCCTCGCCGCTCTGGCAGATGAAGAGATGGTCGCCCACGGGGAGCAGGATCGGATCCTTCCAGCCCACACGGTCCTGCAGCACCGCGACATATTTGAAGAAGCGGTCATCGTCCTTATAGGCGCTCATGATGCGGCGCGTCTGCGGCCAGGGCAGCGTACCGCCAACCAGATCGGCGATGACTTCCTTGCTGTATGAGGTCATGGTCCTTACTCCACGCCGAAGGTCGATTTGGCATCGACATCCCAGAAGATCGAAAAGTCCCTGGTGAAGCGCGCGGAAAGCTTGATGGCGCTGGCATACATCTTCTTCACCTCGGGTGCGAAATCGGCCACCTTGACCCGTTCGCGCTCCTTGGCCACCCATTCCGACACCGGTCTGGCGCGTGCCAGGCGCTGTGCCCGCATATCGGCGCGGTGGCGCTTGGTGGCTTCCAGATTGGCGACCGGGAAGCCCTCCGCATCCTCATCGAGCATGATGCCGAAGATTCCTTCGGCCGCTTCCTTGGTGAGGAAGCCGTTCTCGACGTCCCAGGCGGTCTTGACCGGATCGCGCTCCAGTACGTCGCCATAGCCACCGCCGCCATTGTAGGAGTGGGTGAAGACATCGCCGGTCTTGTGCGGCGCTGTGATGTAGGGGCCCTCCATCGTCACGTGCCGGCCTTCGAGCCGCACCTCCAGCTCCGAGCGGTATGGATTGGTGCCGGTGTGGTGCGCCAACGGCGCGCCCTTTTTGGCAAGCTCGAAGATGTTGGTGTCGCGGACCGCGCGGTGCTTTTGGCAGGTCGGTGCCGGATAGCCGCCGCAGAGACCGCCATTGTCGAAGACGCGGGAGGAATGCTCGGACGTCACCAGCCGCAGATGGTCGGTCTTGGAAACCAGCCAGGTCGACAGGAAGGAACAGCCACCGCGATATTTACCGGCGCCGCCCGAATTGGGAACGATGGAGCGGCCGATATAGAGCATCGGCATGTTCTGTTCCCAGATCTCGATGTTACCCATGTCGGATTCCGGGTTCCAGCCGACATAGGCGGTGTCCAAACCGTCCTTGATCGCGAGCGCGCCGGAGCCGGCGGCGGCGCATTCGAAGTGCGCCATGCCGAACAAAGTGCCGTACTGGCTGGTGCCGCCCATCTCGATCATCGGACTGTTGACCTGGCCGACGAACGCTTCCTCGACAAAGCCGCGTGCGATGAAGGAGCGCGACAAGAGCCGCTGGAAGACGCCGTAAGCCGGCAAAAGAAGCGCCCAGGAGGTGGCGGTCGCCACCATCTCGTTGTCGGGGTTGGTCCAGGTGCCATGCGGCAGCTTCAATTCGGTCGCCATCCAGGCGCCGTCATTGACCAGGCCCTCGAAGTTCATGTGCTGGGTCAGCGTCACGAACATGCCGCCATCCATGCCGGCCGGCGTGCAGTTCATCGAATGGTAGCCCCAAGGCTGCGTGCCCTCGAAGTCCATGATGATCTTGCCGTCCGAGGTGATCTCCATCTCGATCGGCATGTTGTAGAGCCAGTCGGGATCGCCGAGCGGCTGGTAGCCAGGCTTGCCCGCTGTGACATGGCCATAGAAGGTGTGGCCGCGATAGATGCCGGGCACGGTGAGCTGGCGCGTGCGGGCGAGTTGGGCGCGGCGGCCTTCCTCGATGAACTCCTTCGACACCTGCATCCAGTAGTCCAGGCCGATCTCGTCGATCAGCGCCTTGACGCTCTCGCGCATGTCGATGCAGGAGGCGACCTTGGCCTTCTCGTCGAGCACCCAATAGATCGGCATGCGCAGATTGCGTTCGCAGCGGATGACATAGTCGCGACGGATCTCGTCATTCTCGCCGACCTTTTCGGCGCAGACGAACAGGCCTTCGGTGAAACGCTCCTGCGCCAGCGCCACGTCGCCGCCGGGCGTGATGCCGCCGGCCTCCAGCTCGTGGCAAACCGCCCCCGCCCAACCAACCAGTCTGCCGGAATGGAAGATCGGCACCACGTCCATCACATCGGGCACCTGCACGGTGCCGATGAAGGCGTCGTTGTTGGCGAAGATGTCGCCGTCGCGGATTTGAGGATTTTCCTCGTAGCCGTTGCGGATCATCCATTTGATGAAGCGGCTCATCGTGTGCACATGCACCATGATGCCGTTGGAGAGCGCGATCGCGTCGCCTTCCGGCGTGTAGATGGCGACGACCATTTCGCCGACCTCGCGCACGCCGGGCGAGGCGGAGATGCGGCGCGCCATCTCGCGCGCCGAGACACAGTAGGCGCGCAGCTTGGTGTGCAGCGTTTCGAATTTCAGCGGATCCTGGTTGCGCAGCTCCAGCTCGGTGATGCCGTCATAGCAGCCGGTCTCTTCCATCAGCCGCTCGGATTCGATCAACCTTTCGCGGATGCGCAGCGCAGAGGCGGGTTTGTCCAGCATGGCGTTCGCCCTTCTCAAGCGTGGGTGTAGTGCAGCAGCGTCCATTCATCGACATGGACGCGATCCTGCGGGTGGACGACGAGGGTGGTCGCCGGATGTTCGATGATGGCCGGGCCGATTACTTCGTGGCCGGGCTGCAAAAGGTCCATCTCGTAGAGATTGGCCTTGTGCCAGCGGCCGCCAATATAGGCCTCGCGCACACCCTTGTGGGCGGAACCGGGATCGGACTTGCCGAGCGGCCGCTTGAGCAGCACCGGCTTGACCTTGTCGGCGGTGGCGATCAGGCCAAGTTCGGTGATCGAGAAGCCGGCTTCGCCATAGCGCGAGACGCGATGGTTGACCTTGGCGTAGACCGCCTCGAATTCGGCGATGATTTTGCGCATGTCGTCGGCCGAGTGAAGCGCCGACAGCGGCGCCATCACCTCGACGTCCTCGAGCTGGCCGGTGTAGCGCATCATCAGGAACGGCACGGTCTTGATCTTCTCGCGCGCATGGCCGTCGGCGATCATTTCGTCGACCGCTGCCTTGGTGAGATCGTCCCAGACAGCTGTGACCTTCCTGCCGAAGGCGACCAACTCGTCGTCGCTCGCCCGCGCGCCGATGTCGATCTGCGTCGACACCGAATGCCGGCGCATGAAATCGGCGGTGGTGCAGCCGAACGCCGAGAAAGCGGCGGCGAACTGGAAGGTGATGATGTCCTTGAAGCCGATGCCACGTGAGCAGCCGGCGAGATGCAGCGGCCCGGAGCCGCCATAGGATAAAAGCGTGAATTCCGACGGATGGATACCCTGTCCGGAAATGACGCGGCGCAGCGCGTTGTTGGCGTCGGCCTCCAGCATGTCGATCATGCCTTCGGCCGCTTCCTCGACACCGACGCCGAGCAGGCGCGAGCATTTTTCCTCGAATGCTTTTCTGGCCTTCTCGACCTGCAGCACGACCTTGCCGCCGAGGAAATAGTGCGGGTTCAACCGGCCGAGGATGGCGTCGCAGTCGGCGATCGTCGGCTCGGTGCCGCCCTTGGCGAAGCAGATCGGGCCGGGATCGGAGCCGGCGCTTTCCGGTCCGAGCGAGACTTTCCTGGTCAGCGGGTCGACCTTGAGGATCATGCCCGCGCCGGCGCCGATCGTGTCGAGATGCAGCGTCGGCACGTTGAGCTTGAAGCGGTCCATCAACGGCTCGTTCTCGATCCGTGTCTGGCCACGGGTGATGACGCCCATGTCGAAGGAGGTGCCGCCCATATCCGAGCAGATCAAAGAGTCGTTGCCGATCAGCTTGCCGACATAGGCAGCACCGAGGATGCCGCCGATCGGGCCGGAAATCATCGTCTCGTGCAGGCGCGGATGGTTGATTGAGGTCAGGCCGCCGAAGGAGAGCAGCGTCTGCACGCCGTATTTGAAGCCGTATTTCTTCGAGACGTCCTCGATGCCCTTGAGCTGCTTGCGGCCGCGCGAGGTGGCATAGGCCTCGATCAGCACCGAGTTCAGCCGCGACTGCTCGCGGATGACCGGACGCACCTCATGGCTGGTGTAGACCAGGATGTCGGCGCCGGCGGCAGTGATCTCCTCGCGGCAGATCTCGGCGATGCGCTTCTCATGCTCCGGATTGACATGCGAGAAGACAGTCATGATGCAGATCGCCTCGACCTTGTCGGCAATCAGCTTCTTCGCCGCCGCATGCACCTCATGCTCGTAGAGCGGCAGGATGACGTCGCCGAACTGGTCTATGCGCTCGGTGACGCCGTGCGTGCGGCGGCGCGGCACCAGCGGATCGGGATGGTGGTGGGTGACCGCGTGCAAGCGGTCGGCGTAGGAATAGTCGGCCCAGGCCTGCAGGCCGCGGCCCATCAGGATCATGTCCTCCAGCCCCTTGGTGGCGATCAGCCCGAGCTTGCGACCGGTGCGCGACAACAGCGTGTTGAGCATGCCGGTGCCGGAATAGAGCACCACGTTAACGCCCGAGAACAGGTCCTGAAGCGAGATGCCCCAGGCATCGGCCGCGTCCTCGGCGGACGCAAGGAAGCCCTCGGCCTCGTCCTTCGGCGTCGTCGCCGACTTGCCGATCTTGAAGTGACCGTCCTGATCGACAAGGATCGTATCGGTCATGGTGCCGCCGGCGTCGATGCCGATGACGATTGGATTGGTAATGATCTGGTCCACGGGTCGCTTTCCCTTGCCGAGAATGACCACAGGCTAGATTCGATCGCCCGGATCGCGCCATATGCCTAAAGACACAATGACCGCGCGGCGCGGTTCGCCGAAAAAAGGGCATGCGCATGGGCAATATCTGGGCGCCGCTGGCCAAGGCGATCGCCGCCACCGGCACCGACCGGCATGTCGACTGCCTGATCGACCTGATCGGGGCGGACATCGCGCATGATTTGGTGACGGTCACCCGCTACTCGGCGACCAAGACGCCGGAATTCGTCAAGCACCGGCGCTTCTCGGACGAGATGGTGCGGCGCTATCTCGACAACTACTATGTCTTCGATCCCTTCTATGCCTCGTGGCGCAGCCAGCGCCGGCTCGGCATCATGCCGCTCAAGAGTCTGGCAGACGAGGAGGCCAAGCGCGGCCAATACATAGCCGGCTTCCTGGCGCAGTCGGAGATCTGCGACGAGGTCGGCATCATGCTTGCCGATGGCGGCGACTGGTGCCTCGGCATCTTCCTCGATCGCTCGACCTTGCCGTTCAAGGACAGCGAGATCGCGCTGCTCAGCGAGCGGCTGCCGGTGTTCGAGGCGCTGCATGCGCTCGACATCAAGGCGCGCGGCTCAGACTTTTCCCGCACCTCGGCGCCGAGCGGTCCCGGCGCCTCGCCGCAGCAGAAGCCGAGCATTCCGCAGAGCCTATGGCCCGAACTGTCGCTGCGCGAGCGCGAGCTGGTGCAGCTTATCCTCGCCGGCCACCCGACCGCCAACATCGCCGCGCGGCTCGGCATCACCGTCGGCACGGTCAAGAACCACCGCCGGCGCATCTACGAGAAGCTCGACATCACAACCGAGCGCGAATTGTTCCTTCAATTCTTCCAGCACCGTATCGATGCGTAGGATAACGCCAGCGTCTGCATCGCTCAGTCGTGCAGATCCCGCGAAATTGAAGGGCCGATGGTAAAGCCGGAAAACGTCACCTCAAAGCCTTCGCGCTGCGGCGAGCAGCACATCATGCCGACATCGACCGATTTCGAGATCGGGAAATAGGCCAGCCGCACCGGCTTCCAGTGCCCATCCGAGGCGTCCAGATACTGGATGCGGATCGCCTCGGCGTGACGGGTCAGGCGGATCCTGACGCCGTCCTTGCCGGCGGCGATGGCGACCAGCGACCAGTCGGAGGTGTCATTGGTGACGACGACGGAGAAGTAGGCCAGCCCGTCGGTGTATTCGATGCCGGCCTTGATCCAGTGCGTTTCGCTGAGGCGCAGCATCAGCCCCGCCTGATCGTAGAGCACCTTGTAATCGCCCCTGACGGTGACCTCGGCAGAGAAGTCACCCTCGACGGATCGGTAGAGGAAGTGGCCGTTGTCGCGCCAGAAGCCGTAAAAAGTCTCGCGCCAGAAATCCGTTTCCTTGGCCGTTCGAACGGTGAACGCCCCGTCGCCGAACGTATGGTGCGGCGGCGGGTTGAGCCACGTCATGCCGGCCACGCTCATCGATCTTCTCCCGGATTGGATTAGAGCAATTCCAGGAAAAGTGTGAGCGGTTTTCCGCCCGGAATTGCGTCAAAACAAAGAGATAGGGCGGTTCGCCGTTTCCGTGAAACGGCGAACCGCTCTAGCCGGCGAACGTATAGGCCGTCTTCACCGTGGTGTAGAACTCCATCGCGTAGCGACCCTGTTCGCGCGGGCCGTAGCTCGAGCCCTTGCGGCCGCCGAACGGCACGTGGAAATCGACGCCCGCCGTCGGCAGGTTGACCATCACCATGCCGGCTTCGGAGTTGCGCTTGAAATGCGTCGCATGCTTCAGGCTGGTGGTGCAGATGCCGGAGGTGAGGCCGAACGGCGTATCGTTGGCGACGCTAAGCGCCTCGTCGTAATCCTTGACGCGGATGACGTTGGCGACCGGGCCAAAGATCTCCTCGCGCGAGATGCGCATGGCGTTGGTCGAGCCAAGGAACAGCGCCGGCCGCAGATAGAAGCCGGGCGTCTCGCGCTCCAGCCGGTCGCCGCCGAAAGCGAGCTCGGCGCCTTCCTGGCGGCCGATGGCGATATAGTCCTCATCCTGCTTCAGCTGGGTCTGGTCGACGACCGGGCCGATCTGGGTCTTGGCATCGAGCGCATCGCCGATGACGAGCTTGTCCAGGCGCTCCTTCATGGCGTCGACGAAGCGGTCGTGGATGCCCTCGGCGACGATAAGGCGCGAAGAGGCCGTGCAGCGCTGTCCGGTCGAGAAATAAGCGCCGTTGATGGCGCAATCGACGGCCGTGCCAAGATCAGCGTCATCGAGCACGACGAGCGGATTCTTGCCACCCATCTCCAGCTGGAACTTGCGCATATGCTCGACGCTGGCCGCGGCGACGCGCTTGCCCGTGCCGACCGAACCGGTGAAGGAGATCGCATTGACGTCCGGGCTGTCGAGCATGGCCTGGCCGACCACAGAGCCCTTACCCATGACGAGGTTGAGCACGCCCTTGGGCAGGCCGGCGCGGTGCAGGATATCGACGATGGTCCAGGCGCTTTCGGGCACCAGCTCGGCCGGCTTGAAGACGATCGTGTTGCCGTAAGCGAGCGCCGGAGCGATCTTCCAGGCGGGGATGGCGATCGGGAAATTCCACGGCGTGATGATGCCGACGACGCCGACGCCCTCGCGGGTCATCTCGACGCCGACGCCCGGCCGCACGCTCGGCACCATCTCGCCCGACAGGCGCAGCGTCTCGCCGGCGAAAAAATCGAAGAGCTGCGCGGCGCGGATCGTCTCGCCGACGCCCTCGGCCAGCGTCTTGCCTTCCTCGCGGGCCAGCGAGCGGCCGATCTCATCCTTGCGCGCCATGATCTCGTCGGAAGTTTTCTTCAGCACCGCGTGGCGGGCGAGCGGCCCGGAGCGCGACCAAGCCGGAAAGGCCGCCTTGGCGGCCGCGATGGCCTGCTTGGCCTGCTCCGGCCCGGCCGAAGCGTATTCGCCGACGACATCGTTGGTGTTCGACGGATTGATGTTGCGCGAGCCGGCCTCGCCAAGCCACTCGCCATCGATCAGGTTCTTACGCAGCACGGTCATCTTGTTTCCTTGAGTTTGGTCGCGGCAGCCGTCGGCCGGGTCAATTGTCAGACAAATGATATAGTCATTGTCCGACAGGAGGTCTACCCGCGATCTTAAACCTAGAGCCGGCTGCCGTCAGGTAGAGAACGACCAGAACAGGCAGGCAAGCGTGACCGCGCCGAAGATGACGAAGAACAGGCTTCTGAGCAGGACGTTGCGGCGAAGCTCGTTCATGGTGAGATGCGCCGCGACGATCGCCGCGACGAACAAGAAACGCCAGTTGAAGAGCGCCCAAAGCACCTCATGCTGGCCGAAGGCCCATCTGGCAAGCAGCGAGCCGACAATCGTCGCGAAGAGCATGATCGTCGCCCAGAAGATCGCGTCGGCGGCATGGGTCAGCACGACGCCGGCGGCGCGGATGGGCAGGATCATAATCAGCATGGCGCCGAAAAAGTAGACGGCGGCGATGGCCAGGAAGGAGCCGGCATCCGCGATGCCGTCGAGACGCTTGACGCCATACGCGCCATAGGGATAGCCGTGCCTCGCCACGGCCAAGGACAGCGCCATCAGCAAGCCGCCCAAAACCGTGACCAGTGCGAATGTGCCGAGAGCCTTGCTCATGCCGTTTCCTGTCGAGACGAATCAACAGGAACGATTTTAGCCTACGGTCGTCCGACCTGCATCGAGGTCTAGCCGATCCTGTTACCGCTCTTCGGATCGAACAGATGCAGCGCCGCCGGATCGGCGGCAAGGCGGATGGCGTCACCCGGCTTCACGTTGCTGCGGCCCATGACGAAGACGCAGATCTGCTGGTTGGCCAGCCTGACATAGAACTGCGTCGAGAGACCAAGCGGCTCGACCACCTCGACCTCGGCTTTCAGCGACCCGTCATCGACCAACTTGATGTGCTCCGGCCGTAGTCCGATGGTCAGGTCATCTCCGTCGCTCAGCGGCAGGCCATCCGGCAGCCGCAGCTTCTGACCATCGGCGAGCACGGCGTCCACCTTGCCGCCCTTGGCGACTTTTGCCGGCAAGAAATTCATCCCCGGCGAGCCGATGAAGCCGGCAACGAAAGTGTTGGCCGGCCGATCGTAGAGCTTGAGCGGATGGCCGACCTGCTGCACATAACCGTCATGCATGACGACGATGCGGTCGGCCATGGTCATGGCCTCGACCTGATCGTGCGTGACATAGACCGACGTCGTCTTGAGCTGCTGATGCAGCGCCTTGATCTCGGCGCGCATATGCACGCGCAGCTTGGCGTCAAGGTTCGACAGCGGCTCGTCGAACAGGAACACCCTCGGGTCGCGTACGATGGCGCGCCCCATGGCGACGCGCTGGCGCTGGCCGCCGGAAAGCTGGCGCGGCAGACGGCCGAGGAAGTTGTCGAGGCCGAGACGCTTGGCCGCCGCACCCACCCTGCCGTCGATCGTCGTCTTCTCGGCCTTCTTCAGCATCAGGCTGAAGCCCATGTTGGAGGAGACATCCATATGCGGGTAGAGCGCGTAGGACTGGAACACCATGGCGATGTCGCGGTCCTTGGGCGCGACGTCGTTGACCAGGCGCTCGCCGATATGGATCTGGCCACCAGTGACCTCTTCGAGGCCGGCAATCATGCGTAAGAGCGTGGACTTGCCGCAGCCGGACGGGCCGACCAGAACGACGAACTCGCCATCGGCGATTTCGAGATCGACGCCGTGCAGGATGCGCAGCGCGCCGTAATCCTTCTCGACGTTTTGCAGCGTGACGGAAGCCATCTTTTATCCTTTGACCGCGCCGGCGGTGAGGCCGGTGACGAGATAGCGTTGCAGGAAGGCGAAGAAGACGCAGACCGGGATCAGCGCCAGGATGGAGGCGGCCATCATCTGCCCCCAGTCGACGGCGAATTTGCCGATGAAGGTGAGTAGGCCGACGGCGAAGGTCTTCTGCTCGTCGCTGGAGATCAGCATCAGCGCGAACAGCAATTCGCTCCAGGCGGCGGTGAAGACGAAGCCGAGCGTGGCGCCCATGCCGGGCAGAGTGAGCGGCACGATGACCCTGCGCATCGCTTGCGTGCGCGTGCAGCCGTCGATCATGGCCGCCTCCTCCAGGTCCTTCGGGATGCCGTCGAAGAAGGACTGCATCAGGAAAGTGGCGAAGGCGGTGTTGAAGGCCGTGTAGATTATGATCAGCCCGATCAGGCTATTGGTCAGGCCGAGATCGCCCATGATCCGGTAGATCGGCGGGATGACCATGACGAGCGGAAAGGTCTGGGTGAGCAGCAACAGGATCGCCAGCGTCGCCTTGCCGCGGAAGGTGAAGCGCGACATGGCGTAGCCGGCGAGCGTGGCGAGGACCGTCACCAGGGCCGCCGTCGACACCGAGACGATGACGCTGTTCAGGAAATAGCGCGGAAAGTCGGAGGCTTCGAGCACGGTGTCGAAGTTCTTCAGCGTCGTCTCCGACGGCCAGAAGGTGATGCCTTCGGAATAAAGCAGGCGCTCGGGCGTTACCGAGATCTTCAATGTCCAGAAGATCGGGAACAGCGCGAAGATCATATAGGCGGCGATTGCCGAGTAGAGCCCGATGCCGCCGACAATGCGTGAGGAGGTGGAGCGACCGGCGATCATCAGACGTGCCTCACCAGCGTGCGGCGGATGGCGATCAGTCCGATGGCATAGGCAATGAGCAGCACAAGGAGCAGCACCGCGACGGCCGAGGCATAACCCTTGTCGAGCGACTTGAAGGCGCTGACATAGATGTAGACCGGCACCGTGCTGGTGGAGCCCGCAGGCCCACCTTCGGTCATGACGAAGATCAGGTCGGCGAAGGTGGCGATCCAGATGGTGCGCAGCATGACGGTGATGACGATGGTCGGCGCCAGAAACGGCAGCGTCACCTTGGTGAAGCGCTGCCATGGCGAGGCGCCGTCGATGGCCGCGGCCTCATGCAGCTCGGACGGGATCGACTTCAGCGCGGCGAGCAGCGTGATGGCGAAGAAAGGGATGCCGAACCAGATGTTGGCGACGATCGGCCCCCACATGGCGGTGGCCGGATCGGAGAGCACATTGGTCGGTTCGGCCTTCAAGCCCAGCGCGAAGAGCCAGTGCGGCAGCGGTCCGATGATCGGGTTGAACAGCCAGGCCCAAGTGAGACCGGAGAGGAAGGATGGCACGGCCCAGGGCAGAAACACTACGGCCTGCACGACCTTGCGGCCGTGGAAGGGCTTGTCGAGGAGCAGCGCCAGGCCCAGCCCAAGGAAGAACTGGAAGAACAGGCTGGCCACCGTCCACCACAGCGTGTTGACCAGCGCCTGGCCGAGCACCTGGTCGGAGAACATCGCCTGGTATTGGGCAAGGCCGACATATTGCGACTTGAAGGCCGAGAATTTGCGAAAGGAATAGCTGATGCCGATGACCAGCGGCACCAACAGCACCAGGACCAGAAGCACGATAGCCGGCGAAAGATAGAGCCATGGCTCGATCGCGGCCTTGCTCAGCCGCCTCTTTTGCGGCCGGGCGGCGGATCGGATTTCGGACACTGCGTAGGTCATACGGTGCTCGCGTTGAAAGATGGGGGCGGCGTGGCAGCAGCGTCCTTCTCCCCATTCACGGGGAGAAGATGCCGGTTCACCCTCCGTAGCTGCAGCGCAGCTGCTGCGGAGGAGGGCAGGCAGATGAGGGGCGGCGCTGGCTTACGAAATGCTGGCGCTGCCCCTCATCCGGGCATTTCTGTACATGTCGTTATCCCAAAACCGCTTCGCACTTTTGGGCGACATGCATCGCGTGACACCTTCTCCCCGTGAAACGGGGAGAAGGAAAAGCCTGCGCTTACTTCTTGTTCTTAGCCAGCCAGGCCTGCTGCTCTTTCGTCAGGAACGCCGCCCATTCGTCGGCGACCTGCTTGGCCGGCTTCTGGCCGAGCAGGACTTCCTGGAAGTTCTTGATCGCCACCTGGTCGACGAAGTTGCCGAGGTTTTCCAGATGCGTCGGCGGCGTCACCATTTCATATTTGGAGCTGTCGCTGAGCTCGGTGAACCAGCCCTTGAACTGCTCGGTCTTGAAGTGGGCGTCCTGGTCGGCGCCGTTGTGGATCGGCACGACACCGACTTCCTTGGCCCATTCCAGATTGTCCTTGGGCGAAAGCAGCGTCGCCATCAGCTTCCAGGCCTCGTCCTTGTGCTGGGAATTGGCGAACATCGCCCAGCCGGCATAACCCAGCGTCGGATAGGATTTGCCGCTCGGGCCGACGGGCAGCGGCGCGACTGCAAAGTCGTCGGCGCTCATCTTGTCGGCGATGCCGAGCAGCGCGTCCGGATCCTGGTTGAGCATGGCGCAGGTGCCGGAATAGAAGCCCGTCACCGTTTCGTTGAAGCCCCAGCTCACGGCATCCTTCGGCGCCAGACCGTTCTTGTACATGTCGGCCAGCATCTGCAGGCCTTTCACCGAGCCCTCGTCATTGATGGTCGAGGTGCCGTCGTCGTTGAAGTAACCACCCTTGCCGGCGGCGATGTTCATGAACATGTGCATGCCGTTGAAGGCGCCGGGGCCGCCGCGCAGGCAGTAGCCGTATTTGCCGGGAATGGCCGAGATCTTCTTGGAATCCGCGACAAACTCGTCGAGCGTCGCGGGCGGGCCGTCGAGGCCGGCCTCCTTGAACAGCTTCTTGTTCCAGAA
The DNA here is from genome assembly GCF_003289945.1 of Mesorhizobium hawassense. GTDB lineage: Bacteria > Pseudomonadota > Alphaproteobacteria > Rhizobiales > Rhizobiaceae > Mesorhizobium > Mesorhizobium hawassense. The sequence goes on from NZ_QMBP01000003.1 coordinate 190,681, forward strand.
CAGCGCGTTCACATAGTAGCCGTAGGGGATCATGAACTGGGTGTTGTTGACGGTCGAGCCGAACTGCTTGGCGCGATCGCCGAGGGTCTTGGCGTCGTCCCACTTGGCCATATACGGGCCGAGATCCTCGAGCTGGGCATTGTTGGCGTAAAGGCCCATCCAGCGTTCCGGCATCTCGACGACATCGGGCGTGTCGCCGGCCTGCACCATGGTGAGGAATTTTTCGAAGGCCTGGCCCCAGGGCAGCGAGACCACCTCCACCTTGATGCCGGGGTTGGAGCTCTCGAACTCGGCGATCTGCTTCTTCAGGAATTCGGTGCGCGGCGGGCTCGTGATGACCTCGACCAGCTTGATGGTGGTGTCGGCCAGCGCGCCGCTGGCGGAAATCGCCAGGCCGGCCACGGCGGCAAGCATGAAGGTCAGTCTTTTCATCTTCAGGACTCCCATTTTCGATCCATTTATTTTTTTGACTTGTCGAAGGCTTGGGCGATGTCGGCCCAGAGATCCTCGACATTTTCCAATCCGACATTGAAGCGGATGGTTCGGGGGCTGACGCCGAAGCGCGCCATCGAATTGATGCCCGGCGTCTGCTCGAGCGAGGCCTTTGCCGGCACGACCAGGCTTTCATGGCCGCCCCAGCTGACACCTATGCGGAACAGCTTCAGCGCATCGACGAAGGCCGGGATGTCGACATCCTCGGTGACCTCGAAGGAGAACAGCCCGGCATAGCCGGCAAGCGTCTTCTTGCCGGGATGGTTGGAGTAAGCGGGGTGGTTGACGCGCTCGACCTTGCCATGCGCCTTCAGCCGCTCGGCAATGGTGAGTCCGCTCTTCATGTGGTGCGGGAGTCTCAGCGGCAGCGTGCGCAGGCCGCGCAGCAGCAGCCAGCCTTCGAAGGGCGACAGCTTGCCGCCGAGCTGGGAATAGGTCTGCTCGTTGATGTGCTTGATGTGGGCGGCCGAACCCGCGACCACGCCGGCGACGGTGTCGCTGTGGCCGCTCAGATATTTCGAAGCCGAATGCAGCACCAGGTCGACGCCATGCGTGATCGGCTTCTGGAAGACGGGACTGGCCCAGGAATTGTCGATGGTGGTGACGATGCCCTGCTCTTTCGCCAGCCGCGTCAGATGCTCGAGGTCCTGCAGCTCGAACATCATCGAGGTCGGGCTTTCGAGGTAGAGCAGCTTGGCGCCGGGAATTGCAGCGGCAACCGCGTCGGGATCGGAGCCGTCGACATAGTCGACCTTGATGTTGAGGCGCGGGAACAGCCGCTCGAACAGCCGGTAGGCGTCGCCGTAGCAGTTGCGCACGGCTACCATGCGCTCGCCGGCGCCGACGAAGGCGAGCACCGTGGCGCTGATTGCCGCCATGCCGCTGGAAAAGCCGCGTGCAGCCTCGGCGCCTTCGAGCGCCGCCACGCGCGCCTCGAACTCCATCACCGTCGGATTGTCGCCGCGCGAGTAGATCGGCTGCTTTCTTCTGCCGGCAAAGGTGTCGGCCATGTCGGCGTAGTTGGCGAAGGTGAACAACGACGTCTGGTAAATCGGCGGCACCACAGCGCCTCCCGGGAACGGATCGTCATGCGCCAGAAGCGTCGCCGCCTCGCCGAGATAGTCGCTGGCCAGCGAAGCCGGATCGAAAGTGTTGGGCTGCTCGTTCATCTGCGGTCCGAAAGTTTGAGGTTGGCGGCACCGCGCTTCAGATCGTCCTCGACGGTGGCGATGAGCTTCAGCGCCTCGCGCCTAGCGCCGTCGGGGTCACGCGCGGCGATGCAATTGAAGATGGTGCGGTGGTAGGGGAAGCTGGCATGACCGAAATCGCGCACGCCGAGCGGATGTTCCCAGAAGCGGTGAAACATCTCGTACATGGCGGCGATGATCTGTTCGAACAGCGGATTTCCCGAGGCGCGGAAGATCGCCTGGTGGAATTCCCAATCCTCGTCCGAGGACATGCCGGCGCGGGTCTGGAAGGCCTCTTCCATGAGGTCGAGCTTGCGCTCGATCTCGGCGAGCTCGACCTTGCCGGCACGAATGGCGCAAAGTGCCGCCGCCTCCGCCTCCAGCGCGCGACGGATCTCCAGCGTGGACATCAGGCCGGCGAAATCATTGCCGCCGGCTAATGTCAGCGGCATGTGCAGCATGTCTGGCGAGACGGCCGCCTTGAGATAGGTACCCGAGCCCTGGCGTCGTTCGACGAGGCCGAGGCCCTCCCAGCGGGTCAGCGCCTCGCGCACCGTGTTGCGGCTGACCTTGAGGCGTTCGGCGAGAATGCGCTCGGTCGGCAGCTTTTCGCCGGGGCCCAGAGCCTCCTGCCGCACGAACCCCGCCAACGCCTTCAGCACCGCGTCATCGCGGGCCGTCGTCTGGATGGGGGGCAGGAAATCGGTCACGCCGGCCGCGCCTAAAGTGGTTCAATGGTCCAACCAATTTCTGCACAGGCGGAAAGATGAGTCAACAGTCGAAACGAAAGAAGTCGAGCGGCGCGATATCGGGCCGTTCGGTCCGATCCGGTCAGGCGCGGATGCGTGCTGGCGGGGCCGCCGGGCGCTGTTGGCGCCAGCGAGCGAACATTTCCTCACGCACCCGCCTGGAGCCCGCGAGCCGCTCCTTCGCCTCCGCCAGCACGGCCGGCGAAGCCTCGGCGGGCGTGCCGGAGCGGAAGGGAGGCGCCGGCGCATATTCGAGCGAGAGCTGCACGATTTCCGCTTCCGCCTGGCCGAGCAGCCTTGCGACGAGCGCCAGGCCGAAATCGATCCCCGAAGTGACGCCGCCGGCGGTGATCAGCTTGCCGTCCTCGACGATCCGCGCATCGACAGGGATCGCACCGAACTCTTCAAGGAAATCATGCGCATACCAGTGCGTGGTGGCGCGCTTTCCCTTCAGCAATCCGGCCGCGCCAAGCACAAGGGCGCCGCTGCACACGGACGTGATGTAGCGCGCCTGCGCCGCGCGCTCCCAGACGAAATCGAGAACCGCCTTGTCCTCCAGCAGCGCGTTGACGCCGCCGCCGCCCGGAATGCACAGCACGTCGAGAGGCGGGCAGTCTTCGAAGGTCGCCGTCGGCGTAAGGGACAGGCGCGTCGACGACGTCACCTGATTGCGGTCCTTCCAGATCAGTTCCACCTCGGCGCCCTTGACCGTTGCCATGACCTCATAAGGCCCGGTGAGGTCGAGCTGCTGGACGTTGGGGAAGACGAGAATGCCGAAACGAAGGGACATGGGAATCTCCGTGGGTTGACTGCTCGCAAGTTGACTTGGGGCAGTTGACTTGCGGCAATCTACGGCATCATGCTTTGGCACGATTGCCATTTACCCCTCGTTTCAGGCCAAACCCATGCGCCGTATCGAAATCCTCGCCTATCCCGACATCCAGCTCCTCGATGTCAGCGGACCGCTTCAGGTTTTCGCGAGCGCCAACGACTTCGGGACGCAGGCCGGCGAGCCGGCCGGCTATGAGCCCGTCGTCGTCGCCGCCTCGCCGCGCATCAGGACGTCGTCCGGTCTCGTGCTGGAGGCAGCAGCGCTGCCGGCGCAGGGACTTGAGGTCGACACAGTGATCGTGCCCGGCGGATGGGGCGTCAACGCGGCCTGCGAAGATGCCGAGCTGGTGGAGTGGATCGCCGGCCGCTCGCGCGACGCCACGCGAACGGCTTCCGTCTGCAGCGGCGCGATGCTGCTGGCGCAGGCCGGCCTGCTCGACGGCCGCCGCGCGGTTACCCATTGGGGCCGCTGCGCGGAATTCGCCAAGCGCTTCCCGGCGGTTCGGCTCGAACCCGACCCGATCTTCATTCGCGACGGCAATGTCTGGACCTCCGCCGGTGTGACGGCGGGCATCGACCTCGCGCTGTCCTTCGTCGAGGCCGACCTTGGCCGGCGCATGGCGCTGGCCGTGGCGCGCGAACTGGTCGTGTTCCTGAAACGCCCCGGCGGCCAGGCGCAGTTCAGCCAGACCCTCAAGCTGCAGGAAGGCGATGGGCGCTTCGACCAGCTGCATGGCTGGATCCTGGACAATCTGAGCGGCGACCTGACGCTGGAGCAGTTGGCCGAGCACGCCAACATGAGCCGGCGCAGTTTCTCGCGGCGCTATCAGGAGGCAACCGGGCGGACACCCGCCCGCGCCATCGAGGAGATCCGCATCGAAGCGGCGCGGCGGATGCTGGAGCGGGGGCAGACGGTCAGCCAGACGGCCCGGCGCTGCGGCTTCGGCTCCGAGGAAACGATGCGGCGCGGCTTCTTACGCGTCCTCGGCACCAACCCGCGCGACTACCGCGAGCGTTTCTGATCGCGACCGGCTGCGCCGTGCGCCGGCCATGGCTTGATGCGTATCACCCGGCGAAGCGCGGCTCCGGCACGCCGCGCACGCCGACGTCGAGCGCAAGCAGCGAGCCGGCCAGCGGCTGGCGCTCAAGGTCGGCCCCGCTGGAATCCCAGATGGCGGTGGTGACGTAGAGCGTCGCAAGATCCGGGCCGCCGAACATGCAGCTAGACGGGCGCTGCACCGGCAGTTCGACGATGCGGTCGATCGAGCCATCCGGCGCGTAGCGCACCAGCCGCCAGCCGTCCCATTGCGCATTCCACAGATAGCCATGCTCGTCGATCGTCGAGCCGTCCGGCGTTCCCGGCTGGTCGGCGGTCGAGGCGAAGAGCCGGCGATTGGCGATGGTCCCGGCCTCGTGATCATAGTCGTAGGCGTAGATCGCGTCGTCCGGTGTGTCGGCGAAATAGAAAATGCGGTTGTCGAGGCTCCAGACCAGCGAATTGGAGATGCAGATGCCGTCCTCCAGGCGCGTGACTTTCAAATCCGGATCGAGACGGTAGAGCGAGGCGCTGTGGTCCTTGAGGTTGTCGTCCATCGTGCCGGCCCAGAACCGGCCCTTGCGGTCGCATTTGCCGTCATTGAAACGGTTGGTGGGAATATGTGCCTCAGGCCTGGCGATCCAGTCGATCTTGCCGGTCTCCGGGTCAAAGAACGACAGCCCGCTTTCGAAGGCGCAAACCAGACCGCCCTTTTCGCGCAGTGCGAACGATCCAATGCGTTCAGGGAATTGCCATTCGCGAATAGCACCCGTGGCATGGTCGAAACGGCGCAGCCGCTTGTTCTCGATATCGACCCAATAGAGCGCCTGCTCCTCCACATCCCAGACCGGAACTTCGCCAAGCTTGTCGCGCGAGCGGAAGACCTCCGTAACGATGGTCATGTCGCCTCTTCCATCGCGCTGCGTGACAATGCCATGGAAATCTCGGCCCCCTGCCCCGGCGCCAGAACCGTCAGGCCACCCAGATCCGGCAGGTTATGGCCGTTGGCCGCGTGGCTCATCGGCTCGAAGCAGAAGAAATCCTCGCGATAGTTCGGATCGAATTTTCTGTCCGAAACGAAAACGAAATAGCGTGACAACGCCGGAGCGGTTTCGATGCCGAGCCGCATGCGCCGTTCGGGCCAGACAATCGAAGCGATGCCGTTCCAGTCTTCGAAGCCGTTGTTGACCCAATGGCGCGGCAGCTTGCTTGACCGGCTAAAATCCAGAATGTCGGCAATGGCGATGCGAGCGTCGGGAAGCCAGCCCGCCTTTTCCGTCCAGTAGCTCGTCGCCGGCGCCTCAAGCGTGGTTTCCGGCGTCAGCGGGAAGAAGGGGTGCCAGCCAAGCCCGAACGGCATCGGCCATTCGCCGAGATTGGTCACGCCGAGCGTTGCTCTCAGAGTTCTGTCTTCGCATTCGAAGCGTTGTGTTGCGCGGTAGCGGTACGCCTGCCCTTGGAATTCGAATGACAGCGACGCGCTGGTGTCGTCGTGGCCGTCCAACGCCCAGTCGCTCAGCCAGCCGTCGCCGTGCAGGTAGTGTTTGTCCCAAGGCGTATTCGGCGCCAGGCGATGCTCGATGCCCTCGAATTGAAACCGGTTGCCTTCGACCCGATTGCCAAACGGCACGAGCGGGAAACATCCGGTCTTCAACGGGTCGCGGTCCGGGCCTTCGGGCGGAGGGCGAAGCAGCGGCCGCCAGCCACCGCCAAGATCGGCGTCCACACGCCAGATGGTGCCGCCTTGCGTCGAGAGCACGCAGCGCAGGCGATCGCTGGCGATCTCGATATCGGCCATCGTCAGCCCTTGATGCCCGTCGCGGCGATGCCGCGCACGAAGTGGCGCTGCAGCGCCAGGAAGAAGATCGCCGTCGGCAGCGTGGCAACGACGGCGGAGGCCATCAGCACGCTCTGCTTCATCGACATGCCGGCGCCGCCGACCAGCGTCGCCAGTCCGACGGGAAGGGTGCGCGTCTCGTCGGAGTTGGTCGCGATCAGCGGCCAGAAGAAATTGTTCCAGCTGGCGACGAAGGTGAAGATCGCCACCGTGGCAAGGCCCGGCTTGGTCAGCGGCAAAAGGATGCGCCAGAAGAAGCCGAAACGGCTGCAGCCGTCCATGACGGCGGCATCCTCCAGTTCCCTCGGCACGGCCTGGAAGAACTGGGTCAGCAGGAAGACGCCGAAGGCGTTGGCCGAGGTCGGCACGGTCAGGCTGAAGATGCTGTCGACAAGGCCATAGCTGTTCAGGCCGAGGAACAACGGCACGAAGAGCAACTCGTAGGGCAAAAGGAAGGTCGCGAAGATCACGCCCATGATGACGCGGCGTCCAGGAAATTGCATGCGCGCCAGCGGATAGGCGGCCAGCGCGTCGACCGCAAGCGTCAGCACCGTAGTCAGGATGCCGACGACGGCCGAGTTGCGGAACCAGGTCAGCATCGGGAAGCGCTGGAACAGCGCACCATAGGCTTCGAGCGTCGGGTGATCCGGGATCCAGGCCGGCGGATAGGCGTAGATCTCGCTCTCGGGCTTTATGGAAGTAACCAGCATCCACAGGATCGGCGCGCCCCAGAGCGCGGTGACCACCACCATCAGCACATAGGCGAGCGAGCGGCCGCCGAGCGATCTTCCGGCACGGTTGGAGCGCTGATCCTGCATCAGATCGCCTTCATCAGCTTCATCTGGGCCAGCGAGAACACCAGTGTGATCAGGAGCAATACCACGCCTGCGGCAGCGGCCGGGCCCATCTCGAAATTCTGGAAGGCGGTGAGGTAGATGTACTGCACGATGACGAAGGTGCTCGCCTCCGGGCCGCCTTGCGTCATCACATAAGCCTGGCCGAAGACGCGCCAGCCATTGATGATGGTGAGCGCTGTGACCAGCGCCATGGCCGGCCGCAGCAAAGGCAACGTGATATAGACGAAGCGCTGCCACGGACCGGCGCCGTCGAGCGTGGCAGCATCGTGCAGCTCTTCCGGAATGTCCTGGAGTGCGGCCAGGAAGATGATCATGTTGGTGTTGACGGTCCACCAGATGGTCGTGATCGCCAGTGCCGGCATCGACCAATGCGGGTCCTTGAGCCAGGCGATCGGCTCGATGCCGATGGCGGTGAGGTAGTAGTTGACGAGGCCGGTGCCCTTGTCGAACAGCCAGCCCCAAAGGATGCCGACCGTCGAGACCATGACCACGTAGGGCAGGAACACCACCGTGCGCACGAAGGCGGTTCCCTTGAGCTTCTGGTCGAGCAGCATGGCAAGCGCGAGCCCCAGAACGACCATCGGGATCGCCGTCAGGAAGACGAAATAGAAGGTGTTCTTGATGGCGGTCAGGAACAGCGGATCGGCGAATATCTGCCGGTAATTGTCGAGGCCGATGAATTCCGGCGTGCCGAGGATGTCCCAGCGCATGAAGCTGATGCCGACGGCGGCGAGTGTCGGCAACAGCATGAAGGCGATGAACAGCGCCAGGTAGGGCGACAGGAAGAGATAAGCAGCAAGCGTCATGCCGCTGCGCACCGCGCCACCCTCCTGCGCGAATGCGCGGCGGGCCCTGGAACGGCCCGCCGGTTCTGTTGCCAGCGATGTCATCAGCCCTTCTTCAGCTGCGCGTCGAGACCTTCCTTCATTGCCTTCAACGCGTCAGGCACCGGCTTGGAGCCGCTGAGCGCGGCCTGCAGATTGGTGACCAGCGGCGTCGGCTTGTCGAAGGAGAAGACAGAGAGATATTGCGGGATCAGCGGCTCGTAGACGATGTTCGGGAGGTCGTCGACGAAGGACTTGAAATATTTGTACTGCTCGGTGCCGGTGAAGGCGGCGCTTTCGCGCACCGCCTTGCTCTGCGGGATGATGCCGACGGTGGTGGCGGGCGCGGCGAAATTGTCGAAGAACCATTTCATGAAGGTGCCGTCGGCGGCGAGCTTGTCGTCGCTTTTCTGCTTCGAAACCGCCATGCAGTGCGAGTTCGCCCACACCGCCGGCTTTGCGCCGAAAACGGGAAGCTGCGCGGTCATGAAATTCATCTTCTGCGCCATGCGCAGATTGACCTCCCAGGGGCCGATGAACTTCATCGCCACCTGCTTCGAAGCGAAGGCGTCCTCGCCCTTGTTGCCGCCGACTTCCGGGTTGGTCACGCCATGCACGTTGATCAGGTCGACGAGGTATTGGAGCGCCTTTTGCGAGGCGTCGCTGTCGACCGCGGCAAGGCCCTTGTCGTCGAGGAAAGTGCCGCCGAACTGGTACATCAGACTGAACCAGATCCAGCGCGCCGTCGCCCAGGTGTTCGGCAATTCGAAGCCATAGCGGGTGACCTTGCCGCTGCCGTCCTTGACGGTGAGCTTCTTTGCCCATTCGAGGAATTCCTCGCCGGTCTTCGGCGGCTTCGACGGATCGAGCCCCGCCTCCTGCACCATGTCGACATTGTAGTAGAAACCGAGCGGGTGCACGTCGAGCGGCGCGGCATAGACCTTGCCGTCGAAGGTCACGCCGGTTCGGCCGGCGTCCGGAACCTGCGACAGGTCGAGGCCGGACGAAGCGACGACATCGTCAATCGGACGGATGACTTTTCGCGTCGCGAATTCCGGCAGCTCGGTAATGTGGAAGAGCACCAGGTCCGGCGCGCGGCCGCCGGCCGAGGAGACCACCCATTTGGAAAACAGCGTATCCCAGTCATAGCCGGTCGGCTCGACCGCGACGCCCTTGCCGCCCTTGTTGAAGGTGTCGATGACGCCGTTCAGCGCCGTGGTGTTGTCGGCGCCGGTCCAGCCATGCCAGAGCGTGACCTTCTGGTCCTGTGCGAACGCGATGCGCGGCAACGAACCGGCCAGCGCGGCGCCCGCGCCAAGCGCGAGCGCCTGGCGACGTGTCAGCAGGGATTTTGCGAAGACATCATTTGCCATTGTTTCCTCCGATTCATGGCTTGTTTCAGGGGTGGTGAAGCACGCTCAGACCGCCATCCGCGACGAGGCAGGCGGCGTTGATGAAGGGGCATTCGTCGGAGACGAGAAATACCGCGGCCATGGCGATCTCTTCCGGCGTGGCGATCCGCCCGCCCGGGTGCAGCGCCAACGTCTTGGCGCGTGCAGCCTCCGGGTCTTCGAAACTGTTCCAGTAATCGATGACCTTCTGCGTGGCGACGTAGCCAGGCGCGAGCGCATTCACGCGGATATTGTTGCCGGCATATTCGATCGCCAGCGACCTGGTCAGGCCGAGCAGCGCGTGCTTGGCGACGGGATAGGGAAAGGTGTGCGGGATGATGGTGAAAGCGTGCGTCGAGGCGATGTTGAGGATCACCCCGCCACCTTGCCCGATCATGCCAGGGAGTGCGGCCCTGGCGCAGTGCCAGGCGCCTTTCACGTTGACCTCGAGATTGCGCGTCCAGTCGTCCTCGGAGGCGTCGAGCGGCGTCGAAAAGACATTCATGCCGGCATTGTTGATGACGGCGTTGACCGGTCCGATGGCTTTCGCGGCCGCCGTCATCGCGGCGTCGATGGCCTTAGCGTCGGCGATGTCGGCCGCCGCATGCGCGACGTTGCCCAAGCGCGCGGCGCTTTCGGCGAGCAGGCCAGCGTCGCGGTCGACCAGGAACAGCTCGGCCTTCTCGCGCAGGCAGGCCTCGGCAATGGCGTAGCCGATGCCTTGCGCGGCGCCGGTGAGGAAGATGCGTTTTCCCTGGAGCCGTGCCATCAGCGCCGCCCTAGAGCCGAGGAGCGCAGATTGTCGAGCAGGACCGCCAGAAGCAGGATCACGCCGCGCACGATGTATTGGTAGAAGGCCGGGATGTTGAGCAGGTTCATCGCATTCTCGGCGATGCCCATGATGAGCACGCCGACGATGACGCCCGACATCGTCGCGCGACCGCCGGCAAGCGAGACGCCGCCGAGTACGCAGGCCGAGATCACCGAGAGTTCTAGCCCGACCGCGGCGTTGGGCTGGCCGGAGGTGATGCGTGAGGCAAGCAGGATGCCGGCGATGCCGCACACCACGCCCTGCAGCGTGAAAATCCAGATGCGCGTCCTGTCGACATTGACGCCGGCGAGGCGCGAGGCTTCCGGATTGCCGCCGATGGCCAGCGTGTTCTTGCCGAAGACGGTGCTGTTGAGCACGAAGCCGAAAATGGCGAAGAGCACCGCCAGCACCCAGACCGGCGTCGGGATGCCGAGCAGTTTCGACAAAGCCAGCTGGTAGAAATCCGGGCTGTTGATGCCGACGGCGCGGCCGTCCGACGAGATCAGCGCAAAACCGCGCACGATCTGCATCGTGGCCAAGGTGGTGATCAGGGCGTTGATGCGGAACTTGGCAATGACGACGCCGTTGACCCAGCCGACGACAGCGCCACAGGCGATGGCCGCGATCAGGCCGAGCGGGATCGAGGCGGTGTAGTTGGACGCCATCACCGCGACCATGCCGGCAAAGGCGACGATCGAGCCGACCGACAGGTCGAAGTCGCGCGCCGCAAGACAGAACATCATGGTGCAGGCGACGATGCCGACGGTGACCACCGACTGCAGCAGGCCGAGCATGTTGCGGTCGGTCAGGAAGTTCGGCACGAGCAGCGACACCAGCGCGAAGGCGACGATGAAGATGACGACGAGGCCTTGTTCGCCGAGCAGGAGTTTTTTCAGCTGATCGGTCATGCAAATCCTCAGGAGGCGATCGCGTCGGGGGTTTTCTTGTCGGGAAGCGCCGCAGCCAGGATCGCCTTTTCAGCGAACTGGCCGCGCGTGAGCTCGGCGCTGATGCGCCCGCCGCACATGACCAGGATGCGGTCGCAGATGCCCATCACTTCCGGCAGCTCGGAGGAAACGACGACGATCGCCATGCCGCCCTCGGCAAGCTGATAGAGCAGCTCGTAGATCTCCGACTTGGCGCCGACATCGATGCCGCGCGTCGGTTCGTCGACGATCAGCACGCGTATGCCCTGCTCCGACAGCCAGCGGCCGAGGATGACCTTTTGCTGGTTGCCGCCGGACAGGTTGACGATGTCCTGCCTGCGCGACGGCGTGCGCACCTTGAGCTTCTTGATGAAGGTCTCGGCGGTCGCGATCTCGCTGGCGCGGTTCAGAACGCCGAAGCGGGTGTGATGGCGCCTGGACGAGATGTTGATATTCTCCTCGATCGAGCGGCCCTGGATGATGCCGTCATGCTTGCGGTCCTCCGAGCAGAGCACGATGCCGGCCCGGATCGCCTCATGCGGGCTGGCGGCGGCAATTGTCTTGCCGTCGACGGCGATCGTGCCGCCCGAACGCGGGTCGGCGCCGAAGACCAGCCGCATCAGCTCCGAGCGGCCGGCGCCGATCAGGCCGAAGAAGCCGACGATCTCGCCGGCGCGAGCTTCGAAGCTCGCCGGCGTCCGCAGCCTCGCGCCGCTCAGCCCATCGACCTTGAGCCGTACCTCGCCAGTTTTTCTTGGGCGAAAACCCCAGATGTCGGAAATCTCGCGGCCGACCATTTCGGCGACGACCTGGTCGCGCGTCACATCTTTCAGCGATGTGTGATGCGCGGCGAGCTTGCCGTCGCGCAGCACCGTCAGGCTGTCGCAGAGCCGGAACACCTCGTCGAGGCGGTGCGATACATAGATGATCACCTTGCCTTCGCCGCGCAGCCGGTCGATCAGCGCGAACAGGATCTCGCTTTCGCGCGAGGACAGCGACGAGGTCGGCTCGTCGAGCGCGATGACGCGGGCGTCGAGCATCACCGCCTTGGCGATCTCGACCATCTGGCGTTCGCCGATCGACAGCGTCTTGACCTTGCGGCGCATGTCGATGTCGATGCCGGCCGATTTCAGCTTGGCGCCGACATCGTCGAGCATGCGGCGGCGGGCGATGACGCCTCCGCTCGCCGGAAAACGGCCAAGGCTGAGATTCTCGGCGACGGTCAGCTCGGGCACCAACTGCAATTCCTGATGGATGACGATGACGCCGTTGTCGAAAGCGTTCCTGGTCGAGGCATAGGCCTGGACCTTGCCGTCGATGCTTATTTCGCCGGCATCGGCATGCTGGTCGCCGGAGAGGATCTTGATGAGGGTGGATTTGCCGGCGCCATTCTCGCCCATCAGCCCGTGCACGGCGCCCTTTTCGACGCGGAACGACACATCCGACAGGGCTTTGACGCCCGGATAGGTCTTGGTGATGTTGGAGAATTCGAGAAAGGACACCGGCCTCGATCCTTCTTGAGCATGCCAAACGGGCGGCGGTCCGCGCCGCCGCCCGTTTGTACAGGGAGGACTATTCGATGCCGAGGTCCTTGCGCACCTTCTGGTAGTCGTCGCGCTTGGCCAGCGCCCCGGCGGTCAGCGTCAGCTTGGCCGGCTCCTTGTTGTTGGCGATCCAGTCATACATGTTGAGCGCCGTCTCGTAGCCGTGACGCTTGGGCGAGATGATGACCGTGCCGACGAAGCCGGTCGCGGCCGGCTTCTTGAACTCGTTGATCGCCGATTCCGCGCCGCCGATGCCGACGCCGATCATGCCGTCGGCCGGAATGCCGACGCTTTCGGAAGCGCGCACGGCGCCCAGCACCGCCTCGTCATTGAGGCCGAAGGCGATCCACTTCTTGATGTCAGCATGGGCGTTGAGCACTACGGTGGCGGCGTTGAGTGCGGCTTCGGTGTCGGTCTTGGCCTGGGGAGCGTCGAAGATGTCTCCAGCCTTGAAGCCGGCGGCCTTCAGCACCGAGATCGCGCCTTCGACACGGTCTACGGCGGTCGGCAGCTGGTCGTAGGAAACGCGGATCGCGCCAACCTCATCCATCTTCCAGCCGCGCGCCTTCATCTCGTCGAGGATGGCTTGACCGACGGCCTCGCCGATCTTGGTGGCGGAGATGCCCATATGCGGCACGTCTTCCAGCGGCTTGCCGTCGGCGCCGACGAGGCGGTCGTCCACCGTCATCAGCTTGAGATTGTTCGCGGCGGCCTTGGCGACGATGCCCGGGCCGAGCTTCACGTCCGGCGTGCAGACGACGAACCCTTGAGCGCCTTGAGCGCCAAGATTGTCGATCGCCGACATCAGCTTCTCACCGTCCTCGGCGCCGATCTTGACGAGCGAAAAACCCTTTTCCTTGGCGGCCTGGTCGGCGAACTTCCATTCGTCCTGGAACCACGGCTCTTCCGGCTGTTTGACGATGAAGCCTATCTTGGTGTCCTGCGCATAGGCGGACGCGATGGTCGTGGCGGACAAAACGGCGAGAGCACCCGCGACGAGCGCGGTTTTCAAAAGTCGCATGATTACCTCCCAGTGAACGGCCGAGTGCAGGCTCGGGTTCGCAAGGTGTAATCAGTTTTATCATACTCGTCAATTGATCTGGTATGATAAATGATATAGATGGTGTGATCAGTAGTCGCTGGCGCAAATCACTCGCATCCGCTAAGGCCGGACCAAGTGCGCGCAAACCGAAGGGTTCGCTGCCTTGGAGGAGGGGCTGAGGTGAACGAAACACCGAAGAAGGCTGACGAGGACAAGGAAGCGCGCGAGACCACGCGCCGTCCGCGCGTCATGCCGGATGTGACCAAGGCGATCGCCTCCGATATTTTTTCCGGCCGCTATCCGGCGGGATCGTCGCTGCCGACCGAGAACGATCTCGGCATCGAATATGGCGTCAGCCGCACCGTCATCCGCGAAGCGCTGAAGGTGCTGGCGGCCAAGGGGCTGGTGCTGTCCCGGCCACGCGTCGGCACGGTGGTGTGCGACCAGGACAACTGGAACATCATCGACCCGCAGGTGCTGGCCTGGCACGCGCCGCACGCGCTGGACGACAAGCTGTTCGACGCGATCCTCGAAACCCGCCGCGCCATCGAGCCGCTGGTGGCGGAACTCGCGGCGACGCGGGCGACGCTGCAGGAGATCGCCGACCTCGAGGTGGCCTGGCAAGGCATGGCCGGCGCCGGCGAGGACCTGACGCAGTTCTCGCGTTCCGACATCGTCTTCCACCAGATCGTCTATGGCGCGAGCCACAACCCGATCTTCCGCCAGATCGGCAAGCTGATCGACACGGCGCTTTTGTTTTCGCTGGAAGCCACGGCGACGATTTCCCCGGTCAGGCGCAGGGAAGCCGCGGCCGCGCATGGCGAGGTGGTCGAGGCGTTGCGCATGCGCGACGCGACCGCCGCGCGCAATGCCGCCAGCAAGATCCTCGATCTGGCCGCGCGCGACCTGACCAGCGCCAAGAAACTGAAAAACAACTGAGACTGAACGCCCGCATGAAAATCACCGCCTTGACCACCTACATCGTTCCGCCGCGCTGGCTCTTCCTCAAGATCGAGACCGATGCCGGCATCAGCGGCTGGGGCGAGCCGGTGATCGAAGGCAAGGCGCTGACGGTCGAAGCGGCGGTCAAGGAACTGGCCGACTACCTGATCGGCAAGGATCCGCGCCTGATCGAGGATCATTGGACGGTGATGCATCGCGGCGGCTTCTACCGCGGCGGGCCGATCCTGATGAGCGCTATCGCCGGCATCGACCAGGCGCTGTGGGACATCAAGGGCAAGGCGCTCGGCGTGCCGGTGCATGAACTGCTCGGCGGCAGGCTGCGCGAGACGATCAAGGTCTATTCCTGGATCGGCGGCGACCGGCCGGCGGAAGTGGCGGCGGGCGCCAGGGAAGTGGTGGCGCGCGGCTTCCAGGCGCTCAAGATGAACGGCACCGGGGAGCTGCAGATCGTCGACAGCCACGACAGGATCGATGCCGCGGTCGAGCGGGTCGCCATGGTGCGCGAGGCGGTCGGTCCCAATATCGGCATTGCCGTCGATTTCCATGGCCGCGTGCACCGGCCGATGGCGCGCATCCTGGTCAAGGAACTGGAGCCCTACCGGCTGATGTTCATCGAGGAGCCGGTGCTGAGCGAAAACCGCGAGGCGCTGAAGGAGATCGCGGCGCTCGGCTCGACGCCGATCGCGCTCGGCGAACGGCTCTACAGCCGCTGGGACTTCAAGTCGGTGTTCGAGGAGGCGGTCGTCGACATCATTCAACCCGACCTGTCGCATGCCGGCGGCATCACCGAATGCCGCAAGATCGCCGCGATGGCGGAAGCCTATGACGTGGCGGTGGCGCCGCACTGCCCGCTCGGCCCGATCGCGCTTGCCGCGTGCCTGCAGCTCGATGCCGTGAGCTACAACTGCTTCATCCAGGAGCAGAGCCTGGGCATCCACTACAATGCCGGCAACGACTTGCTCGACTACGCCGCCAACAAGGACGTGTTCCGCTACCAGGATGGCTATGTCGCCATTCCCGACGGTCCGGGCCTGGGCGTCGAGATCGACGAGGATTATGTGAAGGAGCGCGCCAAGGAAGGGCACCGCTGGCGCAATCCGATCTGGCGCCACAAGGACGGCTCGTTCGCCGAGTGGTAAGTGGACGCCGAGTGGTAAGCCGAATTTTTCGCCAAGCGATGGTTTATAGGGCTACCGCCGCAGGCGTGATCGCGGCGAGACCGACTTCGGTCAGCGCGTAGATGCCGCGCTCGGCACGAGCGAACCAGCCATAGTAACTATTTTGCAGGATGCTCGCCGCGCGCGGTGAAAGGGCTTTGAGGTCACGCGGCCGCTTCGGGCCGTCGGCCATGGCGGCGGCGCAGGCCAGCGCCTCCTGCCGATAGGCGGTCATGATCGGCTTCCTGCGCGTGCTGCCGCCGATGGACGGATCGCCCTTGCGGCGATGATGCTCCTCGACCAGGCGCGAGCGCCGCCGCGGGTCGCGGCGCGGCGGCAAGGCGACGGGACTGAGCAGCAGCTCCACCTCACCCTTCTTGCCGACACCCAACAGGCCAAAGCCGAGGCGGCGGCACAGCGCGCGAAAACGGCGGTCGTGCTCGCGGCCCTTGCCGCGCGCCGACATATAGGCGGCCAGCCAGACTTCGTCGCAGGCCGCGGCGCGGTCGACGGCCTGGAGAACCAGCTCGAGATTGAACTGGAGCTTCAGTTCGCAGATGACGACCACCGGCGGCTCGCCGGCGCGCACGCCGACCACGTCGCAGCCGCCGATCTCGCCCTTGACGGCGAAATCCATGCTCTCGAGGAACCGCTTCACCGGCTCGTAGAGGGACGTTTCCTGCATGGCCAAGGCATAGCCGATTCGTGGTTGGCCAGCCCATCCCAACAATCAGGGTGGTAGTTGTCTGGAGCTATATCCGCTTGCGCAGCGATGCCTGATAGACCAGCGACGACCAGCTGTTGCTGGAAGCCAGATGGCAGTAGATCAACGCGAGCGCTCCGGATTTCCTGAGATCGAGGAAGGCTTCGTCGCCGAGCTTGTTGAGCGCCTGCTCGTCGATCACCTGGAAATCGGTGAGGTTCAACACCTCGCCGCCTTCCAGCGTCACCTTGCTCTGGCGCGGCGCGAACAGGCCGTGCGCGTCGATTTTCTCGACGATGGCGCGGGTGGCGTTGAAATCGTTCTGGAACTGGCTGCAGAAGGCGAGCGCCTGCTTGGTCGCTTCGGTCGGCTCGGTGCCGTTGAAGAACGGCGCCAGCTTGCCGCCATCGTCGCGGAACGGCGCCACGAGCTGGTCGACGACGCGTTCGCTGGCGCGGTCGACGCAGAGCGTCAACCGGCCGGACGCCGCCGACTCATCGGCAAGGATGAAGGGATAGCGCCGCACATAGGCCGGAATATAGTGCGGCTCGGTCCAGCGGCCGTCGGCGTCGACGAACAGGTTCTCGTTCTGGCGCACGCCGGTGATGATCACCGGCGCCTTGGCCGGGCCGATGAAGACGATCGGATAGGAGCGCATCGCGCCCGGCATTTCCGACGCCGCTATGGGAATCGCATGCGCCGACCGGGCGAAGCCGAAATCGGCCCGCGCGATCAGACCGAGCGAGCCATGGCGTATCGGGTTGAGCGCCTCGGGCTTCAAGTAGAACAACGGCAGCCCATTGCTGGCGGCGCTTGCCGCCGACGCCATGTCGTTCCTGGCTTCAGCCATGTTTCGCATCCTCCCACGGTGCTTCAAAAGCCATGAATGGCTTGGCTTACAACGGGTTTAGGCCAGCGCGGGGGCTGGCGCAACGGCTGGAGCGGCGGGCGTCCGACAGAATCTTCGAGCCGCTCCAACCTCCTTCCTAAGCGCGGGTCCGAATGGAGGGCCGCCAAGCACTTTTCCTGCCCCGGTCCGCGCGCTATGGACAAGGTGGTGCCGGGCAACGAAATTGGCGGCTGAAGCAAGCGATCGAGGGTGGGCGAGATGATTTCGGTTACGGATTTCGATCGGGCTGTCGGCCAGACCTTCATCGTCGAGACCAATGGCAAGATGGTCGCGCTGGAATTGAGCGCGGTGAAACACATCGCCAACAGCCCGCGCGAGGATGGCGGCTTCTCCTTGCTGTTCAAGGGACCGCGCGAAATGCTTTTGCCGCAGGCGACCTATCGCTTTGTCGGCAGCGAGCTTGCGCATGACATATTCATCGTGCCTGTGTCGCAGGATGCGACGAGCTATAGCTATGAGGCCGTCTTCAACTGAGGGCCTTCGCCGCCCTTGCCGGACGACGCAGCCGGGCGCGCCATCAGATCGTAGACGCCCTTGTCCTCGGCGATCTCGAAGCCGAGCCGCAGATAGAGCCGTCGCGCCGGATTGTTCTTCTCGACATGGATCGACACCGCCTTGCCGACGGCAGCGGCTTCGTCGATCAGGTCGTTGAGCAACGCGGTGCCGAAGCCCTTGCCGCAATGCTCGGGCCAAAAGGCGATGTCGATGATCCGGTGTTGGCTCGGCCAGCGCTCGATATAGAGACGCCCGATCCGCTCGGCGGCATGCTCGACGACGCACCAGTCGGCTTCCGGATAGTGGCGCCGGTAATGCGCGCGCTGCGCCTGGAACTGCATATCGAGGAATTGCGCCTTGGCTTCCGGCGGCCAGGGCACGTCGGCCAACTCGGCGGCGCGCGTGGAGGCATAGAGCGCGCCCAGGAACGGCACGTCCGAATCCGCCTCGGGCCGCAGCGCAAGCCCGAGAGCTACTGCCCGGGTATAATATTTGCCGGCTATCATTCCGACGTCGACGCCATCAAACTGGCGGCGTCAGGTCGCGCACCACGACGATCTGCTTGAGGTTTCTCGAGGTCAGCTCCGTCCAGCTCCACTCCCATTCGGAGCTGTCCATGGCCATCTGATTGATCGTCCACAGACTGTTCGAACCATCGTTGGTGATCATCATCGAGAACAAGGCAAGGCGACCGTCGGCATTGTAGTCGAGCGACAACCTCGTGTTGGCGCCGGACGAATTGAAGTCACGCCAACCCGACCAGTTCTGGGTGGCGGCGTCATACTGGGCGTTGAAGGAATGGACGTGCTGCTGATCAGACGCCGCCAGCATGATGTCGCCATCGCCCTGTATGCCGGCGCAGAGCGTGTATTTGGGGACACGGCTGTAGCCGGGTGTCGCCCAGACGGTCCAGGTGTCGGAGCCGGCAGGCTGCTGCTTGGTGTGCAGGACCTGGCCCGGCTGCGTCATGGCAAAGAGATTGGTGGCGCCGAGCGGACCGACGACCGGCGCCATCTCGGTGATCTTGTTGCCGTTGTCGATCTGCACCCATTGCGTCCAGTCGGAGGGCTTGAGCGCCTGCGCGATGGCCTGCTGGCAGCGATAGAGCTGCAGGTTGGAATTGATGCCGAACAGCGCAATGCGGCCGTCGGCCTGGCGCAGCGCGGTAATCGCCACCAGCCCGCCGGAGATCTGCTGCCAGGCGCTCCAAGGCTGGGCCGGCGGCCTGAGTTCGTCGACGGTGACGACGATCGGCGTGGTGGTGCCGGGCGGCGTGATGGTCTTTTGCACCTGAACGATCACGTCCGGATTCTGGTACATCCACCAGATGCGGCCCTGGTTGTCGGTAAGAAAGATTTCGATGCGACCGTCGACATCGCGCGCCATCGACAGCTTCTGGTAGCTGGTGGCGCCGGGCGGCGCGCCGACATTGACCGGCGCGAGCCATTTCTCGGCCGGTCCCGCCTGGTTCGGATCCTCGGCGATGAAAGACAGGTTGACGGTTCCCGCCTGCTGACCCACGACCGCGACGCGACCGTCCTTGGTGATGCCCGCCGTCATGATGACCCAGGCGCCGGGGGCGATGGGCGACCATGCCGACGGCCATGGCCCATTCGGCGAGGTCTGCGCCTTCTGGATCAGGCGCCCGGCGTCGGCATCGATACCGACGACCATCAGCCGCGACAGTTCGAAGAAGGATGCGCCCGGCACGTGCCCGGTTGGCGCGGCCTGGGAGGGTAAGTGAGCGTCTTGGTCAGCCATGGTGTCAGCCCTGCCCTATTGGCTCGAAATCAGGTTCTCGGTGGGAAAACGCCTTGCAGCGCAATGCAGAAATTGCAGGTGAGAAAAGGCTGCAGATTGTTGTGCGGCTGGTCGCCACCGGCAGGGGCGACCGCCTGGTCGCTCATGTTGGTGAGGTTGACCGTTGCCGAATAAGCCTGGCCCGGGCTGGTGCGCGCCAGCGAGCGCGCGGAACTTGGGGTCGCCAGATTCGCCGGATTGATGTTGCCCGTCATGCCGTGCGAATGCATCGGGATTTCGGATTCAAGAAGCGTCACCGTCTCGGAACCACCGGTTTCGCCAAGGTCGTGCAGCGAAAGGCCTGGTCCTTGTCCAGGGTGCATCGGCGCCCGGCCCTGCAGGTCGGGCAGTGCGAAGTTCGACTTGCCGTTGCCGCCATAGGTGGTGCCCAGCAGCGAAAACAACGCCGTGTTCTGTGACAGCGGCAGAAGCTGGCCATCGCACAGAGCCCACCCCTTGGGCGCGAAGTTGAACGGGAAGATGCGGATTTCGGCGACGAACGGATCGGCCATGACGGTCCTCTCAGGTCTGCGACGGGAAGATGCCGAACAGCGAGATGATGAAATTGACGCAGAGATACGGCTGGAAATTCGTATGCGGCTGACTGCCGCCGGTCGACGAGCAAGACTGCAGGGACATCGCCGAACCCGCCGGGGACTCGCGATAGATCTGCGTGGCGCCGACCTGGCCGACGACGCTGCCGGCGGGGCTGTTGCCCAGGGCATTGTTCAAAGAAGCCAGGAACGGGTGCGAATGCGCCGGGATCTGCGACACAGTCAATGTGACGTCTTCCACGCCGCCGGTTTCGGCAAGGACAAAGCTATTGCCTTGGTGCATCGGCAGCCGACCCCTCAGATCGGGCAATGCGAACGTGCTTTCGCCGTCGCCGCCATAGGTTGTGCCTATCAGCTGGAACAGTGTCTCGTTTTCGGAGATCGGCAGGAGCTGTCCCTCGCAGAACATCCAGCCGGCCGGCGCGAAATTGCCGGCAAATATGCGAACTTCGCCAACATAAGGTTGTGCCATGGTCGCGTTCCTCAGGTCTGCGACGGGAAGATGCCCTGCAGGGCGATGCAGAAGCTCAAGGTCAGATACGGCTGCATGTTGAGATGCGCCTGGCTGCCACCGACATTGGCCAGCGTCCCCGGATCGAGGCTCACCAGATTGGCAGCCGAAGTGTAGACGTTGGCGACGGTGGCCAGCAGATTGTTGGTCGGCGCAGGCTGATCGGCGTTGGCGGTGGCTCCTCGCGCCGAGTGCGTATGCGTCGGCAACTCCGCAATCGACAACGTGTGACCCTGTTCGCCACCGCGCTCGCCCAGCGTATGACCCCCGCCGACATGGATCGGGATCCGCCCGCGATAGTCGGGCAGGCCGAAATTCACCCGGCCGTCGCCGCCGAAGGTCGTACCGAGCAGAGAGAACAGCGCCTGGTTCTGATTGATCGGCAGGAGCTGGCCATCGCAAAGCGCCCAGCCTTTGGGCGCGAACACAAAAGACATGATTCTGATTTCGGAAAGAAATGGTTCCGACATCGTCCCCTCCTCGCTGTAGATTTATATTAGCTCAGCGATGTTCGATTACGCAACGTCAATACTGCGTGAAAGCTGAAAATTTTTTAACTTCACTTTTACTAAAGTTGCGCCCTGTAGCACATGCCACTTTCAAGACGCACTCTGGACAAGACTTACGGCGTCACCAAGGGCGGAAGCGTCGGCAGCGTGTTGACGAATGTGATCGTGCCACTTCCGCCCGTCGTATCCACCGTCGACACGCCGGTGTTGTCATCCAAGATGACGCCCAGTGCGGTGCTCTGGGCCGAGCCATTTCTCGACAGGTTCAGATGCGTGCTGGCACCGAAATTGCTCAACTCGACATCGGTCGCGTAGTTGGCGGCATGTGTCAGGGTATTCTTGCTGCCCGAACCGCCGGTGCCCGAGCCGATAACGACATTTGTCGTGCTGGTGTCGGTGGCAGTGGCGCCATTGTCGACCATCAGCGCGGCAAACGGGCTCACGCTCGTCGGCGAGGTCACGCTGTTGCCGTAGATCGTGGCGTTCATCGTGGCGCTGCCGTCGTTGTTCTGCAGGTGGATGCCGACATTTCCGACCCCGGTGATGGTGTTGTTCTGGATCAGGGTCGTCAGCGTCCCGGTTCCCGCCGCGCGGACGAAAATGCCGTCGGAGTTGGAGTTCGTCTTCGACGGGCCGATCTGGTTGCTGGCGATCGTGCCGGCCATGGTGCCGTTATCCTGGCCTTTGGCGACAAAGATGCCGACCGTGTCAAAGGCGTTGGCGCCACCGTCGGTGAGGATATTGTGCGAAATATCGAAGGTCGTCGTCGCGGCGGAGACAAGGCCACCGGAGCCGCTGCGGATATCAACCGCGGTGCCGCCGCCGGGAACGATCGCCTGGCCGTTGTGGAAGGTGTTGCTGCGCACCACGGCGTCCATGGTGGCATTGTTGTTGGCGGCGAACGCGATGAAGTCGGCGCGTGTGCCGGCGAAGGTGCTGTTGGTCAGCGTGTAGTTGGCGGTCGCGCTGTTGTAGACCTGTCCGCGAACGTTGTCGTTTCCGGTCGAGCCCACCAGACCGAAAGCGATGTTATCCATCGTCAGCCGGGTCAACGTGCCGCTGGTGTTGTAGAGATCGATATTCTCGTCGAAGCCGCCGGAGATGCTGGAGTTGGTGATCGAGGAGGTGCCGAGCAGATTGTCGAAGCGGATCGAGCCCTCTTCGCGATCGCCGGCATTGTTGGAACCGTTGACGCCGTTGATGGTCGTGCCGGACATCGCGAAATTGGTGACGGTGTTGCCGTAGACGGCGAAGTTCGAGAAGTCGTTGAGCTGCATGTTTGTGAACGATGCGCCAGACGTATTCTTGAGGAAGATGCCGGTGCCGACGCTTCCGCTCGCGGTCTGGCCGCCCGCGTCCGTGCCGGTCAGGATATCGGCGCCGGTCTTGCTCGAAATCGTTCCGCCCGAGCCTGCCGCGCCGGTGCCCGTTACCGTCAGCCCGCCAAGGGCACCTGTGGTGTCGAGCACGATGCCTGCGGCAGTGCCGCCGCTCGACGAGATGCTCTGGAATTTCAAGCCCGAGGCGCCGATGTTGGTGCTGACGACATTGAGCGCGGTCGCCTGGCCCGAATTGATCGTGCTGCCGCTAGCGGTGGCGCTGACCGTGCCGCCGCCAGTGGCATTGAAGCCTATGCTGTTGCTGGCCGAGGTGTTGATGGTCAGCGCGCCGGTGAAGTTGAGCGTCGAGCCGCTGTTGGCGTTGAGGAAGATGCCGTCGCTCGACCCAGTCGAGGAAACCGCGCCGTTTAGGGTGACCGTGCCGCCGGTGCGATTCTGGATATCGATCGTGCGGCCGTCGCTGGTCTTGGTGACCGAGCCGCCATAGGTGACGGACACCGTACCGCCCGAGCCGAGGAAAGCCGCGCCGGTGGCACCGGTCAGCGAGCCGCTGCCGAGATTGACAGTGCCCACGCCGGTGACGCCGCTGACCACGACGTTGTTGGTGCCGCCGGTCGATGTCGTGGAGGTGAAGTTGATGCCCGTCGTGGTGGCGACGCCGTTGAGGTTGACGGCCTGCGCGTTGGTGGAGCTGACCGTGCCGGTGGTCACGTTGATCGTGCCGCCGTTCGTGGCGCTGAAGCCGGTCGTGCCGTTGGTGGCGATGTCGATGTTGGAGAAGCCAATGACCGACGACTGGCCGTTGTTGTTGATCGACACGGCAGTGGCGGTCAACGGCGTGGTGGTGCCGATGTCGACCGTGCCGGTGAATGAGACATTGCTCGCAGCCGTCGCGCCGGAGATGACGATGCCGCTTACGGCGCCGTTCGCCGTCACGGCGCCGGCATAGGTGAAGCTGCCGCCACTGCGGCTGGTGATGCTTGCCGCCGTGCCCGAGCCCCCAACAGCAATGGAGCTGGCGCTGTCGAAGTTGATCGCCGCATTACCGCCGGTGACCGTAATGCCACTGCCGCCCGATATGTCGACATTGGTGCCGTTGATCGTGCCGCCCGGACCCGAGGCGCCGCCAAAAGCGATGCCGGTGCCGGTCGACGCGGCGGTGATGTCGAGGTTGGTGAGGGTCGTCGTGCCGGTGGTGTTGCGCAGGTCGAAGGCAATGCCGGTGGCGCCGGTGCTGGTGACGTTGGTGATGGTGGAGTTAAGCGCGTTGAGGATGACATCGGTGGCATTGCCGGAGAACGCCACATTGTCGATCGTGGTGTTGGTCGACGGGGTGATCTCGACGCCAGCGGTGGTGAAGTTGCGGATCGTCATATGGCTGATCGTGGTGCCGGACGCACCCGAGCCATTGTCCTTGATGCCGCGCGCACCGCCGTCGAGGATGAAGCCGTCGATGATGTTTCCGCTGGCGCCGAGCGTGATGGCATTGTTGCCGGCGCTGGTGGTCAGCGTCGCGGCGCCGTTCGGCGTCTGGTCGGCGATCGAGATGCTGTTGCTGGCGAGATGGATGGTCGACGGCACCGTCATCGCCAGGTTGATGTTGCCGTTGCCGAAGCCGCGCACCTGCTCATTGGCCGCGAGGTTCAGCGTGTTGTCGGCATTGGTGCCGGCGGCAGTGATGGTGCCGCCATCGTTGACGAGGACCAGGATGTCGGTTGCGACCGCCGCGGCTTCCGCCGTGGCCAGCGTCGCCAGATTGTTCTGGTCACGGCCGGAGCCGTCGCCCGTGGCGCCGGCGCCGACGAAGTAGATCTTGCCTATGCCGAAGCCGAGGCCGGGGCTGGCCGCGAAATTGACGTCCTGGAAATTGTAGCTGCCCAGCGTCGGCGCGCTGGAGGTGTCGATGCCGACATTGGCGCTGATGGTCGAAAGCTGATCGGTCGTCGACTCGCCGTCGCCATAGGTGAAGTTGAGGTTGGTCGTCGAATTGAGGAAGACGCCGGTGTTGACGCCGGCGATGCTGGAGCTGGCGCCGCCCGCATTGGCGTCGCCGAGGCGCACGGTCTGGCCGCCGGTGGCGCCGCGCAGGTCGACGCCGATCGAGGTGCCGGCTGCGGCCGCATTGGTGACGTCGAAATCATCGGCCGTCACGGCCGCGTTGATCGTCGCGCCGTTGAGATCGAAGGCAACGGCAGCGCTGTTGTTCAGGCCGATGTCGAGATCGTCGAACGACAGCGCGGCACCCAGCGTGCCGGACACATCCACGCCGCGCGAGGTGATGCCCTGCAGGTTGACCGTGCCGAGCGCGACCGTGCCGCCGCCCGACGAAGCGACATTGGCGAGCGCAATGCCCGTGGCTGCTCCGTTCGCCGTCACGGTGCTGAAATTGAGGCCGGTACTTCCGACAGTCACGCCGCTGAGGTTCAGCGCGGTTCCGGTCGTGGTATTGATCGTGTTGGTGTTGCCGGCAACGTTGACCGTGCCGCCACCCGTGGCATTGAAGCCGGCGCCGGAGGTGGTGCTGATGCCCAGGCCGCCGGCAAAATTGACGGTACCGTTGGTGTTGCCGGTCAGGCTCACGGCATCGTTGGTGCCGGAGTTGATCTGCTTGCTCCCGCCCGAGAAGGTGACGGAAGCGGCAGTGCCGTTGTTGATGTTGGCAACGACGATCTGGCCGCCATTGGTCGGCGAGCCGTCGGTCAGATCGCCCGAAAGCGTGACCGAGCCGCCGGTCAGTTCCTGGATCGAGACAGCCGCGCCGCCGCCGCTGGATAAGATATTGCCGGCATAGGAGATCGTCGCATTGCCGCCGCTCTGGTCGGTGGCCGAGCCGACGTCGAAGGCGGCGCCCGTGCCGGTGTTGGTCAGCGTGCCGGTGCCGAGATCGAGCGAGCCCGCCACGTTCTGCAGGTTGATGCCGTTGGCCGTGCCCGAGAAACTGGCGTTGACCGAGGTGAAGCCGCCGTTGAGAGTGGCCGAGGTGATGTCGACGGCTGTTCCGTTCGAGGTGCTGACGCTGCGCGTGCCGGCGCCCGTCACATTGACGGTGGTGGCGGGCGGTGCGCCGCTGCTGGAGACGCGGAAGCCGGTGCCCGTGGATGTGGTGATGCCCAGCGTGCCGTCGAAGGTGACGGTGGTGGTGCTGGCGGCGTTCTCGATGTTCACGCCACGGCCGGCCGAGGCCGAATTGTCGATCGTGGTGTTGCCGAAGGTGTAGGTGCCGCTCGAATTGAGAACCTCGATGCCGGCGCCGCCCGAAGCGGTGACGTTGACGGCGTCGAGATCGACATTGCCGCCGCCAGCGCCGCTGATCAGCACGCCCTGGCCGGTGGCGCCGGTCGAGGTCACACTGTCGAAATGGACGCCGCCGGCGCCGATCGCGCCCTGCAGCGACAGCGCCGTCTGGCCGGTCGCGTTGATCGTGGTCGAGCCGGCATCGGCGACCGTAAGCACGTTCAGGCCCGAGAAATCGAGGCCGGTATCGGCCGAGGTGGTGATGTCGAGGCCGCCGTTGAAATTGACGGCGCCGGCGGCGGTGCCGCCCGAGATCGACACGCCATTGCCGCCGGTGATCGTCACCTGGTCGGTGAAGGTCACCGCGCCGCCGGTGCGGTTGGCGATGTTGATGCCGCCGCCGATCAGCGTGCCGGGCGTTACACCGTTCGGCAGGATGCCGCGCGAGACCTGGATGGTGCCGGAGCCGCCGTTCACGTCGAGCAGCGTGCCGGCAACGTTGATGTCGTTGTTGATGACCGACAGATTGCCGGTCAATCCCGCGACCTTGATGGCGGTCTGGCCGGCCGCCACGTTGCTGATCGTGACGCCTTCGATGGTGATGCCGCCGGCATTGCTGAAACCGGGGGCGCTCTGGTCGATCAGGAAAGCGGAGCCGCTGGCGCCGCTGAAATCGAAGGCCGTATGGCGCACCGCGTTGTCGCCGAGCAGGTGCATGAAGTCACCGGTGCCGGTGACCACGGTCTCGTCGCCGGTGATGTTGCCGCCGGTGGCGCCGAGGCTGCCATGGACGTTCACCGGCTGGATGGTGCCGATCGAGACGACATTGCCATTGCCGAAGCCGGTGATCGTCTGACCCGAATCGAGCGTGAAGGCGCTGGAGCCGAGATCGATCGGACCGACGAAGGCGAAGTTCTGGGCGCCGGTGAGCGCGTCGGCGGCGGCAAGCGAAATGGTGCTGACGCCCATGCTGAGGTTGCCGGTCGTGCCGGCGTTGATAAAGCCGCCCGACTGCGAAACCAGCGTGACCGCGCCCGGCGCCGAGGCCAGGTTGGCGCTGCCGGTGAAGAACACGTCGTCGAAGTCGTAATCGCCGAGCGTCGGATCGAGGCCGACCGTGTCGACGGTGTAGCCGTTCGTCGCCGCGGAGATCGAGGATTCCAGCCCGTCGGTCGAATCGCCGTCGCCGAAGGTGAAGGTGGCGTCGGCCGAGGTGGCGGTGGTTTGGCCGGACGACAGATCGACGCCGATGCCGACATTGGCGATCGAGGACCCTTGGAAGAAGGTGATGACCTTGTTGCCGGTCGTCGAGGACAGATCGATGCCGCGCGAGGTGAGGTCGCCGAGGCCGGTGATGGTGGCGGCAAGGCTGAAATCGGCGGTAGTGGACGAGCCGCTGAAATCGATGCCGGTCTGGTTGGCGCCGATATTGCTGACGGTCGTGGCGCCGAACACGACGTTGGCATTGGTGCCGCTGAAATCGATGCCGGCCGTGTTGGCGGCCGAGCCCATCGTCACCGTGGTGCCGCCCGAGAAGGTCACCTGGCCGGCATTGTTGGCGATCTCGATGCCGTTGCCGCCGGCGCCCGAGACTGTGACGCTGGCGAAGCCGGCACCGGCGCCGCTTGCCACGTTCGAGACCGAGAGGCCGTTGCCGGTCGCATTGGTGATCGACAGCAGCGCCAAGTCGTTGAATGTCGCGTTGCCGGCAAGCCCGCCGATCACCGCGCCGCCGCCGCCGGTGGCGGTCAGTGTCTTGCCGGCGGCGAAGGTGATCGCCCCGCCCGTCGGCGCCGTCGTCGTGCCGATGGCGAAGAGATTGCCGGTGCCGGTAGAGGTGACATTGCCCGTGAACGCGACGGAACCGCCGGTGGTGCCGTCGATCTTGATGGCCGTGCCCGGCGCGCTTGCCGAGCTGGAAATGTCGGCCGAAACGGTGATCGCCGCGCTGCCGCCGGACACCACGACGCCGTTGCCGGCGCCGGAATTGGTGATGGTGCCACCGATCGAGATCGTGCCGGTGTTGTTGGTCAGATTGACGTCGTCGCCGGCAATGCCGGTCGTGACCAGATTGTTGACGCTGACAGTCGCGCCGCTGCCCTGCACCGCGAAGCCGGGGACCGTGCCGCCGGCCGTCGCGATCGTCGTCGTGTCGTTGAAGGTGTAGGTGCCGCTGGCGACATTGGTGAGGCGGATGGCGTCGGTGCTGGCGCGACTGATATCGACGGCGCCGAAGGTGACGTTGCCGCCGCTGGTGTTCGAAATGACGATGCCGCTGACGTCGGTGGCGCCTGAGCCGTCCACGTTGACGCTGTCGAAAGTGACACCGCTGGCGCCGATGGTGAGGCCGGTTGCGCCGCCGAGCTGGATACCTCTCTCGGTCGCCCCACTGCCGGTCTTGATCGTGTTGGTGCCGGTCACGTTCAGCGTGCCGCCATCGACGGCGCTGAAGGCGAAGCTGCCATCGGTGGTCAGGTCGAGTCCGCCGGTGAAGTTGATCCTGCCGCCTGCGTTACTGCCCAGATCGATGGCATTGGCCGAACCGTTGACGTTGGCGGTGATCTTGCCGCCAAAGGTGGCGGATCCACCGGTCATACCGCTGATCTGGACCGCGCCCGCGGTGCCCGTCTTGTTGATGGTGCCGTTGTAGGTGAGATTCGGCGTCGACGCGGAGATAATGAAGGCATTGCCAACCGCACCGGCGATGGAACTTTGATCGTCGAAGCTCAACGTGCCGGTCGTGCCGCCGGCGATGTTGACGCCGGTGGTGGTCCCGGTGATGTCGAAATTGTCGAAGGTTGCGGTGCCACTGTAGTTGGCCGCCGCGAGCGCCGTGCCGCCAATACCGCCGATCGTGATATTGGTGAAAGTGTTGGTGGCGCTCGAATTGTTCAGCACGATGCCCGTCTGAGCGGACTGGACGGTCAGATTCGTGACGCCGGTGGCGCCCGAGGCGCCGGTCAGGTCGAGGGCAGTGGTGGCACCGGTGACGGTAACGCCGTCGACCGTCAGGCCGTTGATTCCCGACCCGTTGATCGCCGCACCGGCGCCGGCGTTGCTGACGCTGAGGTTCTGGACGAGGTTGCCGTTGGCGAGGTCGATGGCGCTGCCAGCCGAATTGTTGAGCGTCGCGCCGCCATTGCCGAACGGATCGGCCTGGGTGCCGCCGGTGACGACATTGGCGCCGGTGACGTTGGCCGGCGGCGCGCCGAGATCGACCGTCGCGCCATTGGCGAAGGAAACGAGCGACTGGCCGGCGGCAAGGGTGAAACCGTCGGCATCGGTGTTGATGTTTCCAGCGCCGTTGTTGACGAGGACGAAAACCGTGTTGGCGGCGGTGGTCAGGTCGTCAGCGGCCGCCGCGTTGATGAGATCGCCCACGTCCGCGCCACTGCCGGTGCCGGTGTCGGCAGCGCCGACGAAGACGATGTTGGCGGCATCGAACAGCTGCGGGCCGACAAGCGCCGTGCCGTTGAAGGCATAGGTGCCGCTGCCGGCCATCAGGCCGCGCATGTCGAGCGAGGCGACCGTGCCGGTGATCGAGGCGCCGCCGGCGGCGCCGAAAGAGAGGGTGGTGTTGGCGGTGGCGCCACCCGCGCCGTGCGTGCCCATCTGCACGCCGGTGCCGGCCGAGATGACGCCGCTGCCGATGGTGACCGAGCCGCCGGCGGTGCCGGAGAGATCGATGCCGGTCGAGGTGCCGGCGCCGCTGATGTCGAGCGTCGTTGCGGTAAAGGTCGAGGAACTGCCGGACAGGTCGAGGCCGGTCTTGCCGGTCGGCAGGTTCGTGATGTCGATATTGCCGAGGCCGATGGTGCCGTTTACGCCAAAGATGTCGATGGCGTTCTGGCCGGGTTGGTCGATCGCGACATCGCCGAAGGTGACGGTGCCGGAATTGGTGTCGAGGATAATGCCGGAACCTGTTGGCGCGGTGACGGTCACCTTGCCGCCGAACCCGACCGTGGCCGAGCTGTTCTGGATGACGATACCATTTGGAACGTTGGAGATCGTCGTCGTGCCAGTGATTTCAAAGCCGCCGGTGACGTTCGAGAGAGCTATGCCGGTGCCGCCGGCAGTATGGCTGAGGCTGCTCAGCGTGACGTCCAGCCCGATCTGCGAGGCACTGAACCCCTGGCCGGAATTGCCGGAAATCGTCCCGCCGGTCGTCGTCAGCCTGCCGGCGCCGGTCGAGGTTGCATCGACGCCGCTGCCGGTATTGTTCTGCGAATTGAGCGTCTGGAAATTGTAGGTTCCATCGCCATTGATCGACAGGCCATCAGCACCGTTGCCGCTCAGTGTCGTGGTGCCGTTGAAATTGTAGGTGCCGCCGCCCTGCACGGACAGGCCGGCGCCGGAATTGCCGCTCGAGGTCAGATTGGTGGCACTGACGCCGTTGGTGCCGTCGAACAGCACGCCGGCAAGGCTGGCGCCGCTGACCGACATGCCGGTCAGCGTGACGCCGGTGACGCCGCTGCCATGGACTCCGTTGGCGCTGCCGCCCGAAATGTTGAAATCGAGCAGCGAGGTGTTGTTGGCCAGCGTGACGGCGTCGCCGGCGCCGGTGTTGGTCAGCGTCGCGGCGCCGTTCGCATCCGAGACGACCTGGTCGTGCTGGACATTGTCGCCGGTGACGTTGATCGGCACCCCGCCGAGCGAGAAGGTGCGGCGATTGCCGAACGAGGCCAGCGTCTGGCCGGCGCTCAGCGTGAAGCCGCCGGCGGTATCGATCGGCGTGTTGCTGGCGTCGTTGACCAGCACGAAGATCGCCGTACCGTCGGTATTGGCGTCGGCCGTCGCGATCGAGGCAAGATCGAGCAGCGAGGATCCGTCGCCCGTTCCCGTTGCGGCAGCACCGACGAAGATTACGTTCTGCGTGTCGAAAAGCTGCGGCCCGCTGAAGGTCGTCGAACCGAACGCATAAGTGCCGAGCGTCTGGTTGAGGCCGCGCGCGTCGAGCGACGCGGTGATGCCGGCGATCGACCCGCCGCCGAAGGTGAAGCTGGCATTGGCCGAATCAGCCGGCGTGCCGGCAATGCCGAGACGCACGCCGGTGTCGACATTGGCGATCGTGCCGCCATTGGTGATGATGATGACCGCGCCAGCGGCGCTCGGCGAGGTGAGGTCTATGCCGATCGAGCCGGCCGCACCCGTGCCGGTGACGTTGAGCGACTGGGCGGTGAAGTTGGTCTGGCTGCCGGAGAAGGCGAGGCCGGTGCCGGCACCGAGCCCGGAAATGACGATGTTGCCGGCGACCACGGCGGCGTTGACGCCGGTGAACGACAGGCCGTCGGCGCCGGGATTGGCGATGGTGATGTCGCCGAAACGGATCGATGCCGGGGAATTGCTGATCGCGATCGCCGCGCCGGTCGTGTTCGAGATGGTGGTCGCGCCGTTGACGGTGAAGCTGCCCGACACCTGGTCGAGAATGACGCCCGACACGCCGCCGTTCTGCGTGATGGCATCGAGCACCACATGGGCGGTGATCGGGTCGATGAAGACGGCGGTGCCGCCGTTGCCGG
Source organism: Mesorhizobium hawassense (assembly GCF_003289945.1). GTDB lineage: Bacteria > Pseudomonadota > Alphaproteobacteria > Rhizobiales > Rhizobiaceae > Mesorhizobium > Mesorhizobium hawassense. The sequence goes on from NZ_QMBP01000003.1 coordinate 221,903, forward strand.
AAATGGTGCCGCCGGTGGTGGTGAAACTGCCGCCGCTCGACGTGCCCTGCACCGTTATGCCGCGGTCGGTGTTGTTCTGGGCATTGACGGCGGCGAAGGTGTAGGTGCCCTGCCCGGTGACATCGAGGCCGTCATCGGCATTGCCGTTGAGCGTCGTCGTGCCGGTGAAATTGTAGGTGCCGTTGTCTTCGATGTGCAGGCCGTCGAGGCCGTTGCCGGTCGCGGTGAAGTTGGAGGCGCTGACGCTGGTCGAATTGCCGGCGAAGTCGGCGCCGTTGCCGCCGGCGCCGGTGACGGTGACGTCGGTCAGCTTCGTGCCGACGGCGTTGTTGCCGAAGATGCCGTCGCCGCCGCCGGTGATGGTGATGCCGCTCAGCGTGTCGTTGCTGGCCAAGGTGATGACCGGGTTGGCGGCGTTGGTGCCCTGGATCGTGCCGTTGCTGCCGCCGAAATCGTAGGTGCCGATGCTGCCGTCGGCGAGCCTGGCCTGGACGCCGCCGCCACCGCCGATGACGGTCTGACCCGCTGCCAGATTGACGCCACCGGTGGTGATGTTGCCGCTGCCGCCGAGCGCGACGACAAAGCCATTGGCACCGGCATGGCTGACGGCATCGTCCAGCGTCGTCGGATCGCCTATCGTGCCGAGGCCGAGGGAATTGCCGCCGTCGGCGAAGAAGAAATTGCCGAAGGCCGCATTGGTGGCGGCGTTGATGGCCACGCGCGTCGTCGTGCCGGTGACCTTGTCCTGGCTTTCCAGCCTGACGCCGATATCGCCGCGCACGCGCTCGTTGAGCCGTTTGCGCAGGCCCGGACTGACCGTGGAGACAGGGTCCGACGCATCGTCGGCGGAAGCTCCCGTGCCGGGTACGTTGAACGGCACCGTCAGCCGGACGCTGCCGGCGAACTGGGTGTCGTCGCGATTGTCGTTGCGCACCTCGCCGGTGAAGGTCAGCGACGTGCCTTTGCCGATGACGTCGCCGAAGGTGTACTCGATCCCCGCCTTGACGCCGGTGGTCGCGCGGTCGTCGCCGTCCGGATCGGCGAAGTGGTAGGCGCCTACATCGAAGCGCAGCGACTGGTTTTCCGGCAGGTCGATCGGCGCCTGGACTCCGACCTCGCCCTCGATGCCCCAGGCGGCATAGGTGCGGTGGTCGATCGTCGAAATCTCTTCGAGCAACTGGTTGCCGACCAGCGACAGCGTCGAATCGATGCCGTTCGAGCGACGGTCCTTGCTGATCGGCAGGTAGACATTGACATGCGCGTCGTATTTCGAGGTGATCGCCTCGAGGCCGAGCGTCGTGGCGACGAACTGGTGGCTGTCGTCGTTCTGGATGTTGAGGTAGGCGTAGCCGCCGATCATCAGATCCGGATTGACGATGCGGCGCACACCCAAGCCGACATCCTGGCCGAAGCCGCTGTCGAAATCATATTTGGAGCGCACATCCAGGAACAGGACGGATTCGAGATTCTGCTTGACCGGCAGGAAGCCTTCGAGCGCCGAAAAGCCGCTGTTGGAGTTGGCGCCGATGATGGCGCGGACCTGGGGCTGCCACAGGCCGGCATCCTCGGCATGCGCGGCCAAGCCCGACAAGGCGAGCGCGACAGTGGTCAGCGCGGATGTGCGCAGCAACATGCCGGAGCGGCGGGATGCGGCCAATGCTCCGCCCCGCCGCATTTGGCGCTCAGCGGTCTTCCCCCGACGTTCAGTCAGCCCTGTGCGCGAGCGCATCTACCCGTCCCGGCTGCCGCCATGCTCTTCCACTGGGATAGCGGATACTAATGTGTTGCATGGTATTGCACGGCAATTAGCGGTTGCGATACGGTATTAACACGGAATTTAGAGTCATGTTGCAGTAGAGCAACACCAACTTTGCCTCAACGACTCGAACTCCATTGAGCCGGCTATAGATGGCGAAATTGAAATGTGACGATCGGAGTATATATTAGTGCGGCTTAATGTATCTGAGCGGTCGGGATGCGTGGCCCTTGGCCTCGGCGCGCTTTTGTTGCTGACGGGCGTTGCCATGGCGGAGGATGCCACGCCAGCAGAGACGAAGCCCGCGGACGTCAATCCATGGGCCGTCAACTGTTCATCCGGATCGACCGGCACGGAACTGCAATGCCAGGTTTCGCAGAACCTTACCGAAGCCAAGACCGGCCAGCGGGTGCTCACCGTCACGGTGCGGCGCCAGCAGGGCGCCCAAGGCTTTGCTATGTTGCTTGCCTTGCCGCATGGACTGTTCCTGCCTTCGGGCGCCTCTTACCAGATCGACAGCGGCAAGAAGGCTACGGTCGCCATCCAGACCAGCGACCAGAACGGCGCCTATGCCGCGGTGCCGCTATCAGCGGAGCTGATCAAGGCGATGCGGTCCGGAACCGCGCTGAACGTCGGCATGGAATCGGTGACGCGCAAACCGGTGACCATTCCGGTTTCGCTGAAGGGTTTCGGCGCGGCGATCGACAAGGTCCAGGCGACCAAGTAACGCGACGCCTCGGCAAGCAACCCTCAAGTCGAGGACCAGGCGCTGGGCGTGACGCCGCAAGGCAGCGGACATGGCGCTTCAGCGTTTCTCCGCGCCATCGTTTCGACTTATCAGCCGCGGTGCAAGTAATCCTCGATCGACTTCGCCTTCATCTCGATCGAGAAGCCAGGCGCGGCCGGCGGCATGTAGGCCGCGTCGCTTATTGCGCAGGGCTCGAGGAAGTGCTCGTGCAGGTGGTCGACATACTCGATGACGCGGCCGTCCTTCGTGCCCGACACCGCGACATAGTCGATCATCGACAGATGCTGGACATATTCGCACAGGCCGACGCCACCGGCATGTGGCCAGACCGGCAGGCCGAACTTGGCGGCGATCAGCAGCACCGCCAGCACCTCGTTCAACCCGCCCATGCGGCAGGAATCGATCTGCACGACATCGATCGCGCCGCCGGCGATGAACTGCTTGAACATGATGCGGTTCTGGCACATCTCCCCGGTCGCCACCTTGATCGGCGCCACCGCCTTGCGGATTTTGGCATGGCCGGCAACGTCGTCCGGGCTGGTCGGCTCTTCGATGAAGAAGGGCTTGGCGAAGGCCAGGCCCTTGAGCCAGTCGATCGCCTGGTCGACCTCCCAGACCTGGTTGGCGTCGATCATCAGGTAACGGTCCGGGCCAATCACCTCGCGAGCGATCCGCAAGCGGCGGATGTCGTCGGCGCGGTCGCGGCCAACCTTCAGCTTGATGTGATTGAAGCCATCGTCGACCGCTTCCTGGCAGAGGCGCCTGAGCTTGTCATCGGGATAGCCGAGCCAGCCAGCGGAGGTGGTGTAGCATGCATAGCCGTCGCGCTCGAGCGTGGCGATACGTTCGGCCTTGCCGGCCTCGGTCTTCTTCAGGATCGCCAGCGCTTCGGCCGGGGTGATCGCATCGGTGAGGTAGCGGAAGTCGACGATGCGCACGATCTCTTCCGGGCTCATTTCGGCGACCAGGCGCCAGACCGGTTTGCCGGCTTCCTTGGCCCACAGGTCCCAGACCGCGTTGACCACCGCGCCGACCGCGAGATGCATGGCGCCCTTGTCCGGACCGATCCAGCGCAGCTGGCTGTCGCCGGTCACATGATGCCAGAAGCGGCCGGGATCCTGCTTGACCCAGTCGAGATCGAGCCCGACGACGAGGTGGCGCAGCGCTTCGATCGCCGCGCAGCAGATCTCGTTGCCGCGACCGATGGTGAAAGTGAGGCCGTGGCCTTTCAGCGACGGGGCCTCGGTGTCGAGGATGACATAGGCGGCCGAATAATCCGGGTCCGGATTCATCGCGTCCGAGCCGTCGAGGCTTTGCGAGGTCGGGAAACGCAGATCGAAGGTTCTGAGGTCCGTGCTTTTTGTCATTGCTGTCTCTTGGCTGACCTGCCTTTTAACTCATGCTGGTGGCCGAAACCGCCTCAGATCGACCAGCCGCCGTCGATATTATAGGTCTGTCCCGTCGTATAAGTCGCGCCGGCGAGATAGACGGCGAGATCGGCGATCTCATCCGGCGTGCCGATCCTGCCCATCGGCTGGCGGGCGATGAAGGCCGCGCGGGCAGTCTCGTAATCACCTTGAGCCTGCATGCGGCCCTGAAGCGAGGGGCTTTCGACGGTACCTGGGCAGATGGCGTTGCAGCGAATGCCCTTGGCGACATAGTCGGCGGCGATCGATTTGGTCAAACCGATGACGGCCGCCTTGGTGACGCCATAAGCGAAGCGGTTCGGCACGCCCTTCGGCGCGCCGGCGACCGAGGACATGTTGATGATCGAACCGTCGCCGCGCTCCAGCATGCCGGGCAGCACAGCGCGGATGGTGCGGATCATGGCACGCACATTGAGATTGAAGGCGAAATCGAGATCCTCGTCCTTCATCTCCAGGATCGAGCCTGCATGGACGAAGCCGGCGCAGTTGAACAGCACGTCGACGCGGCCGATCTCGGCGAAGGCGGCCTTCACCGCATCGTCGTTGAGCACATCGAGTTTTCGCGTCGTGACGGCTGGCGTCTTGCCAAGTTCGGCCAGGGCCGCCTCGTTGATGTCGGTGGCGTGGACGATGGCGCCCGCCTTGGCGAAGGCCAAAGCGCTTGCCCGTCCGATGCCTTGCGCCGCGGCCGTGACGACCATGACCTTGCCTGTGATATCCGCCATGTTCCTTGTCTCCGTTCTTTCAGCCGGGCCGCCGCTCGACGACGTAGATGTGATCCGCCGCCAGCACGACTTCGTCGCGCTGGTTCAAAACCTCGACGCGTTCGATGACGCGCCCTGAAGCGGGCCGCTTAGGGTCATCCTCCTTGGCGGCGATGGTGGTCCGCGTGCGGATCGTGTCGCCGATGAAGACCGGCTTGATGAAGCGCAGCCGGTCGTAGCCATAGGAGAAGGCGACGGGGTTGATGACGCTCGCCGTCAGCCCGACGCCGACGGAGAAGACCAGCGTGCCATGCGCGATGCGCTGGCCGAAGGGCGTCGTCTTCATGAACTCGGCGTCCATGTGATGCGGGAAGAAATCGCCAGTGTGGCCGGCATGGACGACGAAGTCGGTCTCGGTGATGGTGCGGCCGGTGGTCAGGCGCGAGGAGCCGATCTCATAGTCCTCGAAATAGGTGGTCTGTTCCATGTCCTGCCTTACGGCTTTGCGGCCAGCGGCGTTGCCGGCGCGGCACTCGATTTATAGGCGGCCTCGACCAGCGCCATGGTGTTCCAGGCATCCTCGACCGAGCTGACCAGCTCGGCGTCTTCGCCGGAGGCGAAGCGCTGGACATTGGCCATGCGGCCGACAAAGGCATCGGGGAACCATTCGCCGGCGAGCGGGACCGTGACCCACTTCGACCCGCCCTTGGGATGGATTTCCAGGATGTCCGGCTCGCCGCGCGGATAATCGAGATTGAGGCCGAGCTTGACGTAAGCCGCGCCCTCGGTGCCGCAGATGCGGAACTCGCAGGCCTGATAGCGTCGGCCGAATTTGTGGTCGTGGTTGATCGAAAGCCCGCAGCGCACCGTGTCGCCATAATCGAGGATGGCACTGGTGCGGGTCTGCGCGACCTTGTGGTTGGGGTGGCCGAGCGTCTTGGCGTGCACGCCGAGCGGATTGCCTAGAAGCTGGCGGATCAGGTCGAGATAGTGGATTGAATGCATGGCGATCTCGACGCGCGGCGCCTTGAGCAGGAACTCCCAGAGCTGCCACGGCGTGTCGAGCGCGAGCAAGGCATCGAAATCGACGACCTCGCCCAGCCAGCCCTTGGCGATGGCGTCCTTCAGCGCCAGCATCATCGGCGCGAAGCGCAGCTGGAAATTGACGGCGGCCTTGAGATTCTTGGCGCGGCAGATCTCGAGGATCTCGGTTGCCTCGCCGAGATAGTTGCCCATCGGCTTCTGGATCAGCGCCACCGCGCCGTCCGGCAGCGCCTTCAGCACCTCAGCGTGCCGGCCTGGCGGCGTGGCTAAATCGAAGATCGCGTCCTTCACGGCCGCTGCCTCCTCGACCGAACGGAACGCCGTGACGCCCCATTTTTCAGCCAAAGCCTGCGCCTTCGCCTGATCCGGATCGTAGAGGCCGGCAATCGGGAAGCCGCCTTTGCGGTAGGCGGGAAAATGCGCGTCGCCGACGATCGAGCCGGCGCCGAAGGTGACGATCGGGCGCGGCTTCGAAGGCTTCGGCCAGGACTGCGACAGCGATGCCGGATCGAAGGCATCAGTCATGATGGAAGACCTCGTCCATCGTCGCCCACCACTCGCCTTCCTTGCGGGTCTTCAGCGGCTCCTGGCAGGGCATGCAGACCGCCCACCATTCCTGCGTCTTCGGGTCGGCGGCCATTCGGGCCATGTCTGCGGCATAATCGGTGCCGTGATACTCGAAATAGGAGAACAGGAGGTTTTCCGGCCGCTTCAGATAGATCGAGTAGTTCTTTATGTTGCAGGTCGAGATCATGCTGAGAACGTCCGGCCAGACGGCGGCGTGGAGGCGGACATATTCCTCGACCTTCTCGGGCTTCAGCCCGAGCACCATGCCCATGCGCTGCATCATCCGCCTCCTATTTCACGATCGCCGTGGTGAACTCGGCGATGCTTCTTGCCTTGACTGCGTCCCAGTCCCAGTCGATGCCGATGCCCGGCTCGCTCGGCGCCAGCGCATGACCATTCTCGATGCGCATCTTCCCGCCCGTCAACTCATCGAGCTGCGGGATGTATTCAACATATTTGCCGTTCTGGATAGCGCAGGTGAGGCTGACATGCAGTTCCATGAGGAAATGCGGGCAGACCGGCATGTCGAAGGCCTCGGCGGCATGGGCGACTTTCAGCCAGGGCGTGATGCCGCCGATGCGGCCGACATCGACCTGGACGATGCTGCAGCCGCCTTTCTGCATGTACTCGCGAAAGTGCCTGATCGAATAGAGCGACTCGCCGACCGCGATCGGCGTCGCCGTCGAATTCGACAGCCGCACGTGGCCGTCGATGTCGTCGGCCGGCAGCGGCTCCTCGATCCAGGCGAGATCGAGCTCGCGCAGCCGCTCGGCGCGGCGGATCGCCTCGTCGACCGAAAAGCCCTGGTTGCAGTCGGTCATGATCTCGTAGCCGTCGCCGACCGCCTTGCGCACCGCAGACAGCCGCGAAAAATCCTCGGAGCCGTGCGGCTTGCCGATCTTGACCTTGGAACCGGTGAACCCCTTCGCCTTCGCCGCCAGCGCATCATCGACCAGCGCCTCTGTCTCGATATGCAGCCAGCCGCCCTCAGTGGTGTAGAGCGGGCAGCGGTCCTTGGCGCCGCCGGCGAGCTTCCAGAGCGGCAGGTTCTGCTTTCTTGCGCGCAGATCCCAAAGTGCCGTGTCGATGGCGGCGAGCGCGATCGCGGTGATGGCGCCGATGGTGGTGGCATGGGTGGCGAATTCGAGATCGTGCCAGATCGCCTCGATCTGGTCGGCGTCGCGGCCGATCAGGCGCGGCGCGAGATGGTCGGCCAGAAGCCGCATCACCGACGAGCCGCCGGTGCCGATCGTGTAGCTGTAGCCGGTGCCAGACGCGCCGTCGGAATCGGTAATGGTGACGATCGGCGTTTCCTGGCTGACGAAGCTCTGGATTGCGTCCGTGCGTTTCACCTTCGGCACGAGGTCGACCATGCGCAGTTCGATCTTCTCGATTTTCGCCATGTCAGTCCCTCAGCGATTTGCCGGTCTCGGCGGAGAACAGATGCGCGCGGCTCAAGTCGAAGCTCATGCCGATCCTGTCGCCGGCCTTAAGCGGCTTCGGGTTGAGCATGCGCGACACCCAGTCGGTGCCGTTGAACTCGGCGAAAACCAGCGTCTCGTTGCCGAGCGGCTCGGTGATGCTGACCGGCAGCTCGACGCGGTGGACTTCGGTTTCGCCGCCTGAACTCAGGCCGTGGCCGGCGGGGTAAAAATCGTCCGGGCGGATGCCGAACACGACCTTGTCGCCGGCCGATGTCTTCGACTTGAACTGGGCGGGCAGCGGCAGGCTGTCGCCGCCGCTGAACATTAGCCTGCCATCGCTTACCGTCGCCTCGTGCAGGTTCATCGGCGGCGAGCCGATGAAGCCGGCGACGAAGCGGGTCGCCGGCCGGCTGAACACCTCGTCCGGCGTGCCGACCTGCTCGATATGGCCTGCGCGCATGATGACGATGCGGTCGGCCAGCGTCATCGCCTCGACCTGGTCGTGGGTGACGTAGATGACCGTCGACTTCACCTTGGCGTGCAGCTTCTTGATCTCGGTGCGCATCTGCGTGCGCAGCTTGGCGTCGAGGTTGGAGAGCGGCTCGTCGAACAGGAAGACATCGGGATCGCGCACGATGGCGCGGCCCATGGCGACGCGCTGGCGCTGGCCGCCGGAAAGCTGGGAGGGGCGGCGATCAAGCAGCTCATCGAGACCGAGGATAGCGGAGGCCTCGGCGACGCGCCTGTCCATGTCGTCCTTGGCGGCGCCCGCGATCTTGAGCGAGAAGCCGAGATTCTCGCGCACCGTCATATGCGGGTAGAGCGCGTAGGACTGGAACACCATCGATATGTTGCGCGAGCGCGGCGGCAGGTCGTTGACCACGCGGCCGCCGATGTCGATGTTGCCGCCGCTGATATCCTCGAGACCGGCGATCATGCGCAACGTGGTCGACTTGCCGCAGCCCGACGGACCGACCAACGCGATGAATTCGCGGTCGGCGATGTCGAGATCGATGCCGTGCACGATCCCGATATTGCCGTAGCGCTTGGTGAGCTTTTTCAGCGAAACCGTTGCCATGAAGTCAACCTTTCACCGCGCCGGAGGTCAGGCCGCCGACGAGGTGTTTCTGGACGATGTAGGTGAGGGTCAGCGCCGGGATGATCATCACCACCGCCAGCGCGCACATGCCGCGCCAGTCGATGGTGAACTCGGCCGTGTAGTCGAGCAGCCCGACGGGCAACGTCTTGGAATTGACGGAACGGGTCAGCTGCGAGGCCAGCGCGAACTCGTTCCAGCAGGTGAGGAAGGCGAAGATCGCGGCCGAGGCGATGCCGGGCCGCGCCAGCGGGAACTCGACCTGCCAGAACGCCTGCCAGCGGGTGCAGCCGTCGATCTGGGCTGCCTCGGCGAGGTCCTTCGGCACCTGGCGGAAGAAGCCGTCGATCAACCAGATGGTGAAGGGGATGTTCAATGCGACATAGGCGAGGATCATGCCGAAATGCGTGTCGATGATGCCGAGGCGCGCATAGACGAAGAACAGCGGCAGCGACATGGCGATGCCGGGCACGGTGCGCGTCAGCATCAGGCCGAGGAACATGCCGGACTTGCCGCGAAACCGGTAGCGCGCGAAGGCATAGCCGCCGGCCATGCCGATGGCGACCGCGATCACTGTCGAAGTGACCGAGATGATCAGCGAGTTGCGGAAATAGTCGAGCACGGGGATGCCGCCTTTGCCGATGCCGCTGAACATCGCGATATAGGCATCGAAGGAGAGCTGCTGCGGGACCCACACCGGCGGCTTGGCCATGATCTCGACCGTGGGCCTCAGCGACGACAGCACGATCCAGATGCCCGGCAGGCAGATCAAGAGCATTGCGAGGAACAGGCCGACTCGGTGCGCGACGGTCAGCGCGCGGCGGGTGAGGCGGGCGGAGGCGTTCTCGTCCATCGTCACCACTCCGCGCCGATCTGCGCGCGCGCCGCGGCGAGCTTGTTGTAGAAATAGACGGTGAAGGCGATCGACAGCAGGATCGAGAAATAGGCCATGGCGTTGGCGAGACCCATGCGGGCGTCGCTATAGGCGGTGCGCCCGACCAGCGTCCATAAGAGCTCGGTGCGGCCAGCGGGGCCGCCGTCGGTCATGATCTTGACGATGTCATAGGCGCGCGCCACGTCGAGCGAACGGATCGTCATGGCGATATAGGCAAAGGGCATGACGAACGGCCAGGTCACATAACGGAAGGTCTGCCAGGGCGTGCAGCCATCGACGCGCGCCGCCTCGATCGGCTCCTTCGGCATGGCGAGCAGGCCGGCCAGGATCAGGATGGCGAAGATCGAGGTCGACGACCAGACTTCGGCGATGGTGATGGCGGTGAAGGCGAGATGGCTTTCGATCAGCCAAGGAATGGCGTCCTGCGTAATGCCGAACGACTGCAGCGCGTTGTTCACCAGGCCGATATTGTCATTGAACATGAACTTGAACTGGAAGCCGACCAGGATCGGCGAGAACATCATCGGGAACATCATCAGCGTGCGCAGGATGCGCTGGCCGCGCGTCGCCTTCTCAACCAGCATCGCCAGGCCGAGGCCGAGCAGCATTTCGAGATTGAGCGCGACGGTGAGCAGAAGCACTGTTCTACCGAAGGCATACCAGAAGTCCGGATTGCTCAGGATAGAGACGTAGTTTCTGAAGCCGATCAGCACGAAGAAGGTCTCGGGCCGGGTCAGCCGAAACGGCGTGAAACTTGAATAGAGCGACAAAAGCAGCGGCACGAGCACCACCGCCGCCAGCACGACGAAGGCCGGCAGCAGAAGAAGAATCGGCGCGGATGGCTTGAAGCCCTTCATCGGGATCCTGTTGGCGAAGTGAACTGATCCAACCGCGGCCGAAACCGAGGATGGCATATTTCGCGAGGCTACGCGGCCGCCTCCCCGGTTTGCGGGGAGGCGGTTGCGGGGCGCGGCTGCCTAGAGCTTGCCAGCGTCCTGGAGGATCTGCGTTGCCTTGGCGGCGGCGTCGTCGAGCGCCTGCTTCGACGTCTTGTCGCCGAGGATGGCGGCCTGCAGCTCCGGATAGACGGCGTTGGAAATCTCGATCCATTCCGGGGTCTGCGGCACCGGGAAGGCATTCTTGGCGGCTTCCTGGAAGGCCTGCAGCACTTCGGTCTTGTACGGATCGGATTTCGCCTGCTCGATGTCCCATTCCCACACCTTGGTGCGGGTGGGCAGCGGGCCGGCAGCGGCTTCCAGCTTCTGGCTGTCCTCGTTGGTCAGCCACCAGACCAGCGAGGCGGCGGCCTCCTTGTTGGCGCAGTTCTCGGTGACCGAGAAGCCATGCGCGCCGGACCAGCCCGAGCGCTTGCCGGACGAACCCTTGGGCTGAACCTTGACGCCGACATTGCCGGCGACCTTGGACGACTTCGGATCGTTGAAAAAGCCGGCCCAGCCCGGCCAGTCAAGGTTGATCGCCACGGTGCCGGAAGCAAAGCCCTGGCCGAGATCGTCCCACAGATAGTTGGTGGTGCCGGCCGGCACGGCCTTGGCCTTGTAAAGGTTGACGAACCAGTCGAGCGCCTTGACGCCGGCCTCGGAATTGAAGGCGGGCTTGCCATCCTTGTCGAGATACTCACCGCCGTCGGCGATCACCATCTCGTAGAAGCGGCCGTTGATCGCCTCTTCCTTGCCGGCATATTGGGTGCCGTAGAAATCGGGCGGGCTGGCGAAGAATTCGGCCTGCTGCGCCATCTCGTCGAACGTATCCGGCGGCGCGAGTTCCTCGCCGTATTTATCCTTGTAGGCCTTCTTCTTGGCTTCGTCCTGGTAGAGGCTCTTCTGATAATAGAGAGCGGAGACGTCGAACTGCGCGCGCGGCAGCATCACCAACTTGCCGTCCAGCGTGCCGGCGGCAACGTTGGACGGGACGAAGGCGTCGATCTCCTCCTTCGGCAGCAGCTTGGCGAGGTCGGTGTAGATGCCCGGATATTGCGGCGCGAACGAGGTGTGGTTGGAGCCGACGCACCAGGTGATCGAGTTGGAGGCGATGTCCGACTTGATCTCCTTGTCGAGATCGAAATGGTTCTTCTTCGACAGGATGTTGACCTTGGCGCCGGTCAATTTCTCCCACTCGGGAATGCGCTCGTAGAGCTTCTCATATTGCTGGCCGCCGATCAGCTTGGCGTCGATCGTCACGCCCGGAAATTTGCCGGGCAGATCGGCTGAAAACGCCGTGCCACCCAGCAGCAGCCCGGCCAGGCCGGCGGATATGCCTAGAAGCAGTCTCGTCATGTTCTCCTCCCATGAGCCTGCGGCGACGGCCCGCAGGATGCGGAACCGCGCCGATCAGGTTTCATTCATATGCAAATAGCATTTTCATTCCCGGGTCAAGCCGATTATGCTTCCCGCCGAATGAAGTTCATGCATATATGCAGGTCGAAATTCACTGGAGGGATCGGTGGCAGAGGAAGAAGACGGAGATCGCTACCGCGCGCCCGCGCTCGACAAGGGCCTGGACATCCTCGAGCTGCTGTCGAGCGTGGATGGCGGGCTGACGCAGGCGGAGATCGCCAAGCGGCTCGACCGCAGCCCGAACGAATTCTACCGCATGCTCGACCGCCTGGTGCGGCGCGGCTATGTCACCAAGATCGACGGCGACCGCTATTCGCTGACGCTCAAGCTGTTCGGGCTCGCGCAACTGCACGCGCCGGTGCGCCGGCTGGTGTCCTACGCAACGCCGATCATGCGCGAACTGGCCGAAACCTCATGGCAGGCCAATCAATTGGTGGTGTTCGACCGCGGCGCCGCCGTGGTTATCGCGCAGCAGGAAGCGCCGCGCTACTGGGGTATCTCGATCCGCGTCGGCTCGCATATCAGCCTGTTCGACACCGGCTCCGGCCATGTGCTGCTCGCCTTCCGCTCGCCGGAAGAGCGCAAGATGATGATCGCCGAGCACCTGCAGAGCACCGAACAGCTCAACCTGACACCGGAGTTCTTCGCCCGCCTCGACCAGGTGCGCGACCGCGGCTACGAGATGATGGCGTCGTTGCAGACGGCCGGCGTCTACAATCTCTCGACGCCGGTGCTCGGACCCGACGGCAGAGCCATCGCGGCGCTGACCATTCCCTATATCACCCTCGTCAACGCGCCCACGGCGCCGGATATCACGCTGACGATTCGGCATCTTCAGGACGCCGCGGCGAGGCTATCGCAGCTCGCCGGGTCCGATGTGCCGCAATCATCCTAATTTCTTATTTGAATAATGGATTTTTAGGCGGGATATTGTCCGGCACAATGGAGGAGGCGCCGCCATGATCATCGACACGCATCTGCATCTCATCGACCAGAGCGCGCTTCGCTATCCATGGCTGGTCGGCGTGCCGGCATTGAACCGAGATTTCTCCTACGAGGAATATGCCGCCGATGCGCGGCGCTCAGGCATCGAAGGCGTGTTGCATATGGAGGTCGACGTAGACCCCGCCGACATCGCCGCCGAGACCGCTTATGTGAAATCGCTCGCCGGCCGGGCGGGCAGCCTGCTTCGAGGCGCGATCGCGTCCTGCCGTCCCGAGGAGGCCGGCTTCGAAACCTATCTTGAGACGGTCAAGGCAGAGCCGTTCGTCAAGGGTTTTCGCCGCGTGCTGCATGTGGTGCCCGATGATGTCTCGGAAGGTGCGCTGTTTCGCCAGAACATCAAGCGGCTGGCCGGCACCGGCCTGACCTTCGACCTGGTCGTGCTGCCGCATCAGATCCCGAAGGCGGTGGCGCTCGCCGATCTGGCGCCCGACGTCCAGTTCGTCCTCGACCATTGCGGCGTGCCCGACATCAAGGGCAACGCCGAGCATCCGTGGCGCGAACATATGGAGGCAATCGCCAAGCGGCCGAACGTCACGGCCAAGATCTCCGGCGTCGTCGCCTATGCCGATCCGGCGACATGGACGGTCGATACGCTTCGACCCTATGTCGAGCATACGATCAGAAGCTTCGGCTGGGACCGGGTGATCTGGGGCAGCGACTGGCCGGTCTGCACGCTGGGCGGCGGGCTGACGACCTGGATTGCCGCCACGCACGCGCTGTTGGCCGGAACAAGCGAGTCGGAGCGAGCGCGCCTGCTGTCCGGCAATGCTCGCCGCCTGTGGCGGCTCAATTAGCCGACGGCGGCCGGCGCGAAACTCTCTCTGAAGAGGCGGTTGATGTCGGCGACGACACGCCTGGCGTCCTGCCTGCCGGCAAGACCTTCATTGACCCGGTCGGACGCCTGCTCCTGGAAGGCCATGTAGCCGTTGTGGCGCGGGCGGACCCAGGCGCCTTTAAGCGTCGCCCTGGTCGCGCGATAGAAATCGCCGGTCGCGGCGTTGACGGCATCATCCTCCCAGGCCGCGGCATGGCCGGGCTGGCCGCCGGCGGCGGCGTAAGGCCCGCGCTGCACGTCACCGCTGGCGATCCAGTAGGCGAAGTCGATCGCCGCGTCGCGCGCGGCGGAAAAAGCCGAGACGGCAATGCCGGTACCGCCGAGCGCCGAGCCGACCGGGCCGTCGCCGCCGGCGACAGGCATGTCGGCAAAAGCGAGACGGTGCGGCCGGAAACCCGCCACGGCATAAGGAACATAGCCGTAGACCAGCGGCGTGCAGGCAATACGCGATCCGGACTCCGCCATCCTTTCGAACACCGCGATCGGGTCCATCGTCAGGCACGCGGGATCGACGAGCGACGCGATCTCACGCAGCATTTCGAAAGCGGTTTCGCCGGTCTCGCCATAGACCAGGTCGGCCGAACCGTCGACCGTGCATGGCCGGCCGAGCTCGGCGGCCAACGTGTAGAAGCACATCAGCGAATGCGGCGGCCTGAGCGGCAAGAGCACGCGGCCCTGCTCGGCAAGCGCCAGCACTTCGGTCCAGATTTTCGGCGCGCCCTCGATCAGATCGGGTCGCCAAGCCTGCACCTGAGTGGCGGCATCGATCGGGAAACCCCACTGCCGGCCCTGCCAGGTGTAGCTCGGATAGGATTGGCCGACGCTTGCCCTGGCCAGCGCTTCGCGCTCCGCCTCGCGCCCAGGCACATCGAGCGGCACCAAGCATTTCTCGGCGGTGATCTGGCCGACATGCGGATGGTCGATGACGATCAGATCGTAAGCGCGGGCGAGTTCTTCGACAGGAAAGGACTCGAAATCCTGCAGCGAGCGCTTTTCCCATTCGACCGAGACGCCGGTCTTTTCCTGCCACAGAGCCGAGCACGCCACCATCGGGTCGTAGCCGCGCGGGTGGTTCCAGGTCATGCCTTTCAACGAAACACCGCTCACAGGCCGAACTCCGCGCGGATTTTTTCGCTGTGCTCGCCGATGCGCGGCGCCGCGCGCTCCACCCTGGTGCGCGCGCCGTCGACGCGCAGCGGCGAGCGTGTGGTGAGGATCGCGACATTGTCCTCGCGAGTCACGGTCTGCAGCATGTCGAGCGTCTTGAAGCCGTCGCTTTGCATCAGTTCCGGCCAGGTCAGCACCTTGGCGCACCAGACATCGGCGGGCTCGAGGACGGCCAGCCATTCGTCGATGGTCTTCTCGGCGATGCGCCCGGCGATGATCGCCTTGATCTCGTCGCGGGCGGTGAACCAGGTCGCCGGCTTGTCGCGGAATGGATCGAGCGCGGGCAGTTCCAGGAGATCGCCAATTTTCGGGATCGGCGTCATGGCGATCGCCAGATAGCCGTCCTTGGCCGGATAGACGCCATAAGGCGCCGACAGATAGGCATGCGCGCTGCGGAAGGACGAGCGTTTCGGCTGACGGCGGCCGTCATTGAGATGCGTGGTCAGCACCTCGAACTGGAAGTCGACCAGCGACTCGAGCAGGCTGGTTTCGACATGGCCGCCCTCACCGGTGATGCCGCGCCGCACGAGCTTGGCGAGGATGCCTTGCGCGCTGGCAGCGCCCGCCAGCATGTCGGCGATCGCCAGGCCGAACGGCACCGGCCCCTGCTCCTCGTCGCCGTTCAGCCACATCACGCCGGAGCGCGCCTGCGCCAACAGGTCCTGCCCGGGGCGTTTCACCCAGGGGCCGTCCTCGCCATAGCCGCTGATCGAGGCATAGACGAGCCGGGAATTGAGCGTCCTGACATGCTCATAGTCGAGGCCGAGGCGTTCGATGACCCCCGGTCGAAAATTCTGGATGAGAACATCCGCCTTGGCGATCAGCCCGCGCAGCGTGGCGAGATCGGCCCCGTTCTTGAGGTCGACGGCAAGGCTCTCCTTGCCGCGGTTGATGGCGTGGAAAATGGTGGAGTCGCCGCCGATCTCGGTGTCGCTGAGATAGAGCCGGCGCGACAGGTCGCCGCCGTCGGGCCGTTCGATCTTGATGACGCGCGCGCCGAGGTCGAGCAGGCGCAGCGAACAGTAAGGGCCCGACAGGAACTGGCTCATGTCGATGACGACGAGGCCGGTCAGCGGAAGTTCTTTTTCAGCGGCCACGGTTCACTTCTCTGTCTTGCCGACGAAATCGGCCGGGTTCTTGTATTTCACCGTCTGCAGATGCTCGCAGTAGAGCACCAGCTCTCCTTCACCCTTGAAGACTTCATAGCTGGCGCGGATCAGGCCCATTTCCTTGTAGCGCGGTTTTTTGTCGAGGTTGGAGCGGATCGAATAGATGGTGTCGCCGATGAAGACCGGCTTGATGAAGCGCAGTCTGTCATAGCCATAGGAAAAGGCGTTGACGCAGTTGGTGGCGACGAGGCCGAGCCCAGCTGAAAAGACGAAGGCGCCGGCCACCAGCCGCCGGCCGAAAATGCCCTCCTTCTCGGCGAACATCTGGTCCTGCACGTAAGGGTGGATATCCAGCACAAGCGCATTGAACATATGGCTTTCGCCCTCGGCGATGGTGCGGCGGAGCGAGCGGATTTTGTGGCCGGGCTGCCAGTCCTCGTAGAACCAGTTTTCCGAATTCCAGACCGGTATGTCGGCATGCGCCTCGGGCATGTCGGCCGGATGCGTCGAGGCGACGCCGACGGTCGGCGAGAACGCGGTCATGCGGCGCTCCGGGAGGTTGCGGCGCGGCCTGCACGGCGGGTCCGGGCACGATGCCGGATGGCGAGACGCATAATCGCTTTTCCTCCCGTCGATTTTCTTTTGTGAATAATATTTTCACATATGGGAGATTCTTGCAAGCGACGGTTGGCGAAATTTTTGGAAAGCCGGCACAGGGGCAGCAGCGCCGGCGTGGGAGGAACCATCGATGCGAAGCATCTGTCTGGTTTTCGCCGGCAGCCTCAATCGCGAGGCGCCCTATTTCCAGGGCGCGCGCGGCGTCCGGCTCGGTGTCTACGCCTTCGACCAGGCGACGCTTGCCGTGCAGAAGCTGTGCGTGCGGATCACGCGCGACCCGCTTCCTTAGTAGCCGATTTTGATCACTGGCTAACCCGGACGAACGCGCCGGTGTAGGTCTGCCCGGCAAGCGCATAGGTAACGCTGAGCGTTCCTGGCGACGGCATCGTGGCTGTGATGTCCGCGCCGTTCGGCAGGCGGCCGAGCTTCAATGTGTTTCCAGCGATCCGCCCTGAGCCGTCGGCGACGCCCGGCTTGTTGTCGGCCAGATCGCCCCATGCGTAGCTGACCGTCACCTGCCCGCCCTGGGACACCGTCAGCACGGCCAGTTTGCCATCATACATGCCGTTGAGCTGACCTGCCCATATACCGGAGAACGCGGCGTATTTCGCCGGAACGCCCTTGGCCGGGGGGACCACGGCAACGGTCTGGTCCAGG
This sequence comes from Mesorhizobium hawassense, assembly GCF_003289945.1. Classification (GTDB taxonomy): domain Bacteria; phylum Pseudomonadota; class Alphaproteobacteria; order Rhizobiales; family Rhizobiaceae; genus Mesorhizobium; species Mesorhizobium hawassense. The sequence continues at coordinate 239,309 of NZ_QMBP01000003.1, forward strand.
GCCGCGGAATTCGACGGAACTGGCGCGGGAGCCGCAACGGCAGTCGGAGCGGGCTGCGGTTCAGCAACAGGTTGCGGATAAGCAACAGGTTGTGTGTCTGGAGTGGATTGGCAGGCGACCAGGGCAAATGCCGAAAATCCAAGCATTGCCAGGAGACTGTTTGGTGGAGCCAATCGGAATCGAACCGACGACCTCTTGAATGCCATTCAAGCGCTCTCCCAACTGAGCTATGGCCCCACTCCCGGCAGTCAGCCGGCGCCGTTTCCGGCGAAGAGATCCGGCGCGGTCGGGACCGCGCCGTCGTTTAGTGCTGGCGGCTTCTAGCGCCGCCTTCGGACAAGATCAAGCCTTCAAAAGCCGCTTTTTCGTCACAGGCCAAAATGGCCGGCAAACGATCCGATCAGACCTCGTCCTCGTCGTCGCCGACGCCGATCATGTCGGAGACGTCGTCGTCCTCTTCTTCTTCGTCGGCAAGGAAAGTATCGTCCTCGTCATCGCCGAGATCGACGTCTTCATCCTCGTCGTCGCCGAGATCGGGAAGAGCGTCGCCGCCGCCCTTGGCCTCGTCATCGGCTTCCTCGAGCGAGACGACTTCGGCGCCTTCTTCTTCGTCGCCGTCCACTTCCTTGTCGGCGACTTCCTCTTCTTCCTCGATGGCGGAAATCTTGCCTTCGTCGAAATAGGAGCGCGGATAGCTCTTGCCCGTATAGGGCGAGACGATCGGGTCTTTGTTCAGGTCGTAGAATTTCCGCCCCGTCTCGGGGTCGACACGCTTTGTGCCAAGTTCAGCTTTCGCCACAGCAAGCCTCGTCAAAAAAAGAATGGTCCCCTTAGCCGCAGTTTACGGCGCTGTCAAAGCCAAAAGACATGCGCGCAAAACCCGCTTTTCAAAGGCTTGCGCCAAGGGGATGACCATTGCCGCGCGCCGTGATACGAGACCGCCGCATCATGACGAACCGTGCCGGCCAGCCGGCATTTCATTTGGAAGACAAAATGTCTCATTCCGCCGCCGCTAAACCAGCCACGGCCCGCAAATCCCCCGCCCTTGCCGGCACCGCACGCGTGCCGGGCGACAAATCGATCTCGCACCGCTCCTTCATGTTCGGCGGCCTCGCTTCCGGCGAAACCCGCATCACCGGCCTGCTCGAGGGCGAGGACGTGATGCGCACCGGCGCGGCGATGAAGGCGATGGGCGCGCATATCGAGAAGCGCGGCGCCGAGTGGGTGATCCGCGGCACCGGCAACGGGGCGCTGTTGCAGCCGGAAGGCCCGCTCGATTTCGGCAATGCCGGCACCGGTTCGCGGCTGACCATGGGTCTCGTCGGCACCTATGACATGGAGACGACCTTCATCGGCGACGCCTCGCTTTCCGGCCGGCCGATGGGCCGCGTGCTCGACCCGCTGCGCCAGATGGGCGTGCAGGTGCTGAAGGCAGCGCCCGGCGACCGCATGCCGATCACGCTGCGTGGCCCGAAACATGCCGCGCCGATCACCTATCGCGTGCCGATGGCGTCGGCCCAAGTGAAGTCGGCGGTGCTGCTTGCCGGCCTCAACACGCCTGGCATCACCACCGTGATCGAACCGGTGATGACGCGCGATCATACCGAAAAGATGCTGAAGGGCTTTGGCGCCAACCTGACGGTCGAGACCGACGAGCGCGGCGTGCGCCACATCTTCATCGAGGGCCAGGGCAAGCTGACTGGACAGGCCATCGCCGTGCCCGGCGACCCATCCTCGGCCGGCTTCCCGCTGGTCGCCGCGCTCATCGTGCCGGGCTCGGACATCACGATCGAAAACGTGCTGATGAACCCGACCCGCACCGGCCTGCTTTTAACTCTGCAGGAGATGGGCGGGCGCATCGACATCCTCAATCCGCGCAATGCCGGCGGCGAGGACGTCGCGGATCTGCGCGTGCGGTATTCCGAGTTGAAGGGCGTCATCGTGCCGCCGGAGCGGGCACCGTCGATGATCGACGAATATCCGGTGCTGGCCGTTGCCGCCAGTTTCGCCGAGGGCGAGACGCTGATGCAGGGCCTGGAGGAATTGCGCGTCAAGGAATCCGACCGGCTGGCGGCCGTGGCCAACGGGCTGAAGCTCAACGGCGTCGACTGCAGCGAGGGCGAGGCTTCGCTCGCAGTGCGCGGCAGACCGGGCGGCAAGGGGCTGGGCGGCAGTGGCCAGGAAATAGCGGTGAAGACGCATCTCGACCACCGCATCGCCATGAGCTTTCTGGTGATGGGGCTGGCGACGGAAAAGCCGGTGACCATCGACGACGCCAACATGATCGCGACGAGCTTTCCGGAGTTCATGGGATTGATGAAGGGGCTGGGCGCGGAGATCGAGTGACGGGCGATGGGTTGGGGTCAAACTGAAATGCCGGCGGGACAGCGCCCCCCTCTGTCCTGCCGGACATCTCCCCCACAAGGGGGGAGATCAGCCCTTGTCGCGGCTTTCGCCAATCGCCCACGTTGCAGAATTGAGCGAGGCGCCAATACTGCCAATCTCCCCCCAAGTGGGGGAGATGTCCGGCAGGACAGAGGGGGGCGCGAAGGATCACGGCACTCGTCTTGTTCCTTGCGCCCTCTATTCATGGCGAGCAGCCAATGACCTCGACCTTTACCATCGCCATCGACGGCCCGGCCGGCGCCGGCAAGGGCACGCTGGCCCGCCGGCTTTCCGACCACTACCGCCTGAACCTTCTCGACACCGGCCTCACTTACCGCGCCGTCGCCCACAAGCTGCTCGAGCTCGGCCTGCCTCTCGACAATGTCTCGGCGGCCGAAACCGCGGCGCGGCAGGTCAACCTGTCGAGCCTCGACCGGACAGTGCTGTCGGCCCATGCCGTGGGCGAGGCGGCCTCCAAGGTCGCCGTCATTCCCACGGTACGGCGCATCCTGGTCGAAAAGCAGCGCGCCTTCGCCAAGGCACCGCCGGGCGCGGTGCTCGACGGCCGCGACATCGGCACCGTGGTGTGCCCTGATGCCGACATCAAGCTCTATGTCACGGCAAGTGCCGCGGTGCGGGCAAAGCGCCGGCTGGCCGAGATCGAGAGCATGGGCGGCAGCGCCGATTTCGCCACGATCCTCGCCGATATCGAGCGCCGCGACGAGCGCGACATGGGCCGCTCCGACTCGCCGCTCAAGCCGGCGGCAGACGCGCACTTGCTTGATACCAGCGAAATGGCTATAGAAGCCGCGTTTCTGGCGGCGATGGCGATCGTTGACGACGTCCTTGCCAAGAGAAACAAGGCCTGATTACGGGTTTTCGATTGCCGTCGGCGGCGAAAATACCCATATCGGGCAAGAACCAGCCTGCCAGCATTCTTATGCGCCGGACTTGCCGCCTGAACAGCGGCCAAGGGCTTTCAGCCCGGAACGCCGGCAGGCTCAACGCAACGCTAACCCACGGCGCCCGCCCCGCTCGAAATGCGAGGCATTCCAGGAGAAACAATGTCAGTAGCTAATCCGTCTCGCGACGATTTCGCGAGCATGCTCGAAGAATCATTCACCGCCGGCCATTCCGGCGAGGGCCAGGTTGTCCGGGGCACGATCACCGCGATCGAAAAGGACATGGCCATCATCGACGTCGGCCTCAAGGTCGAAGGCCGCGTGCCGCTGAAGGAATTCGGCGCCAAGGGCAAGGAATCCTCCCTCAAGGTCGGCGACACCGTCGAAGTCTATGTCGAGCGCATCGAGAACGCGCTTGGCGAGGCCATGCTGTCGCGCGAGAAGGCTCGCCGCGAAGAGAGCTGGGTCCGTCTCGAAGAGAAGTTCACCAAGGGTGAGCGCGTCGAAGGCGTCATCTTCAACCAGGTCAAGGGCGGCTTCACCGTCGACCTCGACGGCGCCGTGGCGTTCCTGCCGCGCAGCCAGGTCGACATCCGCCCGATCCGCGACGTCACCCCGCTGATGCACAACCCGCAGCCCTTCGAGATCCTCAAGATGGATCGCCGCCGCGGCAACATCGTGGTGTCGCGCCGCACCGTGCTCGAGGAAAGCCGCGCCGAACAGCGTTCGGAAATCGTGCAGAACCTCGAGGAAGGCCAGGTGGTCGAAGGCGTGGTCAAGAACATCACCGATTACGGTGCGTTCGTCGACCTCGGCGGCATCGACGGCCTGCTGCACGTCACCGACATGGCTTGGCGCCGCGTCAACCATCCGACCGAGATCCTCAACATCGGCCAGACGGTCAAGGTGCAGATCATCCGCATCAACCAGGAAACCCACCGCATCTCGCTCGGCATGAAGCAGCTCGAGTCGGATCCGTGGTCGGATATCGGCACCAAGTTCCCGATCGGCAAAAAGATCAAGGGCACCGTCACCAACATCACCGACTACGGCGCGTTCGTCGAGCTGGAGCCGGGCATCGAAGGCCTAATCCACGTTTCGGAAATGTCGTGGACGAAGAAGAACGTGCACCCCGGCAAGATCCTGTCGACGACGCAGGAAGTCGACGTCGTGGTGCTCGAGGTCGATCCGGCCAAGCGCCGCATCTCGCTCGGCCTCAAGCAGACGCTGGAGAATCCGTGGCAGGCTTTTGCCTCGAGCCATCCGGTCGGCAGCCAGGTCGAGGGCGAGGTCAAGAACAAGACCGAGTTCGGCCTGTTCATCGGCCTGGAAGGCGACGTGGACGGCATGGTGCACCTCTCCGACCTCGACTGGACCCGTCCGGGCGAGCAGGTCATCGAAGAGTACAATCGCGGCGACATGGTCAAGGCGCAGGTGCTCGACGTCGACATCGAGAAGGAGCGCATCTCGCTCGGCATCAAGCAACTGGCCCGTGACACGGTCGGTGAAGCGGCCAACAGCGGCGAGCTGCGCAAGAACGCCGTCGTCACCTGCGAGGTCATCGGCGTGAAGGATGGCGGTCTGGACGTGCGGCTGGTCGACAGCGGCATCGAGACCTTCATCAAGCGTTCCGACCTCTCGCGCGACCGCGACGAGCAGCGGCCCGAGCGCTTCACCGTCGGCCAGAAGGTCGATGCGCGCGTCATCGCCTTCGACAAGAAGACCCGCAAGCTGCAGGTCTCGATCAAGGCGCTGGAAATCGCCGAGGAGAAGGAAGCGGTCGCCCAGTACGGCTCGACCGACTCCGGCGCCTCGCTGGGCGACATCCTGGGCGCGGCGCTGAAGAAGCAGGGCAGCTAAGCCAAGCCTCTTCAACGGACGAACAGCAAAAAAACCCGCCGGAGCGATCCGGCGGGGTTTTTCTCTTGTCGGGATATCAGAGCAATTCCAGGAAAAGTGTCAGCGGTTTTCCGTCCGGAATTGCGTATAACAAAGAGATAGAGTTCAGGCGCGGCCGTAGAGCGGGACCAGCGTGCCGCTCATCGCCTGGTTGGCGGGTGAGGCGAGATAGGCGATCGCTTCGGCCGCAGCCTCGAGGCTGACCCATTTGGCGAAATCGGCGTCGGGCATGTCGGCGCGGTTGGCGGGCGTGTCGAGCGTCGAGGGCGCAACGGCGTTGACCAGGATGCCTTTGCCTTTCAGCTCTTCGGCCATCGCCACCGTCATGGCCGCGACCGCCGCCTTGCTCGCGGCATAGGCGACCATCCCGGAGCCGCGCCTGGGTTCGAGGCCGGCGCGCGCGGTGACATTGACGATGCGGCCGGCCGTGTTGGAGGCCAGCATCGAGCGCACCGCGGCGCGGCTGCACAGGAACGCCGTGCGGGCGTTGGTGTCCATCATTTCGGCGAAGGAGGCGGACTCGATCTTTTCGACCGGCGCCATGGTGAAGCCGCCGGCAAGGTGGATCGAGGCCCAGAGCTCGGGTAGCTGATGGTAGAAGGCCTCGACCTTGGCCGAATCCGACAGGTCGACATTATGCGCCAGATGCACGCTGGCGTGGGCTGCAAAAGGAAAATGCGGCGGCGCCGCCGCGTGGGCGTTCGGCACGTGGCAGATCGCGCCCTGTTCAAGCAACCTGCCGACAACCGCGCCGCCGAGCGCCCCAGTGCCGCCCGTCACCACGATATGCCTGCCATTCAGCGTTTCCGTCATACTTTGACCGCTCCTGTCATATTTTTTATGATTATATCTTGGGTTATGCCGCCCCAGCCTCGAACGTCGCCCCTTTCGCGCTGTCACTCAATTGAAATATCGACATGGCTGGCGCAGCGTCTTTGCATGCGTCGGAGCATGGCGGGCGATGCCAGTTGCTGGTGCGCCGATATGGACCAAGCAACGGTCGCGCCAGTCTTTCAGTCGACGGTGATTTCGATGACGCGCGGCTTGCCGGCCGCCCGCGCGCGCTTCAGCGCCTCGGTGAGGCCGCCGACCCCGGCCAGCCGCTCGGCCTCGATGCCATAAGCGTCGGCGAGCTTGCAGAAATCCGGCGGCGCCGGCGATACGCCGACCGGCTCGACGCCCACATCGAGCATCGAGGTCTCGATCTCGCGATAGCCGCGATTGTTCCAGACGACGAAAATGACCGGCGTTTCGGCATCGAGCGCGGCGCCGATCTCCGGCAAAGTGAACTGGAAGCCGCCGTCGCCGGTGAGGCACACCACCGGCGCTTGCGGAACGGCAAGCGCCGCGCCGATCGCCGCCGGCGGACCGTAGCCCAGCGCGCCGAAACCGGTCGCGGCGTTGAACCAGCCGCCGGGACGGTCGTGGTCGTAATAGAGGTTGGCGGCATAGATGGGCTGTGTCGAATCGCCGACGATGATGGCGCCCGGCAGCGTGTCGCGGATCAGTTCCACGGCGCGCAACTGCGCCAGATATTCCGGCCTCAATTCGGCCAGCGCCGCTTCTCGCCCCGCTGCCGCGCGGCCTTCGCCGTCTTTCGCGGCGACGTGGTCCTGCCCAAGCGCGGCAAGCAAAGCCTCGATCCCTTCGGCGCAATCCGCCTGGATGCCGACCGTCACCGGACGGCGTGCGATCTGGTCGGCGCCGATGTCGATGCGGATCAGGTTCTTCGGCAGCACGAAGCCGCCGTCGCCATAGCCGTCATAGTCGGTGGGGCCGAATTCGGTGCCGGCCGCGATCACCAGATCGGCGTCCGCCATCAGCGCGCGCACCGCCTTGAGGCTGGGGCTGGCCGGCACGCAAAGCGGATGGCCATGCAACAGGCCACGCGCATTGGCGGTTTCGACCACGGGCGCGCCAAGCGTCTCGGCCAGGCGCCGCAGCGCCGCGTCGGCCTTTTTGGCGCCGCCGCCTGACAGGATCAGCGGCCGACGGGCGGCCTTGCAGAGCCGCGCCGCCTCGGCAGTCGCCGCCGCGTCCGGCGCGGGCGGCGCGACATTGCTCAGCGCCGCCGCGATGCCGTCGGCCGGTTTGACCATGACGTCGGTGGGAATTTCGATATGGACCGGGCCCGGCCGCGCCGACGAAAACAACGCGAAGGCGCGGGCGAGCGCGCCCGGCAATTGATGGGCTTCAGTGACGCGCTCGGAAGACAGCGCCACCTTTTCCATCATGCCGCGCTGGTCGGGCAGCTCATGCAGGAAGCCGAGCCCCTTGCCGAGCGTATCGGTGGCGTTGACGCCGGAGATGACCAGCATCGGTACCGAATCGGCGCGCGCCTGACCCATGGCGGTGATGGTGTTGGTGAGCCCCGGCCCGGTGATGACGAAGGCGACGCCCGGCCGGCCGCCGGCACGCGCATAGCCGTCGGCCATGAAGCCGGCGCCCTGCTCGTGGCGCGGCGTGACATGGCGGATCTTCGAACGCGCCAGGCCGCGATAGAGCTCGACCGTGTGCACGCCCGGAATACCGAAGACGGTGTCGACGCCATGCGCTTCGAGCAAGGTGATCAGCGCTTCGCCGATGGTTGTCATTGGTTTTCTCCTATTTGTTTTTCGCAATTCCGGACGGAAAACCGCTTGTCACTTTTCCTGGAATTACTCTAGCGGCCCAAGGCCGAGTTCGGCCTCGACGGCCTTGATGCCAATCGCCGCCAATTCGCCTTGCGAAAACATCTCGCCGGCCAGGCAGCCTTCGATCCAGAGCCCGTCGATGATCGCGTTGATCGCGATGGCGTGGCGGCGCAGCTCAGCCGCGTCCGGCTTGCGCCGTTCGGCGGCGAGCACTTCGGCCACGACCGCTTCCACCTCGTTGCGAAAGCCAAGGTAGCCTTCGCGGTGGGCGCGGGCGAGCGTCGGATCCGCGCCGGCGCGGCCAAGAAAGGTTGCCCAGAGCGAGAATACCCGCTGATCGATGATCGGCGCGTTGAGATTGGCGGTGACGAAAGCCGCAAGCCGCTGGCGCGGCGAGGCATCGTCCATGACCAAAGCCGCTTTAGCTTGCTCGGTCATGCGGCCCATAAGTGCCGCATAGGCCTCCTGCAGCAGGTCTTCCTTGCCGGGGAAATAGTGCCGGATCAGCCCGGCGGTGACGCCGGCGCGCAAGGCGATGGTGCGCACGGTGGCGCCCCGCAGGCCATGTTCGGCCACGCTGTCCAGGGTCGCATCGATCAGGTCCTGCCGCCGCCGCTCCTCGCCCTCGCGGCGGAACTTGCGGCGCGCATTCATTGGCGCAGGATCGGCCGCGTCAGGCATGTCGGCCCGCCTTCACAGGCGATGCAGAGCGCATCCGCCTCGAATATCTCGACCGTGCAGCCGGCGGCTTCCATCGCGGCCTTGGTCTTGGGGAAGCCGGCAACGGCAATCACCTTGTGCGGACTGGTCGGCAGCACGTTCAGGCTGAGGCCGTTGGAAGCGGCGAACTCTCCGGCGTCGCCTTCGACCAGTCGGATGCCGCGCGCCTTCAGCATCTGATAGAACGCGGCCGGCAACAGCGGTGAATAGACCAGAGCGAGGTCGTCGGCGAGCGGGCTGATCACCGACATCAGATGCAGGCACGCCTCTTCGCCCTGCCACAGCGGCAGATCGAAGCCGTAGACGGAAATGCCCAGCGGCGTCAGCAGGTTGGCAACCTGCTGGATGCCTTCCTGGTTGGAGCGGACGCCGCGCCCGATCGCCAGCGTGCGGGCGTCCACCCACACGCAATCGCCGCCCTCGACCTGGCCGGGAGCCTCGACGCGGCCGAGGATCGGGATGCCCAGTCTTTTATAGGTTTCCTCGTGCAACGAGGGCTCCTTGGCGCGCAATGGCTTGCCCATGGACAGGATCAGCGCGCCGCGGTCGGTCATCAGCGACGGGTCGTGCGTGAACACCGAATCTGAAAGGCCGTCGGCCTTGTCCTCGATCCATTCGATTTCGGCGCCGGAAGCCGCCACCAGCTCGGCAAGGAGCGCATGCTGCGAGGCCGCTTTCGCCGGGTTGAAGCCCGGGCCGTAGTGCCAGGCAGCCCTGTCGGCATCGCGCATGGCGTTGGCCGCCGACCGCATCAGCACGCGCCGCAGCGGCGCCGCCATGGACTGTGATCCGAAAGCGCTCATCGATGCCCTTTTAAGCTGAAAAAAATCGAAAAATTTTCATGAGCGGCTATTTATACACTTGCACAACAACGCCGCAAGTGCCGTAATGTGCGGGATTGACGGGCTCGCGCTGTTGGGTCCATGCTGAAGTCTGGAGCGGGCAGTGCAGCGTAATGTTGATTAGCCGGATAGACGTTCGACGACCTGCCGTCGGCCAAATAGAGGTCACCCGGTGAGCGCGGTGGACGCTGCCGCAGTCCGATCAGGCGAGGCGCAAAACAGCGCCGCCGAAGCCATCCACGTCGAAAACCTGCACAAGAAGTTCGGTCAGCTGCACGTGCTGAAAGGCGTTTCGCTGTCGGCGCGCGACGGCGAGGTGGTCGCCATCATCGGCGGTTCCGGTTCCGGCAAATCGACGCTGTTGCGCTGCATCAACTGCCTGGAAAACCCGACCAGCGGCATCATCCGGGTCAATGGCGAGGAGATCAAGCTCAAGGCCGACAGCCACGGCCACACGGTTCCGGCCGATCGCCGGCAGATCGAGCGCATCCGTTCCCGGCTCGGCATGGTGTTCCAGAATTTCAACCTCTGGAGTCACATGACCTTGATCGAGAACGTCATCGAGGTTCCGGTGCATGTGCTGGGCGTCAAGCGCGACGAGGCGATCGCGCAAGCCGAGAAGCTGCTCGCCCGCGTGGGGCTGGCGGAGAAGCGCGACGTCTATCCGGCATTTCTGTCCGGCGGGCAGCAGCAGCGCGCCGCGATCGCCCGCGCGCTGGCGATCAATCCGCGCGTCATGCTGTTCGACGAGCCGACGTCCGCGCTCGATCCCGAGCTGGTCGGCGAGGTGCTGAAAGTGATCGGCGACCTGGCGCGCGAGGGGCGCACCATGGTGCTGGTGACGCATGAAATGAAGTTCGCCCGTGAGGTCGCGACGCATGTCGTCTACCTCTACAACGGGCTGGTCGAGGAGGAAGGTCCGCCGGAACAGCTGTTCGGCGCGCCCAAATCCGAAAGGCTCAAACAATTCCTCCGCAATGTCGGCTAGGAGCCGGCATCAAGCGGGGCGAAAACCGGGAACAACAACAAACTGGGAGTCCTGACATGAAGACTGTTCTCAAGACATTCGCGGCGGCGCTGCTACTCGGCGTCGCGGCGATGGGCGGCGTGGCAAAGGCCGAGCAGGTCAAGATCGGCGTCGCCGCCGAGCCATACCCGCCCTTCACCTCGCCCGATGCCAGCGGCAAATGGGTAGGCTGGGAGATCGAATTCGTCGACGCGGTCTGCGCCGAGGAGAAGCTCGATTGCGTGATCACCCCCGTCGCCTGGGACGGCATCATTCCGGCGCTGACGACGAAGAAGATCGACGCCATCGTCTCCTCGATGTCGATCACCGCCGAGCGCGAGAAGACGATCGACTTCTCGGACAAGTACTATAACACCCCGACCGCCATCATCGGACCGAAGGACCAGAAGTTCGGCGCGACGCCGGACGATCTCAAGGGCAAGGTGATCGGTGTTCAGGTCTCGACCGTGCATGCGGTGTACGCCAAGAAGCATTTCACCGGCGCGCAGGAGATCAAGGAATACCAGACGCAGGACGAAGCCAACAACGATCTGGCCGCCGGCCGTCTCGACGCGGTGCAGGCCGATTCCATCGCCCTCGGCGAATTCCTCAAGACCGACCAAGGCAAGGCCTGCTGCGACCTGAAGGGCATGGTGGCTCCGGACGACGAGGTGCTTGGACCGGGCGTCGGCGCCGGCATCCGCAAGGAAGACACCGCGCTCAAGGAAAAGTTCAACGCCGGCATCAAGGCGATCCGCTCCAACGGCAAGTATGACGAGATCTCGAAGAAGTATTTCGACTTCGACATCTATGGCGGCGCCACGCAGTCGAACTGAACCCTCTCGCAAATGAGTGAGGGCATGGCGTCCGCGCCATGCCCGATCCTTGCAACGCACGCCTGCCGCTGACCTGGCCGTCAGTGGCTCGCCAGCAATCCGGGGGCGAAGCTGATCGACGCCTTTCTTCCGGCCTCCGCGGCCGGCATCATGGAACTCCTGTCACCCGTGGCGCCCGGCTGGGGCGGCACGCTTCTGGTCGGGTTGCTGCATTCGATCGAGATCGCCATCGGCGCCACCTGCCTCGGCCTGATGATCGGCACCGCCGGCGCCTTCGGCAAGCTCTATGGCGGTCCGGTGACACGCGATCTGCTGGCCATCTACACCACAGTGGTCCGCGCCGTGCCGGAACTGGTGCTGATCCTACTGCTCTATTACGCAGGCACCGATCTCATCAACCAGGTGTTGACGGCAATGGGCTACCAGCGCGTCGATATCAGCGGGCTGGCGGCCGGTATTTTCGTGCTTGGTTTCGTCCAGGGCGCCTATTCGACGGAAGTGATCCGCGGCGCTATCCTGGCCATCCCGCAAGGCCAGATCGAAGCGGCCCGCGCCTACGGCATGTCGCCGGGCCTGATGCTGCGACGCGTCACGGTACCGGCCATGCTGCCTTTCGCCCTTCCCGGTCTCGCCAATCTCTGGCTGATCGCCACCAAGGACACCGCGCTGCTCGCCGTCGTCGGCTTTTTCGAACTGACGCTGGCGACGCGCCAGGCGGCGGGCGTCACCAAGGCCTATCTCATCTTCTATCTCGCGGCCGGCGCGCTCTATCTCGCGCTCTCGCTGTTCTCCAACCTGGTCATCGGCCGCGTCGAGGCTTGGTCGCGACGCGGCATGCCCTCCGTCAAGGAGGCACGCTGATGTCGGCCGAAGCCTCCGCGATCAACATGGCGGCGCGCGCCTCGATCTGGCTCAAGCCGCACCGCATCGTGCTGATCCTGATAGCCTTGGCCCTCGTCCTTTGCGCAGCCTTCTTCATGCGCTGGGACTGGCTGCCGCAATATTGGGAAATGGGCCTGATGGGCATCTGGCGGGCGCTCTGGATTCTCGCCGTCACCTGCGCGCTGGGCTTTGCGCTTGCCGTGCCGCTGGGGCTCGCCCAGGCCGGCGGGCCGATCTGGTTTTCGGCGCCGGCGAAGGTCTTCTGCACCATCATCCGGGGAACGCCACTGCTCTTACAGCTCTGGCTTCTCTATTACGGCCTCGGCTCGATCTTCCCGCAATATCCGTGGATCCGTGAATCGTGGCTTTGGCCGTATCTGCGGCAAGCCTGGCCGTATGGCGTGGTGGCGCTGACCTTGTCCTTCGCCGGTTATGAAGGCGAGGTGATGCGCGGCGCCTTTGCCGGCGTGCCACGCGGGCAGTTGGAAGCCGCCCGCGCGTTCGGCATGAGCCGCTGGAAAATCTTCCGCCGCATCTGGCTGCCCCAGGCTTTTTACCGGGCACTGCCGACCTTGACCGGCGAAACGGTGCTGCAGTTGAAGTCGACGCCGCTGGTGGCGACGATCAGCGTCATCGACATCTTCGCGGTCTCCTCCAAGGTGCGCCAGGACACCTATCTGACCTACGAGCCTTTGCTCTTGCTGGCGCTGATCTATATGACGATCACCGGCATCCTGGTCTTCGCCTTCAGCCGGATCGAGGCTCGGATTCCGGTGAAGATCGGGTAGTGAATGGTGAATAGTGAATGGTAAATGGTCGCAATTTTCGCGCCCTCGTCTAAGACCACTATTCACTATTCACCATTCACCAAGGCTCACCATGCAACTCAGTCTCGAACAGGCAACAGGCCTATGCCGGATGGCGGCGCTCGGCGCCGGCGCCAATGAGGAGGCGGCGCAGTCGCTGACCGCCTCGATCATCGCGGCGGAAGCCGAGGGCCTGTCGAGCGTCGGCCTGTCGCATTTCATCGATTATCTGGAAGCGATCGAAGCCGGCCGTATCGACGGCAATGCCGATCCGGTCATCACAAGGCCGGCGCTCGCGGTCTATCTTTCGGATGCGCGCGGCGGGCTTGCCCATACCGGCTTCGACCGCAGCATCGAGGATCTCGTCAAGGCGGCGAAGCTGTTCGGTGTGGCGATCTTCTCGCAAAAGAACGCCTATACATGCGGCGCGCTCGGCTATTTCACCGGACGGCTGGCCGAGCAGGGGCTGGTGTCCTTCGCCGCCACCAACGGGCCGGCGGTGCTCGCCGGCTCAGGCTCGATCAAGCCGGTCTATTGCACCAACCCGATGTCCTTTGCGTCGCCCGCCGCCGACGGGCCACCTTTGATCATCGACCAGTCGTCGAGCGCCACCGCCTTCGTCAACATCCGCAAGGCGGCCGAGGAGGGCAAGAATATCCCCGAAGGCTGGGCGCTGGACGTCAGCGGCAACCCGACCACCGATTCGGCGGCGGCGATGAAAGGTGCGATGCTTGCCTTTGGCGGTCAGCGCGGCGCCAACATCGCGCTGATGGTCGAGGTGCTGGCCGCGGGCATTTCCGGCGCCAACTGGTCGCTCGACGCGCCCTGGTTCTCCGGCGGGCCGGACAGCCCCGGAACCGGCCTCTTCGTACTCGCCATCGAGCCCAAGCTGCTCGATCCGGAGTTCGAGCAGCGCATGAAGGATCAGCTCGACCGGCTGCGGCGACGCTATGGCGTGCATATTCCCGGCCGGTCCCGGGCCGAAGCCGCGGAGAAGGCAAAGGCACGCGGCATTGCCACGTCCAAGGCGGTTGTACAGCGCATTTCTGAATTCGCCGAGCGTTATTCCGCCTGATTTTCTCCCGCGATTGAACCTTTTCCCGACCTGACACGACCCATATCCGGCACCCCATACCGCGAGCCGCTCGTTGGCTTCATCCGGCTCGCGGTTGGCGGCGCCGTGCCGGGCGTTCAGGGCGGGGGCGGGCGTGCTTGCTTCACGCCACCTTGATACCGTCTCAGGTCAGGCCGCCTCGTTGGACCCTGCTTCGGCGTGGACACTGCCCGGAAAACCCCGCTTCGGCGGGGTTTTCTGTTCTATCCAAAAGCGGTGGGAGCCGCGTCCCGGGCGAGTTCAAAAACAAGACGGCGGCGACTTCCGGTCGCTCTTTGCCTTTGGCGAGAAACGGATTAAGAAACGGCTTCAGCCAAGCACTCGCGCGGAGCCAGTCATGACCGAAATCCTGCAGACCCCCAAGCTCGTCGTCGTCTTCGGCGGCTCGGGTTTCGTCGGTCGCCATGTCGTGCGGGCGCTGGCCAAGCGCGGCTACCGCATCCGGGTCGCATGCCGGCGGCCCGACCTTGCCGGCCATGTGCAGCCGCTCGGCAATGTCGGCCAGATCCAGCCGGTGCAGGCTAATGTGCGCGTGCGCTGGTCGATCGACCGCGCCGTGCAGGGCGCCGACCACGTCGTCAATCTCGTCGCGATCCTGCACGAGACCGGCCGCCAGAAATTCGGCGCCGTGCACGATTTCGGCGCGCGCGCCGTCGCGGAGGCCGCGCGCTCGGTCGGCGCCGGCCTTACCCACATCTCGGCGCTCGGCGCCGATCTCAATTCGCCGTCCGACTATGCCCGGACCAAGGCGCTCGGCGAGAAAGCCGTGTTCGACACGATTGCGGACGCCGTCATCTTACGGCCGTCGATCAATTTCGGACCGGAAGACAGCTTCTTCAATCGCTTCGCCAACATGGCGCGCTACTCGCCGGTGCTGCCGCTGATCGGCGGCGGACAGAACAAGTTCCAGCCCGTCTATGTCGGCGACGTCGCCGAAGCGGTGGCGCGCTCGGTCGACGGCAAGATCAAGGGCGGCCAGATCTATGAGCTCGGCGGCCCGCAGGTGCTGACCTTCAAGCAATGCATGGAAGAGCTGCTGATGGTCGTCGAGCGTCGTCGCCTGCTGGTGCCGGTGCCGTTCTGGGTGGCGAACATCCAGGCCTCGATCCTCCAGCTGCTGCCCAATCCGCTGCTGACCAAGGACCAGGTGCTGCAGCTGCGCGAGCACAACATCGTCTCGGACGAAGCCGCCAAGGCCGCCAGGACGCTTGCCGGGCTAGGCATTCAGCCGCAGGCGATCGCCACCATCCTGCCGAGCTATCTCTGGCGCTTCCGCGCCGCCGGCCAGTTCCAGCAGCGCCGGCCGATCGCCGACCGTTAGGATCTCCCTTAAGTCCGACGGGAGACCTGCATCGGCAGGCCGCCCTGTGGCTGCGTTGTGAGCTTCTGCACGGGCCACGGCCGCGTTTCGGCCGTCGCGTCGAAGCGGAAGCGCGACAACAGGATCGCCAAAGCGATGATCGCCTCCTGCATGGCGAAGCTGGCGCCGATGCAGACGCGCGGCCCGGCGCCAAAGGGCAGATACTGGAAGCGGTCGATCCGGTCTCGGTTCTCCGGATGGAAACGCTCCGGCATGAAGGCGTCCGGCCGATCCCAAAGTTTTCTGTGGCGGTGCACGACCCAGGGCATCACCAGCACGGCGGCGTATTTCGGGATGTAAAGGCCGTTCCAGGTCTCCGGCTCGATCGGCTCGCGGTTGATCGAGGGCGCCGGCGGATAGAGCCGCAACGCCTCCTCGAAAGCGGCGCGGGTGAACGGCATGGCGTCCAGCCACTTCGTCGGATCGGGCTCGCGGGCCAGCACCGCGTCGATCTCCTGCTCGACCTTGTCGCGCTCCCAAGGCGCTTCCGCCAGGCAATAGATCGCCCAGCCCAGCGCCCGCGCGGTCGTTTCATGGCCGGCGCCGATGAAGGTGATGATGTTGTCCTCGACCTCGGCGCGGGTCAGCCCGTCCGGTCCCTCGGCGCGCAGCAGAAGCGTGAGAAAGTCCTGCGGCACGCCATCGGGATCGCGCTTCATCCGCTCTTCGCGCATCCTCACCGTGCCGGCGACGATGTTGCGGAAATAGGCCATGGTCTTGCGGCCGCGGATGCGGGTGAGCCTAGGCAGCCATTCCGGGGCGCGGAGAAGATCGAGCGGATCGACGCGGCCCATGGTCTCGAACAGGCGGTCGATTTCCTTGGCGAAGCTGCCCGGCTCGCCGGCGATCTCGCCGGAAAACAGCGTCTCGGCCAGGATGTCATAGGTGAGCAGCGTCATGTCGTGGGCGATGTCGGACATGCCACCCGCCTCGTAGCGGGTGACGAATTCCAGCGTGCGCTTCAGCATCGGCGCGGCGAAGCCGAAGATGTGGCGCGGCGTGAACACCGGCGCCATCGCCTTGCGCGAGCGCTTCCAGACCTCGCCCTCGGCGGTGAGAAGGCCGTCGCGCAGGATCGGGCGCAGGATCATCTGGCGCACCGTCGCCATCTTGTAGTTCTTGGCATTGTCGATCAGCACGTGGCGGATGAGGCCGGGATCGTTGGCGACGATCAGATGTCCACCAACACCATTCGCCGAGATCCAAGGCTCGTTATAGGTGTGCTCGCCCCACAATTCGAGCGGGTTGCGGTAGACGATGCGCATCATCTCCAGCGTCGAGGGCGGCTCAGTGCGCGGCTTCGGCGCCGGCGGCACGAAGGGGGCGGGCTTGGTGTCCATGAGGCATGCTCCGCTGACAGCGGCAAATGTAGTGCCCGATGAAGCCGGCGTCCATGAGAACGAGCGCCATACCCGGCTGCCGCGTCTCGCCGGAATGTGACCGGCGCCCGCAAATGCCTGCTTGTTGCCGGTGGGAGCATGCTTTAGTCACCAACGGATACCGTAAAGCTAGGAGGCCAAAGTGAAGCATCGTCTGGACATCATCATCGGCAGCACGCGGCCGGGACGCGCCGGGCCGATCTTCGGCGGATGGCTCGAGGGCTTCGCGCGCGAGCACGGCAAGTTCGAGCCGGTGCTGACCGACATCGCCGCGTTCAACCTGCCCATGCTCGACGAGCCGCATCATCCGCGCCTGCGCAAATACGAGAACGACCACACCAAGGCGTGGTCGCAGGCGATCGATGCCGCCGACGCCTTCGTGTTCGTGGCGCCCGAATACAATTACTTCGTGGCGCCGGCGATCGTGAACGCCATCGACTATCTGCTCCATGAATGGCGCTACAAGCCGGCGGCGATCTTCAGCTATGGCGGCGTGTCCGGGGGCCTGCGCGCGGCGCAGGCCTTGAAGCCGCTGCTCACCTCCGTCGGCGTCATGCCGATCCCGGAAGGCGTGGCGCTGCCCGCCTATGCGACGTTGCTCGACCAGAACCGTGCATACCACGCCAGCGAACAGGTGCGGGGCGGCGTAAAGACGATGCTCGACGAATTGTCCCGCTGGAGCGAGGCGCTGAAGACGCTGCGCGCCGCCGAATAGGCACCGGGAAGGCAATTGTCAGGCCGCGCTTGGGCGCGGCCTATGTGTCTCATCGACGCTTCCCGTCGACACGCCAGGAACCGTATTCGCGTCAGGCGCGGAAAGGCCTCGCCGCCAAGCCGGCAAAATGGCCGCAAACCTTGGAAAAGCAGCCGTTTGCGCCTATATCTAGGACATCAAAACGGCGCGATTCGCGGCCATTTTTCCGCGCCGGGCCAGTGACATCAATCAGACAGGTTTTCATGAGCGACCAGACCGAAAGCGCCAATGGCGCGGAAGCCGAGTACGGCGCCGATTCCATAAAGGTTTTGAAGGGGTTGGATGCCGTGCGCAAGCGGCCGGGCATGTATATCGGCGACACCGACGACGGCTCGGGCCTGCATCACATGGTCTATGAGGTGGTGGACAACGCCATCGACGAGGCGCTGGCCGGCCACGCCGACCTCGTTTCGGTGACGCTCAATCCCGACGGATCGGTCACCGTCATCGACAATGGCCGCGGCATTCCGACCGATATCCACCCCTCGGAGGGCGTGTCGGCGGCCGAAGTGATCATGACGCAGCTGCATGCCGGCGGCAAATTCGACCAGAATTCCTACAAGGTTTCCGGCGGCCTGCACGGCGTCGGCGTGTCGGTGGTCAACGCGCTTTCAGCCTGGCTGAAGCTCAAGATTCGCCGCAACGGCGAAATCTACGAAATGAGCTTCACGCATGGCAATGCCGATGCGCCGCTGAAGGTGACCGGCAGCTACGTTCAGGACAAGCAGCCCGGCACCAATGAGGGCCGCAGCGGCTCCGAGATCACCTTCTTCCCGTCGACCGAGACCTTCACCATGGTCGAGTTCGACTACAACACGCTGGAACACCGGCTGCGCGAGCTCGCCTTCCTCAATTCCGGCGTACGCATCATCCTGATCGACGCTCGCCATGCGGACGTCCTACGCCACGAGTTGCACTATGACGGCGGGCTGGAAGAGTTCGTCAAATATCTCGACCGGGTGAAGAAGCCGCTGATCGAGACGCCGATCGCCATCCGCGCCGAGCGCGACGGCATCACCGTCGAAGTGGCGATGTGGTGGAACGACAGCTACCACGAGAATGTGCTGGCCTTCACCAACAACATCCCGCAGCGCGACGGCGGCACGCATCTGGCCGGTTTCCGCGCGGCGCTGACCAGGCAGATCACCGGCTACGGCGAATCGTCCGGCCAGACCAAGAAGGAAAAGGTCTCGCTCACCGGCGACGACTGCCGCGAAGGGTTGACCGCCGTTCTCTCGGTCAAGGTGCCGGACCCGAAATTCTCCTCGCAGACCAAGGACAAGCTGGTCTCGTCCGAGGTGCGGCCGGTGGTGGAGAGCCTGGTCAACGAGGCGCTCGGCACCTGGCTGGAAGAGCATCCGAGCGAAGGCAGGGTGGTGGTCGAGAAGGTGATCCAGGCGGCCGCCGCCCGCGAAGCCGCGCGCAAGGCGCGCGACATCACGCGCAAGAGCACGCTCGGCGTCACCTCGCTGCCCGGCAAGCTTGCCGACTGCCAGGAGCGCGACCCGGCGAAGTCGGAAATCTTCATCGTCGAGGGTGACTCCGCCGGCGGCTCGGCCAAGGGCGGGCGCTCGCGGCAGAACCAGGCGATCCTGCCGCTGCGCGGCAAGATCCTGAACGTCGAGCGAGCGCGCTTCGACCGCATGCTCTCGTCCGACATGATCGGCACGCTGATCACCGCGCTCGGCACCTCGATCGGCAAGGACGAGTTCAACGCCGACAAGCTGCGCTACCACAAGATCATCCTGATGACGGACGCGGACGTCGACGGCGCCCACATCCGCACGCTGCTGCTCACCTTCTTCTTCCGGCAGATGCCGGAACTGATCGAGCGCGGCCATCTCTATATCGCCCAGCCGCCGCTCTACAAAGTGACGCGGGGAAAAAGCTCGCAATATCTCAAGGACGAAAGCGCCTATGAGGAATATCTGATCGAGTCGGGCCTCGACGAGGCTTCCCTGGCGCTTGCTTCCGGCGAAGTGCGGACCGGCCAGGATCTCCTCAGCTCGGTCAGCGACGCGCTGGCCGTGCGCCAGCTGATCAACGGGCTGCACACGCGTTACAACCGCAGCGTCGTCGAGCAGGCGGCAATCGCGGGCGCGCTCAACGCCGACGTGCTTGCCGATCTCGGCCGCGCCAACGCCATGGCCGAGCGTGTCGCCCAGCGGCTCGACATGATCGCCGAGGAAACCGAGCGCGGCTGGACCGGCCGGCTCTCGGCCTCCAATGACGGCTCCGGCGGCTATGTGTTCGAACGCACGGTGCGCGGCGTCAAGGATGTGGTGCAGCTCGATGCCGGGTTGATCGCTTCGGCAGACGCGCGTCAGCTCGACCGCTACGCCTCGCGCCTGACGGAAGTCTATGGCGAGCAGCCGACGCTCCGCCGCAAGGAGAGCTCGGAGCTGCTTTCGGGCCCGCTGGCGCTGCTCAATGCGGTGTTCGCTTCCGGCCGCAAGGGGCTCACCATGCAGCGCTACAAGGGCCTCGGCGAGATGAATGCCGAGCAGCTCTGGGAAACCACGCTCGACCCGAACGTTCGCTCGCTGCTGCAGGTCAAGGTCAATGACGCGACCGACGCCGACTCGCTGTTCTCGCGGCTGATGGGCGACGAAGTCGAGCCCCGGCGCGAGTTCATCCAGGACAACGCGCTGTCGGTCGCTAATCTGGATATCTGAGCGATCGTTCGAAGAAACTTACCAGCGCCGCGTTCAGGCGCTGGTGAAACGCCGCCCGGTCGAAGCCAGGCGCGTCGGCGCAGATCCTGGGAACGGCGGCGCGCATTTGAGCGCTGCATGGCGGCAGGAAGGCGTAGTGGCCCGCCAGGGGCTCGACATGGTACTCCGGCGGATGCGGCAACGCCGAACGGATGTGTCCTTCATACCAGGGGTCGGGTTGATGCCGGTCGTCGGCCGCGCGCCATAGCAGCACCGGGATCTGCACCGAAGCGAGATCGGCGCTGTCGAAGACGAAACCGAAGGCCGGCGCGGCGGCTGCGATGGCGCGGACACGCCGATCGGGCTTCCAGGCATCCGGCGGTGGCCGGGGCACTTGCGCAACTGAATGGATGCCCGCTTCCGCCAGGGCGGCGCAAAGATCGTGCTCGGGGTTTGCCGAGCAATATGGGTCGATCCTGTCGAGCTTGGGCACGCCCCCGGCCTCGACGAGCACGGTGAAGCCGCCATTCGAGAATCCGAAGGCGCCGATGCGCTGCTGATCGATTTCGGCATGACCCTGCCAGTCCTTCAGCATGAAATCGATCAGCCGGCTCAGCTGGGCGGGCCGGCGCCACAGCATCAGCACTTTGCTCTGATCGTCATGAGTATCGCCGGCCTGCCTGACCGCGGCGACTATGAAGCCGGCCTCCGCCAATGCGAGCGCCGTATCATAGTGGCCGGCGTAGGATCCGCCGCCGCCATGCGAGATCACGATAAGCGGCAGCGCATGGCCCTCGACCGGACCCGGACGGCACGACCCGCTGTTTGAAGTCCTCCAGGGGCACATCGTGCGGCTCGCCGGTTGTCGGATACCAGACACCGGCAACCAGCGGCGCTTCGCTGCCATTGGGAATATGGACGACTTCAAAGCCTACCGGGGAAGGATTCGCGGTATCCTTGGTCGCTACACTGGTTGCCGCCGCGCCGATCGGCGCAACATCCGCGGCCAGGCTCTTACCCCCGGTGAAAAACCCCGAGAGCACGATCAGGCCGATGGCTGCGGCTTTCCGCATCTCCGGGACTTCCCTTCAGGACGATTTGTCCTTCCAACCCGGCAGGGAAAAATGGCGCTTCCAAGGAATTGATGCGGGCAGCGGAAGCGGTTTTGCTGACGATTTGTTGAACTCCGCCGCCGGTGCCGTTCAAAAGCAAAAGCCCGGCGCGAAGCCGGGCTTTCTGGAATCCGATGGTTGGCTTCCGCGGAAGGTTGCGGGTAGGCTGACAACTTCTTGCAGAAGTTGCGGGCCGACAACTTTCCTGCAGAAGTTGCGGCTCAGTGATCCATGGCCTTGACGATTTCCTCGGTCATCTTCTTGGCGTCGCCGAGCAGCATCATGGTGCCGTCCTTGTAGAACAGCGTGTTGTCGATGCCGGCATAGCCGGAGCCGAGCGAGCGTTTGACGAACAGGCAGGTTCGGGCCTTGTCGACGTCGAGGATCGGCATGCCGTAGATCGGCGAGGCCTTGTCGTCGCGCGCTGACGGGTTGGTGACGTCATTGGCGCCGATGACATAGGCGACGTCGGCCTGCGCGAATTCGGAGTTGATGTCCTCCAGCTCGAACACTTCGTCGTAAGGGACGTTCGCTTCCGCCAAAAGGACGTTCATGTGGCCGGGCATGCGGCCGGCGACTGGGTGGATGGCGTATTTCACCTCGACGCCGTTGGCCTTGAGCTTGTCAGCCATTTCGCGGAGCGCGTGCTGCGCCTGGGCGACCGCCATGCCGTAGCCCGGCACGATGATGACCTTCTGCGCGTTCATCATCAGATAGGCCGCGTCGTCGGCCGAGCCCTGCTTGACGGTGCGCTCGATGCCGTCGTCCGCCGCCACGGCCGTCTCGCCGCCGAAGCCGCCGAGGATGACCGAGATGAAGGAGCGGTTCATGCCCTTGCACATGATGTAGGACAGGATCGCGCCGGACGAGCCGACCAGTGCGCCGGTGATGATCAGCGCCAGGTTGCCGAGGGTGAAGCCGAGTGCCGCCGCCGCCCAACCCGAATAGGAGTTCAGCATCGACACCACGACCGGCATGTCGGCGCCGCCGATCGGGATGATCAACAGCACGCCGAGCACCAGCGAGGCCAGCACGATCAGCCAGAAGACGAGCTTGGCTTCGGTGGTGACCAGAAGCACGATCAGCACCACAAGTGCTACGCCTAGCGCGATGTTGATGAGATGGCGGCCGCCGATCATGATCGGCTTGCCGGACATGCGACCGTCGAGCTTCAGGAAGGCGATGACCGAGCCGGTGAAGGTGATGGCGCCGATAGCCACGCCAAGGCTCATCTCGATCAGCGCTTCGGCGTGGATGTCGCCCGCCGTGCCGATCCTGAAGCTTTCCGGCGCGTACATGGCGGCGGCCGCGACCATGACGGCGGCAAAGCCGACGAGAGAGTGGAAGGCAGCGACCAGCTGCGGCATCGAGGTCATGGCGATACGGCGCGCGGTGACGGCGCCGATGCCGCCCCCGATCGCCAGCCCCAGCACGATCAGGCCGAAACGGCCCACCGAGGGCGCCAAAGGCAGAGCCAGCGCCAGGGTCGTGGCAATGGCGATCGCCATGCCGATCATGCCGAAGAGATTGCCCCGCCGGCTGGTGGTCGGGTGCGAGAGCCCGCGCAGCGCCAGGATGAACAGGATGCCGGAGACGAGGTAGAGGAAGGAGGCGAGATTGACGGTCACGTCACTTTTCCTTCTTCTTGTACATGGCGAGCATGCGCTGGGTGACCAGGAAGCCGCCGAAGATGTTGACCGAAACCAGCACCAGGGCGACGAAGCCGAAGCCGGCGGCAAGGCCCGAAGCCGAGATTCCGACGGCGAGCAACGCGCCGACGACGATGACCGAGGAGATGGCGTTGGTGACGGCCATCAGCGGCGTGTGCAGCGCCGGGGTCACCGACCACACGACATAATAGCCGACGAAGATCGCCAGCACGAAGATGGCGAACTGGAAGACGAAGGGATCGACGGCGCCGCCCGAGAGCGCGTGTGCCGCGTCACCGGCCGCTCCGGCACCCGGCGCGGTTGCCATGTTCTGCACCGCGAGCTTGACGGCGGCGGTCGCCTGATCGAGCTGGTCAAGGGCTTTCTGCAAGGCGTCCATCACGCGGTCCCTTCTGACTTGGACGAGGGCGACTTGGCTGCGGATTTGCCCGTAGCGGATTTCCTCGCCGGCTTCTTCTCGGTCGCGTCGGCGACCATGGTCTTGGCCGGGACGGCTGCCGGCTCGGTGCGCGGCTCTTCGGCCGCCTTGGCGAAGTTCGGATGCACCACCTTGCCACCGTCGGTCAGCATGGTCGCCTTGACCAGTTCGTCATCGCGCCTGATGGCAAGCTGCTTCGCCGCCTTGTCGACCATGGTTTCGAGGAAGGCATAGAGGTTCTTGGCGTAAAGCAGCGAGGCCGATGCCGCGACGCGGCCAGGCACATTGAGATGGCCGACGATCTTGACGCCGTTTTCCGTCGTCACGACCTTGCCGGGAACCGCGCCCTCGACATTGCCGCCGCGCTCGACCGCAAGGTCGATGATCACCGAACCCGGCTTCATCGAGGCGACCATGGCGGCCGAGACCAGCTTCGGCGCCGGACGTCCAGGGATCAGCGCCGTGGTGATGACGATATCCTGCTTGGCGATGTGCTCGGCGGTGAGCGCGGCCTGCTTGGCCTGGTATTCCTTCGACATTTCCTTGGCGTAGCCGCCGGCTGTCTCGGCCGCCTTGAATTCCTCGTCCTCGACGGCCAGGAACTTGGCGCCGAGCGACTGCACCTGTTCCTTCACCGCCGGGCGTACGTCGGTGGCGGTGACGACGGCGCCGAGGCGGCGCGCAGTGGCGATCGCCTGCAGGCCGGCGACACCGACGCCCATGATGAAGGTCTTGGCTGCCGGCACGGTGCCCGCCGCCGTCATCATCATCGGTAGCGCACGGTCATATTCGCCCGCCGCATCGATCACCGCCTGGTAGCCGGCGAGGTTGGCCTGCGAGGACAACACATCCATGACCTGCGCGCGCGTGATGCGCGGCATGAACTCCATAGAGAAAGCGGTGATGCCGGCCTTGGCCATCGCGGCCACGGCGGCATCATTGCCATAGGGATCCATGATGGCGATAACGGCAGCGCCCGGCTTGTAGCCCTTCAGCTCGGCATCCGTTGGCCGGCGCACTTTCAGGACGACGTCGGCCTTCCTGGCGTCGGCCGCCGTTCCGATCGTGCCGCCGGCGGTGGCGAAATCCTGGTCAGGGATGCGAGAGCCGAGGCCGGCGCCCTTTTCGACGATCACGTCGAAGCCGAGGCCGGCCAGACGCTTGACCGTCTCCGGCGAGGCCGCGACGCGCGGCTCGTTCGGGTCAATCTCACGAGGGATGAATATGATTTGTCCCACCGGATGATCCTTTCGGCTGGAACCTTGATTACGCAAGGCGTCGGCCGGGACGTCCGGCGACGTCGAGGGCAATGGGCTTGGGAAGTCTACCGCAGAATGAGAGCGCCTACGGCGTTAACCAGGATGAACACGATCAACGCCGAGAAGAAGCCGCCGACGAAGAAGCCGAAGGCCATCGCGATGAGGATGGCGGCACAGACCAGCGAGCCGTATTTGGCGAGGCCGAGAAAGCCCTTGTAGGTACGGTCATGCTCGGCATAGTCCATCTGCGCGCCAAGCTCGACAGGACCGGTCGGCGAGTGATCAGCCATGGAAGTACCCCTTCGAAAAAGCCTTTGAGGCACATAGCGAAAAGCCGAACCAAGAGCAATGGCGCTATTGCCGCACTGCCCGCGACAACAGCGTCAAAGGAAAATTGAAATTGGATGCCGTGCCTTCGCGCGTGCGGCCGGCGCAAGAATTCAGCTGGCGAGATGCGGGAACAGGCCAAGCAGGCCGACGACGATCAGGTAAAGCGCGACGATGTAGTTGAGGAGCCGCGGCACCACCAGGATCAGCACGCCGGCGATCAGCGAGATCAGCGGCGTCAGCGCAAACGAATGGATGGTCATGGAGCGGGTCCTTTCCTGCGACAGGCGCTATTCGCCGTCTTACTGGGCTGCGGACCTGATAACGGCCCAGCCAGCGAAAGGTTCGCCTCAGGCAGCGGCGCGATAATATTTCGCCGTCGGCACGATGGAGAGCGGCGTCAGCCGGTTGATCGCCGGATTACCGAACATCAGCCGTTGCTCCGTCGGCGTCGATTGGTAGAAGGGGAACCGTTCGAGCGTGCGGCGCATATTCTCGCCGGCCGGGATTTCGAACAGCGCGATCGGGGCGAGAACGCCCGGGAACTGCTTGGCCTCGCTCTTCTGCACGGCATTGAAGAACCGAGCATAGAAATGAGAATGCTCGACCTTGACCGGGGTCAACACCGAGTCCTGGCCAAAATAATTGGAGGCCACCATGGCGATCCGGAGTGTCAGGAAGGGCAGCACGCCGGGCGCCGGCGCGGCGTCGGGATCGGTCGCGAAGCGGGTTCCGTCGATGAAGGTTTCGCCACGGGCAAGTCGTTCGAGGAGGACTTCCGGATAGGCGTCGATCGACGGCGAGTATGGCTGCGCGGCGGAAATATAGTGAAAGCGCAATGTGCTGACCAATTCACCGTAGCAATAGACGCCGAACCGGTAGGAATTGGGCAGATTATCCCAGCGATCCTCGAACATCCCGCTGGCGATCGGGCCGCACATGCCGGATTTGAGATAGGATTGGTAGCGGAGCCGGTAGATCGCCTCGAGATCCTCGCCCCCGGTGATGAGG
The DNA here is from genome assembly GCF_003289945.1 of Mesorhizobium hawassense. Lineage (GTDB taxonomy): Bacteria > Pseudomonadota > Alphaproteobacteria > Rhizobiales > Rhizobiaceae > Mesorhizobium > Mesorhizobium hawassense. The sequence continues at coordinate 265,278 of NZ_QMBP01000003.1, forward strand.
CGATATTCGACATGCTCCAGAAGCTGCATCATCGTACGATTGAGCAGGGAGTCAGCCTTTGAGCTGGCGCCAGCCGACGCACCCTTAGCCGCAGCTTCCATTATTGTCCGTCCTCGAATTCCGCCTATGAATAGGCTATTCGACTTGAAATGAGACACAAGCTGAAAATTCGCGATCGCTGATTTACCGCTTGTTAACCTTAATGGCCGTGCCTGCTGTAGGAGAAAGAAGCAAATTCCACCGTGGGCAGTTATCTGCCCCCACCTGAAATCCACCATCAAGATCGGTTTGGATTTAAAGCTTGGAAACGCGAGGCGTAGCGGGTTTAGACTATGCTTGAGCAGGCCGCGTTTCTTAAGAGCGCGCACCCGCCTGCCTTTAAACGCAATTCGACCGGAGAACCGGTCCATACTTTTCCTGGGATTGCTTAGCTGGCTGTCCGTTTGCCGGCGATACGCAGGTCCGCGGCGAAGGGCCATGTGACGCTCGACATCGTCTCGATGCCCGACGCGCTGAGCGCGGCGCCGAAGAGGAAGCCCTGCACGAAGTCCGGCTTGACCGAATGAACCAGCGTCTTCAGTTGCTCGAAGGTCTCGACGCCTTCGATGGTAACGGAGAGGCCCAGCGTCCGGGACAGGCTGACGATGCCCTTCAGAAGATCGAGCGACTGCCGGTTCTGGTTGACGTCGACCAGGAAGGAGCGGTCGATCTTGATCTTGTCGAGCGGCAGCTTGTGGAGATAGCTCAGACTGGAGTAACCGGTGCCGAAATCGTCAAGCGCGATGCGCACGCCAAGCGCCTTCAATTCCTCGATCGACTCGCGCGTCAGCGACTTGTCGTCGAGCAAGGCGGTCTCGGTGACCTCGATTTCGAGCCGGTGCGCCGCCAGGCCCGACTTGGCCAACGCGTCCCTGACCTTCTGGACGATGTCGCGGCTGCGGAAGTCCTTGGCCGAGAGGTTGACCGACACGCTGGTCTGGGCCGGCCATTTGGAGCATTCGGCGCAGGCTGCCTCGAGCACGAACGTGCTGATGTCGGAAACGATGCCCATCTCCTCGGCGAGCGGGATGAAGACGCTTGGCGAGACCGGGCCGAGATCGGGGTGGTCCCAACGGCAGAGTGCCTCGCAACTGGCGATGCGCATGGTGTCGACGGCCACGATCGGCTGATAGACGACGCGCAATTCCCTGGCCTGCACGGCATTGCGAAGATCGGCCTTCATCAGCTGGCGATTGCGGAAGGCGGCATCCATGGCTGCCTCGAACAGCCGCCAGCTGTTCTTGCCGAGCTCCTTGGCCTTGTAGAGGGCAAGGTCGGCCTTGACGATCATGGCGTCCGCGTCGGTATCCTTGACCCTGGAGAGCACCGCGCCACCGCTGGCCTGGATGCGCAGCCCGTGGCCGGCGACGTCCACCTCGCCCTGCAGGTCCGCGAAAATCTCGTCGAGCAGGGTGCTGAGATGGCTCTCGTCCTCGACCCGGTCGAAGAAGACCATGAACTCGTCGCCGCCGAAGCGGCTGACGGTGATGCCCGGTCCGGCGATCGCGGCGAGACGCTCGGCCACTGCATAGATCAGTCCGTCGCCGACCGGATGTCCAAGCGTGTCGTTGACGCTCTTGAAGTCGTCGAGATCGAGCACCGCGAGGCCGCAGAGCCGCTCCTGGTCGCCGGAGGCCATGGCCTCGCCGACCAGCTCGTGGAAATAGGCGCGGTTCGGCAGGCCGGTCAGATTGTCGTAGCGCGCCATGAAGCGGATCTTCTCCTCCGCCTCGACGCGAGCCGTCACGTCCTCGAAGGTGATGACGCCCAATTCCTGGCTGCCTTCACGGGCGGAGAATTCGTAGTGCTGGCCATTGGCGAGTGAGACCAGAACCTTGCGGTCGCGGCCTTCGCGCAGCGCGCGCGTCAGCTGCGCCTCGATGTAGCGGCAGTCTTTCGGCGCCAGCATGCCGCCGGCGACGCCGCGCATCAGAAGGCCGTGGATCGAGCGTCCGAGCAACGCATCGCCCGATTTCAGCGACATCAGGCGGGCGGCTTCGGCATTGGCCACCGCGACGCGCCCGTCGGGGCCGAGCATGACCAGGCCATGCGACATGGTGTTGAGCGCGCGGTCGAACCGGCGCGTCAGGTTCCTGGCCTGCTTGTGGCCGATGACGGCGGAAAAGAGCACGTTGCGGACATGGTCGGCGCTGTTGATGGTGATGAAGGTCAGCGGGATGATCATCAGGCCGAGCAGGACCGAGGGGAAATCCATGCGCAGCAGGAGCCCCAGCGCCGCCGGACCGATGAAGGTCACGGAGAAAATCCGCACCATCTGCGGCGAGCCGTAGTTGCGGCCGACGACCGTGACCAGGGTCGCGATGGTCAGCGACGTCGCGGCCAGCTCGGCGAAAGGATCGGGATAAACATAGATCGATATGAAGCACAGCGAGCCGAGCCCGAGGCCCTGCAGGCTGCCCTTCAGGATGTAGTTGCGCTCCCACTGCCTCGCCTCTTCGACATTGGCTATGGTGCCGCCTGCCTTCAGGAAGCCGCGTATCCCCAAGTAACGGAAAAGGCTGATGGAGAGCAGAGCGAAAGAAAAAGCCAGAAACAGTGGGTTGTGCGTCCGCCAGTAGATCATGAATCCGAGGATCCAGTAGCAAACGCCACCGATCACCAGCATGTGGGCGTTGTCGAACAACGACCGCACAAACTGGATGTAAACATCCGCGGGGATGTTCTCGGTCTTTGTTCTACCCATGCCGTTGGCCCAACACTGCGCCTTGTCATGCCATACCGGCCTTAAGAAAGGCTTAGAACAGCATTAGACCCCGGTTGCGGAGGGTTGCGACAAGCGAGGCAGACCAGGAAATTGAGGGGTTTGATGCAAAATTGGCGCCGGCGTGGTCACTCCGCCGCGCGAAGCGCCGGCTCCGTTGGCGCCTGGGCCAAACGCTCGATCAATCGCTCGCGCTCGCCCGCCGCTTTCCCGGCGCTAGCCCGGCGGACATGGCCGTAGCCTCGGATGAGCGCCGGCACCGAAGCCAGCGCCGCCGCGGCCTCGACCCTTCCCGGCGCCAGCGCGCCGGCGATGAGATCGAGATCGGCCTCGTATTCTTTCAGCAACCGCCGCTCGATGCGCCGCTCGGCGGTGTAGCCAAACAGGTCGAAGGCGCTACCGCGCAGCCCCTTCAATGCCGCCAGCAGCCGAAAGCCCTTCATCATCCACGGGCCGAAGCTCGATTTCCTTGGGCTGCCGTCATTGCCGCGCCGGCCGAGGATCGGCGGCGCAAGATGGAATTCAAGCTTCTCGTAGCTCTGGAATTGCTTGGCGAGGTCGGCGGCGAAGGAGCCGTCGGTGTAGAGCCGCGCCACCTCATACTCGTCCTTGATCGCCATCAGCTTGAAGAGGTTTCTGGCGACGGCCTCGGTCACCGCGGTCGAGCCGGGCACGGCCTTGGCTTCAGCGGCGCGCAGCGTTGCCACGCGGTCGGCATAGCGCCTGGCGTAAGTAGCGTTCTGATAGGCGGTGAGGAACGCGGCGCGGCGGGCGATGACGTCGTCCAGCGTCTCGACCGGCTTCGACGCCGGCTTGCCGGTCTGGGCGACCAGGCCGCGCACGAAATCGGGCTGGTGCGCGGCACGGCGGCCCCAACGGAAAGCAGCGACATTCATCGCCACCGCTTCGCCGTTCAATTCTATCGCCTTTTCAACGGCTTCGGCCGAGAGCGGCAAGCCGCCATGCTGGAAGGCGAAGCCGAGCATGAACATGTTGGCGCCGAGCGAATTGCCGAACAAAGCGGTGGCCGTGCGGGTGGCATCGAAGAAGTGCGCGTTATCCTCACCGGCAGCGGCGCGGATCGCCTTCTTCAGCCGCTCGACCGGCAACGAGAAATCGGCGGAACGGGTGAATTCGCCAGGCATGATCTCGGCGGTGTTGGCGAGAAAGATCGTGTGGCCCTCGCGCACCGCGCCCAGCACCTTCTTGGCGCCGGAGACGACGAGGTCGCAGCCGAGCACGAGGTCGGCCTTGCCGGCCGAAACGCGAATGGCGTGGATGTCCTCCGGCGTCGGGGCGATGCGGACATGGGTGAAGACCGAGCCGCCCTTCTGGGCGAGGCCGGCCATGTCGATCATGCCGCAGCCCTTGCCTTCCAGATGCGCGGCCATGCCGAGCACGGCGCCGACGGTGACGACGCCGGTGCCGCCGACGCCGTCGATGATCGCCGCCCAGCCTTGGCCGCCCATGCGGAACTCGGCCGGCGCGGGCACGCCATCCAGCGGATCGGCCCTGCCGGCAATGCCTTCGGCCTTCCTGATCTTGCCGCCATGCACGGTGACGAAGGACGGGCAAAAGCCGTTGACGCAGGAGAAATCCTTATTGCAGCTCGACTGGTCGATACGGCGCTTGCGGCCGAATTCGGTCTCGACCGGCTGGATCGAGACGCAGTTCGACTGCACGCCGCAATCGCCGCAGCCTTCGCAGACCAACTCATTGATGAAGACGCGCTTGTCGGGATCGGGGAAGGTGCCACGCTTGCGGCGGCGACGCTTTTCGGCGGCGCAGGTCTGGTCGTAGATCAGCACCGAGACGCCCTTCACGTCACGCAATTCGCGCTGGACGAGATCGAGGTCGTCGCGGTGATGGATGGTGATGCCGGCCGGGAACTCGGCCTTGCCGGCATATTTGTCCGGCTCGTCGGTGACGACGGCGATGCGGTCGACGCCCTCGGCACGCACTTGTTTCGCGATCATGTCGACGGTCAGGCCGCCCTCATGCGGCTGGCCGCCGGTCATCGCCACCGCGTCATTGTAGAGGATCTTGTAGGTAATGTTGGCGTCGCTCGACAGCGCGAAGCGGATCGCCAGCACGCCGGAATGGTTGTAGGTGCCGTCGCCGAGATTCTGGAAGACATGGTCGCGCTTGGAGAACGGCGCCTGGCCGACCCATTGCGCTCCCTCGCCGCCCATGGCGGTGAAGCCAACGGTGTTCCTGTCCATCCACAGCGCCATGAAGTGGCAGCCGATGCCGGCGGCGGCCAGCGAGCCGTCCGGCACCTTGGTCGAGGAATTGTGCGGGCAGCCCGAGCAGAAGAAGGGCGTGCGCGAGCCGATGTCGAGCGTGTCGGCGAGCATCGCCTGGAACTGGCGCAGCTTCGCCACCCGCGCGGCGATCTCTTCGGAATGGCCTATGGTGCGCAGGATCCGTTCGCCGAGCGCGATGGCGATCTCGTTAGGATCGAGCGCGCCCTTGGCCGGAAACAGCCAGTCGCCGCGCTCGTCCTTCTTGCCGACGATCACCGGTTGCGTGGCGGTGCCGTAGAGGTTCTCGCGCAGCTGCACCTCGATCAGCGAGCGCTTTTCCTCGACGACGACGATGGTGTCGAGGCCGCGCGCGAACTCGGCGATGTGCTGGAAATCCAGCGGCCATGGGCAGCCGACCTTGAACAGGCGGATGCCGATGCGGTTGGCGGCCTGCTCGTCGATGCCGATATCCTCCAGCGCCTGGCGGACATCGAGATAGCTCTTGCCGATGGTGATGACGCCAAGCTTGGGATTGCGGCCGCCGGAGTAGACGATGCGGTTCAGCCCGTTGGCGTGGATGAAGGCCGAAGCGGCGGCACGCTTATACTCGTGCAGCCGCTCTTCCTGGCCGAGCATGTCGATCTCGTGGCGGATGTTCAGGCCGCCCGGCGGCATGTCGAACTCAGGGATGACGATGTTGAGCCGTTCGATCGAGGCGTCGACCGATGCGGACGATTCGATGTTGTCCTTGACGCATTTGATCGCCGCCCAGGTGCCGGCGAAACGCGACATGGCAAAGCCGTAGAGGCCGTAGTCGATGATCTCCTGGACGCCGGCCGGATTGAGGATCGGCACCATGGTGTCGACGAACAGGAACTCGGTGGCATGCGCATTGGTCGAGGATTCGGCCATGTGGTCGTCGCCCATCAGGGCCAGCACGCCGCCATGCTTCGACGAGCCGGCAAGATTGGCGTGGCGGAAGACGTCGCCGGAACGGTCGACGCCCGGCCCCTTGCCGTACCAGACCGAAAAGACGCCGTCATGCGTGCCCTCGCCCAGCAATTCGGTCTGCTGCGAGCCCCAGCAGGCGGTGGCGGCAAGCTCCTCGTTGAGGCCGGGCTGGAAGACGATGTCGGCCTGGGCGAGCTGCTTCTTGGCCCGCCAGAGCTGCATGTCGAGGCCGCCCAGCGGCGAGCCGCGATAGCCGGAGACGAAGCCCGCGGTGTTGAGACCGGCACGGCGGTCACGCTCGCGCTGCATCAAAAGCATGCGCACGACAGCCTGCGCGCCGGAAAGGAAGACGCGCTCCTTGCCAAGGTCGAACTTGTCGTCGAGCGCGACGTCGTGCAGCGTCATCAGGCATTTCCTCTGCGGCGGCGCTTACCAAAAAGCGGCCAACGTCGGAGTGGGACGCCGCAGTCTTTCTTCCCTTGCGGGAGAGGTCAAACAAAATCGCAGGTGCCAAATAACACGCAACAAACGGTCTGGCGAGTAGTTCGCCGCGCACGCAAGGTCATGCTAACCGCTTCGTGAAGAACAAAAATTTCGCGTTGAAACACGCATTTCAGGTCGCCTTCGAGCAATCGGGCTTCGCCTCGTCGGGCAGCTTGCCGTCGGGATGACCGGCGAGGTCGGGATTGAGCTCGTATTTCGGCCCAATCACCAGCGGCCGGTCCGGCAGCATGGTCTGGTCCTCGGACGAGGTCATGGTGGTATCGATGCTTTGCAGCAGCGTGCCGTTGGCATCCTGGATGCGGATCGAGACGGAATAGGGCTTGTCCTTGACCACGCAGGTGAGCGGCGGGCTGGTCAGCGTGATATGCGGCAGCTTCGGCCAGATCTTCTGGTTGACGATGAGCGGCTCGCCGCCGGCCGGGTTCTGGAAGCTCACCACCGCGACCTGGCCGTCGACCATCCGCCGCAGCGGCTTCAGCGTGATGACATAGGTGGCGATGGCTAGCCGGTAGTTGAACTCGAACAGCTTGCCGGAGATGGCGAAAAGCTGGTCCTTGCCGGTGTCGCGGCAGGCGCCGAGCGCGACCGCGGCGGTCAAAGCGGCGCCGACGACGATCGAACGGAAGAAACTGCTAGCCATTGGTTGCCTCCTTGCCCGCCGTGCGGCGGCGGTAGTAACGGTTTGCCTTCTGGCGGTTGCCGCAGACGGCCATGTCGCACCAGAGGCGGCTGGCGTTGCGGCTGCGGTCGACGAACAGCCAGCTGCAATTGGGACAGATTCTGAGTCGCGCCACCGTCTCGTCGCGCAGCAGCGACAGCGCCGACACGGCCAGAGCCGCCTCGAAGGCAATCGGCGTTTGCGGATCGCCGAAAGGCTGGCCCGGCGTCCCGATCTCGGTCGCGCTGCCGGACAGTCCGCCGGCGCAGGCCGTCAGGAAATCGGGCAGGTGGCTGGTCGCGACCGCGCCGTTCGACACGGCATGGCGAAACAGGCGGTCGGTCGCTTCGCGGATCGAGATGACGGCCGGCTTTATGCCGTTCGGCTCCTGCGCCTTCAGCCGCCGGCCGCCGAGCTCGGCGGCGCGGAAACCGCTCGCCGCTTCGGCGAAGCGGGCGATCTCGGCCGGATCGTCGAAGCGGTCAAACGTTTTTTCCGGATCGTTGCGCAGCACGACCGTGTTCGCCGTGTCGAGCGCAAGGATGCCGCCGGTGAAGCGGTGCGGGGTCCAGGAGACTGTCATGAGAGAAATCTAACCGATAAAACGCATTTGACAAGTTAGATTCCGAATGCAAGTTTTCGGGCGGGTCGGATTGTCCGGCCCGTGGGACACCGCATGCTCTATTTCTTCCAGCAGGTGCTGAACGGGCTGCATTCGGGCGCGCTCTATGCGCTGCTCGCCTTCGGCTATGTGCTGACCAACGGCATCCTGCACCGCACCAACCTTGCCTATGGCGCGCTGTTCGCCTTTTGCGGCCAGACGATGATCCTGACCGCCGCCTTCGGCTACCAGGCGCTATGGCTGACGCTGGCCGCGGCGGTGGCGCTCGGCGTGGCCGCCGCCGTGCTTTACGCCGCGCTGATCAGCCATGTCCTGTCGCGCAGCGTGTTCGAACGGCTGGCCGACCGTTCGCCCAACGCCATCGTGGTGACGACGCTCGGCATCCTGATCTTCCTGTCGGAGGCCAGCCGCATCGCCGCCGACACGCATGATTTGTGGCTGCCGCCGATGCTCGCCACCCCGATCATTTTCGCCGAGGGCGACGGCTTCAAGGTCACGCTCACCGTCATCCAGTTGCTCGACTGCGCGGTGGTCGTCGCGCTGGTGGCGCTGGCGGCCTGGCTGTTTTCCCACTCCAACTTCGGCCGTTCATGGCGCGCCGTCTCCGACGATCCGAAGGCGGCGGCGATGTGCGGCGTCGACGTCACCGCGGTGTTCCGCCGCGCCGTGCTGTTCGGCGGTTTCTGCGCGGCCCTGGCCGGCGTTCTGGCGGGTCTCTATTACGGCAATGTCAGCTTCGGCACCGGACTGGTCTACGGTCTCAAGATCCTGTTCGTGACGGCCGTCGGCGGCTATCTGTCGCCGCTCAAGGCAGCCCTTGGCGCCGCCGCCTTCGGCATGGCCGAATCGCTCTGGGCCGGCTACTTCCCGCTCGAATGGCGCGACGCCTGGATCTACCTCTTCCTCGTCGCCATGCTGGTGCTGATCGGCGCCGGGCGCGATCAGGCCAAGATCGCCTGAGCTTTCCCAGACTTTGGTTGCATGACGTATCGTCAAACGGTGGCGTTTCGGCGCTGTCTGGCGTGCCGACCTGTTCGGCGCGGCTTTGCCATGTTGACCTGCCGGACCACGCACTGCATACCGTTGGGCCAAGCGACGCGACACCGGGGGGGAATCGGGCGCGGGGCTGATCAGGGAGGATATGCATGGTCGGGCTTCTCGCTCTTTCCAGGACGATCGATCGCATCAATGAATTCATCGGTCGCTGGGTCTCGTGGCTGATCCTGCTCGCGATCCTGGTCAGCGCCGGCAATGCCGTCATCCGCAAGGTGTTCGACATCTCCTCCAATGCCTGGCTGGAGCTGCAATGGTACCTGTTCGGCGCCGCTTTCATGCTGGCCGCCGCCTACACGCTGAAGCAGAACGACCATATCCGCATCGACATCGTCTACGGCATGTTCTCGCAGCGCGTGCAACATTGGATCGACCTGCTCGGCCACCTGCTCTTCCTGATGCCCTTCGTGGTGCTGATGGTGATCTATTTCGTGCCCTACGTGTCGCTGTCCTTCCACAGCGGCGAGATGTCGACCAATGCCGGCGGCCTGATCGTGTGGCCGGCCAAGGCGATCCTGCTGGTCGGCTTCTTCCTGCTCGCGCTGCAGGGTGTCTCCGAGATCATCAAGAAGATCGCCATCATGCGCGGCGACATGGACGATCCCAATCCCTTCGTGTCGGCGCATGACCAGGCCAAGCTCGAGGCCGAGGCGCTGGCCGAAGAAGCCAAGGCGATCGCGGGCGAGGTCCGCTCATGATCGAATTCATCGCCCAGAACATGGCGCCGATCATGTTCGCCTCGCTGATCATCTTCCTGTTGATCGGCTACCCCGTCGCCTTCTCGCTCGCCGCCAACGGCCTGCTGTTCTTCTTCATCGGCGTGGTGCTGTCGCCCTATTCCGGCGGGTCGATCAACCTCGCCTGGCCGCTGCTGCATGCGCTGCCCGACAATTTCTACGGCACCAGGGTGATGTCCAACGACACGCTTCTGGCGATACCGTTCTTCACCTTCATGGGCATCGTGCTGGAACGCTCCGGCATGGCCGAGGATCTGCTCGACACGGTGGGGCAGCTGTTCGGCCCGATCCGCGGCGGGCTTGCCTATGCGGTGATCTTCGTCGGTGCGCTGCTTGCCGCCACGACCGGCGTGGTGGCTGCCTCCGTCATCGCCATGGGCCTGATTTCGCTGCCGATCATGCTGCGCTACGGCTACGATCGGCGTCTCGCGTCAGGCGTCATCGCAGCCTCGGGCACGCTGGCCCAGATCATCCCGCCCTCGCTGGTCCTGATCGTGCTTGCCGACCAGCTTGGACGCTCGGTCGGCGACATGTATGCCGGCGCCCTGGTCCCCGGCCTCGTGCTGACCGGCATCTACATGCTCTACATCCTGATCGTGTCGATCGTCCGGCCGAACGCGATGCCGGCATTGCCGCTCGAAGCCCGCACGCTCGGCCACGGCGTGATCTCGCTGATCGTGGCGCTGCTGGTCGCCGGCGCGATCTCCTATGCGGCCTATCGGTACCTCGCGCCGGCGCATGGCGACAATGCGGACATCCTTGGCGCCGCCGTCGGCGTGATCGTCATCTACATCGTGGCGATCGCCGACCAGCGGCTCAGGATCAACATGATGTCCAAGCTGGCGCAGCAGGTGGTGATCGTGCTGATCCCGCCGCTGGCGCTGATCTTCCTGGTGCTCGGCACGATCTTCCTCGGCATCGCCACACCGACCGAGGGCGGCGCGATGGGTTCAGTTGGCGCGTTGATCATGGCTGCGGCAAAGGGGCGGCTGTCGTTCGACGTCATCAAGCAGGCGCTGGCCTCGACGACGCGGCTCTCCTCCTTCGTGCTGTTCATCCTGATTGGCGCGCGGGTGTTTTCGCTCACCTTCTACGGCGTCAACGGTCACATCTGGGTCGAGCACCTCTTGACCTCGCTGCCCGGCGGCGAGACCGGCTTCCTGATCGGCGTCAACATCCTGGTCTTCGTGCTCGCCTTCTTCCTCGACTTCTTCGAACTCGCCTTCATCATCGTGCCGCTGCTGGCGCCCGCCGCCGACAAGCTCGGCATCGACCTGATCTGGTTCGGCGTGCTGCTCGGCGTCAACATGCAGACGAGCTTCATGCACCCGCCCTTCGGCTTCGCGCTGTTCTACCTGCGCTCGGTCGCGGCCCGCGTGCCTTACCTCGACAGGATCACCGGCAAGCAGATCGCGCCGGTCACCACCGGGCAGATCTATTGGGGCGCGGTGCCGTTCGTCTGCATCCAAGTGATCATGATCGGGCTCACCATCGCCTTCCCGCAAATGGTCATGCGCTACAAGGGGCCGGTGGTGGAGCCCGGCACTATCGACATCAAGCTGCCCGACATGCCCGCGCTGGCGCCGCTCGGCACGCCCCCGGCCAACAATGACGCGGCTCCCGCCAGTGGCGGCGCGCCGGCGGCGCCCGACCTGTCGCAACCGCCCAATTTCGGCGACGCGCCGACCCAGCCGGCAGCGCCGGCGCCGGACCTGTCGCAACCGCCCAAATTCAACTAGGGCATTTCACAGAAACGGAGAAATGCCCTATCTCTTTGTTTTGACGCAATTTCGGACGGAAGGCTACGGCGAAGCCGCCGAGCCTAACCGCTTCACACTTTTCCTGAAATTGCTCTGAGGTGATAGCCATGAGAGCCGTGCGACTGGAAGCGGTGGGCAACATCGGGTTGCGCGAGATCCCAAAACCCGTTCCAGGGCACGAGGACGTTCTCGTGCGCATCGAGGCCTGCGGTGTCTGCGGCACCGACCGGCATCTTTTTCACGGCGAGTTCCCCTGCACGCCGCCGGTGACGCTCGGCCATGAGTTCGCCGGCATCGTCGAAGCCGTCGGCGAGGCGGTGTCCGGCATTGCGGTCGGCGACCGCGTCACCGGCGATCCCAACATCGCCTGCGGACGCTGCGCCCACTGCCATGCCGGCCGCGTCAATCTCTGCAGCAATCTCAGGGCCATCGGCATCCACCGCGACGGCGGCTTCGCCGACTACGTTCTGATGCCGCGCAAGCAGGCGTTCAAGCTGCCGGCAAATCTCAAGCCGATGCATGGCGCCTTCTGCGAGCCGCTGGCCTGCTGCCTGCACGGCGTCGACCTCGCCGCGATCAGGCCGGGCGCGTCGGTGGTGGTGCTTGGCGGCGGCGTCATCGGCCTGCTCGTCGTGCAACTGGCGAAGCTCGCGGGGGCAACGACCATCATCCTGTCGACCAGGCAGGCCTCGCGCCGCGCGCTCGCCGAGGAGCTCGGCGCGACGGCGACGATCGATCCGAGCGCCGGTGACCCTGTCGCAGCTATCGCCGGTCCGTCCGGCCTGGTGCCCGGCGGTGTCGACGTCGTGCTGGAATGCGCCGGTGTGCGCGATACGGTGGAGCAATCGACACGGATGGCCCGGGCCGGCGGCACCGTCGTCATCATCGGCGTCGTGCCGCAAGGCATGAAGGTGGAAATCGAGCCGTTCGATCTTTTGTTCCGCGAGTTGAAGGTGCTCGGCTCCTTCCTCAATCCGTTCACGCATGACCGGGCGGCGCAGTTGATTGCCTCCGGCGCGATCGAGGTCGACAGGCTGATTTCGAAACATGTCAGCCTGGAAGAAGCACCGGACGTGATCGCCAACCCGCCCGCGCCAGGAGAGGTCAAGGTGCTGGTGGTGCCGGGCAAAAGCTGAAGTGCAGTCTTGCAGCGTCGGCGATTGGCGAACCCGCCGATGACAGCGCCCCTCTCCCCGTCACTATACGGGGAGAGGATGCCGGCAGGCAGGTGAGGGGCAGCGCCAATGCTGGATAGATAAGGCACGAGGTTGGGGCTTCAGCCTTCCGCTTGAGCCCAGGGCAATTCAACCGCCGAAGCCTGCGCCGCCCCGCACCTTCTCCCCGTATAGTGACGGGGAGAAGGTGCTAAACGCCTACAGCTTGCCGTTGCGCTGCTGCACCATCATGAAGGTGTCGTAATTGTATTCGGCGACCTGGGCCCACAGATAGTGCTCCTTGCGAAAGGCCTTGATCGATTCCCAGATCTTCTTGAACGGCGCGTTGTTGGATTCCATCTCGGCATAGACCTCGTTGGCCTTCTCGAAACAGGCCGCCATGATCTCCTGACTGAACGGCGCCAGCTTGGCGCCGCCGGCAACCAGCCGTTTCACGGCGGCCGGGTTCAGGTAGTCATATTTCTGCAGCATATTGGCGTCGGCAGCCTGCGCAGCCGTGTGCACCAGCGACTTATAGGCCGGCGACAATTCCTCGTACTTGGCCTTGTTGAACATCAAATGGACGGTCGGGCCGCCTTCCCACCAGCCGGGATAGTAGTAATAGGGAGCGACCTTGTAGAAGCCGAGCTTTTCGTCATCATAAGGGCCGACCCATTCGGCGGCGTCGATGGTGCCCTTTTCCAGCGCCGGGTAGATGTCGCCGCCGGCGATCTGCTGCGGCACCACCCCGAGCTTCTGCACCACTTTGCCGGCAAACCCGCCGATGCGCATCTTGAGGCCGGAGAGGTCGGCGACGGTGTTGATCTGCTTGCGGAACCAACCGCCCATCTGGACGCCGGTGTTGCCGCCCGGCAAGCCGAACAGCCCTTGCGTGGCAAGGAACTCGTTGAACAGGTCGATGCCACCGCCATGGTAATGCCAGGCATTCATGCCGCGCGCGTTCAGCGAGAAGGGCACGGCGGCGCCCAGCGCCCAAGTGGGATCCTTACCCCAGTAATAATATGCCACCGTATGGCAGGCCTCGACGGTGCCGGCCGTGGTGGCGTCGGCGGCCTGCAGGCCGGGAACGAGCTCGCCCGAGGCGAAGACCTGGACCTGGAAATTGCCGTCGGTCGCTTCCGACAGCATCTTGGAGAAGACTTCTGCGCCGCCATAGATCGTGTCGAGCGATTTCGGAAAGGACGATGCCAGCCGCCAGGTCACTTTCGGATTGGACTGGGCTATCGCCGGCGTGGCAAGCGCCGCGGCCGCTGCCGCAGCACCGACACCGGACGCACCGGCCTTGCGGATGAATGAACGACGATCCATGCAGTTTCCTCCCTTGCGGATCAGCTGACCGACCTAAAGGCCTTGCTGCCTTGGCCGGTTGCGCGAAACAATACACGGGCAAGATGTCGAGTCCAGCATCACGGGCAACGTGCAACTATAGTCTAACGCCATTCGCCCTGGCCTATGCGAGGCAGCGAAACTTGCCATGGCAAACTGCCTTCAGATCGCCTATTTTGCAGGCAGTCTAACTCCTTAGCTCTCGAAGGAACGCAAACCCAAAATGCAGCAGCCGCTCGTCGCAGTCTCGTCCGACGTCCGCCAGTTCGACAACTACACCTGGCACGCAGCACCCCAGCAATATCTGGAAGCGGCGGTCGCGGGGGCCGGGGTGTTTCCGCTGCTGGTGCCGTCCTTCGGCGATCGGCTCGACCTGGACGAATTGCTGTCGGCGGTCGACGGCGTCATGGTGACCGGTTCGAAGTCCAATGTGCATCCTTCGCTCTATGGCGGCGATCCGAGCGAGGCCAACGGCCCCTACGATCCGGCGCGCGATGCCACCACGCTGCCACTGATCCGCAAGGCGATCGAGCGCGGCGTGCCGCTGCTTGCCATCTGCCGCGGCATCCAGGAGCTGAACGTTGCGCTGGGCGGCACTCTGGGCACCGAGATCCAGGAACGCGAGGGCTCGCTCGACCACCGCGCGGCGGTGAGCGACAATCAGGACGAGCGCTTCGGCATCCACCAGACGATCTCGATCAAGCCTGGAAGCTGCCTTGCCGGCGTGTTCGGCGCCGGGGAAATCAAGGTGAACTCCTTGCATCGCCAGGCGATCGACCTGCTGGGCTCCAGGCTCCAGGTCGAGGCTTTGGCCACCGACGGAACGATCGAGGCGGTCTCGGTCAAGGATGCCCGCGCCTTCGCGGTCGGCGTGCAATGGCACCCCGAATATTGGGTGAAGTCGGACAGCAACTCCGCCAAGATCTTCAAGGCTTTCGGCGATGCCGTGCGGCTGCACGCGGCGGCGAAGACCGGAGCCCGCGCGGCGGCGGAGTAATTCCGCTTAATCTCAGTCGTTGTTCAGCGCCAGAAGCGGCGCGGCCGGCGCGTAGGACTCGTAGCCGTGGCCATCGGCAACACCGAAGGTGACGATCGGGTCGACGCCGTTCTGGCTGAACGCCACGGATCCATCCGCCTGCTCGCGCCAGAATTTGACGTGCTCGATGCCAGGCATCAGCTTACGGCAATTCGGGGCAACGCTGAGCAGGGACAGGCCGTTGGATATCTCGGCGCCGCGATGAACGGCGCAGGCTGCTTCGTCACCGTTGGCGGTCAGCTGATAGTCGCTTGACGGAGCAGCCTCCGGGGTGGCGCTTCGACCGTCGCCGCCTTGCAAGAAATGCACGCCTCCGAACAATGCAACCGACGCGACCAAACCCGCTGCGAGCTTCACCCTGCTTCTCCATGCTTACGCAGTATGGAAAATGATTTCGAAGGGTTAAGCGGGCGTTAAAGCGCGGCAAAAGCATTAATGAATGTGGCGATGATGCTAAGCCCGGGCCTTCACGTTGACCGTTTCCGGAACCGGTGTGAGCGGCCGGCGCTCGCCGAACCAGGCGACGAGATTGTCGACGCAGAGATCAGCCATGGCGCGGCGCGTGTGTTCCGAGGCCGAGCCGACATGCGGCAGCAGCGAGACGTTGGGCGCATCGAGCAGCGCCTGCGGCACGTTCGGTTCGTCGGCAAAGACATCCAGCCCGGCGGCGGCGATGGTGCCGTTCTTGAGGGCGGCGGCAAGGGCTGCCTCGTCCACCGTCGAGCCGCGGCCGATATTGACCAGGACGCCGTTCGAACCCAGCGCTGACAAGACCTCGGCATTGATCGCCTTCTCCGTGGCGGCGCCGCCTGGCGCAATGCAGATCAGTGTGTCGACAGCTTCGGCAAGGCCTTTCAACGTGGCATGGTATTGGTACGAGAGGCGTTCGACCTTGCGGCGGTTGTGGTAAGCGATCGGCAGGCCAAAGGCTTCAATGCGGCGCGCCACGGCAAGGCCTATGCGGCCCATGCCGAAAATGCCGACGCGGCGGCCGCGCAAGGTAAGCCGGCTCAGCGGGTAGTGGCCCTTCCTGACCCAGTCGCCGTCGCGCAGCCATTTCTCGGCGACGTACATTTCGCGCACCGTGTTGATCAGCAGGCCGATCGTGGTGTCGGCGACCTCCTCGGTCAGCACATCAGGCGTGTTGGTGACCATGATGTTTTTCTTGGCCGCATGGCCGGCATCGACCGAATCATAGCCGACGCCGAAGGACGCGATGAGCTCGAGGTTGGGAAGCGCGTCCATCATTGCCGCATCGATGCCGGCGAAAGAAGCGATGGCGCGCACGTCGCGGCGCATCTCGTCGGTGACCAGCGCCGGATCGGCGCGCTCGATCCTGACCCGTTTGAAGGTCCGGTCGATACGCTCGACAGCATGGTCGTTGAAGTGCCCCGGCACCAGAACGGCGACGGTCTGCAACTCCCCAGGCTTGGTCATGCACGCTCCACCGGCTTGCCGGTCGACTGCCGCACATGCAGTTCCGGCTTGATCAATTCCTGCGAGGGCCGCACCGCCTGCCCGTTCAATTTATCGAGCAGGGCGCTGGCGGCGCGGCGGCCGACTTCGCGCTGGCCGTTCCAGACCGTGGTCAGCGCCGGCGTCGCGATCGCCGCCTCCTCGAGATCGTCATAGCCGGTGACCGAGACATCGACGCCCGGCACGAGGCCGGCGCGCGCGATGCCGTTCATCAGTCCGATGGCGACCAGATCATTCCAGCAGCAGGCCGCGGTCGGCTTGTCCTTCAGCGCCAGAAACTGTCCCGCGGCCTCGAAACCGCCCTGCTTGGTGCGCGGTCCGGGAATGCGCCAGGACGGCCTGACCTCCAGCCCGGCCGCCTCCATGGCGTTGACATAGCCCTGGTAACGATCGCGGCCGGTCGATGTCTGGTCGGTGCCGCCAATCATGGCGATGCGCTTGTGGCCGAGCGAGATCAAATGATTGGTGGCTAGCGCGGTGCCATAGGCATCGTCGCCGCGGAACACCGGCACGTCGGCGCCGGCGACGGTGCGCGCGATCAGCACCGCCGGCAGGCCGTTTTCCTCGGCCATGATGATGTCCTCGGCCGGCGTGCCGATGGCCGGCGACATGATGACGCCGTCGGCGCCGAGCTGCAGCAGCGTGTCGATGAAGGTGCGCTGCTTTTCGAGCTGATCGTAGTGGTTGGACAGTATGAAGGTCTGGCGGCTGCGGTCGAGCTCGCTTTCGATCGAGCGCAGGATCTCGGCGAAGAACGGGTTCATGATGTCGTGCACGACGACGCCGACGATGCCGGAGCGCGAAGTGCGCAGCGATGCGGCGCGGCGGTTGTAGATATAGCCGATGGCGCGGGCGTGTTCCTTGATACGCTCGCGCGTGGCGCCGGCCACCAGCGGGCTGTCGCGCAGCGCCAGGGACACCGTTGCCGTGGAGACGCCGAGCGCATCCGCGATCGTCGAAAGCTTGATCTTCTGTGCCAGTGCCCTTCGCTCCCCAGGGTCTTCAGATTCAGGTCTTTAAATTGTTTAAAACGGCCTTATGCCATCGGATTTGGAGCAAATCAAAGTTTTTTCGCCAGAGTTTCAGCTTCGGTATCCACCGTCGCGAGGTTGCGCAGGCGCAGCCGGTGCTCGCGATGGATGATGTAAAGACCGCTGGCGACGATGATGGCCGCGCCCAGCAACGTCCAGCGATCCGGGAACTGGTGGAAGATCACCCAGCCGGAAACGATCATCCAGACCATTTGCGAATAGGGGTAAGGCGCAAGTGCCGTGGTGGTTGCGAGGCGATAGGCCTGCACCAGCAGATAGTGACCGCCGGCGCCGAAGACGCCCAGCATCAGCAGAATGATCCAGTGCCAGCCGTCCTGCGGCAGCGCATGCGAGAAGGGCAGCGTTGGCAACAGCAGCACGGCCGGCGCCAGGGCCGAGAACAGGATCAGGCTCTCGGACGTCTCGGTCGACGACATGCGCCGGGTCATGATGACGTAGAAACTGTTCGACAGCATCGAGCCCAGCGCGAAGAGATGGCCGATACCGAACACGCCCACGCCGGGCCGGGTGATGACGAGAACGCCGACAAAGCCGGTGAGGATCGCCAGCCAACGCCGCCAGCCGGCCCATTCGCCGAGCAGCGGGCCGGCAAGCGCGGTGATGACCATCGGGCCGAAGAAATAGATCGACGTGGTCTCGGCCAGTTGCAGCGTCTTCAGCGCCAGGATGTTGAACATGGTCGAGCCGAAGAGCAGGCAGCCGCGCAAGATATGGGCCGGCAGGTTGTTGGCGCGGAAGCGCGACGGCTCGCGCCAGCCGCGCAGGAAGAGACCCACCAGCAGCACATGGACGGTAAAGCGCGTCCAGGCGACGATCAGCGCCGAGACGCCGGCCAGCACCAGATATTTGCTGGAGGTGTCGAGAAAGGTGAAGCAGACATAGACGCAAAGCATCAAAAGCATCGCCGCGGGCGGCGTTGCGCTGTCGTCTTGGGT
Source organism: Mesorhizobium hawassense (assembly GCF_003289945.1). Taxonomy (GTDB): domain Bacteria; phylum Pseudomonadota; class Alphaproteobacteria; order Rhizobiales; family Rhizobiaceae; genus Mesorhizobium; species Mesorhizobium hawassense. Next base: position 283,570 of record NZ_QMBP01000003.1, read on the forward strand.
TTTGGAAGCAGACAAATTCGGGCCGGGAGGAAGCAAAGGCGGAGGTCCCACCTTTGCGGCAATCAAAGCTTGCCGGCAAGCCAATTGTCCGATGTGGCCGGACCAAAAGCGGCCGCTGCAACAACACCCGTCGATTCAGGCGTGCATGCGAGCGCCCTTGGTGATCTTGTCGACCAGCTTCTTTTCGGCGCGAAGCGCGATGCCGACGATCTTGGCGTCGTCGGGACCAAATTCGGCGAAGACGGAGCGGTTGGCGATGTCGTGGCCGGTCGCGAACATCTCCTCGACATAGGCGGATGCCGTGACGCCGCGCTCCAATGCCCGACGATGGATCGTGCCCAGCGTCGCCCCATCCGTCGACAAGACGATGACCGGCTGGATGGACATGGGGTTGTAGCGATTGCCGGCGCGGTCGCGATAGGCCTCGCCGATGATCTGGGGGAACTGCGCCACGATACCGCTGGTCAGGAACGCCGTGACGTTGAGCTTCTGCCACACAGGCAGATCGTCGCGCAGAACAATTGCAATTTTCGAATCGAACACCAAGATGGAAACTCCGGGAGACGGCCCATGACGGGCATGGATGACGCGATGACGCTGGGTCTAGGCGGCGAGACGCTGGAAGGTCTTGAACGTTCGTGCGCGGGTGCGAGCAGGGACCGCATCATTGCGGCGCCGGGCGGCCTCGGTCTCGAACGCATCGAGGCGCGCTTCCACGGCAACGCCTTCGACCTGCACCGGCACGACACTTATGCCATCGGCGTGACGCTCGACGGCGTGCAGCGCTTCCACTATCGCGGTGCCGTGCAGCACAGCCTGCCCGGCCAGGTGATCGTGCTGCATCCGGACGAATTGCATGATGGCGGCGCCGGCACGGAGGACGGCCTGCGCTACAGGATCCTCTATCTGGAGCCCTCCCTGCTGCTCGACTGCCTCGGCGGCGAGCCGTTGCCTTTCGTCCGCGACGCCGTGGTCAGCGACCCTCGCTTGCGCGATACGCTGCTCTCGGCGCTGACGCCGCTGGACGAGGAACTCGGCGACCTGTTCGTGGCGGATTTCGTTGCACAGCTGGCGCAGGAATTGCGACGCCATGCCGGACAGCCGGCAAAATCAGCGGGCAAGACCGCATGGCGCGCGGCGTCACTTGCCCGCGACTATCTGGAAGAGAATGCCGAGCGTCCGGTTCGCTCCGACGAATTAGAGGCCGTTACCGGCCTCGACCGTTACGCACTGTCGCGGCATTTCCGCGCGACCTATTCGACCAGCCCGCATCGCTTCCTGTTGATGCGCCGGCTGCAAAGGGCGCGGCGCATGATCGTCGAGGAAGAGTCGCTGGCGGAAATCGCCGCTGCCGCCGGCTTCAGCGACCAGAGCCATTTCAACCGGCATTTCAAGAAGGCGTTCGGGGTGACGCCTGGGCGCTGGGCTACGCTGGTGCGAAGCGCGACGCGTAGCGTCGTCGCGAAACCGCGAGACGCCCGATGATAGCTCTCAGGCGCGACGCGCAGCGTCGTCGCCCTTTCAGTTAAGCTGCTGATGCTTGGGTGGCGATTGAAGCGACGATGCTGCGCATCGCGCTGACGGAACAATGTCGACGTGGGTGCGTGGAGCGACGACGCTGCGCGTCGCGCTTTCACGCCTCATCCAACTCCGCGTCGTCGTCGATCAACACCAGATCTTCGTTCGACAGATTGGCCTCGATGCGGGCCAGCAGCTTGAACAGCGCCTTCTGGTCCTTCTTGTCGAGGCCCTTCAGCGCCTGCTTCTCGGTCTTCTTGACCGACTTCTCGATGGCGCGGATGGTTTCACGGCCGGACTCGGTGAGGAAGATGTGCGCCTGGCGGGCATCGGCCGAGGAGGCGCGCTTCTCCAGGAAACCTTGCGCCTGCAGCCGGTTGATGGTCTTGGTGATGGTCGGCGGGCGCACGCCCAGCCGGCCGGCGAGATTGCCCGGGGTCTGGCCGTCCTCACGGTCGAGTGCCAGCATGATCTGGTCCTGGCCGGCGTAGAAGCCATGCGCCAGAAGCCGCGCCGCGAGCGCCGTGCGCGCCAGCCGCGCCGCCGAATGCAGCCGGCTCATTGTCGCTGTCTTGTCCGCCTTGGCCATGGTCATTCCCTCTTCGGCCGAACCGGTGCGGACAGCATAGAGGCTGCGCGGCGGCTGGCAAATGACGATTTAAAGAGTCCGGCTTGGAGAACGCTTTGCCGGCAAGCATTGCGGTGCCCGCGCAGGTGATGCCAGAGGTTTATTTCAGTTAGATGACAAACGACTTTTGGCTCGACGGGATTCACAACGGAAAGAGCACGATCGCGAGGCGGCGCCTCCCACCGCTCGCTCGTTTGACCGTTGGGATCCCTCCCGCTCCGTCCTTGGCGCCTGCCCTGACCAAGGCCTCGGCTGGCCCAGCGGTTTGCGACGTGCAAAAGCCGCCGCGCCATCCTATATGAGGCCGACAAATCCCTAGGGACATCGATTTTTTCGAGGCAAGCCATGAGCGATGCACAGACGCAAATCCCCGTAACCGTTCTCACCGGCTATCTCGGCGCGGGCAAGACGACGCTGCTCAACCGCATCCTGTCGGAGAACCACGGCAAGCGTTACGCCGTCATCGTCAACGAGTTCGGCGAGATCGGCATCGACAACGACCTGATCGTGGAATCCGACGAGGAAATCTACGAGATGAACAATGGCTGCGTGTGCTGCACGGTGCGCGGCGACCTGATCCGCGTCGTCGAGGGCCTGATGAAGCGGCCCGGCCGCTTCGACGCCATCGTCGTGGAGACCACGGGCCTCGCGGACCCGGTGCCGGTGGCGCAGACCTTCTTCATGGATGACGACGTGCGCACCAAGACCAAGCTCGACGCGGTGGTGGCGCTGGTCGACGCCAAGCACCTGCCGCTGCGACTCAAGGATTCCAAGGAAGCCGAGGACCAGATCGCCTTCGCCGACGTGGTGGTGCTGAACAAGACCGACCTCGTCACGCCCGAAGAGCTCGAAAAGGTCGAGGCGACGATCCGCGCAATCAACCCGGCGGCAAAAATCCATCGCACGCAGCGTTCCGGCGTGGCGCTCGACGAAGTTCTCGACCGCGGCGCCTTCGACCTGTCGCGCGCGCTGGAGAACGATCCGCATTTCCTCGACGCGCATGACCACGATCACGACCATGAATGCGGCCCGGACTGCGATCACGACCATCACCATCATGACGGTCACGATCATCACCATCACCACCATGCCTCCGACATCCATGACGTCACGGTTAAGTCGGTGTCGCTGCGTGGCGGCGAGATGGACCCGAAGAAGTTCTTCCCCTGGATCGAGAAGGTGACCCAGATGGAAGGGCCGAACATCCTGCGGCTGAAGGGCATCATCGCGCTGAAGGGCGACGAGGACCGCTATGTGCTGCAGGGCGTGCACATGATCCTCGAGGGCGACCACCAGCGGGCCTGGAAAGACGGCGAAAAGCACGAAAGCCGGCTGGTCTTCATCGGCCGCGACCTCGACGACGAGCGGCTCAAGAAGAGCTTCGACGCCTGCCAGGCGGCCTGATTCCGACGACATGGCGCAAACCTGGGCTCGAAGCACCTGGAAGACGACCCGTCGGGTGCTGGCGGAGATTCCAGATCAAAGCCTCTGGCGCGGCGACGTCATCCGGTTCGTCCACGATCCGTCGCTAGGCCCCGGTTCGCCGCCGGCCGAGTTCATGCTCTTCGAGACGTGGGGGTATGACGACGTACTGGGGTTGCTAAAGCTCAAGGGCTACAAAGCTGGCCTGCCATTCCTGTATTTTCCCAAAGAGAGCCAGGGAAGCGGCAAACTGTCCCTGGAGACCAGCTGGCTCCTCAAAAACTGGGACAAATGGTTTGTGTATAGCTATCACACCGACGAAAACGAGAAACTGATTGCCCTTCCCCTCGAAGGCACACTGATTGCCCTTCCCCTCGAAGGCACATTGATCAAAAGACGGTCCAAACCCGCGCCACGATTAAAGATCTGATGCCCACAGTTGCCCCCCTTGATCTCGAAGGCCATTGCGTCGCCGCCGTCTTCCTAAACGACGTGCCGCATTTCGCCGTGGCCGACGGCGCTATCCATCGCCTGGACAATGGGCATAAGACGGTGCAGGCCAATGACGGGCTGCTTGCCGCTTTCCATGACGCGGCCAACGACCGGCTGATCAGCGGCGGCGAGGACGGCAAGGTGTTTGCCGTAAGGGCCGGCGGCGAGGTGAGCGAACTGGCCAGCGCCGGCAAGAAGTGGGTCACTAGCGTCACCACCGGGCCGCAAGGCACAATCGCCTATGCCTCGGGCAAGACCGCTTTCGTGCGTTTCGCCGACGGCAAGATCAAGGAATTCAAGCATCCGCGCTCGGTGGAGGGGCTCGCCTTCTCACCCAAGGGCATGCGCTTCGGTGTCGCCCGCTACAATGGGGCGACGCTGCATTTTCCGGCGGCGGAGGGCAAGCCTGTCGAGCTCGAATGGGCCGGCGCCCATACCGGCATCACTTTTTCGCCGGATGGGGCCTTCCTCGTCACCACCATGCAGGAAAACGCGCTGCATGGCTGGAAGCTCGCCGACGGCAAGCACATGCGCATGAGCGGTTACCCCGGCAAGGTGAAGAGCCTGTCGTGGAGCGTGAAGGGCAAATGGCTGGCAAGCTCCGGCGCGCCGGCGGCGATCGTCTGGCCCTTCTCAGCTAAGGACGGCCCGATGGGCAAGGCGCCGCTGGAGCTCGGCACGCGCGGCAACACGATGGTGACCTGCGTCGCCTGCCATCCGAGCCAGGATGTCGTGGCTGTCGGCTATGAGGACGGCATGGTGATCGCGGCGCGTTTCGCCGACGCCAAGGAAGTGCTGCTGCGCCGCCCGGGCAAGGGCGCCATCACGTCGATGATGTGGGACAAGGAGGAGCGCCGCGTCGTCTTCGGCAGCGCCGCCGGCGATTGCGGCGTCATCGATATTACTGCGTAGGCAATAGGCAGTAGGCAGTAGAAAGAGAGACCCTACTGCCTACTGCCTACTGCCCTACTGCCTACTGCCTACTGCCTACTGCCTACTGCCTACTGCCTACTGCCTACTGCCTACTGCCTCAACGGTTGCGGTTTGATCATTCGGCGCCGCAGGAAACATCGCCCTTGAATTGCACGGGATCGCTGCTCATGCCGGCCGTGCCGTCATTGACCGACAGCGTGTAGTGTCCGTCATAGGTGCCTTCATCCTTGGCCTTGGTCATGATCGTCAGTTCCACCGAACGGTAAGTGTCCTTGGCTCCATGCTCGCGGTAGACGAGCAACCGCAAATCCTCGCCGGCCAGCCAATATTGCGCCAGGTTCTGGTCCTCGAACACCGTCTTGCGCAGGCTGTCGGCGGCGGGACGGTCCTTGATCTCCAGGTCGCCGCGGAAGTTGAAGGTCGGCCCGCCAAGACCCCGGGTCACGCCGGCGTCGAGCTGAAAGGCAACCTTGGGGTCATCGACCGAGCACCAGAGAGCGCCGGAAGCGAAACCGGCATCCGCTGAAGCAAGCAGCGCAGTAGCGCAAAGAACAGTCCGCATTTCCCCCTCCTCCATGCCTGCCCCATTGAGGCCCTTACGGCAATGCTTGGTCAAGACCGCTGATCCAACACCCACCCCCGGCGCGGCCAATTGCGGTTTTGCCAACCGGTTGGCAGAGTGCCGCGCCAACAGAGGGGTTTTCATGCAGGCATCGGATTCACGGACTTCCATCGGCGGCATCGACATCGCCCGCATCGCCGAATTGCGCGAGGCGGAGGCGGCCGCCTTCCGCAAGGCTCGGCCGAAATCCGAAGCGAAATTGGGCAACGGCATTGCCGGCTTCCTCGGCGGCGTGCCGATGCATTGGATGACCGACTGGCCGACGCCGTTCCCGATCCTCGTCGACGGCGCCAAGGGCGCCACCATCACCGATGTCGACGGCAACAGGCTCGACGATTTCTGTTTGGGCGACACCGGCTCGATGCTCGGCCATTCGCCGCCGGCTGTCGCGCGCGCCATCCGCCGGCAGGCAGCGCGCGGCCTGACCTATATGCTGCCCAGCGAGGATGCGCTGGAGATCGGAACGCTGCTGCAGCGGCGTTTCGGCCTGCCCTATTGGCAGATCGCCACCACCGCGACCGACGCCAACCGCTTCGCGCTGCGCGTCGCCCGCGCCGTGACGGGACGCGAAAAGATCTTGGTCTTCAACGGCTGCTACCACGGCTCGGTCGACGAGACGATGGTGCGGCTGATCGACGGCAAGCCGGTGAACCGCCCTGGACTGGCGGGCGAATTCCGCGACCTGACGCGCGCGACGAAGATCGTCGAGTTCAACGACATTGCCGCGCTCGAAGCCGCACTTGCGGATCGCGACGTCGCCTGCGTCATCACTGAGCCGGTGCTGACCAACTCCTGCATGGTGCTGCCGGAAGCCGGCTTCCACGACGCGCTGCGGCGGCTGACCCGCGCTGCCGGCACGCTGCTTCTGATTGACGAGACGCACACGATTTCGACCGGTCCCGGCGGCTACACGCGCAAATACGGGCTGGAGCCGGACCTGTTCGTGCTCGGCAAGCCGGTGGCGGGCGGCGTGCCGGCGAGCATCTGGGGCATGAGCGAGGAGGTCGCCACCCGCTACGGCGCCTACAACCGGACCAAGGAGCCCGGCTATTCCGGCATGGGCACGACGCTGTCGGCCAACCCGCTGCAATTCGCGGCGATGCGCGCCACGCTGGAAGAGGTGATGACGGAGGAGGCTTACGCGCATATGGACCGGCTGGCGCGACGGCTCGATGCGGGGCTTTCCGCCGTCATCCAGCGCAACAAGCTACCCTGGCATGTCGCGCGTGTCGGAGCGCGCGTCGAGTTCATCTGCGCGCCCGGGCCGCTCAAGAATGGCGGCGAGGCGGAAAAGGCGCATGCGCCGGAACTGGAAGCCGCCATCCATGTCGCGCTGGTCAATCGCGGCGTGCTGATCGCGCCGTTCCACAACATGATGCTGATTTCGCCGACAACGACTTCCGCGCAAGTGAGCCGGCTGGTCGCCGCCTTCGCCGCGGTTGCGGCCAGGCTTACGGCATGAGACAAGCGGCGATGGACAACCCGAACGCCGTTACCACGTCCCCTTCCGGCTCGACGCCCGCCGAGGCCAAGGCCTTTCTCGACGCGCATCCCGAGATCGAGGCGTTCGACATCGTGCTGACCGACGCCAACGGCATCGGGCGCGGCAAGATCGTTCGCCGGCACGAGTTGATGGGCATTTTCGAGAACGGCCGGCATCTGCCGATCTCGATCCTCGGCCTCGACATCACCGGCGAGGATGTGCACGAGACCGGACTGGTGTGGGACACCGGCGACGGCGACCTGCGGGCCTGGCCGATCCCCGGCACGTTGGTGCCGCTCTTCGGCACCAACCCGCCGCGTGGCCAGGTGCTGATGTCCATGCATCATCTCGACGGCCAGCCGATGACTTCCGATCCGCGGCTGGTGCTGGCAAGACAGGTGGAACTGCTGGCGGCGCGCGGCCTGCATCCGGCCGGCGCCTTCGAACTCGAGTTCTTCCTGTTGTCGAACGAACGCGACGCGGACGGCAAGGTGCAGCCTGCCCGCGCGGTGCTCGACGGTCGACGTTCGGCGAAGACCGAGGTCTATTCGGTCGACCACCTGCACGGCATGGAGCCGCTGTTTTCCGACATCTACGCCGCCGCCAGGGCGCAAGGCATTCCGGCCGAGACCGTGATCTCCGAATACGCACCCGGCCAGTACGAACTGACGCTGAACTACCGCAAGGACGTGATGCGGGCGGCCGACGACCTCGTCTTGCTGAAGCGGCTGGTGCGGGCGCAGGCGCGGCGGCACGGCGTCACCGCCTGCTTCATGGCCAAACCGATCGAGGCCTATGCCGGATCCGGCATGCATTTCCATGTCTCGCTGCAGGACGATGCCGGCCGCAACGTCTTCACCGAGGCCGCCGGCGAAAAATGGTCGCCGAAGCTGCTCAACGCGCTAGGCGGCCTGATCCAAACCATGGCGGAATCGATGCTGGTCTTCGCGCCGCACGCCAATTCCTGGCGCCGTTTCGTCTCGCAATCCTACGCGCCGGTGGCACCGACATGGGGCGTCAACAACCGGTCGGTGGCGTTGCGCGTGCCGGCGGGCGACGCCAAAAACCGTCGCATCGAGCACCGGCCGTCCGGCGTCGACGCCAATCCCTATCTGGTGGCGGCGACGGTGCTGGCCGGCATCATCAAAGGCCTGGACGAAAAGCTGGATCCGGGGCCTGAGACAACCGGCAACGGCTACGAGCAGGCAACCGAGAAATCCAGGATGCCGGCCGACTGGCGCGCCGCGATCGAGGCGGCCAGGACCTCCGATTTCCTGAAATCGGCGCTCGGCGCCGACCTGCATCGCACCTTCGTGGCAATCAAGCAGGCGGAATATCTGCGCGTCGCGCGCACCGTCAGCGAGCTGGATTATCACCTCTATCTGCATGAGGTGTGAGCTCTCCCCAAAATGACATTAGAGCGCGCGGCGATCACAAATTGCCGCGCCCCTATCAAAAGCTATAGCCAACGCGCAATTGAGAACATATCATGAACAAATGACTGCGCTATCCCTTCGCGAGAAACTGGCGATCCTGTCCGATGCCGCCAAATATGATGCTTCCTGCGCCTCTTCCGGTTCGGCGAAGCGCGACTCGCTGAAATCGGGCGGCATCGGTTCGACCGAGGGGTCCGGCATCTGCCATTCCTACGCTCCGGACGGGCGCTGCATCTCGCTCTTGAAAATCCTGCTGACCAATTTCTGCATCTACGACTGCAGCTACTGCATCAACCGCTCGTCCTCGAATGTGCGGCGCGCCCGCTTCAGCGTCGACGACGTGGTGCAACTCACCATGGATTTCTATCGGCGCAACTACATCGAGGGGCTGTTCCTATCGTCAGGTGTCATCCGCTCGCCGGACGAGACGATGGGCGAGATGGTCGAGGTGGCGCGGCGGCTGAGGATCGAGGAAAAGTTCGGCGGCTATATTCATCTCAAAACAATCCCCGAAGCCTCGGCCGGATTGATCGAAATGGCCGGTCTCTACGCCGACCGGCTGTCGATCAATGTCGAACTGCCGACCGACGAGGGCGTGAAGAAGCTGGCGCCGGAAAAGAAACCGGAAACGATCCGGCTTTCGATGGCGAAACTGCGCCGCAAGATCGAGGAGAAGGCCGAGCCGACCTTGCAGAGCCGCAAGCGAGAGCGTTTCGCGCCGGGCGGCCAGTCGACGCAGATGATCGTCGGCGCCGACAGGATGTCCGATGATGGCATCCTGCGCGCCAGCGCCCGGCTCTATGGCAGCTATCATCTCAGACGCGTTTACTATTCCGCGTTCAGCCCGATCCCGGATTCGTCGTCATCGCTGCCGCTGCAGAGGCCGCCGCTGATGCGCGAGCATCGGCTTTACCAGGCGGACTGGCTGATGCGCTTCTACGGCTTCTCGCAGCCGGAGATCCTGGCCGGCAGCGCGGACGGCATGCTGGACCTTGCGATCGACCCCAAGCTTGCCTGGGCGCTGCGCAATCGTGGCCGGTTCCCGGTCGACGTCAACCGCGCCGAGCGCGAAGCGCTGCTGCGCGTTCCGGGCCTTGGCACCAAGGTCATCGACCGGATCATCGAGACGCGTCGCTATCGCCGGCTGCGGCTCGAGGATGTCGGCCGCATCTGCCACTCGGTCGCCAAGCTGCGGCCCTTCATCATCGCTGAGGGATGGTCGCCGGGCGCGCTGACCGACAAGGCCGGTTTGCGCCAAGTGATCACCGGCTCCTGCGAGCAGCTGTCGCTGTTCTGACCATGGCACGGATCCAGCTCGACCTCGCCACCCATCTCGTCCGGCTCGACAGCGAGACCGACTTTGCCGGCTGGCGCGACGCGGCGCGCCGGCTGGCGACGAACGACATCGCGCCGGAGGATATCGCTTGGCAGGTCGTGCTCGAGGATGACTTTCGCGGCGATGATTTGCCGACTGCCAAGCCTGAAGCGCGGTTGGTCGTGCCGCGCGACTTCGTCGAGCGGGCCGAGACCGTCATCTGCCATTGCGACCCCGAGCGCTTCGGCCTTCTCTACCGACTGCTTTGGCGACTGCGTTCCGAGCCGAAGCTGCTTTCGATCGCTTCCGACCCGGATATCCGGCGGCTGGAGGCGATGGAAAAGGCGGTCGGCCGCGACATCCACAAGATGCGCGCCTTCGTGCGCTTCCGGAAGATCGGCGAGGGTGAGGACGATCGCTATGTCGCCTGGTTCGAGCCGGAGCATTTCATAGTCGAGCGCAATGCCGATTTCTTCGCGCGCCGCTACACCGGCATGCGCTGGACGATTCTCACCCCGCACGCTTCGGCCGACTGGGATGGGGAACGTCTGGCGATCGGCCCCGGCGCCGGCAAGCGCGATGCGCCGGCCGAGGACGACGCCGAAACCCTGTGGCGGACCTATTTCGAAAACATCTTCAACCCGGCGCGGCTCAAGGTGAAGGCGATGCAGAAGGAGATGCCTAAGAAATATTGGCGGAACCTTCCCGAGGCCTCGCTCATTCCAGACCTGATAGCAGGAGCGGACAAAGCCGCGTCAGCCATGATCGCCCGTATGCCCAGCACGCCAGCACCGCACCACGCCAAGGTCCAGGCCAAGCACTGGCCGACGCCCGCGCCTGCCGACGCGAATGAATCTGATGGCGCCGAGACGATCCCGGAACTGCGCGCATTGGCGAAAGGCTGCCATCGCTGCCCGCTCTGGCGCGACGCCACGCAGACCGTGTTCGGCGAAGGACCGGAGAGTGCCGATGTGATCTTCGTCGGCGAGCAACCCGGTGACCAAGAGGACCTTGCCGGAAAGCCGTTCGTCGGCCCGGCGGGCAAGGTGTTCGACGCTATCCTGGACGACGCCGCGATCGACCGCCGCAAGGTCTATGTGACCAATGCGGTGAAGCATTTCAAATTCGAGCCGCGCGGAAAAAGGCGCATCCATTCGAAGCCGAATGCCGGTGAAATCCAGGCCTGCCGCTGGTGGCTGGACAAGGAACTCGACCTCATCGAGCCGAACCTCGTGGTGGCGCTCGGCGCAACGGCCGCGCAGTCACTGCTCGGCAAGGCGGTCCCGATCACCAAGATGCGCGGCGAGGTGGTCGAACGCGAGGACGGGTTGCGCGTGTTCCTCACCATCCATCCGTCTTTCATCCTGCGTATCCGCGAGCCGGAGGACAAGGAGGCCGAGCGGGAGCGGTTTTTGGATGATATGCGGAAGGTGAAGGAGTTGATGGCTGCGTGATAGCGCGCTTCCAGTCGCTTCGCTTCTCTTCAATCACTCATGCAATACCGACTAAGCGGCGACCCATCTGCGCTGCCCCTCATTGCCCTGCCGGGCATTTCTCCCCGTATAGTGACGGGGAGAAAGGGCTGTCGCGCAGCGCTTCGCTAATCGCCGGCGTAGCGCGGCCTTCGCCTTCTCCCCGTTCACGGGAGAAGGTGCCCGAAGGGCGGATGAGGGGCAGCGCCGACGCTCGTTAAAGCGTCTGACGTGATTCAGGATTCCCATTGAGGTGGTTGCATGATTCATTGCGGTTCGAAGGAGAACCGCGATGGGCAAGCCGTTAGCGATGGCGTTGCGTGAGCGTGTTGCTGCGTATGTCGATGAGGGTCATGGACATCGGGAGGCGGCCCGGCATTTTCGTGTTTCGCCTCGGTTCGTGAACGAACTGATGAAGCTGCGGCGGGCGACTGGTTCGCTGGAGCCGCGCCGCCAGGGCCATGCGCCGGGCTTTGGCAAGCTTGCGCCGCACGCCAGCTTTGTGCGGGAGCGAATGGCGCAAGCCGGCGAACTGACGCTGGACGAACTGTGCGTCGAGCTGGAAGGCCGCGGTGTCGTCGTCCACCGCTCCAATGTCGGCCGTCTGCTGCACCGTCTCGGGCTCAGCCATAAAAAAAACGCTGCAGGCCAGCGAGCAGGAACGTCCCGACATCCGTAAGGCGCGCGAACTGTGGACCGCGCGGCGCAAGCGCTTCTTCGCCAAGGCCTTGCCGCGCCTCATCTTCATCGACGAGACGTCCACCAACACCAGGCTGACCAAGCGCACCGGCTGGTCGCCCAAGGGCAAGCGCTACAGGACGCACGCTCCCTTCGGCAAATGGCACACGCAGACCTTCATCGCCGGTCTGCGCTGCCACGGCATGGTCGCGCCGTGGATCGTCGACGCGCCGATGAACGCCCGGCGCTTCGAGACCTGGATCGAGACGCAACTGGCGCCCGAGCTTCAGCACGGCGACATCGTCATCCTCGACAATGTCGGCTTCCACAAAAGCGAGCGGGCGGCCGAACTGGTGCGCCGGCGCGGCGCGTGGCTGCTGTTCCTGCCGCCATACTCCCCCGACCTCAACCCGATCGAGATGGCCTTCTCAAAACTCAAAGCCTTGCTACGCAAAAAGGCAGCTCGAACCTTCAAGGCTCTCTGCGACGCCCTCGCCGACATCTGTGACCTGTTTGACCCCACACAGTGCAGAAACTTCTTCAAAGCTGCCGGATATGAGGCAAATTAAACGCGACACGCTTTAGACGACACGGCGCCGTCGTCTAACGAACCAGAATGGCCCTTAAATCATTCACATTCGTGCCCGTCGGCCCAGGCACGAACAAATCTCCAACCGCAGTGAACGCCGTCCAGGCGTTGTTGCCGGCGAGCATCGCCTTGGCGTCGATGCCGGCCGCACGCATGCGCGCCACGGTCGAGCCATCGGCGAAAGCCCCGGCGTTGTTTTCCGAGCCGTCGATGCCGTCGGTGTCGGCGGCCAACGCGTGGATACCGTTCACGCCATCGATGCCGATGGCGAAGGCGAGCAGGAATTCGGAGTTGCGGCCGCCCTTACCTTTTGCCCGCAAGGTCACCGTCGTCTCGCCGCCAGAGAGGATCAGTACCGGCTTGCTGAAGGGCCGGTTGCGGGCCGCCACTTCGCGGGCAATCGCGGCGTGGACGCCGCCGACTTCGCGCGCCTCGCCTTCGATGGCGTCCGACAGGATGACAGCCTCGATGCCTTGCCTTTTTGCCTCGGCAGCGGCGGCTTCAAGCGAGACGCCGGCCGAGGCGGTCAGATGCACTTCATTGCCGGCGAAGCGACGATCGTCGGGACGCGGCGCATCCGCCGCCGGCGAATTGATATGCGCCATGACGGAAGCCGGTAGCTTCATGCCATAGGCAGCGATCGAAGCCAGCGCGTCGGCGCGGCTGCCGGTGTCAGGAACGGTCGGTCCCGAGGCGACCAGCGCCGGATTGTCGCCGGGAATGTCGGAGACGACCAGCGACACCACGCGCGCCGGATGCGCCGCGGCGGCAAGGCGGCCACCCTTGATGGTAGAGACATGCTTTCGGATGGTGTTCATCGCCGATATCGGCGCGCCGGAGGCAAGCAGCGCCTCGTTGACGGCGATCTCGTCGGCCAAGGTCAGACCGGGCGCCGGCGACGGCAGCAGCGCCGAGCCGCCACCGGAAATCAGCGCCACCACCAGATCGTCGGCTGTCAGACCCTGTACTTTCTCCAGCAAGCGGCGCGAGGCTTCGAGGCCGGCGGCATCCGGCACCGGATGCGCCGCCTCGATGATCTCGATGCGCTCGCATCTGGCGCCATAGCCGTAGCGAGTGACGACCAACCCATCGATCGGTCCGTCCCAGACCTTCTCGAAGGCCGCCGCCATCTGCGCCGAGCCTTTGCCGGCGCCGATGACGATGGTGCGGCCCTTGGGCTTTGCCGGCAAATGATTGCGGATCGTCTTTTCCGGATCGGCAGCGGCGACGGCGGCGTTGAAGATCGAAATGAGGAACGATTTAGGATCGGTCATTTTTCTTCCGGCGGCAGCACGAGCCCGTTGGCATCGATGTTCAGATACGCGCAGAGCGCATCGACCACGACGCCATGGTCCTCGCGCTCGGGCAGGCCCGAGACAGCGATGACGCCGATCACGCCGGCGCCCTTGACGGTGACCGGAAAGCCGCCGCCGGCCAGCACATAGTCGGCGATATCCAACCCTTCGCCTACCTTGAAGGTGCGGTCCGGCCGCTGCTGCTCCAGCACAAGACGATAAGTGCTTCTGAGATAGCGCTTCACGACATTGATCTTGCGCCGTGCCCAATCGGGATTGGAGGCATTCGAGCCCGGCATCGCCGCGTAAAACAGCGGCCGGTCCCACAGCCTGATGTCGACGATAATCGGCAGGTTTTCCTTCAGCGCCCGATCCCGGATCGCCGAGCCAATCTCGAAGGCCACGGCCTCGTCGAAGGCCGAAAAGACCAGCGTCGCTTCCTGTGTCTTGATCAGAGCGATGTCGTCGGCGGCAGGCATAGCGTTCCCCTGTCAAATGTCGACGCACGCTTTGGCCGATGGCTGACGCGGGGTCAAGCGAAGAGCGCCCTTTATCTATGCGACAATCGCGCTCTTCGCCGGCCGGCCCGCCACATAGACCTCGCGCACGGCGCGGTCGTCGCCCAGCGTCTGCAGCAGGAAAAGCTCTTCCGCCAGCGTCTCCACCGTCTCCATCCTCAGCCGCATTGCCGGCGTGGCATGGGCGTCGAGCACGACGATGTCGGCGTCGGTGCCTTCATCCAGCGTGCCGACCTTGTCTGCCACCGACAGCGCCTCGGCATTGCCGCGCGTCAGTTGCCAGAAGGATTGGAACGGGTTGAGCTTCTCGCCGTTCAGCGCGATCACCTTGTAGCCTTCGTCCATGGTGCGCAGCATCGAATAATTGGTGCCGCCGCCGACGTCGGTGGCGGCCGCGATCCTGAGCGGCTTCTCGCGGCGGCGGAAGCGCTGGTAGTCGAACAGGCCCGAGCCGAGGAAAAGGTTCGAGGTCGGGCAGAACACCGCCACCGAGCCCGACCGCGACAGCGCGTCCGCCTCACGCTCGGAAAGATGGATGCAGTGGCCGAACAGGCTCTTTTGGCCGAGCAGGCCGTAACGCTCATAGACGTCGGTATAATCGCGCGACCAGGGATAGAGCTCCTGGGTGAAGGCGATCTCGGCGTGGTTTTCCGACAGATGCGTCTGCATGTGGAGATCGGGATATTCGCGGCAGAGCGCGCCGGCCATCTCCATCTGCTCGGGCGTGGACGTGATGGCGAAACGCGGTGTGACGGCATAGAGCTGGCGGCCCTTGCCGTGCCATTCGGTGATCAGCGCCTTGGTATCGTCATAACCGGTCCGCGGCGTGTCGAGCACGCCTTCCGGCGCGTTGCGGTCCATCATCACCTTGCCGGCGATGTTGAGCATGTTGCGCTCATGCGACTCGGCAAAGAAGGCTTCAGCCGAAGCCTTGTGCACCGAGCAATAGGCAGCGACCGTCGTCGTGCCCTGGCGCAGCATCTCGTCGAGGAACAGCCTGGCGATGCGGCGCCCGTGCTGCGCGTTCTGGAATTTCGACTCTTCGGGAAACGTGTATTTGTTCAGCCAATCGAGCAGTTCGGCGCCGTAGGAGGCGATGATCTGCATCTGCGGCACATGGACGTGGGCGTCGAGGAAACCCGGCAGGATGAGGTGCGGGCGATGGTCGATCGTCTCGACACCGGCACCGGCCTTCTTCAGGACGTCCGCATAGGAACCGGCGGCAATGATCTTGCCGTTGTCGATCAGCAGCCCGCCATCCTCCTCGTAACGCCAGGCGGAATGGTCATCGACCGTGTCAGGCCAACGCAGGAAGGACAGCGTGCGGCCGCGCAGAAGGTTTGAGGTCATGCTTACTTTCCGGCCCCTTCGAACCAGGCGACCAGCAGGGCGCGTTCCTGGTCGGTGATCTGGGTGACGTTGGCGGGCGGCATGGCATGCGCCCGGCCGGCCTGGATGTAAATCTCGCGGGCATGCTCGGCGATGCGCTCATCGGTGTCGAGCAGCACGCCCTTCGGCGCATGGTAGATGCCTTCATACGCCGGCTCTTCCGTATGGCACATGGAGCAGCGGCCAAGCACGGTGTCGCGCACCGCCGGGAAATGCGCCGAGGCGATGTAGACCTGGGCGGCGGCCGACGCGGCGGAAGCCTTCGGCTCGCCGGTCAGCACCTTCGGCACTGTCGACAGCCAGATGATGATCATGAACAGCACCGCCGCGCCCAGCCACGTCCAGTGCGGGTTGCCCTTCCTGGCATGCACCGTGTTGAAATAGTGCCGGATCAAGACGCCGATGATGAAGACCAGCGAGGCGATGACCCAGTTGAACTCGGTGCCGAAGGCCAGCGGATAGTGGTTCGACAGCATCAGGAACAGGACCGGCAAGGTCAGGTAGTTGTTGTGCAGCGAGCGCTGCTTGGCGATCTTGCCGTATTTCGGGTCCGGCTTGCGGCCGGCGATCAGGTCGGCGACGACGATCTTCTGGTTGGGGATGATGACCATGAAGACGTTGGCCGACATGATCGTGGCGGTGATGGCGCCGAGATGTAGGAAGGCGGCGCGGCCGGTGAACAGATGCGTCAGTCCCCAGGCGATGAACACCAATACGCCGTAGAGCACCAGCATCAGCCCGGTGTCGCTATTGCCGAGCGGCGAGCGGCAGAGCAGATCATAGACGATCCAGCCGACGCCGATCGTTGCCAACGACAGCAGGATGCCGACCGGCACCGAGACGTTGAGCACATTCGGGTCGATGAGGAACAGGTTGGCGCCACCATAATAGACGAGGCAGAGCATGGCGAAGCCCGACATCCAGGTGGCGTAGGATTCCCATTTGAACCAGGTGAGATGCTCCGGCATTTCGGCCGGCGCCACGAGGTATTTCTGGATGTGGTAGAAGCCGCCGCCATGCACCTGCCATTCCTCACCGAAGGCGCCGGCCGGCAGGCCGGGACGCTGGCGCAGGCCGAGATCGAGCGCGACGAAATAGAAGGACGAGCCGATCCAGGCGATGCCGGTAATGACATGCAGCCAGCGGACGGCGAAGCTCAGCCAGTCCCAGAAAATCGCGAAATCCATCATTGTGTCGCCCCTGGGAGATCGCCCCTGCCGATGAGAGCGACTTTACGGTCTGCCGCGCAGACGAAAAGAGGCGAGGTACGCGATGACTTTCAAAAAAAAATGGAAAATAGTACGCTTGCTCAAGATGTGCTGAGATTCAGGTCAGGCCGAGCCGAAAATGACGGGTTTCGAGAACCGGCCTACGCCGGCCGTAGCCTTCATAGGGCGGAGACGCTTATGAGGGCTTCGGCCGGCGAAGGCCGGAGCGGAACGTACTTCAGGTACGTGAGCACCGGAAGCGCAGGAACCCGGCGTTTGCAGGCTGGCATCACCTGAATATCGACGCATCTGGACGCAGCCGTTTGAGAGCCACGTGACCCGCCATGGCCTATCTCGACAACATCGCCGTCTTCGTGCGCGTCGTGGAGCTCGGCAATCTGTCGGCCGCGGGACGCGATATGCGCCTGTCACCGGCGGTTGCCTCGAACCGCATCAAGGAACTGGAGAAGCATCTTGGCGTGCGGCTCTTCAACCGCACGACAAGGCAGTTGATGCCGACGGAGCACGGCACGGTGTTCTATACCGGCGCCAAGCAGGTGCTGGATGCGATCACCGAGGCGGAGGCTGCGGTGGCGGCGCTTTCGGGCCAGCCGCGCGGCACGATCCGAGTTATGGCACCGCTCGGCCTCGGCCGACGGCTGATCGCCTCCGGCATCCCCGACTTCCACGACAAATATCCCGATATCGAGGTGCGGCTGAGGCTCTCCGACCACAATGTCGACATCATGAAGGAAGGCATCGACGTCGCCTTCCGGCTCGGCATCATCGAGGATTCCAGCCTGCGCATGCGCGGCGTCATGGAATGCGAACGCGTGCTGGTGGCGGCGCCGAAATATCTGGAAACACGCGGCGAGCCGCTGGAGCCACAGGAACTGGTCGGCAAGAAACATGACTGCCTGATGCTGCGCTACGCCGGCACGCGCGAATTCGTCTGGACGCTGCAGACGCCGAGCGGCGTGCAGAAATTCGAAGTGCACGGTCCCTACGACACCGACGACGGCGATGTGCTGACCGGCTGGGCGCTGTCGGGGCGCGGCATCATCAACAAGCCGCGTTTCGAGGTCGAACCTTTCATCCGCGACCAGCGGCTGAAAGTGATCCTGGCCAAGACGCCGCCGACGCCGGTGCAGCTTGCGGCCGTCTATCCGCACAAGAAACTGCAGGATCCGAAGGTGCGGTTGCTGCTCGACTTCATGGCCGAGCGCTGCCAGCGGCTGATCAAGGACATTCTGGCCGGCAAGTAGGTCGCTGGCCGGCACGTGGCAGGCTCGTGGCCCATCCGGGCCGGTTGTCTTGCGCGAGAGCCAGCCTAGGTTGGTAGCGACATCGCCGGCAGCCGATTGGGCACCACATGCATCTCGCCGTCTCGCTCGACATTGCTTCCGTCACGGGGCGGGCTGGCCTGACATTGGCAGAGATCGCCGGCTTCGTGCGTAAGGTCGAAGCGGCCGCTGTCGACATGGTCGCCATCTCCGACTCATGGCCAAGCGGCAAGCCGTCCACCAGCCCGTTCGAAGCGACCACGCTCATCGCCGCGCTGGCGACGGTGACCGAAAAGATCGGCCTCGTCGCCAGCGCCTCGACGCTCATGCACCAGCCCTACAATCTGGCGCGCCGTTTTGCTTCGCTGGACATCATCAGCCATGGCCGGGTCGGCTGGAACGCGACGATGCGGCAGAATCCGCGCGAGGCAGTGAATTTCAGCCGCCCGGAAGGTTTCTCCGACGCAGATTTTCGCCGTCGAGCGCAAGAATATATCGGCATTGTCCAGGGGCTGTGGCGCGGCTGGGACGCGGACGCCTTGCTGTTCGACAAGGCGGGCGGCCGGTTCCACGATCCCGGCAAGATGCATATGCTCGACCATAAGGGCGAGTTCTTCTCGGTGCGCGGGCCACTGAACATCGCCCGCTCGCCACAGGACACGCCGGTGCTGGTCATGTCCGGCCTTGTGGAAGCGGAGTTCGATTTCGCGGCCCGCTTCGCCGACGTCATCCTGCTCGGCGATGGTTCACCGGCGAACGTGAAGGCCGCTTGCGACGACTTGAAACCGCGCGCGATCGCCGCCGGACGCGAGCCGAAAGCGCTCAGGGTATTGGCTACTATCCTTCCTGGACCTCAACTCACGGCCGACAGGCTGGATGACTGGTTCGAAACGGAACCCTGCGACGGCCTCAACTTTACCTTGCCGGCCGATCTTTCGGCGCTCGACGACTTCGCCGATCGCATCCTGCCGAACCTTCGCCGCCGCGACCTCGCCCGCCCTGCCCGTACCGGCGCGACGCTGCGTGGCAATCTTGGGCTCGGCACGGGAGGCGAACGATGAGCGCGCGCCAGATGAAGCTAGGCCTGTTCCTGTGGGCGACCGGCCACCACATCGCCGCCTGGCGCCATCCGGACGCACATGTGACGGCTGGCATCGACATCGACCATTACATCGCGCTGGCGCGGACCGCCGAAGCGGGGAAGTTCGACATGGTGTTCTGCGAGGACGCCGCCGGCCTGCGCGAGGCCAATGTCAACATCGCCAGCCAGACCTCGCGTTCGATCGGCTTCGAGCCGATCAGCCTGCTTTCGGCACTGGCCGCGCGGACCGAGCGCATCGGCCTCGTATCGACCGCTTCGACCAGCTACAACGAGCCCTACGGGCTGGCGCGGACCTTCGCGTCGCTCGACAATCTGAGCGGCGGGCGCGCAGGGTGGAACCTCGTCACTTCGGCCAGCCCCATCGAAGCGGCGAATTTCGGCGCGACGGGTCTCAGGCCACATGCCGACCGTTATGCGCGGGCGCGCGAATTCGCCACCGTGATCACCGGCCTGTGGAACAGGCGCGCCGCCGGCCATGACGGGGAGAGCTTTTCGGTTCGTGATCCGCTCGACATACCGCCCTCGCCGCAAGGCGCGCCGGTGATGGTGCAGGCCGGCGCCTCCGACGACGGCAAGGATCTTGCCGCGCGCACCGCCGATGTCGTGTTCTCGGCGGCGCAGACTTTCGAGGAGGCCAAGGCCTTCTACGACGACCTCAAGGCTCGGCTCGCCGCCTACGGACGCCAGCCGGACGACGTGAAGATCATGCCCGGCGTGGCGCCGATCGTGGCGGCAACGAAAGCCGAGGCGCAGGCCAAATATGACGCGCTGCAGGAGCTGATTCCCGACGATGTCGGCGTGGCGCTGCTTTCCAGCTACCTCAGCATTTCCGATCTTGGGCGCTATCAGATTGACGGGCCGCTGCCCGAACTGCCGGAGAGCGAAGGCATGAAAAGCCGGCAAGCGCTGGTCATCGAGCAGGCGCGCCGCGACGGCCTGTCGATCCGCGAGCTGGCGCGCTATTTTGCCGGCGCTCGCGGCCATTGGCGGGTCGTCGGTACGGCTGCGCAAATTGCCGACGAATTGCAGGCGCGTTTCGAAGGCGGCGCAGCCGACGGCTTCAATGTCATGCCGTCCTGGTTTCCTGGCGAGCTCGACGCCTTCGCCACGATGGTGGTGCCGGAACTGCAGCGGCGCGGCCTGTTCCGCAAGGACTATGAAGGCCGCACGTTGCGCGAGCATCTCGGCCTTAAACGATCGGTTTAAGCCGCTTCGGCCCGCGAATCCATCAGGCGGGCCGTCCCGGACACCCTGATCGAGCTGCCCGGCGCCGACGGAATATCGGCATGGAGGCGTGAGCGCATGCCCATGTCCTCGCCCTGGACGATGTCGATCGCGCCGCCATGCGGCCAGCCGAGATCACGCAGATAGCCGGCAAAGGCAGCGGTCGCGGCACCCGTCGCCGGGTCCTCATAGACGCCGCCGGAGGCGAAGGGATTGCGCGTGTGGAAGCGGCGCGGCGCCTCGGCACAGGCGAGCAGGATAGTGACCAGGCCTTCGCGCCGCATGAAGGCCTGACCCTGTTTCAAGTCATAGGCCATGGCGGCCAATGCTTCGCGTGACTTGAGCGCCAGCACCAAGTGATCGGCGCCGCCATGGATCAGCGCCGGCGGAATGGCCGGGTCGAGATCGCCCGGCTGATAGCCGAACAGCGCCAAGGCCTCGCCGGCAAGTTCCGATGAAGCCGGCCGGCTGCGCGTCGGCGGCGACTGCAACGCGGCGGCGAAATTGGCGCCGGCGCGAAACCCTTCGACGGTGATGTCGGCCTGGTTGAGGGTGAGCCTGAAAATACCGTCGCCGAACTTTCTGACCAGCGCCGCGCCCAGCGCGATGGTGGCGTGGCCGCAAAACGGCACCTCCGACTCCGGCGAAAAATAGCGCACGCGCCAGCCATCGCCGGCGGGCGCCGCAAAGGCGGTTTCGGAAAAACCGACTTCGGCCGCGACGCGCTGCATGTCCGCGGTATCGGGCAGCGCCTCGCCGATCACCACGCCGGCGGGATTGCCGCCGGTGTTCCCATCCGAAAATGCCGCTATGCGCAATACGTCCATATCGTCGCCTCGTGTTCATCGCTCTTGTTCGTCAGGCGCGCAGAAAAACACGGTTCGGCCACGTTTGAGAAACGAAGAAAACGACGAGGAGCTGTGAGCGGGAGTCATACCTTCGGATAGGTGTCCTCGGCGGAACGAAACCCGGCCATCGCCGTTTTGCAAACCGACGGCCGCGCCGGCCGCCTCGATACCAATCCTCAGCAATCGACCCAGCGCGACAGGAGCCGACCATGGACGCCATCGTCACCAAGAACGACCTCAAATCCGATGCCAAAAAGGAATCGATCGACCTGCTCAACGCCCGGCTTGCCGACGCCATCGACCTGGCGCTGATCACCAAGCAGGCGCATTGGAACGTCAAGGGACCGCAGTTCATCGCCATCCACGAGATGCTCGACGAATTCCGCGAGGAGATCGACGGCCATGTCGACATCATCGCCGAGCGCGCCGCCCAGCTTGGTGGCACCGCGCACGGCACCTCGCAGGACGTGGCGAGGACGACGAAGTTGAAGCCCTATCCGACCGACATCCACAAAACAAAGGATCATCTGGCGGCGCTGATCGACCGCTATGCCGCGGCGGCCAAGCTGACCCGCGAGGCGATCGACGAGGCGGACGAGGCCGGCGACCGCGACACCGCCGACATCTTCACCGCCTATTCGCGCTCGCTCGACAAATTGCTGTGGTTCCTCGAAGCGCACACGCAGGAAAAAGAATAGCCAAGCCAGCTTCCCGAGATGGCCGGTTGTTGGATCAGCCGGCCATCGCCTTATCGGCTCCGGCTGAGCGTGGCGCTTCCACGGCGTGCGACACCAGCGCCGTCATGATCTCGGCGGCGGCAAGTGCCGCGATCACCGGCGGGCGCTTGTCCTTCACGGCGCTGCCGCCGATCGGCGAGACGAGCCGGCTGAACTGCGCTTCGCTGCCCTCGGCCGACTTCAGGAACCAGTTCCGGAAGGTGGCTTTCTTGGTCTTGGAGCCGATCATGCCGACATAGGCGGTGTCGTCGCGTTTCAGCGCCTCGGCGACGATCAGGAAATCCAGCGCATGGTCGTGGGTGAGGATAGCGAAGGCGGACCTGGCCGGCGCTTCGCGCACCACGGCCTCGGGCATCGGCGTCAGCCGCGCCTCGACCGTTTCGGGCATGCCTTCCAGTGCCTCCGATCGGGTCTCGACGACGACGACGTGGATCGGCAGCAGCGAAAGCGACGCGGCGAGCGCCTGGCCGACATGGCCCCCGCCAAAGAGGTAGACATTCGGCAGGCGCGCCTCTTCCGATTGAGCGTTGGCGATCAACTGCCGTTCCAGCGAGCCATCGACCAGGCGGATCAGCACCTCGACGCGGCCGCCGCAGCATTGGCCGATCTCCGGCCCGAGCGGCACGTCTAGCGTGGCGCAGACCTCGTCGACCTCGATGCGGGCTTCCCCCCCCCTTGAGGGGAGGGTGGCGGCGGAGCCGCCGGGTGGGGTCGCTGCGGCAGTGCTCGACGCCTTGCCGGTGCCTTCTGAGACGCCCCCCTCTGGCCGCTTCGCGGCCATCTCCCCCTCACGGGGGGAGAGCATCTGCCGCGCCTTGTCGATCGCCATATATTCGAGCTGGCCGCCGCCGATGGTGCCGAAAATCGACGATGCCGAGACAAGCATGAAGGCGCCGGCCTCGCGCGGCGTCGAGCCCTTGGTGGCCGCGACCTCGACCAGCGCGATCCGGCCGGCATGGCCAAGAAACGCCCTCAACTCTTGCACCTTCGAGTTCATCGTCTGCATTTCCACGTTGGAAATATAGCGTTTTTCGTCCCGATTTGCACGTTTAGCCTGATTCAGATCGGCTTTGCCGCTTCCCGCTTCAACCTTTCGATAGCCATCAGCACCCGCTCCGGCGTCGCCGGCGCATCGAGGCGCGGGCAGATCTCGTGATCCGCGACGCTCGCGACGGCATCGGAGAGCGCGTGCAGAACCGACATGCCGAGCGGGAAAGGCGGTTCGCCGACGGCCTTGGAGCGATGCACGGTCGGCTCGTTCGCTTCGGACCAGTCGGCCAGCGCGACATTGAAGATTTTCGGACGGTCGGAGGCGAGCGGAATCTTGTAGGTCGACGGCGCATGGGTGCGCAGCCGGCCCTTGTCGTCCCACCACAATTCCTCGGTGGTCAGCCAGCCCATGCCCTGGATGAAGCCGCCCTCGATCTGGCCGAGGTCGATAGCGCGGTTCAGCGAACGGCCGGTCTCGTGCAGGATGTCGGTGCGCTCGACGACATATTCGCCGGTCAGCGTGTCGACCGACACTTCCGAGCAGGAAGCGCCATAGGCGAAATAATAGAAAGGGCGGCCCTCGCCCTTGTCGCGGTTCCAGTGGATTTTCGGCGTCTTGTAGAAACCGGCCGCCGAAAGCTGGATGCGGGCCATATAGGCCTGCTTGACGAGGTCGCCGAACGGTATCTCCTGGTTGCCGATGCGCACCCGGTTGGGCAGGAATAGCACCTGGTCGCGCGGCACTTGGTATTTTTCCGAGGCGAAATTGGTCAGCCGGTCCTTGATCTGGCAGGCGGCGTTCTGCGCCGCCATGCCGTTGAGGTCGGAGCCAGAGGATGCCGCGGTGGCCGAGGTGTTCGGCACCTTGCCGGTGGTGGTCGCGGTGATCTTCACCTGGTCGAGGTCGATCTGGAATTCCTCCGCAACCACCTGCGCCACCTTGAGATAAAGGCCCTGCCCCATCTCGGTACCGCCATGGTTCAGATGCACCGAACCGTCGGTGTAGACATGCACCAGCGCGCCGGCCTGGTTGTAGTGCGTGGCGGTGAAGGAGATGCCGAACTTGACCGGCGTCAGTGCCAGCCCGCGCTTGATGAGGCGGCTGTTGTTGTTGAAGGCGCTGATCTCGCGCCGGCGCCGCGTATAGTTCGAGCTCGCCTCCAGCTCGGCGATGATGCGCTGGATGACATTGTCCTCGACCGTCTGGTGGTAGGGCGTGACGTTGCGGTCAGTGGTACCGTAGAAATTCTTCTTGCGGATCTCGAGCGGATCCTTGCCGAGCGCGAAGGCCACTTCGTCGATGACGCGCTCGGCGCCGACCATGCCTTGCGGACCGCCGAAGCCGCGGAAGGCGGTGTTCGAGACCGTGTTGGTGTAGAGCGGCGCCGACTGGGCATGCACCGCCGGCCAGAAATAGGTGTTGTCGCAGTGGAACAGCGCGCGGTCGGTGACCGGGCCTGAGAGATCCGACGAGAAGCCGCAGCGCGCGGCGAACATGAAGTCGACGCCGAGGATGTTGCCGTCGTCGTCGAAGCCGACCTCATAGTCGATGAGGAAATCGTGCCGCTTGCCGGTCGCGGTCATATCGTCATCGCGGTCGGGCCGGATCTTGACCGCGCGATGGTGGCGCTTGGCGGCGATCGCGGCGAGTGCGGCGAACTGGTTGCCCTGCGTTTCCTTGCCGCCGAAGCCGCCGCCCATGCGGCGGATTTCCACCGTGATGGCGTTGCTCGGGATACCCAGCGCATGGCTCACCATATGCTGGACTTCGCTCGGATGCTGGGTCGAGGAATAGATGGTGACGTCCTGGTCCTCGCCGGGGACGGCCATGGCGATATGGCCTTCAAGATAGAAGTGTTCCTGGCCGCCGAGGCGCATCTTGCCCTTGAGCTTGCGGGGCGCTGCCTTGATCGCCGCCGCCGCATCGCCGCGCTTCAGCGTCAGCGGCGGCGTGACCAGCTTGTCCTTCTTCGGGTCGAGCGCGCCGATGTCGGTGACGAAGGGCAGATGCTTGTATTCGACCTTGGCCAGCCGGGTGGCGCGGCGGGCTTGTTCGCGCGTCTCGGCGATGACGCAGAAGATCGGCTGGCCGTAGAACTCAACCTTGTCATCGGCGAGCACCGGCTCGTCATGGCGGCCGGTGGGCGAAATGTCGTTCTCGCCAGGTACATCCTTCGCCGTGAGCACATCGACGACGCCGGGGGCGGCGCGCACTGACGAGAGGTCGATCTTCGTGATCGTCGCATGCGTCGCGGCCGACAGGCCAAGGCAGCCGTGCAGCGTGCCCGCCGGCTCCGGCATGTCGTCGATATAGACCGCCGTGCCGCTGACATGCTTGTGCGCGGAATCGTGGCGCTGGTCGCTGGCGACGCCGCCGGAGATCTTCTGCGCCTTGAGGTTGGGGACATGCTTGGTCATCAGGCGGCCTCGTAGCGGGAGACCTGGAACGGCGCCTTGGTGCCGGTGGTCTCGACATAAAAGCGCAGCAGAAGGTTCTTCGCAGCCAACGCCCGATATTCGGCGCTTGCCCGCATGTCGGTCAGCGGCGTGAAGTCCCTGGCGTATTCGGCCATCGCGGCTTCCACCGTCGCTTCGGTCCAGGCCTTGCCGATCAGCGCCTTTTCGACCGCTGTAGCGCGCTTCGGCGTTGCCGCCATGCCGCCATAAGCGATGCGGATGTCGGCCACGGCGCCGTCCTTGGCCAGGCTCAGGTAGAACGCGCCGAGCGCCGCGGTGATGTCTTCGTCCCGGCGCTTGGTGACCTTGTAGACAGCAAATTTTGCACCTTTTGCCGGCACCGGAACATGCACCGCCTCGACGAATTCGCCGGGCTGCCTATCCTGCTTGCCATAAGCAATGAAGAAGGTTTCGAGCGGGATCGTGCGGCGCTTCTTGCCTTTGCGCAGGGTGAGTTGCGCGCCGAGCGCGATCAGCGGCGGCGGCGTGTCGCCGATCGGCGAGCCGTTGGCGATGTTGCCGCCGATCGTGCCCATGTTGCGCACCTGCTCGCCGCCGATGCGGTCGACCAGTGGGCCCAGGGCCGGGATGCGTTTCGACAGGGTCTCGAAGGCTTCGGTGTAGGTGACGCCGGCGCCGATTGTGATAACGCCGTCCTTCTCCGACATCGTACGCAGGCCGTCGATACCGCCGATGAAGATCGCCGGCGAGATGTCGCGCATATGCTTGGTGACCCAAAGGCCGACATCGGTCGAGCCGGCAATGATGGTGGCGCCCGGCTCCTTCTCGAGCACGGCGGCGAAATCGTCGACATTGGCCGGCACGATCAGCCGCGCCTTGCCGGAGCCAATCTCGACCCTGGCGCCGTCGCGCAATGCCTTCAGCCGCGCCGTGATGTCCTTGCGCTCCACCGCCAGCGGATCCTTGGCCACCTTGCCGTAGCTGGAAATGGCGTGCGCGGCGCGCATGATCGCCTCGTAGCCGGTGCAGCGGCAGAGATTGCCCTGCAGCGCCTTTTCGATCGCCGCATCGGAGGGGTCGGGCGTCTTCATCCACAGCGCATAGAGCGACACCACGAAGCCCGGCGTGCAGAAGCCGCATTGCGAGCCGTGGAAATCGACCATCGCCTGCTGCACCGGGTGAAGTTTTTCGCCATCGCCGCGCAGATGTTCCACAGTGACGACATGGGTGCCGTCGAGCGAGCCCATGAAGCGGATGCAGGCGTTGACGCTTTCATAGACCAGGCCTTCGGCGGAGAGCTTGCCGACCAGCACCGTGCAGGCGCCGCAGTCGCCCTCGGCGCAGCCTTCCTTGGTGCCGCGCAGCGAACGGCTGAGCCGCAGCCAGTCGAGCAACGTCGCGTCGGGTGCGACGTCACCGAGCGCGATGTCGGCACCGTTCAGGATGAACCGTATCTCGTTGCGGGTCTTGGCCATGTCTCAGCTCCCCCGATAGGTCGAGTAGCCATAAGGCGAAATCAAGAGCGGCACATGGTAATGCCGCGCTTCCGCCATGCCGAAGCGGATCGGCACGATGTCGAGGAAGGCTGGCTCAGGCAGGCTGTTGCCCTGGCCGCGCAGATAGTCGCCGGCGGCAAAAACCAGCTCATACTCGCCGGTGCGGAAATCAGCGCCTGCCAAGAGCGGCGCATCGCAGCGGCCGTCGTCATTGGTGGCGACGGTCTTGAGATGTGTGCGGCTCTTTCCCTCGATGCGAAACAGCTCGATCGACAGGCCCTTTGCCGGCCGGCCGGTTGCCGTGTCGAGCACATGGGTCGTCAGGCGACCGCCATCGGCTTTCGACGTTTCTGCCACTGGCCGCCTCCCATCTCGGTACAGTCCAACGTTTTCAAGTCAATTGTGCGCCAATTAAAGGCGATGCATAAGCCCGGGTCGAGCGGAGTGCGGCAAAAAGCACTTTCAAAAATTTTCGGGGGAATGCAGCAGCACTCCTTTCGATATCCTCAACGCAACAATCGGGCAGGAGCGGCAATGCGTTACGAACGGGACATGCGCGGTTACGGGGCCAATCCGCCGGACCCGAAATGGCCGGGCGGCGCGCATGTCGCCGTGCAGTTCGTCGTCAACTACGAGGAAGGCGGCGAGAACTGCGTGCTGCATGGCGACAAGGCTTCCGAAGCCTTCCTGTCAGAGATTGTCGGCGCGGCCCCTTGGATGGGCCAGCGCCACTGGAACATGGAATCGATCTACGAATACGGGGCGCGGGCCGGTTTCTGGCGTCTCTACCGGCTGTTCACGGAGGCCGAGGTGCCGGTGACCTGCTACGGCGTCGCCACTGCGCTGGCACGCTCGCCCGACCAGGTAACGGCGATGCAGGAAGCCGGCTGGGAGATCGCCTCGCACGGGCTGAAATGGATCGACTATCGCGACCACGCGGCCGAGGACGAGCGGCGCGATCTCGAAGAGACGATCAAGCTGCATTACGAGGTGACGGGCGCACGGCCGACTGGCTGGTACACCGGTCGCACCTCGGTCAACACGGTGCGGCTGGTCGCCGAGGAAGGCGGCTTCGACTATGTCTCCGACACCTATGACGATGAATTGCCCTACTGGTTCGATCGCGACGGGCTGGAGAAGCCGCAGCTCGTCATCCCCTACACGCTCGACGCCAACGACATGCGCTTCGCGACGCCGCAAGGCTTCAATTCGGGCGACCAGTTCTTCGCCTATCTGAAGGACAGCTTCGACACGCTTTATGCCGAGGGCAAGGCGGGCCGGCCGCGCATGATGAATATCGGCCTGCATTGCCGGCTGGTCGGCCGTCCGGGCCGGGTGGCGGCGCTGAAGCGTTTCGTCGACTATGTAAAGTCGCATGACAAGGTCTGGCTGACACGCCGCATCGACATCGCCAGGCATTGGCGCGACACGCATCCCTACGAGGCGCCAGGGCTGCGCCCGTCGCGGATGGAGTTCGAGAAATTCGTGCATGCCTTCGGCGGCGTGTTCGAGCATTCGCCCTGGATCGCCGAGCGCGCCTTCGAACTGGAGCTCGGCCCGGCGCATGACAGCGCCGGCGGCCTGCACAACGCGCTCTGCCGCGTCTTCCGCGCGGCGAGCGAAGCCGAGCGGCTTTCCGTGCTCAACGCCCACCCGGACCTCGCCGGCAAGCTCGCCAAGGCGAAGCGCCTGACGCCCGAATCGACCAAGGAACAGGCTTCCGCCGGGCTGGATGCGCTGACCGACAAGGAGCGCGAGCTGTTCTCGAAACTCAACGCCGCCTATGTCACCACTTTCGGCTTCCCGTTCATCATCGCCGTCAAGGGCAAGACCAAGGACGAAATCCTGGCGGAGTTCGAGACACGCATCGGCAACAGCCGCGGCGTCGAGTTCGAAACCGCCTGCAAGCAGGTCGAGCGCATCGCACTGCTTCGGCTCAAAGACATGCTTCCGTTATAGGTTTCAACACATGGATATGATGAAAATGGCCGAGCGAACCTATTATGCGCCGCATGGCGGCCATCCGGGCCAGAACGAGCTTTTGACGGGCCGCGCCGTCTTCACCGAGGCCTATGCCGTCGTCCCCAAGGGGGTGATGCAGGACATCGTCACCAGTCCGCTGCCGTTCTGGGACAAGACGAGGGCCTGGATCATCGCAAGGCCGCTGTCGGGCTTTGCCGAGACCTTTTCGCAATATATCGTCGAAGTCCTGCCTGGCGGCGGCAGCGACCGGCCGGAACTCGATGCGGGCGCCGAAGGCGTGCTGTTCGTCGTCGAGGGCGAACTCACCGTATCGCTTGCCGGCAAAAAGCACCTGCTTGCCCCCGGTGGCTTCGCCTTCCTGCCGCCGGCGAGCGGCTGGACGGTTCGCAACGAGAGCGGCGCCGCCGTGCGCTTCCACTGGATCCGCAAGGCCTATGAGGCCGTCGACGGGCTCGACGTGCCGGAAGCCTTCTTCTCGAGCGACCGGGACGTTGCGCCGAGCCCGATGCCTGGCACGGAAGGCCGCTGGGCGACGACCCGCTTCGTCGACCCGGCCGACATGCGCCACGACATGCATGTCACCATCGTTACGCTGAAGCCGGGCGCGGTCATTCCCTTCGCCGAAACGCATGTCATGGAGCACGGGCTCTATGTGCTGGAAGGCAAGGCCGTCTACCGCCTCAACCAGGATTGGGTCGAGGTCGAGGCCGGCGACTTCATGTGGCTGCGCGCCTTCTGCCCCCAGGCCTGCTATGCCGGCGGCCCAAGCAATTTCCGCTATCTGCTCTACAAGGACGTCAACCGTCACGCCAAGCTTGGCGGCACCCTTGGGGGCAACGCGCGGTGAGCCGCATCGTCGCCCGGCCGCTGACGCGTGAAGATTTCGCGCCTTTCGGCGACGTCATCGACATGGGCGGCGACAACCGCTACCCGATCAATGGCGGCCGAGCGATGCGCTATCACGACCTCGCCACGGCTGAAGCCGCCGGCCCGAATGCGCGGGTGCTGATCTCGATGGTGCGCGGCACGCCTTACGAAATGCCACTGAAGCTCACCATGGTCGAGCGCCATCCGCTCGGCAGCCAGGCTTTCATCCCGCTGTCGCCGCGGCCCTTTCTGGTGGTCGTATGCCATGACGCCAAGGACGGGCCGGGCGAGCCGCAGGCCTTCCTCGCCGCGCCCGGACAAGGCATCAACTACCGCCGCAATCTGTGGCACGGCGTGCTGACGCCGATCGGCGAGGAACAGGATTTCATCATCGTCGACCGCGGCGGCGACGGCTCCAATCTCGAAGAGTTTTACTTCTCGCACCCTTACGAGATCCACCTTCCCTGAAAGCCTTTCCCATGACCGACGTTTCGCTGATCGACCGCCTGCTCGACGTGATCGAGCACGACATCGTGCCAAAGACCGCCGAAGGCGTCGCGCACGGCAACAAGCTATTCGGCGCCGCCATCCTGAGGAAAGGCGACCGCTCGCTGGTGCTGGCCGAGACCAACAACGAGATTGAGAACCCGCTGTGGCATGGCGAGGTGCACTGCCTGAAGCGCTTCTACGAGATGCCGAAGGCCGAGCGCGTCGACACCAGGGACGCGCTGTTCGTCGCCACGCACGAGCCCTGCTCGCTCTGCCTGTCGGCGATCACCTGGACCGGCTTCGACAATTTCTACTATCTCTTCAGCCACGAGGATTCGCGCGACAGTTTTGCAATCCCGCATGACCTGAAGATCCTGAAGGAGGTCTTCACCCTCGATCCCGGCGGCTACAATGCCGAGAACGCCTATTGGAAAAGTTCTTCGATCCGCCGGCTGGTGCGGGGTCTGCCGGAAGCTGAGCGCGAGCGGCTGGAGGCGCGCATCGGTAAGATCTCTGCACGCTATGACGAATTGTCGGACACTTATCAGGCAAGCAAGGGCGATAACGACATTCCGCTGAACTAACTTAGTTCTAGGTCAGTCGCGCCCTCTTGAGTTGCCCCCTTTATGGTGGCAAACTTGACGCCGACATGGCGATGAACAAAACCCCTAAACCCACGACCATGATCTCTCCCGAAACCGGAGAAACGCTGACGCGCGGCGTGCGCCCATTCACCGTTGCCTGCAAGGGCGAGAGCATTACGGTCGACCTGCCCGGCTACTATCCGGCTTCGGATGGCGAGAGTGTGCATGTCGGGGAGGACATGGCTGCCGTCGATGCCGCGCTGCGTTTGCTCAAGGAGAAGATCGACGGCGTCCCGGCTCCGGCAACCATTCGGCGCATGCGCACAAAACTCAAGCTGTCCCAGCGCGAGGCGGGGTCCCTGTTCAAGGTCGGCGAGAATGCGTTCGACAAATATGAAAGAGGCCTTATCGAGCCGAGTGGCCCGACCATTCAGCTGATGACATTGCTAGAAAAACACCCCGAACTGATCGACGAATTGCGCTAGCGGCCCAGGTCGCATTTTTTGATGCTCCAGTCGCGAATGGCGATTGAAAGTCGCGGCGCCGCGGAGCGTTATGCGGCCCATGAAAACCGTCACCGAATTCCTCCGCAAAGTCGTCGAAATTCCCGATATGGGCATCGTCATGCCGGATGGCTGCCGGCTGTCGGCGCGCATCTGGATGCCGGAGGACGCGGTGGACAATCCGGTGCCCGCGATCCTCGAGCACCTGCCCTACCGCAAGCGCGACGGCACCATCTTCCGCGATCAGCTGACGCATCCCTATTTCGCCGGGCACGGCTACGCCTCGATCCGCGTCGACATGCGCGGCAACGGCGATTCCGAAGGGCTGATGGGCGACGAATATTCCGAGCAGGAATTGCAGGATGCCTGCGACGTCATCGCCTGGGCGGCGGCGCAGCCCTGGTGCAACGGCAATGCCGGCATGATGGGCATTTCCTGGGGCGGCTTCAACTGCCTGCAGGTGGCGGCCAAGCGGCCGCCGGCGCTGAAAGCGGTGATCAGCCTCTGCTCGACCGTCGACCGCTATGCCGACGACATCCATTACAAGGGCGGCTGCCTGCTGCTCGAAAATTTCGGCTGGGCCTCGACGATGCTGTCCTATTCGTCGCGGCCGCCGGATCCGCTGATCGCCGGCGGCAATCGCTGGCGCGACCTGTGGCTCAGCCGGCTCGAGAACCAGCCATTCCTTTTGCCGCTGTGGCTCAGCCACCAGCATCGCGACGCCTATTGGAAACGCGGCTCGATCTGCGAGGACTTTTCGGCGGTCAAGGCGGCCGTGCTGTCGATCGGCGGCTGGCATGACGGCTACCGCAACACGATCTCGCACCTCGTCAGCAACATCCAGGCGCCGGTGAAAGGCATCGTCGGTCCCTGGATCCACAAATACCCGCATTACGCCGGACCTCAGCCGGCCATCGGCTTCCTGCAGGAGGCGCTGCGCTGGTGGGACCGCTGGCTGAAGGGCGCTGAGACCGACGTCGAGAACGATCCGGACTATCGCGCCTATCTGATGGACAGCGTGCGGCCGGCGCGCTGGCACCCGGAGCGACCGGGCCGCTGGGTGGCGGAGCAGGAATGGCCGTCTGCCAACATCAAGGTCGAGGCGATCGAGCTCATTTCCGACGGCGCCAAGCCCGCGATCGTCGCCTCGCCGCAGACCTGCGGACTTGCCGGCGGCGAATATTTTCCGTTCACCTTCGGCCCGGAACTGCCGGGCGACCAGCGTCCCGACGATGCGCTGTCGGTTTGTTTCGACGAGCCGGAACTCACCGAAGCGATCGACATCGTCGGCGCGCCGGAGCTCGAGGTCCGAATTGCCTCCGATCGGCCCCAGGCCAACATCGCGGTGCGCCTCTGCGACGTGCATCCTGACGGCGCCTCGGAGCTGATCTCCTACGGCGTGCTCAATTTCACGCACCGCAACTCGCATGAATTCCCGCAAGCGCTGGTGCCGGGCGAGACCGTTTCGGCGCGCGTCGTGCTGGACCAATGCGCCTACCGGGTGCCGGCCGGCCACAAATTGCGAATCGCCGTTTCGACCGCCTATTGGCCGATGATCTGGCCGTCGCCGGAGCCGGTGACGCTCGATGTGTCGAAGGCGACGCTCCGGCTGCCGTTGCGACCGCTGGCAAAGGCCAGCGAGGTTTCCTTCCCCGAGCCGGAAGGCGCGACGCCCTGGGCGACAGAGACGGTTCGGCCCACCAGTTCGGAACGGCATATCGACCGCGACGAGAAGACCGGCGTCGTCACGCTTTCCATAAGCGATGATTTCGGCGAGGTGCGCGACCTCGACCATGGGCTCGTCCATGGCAGCATCGTCAGGGAGAGATGGGTGATCCATCCAGACGACCCGCTGTTCGCCAAAGGCAGCACACACTGGTCGCAGACTTTCTCGCGCAACGAATGGTCGGTGCGGACCGAAACTTTCGCCGACATGCGCTGCGACGCGCAAAATTTCATCCTCAGCGCCAGAATCGAGGCCTATGAGGGCGAGAATCTCGTTTTTGAACGAGATTTCGAGCAGAAAATTCCTCGCGCCCTCGTCTGAGGGCTGACGGGATTGGTCCAAATGCGACGCGCGATTTACGCCACGGCATGTCGCATTCGGTCTTGCTTACAGCTTTCCGTTGCGGTCATTATCTCCTCCAAGAAGCAAGAAACGACCATAAGGTCGAACAATCCAGAGTGAGGAACCATAATGTCTAACGAACTCGACTATCTCAGCCGTCGTGTCGCCGCCGGCAAGCTCAGCCGTCGCGATTTTCTCGGTCGCGCCGCAGCGCTCGGCATCTCCGCTCCGTTCGCCAACTCGCTGCTTTCCAGCGCGGCCCGCGCGGCCGGCCCCGTCAAGGGCGGCACGCTCAAGGCCGGCCTGGTCGGTGGTGAATCCACCAACAGCCTCGACCCGGCGCTGATGATGACGCAGGTGCCGTTCGCCTTCGGCAAATGCTGGGGCGAAATGATCGTCGAGCTGTCGCCCGAAGGCAAGCTCGAGAACCGCATCGCCGAGGAGATCGGCTCGTCCAAGGACGCAAAGGTCTGGACCCTGAAGATCCGCGACGGCGTCGAGTTCCACAACGGCAAGACGGTCACCGCCGAAGACGTCGCCGCGACGCTCGAGCGCCATTCGGACGAGAAGTCGAAGTCCGGCGCGCTGGGCTACATGAAGGGCATCGACACCATCAAGGCCAACGGCAAGGAAGTCGTGCTGACGCTCAAGGAAGCCAATGCCGACCTTCCTTACCTCCTCAGCGACTACCACCTGATCGTCCAGCCGAATGGCGGCAAGGACAAACCCGACGCCGGCATTGGCGCCGGCCCCTACAAGGTCAAGGTCAACGAGCCCGGCGTGCGCCATGTCGGCGAGCGTTTCGCCAATTACTGGCAGGGCGACAAGATGGGCCATGCCGACCAGGTCGAAGTCGTCGTCATCAACGACGCGACGGCGCGCACGGCGGCCCTGCAGGGCGGCCAGGTCAACATGATCAACCGCGTCGAGCCGAAGATCGTCGACCTGATCAAGCGCGTGCCCGGCGTCACCATCCGCAACCATTCCGGTCCCGGCCACTACGTGTTCATCATGCATTGCAACACGGCGCCGTTCGACAACAACGACCTCAGGATGGCGCTGAAGCTGGCGATCGACCGCGAGGAGATGCTGAACAAGGTGCTGCGCGGCTACGGCTCGCTCGGCAACGACTTCCCGATCAACGCGTCCTATCCGCTGTTCACCGAGATCGAGCAGCGCAAATACGATCCGGACAAGGCCAAGTTCCACTACAAGAAGTCGGGTCACGACGGTTCGGTGCTGCTCAGGACCTCGGACGTTGCCTTCCCGGGTGCTGTCGACGCGGCCCAGCTCTACCAGCAGAGCGCCGCCAAGGCCGGCATCAAGCTGGAGATCAAGCGCGAGCCCGGCGACGGCTACTGGAACGAGGTCTGGAACAAGCAGCCCTTCTGCGCCTCCTACTGGGGCGGTCGCTCGACCCAGGACCAGATGTACTCGACCGCCTATCTGTCGACGGCCGATTGGAACGACACACGCTTCAAGCGTCCGGACTTCGACAAGATGGTGCTTGCGGCGCGCGCCGAGCTCGACGAGGCCAAGCGCAAGGCGATGTACCATGACATGGCCGTCATGGTGCGCGACGAAGGCGGCCTGATCCTGCCGATGTTCAACCAGTTCATCGACGCGACGGGTCCCAAGGTCGCAGGTTGGGTGGAGGATCCGCATCAGGAGCTTAGCAACGGCTACGCCCTCGCGAAGTGCTGGCTGGAAGCCTGAGCACGGCCTTGCGGAGATGTCCTCACCCATCGTGAAACTGGTGGCCCAGCGCATTGCGCTGGGCGTCGTCCTTCTGTTGGCCGTTTCGGTCCTGATCTTCGCCGGCACGCAGATCCTGCCCGGCGACGTCGCGCAAGCCATTCTGGGACAATCGGCGACGCCGGAGTCGCTCGCCAACCTGCGCGAGCAGCTCGGGCTCAACCAGCCTGCCTATATCCGCTATTTGCATTGGCTGGGCGGCGTGCTGACCGGCGACCTCGGTACAGCCATGTCGAGCGGGCAGGACATCGCGACGTCGATCAAGTCGCGGCTGTGGAACACGCTGTTCCTGGCCTTCTGGGCAGCGATCGTGGCCATCCCGCTGGCGATCACGCTGGGTCTGATCGCGGTGCGCTACCGCAACGGCTGGGTCGACAAGCTGATCTCCGGCGTGGCGCTCGCCTCGACCTCCTTCCCGGAGTTCTTCATCGGTTATCTGCTGGTCTTCTACTTCGCGGTCCAGCACCAATGGTTTCCGGCGATCTCGACCGTCTATGACGAGATGTCGTTCGGCGAGCGCATGCAGGCGATCGCGCTGCCGGCCGCGGCGCTGACGCTGGTGGTGCTCGCCCATATGATGCGCATGACACGCGCGGCGATCCTCAACGTCATGCAGTCGGCCTATGTCGAGACGGCGGAGCTCAAGGGCCTTTCGGCCTTCGCCGTCATTCGCAAGCACGCGTTCCCGAACGCGATCGCGCCGATCATCAACGTCGTCATGCTGAACCTCGCCTATCTGGTGGTCGGCGTCGTCGTGGTCGAGGTGATCTTCGTCTATCCGGGCATGGGGCAATATCTCGTCGACCACGTCACCAAGCGCGACGTGCCGGTCGTACAGGCGGTCGGCCTGATCTTCGCCGCCGTCTATATCACCCTCAACATCATCGCGGACATTGCGGCGATCGTCGCCAATCCGCGACTCAGACATCCGAAATAGGGGGCGGCCGATATGCTCGATATCAGACGCATCCCCATCGCGTCCCTGATCGGCCTGGTGCTGACGAGCCTGTTCGTGCTGATGGCCGTCTTCGCGCCCTTGATCGCGCCGCACGGCAACGCCGAGATCGTCGGCGACGTCTGGGAGCCGATGTCGGCCGCCCATTGGCTTGGCACCGACAACCTCGGTCGCGATCTGCTGTCGCGCATGATCTACGGCGCTCGCATCACGCTGTTCATCGCCGTGCTGGCGACGGCACTGTCTTTCTCGCTCGGCGCCATCCTCGGCTTTTCGGCGGCGGTGTTCGGCGGCTGGTACGACACACTGCTCTCGCGCCTCGTCGACCTTCTGATGTCGATCCCGACGCTGATCATGGGTCTGGTGGTGCTTTCGGTGCTGCCGTCCAACCTGGTGACGCTGATCCTGGTGATGGGCATCCTCGATTCGACCCGCGTCTACCGGCTGTCGCGCGCGGTGGCGGTCGACATCAACGTCATGGATTATGTCGAGGCGGCGAAGCTGCGCGGCGAAGGCAGCGGCTGGATCATCTTCCGCGAGATCCTGCCCAATGCGCTGTCGCCGCTGGTCTCGGAACTCGGCCTGCGCTTCATCTATGCGGTGCTGTTCCTGTCGACGCTGTCCTTCCTCGGCCTTGGCGTGCAGCCGCCGGATGCCGACTGGGGCGGCATGGTGAAGGAGAACAAGGACGGCATCGTGTTCGGCATTCCGGCGGCGCTGATCCCGGCCGCGGCGATCGCGGCGCTGGCAATCTCGGTCAATCTCGTGGCCGACTGGGTGCTCAACCGCACGACCAGCCTGAAGGGAGGGCGCGGCTGATGGCCGACGGCAAAGCAAAGTCGGGCCTGCTCCTCGACATCCGCAACCTGCGCATCGAGGCGACGGTCTATCCACCGGGCGAGGCGCCGAAGACGATCACGCTGGTCCACGACGTCTCGCTGACCTTGGAAAAGGGCAAGGTGCTCGGCCTGATCGGCGAATCCGGCGCCGGCAAGTCGACCATCGGCCTGTCGTCCATGGGCTACGGCCGCGGCGGCGTGCGCATCACCGGCGGCGAGGTCATCCTCAACGGCCGCGACATATTGAAGGGCGGCAAGGAAGGCTTCCGCAAATTGCGTGGACGCGAGGTCTGCTATGTCGCGCAGTCGGCGGCCGCCGCCTTCAATCCGGCGCACCGGCTGATGGACCAGGTGGTAGAAGCGTCGCTGCTGCATGGCACCGCGACCCGGGCCGAAGCCGAGAAGCGCGCCGTCGCGTTGTTCAAGAAGCTCAGCCTGCCCAACCCCGAAACCATCGGCGAGCGCTTCCCGCACCAGGTCTCCGGCGGCCAGCTGCAGCGCGTGATGACGGCGATGGCGCTGTGCTCGGAGCCCGACCTGATCGTCTTCGACGAGCCGACCACGGCGCTCGACGTGACGACGCAGATCGACGTGCTGGCGGCGATCAAGGACGCCATCCGCGACACGCATGTGGCGGCTTTGTACATCACCCACGACCTCGCCGTCGTCGCCCAGGTGTCGGACGAGATCATGGTGCTGCGCCATGGCCGGCTGGTCGAATGGGGTGGCACAAGGCAGATCATCAAGGAACCGCGCCAAGAATACACCAACGCGCTGGTTTCGGTGCACGAGATCGAGCATCGCGAGCAGCAGCCCGGCACGGCGCCGATGCTGTCGGTGAAGAATGTGACGGCCGCCTATGGCGGCGGCCACGTCAAGGTGCTGAAGAACGTTTCGGTCGACATCTTTCCAGGCCAGACGCTGGCCGTGGTGGGCGAAAGCGGCTCCGGCAAGTCGACGCTGGCGCGCGCCATCACCGGCCTGTTGCCGCCGGAGCAGGGCAGCGTCGTCTTCGACGGCCGCACGCTTGGCAACAAGCTCTCCGACCGGCCGAAGGAAGACCTGCGCCAGCTGCAGATGATCTACCAGATGGCCGACGTGGCGATGAATCCGCGCCAGACGGTCGGCACCATCATCGGCCGTCCGCTGGAATTCTATTTCGGCATGAAAGGCCGCGAGCGCGACAAACGCGTCAACGAGCTGCTCGACGAGATCGAGATGGGCAAGGGCTTCATCGACCGCTACCCGGCAGAACTGTCCGGCGGCCAGAAGCAGCGCGTCTGCATCGCCCGCTCGCTCGCCGCCAAGCCGAAGCTGATCATCTGCGACGAGGTGACATCGGCGCTCGACCCGCTGGTCGCCAACGGCATCCTCAAGCTCCTGCTCAATCTGCAGCAGCACGAAAAGGTCGCCTATCTGTTCATCACCCATGATCTGGCGACGGTGAAGTCGATCGCCGATTCCATCGCGGTGATGTATCGCGGCGAGGTGGTGCGCTACGGCTCCAAAAGCAAGGTGCTGACGCCACCCTTCGATGCCTATACGGACCTGCTCTTGTCCTCCGTCCCCGAGATGGAGATAGGCTGGCTGGAGAAGGCGATTTCGGGCCGTCGCATGGCGAGCGCCGGCAACTGACCTGCCAGAACCATTGCGGACGGCTACGCGCTCGGCGAGTGCTGGCTGAACGCCTGACAACAGGCTAGTGCTTTACAAGCGCCGCGTGTCCGCGCGACACGCGGCGCTTTCGTTTCTGGCAATCATAGGAAGCTGGCGTGGCGCTCAAATCCAAACTGCTGCTCATCGTCCTCGACGGCGTGCCCTACCGGAACTGGCGCCGGCTGATGGGCAATCTCGAAGGCTGGGCGCAGTCGGGCGAAGCGCAGGTCTGGAAGATGCGCTCGGTGCTGCCGTCGACCTCGGCCTGCTGCTACGCCTCGATCCATACCGGCGTCACGCCGCAGGTGCATGGTATCCTTTCCAACGAAAACCGCTTTCGCGTCACCCAGCCGGATATTTTCTCGGAGGTCAGCAAGGCTGGTGGCAAGACCGGCGCCGTGACCCATTCCTACTGGTCGGAATTCTTCCGCGGCTACCCGTTCGACCTCGTCGAGGACTTGGAGTTCGACGATCCAAGCGGGCCGATCACTCATGGCCGCTTCCACAGCATGACCGGCTACAATCTCAAGAACCAGATGACGCCGAGCGACGTCGACCTGTTCGCGACGCTGACCATGCTGTCCAGGCGCCACGGCATCGATTACGGCATCCTGCACACCTGCACGCTGGATTCCATGGGCCACCGCTTCGGCCATGACTGCATCGAGATGGATCATGCCTGCTATGCCATGGACGGCATGCTGGCCGCCTTCCTGCCTCTGTGGCTCCAAGCCGGCTACGAGGTGATCGTCACCGCCGACCACGGCCAGACCGACCGCGGCCATCACGGTGGGCACGATGACGAGATGCAGGATTTCGCGCTCTATTATTTCGGCCCCGCCAAAGGCCCCGAGGCCGACACGCTGCTCGACCAGTTGCAGCTGGCGCCGACGGTGCTGAGCCGGCTCGGCGTGGCGATACCCGAGACGATGAAGGCGAAGGTGTTTTTGGTTTAGCTCCCCCTTCTCCCCTTGTGGGAGAAGGTGTCGCCGAAGGCGACGGATGAGGGGTGCTCCAGGGAAAGCCAGCGTCTCACTCCGCTGGAACACCCCTCATCCGTCTCGGCGCTATCGCGCCGATCCACCTTCTCCCACAAGGGGAGAAGGAAAAGCGCTCCTCTGGCAACCTCCCCGCTCTTCGGTTAGCCTCCAAAGAATCCTTGGCGGAGGGTGAACCTTTTTGGACCGATCAGCGACAGAGCTACGAGGAGCCAGGCGGCTCGACCGGCCATGAACGCGGCGACGGAAACCGATCGCGCGCTTGTAGACCGGGTCGCAAAGGGCGACCGGGCCGCCGTTCGGCTCCTGTTCATGCGTCACCACGCGCGGATCTACCGCTTCGTGGCGCGCCAGACGGGATCGGAAATGATGGCCGACGATATCGCAAACGAGGTTTTCCTGGAGCTGTGGAAACAGGCGCCCAGCTTCGAGGGGCGTTCTGAAGTTTCCACGTGGCTGCTCGGCATAGCCCGCTTCAAGGCGCTGTCGATGCTGCGCAAGAAGAAGGAAGACTGGATCGACGACGACGACGCGGCGCAAGTTCCCGACGGCGCCGACACGCCGGAAGTCGTCACCATGAAGGAGGACAAGGCCGCCGCCTTGCGCCGCTTCGTCGATGCCTTGCCGGAAGAACACCGCACGGTGATCGACCTGGCCTATTACCATGGGCAGTCGGTGACCGAGATCGGCGAGGTGCTCGAGATTCCGGTCGCGACCGTCAAGACCAGGATGTTCTACGCCCGCAAGAAACTCGGCGAAGCGCTCAAAGCCGCCGGTTACGACAGGGGGTGGCCATGAGCGCCGCTGAAAAGATGTCGCGCCGCGACGAGATGGAGACGCTGCTGCCGTTCTACCTGAACGGCTCGCTGGAAGGCGCCGAGCTGGAGGCCGTCGAGGAATGGCTGGCCACCGATCCGGCGGCGCTTGCCGCACTTGGCGAGGCGGAAGCCGAATTCTCCGGCACCGCCGCCGCCAACGAGGCGATCCGGCCGCCGGCCGATGCGCTGTCGCGCTTCGCCAAGGCGCTCGACGCTGAAGCGGGTCCGGCGCGCGCGCCGGCTGGCCAGTCCTGGCTCGCCAAGGTTTTCGGCCGGGTGACGGCCATGCCGGCCGGCGTCGCCTGGGCGGCTGCCGCGGCGTTGCTCGCACTCGTCCTCGTGCAGTCCTTCGAACAGCCGGGCGGCGAGGGCAACGACTTCGAGGTGGCCGGCGCCCAGGACGATCTGGCGAAGCTGCCTTTCGCCCTGGTCAAGTTCAAGCCGGACGCCAGGATGGCCGACATCGCCGCCTTCCTCGGCCAGAACGGGTTGAAGATCGCCGGCGGGCCGACCGCCGACGGCGTCTTCCACCTGACGATCCCGGCCAGCACGGCGGCCGACTACGACCGGATTGTCGGCCTTGTTGCCGCCCAGCCTTTCGCGGATGCTGTGATCCAGGGAAGGAAACCAGCCGATGGCGGCTAAAGCGGTCATTTTGCATGTGGCGCTCCTCGCTGCGGCGGCATTTGTCGCCGCGCCTGCGTTTGCGCAGACCAACGATCCGAACCTGACGCAAAAGCAGGCCGACTGCCTGGACCGCACGAACGCGGCGGGTGCGGGCTGCGACAAGGACGGCGGCGCCAAGGGCAACGGTGGTGGGCCGGGCAACGGCGCGGCCACGGGTAGCGCAGTGTTCCTGCCGGCGCTGATCGTCGACCTGTTCCCGAACCCGCCCGCGGGCGCCGGCCCGCAAACGCCCGCGCCGTCCGGCGGAACATCGTCATCGAACGGCTCCGCCAACACGCCGACACCTCCGCTAACGCCGAGCGGGCCGGTCACGGTGCCGCAAGGCCTCAATTTGGCCGAGCCGCCGCGCGCGATCACCGGCGAATTCGTGCCCGACGAAGTGCTGGTGACGGTCGACGGCGATGCCGGCGTGGTGCAGCAGATCGCCAATTCCTTCGGCCTGCAGGTGCGCTCGCAGCGCCAGTCGCGGCTGCTCGGCACCACGCTGGTGCGTTTCGGCATCACCGACGGACGGCCCGTCGGCGTGGTGCTGGCGCAGCTTGCCGCCGACGGGCGCACACAGCGGCGCGAGCCCAACCATATCTACACGCTGCAGCAGGCAGCCGGCATCGTGAACTATGCCTTCGACCGCATCGCGCTCGATTCGAAACAGGCGAGCGGCGAGAATGTGCGCATCGCCGTCATCGACACCGGCATCGACGATACCAACCCGGCGCTGAAGGGCGTGATCGCCGAGCAATATGACGCCATGCCCAACGTGCCGATCGAGAAGCGCGACCACGGCACCTCGGTCGACGGGCTGATCGCCGGCGTCGGCGGGCTGGAAGGCATGGCGCCGGGCGCCAGGATTTTTCACGCGCGCGCCTTCGAAGGCGGCAAGTCGACCATGGACGTCATCCTGTCGGCGCTCGACTGGGCGGCAAGCCAAGACGTGCGCATCATCAATATGAGCTTCGTCGGCCCGAAGAACGACCTGCTCGGCACAGCCTGCCGCAATGCTCGCGCGATGGGCATCGTGCTGGTGGCCGCGGCCGGCAATAACGGGCCGAAAGCACCCTATGGCTACCCGGCCGCCTTCGACGGCGTCATCGCGGTGACCGCCACCGACGCCAAGGACGGCTTGATGCCGCAGGCCAATCGCGGCGCCTATGTCTTCATCTCCGCGCCGGGCGTCGAAATGTTGGCGCCGAGCGGCGCCGGCTCCGACGTGGTGACCGGGACGTCCTTTGCCGCCGCAATCGTCAGCGGCGCCATTGCCAACCTGATCCATGCCGCGCCGGATCGCACGGCCGACGACATCGAGAAGGCGCTCGCGGCAACCGCCAAGGATCTTGGGCCTAAGGGACGGGACAATGATTTTGGTTATGGGTTGCTGGACATCAAGGCGGCGGAAGCGGCGAAGGAATAGGTCTGACGCCTAAACGCTTCTGCGTTTATAGTCGAAACTCAATCAGCTGGCGCCACCGATGGCCGTAATGGGTGGGCAGCGGACTGGCCGCTCCTGGGCTGGTGATCACTCGGCGTTGCTTTTGATTGACGTCCTTGTTGCCATAGGAACAGGCTGCCGCCTCCCGAACCGCAGGACGAGGATGATCGCCAGCACCAGTCCTGAGGCGGCGAGCACGCCATAGAAGCCCTCCGCAGCGATGGCGAAGCCCCAGAAATCCACGCTGATTTTGTCCATAGCCTCTTCGCCTCCTCCCGCCGATTTTGCGAGTTGAGCCTAACCCTTTGTATTCCGTGTTACGTTTTTGCAGGCGATGCGTGCCGCCTGACTAGAAGCCGATTCCCTTTGGGAACATCCGCTCGATCATCTCCTGCTGCTCGCGGATGCGTCGCATGAACTCGGGTTCCTGCATCGCCTTGTAGAGCGGCGAGTCGATATAGCCCATTACAGCCTTCTGAAAAGTGGACATCCGAGCTGGATCATAAAGCTTCGCCATTTCCTCCGCCTTGCGAAAGGAGTCGGCGACAGCGTCGGCCTTACGGAACGTCTCCAGCACGCGATCCATCGCACTAAAGCCGCGATAGCCGCCGCCTGAAGCTGAGCGACGCACGGTGACCGAGGGTTGCCGCTTCGCCTTGGCCTTCTCGGTATAGCGTGCCGACCCAACCCTCCAGCGAGACTGCCAGCGCCGCAAAATGGTTCGATCACCTTCTTCGGTGGTGGGTGGCATGGTGCGCAGCACTTTCCGCATCGCGGTGGTGGGCTTCATCTGCGGCTGGTCGAGCAGGATCTCGGCTACGCGGATGAGAGGCGGGTCATCATCTATCATGCCGCTACCGGCGGGTCGGCCGACGTGGCGCTTGGTCTGTTTCTGTTCCATCTTCTAGCTCCTAAGCAGGTGTGGGAGTCACCCGCTACTGTGCCGATTCTGACGCCAACTGCGAAAAGCGCAAGCGCGTTAAATGACTCATGTTCCTAAATGAGCGCGGGAAATCAGTGGCTTCGCACCTTCAAGCGCGATTAATTGCCCGTCAGCCGAATTTTCCGCGCTATTTCGCGCTTGACAGGTGTCGAGCGCGGGAAATTGCAAAAATATACTCAGCTCAAAAACAAGCTAAACTGATACTCCGAGGCCGCCTGCGCTTTTTCCATCCCGGCTTTCTCGCTTCATGGTCCAGCCAAGCTAGGCGGCCGCCCGCTTCCGACCCTCTTTTGCGGCTCCCGTGGAGCCGAACAAATGGCAAGTTTCAGACGGCCAAACGACCACGATAGGTCGAACTCGGTTCACCGTAGTTGGTATTGACGCTTAGACTGGCGTGCGGCCACCGATCCTCGCACCACCAGATCGACCGGCCAGACCTCGTCGCGTGCACCCTCTTCCAGCCCCGATACCCGTGCCGCCAGCCGCTC
This sequence comes from Mesorhizobium hawassense, assembly GCF_003289945.1. Lineage (GTDB taxonomy): Bacteria > Pseudomonadota > Alphaproteobacteria > Rhizobiales > Rhizobiaceae > Mesorhizobium > Mesorhizobium hawassense. The sequence continues at coordinate 327,725 of NZ_QMBP01000003.1, forward strand.
GGCCACGCGCGCCGGCAAGCCGGATCGAGGACCGCGTCCTCGGCAGCGGCACCGGAAAACTCTGCGGCCGCAGCCAGGGGAAGACATCGTCAAAGGCGACCAGCGAGAGACCGCCCGGGATGGTTAAGCTAGAGTCGCGCGGGGCGTACACTGCCGGCGATCCTCGGCCACATGCGCTTACAGGGCCGGCCCCAACCGGACAGGGCTGCCATCGTAGAAGCGCTGCAGCCGGAAGCGGCTGAGATCGTGCCCGATGTCGTTTCCCTGGATCATGTCGGAGACGACGCGGCCTATGCCGGGCCCGATTCCGAAGCCGTGGCCGCTCATTCCGGTCGCGACGAAGAGACCGCCGACCGCCCGGACTCGGTCCATGACGGGGACGACGTCTGGCATGGCGTCGATCATGCCGCCCCAGCCGACCTTCAAGCGAGCTTTCTCGAACTGTGGAAAGAGCTGTTTGAAATTGCGTTCTATCGCGCGCAGCCGCACCGGTTCAGGGGCCGGGTTGAGCACCCGCATTCTTTCGAAAGGACTCGTGGAATCCGGCGCCCAATCGCGCGGCGTCGACCAGCCATCCGGATAGCCTGACGGAGCGAACGGGAAATAGCGCGCTCCGAACGGATCGTTCCTGAGGGCGGGAATATATTTGATGGCGTGGCGGAAGGCGTCAGGCCCCAGGTAAAGCAAGTGGCTGCCGCCTCCCGCGAGCGTGTATCCGCAATCCTGTCTGCGCCTGAAAGCGATGTGATCGTCGGCGGCCGCGCCTGCATAGATTTCGGGCAGGGGCTCCGTTGCGGCCACGGTTACTCGGACGCTGAGCTGCGGGATGGAGACGCCATGCCTCGCCAGGAACAGGGACGACCAGACGCCGCCCGCGACCAGCACGGTGGATGTCTCTATATATCCGGCCTCGGTCCACACGCCCTTGATCCTGCCGGCCGCGATGTCGAGGGTTCGCGCCGCGCAATTCTCAATTATTCTGGCGCCCTTTCGCACGGCAAGCCGCGCCAGCGCAGGCACCGCCAACCAAGGTTCCGCGCGCATATCTGAGGGCGTCGTCATCGCGCCCTTGAACCTGCGCGACATGCCGCTGATCAGTTTGGCGGTTTCGTCCGCATCCAGGAGACGCGTGTCGAGGTCATGGGTCGCGGCGATCTTCATGAACGCCTCGAAGCCGGCCATGTCCTTGTCGGCGTTCGCCAGATAGGTCACGCCCGTCTGGGTGAGCCCGATGTCCTCGCCGCTTTCCTCGGCCAGTTGTCGCCACAGGCGAATGGCCTCGATGACGATCGGCAGTTCATCGGCGTCTCGTCCCTGCTTTCTGATCCAACCCCAGTTTCGGGAAGACTGTTCGGCCGCGACGCGGCCTTTTTCCAGCAGCGTCACCGGGATGTTCCGGGAGGCAAGGAAAAGGGCCGTCGTCACGCCGATAATGCCGCCACCGACAATCACCACCGCCGAGGTCTTCGGCGGCGGGCCGGGGTGCCGGATCGGATCCGCCTCGGTGAACGGGAATACGGGCAAATGACACCCCTGAGGACTGGTTGACGGTTCTGGCTTACCCGTTGCCACTTTCCAAAATCAGGAGCAGGTGCAGGCGGACCGTTGTCCCACGAGAGTAACGCGGCCCATGAGGAAGGAGGCGGCCGGCGACGCTGTTGGGTCTTGACCTATGCCGGCGCCCCAGCGACCGACCCCCTGACCACCAGATCGACCGGCCAGACTTCGCCGCGCGCGCCCTCTTCCAGCCCCGATATCCGGGCCGCCAGGCGTTCGGCGACGCGGGCGCCGGCGAGGCGGATCGAGGAGCGCGTGGTCGACAGCGGCACCGGGAAATTCTCCGGCCGCAACCAGGGGAAGACGTCGTCATGGGCGACCAGCGACAGGTCGCCAGGAATGGTCAGGCCGAGGTCGCGCACGGCGCGCACGACGCCGAGCGCCATGATCAGGCTGGAGCAGGCGATCGCCGTCGGCGGCTCGCTGTCCTCGAGCAGGCGGCGGGCGGCGCGGTAGCCGTTCTCCTCGGTCATGGTCACTGAGCAGATATGGCGCTCGCCCAGCGTCAGGCCGCTGGCGGCAAGCGCCCGGCGCATGCCGCGCTCGCGATGGATGGCGAAGGTCTCGCGGTCGTCGCCGTTGATCAGCGCCAGCCGCTTGTGGCCGAGCTGGAGGAGCAGGCGCGCCGCCTCGTGAAATGCGCCCTCATTGTCGATGTCGAGATAGGAGTAGTCGAAGCCGAAGCCTTCGCTGCGGCCATGGACGATGAAGGGGATGCCCAGCGTATTGACCAGCGCCAGCCGCCGGTCGGCCGGACGCGGCGAGGAAATATAGACGGCATCGACCTGGCGGTTGGCGACGATGCGCCGATAGGTCGTCTCTTCGTCGTCGGCATCGGCCGGCGAGAGCACGAGATCGAGCTCGTGCGAACGGGCATAGTCGCCGAGGCCGGAGAGGAATTCGACGAAGTGCGGATCGATGTCGACGGCGTTGCCGGTGGGCAGCACATAGCCGATCATGCCCGACTTGCCGGTGGCCAGGCGTCGCGCCGACGGGTTCGGCCGATAGCCGTGGCGCTTGGCGGCGTCCATCACGCGGCGCCGCGTTTCCTCGCTGACCTCGGGGTAGCCGTTCAGCGCCCGGCTCACCGTGGTCTGCGAGAGCGACAGCATATGCGAGAGTTGCTTGAGGTTCATCGGAGGCCCTCCAGCCTCAAAGCGCTTTAAATTTTAATCGATCCGATGATTGCGGCGATCGTCGCCGGCTGCATCGACCTTAGAGCCGCTTCCGAGCAGTTTGAAGCAAAATTGCTGCTGCATCGCCAAAAAAACATGCTGCAACGCAGTAATTTGACGACCTCGGCGAACTTTTAAATCGATTAGCTAAGTGAGCCTCTTGACTTCCGCGCGATTCAGTGGCGAGATCAAAACAGCCAAAGCGCTTTGGAGCACTCTTCGAAAGGTTGCGGTTGCCTTCTCGCTGAGTCACAGTTCCGTGGGCGTCGGCGGACGAGATTGGAGGTCTCGTCCCAACTGTTTCACCACTGGGAGGAATGCGATGAAGAAGATGCTTCTCTTGGGTGCCGCGTTCGCCGCGCTCACCCTTGGCCTGCCGGCACATGCCGAATTGAAATTCAAGCCGGGTGAGGATTCGAAGTTTCACTGGGCGAATTACGACGACCTGAAGAAGGTCGACCTCAAGGGCGAAACGCTGACCATCTTCGGTCCGTGGCGCGGCGAGGATGAGACGCTCGTCCGTTCGGTGCTCGACTATTTCCAGGAAGCGACCGGCGCCGAGGTCAAATACTCCTCGTCCGAGAATTATGAACAGCAGATCGTCATCGACACACAGGCCGGCAGCCCGCCCAACATCGCCGTCCTGCCGCAACCGGGACTGATCCAGGACCTTGCTTCCAAGGGTGTGCTGACCCCGCTGGGCGACGACGTCGCCGCCTGGATCAAGGAAAACTACGCTGCCGGCGACTCCTGGGCCAAGCTCGGCACCTATACGGGCAAGGACGGCAAGCAGGGCTTCTATGCCTTTCCCTACAAGATTGACGTGAAGGGCCTGGTCTGGTACTCGCCCGACAATTTCGAGGAGGCGGGTTACAAAGTTCCAAAGACCCAGGAAGAACTGGCCGACCTCGAGAAGAAGATCATCGCCGACGGCGGCAAGCCATGGTGCATCGGACTGGGTTCGGGCGGCGCCACCGGCTGGCCGGCGACCGACTGGGTCGAGGACATCATGCTGCGCACGCAGCCGCCGGAAGTCTACGACAAATGGACGAAGAACGAGATCCCGTTCACCGATCCGGCCGTGGTCAACGCCCTCGACATCTTCGGCAAGATCGCAACCGACGACAAGATGGTCGACGGCGGCGCCAAGGCCGTCGCGGCGACCGACTTCCGCGACAGCCCGAAAGGCCTCTTCACCGTGCCGCCCAAGTGCTACATGCACCATCAGGCATCGTTCATTCCTTCCTTCTTCCCGGAGAACGTGAAGCTCGGCCAGGATGCGGACTTCTTCCCCTACCCGCCCTACGCCTCCAAGCCGGAACTTGGCACGCCGTTGGAAGTGGCCGGAACGCTGGTGATGATCACCAAGGATTCCAAGGCTTCGCGTGAGTTCATCAAGTTCCTGCAGATGCCGCTCGCGCATGAATTGTGGATGGCGCAGAAGAGCTTCGTCACCCCCTTCAAGGCAGCCAACAAGGATGCCTATGGCAGCGACGCGCTGAAGAAGCAGGGCGAGATCCTGGTCGGGGCCACCACGGTGCGCTTCGACGGCTCGGACCTGATGCCCGGCAAGGTCGGCGCAGGCTCCTTCTGGACCGGCATGATCGACCTGGTCGGCGGCAAGTCCGCCCAGGACGTCGCGGCCGACATCCAGAAGAGCTGGGACGCCATCAAGTAGGCATCTGGCAAACAGGCCGCCGCGCGCGGCCTGAGACTTTCCTCATCCTCCACCTGGATCCGGGCTACGGCCCGGGTCCGACCGGCGGCGCACGCCGGAAAGCCTTCGCGTCTCATTGTTCCGAACAACTCGAAAGTCGGTGCATGCGGCCGCCAGCATTGCCTGGCCGGCTATGCGCAGGGAGAGGGACCCATGGCGGCTCAGATTTTCTCGGCCATATTCGTCATCATCATCGGCGTCGGCGGCTGTGTCGCCTATTTCTGGGGCGCCAACAAACTGCTCGATCTCGTCTTCCCGTCGCGCGGCGTCTCCGGCAGCGCCGCCGTCGACAATCTGCGCCGTCAGGGCCTGGTGCGGCCGTGGCTGTTCGTCGGCCCGGCGATGATCATCCTGACGATCTATCTGATCTATCCGGTGATCGAGACGCTGCGGCTTTCCTTCCTCGACCGCGGCGGCGAGCATTTCGTCGGCCTCGCCAATTACCAATGGGCGCTCGGCGACCATGATTTCCGCAATTCGATCTTCAACAACATCCTGTGGCTGGCGGTGGTGCCGGCGGCCTGCACCTTCCTCGGCCTGATCATCGCCGTGCTCACCGACAAGATCTGGTGGGGCACGATCGCCAAGAGCCTGATCTTCCTGCCGCTGGCGATCTCCTTCGTCGGCGCCAGCGTGATCTGGAAATTCATCTACGAGTATCGCGGCGAGGGCCAGGTGCAGATCGGCCTGCTCAACGCCATCATCCAGTATTTCGGCGGCCAGCCGCAGGTGTGGATATCGCTGCCGTTCTGGAACAATTTCTTCCTGATGATCATCCTGATCTGGATCCAGACCGGCTTTGCCATGGTGATCCTGTCGTCGGCGCTGCGCGGCATTCCGGAAGAGACGCTGGAAGCGGCCGTGATCGACGGCGCCAACCCGTTCCAGATTTTCTGGAAGATCATGGTGCCGCAGATCTGGGGCACGATCGCGGTTGTGTGGACCACCATCACCATCCTGGTGCTGAAAGTGTTCGACATCGTTCTGACCATGACCAACGGCCAGTGGAACAGCCAGGTGCTGGCCAATCTGATGTTCGACTGGATGTTCCGCGGCGGCGGCGATTTCGGCCGCGGCGCCACGATCGCCATCATCATCATGATCGCGGTCATTCCGATCATGGTCTGGAACATCCGCCAGGCCAACAAAGAGACGGGAGGGCATTGAGATGGCCGCGTCCACCGGAAAGTCCTTCGTCAACCGCTTCGGCGTTCATATCGCGGTGCTGATCTTCGTCGTCATCTGGACCATTCCGACGCTCGGCATTCTGGTCTCGTCGCTGCGCGACAAGGACCAGATCATCGCCTCGGGCTGGTGGAATTCCTTCTCGAGCTCCAGCCAGACCGAGGCCGGCCGGTTGCCGCCTGCTTCCGCGCAAACCCAGAAGGACGGCAAATACGTCATCGAGGGCAACGTCTTCGGCGACGGCGCCAAGCGCGCGATCAGCGCCTTCGGCACCAAGGCGGCGGCACCGACGCAGTACAAGGCCGGCACGGCTGCCGATCTCGGCGACGGGGTGTCGCTGCAGGTCAACGGCGACGGCAGCTTCGTGCTCGCTTCGCCGAAAGCCTTCGAAGGCGACCGTGGCCAGCGTGTCTACTATGCGTCATCGGCGCCGCCGAAATTCACCACGGACAACTACGATGCCGTGCTGTTTTCGGAAGGCATCGGCCGCTCCTTCATGAACTCGCTGACGGTGACCATTCCCTCGACGATCATCCCGATCCTGATCGCGGCCTTCGCCGCCTACGCGCTGGCCTGGATGCGTTTTCCCGGCAGGGCGCTGCTGATCGCGGTCATCATCGGCCTGCTGGTGGTGCCGCTGCAGATGTCGCTGATCCCACTGCTCAAACTCTACAACGGCGTCGGTACGTTCTTCGGCGTGCCGTCGAAAACCTACCTCGGCATCTGGCTGGCGCATACCGGCTTCGGCCTGCCCTTCGCCATCTACCTGCTCAGGAGCTATATCGCCGGCCTGCCGCGCGAGATCATGGAATCGGCGCGCATCGACGGCGCCAGCGATTTCGAGATCTTCGTCAAGATCGTGCTGCCGCTGTCCTTCCCGGTGCTTGCCTCCTTCGCCATCTTCCAATTCCTGTGGGTATGGAACGATCTCTTGGTGGCGATGGTTTTCCTCGGTACGGCACCCGACCAGATCGTGCTGACGGCCAAGCTCAACGCGCTGCTCGGCTCGAGAGGCGGCAATTGGGAGATCCTGACGACATCGGCGTTCATCACCATCATCGTGCCGCTGATCGTGTTCTTCTCGCTGCAGCGCTATTTCGTCCGCGGGCTGCTTGCCGGCTCGGTGAAAGGAGGTTGAGATAATGCAATCGGCTTTGAAGGCGACTTCGAGACCCGACCCCGCCATCGATCGCGACTGGTGGCGGGGCGCGGTGATCTACCAGATCTATCCGCGCTCCTATCAGGACTCGAACGACGACGGCATCGGCGACCTGAAAGGCATCGTGCGCCGCCTGCCCTACATCGCCTCGCTCGGCGTCGACGCCATCTGGATCTCGCCCTTCTTCAAATCGCCGATGAAGGATTTCGGCTACGACGTGTCGGATTATTGCGATGTCGATCCGATGTTCGGGACGCTGGCCGATTTCGATGCGCTGGTGACGGAAGCGCACCGTCTGGGGCTCAAGGTGATGATCGACGAGGTGCTGTCGCACACCGCCGACATCCACCCCTGGTTCAAGGAAAGCCGGTCCAACCGCACAAACGCGAAAGCCGACTGGTATGTGTGGGCGGACGCCAAGCCCGACGGCACGCCGCCCAACAACTGGCTGTCGATCTTCGGCGGCTCGGCCTGGCAATGGGACACCAGCCGCCAGCAATATTACATGCACAATTTCCTGGCCGAACAGCCGGACCTCAACTTCCACAACAAGGAAGTCCAGGACGCGTTGCTCGACATCACCCGCTTCTGGCTGGAGCGCGGCGTCGACGGTTTTCGCCTCGACACCATCAATTTCTACTTCCACAGCCAGGGGCTGGAAAACAACCCGCCGCTGCCGCCGGAAGAGCGCAACGACCAGACCGCACCCGCCGTCAACCCTTACAACTATCAAGACCATATCTACGACAAGAGCCGGCCGGAAAACCTCGGCTTCCTCGAACGCTTCCGCGCGCTGCTCGACGAATATCCGGCACAGGCCGCGGTAGGCGAGGTCGGCGATTCCCAGCGCGGCCTCGAAGTGGTCGCCGCCTACACCGCCGACGGCAAGCGCGTGCATATGTGCTATTCCTTCGACTTCCTGGCGCCGGAGAAGATCAGCGCGGCGAAAGTGCGCGCGGTGCTGGAGGCCTTCGGCACCGTCGCCCGCGACGGCTGGTCATGCTGGGCCTTCTCGAACCATGACGTGATGCGGGTGGCCTCGCGCTGGGCCGCCAAAGAGGCTGATCCGACCGCCTATCTCAAGGTGATCTCGGCGCTGTTGATGTCGCTGCGCGGCTCGGTTTGCATCTATCAGGGCGAAGAGCTCGGCCTTGGCGAAGCGGAGCTGAAATTCGAGGACCTGCAGGATCCCTACGGCATCCGCTTCTGGCCGGAATTCAAGGGGCGCGACGGCTGCCGCACGCCGATGGTCTGGGACGCGGCCGCCAGGAATGGCGGCTTCTCGGCCGCCAAGCCCTGGCTGCCGGTGCCGGGCAAGCACCTGTCGCAGGCCGTCAACGTGCAGCAGGGCGACGCAAGCTCGCTGCTCGAGCATTACCGCCGCTTCCTCGCCTTCCGGCGCCAGCACCCGGCGCTGGCCAAGGGCGACATCGACTTCATCGAAAGCGACGGCGACACCGTCGCCTTCACGCGTCGCGAGGGCAATGAGCGGATCGCCTGCGCCTTCAACCTCGGCGGCAAGTCCGTCGAGATCAATCTCGGCCAGGGCGCGCTGCAACCCTTGCCCGGGCATGGCTTTTCGGGACAGACTGGCAGCGGGCCGGTCCGCCTCGGCGGTTACGGCGCCTGGTTCGGGCGCATCGACTGAACTTGCAAAACAAAGCTCAACGGGAGGAGAGAACCATGGCCGATGTCACGCTCAACCAGGTGAAGAAATCATACGGCAACCTCAACATTCTCCACGGCATCGACCTCGACATCAAATCGGGCGAGTTCATCGTCTTCGTCGGGCCATCGGGCTGCGGCAAGTCGACCCTGCTGCGGTCGATCGCCGGTCTGGAGGAGATCACTTCGGGTGAGCTCAAGATCGGCGGCGAACTGGTGAACGACGTGCCGCCATCGAAGCGCGGCATCGCCATGGTGTTCCAGTCCTATGCGCTCTATCCGCATATGACCGTCTACGACAACATGGCCTTCTCGATGAAGATCGGCAAGGAAAGCAAGGCCGAGATCGACAAGCGGGTGCGCCAGGCGGCCGAGATCCTGCAGCTGACCAAATATCTCGACCGCCTGCCCAAGGCGATGTCGGGCGGCCAGCGCCAGCGCGTCGCCATCGGCCGCGCCATCGTGCGCAATCCGAAGGTGTTCCTGTTCGACGAGCCGCTGTCGAACCTCGACGCGGCCCTGCGCGTCGCCACCCGCATCGAGATCGCCAAGCTCAAGGAATCGATGCCGAACACGACGATGATCTACGTCACGCACGACCAGGTCGAGGCGATGACGCTGGCTGACCGCATCGTGGTGCTGAAGGAAGGTGTTGTCGAGCAGGTCGGCACGCCGATGGAGCTCTACAAGCGGCCGGGCAATCTGTTCGTGGCCCAATTCATCGGCTCGCCGGCGATGAACATCCTGCCGGCCAAGATCGACAAGGCCGGCAACCCGACCGTGGTCAGCCATGTCGGCGGCCGCAAGGCGACGGTGCCGATCGCGACGCCGGCTTCGGCGAATGGCGCGGCGGTGAGCTTCGGCGTGCGGCCGGAAGATCTCGCGATCGCCACCGGCACGGACTTTTTGTTCGAAGGCAAGGTCGACTATATCGAGCAGCTTGGCGAGGTTCAGCTCGTCTATGTCGATATCGGCCGCGCCGACCTGCCGCTGGTGGCCAAGCTGCCGGGCAATGTCGAGGTCAAGCGCGGCGAGACCCTGCGGCTCAACGCCGGTGCTGGCGATCTGCACATATTCGACGCGGACGGCCACTCCTTCACCTTGCATCGCGAGGAAGCCAAGGCGGCCTGAGCACGCAGAGCCGCTACCGCAAAGAAAAGCGGCGGGCCCTGGCCCGCCGCTCCTGTTATAATCAACGTCGGCTGTTAGCGATTGCCGAAGTGGTCGCGGTCGCTGCCCTGCTGAGCCGACTTCTGCGCGTCGCCCGAGTTCAGCAACTTGTAGACCGTCGAGTCGGTGCCAATCGACGACGTGCGGGTGGTGTCGACGGCCGGAGCCGGCTGGTTGACGCCGCTGTTGTCGTAGTTGTCGCTGCCGGCAAAAGCAGCCGTGGAAACGGCCATCAGGGCCGTGGCGGCAAGAATGATCTTTTTCATTTTAGGTACTCCTGAATTTTGTCGAACCGATGCGACGGGCGAGCCGCCGCCGGTTCGAAATCGGCAGTTAGTTGTTGCCGAAGAGGTTGCGGTCGGCGCCCGTCTTGACCGGAACCTGCGCGGCCGGCTCCGCCTTGCGAACCGAAGCCGTGTAGGAAGAGTCAACCGTGGCGGCGGGCGGATTGGCAGCCTGCGAGTTGTAATTATCGCTACCCGCGAAGGCGCTGCCGGAAATGGCCAGAAGGGCGGCGGCAGTGAGAACAATCTTTTTCATTTTTGCTACTCCAGTATCTTTATTCCGTCCGTCTATCGGCGTGTGTCGGGAATGAAATCGCGTCGTTCGGACAGCGCTGATTTGGGTGAGCCGACTGCCGGATTCCAATCACGAAGTTTTTCCGCCTGGACCATGTCTTTGCGTCTTGAAATTGCGCTCCGCATTTCTACAACTCTGGTAAAATTAAATAATATCAATATCTTATATGTATCGCTCAGATGCCTCACCAAATATATCGGGGTGCCAATGTTCACACCGTCCTGCACGCATCGTCAACAGAAACGAACCGTTCGGTTCGACTTTAGAGTCTCCTAATGGTCACTTTTCGATACTGTTAACCAATCCACCCCGGTCGAATGGTCGATTCGGCGTGCTCGAGGGATGGAATCGGACTCGTCTTTAGGCCACGAAACAGTCGCTGCCGCCCCATTGTCGGCGGTGGAAATCGAAGCCTGAATCGCGATGATTCTCCCAAAATGATCGACAGGACGTCGGCCCGCCTCGCCTTGCCAAGCTGGAGCCGAGTGTTTACAGGCGTTGTCCAGGGGTCAGGCAATGATGCGGCCGGCAGAGCCGCCGGCTGGAGTTGCAGAGCGGGGTCGAGAGCATGCCTCTTTCCAACGTCTACGCCATTGCAAGCAAGGATATCGTTTTTGAATCCTTCGACGGCGAAGCCGTCGTGCTCGACCTCTCCAACGGCAAGTATTTCGGCTTTTCCGATTCCGGCAGCAAAGTGTGGCAGGCGCTGTCCTCGGGTGTCGGCACGGAAGCGCTGATCCAGTCGGCCGCGGGCACAGCGACGATCGACGCCGCCGCGATCGAGACATTCATCGCGCAGTTGGTCGAGTTCGGGCTTTTGGCGCCCTCCAGCGCAACGCCGCTTCCGTCATCCGATGATTTGCCGGCAGCGCTGGCGGCGGCGAGCGAGCCGCTCAATGTCAGCGTCCATGACGACCTCGCCGACCTCATCATCGTCGACCCGATCCACGAGGTCGAGGAACCGCTCGGCTGGCCGGCCGTCAAGCAGGTTTCCTGAGCGACCTGGGTCAGGCCGAGCCAGGCTGGAACGAACCATGCCACGCGTGACGCTCGAGACATTGCCGGACTACGCACGGTTTCTCATCGCCGCCGCTGAAAGCGCGCCCGAGCGGTTTCCGATCCAGCGAACCGTCCGCCTGCCCGGGCTGGAATTGCTCGCGCATCTCGGCCCCGGTGTGCTTGCGGATGCCCTTGGCCAGGCCTTCATCGAAGTCAAGGACGATCGGCGGGACATCCGCAAATGCCGTATCTTCATCGGTCATCCCGGTATCGCCGGCATGCCGGAGCCGGCAAGCTGGGGCGATGCGCACTTCACCGAACACAGCTTTGCCCGAAAGCTCGCCGAAGCAGGGCTGCGCGGCCATCATTTTCACGATCTGGATTTCTGGCAAGTCTACGACCCCGAGCGGCGCGCCGGCGTCCAGCTGATGCGGTCGGCCGACGCGTTTCCGCCGTGGGAGCCCGGCGCGCCGTTACGGGCTTTCCTGCATTGGGAATACGCCGCACGGGGCATGCGGCTTACCCATGCCGGCACGCTGGGTCTCGGCGGCGAGGGCGTGCTGCTGGCCGGCGCCGGGGGCGCGGGCAAATCGGGCACCGTCGTTGCCGGCCTGCTGAACGGCCTGGACAGCGTCGGCGACGATTATGTGCTGATCGACCTCGACGGGGGCGTGAGGGCGCGGCCACTTTTTTCGACGTTGAAGCAGGATCCCAGGGGGTTCGCGCGGCTTGGCCTGGAAGGGCGGTTGGGGACCGGACGGCCGCTCAACTGGCAAGGCAAGCACGTCTTTCACATTAGCGAGATCGCACCTCGCCCGGTAAGTGCAAGCATGGACATCTCTGCGTTGATGGTGCCACATATCGGCGACAGCAAGACGAGTTCGATCGAGCCGATGCCCCGCAAGGACGCCATCATCGCGCTGGCGCCGTCGGGCATCGCGCAGATGCCTGGCGAGCGGGAAAGCGGCTTTCGGTTCTTCAGCGATCTCACGCGCTTCCTGCCCTGCTACAGGCTTTCCCTCGGAACGCATCCCGACGAGATCGCCGGCACAATTCGGGATTTCCTCGCACGGGCCGCTTGATGAAACTGAGCGTGATCATGCCTGTCTTCAACCGCGAACGCTACGTCGTGCCGGCATTGCGCTCGCTGGTCAGGCAGCATGATGCCGCCGACCTCGACATCATCGTCATCGATGACGGCTCGAGCGACGGCTCCGCCGAAGCGGTGCGTTTTGTGATGCGCGAGCATCCTTGCATCCGCCTGTTTCAGCAGCGCAATCTGGGCGTCGCCAGGGCACGCAATGCCGGGCTGCGGCAATTGCCGGCGGATGCCGGCTTCGTGTCCTTCCTCGATTCCGACGACATTTCACTTGCCGGACGCTTCAAGGCCGATCTTGCCCGCTTCGAGGCCGACCCCGGTCTCGAGCTCACCTATTCGCTGATGACCATGGCGGATCGGATCGACGACGAGAGGCTGGAGCCGACACCCGACAGCCGCACCATGACGCTTCGCGGAATCTCGCTGACGACCGCCCTGTTCAGTCGCGCGCTCGTCGAACGCATCGGTTTTTTCGACGAGGAATTCGAACAGGCCGAGGACACGGATTATCTGCTGCGCGTGTTCGAGAGCGGCCCGACATATGAGCTGCTGGACAGCGTCGCCGTCTACTACCGGCGGCATACCGACAATTTAACCGGGGAGCATGCCAGCAGGGTCCGCAATCATTTGAGGGCCATCCACAAATCGATGCGGCGTCGCCGGGCGGATCCGTCGCTCAGCGCCGTGCGGGGCATTTTCGAGCTGAAGAGCCCGCCCGAGTGGCAAATGATGTGAATCCCGGGCACAATGGGATCAGCTCGTATGGGGGATCGGCTTGGGTGGTTCTTTGAGGTCGCGGATGCGGCTGAGCGTCATCATGCCCGTGTACAATCGCGAGGCCTATGTCGGCGCGGCGCTGCGTTCGCTGCTTCGGCAACGCGATGCCGCCGATCTCGACATCATCGTGATCGATGACGGCTCTACCGACGGCTCGACTGACGCCGTGCGCGCGATGATGGACGAGGCACCTTGCATCCGGCTGTTCCGGCAGGAAAACGCGGGCGTGACCCGAGCGCGCAACAGCGGGCTCAGGCAGCTCAGGCCGGAGACGGAACTGGTGTCCTTTCTCGATTCGGACGACATCTCGCCGGCCGGACGCTTCGAGGCGGATGTGGACCTTTTCCGGAAAAACCCCTCTCTCGAGCTCACCTATTCCAGGATGATGCTGGTCGACAGGATCGACGAGGAGACGCTGGAGCCGACCTCCGACAGCAACAGCATCACCGTTCGCGGCATTCATCTTTCGGCCGCGATCTTCTCGCGCCGTCTGGTCGACCGGATCGGCGGTTTCGACGAGGATTTCATCCAGGCCGAGGATACGGACTTTCTGCTGCGCAGCTTCGAGGTCGGCCCCCGCTACCTGCTGCCGGACACGCTGGCGCTTTATTACCGGCGGCATCCCGGCAACATGACAAGGCAGGAAGATGTCCAGTCGCGCGAATTCTTGCGCGCCGTCTATAAATCGATGAAGCGCCGCAGGGCCGACCCGTCGCTGAGGCCCATCGAAGGCATCTTCGAATTGAAAAAGCTCGCTGACTGGCGGTTCATGTGATGGGCAGATACGGCGTCGTCATTCCGGCCTACAACGCCAGCGCAACGATCGCGGAGACGCTGCGATCGGTGGCGGCGCAGACGCTGCCGCCCGAACTGGTCGTGGTGGTCGACGACGGCTCGAGCGACGATCTCGCCGCCGCTGTCAGCGGCATCGACCTGCCGCTCAGGCTCTTGCGCCAGGACAATACCGGGCCGGGCAGCGCGACCAACCGCGGCATCGCCGCGCTGTCGACGCCCTTCATCGCCACGCTCGATGCCGACGACCTTTGGCTGCCGGGAAAGATCGCGGCGCAGCTGGCCCATCTCGAACGGTTTCCCGCAACGTCCGGGGTCTTCACCCATATGCGCAGTTTCCGCGATGGAGAACCCGACGCGATGGCTCCGACCGCAGTGGCCGGCTGGGTGCGTTCGACGATGCTGATCCGCCAGGAGGTGGCCCAGAGCATCGGGGCGATGGTCGATCCGCCAGGCGGCCGCGGCGAGATGATCGACTGGATCTCCCGGGCCCGCGAGGCCGGCTTTGTCCTCGACATGCTCGACGAGACCCTGGCGCTGCGGCGCATCAGGCCAGGCAGCCTGTCCTATGGCAGAGACACCGCGCGCGACCGCGGCTACCTGGAAGTGGCGCGCCTGGCCATGCTGCGGCGGGCGCAAAGCAAGGCCGGTTCCAGCTGATGGCGAAGATCCGTCGCATCGGCAGGCGTTTTCCCGACTATGGCTGGTCCTGGCCAACGGGATCGCTCGACCAGTTGCTCAAGGCGGCACTTCTGCCCGACGAGGAGGCGGCACGCCTTTGCGCCGCGGACTGGCTCAACGAGAACGACATCGACCATGTCTCCTTCCGGGAACACCGGCTGCTGGCGGCGATTTCCGACAGGTTCGGACGCAAGCTTGCCGGCCACGCCGCCTATCCACGCCTGGTCGGCCTGCAGAAGATGCTGTGGACCAAGTCGCGCATGGCCATGCGCGAGGCCGAGCCGACCTTGAAAGCGATGGTCGACGCCGGCTGTTCGGTGATGCTGATCAAGGGCGCCAGCCGCATCGCGCTCGATGCCGCCGCGCAGCGCGGGCGCGTGGCGCATGACATCGATATCCTGGTACAGCCGCAGGATATGCAGCCGGCTTTCGACGTGCTGCGCGACCGCGATTGGCAGAACGCCACCGGCGTCTCGCCGCAGTATCTGCGCACAAGGCTGGCGTCGCTGCGCTCGATGAATTTCTTCAAGGGGAATTACGGCGACATCGACCTCCACCAGCTCGCTTATGACGGCTCGCAGCAGAACGCCGAGGACGACCTCGCGATCTGGCGCCGCGCGATCGCCGCCGAATTCAGCGACGTCGAAGTGGTCGTGCCTTCGCCGGCCGACCGCATCGCGCTCGCCATCGCGCATGGCGGCCTCGACGCGCATACGCACAGCGACTGGCTCGTCGATTGCACCGTGGCCATTCAAGGCGGCACTGTCGACTGGACCATATTCCTCGATATCGTCGCCGGGCGCGGTCTCGCCGTCGCCGCGGCGGTGGCGCTTTCCTACCTGGCGCTGGAGATCGGCATCGCGGTGCCGGAAGCCGTCCTGGCCAAGGTGGTGGAGATGGCCGACCGGCGTGGCGCGGCGCGCCTGTCGTCCGTCCTGCAGGCCAAGCCGCGCACCGATTTCGGGGCACTGACCTGGCTGTCTCGCGGCTTTGCCAAGCAACTGCGCCTGCAGCGCAAGAAGGGCCGGCTGAAGCAGGCCGAGCGGGATATAGTGTGGCGCGGCAAGCCGATGTCTGCAAAGGCGGCCGGCGAACCTGCCGCGTTCGTGCTTTCGCAGACCCTGGACAAGCCGCAAGGCGATACCGGCGAGTTGATGCTCGATCTCATCGTGCGCATCGCCGTTCCGCCGGTCCGGCGCCGCATCGAGATGGAAATCAATGCGGGCGACCGGCATGTCGCCCGGCTGCGCTCGATGGCGATCAGCCGATCCGGTGGGGAGCGGGTGCTGCGCTTTCGCGGCAGGGTGAAGCTCGACCATGCGGGGCGGCCCCTGGTGCTGGAGGCGCGACCGTCACGGCAGTTCCGTGTCTGGGACGATGAGCAGGCCGTCGCCACCTATGGCGCGCTGCCCTTCCAGCTCGTTTCGGCAAAGTTTTCCAGAACCGGCTGAGACGGGGCTCGTCAGGAGTTCGGAGTGGTCACCTTCAACGTGGGAAAATAGGTTTGGTAGCGACCGACATCACGGGTCAGAAGCGGAAGGCTGCCGACCGCGGCATGGGCACCAATGAAAAAATCGGGCAACACGCCGGTCCTGTGTCCTCCTGACCGGCGGTACTGTGTAAATACCTTTCCGGCCAGGAAAAGAGCCGTCCGTGGTATGGGCGCCATTTCAAGACCGGCCGCATCAAGAAACGCATCGAGATCCTCGCTTCGAGCGTAGCGAACGGCGAGCTCGGCATAGACCACATCATTGATCAACAATGGTCCGTTGAGACTCGCCGCCTCAAGCTGAGCAACCGACCAATCCGCCCAGTTTGGATCGTCCGTGACAAGGTCGAGCAGAACGTTGGTGTCAATGAGCGTCACGCTTAGCCACGCGTCAGCGCCATGATCGCGTCGGTCGTGAGCCCCTCGCCGGCATGACCGCGCAACTTGGCGAAGCGGCTCACCGGCTGCTTTCTGTCGACGCGAGCCAGCACCACGCTTCCATCGGCGGCACGCCGGAAATCGACCCTGCTTCCCGGCACGATCCCCAACAGATCGCGGACCGGTTTCGGAATGGTGACTTGTCCCTTTGCCGTAACGGTGGTGGCCATCTTCGCTCCTCGGTAATACCAGATGTGCACAAGGTATTACCTTGCGGGTCGAATTTCAACGGTTGAGGGGTAGCGTCTTTTCAAACCCCGTAGCGCTCGGTGCGGATAATCCCCGCCGGGACTTCGGCGTCTATCAGCGCCTGGGCAGCGGCCGAGACGAAGGCGTTCGAGCCGCAGACATAGGCCAGTCTTGGCGCCTTCGGCAGTCGCTCGATGGCCTGCACTATCATGCGGGCGTCGACGCGCCGGGAATAGTCGGCTGGCCGCCTGGCCGGTTCGCGGGTCAACGTCAGCACCAGATTGAACCCGTCAAGCCGGTCGTCGAGGCCGATCAGTTCGTCGCGGAAAATCACCTCGTCCCAGACACGCGCCGAGAACACCAGCGCGACGGGCACCGCCGCGTTGCGCAGCGTGCGATGGCGGACCATCGCCATCAGCGGCACGACGCCCGACCCGCCGCCGACCAGAAGGATCGGTCCGCCGTCGCTGTCTTCCCAGATGAAATGGCCGCCAAGCGGCCCGCGCAATTCGATCTCGTCACCGACCGCCGCCACGTCGTGGAAGAAGGGCGAGACCTCGCCGTCGTCGAGCCGTTCGATCGCCAGCTCGACGGCGGCGCCGGCGTCCGGCGCCGAGGCGATGGAGTAGGAACGGCGCGCCTGATAGCCGTCGGGCGCCGTCAGCCTGATGTCGACATGCTGTCCCGCCAGATGGGCGAAGGGCCGCGACGGCTTGAACCAGAAGCTGGTGACGCGCGGCGTGCGCTTTTCGATGCGGGTGATCGTGGCTGCCTGCCAGGGCGATTGCGATGACGGCTCGGCGCTCATTGATCGCTACTCACGGGTCACTCGAGTAGCGCTGCTCACGCCAGGGGTCGCCATACATGTGATAGCCGCGCAGTTCCCAGAAGCCCGGCTCGTCGCGCTCGGTGAACTGCAGCCCGTTCACCCATTTGGCCGACTTCCAGAAATAGAGATGCGGCACCAGGAGCCGCGCCGGACCGCCATGGTCCGGTGTGATCGGCTTGCCCTCATAGAGCAGCGCCACCATCGCCTTGCCGGTGACGAGGTCGTTGGTCGGCACATTGGTGGAATAGCCGTCGAAGGAGAGCGCCAGCGTGTAGGCGGTCGGCGGCTCGATGCCGGCGTCGGCGAGGATGTCGTCGATCATCACGCCTTGCCAGGGCGTGTTGAACTTGGTCCAGGCCGTGACACAATGGATGTCGCGCGTCATCTTGCTTTGCGGCAGGGCGTTGAATTCGACCCAGTTCCATTTCTTGAGCGGCTTCGGTCCGTGCTTGAGTGTGAAGGACCAATCCTCGGCGCGCACGCGCGGCGTCGGCCCGGCCGAGAGCACAGGGAAACCTTGTTCCAGATACTGGCCGGGCGGGATGCGCGCGTCGGTGTCGGAAGGAGGACGCCGTCCGGAAAAGAAGCCACGCGTGACCATCGAGACATCCTTGCGACGGGTTTGACCGATCGCAGGGAGTGTTCTCGAAGACGCTCCGATGGGCAACATAAATCTTGCAAGGCGGCGCCCGCCGGGGATGCCGGCAGGCTCTTTCGAAGCCTCTCTCAGCCGGCAGCGAAGGGCACGGCGACGAAGATCTGCGAGTCGCCCCGATCGATCAGCAAGAGCACCGACTTCTTGCCGGACTTGCCGGCCTGGGCGATCGCCTGGTTGGCCTGTCTGGCCGTCTTGACGGGGGCCTGGTCGACACCGACGATGACGTCGCCGGGCTGGATGCCGGCGGCCGAAGCCGCCTTGTCCGGATTGACCTGTTCGACCACGGCGCCGCGCTGGTTGTCGGCAAGGTTGAGCTGGTCGCGGATATCAGGCGTGAGGTCGGTCAGGCCGAGACCGAGCGAGGGGACACGCAGGCCCTGGCCGCCTGACTGACTGCCGCCCTCATTGGCGTTCGCGGCGGTCTTTTGATCGTCGCTGTTGCGTCCGACGTCGGCGGAGATCTGCATCGCCTTGCCCTTGCGCCAGACATCGAGCGTTTCCTTGACGCCCGGCGATACATCGGCGACCGCGCGCGACAGGTCCTTCGGATCCTTGACCTCCTGGCCGGCAAAGCCGGTGATGACGTCGCCGGTCTCGATACCGGCCTTGGCGGCCGGTGAGCCATCCGTGACCGCCGAAACCAGCGCACCGCCAGGATGGTCGAGGCCGATGGCGCTGGCGACATCCTGCGTGACCGGCTGGATCTGCACGCCGAGATAGCCGTATTCGATGTCGCCGCCCTTCATCAGCTTGGCGACGACCTTCTGAGCCTGGTCGGACGGGATGGCGAAACCGACGCCGACGCTGCCGCCATTGGGCGAATAGATCGCGGTGTTGATGCCGATGACATTGCCGGCGACGTCGACCAGCGGGCCACCGGAATTGCCGTGGTTGATCGGCGCGTCGATCTGGATGAAATCGTCGAACGGCCCGCTATGCAGGTCGCGGCCGCGCGCCGAGACGATGCCTGCGGTGACCGTGGTGCCGATGCCGAACGGGTTGCCGATCGCCAGCACCTGGTCGCCGGTCATCAGTTTGTCGGAATCGCCCCATTTGACGGTCGGCAGCGGCTTGTCGGCCTTGATCTTGATCACGGCCAGGTCGTTCTTGGCGTCGTGGCCGACGAGTTTGGCCGGAAGCTCGGTGCCGTCGTCGAGCGTCACCTTGATCGAGCTCGCGCCGTCGACGACGTGGTTGTTGGTGACGATGGTGCCATCCGCGCCGACGATGAAGCCGGAGCCCAGGGCCTCCTGTCGCTGCGCATGCTGCTGCGGCGGCGCTTTCGGCATCGGAACGCCCTGGTCGCCAAAGAACTGCTGGAAGAACTGGTCGAAAGGCGCATTGCCGCCGAGCGGCGAGCCCTCGTCCTCGCCTTGGGGCTGCCCCTTCATCACGGACGTAATGGTGACGACGGCCGGCTTGGTGACGGCGATGATCGGCGCGAAGGAGCCGTTCGGCGCCGTGATGCCGGCGACGGGCGTCTGGGTCGTCGCGGCCACGGTGCTCAGGCCGGAATTGCTCTGGGCGAAGGAGACGACGACAGGCGAAATGATCAGCGCGGCGCCCAGCAGGGCGGCGACGCGATGTCTGCGAAGAATGCTTGTGGGTGACATGGTCGTTCTGTCCGGGCGAGCGTTGATCCGGCGTCGCGGGCGCTCCCAAGGGATCGTCCGTCAACGTGCCGATGACCGGATTTGCCTGTCTCGCCGTGCATGGCAGCCGGCCGTCTCGACAGACAGGCATCTAGGATGCCTAATGGCCCGAATTAGGGTTTTGGGGCGACCTTACGAAGATTTAATTCAGAGCGCGCTTGCGAAGCGCTCACGCCGGCGCAGGTAGGACGAGGCCATTTCGCGCATCCGGGCGGCACCGAAAGCCGGGCCATGGCCACCCAGCCCGATGCGGATCGGCAGGTCGAGCAGGCGCTGCATGGTGCGGCAATAGGCCGTGCGATCGGAATCCGGCAGATCATCGATCAGCATGCCGTCATAGATGGCATCGCCGGCGAAGAACAGGCCGTCGGCCTCATCGAAAAGCGCGATCGAGTCCGGCGAGTGTCCGGGCAGATGCAGCACGCGGAGTTTCCTGTCGCCAAGATCGATGACGTCGCCTTCGTCGAGCGCACGAGTCAGCGGCGCGGAAGGGATACGGTAGTCAGACGCCTTCCAGTCCGGCGCCGGCAGCTTCGAGACGGCGCCGTCGAGATTGTGGAACATGTAGGCGTAGGTGACGGCATCATCCATGCCGTCGAACCGCGCCGCGCTCATCCTCGGCCCCATGCGGAGTGGAAATTCATGCAGCGAACCGACATGATCGAGATGGATGTGAGTGGCGACGACGATCAGCGGCTTGCCGGCCGGCGTATCGATTTCCGGCGCCAGCGGGCGGATGCCCATGCCGGTGTCGACCAGAAGGTCGGCGTCGCGGCCCTTCAGATGCCACATGTTGGCGCGCACGAAATCATGCACGAAGGGCTCGGTCAGCATCGTCGTCCTGGCGTCGACGACCGCCTTGCCGAACCAGTCGCCGACCACGAGCTCACCCATCAGACGAAGGGCTTTCCGACCTTGTATTTCTCCGGCACAAGCCGCCTCAGATAGGCCATGCCAGCTTCCGAAAGCTGGTTGACGTCCGGCTGCATGAAATCGTCGGGCATGTGGCGCGTCTTGCCGGCCACCGCCTTCAGCGGCACCTTCTTCAGCACGGTCTTCGACCCGTCGTACTGGATCGCGACCGAACCGCCGCCTTCGCCGGCGACGGCGACCGCGAAGGCGCCTGCATCGAAGGCTTCCTGCGCGTCGACGGCGCTGATCGCGCCGACATAGCCGCGCGGCATGTAGCCCAGCGCGTCGACACGCGCGCGCTTACCCGGCAGGCCCTCGGCCAACGCACGTTCGAGCGCCGCCGGCAGGTCGCTGCCCGACAGTTTGACGTTGCCGTGCTGGTCGCGCTCGAGCTTCTCCGGCGGCACCAGGCTTTCGACCAGCGCCTTGCCGTCGGCGGTGCTGACGCCTTCCGAGACGGCGACGATGCAGCGCTTGTGGCGGTCGAGCTTTTCACGCACCTCGTCGATGAAGCGCTTGGCCGAGAAGGCGCGCTCCGGCACATAGACCAGATGCGGACCACTGTCGGAATCGAGCTGCCAGGCGGCCGCGGCGGCGGTGAGGAAGCCGGCATGGCGGCCCATGACGATGCCGACATAGATGCCGGGCAGCGCGCGGAAATCGAGATCGACCGAGAGGAAGGCGCCGGCGACGAATTCGGCCGCCGAGATGAAGCCCGGCGTATGGTCGTTCTCCTCGAGGTCGTTGTCGATGGTCTTCGGCGCATGCACGAAGGCGATCGAGCCGCCCGCGGCATCGGTCAGGATCTGCTGCGTGCCCGAGGTGTCGTTGCCGCCGATATAAATAAAGGCGTCGGCCCCGGCCTTTTTCAGGCCGTTGAGGATGACCTCGCAATAAGCGGCGTCCGGCTTGTCGCGGGTCGAGCCCAGCGCCGCGCTCGGCGTGCCGGCGATCAGCCGAAGCCGGTCTTCGGGAATGGCGGAGAGATCGACATAATTGCCGTCGCGGATGCCGCGTACGCCATGGATCGAGCCCAGCACCTTAGCGCCGGGATGGCGTTTGCGGATCTCCAGCGTGGCGCCGACGACCGTCTGGTTGATGACGGCGGTCGGGCCGCCGCCCTGCGCGATGACGAAGGTTCCAGCCATGCTTTATCTCTCCCGAAGCGAAGGTTTTCACGGCACCTTCGCCTGTCTTGCGGCATCGCGCAACGGAAGAAGCGGTATCTTGGAATGGCTGCCGGATGGCCGCCTCAAAAAGATCAGACGACGACCACCGGGTTCTTCTTGGAAACGCGGCTGTAGAGGTCGATGATGTCCTGGTTGATCAAGCGCACGCAGCCTGACGACATCGCCTGGCCGATGCTCCACCATTCGGGCGAGCCGTGGATGCGGTAACCGGTGTCCTTGCCGTTCTGGTAGATGTAGAGCGCGCGGGCGCCGAGCGGATTGGTGAGGCCGCCGGGCTGGCCGCCCTGCCATTTCACCAGTTCCGGCTTGCGCTGGATCATTTCCGGCGGCGGCGTCCAGACCGGCCATTCGCGGCCATACTGGATGTTGGCGCGACCCGACCAGCGGAAGCCGTCCTTGCCGATGCCGACGCCGTAGCGGATGGCGTCGCCGCCCGGCTGAACGAGATAGAGCATGCGCTCCTGCAGATGCACGACGATGGTGCCGGGCGCCTCGCCGGTCTTGTCGACGACGATCTGGCGGCGGAACTGCGGCTTGACCTTCCGCCACGGCACCTCGGGCACCTGGAAGCCGCCATCGGTGAGCGAGGCATACATGACGTCGGGGCCGGTGATGTTCTTGTCGACGCTGATCGCCGGACGCATGGGCGGCACGGAACCGGTGACGGTGCTGTCGACCTGCATTTGCGGCAGATCGAGCGTCTCGGTGGTGCTGCAGCCGGCCAGGCCGAGCAGCGCCATGGCGCCAGCGCCGGAAAGCAAGGCGCGGCGGGAAAGTTGAATTTCGGTATCGATTGCGGCGCCGTTGGAAGGCGGCGTCAGACTTTGCGGCAACTCGCGCATACACCAAACCCTACGCTGCCGGCGGGAAGCACGGTCCGGCCGGATGAAGGCATTTTCTGCACTCATGGTTGAAAAAGCGTGAAAGTCCGTTGGTCCGACTTAACCCTAACGGATCGTTGCGCCGACCGAGGGGCCCGCCGGTCGAGGCGTTGAAGATTTTTCCAACGGCCTCTTTACATTCTCGCCGACCCCGGGATTTATCCTGTTCTTTGCGCTCAAGGAGTAGGGAAATGTCCTTCGAAAACTGGGCTGCCTTTGCCGCTGCCTCTTCCATCCTTCTCGTCATTCCAGGCCCGACGATCCTTTTGGTGGTCTCCTATGCGCTCGGACAGGGCTGGCGCACCGCGCTGCCGATGGCGGTGGGCGTTGCGCTGGGCGATTTCACCGCAATGACGCTTTCGATGCTCGGCATCGGAGCGCTGCTCGCGGCTTCGGCGACGGTGTTCACGGTGCTGAAAGTGATCGGCGCCGGCTACCTGATCTATCTCGGCATAAAGCTGTTCCGCGCCGGCGGCGCGCTGAAGGCGGAGCCGCGCACGGACGTCGTTTCGGCCGCACGGATGATGGCGCATGCCTGGCTGGTGACGGCGCTCAACCCGAAGAGCATCACCTTCTTCGTCGCCTTCCTGCCGCAGTTCCTCGACCGGCACGCCGACTTCTGGACGCAGATGCTGATCTTCGAGACGACCTTCCTGACTTTGGCCTTCGCCAACGCGTTCGGCTACGCGCTGGTCGCATCGAGGGCGCGCGCCATCGTGCGCAACCCGAAGGCGATCCGCATCTTCAACCGCACCGGCGGGACATTGCTGGTCGGCGCCGGCATCGCCACGGTTGCGATGCGCTCGGGGAGCTGAGGCGTTCAAGGTGTGTTGAGATTCAGGTCAGGCCGAGTCGAGAACCGGAGCGGAGCGGACTTGCAGTCCGTGAGCAACGGAAGCACTGAGAGCAGCTATTTGCAGTCCGGCCCACCTGAATATCGACACAGCTTCACCATTTGACGCTCACGCCCAGATTACCCTCCAGCACACGCCTTTTGTCGCCGCCGAGATTGGTGGTGTAGTCGCCGGTGGCGAAGACGCTGACCTTGTCAGTCACCTTGGCGACCACGCCGCCGCCGAACTCGAAGGAGGTGGACCGGCTCTCGGTCGAGATGCCGGTGCCTTCGAAATCGACCGTGTCGGTGCCGCCGAAATCGTGCCAGAGATTGGCCTTCAGGTAGGGCTGCAACGCCACGCCGTTGAGAACCGTCTCGCCCTGCAGCCTCAGTCCGATCCTGCCGGTGACGTCATCGTCGGAATCGAACGATACCGAGGAGAACCGGTCCCTGGCGTCGTCGAGCGACAGATGCTGCCAGACCAGTTGCGCCTGCGGCTCCAGCGTCCACCCTTGCGCGAGCGATATCGGATAGCCGCCCTCCAACGACGCGGTGACGCCGGTTCCGCCGACCTCGATGCCGATGTCGCGGGACGATTTGGCCGAGCCGCCGAAGAAGGTCGCCATCAGCACGCCGTCCAGATACCAGCCATCCTTGCCTAGCCGTGTCCAGTAGCCGCCGACGCTGGTGCCGGTGACGTCGAGGCTGCCGACGGCGAGATCGTTCTGGCCGAGCGCCTGGCCGCGCAAGTCGCCATTCATGCTGTCATAGGCGACGAACAGGCCTGCGCGGTCGACCGAACCGGCGCCGGTTTCGCGGCCGAAAAGATCGAAGCCGGCCTGGAGGCCGAACAGCGTGCCGTCGAAGGAGGGCGAGACCGTTCCCGACCAGTTCATCTTGGCGTCCTGGCCGAAGATGCGGCCCCAGACCGGCGAAAGCTCAGTATCCGACAGCAGGTTCTGCTCGCCGCGGCGTTCGTGGAAGGTGCCGAGCGTCGCCATTGCCAGGTGCTCTGCCACCGGCGGCACCGCCGAATAGACCGGCACCTCGATGCGGTAGAGCAGGATTTGCTGGCCCGCCGCCGGCACCGGCAGGTCCGGCACGGCAGTGGGCACCGGCGGCGGCGGTGGCGGCGGGTCAGCGGGCGGCGCCTCGACTGGCGCTGGAGGCGCCTCGGGCTCCGGATCGCTCGCCTGCACCGGCGGCGTCGAATCGACCGGCGGATTGTTGATATCGCCATCGGTCGGCACCGGCACTGGCGGAAGTTCGGACGGCGGCGGAGGCGGCTCGGTTTCCGGCGGCACGGGTTCGAGCGCCGGTGAGGGTTCGGACGCCGGCGACGCCGCGGCCGGCGTCGCTGGCGTGACCAGCGTCGAGCGCAGATACCAGTTCTCCGCGCTGCCGGCGACGAGGCCGCCCTTGAACAGGTAATATTCGAACGCGCCCGCCGCGACCGGGGCATCGAGCGCGAAGGCGCTGGCGATCGATGTGGCGCCGTTGATCGCCTGCACGACCATGATGCCGTCGGCGGTGGTCTGGGCGCCGGCGCCGCCGACATTGACCACGGCGATGCCGGTCGAGCCGGAGGCCGCGCCACCCGACAGGACGAGCCGGTCCGACGCGGAGGAATCGTCGCCAAGCTCGGTCTGCAGCAGCAGCAGGCCGCCCATTCCGACATAATTGCCATTGATCGTCAGCCGGCCGGCGGCGCCGGTGCCGCCATTGGGTCAGGTCGATGCGGCCGGCATTGACGACCGATGCCAATTGCCCCGCCGTGAAGGCCTGGATGGTCGAATTGAAGCCGCCGCCGTAAAGCGTGCTTGCCTGGTCGACGTTGAGCGAGCCGGTGCCGGTGCCGGTGCCCGAGTCGCCCAGCACGAGGTTGCCGTCGAGCGTCAGTTCCGTATCGTTGGTGGCGTTGATCGTCTCCCAGTTCTGGACCCTGGCGATGCCGTCGAGCTTGACGTTGTCGAAGGTGAGCGTGTCGGTGCCGAGACCGCCGTTGAGCGCTTTGGTTCCGCCGAGATTGGCCTTGGTGAGATTGCTGAGCTTGGCGGTGTCGCTGTCGGCGCCGAGGTCGACATTGCCGTAGATGATGCCGCCGCCGTCCCAGACGAAACTGTCGGAGCCGAAACTCATCAGCACGTCGCCGCCGACGGTGCCGCCGGTGATGGTGACACTGTCATCGCCGCCGCTGACGCTGATGTTGCCGCCGATCGTGCCGCCGGAGAGAATGATCGTGTCCTTGTCGAAGCCAGTGACGAGGTTGCGGTCGATGATGCCGCCCGACATGTTGAAATAGTTCTGATCGAGCTTCATGTTGACGCGGCCGATGCGGCCGCCGGTCATCACGGCATGGTCGCCATCGTCGAAGAAATCGACAATGCGCCCGCCGGTCATGGTGAAGGTGTCGACCCCGTCGCCCTGGTTGAGCGAGCCGATCTGGCCGGCGCTCATGTTGAAATCGTCGATGCCGGCGCCCTGCTGGACATTGCCGGTGACCGTGCCCGACTGCATGTCGATGCGGTCGGCGCCGGCGCCGAAGGTGACGCTGCCGCTGATCTGGCCGGTGCCGCCGGCCGGAAAGGTCAGCATGTTGTTGCCACCGGTATCGGTAAGGCTGCCGCCTGAATCGCCACTGTCGCAAACGAAGCTGTCATTACCGGGGCCAGGGGTCAGTACGCATGCCGCGAAGGCTTCGGAACCAGGCAGAAACGCAAGTGCAGTCGAGGCGAAAAGACCGATCATCCAGGGATGATCCAAGCCTCTTATTTGTTGATCAGGAGTTGCTGATATAACTTTTCCGCCCGAGACCAGTCTCGGAAGGTAATTTCCAAAGCGCTTCATCGCGTCCTCGCAAATCGCGATTTAAGTCCACCCACCCCTGCCGCAATGAAGCCATAATTCGCTTCGTTTTTCAAAGCCTATTCTACAGCGTATGGTTGATTAACTGCGATCCCGTCCGGATAGACCCGAGTATTGATTGATCCAGGCGGCCGTTGGCACGCCTCGCGCCGATGCTCTAGGATCGGGGCTTGAAACAGCCTGATGGCGATCATCGAAGGGCACCCAATGGCGCTGAAGGACGCATTCGGCATCACCTATTCCGGTGCGACTGAAGCCGGGTTCTCGTCCTACGCCCGCGCCGTGCGTGAGCTGCAATGCTTCATCGGCGATCCGGTCGAATCGATCGACCGCGCCATTGCCGATGATCCGGCTTTCGTCATGGCGCACGTCTTCAAGGGCTATCTGTTCGGTCTCGCCACCGAGCGGGATGCATCGGCGGTTGCGCAGTCGTGCCATGTGGCTGCCTTGCCGTTAGCGGCAACGGCGCGTGAAAAGGCCCATGTTGCAGCGCTCGGCCATCTCGCGGCGGGTCGTTGGCATGAAGCCTCGCGTCTGCTCGAGGACATCGCCATCGACTTCCCACTCGACGCGGTGGCCTTGCAAACCGGGCATCAGATCGATTTCTTCACCGGCAATGCGCGCATGTTGCGCGACCGCATCGGCCGGGCGCTGCCGACCTGGCAGAAGGGCATGCCGGGCTATCACGCCATTCTCGGCATGCAGGCCTTCGGGCTGGAGGAAATGGGCGACTATGCGCGCGCCGAATCCTTTGGACGGCAGGCCGTCGAGATCGAACCGCGCGACGGCTGGGCGCAGCATGCCGTCGCGCATGTCATGGAAATGCAAAGCCGGCAAAGGGATGGCATCGCCTGGATGCGCGCCAATCCGGAGGCATGGACGAAGGAGAGCTTTCTCCAGGTCCACAATTGGTGGCATCTGGCGCTGTTCCATTACGATCTCGGCCAGACCGATGAGGTGCTCGGGCTCTATGACGGGCCGATCTATGGCCAAAGCTCGACGCTGGCGCTCAACATGGTCGACGCCTCGGCGATCCTGTGGCGGCTTCATCTCGGCGGCACCGATGTCGGCGACCGCTGGCAGGCTCTCGCAGCGAATTGGATGCCGAAGGCTGCGGCCAGCCATTACGCCTTCAACGACGCGCACGCGATGATGGCCTTTGTCGGCGCCAGGCTGGAAGCGGCGGCGAAAACGCTGATCGACGCGCAGCGCGAGGCGATGCAGGGCAGTGACGACAACGCCGCCTTCACGCGCGACGTCGGCCACCCGCTGACGCTTGCGATCAAAGCCTTTGGAGACGGCAATTACGACGAGTCCGTGCGCCTGATCCGGCCGATCCGCTCGATCGCCCATCGCTTCGGCGGCAGCCATGCGCAGCGTGACGTGATCGACCTGACACTGATCGAGGCCGCGTTGCGCGCCGGCGATACGGCGCTGGCGCGGGCGTTGACCGCCGAACGGCAACTGGCCCGGCCCGACAGCCCGCTATCGTCGCTGCTTTCGCGGCGCGCATCCGATTTGTCTGAGAATTGACCCGAGACGGATCTTGTCATAAGAACTGGCCTAGCCAGATTTTTTCGAGATCCGAAAAAATTAATGGCAATGGGAGGAAATCATGTATCTCGGCCTCGACCTGGGCACTTCTGGCGTCAAGGCGCTGCTGATCGACGACGGCCAGAAAGTCATCGGCTCAGGCCATGGTTCGCTCGATGTCTCGCGGCAGCATCCCGGCTGGTCCGAGCAGGATCCGGCGCATTGGATCGAGGCCTGCGAGGCGGCGATCGCCGCGCTCAAGGCTTCGCACCCGAAGGACCTGGCCGCGGTCAAAGGCATCGGCCTTTCGGGCCAGATGCACGGCGCCACCCTGCTGGACGCCTCGGACAAGGTGCTGCGACCTTGCATCCTGTGGAACGATACGCGCAGCAATGTCGAGGCCGCCGCGCTCGATGCCGATTCCCGCTTCCGCAAGCTGACCGGCAACATCGTTTTCCCCGGCTTCACCGCGCCAAAGCTTGCCTGGGTGAAGGAGCATGAAGCAAAGGTCTTCGCGGCGGTGGCCAAGGTGCTGCTGCCCAAGGACTATCTGCGTCTCTGGCTGACCGGCGAGCATATTTCGGAAATGTCGGACTCGGCCGGGACGTCCTGGCTCGATGTCGGCAAGCGGCGCTGGGCGCCCGAATTGCTGGCGGCGACGTCGCTCGACGAAAAGCACATGCCCTCGCTGGTCGAAGGTACCGCCAAGGCTGGCGGCTTGCGCGCTGAACTGGCGTCAAAGTGGGGCATCGCTACCGGCATCCCGATTGCCGGCGGCGCCGGCGACAATGCCGCCTCGGCCTGCGGCATGGGCACGGTCGGCGCCGGGCATGCTTTCGTGTCGCTCGGCACGTCGGGCGTGCTTTTTGCCGCCAACGCCTCCTATCTGCCCAACCCGGAAAGCGCGGTGCATACGTTCTGCCACGCGCTGCCCAACACCTGGCACCAGATGGGCGTCATCCTGTCGGCCACCGATTCGCTCAACTGGCTGTCGGAGATCACCGGCAAGGGCGCCGGCGAGCTGACCGCCGAGCTCGGCGATGCGCTGAAGGCGCCGACGGGCGTCTCCTTCCTGCCCTATCTTTCCGGCGAGCGGACGCCGCACAACGACTCCGCCATTCGCGGCTCCTTCACCGGGCTCGGACACGAGTCGAGCCGGGCCGTGCTGACGCAGGCCGTGCTCGAAGGCGTCGGCTTCGCTTTCCGCGATAGCCTCGAGGCGCTGAAGAAGGCCGGCACGACCTTGACGCGCGTGACGGCGATCGGCGGGGGTTCCCGCTCGCGCTACTGGCTGAAGGCAATCGCGACGGCGTTGCAGATGCCGGTCGATATTCCGGCCGATGGCGATTTCGGCGCCGCCTTTGGCGCGGCGCGGCTCGGCCTGATCGCCGCGACCGGCGCCGATCCGCTTGCGGTCTGCGCTGCGCCGGCAACGGATGCGACGATCGAGCCTGATGCCGGGCTTGGTGGGGCTTATGCGGACGCCTATCAGCGCTACCGCGCGCTTTATCCGGCGATCAGAGCTGTAACAGCATGAGTGGGAGTGAGGCACCTCGTAATCGCATGAGCGGGCGCGAGGCACCCCCCTCTGCCCTGCCGGGCATCTCCCCCGCAAGGGGGGAGATCAGCAGCTCCGGCGCAGCCGCACTATTTTCAACGCTGGCGATTGGCGAACAGGCAGGTGACAGCCAATCTCCCCCCTTGCGGGGGAGATTGCCGGCAGGCCAGAGGGGGGTGCCTCGCACCGCCCCGCCGCGATTAACCTCACTGCGCCGGCACCTTGTCCAGAAACCCGGTGACGCTCTTCAGGCGGCCATCCTCGATGACGCCGATGTCGGTGCCTTCGATAACGGACTCGACACCTTCCGGCCCGAGATTCCACGAGAAGCGGATGCGGTCGGCAAAGCCGTCGGGCTCACCCTTCAGCGAGAAACGGAAGCCGGCAAAGCGCTGCTGCACGCCGTCAATCAGCGCTGCGATGCCGTCATGGCCATCGCCCTGCATGACCGGGTCGCGATAGCTGACATCGCTGGTGAAGGCCGCTTCGAGCAGGGCCTTGCGGCGAGTCGCATCGCTCTCGTTCCAGGCGGTGATGTAGTTGCGGGCGATCGTGTTGAGGTCGGTCATTGTCATCTTCCTTCGTTGGATCGTTTCGACATGACCGTTTTCGCCTCACGAAAGAGCGAAACCAATTACGCCTGAGGTAATCGGGCGAAGAACTCGGAGAGGAAGGACAAGATGAGCAGCGGATTTTTCGGCGACATCCAGACAATCAAGTATGAGGGGCCGGATTCGACCAATCCGCTGGCCTATCGGTTCTACAATCCCGACGAGGTCGTCGCAGGCAAGCGGCTGGAAGACCATCTGCGCTTCGCCGTGGCTTATTGGCATTCCTTTGCCTGGCCGGGCGGCGATCCGTTCGGCGGCCAGACGTTCGACCGGCCGTGGTTCGCCAAGCCGGGCGGGATCGACACGATGGAACTGGCCAAGCTCAAGGCCGACGTCGCCTTCGAGATGTTCTCGCTGCTCGGTGCGCCTTATTTCTGTTTCCACGACGCCGATGTACGCCCCGAAGGCAAGGATTTCTCCGAAAGTGCCGCGCGCCTCGACGAGATCGCGGATTACTTCGCCGAGAAGATGAAGAAGACCGGCGTGAAGCTGCTCTGGGGCACGGCTAACCTGTTCTCGCATCGCCGTTTCATGTCGGGCGCGGCCACCAATCCCGATCCGGACGTGTTCGCGTATGCGGCGGCGACGGTGAAGAAGTGCATCGACGTCACCAAGAAGCTGAAGGGCGAGAATTATGTGCTGTGGGGCGGGCGCGAGGGCTATGAGACGCTGCTCAACACCGACCTCGCCCGCGAGCAGGAGCAGGCCGGACGCTTCCTCAACCTCGTCGTCGATTACAAGCACAAGATCGGCTTCAAGGGCACGATCCTGATCGAGCCGAAGCCGCAGGAGCCGACCAAGCACCAATACGACTATGACGTCGCCACGGTGTACGGCTTCCTCAAGCGCTTCGGGCTGGAGAAGGAGGTAAAACTCAACATCGAGCAGGGTCACGCGATCCTGGCCGGCCATTCCTTCGAGCATGAGCTGGCCCTGGCCAATGCTTTGGGCGTCTTCGGTTCCATCGACATGAACCGCAACGACTACCAGTCCGGCTGGGACACCGACCAGTTCCCCAACAACGTGCCGGAAATGGCGCTGGCCTATTACCAGGTCCTGCAAGGCGGTGGCTTCAAGACCGGCGGCACCAATTTCGACGCCAAGCTACGGCGCCAGTCCCTCGATCCGGAAGACCTGCTGATCGGTCATATCGGCGGCATGGATGCCTGCGCGCGCGGCCTCAAGGCGGCGGCGAAGATGATCGAGGACAAGGCGCTGTCCGGCCCGCTCGCCGAGCGCTATGCCGGCTGGAACACCGCCGAAGGCAAGGCGATGCTTGCCGGCAAGCGCACGCTGGAGGAGATCGCGGAACGCGTGGTGAAGAAGAAGATCGAGCCGCAACCGCGCTCCGGCCGGCAGGAGCTGCTCGAAAACATCGTCAACCGCTACGTCTGAAATCCGATCGGTGCACAGAAATCTGGCGCGTGCGGCCAGCAAGCCGCCGCGGCATTCTCTTATCGACAGCGCAAAGGCACGCCGGGAATCGCGTTGCCGCGATTTGCGAGCGGCTGACAAAACTTTGCCCCGCGCCGCCCCTCAATGACCTCGTTCTTGCCTTCAAACAGCCGTCACGGATCTCGTATAAACATGGCTCCTGTGGCGGGTGAAGAAGAAGGAGGCGAACCGATATGCAGCACGAACGCGAAATCGACGCCCTGCTCTCTCCAAGCGAGGCTGGCTCGATCATCGACCGGTTGATGGCGCTGCCGCACTCGAAAGACAGCGCCCGCAAGACAAATGAATGGGATCGCGCGGTCGCCGCGCGGTTGGAAACGGCGCTAGCCAAGAGCATGCGCTCGCGCATTGTGAACGAAAATCGCGACGCCGCCTGATTCTTCCTTGGCCTGATTCTTCAGTGGTTTGACGAACGGAGACTGTTTCTCCATCCTTCATCGATGATACGCGCGGTGCTGCTCGACCTTCTGGGTGTCGTCTACGATGGCGACGCCCAGATAGCGGGTGCCGCCGAGGCCATCGGGCGTCTGCGCGAAGCAGGCTTGCCGTTTCGCTTCGTCAGCAACACGACACGCTCGCCGCGCAGCGCGATCCTAGCGCAACTTGCCGCAATGGGCATAGAGGTCGCCGAGGAGGAACTGCTGACGCCGGCGCGCGCCGCCGTCGAATGGCTGCGCAAGCATGACCGCCAGCCGCATCTGCTCGTCCATCCCGACCTTGAGGTCGAGTTCTCCGGGCTGGAAGGCGGAAGCAGGCGAGCCGTCGTCATCGGTGACGCCGGCGAGGCCTTCGACTATGCCAGTCTCAACCGGGCTTTCCGCGAACTGGTCGCCGGCGCCGACTTCGTCGCGCTTGCCGTCAACCGCACCTTCAAGGATGCCGACGGACAGCTCAGCCTCGACGCCGGCGCCTTCGTCGCGGCGCTCGAGTTCGCCAGTGGCCGAACCCCGCTCGTGCTCGGCAAGCCGTCGCCGGATTTCTTCCTCTCGGCGCTTGCCGGCTTGAACTGTCCTGCGACCGATTCGGTCATGGTTGGCGACGATGCCGAGAGCGATGTCGCCGGCGCCTTGCGCGCCGGGCTTGGCGCGGCGCTGCTTGTGCGGACCGGCAAGTATCGGCCCAAGGATGAAGCTCGTTTCAATCCGGCGCCGACAGCCGTGGTCGATGATCTTGCCGGCGCGACCGACTGGATACTTAAAGCGCGTCGCGCTGAAACGGATTCAGGCGACGCGCTTTAAGTCTTTGTTTGATGCATGTCGTTGTCCCAAAACCGCTTCGCACTTTTGGGCAACATGCATTAGCCGCGCCGCAGCCTGACCGGCGCTTCGCCGAAGGCCCTGGAGAAGGCCCTGGAGAAGGCCGCCGCGGAGGAGAACCCCGTTCGCCCGGCAATATCCGCCATGGCAATGCGCGTATCGACCACCAGGCGACGGGCGGCGCTGAGGCGCAGCCGCAGATAGTAGGCGCCCGGCGTCTCGCCGATCGACTTGCGAAAAATGCTTTCCAGCGTCCTTGCCGTGACGCCGGCGCGTTTTGCCACCGCGTCTATGGTGAGCGGCTGGTCGACATGCGCTTCCATCAGCCGGATCGCCTGGGCAAGGCGCGGATCGTAGCCGTCGAGACGGCCGAGCGAGACCAGCGGCTGCGCGTCGGTCGCGGCGCGCGCCTGGTCGTAGATGAAGACGCTCGCCACATCGAGGGCGGCGGCCATTCCCAGCCTTGTGCGGACCAGGTGCAGCATCAGGTCGAAGGTCGGCGAGGCGCCGCCGGAGGTGAAGACCGGTCCGTCGATGACATAGCGGTCCGGCCGCACGTCGACACCCGGGAAGGCGGCGGAGAAATCCTCCATGTCCTCCCAATGCGTGGTGGCGCTGCGGCCTTCGAGCAGCCCGGCGCGCGCCACCAGCCAGGTGCCGGCCTCGACGCCGCCGCAGGCGCGGGCCGCACGCGCCGCGCGGCGCAAACCGGCAAGCAGCGCCGACGTGGCGTAGTTCTGCGTGCCGAAGCCGGCGACCACGACCAGCATGTCGGTCGGTTCGGCGGCATCGAAGCGGCCGCTGACCGCAACCGGCAGACCGCAGGTGGTGACCGGCGCCTCGCCGGTGACCGAGACCAGCTTGAAATCGAACAATGTCTCGCCGGAGATGCGGTTGGCGGCGCGCAACGGGTCGACGGCCGAAGCCACGCACATGATCGAGGAGCCCGAGAACACAAGGAACGTCACCTTGAGAGTCTCGTGCTCGGCGCGAAAGATGCTCGGCTTTTCGCTTTTGATCATGGAGGCTTCGTAAAACGCAAAACAGTTTCCCGCAAGTCGGTCATTCTAGAGGCCTGATCGAATTTGGGAGGAGAAACCATGCCGCTTGCGATGAACCGCGAGGTTTTCATTACCTGTGCCGTGACCGGCTCCGGCGGCACGCAGGACCGCAGTCCGCATGTGCCACGCTCGCCCAAGCAGATCGCTGATTCGGCGATCGACGCGGCCAAGGCGGGCGCCGCCATCGTCCATTGCCATGTCCGCGACCCCGAGACCGGCAAGCCTCGGCGTGACGTGCATCTCTACCGCGAAGTGACCGAGCGCATCCGCGACGCCAATATCGACGTGGTGCTCAACCTCACCGCCGGCATGGGCGGCGACATGGTGTTCGGCTCGACCGAGGCACCGCTGCCCTTGAACGAAAAGGGCACTGACATGGGTGGCGCCACCAACCGCATGGAGCATGTCCGGCAGTGCCTGCCGGAGATCTGCACGCTGGATTGCGGCACGATGAACTTCAACGAGGCCGATTACGTCATGACCAACCCGCCCGGCATGCTGCGCGCCATGGGCGGCATGATGACGGCGCTGGGTGTCAAGCCCGAGATCGAGGCGTTCGACACCGGCCATCTGTGGTTCGCCAAGCAGCTGGTCGAGGAAAAGGTGCTCAACGCCGACGCGCTGGTGCAGCTCTGCATGGGCGTGCCGTGGGGCGCGCCGGACGACCTCAACACCTTCATGGCGATGGTCAACAACGTGCCCTCGACCTGGAACTGGTCGGCCTTCTCGATCGGCCGCAACCAGATGGCTTATGCCGCGGCGGCCGTGCTTGCCGGCGGCAATGTCCGCGTCGGCCTGGAAGACAATCTGTGGCTCGACAAGGGCGTGCTGGCGACCAACGCGCAGCTCGTCGAGCGCGCCGCCAGCATCGTCACCAATCTCGGCGCCCGCATCCTCGGGCCGGAGGAAGTGCGCAAGAAGCTCAACCTCACCAAACGGGCACCGCTCGCCGCAGCTGCATAAAGCGGGGTTGAAGATGACCACCGTCAAATTCACCGCGATGAAGGACGGCGACAGGCAAGACTACGAGTTCCTGACCGCCCATGAGATCGACTATGCCGCCAAGACCGGCGAGCGGCTGCTGGATGCGCTGGTGCAGCTCGACGAAGGCCTGTCCGGCTACAAGATCACCCGGCTCGGCCATTCGCTGCAGGCGGCAACGCGCGCCTGGCGTGACGGCGCCGACACCGACTGGATCGCCTGCACGCTGCTGCACGACATCGGCGACATCTACGCGCCCTACAATCACGACGAATATGCCGCTTCGATCCTGAAACCCTTCGTGCGCGAGCAATGCACTTGGGTGGTGGAAAAGCACGGCGACTTCCAGCGCCTCTATTACGCGCACCATGTCGGTGGCAACCGGCATGCCCGCGACCGCTTCGCCGGCCATCCTTATTTCGACGACTGCGACCAGTTCTGCGAGCGCTGGGACCAGTCGAGCTTCGACCCCGACTACGAGACGCTGCCGATCGCCTTCTTCCGGCCCTTCGTGCTCGAAGTGTTCGCCCGCAAGGCCTACGACCCGGCGGTGATCCGCGCCGGCGAGCGCGTGGCCCTCACCGATCCTGATACAGCCAAGACGAGAACCGGAGCCTGACCATGAGCATCATCAACAAGGCGGCCGCCATCGGCGGCGGTGTCATCGGCGCCGGCTGGGTTGCGCGGCTGCTGCTCAACGGCATCGACGTCTCGATCTTCGATCCGGATCCGGAAGCGTCGCGCAAGGTGGGTGAAGTGATGAAGGGCGCGCGCCGCGCCTACAAGCAGATGCTGCCCGGCGGCCTGCCCAAGGAAGGCAAGCTGACCTTCGCCAAGACCATCGCCGAAGCGGTGGCCGACGCCGATTTCATCCAGGAGAGCGTGCCGGAGCGGCTCGACCTCAAGCACAAGGTGCTGGCCGAGATCGACGCGCATGCGCCGGCCAATGCCATCGTCGGCTCGTCGACCTCCGGCATCAAGCCGACCGACATGCAGGTGGCGATGAAGAAGCATCCCGAGCGGCTGGTCGTCGGCCATCCGTTCAACCCGGTCTATCTGTTGCCGCTGGTCGAGATCGTCGGCGGCCAGCAGACGTTCCCGGAAGCGATCGAGGTCGCCAAGGAGCTCTATGCCTCGATCGGCATGAAGCCGGTGGTGGTGCGCAAGGAGATCGAGGCCTTCGTCGGCGACCGCCTGCTCGAAGCCGCATGGCGCGAGGCACTTTGGCTGGTCAAGGACGGCATCTGCACCGTCGAGGAACTCGACGACATCATGCGCTATTCCTTCGGCCTGCGCTGGGCGCAGATGGGCATGTTCCAGGTCTACCGCGTCGCCGGCGGCGAGGCCGGCATGCGCCACTTCATGGCGCAGTTCGGACCCTGCCTCAAATGGCCGTGGACCAAGCTGATGGACGTGCCGGAGTTCAACGACGAGCTGGTCGACCTGATCGCCACCCAGTCGGACGAGCAGGCGCATGGTCTGTCGATCCGCGAATTGGAGAAGATCCGCGACGACAATCTGGTCGCCATCATGGAAGCGCTGTCGAAGCAGAACAAGGGCAAGGGTTGGGGCGCCGGCGCGCTGCACAAGGATTATACCAAGCAGCTCGCCAAGCTGGCGGCGAAGCCGGCCGCCGCCAAGACCGCCGACAAGGCCGCCAAGCCGGCGAAGAAGGCCGCAAAGCCGGCAAAGGCCGAGAAGTCCGCCAAGACTGACAAGGCGAAAAAGAGCAAGAAGAAGGGCTGAGGGCGATGGATTTCGGGCTCTCCGAGGAACAAAAACTCATCGTCGAGACGACGCGCGCCTTCGTCGAGAATGAGCTCTACCCGCACGAGCGCGAAGTCGAGCGCACCGGCGTGCTGCGCCGCGAGCTGATCGAGGAGATCAAGGCCAAGGCGATCGAGGCCGGCCTCTACGCCGCCAACATGCCGGCCGATGTGGGTGGCGCGGGCCTCGATACGGTGAGCTGGCTGCTCTACGAAAAGGAACTCGGCCGCGCCAATTACGCGCTGCACTGGACCTGCGTGGCGCGTCCGTCCAACATCTTGCTCGCCGGCACGCCGGAGCAGCGCGAAAAATATCTCTTCCCCTGCATCCGCGGCGAGAAGTCGGACTGCCTTGCGATGACCGAGCCCGGCGCCGGCTCGGATTTGCGCGGCATGAAGGCAACGGCGGTGCAGGACGGCGACGACTGGGTGCTGAACGGCACCAAGCATTTCATCAGCCACGCCGACATCGCCGATTTCGCCATCGTGTTCATGGCCTCGGGCGAAGAGGATTCGCCGCGCGGCAAGCGCAAGAAGATCACCGCCTTCTTCGTCGACAAGGGCACCAAGGGTTTCACGGTGCGCGACGGCTACCGCAATGTCTCGCATCGCGGCTACACAAACTCGATCCTCGAATTCGACGACTGCCGGCTGCCGGCGAGCCAGGTGCTCGGCGAAGTGCACAAAGGCTTCGACGTCGCCAACTCCTGGCTCGGCGCCACGCGCCTGCAGGTCGGCGCCACCTGCCTCGGCCGCGCCGAGCGCGCGCTGTCGCACGCCATCGAATATGCCGCGCAGCGCCAGCAGTTCCGTCAGCAGATCGGCAAGTTCCAGGGCGTCTCGTTCAAGCTCGCCGACATGGCGACGGAGCTGAAAGCCGCCGACCTGATGGTGTTCGAAGCTGGCTGGAAGTACGATCAGGGCACCGTCACCGATCAGGACATGGCCATGGCCAAGCTGAAGGCCACGGAAATGCTGGCCTACGTCGCCGACGAAGCGATCCAGATCCATGGCGGCATGGGGCTGATGGACGACCTGCCGCTGGAACGCATCTGGCGCGACGCGCGAGTCGAGCGCATCTGGGAAGGCACGTCGGAGATTCAGCGACATATTATTTCGCGGGCGTTGCTGCGTCCGTTCGGTGCTTAGAGCATGATGGGCCAAAGCCAGGATCCGGCTTTGGACAGGATCATGCTCAAACGAAAAGATGGCCATGCATAAACTCGAACGTCTCCTGCGCCCGAAGTCGATCGCCGTGTTCGGCGGGGCGCAGGCCGCCGCCGTCGTGGCGCAATCGATCAAGATGGGCTTTGCCGGCGAAATCTGGCCGGTGCATCCGACCAAGGACGAGGTCGCCGGACGCAAGGCCTACCGCTCCGTCGCCGATCTTCCGGGCGCGCCGGACGCCGCCTTTGTCGGCGTCAACCGGCACCTCAGCATCGAGGTGGTCAAGGCGCTGGCCGAGCGCGGCGCGGGCGGCGCCGTCTGCTTCGCGGCGGGCTTCCTCGAGACCGAGGCCTATGACGAGGACGGCGAGCGGCTGCAGGCGGAGCTCGTCACTGCTGCCGGCGAGATGCCGATCATCGGTCCGAACTGCTACGGCCTGATCAACTATGCCGACGGCGCGCTGTTGTGGCCCGACCAGCACGGCGGCATCCGGCTACCCGAGGGCGGCAAGGGCGTGGCCATCATCACCCAGTCGTCCAACATCGCGATCAACATGACGATGCAGAAGCGCGGCCTGCCCATCGCCTTCTTGATGACGGCCGGCAACCAGGCGCAGACCGGCCTGTCCGAAATGGCGCTCGGCCTGATCGAGGACGAACGCGTCACCTCGCTCGGCATGCATATCGAAGCGTTCGACTCGGTCGCCGGCTTCGAGCGGCTGGCGGCGCGAGCGCGCGAACTGAGGAAGCCGATCATCGCCATGAAGGTCGGTCGCTCGGAGCAGGCGCGGCAGGCGACGGTCTCGCATACGGCCTCACTCGCCGGCTCGGACGCCGCCTCCGGCGCTTTCCTCAAACGTCTCGGCATCGCGCGCGTCGATTCCATACCCGCCTTCATCGAGGCGCTGAAGCTGCTGCACATCACCGGACCGCTGCCCGGCTACAAGCTTTCGTCGATGAGCTGCTCGGGCGGCGAGGCTTCGGTGATGGCCGACAGCGCCGAAGGGCGCTGGGTGCATTTCCCGACGCTGACCGACCAGCATCGCGCCCATGTCAAATCGACGCTCGGACCGCTGGTCGCGGTCGCCAATCCGCTCGACTACCACACCTTCATCTGGAACAACGAGCCGGCGATGACGGCCACCTTCACCGCCATGGTGTCGGGTGGCTTCGACCTCAACATGCTGGTGCTCGACTTCCCGCGTCCCGACCGCTGCTCGGACGTCGACTGGTGGGCGACGCTGCGCGCCTTCGAGGCGGCGCTGAAGACCAACAAGGCGCAGGGCGCGATCGTCTCCTCGCTGCCGGAAAACCTGCCCGAGGAATACACCGCCGGCCTGATGGCGCGCGGCATGGTGCCCCTGTTCGGTATTTCCGAAGCCATGGACGCCGCCGGAGCCGCAGCCTTCATCGGTTGGGCCTGGGCTGAACCGCAGGCGCAGCCGGTCGACACCACGGCGGCGGGAGCGTCGGAAGCCAAGCGCGTGACGCCGGACGAGGCCGAAGCCAAGGACAGGCTGATCAAGGCCGGGCTGCCGGTGCCGAAAGGCGAACGCGGCTCCAACGCGGTCGAGGCAGTGATCTCGTCCATGACGCTGGGTTTCCCGGTGGCACTGAAGGCGCTCGGTGTGACGCACAAGTCGGAAGTCGGCGCCGTCAGGCTGAACCTAAAGGACGCCGAATCCGTCAGCGCCGCCGCACATGACCTTCTGCCGCTCGGCACCGGGCTTTATGCCGAGCGCATGGTGCGCGACGGCGTCGCCGAGCTGATCGTCGGCTTCACCCGCGATCCGATGTTCGGCGTGGTGATGACGCTCGGCACCGGCGGCGTGCTGGTCGAGCTTTTGCGCGACAGCGTCACCCTGATGCTGCCGGCAACGCGCGACGACATCGAGGCGGCATTGCGTGGGCTCAAGCTCTATCCGCTGCTCGAAGGCTATCGAGGCCGGCCGAAGGCCGATGTCGCTGCCGCCATCGATGCCATCGCAGGCATTGCCGACTTCGTGCAGAAGAACGAAGGCGAGATCGAGGAGCTCGACATCAACCCGCTGATCGTCTGCGCCCAGGGCAAGGGCGCGTGGATCGCGGATGCCCTGCTGGTGCTTGGAGAAAAGAAGAATGGCTGACGTCATCACCACCCGCCGCGAGGGCGCTATCCTCGAGGTCACGCTCGACCGGCCGAAGGCCAATGCCATCGACCTGAAGACGTCGCGGCTGATGGGTGAGACCTTCAAGGCGTTCCGCGACGATCCTGAGCTGCGCGTCGCCATCGTCAAGACGGCCGGCGACAAGTTCTTCAGCGCCGGCTGGGACCTGAAGGCGGCGGCCGCCGGCGACGCGGTCGACGGCGACTATGGCGTCGGCGGCTTTGCCGGGCTGCAGGAATTGCGCGACCTCAACAAGCCGGTGATCGCCTGCGTCAACGGCATGGCGGTGGGCGGCGGCTTCGAGCTGGCGCTGTCCTGCGACTTGATCTACGCCTCGGACCATTCCTCCTTCGCGCTTCCGGAGATCCGCGCCGGCACGCTGGCCGACGCCGCGACCATCAAGCTGCCGAAGCGCATTCCCTATCATATCGCCATGGACCTCCTGTTCACCGGCCGCTGGATGGATGTCGCCGAGGCGCATCGCTGGGGCCTAGTCAACGAGGTGCTGCCCAAGGACAAGCTCGAGGAGCGCGTCTGGGAGATCGCGCGGCTTCTGGCCAGCGGCCCGCCGCTGGTCTTCGCGTCGATCAAGGAAACGGCGCGGGTGGCCGAGGCGCTGACCTTCCAGGAGGCGATGAACAAGGTGACGCGCAGGCAGTTGCCAACGGTGGATGTTCTCTATGGGTCGGAAGACAATATGGAAGGGTTCCGGGCGTTCGCGGAGAAGCGCGACCCGGTGTGGAAGGGGAAGTGACCCCGCGGAGATGACAGAGCCATCCCCGAAAATTGGTCATCCAGCATGACCGACTACAAAACCCTGATCGATGCCGAAACCTGGGCCTTCATAGAGAAGACCAACTCCTACTATCCGCCTGATACGATCGACTACACGATCGAAGAGCAGCGCGCGATCTACGATCGGATGTGCCGCGAATTCTTTGCCGGCTATCCGCAAGCGGTGACGGCGGAAACCATCGCCATCACCTCCCCCACCAACAGCATCCCGATCCGCATCTACCGCAACGGCGCCCCGAACAAGGCCGCGATGGTGCTCTACATTCATGGCGGCGGCTTCATCCTCGGCGGCCTGGACAGCCATGACGATGTCTGCGCCGAGCTTTGCGCCCGCACCGGCCACGAGGTGGTCTCGGTCGACTACCGGCTGGCGCCGGAGCATCTGCATCCGGCGGCCTTCGACGATGCCATGAACGCCTTCGAATGGGCCGCCAGGACCTATGACCGCCCCGTACTGCTTTGCGGCGACAGCGCCGGCGGCAATCTCTGCGCCGCGGTAGCGCATGCGACCCGCGGCCATGTGAAGAAGCCGATCGGCCAGGTACTGATCTATCCCGGCCTCGGCGGCGACCGCTCGCGCGGCTCCTACGTGACCCATGCGGAGGCGCCGATGCTGACCGTGCGCGACCTCGAATTCTACAAGCATATCCGCACCGGCGGCGTGGACCGGACCGGCGACATCACGCTCTATCCGCTGGCAGACGCCGATTTCGCCAATTTGCCGCCGACCGTGCTGATTACCGCCGAATGCGACCCGCTGTCGTCCGACGGCGAGGCCTATCGCGACCGGATCCTCACGGCCGGCGGGCGGGCATATTGGTTCGAGGAGCCGGGACTGGTGCACGGTTATCTCAGGGCCCGGCACATGGTCGGCCGGGCGCGGTCGAGCTTCACCCGCATCGTCGAAGCGGTTTCGGTCCTAGGCCGCTCCGACTGGATTTGGTAACGCCTCACGGCTAGGGCGCTTTTCGCTCCGCTATCCTCCCATGAACCTTTCCACGCCGGCCAGCGACTGATGGCCAGGCGCCGCAATGGTGCGGCCCCGGAAAGGGAAAGCCGCCATGACCAGAAACCCAGAGACTCCACGGTCTCCGGGAACGACGGGAGTCCAGCGCGATCACCGCCTTCGGGAAGGGGTCGACGCGCTGGGCTTTCGGCTCGTTCCGTTGACCCTGCCCAGGAGCAGGCGTATCGTCACGCAGACGAAAGCAGACAATTCGATCGGGGAAGAACGTGCCGCAACGCCGCGCCTTGCCCTGGTTGGCGCGGCAGGAACGGACGTTACTCCCAGCGGCTTCGGGGGGAGTTCAATGTCTGGCGCTCACGGCTCGCTCGTGCGTTCTCATCGTGGCCGTTTGCGCCGCGCAATCACCACAAGCAGCGGGATCCTAGCCCTGGCGCTGTCCGCCGGCCTCTGGCTCGGCGGCGTGGCGAAGGCGCAGGAAACCCAGATCATCTATCCCGGCTCGATGGCGGTCACCGGCTTCCCCGGCACCGTCATTCCTGGTTTTGACGAAGGCTTGCCGCCCGGCGTCGATCCGGTCGACGAAACCTTCATCGATACCTCGCGCGCTTCCTTGCGCATTTTCGACGTCTCGCATCTCGGCGGCCCGGCCTCGGGCCAACTGGTCAACACACCACCGCCCTTCGAGGTGAGCGCCGAGCAGATCGGCGAGGTATTCGGCCTGACCTATGACGACGGCGTGCGCGATGGCCTGCCGTCGGGCATTCCCAACCTTTATGCCGCCGCGACCTCGCTGCACGGCGTCGAGATCGTCACGCCGGACGCCGACAGCGACGGACGTGCGGAGCGACAGCGCCGCGGCACCGCCGGCGCCATTTTCATGGACGGCCAGTTCGGCACCGAGAATGGCGGCGGTCCCGGCACGATCTGGAAGATCGACGGCATCACCGGCGCCGTCTCGAAATTCGCCGACATCGACACCAATAGCGGGCCGGGCATCGGCAACCTCGCCTTCGACCCGATCCACCGTGAATTCTTCGCCTCCGATCTCGACACGGGCCTGATCCACCGCATCGACGCCACCGGCCATCTGGTCGACACGTTCGACCATGGCGTTGCCGGGCGTCCGGCGCATGGGCTCGCCCCGGTCGCCGACGACGGCGCCGTCATGGACATCCAGGGCGCCGCCTTCGACACCGAAGACCCCGAGACCTGGGGCTACACGCAGGATGAGCGCCGTGTCTGGGCGGTCTCCTATCATGGCGGCCGGCTCTATTATTCGGTCGGCGAAAAATCCGAGATCTGGTCGGTCGGCATTGCGCGCGACGGCACTTTCGCCGGCGACCCGCGCTGGGAGCTGACGGTCAAGGCCGACAAGGATTATGCCGTCACCGATATCGCCTTCGACAATAAGGGCTTCATGTATCTCGCCCAGCGCGGCCCGGTCGAAAACCGTTACGATTACAGCCGCTTCGCCGATTCCGGCAAAGGCGAGCTGATCCGCTACTGGCGCGAGGACCCGGATGATCCGGCGACGGAGTCCGTCTGGGTCGAGGTGCCGCAGGAATATGCGGTCGGTTTCCCGCAAGGCAACCGCCAGTCGGCCGGCGGCGTAGACCTGCAATATGGCTATGACGCAGAGGGCAATCTCGATACCTCGGTCTGTACCGACACCGTTGTCAACACCGGCGACAAGCTGCGCGACAATCCAGAACTTGCCGAGAAGCTCGCCGCCGGCGGGCCGCTCGCCGTGCATGGCGTGCAGCTGACGCCGAGCGCGCTGGTCAAGCCGGCCAACGTGCCGCCTTTCGGCTCCTGGTTCGTCGATTTCGACGGCTATTTCGAAGACCCCGAGGTCGAAGGCCATGTCGGCGACGTCAGGGTCTGGCGCCCCTGCGAGGGCCGCGCCGGCTATTATGAGGAAATCCCCGGCGGCTACCTGCCTCCCTTCTACCCGCCGGACTTCCCACCGCCCGGCAACCTGCCGCCCTGCGTGGATGTCGAGGACGTGCACTACTACTGCACCCCGCGCGGACTGCAGGCCGATCTCTATCTCCATGACCATGCCGGCTTCGGCGGCGATTCGATCAAGGCGCAATCCAGGACGCCCGGCGTCGGGGTGACAACCCCCATGTCGCATGTCCCGGGCAAGCCCTACACGATCGACATCACCGGCCACTAT
The DNA here is from genome assembly GCF_003289945.1 of Mesorhizobium hawassense. Lineage (GTDB taxonomy): Bacteria > Pseudomonadota > Alphaproteobacteria > Rhizobiales > Rhizobiaceae > Mesorhizobium > Mesorhizobium hawassense. The sequence goes on from NZ_QMBP01000003.1 coordinate 371,693, forward strand.
CCTGGCGACACCGTCAATGTCGGGCTCTGCTTCTACCGCAAGTCCGACCAGGACAAGGGTGGCTACTACCCTTGCTGCAAGATGACGCTGCCGCTCAGAACGCCAGCCGTCAGCTGCGAACGTTGAGGGAGGGACGGATGAACAATCCCGCCCTTTCCCGGTTCGTCGCAAGCAACCCGAACACCGTCATGGAGACGATCATGAAACCCCTGTCATACGCCAGGCGCGGCGCGCGCTGGCTGATGGCGGCCGGTATCGCGGTCGCCATGCTGCCGGCCTTGCCGGCGCTTGCCGAAGACCTTGCTCCCGCCGGCCAGCTCGAAGCGGTCGGTCCCGAGCCCAGGCTCGACCTGGACAACCCGCGCATCGTCAATCCGGAGCCGGGCCGCATCGTGCCCTTCTTCACCAAGATGGGCGGCCAGCGCGGCTGCGACTACGTCTATTACACCTTGAATTTCGGCCTGCGCGGCAATGCGCAGGCCTTTGCCAACCCGGCCTTGGCCAATGCCTTGAAGAACGCCAGGATCGATTTCAAGGACCAGCTTGCGCATGGCCTGCAGATCGTCAGCGTGCATGTGTCGGGTGACGGCACGGATGCCGGCGGCGGGCCTCTGCCCGGCGCCGCGATCAGCAGCTCGGCCGATCCCAACGATACGTCGACGGTCTCCGATTTCCGGATTTCCGCCGACGATCTCGACGGCTCCGGCGCGCCGAACGAACGCGTCATCACCTTCCGGATCCTGGCCAAGATCGACCAGGCGGCGTTTCCGGCGCCGGCCAATGTCGACAACCAGGGCCAGATCAAGGTGTCGATGGGCGGCGGCCCGGGGACCATCATCCCGTCGCAGGATCCGGGCAAGCCGGATGACGGCGACTTCCTCACCGGCGCCAAGACGACGGTGCGCATCGACGTCACCAAGTGCAATCCGCCGCCACCTCCCGGCAAGGAATGCTTCAAGGTCGAGCACGGCACGGTCGACTGTGTGCCCGGCGGCGGCGCCTTCATCTACCACATGCCGGTCGGCCCCGAGATGGGCGGCAAATGGGTGCAGGTGTCGACGACGACGCCCGGCATCACCATCGTTCCCGACACGCAGAAGGTGCCGGTCGGCGGCGGCGTGCTGAACTGGAAGATCATCGGCGCCTCGCCCGGCGAGGCCATCCACCTCATCGTCACCGGCATCGAGACCTATGCCGGGCCGAAGGAAGGCTGGGGGCTCTGTTGCACGCAGGTCATCGACATCGTCATCCCGCGTGACCTCAGATGCCCGCCGAAGGACAAGGAACCGGATCTCAAGGTGGAGAAGCATGCCGACGTGCCGCGCTGCACGATGGCCGGCGGCTGCGACTTCACCATCACCGTCACCAATGTCGGCGACGCGCCCTATAACGGTAAGATCGTGCTCGACGAGTTGACGTTGCCGGCAGGCTCCGTGCTGACCTCCGGACCGAATGCGCCCTGGGTCTGCGTCCCCGGCACGACGCCGATGACCTGCACCTATCCGCCGACCACGCTCAACCCGGGCGCTTCCGTCGACCTCAAGCTCGGCTTCAGGCCGGCTGGCGGATGGCAGGGCAGCGCGCTGCGCAACTGCGCCGCCTATGACTACCAGGCCAGCGGCAAGCCGCTGTTCGGCAGTCAGCAGAACGACCGCGGTTGCGCCTCGATCCCGATCTGCCGGCGTGGCGATCGCGATCCGCAGTGCCAGCCTCCGGTCGAGAAGAAGGTCGACCTGATCCTGAAGAAGCGCGCCCGCATCCCGGTCTGCACGGCCGACGGCGTCTGCACCTTCGTGATCGACATCATCAACAACGGCACCAACATCTATAACGGGCCGCTGACGGTGATCGACAACTACCCCGGCGGCGCGCCGACCTCGTCGACCTTCGGGCCGAGCCCGCCCTGGACCTGCGGACCGAACGGCCCCGGCCAGTTCCGCTGCGACAATGCCGGCACCTCGCTGCCTCCGGGCGCCTCGACGCCGATCGTGGTCAAGGCGGTGATGCCGGCCAACTACCGGCCGGACACGGTCGAGAACTGCGCCGAGGTGAAGGCCATTCCCGGCGAGGTCGACCTCGCCAACAACAAGGCCTGCGCGACCGAGCGCATCCGCCATCCGAATGGCGGCCAGCCCGGCCTGCGCATCACCAAGACGTGCGACGGTTCGCTCGCCGGTGCTGCCACGGTTTCCTGCCGCATCACCGTCAGCAATGCCGGCACTGCCGCCCCCACCGGTCCGGTGCGGGTCAGCGATGCCGCGGCCCTGGTGTCGGGCGGAGCACCTGTCCAGATCCAGACCGTCACCCCTGACGGCGCGGAGTGGAACTGCGGACCGGTGCCGGCCAACGCGCTGTCCTGCCAGATTCCCGGCGCCGTGATGACGCCCGGAACCAGCCGGCACTTCGACGTGACGGTGAGCGGCAATGGCGCGTTCGAGAACTGCGCGCGCGGCTCTTATGGGCCAGCGCCCGGCGACGACATCGTCTACCCGATAGGCCAGGCCTGCGCGAAGGGCGGCGGCGGCTCGACCATCCGTGTCGAGAAGACCGGCGATGCCGAGTGCCAGCCGGGCCAACCCTGCTCGTTCGAGATCACCATCACGAACGACGGACCGAACGCCTTCTCCGGTCCGGTTCGGATCGGCGATGCGATCGGCGTCGAGGGCCTTGGCCGGCTGGAGGGCGTTCAGATCACCTCGATCGACCCGCCTTTCGGCTGCTCGCCGGAACCGACGACGCTGCCTCTATCCTGCATCGCCAATCTGACGCTGGGGGCCGGCGAAAGCCACAGTCACCACGTCACCGTGATGCTTCCCGAGGATGGGCGTCTCGCCAATCTGCAGGGGACGGTCAACGGGCAGAACTGCGTCGGCGTGCTCTCTCCGAACACGCCAGTCGAGGGCGGCGAGGTGTTGTCGCGCGATGCGACCAACATCCAGGGCAATCGCGGCAAGGCCTATGCGTGCCACCCCTTCACCATCAGGCATGAGGTGAAGAACCAGTGCTCGTTCGGGCTGGTTCTCAACTCGGCCGGCCGCTGCGTCTGCCCGGAGGGCACCACCTTCCGCAACGGCCAATGCTCCGGCGGCGGCACCAATCTGCTGCCGCTGCCACCGCCGCCGCGCTGCATCCTGTTGCAGGGCCAGATCCGGACCAAGGACGGACGTTGTGTCTGCCCACGTGGCACCGAGCTGCAGAACGGCAAATGCGTGCAGGGCGAAGAGCCGCAGTGCACGCTGCGTCCCGGCCAGTACCGCGACCAGGACGGCAATTGCGTCTGCCGCCGCGGCGAGCTGGTGAACGGCGTATGCCAGGTCATTCCGCCGAAATGCACGGTGCGCGGCGCTATGCCTACCTTGGACGGAAGCGGTTGCACCTGCCCGGATGGCACACATCTCGACCGTGTGGCCAGGGCCTGCGTGCCTGACCGCGAGCCGCCTGCCCAGTGCCGCATCCGCGGGCAGTTCCGCAACGGCGACGGCGATTGCGTCTGCCCGCGCGGCACGGAGGTGCGTGACGGCGCCTGCCGGCCGACCGTGTCCAGGCAGTGCCCAATCCGCGGCCAGGTGCGCGACGCCAACGGCGACTGCGCCTGCCCGGACGGCCTGGAAGTACGCGGCAAGGCCTGTGTGCGGCCGAAGCCGAGCCAGGAGCAGTGCACCATCCGCGGCCAGATCCACAACAAGCGGGGCGACTGCGTCTGCCCGCGTGGAACCGAGGTCCGCGACGGTGCCTGCCGCAAGCCGCAACAGGAATGCGCTCCGGGCTCGCGCTTCATCGACGGGCAGTGCCAGCCGGTGCTGATCAGGCGTTGCCCGGAAGGCATGACGGGCCGTTTCCCGAACTGCCGCAGGCGGCCTGGCATCGATATCAATCCCGGCATCCTGCTCAACCCGAACGTGCTGCAGCAGCTCGTGCCGCAGCGCCAGCCGCGACGGATCATTCAAGATCCGAACGGCGCCAACATCCAGAACTTCAAGCCGTAAATCGCGGCGACTGAAGACGAGACCCGCCGGAGCGATCCGGCGGGTTTTTCTTGTCCACTCGGCTGCAAAATGCTCTAGAGCAATTCCAGGAAAAGTGCGTAGCGGTTTTCCGTTCGGAATTGCGTCAAAACAACAAGATAGAGCGGTTCGCCGTTTCTGTGAAACGGTGAAACGCTCTAGGCAGTCCTGACATTCGCGTCTGCAACAAAAGCGAGCCCGACCATGACCAAAAAAACCCTGATCGCGCCATCGGTGCTGGCATCGGATTTTTCAAAGCTGGGCGATGAGGTCGAGGCGGTCGCGGCGGCTGGCGCGGACTGGATCCATCTCGACGTGATGGACGGCCATTTCGTACCCAACATCACCTTCGGACCGCCGGTGATCAAGGCGATCCGCAACCGCACCAAGGCCTTCTTCGACTGCCACCTGATGATTGCGCCGGCCGACCCTTATCTGGCCGCCTTCGCCGAGGCCGGCTGCGACGGCATGACCGTGCATGCCGAAGCCGGACCGCATCTCGACCGCTCGCTGCAGACCATCAAAAACCTCGGCAAGAAGGCCGGCGTCTCGCTCAATCCGGCGACGCCGGAAACAGCGATCGAATATGTGCTCGACCGGCTAGACCTGATCCTGATCATGACCGTCAATCCGGGCTTCGGTGGGCAGGCTTTCATCCCGGCGATCGTCGACAAGGTGAGACGGGTCAAGGCGCTCATCGGCGACCGGCCGATCCGCATCGAGATCGACGGCGGCGTTTCGGCGGAAACGGCGCCGCTGGTGACCGCGGCCGGCGCCAGCGTGCTCGTGGCGGGCGCCGCCGTCTTCAAGGGCGGCAGTGTCGAAGCCTATAGGGCCAACATCGAAGCAATTCGAACGGCCGCCGATAGAGCCGCCAGTTAAACGTATAACCGCCCCACCTCTCGCGGGAGTTGCACAGTCGCGGCAGCGATTGAACGACTGTTCAATATATCAGGCCAAGCAGGAATATCGGCTTTTTGTCGAGATTCTACTTCACACAATAAATAGACCGCCCGCCTTGTCTTAAAGTCGAATATCGTCATCTCCCGCTTGAGGCGCCATTGCCCGGCTGTATGATACATGTGCGGGAGATTGCTTCGCCGAGGGGCCCTGGCAGAACAGGGGCAAGCAACAGGAGCTCGATTGACAAACGGAAACGCCGAACCGGGCGGAGGCAAGGGTGCCAAGAGCACGCTGGCCAGTTCGGTCTACCAGCAACTCCGCGACGATCTTTTGCGCGGCGCGCTGGAGGCCGAAAGCAAGCTGCGCGTCGAATGGGTCGTCTCACGCTATGGCGCGGGCGCGTCGCCCGTGCGCGAGGCGCTCAACCGTTTGGCCGCCGAAGGCCTGCTCGGGCGGCACGACCAGCGCGGCTTCTTCCTCATGCCGGTCAGCGCCACCGAACTGGAGGAACTGACGCGCACGCGTTGCTGGCTCGAAGAGCGGGCGCTGCGCGAATCGATTGCCCATCGCACCGCCGAATGGGAGGAACAGCTGGTGCTGGCCCTGCACCGCTTGGCGCGTGCCGACCGGCGCCTGCCGGAAGACCCGGCAACCAACAATCCCGAATGGGAGAAGCTGCACCGCGCCTTTCACCACGCGCTGATCGCCGCATGCCAGTCCCACTGGCTGATCGGCTTCTGCGACCAGCTTTCCGACCAGGCTTCGCGCTACCGCCTGATCTCGCAAAACGCGCCGGGCATAGAGCGTGACGAAATCGGCGAGCATCGCTTGATTGCCGAACGCACGCTTGACGGTGACGCCGACGGTGCTGTCGAAGCGCTTCTCAAGCACTACCGCCTCACCGCGGCGATGTGCATGGAACGCTTCGCGCAGGGCTATGACCCGAGAGCCGGCCTTGCCAAGGCGCGCCGCAGATAGCGAGCTGAAGACCCGTCACGCGGTTTTTGCTCCAGCCGCCAAATCTGCTATTCGCTCAGGCGGGCGGGACGCTCTTGCCATTGGGCTCCCGCGCGCCCAGAGCATTTCACCGTTTCATGGAAACGGCGAACCGCTCTATCCTCTTGTTTTGACGCAATTCCTGACGGAAAACCGCACACACTTTTCCTGGAATTGCTGTTGAGGACGTTTCATGACCAATCATCTGTTCGACGCCTTTTGTTCCCGCATGCCGGCGCCCGACCGGCTGCTGATGGAGACGGATGACGGCCGCTCGATCACCTATGGCGATATGCTGGCCAGTTCGGCGCAATTGGCGCATGCGCTGGCGCAGGCGGGTGTCGAGCCTGGCGACCGGGTCGCCGTCCAGGTCGAGAAGAGCCCGGAGGCGGCGCTGCTCTACCTCGCCTGTCTGCGCGCCGGCGCGGTCTTCCTGCCGCTCAACACGGCCTACACGCTGCCGGAGCTCGACTATTTCTTCCGCGACGCCGAGCCAAGGCTGATCGTTTGCGATCCGGACCGCCTCTCCGGCGTCGAGCCGCTTGCCGCGTCGATCGGCGCCACGGTGCTTACGCTCGGCCGCGACGGTCAGGGAACGCTGGCCAGCCAGGCTTCGCGGCAGGCGACGGAGTTCAGCGATGTCGCGCGCGGACCGGACGACCTTGCCGCGATCCTCTACACCTCCGGCACGACCGGCCGTTCCAAGGGCGCGATGCTCAGCCACGAAAACCTCGCCTCGAATGCCCGCGTGCTGGTCGAACAGTGGCGCTTCGGCCCCGACGACGTGTTGATCCACGCGCTGCCGATCTTCCACACGCACGGCCTGTTCGTCGCCACCAACGTCATCCTGATGGCCGGCGCGAAAATGTTCTTCGAGCAGAAATTCGATCCCGGGCGCATCCTGTCGCTGATGCCGCGCGCCACCGCTTTGATGGGCGTGCCCACCTTCTATGTGCGGCTGTTGCAGCAGGACGGCCTGTCACGCGAGGCGGCCAGCGCCATCCGGGTCTTCATCTCGGGCTCGGCGCCGCTGCTGGCCGAGACGCACAGGGCCTGGCGCGAGCGCACCGGCCACGCCATCCTCGAGCGCTACGGCATGACCGAGACCAACATGAACACGTCCAACCCGTATGACGGCGAGCGGCGCGCCGGCACGGTCGGATTCCCCCTGCCCGGCGTCTCGTTGCGCATCACCGACCCCGAAAACGGCAAGCCGCTGGCCCAGGGCGAAATCGGCATGATCGAGGTCAAGGGACCGAACGTCTTTGCCGGCTATTGGCGCATGCCCGAGAAGACCAGGGCCGAATTCCGCGACGACGGCTTCTTCATCACCGGCGACCTCGGGCTGATCGATGCCGGCGGCTATGTGCACATCGTCGGGCGCGGCAAGGACCTGATCATCTCGGGTGGCTACAACGTCTATCCGAAGGAGATCGAGACCGAGATCGACGCGCTCGACGGCGTCGGCGAAAGCGCGGTGATCGGTATCGCCCATCCGGATTTCGGCGAGGGCGTCACGGCGGTGGTCGTGCGCAAGCCGGGATCGTCGATCGAGGCGGCCGACATTGCCACCGCCATTGCCGGACGGCTGGCGAAATACAAGCACCCGAAGCAGGTGATCTTCGTCGATGAGTTGCCGCGCAACACGATGGGCAAGGTGCAGAAGAACGTCTTGCGTGAGACGTATAAGGATATCTACGCCAAAGCCGGCTAACGGTTATCGAGTCGATACGTCAACAGGGACGCGATGGCGAGTGAGATCGGTTGTGATCCTTCGCGCCTCCCTCTGTCTGCCGGACATCTCCCTCACTTGGGGGGAGATTGGCAGCTTCGGCGCCTTGCTCAATCCTGAGACGTAGGTGATTTGCGAAGGCCGCGCTGACGGCTGATCTCCCCCCCTTTGTGGCCCCTTGTGGGGCAGATGTCCGGCAGGACAGGGGGGGCGCTGTCCCGCCGACCTTTAAGGCTTCGAAGGGCTACGACGTCTGAGAGGCCTACGCCCCAAACACCTTCTTGCCGCCGATCCAGACGTCCTTGACATCCAGATCCTCCGACAGCCCGACAATATCGGCGGCGGTGCCGTTGGCGAAGCGGCCGAGGCGATGCGCCTGGCCGATCGCCTCGGCCGGATAGAGCGAGGCCATGCGCAAAGCCTCGTCGAGATCGAGCCCGACGACACGATGGACGAAGCGAATGGCGGAAATCATGTCGAGGTCGGCGCCGGCCAGCGTGCCGTCGGCGAGCCTGAGGCTGCCGTCCTTGCGGTAGATGGTGCGGCCGTTGAGCGTGAAGGAGGTCATGTCGGTGCCGATCGTCGCCATGGCGTCGGTCACCAGCACGATCTTGCCCGGACCCTGCTTGCCGCGAAGCGCGAGGATCATCGTTGCCGGATGGACGTGGATGCCGTCGGCGATGATGCCGGCGTACAAGCCGCCAGTGTCGATCGCAGCACCCGCCAGACCCGGCTCGCGGTTGCCGATCTGGCTCATGGCGTTGAAGAGGTGAGTGACCACCGTGGCGCCGGCTCCGGCGAAGGCGCTGGCCGTCGCATAGTCGGTGTCGCTATGGCCGAGGCTGACGACGACACCGGCCTTGGCCAGCGCCGCGACGCGCGCCGGCTGGACCGATTCCGGCGCGATCGTGGTGAGCAGCACGGGAAGCTCCCTGCGCGCCGCGATGAGCGCCGCCTGATCGGCATCCGTCATCGGCCGGATCAACGCCGGGTCATGCGCGCCCTTTCGTGCAATCGACAGATGAGGCCCTTCCAGATGCAGGCCGAGGAAGCCCGGCACCTTTTCCCGGGCTGTTTCGGCGCCGGCGGTAACGGCAGCGGCGGTGATCGCGGGCGTGTCGGTGATCAGCGTCACCAGCAGCGCCGTCGTGCCGAAGGGCGCGTGCGCACGGCAGATGGTTTCGATCGAGGCGACATCGGGATGGTCGTTGAGCATGACGCCGCCGCCGCCATTGACCTGGATGTCGACGAAACCGGGCACCAGCAGGCCGCCGCCGGTCTCGACCGCGGAAACGCCGGACGGAATGGCGCCGGCGGGCAGGATGGCCTCGACAACGTCGCCATTGACGACGAGAGCGGCATCGTCATGCCAGTCGGTGCCGTCGAAGATACGGGCGCCGGTGAGTGCGAAACGGCCGCTCATACGGTTTCCGTCACCTTGCGCAAATTGCGCGGTGTATCCGGGTCGAGGCCGCGATGGCGGGCGAAGGCCTCGACGAAGCCGTAGAAAGACACGATCAGCGGCAGCGGATCGGTCAGCGGATGGCCGGTGGCGACATACGGCAGAAGCCTGGCGGCCTTCGCCTTGTCAGAGGTGATGAAGGCGGCGGCGCCCTTGGCCGCCAGGCCGTCGGCGGCCTCGGCGATCGAGGGTTCGGACGCATCGCGCGCGGCAAGCGCCAAAACCGGGAAATCCGGCCCGACCAGCGCCAGCGGGCCGTGCATGACCTCGGCGGCGCTATAGGCCTCGGCGTGCATGGCGCAGGTTTCCTTGAATTTCAGAGCAGCCTCGCTGGCGATCGCGAAGGACGGGCCGCGACCGAGGATGAACAGCGATTGCGGGTTCTCCAGAGCGCCGGCGAGCGCCATCCAGTCGCAGGCGATCGCCTTCTCGAAATGGCCGGGCAGGCCGGCGAGCGCCTTCAGCAAGGGCTGGTCGTTGGTGGCATGCGCCATCAGCGCCAAGCCGGCGACGGCCGAATTGACGAAGGTCTTGGTGGCCGCGACGCTGCGTTCCGGTCCAGCCAGAATGTCGATGGCATAGTCGGAGGCGCGCGCCAGCGGCGAGTCGGCCGTGTTGGTGATGGCGACGGTGAGGGCGCCGCCGGCCCGCGCCGTTTCGGCCATGGCGACGATGTCGGGACTCTTGCCCGACTGCGACACCGCCAGGCAGGCGGATCCGCGCAGCCTCAGCTTGGCGCCGTAAATGGACGCGATCGACGGTCCAACGGACGCGACGGCAAGGCCCGCCGTCAGCTCGACGGCATATTTCATGAAGGTCGCGGCATGGTCGGACGAACCGCGCGCCACGGTGACCACGAAATGCGGGTCACGCTCGCGCAGGCCGCGACCGGCCTCGGCCAAGGCCGAAGCCGAGCCGTCGAGAAGGCGAGCGGCGGCATCGGGGATCTCATCGATCTCGCGCCGCATATGAGTGGTGTTGGCGCTCATGGCCGGATCTCCTCTCCCGGCCCGGTCAGCCGGAGCTCCGCGACGAAATCATAGGCGTCGCCCCTGTAGACCGAGCGGGTGAACTCGATCACCTTGCCGCTCGCCAGATAAGAAATGCGCTCGATCTGCAGACCGGCAACCCCCGAGGGCACTTCCAGGAGGCGCGCATCGGCGTCGCCGAGATTGGTGGCGGAGATGCGCTGCACGGCGCGTACCGGGCGATTACCGGTGGTTCCCAGCGCGGCATAGAGCGATGAACCGATCGCTTCGGGGTCCGGCAGCACGCTGGCCGACAGCGCCGCGCGCTCGATCGCCAGCGGCGTGTCGTTGGCGATGCGCAGGCGCGCGACACGCGCCACCAGCTCGGTCGAGGACAGGCCAAGCACCATCATCTCGTCCGGCGACGGCGCATAAAGCCCGCGGTCGAGCCAGACCGAGCGGACGCTCATGCCGCGACGCGCCATATCCTCGGTGAAGGAGGTGAGCCGGGACAGGGATTGCTCGACGCGCTCCATACGCGGCGCGACGAAGGTGCCTGAGCCATGACGCTGGACGAGGACGCCGCCCTTGACCAGGTCCTGCACCGCCTTACGCACGGTGACGCGCGAGATATCGGCCTTGCTGGCGATGTCGCGCTCGGAAGGCAGCGCGTCGCCGGGGCCGATCAGGCCGCGATTGACCGCTTCCTCGATGCTTTTTCTCAGCTGCAGATAGAGCGGCGCGCCGCTCTGGGAGGATTCTCTCAACATGGCGAAGATCTGGTCGGCGGCGCTCATCGGGCGGCCTCCGGACCCTTGATGAAGACGCGCACGGCCATCTGCACGGCGCCGCCCAGCGCGTCGTCGAGCGGGGCTTTGAGCAGCGCCTGGTAGCGCACCGACAGGCGCGACGCGTAAAGCGGCGCCAGTCCGCCGAGCAGGCAGAGCGGCGCTTCGTCGGAAAGATCGAGCGCGCCGAGCGAAGCCTCGACATCGGCCACCGCCTTGCCGAGGATCCAGTTCGCGACGAGGTCGCCCTTTTCGGCATGCTCGAAGACTTTTGGCGCGAAGCCGCCGAAATCGCCCGGCTTGGCATTGGTGGTGAACTCGACCACGTCCTCGGGATTGTTGCGGAATACGGCGAGCATGGCGTCCGTCAGCGGCGAACCCGGGCGGATGCCGTCATAGGCAAGCAGCGTCTGCTCCAAAAGGTCGCGGCCGATGCGGGCGCCGCTGCCCTGGTCGCCGACCTGAAAGCCCCAGCCGCCGATGGCACGCGATTTCCCACCTTTACGCGCCATATAGGCGGTGCCGGTGCCCAGAATGGCCATGGCGCCGTCGCCCGAGCCGACCGCGCCCTCGAGCGCGATCTCGGCATCGGTTTCGACGCGACTCCGGCTGAAGGGCAGGATTGCCTCGAGCTGCTTGCGGTAGGTGCCGACATTGGCGCCGGCTAGGCCAAGAATAGCCGGGGTGTGCGGGATCTGCTCCGGATCCGCGCCCGCGGCGAGGAAAGCCTGCCTGGCAGCCTCGACGATGTTGGCGCGAGCGCCGGTGAGGTCGGTGCGGATGTTGGCGGCGCCGCTTTTGGCGCGGCCGACGACAGCGCCGTCGACGGTCGCAAGGGCCGCCCTGCAGCTGGTGCCGCCGCCATCGATGCCAAGCACGAATTTCACGCGATTTTCTCCTCGGCCCGGATAATACCAATAAAATACCAATAGCCAAGAGTTAATTTCGGTTCAAAAAAGATTAAGGCGTATTTTATTGAAAAACCACGGTAATTTGCCGGCAAGCGAGTTCGGCGGCGGGAAATTCGTTAATGCGTGTGGACAAGTGGTATTTTTTTGGTATTGTTCGCTCAGTTGGAGGAAAATGGATGGCCGAGACGCGCACAGAAGCGCTCCACCAGAATGCCGAGGGGCTGGATGTTCAGGCCCCGGAAGCCGTTCTGGCGTTCCTGGCCAATGCCCAGATCGAGGCCAGCAAAGCCGTGCACGGTGCCATTCCGGCAATCGCCGCAGCCGCCGAACTCATAGCCAAACAACTTAAGAACGGCGGCAGGCTCGCCTATGCGGCGGCCGGCAGCTCCGGCCTGATGGCAGTGGCCGACGCGCTGGAATTGCCCGGCACGTTCGGCATTGCACGCGACCGCATCGCCATCCTGATCGCCGGCGGCGACGACGCCTTCCGCACACTGGCCGGCGGGCCGGAGGACGACACCGAGGAAGCGTCGGCCGCTGTCGCCGCGGCCGGTATCGGCATGGGCGATTGCCTGATCGCCATCTCCGCCAGCGGCTCGACCCCCTATGCGGTCCAGGCGCTCCAGGACGCGAAGAGCCGGGGCGCGGCAACCATCGCGATCGCCAACAACCGGGGTGCAACGCTCTTCAGCCGTGCGGACGTCGCCATCCTGCTCGAAACGCCGCCGGAGCTGATCGCCGGCTCGACGCGCATGGGCGCGGGCACGGCGCAGAAGATCGCGCTCAACATGCTGTCGACGCTTGCCGCGATCCATCTCGGCCATGTCCATGACGGCTACATGGTCAATCTCAGCGCCGACAACATCAAGCTGCGCGACCGCGCCGTGCGCATGGTCGCCGCCATCAGCGGCAAGAGCCGCGAAGACGCCGCCCGCCTGCTCGAAGCGAGTGGCGGCAGCGTCAAGACAGCCATTCTGCTCGCCGCAGGCGCCGCCAGCGCCGACGCGGCCGAGAAGATACTGGAAGGAACCGGCCAGAAGCTTCGGCCGGCGCTTTCCGCGATCGAGGGGAGCAAGGGGCGCTGAGCCCCTGTTCTCATCAAAACCGAACCTGAAAAAGGTCAACAGGGAGACTGAAGATGAAGACCAAACTACTGACGGCCCTTCTGCTCGGCACAAGCATCCTCGGCACCACGGGAATCGCGCTGGCCGAAGACGTGACGCTCAACATCGAAAGCTGGCGCGGCGACGACCTGACCATCTGGAAGGACAAGCTGATCCCGGCCTTCGAAGCCAAGAACCCCGGTATCAAGGTGGTGTTCGCGCCTTCGGCCCCAACCGAGTATGACGCCGCCCTCGGCGCCAAGCTCACCGCCGGCTCGGCTGGCGACCTCATCACCTGCCGCCCCTTCGACAAGTCGCTCGAACTGTTCAAGAAGGGCAACCTCACCGACCTCAGCGCGCTGCCCGGAATGGATAACTTCTCGCCGGTCGCCAAGTCCGCCTGGCAGACCGATGACGGCAAGGCGAGCTTCTGCGTGCCGATGGCCTCGGTCATCCACGGCTTCATCTACAACAAGGACGCCTTCGACAAGCTCGGTCTCAAGGTGCCGACGACCCGCGACGAGTTCTTCGCCGTGCTCGACAAGATCAAGGCCGATGGCACCTATATCCCGATGGCCATGGGCACGAAGGACCTCTGGGAAGCCGCGACCATGGGCTACCAGAATATCGGTCCGAACTACTGGAAGGGCGAGGATGGCCGCGCTGCCCTGATCAAGGGCGACCAGAAGCTGACCGACAAGGACTGGGTCGCGCCTTATGAGGAACTGGCCAAGTGGAAGCCGTATCTCGGCGACGGCTTCGAGGCGCAGACCTATCCGGACAGCCAGAACCTGTTCACGCTCGGTCGCGCCGCCATCTACCCGGCCGGCTCGTGGGAAATCGGCCTGTTCAACACACAGGCGCAGTTCAAGATGGGCGCCTTCCCGCCGCCGGTCGAGAAGGCCGGCGACACCTGCTACATTTCCGACCATACCGACATCGGCATGGGTCTGAACGCGGCGTCGAAGCACCCGGACGAGGCCAAGAAGTTCCTCTCGTGGGTCGCCTCGCCGGACTTCGCCACCATCTACGCCAACGCGTTGCCGGGCTTCTTCAGCCTGAACTCCTCGCCGGTGAAGATGGAAGACCCGCTGGCGCAGGAATTCGTCTCCTGGCGCGGCAAGTGCAAGTCGACGATTCGCTCGACCTACCAGATCCTGTCGCGCGGCACGCCGAACCTCGAAAACGAGACCTGGGTTGAATCGGCCAATGTGATCAACGGCACCGACACGCCGGAAGCCGCGGCCAAGAAGCTGCAGACCGGTCTCGACAGCTGGTACAAGCCGGCGAAGTAAGAGCATCGAAAAGCGATGCCGGCCGGGCGCGCGCCCGGCCGGTGTTCCAAACAGTTCCAGATAGCGATTGTCGGCGCAGCCTCCCGGTCTTACCCTCACCTTGCGGGGAAGACGGAGCCGATCTGTCGCTGGCCTTGTCTTTCCCCTCAAAGGGGACAATCGGGCCGTGCATCGAGGCATCAGCTAGCATCAACCGAAATGGAACCCAGAGACGGCGGGGACCCGAACTCATGGCTGTAGAAACGCGACCAAAAAGACCGATACGCTGGCATATCGGCGTATTCCTGGCGCCGGCGGTGCTGGTCTACACCGCAATCATGATCCTGCCGCTGTTCGGCACGCTCCAGCTCTCGCTGTTCCGCAACATCGACCAGTCCCAGGTGTTCGTCGGACTGGGCAATTTCCGCACCCTGTTCGGCGATCCGAACTGGTCGGTGAATTTCTGGAATGCGCTCAGGAACAATGTCTGGTTCTTCATCATCCACATGCTGGTGCAGAACCCGATCGGCATCCTTTTGGCGGCGCTGCTTTCCAGCCCCAGGCTGCGCTTCACCGCCTTCTACCGCACGGCGATCTTCGTGCCGACGATCCTGTCCTTCGTCATCGTCGGCTTCGCCTGGAAGCTGATCCTGTCGCCGATCTGGGGCGTGGCGCCGCATCTGATGGATTTCGTCGGATTGAAGAGCTTTTTCACGCCGTGGCTCGGCAAGGAGCAATATGCGCTGACCGCGCTCAGCCTGATCTCGGTCTGGCAGTTCGTCGGCATCCCGATGATGCTGATCTACGCGGCACTTCTGTCGATCCCCGACGAGGTCATCGAGGCCGCCGAATGCGACGGCGTCACCGGCATGGCGCAGTTCTGGAAGATCAAGCTGCCGCTGATCCTGCCCTCGATCGGCATCATCTCGATCCTGACCTTCGTCGGCAATTTCAACGCCTTCGACCTGATCTACACCGCGCAGGGCGCGCTTGCCGGGCCGAACTACTCGACCGACATCTTGGGCACCTTCCTCTACCGCGCCTTCTTCGGCTTCCAGTTGCAGGTCGGCGATCCCAATATGGGCGCCGCCATCGCCACGATCATGTTCCTGATCATCCTCGCCGGCGTCTGCGTCTACCTGTTCCTCGTGCAGACGCGCCTGCGTCGCTACCAGTTCTGAGGCGCGCGCCATGAGCCTAGCCACCCGTTCCCTGCCCCGCACCATCGGCGCGCACGCGATCCTCCTGACCTACACCGCCATCGCGCTGTTTCCGGTGATCCTGGTCATTATGAATTCGTTTAAATCCCGCGCGGGCATCTTCGGCGCGCCGCTGACGCCGCCGACGCCGAAAACCTTCGACCTGATCGGCTACACCACGGTGTTCGGCCAGGGCGATTTCATCCACTATTTTCAAGACAGCCTCGTCGTCACCGTCGCCTCGCTGTTCTTCGTGCTGCTGTTCGGCGCCATGGCCGGATTCGCGCTGTCGGAATACCGCTTCCGCGGCAACACGATGATGGGGCTTTACCTGGCGCTCGGCATCATGATCCCGATCCGCCTCGGCACCGTCGCCATCCTGCAGTTGATGGTGGCGAGCGGGCTGGTCAACACGTTGACGGCGCTGATCCTGGTCTACACCGCGCAAGGCCTGCCGCTGGCGATCTTCATCCTGTCGGAATTCATGAAGCAGGTGTCCGACGACCTAAAGAATGCCGGCCGCATCGACGGGCTGTCGGAATACACGATCTTCTTCCGGCTGGTGCTGCCGCTGGTGCGTCCGTCGATGGCGACGGTCGCCGTCTTCACCATGATCCCGATCTGGAACGATCTGTGGTTTCCGCTGATCCTGGCGCCTTCGGAAGAGACCAAGACGGTGACGCTCGGCGCGCAGCTCTTCCTCGGCCAGTTCGTCACCAACTGGAACGCCATCCTGGCGGCGCTCTCGCTGGCGATCCTGCCGGTGCTCATCCTCTATGTCATCTTCTCGCGGCAGCTGATCCGCGGCATCACGTCGGGAGCCGTCAAGTGAGTTCGCAAAAACCCCTTCGCGTCGTCGTCGCCGGGCTCGGCAATATGGGCCGCAGCCATGCGCTCGCCTATCACAACAACCCGGGCTTCGAGATCGCCGCACTCGTCAACCGTTCCGACGTGCCGCTGCCGGACGGGCTCGGCGGTTATGGCATAAGGCGATCCTTCGAGGACGCTCTGCGTGACGAGAAGCCGGATGTGGCTGCGATCGCCACCTATTCCGACAGCCATGCCGACTATGCGGTGCGGGCGTTCGAGGCCGGCTGCCATGTCTTCGTCGAAAAGCCGCTGGCAACGACGGTGGCGGACGCCAGGCGCGTCGTCGATGCCGCCAAGGCCAATGGCAGGAAGCTGGTGATCGGCTATATATTGCGCCACCATCCGTCCTGGGTGCGGCTGATCGCCGAGGCGCGCAAGCTCGGCGGTCCCTATGTCTTCCGCATGAACCTCAACCAGCAGTCCTCCGGCCACACCTGGGGGACGCACAAGCAGCTGATGCAGACGACCTCGCCGATCGTCGACTGCGGCGTGCATTATCTCGACGTGATGCTGCAGATCACCGACGCGAATCCGGTCGAGGTGCGCGGCATGGGGGTGCGGCTCAGCGATGAGGTGGCGCCGTCGATGTACAATTACGGCCATTTGCAGGTGCTGTTCGAGGACGGCTCGGTCGGCTGGTACGAAGCCGGCTGGGGGCCGATGATTTCGGAGACGGCCTTCTTCGTGAAGGACGTCATGTCGCCCAAGGGCTGCGTGTCGATCGTGATGAAGGAGGGCGTGAAGTCCGACGACATCGACACCCACACCAAGACCTCGACCATCCGCCTGCACAGCGCCGCGACCGGGCCGGACGGCAGGTTCGCCAAGGAAGACCAGTTGCTGTCGATGGAGGGCGAGCCGGGGCACCAGGAGCTCTGCGACCTCGAACAGGCCTTCCTGCTCAAGGCCATCCGCGAAAATATCGACCTCACCCGCCACATGGACGATGCCGTGAAGTCGCTCGCCGTCTGCCTCGCCGCCGACGAGAGCGTGCGCAGCGGCAACGCCCTGAAACTCTAGAACAGGAACGACGCCGTGGGCTCGCTGAAGATCGAGAATGTGAAGAAGGCTTTCGGGCCGGTCGAAGTGCTGAAGGGCATCGACCTGCAGGTGACGGATGGCGAGTTCGTCGTCTTCGTCGGCCCGTCCGGCTGCGGAAAATCGACGCTGCTGCGTGTCATCGCCGGGCTGGAGGACTCGACCTCCGGCCGCGTGCTGATCGACGGCGCCGATGTCTCGGTCACGCCGCCGGCGAAACGCGGCATCGCCATGGTGTTCCAGACCTACGCGCTCTATCCGCATCTGACGGTCAAGAACAACATGGCATTGGGCCTCAAGCAGGCCGGCACGCCGGCGGCCGAGATCGAGCGGCGCATCAAGGTCGCTTCCGTCATGCTGTCGCTCGAACCCTATCTCGAGCGCCGGCCGGCGGAACTGTCGGGCGGCCAGCGTCAGCGCGTCGCCATCGGTCGCGCCGTGGTGCGCGAGCCGAAACTGTTCCTGTTCGACGAGCCGCTGTCGAACCTTGACGCTGCACTGCGCGTCAACACCCGGCTGGAGATCGCGCAGTTGCACCGGCGGCTGAAGGCGACGATGATCTACGTCACCCACGACCAGGTCGAGGCAATGACGCTGGCCGACAAGATCGTGGTGCTCAATGCCGGCCGGATCGAGCAGATCGGCAGCCCGATGGAACTCTACAATTCGCCGGCCAACGAGTTCGTCGCCGGCTTCATCGGCTCGCCGAAGATGAATTTCATCGACGGCGCGCGGCTGGGCGAGACGGCCAAGACCATCGGCGTGCGGCCGGAGCATCTCTCCGTCGACACGAAGTCCGGCGCCTGGAAGGGCACGGTCGTGCATGCCGAGCATCTCGGCGCCGATACCAACCTCTATCTCGACTGCGAGAAGGCCGGGCTGATCACCGTGCGCATCTTCGGCGTCTACAATGCCGAGCCCGGCTCGACGCTCTATGCGACGCCGGATGCGGCGAAGACGTACCGGTTTGGCGGGGATGGGAAGGTGCTCAAGTAGAACACGCTGGCGCTGCCCCTCATCCGCCTGCCGGCACCTTCTCCCCGTATAGTGACGGGGAGAAGGACAGCTGAACCTACACGTCCGCCTTGAACGTCTGCTTCTGCTGGCCGAGGCCTTCGATGCCGAGCTCCACCACGTCGCCGGCCTTCAGGAACACCGGCGGCTTCATGCCGAGGCCGACGCCGGGCGGCGTGCCGGTGGAGATGATGTCGCCGGGATGCAGCGACATGAACTGGCTGAGATAGGCGACCAGATATTTGACGCCGTAGACCATGGTCTTGGTCGAGCCGTTCTGCATGGTCTTGCCGTTGACGGTCAGCCACATCTTCAGGTTCTGCGGGTCGGCGACCTCGTCCTTGGTGACCAGCCACGGGCCGGTCGGGCCGAAGGTGTCGCAGGATTTGCCCTTGGTCCACTGGCCCTGGCGCTCGGCCTGGAAGGCGCGTTCGGAAACGTCATGCGCGACGCAGTAGCCGGCGACATAATCCAGCGCGTCGTCCTCCGAGACATATTTCGCCGTCTTGCCGATGACGACGCCGAGCTCGACTTCCCAGTCGGTCTTGACCGAGCCACGTGGGATCAACACGTCGTCATTCGGCCCGACGATCGCCGAGCTTGCCTTCATGAAGATGATCGGCTCCGGCGGCACGGTGGCGCCGGTCTCGGCGGCGTGGTCGGAATAGTTGAGGCCGATGCAGATGAACTTGCCCGTGCCGGCGACGCAGGCGCCCATGCGAGGCTTGCCGGAAACCGCCGGCAGCGACTTCGGATCGAGTTTCGAGAGCATGTCCAGCGAGGCCGGATGAAGCGTCGTGCCGGCAATATCGGCGACATGAGCGGAAAGGTCGCGGATCGTGCCATCCGCATCGAGCAGGCCGGGCTTTTCGGCGCCAGCTTCACCATAGCGCAACAACTTCATCTTACTTTCTCCACCTTGCGGCCCAGCGGCCGTTTTCACATAGTCCCGTCAAGATCAGCGGACCGTAGTCGTCGACCCCACCGGCGACAAGCGCGCCATTTGTTCGAGCCGGCTAACCGAGCGGATTTTCAGACGCTTCGATCCGGCCAAGCGCGGGGATCAAGGCCTGTCTTCCCGTTCAGCCGTCAATCCCTTTCAGCTACCGTCAGATCGACCAGCCGCCATCGATGTTGTAGGCCTGGCCCGACGTATAGGTGGCGCCGGCCAGATAGACGGCGAGGTCGGCGATCTCCTCGGGCGTGCCGAGCCTGCCCATGGGCTGGCGAGCGATGAAAGCCGCTCGGGCCGCCTCATAGTCGCCCTGGGCATGCATGCGGTCCTGCAGCGACGGGCTTTCGACCGTGCCCGGGCAGATGGCGTTGCAGCGGATGCCTTTGGCGACATAATCGGCGGCGACCGCCTTGGTGAGGCCGATGACCGCCGCCTTTGTCAGGCCGTAGGCAAAGCGGTTCGGCACGCCCTTCTGCGAGCTTGCCAGCGAGGACATGTTGATGATCGACCCGTCGCCGCGCTCCAGCATGCCGGGCAGCACGGCGCGGATGGTGCGGATCATGGCGCGGACATTGAGGTTGAGCGCGAAGTCGAGGTCCTCGTCCTTCATTTCCAGGATCGAGCCCGCATGGACGAAGCCGGCGCAGTTAAACAGCACGTCGACGCGGCCGATTTCGGCGAAAGCCGTCTTCACCGCATCGTCGTTCAGCACGTCGAGCTTGCGGGACTTGACGCCGGGCGCCTTGGCGAGTTCGACTAGGGCCGCCTCGTTGATGTCGGTGGCGTGGACAGTGGCGCCAGCCTTCGCGAAAGCCAGCACGCTGGCGCGACCGATGCCCTGCGCCGCTGCGGTGACGACGACGATCTTGCCTGCCAGATCCGCCATGCTTTTCTCCTGCCTGATGCATCCGCGTTTATCGTTGGCCGGCCGCGGCGTCCCAGAGGGCCAGCATCGTGCGGCCTACGCTACGGCTTCACAGATAAAGATGTTTTTTCTCGTTAAAGAACATGCGCGCCAGCGTCAAGCCCGAACGCGGTCGCGGCAGCAGCCGAAATGGCTCCGCCGCGGCGTACTTCAGGCGGGAGGTATCAATCGCCGTAAGGCACCCAGACGTTCTTGACCTCGATGGCGCGGCGCAGGAAGGCATCGCCGGCGGCTTCGCCCGACGCCCAGTCCAGCGTGCGGCCGTTGCCGGTCCAGACGCGCTTGAGGTTGCCGACGGAGTCGGCCTCCGCCTTGGCGCAGGTGTCGGCATCGGCGAACACCCAGAGCCCGTCGACATCATCGTGCTTGGCCAAGACGCCGCAAAGCTCGGCGCTGCGGCCGGTGACGATGTTGATGGCGCCGGCAGGCAAGTCGGAATATTCGATCACCTGGTACAGGTCGGTGGCCAAAAGCGGATGCCATTCGGACGGGACGGCGACGACGGTGTTGCCCATGGCGAGCGCCGGCGCCACCAGCGACACAAAATTGAGCAAAGGCTGGTTGTCCGGCGCGACGATGCCGACGACACCGACCGGCTCATGCAGCGCCAGTGTCACGACACGGGCCGGCGGCTGGTGGACGCGGCCCTCGAACTTGTCGGCGAGGCCGGCATAGAGGAACAGCCGCTCGATCGACTGCTCGACCTCTTCCCGCGCCGCCTTGGCGGCAACCCCGGTAAGCTGGACCAGACGCGCGGCAAACTCGTCGGCGCGGCCGGACAGGTTTTCGGCGAGATAATAGAGCACCTGGCTGCGGTTATAGGCGGTCGCCTCCGGCCAGGCCTTGCAGGCCCGGGCAGCAGAAACTGCATCGCGGATATCCTTGCGGTTGCCGAGGCCGACTTCGCCGGCCAGCTTGCCCTTGGCGCCAGCGACAGCGAGCGAATAATTGCCATCCGGCCGCACCTGCTTGCCGCCGATGAACAGCTTTGCCGTGCGATCGATCGACGTGCCATCCGCCTGCTCAACCGGCTGGGCCGAGCCGACCGCAGCCGGCTTGATGGCCGGGCCGACAGGCAGCTTGGCCGCCAGATATTCGAACATGCCCTCGCGGCCGCCTTCGCGGCCAAAGCCGCTTTCGCGGTAGCCGCCGAAGCCGCAGGCGGCGTCGAACATGTTGGTGCCGTTGATCCAGACGACGCCGGCCTTCAGTTGCGGGGCGACGTGCAGGGCAAGGTTGACGTTCTCGCTCCACACAGAGGCGGCAAGGCCGTAGCGCGTGTTGTTGGCGAGCTCGATCGCTTCCTCGGTGTTGCGGAAGCTCATCGTGGCCAGAACCGGGCCGAAGACCTCTTCCTGCGCCAGAATGTTAGCCGGCGAAACAGATGTCGCCAGTGTCGGCAGGTGATAATAGCCGGAGGATGGCAGTGTGGCGTCAGGCTGCCAGCAGACGGCGCCCTGTTTCGCGCCTTCGGCGATCAGGCCCCTGACGCGGTCAAGCTGGGTACTGTCGACCAGCGGGCCGATGTCGGTGTTCTTGTCGAGCGGGCTGCCGACACGCAGACGACTCATCCTGACCTTGACCTTGGCGATGAAGGCTTCCGCGATGCCTTCCTGGACCAGGAGACGCGAGCCGGCGCAGCAGACCTGGCCCTGGTTGAACCAGATGCCGTCGACGAGACCTTCGACGGCGCTGTCGAGGTCGGCATCCTCGAAGACGACGAAGGCCGACTTGCCGCCGAGCTCAAGCGACAGTTTCTTACCCGATCCGGCTGTCGCCTTGCGGATGATCTTGCCGACTTCCGACGAGCCGGTGAAGGCGATCTTCTGCACACCTGGGTGGTTGACGATGGCCGCGCCCGCCTCAGGCCCGCCCTGGACGATGTTGACGACGCCCTTCGGCACGCCGGCGCGTTCGCAGATCTCGGCGAACAGGATGGCGGTGAGCGGGGTGAATTCGGCAGGCTTCAGCAACACCGTGCAGCCGGCGGCTAGAGCCGGCGCGATCTTCCAGGCCAGCATCAGCAGCGGGAAATTCCACGGAATGACCTGGCCGACGACGCCGACCGGCTTGTGATCGGGAAAATCCTTCTCCAGCGTCTGCGCCCAGCCGGCATGGTGGATGAAATGGCGGATCGCCAGCGGCACGTCGATGTCGCGGCTTTCGCGGATCGGCTTGCCGTTGTCGATCGATTCCAGCACGGCGAACAGGCGCTGATGGCGCTGCATGGCGCGGCCGATGGCGTAGAGGACTTTTGCGCGGGCGTAGCCGGAGGAGGCGCTCCATTTCGGTAGCGCTTTCGCAGCGGCGGTGACCGCGGCCTCGATATCGGCCGCGCCGGCATCGGAGATTTTGGCCAGAAGCTTGCCGGAGGACGGCTCGCTGGTCTCGAAGGTCTTGCCGCTGGCCGCCGCTTTCCAGGCGCCGTCGATGAACAGCGCTTTCGCGAAATCGCGCGAGGCCAACCAGGCATCCGCCTCGTTGCGGGCTTCCGGCGCCGGGCCGTATTCCATGGCGTGATAGCGTTCGAGGATGTTCATGGGGTGCTCCTCCCGGAGGAGATTTCTGGATAAGTGGGTGCTCTACGGCGCCCCCCTCTGTCCTGCCGGACATCTCCCCCACTTGTGGGGAGATTGGCCGTCATCGGCGATTTCGCCAATCGCCAGCGTTGCAGAACGAGGGCGGACGAGGGGGCAAGCTGATCTCCCCCCTCGCGGGGGAGATGTCCGGCAGGACAGAGGGGGGCGCGAAGGAACTCGACGTTCAAGGCCTTCACTCGCGCTACGCCATCGCGTGGCGATGGTTGGCCGAATAATGGCCGGTCAGATGATGCTCGAGCTGGCGTTCGATGTCGGTGAGCAGGCTGGAGGCCCCGAAGCGGAACAGGTTCGGCTCGAGCCAGGGCCTGCCGAGTTCTTCCTTCATCAGCACCAGCCAGTCGAGCGAGACTTTCGCTGTCGAGATGCCGCCCGCCGGCTTGAAGCCGATCAGGTAGCCGGTCTCCTCGAAATAGGCGCGGATGGCGCGCACCATGGCAAGACCGACGGGAAGCGTGGCGTTGACGCTTTCCTTGCCGGTCGAGGTTTTTATGAAATCGGCGCCCGCCATCATCGCCACCATGGAGGCGAGCATGACGTTGCGCAGCGTGGCGAGATCGCCGGTACCGAGAATGACCTTGAGATGCGCATCGCCGCAGGCGGCGCGCATGGCGACGATTTCGTTGAAGAGCTCGCGCCATTTTGCGCCGTAGACCAGGCCGCGCGGAATGACGACGTCGATCTCGTCGGCACCATCCTTCACCGAGGCCTCGATCTCCTGCAGGCGCGTAGACAGCGGCGCAAGGCCGTGCGGGAAGGCAGTAGAGACCGCGGCGACATGGATGCCGGTGCCGCGCACGGCATCGACCGCGGTGGCGACGAAGGGATGGTAGACGCAGACCGCCGCCGGACGGATGGTTTCGCCCGATATACCCAGGCCCTCGACGATATCCCGGCGGAGAGGGTTGATCGCCTTGGCGCAGAGCCGGCGCACGCGCTCGTCGGTATCGTTGGAGTTGAGCGTGGTGAGGTCCATGCAGGCAATGGCGCGCAGCAGCCAGGCGGCCTGGTTGTCGGCCTTGATCGAGCGCCGCTTGGTCAGCGTCGCGACACGCCGCTCCAGCGCCGAGCGGTTGACGCTGCGCACCGATTCCAGGAAGCCGAGATCGAGCTTCATGCCGGGATTGCGGGCGATGCCATGCTCCAGCGGCACTGGCGTGTTGGCGGCGGCGCGCGCCGTCAGCGGCATGATTTTGGGCGCGCCGGGGCCTGCCTCGCGGATCGTGCTGCTCATCTCCTGCCCTTTCATTTCAGCGACCTCAGCCGAAGGATAGCCCGTGAAGCGATGCTTCACGAGTCTTTCAAAAGGGTCATAGCGGAAAAAGGCGGCGAAAGCAGCCGATTTTTGACCACATGGTCAAAATATCACGCTGAGTTGCCGCTCCCGGCGTTGGAGATTGGCCGAAACGCCCATCCCTTCGTCATACTCGGGCTTGACCCGAGTATCCATGCCGCGACCTCTGCCGCAGAGTGCAACGGTGCAGAATTCTGTAACCCCCGCAACGCCTTAGCGTAACGGCATGGATTCTAGGGTCTGCGCGCGTCGCTCCGCTCCTTGCTCCGCCCTAGAATGACGAAGCGCGAATGTCGTCGCTAATCTCAGACGCCTCCAACAGAGCTGGCGGGCTGCGACCAGCGTTCAGCCGACGAAGGCGCGCTCGACGACGAAGCTGGCCGGATGACTGAGCGAGCCTTCCTGGAAGCCGAGGCTTTCAGCCAGTTCCTTGACGTCCTTCAGCATATGCATCGAGCCGCAGATCATGATGCGGTCGGTCTCGGGATTGAGCTTGTCGATGCCGAGGTCGGAATAGAACTTGCCCGAGCCGATCAGCGCGGTGATGCGGCCCATGCGCGCCGACTCCTCGCGAGTGGTCGAGTTGTAAAGCGTGACGCGGCCGCCGGTCAACTCGCCGATCAGCGGGTCGCTCTCCAGCGCCGCAACCAGCTCCTGGCCGTAGGTCAGCTCGGCATTGTCGCGGCAGGTGTGGGTCAGGATGACCTGGTCGAACTTTTCATAGGTGTCGGGATCACGCAGCAGGCTGGCGAAGGGCGCGATGCCGGTGCCGGTCGAGATCATGAACACACGCTTGGCAGGCGTCAGCGCGTCGAGCACCAGCGTGCCGGTCGACTTCTGGCGCATGATGACGGTGTCGCCGACCTGGATCTTCTGCAGCTCGGACGTGAGCGGGCCGTCCGGCACCTTGATCGAGAAGAATTCAAGCTCCTCGTCCCAGGCGGGGCTGGCGACCGAATAAGCGCGGAAGACCGGCTTCTCGGCATTGGGCAGGCCGATCATGACGAATTCGCCGGAGCGGAAGCGCAGCGACTGCGGGCGGGTGATGCGGAACGAGAACAGCCGGTCGGTGTAATGCTTCACCGACACCACGGTCTCGGCATAGACATTGGCCGGGATCGGGAACTGCAGCGGCTTTACGCCGGCGACGTTCAAGGCGGATGTCGTGTTCATCAAACCCAACTTTCCATGCCAGACGAGACCCGCTGGCGCCAAACTCTCTCCTGCGCGCCCGAACGGTCAGGTCCCGGCGTGCTGCTCACACACTGACAAGCGGTAAGCTCTTGTGTCGGAAACTTATTAGTATACAAATGATCTTCAGGTCAAGATGGCGACGTAAAATGCCTTTCCAAACCGAGGCATATCCGTAGTCCTGCTATTTCGGGTTTCGGCAATGAATGAGAATTTTTCGGCGTCGGCGGGTAGCGTCGTGGCAGGCATCGATGTCGGCGGCACCTTCACCGACCTGCTTCTGATCGATGGCAAGGCGGGCGGCAAGGTGCATATCGCCAAGACGCCGACCACCGTCGAAAACCAAGCCTTCGGCGTGGTTTCCGCACTCGGCGCGACCGGCTTTCCGATCGACGGCATCGACCTCATCGTGCATGGCACCACGACCACCACCAACGCCGTTCTGGAGCGGCGTCTGGCCAGAACCGGCATGATCACCACGCGCGGTTTTCGCGACGTGATCGAGCTTGGACGGCGCACGCGGCCACAGGCCTATGGCATGACGGGCACCTTCGTGCCGGTCATCCCGCGGGATCTCAGGCTCGAAGTGTCGGAACGGGTCGAGGCCTCCGGCGCGGTGCGCATTCAACTCGATGAAGCAGAGATGCGCGACGCGGTGAAAAGGCTGCTCGACGCCGGCTGCGAGTCGTTGGTCATCCACTTCCTGCACTCCTACGCCAACCCCATGCATGAGCGGCGTGCCGCCGAGATCGCGGCGGAGCTTTGGCCGAACGGTCACATCACCACCGGGCATGCGTTGCTTTCGGAAGCGCGCGAGTTCGAGCGCGGCGTGACTGCGGCGGTCAACGCCTCGGTGCAGCCGATCCTCGAGCGCTATGTCGAGCGGCTGCGCAAGGAACTGGCATCCAAAGGCTATGCCCGCGACTTCCTGATCATGAACGGCAATGGCGGCATGATATCGGCGCGCTTCGTCACGCTGGAATCGGCCAAGACGGTGATGTCCGGGCCGGCTTCCGGCGTGATCGCCGCCGCCTATACCGGAAAGCGCGCCGGCTTCGGCAACCTCGTCACCTACGACATGGGCGGCACCTCGACCGACGTGGCGCTGATCCGCAACGCCGAGCCCGCGGTGTCGAACGAGATCGAGATCGAATACGCGATGCCGATCCACGTGCCGATGGTGGCGGTGCACACCGTCGGCGCCGGCGGCGGCTCGATCGCGCGCGTCGATGCGGCCGGGCTGATCCAGATCGGCCCGGAAAGCGCCGGCGCCAATCCCGGCCCGATCTGCTACGGGCGCGGCGGCAGCGAACCGACCATCACCGACGCCAATCTGGTGCTGGGACGGCTGGCGCCGAAGAAGCTGTTGGCCGTGGACAATCCTGTTACCGTCGAACGTGTGACCGGCATTTTCGAGGAGAAGATCGGCAAGCGCACCGGGCTCTCGGGCGTCGAAGCGGCTGGCGCGGTGCTGCGGCTCGGCAACATGAAGATGGCCGGCGCCATCCGCATGGTGTCGGTCTCGCGCGGCCATGACCCGCGCGATTTCGCGCTGTTTGCCTTTGGCGGCGCCGGGCCGCTGCACGCGACGGCGCTCGCCCGCGAGCTCGGCCTGCCCAGGGTGCTGGTGCCGGCACGGCCCGGCATCACCAACGCGCTCGGCTGCGTCGTCGCGGATATGCGGCATGACTTCGTCAACACAATCAACATGCCGGTCGGGGCGCTCGATGAAGCTTCGCTTCACGAGTTATTGGAACGGCACCGGGACGAAGGCGAGGCGCTGATCGCCAAGGAAGCAGTGAAGCCCGACGCGATCCGCGTCACGCATTCCGCCGACATGCAGTTCGTCGGCCAGACGCACATCATCAACGTGCCGCTGCCGTCGTCCTCGGTTTCACGAGAGACACTGCAGCTTCTGTTCGAAAAAGCCTATTTCGCCCGCTTCAAGGTCGAGCTGCCGGAAATCCGAGCCAACCTCGTCAACTTGAACACCTCGGTCACCGGCGTGCGGCCGCAGATCGACCTGTCGCGGCTGATCGATCCCGCCGGGCGCGCGGCAACGCTCGAGGAGGCGCGGCGCGAAATCCGGCCGGTCTGGTATCATGGTGCCTGGCACGACACGCCGGTCTATGCGCGCGAAAAACTGCCGCTCGATGCGACAATCGAGGGGCCGGCGATCCTGGAACAGATGGACGCCACCACGGTGCTGGAGCCCGGCGACCGGGCGCGATCGGACGCCGACGGCAACATCATCATCGACATCGGCGAGGCTTGAGATGGCAAAGCTCGACACGATCACGCTCTCGGTGCTGCAGGCAGCGTTGCAGCAGGTCTGCGACGAGATGGATCTGACCTTTTCCCGCGCGGCCTTTTCGCCGGTCATCGCCGAAGCCAACGACCGTTCCGACGGCATCTATTCGGCCGTCGACGGCTCGCTGATCGCGCAAGGCAGCCAGGGCCTGCCGGTGTTCGTCGGCGTGATGCAATATTCGACCAGGACGGTGATCGAGATGATCGCCGACGGCCGTTGCCTGGCGCCTGAACCCGGCGACATCTACATCGTCAACGATCCCTATCTCGGCGGCACGCATCTGATGGATGTGCGCTTCGTCATGCCGGTCTACCGGGATGGGAAAATCTTTTGCTGGCTCTCCAACACCGGCCACTGGCCCGACATCGGCGGCTCGGTGCCGGGCGGCTTTTCCGCTTCCGCCACCGCGGTCGAGCAGGAGGGGCTGAGGCTGCCGCCGGTGAAACTGTTCAAGAAGGGTATGCTCGATCCGGAGATCTACGCCATCATCTGCTCGAACATCCGGGTCGCCGACCAGCGCATCGGCGACATCCGCGCGCAGGCCGCCGCACTCCTGATCGGGCAGGACAGGCTGAATGAAATCCTGGATCGTTACGGTGACGAAACCGTCGTCGAGGCGATCGCGGAGCTGCGCCGCCGAGCCGCCGAACAGATGCGCGCCTCGATCGCCGTCATACCGGACGGCACCTACCGCTCGCAGGCCTTCGTCGATTCCGACGGCGTGGTGAACGAGCCGCTGACCATCAATCTCGCCGTCGAGAAGCAGGGCGACACGCTGAGCTTCGACTTTGCCGGCTCATCGAAGCCATGCGCCGGGCCGATGAACAGCGTCTTGGCGACGACCCTGTCGTCCGTCTATCTCGCCATGCGGCATATCTTTCCGGAGGTGCCGATCAGCGCCGGGGCCTTCGAGCCGCTGAACGTCAAGCGGCCGGAAGGCACGTTCCTCGACGCCAAATATCCGCGCCCGGTTTCGGGCTGCGCGGCGGAAGTCTCGCAGCGCATCGCGGAAGCCGTGTTCGCGGCGATGGTGCAGGCGCTGCCGGAAAAGGTGACGGCGGCACCCGCCGGCTCCAGCGGCAATTTCGCGCTCGGCGGCAACGACCCGGCGCGCGGCCGCGACTATGTCATGTACCAGATCTCCGGCGGTGGCTATGGCGGCAATGCCGGCCATGATGGTCTGAGCAATGGCTGCTCGACCATCGGCATTTCGAAGTCGCCGCCGGTCGAGATCATGGAGCAGGCCTTCCCGGTGCTCTACCGGCACTACGCGCTGCGCGAGGGCTCGGGCGGCGCGGGAAAACATCGCGGCGGTTTCGGGCTTGCCTATGAGGTCGAGATCCTGCGCGGCGACGCCCGCGCCTCCTTCGTCATGGATCACGGCCGCTTCGGACCGCAGGGCGCGCTCGGCGGCAAGGACGGCGCGCCGAACAGTGTCACCGTGTTCCGGGGCGGCGAAGCGCATGTGCCGCCGCATCTTTCCAAGGAGCAGGACATCGCGCTCAAGGCCGGCGATCGCGTGCGAGTGGGCACGCCAGGCGGCGGCGGTTATGGCGACCCGCGCGAACGTGACCCGAAGCGGGTCGCCGAAGATATTAGACTTGGCTACTATACACTTGAAGAGGCGAAGGAAATGTTCGGGGTTTCTCTTCCAACGGAATGACCGACCCATCGCTTAAAAATATCCACCTGCAATAGGATTTCACTGATACTTCGATCCGCCTAAAACACCACCGGTCCTTATAATTATATATTAATACCACAACTATAGAGAAATCCCGGCGGCGTGAGGGGTGACGTTGGTGGGACTGCAGGACGGTGTAGCTGCGGATGCTGGTTTTTCGCGCCAGCCTCAGGGCGATCTCAGCCAAACGACGGACGACAGAAAAGTCGCCTATGTCTCGCGCAAGCTGCTGCTGCTCTGTCTGATCTATATCGCCTTAGCGGCCCTGTTCTGGCCGTCGGTATACTGGCGGGTGACGCTGCTGTATGTGTTCCAGCTCATCATGTGGGGGCCGTTCTCCTGCCTCGCCGTGATCGTACCCGCGGCTGTGATCGTTTCACCAAGAGCGCCCATAGGCTTCATCAAGACTTCGCTTCGATCGAACGGATTGCGAGCGGCGCTCGTCGTGACGGTTTTCGTCCTGTCGCTGAGCGCCTTCACGACCTACAAGGTCAACATACCGGGCATAATGCCCTTTTATAGCGACAAGGCTTTGGCGGACATCGGCGAATTCCTGCATGGGCAGGCGCCATGGCGAATCGCGCATGCCTTCGATTCCGACACATTGGCAATGCTGGTAGCACTGACCTACTCCAAGGTCTGGTTCGTCGAATGGTTTGGCATGGTGTTTTTCGCGGCGCTCTTCGCCAACCAGCTCGTGCATCTACGTTATCTTACGGCTCTCGCATTCGTGACGATGGCGGTCGGGACATTCCTGGCGACACTATTCTCCTCCGTTGGCCCGATTTTTTACGATCAGTTTTTAGGCGGTCACCGCTATGTCGAACTTCTGGAAATACTGAAACGGCGGCCATCCAACGAGCATGTGCTGCTTTATTCCGACTATCTCCTCGGCAGCTACCAGGCCAACAGGCCGGATCTCGGCACCGGGATATCCGCGATGCCCAGCATGCATGTGGCGGTCGCGACATTGAACGCCTTCTACCTGGCGCGGCTCAGCCGTTGGCTCGGCGCAGCCGGCTGGATGTTCGCGATCTTCATTCTGTTCGGTTCGATCTATACCGGCTGGCACTATGCCGTTGACAGTTACATAGCGATGTTGGTTGTGACCGTGATCTGGCGGCGTACCGCAGCCATCTTCGATGGACTACCCAGAGTTCCCAACCCGACGGCGGGTGCGCTGCACCCCTCGCCGGCGGCGCTGGCAGCCAACCCTGCCTAAAAGGGCTCAGGACGACCAAACTTGGCCGTCTTACTGCCCGAAAACCATCCGGCATTCTTTCCTGGTTCGCTCAGGCAAGCTTCGCCAGCAGCCGCAAAAAGGTCGCGGCTTCCTTGGCCGTCAGTGGTGCCAGCGTTTCCTCGGTGATGGTGCGGGCGAGCGGGATCAGCCGCTCGATTGCCTCGCGGCCTTCCGGCGTCAGATTGACGAGCAGGCGCCTTTTGTCGACCTCGTGCTTAGAGACCTCGACCAGGCCCCGCGCCTTCAGCCGGTCGATGACGCCCTTCACGGTGGCGGCATCCATGGCGATCAGCGTGCCGAGTTGGTTCTGCGAGGTTTCGCCGATATCGTAGAGCTTGGCGAGAGCCGCGAATTGCGGCGGCGTCAGGTCGGCGATATGCGAGGCAAAGAGCGAGACATGGCGCTGATGCGCCTTGCGCAGGATGAAGCCGACCTGATCCTGCAAATGGTAGTTGTTCTCGTCGCCGTCCTCGGCCTCGACCAGCCGCAGCAGATTGTCCTCGCCGCTCATCTCAGGCCGTCCCACGCCTTGATGTCCGCGGCCGCCAGGCCGCCCATGCGGTTGTGGACGCGCGGGCCGCAGGTCATGGCGAGGCAGAACAGGATTTCGTCGGGACGCGGGCCGTCGCTGATGCCGACCTCCATGGCGTCGAAATGGCTGCGCACATAGGCGGCGTTGATGTGGCCGAGCGGCACATCGAGCCGCGAGCCGAAAGCGCCGACCTTCTTGGCCGACGGCACGATGGCCTTGGCGTCGCCGAGCCGCTCGCGCATGGCGTAGCCGCCGGGCACATGCCACAGCGCGCCATGCTCAAGCTCACCCGCGGAACCGACGATGGCGCCCTTGCCGTAGCCGTCGATCTTCTTGACGTCGCCGCCGAGCGCCGCGATCAGCCTGTCGGAAAGCAGAAGCCCGAGCGGCTTCAAATCTTCCATCGCGCTCTGCAGATCCTCGAAATAGCGGCCGGCGAAGGGGTTCTTGACCACGGCGAGCGCGGCGGCGCGCAGGCGTGGCTTTTTCGCCACGGGGCCGCCGTCATGGAAAATCTCCTCGGTCAGGACCGCGACCTTGCGGATCGGAAAGTCAGGCATGGGCAGTTTCCTTCGCTTGATGCTTGTTGGGCGCGGCGAGCGCCACGGAACCACTGATGCGGGTTTCACCCGCCAGAAACAGCGCCGAGGCGGCGATCAGGCCGCGCCGGCGAAAATCTTCGGCGACCGCGAGGCCCTTGTCCAGCGCCCGGGCAACCTCGACCGGCGAAAGCGCGCCGACGCTTTGCGTCACCATCTGCTCGCCGAGATCGCTATCGGGCGCCAGGTCGCGCGCCGCAACGCGCGTGATGGCAGGGTGACCGGGCAGGTCGACCGCGTTGGCAATGAGCGTTGCCGCCGCGTCGGCCTCGGCGCCGGTCGGCGCCAGAACGGTGACGGCGTCGGCGACGCCTAAGGAAAACGACCGGCCCCGCCAGCCGCTGGTGGCAATGCCACGCACGCCATCCTCGGCGCGTATGGTGACACGGTCGGCCATGCCGTGGCCGGTGCCGGCAATGGCCGATGTCATCGACTGGCCCTTGCCGAGATGAAGCGCGCAGTCGCCGCCATTGTTGACATAGGCGCGATCGAGCCGGCGGCCGGCGAGCAGGGCGTCGAGAATCTCGTCGGCTACCGAGCCGGCAACGGCGGCCATCGGGGTGATGAAACATTCCGCCAACCGCATGACGGCCGCCTCCATGCGGCGCGCCGTCGGGCCCGCGAAATCGCGCGGCGCCAGGAAGAAGGCCGGGAGGCGCAATTCCGGAAGCTCTTCGACCAGTTCGATCAGGATCGTCTGGAAACGCGTGACAGCCTGCTCGTAGGCGGGGCGGCATTCATCCGCGGAGCCAAACGCCTCGACGATAAGGTCGATCGGCCCATGGTTGAGATGGAGCCGCCTGCCGTCGGGCAGCCAATGCGCCTGCGGGCCGTTCATCATCCGGCCCCGTTCGCCGCCGCCCGCCGCAGTTGCGCCAATGGCGGCCAGGGGTTGTCGACCGGCGCGCCGGTGCTGCTGCGCGGGTTGAGATACTCGCCGCCCCTGGCGAGGATGTCCTCGACGCCGCGGATCTCGTTTTCATAGCCGCCCAGCCGGACATAGTCGTCGCGGCGCATGGTGAATTCGATCGGCGCGACCAGCGCCGGCGTCGGCACATAGCCGAAGGCGCCTTCAGGCACGCGGGTGACGTCGACCATCAGCGTGATGCCGCCGCCCGGCCAGACATAGACCGGCGCGCCGCCGACCGTCACATAGGTCTTCAGGCCCTGAACCGAGCGGGTGAGGTTGACCGGGTTTTCGGTGACGCCGGCGCGCAGCGAGCCGCCGGCGCCGCCTATGAACAGCACCGTGCACAGCGCCGGCTCACAATTGTCCTCGATCAGGCCGACGGACTTTTGCAACCGCTCGGGGAACGGCCTTTGGACCGGCTTCAGCTCGTCGTCGAGCTCGTAGTAGGCGAACTGCTCGCCGGTGGTCGAAACCATCAGCAGCGACAGGCCCGGACGGGCGCCCTTCTTGGCGTTCCAGTCGCCCAGGATCGACAGCGGATCGTCGATCCTGGTGCCGCCCCAACCGAGGCCGGGCTCGGACACCTTGAAGTAGCGGCCGGGCGTCGAACGGCGGCCGATGATCTTTATCCCCGTGTCCTCCCAGCCCAGGACCTTGCCGGCCTGGTGCTCGGAGACGACGCCGGTGATGTGGTCGTCGACCACCACCACCTCGTCGACGAGGCCGCGCCATTGCGTGGCGAACATGCCGATGGTGGCCGAGCCGCAGCCGACGCGCATGCGGTGCTCGACCTTGCCGTCGATGACCGGCGCCTTGCCGGCCTCGACGACGACCGTCGCGCCGCCGTCGATGGTGAGTTCGACCGGCTTGCGGTTGCACAGATTGAGCAGCGCATCGCAGGTGGCGCGGCCTTCCTGCTTGGAGCCGCCTGTCAGATGGTGGACACCGCCGAGCGACAGCATCTGCGAACCGTATTCGCCGGTCGTGACATGGCCAATCGCCTCGCCTTCGGCGCGCACTGTCGCCGTCTCGTCGCCGATATGGCGGTCGGTATCGATCTTCACCTTCACGCCGCAATAGGAGAAGATCCCCTCGGTGACGACGGTAACGAGGTCGACGCCATCGACTTCCTGGCTGACGATAAAGGGCGCCGGCTTGTAATCCGGATAGGTGGTGCCGGCGCCGATCGCGGTGACGAAACGCCGGCCGGTGTTGACCAGTTCGCCATTCCAGGCCTCGCCCTCGGCGACGAAGGGCACCACCGTGCCGCCGGTCTCGGCCGCGTGGTCGAGGATGGTCAGCGGGTCCATGCGCACGATGCGGCCGCCAATATTGCCGTAGCGGTCACAGGCGCCGGTGCGGCCGTCGGCGATGTAGCACATGACCGGACAGGCATCGCAGCGGATCTTTTCGGCCACCTGCTTCTCGCCGGGATCGTGGGTTTCGAAACGTTCGGCAAGCTCGCTCATCGGCGCGCCTCCTTCTCGCGGATCGCCGCCAGGATGCGGCTAGGCGTCGCCGGCACCTTGGTGACCAGCACGCCTGTTGCATGGCGGATGGCGTTGAGGATCGCCGGCGCCGTCGGGATCAGCACATGCTCGCCCAGGCCCTTGGCGCCGAACGGCCCCTCGGGGTCGGGAACTTCGACCAGAATATGCTCGACCGGGGGCACGTCGCCGATGGTGGGGATGAGGTAGTCGTGCAGGTTCTCGGTACGGCCGGGAATGTATTCCTCCATCAGCGCCATGCCGATGCCCTGCGCGATGCCACCCTCGATCTGGCCTTCGACCAGCACAGGATTGATCGCCTTGCCGACATCATGCGCGGCGGTGATCTTGAGCAGCTTGACGGTGCCGAGCTTCAAGTCGACCTCGAGCTCGGCGATCTGCGCGCCATAGCCATAGACGGCGTAAGGCTTGCCCTGGCCCTTGGCGTCGAGCGGCAGCGTCGGCGGGTCGTAGGTTTCTTTCGCGACAAACACTAGGCCGTCGGCATCGGGCTTCAACGCCGCGAGGTCGATGCGCCGCGCCGCGTCGCCTTCGCGGATCGAAAGGCTCGATCCTTCGAGTGCAATGGTCGCCTCGCCGGAGACATTGGCAAAACGCAGGATTTTCTCGCGCAGCGCTCGGCCAGCCTTCTCCGCCGCCTTGCCGGTGACAAAAGTCTGGCGCGAGGCGGATGTTTTGCCGGCGTCGGGTGTGATGGCGGTGTCGGCGCTCTTCAGCCGAAATTTGTCCAGCGGCAGGCCGAGCGCGTCGGCGCAGATCTGGGCGATGACGGTGTTGGAGCCTTGGCCGATATCGACCGCGCCCTGGTGCAGGACCACCTCGCCGGAAGGAGAGATGCCTACCTTGATGGTCGAGGGATTGGGCAGCGATGTGTTGCCGCAGCCATACCAGCAGGAGGCAATGCCGACGCCGCGCCTGCTTGCCGTGTTGGTGGCGTTGAAGGCTTCCGCCTCTGCCAGCGCCCGCGCCCAATGCGGCTGGAGCTGTTCCAGGCATTCGCCAATGCCGACGCCCGTTTCCAGCTGCTGGCCGGTGACCGTCTCGCAGCCGTCGCGCAGGCAGTTCTTAAGACGGAAGTCGAGCCGATCCATGCCGAGCTTGTCGGCGAGCTCGTCATAAAGCGTCTCCTGCATGATGGTGGCCTGCGGCACGCCGAAGCCGCGGAAGGCGCCGGCGATCGGGCCGTTGGTGTGGATGGCATAGCCGGTGGCGCGATAGTTCGGCGTGGCGTAAGGGCCGGAGGCGTGCACCGGGACACGATTGGCGACCGTCGGGCCCCAACTGGCATAGGCGCCGGTGTTGAAGTCGCCCGCGAAGATCATGCCGCTGACGCGGCCCTCGGCATCGGCGCCGATGGTCGCCTTCATCTCGGCGGGGTGGCGTTTGGTGGTCGACATCATCGATTCATTGCGGGTGTAGGCGAGCGCTGCCGGCCGCCCCGTCTTCATTGCCACCAGACCGATCAGGGGCTGCAGCGAGACGTCGAGTTTCGAGCCAAAGCCGCCGCCGGTGGCGGTCGGCACGATGCGCACCTTTTCGACGGCAAGCCCGAGCACCTTGGCCGTGTCGTCGCGGTCCATATAGGGCGCCTGGGTGCAGGCGACGACGACGAGGGTGTCGCCATCCATATATGCGTAGCCGGCTTCCGGCTCGATATAGGCATGCTCGACAAAGGAGGTCTCGATGATACCTGTCGCTGTGACGGCTGCGCCGGCAAGCGCGCCCTCGGGATCGCCGCGTTCGACATAGCCTGAGGTCAGCAGGTTCGCCGGGCGTTGACTGTGGATCAGCGCCGCGCCGTCAGCCTTCGCCTCACGCGGCTGCAGCAGATGAGGCAGTTCCTCCCAGGTAACCGGGAAATCCGTCAGGTCGAGATCGAGGATCGCCTCGCGCTCACCCGCCACCAGCGCCACCGCCTCGCCGCGCAGGCGGACAAAACCTTCGGCCAGAGCCGGCTGGTCGGCAAAGGGACCGATGACGCCAAAACAGTTCTTGCCGGCGATGTCGGCGGCGGTGAAGACGTCGGCGATGCCGGGATGCGCTTTCGTCCAGGCGTCGAGATCGCCGAAGCTGAAACCAGCATGATAATGCGGCGAGCGGACCACGAGCACCGACAGCGCATCGGCCGGAAAAGAGTCGCCACCGAATTTCTCGCCGCCGGTGACCTTCGGCACGCCGTCGAGGCGAATCGGCGAGGCGCCGACGGCGTGGCCGGCTTCCGGCAGGCGGAGGTCGACGCCGTTCACGTGCCTCGACGCATGCATGACCGCCGCGACGATCTTGCGATAGCCGGTGCAGCGGCAGAGCACGCCGCCCAGCGCATCCTGCGTTTCCGCCTCGCTGGGCGTCGGGCTGCGCTCCAGAAGCGCGGTGGCCGCGACCAGCAGGCCGGGCGTGCAGATGCCGCATTGCGCGGCGCCATGTTCGAGGAAGGAGGCCTGCAAGGCCGAAAGCCGGCCATTGGCGAGGCCTTCGACGGTGGTGACGGAAGCGCCAGTCACGGAAGCCGCCGGCACAAGGCAGGCGCAGACCGGACTACCATCGACCAGCACGGTGCAGGCGCCGCAATCGCCGGCGTCGCAGCCGACCTTGGTGCCGGTCAGCCGCAACTCGTCGCGCAACACCTGCGACAGACGCCGAACCGGCGGCACCGAAACGCTGACGGCGGCGCCGTTGACCTCGAAGGCGATTGCGGAGCGCTCCATGGTCATGCGGCCACCTTGCCTTCGTCCAATCCGGCTGCAGCGCGAACCGCGCGGACGACGATCTCGCGCGCCGCCTGCTCTCGGTATTCGGCGCTGCCGCGTACATCGGCGATCGGCGACAGTTCATCGATCGGCGTGGTGAGCACCGCATCGACAAGCGCAGGGGTGGCCGGCTGGCCACGCAGAGCCGCCTCGACGCCGGCGAGGCGACGCGCGACGGCGGAACACGCACCGACAGCAACAGCGGCATCGGCGACCATGCCGTCCTCGATCACGAGCCGCGCCGCCGCCATGGCGATCGAGATGACGAGGTAGCGCCGCGCGCCGAGCTTGACGAAGGCCGAGGTACCGACGGCGGAACGCTTCGGGACACGAATGGCGGTGACCATTTCGCCCGGGTCAAGCGCCGTGCGGCGATTGCCGAGGATGAATTCGCCGAGCGGCAGATGACGTGTGACCTTCGCCGACCGCAGTTCGACATCGGCATCGAGCGCCAGCAAGGCCGGCACGCCGTCGGCGGCGGGCGAGGCGTTGCAGAGATTGCCAGCAACCGAGGCGACGTTCTGGATCTGGATGGCGCCCACCTCGCGCGCGGCCGCTTTGAGCGCGTCGAACGCGGCCGGCAGAGGGTGATGAACCATGTCGGTCCACGTCGTGCGGGCGCCGATGCGCCAGTGCCCGTCCGTCTCTTCGATGCCGCGCAGCGTAGCCAGGCCGTTGATGTCGAGAATGTTGTCGCGGAACGGTTTCGCGCCCTGCGCCGGATAAAAATCCGTGCCGCCGGCGAGAATGCGCCAGCGGTCCTCGCCGAGCAGAGCGAGCGCCTCGTCGACCATGGTGGGTTTCGCGTAACGGATCACGCTCTGCCTTCCAGAACCTTCCCAGAAACGGACCATTCCCCACTTGGCCCCCCAAAGCACCTGGCTTCGGGCTTTCTGCCGGTTTCGCACCGGTCAAAATCATTCGTATGCAAATGATATCAGGCGAGCCGGAATTGTCAAAGCAAGAGTTCGTGCCGTCACTGCGCCGCGCCGGCCTGAACGTATTTGTTATAGCTTCGGAGGTTGACGCCGCGGGCCATCTGGTCAAGGTTCCGTGTCCGGTCGCGTCAGCGGCTTTTGGACGGCTGCCCCAAGCCGAAACGAGAGGGAACCGCATGGCCGAAGAAGCGCTCATCGTCATCGACCTGCAGAACGATTTTTGCCCCGGCGGCGCACTTGCCGTGGCCGGCGGCGACGAGATCGTGCCGTTGGTCAACGACCTGATCCGGCGCAGCGAGCATGTGATCCTGACGCAGGACTGGCACCCCGCCGGACATTCGAGCTTCGCCTCCAGCCATCCGGGCAAGCAGGCCTTCGAGACGATCGAGATGCCTTACGGGCCGCAGACGCTGTGGCCGGATCACTGCATCCAGGGGAGCCTCGGTTCCGATTTCCATTCCGGGCTTGCCTGGACCAAGGCCGAGTTGGTCATCCGCAAGGGATTCCGCAACGCGATCGATTCCTATTCGGCCTTCTTCGAGAACGATCATTCGACGCAAACCGGCCTTGCCGGGTACCTCAAGGAACGCGGCATCGACACCGTCACCCTGGTCGGTCTCGCCACCGATTTCTGCGTAGCCTTCTCGGCGCTCGACGCCGTGAAGCAGGGTTTCAGGACGACCGTGCGGCTCGATGCCTGCCGCGGCATCGACCTCAACGGCTCGGTCGAGGCGATGCTGAAGCGGATGCACGAAGCCGGCGTGACGCTCGAAGACCATTCGGCGGATTGACGCCACGGTGAGGCAGCGAGGGGGCTTCACGACATTTGCGAAAGTGTTTGCGGCGGGCATAACTGCCGCACTCATTCTTGCGCTTCCGCAACCTGCTTTCGCCGCCGAAATCCACGAATTACCCGGCGCCGCCATGTCGCTCTGGTGGGGGCTGCCCTTTGCCGGCCTGCTGTTGTCAATCGCGACCGGGCCGCTGCTCTTCCCGCATGTGTGGGAACATCACTACGGCAAAATCGCTGCTGCCTGGGCCGTGCTGGTGGTCGCCCCGCTGGCGATCGCCTTCGGGCTTCCGGCGGCAGGGGAAGCGGTACTGCACACGCTGCTCACCGAATATCTGTCCTTCATCATCCTGTTGTTCGCGCTCTACACGATCTCGGGCGGCATCCTGCTCGCCGGCAACATCCACGGCACGCCGCTCACCAATGCCGGGCTGCTGCTGATCGGCGCCCTGCTTGCCTCGGTCATCGGCACGACCGGCGCCTCGATGATCCTGATCCGGCCGATGCTGCGCGCCAACGACAACCGGCCGTTCAACGCGCATGTCGTGATCTTCTTCATCTTCCTGGTCTCCAACATCGGCGGCTCGCTGACGCCGCTCGGCGACCCGCCTTTGTTCGTCGGCTTCCTGCGCGGCGTGGACTTCTTCTGGACGACCGCGAACCTGTGGCGCGAGACGCTCTTCACCGGCGGGCTGGTGCTCGTCGTCTTCCTGACGCTCGATATCGTGCTGCACCGCCGCGAAGCCGGCATGCCGAAGATCAAGGACCCGACGCCCGATTCCAAAGTGCGCCTGCGCGGCCTCGCCAACCTGCCGCTGCTCGCCGGCGTGATCGGCGCGATCCTGCTTTCGGCGAGCTGGAAACCAGGCATCAGCCTTTCCGTGCCGGGCGTCAGCCTGGAGCTGCAGAACCTGGTGCGCGATGCGATCATCCTGGCGCTGGCCTTCCTGTCGCTCCGCGTCTCCTACAAAAGCCATCGCGAGGCGAACGGCTTCACCTGGGGACCCATCGCCGAGGTGGCGAAATTGTTTGCCGGCATCTTCATCTGCATCGTGCCGGTCATCGCCATCCTGCGAGCCGGCCATGACGGCGCGCTGGCGCCGCTCGTGGCATTGGTCACCTCCGCCGACGGCCGACCTAACGAGCTTGCCTATTTCTGGCTGACCGGAGCGCTCTCGTCCTTCCTCGACAACGCGCCGACCTATCTGGTGTTCTTCGAGCTGGCCGGCGGCGATGCCAGGCACCTGATGACCGAGGCCGCCTCGACGCTCGCCGCGATCTCGGCCGGCGCGGTGTTCATGGGCGCCAACACCTATATCGGCAACGCGCCCAACTTCATGGTCTACGCCATCGCCCGGCATCGCGGCGTGAAGATGCCCGGCTTCTTCGGCTATATGGCGTGGTCGGGCGTTGTGCTGATTCCGACGTTTTTGATCGCCGGGTTTTTGTTTTTCGGGTGAGCCGAAAGACATTGGCGCTGTTCCTATTGTCCTGGGTTCCTCGCCCCCGCAAAGCGGGGGAGAGGTGGCCGCGAAGCGGCCGGAGCGGGGGCTTTCGTAGGGCGCTCCCCTCTCCGTCTCGGCTTCGCCGAGCCACCTCTCCCCACTTACGTGGGGCGAGGAACAACCTGACGCGGCGCCACGCCCGCCAATTTCGAGGCTGCGGCAATTTCAGGGGCCTCAGCCCACACCAACATACCTTCGCACCGCCGACGGGTCCGCCCGCAGTGCTTCGACATCGACCGTCTCGCGGTTGCGGCCGTTCTCGATGAAGCAAACCCTATCCGCGACCGAGAGCACGGCGTCGACACGCTGCTCGACCAGGATGGTCGAGACGCCGAGCTCGCGCAGCTTCGTCACCGTCTCGCGGATTTTCGCGATCATCGAGGGCATCAGCCCTTCGGTCGGTTCGTCGAGCAACAGCACTTGCGGTTCCAGACAGAGCGCACGCGCCATGGCCAGCATCTGCTGCTCGCCGCCGGACAGCGTGCCCGAACGCTGCTTCAATCGCTGACGCAGCAGCGGGAAGAGGTCCAGCACGTTTTCCCGCACGGCTTTGCCCTTGCCGCGGGCCATCAGGCCGATCTCGATGTTTTCCGCCACGCTCATTTCGGCGAACAGCCGCCGGCCCTGCGGTACGTATGCGACGCCGGCCTTCGGCACGTCATGCGCGGCGAGCCCGGTCAGTTCCTTGCCATCCAATTTGATCGAGCCGGCTGCTGCCGGGACCAGGCCCATGATCGCCATCAGCGTCGTCGTCTTGCCGGCGCCGTTGCGGCCAAACAGGCACAGCACCTCCCCTTTGTTCAGGACGAGGTCGAGGCCGTGAAGCACCTGGACCTCGCCGTAGAAGCAGTCGAGTCCGAAAATGGCGAGCAATCCCGTGTCAGTCATGGGTCGCTCCGAGATAGGCGTCCTGGACTTGGCCGTTGGCGCGGATCTGCTCCGGCGTGCCCTCGGCGAGGATCTTCCCGAAATTGAAGACGGTGATGCGGTCGGCGAGTTGCATGACGACCGGCATGTTGTGCTCGATCAAAAGCACGGTTGCGTCCTTGGCGATCTCGCGCACCAAGGTGATGAAATTATCGATCTCGCTGTCGGCCAGGCCTTGCGTCGGCTCGTCGAGGATGAGCAAACGCGGCTTCAGCGCCAGGCCCATCGCCACTTCCAGCAGGCGCTGGTGGCCATAGGACAGTTGCCCGGCCAGCGTGCCGGCGCGATCGGCAAGGCCGGTGCGCTCCAGCGCTGCCATGACGCCGTTCCTCACCTGTCCCTTCGAGCGGCCGTCGGTCAGCGTGCGCTGCACCGGCAGCGCGACATTGTCGAAGGCGGTGAGGTTGGCGAAGACGCTGGTGATCTGGAAAGTGTAGGCAACGCCAAGCCGAACCCTCCTGTAGGCCGGCATGGTTGTGATGTCGGCGCCATCGAAGACGACCATACCGGCGGACGGCCGAATGCGGCCCGAGAGCAGGCTGACGAAGGTGGTCTTGCCGGCGCCGTTGGGGCCGATGATCGCGCGGATCTCACCCGGCATCAGCGCGAAGTCGACGCCGTCGACGGCGCGCAGCCCGCCGAAATTCCGCGACAGGCCCTTGGTGGTGAGCAGCGGCATCATGGCAGCCACCCCAGCCAGCGTTGGCGGATGCTGCCCAGAATGCCCTTCGGGAAGAACAGCACCAGCAGTATGAGCGCGACGCCGACGATCAGCAGATAAGCGGAGGTGAAGCCGCTGGTGATGTCGGTGACATAGTACATGAACAGCGTGCCGACGAGCGGCCCGAGCGTCGTCGCGGCGCCCCCAAGCAGCACCCAGAGCAGCGGCAGGATTGAATACTGCACGCCAGCGAAGCTCGAGCCGACATAGCCGAACAGCAGAGCATAGGCAGCGCCGGACGCCGCGCAGATGGCGCCTGAGGCAACGACCGCCGCAAGCTTGTTGGCGCCCGTGTCGTAGCCCAGCATTTTTGTGCGCTCCTCGTTCTCGCGGATGGCGACCAGCACGCGGCCGAAGCGGGAGCGCACAATCGCAAGCGTGATGAGCAGCACGATCGCGAACATCGCCAGCGCGCTCATGTAGCGCACGGTGGGATTGGTCAGGTCGAGCGAGGCGCCGCCGATCGAGACCACCCTCGCCGCCTGCTGGATGACCAGGCCCTGATCGCCGCCAGTCCAGGCGGCGAAATAGAGGATGAGCAAATAAAAGACCTGCGCGAACATCATCGTGACGATCAAGAACGCCACACCGGTGGTGCGCAGCGCCAGCAGGCCGATGACCAAGGCCAGCAGCGCGCCGCAGGCGACCCCGGCAATGAAGGCTTCCGGCACGCCCCAGCCGAGGTGATGGACGGTCAAGCCCGCACCATAGAGGCCGGCCGAGAAGAACATGGCGTGACCGAGGCTGAGCAGGCCGACATAGCCGAAGAGCAGATTGTAACCCATGGCGAAGACCGCGAGCGCCATGATGCGGGCGAACAGGCCCTGGTGATAGTCCGGCAGGACGAAGTTCAGCGCGAAGAGAAGCGCGATGACGCCGATATGCAGGGCGTAGGTCTTTGCCGGCGAAGCATCCCTCATCGCTGCGTGGTTCCGAACAGGCCCTGCGGCCGGAACACCAGCACCATGGCGACCACCAGCGTGGCGATGATCTTGGCCAGGGTCGGCGAGAAGAACATCGAGACGATGCCGTCGGAAAGGCCGATCAGGATGGCGGCGACCACGGTGCCGCGCAGCGAGCCGAGGCCGCCGATGATGACGACGATGAAGGACAGGAGCAGCGGGTCCTGTCCCATCAGGTAATGCGCCTGGCTGATCGGCACGATCAGCACCGCGGCGATCGCCGCCAGCATGGCGCCGACGGCGAAGACGCCGGCATAGACGCGCTCGACCGGGATGCCGAAGGCTTGCGCCGTCTCACGGTCATATTGCGTGGCGCGCATGATCAGGCCGATTTTCGTGCGGGTCAGCACCAGCCAGGTGATCACCAGCAGAATGGCGGAGGCTGCAACGACCGACAGCTTGTAGCCGGAGTAGCCGAACCACGGCAAAAGGATGCGGTAGCTGAAAGGCGGTTCGACCGGGCGGGCCTCGGGACCATAGAAGGTCAGCGCCAGCTGCTGGA
This sequence comes from Mesorhizobium hawassense, assembly GCF_003289945.1. Lineage (GTDB taxonomy): Bacteria > Pseudomonadota > Alphaproteobacteria > Rhizobiales > Rhizobiaceae > Mesorhizobium > Mesorhizobium hawassense. The sequence goes on from NZ_QMBP01000003.1 coordinate 414,796, forward strand.
TGATGTAGAGCATGCCGATGGTGGCGACGATGGTGCCTTCCGGATTGTAGTTCAGCCGGCGCAGCACCAGCCGCTCGGCAATCAGCGCGACCAGCCCGACGAGCAGCGGCGCGATCGCCAGCGCCGCGACGAAGCCGACCGCCGGATGACCGGCGATCGCCGTCGAGATCGCCCAGGCAAGCACCGCGCCCAGCATGAAGAACTCGCCATGCGCGACGTTGACGACGCGCATGACGCCGAACACCAGCGACAGGCCAAGCGCCGTCAGCGCCAGCACGGCGGAGGTGACAAGACCTTCGAGGGCGGCGAGGAGGAGATGGGGACCGAAATGCATGGGGCTAGGCACCGAGGGATGCGCGAGGCACCCCCCTCTGCCCTGCCGGGCATATCCCCCGCAAGGGGGAAGATTGGATGTCTCCGCAGGCTTCGCCAATCGCCAAAGTCGCCAGATAGGCGCCGCCGCGTAAACTGCTGATCTCCCCCCTTGCGGGGGAGATGGCCGGCAGGCCAGAGGAGGGTGCCTTGGCACTCACGTTTGCAGGAGCAGCTAAACTCACAGCGCCTGCGTCGTGTAATCCCCCTCAGCCTCGTAGAGGCCATCCTCGATCTTGGTCTTGTGGACGACCTTGAGCTTGCCGCCTTCGACTTTCGAGATGTTCTGGATACCAAAACACTGGTGGATCTTTCCGTTGAACGTCTTGGGACCCTGCGGATGCTCCGGCCCTTCGGCGAATTCCTTCAGCGCCTCGGTCGCCTCGACCAGCTTGGCACGATCCTCGGGTCCCTTGTAGCCAGCATCTTCCATCGCCTTCTTGACGACGTAGAGCGTTTCCCAACAGCCGAACATATGCGAGGCGGTGGAGACGTCCTTGGGATCGCCGACGGCCGCGCCATTGTCGTCGATGCCGACGGCGGCGCGGTAGGCTTTCTGCGCGGCCGAGTCGTCGGCCTGGGCGTAGCGCGGTGAGCCTTCCCAGAAATGGCTGCCGTCGAGGAATTCGAGGCCGGGGCTGTTGATGTCGGTGGCCTCGAGCGAGTCCATGAAGCCGAAGAGCTGCGGCCGCTGCGAACCGTAGAACTCGCCGAGCTCCTTGACGAAGGTGAGCACGGCCGGGCCGACCATGACGTGGTAGATCACTTCGGTCTCGGCCGGGATCTGCGGGAAGTATTTGGTGAAAGAGCTTTCCGTCGGCGGGATGGCGATCTGGGCGATGACGTCGGCGCCCTGCGCCTTCAGCGCCGGCGGCAGGTAGTCGCGATGGTCGTAGCCGAAGGCGAAATCGGGGAAGATCTGCGTCACCTTCTTGCCGGCGTTGGCCGCGATCCACGGCGCCATCGACTGGATCTGGCTCTTCACGTCGGTGATGCCGGGCTGGAAGACGTAGCGGTTGAGCTTGGTCGAGGCGACGTGGTGGCCTTCGCTGACCACGAAATAGGGGATCTTGTTCTCGCCGGCGGCTGGCGCGGAACCGATAACGACATGCGAGAACAAAGTGCCGAAGACGATGTCGGTCTTGTGCTGCTTGGCGAACTTGGCCACCACCTCGGCGCCGCGGGCGGGATCGGTGCCGTCATCCTCGATGACGAGCTCGACCTGGCGGCCGCTGATGCCGCCGGCCCCGTTGATCGCCTTGACGGCGGCGGCGCTCGTCTTCTCGTACCAGCGGCCATAGGCGGCGCCGATGCCGGTGCGGTGCGACTGGAAGCCGATCTTGATCGGCGCCGAGCTTTGCGCCTGGCTGTAGCGGACGAAGCCGGGCGCGAGCGCAAGGCCGGCGCCGGCCGCGATGCCCTTCAGCGCGGTGCGGCGCGACAGCGTGGTCTTGGAGAGGTCGAAAAATCCGTTCTTGTCAGCCATGTCGGTTCCCCTGTTTTTTCAGTTTTGACCAGCGATAAGGCGGCTCGATCCCCCTCGATCGGAGGATGCGAAAATTGGATGTGTACAAACTAAATCACCAAAGATTGGGCTTGGCAAGCAAGCTTTACCCGACGGCATCGGAGGCGGCCCGTGTCATCCCGCGGCCGGTGTGGCAAGCAACCAAAGGCCGAAGATCGTGTAGGCGATCATCAACAGGGTTAGCGGCAGCTGGCTGAGGGCGGCGCGCGCCGGCTGCTGGTGCAGACGCCAGGCAAGGCCATGCGCGACGAGCACCGCCAGCACATGACCGGCGATGATGACACCGGCCTGGATGTTCCACAGCCACCAGGCCGACTGGGCGCCGGCGACGACGCCCGCTTCGACCATCCTATTGGCGGTGCCGAACAGGTTCCAGCCCTGCGCGAAGGGATCGGAGAGGGCCACCAGCGCGTACTGGCCGTCGACCAGCAGAACGGTGAGGTAATGCGCGATGTGATAGGCAAGCGCGATCGGCACGATCGACCAGACCAGAAGGCCGGCCGCCTCGCCGAAAGAATGTTTATCGTCGGCGAGGCGCTGGCCAAGAACGACGGTCAAACCGAACACGGCCGCGAGCAGGACGAAAGTCAGCACGAGACCAAAACTGCCGATGCCGATCAGCGCGGTACGGCCGGGATATTCCAGCGGATTGACGCCGAAGAGGCCGAGCCAGAAGAAGGTTTTCGACAGCCCGTCGAAGGATACCGATGACAGGGCCAGCAAGAGGAAAACCGTGCCACCAGGCGGCAGCGGCTTGGCCGCAAGCAGTTTGGCGCCAGGCCAGCAGAGGCTCAATCGCCCGCCGAGGCGCTCGACGGGCGCGAAGCGCGCGACCATCGAGAAGAAGACCGTGAGGAATTCACCGCGCTTGCTCCAGTCGTCGCAGCCGAAGATGAGCATCGTGATGAAGCTCGCCAGCCAATAGATGCCGGCCGCGAAAGCCAGGCGAGCGGGATCGTCGGGCGCCGGATCGATCAGCTCGAACCAGGCGAAGGCGAAGAACAGCGCGAAGGCCGGCCAGTAGCCGAGCCACGAGAGCAGACTTGACGGTTGGTTCTCGCTCCGCCGTTCACCGACAAGCCGGATAACGACGCGCCAAGGTCCGTACCACGGGTTGAGCCATGACCAGAGATCGCCGAAGACGCCCTGCAGCAGGGTGAAGCCGGCCCAGAGCAGCGTCCAGATCACCAGCGGGAGAGGGTTCGAGAGCGGGTCGCGGCTGCCGAAGAGGCCGGCGGCGATGAGGATCGCAAAGCCGGCAAAGGAAAGCAGGCTGACGATGGTGCGTGGGTGGTCGCTGAGGGTTAGGAGCGGCAGGCGCTTGCGCCAGAAATTGTCGAGGGCGGCGGGCGGTAGCAGCGCGAGGACAAGGAAGCTGGCGGCCACGGCAAGCGCGCCGCCGGCGAGGTAGTAGCCGGTGGGGAGAAGGAGCACGTGGCCGCGATCGGAGGCGTGGGCTAAGGCGAGGGTGGGGAGAGCACACGTAGCAGCTGCCAAGGCCAATCCGGCAAGTTGGCGCTCTACGGCGCCCCCCTCTGTCCTGCCGGACATCTCCCCCACAAGGGGGGAGATCGGCGGTTTCGGCGCCGGCGCTTTTCTTGCAACGCTGGAGATTGGCGAAAGCGGGGATGACAGCTCAATCTCCCCCGTTGTGGGGGAGATGTCCGGCAGGACAGAGGGGGGCGCGAAGGAACTCGACCTATCCAACTTTGCTGTCCTGCGTGGCGATGCCAGGCTAGATGTCGCCCCTCACACCTTCACCAGCTGCTCCACCCGCCCCTTCTCGCCAAAGATCCGCAGATACCGCTTGATCTCTCTGGCATCCCCCGTCGCCTTGGCGGGGTTGTCCGAGAGCTTCACCGCCGGCCGGCCGTTGGCCTCCGTCACCTTGCAGACCAGCGAAATCGCGTCGAGGCTGTCGGTTTCGGTCGGGGCGCAGCCTTCGAAATCATTGGTCAGGTTGGTGCCCCAGCCGAAGGACATGCGCACCTTGCCGCGGAAATGCCGGTAGGTTTCCTCGATGGTCTCGACCTCCAGACCATCGGAGAAGATGAGCAGCTTCTGCTTGGGGTCCTTGCCCTTCTTGCGCCACCAGTCGATGATTTTCTCGCCGCCCTCGATCGGCGGGGCGCTGTCGGGACGGAAGCCGGTCCAGTCGGCGACCCAGTCCGGCGCATCGCGCAGGAAGGAATCCGTGCCGAAGGCATCGGGCAGCACGATCAAGAGATTGCCGCCATAGTAGCGCTGCCAGTCCTGCAGCACCTTGTAGGGCGCCTCGCGCAATTCCTCCTCTGAATTGGCAAGCGCCGCGAACACCATCGGCAGCTCATGCGCGTTGGTGCCCAAAGCTTCGAGGTCGTTGTCCATGGCCAGAAGCACGTTGGAGGTGCCGGTGAAGGCCTCGCCGATGCCTTCCTTCAGCGCCTCGACACACCAGCGTTGCCACAAGAACGAGTGGCGGCGCCTGGTGCCGAAGTCCGAAATGCGGATGCCGGGCAGCGCCTTCAGCCGCTCGGTCTTGGCCCACATCTTGGCCTTGGCGCGGGCATAGAGCACGTCGAGCGCGAACGGCCCGTAGGAGCGCATCGCGGCCCGCGAGCGCAGCTCGTTGATGATGGCCAAGGCCGGAATTTCCCAAAGCGTGGTGTACATCCAGGGGCCGGGAAAGGAGAGTTCGTACTGGCCGTCGCGCCTGAAAAGCTCGTAGGCGGGCAAGCGGAAATCCTCCAGCCAAGCCAGGAATTCCGGCTCGAAAATCTGCTTGCGGCCATAGAAGTTGTTGCCGCCGAGCCAGATCATTTCCTTCTTGGAGAAGCGCAAGGTGCGGGCGTGGTCGAGCTGCTCGCGCAATTCACCCTCGTCGATGTCGTCGGCCAGACGCACCGAAGTCGTGCGGTTGATCAGCGAGAAGGTGGCGTCGACCTTGGGATACATGCCCCAGATCATCTGCAGCATCAGAAGCTTGTAGAAGTCGGTGTCCAGCAGGCTGCGGACGATCGGGTCCAGCTTCCAGGTGTGGTTATAGACGCGCCGCGCTATATCGGTCTTTGCCATGCTCGCTCATCCATAAGGCACAACGCACGGAAACGCGGGCGTCACGCCTCAAGTTCTTGTTTCTGGCAATTCCGGACGGAAGACCGCCGCACGGTTTTCCTGGAATTGCCTCAGCCAACTGCCTCTTAGCACCGTATTTCCGAACGCGCCTGCTGCTTTGCAAGCTGGCCCGACAAAAAGCAGCTACGCAAGTCCAGCCATCAAGACGCTGCTTTTTTGTTTTGACGCAATTCCAGACGGAAAACCGCTTCACACTTTTCCTGGAATTGCTTTGGCCCCTATCACCTTGAGCGCCGGACGTTTCCTGCGGCTGGGCACACGGCCGGCCACCGGCGCGTCGGCGCGCCCCTCGTCCTGCTCCTTCTCGGCGAACAGCCAGTCGATGAAGAGCTGGACGATCGGCGCCGAGCGCATCTCGTTGCGGCAGACGACGTAGAAGTCGTCGACCGCCGGCACCGACAAAGTGAAGGGCGCGACGAGCATGCCCCTGGCAAGCAGCGCGCGCGCCGTCACGGAATCGCCGAGCGCCACGCCATGGCCGTGCACGGCGGCCTCCGTCGCCATCCGCGCGTCGCCCAGATGATGGCGGCGGCCCCGCTCCAGATCGAGCGCGTCGGCGGCGGCCAGCCAGGTGTGCCATTCGCGGCCGTCGTCGCCATGCAGGAAGACGTGATCGGCAAGGTCGCGCACGCCGCGGATCGGGCGGTTGTTGATCAGCGTCGGGCTGACCACGGGAAAGAGCTCCAGTCCTGACCATTTGCGCATCCAGCAATCGGTCCAGCTGCCGTCGCCATAGTGCACGCAGACATCGATCTCCGGGGCGCGGATATCGCGGGCCTCGTTGGACGGGATCAGGGTCAGCTGGATGTCGGGATATTGCGCGGTGAAGGAGCCGAGCCGCGGCGTCATCCAGAGCAGCAGCAGTGCCGGCACGCAAGATACCGAGAGCGCGCCGGCGCTCGCCGGCCTGGTCATGCGCTGGGTAGCGGCGGCGATGCCGTCGAAGGCGGCCGAGACCGCCGGCAGGAATTCCGCGCCATGCGGCGTCAGCTTGACGCGCTGACCGGTGCGCTCGAAGAGTTTCACGCCGAGCGACTGCTCCAGCGCCTTGATCTGGTGGCTGATGGCGCCGTGGGTGACGTTCAGCTCACCCGCCGCCTTGGTCAGCGAGGCATGTCGCGCCGTGGCCTCGAAGGCGCGCAGCGGGTTCAACGGCGGCAGGCGCTTGGCCATGGCGAGCTCCTACTTTGTGAGATTTTCTCACAGCAAAGACCCTAACAATATCAATTGATTTTTCAATGCGGCTGCCCGACACTTTTACCCGGAACAGCTTTCAAGAGACGTGAAATCCGCAGGGAACGATCCGGCCGGACAACAGGCTGGCTTGGCAAACCGTCCGTGCGGGCAGCAAGCAGAGGAGGATCGGACATGGGTTACGATCGCGGCAAGCTCGAAGCGTTGCGCCGCAAATATGGCGAGAGCCATGGCGGCGAGATGTTCGACCCCAAATTCCGCAAGGTCGCCGACAAGATCTTCAACAAGTCGGGCACGCGCCTTGCGCCCTATTCGGGCATCCCGACCTTCCTCGCCGCGCCCTACCGCGAAATCGCCGCCGAGAACCCGGATTTCGGCGACCTGCAGGTGGCGATGATCGGCGTGCCGATGGATCTCGGCGTCACCAATCGCCCGGGCTCGCGCTTCGGGCCACGCGCGTTGCGCACCATCGAACGCATCGGCCCCTACAACCATGTGCTGGAATGCGCGCCGACGCATGAGCTTCGTGTCGCCGACATCGGCGACACGCCGTTCCGCAGCCGCTACCGGCTGGAGATCAGCCATGAGGACATTGAAAAGCGCACCAACCAGATCGTCGATGCCGGCGTGCTGCCGCTCTCGGTCGGCGGCGACCATTCGATCAGCCATCCGATCCTGAAGGCGGTCGGCAAGAAGGCTCCGGTCGGCATGATCCATATCGATGCCCATTGCGACACCAGCGGGCTGTTCGACCTGACCAAGTTCCACCATGGCGGCCCGTTCCGCAACGCGGTGCTGGACGGCGTGCTCGATCCGACCCGCACCATCCAGATCGGCATTCGCGGCGCGGCCGAGTATCTGTGGGAATTCACCTACGAGTCCGGCATGACCGTCGTGCATGCCGAGGAGGTGACCGGCCTCGGCATCCCGGCCATCATCGAGAAGGCTCGGAAAATCGTCGGCGACGGCCCGACCTACATCTCCTTCGACGTCGACAGCATCGATCCGGCCTTCGCGCCGGGCACCGGCACGCCGGAAGTCGGCGGTCTGACGACGCGCGAGGTGCTCGAATTGCTGCGCGGCCTTAAGGGCCTCAACATCGTCGGCGGCGACGTCGTCGAGGTAGCGCCGCAATATGACGCGACCACCAACACCGCCCATGTCGGCGCCCAGGTTCTGTTCGAGATCCTGAGCCTGATGGTGTTCAGCCCAGCGATCAAGAGGGGCTGACACCAAGCAAGCGATTCCGGACGGAAAACCACTTTGCCTGGAATTGCTCTCGCCATTGCGGCCGCCGCGCTGGAGCCGGCGGCCGGTTTCAACAACAAGCTTCCAGCAGGGGAACCACAATGACACTTCATGCCAAGTTCAAGTCATCCATCGCCGCGGCGATGATGCTCGCCACGGCGGGCTTCGGTCTCGCCACCCAGGCCGCGAAGGCCGACGCCGTCGACGACATCACCAAGGCCGGCGCCATCAATGTCGGTATCTTCTCGGATTTCCCCCCCTTCTCCTCGGCCAGCGCCGACATGAGCATCAAGGGTTATGACATCGACGTGGCGCAGGCGATCGCCGATTCCTTGAAGGTGAAGCTCAACCTGGTCAGCGTCACCGGCCAGAACCGCATCCCTTATCTCACCGACAAGCGCGTCGATATCCTGATGAGCGTCGGCTACTCCAAGGAGCGTGAGCAGGTGATCGATTTCGCAGCCGCCTACGCGCCCTATTACATCGCCGTCATCGGCCCGAAGGCGACGGCTGTCAAAGGCAAGGAAGACCTCGCCGACAAGTCGATCGCCGTCAACCGCGGCACGCTGGAGGACACCTCGCTGACCGCGGCGGCGCCCGCTTCGGCCGACATACGCCGCTTCGACAACTACAACTCCGTCATCCAGGCCTTCATCTCCGGCCAGACGCAGCTGATGGTGGTCGGCAACGATGTCGGCGCCCAGGTGCTGGCCAAGCAGGACGCGCTGCAGCCGGAGCAGAAGTTCCAGCTTTTGACCTCGCCTTCGCATATCGGCCTCAACAAGAACGAGGACCGGCTGAAGAAGGCGGTCAACGATGCGGTCGCCAAGATGCTGGCCGACGGCAAGCTCGACGAGAGCTCCAAGGCCTGGCTGAAGACGCCGCTCAATCCCGACAACCTCAAGGATTGATGCCGATCGGTTCGGCGCCGTAACAGGCGCCGAACCGACTTCTAGGTGGGGCACCTCCAACAAGGTTAATCGCCATGGGCTACAGCCTCGACTTCGGCTGGCTTGCGGGTGCCGTGGGCGCGATCGCGCGCGGCGCGGCGACGACGGTCCTTTTGATCGCCGTCACGACGCTCGCGGGAACCTTTCTCAGCATCCTCGGAGCGGCGGGAAAGAGAAACGGCCCCAAGCCGCTTCAGCTGGCGATCGGCATATATGTCGAGGTGATGCGCAACACGCCGTTCCTGGTGCAGCTGTTCTTCATCTTCTTCGGCCTGCCCAGCCTCGGCATCCGGCTCGATCCGATCCTGGCCGCGATGCTGGCAATGACGCTCAACATGGCTGCCTATACGATCGAGATCGTCGGCGCCGGGCTCGACGCCGTGCCGCGCGGCCAGACGGAAGCCGCACTGGCGCTTGGGCTGAGGCCACGCCAGGTGTTCGTCAAGATCGTGCTGCCGCAGGCGCTGAAGGTGATCTACCCGGCGCTGACCAGCCAGATCGTCATCATGATGCTGGAATCGGCCGTGGTGTCGCAGATCGCGGTGCGCGAATTGACCTATGAGGCCGACATGCTGCAGGCCCGCACGTTCCGCGCCTTCGAAACCTATTTCGTGGTGACCATGGTCTATCTCGGCCTGTCGATGGGGCTGCGCCGGCTGCTCGTCGCCGGCGGCCGCCGGGCGCTTGGAGCAGGCGTGTCATGATCGAATTCACCTTCTGGGATATCGTCCGCAACCTTTTGCTCGCCGCGCGCTGGACGGTCCTGTTGTCGCTCGCCGCCTTTGTCGGCGGCGCGCTGGTCGGGCTGATCGTCCTCTTCTTCCGCATCGCCAAGAACAAATGGGCGAAGCGGATCGCCTCGGGCTATATCGCGCTGTTCCAGGGCACGCCGCTGTTGATGCAGCTCTTCCTGATGTTCTTCGGCCTGCCGATGCTCGGCCTGCGAATCGACCCGTGGATGGCGGCGGTGCTGGGCTTGACCTTCTTCGCCAGCGCCTATCTCGCCGAGATCTGGCGCAGCGGCGTCGACGCGCTGCCGCGCGGCCAGTGGGACGCCGGCGCCAGCCTCGGCCTGCATTATCTGCAGGAGCTCAGGCTGATCATCCTGCCGCAGGCCTTCGCGATCACGCGCGCGCCGACCGTCGGTTTCCTGGTGCAGCTGATCAAGTCGACGGCGCTGACCTCGATCATCGGCTTCGAGGAACTGGTGCGCACATCCAACGCCATCAACAACGCAACCTTCGAGCCGTTCAAGGTCTACGGGCTGGTGGCGCTGATCTTCTTCGTCATGTGTTTTCCGCTGACGCAGTATGCGCGACGGCTTAAGCGCACGGCAGGCCGCTAGGCGTCATCGCTCGCCACGCAACTGTGATTTGCAGGAGGTCGGGGCAAGCCCCACTCTGCGCGTCGCGGCTTCAGAGGAGGGTGACCGGCGATGCAGGCGAAACATCTTCTCGCTCTCGCAGGCCTGTTCGCCCTTTGGCTGGCTCAGCCGGTCATGGCCGCCGGGCAGGAGCCGGAAAGCGTCAGCATTCCGGCCGATGGCGAGAACCAGCCGGGGAAGCTGGACGCAAGGCTTTTCAAGCCGCAGGGACAAGGGCCTTTTCCGGCGATCGTCGCCATGCATGGCTGCAGCGGACTGTGGAGCAGCAAGACCATAGGGCTCAGCCCGCGCCATGCCGATTGGGGGCAGCGGCTCGCCGCTCTCGGCTATGTCGTGCTCTTTCCCGACAGCTACGGCTCGCGTGATCTCGGCCCGCAATGCAAAAACGACGACCGGCGGGTCGAGCCTTATCGAGAGCGGGTCGAGGATGCGAACGCCGCCCGCCGCTATCTGCAGACGCTGCCCTATGTGAAGCCGGACGCCATCGGCCTGCTCGGCTGGTCGAACGGCGGCTCGAGCGTGCTCTACACGGTCCGCCCCAAGGACAGGCCAAAGGCCGGTTCGCCGGACTTTCGCGCGGCAGTCGCCTTCTATCCGGGCTGCACGGCAATCGCCAACAAGGGCGACTGGGCGACTCGCGTGCCGCTGCTCATCGTGATGGGCGACGCGGACGACTGGACGCCGGCCGCGCCGTGCAAGACGCTCGCCGCCGCCAATCCCGACAAGGTGAAGCTCATCCTCTATCCCGGCGCCTATCATGACTTCGACAATGAGGCGCAGAAGCTGCACGAACTGCATGGCCTGGCCTACACGGCCAATGACAACGGTGTCGCGCATGCGGGATTAAATCCGGCCGCGCGCGCGGCTGCGCTCAAGGACGTGCCGGATTTTCTCGCGGTGCTGAAGCAGTAAGCCGCCTCAATGCCCGAACGACAGCGCTGGCGTGATGCGGTCGCGCCTGAGCCAGCGCGCCAGGAGCAGCGCCGCCACCACGGCCAGCCCAGACGCCAGGCCGATCCAGATGCCGACGCCGTTCAGCCCGAAATGGAAGGCGAGCAGCACGCCGAGCGGCAGGCCAATGCCCCAATAGCCGATCGCGGCATAGATCATCGGCACCTTGGTGTCGTGCAGGCCGCGCAGCATGCCGGCGGCCACCGCCTGGGCACCGTCGAAAATCTGGAACAGGGCCGCGAACACCAGGAAGGACACGGCAAGCGTGATCACCCTGGCGTTGGCCGGGTCGGCGAGATCGATGAAGGCGCTGATCAGCACATGCGGCCACAGGATCATCACCAGTCCCATCAGCGCCATGAAGGAGACGCCGATGACAAAGGCGGTCCAGCCGGCACGCGAAACGCCTTCCGGATTGCCGGCGCCATGCGCCAGGCCGACGCGCACGGTGACCGCCTGGTTGAGGCCGAGCGGCACCATGAAGGAGATCGACGCGATCTGGATGGCGATCGCATGCGCGGCCAGCGAATCCGCATCGATCAGCCCCATCAGCAGTGCCGCCGCGTTGAAGATCGTCACCTCGAAGGCGAGGATGCCGGCGATCGGCAGGCCGAGCCGGAGCAGGCCGCGAAAGCGCGGCCAGTCGGAGCGCCAGAAGCGGCCGAACAGGCGATAGCGGCGGAATTTCTTCTCCAGCATCACCACTGCGGCCAGGCCGACGAACATCAGCGTGCTGGACAAAGAGGTGGCGAGGCCCGAACCGGCGATGCCCATCGGGCGAACGCCGAGATTGCCGAACATGAACACCCAGTTGAAGAAGGCGTTGCAGGCCACCGCGACGAACACGATGATCAGCGCCCAGCCCGGCCGCTCCAGCGCCGAGATGAAGGAGCGCAGCACGATATAACCGTAGAAGGGCAGCACCGCCCATTGCAGCCAGTGCAGATAGATGCCGGCCTCATGCGCAAGCTCCGGCTTCTGGCCCATGGCCAAAAGCACTTCTTCGCCATGCGAGAGGAAGAGCCAGATCGGGATCGAGATCAGGATCGCCAGCCACAAGCCCTGGCGCACGGTGCGGCGCAGGTCGCGCACCGAATGGCGGCGGCGGCCGAGCTCGGTCGCCATCATCGGCGATGTCGCCAGCATCAGGCCGAGGCCGAAGATCAGCGGCATGAAATAGAGGTTGGAGCCGAGCGCGCCGGCGGCCAGCGTATCGGCGCCAAGGCGGCCCATCATCATGACGTCGGTCGCGGTCATGGCGGTCTGGCCGAGATTGGTCAGCACCATCGGCCAGGCGAGCGCGATCGTCGCCCTGATTTCCTGACGCCAAAGGTTTTCCGGCGCAAGGGCGCCGGTTTCGATCGCAGACATTGTTCCGCTCTTTCAGAACACGGCGCATCGGCAAAAAGGCCGGAAGCCGCACGCAACGGCGCAAAATGGCGCCATTTGCGTCGCCTTGTGGACGAAAAGCGACATGTTGGCAAGGGACGAGGGCCGGCTAGCGATTGATCCAGGCGGAGCCCGGAATCAGCGACGCCTCTTTCATTTGCCGCCCGCGGGCTGCTACGGATGCCTTGGCATGCAGGGCCGGCGCGCCATGCCGGGAGGAAGTGGATGCCGTTCAGGCGCAGAAAGAACACGGCAGCGATCCCGCGCACGGTGCCCGCCTTCGAGCACATCGTGACGGAGGCGAGCGACAGTTTCCTGTGGCGGCTGGACGACTATCCGTGGGAGCGCAATGTCTGGAATTTCCACCCCGAATACGAAATCCATCTCTTGCGGAAATCGTCGGGCGTGGTGCTGGTCGGCGACCATATCGGCGAGTTCGGTCCGGGCTATCTGACGATCGTCGGCGGCGGCCTGCCGCATGACTGGGTGACCGCGGTGCAGCCCGGCGAGCTGATCGAGGGCCGCGATATCGTTCTGCAGTTCGATCCCGAGCGGCTGCGCGGCTCGTCCGGGCTGCTGCCGGAACTGCGCGAGCTGGAGCCGTTCCTGGAACGCTCGCTGCGCGGCATGGTTTTTCACGGCCAGACGGCACTCGACGGCGCCGAGCTGATGGAACGGATGGGAGAGGTGCAAGGGCTGGCGAGGTTCCGCCTGTTCCTCGAGCTGCTCGACCTCCTGGCCGCCACCGACGAATACGAGCTTCTGTCGTCGCCGGATTTTTCGCCGCTGCTCGACGCGGAATCACTCGATATCATCCAGCGCTCGCTGACCTATCTGTTCCAGCATTTCGCCGAGGATCTGAAGCTGCCGGACGTGGCAGAACTGGCCGGCATGAGCGAGAGCACCTTCTCGCGGTTCTTCCAGAAGAACACCGGCAATTCGTTCAGCGACCATGTCGCCAAGCTCAGGCTCTGGCAGGCCTGCAAGCTGCTCGCCGACACCGATATCCCGATCACCGACATCTGCTTCCAGGTCGGCTACATGAACATCTCGAACTTCAACCGCGCCTTCCTGCGCAAGCACAGAATGACGCCGTCCTCCTACCGCAAACTGTCGCGGCAGCGGCTGACGCTGCGGGCTTGATCGAGGCCGACCGGTGGTTTTCCAAACGGTACTGATACTCGTGTGACGAGCAGACTCTGCCGGCGCAGTTTTTTGCGTCGCACAATGCATAAAAGTACAGGTCTGCTGCAACGGGGCTTCTAGTCTCGCTCTTCCCGACTGCTCATTTTGGCGACGGGTGGCAGGTCACGAGGGCGACGGTGAGGGTCGCTTAGCCCGAGGATCCGCCGCTTCCGCGAGTGTTCCTGGAGGAGAAAAACCAATGAATTCAAATCGGCTCGCTGCCAGCCTCGGCGCAGCGTTCGTGCTTACCGCTTCCGTTTCAACCGCAGCGCTTGCCCAGGCGCCAGTCTGCTCCGCGCCGGTCAAGGTGCTGGCGCAGCCGCGCGACGGCCTGACGCTTCTGGAGGACTCCAAGGACGAGTTCAAGAAGCTCTCCGGGGCCTCGTTCCAGATCGATTACCTCAACGAGAACGACCGTCGCGCCAAGTCGCGCGCCGATGCTTCCACCGTCGGCAACTACAACGTCTACTATGTCGACGAGGCCAATGTGGCGCTGTTCGCTTCCTCGGGCTGGATCGCCCCGCTGACAGATTATTATCCGGCTGACTACGACTTCGCCGATTTCGATCCGGGCCGGCAGAAGGTCGCCACCTATGACGGCAAGGTCTGGTTCGCGCCGCTGACCGGCGGAGGCGACCTGATGGTCTATCGCAAGGATGTGCTGGAAGCCGCCGGCATCCAGCCGCCGAAGACGCTGGACGAGCTGATGGCCGACGTGCCGAAGCTGACCAATGCCGACAAGGGCATGTATGGCATCGCGCTGCGCGGCGCGCGCGGCTCGGGCGCCAATGTCTGGCGCTGGATGCCGTTCTTCAAGGCCTATGGCGGCAAGTGGTTCGACGGCGACAAGCCGGCTTTCAACTCGGACGCGGCCGTCAAGGCGACGGAAGCCTATCTCAAGCTGTTCAAGGACTCGGCCCCTGGCACGCAGACCGGCAGCTGGGATGAATCGACCGGCGCCTTCCTCTCCGGCCAGGTCGCCATCCTGGTCGAATCGACGCCGCTGTCGGGCATGGCGGTGGACCCGAAGACCTCGCAGGTGGTCGGCAAGGTCGGCTTCTTGCCGCCGCCCTCGCCGCTGCCGGGTGGCGGCTACGGCCATGGGCTCGCCATCGGCACCAAGGCCAATGCGGATGATGCTTCGAAGAAATGCGCCGGCCTGTTCATCGCCTGGGCGACATCCAAAGAGAATGAGAAGCGCCGGCTCGATGCGCATCAGTTCGGCGAACTGAACCGCACCAGCGTGCTGTCCAGCAAGGAATTCGCCGATATCTATGGCGCCGACCTCGGCAAGGCGCTGGCCGATACCGGCAAGGTGACGGCGGTGAACTTCTGGCAGGATCCGCGCTGGCCCGATCTCGGCGACCGCTGGGGCATCATCCTCGAAGAGCTGGTCACCGGCACGCGCACCGACATCAAGGGTGGCCTCAACGAGCTCGATGCCTATGCCAACGAGCTGGTGAAGAAGAAGTAATCCTCCCGCCCGCGGCGCGCGGTCCACGGCATTCGAAGGAATGCCGGGATCCGCGCCGCGGGTTTTCATACCCGGAAGCCAACCCAAGCAAGGACAGGCCGATGCGCCGCCGCTCTTCCCTGCCCGCCACCTTTCTCGTGCCGACGCTCGCGATCCTGCTCGTGCTGTCGATGGTGCCGACGCTCTATGCCATCGTCATCGCGCTGCAGAACCGCGAACTGAGCACACCCGGCTATTCCTGGGTCTGGTTCTCGAACTTCGCCGATCTCTTTACCGATCGCCGCTTCCTCAATGCCGTCTGGGTTTCGGTGAAATGGGAGATCGTCACCGTCGTGGCGACCATGGTGGTGGCGATCGGGCTCGGCGTTTTGATGTTCGAGGTCGCCTCGTCGCGCATGCGCAATGTCTATTGCCTGCTGTTCATCATCCCCGTGCTGCTGCCGCGCGTCTCGGCCGCCTTCGTCTGGAAGTTCGCCTATCACCCGCTCTACGGCATCGCCACCTATCCTTATCGCCTCATCACCGGCGGGCTGATCTTCGATCCGCTGTCCAAGCCCGGCACCGCGCTGTTCGCCGTCGCTTCGGTCGATGTCTGGCAATGGGGGCTGTTCTTCGCCGTCATCGTGCTGAAGCTGCTCGAGACCTTGCCGCCGCAGCCGATCGAGGCGGCGCGGCTCGACCACGCCAAGCGCTGGCAGATCCACGCCTATGTCACCCTGCCGATGCTGAAGGCGCCGCTGATCAGCCTGATGTTCGTCAAGATGATCGAGTCGCTGCGTTCCTTCGACCTGATCTATGTGATGACGCGCGGAGGTCCGGGCGTCGCGACCGAGACGCTCGACATGTACGCCTTCTCGCAGGGCTTCATCGAATCCGGCAAGGTCTCCTACGCTTCGGCCATGGCGGTGCTGATGATGATCGCCACCGTCATCACCTTCACCATGCTGTGGAAGCGGGTGCAGGCATGAAGCAGTATCGGATGAGACCGGGCCGCCTGATCGCCAAGGCCGTCCTGGCGCTGGCCGGGTTCCTTGCCGTGTTCCCGCTGGTGTGGACGGCGCTCAACGCGCTGAAGAACAATGTCGACATCATCACGCGCGTGCCGAAGGTAATCTTCACGCCGACGCTCGCCAATATCGGCTACATTCTCGGCCGCGACAGCGTGCTGACCGGGCTCTACAATTCGATCGTGGCCTGCGGCTCGGCGGTGCTGATCGGCATCGTGCTCGGCCTGCCGGCGGCCTATGCGGTGGCGCGCTATCCGAACCGCTTTGCCGGCGACATCCAGTTCTTCGTCCTGTCGTTGCGCTTCCTGCCGCCGGTGGCGGTGGCCATTCCATTGATGGTGATCTGGCTGCAGGTCGGTCTCTACGACACGCTTCCCGCGCTGATCGTCACTTATTCGCTGCTCACCATCTCGGTGATCATGTGGCTCGCGATTCCCGCCTTCCAGGGCGTACCGAAGGAGATCGAGGAAGCGGCTTTCGTCGACGGCTACGGCGCCTATTCGGTGTTCTGGCGGATCGCGCTCCCCGTCGCGGCGCGCTCGCTCATCGGTGCCATCGCCTTCAGCTTCGTGCTGGTGTGGAACGAGTTCCTGATCGCGCTGATGCTGTCGAGCTCCAACGCCAAGACGCTGCCGATCGTCGCGTCCGAACTCTCCCAGCAAGGCATGAACGTGCCCTGGGGCATCCTCAACGCCTCGGTCGTGCTCCTGTCGCTGCCGCCGCTGCTCTTCCTCGGGATCTTGAGCGGCTTCCTGAATTCCGTTTTCCGGCAAAAGAACAATTGAAGTGAGGCCTACCCCGATGCGAGCACTGGTGCTTGAGAAAAAAGGCGAACTGTCGCTGCGCGAGATCGCGCTGCCGCAAGACGTCGGACCGGACGACGTCAGGATCGCCATCCACACGGTCGGCGTCTGCGGCAGCGACGTGCACTACTACACGCATGGCGCCATCGGCAGCTACATCGTGCGCCAGCCGATGGTGCTCGGCCATGAGGCCTCGGGCACGATCGTCGAGGTCGGCGCCAATGTCGCGAGCCTGAAGGTCGGCGACCGCGTCTGCATGGAGCCCGGCGTGCCGAACCTGTCGTCGCGCGCGGCCAAGCTCGGCATCTACAATGTCGACCCCGACGTCAGTTTCTGGGCGACGCCGCCGGTGCATGGCGTGCTCGCGCCCTACGCCGTGCATCCCGCGGCCTTCACCTACAAACTGCCGGACAACGTGTCCTTCGCCGAAGGCGCGATGGTTGAACCCTTCGCCATCGGCATGCAGGCGGCGACGCGGGCCAGGATCGTGCCGGGCGATGTCGCCGTGGTCGTCGGCTGCGGCCCGATCGGCATCATGATCGCGCTGGCCGCTTTGGCCGGTGGCTGTTCAAAAGTGCTGATTTCGGACTTCTCCGCGCCGAAGCTTGCGATTGCCGCCCAGTATCCGGGAATCGTGCCCGTGAATATCGGCGAGGAGCCGCTGGTCGACGCCGTGATGACCGCCACCGACAATTGGGGCGCCGATATCGTGTTCGAGGCAAGCGGCAGCCCAAAGGCCATCGCCAATCTGTTCGACATCGTGCGGCCGGGCGGCGCGGTGGTGCTGGTCGGGCTGCCGGTGGAGCCGGTCGCGCTCAATGTGCCGGCGGCGATCTCGAAGGAAGTGCGCATCGAGACCGTGTTCCGCTACGCCAACATCTTCGACCGCGCCTTGCAGCTGATCGCCTCCGGCAAGGTCGACCTCAAGCCGCTGATCACCGGCACTTATGATTTCTCCGACAGCATCAAGGCGTTCGAGCGCGCCGCGCAAGGCCAGCCGCAGGACGTCAAGCTGCAGATCCTGCTGACCGGCGAGAAGGGATAAGGGATGTCCGCGATCGTCTGCTCCCATGTCGACAAGGCCTATGGCGCCACTTCCGTCATCCGCGATCTCAACCTGGCGATCGAGGAGCACGAATTCGTCGTGTTCCTTGGCCCGTCCGGCTGCGGCAAGTCCACGCTGCTCAGGATGCTGGCGGGGCTGGAGGATATCAGCGGCGGCGAGGTGTCGATCGGCGGCAAGGTGGTAAACGATCTCGACCCAGGCGACCGCGGCATCGCCATGGTGTTCCAGAATTATGCGCTCTATCCGCATATGACGATCTTCGACAACGTCGCCTTCGGACTGAAGCGGCAGAAGGTGCCGGCGGCGGAGATCAAGAAGCGCGTCGAGGCCGTCGCGAAAACGCTCGGGCTCGAACCCTATCTCGGCCGCAAGCCGACCGAGCTTTCCGGCGGCCAGCAGCAGCGCGTCGCGATCGCGCGCGCCATGATCAAGACGCCGAAAGTGTTCCTGTTCGACGAGCCGCTCTCCAATCTCGACGCCAAGCTGCGCAACCATATGCGCGTCGAGATCGCCAGGCTGCACCAGTCGCTCAAGACCACCACCGTCTATGTCACGCATGACCAGCTCGAGGCGATGACGCTTGCCGACCGCATCGTGCTTCTGAAGGACGGCGTGATCGAGCAGATCGGCTCGCCGGCGGAAATCTATCGCCGCCCCGGCAACCAGTTCGTAGCCGGCTTCATCGGCACGCCGAACATGAATTTCATCGACGCCATGGTCGCCCGGAAGGGCGACGGCTGGACGCTGACCGGCGCCGGAACGCTGCTATCGCTGGAGGGCAGCGACTTTTACCTGCAGCACGGCGACCGCGTCGTGCTCGGCATCCGGCCTCCGGACCTGAAGACGGCGGAAGCCGGCGCGGCAAACCTGCTGCAAGGCACGGCCGATCTCATCGAGTTCCATGGCAATGACGCGCTGGTGACGTTCGGCTCGGGCGGCAAGGAAATCAGCGCGCTGGTGCCGGCCCGCGAATGCCCGGAGCAGAGCGCGCCGGTGCGCTACAGCTTCGAGGAGCAGAGCATCCATCTGTTCGATGCGGAAAGCGGCAGGTCGCTGCGCAAGCAATAGGAAACGGCTAGCGAATCGCGTCGAGCATCTGCCGCTGGCGGTGCATTTCGAGGAAGATGCGGTAGTCGCGGTCGAAGCGGTCGCCCGCTTCCTTGTTGGGGGCGCGCGTCCTGCCGCCCTGCTGCATGGCGACGCAGGCAGCAGTGAGATCGGGAAAGAGCCCGGCGGCGGTCGCCGCCACCATGCCGGTGCCGAGCAGCACCGCCTCGTCGGCCAGCGGCTCGACCACCGTGCAGCCGGTGGCGTCGGCGTAGAGCTCCATCAAAAGCGGGTTCTTGGTGTGGCCGCCGGTGACGTGCAGCGTGTCGATCAGATAGCCGTTCTCGTTCAGCGCCTCAAGCACATGGCGCACACCGAGCGCGATGCCGACGGCGGTGCGCCAATAGAGCTTGCACAGGCTGTCGAAAGAGGCATCGAGCGTCAGGCCGCTGATGACACCGACCGCGTGCGGGTCGGCGAGCGGCGAGCGGTTGCCGTGGAAATCCGGCAGCACGTGCAGTCTTGCCGCCAGTTCATCGCCGTCCTCGGCGCGCAACTCGGCGACCCGTCCGGCGATCTTCATATGCATGGCCGCGTCCGGCTCGCCGCCGGCGCCGTGCCAGCGGATGATGTGGTCGAGCAGCGCGCCGGTGGCCGACTGGCCGCCTTCCGAGAGCCACAGCGTCGGCAAGGCGGCGCCGTAATAGGGGCCCCAGACGCCGGCGAAGGGTTGCGGGTCGAGCGACATCGCCATGACGCAGGACGATGTGCCGGCAATCAGCGCCAGATGCCGGCTGATGTCTTTCTCGTCCCCGGCAAAGCCGCCCAGCACGCCGAGCGCCCCGGCATAGGCGTCGATGACGCCGGCGCCCACCCGGCATTTTTCGGTCAAGCCGAGCTCGGCGGCCGCTTCGGCCGTCAGCGGACCGATATCGGTACCGACGGGGCTCGCCTTCTCCGGCAGATGGCCGTGCTCGAAGAGATCATCCAGGCCGACGAGCTCGAAGAAGTCGCGGCGCCAGCTTTTTTCCTCGTGGGCGAGATAGGTCCATTTCGCAGTCAGGGTGCATTGCGAGCGGGCCAGCGAGCCCGATGCCTTCCAGGTGAGGAAATCGGCGAGGTCGAATAGATAGCCGGCTTCATTCCATGTCTTCGGCAGGTGGCGCTTCAACCACATCAGCTTCGGCGTTTCCATCTCCGGCGACATCACGCCGCCGATATAGTCGAGCACGGCGTGGCCGCTCGTCGTGCATTCATCGGCTTCGGCGATGGCGCGATGATCGAGCCAGACTATCGTGTCCCAGCGCTTCTCGCCGGTGACCGAGACGCTGATCTGACTGCCCTGCCTGTCGCGCGCGACCAGCGAGCAGGTGGCGTCGAAAGAGATGCCGGCGATGTCGCCGGCAGCGACCCCGGATTTCTGCAGGGCGGCCCGCACCGCCTTGCACACGGCCGACCAGATATCTTCCGAATCATGCTCGGCATGATCGGGCTTGGGCTGATGCATGGCGATCGGGTGATCGGCGCGGCCGAGCAGGTTGCCTTCAGAGTCGAGAATGCCCGCGCGAGCGCTCCCGGTGCCGACATCGACCGCGCAAACGAAACTCTTGGTCAAGATGCTTTTTCTCTCGCTCCCAGGCCTGCAATCAGATCGGGCAATTGCAGCATGTCAGCGAATATAAAGTCCGGTTCCGTCGACGCAAGCCGCGCCTTGAGCGCGGGATTGGAGGCATGCGAGCCACCGGTGAAAGCAAGGACGCGCATGCCGGCCGCGCGCGCCGCGGCGACGCCGGCGGGGCTGTCCTCGATGACCAGGCAATTGCGCGGATGCGCCCGCATCGAGGCGGCGGCGTGGAGGAAAAGGTCGGGCGCCGGCTTGCCGCGCTTGACCATGGTGGCGCTGAAGAGATGCGGCTCCAGCAAGGGCAGCAGGCCGGTGACTTCGAGCGCGTAGCGGATGCGTTCCAGCGTGCCGGACGAAGCGACGCAGCAAGGCAGGCCGAGCCTCGGCAGCACGTCCTTGACGCCCGGGATCGGCTTCAATTCCTCGCGGAATTTGCGCATCAGGTCGACGCGCATGGCGGTCAGATGCTGGTCGTTGATCTCCAGCCCGAAGTCGCGGCCGAGGATCTCGCGCACGCTCTTCATGCTCTTGCCGAGGAAATGCTCGTAGGCGGCGTCCTCGCTCACCGTGCCGCCGGCGAGCTCGATCATGCCGAGCAGCGCGGTGACCGAAAGCGCCTCGCTGTCGACCAGCACGCCGTCACAGTCGAAGATGACCAGTTCCGGCGTCATCGCGACATGCTTCCAGTCGAGCGTCAGAGCTTGCCGGCGAGATAGCGCGTCAGGGTTTCGCGCGCGCCGTTCGCCCACAGGACCTTCAAGGCGTGGGCGAAGGCCTCGGCGAAAACGGGCGAGCGGCCGACATCGCCATAGATATCCTCCATCGCCAGCCAGGCTTTCGGATCGGTTTTCGCCGCTTTCGCGGTCGCCTGCATGCGGTCCCAGCTCGGGTCGTTGGGCTCGATGACGGCGCCGCTGTCGGTGGTGCCGAAGCAATAGCGGCACCACAAGGCCGATTCCAGCGCGAGACCGGCGGCGCCCTTGCCCGCCTTCAGCCGGTCGGCGATCGTCGGGATGATGAATTTCGGCTGGCGATTGGAGCCATCGAGGCAAAGCCGGCGGATGGTGTCGCCGATCTTGGGATTGGAGAAGCGGCGCTCGATGAGCTGGTAGTAGTCCTCCAGATCGGTGTTCGGCACCGGCGGCACGGTCGGGATGATCTCGTCATGCTCGAGCTTGGACAGGAAGGCGCGCACCAGCGGCTCCTGCATGCCTTCATGCACGAAGTGGATGTCCATCAACCCGGCCGGATAGGCGATGGTGGCGTGACCGCCATTGAGGATGCGGATCTTCATCAGCTCGTAAGGCGAGACATCCTTGACGAACTGCACGCCGACCTTTTCCAGCGCCGGGCGACCGGCGGTGAAACGATCCTCCAGCACCCATTGCTTGAACGGCTCGCAGAACACCGGCCAATTGTCCTCCAGGCCGAAATCGTCGGCGAGGATCTTGCGCTCGCGGTCGGTGGTGGCCGGGGTGATGCGGTCGACCATGCCATTCGGGAACGCGACCTTGTCCTCCACCCATTTGGCCAGGTCCTCGTCGATCAGCCGGGCGAGGCCAATGACGCCGTCGGAGGTGACGTGGCCGTTATGAGGGATGTTGTCGCAGGACATGACGGTGAACGGCACGATGCCGTCGGCGCGCCGGCGCAACAGGCCGGCCAGGATGATGCCGAACACGGTCTTCGGCGTGGCACCCGGCTGCGCGTCGGCAACGATGTCGGGATGGGCCGGGTTGAACTTGCCCGAAGCCGGGTCGATGAAATAGCCGCCTTCGGTGATGGTCAAAGAGACGATCTTGATCGCAGGATCGGCCAGCTGGTCGATGAGCGCGGCGGCATCGCCGGGCATCAGGAAATCGATCATGGCGCCGGTGACGCGGGCGCTCATATGGCCCTGGTCCTGCTCGACGACCGTGGTCAGCCAGTCCTGTTCCTGCAGCTTGGAGCGGCCGATCTTCTCGCCTTCGAACACGCCGGCGCCGATCAGCGCCCAGTCATGCCCCTCGCCGGCGCCGAACAGGTCGTCGAGATAGACCGCCTGGTGCGAGCGGTGGAAATTGCCGACGCCGAAATGGACGATGCCTGCCTTTAGCTTCGAGCGGTCGTATTTCGGGCCGGCGACGTTGGCCGGCAGCTTGGCGAGGTTGGAGGAAGAGAGTTTCACGGTCATCTCAGTTTACCCTTTGGCCGATCCGCAGCCCGACTGTTCCGCCTCCTTGGGAGAGCGAGGATGAGGGGCAGCATCTGGTGTTCCGGCATGCTGCCCCTCACCTGCCCCATGGCGTCTTCTCCGGAGGAAAGAGAGAAGCGCCTTCCCCCCTCAACCGTTCAACTCATCCATTGCCCGCCATCGACATTGTAGGTCTGGGCGACAATGTATTCGGCCTCGTCGCTGGCGAGGAAAACCGCCATGCCGGCGAGGTCCTCCGGCCTGCCCATGCGACCATAGGGAACGCCCTCGCCGACCAGCCGCTTCTTCTCGCCTCTAGGCCGGTTCTCGTATTTAGCGAACAGCGCGTCGACCTCATCCCACATATCGCTGTCGACGACGCCCGGCGCGATGCCGTTGACGTTGATGCGGTGCTTGATCAGGTCGAGCCCCGCCGACTGGGTGAGCGAAATGACTGCCGCCTTGGTGGCGCAGTAGACCGCGACCAGCGGCTCGCCGCGGCGGCCGGCCTGGCTCGCCATGTTGATGATCCTGCCGCCCTTGCCACGTGCGATCATCGAGCGCGCCGCGGCCTGCAGCATGAACAGCGTGCCGGCGACATTGACCGAAAACAGCTTTTCGTAGCTCGCCCTGCTTATCTCGACGATCGGCGCCAGGTCGAAGATCGCGGCGTTGTTGACCAGGATGTCGAGGCTTCCGGTCTTCGCCTCGACCGCCTTCACCGCCGCCTCGATCGAGGACTGATCGGTGACGTCGAGCCGGACCGCGTAAGCCGCGGAACCGATCGCCTTGGCCGTCGCTTCCGCCGCTTCGAGATTGATATCGGCAATCGCGACCGTCGCACCTTCGCGCGCATAGGCTTCGGCGAAGGCCCTGCCGATGCCGCGCGCCGATCCGCTGATCAGCGCCGATTTGCCTTTCAACCTCACTTTGCCGTCCTCACTGGGCCAGCGCCTTGCCGTCGGCGCCGAAGCGATGCAGCTTGGCCTTGTCCGGGGTCAGGTAGATGGTGTCGCCATGCTTGACCGCGACCTCGCCATCAGCGCGCACATTGACGGTGCCGATGCCGTCGGCCTGGGCGTGCAGGAAGGTGTCGGAGCCGAGATGCTCGGCAACGCCGACCGTCGCCTTCCAGTCGCCGGCCGTGGTCGAGATGTTGAGATGCTCGGGCCGGATGCCGATCGTCTTGGCGCCGTATTTGTCGGCCGGCGCGCCTTCGATCAGGTTCATCTTGGGCGAGCCTATGAAGCCGGCGACGAAGAGGTTCTTCGGCGTCTTGTAAAGCTCCATCGGCGAGCCGACCTGCTCGATGTTGCCAGCGTTGAGCACGACGATCTTGTCGGCCATGGTCATGGCTTCGACCTGGTCGTGGGTGACGTAGATCATCGTCGTCTTCAGCTGATGGTGCAGCTCGCTGATCTCCAGCCGCATGGTGCCGCGAAGTGCCGCGTCGAGGTTGGACAGCGGCTCGTCGAACAGGAAGGCCGAAGGCTGGCGCACGATAGCGCGGCCGATGGCGACGCGCTGGCGCTGACCGCCCGAGAGCTGGCCCGGACGGCGCTCGAGGTAGTTGGTGAGGTTGAGCACGCGGGCGGCGTCCTTCACCTTCCTGTCGATGGTCGCCTGGTCCTCGCCGGCCATCTTCAACGGGAAGGCGATGTTCTTGGCGACCGTCATATGCGGGTAGAGCGCGTAGGACTGGAACACCATGGCAAGCTTGCGCTTGGCCGGCGCCTCGCCGGTAACGTCGCGGCCGTCGATGCTGATGGTGCCACCGCTGGTGTCCTCGAGCCCGGCGATCAGCCTGAGCAGCGTGGACTTGCCGCAGCCCGACGGGCCGACGAACACGACGAACTCGCCGTCCTCGATATTGAGGTCGATGTTCGGAATGATCGACGTCGACCCAAAGGACTTGGAGACGTTCTTGAGCGTGATATTTCCCATGGTTTCCTCCCGGGGATAGTCTTCGTCGTCCGCCGCGTGGCGTTCTTACTTCACGGCACCAAAGGTGAGGCCGCGCACCAGCTGCTTCTGGCTGAACCAGCCCATGATCAGGATCGGCGCGATCGCCAGCGTCGAGGCCGCCGAGAGCTTGGCCCAGAACAGACCTTGCGGACTGGAAAAGGAGCTGATGAAGGCGGTGAGCGGCGCTGCGTTGGTGGTGGTGAGACGGATCGTCCAGAACGCCTCGTTCCAGGCCAGGATGATGTTCAAAAGCATGGTCGAGGCAATGCCTGGAACGGCCATCGGCGTCAGCACATAGATGATCTCGTTCCATAGCGAGGCGCCATCCATGCGCGCCGCTTCCAGGATCTCGCCCGGGATCTCGCGGAAGTAAGTGTAGAGCATCCAGACCACGATCGGCAGGTTGATCAGCATCAGCATCACGGTGAGGCCGATGCGGCTGTCGAGCAGGCCGCTATCGCGGAAGATCAGGTAGATCGGGAACAGCACCGCGACGGCCGGCATCATCTTGGTGGAGAGCATCCACATCAGGATGTCCTTGGTCCGCTTGGTCGGCGAGAAGGCCATCGACCAGGCCGCCGGAACCGCGATCAGGATCGCGAGCAGCGTCGAGCCGACCGACAGGATCACCGAGTTCAGGAAGAACTTGAAGTAGCCGCTCTGCGCCTGCACCTCGGCGTAGCTCTCCGTAGTGCCCGACGGGATCAGGTTGAAGCCCTGGATCGCCTCCTGCTCGGATTTGAACGAGGTGATGATCGTATAAAGGATCGGAAAGAAGATCAGCAGGGCGACGATCCAGGCCGCGGCCGTGGCGATGGTCTTGTGCTGGGTGGTGACTGCGCGGGCCATCTTGTCCTCCCTATTTGTCGAGGTTCTTGCCGACGGCGCGCATGGCGAAGAAGGCAACGATGTTGGCGAGAATGACGGCGATCACGCCACCGGCGGATGCCTGACCGATTTTGAACTCCAGCAGCGCCTTCTGGTAGACGAGGAAAGGCAGGTTGGTGGAGGCATAGCCCGGGCCGCCATTGGTGGTGACCAGGATCTCGGCATAGACCGAGAGCAGGAAGATCGTCTGGATCAGGATGACGACGGTGATGGCGCGCGACATATGCGGCAGCGTCAGGTAGATGAAGCGGCTGAGGAAACCGGCGCCATCCATCTCGGCCGCTTCCTTCTGCTCGCCGTCGAGCGACTGCAGCGAAGTGAGCAGGATCAGCGTGGCGAAGGGCAGCCACTGCCAGGCGACGATGAGGATGACGGCGGTCAGCGGATGCTGCCCGAACCAGTCTATCGGCTCGGCGCCGAAGAAGCGCGCTATGTCGGCGAAGACGCCATATTGCGGGTGCATGATCATGTTCTTCCAGACCAGTGCCGCGACCGGCGGCATGACGAAGAACGGCGAGATGACCAGGATGCGCACGATGCCCTGGCCCCAGATCGGCTGATCGAGCAGCATCGCAAGAAGGATGCCGCCGACCACGGTGATGACCAGCACGCTGACGACGATGGTGAGCGTGTTGAGGATGGCGGCGAAGAACGCCGGATTGGAGTAGAAGAGCTTGTAGTTGGCGAACCAGACGAAGCCGTCGCGGATCGGGTTCAGCGGATTGTACTGCAGGAGCGAAAAGTAGATCGTGAAGACGAGCGGCACGATCATCCAGACGAACAGCAGGACCACCGATGGCGCCATCATGAAACGGGCAAGCGAACGGGTTTGCTGAGTAGCCATGACGGTCACCCTTCCAAGGTCAGCCGGATTTTCAGAGTTGTGCCAGAATATTCCCGGTTTTGAAAAGTGGCCGCCCGAACTGGGTTTCGGGCGGCCACCTGCCGGTCATGATGCGCGACCGGCATTCGGCACCGGGAGGAGCCTTACTTGATGTAGCCGCCTTCGGTCATTGCCGCGGTGGCCGCGTCCTGGGCCTGCTTCAGCGCATCGTCGACGCTCGACTGGCCGGCAAGAGCCGCCGAGAAGAGCTGGCCGACGGTGGTGCCGAGGCCCTGGAATTCAGGAATGGCGACGAACTGCACGCCGACATAAGGCACCGCCTTGACGGTCGGGTGCGTCGGATCGGCGGCATTGATGGAGTCCAGCGTCATCTTGGCGAAGGGCGCTGCCTTCTGGTACTCGGCATTGGCGTAGAGCGAGGAGCGCGTGCCCGGAGGAACGTTGGCCCAGCCTTCCTTCGCCGCAACCAGTTCGGCGTAGTGCTTGCTGGTAGCCCAGGAGACGAACTTCTCGGCGGCATCGGCCTTCTGGGTGCCGGCTGGGATCGCCAGCGACCATGCCCACAGCCAGTTGCCGCGCTTGCCGAGGCCGTTGTCCGGCGCCAGCGCATAGCCGACCTTGTCTGCGACCTTCGAGGCCTTCGGATCGGAGACGAAGGAAGCGGCGACGGTGGCGTCGATCCACATGCCGCACTTGCCCTGCTGGAAGAGCGCCAGGTTCTCGTTGAAGCCGTTGGACGAAGCGCCTTCCGGACCGTCGGCCTTCATCAGGTCGACATAGAACTGCAGCGTCTTCTTCCATTCCGGCTGGTCGAATTGCGGCTTCCAGTTCTCGTCGAACCAGCGGGCGCCGAAGGAGTTCGACATGGCGGTGAGGAAGGCCATGTTCTCGCCCCAGCCGGCCTTGCCGCGCAGGCAGACGCCGTTCACGCCGTTGGCGCGGTCGGTCATCTTGTCGGCGGCCTGCTTGATGAAGTCCCAGGTCGGGGCGTCGGGCATCTTGAGGCCGGCCTTCTCCATCAGGTCCTTGCGGTACATGACGAAGGAGCTTTCGCCGTAGAAGGGCGCGGCATAGAGCTTGCCGTCGACCGAAAGGCCACCGGCGATGGCCGGGATGATGTCCTTGACGTCGTAGTCGTCGCCGAGCTTGTCGAGCGGCAGGAGCCAGCTCTGCTTGGCCCAGATCGGAACTTCGTAGGTGCCGATGGTCATGACGTCGTACTGGCCACCCTTGGTGGCGATGTCGGTGGTGACGCGCTCGCGCAGCACATTCTCTTCAAGCGTGACCCAGTTGAGCTGGATGTCGGGGTTAGCCTTGGTGAAGTCGTCGGTCAGCTTCTGCATGCGGACCATATCGCCATTGTTGACGGTGGCGATGGTGATGGATTCGGCATGCGCGGCGAAAGCAAGGGCGCTGGCCGACAACAGGCCCAGGGTGAGCGTGCGAAGTTTCATCAAATTCCTCCCATAAACCAAGTTGAGCATTTGCCTTGGCTTTGGGCAATTACTCACTTACCGTGATTTATGTCAAGGCGGAATCGATGCTGCAGCGCAGCAGAAATGACGCAACGTGACCCGATCCGGCGACGCCGGTCGGTAACATCGAGAAAGTAGCTAGAGACGGTTAGCCTAGGGGCAAGCGATTTCGGCCAATATCCAGTCGCGGAAGGCGCGGATCTTCGGCACGTTGCGGCGCGCCGTCGGGTAGACCAGCCAATAGGCATGGCCGTCGTCGCCTACGAGGTCGAAAGGCTGGACCAGGCGGCCGTCGGCGATCTCGTTCTTGAACAAGGCCCTGGTCAGGATCGCGACGCCGTGGCCGGCCATCGCCGCGTTCGCCTCATAAGCCTGCGCGCCCATGCTGGAGCCGGGCCGTTTGGCGAGGTCGTGTCCGGCGACGCCGGCGGCCTCGAACCATTGCGTCCACCAGATGTCGCCGGGATCGAGGATCGGCAAGCGCAACAGATCGGCCGGCTCGCTGACGCCGCCGATGCTCGCCGCGAGCTTCGGGCTCAGCATCGGCGTGAAATCGGCGTCGAGCAGTTTGTGCGACTCCAGGCCCGGCCACTTGCCGCCGCCGGAGCGAATGGCGAGATCGACGTCCTCGCGCGCGAAATCGGTGAGCCGGCTCGACGTGTCGAGCCGCACGGCAAGTGCCGGATGGGCGAGCTGGAACGAGCCCAGATGCTGCGCCAGCCAGTTCGAGGCGAAGGTCAGCACGGTGGTGACACACAGCAGCCCGTCGGCGCCGCCGCGCGCCGCGGCATAGGCCTGCCCCAGGATGGCGAAAGCCTCGCTGACGGCCGGCGCCAGGCGCTGGCCGGGCTCGGTCAGTTCGATCTGCTTTGGACGGCGCAGGAACAGCGGCGCGCCGATGCGTTCCTCGAGCACCTTGATCTGGTAGCTCGCCGCCGCCTGGGTCATGCCCAGTTCCTGCGCCGCCTTGGTGAAGGACAGGTGCCTCGCAACCGCCTCGAACACCCGGATCGCCTGCAGCGGCGGCAGCGGCGCAAGCTGCGGAGAGCTCAGATCGGGCATAAAACCTCCTTATGGGTCATGATCGAGGTTTAATTGGAAGCGCAAAGCCGCCAACCCGATATTTGGGGTCGACGATCAATCCAGTTCAAGCACCAAGCGCTTCGCCGTTTCACGGAAACGGCAAAACGCTCTAACTCTTTGATTTTATGCAATTCCGGACGGATAACCGCTCACACTTTTCCTGGAATTGCTTTAGCGAAGGCTGACGATCATGACCACGGTGCAGGAAAAGCTCGTTTCCACGCCGGCGCAAGGCTGGTTTTACCTGCTGGCGCGCGAATTTTCACGGCTTGCCCGCCGGCGGCGCGGCTATGTCGATGTTCGGGACCTGTCGCCGCATCTGCAGCGCGACATGGGTTTCCTCGACGGCAACGACCCGCGCGGACCGTCCCAATAGCCAGCTCTTTTTTATCGGCAGTCAGCCTGCGAGCAGCGCCGCGGCCGTGCGTTCATCGGTGATGAGGCCGTTGACCAGCCGGCGGTTGACCGCCGCCAGGATGCCCGGCAGCTTGCGCTCGCCCATCGCCAAGGCGATGACCAGCGACTTCTCGCGCGACGGCAAGGCGGCGGATGAGACGCGGTCGTTGGTGATGCCTTCGATCATGCGGCCTTCGCGGTCGAACACCCAACCGACGATCTCCGCGATGCCGCCCGCCTTCTGCAGCGCCTTCAACTCGCTTTCCGAGATGAAACCGTCCTCATAGAGCGGCGCCTTCGGACCGAGATCGCCGATGCCGATGAAGGTGACGTCGGCCTCGGCAGCCAATGCCAGGGTCGGCTGGATCATCGGCTGGTTGAGCAGCATGTCGCGCTCTTCCGGCGAGGAGGCGATGACCGGCAGCGGCATCGGAAAGGACCGCGCCTTGACACGGTCGGCCATGGTGAAGATGACGTTGTAGAAGGCGGCCGAGCCGTCGGGCGAGATGTTGCCGGTCAAGGACACCACCTTGTGCTGCGGGCATTCCATCGGCGGCAGCTGCTCGATCGCCGCCTTCAGCGTGCGTCCGGTGCCGATCGCCATGACGATGGGGGAGTCCGAGCGCAGCCGGCGTTCGATCTCGGCCGCTGCGGCCTCGGCGATGCCGATCGTCGTCGAGCTCGAGGTCGGATCGCTCGGCACCACTTCGACGAGGTCGAGCGCGAAGCGCGAGCGCAGCCGGGCGGCGAGGTCGAGGCAATTGGCGATCGGATGGTCGACCCGCACCTTGATCAGTCCCTCCGACATGGCGAGCGACACCAGCCGCTGCGCCGTCTGCCTGGAGATGCCGAGCTTGGCGGCGATCTGGTCCTGTGTGTTGCCGGCAACATAGTAAAGCCAGCCGGCGCGCGCGGCGTCGTCCAACCTGGTGTTGCCGGTTTCCTGTCGCGAATTCACGTCCTGCCTCCCAGCCCGCGCGATGCTGAAACGGGCGCCATAGCTTACAGCGATTACGCCAACGCGCAATTGTCTATCGAAAGAGCAATTGCTTGGGCGCGTTCCTGCCTCCTCAAGGATCAAGACGTCGCTTGTCCAACCATTTGCCAGCGGGACGGTTTATCTCGACCGGGAAACGCATTAAGGGGAGCGGCGAAGGGAGCCGCGCATGACGCCGAAAGCCGTTTTCTGGGATATGGACGGAACGCTGGTCGACAGCGAGCCGCTGCATGAGGCAGCACTTGCGGCCGCCTTGCGCAGCGTCGGCATCGCCCCGCCGCACGACCTGCATGAACGGGTGCTGGGTATCGCCGCGTGGCCGGTCTACGAGATGCTGCGCGACCAGTTCGGCCTGTCATTGCCGTTCGACGACTGGATCGTGCGCAAATACGATCACTATTTGCCGATGGCCGAGACGCTGAAGCCGCGCCCCGGCGCGATCGAGGTGTTCGACGAATTGCGCGCGCTCGGCGTCGAGCAGGCGGTGGTGTCGAATTCCGATCGGCTGATCGTCGACGCCAATCTGACCGCCGTCGGCCTCACTTATCCCGGTATGCTAACGGTCAGCCGCAACGACGTGATCGACGGCAAGCCGCTTCCCGAGCCCTTCCTGCGCGCCGCCTATCTCGCCGGCGTCGATCCGGCGGACGCATTCGCCGTCGACGACAGCCTCACCGGCGCCATGGCCGGGCTGGCCGCCGGCATGAAGACGATCTTCTGGCCGGAAGCGCCGATGGCAGGACCGCCCGGCGCCATCGTCATCAACAGCGCCGAGGAATTACGGGCGCAATTGGGGCTCTGAGCAAGCTTTCAGAGGTCGGCGCCGCCCCTCATCCGCCCTTCGGGCACCTTCTCCCCGTGAAACGCCACGGCATACACGCATTTCCAAGCGGCTGGTCCTTGGCGATAGCGTGCGTGGCAGCTTGGCGCATGCATTGTCTAATGTAGCGCTGGTCGACCCCCACTCCGTCTCGGCTTCGCCGAGCCACCTCTCCCCCGATCGACGGGGTAGAGGAAAGCGCCAAGCTTTCTTGTGGTCAACGCGCGTCCAGCAACGCTACTTCCTTTCCCTCCGGAGAGGGGAAAGGTGGCGCTGCGAAGCAGCGACGGATTGGGGGAACCACGTGGCAATCAAGCTTCGGGCCGATCAGTCACGCCAGTCACACAAGATATATGCATAGCGTAGTGAAAACGCCTCAATTCCGGTAGACCGGCTCTTCCTCGTCGAGGATTGCCTTCAGCTCGGCCAGATGGCGTTCGGCCTGGCCGGGATAGTCGTCCATCTCGCTCGCGGTCTTTTCGGCGATCTCGTCGGAGAGCGTGCGCAGCGGCCGGCCGGTCCACAGCGCCTTGATGTAGGTCTCGGCGGCGCGCTCGAAATAGAACATGCGGTTGAAGGTGTCCGCGACACTGTCGCCGATGACCATGACGCCGTGATTGCCCATGACCATCACCTTGACCTTGGGATCGGTCAGAAGCTGCGAGCAGCGCTCTCCCTCCTCCTCGAAAGCCAGCCCGCCGTAGTTGGCGTCGACGACATGGCGGTTGAAGAACATGGCTGAGTTCTGGTCGACAGGCGGTAAGGTCGAATCGGCCAGCGAGGCAAGCACCGTGGCGTGGATCGAATGGACATGCATGGCGCAGCGCGCATGCCGGACGTTGCGATGGATGGCGCCATGCAGGCCCCAGGCGGTCGGGTCGGGCGCATTGGGGCCGGAGAGCGTTTCGGGGTCGTTGGCGTCGATCAAAAGCAGGTCGCTCGCCTTGATGCGCGAGAAATGCACCTGGTTCGGGTTCATCAGGAACTTCGTACCGTCCTCGTTGACCGACAGCGAGAAGTGGTTGGCCACCGCCTCATGCATGTTGAGCCGGGCGGTCCAGCGGAAGGCGGCGGCGAGGTCGACCCGCTCCTTGTAATAGGGCAGGTTGCTCAGCGGCTCCTTGTGCAGGCGGGCAAGGCTCATCGAAAATCCTCCGGGTTTTCCAAACAATGCCGAACCCAGCCCCGACCAGCAACCGCAAACTGGTAGGTCAGAGAGTCAGGCCGCCGGGCGCGCCGATTGCAGCCCGCCCTGCTCGACGATGAAATCGATCACCTCCTGCAACCCCTTGCCGCGCGAGAGGTCGGTGAAGCCGAAGGGGCGCTTGCCGCGCATGCGGCCGGCATCGCTCTCCATCACGTCGAGGTTGACGTTCACATAGGGCGCCAGATCGCTCTTGTTGATGATGAGGAAATCCGACCGGGTGATGGCCGGTCCGCCCTTGCGCGGGATTTCCTCGCCCTGGCAGACCGAGATGACATAAAGTGTCAGGTCGGCAAGGTCCGGCGAGAAGGTGGCGGCGAGATTGTCACCGCCGGACTCGATGAAGATGATGTCGAGATCCGGGAATTTCCGGTTCAGCTCGGCGATCGCCCGCAGATTGATCGAGGCGTCCTCGCGAATCGCCGTGTGCGGGCAGCCGCCGGTCTCGACGCCGACGATACGCTCCTCCGGCAGCGCCTGCAGGCGGGCCAACATCATCGCATCCTCTTTGGTGTAGATGTCGTTGGTGACGACGGCGATGGAGAAGTCGTCGCGCAGCGCCTTGCAGAGCTTTTCGGTGAGCGTCGTCTTGCCCGAGCCGACCGGGCCGCCGATGCCGATGCGAAGAGGACCGTTTTTCGACGTCATGCCGGAAACTCCGAAATAGCAAGGATGGCGAAGCTGAGCCCAATCACCAGGCAGAGCGGCGAATAGAGGCGCTGGTCGAGCCGCGCGAAAGGCTGTTCGGAGGCGAGCCGGCGCCACCAGGGCGTGAAGCCGGCAATGCCGCGGCCGAGAAAGACGAGGCCGATCATCAACGCCGTGACGGCCAGGCCCTCCCTTGGAAAGGGCGTGGCAAAAACGCCGGCCAGCGCCAGCGGCCAGAGCGTCGCCAATACTAGGCAGGCCGCGACGGCGAAGCTCGCGACTGCCGACGGCATCTCATCGACGCCGCGGAAGCCGACGACGGCGCGCGCGCAGGATGCCTTGTCGGTGCCCGGCCAGATGCCGCCTATGCCCCAATATACGTGCAGCGAGGTGATCAGAAGCAGGACGAAGGAGAGGATGATGGCGAGGGCGGTCATGAGCGGAACAGCCGCGAGTATTGCGTTTCGTGCTGCATCGCCATGATCTCTGACATGAAAGCCGCGCCGCCGAGATCGTCGAGCGTCGAAGCCGCGGCGCGAGCGGAAGTCGTCAAGGCCAAAGGCTCAAAGCCGGCTAACAATGCGACGGCATCGGTTTGGCCAACGACACCGAGCCTGATCGCCGCCTGGACGAGATTGGAGAAGAAGGCCTGCAGGAAGGCGGACAGCGCTTCTGGGAGACCGACACCGCCGCTGCCGGCAACAGCACCGACTGCGATGCAATAGGGGCAATCGGCCGGCAGACGCTGCAGCGCCGGCGACGGCCAGGCGGACGCCGCCTGGAGGAAGGCCGAGCCCTGCAGCATGGTTTCGGTATGACGCTCCTGTGAGCCGGCGAGCGCCTCGGCCAGAGCTGCAACCTCGTTGACGTCGCCGCCGTCGCGCGCGCGACGCCAGCTTTCAGCGAAGAGCACGGCGTCGTTCCAGCCCGAACCCATCTCGACCAGCGTCTCCAGCCAGCCGGCCAGATCCTGGCGATCGGCGATCAGCCCGTCATGTACCGCGCGCTCGAGCCCATGGCTGTAGGAGAAGCCACCGACCGGAAAGGCCGGCGACAGCCAGGCCATCAGCCGCAAAAGCGCGACGCTGGAAGACCGCTCAGTCATGGTGATGGTGGTGACCATGGTCGTGGTGGTGATGGTCGTGATCATGATGGTCGTGCGCGTGATCATGGTCGTGATGATCGTGACCATGATGATCATGCGCATGATCGTGGCCGTGCCCGGAATAGGCGCCGCGCACCGGGCTGAACGGTTGCAGAACCTCGCTCACTTTGGCGCCGAGGCCTTCGAGCATTGCCTTGATGACATGGTCGCGGAGGATGAGGATGCGGCTCGGCTCGATCGCCGCCGCGAGATGGCGGTTGCCGATGTGCCAGGCGAGCTCGGCAAGGTGCACGGCATCGCGGGCACGGATATCGTAGACCTCCTGCGGCGCCGCGACGATTTCGAGCTGGCGGCCGTCTTCCAGCACCAGCCGGTCACCATTCGCGAGTGCGACGGGTTCGGGCAGGTCGACCAGCACCTTGTCACCGGCCGTCGTCTCGATGGCGCGGCGGCGCAGATGCCGCTCGTCATGCGGCAGCATGGCCTTGTCATAGGGCGCAGCCGAGCCGGCTTCGCCGGCAGGAAGAACCGAAACGGCGCGCGGGAACTTGGTGAAATCGGTGGTGATGTTGAGTTTCATTTCATGGCTCCGCCATTGGCTTGCGCGCGGCCGCGAGCAGGTCGCGACAGCACGCGGTCGAAATAGGCGCCGACCCGGTCAGAGTCGATCGGGAATCTTCCGGCACGCGCCCAGGCGCCCATGTCGCCGAGCAGCACGTCGACAGCTGAGAACCGATCGCCCAACGCAAAGGGCTTATCGCCAAGCCGGCGGTCCAGCGCCTTTATTTCGGATGCGAAATCATAGATCGTGGCCGGGCCGACATCGACCCGGATGTCCTTGGGCAAGAGGAAGCGGTGGCGCAGCTTGTTCCACAATGGCGCTTCCAGCTCGCTCTGGGCGAAATGCATCCAGGAATCCATCTCGGCGCGGCCGGCAAGACCGGAATTGGCGCCCATGCCTTTGTCGGCATGCTTGTCCGCCAGATAGACGCAGATCGCCGCCGAATCCGTGATTTTCAGATCGCCGTCGATCAGGATCGGCACCTTGCCCGACGGGTTGAGCGCATAGGCCTCGGGTGAGCGCAGCGTGACCTCGGCGAACTCATAGGGCTCCCCGAGTTCCTCGAGCATCCAGAGAACGCGGCTGACCCGGGATCCGCGTGATCCGACGGCCTTGTACATGGTTGAACCCTCTTTCCTCGCGACCCTAGACGATTGCTCCCGATCAGACGATGGTGTCGAAGAGCCGCAGGATGAACGAAATCTGATAGATCAGCGCAACCGCCACGAAGGCGATATGGAAGCGGCGGTCGCGCACCAGGATCGCCACGAGGCAGAGCGCCACGAAGACCGGGGTGCGGATCAGATATTCGTTGCCGAAGCGGGCGAAATGCTCCGGGCCCTTGAGCAGCGTGTCGACGACATCGAGCAGGTAGGTCGCGCCAAGCAGCCCGAAGAACCAGGCGCGGCGCGAATAAAAATAGTCCTCGTAGCCGGTGTAATCGAGCATCGAATCCGGAAACAGTAGCGCGCAGAGCAGGAACAGGGTGATGGCGTAGAAGATGATGAAGAGATATTTGCCGAAGGTCCAGTTCTCGATGGCGTAGAGCCCGAACTCCCACCACCAGAAATGCACCAGCATCAACAGCACCGAGGCGACCCAGGCAAGGTGCACCGCATAGAGCCGGTACTGGCCGGGATGCTGGACGATGTGGGCGGTTCCCGAAAGCAGCCGGGTGACGCCAAGGCCGATCACCATGCCCATGACGATGCGGATATGCGGGAAGATGTCGTGGGGAGAAGCGATTTCGGTGGCCATCTACGAGCAGACCCGATCATTGAAGTCAGTCATACCACAGCCATAGCTTTCGGTAGCCCGCAGGAACTTCAACCTGCTCGGCCGGTAGATGATCCACATCGCCTTCCCAAGTTTCGTCCGGTTCAAACCCTGACGGCAACCAGCCGACGACATCTTCTTCACCGGCGCGCGTTGTGACGACGACCTTGTCGGAGAACGGCCATTCTCCATCATCACACTGCACAATTGCTATCCGAACGTCGTGAACTTCGGGCCTTTTGCGTATCGACTGAAATGTTGCCAGAATCGTATCATTGTCCGGCGCCTCCGCACTGTTGCAGAGCAATCCGGCTTCACCTTCAGCCCCATCAAAATATTCTTCCAGCGTAACAAGCGGCATGGTGAGCGGGGTAACGCCGCCATTGTATTTTCGCAGCGCGCCCATCTTGGAAATCACCGCCAGCTTCTTTTGCTCATTCATGGATGCGTCCGATATTCTGTGGGCGCACCGATCCTAAAACAGAAAATACCGCTGCGCCATCGGCAGCACCGTCGCCGGCTCACAGGTCAGGAGCTCGCCGTCGGCGCGCACCTCGTAGGTTTCCGGATCGACTTCGACATGAGGGGTGGCGTCGTTGAGCACCATCGAGTGCTTGCCGATGCCGCCGCGCGTGTTCTCGACCGCGATCATCGCCTTATCGACACCCAGCCTGCCCTGCAGGCCGGCATCGAAGGCGGCCTTCGAGACGAAGGTGACCGAAGAATTGGTCAGCGCCTTGCCATAGGCGCCGAACATCGGCCGGTAGTGCATCGGCTGCGGCGTCGGGATCGAGGCGTTGGGATCGCCCATGGGTGCGGCGGCGATCGTGCCGCCGACCAGCACCATCTCCGGCTTCACGCCGAAGAAGGCCGGGTTCCAGAGCACCAGATCGGCGCGTTTGCCGACCGTTATCGAGCCGATCTCCTTCGACAGGCCGTGCGCGATCGCCGGGTTGATCGTGTATTTGGCGATGTAGCGGCGGACGCGGAAATTGTCATTGTCGCCGGTCTCGCCGGGCAGCGCGCCACGCTGGCGCTTCATCTTGTCGGCGGTCTGCCAGCAGCGGATCGCCACCTCGCCGACACGGCCCATGGCCTGGCTGTCGGAAGAGATGATCGAGAAGGCGCCGATGTCGTGCAGGATGTCCTCGGCCGCGATCGTCTCCTTGCGGATGCGGCTTTCGGCAAAGGCGATGTCCTCGGGGATCGACGGCGAAAGATGATGGCAGACCATCAGCATGTCGAGATGCTCGGCGAGCGTGTTGACGGTGTATGGCCGGGTCGGATTGGTCGAGGACGGGATGACGTTGGGCAGGCCGCAGACCTTGATGATGTCGGGCGCGTGGCCGCCGCCGGCGCCCTCGGTGTGGAAGGCATGGATGGTGCGGCCCTTGATCGCCGCCACCGTGTTCTCGACGAAGCCGGACTCGTTCAGCGTGTCGGTGTGGATCATCACCTGCACGTCGTAATCGTCGGCGACCGACAGGCAGCAGTCGATCGCCGCCGGCGTCGTGCCCCAGTCCTCATGCAGCTTCAGCGAGCAGGCGCCGGCCAGCACCATCTCCTCGAGCGCCGCCGGCTTTGAGGCATTGCCCTTGCCGGACAGGCCGATATTCATCGGGAAGGCGTCGAAGGACTGGATCATGCGCGCCATGTGCCATGGCCCCGGCGTGCAGGTGGTGGCCAGGGTGCCGTGCGCCGGACCGGTGCCGCCGCCCAGCATCGTCGTGATGCCGCTCATCAGCGCTTCCTCGATCTGCTGCGGGCAGATGAAATGGATATGCGCGTCGAAGCCGCCGGCCGTCAGGATCTTACCTTCGCCGGCGATGATCTCGGTGCCCGGGCCGATGATGATGGTGACGCCATCCTGCGTATCGGGATTACCGGCCTTGCCGATTGCCGCGATGCGGCCATCCTTCAGGCCGATATCGGCCTTTACGATGCCGGCTAGCGCGTCGACGACCAGCGCGTTGGTGATGACGGTGTCGACGGCGCCGCCCGCCCGCGTGACCTGGCTCTGGCCCATGCCGTCGCGGATGACCTTGCCGCCGCCGAATTTCACTTCCTCGCCGTAAACGGTGAGATCCTTCTCGACCTCGATGAACAGCTCGGTGTCGGCAAGCCGCACCTTGTCGCCGACCGTCGGGCCATACATCTGCGCATAGGAAGCGCGGGTTATCCTGGCCATCAGCGATTGCTCCCGAAATTCAGGTTGCCAAAAATACGGTTGTTTGAGCGTGGGCTGCACATTGTCGCCATCCAATGGTCACGCAATGACCCGTTCGGCGACACCTTGCGCTCCCATTTGGCGGTTGAGGTGCGCGAGTCAGCCCAAAACGACCGTTTGCCCAACCGATGGAAGGAACATCCATGCGTAAAACGATAGTCATCGCCGCAGCCGCCACTCTGATGATGGCGGGCGCCGCGAGCGCCCAGCAGCAGCCAACGCCGCAGCCCAGTCCGGCGCCGACCGCACCAGCCGCGCCGAAGGGACAGCCCGCCGTGCCGACGATCCAGAGCGTCAACATCGTCGACATCACAGAACTGCCCAAGGACACGCAGACGCAGGTCAACCAGATCGTGGCACAGCGCGGCGATGCCGGCCTGCAGACCTTGCGCAAGTCGATCGACGCGACGCCCAAGGTGAAATCCGCGCTCGAAGCCAAGGGCGTCAGCTCGGCGCAGGTGATCGCCGCCAGCATGCAGCCCAATGGCGCGCTGACGCTGATCACCAAGAAGGCAAGCTGACTGCATGCCAGGGCGGGCCGCCTTGCGGTCCGCCGTCCGGCTTTTGAAGGGAACCTCCGGCCTGGGAGGACCGTTTCGCTTCTTTCGCCCCGCCACGAGTTCAGTCAGGAGCGAGCGATGGCGAATGCTCCGCGCCTTCGAAGATACATCCCAGTGGTCGTCGCTGCGCTTGTTCTGGCCACGCCACACGCCGCCTTCCCGGCGCAGCCTCTGACCAATGACAAGTCCGTCTCGGCCATCGTCGATTCGAACATCCGGCAGGAAGAGACCTCCTCGCAAACCGAGGCCGGAAAGGTCATCACGGCCATCGACCGCACCCGCGAGAATATTGGCACGGTGCGCAAGACCACCAAGCTCGACACGGTCGACATCGTGTTCCTGACCGATGCGGCGCGCAGCGAAGGCGGGCCGCCGCCGGTGATCGAAAACAAGGTGAAGCAGCATAAGGACGACGTGGCCGAGCTGCGCCAGGAGATCGAGGCGAATGCGCTGCTCTTCAACGCGATCGATTCGCGGCGCGTGCTGGCCGAGGACGTGCTTGCGGTGGAGTTCGACAATCCCGGCAAGATCGTCATCTACGCCGCCGCCAAGCCGCCGAAATGATTTGAGGCCGCCGGCGGACGTCACAGCTTGCCCATCACCTTCTGCTGAAAACCATAGACCTCGCGCTTGCCGCCGAGCGGCACCAGCGTGACATCGCGCTCCTGCCCTGGCTCGAAGCGCATGGCGGTGCCGGCGGCGATATCGAGCCGCATGCCGCGCGCCTGCTCACGGTCGAATTTCAGGCCCTCATTGGTCTCGAAGAAGTGATAGTGGCTGCCGACCTGGACCGGACGGTCGCCACTGTTGGCGACCTTGAGCGTGACGGTCGGCCGCCCCTTGTTGAGTTCGATCTCGCCTTTGGCCGGGATGACTTCGCCGGGGATCATCGCGCCCTCACAAAACGCCGAAGGCAAGGCCGACACCGACCGCCGCGCAAGCGGCGCCGGCGGTGCGCGCCAGGCTGCGGTAGCGCAGGCCAAACCCGAGACCGGCCGCCATGCCGACGCCGTGGAGCAGCACTGTCGCAACGGCAAAACCGGCCATGTATTCCAGTCCGCCGGCATTTTCGGGCACTTCCGTGCCATGCGCGTGACCGTGGAACAGCGCGAACAGACCGATGACGACGACACCGGCCGAGACCGGCAGGTCGATCGCCAGCGCCACCAGAAGGCCGAGCGCCACGACGGAAGCGAGGATGGCCGGCTCGACGAAAGGCAGCGGCACATGCAGCATGCCGAGGCCGCCGCCGACCAGCATCACGCCGAGAAAGGTGAGCGGCCACGCCGAGACCGCCTTGCCGCCCTTCATCGCCGCCCACAGGCCAACGGCGAGCATGACCGTCATATGGTCGAGGCCGGACAGCGGATGCGCGAAACCCGCGGCGAAGGAAGAGGCCGTGCCGACGCTGACATGGGCTTCAGCGGGCATTGCCGCGGCCAGCAGCAGAACGGCGCCGAGCGCGCTGCGTTTCGTCGAAGCGGAGATCATGTTTCTACCCTTCCCCTTTAACCTGATCAGGCGGCCTTGCGCGGGCCGCAGCCTTCGGCCTTGAGCACGCGTTTGGTCGACGGCGGATATTTCGAGAGCTTGGCCGCCGGCCTGATCGGCCGCGGCGCGAAATTGCCGCCGCAATTGGGGCAGACGCCGCCCAGCACATTGTCGACGCAGTCGGCGCAGAAGGTGCATTCGAAGGTGCAGATCAGCGCATCGGTCGCCCCCGGCGGCAGGTCCTTGTCGCAGCATTCGCAATTGGGTCGCAATTCCAGCATCGGTCTCACCTTATGGGTTCATGCACGGTGACTAGTTTGGTGCCGTCGGGAAACGTCGCCTCGACCTGGACGTCGTGGATCATCTCGGCGATGCCGTCCATGACCTGGGCGCGGGTGATGACATGGGCGCCGGCTTCCATCAGTTCCGCGACCGGACGGCCGTCGCGCGCGCCTTCGACGACGAAGTCGGTGATCAAGGCGATGGCTTCCGGGTGGTTGAGCTTGACGCCACGCTCCAGCCGCTTGCGTGCCACCATCGCCGCCATGGCGATGAGCAGCTTGTCTTTTTCACGCGGCGTCAGGTTCATGCAAAGTCCCGGTGTTCAAATCAGAGTGACCACAATTTGGGCAGGCCCGCCCGTCCATTGAGCAGTTCGACGAGCGGAACCAGCCGTTTGCGGAGCTGGTACCCGTCGCCGGCGCAAAGCCTCGCAAGAAGCTTGCCAGATCGGCCGACGCTCCAGAAACTGGCGCCACCCGAGCCGCCCATGGTGGGGTCGCCGATGATGGCGCGGGCCGGCTCCAGCAGGCTTTCCGCCTGCGGCGAAATGAGCAGCAACGTGGCCACGGCAAGCGCACCGCCTGTCGCCGCCGGCCGCTGGAGCGTTGCCGCGATCTGCGGGCCGACCCGGAAATCCTCCGCATGGAACAGCACGCCGTTCTGGCGGATTCGCCAGCGGTCGTGGAAACTGCCGTTGACCGTGCGCTCGCCCATCGCAAGCCGGCCGAACAGCGTGGCTTCGAGCACCAATGCCTCGGCATCTTGGGCGAGCTCGACATCCAGCGTGCGGGCGAAGGCGGCATTGTCGAAAACGATGGTTTCCTGCGGCAGCCAGGCGATACGGCCGCCCGGACCGACGCGCAGGCCGACACTCGTCTCGGCCCTGTCGGCGGCGGCGCGATAGACCTTTTCGCAGGCCTGGGTGGTGACGGAGGCAGAGGCGTCGGCATCGACCTCGACCGTCCAGCCGAGACGGTCACCGCCGGTCAGCCCCCCGGCCGTGTTGATCAGCACCGCCTCGAGCGGATCGCCTTGCACCGCCGGCAGTCGGATTTTGGCCGATCCGTCCTGATAAAGCCGCCGCAGGCGCGTGCGGCCACGGCTCTTGCCGCAGAAAAGCCTGCCTAGCCCGGCAACACGTTGCGCGACCGGCAAAGCAGCGGCGTCCGAAGGAGAGGCAGGTTGGGGTGCCAAGGTGTCGTCGGTCATGTCCACGACCCCAGGTTAAGCACTCCGGCGGCTTTGTCGATATATCGCTTGTTGCTTGACATCGTTTCGGTTTCTATAGAGGGAAGCCACCCTGGAGCGGTCGCGCGGTGTCCGGCGAGGCAACGGCAACGGCGTTTGTTGGATCCGGGGATCAAAAAAGGGGCGCTGATCAGTCGGCGTCGGGAACGACAGGGAAGGAACCGAATGGCTGACCAGCTGACGACCGAGATCATCGAAAAGATCAAAGCGCATGCCGATACCGGCGGCGAGGAGATCACCACCAGCACCGATCTCAGCACGCTTGGCATCCATTCGCTGGAGCTGACGGAGATCATCTTCGACCTCGAGGAAAAGTATAACATCGAGATCGAGATGAACACGGTCGACGCCTGGAGCAATCTCAAGAACGTCGGCGACATGGTCGAGGCGGTTCGCGAACTGATCGCGAAAAAAGCCTGACTGCATGCAAAAACGCGTCGTCATCACCGGCATTGGCGGGATTTGCGGGCTCGGCAACGACGTGCCGGCGATGTGGGACGCCATGCGCGCCGGCCGCTCGGCCATCGGCGCGATCGAGAATTCGTCGCTGCACGACCTAAAGGTCAAGGTCGGCTCCGAGGTCAAGGCATTGCCGGACCACGGCATCGACCGCAAGCAGCTGGTGTCGATGGATCGCTTCAGCCTGCTGGCGGTGATCGCGGCCCGCGAAGCCATGCGGCAGTCCGGATTGACGGCGCATGCCGACAACACCTACCGGATGGGCGCGATCATCGGCGTCGGCGTTGCCGGTTTCGAGACCATCGAGGAGAATTATCGCGCGATCCTGGTCGAGGGGCGCAACCGCGCCG
This sequence comes from Mesorhizobium hawassense, assembly GCF_003289945.1. GTDB lineage: Bacteria > Pseudomonadota > Alphaproteobacteria > Rhizobiales > Rhizobiaceae > Mesorhizobium > Mesorhizobium hawassense. The sequence continues at coordinate 457,181 of NZ_QMBP01000003.1, forward strand.
CCATCTTCACGGTGCCGAAAGTGATGCCGGGCGCGGCAGCCGGCCAGGTGAGCATGAGCCTCGGCCTGCGCGGACCTGTCTACGGCGTGACCTCGGCCTGCTCGTCGGCCAACCATGCGATTTCCACGGCGGTCGACCAGATCCGGCTCGGCCGCGCCGACGTGATGGTCGCGGGCGGCACCGAGGCGCCGCTGGTGTGGGGCGTTCTCAAGGGCTGGGAGGCGCTCAGGGTGCTTTCGCCCGATACGTGCCGGCCGTTCTCTGCCGACCGCCAGGGCCTTTCGCTCGGCGAAGGCGCCGGCATGGCGGTGCTGGAAAGCTACGATCACGCCATGGCGCGCGGCGCCACCATCCTGGCCGAGATCGCCGGTGTCGGCCTTTCCGCCGACGCCTCCGACATCGTCGCGCCGACCGTCGAGGGGCCGGAAGCGGCGATGCGCTTCTGCCTGGCCGATGCCGGGCTCAATCCGGAAGACGTCGACTATCTCAACGCGCACGGCACCGGCACCAAGGCCAACGATCAGATCGAGACCGCGGCGATCAAGCGCGTCTTCGGCGAGCATACCCGTTCGCTTTCGGTGTCCTCGACCAAGTCGATGCATGCGCATTGCCTCGGCGCCTCGGGCGGACTTGAGATGGTCGCCTGCGTGATGGCGATCCGCGAGGGCATCGTGCCGCCGACCGCCAATTTCCGCGAGCCGGACCCGGAATGCGACCTCGACGTGACGCCGAACACGGCGCGCGAACGCAAGGTGCGCTCGGCGATCAGCAACAGCTTTGCCTTTGGCGGCACCAATGCGGTGCTGGCCTTCAAGGCGGTCTGATCACTGCCCCGGTTGACTGTGTGTCCATGGGCGGCCGGCGCCAGGTGTATTGATCCGGGCCGGCCGGAATCCTAATTCTTCCTCACCTGCCACGAGTGCCGTCCGGCGCCGACCCGCATCCGGAGTTTCCGATGACCGACCTGTCCACCTTTCCGATCACCAAGCGCTGGCCGGCCAAGCATCCCGAGCGCCTGCAGCTTTATTCCGCCACGACGCCCAATGGCGTGAAGGCTTCGATCGCGCTGGAGGAGATCGGCCTGCCCTATGAGCCGCACTACGTCGACATCGGCAAGAACGAGAGCTGGACGTCGGAATTCTTGTCGCTCAACCCGAACGGCAAGATACCGGCGATCATCGATCCGGATGGTCCGGGCGGCAAGCCGATCGGCCTGTTCGAATCGGGCGCCATCCTGCTCTATCTGGCCGACAAGACCGGCAAGCTCATTCCCGCCGATCCGATACGGCGCTACGAGACGATCCAGTGGGTGTTCTTCCAGATGGCGTCGATCGGCCCGATCTTCGGACAGGTCGGCTTCTTCAATAAGTTCGCCGGGCGCGAAATCGCCGACAAGCGGCCGCTGGAGCGCTATCGCGACGAGTCGCGACGGCTGATCGGCGTGCTGGAAACGCGGCTGAAGGGTCGCAAGTGGATCATGGACGACGACTACACCATCGCGGACGTGTCGATGCTGGGCTGGGTGCGCAACCTGATCGGCTTCTACGAGGCACGCGAACTGGTCGGCTTCGATGATTTCCCGACCGTCGCCGATTGGCTGGAGCGCGGCCTGGAACGGCCGGCCGTGAAGCGCGGCCTCACCATTCCGGCAAGGGGCTGAAAGCGATTTCAGGAAAAGGGGCGACGCTCAGGCTCAGCGACTTCGCCGCCTCCTGTCCGGAATTGCATAAAACGCCTATTTCGTCTTGGCCTTGGCGCCACCGCGGCCGAACATGGAGGCCGCAAGTCGCGCGGTAGCGACGACCGCTCCTGTCGCGACGCTGGCCGCGGTGCGGATAGGACCCGACGTCTTTGCCGCCGGCTTCGGATGCTTCGCGGCCTTGGCAGCGACCTTGTGGGCTGTGCCTGGCGTCACCTTCTTCGGCGCCGCCTTGCCGAAAGCCTGCTTGGCATCTTTCGACCGCTCGGCGAGCGCCGGGCCGGCGCCAGCCTTGGCCTGCGCCGTCCTCGATTGGTTGGCCCTGGTTTTTTTGGGGGCGGGTTTTCTGCTGTTGGTTGCCATCTGACGGCTCCTGCTTGTTTTCGTTCGCAATTCCGGGCGGAAAGCGGTTGCGCGCCTTCCTGGAATTGCTCCGGCGCCGGACAATTCGGGATAGGGGCATAACGGCGTGAAAACCTTAAAGTTCCCGCCGGAAAATATTGAAAATTGAGCAGGTTAACCAATGACCATGTCGGCCGGCCGGCGCCGCGCCAGCACCCGTTCGATGTTGGGCATGTCGTTGGAGGCAATCCAGGCGCGGGCATCTTCATCGGACTTGCCATGCTCGCGCCAGCGCTCCATCAGCCGGCGCTCGAGCTCATTGCGCGGCACGTCGACGAAGATGGTGAAATCGAACAACGGCCCCAGCCGCGACCACGGCTCCTCGTCGAGCAGCAGGTAATTGCCCTCGACCAGGATGAACTTGGTGTCGGTGCCGACGATTTCGGCCGCCGCGCGCGATAGTTCGATGGTGCGATCGAACACCGGGATAGCGATGTCGGGCTCGCCGGAGCGGATGCGCTTCAACAGCGTCTCGAAGCCGGCGAAATCGAAGGTTTCCGGCGCGCCTTTGCGAGGGCGCAGGCCGCGGCGGTTGAGAATGATGTCGTCATAGTGGAAGCCGTCCATCGGCACGACCTCCGAGCTGCCCTCGGGCAGAAGCTCATGCAATGACGCCGACAGCGTCGACTTGCCGGAGCCGGGCGGACCGGCGATGGCGACGACGAAGCGCTTGGCCTTGCCGGCGCGCTTGAAGATGGCGGCTGTGATATGGGCGATCTCGGACATCGGCGCCTTTCCGGTAAGGTTGCGGCCCGCATCTTGGCGGTGAAAGGTGGAAATTTCAAACCTCGTTCGCTTATGCCGAAGTTTCGACCGCCAGCCGCTTGGAGATTAGCCGAGGCGCCCATCCCTTCGTCATCCACGGGCGAAGCAAGGAGCGAAGCGACGCGCGCAGACCCTGGAATGACGAACCAGCGGGCCTACGCCGGGATCGAACGCCCGATGCGCAAGAACTCGCCGTCGAACGGCACCTCCTTGGCGGCGCCATCGGCGGCGACGATGCGCAAGCGATCAGGCGCGGTCTCAACGTCGGCCGGCGCCTCGACCTCGGCGAACGGAACCGAGCCGATGACGTGGCGGAAGGAGACCGAGCGGCCTTCGGCCAGCGCGAAGGCCGTCGCCACGCCTTCGTGCTTCAGCCAGTTGTCGCCGAGCGAAGCGGCGTGACCGACCGCGGCGCGGCCGTCCTCGATGCCGAGCACGCCGAGATGGCGCCCGCTCCATGGCGCGTAATCGCGGCCGCCATTCGAAAGCCACAGCATGGTGACCGGCAGTTCGGCCGAGTTCTTCAGCACCAGAACGAGATCCTGTTCGGCGCGCCGCGCGACCGCCGTCCAGCCCGGACCGCCATGATCGGCCTCGACCAAAGTGATGAAATCCTCGCGCCTGTCTTCCATGCGGTAGTCGGTGAGGTCGGTCGTGCCGCCGGCGGCGAGCGGGAACTGGGCAAGATCGGTGGCGCGGGCGGGATATGCCAGTATGAAGCGGCCGCGCGCCGGATCGGGCTCCAGCGGCGTCGCGGGCGTGACAGCCGCGCGCTTGGGCGAGAAGGCAAGCCGGCCGCCGTCCTGCATCGCCGTCATCGGATGATGGGCGACGGAGATGGCGCCGGAGCCGCCGGAAAAGATGTGCTCCTGGTAGAGGAAGGGATGGCCGTCGCGCAGCGTGAAGACCTTGTCGACCGCCGCGCCCATCACCTTGCGGCGCAGCCGGAAGACGGCGCGCCAGCCGCCGGGAACCGCGCCGCTCTCGACGACGTCCCACTCGCTGTTGGCCGGCCAGCCATGCAGGGGCGCTTCCTCGACATCGCTGGTGGAGAACGGCGCGCAAAGGAAATCGCCAGACAGGCGTACGGTGCCGTCGGGGATGTTCGCGGGCAAAGTCTCGCGCGGCGAGCCGACCCAGGGCGCGCGATGCAGCGGTTTCAGGATATGGCCGTCGATCTCGACCTGCATGGCGGCGATATGGCCGACGGAAAGATCGAGCGAAACCGAGATGCCCTTTGCGCCGATCGTGACCGTGTCCATTGATGCCTCCCGCGAATCTTTTGCTGGGCGGCAGGAAAGCCTGTCCGCCGCCGGGTAGGCAAGAGCGGTGATTGGCAATTTGCATCAGCGATTAGTACGACAGCCAATTATCGGCGCCGGCGCCGCCCCTCATTGCCCTGCCGGGCATTTCTCCCCCTGAACGGGGAGAAAGAAGCTAGCTACTGCCGCTTATACTCCCGCACCGGCGACTTCGTGCCGTCGGTATAGGTCACCTGCACGGCCATCGATTTCACGTCCTCCTTCACCTTGAAGTAGGGCTGGTAGTCGGAGGGAATGGCATAAGGGTCCTTGGCGTCACAGGGAGGCATCTTGATCTCTTGGTCGAGCGCCGTGCCGTTCAGGCTGTAATGCACCGCTTTGATGGCGCAGCGGTAGGACAGCATCTGGGTGAAATAGACCAGGCCATGGTTGCCGCCGGAATCGAAGGCGATCCATGAGGTCCAGAACTGGTCGAGGATCTGCTTGTTCTCCTGCTGGAGCGCGCCATCCGGGTCGAAGCGGATCGCGAACGGGCCGGTCTCGCGGCCCCTTATGTCGAGATATTTGATGGCGATGGTGGTGGCGGCGGTGCTGTCGGGCAGCTCGAAGCTCGGATTGGGCATCGGCTTGCCGGTGCGCTGATCGTTCATCGCCATCACGCCGGTATCGGTGAACGGGCCTGAATCGCCGAGACGCCAGGAAATCGCCGTCGCGGCCTCGGGCAGCGAGATCGTCATCGACCAGCCGGCATTGGAGCGCATCGGCGTCAGCGTCGGCGCGAAGCGCGAGGGGTCGAGCACGTCGCCCAGAGCCGTCAGCCGGCTGCGGCTGCGGTCGAGCCAGTCGGCCAGCTGCGTCTGGTCGACGAAATATTTGAGCAGGCCGCCGTCCTTCTCGTAGGAGACGAATTTGGTCAGCGCCTGCGCCTCGCTGCGCTTGTCGGCCAGCGTCTGGCTGCCCAGGCGATCCTCGGAAAATTCCTGCGCCAGGAGAAAGTAGGCCGGCGCGTAATCCGGGTTGGCCGCCAGGAAGGCGTTGAGCTTGTCGAGCCGCTGGGCATCGTCGAACTGCAACAGATGCACGAGCTTGATCGACGGCGCCTTGGCCTTTTCGGCAAGCTGTCCGAACACTTCGCGGGCGCCGGCCTTGCCGTCCTGGACACGAAGCAGCGTGGCAAAGCGCGTGTAGGGGTCGATGGCGTCGACATCGAAGCCGGCAAAGGCGAGGTAGGAACGGCGGGCGTTGAGCATGTCGCCGGCAAGCTCATAGACGCGGGCATTGTGGTAGAACTCGTCCGGACGCTTGGGATCGGCGATCGCGCCGCCCTGCGCGGAGAGCTGGGCAAAGCCCTTGGCGATGGTGTCGATCGAGGCGGCGATCTGCTCGGTAGTCGCCTGCAATTTTTGCGCTTGCGCCTGCTGTTGCTGCTGGCCGGCAGCCAGCGTGTCCGTGGTCTGCTTGACCGCCTCGACGGTCTTCCGCGTCTCGGCGCCCTGCGTCGCCTGCTGCTGCTGGGCGGAGGCGATCTCTTCGGTCTTCTGCGCCACCGTGTCCGTGGTCTGTTTCACCGCTTCGACGGTCTTTTGCGTCTGAGCGCCCTGCGCGGTCTGCTGCTTCTGCGTCGCGGCGATCTCTTCGGCCGTCTTCGCCACCGTGTCGGTGGATTTCTTGACCTCCTCGACGGTCTTCTGGGTCTCGGTGACGGTCTGCTCGATCTTCGCCACCTTTTCGGAGACGATGCCCAGCGACTGCTGCAATTGCGCCACCGCCGGCACGAGGTTGGCGATGATGCCGTTCTGCGAATTGCTTTCCTGCTGGATGCCGTAGACGCCGCCGGCGATCGCCGCGGCACTGGTGGCGAAGATCAGCGCCGGCATGGCCTTGGCCGCCAGCACCAGCCGCAGCACCATGGCGACGGCGATGATGATGGACGCGACGGCCGCGACCAGCGCGATATAGGCTGCGAAGGGTCCGAGCGGGTTGAGCACGTCGCCGACCGCGCCGCTGACAAAGGCAAAGCTCGCCGCCCATTTGCCGGTGCGGCTGAGCGATGCCCTGAGCAACGAGGTCGTACCCGCGGCGATTTCCGACATGCCATTCCCCCCGAACCAAGCCGCACACATCATAGCGGCAAGGCGGTGGGGAAGGCAAAGCGGGGCTGTTGATTGCCAATGGCTTAGGTTGGCGCCGCCCCTCATCGCCCTGCCGGGCACTTCACCCCGTGAACGGGGAGAAGGAATTGGCCGCAACGTTAGCGATTGGCGAAATCGGCGGTGGGAGCGTCCCTCGCCCCGTTCACGGGGGAGAGGATGCCGGCAGGCAGGTGAGGGGCGGCGCCGGCCTCTGAAAGCAAGCAAAAGCTGGGCAAATGCCTTGCTATGCGCGTTAACCAGTTGGACGCGGCACATCGGTTACGTTAGCTTCGCCGCATCTCAGCAACAGCTTTAGAACCACCTTGCCCCGTCCCTTTCTCCTCCTCCAGAAACTGATCGCCGTGTTGGCACTGCTCGCGCTGGTCGCCGGCTGCACGACGGCCGCGCCGCCGGAAAGCGTGCTGACCGTGCCGGCGCAGCCGCAGAAATACGCGGCGATCGTGGTCGATGCCTCGACCGGCAAGACCTTGTTCGAGGTCAATTCGCGGGCGCAGCGCTATCCGGCGTCGCTGACCAAGATGATGACGCTCTACATGCTGTTCGAGGCGATGGAGAGCGGCCGCGTCACCAAAGAGACGCAGATCCCGGTTTCCGCGCATGCCGCCTCGCAGCCGCCGACCAAGCTGCGTTTCAGGCGCGGCGAGACGATCGACGTCGATTCCGCCATCCGCGCCATGGTGGTGAAGTCGGCGAACGACGTGGCGGTGGCGGTGGGCGAATATCTGGGCGGCGGCAGCGAGGACCAGTTCGCCGCCATGATGACCGCCAAGGCGCGCTCGCTCGGCATGACCAGCACCAATTTCCACAATGCCTGCGGCCTGCCCGATGATGCGCAGGTGACCACGGCGCGCGACATGGCGGTGCTGGGCATGGCGCTCGAGCACCGCTTCCCGCAGCATTTCCACTATTTCTCCGAAAGCGACTTCATGTTCCGCGGCCGGCTGGTGCGCGGCCACAACGACATGCTGGGACGCGTGCGCGGCGTCGACGGCATCAAGACCGGCTACATCCGTGCTTCCGGCTACAACATCGTCAGCTCCTACAATGCCGACGGCCGGCACCTGATCGTGGTTGTGATGGGCGCCGACAGCGCGCGCCAGCGCAACGACCATGTCGAGCAGCTGATCCAGCGCAGTCTCGGGCCGACGGTCGCCGACGCCTCTCAACCTAAGCTGATGTATTCCGGGCAGCAGCCGGCCTCGGCGCCGCCCGGCCTGCCGCCGCCAGACATGACGGCGACCGGTTTGCCGGCGTCCGATTCCTCGCTGCCGGGTCTGCCACCGCCGCCGGGTTCGCCGGCGTCCGATCTGCCGTCGCCGGATCTGGCCTCGACCAATTCGCCGCTGCTGCCGACGCAGTAGGGCGGCGCGAGGGCCGTGCCTATCAGCCTCGTCATTCCAGGGCGGAGCAAGGAGCGAAGCGCCGCGCGCAGACCCTGGAATCCATGCCGTGATCTATGGGCGTCACGGCGATGCAGACAATGGCACCGGCGCGCCAGCGTAGACACTTTCTGCTCCGCTGCATTCCTCGGCCGGCGTCACGGCATGGATTCCAGGGTCTGCGCTACGCTCCTTGCTTCGCCCTAGAATGACGAACTGAAAGTGGCGCGCCGCCCTATCTGTAGACCCTACCGAACCACCAGCACCGGGATCCGCGTCAGCGATACAACCTCCGCCGTCTGGCTGCCCAGCACCAACCGACCCAGCCCGCGGCGGCCGTGCGAGGCCATGACGATGAGGTCTGAGCCTTCGCTGGCGGCGACCTCGAGGATCGCCTCGGCCGGCGCCTTGTTCTCGACATACAGGCCCTTCGAGGCGACGCCCTTGGCGTCGGCGTCGGCCTTGCACTTGTCCAGCACCTCGCGGCCGTATTTGCGCGCGCTTTCCTCATAATCGACCAGCGCGTCGGCGGCGACATAGCCGGACATGGCGCCGCCCCAGGCGAGCGCCGGGAAGGCTTCCGAGACATTGAGGAAGGTAACAGTGGCGCCGAGGCCCTTGGCGAGTTCCAGGCCGTGGGCGACGCCCTTGCCGGCGAGTTCCGAGCCGTCGGTGGCGATCAGGATTTTCTCGTACATGATGACGATGCCTCATTTGCGGGGCGAGGCCCCGGTGGTGGCCTGGCCGTGATCAGGCTTAAGCTTGATGTAGTTTGCCGGGTTGGCAAGCCACAGGGGCGGAATGGGGCCAGGCGGCAGGGATTGTCGCGCCAGGGCGGCGTGTACTCGCAAAAGGCGCTCCCCTCTCCGTCTTGGCTTCGCCGAGCCACCTCTCCGCTACGCTATGCACACATCTTCTGTGATTGGCGTGACTGATCGGCCTGAGGCTTGATTGCCAGGTGGTTCCCCCAATCCGTCGCTGCTTCGCAGCGCCACCTTTCCCCCCTCCGGAGGGAAAGGAAGGGAGCGTTGCTGGACGAGCGTTGACGGCAAAAAAGCTTGGCGCGCCTTTCCTCTACCCCGTCGATCGGGGGAGAGGTGGCTCGGCGCGCAGCGCCGAGACGGAGTGGGGGTCGACCAGCGCTATACAAGACAATGCATGCGCCAAGCTGCAGTCCGAGACGGAGAGGGGGCAGCGCCAGCGTATGCAATTGCGCGCCAAGGCCGGCGCGCTTTCCATCCTCATCACAAGAACTTGTTCTGTCATACGCATTACACACTCGGCATGGATATGCCGCGCCGGCTTGGCGTATCGTAGCCGCAGAGACAGGAGCACCGGACATGGCCAGCGAACCCAAGGCGCACAAGAATGCCGACAACGAGAACGACGTCGCCGGCGAATATTTCGAGGCGACCACCGTGCCGGAGGACGCGCATGAGGCGCTGGACGAGATCCTCGAAGCGCCGGAAGTGCCGGATTCCGAGCCGCACGCCGAACCGCATGTGCCGGGCAGGATCAAGCCGAAGAAAAAGCCCTCGGCGATATCGGGGCGCAAATTCCGCAAGCGCGACCTGGTGCGCATCGACGATCTGCGGCCGAGCCTCGCCGACCGCATCCGCTCCGACCATCCCGACCTGCCGCGCGGCGCCCGCATCAGCCGCGAGGAGCTCGGCCGCTACCGCATGCGCTACATGGAGGAGCTGCTGCAGCAGGAGCATGGCGAATTCTCCGAGCTCGACCGCCAGGTGGTGGAATCGATCGCCAGGCAGGACACGATCTCGGAAAACTCGGAAGAGGAATTCGAGGAGCACCGCTCCTTCGCCGACCGCGTCTCCGACGGCATGGCCGAATTCGGCGGCAGCTGGTGGTTCCTTATCTCGTTCGCCAGCGTGCTCTTGATCTGGATCGGCATCAACCTGTTCGAGGGCATGGCGGGCGCCTTCGACCCCTACCCGTTCATCCTGCTCAACCTCCTGCTCTCCTGCATCGCCGCCATCCAGGCGCCGGTGATCATGATGAGCCAGAAGCGGCAGGAAGCCAAAGACCGGCTGCGCTCCTTCAACGACTACCGGGTGAACCTGAAGGCCGAGCTGGAAGTGCGGCACCTGCACGAAAAGCTCGACTACCTGATCTCGCGCCAATGGCAGCGGCTGGCCGAAATGCAGCAGATGCAGCTCGACGCCATGCACGAACTGGCCAGCGCCAAGAAGCAGAAGCGGGCGACGCACGGAACCAGGCGCCGGGTGGCGAAAGCGGAGGTGGAGGGGTGAGGCGGAGGCGCTCGGGTTCCTCGCCCTCACAAAGTGGGGGAGCTCGGCGAAGCCGAGACGGAGAGGGGGAGCGCCATCTCCGATAGTCTATCGGTGACACAATCGACCCATCAGGTGGCCGCCGCCACCAATTGGCCGTTGAAGCCCGCGGCGGCTTCCGCTAAGAAGCCGTGGCTGGCCGGCTCACCGGCTGGTTCGTTTTCCGGTCCCCGGGAAGCACCCGTAGCTCAGCTGGATAGAGCGCTGCCCTCCGAAGGCAGAGGTCGCAGATTCGAATTCTGCCGGGTGCGCCAATTTCTCATTGCATACCAAGTAGTTAGCTCAAAACTTTGCTTACCTGAAGTCCTTCGGGGCTGAGCGGCGTAAGCACTGGGAACCCGAGTTTAGGCAAAGCCATGTCGCCTTATCTCGGAGATTTTCGGGTAAAAACAGTACGAAACGCCAGCTTCCGGCGGGCGAGCTTCAAAAATGAAGGTTGAGCGTTGCCCACAAGAGCAGCGCTCAAGACGACGAAATGGACCGGAGGCGGAAAGACCGGACAGGATTGATTTGTCGCCGTAGCCACGGCCACGCCGTTCATTCCCTGCTCGTTCCGTACTGGAGCACCTGCACTTTCTCCAGCGTCACGAGGCCGCTCGGCATGATGCCTTCCAACACCGGCAGGAAGGCGTTGACCTTTTCCTCGCTGTCGACGATCTCGACGACGAGAGGCAAATCCAGCGACAGCCTGAGGATCTTGGCAGTGTGCAGCCGGCTGGAATGGCCGAACCCCAGTGCGCCGCGCAGCACCGTCGCGCCGGCAAGGTGCATCTCGCGAGCCTTGAGAACGATCGACTCGTAAAGGGGATGGTCGGGACCTCGGTCGTCTTCACCGATGAAGATGCGGAGAAGCACGGCTTGTCGTGGTATCTGCATGGTCATATTCCTCCCAAGCGGGTGCAGCACGCGGCGTCATCGCTTCGGCTTTGTCGTGGCTGATACCGCTGACTTCTTTGTGCGCCGTTCCTTCAAATATTCTGCTGTACAGGTCCTGGCCGAAGCTCGTTTGCAAGGGCGCAGACTCAGACAGTTTAAAGGTTCTTGCCCCATCCTCCCGTCTTTCGGCACGCAGAAACATCGCGTTCCGCAGGTTGCGTTCGTAAAGGCCGTGGGCGAACTCGAAAAGATGGGTCACGAAGTATACCTTGATCCCGGTTTCGGTCAGGGCCCCTACGACCTGTCTTGCAATCTCGGAACCCTCGCGCTCGTTTGTTGCTGCAAATGACTCGTTGAACAGCACCAAGGAACCGGAACCCAGGCGATCAACGATCTCGCTCATCCGGGCGAGCTCCTCGTCGAGCTTGCCGCTCTTCATCGTGGTGTCTTCCTCCCGCTTGAAATGCGTGAACACGCCGTGGGCCACGTCGGCTTGGAAAGTGGTCGCCGCCACGAACATGCCGGCCTGCATCATCAACTGAGCCAGGCCGACGGCGCGAAGGAAAGTGGATTTGCCGCCCTGGTTTGCGCCGGTTATGACGACAAGGTTCTTGCCCTCGGCATGAAGATCGTTGCCGATCACCGGCCGCCCAATATTGACGGCCAAGCACACATCATAAAGCTGTTCGCCTGACTGCCGGTCTCGACCGACACCAGACGCGATCGGAAAGCAGACGGGCTCGCCGATCCGGGCCAAGCGCTCATGGAGGTTCTGACACCCCAGATAGAATGCCAGTTCGGTCCGCAGTTGGGTGAAGAAGCTCAAAATGTGGTCGTTCGACTGCGCGAGCGCATTGGCGACGAGATTCACACCCCGGTCCTGCAACTCCGATAGCGCCCTTGCGCCTTGCTCGTCGCGCGGATGGAGATGATATGTAAGGACCGGTGGTCCCTTAATGAAAAGGCGCCTCAACCAGCTTCGGTCGGTGTTGAGGGGCTTGCGAAGCACGTAGTTGCCGCCCTTGTTTCCGGTCTGCAGCTCGGCGCTCATCAGCACGCCGTCGTTCAGCTTCAACTGCCGGAGATGATACTGGATTTCGGCGAAGTAATCGGCGTCCAGTTCTGCACGGACCATGGCGAAAAAGCTCTGGAATCCGACGGACTTGAAGCCGGCCGCCTGCTTCTCGGCGATCGTCCTCAGCTTGCGCAGGCGCGATACGAACATTGTCAGCACCTCGACCGACCGGCGCAGGACGGTATCGGGGTATCCCATCAGGAGGCCCCAGTGGTTGTTTTTCTCGCTTTCGATCGTATCAACGGCGAGGGCGTAAAGTTCGCGGACCAGCTCCGGATGGCTCAGACAATCCTGCAGGACCTCCTGCCGGTACAGGATCGCCTCCTCGTCCTCCAGGGAGGCCAGGATGACCTTTCGCACGACCTCGAGAAGGAAGCCGTCCTGGGCTGCCATCGCCTTGAACAGAGTGTCGAGCTCGAGGTCCTGCACAAGCGGCCCTGCTTGCCAGGGTAGCGCCTCTTCCCGGTCGAAGTCTCTGTCCTTGAAGAGGAGAAAAGGCTTCATGACGCCAGCCTTTCTCTCAGCTCTTCATAGGCGAGGCGATGTTGGTTGGCGATCGCCATGGCATGGGACAGCCCGTCGGCGGGTCGCCGCACGACCTTGAAGGTTCGCCGAGCCGGAACCTTCGGATCGACCGTGCTGACCATGCTCACCGTCGTCTCGTTCAGCTTGCTCAACTCGTCGACGAAAGTGACGCACACGGCCAGAAGGTCGAGCCCCGTAAGCTCTTCCATGACCTTTTGGCCGAGGAACAGCGCGTCATGCAGCGTCGTGGACGTGAATATCTCGTTCATGATGACGACGCTTTGGGACGTCGCCTGACCGAGTATGGCGTGGATGCGCAAAAGGTCGTCTTCGAGCTTGCCGTGCAGCGACCGGGTGTCCTCTTCCTTTTCGAAGTGGCTGAAAAGCCGGTCGAACAAGAAGAGACGGGCGCTGTTGCCCGGTACTGGACATCCAAGGCTCGCCAGGTAGTGCAACTGACCGAAGGCGCGGGCAAAGGTCGTCTTGCCGCCCTGGTTCGGCCCTGTCACCACGATAATGCGCTCGGGACCCTTCAGATGAAAATCGTTCGCGACGACGACCGCATTCTCGGCATGCAGCTTCTGGGCAAGGGCGAGGTCGAAGCCGCCCGCGCTGCTGACGTTCTTGCCGCCGCACAGCATTTCGGGATAACAAAAATCGAGCCCGTCACGGCGCAGCGGCGCGATGTATTCCAGATAGGCGAGATAGAACTGCACCTGCCGGTCGAAGGCACTGATCTTCGGGTCGACGAAGGTCGCGTTTGCCTCGCAGAAGGCGTGGAGCGCCTGGAAGATCTCCGGATAAAGTTGCGCCACCATGCCAAGCACCGCCGCCTCGACATGGTTCATCTCGAAGAAGTCGGAGAATTTGGCGAGATAGCTCTTCGCAGCACCGCGTTTGAATTTGTCGAAGGTCTTTTCGACCTCAGCGCTGTAGTCGATTTCCATCTCCGGTTTACGGACCCTGATGCGGCCGCCCTTGATGTGAAGGCAGTAGCGGACGTTCGAAAGCTCGTCCTTGATTCGTATTGCCTCCCGGCGAAGCGCCTGGAAATGGCTGGAATTGGCGTGCTGGGCCAGGAAGTCCCGGAACGCGATCAATCCGCGCGACTGCAGTCGCGCGTGGGATAAATCGCCTCCGAGAGCGGTCACAGCATCGCAATGGGCCGTCACCGCGTCGAGAATGACCCGCTCCTTTTGGTAGCGATAGTGGAGCTTGGCCGCCGTCGCGAGGGTCTCACGCATTTCGCGCATCCGCCGCGCAAATTGCCTGACCGCCTGCTTCACGGCTTCGTCTTCAAGGTCGCCGAATACCTCATGCCGGTAGCGAACGACGCCGGCCCGGCGCGCCGGGGCATGGAAGAACGGGATCAGGTTGTATTCGCTCCGCCCGGCCGTAACGGCGGCGACGATCTGGTCGAGATTAAGGTCGACGAAACAGGCCGGTTCGGCGTCGACTTCCTCCGGCGATCCGCCGAGGATGCTTTCCGTAAGCCCAGGTTCAGGGTGCAACGCCACCCTTTGCGCGTTCGGCTGCAAGGCGCTCATCGGACCTGCGCCGTCGGCGGATTCTGTGGGCATGGGCTCCCTCATTTGACGACCAGCACATGGCAGGGTGCGAGTTCGACCAGGCGATCCGTCGTGCTGCCGATCAGCCGATTGTAGAGGGCGGAATGACCCATATAGCCGATCACGAGCAGGTCGAAGCCGCCGCGTTCGATGAAGTCGATGATGCAGGGAACGGCATGGCCGGCGACGACATGGGTATCGAGCTTTACCTGCGCGGCCCTGGCGTGAAATTGCGCCTGCGCGATCACCTGCTGGTAACGGTGATCTTCATCGAGCCTGTCCTCGACGACTTCATCGATCATCGCCGGCACACGCGGCATCTCCTCCACCGAGATCATGGCAAGCTTGGCCTTGAGCCTATGAGCCAGCTTCAGGGCGACGGCGAGCGCCTTGGCGGCTCCGTCCGAGCCGTCATTGGCTATGAGAATGTTGCCGTACATGTCAGGCCTCCTCCTCTGCCGGTCGTGCCGAACGAGCGGCATCCTCGATCGGCTTGAAGCTCGGCTGGAACCAGCGCTGGGCTATGATCGTCGGCACCAGCGCGCTGCCGATCACAGCCGTCACCAGAATCGTATATTGCTGCTGGTCGATGATGTGATTGGTCAGGCCGAAAAGCGCCGAGATGGTGCCGAAGGTCAGCCCGGTCGACATCAGCAAAGTGGTGTACATGCCTTCCCGCGCGCCAAAACGAAACGCCTTAGTGAGCGGCAGGATGCCGACGAATTTGGTGGCCATCTTGATCGCCAGAAAGACGGCGATCAGGCCGGCTGCCGAGAGAACCGCATGGAAATCGACCAGCGATCCAGCCTTCAGGAAATAAAAGGGCGTCAAGATCGTGAAGGCGATGATGCGCATCCGGTGGGGAAGTTCCGGATCGGCGAGGAAGGCCGGTGCCAGCGCCATGCCGACGAGATAGGCCGGAAGCACCGCCTCGCTGCCGGCAACCGAAGCCAGCCCGCCGAGCCCGAGCAGGACAAGGGAGATGAACTTCGTTTCCGGTTCGCTGACGCGGTGGCCGACCCTTGCAAAGAACCACGGTGCGAAGCGGGGCAGCATCCAGAGCGCCACAGCCGTCACGGCGCCGAAAAGCGCCAGCCAATAGTCGAAATGCGCAAAGACGACGCCGAGGGCGAACACGGTGCCGAGATCGTTTATGAAGCAGGCCGCAAGGATGATCTTGCCCATCTCGGTCTTGTTGAAGCCAGTCTCGACCATGACCGCGTAGACGACGGCAACGGAGGTCGTCGAAAGCGATATCCCGGCGATCTGGGCTTGTGGCCAGGGCCAGCCGATGACGTAGCGGGCGTAGAACAGGACGCCGACATAAGGCGCCAGGAAACCCACGACGCCGATCGACATGCTCGACTTGAAGTGCTTGCGCACCACGGTGGGGTCGATTTCGGTGCCGGCCAGGAAAGTCAGCAGGATCGCCCCGAACCCAGCGAGAAAGTTCACCCATTCGGTGAGATGCAGACCGATGGTATTGCCGGCCACACCCCCGACGATGATTTCCACAAGGGCGACCGACATCGCCACCCTGATCGAAATGACTGAAGCCAAAAGGGCCAGTCCTAACCAGACCGCCGAGACCAGCCAGACATTCTCCATCGCACGTTCCCTTCCCAGCCTCGCGGGCTGAAAGCGTTGGCAGGCGTGGCGACGGGCAATAAAAAACCCGCCTCGCGGCGGGCCGATCTCCTGACTCGACTCCCACCGCGCGTTTCCACTCGGCAGGAGTCATTAGCCCCATTGGGCGGTTTTGGGGGACTCCATCCCCTACCAACAAAATAGGAAGTCCAGGCGAAATCGGCAAGGGCGGGCTTCGCGGCGGGCTTTCGCGGCGGTCGCTTTGTGCAGTTGAAATGTTACGACCGTTACAATACAATCTTCGATATGGTAACTCGCCCATGGCTACTGCTGACCTATAAAGTTCCTCCCGAACCCGCCGCCAGGCGCATCGCGTTTTGGCGGCGCCTGAAGGGCATGGGGGCGGTGTATCTGCAGAACGGTGTCTGTCTCCTGCCCAAGACGGATGACCACATTCGTCGACTGAAGATGCTTGAGAACGAAGCGTCCGAAATAGGCGGCGAAGCTGTGATCCTCGAGACCGTTGCCCTCGATCGCGCTCAGGAAGAGAAGGTCATTGCCCGTTTCAAGGCCGACCGGGACGAGGCATACCGCGAGTTCATCGACAAATGCGCGGACTTCGAGGGCGAGATCGCAAAAGAGCGGGCGGCCAACCACTTCACCTACGCCGAGTTGGAAGAGAACGACGTCGACTTGAAGAAACTGCAGGGCTGGCTCGAGAAAATCCGCAAGCTGGACTTCTACGACGCAGCACTGAGCGCGGAGGCCGAAGAGCGCCTTCACGCCTGTGAAGCGCTGCTGGACGCTTATGCCAAACAGGTGTTCGACGCTCATGACGAGAACCGCTGAAGATCAGGCGAAAGAGGCGGCAGCAGCCGGCAATGCCGAGGGGCTCCGTTCGCACTGGCGCGATGTGCCGACCGGCGTGTGGGCCTTGGGCTTTGTCTCGATGCTGATGGACATCTCGTCGGAAATGATTCACGCCCTGCTGCCGGTCTATATGGTGACGGTGCTTGGCACGTCCGCTCTGACCGTCGGCATGATCGAGGGCATCGCCGAGGCGACGGCGTCGGTGACGAAGGTTTTCTCGGGCGCCCTGAGCGACTGGCTTGGCAAGCGGAAATGGCTGGCGGCGTTTGGCTATGGTCTTGCGGCATTCACCAAGCCGATCTTCCCGCTCGCGCCGACAGTCGGATGGCTGGTGGCGGCCCGCTTCATCGATCGGGTCGGCAAGGGCATTCGTGGCGCGCCCCGCGACGCCCTTGTTGCGGACATTAGTCCGCCTCACCTCCGCGGAGCCAGCTTTGGCTTGCGGCAGTCGCTGGACACGGTCGGCGCCTTCCTTGGCCCCCTCATCGCCATTGGCCTGATGTGGCTTACGGCCAATCATTTCCGGGCTGTTTTCTGGTTCGCCGTGGTCCCGGCGTTCCTTTCGTTCGCGCTCATTTCCGTCGCTGTAAGTGAGCCGGAGCGGCCCCCAAACCTTCGGCGTGTGAGGCTGCCGCTGCACCGGAGCGAGCTCGGACGCCTTGGCGCGATATACTGGTGGATCGTGGTCGTCGCCACCGTGTTCACATTGGCCCGTTTTAGCGAAGCGTTCCTTGTCCTGAAGGCGCAGGCGATCGGGGTGCCACTCATGCTGGTGCCTGCTGTACTGGTCGTGATGAACGTCGCCTACGCGATGTCGGCATATCCTGTCGGCATCCTTTCCGACAGGGTCGACCGGGTGGTGATTCTGATCGCGGGCTTGCTGCTGCTCGCCGCCGCCGACCTTGCCTTGGCCTTCGCGCCGGGGCTTTTGGGCCTCGGCATCGGGGTGGTGCTGTGGGGCCTGCACATGGGATTCACGCAAGGGTTGCTCGCAGCCCTCATTGCGGACGCGGCTCCCGCGGAACTGCGCGGCACGGCCTTCGGAATGTTCAACCTGGCTACAGGCGTCGCCCTGCTGGCGGCGAGCATGATCGCCGGCGGCCTGTGGGATGCCGTGGGTCCTGCCGGTACTTTTCTTGCCGGCGCCGCGTTCTCCGCGCTCACGTTGATTGGTCTGTTGACGTTGCGAACACGGCTGGCTTCGCCGGCGGGTTGACGCCCCCGCGGAGGGCCCTCGCGACGGGTGCCCGCCCTCGGCCAGAAATGCCGAGCTTTGCGCCCAGAGTGGTGCCCTTTACGCCAGAGGTCGACCGAGCGACAGCCATTCGTTTAGTAGTACCTGACGTCAACGACACCTGACACCGCTCGGCCGTTATCCAACGTAGACCGCAGGCCTTCGTCGCGTAACAAGCCAACCCAGGAGCAGAGCGAGAAAAAGGTTCGCCAGAGCGAGGCCTGCCAGGGCGGCCAACATGCCTTGGGCACCCCAACGTTCCGACAATAAAGCACCAACAGACGGCGCCGCCGCCTGCGCCAGCAGACTTGGCATGGCGAGTCGGCCCATGAGCTTCGCGTAGCCTGATGGCCCGAACAGGGCGAGCGGAAGAGTCCCTCGCGCAATCGACTCCAGACCGATGCCGGCGCCGTAAAAGGCAAGCGCTCCTGGGATCAATGGCAGACCGGCCCACAGCGCCGAAACGCCGATGGCCACGAACGTCACAGACGCATATTTGGTCCAGATCGGATGATGGTAACGAGCAACCATCATTTCCATCGCCCGAGCCCCTACCTGCGAAGGACCGACGAGAGCTCCAAGCGCGACCGCGGCAGCAAGTGCCATTCCCTTGCTTTGCAAGATCGACAGCAGATGTACCGATAGTGTGGAAGAAATCACCGCTGCGAGCGTGAGCGTGGTGGCGAGAACGACCATGATGCCGAGATTGGAATTGTTTTCACGAAGCGGCGCCGCCAGATCCTTCGAAGCAGATCTGGCCGCTTGCTCGGGCGCGTCTGGGGGCAGGATGAAGAGATACAGGGGAAGCGCGATCAACAGCTGAATCGCGGCGTAGGAGAGGCAAGCTCCTCGCCAGCCGATTTCGGCCATCAGGAACGCCGAGATCGGCCAGCAGATTGTGCTTGCGAACCCGCCGAACAGCGTGAGCGTGGTGATCGCGGAACGCGCACCGTAGCCGTAGAGGCGGCCGAGCGTGGCGAAAGCCGCGTCGTATAGACCGGCGCCCATCCCTAACCCGATAACGAGCCAAGCCATGATGTAGGCGACAAGGTTTGGCGCGGCCGCAAGGCCGATCTGACCGACCCCTATCGCGACAGCACTGAAGGCTAGGACGCCGCGCCCACCGTGACGTTCGATCGACGAGCCTACCCGTGGCGAGATCAAGCCGGCCACCAACAGGCCGAGCGACAGGCCGCCCACCACCCAGGCGAGGGGCCAGCCGGTGTCGGCCGCCACCTTGGGTGCGATAACGGCCGGCAGGTAGTAGGACGATCCCCAGGCCATGATCTGTGTCAGGCCAAGCACCGTCATGATCGTGGCGCGCTTCGGTGTGTTGGTCGTGGATGCCGGCGAACTCATGCCGCGACGCCGCAACCGCAGCCGCTCTTACCCCCAGCTTTTGCTTCGGCATCGGCAATGCAACAGGCGTCGACTTCTTTCGGGGCTGGGCCGCCACAACAGCCTTTCGAGGCTTCGGAGATCGATGAAATCGATCTTGTGGTTGTGCAGGCCCCGGTCTCGGGCAGAGCAAGATGCACCGCATCGGCGGACGCCACGTCGCCGGCAATTGCTGCGGCCACCGAACGCACCTGTTCATAGCCGGTCAACAGCAGGAAAGTCGGCGCCCGACCATAGCTCTTGATGCCGACCGTATAGAAACCGGGCTCGGGATGGCTGAGCTCGCGATGACCGTGCGGGGGGACATCGCCACAGGAGTGCTCGTTCGGATCGATAAGCGGACCTAGCGCTTTCACACCTTCGAGCCAGGGATCTAGATCAAGTCGCAACTCCCTGGTCATTGAAAGGTCAGGGCGTTGGCCCGTCGCAGCGATGATCCGGTCGCCGAGGCCCACCGTTCGCATTCCGTCTGCCGTCAGCCCCTCCACCACAAGGCGACCGTCGACCTCGCGGATTGCCGTCGTCGCGAAACCGGTGACCAACTGGACGCGGCCGCTCTCAACGAGATCTCTAGCATCGGATCCAAGTTCGCCGCGAGCCGGCAATTCGTCGAGATCGCCGCCGCCATAGATGCGGACCAGATCGGTGCCGCGCGTCAACCATATTGCCGAGGTGCCTGGCTCGGCCTCCGCAAGTTCGGCCAGTTCTAGCAAGGCGTTCGCAGCTGAATGGCCCGAGCCTGCCACGATCGTGGTGCGGCCGGCATAGTGGTGACGGTCTCGTCCGAGGACATCCGGTATGCCGTAAGCAATCCGGCTCCCAAATTCTGCTTCACCTTCGGCGGGAATACCACCGGCGCCGAGGGGATTTGGCGTTTGCCACGTTCCCGAAGCATCAATCACCGCGCGAGCGCTGTCGCGCCGTCTCCCGCCAGCGGTCTCGATCAGAAGCATGAACGGTTTGTGTTCCCGCCCCTTGCTTAGGACCTTGTCCGCTCCCCATCGCGAGACTGCCATGACGCGCGCGTTAGTCTCGATTGACGGCGCAAGTTCGGGAAGAGCTGCGAGCGGCGCGACGTATTTGTCTACGATTTCACCGCCGGTTGGAAATGCCCCCGCTTCCGGCATTCGCCATCCATGGCTCTCAAGAAGTCTCCTGGCCGCTGCGTCGACACAATATCGCCAAGGGGTGAACACCCTGACGTGACCCCAATCGCGAAGGTTTGCCCCGACCTGGGCGCCGGCCTCGTAGAGCTTCACCGGGATTCCGCGACTGACAAGGTGTGCCGCTGCGGCCAAGCCGACCGGCCCACCGCCGATCACGGCAACCGGAAGATTTCCAAGGTTCGTCATTTCTTCACCTTCCATGCTTCCAGAATTATCGAAATAACAGACAAAGCAAAAAGGAGAGGCTAAGCCGCGGCCTCCTCCGCCCTCGACACACAGGCGGCATCAGCGCAGCACTCGTCCGCCAGGAAACCGATCAGACCGTTCATCGCGGGATAGTTGGCGCGGCAGATAAGTGTCGTTGCCTGCCTTTCCTGCGTCACCAAGCCGGTGAGAACGAGGCGATGCAAATGATGTGAAAGGGTCGAGGCGGCGATGCCTAGTGTCTCTTGGAGGCTTCCCACAGGTCTGCCCGCCTCCCCTGCCCGGACGAGTAAGCGATAGAGGTTGAGCCTCGTGGGGTTTCCAAGGGCTTCCAGCTGTTTTGCGGCTTGTTCGAGTTTCATGGAAATAAGCTAAGCTCGCGGTCTGGCGCTGTCAAACGCTATTTCGATGATGTTGGAAATAATGTGCCAGCGAGCCAAGACGCGCTGGATCTGGCCAATATGGAGACGCACGACCAGAGCCTGATCCTTGGGCATACGCTGGGTGGCGTGGCGGAGCTGAGCGGCGGCTAGAGGTGGCGACGAGAGCCATGCGGAAGGCGCTAGTTATCTGACGTCCACGGCTCTTGTCGGTGGGTAGGCGAGGCGGGCCTAGTGACCGGGCACATCGAGGGAGAGCGTCCCGTCGTGGTGTTGGCACAGACTATGGTCAGCAAGCGTGTTGATCACAGGGCAGTTCTCCACGCGCTCGTGATCGCAACGTGCCATGCGCTCAAGCTCCGCCTCCAGGGACCGAAGGCTGGCCATCCTGTGCCTTACGTCTGCCAGCTTTGCGACGACGATGGCGTCTGCTTCCGCGCAGGGCTCGCTGGGTCTGTCCTGCAGCTTCAGAAGCGCCCTGATGTCCTTCATGTCGAACCCAAGTTCACGCGAATGGCGGATGAATTTGAGCCGATGGAGATGACGCTCATCATAGAGCCTTCGATTTCCGCCTGTCCGCGGAGGCGAAGCGACTAGCCCGATCTGCTCATAGAAGCGGATGGTGGGCACCTTGACCCCCGTGATGTCCGCTGCGACGCCGATGGTTACCGCTTCCTGCATTTTGTCCTTGCTCCTCTAGTCGCTAGAGGATGTAGGAGCAGGGTCACCGTTTGCAAGCCCGCGAGGTTTCCGTGACCGAAGCTCAAACCCGATACCGTCTGACTGGCATGGACTGCGCGTCCTGCGCGTCCAAAATCGAGACCGCAGCACGCCGTATCGGCGGCGTCGAGGACGTAAGCGTCTCGGTGGCGGCGGGCACGATGACAGTGCGGCACCGCGCCGACAGCGACCTTCCCGCGCTTGAAAGGTCTGTTAAAGGGCTGGGGTACGGTATCTCGCCAGCCAGGCGCGGTGCCGCCGACAGCGCGGCCAGCGACCGGCACGAACATGCCGCAGGAGAGCATCATGAACATGATCATACTGTGCACACTCACGGCGACCACGGGGCGGAGATCGAGGGGCGTTGGTGGAGGTCCAGAAAGGGCCTGCTGACGATTGCCAGCGGCGTTGCGCTCGTTGGCGCTTACGGGATGGGAAAGGCGCTGCCTGAAATCGAGGCATGGGCGTTCATCGCGGCGATGCTTGTCGGGCTGATACCAATAGCGTGGCGTGCGCTGATGGCCGCGCTCAATGGGTCCGTGTTCACCATCGAGCTGCTGATGACAATCGCTGCGGTCGGTGCCCTGATCATCGGAGCGACTGAGGAGGCTGCAACGGTTGTCTTTCTCTTTCTGGTCGGCGAGCTGCTTGAAGGAGTGGCTGCTGGACGCGCCAGGGCGAGCATCAAAAGCCTTACGGCACTCGTCCCGAAGACCGCGCTGGTCGAACGAGATGGCAAAACCGAAGAGGTCCCGGCGGATCAGCTCCAAGTCGGGTCGACAATCCTCGTTCGGCCAGGTGAGCGCATTCCGGCAGACGGAACAATCATCGAAGGCGAGAGCGCCGTGGACGAGGCTCCGGTCACAGGTGAGAGTACGCCTGTGCGCAAGCGCAGCGGGGATGGCGTGTTTGCAGGCACCATCAGCACCGATGCAGTTCTGCGCGTCAAAGTCACGGCGGCAGCGGCGGACAACACCATTGCGCGCGTCGTGCGACTTGTGGAGGAGGCGCAGGAGAGCAAGGCACCCACGGAGCGTTTCATAGATCGGTTCTCCCGTTACTACACGCCCGGCGTGCTCGTGGCTGGGTCACTCGTCGCTGCCGTCCCTCCGTTCTTGTGGGGCGCTGATCTAAGGGAGTGGATCTACAAAGGCCTGGCAATCCTACTTATCGGCTGCCCTTGCGCGCTCGTCATCTCAACCCCTGCTGCCATCGCCGCTGCTCTTTCGGCGGGCGCTCGGCGAGGTCTTCTGATCAAGGGCGGCGGCGTCCTCGAAATGATGGGGTCGATTACCGCAGTGGCTTTGGACAAAACCGGGACGTTGACCGAAGGCAAGCCGAGAGTGACAGACGTGGTTCCTATTGATCGCAGCGAACGCGACGTGATCTCGCTCGCGGCCGCCCTGGAGACCGGCTCGACCCATCCGCTTGCTGTGGCAATCCTTGACCGAGCCAAGGCCGACAAGGTGCCAGTGCCTCCCGCGTCTGAGGGGTCGGCCATTGGCGGCAAGGGGGTGATCGGCAAGGTTGGTGGAAGGAAGGTCTTCCTCGGTTCGGCCTCTGCGGCTCAGGAAAGAGCGGAGGTGGTCGGGGACCAAGCCCGCCGCATCGCAGCCCTCGGCGACGAGGGGAAATCCGTCTCCGTGTTGCTGGTCGACGATCAGGTTGCAGGGATCATCGCCATGCGCGATGAACCTCGTGCCGATGCCAAGGAAGGCTTGGGGGCGCTCAAGGCCGTGGGCATCGAAACTGTCATGTTGACTGGCGACAATCGCCGCACAGCCGAAGCGGTGGGCAAAGCCCTCGACATACCCGTGAGACCGGAAATGCTGCCGGAAGACAAGCAGCGGGTCGTCAAGCAGCTTCAGGCTCGGGGTAAGAAGGTGATCAAGGTCGGCGACGGCATCAACGACGCGCCGGCTTTGGCCGCAGCAGACGTCGGCATTGCCATGGGTGGCGGCACGGACGTGGCGCTGGAAACAGCCGATGCCGCAGTGCTTCACGGTCGGGTCCGGGACCTCGCGGACATGGTCGAGCTTTCAAAACGGGCGATGGCTAACATCCGCCAGAACATCACGGTCGCGCTTGGGCTGAAGGCTGTCTTTCTGGTTACGACGGTGATCGGTGTGACAGGGCTTTGGCCGGCCATCCTCGCTGACACGGGTGCGACAGTTCTCGTCACCGCAAATGCGATGCGGCTGCTTGGTTGGCGAGGTCACGCGGCCCGTTGACGTCCATAGGCTAGGCCGTTCGAGGGGCAAACAGGATTACGGCCACCGCAACAAGTGCGGTAGCGCCGCCCACGAGATCCCACCTATCTGGTGTATGCCCCTCGGCGAGCCACAGCCAAAGCAGCGACGCGATAATGTAGATGCCTCCGTAGGCGGCGTAGGCGCGGCCTGCGTAGTCACTGGGGCTGAGGGTCAGCAGGTACGCGAACAGGACCAGTGATGCGACGCCCGGAACCAACCAGAGGGCTGATTTCCCCAGCTTGAGCCAAGCCCAGAAGGCAAAGCAGCCGGCGATCTCGGCGAGCGCAGCCGCCGCGAACGTGAGGAAAGAGCTGAAGATGATGGTCATGCCGTCGAACTTGTCACAAGCTCGTGGTGATGGCCACCAGCCAATCTGGCAGTGCCTGTTCAAGACCGATTTGGATGGTGCGGTCGAACCCAGTGAGCGTCATGACACCGGCCGCGACGAGCAGGGCACCGAGGGCCATTTTGATCCCGCTGGACGCACTGAGCATTCGACCGCGCCAGCGTAGCAGCGCTTCGCGAGACATCATCGCCAGAACGAGCAGCGGCACTGACGTGCCTACCCCGAAGGCCAGCATGGTGAGAATGACCGAGCCAAGGTTCTCGCCGCGCGCCGCCATGATGGAGGCGGCCCCCAGTGTTGGTCCAACGCAGGGCGTCCATACTGCACCGAGCAGCAATCCGACGCCGAATTGACCTGACATGCCTGAGGTGGAGAACCCGCCAAAGCGGCTCTGCGTCCAGTTGCTGACGGGGCCGGCCGCTGTTGCGAACTGGGTCTGGAACCGGGGCACGAGCAGCACCGCTCCGACTACGATCAGCAGCACTGCGGCAACCATACGAAAGACCGTCATGTCGAGGCCGATAGAGAAGCCGATTGTTGCGACGAAGACACCTATCGACGTGAAGGAGGCCGCGACGCCAGCCGCAAGGGCTAGCGGTGCCAGCCGATGTTCAGCAACCGCGCCCGTTAGGACGACTGGAAGTAAGGGCAGCACACAGGGCGAAAGGATCGAAAGAACACCGGCGAGAAGGGCAAGCACCATGTTTCACAGCGCCTCGCGCAATAACGCTTCAATCACCGCAGGGTCGGTCTGCCCAGTTTGCCGGTCGACTTCCTTTCCGCCCTTGTAGACGATCATCGTGCTTTGCATCTGCACACGGTATCGGGCCAGGATTTCCTTTTGCGTGTCGAAGTCGACATCGAACTTCTTCATGGTCGTGAACTCCGGCGAGGCCAGCAGTGCCGCCACAATCGGCTTTTGCGCCTGACACACTTCGCACCATGGCGCGGTCACGTGGATCAGGATCGGACCTCCGGCCTTGAGCGCCTTGTCGAACCCCGGAATGGTCTCGTCGCCGTTATGGCCCAGCGCCGGCCCGACAGCAGCAGCGACCCCAGCAGCCGCCGAGATGATCAGAAAGTGACGACGTTTCATGTTACGCGATCTCCTTGATGTTCGATGCGGCGAGTTCAGGGGCAAAGTGGCCGAACAAGATGTCCGCCGCTTCGCCAGCTTCGGGCGGCGCGGTGATGGTGAGGATCACTTCGCGAGAGTTGGTCTTCAGATCGAACCCAAGGAATGCACAGCAGGCTTGCTCCTTGCGCATCAAATCTGTGACCTCTTCAAGTGCTTCCCGTCCGTAGATCAGCTTGAGTGACAGGGGCGTGCGCTCGGCGCAATGAAGTGACCGACGGGCCAACGCGCGAATGCTGTCGACGCGTTCCTTGAAATCAAAGGCACCAAGGGTGCAGGCGATAGACAACGCGTTGTTCTCGACCGCAGAGGCACACGATGGACCGCAGCCACACTCGGCCTGCGCTATCAGTGACTGGAATGCGGTGGCAGGCGCGGCTCTCCGGCGTGAGAGCAAATAGACGCCACCGACCGGCACCGCGAGCGCGAGCAGGCCAACACCCCCAGTGCAGACGGCCTCGGTGATGGCTGCCAAGGTTGTCCCAGCCAGTGCTGTCGGGACCACAGCGACGGCGCAACAGGCCGTACAAGCGGCGGCGGCTGCACCGGCCCATTTGAACGTCTTCTTCATCAAAACGGCCTCTTCAGTTTCTCACTTTGCAAAGGCGTACTCCTTCAAGTAACTTGAGGTTCAAGGAGAATTTTTCGATGAACCTTCACATCCGCGTGTTCACCATCGGAACCCTCGCGAAGGCTGCCGGCGTCTCGACACCTACGATCCGTTACTACGAAGAGATCGGGTTATTGCCGCCGGCTCACCGGACGGCGGGAGGTCAGCGCACTTATGACGATGACGATTTGGGGCGGCTGACGTTTATCAAGCAGTGCCGGGATTTCGGCTTCGGCATTGATCAGGTGCGCGTGTTGCTGGATCTATCGATCAGCGACAGCCGTGATTGCACTGAGACGCGCGACATTGCCCAGCTACACCTGAACGAGGTGCGAGAAAAACTTTCCGAGTTGCGCCTTCTCGAACAGAGGCTGGAAGGATTTGTGAGTCGCTGCAATGTCGCTTGTGCCGGCGGGCCCGGCCAAGACTGCGTGATTTTTAAAGACATGTCGGCACCGGCCAAAGGCGGCTGCTGCGGGTAGGCGCGCCTACTATCGGGGAGCAAGATTCCCTCCTTCTTGGCGGGCCAGCCTCGCCGAATTGCCTGATCATCCCCAGCACCGCGCAGGCGATGGGTGGGACGCCACGGCAACATCACCCGCCCTCCGAAGCCCTCGGACGGGCTTCCGACCCTCGACATATCGTGCGACTACACGGCGGTTGCCGCCTTTGCACAACCACCGCTTTAAATCGAGCGTTGGCAACCCGCCTAGCAACCTCCTCCGCGCTTTCGACGCGCTCGGAATAACGGTTGGTGAGACAGGCCGTTCGATCGCGCAGGAGCAGCGTGAACTTCATCAGTTCCTCCATGACGTCAACGATGCGGTTGTAATAGGGCGATGGCTTCATGCGGCCAGCCTCATTGAACTCATTGAAGGCCTTTGCCACGGACGACTGATTCGGGATGGTGAACATCCGCATCCAGCGGCCGAGGATCCGCAATTGATTGACGGTGTTGAAGCTTTGCGAGCCGCCGGACACCTGCATAACGGACGGGTCCGGCCCTGGGTGGGCCGCACGCCACCCAGAGAGAGACAGCCAGTCGATCTGCGCCTTCATCACGCCCGTCATGGCGCCATGACGTTCGGGAGAATACCAGACCTGGGCTTCCGACCAGAGCGAGAGATCCCGCAGTTCCTTGACCTTGGGATGGTCGGCCAACGTCGAATCCGGCAGCGGCAGGCCGGATGGGTTATAGATGCGCACCTCGGCCCCAGGACGACGCAAGATGCGCGCCGCCTCCTCGGTTACGAGCCGCGAATAAGATCGCTCGCGCAACGACCCATAAAGCATCGACACGCACGGCTTGCGGATCGAGCGCGGGGTTTCGAGCAACGCCTGCAGGTCGATTGGCTGAAACTGTTCCTCGTCGACGTTCGGCAAGGAGTCGTCAGGCACGCGGTCAGGCAACGCGCCGACCCTGCGTGTCGATGACGACGTCGCCATCTTCCTTCGTAAACGGACCGATATCCGGATTAGGGAGGATGCTGAACACAGCTTCCGACGGCCTGGCGAGGACGACACCGAGTGGCGTGACGACGATCGGTCTGTTGATCAAAATCGGATGCTCGAGCATGAAATCGATCAATTGATCGTCGGTCCATTTCGGGTTGCCGAGATCGAGCTCCGCGTATGGCGTCCCGTTCTCGCGCAATAGCTTGCGCGGCGTCATGCCCATCTGGCCGATCAGTTCCCCCAGCTTCTCCCGCGACGGCGGGTTCTTGAGATATTCGATGATCTCTGGTTCCTCGCCGGACTGCCTGATCATCGCCAACGTGTTGCGCGAGGTGCCGCAATCGGGGTTGTGATAGATCGTAATAGTCATTCCGCGGCTTTCAATTTCGGGTTGGCCACGGGGGCGGGTTTCGGTTCCGCAAGGAGCCATCCGGCAAGGAGCAGAGCGACAACCGCTCCGAGGATTTCGGCAATGATGAAGGCCGGCAGGTCAACTGGTCGGATGCCTGCGAATGTGTTGGAAAAGGCGCGCGCGATCGCCACCGCTGGGTTGGCGAAGGACGTCGAGGCGGTGAACCAGTAGGCGGCCGTAATGTAGAGCCCGACCAGCCACGGAATGGCATCGGAGCGGAAGCGCAGGCCGGCCAGGATGGTGAAGACAAGGCCGAAGGCGGCAACTGCTTCCGCAAACCATTGACCTGACCCCGTCCGCGCGTGTGTCGAAATCTGGATGAGCGGGAGCTCGAACATCCCGTGCGCGACCAGTGTGCCAACGATGCCGCCGACAATCTGCGCCAGGATATAGAGCGCGGCAGCGTTGACCGAAATATCGCGTCGCAACCCGAAAACCAGCGTCACAGCAGGGTTGAAGTGAGCGCCTGACATCGGACCGAGGATGGTGATCAGCACGACGAGGATGGCGCCCGTCGGCAGGGTGTTGCCGAGAAGCGCCAGCGCAACGTCACTGGTCAGCTTGGCGGCCATGATCCCCGAGCCGACAACGGTCGCGACGAGGATCGCGGTGCCTAGTGCTTCCGCCACAAGGCGGCGTGGCAAATCGGCGACCATCGCCTCAGCCTGCTTTGCGCAGATCGCGACCAATCTCGTCCAGGCTCGTTTGCAGAGCGAGGTTGTCGAGCTTGTTCATCGGCAGGCTGACGAAGATCGAGATCCGGTTGTTGAGCATCCGGTAGGTATCAGCAAAGGCGAGGCGCTTTTCGGCCTCGGAGCCTTCCACCGCCGCCGGATCGGGCACGCCCCAATGAGCCGTCATCGGCTGACCCGGCCATATCGGGCAGGACTCGTTGGCCGCGTCGTCACAGACTGTGAATACGAAATCCATCTGAGGCGCGCCTGGCTTCGCGAACTCTTCCCAGTCCTTGGAGCGTGCGAACGAGATGTCATAGTTGAGGCCCTTCAGAAGCTGCAGCGTGTAAGGATGAACAGTGCCCTTTGGGTGAGAGCCAGCTGAGTAGCCTTTGAATTTGCGTGCACCCACACGATTGATGATCGCCTCGGCGATGATCGATCGAGCCGAATTACCGGTGCAAAGAAACAGGACGTTGTAGATCGGATCGCTCATGGCACCCTCCTTTAGCAATCGCACGTAACTGCCTTGATGACCGGCTGGCAGAGCTCCGGTTTGCCGTTGCAGCAATCTTCCATCAGGTATGCGAGCAGGTCCCTGAAGCCCGTCATGTCGACGACGTAGCGGATCATTCGGCCGTCACGTTCGGCCCGGACGAGCCCGGCGTGGTCGAGCACCTTAAGGTGCGCGGACATTGTGTTTTGGACCGCGCCAAGGAGCGCTCCTATTTCGCCTGCCGGCAGGCCATCCGGCCCGGCTCGCACCAGAAGCCGAAAAACCTCAAGCCTGGTGTCCTGGCCGAGCGCAGAGAGTGCTGCAATTGCTTTGATCTTATCCATATATCCCTATATCTCGATTTATCGTACCCGTCAAAAAAAGCGGGGGTGGAGGTTAGTAACCCGGCGCGACCAAAGGCGCCTCACTCCCGCTCTCACCAGCCTTTCGCGTCGATCTGGCAAAGCCCGATTCCATGTCGGAGCGTTTTACGCTAAAAGGACTTCGCGTCTGCACGACGCGATGGGCGGTTCTCGTGGGGGAATGAAAATCTACAGCGCAGCGCAACTGTCTGCTTTGACCCGGCTGTTCTCAGCAACCGTTTTCCGCGAAATGGCGAAGAACGGCCGATCCGGCTTGTTCCGTCGGCTGCTCGAGCAGACCAATCTGGTCGAGTGCGCGGGCACGCGAGCGACTGTCGGCGACATCTTCGACTCGGCGTTCGAGATTCTAAAGGTCGCAGGGCACCGCGACGAGTACATCTATCGCGCGGCGATCAGCCACAAAGTGCTGTTGGGCACGCACTCGTTGCGTACTGCCTCGATGCTCAACGAATTCCGGGCAGGTAACTGCAAGGCGGACCTCGTCATCTTGAATGGCACGGCGACAGTTTATGAGATCAAGTCCGAGAGGGATACGCTCGCGCGGCTTGCCAACCAAGTCGACAATTACAAGCGCGTCTTCGCCAAGGTTAACGTGATCGCGAGCGAAGGCCATGTTGAAGGCGTGCTGGCCACGGTTCCGGGCGATGTCGGAGTAATGTGCCTGTCGAAGCGCTATCAGATCACAACGGTGCGCGACGCGATCGACCGCCCGGCGCGTATCTGCCCGGTCACCGTCTTTGAATCGCTGCGCACGGGCGAGGCTACCGCGATCCTCAAGGCGATGGACGTGATCGTGCCGCAAGTCCCGAACACGCAGCGGCACGCGGTGATGCGCGATCTCTTCGCCGCGCTCGATCCGGCTACGCTGCACGTCGAGATGGTACGGACACTCAAGCGGACGCGCGATCTCGCACCGCTCGGCGAACTCATTGACCATCTTCCGGCGTCCTTGCAAGCGGCCGCCCTGTCGGTGTCGGTGCGACGCGTCGACCATCCGAGACTGGTCGACGCCGTTTCGACGCCGCTGCACGCGGCCATGACCTGGAACTGACGAGCGGATGTATCACCCCTATTTTCGCGGCAAGCAGTTTGAACTTCTGACCGTCCGGGAAACCGCGAAGCTGATGGCGGAGCAGAATTTTGTGCCAGTCATCGAGCCCGTGAAGGAGTCGTTAGGCGGCCTTGAAAAGGCGCTAAAGGAGATTTGTGATGCCAAGGGCCAGGCGATCGTCATCGTGAACCCGTACCATGGCGACCATCAGGAGAATGGAACCGGCATTTCGCAGCTTTTGCAGCAGGGCCTGTTCGGCGGCGCGATCTCGGCGGGTATCCTCCTGCGCGGCAACATAAACCTCGCCGACGCGGTCGCATGTCACCAAGCCCATCTCGGCCATAATCCGACCTTCGTCCACGCCGGGTTCACCGAGCAGAAGGGGCTCGCCGGCTACCTGCACAACACGCTGCCGCAGACCCGGCATGTCTTCATCGAGGAACATGCCAATACACTTTACCGCAAGCACTTCGAGGGCAGCACCCGCATCCTAGTTCGCGACGGCTTCAAGCGGCGCAAGAACGCCGAGTTCGCCAAGATCCCGGTCGAGGAATTCTCCGAACTCCATCTCACCTTCAAGAGCGATCTCGGAATGGATGGCTTTGGTGATTTCCTGATGGTCGGCGACGTCTATTCCGAAGGTGGCGGCCCCGCCTATGCCGTTGCGATTCACCTGACCTTCATCGACCCCGATGCCGACGAGGTCATGTACATCTATCACTTCGTTTCGATCACAAACGACACGCCCACGGACCCCGCAGGCAAGTTTGGCCAGGCACTACAGAAGCTAATCCTTAAGCTCAACTCGGGAACGTCGAAGCTTTTGGAAACGAGCGCAATCAAGGAGTTTCGCGACCTCCACGCTAAGGGTCATTTTCCGGGCCTCGGCTATGTCAAAAAGCTCTCGATGAAGCACCATATCGAGACGCTCGCCGACTATCTTGGCTGAGCCTATGGCACAGCGGTTCTGCTGCCCGGAGTGCTTCGACGATCGCGGTCTGCGCGATCAGCTCTTCCCGTCGCTCGACCCGGGTCGTGGCACCTGCGATTTCTGTGGGACAGCTGACACTCAACTCCTCGAGCCAGGCAAGCTCGCCAATTATTTCGAGCTGTTGGCCAACGTCTATGAGCCGAGTGACGACGGGAAATCGCTAGTCGAATGGATGAAGGACGATTGGCAGATCTTCAGCCATCCGCGCATGGACATCGCACACGCCAAGGAATTGCTAGGCGAGATCCTCAATGATGGTGAGATCGTGCGGCGTAGCTTCGCCCCGTCGGCGAGCTATATCAGCGAAGGGCTCGCGCAGTGGGATAAGCTGCGCGACGAGATGATGTATGCCAATCGCTGGTTTCTCGACGTCGCCATCGATTTGGACCGTCTCCGCCAGTTGCTGGACATGCTGCTGGCGCCTCCCTTACCCCGGCAATGGTACCGCGCGCGAATTCGCACTGAGGATGAGGTCTTCCCGATTGAAAAGATGGGCGCACCGCCGAAGCGACGGTCGTCACACGGCCGGGCTAATCCGGCCGGCATCCCCTATCTCTATCTAGGGTCGCTTCCCGAAACGGCTGCGGCCGAGATCAGGCCCCATACCGGCGAGGTTGCTTGCGTTGCGGATTTCACCATTCCCGAGATCAAGGCCGTGGATCTGCGCTATCCGCGCAAGCTCGTGTCGCCCTTCATCCTGACCGACGCGAGTGAGATCGGCCAGTTGCGCGCCGACTTGCCGTTCCTCGAACGCCTGGGCGAGGAGTTGACCCGGCCGGTGCAGCCGGCGGGGGCGGCGATCGACTATATTCCGAGCCAATATCTGTGCGAGTTCATCAAAAAGAGTGGCTTTGATGGCGTGGTCTATCGCAGCTCGGTCAGCGATGGCATCAATCTCGCCCTGTTCGATCCCACTCAGGCGGTTGGCGGGACGGTGGCGCTCTACAACGTGTCCAAGGTGTGGGTCGAAGTTGCCGCCGCCTGAAGCAGAACGCATTTGACATGGGCAGTCTCGTGAACAGTAGCTTCTTGAACCTGCGGGCCGATTGTTGGACTGTCCGCGATGAAGGCGAAGCAGACTTTCGGTAGGACCCCAATCATGCTGCTGAGCGTTGAATAACCCTTCCTTCCGATGTCGGCTCGCCCAGGAAAAGCGCAAGGGCCGCCTTCCTGGAATCGCGATCCAGCGCATAGGCGGTGTGGGTGAAGGCGACACCATTAAGCAGGCCCTGGATGTAGCCAGCGATGCTGTCAGCCGCCATGATGAGAGCAGTGTCCACGGTATGGATGTAGCGGCTCGTCACCGTTCCGCGTGAGTGCCCAACCAGGGCGGCGATCGTCGCCTCGGTGAACCCAAGGTCATTGCCGATGCTGGCGAAGCTGTGTCGCAGAACATGCGGCGTGATGTCGGCCAGGTCGGTATCCTTGAGCAACTTCGTCCACTGCCTGGGGAAGCTCCCGAATGGCATGCCGTCCTCCCAGCCGGGAAAGACGTAGTCTTCAGCACCCTGTTCCTCGTCGCGGCGCTCTTCGAGGTATTCCAGGGCGGGCAAGCCGATGGGACGCACCGATGCTCCCTCTTTGCTGTCGGCGAGGCGCAGGCAACTGCCCTCGATATCGACTTCGCTCCAACGCAGACCGATGACCTCGCTGCGCCGGCAGCCCGTCAAGGCTATCACCCGGATCATTGCCGCGGTGGTCTCGTACTGTCCGTCCTCGGCCGCTTTCCGCAAAATATCGCCGAGCGTGCGGTATTCCTGCTCACTGAGACGGCGGGCATTGACCTGGTCCTTCGGCTTTCGAACCCCATGCACAGGGTTCTGCTCGATAATGCCGAGTTCGCCCGCGTAGGTGAGAATGCCGCCGAAGAGACCGATCGTGCGAGATGCAGTGCCAGCTCCGCCACGCACGATTGCTCGCCCACGCAGCTTTTCCGTCTTCACGTTCGCTCGGGTCTTGCCCCCCATGATGTCCTTCATGGCCTGCGTTATGTCGGACTTGGCCAAATCCCGCACCCGTCGACGCCCGAGCAGAGGAACGATGTGGCGCTCTATGCGCCCGACATCGGTGGAGATCGTCGTGGCCTTCTTAGGCCGACCTCGCTTGCCGAGCACAAGGCCGTTCCTCAGGTCTTCGAGGTAGCGGGTGCAGAGTTCCTTGACCGTGATCGCTTCGCGATCGAGCTTGCGTTCCTCGGCAGGGTTGCCGCCTCGTGCGACCTGGCCAAGCAGGACTTTTGCTTCGCGCCTGGCCTCCTCAGGAGTCCAAACGCCATGCAGCCCGATCGTGTAGCGACGCGACCGGCCTGCAGCCCGGTATTGGACGACGTAGCTTTTCTTACCCGAGGCGAAGGCGCGCAATCCGAAACCGGGCAACTCCTCGTCCCAAATGACATAGTCCGCTAAACGAATTTCAGTGGTATCAACAGTTCGCTTGGTCAGCTTCGCCATGCTCGGGCGCCTCCTTGAAAGATTCCGCGCGTAAGCAAAGCGTAAGCACGGCAGGGCAGGGTTTCGGTCGCCCTGTCGTAGCGCCGGCGCTGATTGAATTCAAATTTGTTTTGTGCTTTCAGTGACATAGCGCGCAATCGGATAGAAATGGACAGGTTCGGCGAAAGCCATTATCCATTCTCCGAAGGCAGAGGTCACAAGTTCGAATCTTGTCGGGTGCGCCATTTCTAACATATTGATTTAGCGTAATATTTTTCGGACCAGACGATAAAACCGGGAACCGGCGTGTGCTTACGCTGTTGGTGCAGCGGCGAATGCCAGCTTCTCAGTGAATCAACAGCTAATTTTCGACACCACATAGAGGATCTTGCCGCTCATTATAGATAGGCACCCATTGAATCGTTATTTTGCAGCTGTAATTGTACGAGACATGCCCCAAAACGTCTTTTTTGTGATCCTCGCCTGTCGATACTATTTTTATTTCATGTTCCGGTCCAATGCCTCGGCCCTTAAGGCTTTGATTTATAAGTTCGTTACACCAATTACCTGGATTGGAACCTCCACCGACCCACCCTGAGGTTTGTGAGATGTCTTCACTCCTGGCCCAACCAGATTGGCCGAACTCCGGTCGGGGGCAAGTTTTATAAGTTACTGGCTTTTTGCAAACCTGCGCTATAGCCACATCGACCATCTTCTCACGGCAAGTCCTGACGTTGAATAGTTCCCCCCCAAGTTGGTCCTGAGTAACGTTCTCGAACGTTTTCACCAACACTTGGCCAGATACGTCAGCAGATCCATTCCCTACAATCTTGGTGATGATGTTGCCCACGGTAGCGTCAAGCTTGCCATTGGCGTCGACGGTCGTGGATTTACCGGACGTTTCAATCTCTCCGCAAATCCTGATCGCAAATGTAGAAACATCGTCCAGGCAGCTTGCAAAGGCGGGAGCCGATGGCAAACAAGCTATAACCAAAGCGAAAAGTAACCTTTTCATGCTGGCCTCCTTCGCGGACGTCTTGCAGAATGCCAATGGTACACGCGTGTTGCAAGGATATTATGTTGCAGAATTGCTGGAAGGCTGAGTTTTTATAGGACGGACCGATCCAGGCTACTTTTGTCGAGGCTCGTGCGGGCCGCGCATCTGTTCAAGTGGGCGGGTCAACTCACGGACTTCCCGGCGGCGGGCTCCCACCTCGTCGGTGCGATCGAAGGCCCGGCGGGTGTACGGCTTGGTCCATTTGCCAGTCTTCGGCGAGATGACGGTCCACCAGCACTTCGGAGTTGCGGTCACAGTGCATTCAAATTCTGCGCCTGGCCGTTGTCTAAGACGGTCACCGATCTTCTATCTTGAGAAATTACCTCGTACAAACAATGACATACGAGTGCCCGGTTTTATCCCGTCGGGCGCGCCAAAAATAACTTTTCTATGTAGCGGAACCTCGATAGCACGCCAGCCGCCTACGTTAGATATAGGGGTGACCGATTGTCGTTTGCCGACAACCATCGCAAATAGCCATCTACAGATGGGCCTCCAAGGTTGATCGCAAATTCTTCTCCAAATATGCAGATAACTCCGTAAAGTTCATTCTCATCTGTCACTAAAATTGAATACTCGTGGAGAACTTGGTGGTTTGAGTCACCGTCAAAAAATACATGGTCTTCATGATATATTCGACGCCGACTGATAGGCCACTTTTCTGGCTGATCCCCGCGCCGTACGAAGCGGCGAATGGGCTTTAGCTCCTCTGAAGCAATCATTTGCGCTACGGTGATACCTCCCTCTAGCGCCTTGGCTACATACGCTTCGGTGGCGATCTTTGCTATGAAACGAGCAAGCAACCGCTCGTCAATTGGTTCCGAGAAGGGGAGACAAAACGTGCCTCTTCGCGCATTGTTCACAGTCCGCACAAACTGGACATCGTCCTTGGCGTGCCAAGCGCCTACCGACGTTCCTTCGTCAGGTGAAGTTCGTAGAGCAATCGGGACTGCCGCCTGTGGAAAGGTGCCATACTGAAACGGGATAACACCGCGCTTGTTCGTAATCTGTTGGCGACCCCTCAGGTTTTGGAAGTGCGTCGACGACAGGATCGGCTCTTCTATCTTCGACGCAAAATAATTATTGCATTTGTCACAAACTATTCCACGAGCAAGGATGTGCTCCTTGTTTCCAAGAGATTCAGGAATGACATGCTCTACGCTCCGCGACGTCGACGTGTCATGCTCGCAAAAGACGCACCACATTAGTCCCGCCCTCTTCCTCAAATGAAGCCAATTGGTGAAGGCGCTTTGCCTCCGACGCGGTTATTCGAGAAAGCACCTGCGGTGGATGGAACCCTTGCTTCCAGTCACGCAACTGCTCGATTCCGATTGGCTTTATCCGTTGAACCTTCGAAAGGCGGATGCCTATCGCCTCTCGCGCTCCCAAAAAGTAACGGTCAAAATCGCTACGATTGATCGCGATGCGATCAAAGTAGGTTTCCCAGACAGCTTGGGGCGTACCCCGAAGGATCGTGTCTATGACCGTAACTCCCGCTACAGCACCTACTGGCCGCGTGACATAGATCCATAGGCGCGCGCCCACCTCTATGGGCGGAATCCGACGACGAAGTTCGACCGTTTTATTGCCGGACAAAATCGCCTCCGCAAACGCGGGACGAATTGAAATGATTGCTTCAGTGAGTTTTGCCAATGGACCACCCGCACGCGAGGATAGAGTCGATCTGCTCGCTTGAGAGTGAGACGGCAGATATCAGGTTCGCTGGGCCTACCGCATCGAAGCGCTTTAACGTTCCGAATGTCACCGGCGAGGGGAATGCCATCAAATTGTCAAATGTGGTTAAGAGCAAATCGTCCGTTGCAGAAAAACCGTCGGACTTGTCGATTACCAATCGTCTGTCAGATTTAGGATCCAGCTGCGATTTGGAAACTACAATGGAATTGACAATTCGTGCCACGGCTACAGCGGCTCCGCGCCCATTGCCCTTCCCCTTCGACTCGTAAAATATGATAGGAGCACCGGCGCTCATTTTCTTCGCCGATCGTGGCGAATTGACGTAGCCACGTAAAGAAAGGAACGCCGCGTCGCGGTTCGCTACAAACGCCAAATTTGGTTGAACCGCCGTGCCTAACAACTCGTCGGCGTATGCTCGTGTTATCGGAACAATAACTCCGCAACGCCCGGGCCAAACCAAGAGCGTTGGGCCAAGCAGGTCTTCCAAAACGGCAACGCCGACCCTCGCTTTGGTTCCGTTAGGCGTCTGGATGTCAATCTCTTTGCCGGTAGAGGCCGCAGGTAGTGCGTCAGGTAGAATAAGCCCCGTTCGCCGCCGCACCTGTTGAACAACGGCAGGCCATGTGCTTGCTGAGCAAGGTTTCCCAACTGCAATTTTGAAGAACGCTGACGAATTCCCGTGCCGATGAAATCCTCGCGCAACAGCGAGTTTATGGACGATCGATTGCCCCGGAAGATGAGCCAATTCGATCGTGACAGGTGCGCCTTGGCTCGATGCCCGTATTAGCGCACTTAAGAGATAATCTGCGTACAACTCGGCATCGTGTTCGTGTCGAACATGTACAACCATTTTCGCGATAGGTTCGACGCCCTTGGGAACTTGAATCATGCCTGCCGCAACGATGCGCCCCCCGCATTCAATTCCTTCGCGGTAGACGAGTTCCTCCGAGGAAGCCTTTATCAGTTCTGAGACTGTCGAGGCAGCGACACCTGCCTCCAATAGATAACTGCACAATTTTGCACTATCTATTGACCCTATTTCGAACCCTTGGCCATGCAAGCCGACCCCGGAAGTGCCGAGAGGTTCGGGTAATAAGTCTAGAACTTCTTCGACTGTCGCTATGTCAATTCCAATCGTCGAAAGAAGTTCATTGCGCGCGTTTAGGATCGGACCATCACGCGTAATAAACGCCGCGGCGCGCGAGATGACGGCATGCGCAAGATGCCTTGCGTCGCTCTTGGCTTGTTCGGTGCCTACCCCCTTCGCATTTCGCTGCACGAATACCGTGTCGTAGATTTGGTTTGCCAATTCATGTAACGCGGCTCCGTCAGGCTTTGGCAATCGTGGTAGCTGCAAAGCCATTTGAAGGACAGGGTCGGCAGTAGGCGCCCTAGATGTTCGACGAAGTTCGGCTACGAATTCGTCCGCGACAGCAA
The DNA here is from genome assembly GCF_003289945.1 of Mesorhizobium hawassense. Taxonomy (GTDB): domain Bacteria; phylum Pseudomonadota; class Alphaproteobacteria; order Rhizobiales; family Rhizobiaceae; genus Mesorhizobium; species Mesorhizobium hawassense. The sequence goes on from NZ_QMBP01000003.1 coordinate 495,176, forward strand.
GACGAATTGTATGTCCTAGTGCTTCACCAAACAGCCTACGAGCATGCTCCGATTGATTTCTCTCTCTCACAAGATCGAAGTACACATTCAAATCGAATGCAAAAACCGGGGCTTCCCCGGGATTGCGATGGCGTACTGCGAGATCAGTCAAAGCCGCCGCTTGGACCGGCGTCGCAAGGGAAAAAAGGTTGTCAGTGTCGAGTTGACGCGAATGAACAATGATCTTCCGCCCGCGCGTTTTTCCTCCAGCACGCTCAAGCACTGCCTCAAAGCCGCTTTTGGCGTAAAATGCGAGTGCCCCAGAAAGATCGGACGCTATGTCTGCTCGAATGGACATAAATCCCAAGCGTTCAAGGTCTGAAACAAGTGATCTGAGCAAAGTCGACGCGACACCAATCTTACGCGCCTTGCGGATCGACGCGATCTGTTGGATTTTTGCGTTGGGAAACACGCCACTGTGCAAGAGATAGCCGGCAAAGGTGCGAGAATTCCCATCGTTAGTGACGGCCACAAGCAACCGGCCGCGCCCAATTGCGTCTTCAAACGCCCTCGCCGGCAAAAAACCAAGCGCATCTTTTTCAGAGTCGGCGAGGGCTTGAACCTCTTGAAGAAGCGAGGTCAGTACTCCGACGTCTCGTTCTATGCTGACACTAGGCCGCTTCATCGCTCAGAGAGTCTTGGTGAGATTCGGGCTGGATTGGAATGTCATAAGTTGATTACTAGCAGAGAACTGCACAGGCGCAACGCCGCTCGTGTAACGGGATCTCGTCCGATTGGGCTTGGACACTTATAATGCGCTCGCATGGCTGGTGGCGGTGGAACCAGAAGCGCAAAAATCCTGACAAGACAACTTTATTAGATTTCGGCCCGTGTGACGTCGCGAATCACCTCTATAACTGCCGAGATCAGTGCGGCTCATCTCACCCCAGCGTCTCCCTGATCGCCGCCGCCAGCCTCTCCACCCCTTCCCTTGTCTGCGCCGCGTCGCACGCGGCATAGCCCAGCACCAGCCCCTGGGTCGGCGCGGTGTTCTGGAAATATTTCGACAGCGGCGAGACGTTGATCGCCCTTTTCGCCGCCGCCTGGCTGACCTTGATGTCGTCGATGCCTGCCTTGAGATAGCCCACCACCTGGATGCCGGCTTCGGCGGGGGAGAGGGTGATCTCGTCGCGCAGGCGCTCGGCCACGATCTCTCGGAAAAGCTGGCGGCGCTGGGCGTAGATGCGGCGCATGCGCTTCAGGTGCCGGCTCATATGGCCTTCGGTGATGAAATCGGCGAGCGCGGCCTGCAAGAGCAGCGGCGCGAATTGGCCGGTGGTGGAGAGCGCGTTGACGATGCGGCCGGCGAGCTCCGGCGGGAGCACCATGAAGCCGATGCGCAGCGCGGGGAACAGGAGCTTGGCGAAGGTGCCGACATAGATGACGCGGCCGGCGCGGTCCATGCTCTGGATCGCCGGCACGGGCCTGCCTTGAAAGCGGTATTCGCCGTCGAAATCGTCCTCGATCACCCAGGCGTTGGCGGTCTCGGCGATGTCGAGCAGGCGCAGCCGCTCCTCCATGCGCATGGTGATGCCGAGCGGATGCTGGCAGGCCGGCGTCACATAGATGAGGCGGGGCGAAAACTCCGGCGCGTCTGACTCTTTGTTGGAGCATGATCTTTGTCCGAGAACCGGTTCCCACTTCTCGGGATCATGCTCAAAACGCCAGCCGCGCTCCTGGTCGACCGGGATGGGCAGGATCTTTGCGCCGGCCACGGTGAAGGCGGCCTTGGCGCCGTAATAGCCGGGCTCCTCCATCCACACCGTGTCGCCGGGGTCGAGCAGCAGGCGGGCCAGAAGATCGAACGCGGCCTGCGCGCCGGTGGTGACGACGATCTGCTCGGGACGGCAGCGCACGCCGCGCGCGGAGAACAGATAGCCGGCGATCGCCTCCTTCAGCGCCGGATGGCCGGTGACGTCATAGGTGCCGAACAGCGTCTCGCCGCCATGGCTGGCGCGGCGCGCCACCAGCCGGCCCCAGACGCCGAAGGGAAAGCTCTCGTGATCCGGCATGCCGGGGTGGAAGGCGACATGGCCCGGCCTGCCGTGGTGATAGGGCTGGCTGAGCAGCTCCTCGCCACGGCGCGAGGGTGTGCGCAACGGCATGGGCGCCGCTTGGGCCGGTGTTTCGCGCGGGCCTTCGGGCAGGTCGACGATGACCGGGCGAGCGCCCTGGCGGTTGGCGAGGTAGCCTTCTGTGACGAGCTGGTCGTAAGCGGCGACGATGGTGTTGCGGCCAAGGCCGAGCTCGGCGGCCAGGGCGCGGGTCGAGGGCAGCTCCGAGCCCGGCGCCAGCGTGCGGTCGCGGATGATGGCGACGAGGCCGTGATAAAGCTGGCGGGACAGATGCTCGGGGCTGGCGCGGTTCACCGCCAGCATGTCGAGCGGGAAGGCCTGGGGTTTGGGGTGGGGGCGCATGGGCTATGTCGCGCCGTGTGTGCGATGGCGTGCCGAGACAGGCTTGTCCTGTAAGGTCGAGTTCCTTCGCCCCCCTCTCTGTCCTGCCGGACATCTCCCCCTTAAGGGGGGAGATTGGCAGTTCGAGCGCCTCGCTTCTCTTTGCAACGTTGGCGATAGGCCAAAGCCGCCGCGACATCCGATCTCCCCCTTTGAGGGGGAGATGCCCGGCAGGGCAGAGAGGGGGGCCTCGCGCCGCCGCGTGATGATTTTCCGATGTCCCATCCGCCCATCCTGCCACAGCCGTGACCGCGCACAACTGGTTCCTTCATTTTCCGGAAAACTGGCCCTCGCGAGGGAGACAGAGCGGCGTAGACTTCTCTCGCTGACGTTGGGGTAGGACGTCGACGAGACGACAGGTTCGGCAGGACTCCGGGAGGGCGTCCGGCCGAACGAAGAACAAGCGGGGCTTCGCATCCGCCACCAGAACCGCAGCCATCTCCTCCCGAGACCATGACCCCCGCAGCCAGCCTGCTGCGGGGCGGAAAGCGCGCAATGACGACAGTTCGACTTGGCATCAATCCGATCACCTGGACCAATGACGACGTGCCGGAACTGGGCGGCGACACGCCGCTCGAGACGTGCCTCAGCGAAACCGCCGAAGCCGGTTACGCGGGAACGGAGCTTGGCGGCAAGTTCCCGCGCGACAGCCGAGCGCTGCGGCCAATCCTCGACCATTACGGGCTGGCGCTGGTCTCCGGCTGGTATGACGGGCGCATCTGCGAGAAGGATGTGGATGAGGAATTCGAGGCGATCCGGCCGCATCTGACCTTGCTGCGCGACCTCGGCGCTGGCCAAGTCGTTTATGCCGACACCTCGCGCGGCCGGCATGGCGCCATCCACGACCCGATCTCGCAGCGGCCGACGCTGATGGACGGGGAGTGGAAGGCCTACGGCGCCAAGATCACCAGGCTCGCCGAACGGTTCTCCGATTTCGGCGTCGGCATGGCCTTCCATCACCACATGGGCACGATCGTCGAGACCGACCAGGAGATCGACAGGCTGATGCACACAACCGGCGAGGCTGTCGGCCTGCTCTACGACACCGGGCACTGCGCTTTCTCCGGCGGCGACCCGGAGCAATTGCTGCGCCGGCATGTGAACCGCGTCGTGCATGTCCATTGCAAGGATGTGCGCCCGGCGATGCTGAAGAAGGCGCGCGACACCGATATGAGCTTCATGGGCGCGGTGATGGAGGGCATCTTCACCGTGCCCGGCGATGGCGCCATCGACTATGCGACACTGCTGAAAATCCTCGCCGGCCGGGGCTATTCCGGCTGGCTGGTGGTGGAGGCCGAGCAGGACCCGGCCAAGGCGCACCCCTTGACCTATGCGACGATGGGGTATCGCAATCTGAAGCGGCTCGCCGAGGGCGCAGGCTTCCACGTCCACGAGCGGAAGGGGTGAGACACGAGCGGGGGCGCCGGGGAGGGCGATGAGTTCGGTTCTGTACAAAAACGTGGTCAAGAATTTCGGCGCGCTCAACGTGCTGCGATCGCTCGACCTTGCCGTGCCGGACCATAAATTCCTCGCCCTCCTCGGTCCATCGGGCTGCGGCAAGACGACGGCGCTGCGCATCCTGGCGGGGCTCGACATGCCGACATCCGGCAAGGTGTTCATCGGCGAGCGCGACGTCACCCGGCTGCAGCCGCGCGACCGCGACATCGCCATGGTGTTCCAGAGCTACGCGCTCTACCCGCAGATGACGGTCGCCGAGAACATCGGCTATCCGCTGTGGATCCGCGGCACGCCGGACGCCGGGCGCAAGACCAAGATCGGCGAGGTCGCCGCCATCCTCGAAATCGGCCATCTGCTCGACCGCCGGCCGCGCCAGCTCTCCGGCGGGCAGCGGCAGCGCGTGGCGCTGGCGCGCGCCATCGTGCGCGATCCGGCGGCCTTCCTGATGGACGAGCCGCTGTCCAATCTCGACGCAAGGCTCAGGCTCACCATGCGCGGCGAGATCAAGCGGCTTTGCCAGCGCCTCAGCGCCACCACCATCTATGTCACCCACGACCAGGTCGAGGCGCTGACCATGGCCGACCTCGTCGCCGTCATGCATGGCGGCGAGCTGCAGCAGATGGCGCCGCCCATCGACATCTACGACCGCCCGGCCAACCGCTTCGTCGCCACCTTCGTCGGCAATCCGCCGATGAACATCCTGCCGGCGGCGCTTTCCGAGCAAGGCGTGATGGTGGGCCGCAAGGTCGTCCCGCTGGAACGGACGCGGCTCACCGCGTGCCGGCTGGCCGAGATCGTCGAGATCGGGCTTCGGCCCGAAGATTGCAGCGTCGCCCAATCGGATGCGCCGGATGCGCTGCCCGGCGAAATCTACGTCGTCGAACCGATGGGCAACGAGACGCTTGTCAATGTGCGGCTCGACGGCGGCAACGTCTCGGTCCGGGCCGGGCGCGATTTCCGGGGTGTGGTGGGTGAAAGCATCGGCGTCGCCTTCGACCCGGCGAACGCCTGTTTCTTCAATTCGGCCGGCCTCACCGCCGTCCACAGGGTCAACAACAATGGGAGAGTGACATGATGCATTCCAGCAGACTTACTCGCCGCTCCGTCATCAAGGGCGGGCTCGGCCTGGCCTTGGCGACCACCGCGCTGACCACGCTCGGCCTGCCGCTGCCGGCCCGCGCCGCCGGCAAGAAGGTGATCATCGGCGCCTTCGCCGACGGCGGACTGACGCCGTTCAAGGAAAAGATCATCCCGCTGGCGAAGGAAAAGGGCTTCGACATCGAGTTCCTCGAGGACGAATACGGCGTGACGTTGGAGAAGTGGTTCGCCGATGCCCAGAGCGGCGCCGGCCAGTACGACCTCTATCTGCTCGACGATCCGTGGGTGCCGCAGTTCGGCGCCGCCAACGTGCTCGAGGATCTCGGCGCCGGTGGCATCGATGCGACCGACAAGGACTGGATCGGCTCTATGATCGACATGGGCTACTGGCCACCGCAGCAGGGGCCGCGCGTCAAAGGCTTCGAGAACGCCAAGCCGACGCTGATCTGCGTGCCTTTCGTCGGCGATTTGCAAACGCTCACCTATCGCAACGACGTCTTCACCGGCGGCGCGCCGAAGACCTGGGACGAGGTGATCGCCAAGGGCAAGGAAGGCGTCGCCGCCGGCAAGATCAAATATCCGGTCGTGTTCCGCGGCGTCACCGGCAACCCGATCGTCACCAGCTGGTATCCGATCTTCCTGTCGTTCGGCGGCTCGTTCTTCGACGACAAGTGGAACCCGATCTTCAATTCGGCGCAAGGCAAGGCTTCCGCCGATTTCTTCGTCGGCACGATGAAGCAGAACACGGCGAGCGGCGTGGTCGAGTTCGATTCCGACCAGGAGGGCGCGGCGATCCTGGGCGGCGATGCCGGCGCCATCATCCAGTATTCGGGCAACGCGCTGAAGGCCGACGATCCGGCGCAGACCAAGGTCGCCGGCAAGCTCGATTTCGGCGTCGTGCCGAAGCAGGAAAAAGCGATCGCGCAGATGGGCATCTTCATCGCCGGCGTGCCGAAATCGGCGCCCAACAAGGCGAACTCGATCGAGTTCCTGAAGTGGTATGTCAGCGCCGAAACCCAGGCGAAGCTGTCGGAAGCCGGCTCCATTCCCGTCAAGCGCAGCGCCTTCGGCATCGCCAAGCCCGGCAACCGGCTGATCCCGGTCGCGCTGCAGCAGCTCGACGCCGGCGCGCTGCCCAGGCCGCGCACGCCGGACTGGGCGAAGGTCGAGGAACTGCTCGGCATCGAGCTCAACAAGGCGCTGCAGGCCGGCTCCGGCGGCGGTGCGGCGCTCGACACGGCGGCCAAGCAGGTCAAGGACTATCTGACCACGGCCGGTTACTACTGATGCAAGCGGGCACGCAGGCGCGCAAATATCGCCTGCAGGGGGCGGGGCTCGACCTCGCCCTCCCCTATCTCATGCTGGCGCCGGGCCTGACGATCGTGCTCGGCGTGCTGGTCTATCCGCTCTGGGATGGGCTGCGCGCCAGCGCAAAAGCCTACCGCTACGGCTCGCCGGTCGCCGATGTCGGCCTGCAGAACTATCTGCGTCTGTGGAGCGACGCGCAGTTCCTGAATTCGCTCTGGGTCACGGTGAAGTTCGTCGCGCTCTCGGTGTCGTTCGAGGCGGTGCTGGGCTTCGCGCTGGCGCTGTTTTGCCTGCACGAATTCCGCGGCATCCGGCTGCTCAGGACCGTGCTGATCATCCCGATGGTGGTCACGCCCGTCGTCGTCGCCATCGTCTTTAGGCTGATCTATGCCAGCGACGCCGGCATGCTGACGGCGCTGTCGGAGGCGATGGGCGGCGGCGCGGTGCAGATCCTCGGCAATCCGCTCAATGCCTTCATCGGGCTGGTCGTGCTCGACGTCTGGGAATGGACGCCGCTGATGTTCCTGATCCTGCTCGCCGGGCTGCAATCGCTGCCGCACGAGCCGTTCGAGGCGGCGCGCGTCGACGGCGCCGGCGCCTGGCGCGTCTTTGCCGACCTCACCTTCCCGATGATGCGGCCGGTGCTGGCGGTGGCGATCGTGCTCCGCACCATCGACGCCTTCGGCACTTTCGACCAGGTTTTCGTGCTGACCCGTGGCGGGCCGGGCGAAGCGACGCGGCTGATCTCGATCTACGGCTACGACACCGCGTTCAAGTTCCAGCAGACCGGATATGCGGCGGCGCTGTTCGTGACGATCGGCCTCGTCGTGCTCGCGCTCGCCTTCAGCGCCATCAGGCTCCTGCGCAGGGTCGACGCGTCATGAGCACCCGTATGGCGCGCATCCTCACCACCGTCTTCGTGCTGGCCGTCGTGCTGTTGCCGATCTACTGGCTGGTCTCGACCTCGCTCAAGTCGAACCGCGAGATCACCCAGGAAGGCACGCTCTACCCGCATGTGCCGACGCTCGACAATTACGTGCGGCTGTTCACCGAAAAGCAGTTCGGCTCCTACCTGACGAACTCGCTGGTGGTGACTTTCTTCTCGGTCGCCATCGCGCTCGCCGTCGGCGCGATGGGCGCCTATGCGATCGCCAGGTTCCGCCTGCCTTTTGCCGCGGAGCGCAAGGTCGGCCTGTTCCTTTTGACGCTTCGCATCATTCCGCCGGTCGTCATCCTAATCCCGGTCTATCTCCTGATGCTCAGCCTCGGCCTGCTCGACAGCTGGCTCGGCCTGATCGCCACCTACACCGCCTTCAACGTCACCTTCTGCGTCTGGATGATGGAGAGCTTTTTCCGCGAGATCCCTGTCGATCTCGAGGAGGCCGCGATGGTCGACGGCGATTCGCGCTTCGGCGCCTTCCGCCGCATCACGCTGCCGCTGGCGGCGCCGGGGTTGGCGGCCACCGCCATCTTCGCCGTGCTGGTCACCTTCAACGAGTTCCTCTTCGCGCTGGCGCTGACGGCGACGCCGCGCGCAATGACCATGCCGCGCGGCACCGCGACGCTGATCGGCCGCATCGACACCGACTGGGCCTCGATGTCGGCGGCCGGCGTCATCGGCGCGCTGCCGATCGTCTTCTTCGCGCTCCTGGTGCAGCGCCATCTGGTGCGCGGGCTCACCATGGGCGCGGTGAAATGAATGCCGCGCGGGCAATTGAACCGGCCGCTCCGCCAAGGCGCGGCCCGATAGGAAAGTCGAACGCATGATGGATGTCTGTCTGTTCGGAGTGGGGCTGATCGGCCGTGTGCATGCGGGCAATCTGGCGCGCCACCCAAAGGTGCGGCTGCGCTACATCGTCGATCCCAATCGCGAGGCGGCGCAGAAGGTCGCCGCGGTTACCGGCGCCGAGATCGCCGACACCGAGACCGTGATGAACGATCCGGCAGTGAAAATGGTGTTCATCGCCTCGGCGACGCGCACCCATGCCGAGCTCGCCATGGCCGCGGCGGCGAAAGGCAAGGCGATCTTCTGCGAGAAGCCGATCGATCTCGACCTCAAGCGCACCGACGAATGCCTGGCCGCGGTGGCGAAGGCCGGCGTGCCTTTCCAGATCGGCTTCAACCGTCGCTTCGATCCGAGCTTCCGGGCGCTGAAGGAGCGCCTCGACGGCGGCGAGATCGGCGCCGTCGAGCAGGTCATCATCACCAGCCGCGACCCCGAGCCCGAAACCGAGGAAGCGCTGGCCGGAGGGGGGGGCGTCTTTCGCGAGATGACGATCCACGACTTCGACATGGCGCGCAACATGCTCGGCGAGGAGCCGGTGGAGCTGTTCGCGACCGGCTCCTCGCTGGTGGCGCCGCAATACGGGAAGCTCGGCGACTACGACACCGCGATGTTCATCCTGCGCACCGCGTCGGGCCGGCAATGCCACATCAACAACAGCGTCAGGGCCGCCTATGGCTACGACCAGCGCATCGAGGTGCATGGCGCCGACGGCATGCTGCAGGCAGGCAACCGGCTGCCGACCTCGGTGGAAATGTATGGCGGTACGGGCATATCGCGCGACAAGCCCTATTACTTCTTCGTCGAACGCTATGCGGAATCCTACGCCGCCGAGATCGATCACTTCATCACCTGCGTCGAAACCGGCGGGAAGCCGGCGGTTACCGCCAGCGACGGCCGCAAGGCGATGATCCTTTGCGAAGCGGCCATCGCGTCGGCCCGGTCCGGCCGGTTCGAGCCGGTAAAGCTCTGAGCGGATGACCTGAAGGCAAGCGGGAGTCCCAAATGAAGATTGGCATGATCACCGACAGCCTGGGCAACCTGTCCTTCGACGAGATGCTGCGCGCCTCGGCCGAGCTCGGGCTGGAGACGCTGGAATTCGCCTGCGGCAACTGGTCGTCGGCGCCGCATATCGATCTGACGGCGATGCTGGACAGTGCCGCGACCCGCGCCGAATTCGTCGCCAAGGTCCGCGACCACGGGCTGACGATCGCGGCGCTCAACTGCTCGGGCAACCCGCTGCATCCGGGACCGCAGGGCAAGAAGCACCGCCAGGTGACCGAGGACACGATCCGGCTGGCGAGCCTGATGGGCATCGACCGCGTGGTGATGATGTCCGGCCTGCCCGGCGGGCCCGGCGATGCCAACCCCAACTGGATCATCACCGACTGGCCGCCAGAATGCGCCGACATCCAGCGCTACCAGTGGGACGATTGCATCATCCCCTACTGGCGCGATCTGGTGAAATTTTCGAACAATCTCGGCATCGGCAAGCTGTGCCTGGAATTGCACGGACATCAGGCCGTCTACAATGTCCAGACCTTGTTCCGCCTGCGCGATGCGGTCGGCGAGACCGTCGGCGCGAACTACGATCCGAGCCATCCGATGTGGATGGGCGCCGATCCCCTAGCCGCCGTGCGCAAGCTTGGCTCCGCGATCTACTATGTCCACGCCAAGGATACGCGCGTCGAGCCGGTGCCGGCCGGCATCGACGGCGTGCTCGATGCGCGTCCGCCAAATCACTATGCCGAAAGGGCCTGGAACTACATCACGCTGGGCTACGGCCATGGCGAGACCTGGTGGCGGCAGTTCTGCACCGCCCTGAAGCAGGCCGGCTACGACGACGTGCTGTCGATCGAGCACGAGGACATGATGCTGTCGCCGATGGAAGGCATGCGCAAATCCGTGGCGCTCTTGCGCAACGTCGCCATCAATCTGGCCTGAATGCCCGGGTCCGATCTCGAATTAGAGCGCCGGCCGTCACATCGGTCCCGACGCTTGGCTCGATTACCTCACATCGACCCAGCGCTGTTCCTGGAACGAGCGCGCCATCGCATGCACGGTGCGCTCGATCTCCAGCCCCTCGTCGAAGTCGATGATGCGGGCCGGGTTGCCGGCGATGCGCATCAGCAGCTCGCGGCATTCGATCATCTTGAGGTCGTTGAAGCCGAGGCCGTGGCCGGGCGCCGGCAGGAAGGAATCGTAGGGCTTGTGGTGCGGTGCGACCAGGATGGTGCGGTAGCCCTGCTCGGTCGGCCGGTCGGCGGTGAGGTAGAGCTGGAACTCGTTCATCCGCTCCTGGTCGTAGAGGATCGAGCCCTTCGAGCCGAAAATCTGGATGGCGATACGGCCCTTGCGGCCCCAGGCCGAGCGGTTGACCAGCAGCGTGCCGGCCACGCCGTTTTCGAGATGCATCAAGACGCTGGCGATGTCGTAGGTCTCGACGGTGCGGCGGCCGCCGGAAGCGAGTTTGCGGTCGGCATAGGGCTTCGCCATGTCGCACATCACCCGGCCGACACGGCCGAACAAAACCTTGATCAGCGACAGCGGATGCACGGCGAAATCGTCGAGCGCGCCATAGCCGGAAGCCGCCTCGTGCTTCCAGAAGAACAGTGCCTCCGGGTCGGCCATGAAATCCTCGTCCATCTCGATGCGCACGAGGTTGACGTCGCCGATGATCTTCTCTTCCAGCAGCGCGCCGATGTGGCGGATGGCGGGGTTCTGGATGTAGTTGTAGCCGAGCACCGCGACCTTGCCCGATTGTTTGGCGGCCTTCGCCATCGCCTCGGCCTCGGCAAAGCTCGGCGCCATCGGCTTCTCGCACCACAGATGCTTGCCGGCTTCGAGGATGGCGATCGCCATTTCGGGATGGAACTGGTTGGGCGTGGTCAGCGAGACGATTTCGACCTCCGGATCGTTGACCACGGCGCGCCAGTCGCCGGAGGCTTTGGCGAAGCCGAACTCGCCGGCCTTGCGCCTGGCAAGCTCGTCATTCACCTCGCCCAGGTGCACCAGCCTCGGCTTGTCGACGTCGGGGAAGACGGTGCCCACCGCGTTCCAGGCGATGGCGTGGCACTTGCCCATGAAGCCCGTGCCGATGAGGCCCACTCCGACCATGTCGATCGTCTCCGAGATAAGGAAAGAATTGGTCTGGATGAATTAGTCCATTTTCCTAAAGAATGGAACATCCAAATCATTTTTTATGGTGTTCTTGCGCGAACTCGCTATGATGAGGCAGGAGAGGGACAAAACCTTATGGGCGCTGACGGAGCGACGATGGACGAACGGGTGCCTCGCGATTTCGAAACGCTGCGCGCGACCATCCTGGACAGGCGCGCCAGCCTGCCCAAACGCATCGCGCAGATCGCCGCCTACGCGCTCGACAATCCCGACGACATCGCCTTCGGCACGGCGGCCAGCATTGCAGCTTCGGCCGGCGTGCAGCCCTCGACACTGATCCGTTTTGCCCAGCAGCTCGGCTTCGACGGCTTCACCAGCCTGCAGCAGGTCTTCCGCGAGCGGCTGCGCGAGCGCAACTCCTCCTATGACGAGCGGCTGGCGGCGCTGCGCGCCAAGGCCGAGGACGGCGGCGGCCACCGGGCGATCTTCGACGGTTTCGTCGCCGCCGCCAGCACGTCGCTGGGCGATATTTCGCGGTCGCTCAACGATGCGCATTTCGAGGAGGCGGTGGCGCTTCTGGCGAAGGCCGAGACCATCTATGTGCTGGCCAGGCGCCGCTCCTATCCGGTCGCATCCTACATCGCCTACGCGCTGGGCAAGCTCAAGATCCGCAACCAGTTGGTGGAATCGGCCGCCGGGCTGAACGCCGAGATGATCGGCTTCGCCACGCCGCGCGACGCGGTGATTGCCATCAGCTTCTCGCCTTACGCGCCCGCGACCATCGACGAGACGCGCGCGATCGCCGAACAAGGCGTGCCGATCGTGGCGATCACCGACTCATCCTTCTCGCCGCTGGCGCAATTCGCCAAGGTCTGGTTCGAGGTCGCCGAGGCCGATTTCGGCGGCTTCCGTTCGATCTCGGCGACCATGGCGTTGGCCATGGCGTTGACCGTCGCCGTCGGCGAGAAGCGCCGCGAAGCCGGGCGTCGGCGCAAGGGCTGAGCCTTCAGACAAGCGCTTTTCGCTTCGGGAACGCTCATTCCATATTGACTACAGATTGGAATTAATATTTCATATTGATGGCGCCACGCCGTCGCTTGCGCGTGCTGTCCAAAACGACGCTGCTCTGCATAACAAGGCCGATGGGAGGTTCGAATGGGCGAAGCCGTGGAAGGGAAATACCCGCCGCTCGACGTCATCACTATCGGCCGCGCCTCGGTCGATCTCTATGGCCAGCAGACCGGCTCGCGGCTGGAGGACATCGCCTCTTTCGCCAAGTCGGTCGGCGGCTGCCCGGCCAATATTTCCGTCGGCACGGCAAGGCTCGGCCTGCGCTCGGCGCTGCTGACGCGCGTCGGCGACGAGCAGATGGGCCGCTTCATCCGCGAGCAGCTTCGGCGCGAGGGCGTCTCGGTCGACGGCTTGAAGACCGACAAGGAACGGCTGACGGCGTTGGTCCTGCTCTCGGTCGAGAGCGAAGGCGTCTCGCCGATGATCTTCTACCGTTCCGACTGCGCCGACATGGCGCTCGCCGAAGAAGATATCGACGAGGCCTTCATTGCCTCGGCGCGCTCGGTCGTCGTCACCGGCACGCATTTTTCTCGCCCCAATTCGGATGCCGCGCAGCGCAAGGCGATCCGCCTGATGAAAGCCAAGGGCGGCAAGGTCGTCTTCGACATCGATTACCGCCCGAACCTTTGGGGCCTCGCCGGCCATGCCGAGGGTTTCGAGCGCTACGTCAAATCCGACCGCGTCTCGGCGCAGCTGAAGACCGTGCTGCCGGATTGCGATCTCATCGTCGGCACCGAGGAGGAGATCATGATCGCCTCGGGCGCCGACGATTGCCTGAGCGCGCTGAAGACCATCCGCGCGCTGTCTTCGGCCACCATCGTGCTGAAGCGCGGCGCCAAGGGCTGCATCGTCTATGACGGGCCGATCAGCGACGACCTCGAGGACGGCATCGTCGGCAAGGGTTTTGCGATCGAGATCTACAACGTGCTCGGCGCCGGCGATGCCTTCATGTCGGGCTTCCTGCGCGGCTGGCTGGGCGGCGAAAGTTTCGCCACGGCCGCCACCTGGGCCAATGCCTGTGGCGCCTTCGCCGTGTCGCGCCTGCTCTGCGCGCCGGAATATCCGACCTTCGAGGAGCTGCAGTTCTTCCTCAAGCACGGCAGCAAGCATCTGGCGCTGCGCAAGGACGAGACGATCAACCACATCCATTGGGCGACGACGCGCAGGCGTGACATTCCTTCGCTGATGGCGCTGGCCTGCGATCACCGCGTCCAGCTGGAAGACGTCGCGGCGAAAGTCGGCGCCGACGCCGCGCGCATCCCCGACTTCAAGGTTCTTACCGTCAAGGCGGCGGCCAAGGTGGCCGCCGGCCGCGACGGTTACGGCATGCTGATCGATGAGAAATACGGCCGCGACGCGATGTTCGAATTCGCCCGCCATCCCTTCGCCTGGCTCGGCCGCCCGGTCGAATTGCCAGGATCACGGCCGCTGCGCTTCGAATTCTCGCAGGATATCGGCTCGCAGCTCATCGAATGGCCGATCGACCATTGCATCAAATGCCTGTGCTTCTATCACCCGGACGACCCGGAAGCGCTAAAGACCGAGCAGCAGCAGAAGATCAGAGCTTTGTTCGAAGCCGCGCGCAAAGTCGGTAGGGAACTTCTCGTCGAGATCATCGCCGGCAAGCACGGCAAGCTCGACGACACCACCATTCCGCGCGCGCTGGAGGAGCTCTACGCGCTGGGCATCAAGCCCGACTGGTGGAAGCTCGAACCGCAGGCCTCGGCCGGCGCCTGGGCGAAGATCGAACAGGTGATCGTCAAGAACGACCCGTGGTGCCGCGGCGTCGTGCTGCTCGGGCTGGAGGCGCCGCAGGACGAGCTGGTCGCGGCGTTTGCCGCAACGAGCAACGCGCCGATCGTCAAGGGTTTCGCCGTCGGTCGCACCATCTTCATCAATGCCGCCGAACAATGGCTGGCCGGCAAGATGTCAGATGACGAGGCGATCGCCGACATGGCCGCTCGCTTCGAACAGCTGACGGAGGCGTGGCTTGCCGCGCGCGGCCGCAAGGCCGCATAAGAAGAACGGCGCCAACGAAAGCCGGAGGAAACGACAAATGATCAAGACCGTTCGCCTGACGATGGCGCAGGCTGTTACCCGCTTTCTCAGCCGCCAGATGACCGAGATCGACGGCAAGCAGGTGCCGATCTTCGGCGGCGTGTGGGCGATCTTCGGCCACGGCAATGTCGCGGGCATCGGCGAGGCGCTCTACCAGGTGCGCGACGAGCTGCCGACCTTCCGCGCCCATAACGAGCAGGCGATGGCGCATGCGGCGATCGCTTATGGCAAGGCCAATTTCCGGCGCCGCTTCATGGCCGCGACCACTTCGATCGGCCCCGGCGCGCTGAACATGGTGACGGCTGCCGCGCTCGCTCACGTAAACCGGTTGCCCGTCCTGTTTTTACCGGGCGACGTCTTCGCCAACCGGCTGCCCGATCCGGTGCTGCAGCAGGCCGAGGATTTCTCCGACGGGACGGCGAGCGTCAACGACTGCTTCCGTCCGGTATCTCGCTATTTCGACCGCATCACCCGGCCGGAGCAGATCATCCCGGCGCTCAACCGCGCCATGCAGGTGCTGACCGATCCGGCCGAATGCGGCCCGGTGACGTTGTCGCTCTGCCAGGACGTGCAGGCCGAAGCCTATGACTATCCCGAAAGCCTGTTTGCCGAGCGCGTCTGGACGCCGCGCCGGCTGCGCCCGGACCGCAATGAGCTGGCGGCAGCCGTCGCGGCGCTGAAGGGGGCGAAGAAGCCGCTGGTGATCGCCGGCGGCGGCGTCCTCTATTCGCAGGCCTCGGACGAGCTCGCCAAGCTGGTGCAGGGCGCCGGCATTCCGGTCTGCGAGACGCAGGGCGGCAAGTCCGCCTTGCCCGACGACCATCCCCTCAACATGGCGGCGGTCGGCGTCACCGGCACCTCCGCGGCCAACCGGCTGGCGGAGGAAGCCGATGTCGTGCTTGCCGTCGGCACCAGGCTGCAGGACTTCACCACCGGCTCCTGGGCGCTGTTCAAGAATGCCGGCCGCACCATCATCGGGCTCAACACGCAGGTCTTCGACGCCGGCAAGCACTGGGCGCTGCCGCTGGTCGCCGACGCGTCCGAGGGGCTCGCCGAGCTTTCTGCCGCGCTGAAGGGCTGGAAGGCGCCGTCCGCCTGGACCGACAATGCGCTGAAAGGCAAGACCGACTGGCAGGCCGCCGCCGCCAAGGTGACGGCGTCGACCAACGCCGCCTATCCTTCGGACGCGCAGGTGATCGGCGCCGTGCAGCGCGCCATGGGCTCGGGCGTCACCTTGCTGCATGCCGCCGGCGGGCTGCCCGGCGAATTGCACAAGCTCTGGCAGGCCGGCGCGCCTGGCTCCTACCATGCCGAATACGGCTTCTCGACCATGGGCTACGAGATTGCCGGCGGGCTCGGCGTCAAGATGGCGAAGCCCGACCAGGAGGTCGTCGTCATGGTCGGCGACGGCTCCTATTTGATGCTGAATTCCGAGATCGCCACTTCGGTGATGCTCGGCCTGAAGCTCACCGTCGTGCTGCTCGACAATCGCGGCTATGGCTGCATCAACCGGCTGCAGATGGCGACAGGCGGGGCCAACTTCAACAATCTGCTCAAGGACTCGCGCCACGAGATTCTGCCTGACGTCGACTTTGCCGCGCATGCGGCGAGCCTCGGCGCCGTCGCCGAGAAGGTGGCCTCGATCGCCGAACTGGAGACGGCGCTGGGCAAGGCGAAGAAGACCGACAAGACGACGGTGCTGGTGATCGACACCGATCCGCTTGTGTCGACCGAGGCAGGCGGTCATTGGTGGGATGTCGCCGTGCCGGAAGTCTCGTCGCGGCCGCAGGTGAACGCCGCGCGCAAGAAATATGAGGAAGCCGTGGGCAGCCGCCAGGGCTGAACCGGCCTCGCAACGAACCGACATTGGAGTGACGACTTGAAAGCCAAACTGGGCATGTCCCCCATCGCGTGGTGGAACGACGATCTCGTGGAATTGAGCGACGACGTGTCGCTGGAGGAATGCCTGCGCCAGTCGCGCTCGGCCGGCTTCACCGGCATGGAGATGGGCCGCCGCTTCCCCAACGACCCGAAGGTGATGCTGCCGATCCTGAAAGAGGCCGACGTGACGCTTTGCGGCGGCTGGTTCTCCGGCACGCTCGTCAACGAGGATCTGGCGAAGAACAAGGACCGCATCCAGCCGATGATCGACCTGTTCAAGGCCGTCGACGCGCCCTGCATCGTCTATGGCGAGGTCGGCCGTTCCATCCAGGGCGATCGCTCCAAGCCCCTGGCCACCAAGCCGAAGCTCACCGGCGACGAAATGAAGGCCTATGGCCGCCGCGTCACCGAATTCGGCGAATGGTGCGCCGAGCAGGGCATGCCGCTCTCCTACCACCACCATATGGCGGCGGTGGTCGAGACCGAGCCGGAGGTCGATTCCTTCATGCACCATTCCGGCGAAGGCATCCCGCTTTTGCTCGACGCCGGCCATCTCGCCTTTGCCGGCGGTGACGTGCTGCGCGCCATCGACAACCACCACAAGCGCATCAACCACGTCCATGTGAAGGACGTGCGCATGGACGTCATCGACGGGCTCGACCGCTCGAAACAATCCTTCCTCGATGCCGTGGCGCTCGGTGCCTTCACCGTGCCGGGCGATGGCTCGCTCGATTTCGGCGCCATCGTCCAGCGTTTCGCCGATCACGGCTATGAGGGCTGGTTCGTGGTCGAGGCCGAACAGGATCCGAAGAAGAACCCGCCGCTGAAGATGGCTCAAGTCGGCCACAAGGAGCTGATGCGGGTGATGACGGCCGCCGGCTATACGGTCGAGACGCAAGGGTTCCCGGCCTGAACGGTGGATTGGCCATGAATGATGGATTAGTCGGGGCGTCCGGTCTATCTGATACGCTTTGGGCAATCCTGGATTGGCGCGATGAAAGACTATGAGCATCCCTTCTTCCGGCCGCTGTGGCGACGCATCGCCGTCGTCGCGGTCTGCCTGATCTGGTCGGTGATCGAGTTCGCCTCCGGCACGCCATTCTGGGGCGTCATCGCGCTCGGCTTCGCCGGTTATGCTGTGTGGCAGTTTTTCTACCTCTACAAGCCGGTTGAGGAGACCAAACCTCCGGCCGAGCCGAAGGAATGATCTAACGGAGCTCCCTATGTCGAAACTGCTCGTCAAGGCCGACAAAGGCCACGGCCACGTCGCTCACGTCACGCCGCAAAGCGCCGGCTGGACTTATGTCGGGTTCGATCTGCATCGGCTGAAGCCCGGCGAGACGGCGTCCGGCAAGACCGGCGACCGCGAGGTCTGCCTGGTCTTCGTCACCGGCAAGGGCAAGGCTTCGGCCGGCGGCAAGGATCTCGGCCTGCTCGGCGAGCGCATGTCGCCCTTCGAGGGCAAGCCATGGTCGGTCTACGTGCCACAAGGCTCCGACTGGTCGGTGACGGCGGATACGGAACTGGAGCTCGCCGTCTGTTCGGCGCCGGGCTTGAGCGGCGGCCTGCCGGTGCGCGTCATCGGGCCCGACGATCTCGGCCAGGAAGTGCGCGGCAAGGACACCAACACGCGCTACGTCACCAACATCCTGCCGGAAGGCAAGCCGGCGGATTCGCTGCTGGTGGTGGAGGTCATCACGCCCGGCGGCCACACCTCCAGCTATCCGCCGCACAAGCACGACCAGGACAATCTCCCCCTGGAATCCTATCTCGAGGAGACCTATTACCATCGCCTCAACCCGCCGCAGGGCTTTGCCTTCCAGCGCGTCTACACCGATGCCGACCGCAACGGGGTGCGCGAACTGGACGAGGCGATGGCGATCGAGGATGGCGATGTCGTGCTGGTGCCGAAGGGCTATCACCCCTGCGCCGCCTGCCACGGCTACGACCTCTATTATCTCAACGTCATGGCCGGCCCGAAGCGGACGTGGAAATTCCACAATGCGGCCGAGCACGAATGGCTGATGAAGGCCTGATCAAGCAGCTCGGCAAAGCCGTTGGTCCAGTCGGGAAAAATCGTCGGCTAACGACCTTGCGGCTGGACTTGCCTTCGAAAACCCATGAAAGCTTCGTCAATCCGTCATGGAAATCACCTATGGCAGCGGGTCTGATGCATGTCGCCGCAAGCGCTGACGCGTTTTGGGACACGACTTGCCAAAAACAATGACTTGAAGCGCGTCGCATACTCCTTCGGGCGCAGCGCGCTTTGATGAGGACCGTTCATGCGCTACGCCATCTACTACACCCCGAGGCAGGACGAGGCTCTGGCGCGCATTGCCGCCAACTGGCTGGGCCGCGATCCGTTCGGCGCGGCGACGCGGCCGGTCGAGGCCGTGGGTGATCTGTCGGCGGCGGAAGTCGCCTTCCACACCGCCTCGGCGAGGCGTTACGGGTTCCATGCAACGCTGAAGGCGCCGTTCCGGCTGGCGCCGAACGAGACGGAAGCCTCGCTGCGCGCCGCGCTCGACACCTTTGCCGAAGCGACGCCGCAGGTCGTCGTTCCGCGTCTCGTCCTCGGCCAGATCGACGGCTTCTTCGCGCTGGTGCCGGAGACCCAGTTCGCGCCGCTCAACGGCTTCGCCGGCGAGGTGGTGCGCGCCTTCGATCGCTTCCGCGCGCCGCTGACCGAGGCCGAGATCGAGCGCCGCAGCCCGGACGCACTGAAGCCGGACGAGTTCCGCAACCTCTGCCAATGGGGCTATCCTTACGTCTTCGACACGTTCCGCTTCCACATGACGCTGTCGGGACGCGTCGGGCCCCAGGAAAGCCTGCGTCTTCGTGCAGCGATCGACGGATTGTTCGCCGACGTGCTGCGGCAGCCGGTGCCGGTGGATGGGTTGACATTGTTCGTCGAAAACGAGCCCGGCGCCCCGTTCATGGTGCTTTCCCACCATGCGCTTGGCCGTGGCCCGGCCCGCAAGACCGCCTAGGGCGGATCAGCGGAAACGCTGAACCGCCCTATCTCTTTGATTTACGCAATTCCGAACGGAAAACCGCAAAACACTTTTCCTGGAATTGCTTTGGATGACCGCTGACAGACCGCTCGAGATAGGACGCCTGAGATGACCGCCGAAACAATTCTCACCAATGCCCGCATCGTGCTGCCCGACGAAATCGTCGAAGGCTCGCTCCTGTTGCGCGATGGCCTGATCGCCGCCATCGAGCCGGGTGCCGCCCGCACCGGCGAGGATATGGGCGGCGACTACATCATCCCGGGCCTCGTCGAACTTCACACCGACCATCTCGAAGGCCATTACGCGCCGCGCCCTAAAGTGCGCTGGAACCCGATCGCCGCCGTGCTTGCCCATGACGCGCAGGTCGCGACCGCCGGCATCACCACCGTGCTCGACGCCTTGCGCGTCGGCATGGACGAGGATGCCGACCTCACCTCCGACGACATCCGCAAGCTCGCCGACGCGATCGAGGACAGCGTGCGCGAGGATCGCCTGCGGGCCGATCATTTCATCCATCTGCGCTGCGAAGTCTCGGCGCCGGATTGCCTCAAGGCATTCGCCAATTTCGAGACCGACGAGCGGGTGAGGCTTGCCTCGCTGATGGACCACGCGCCCGGACAGCGCCAGTTCGTCAACCTCGAGACCTATGCCTATTACTATCAGCGCAAGCTGAAGCTGACCGATCAGGACTTCAAGAAGTTCTGCGAAAAGCGGATGGGCGAATCGGCCCGCAATTCCGGCCCGAACCGCGTCTTCATCTCGGCGGCCTGCCATGAGCGCGGCATCGTGCTGGCCAGCCATGACGACGCCACCGCCGGCCATGTCGACGAGGCGATCGAACAGGGTGTGCGCGTCGCCGAGTTCCCGACGACCGAAGAGGCGGCCAAGGCTTCGAAGGCAGCCGGCCTCGGCGTGCTGATGGGCGCGCCGAACGTCATGCGCGGCGCTTCGCATTCCGGCAACGTCTCAGCGCGCACGCTTGCCGCCGACGGCCTGCTCGACATCCTGTCGTCGGACTACATTCCCTTCAGCCTGATCCAGTCGGCCTTCTTCCTCGGCGATGTCGTCGAGGGCATAACGCTGCCGCAGGCCGTCGCCATGGTGACGAAGAACCCGGCCGAGGCAATCGGGCTTGCCGATCGCGGCGTCATCGAACCCGGCCGCCGCGCCGATTTGGTGCGGGTGCGCCTCGACGACCATGTGCCGGTCGTGCGCACCGTGTGGCGTCAGGGCGGCCGGGTCGCATGATGGTCTCGGCTTTGATCGAGCGCGAGCTGGCCGAAAGCCTGCCGATCCGCAACGGCGTCTTCGTCGCGGTGGTCGGCCCGAGCGGCGCCGGCAAGGATACGGTGATCGGTTATGCCAAGGCGCATTTTGCCGGCGAGACGCGGCTGGAATTCGTGCGCCGCGTCATCACCAGGCCGAGCGACGCGGCGAGCGAGGACCACGATACGCTGGCCGATGCCGCCTTTGCCGAAGCGGAAGCCGACGGCGCCTTCTCACTTTGCTGGGACGCGCACGGCCTGCGCTATGGCCTGCCGGCCGATGTCGACTGGGCCGTCGCGAACGGCCATGTGGCGGTCGCCAACGTCTCGCGCGCCGTCATCCCGGCGCTGCGTGAACGCTACGCCAATCTGGCCGTGGTCGAGATCACCGCCACGCCGGAGATCCTCGCCGAGCGGCTGGCGGCGCGCGGCCGCGAATCGCGCGGCGAAGTGCTCGCGCGCCTGGCGCGCAGCACCAGCGTCAAGCTGACGGGGCCGGACGTGACCTCCATCGACAACAGCAGCGACAAGCAAATCGCCGGCGAACGCTTCGCCGAGGTGCTGCGCAAGGCGATGGCGTTCTCGGACCTGTCGGACATGATCTAAGATGTGCTGATATTCAGGTGAGGCCGGCCTGCAAATGGCGGCTTCCTGCGCTTCCGGTGCTCACGTACGAAAAGTACGCTCCGCTCCGGTTCTCGGAAGCCACCACTTTCGGCTCGGCCTGACCTGAATCTCAACACATCTTGGTGCCGAGCAGCCCGGTCTTCACTTGTTGAAGTTGGCGATGAACTGCTTGAACTGCGGCGTCGGCGGCTTGGCGAACATTTCCTTCGGTTCGCCAACCGAATCCACCTCGCCCTTGTGCAGGAACATCACCTTGCTCGATACGTCGCGGGCAAAACCCATTTCATGGGTAACGACGAGCATGGTGCGGCCTTCTTCGGCGAGCGAGCGCATGACGCGCAGCACCTCGCCGACCAGCTCCGGATCGAGCGCCGATGTCGGCTCGTCGAACAGCATGACCTTCGGGTTCATCGCCAGCGCCCGCGCTATGGCCGCGCGCTGCTGCTGGCCGCCCGACATGTGCGGCGGATAGTAGTTGCGCCGCTCCCATATGCCGACGCGCTTCAACAATGCCTCGGCCTGTTCCAGGCATTCCGCCCGCGGCCGCTTCAGCACATGCGTCGGCGCTGCGACGAGGTTCTCGAGCACGGTCATGTGCGACCAGAGATTGAAGCTCTGGAAAACCATGGCGAGGTTGGCACGGATCCGTTCCACCTGACGGATATCGGCCGGCATCTGGCGGCCATCCCGTGCCTGCTTCATCCGGATTAACTCGCCATCCACCCGCACTTCGCCGGAGTCCGGCGTCTCCAGGAGGTTGATACAGCGCAGCATCGTGCTCTTGCCCGAGCCCGAGGAGCCGAGAATCGAAATGACATCGCCCTTGTGCGCCTCGAGCGAAATGCCCTTGAGCACCTCATGATCGCCGAAGCACTTGCGCATGTCCCTGACGCTGATGGCGGACTTGTCTTCCGGGGACGGTGCCGCTTTCGCGGCAGCGGCGACATTTGCCGACATCACAACACCTCCGGGACGGGTTTGATTTGCTGGCTCTGCTCAGGCGGGGGACGCAGATGCGGCGAAAGCCGGTATTCGACCCAGGCGAACAGCCGGGCGATCGACAAATTGAGCAGCAGGTAGATCACGCCGGCGCAGGTCAGCACCTCGATCGGCCGGAACGTGTCGTGCTGGATCTTCTGCGCCGTTCCCATCATCTCCATGATGGTGACCACGGAAGCGAGCGCGGTTGCCTTGGTCATCAGGATGATTTCGGTCGAATAGGCCGGCAGCGCCAGCCGCAGCGCGATCGGCAGCGTGACAAGGCGGAAGCGGGTGAACGCCGGCATACCGAACGCCTTGGCCGCCTCGATCTGGCCGACGGGCACCGCCCGCAGCGCGCCGCGGAAAATCTCGCTCTCATAGGCGGCCGTGTTCAAGGCCATGGCGACGATCGTGCAATACATCGGATCGCGCAGGATCGGCCACAGTATCGGGCTGTGGCGAACGAAATCGAACTGGGAGAGCCCAAAATAGATCAGATAGAGCTGCACCAGCAGCGGCGAGCCGCGGAAGACGAAGACATAGGCGCGGGTGAAATATTCACCCAATTTGTGGCCGGAAGCCCGCAGCCAGGTCAGGCCGGTGGCGATGATGAGCCCGAAGGCGATGCCGAAGAACCAGATTTCGAGCGTCAGCGGCAGCGCCTTCAGGACGCTCCACATGGTCGAAAGGTAGAAATCAAAATCCACCGTCACCTCTCACTTCGGCCGCGTGAAACTGCGCGAGGTGTAACGCTCGGCCTTCTCGAAAATCGGCGTCGAGACCGAGGTCATCACCAGGTAAAGGATGCCGGCGACCGTGTAGAAAAGCAGCGAATGGTGCGTCGAGCGCGCCGCCTTGTTCGCCGTCAGCATCAGCTCGGCGACGCCGGTAACCGAGATCAAAGCCGAATCCTTGATGGTGAGCTGCCAGACATTGCCCAGTCCCGGCACCGCCAGGCGCAGCACCTGCGGCATTATCACGAGGCGAAAACGCTGGAAGGCCGACATGCCGTAGGCGCGGGCCGCCTCGAGCTCGCCGCGATGGATGGCGAGGAACGAGCCACGGAAGACCTCGGCCTGATAGGCGCCGGAAATGATGCCGACCGCGAGAACGCCGCCGAGGAAGCTCGGCATGTTTAGAATATCCGTCGAGCCTATCGATCCGGTCGACCGCGCGACGCCGGTCAGGACCTGCGTGCCGCCATAGTAGAAAAGATAGATGATCAGGAGTTCCGGTTCGCCGCGGAAGACGGTGGTGTAGCTCTCACCGATAAACCGCAACCCGCCGCGAGGCGAAAGCTTGGCCGCCGCCACCAGCGACCCGAGCATCGCGCCGATCAGCATCGAGACCATGGTGACGGCGAGCGTCCAGGCGATGCCCCAGAGCAGCTGCACGCCCCAGCCGGCGGCCAGCAACTCATAGGCCGTCGAAAACTGCGCCTGCAGATCGCTGAGAAACTCCACGTACGCCTCCCTCCCGGCGCCGGTTGCTTATCTTAAAGCGCGTCGCGTCGAAACGGAATCAGGCGACGCGCTTTAAGTCTCTGTTCTGGTGCATGTCGTTCTCCCAAAACCGCATGCACACTTTTGGGCGACATGCACTCGATGCAAAAACGGGAGCAGCCAAGGCTGCTCCCGTCGCGACATTACTTGGTAATGTCGATCTTGAACCACTGCAGGCTGTATTTCGACACCGAGCCGTCGTCGATCGCGGCCTTGAGCGCCTTGTTGTAGATGTCCTGCAGGTCCTTGTCGGTCTTGCGGAAAGCGGCGCCGATGCCCGGTCCGAGGATCGGCCCACCCTTGAACTGCGGGCCGACGAAGGCCAGGTCCTTGGCATCGGGCTTGGCCAGCGTGCCGAGGAAATAGGTGGTGTCGGCGAAGGCGACGTCGATACGGCCGGCCATCAGGTCGAGGTCATGCTCGTCGGTGGTCTTGTACTCATGGACGTTGGCGACATCCTTGAGATACTTGTCGGCAAACGTCGCCTCCGTGGTCGAAACCTGCAGGCCGAGATTCTTGCCGGTCAGTTCCTTGCGCAGAGTGTCGAGCGCCGCCTTGGATTCGGCGTCGTCCTTCGAGAGGTCGATCATCTTGCCGCTGTTGGAGAGCTGCGCCAGCGGACCGTTCTTGTCGGCAAGGAAAGCCACCGGCGAGGACGCGTAGGGGATCGAGAAGTCGATCGTCTTCATGCGCTCTTCGGTGATCGACATGCCGTCCATGACGATGTCGAATTTGCCCGCGGTCAGGCCGGGAATGACGCCGTCCCAATCCTGCGCCACGATGTTGCATTCGAGCTTCGCGCGGGCGCAGACGTCGTTTAGGATGTCGACCTCGAAGCCGACGATCTTGCCGCTGGCATCCGTCTGGTTCCAGGGGGCATAGGAGCCCTCCATGGCGACAGACACGGTCTTCCAGTCCTTGGCCATCGCCGGCGTCGAACAGGTCAGCGCCAGCGCGGCAAGTGCGATCCAACGTGAAGAAGTCACAGTATTTCCTCCCATATTTTGTCCTGGAACAATGCGATTACAGATTGCTTAGCCCAGCCCCAATTCGCCGACAAGGGCTGTTTTCGGGTTCACGCGTTGTTGCAATCCGCCCGCGAATCCGGACTTGCCCGGCGGCTTCCACCGCGAGCATCGATCCAATCGGGATCGTTGACGGAAGAGGGAGGCTATTCCGCGGGCGCGCCGGCGACGTTCTGGCGCGCCGCCTCGACCATGCGGCGCCGGGCGCGGAAGACACCCCATTGCTGGTCGACCAGCACGCCGATCAGGATCACGCCGCCCATCACCGCGAAGTTCAGCGAAGACGGGATGCCGAGCAGATTGACGAGGTTCTGCAACTCCTGCAGCAGCACGGTGCCGAGGATGACGCCGACCAGCGAGCCCTCGCCGCCGCGCAGCGAGAAGCCGCCGAGCACCGCCGCCGCGATGGCATAGAGCTCGTAGAACTGGCCGTGGCTCGCCGGCGAGATCGAGCGCGTGTACATGGCGAAATAGATCGCCGACAGCGCCGTCAGCACGCCGCAGATGACGTAGGCCGCGATGATCACCCGGCCCGTGCGGATGCCGGAATATTTCGCCGCTTCCTCGTTCTTGCCGATGGCATAGAGATAGCGGCCGAACACCGAGCGGTGCAGCACCACCCACATGACGATGGCGATGATGATCAGCGCGATGAAGCTGTTCGGCACGCCGTATGAACGGCCGGCCGTCAGGAATTCCAGGTCCGGGAAATTCTGACCGAAGGCGAAGCCCGCCGTGCCGTCGGCGGTGTAGAAGCGCGCCACGCCGCGATAGATGAGCAGGCCGCAGAGCGTCACCACGAAGGGCTGCAATTTCAGCCGCGTGATCAGCCAGCCATGCACGAAGCCGATGATGGCGCCGAGCAGGATGATCACCACGAAGGCCAGCGGCCAGTCGAGCTCACGTACCGCGATGAAGTCGATGAACAGCGTGCCGAGCAGCGCGACCAGCGAGCCGACCGACAGCTCGATGCCGCCGGTGATGATGACGAAGGCCTGGCCGATGGAAAGGATGCCGAACAGGCCAATCAGGTTGGAGGTGTTGGCGAGGTTGATCGGCAAAAGGAAGCGCGGGTTGATGGCCGTCACCACCGCGCCGACCACCAGAATCAGGATCAGCAGGCCGAGATCTTTCTTGCTCATTGCGCTTCTCCCGCCGCTTGCAGCAATTTCGGCTTCTTGCCGACCGCCAGCAGGAGCACGTTCTCCTGGCTGAAGTCGTCCTTGTCGAGGATGCCGGAGATCTGCCCCTCATGCATGACCGCGATGCGGTCCGAGACGCCGATCACCTCTTCCATGTCGCTGGAGATCATCAGCACCGCGACGCCGGCGTCGGCCAGCGCGCGCATCAGCCCGTAGATTTCGGCCTTGGCGCCGATGTCGATGCCGCGCGTCGGCTCGTCCAGGATCATCACCTTCGGGTTCATTGCCAGCCATTTGGCCAGAACCACCTTCTGCTGGTTGCCGCCCGACAGCGTGCCGGTGCGGGTCAGGACCGACGGCGCCTTGATGCCGAGGTTCTTCTTCTGCTTTTCGGCCGTCGCCAATTCCGCGTTGGTCGAGACCAGCGAGCGCCTGGCATGCGCCGGCAGATTGGGCAGCGATATGTTCTGGGCGATCGACAGATCTAGCAATATGCCGGTCAGCTTGCGGTCTTCCGGCACAAGGAAGATGCCGTTCGCCACAGCATCGGCGGCCGATCCGACATCGAGCGGCTTGCCGTCGAGCGTGACATTGCCTGCCAAACGCTCGTCGATGCCGAACAACACGCGCGCGAGCTCGGTGCGGCCGGAGCCGACAAGGCCGGCAAGGCCCAGGATCTCGCCGCGCCGAAGCTCCAAGCTGACCGGGCGGTCGGGATAGGTGCTGGTGCGGATCGCTTGCGCCGATAGCGCGACCGGGCCCGGTGCCCGCGTGGCCTCGCCAGCCTTCTCGCGCTCCTTCAGCATGCGGCCGATCATCAGCCTGACCATCTCGTCGTGATTGATCTGGGCCTTCGGCAGCGTGCCGGCCAGCGTGCCGTCGCGCAGCACCACGACACGGTCGGCGACGCGCTCGATCTCGTGCAGCCGGTGCGAGATGAAGATGACGCTGATGCCTTCCGCCTTCAGCCCCTTGATGACGTCGAGCAGCTTTTCCGTCTCGGCGATCGGCAGGCTGGAGGTCGGCTCGTCGAGGATCACCAAGCGGGCCTTGATCGACAGCGCCTTGGCGATCTCGACCATCTGCTGCTGGGCGAGCGACAGCGAGGCGACCGGCGCGTCGGCCGAGAAATTGGCCCCGACGCGCTTCAGGAGCGGCGCCACCATCTCGCGCAATTTGGCGCGATCGACCAGCTTCAGCGGCCCGGCGCGCAGTGGCTCGCGGCCGAAGAAGACGTTGGCGGCGACATCGAGGTTTTCGAACAGGTTGAGTTCCTGGTGCACGAAGGCGATGCCGGAACCGATGCTTTGTTCGACGGTCAGCCCGTCATGCGCCGCGCCATCGACGGTGACGGCGCCGCTGTCGGGCCGCGTCACGCCGCCGAGGATCTTCATCAGCGTCGATTTGCCGGCGCCGTTTTCGCCGACCAGGCCGATGACCTCGCCGGGTCGTACCTCCATCGAAAACCTGTCCAGCGCCACAACACCCGGATAGGTCTTGCGCACGGCCTCAAGGCTCAGGAACGGAGCGGTGTTTGGGTGAGTGGTGTCGGTAGGGATCATCACGCCTGAACAGCAGCCGGTGGGCCACAGACTGACGGGCCTTGGCGGCTCCGTCAATACGAACGCCGGCTCAAGGAGACCCTTGAGCCGGCGCAACGGTTTTGGACTTATTTGCCCGCCATCGCCTTGAGGTTGGCGGCGTAGGCGTCGACGTCATCCTTGCCGATGATCTTGGTCGGGATGATGATCAAATTGCCGGCCGGGATGCCCGACTTGTCGCCCTTGAGGTAGGCGGCCATCAGCTTCATGCCCTGATAGGCCCATTCGAAGGGCTGCTGCACCACGGTCGCGGCGACGGTGCCTTCCTTGACGCCGCCCAGCGTGATCGGATCGTCGTCGAAGCCGACGACGGTGATCTGGCCGAGCTTGCCGGCGTCGCGCAGCGCTTCATAGATGCGCGGCGTGTTGTAGGAATAGAAGCCGACCATGCAGGTGATGTCGGGGCTGGCGACCAGCGCGTCCTCGACGTTCTTCTTGGCGCGCGCCTGGTCGATATCGTCGCCACGCACGTCGACGAGCTCGATCTTGCTGCCGGCGAGGCCGTCCTTCATGCCCTGGATGCGTTCCTTGGCGTTGTCGGCGCCGAGCAGGCCGACGAAACCCAGGCACTTGCCGCCGTTCGGCATCGCCTTCTTGGCGATCTCGGCCGCCTGCTTGCCGGCATCGACATTGGACGAGCCGATATAGGCGACGCGCTTGGTCTGCGGCGCATCCGAGTCGGTGGTGAACAACGCGGTTTCCGACGCGATCTTGTTCAGCCCGTCTGTCGAGGTCTTGGGATCGACGGCCGAAACCATGATGCCCTTGACGCCCGCCGTCACCAGATCGTCCATCAAGCGCTGCTGGATGGCGACCGAGGACTGTTCCGGATATTTGAGCTCGAGATTGTAGTCGGGCAGTTCGCCCTGCGCCTTCTTGACGCCGGCTTCCGCCGCCTTCCAGAAGTCTGACGCACCGTTGACGACGAAGGCCAGCGTCGGCTTGTCGTCCGCGCGGGCAATCGCCGTGGCCGTAAGCCCAATGAGCAGGGCCGCCGCGGCGACAGATGCGTTACGGATTACTGATTTCATAGTTCATCCTCCCTTGTAGAACTCGTCGCTGATGTCTCGGCTGCGGCCTGGATAACCCCTCCTCCTCAAGGGTCCGGCGAAGGTCCGCCGACTCAAGAACGGTGCCGATCCGGGCCGCTACCCGAGACACTAGACACTGATGTGGCGTTCGTAAATAGTCCGATTTGTCTGACATTTTCGTGAAATGGATGTAGGCCGATCCGGCGATGCAGCCGGGTGTCGAACGGGCATCCTTCGCACTTGCCGGCGCCGATCCGACGTCTGGATGGTTGCGGCGAGTTGACAGTAGAACGCTTACGACTATTAGTAAATAGTATTAGTTATGAGCCGAGTGCCGCGACTTCGAAGCGGAGGAGACGCCAGTCGAAAACGCGCTGGGAGTGAGGCGAACGAGCGGCGGCAAGGCTTGCAGCCGCATGGAAACCGCGGAATTGTCAGCACTGCTGACCTTGTCTGACCGGTTTTGCCGGGATGCCAGGCGGCTGGTGATTTGCATGCCGCGCTTGCTAATATATATTAGCTGAGCGCACTTCGATAAACGGACCGGCCTCGACCATCTTGCCGTTGCCGCCGCCTTTGCTTTAGAGCCGGCGGGGTTTGGGAAACGACCATGAGCGAACCGACGGAACTGCGCGATCCTCCCGGGGCTTCCAGGCGCCGCAAGCCAGCCGCCAAGCCCAAGGGACGTGTCACCATGACCGACATTGCGCGCGCCGCCGGCTGCTCGCAGGCGACGGTCTCCTTCGTGCTCAACAATTCGCCGGGTATCCGGCTGTCGCAGCAGACGCGCGACCGCGTCATCGAGGCGGCGCGGTCGCTGGGCTACTCGCCACCGGTCTTCTCGGCGCTGCGGCCGGCGGTGACGCCGTTCGAAGGCCTGGATGGCGTCATCGGCTTCGCGGTCGACCAGCTCGCCACCAGCCCCGAGGCGGTGGTCGCGATCGAGGGCGCGCGGCAGGCCTCGTGGAACGCCGGCAACGTGCTTCTGGTGGCGCAGACCATGGGCGATTCGGTGATGGAGCCGCGCGCCATCCAGGCGCTGACCAGACGCGGCATCTCGGCGCTGATCTACATGACCATCTTCACGCGCGAGATCACCGCGCCCGATTTCCTCTACAGCCTCGAGATCCCTGTCATCCTTCTCAATTGCTACACCGCCGACTACGCCTTCCCGGCCGTGGTGCCGTCCGAGATCGCCGGCGGCCAGAGCGCCACCAGGCATCTGATCGGCCACGGCCATCGCCGCATCGCCACCATCACCGGCGAGCCGTGGATGCAGGCGGCGCAGGACCGGCTGAAGGGCTATCGCCGCGCTTTGGCCACCGCCGACATCCCGTTCGATCCGGAGCTGGTGGTCGAGGGCGATTGGTCGGCCAGCGCCGGCTACGCCGCAACCGTCAAGCTGCTTGCGTTGAAAGACCGCCCAACCGCCATCTTCTGCCAGAACGACCGCACCGCGATCGGCTGCTACGAGGCGCTCAAGGAAGCGGGGCTGCATATCCCGCAGGACATCTCGGTGGTCGGCTATGACGACGAGGAGATCGCCCGCCACCTCTTCCCGCCGCTCACCACGTCGATCCTGCCGCATCTGGCGATGGGCCAATGGGCGATCGAGCAGCTGGAGACGCCGCCAACACCCGGCCGCGGCCGCTATCCCATCACCAAGCTGGAGTGCCCGCTGGTGGAGCGGGAAAGCGTGGCGCGCGTTCGGGACAAATCAGGATGACTCTCCCAACGCAAGCACTTCTGGGTGCGCATCTGTATTGACATTGTCATGACAAATCTTAGATAATCCATCCTGATTAAGGAGAATCTTTTCCATGGTGCAGCCCGGTCACCGTAATCATGACGCGGCCCGCAAGGATGACGTGATTCAGATCCGTGCTTCGGCGGGGACCAAAGCCATTCTTAGCCGCGCCGCGAGCCTGCGCGGGCAGAAACTGTCGGAGTTCATGCTGGACAGCGCCCGCAGGCAGGCGGAGGAAACCATTCTGGATCAGCGTACCTTCTTTCTCGATGCCGACGCGCATCAGAAATTTCTCGACCTGCTTGACGCCCCGAGCAAGCCCTCCAACGAACTTCGCGCGCGCATGACGCGCAAGCCGGCCTGGGAGCGCTGATGCCCACTGGGCAATTGCACGTCCGCCCCCCGGAACGGCTGACCGTCGGCCATGACGTTTCCGAATTTCGCAACGGCAAGCATGGGTCCCTTGATGACTGGTTGCGCAACCGCGCCCTCTCTGGCGAGGGCCTTTCTGCTCGTACCTACGTCGTCTGCGACGCCGGTACCAAAGATCGCGTCGTCGGCTACTACGCGATATCGACGGCTATGGAGGAACGGGTTGCGCTGCCAAGCGCGAAGCTGCGGCGGGGCATGCCCGAGCAGGTACCACTACTGCTGATCGGTCGGCTGGCGGTCGATCAGGCGTTCCAGGGAATGGGCCTCGGTGGCGACCTGCTTTCCGATGCACTGCGGCGCTGTCTGGCGGTCTCAGAAATTGCTGGCGTTCGCGCCGTGGTGACGCATGCAATCGACGATGACGCCGTCGGCTTCTATCGGCTGCACGGCTTCGTTTTGTCACCGCTGGGAGAGCGTGTCATCTTGATGCCGGTCGAGACAGTGCAGGGGCTGTTCTCGAAAGTTTGAGTCGCCCAACATCGGCCCTTACCCGCCGACCATCAGCTTGACGACCTCGTCGTGGTTGGTCTCGGCGATCTTGCGTTCGCCGGCCTGGACGCCGCGCCTCAGCACCACGATGCGGTCCGACACGGCGAAGATGTCCTGCAGATTGTGCGAGATGAAGATCACGCCCCGCCCCTGCGCCTTGAGCTGGTGGATGAGCGAGATCACCTTGCGCTGCTCGGGCACGCCGAGGGCCGCGGTCGGTTCGTCCATGATCAGGATCTGGGCGTCCCAGTAGACGGCGCGGCCGATGGCGACGGCCTGGCGCTGGCCACCGGAGAAGTTGCTGACCGGGGCCTCCAGCCGGCTGACATGGAAGTCGAGCCGGCTCATCGTTTCCTTGGCCGCCGCCGCCATCCGCTTGCGATCCAGCACCGGCAGGAAGCCGAAGGCTCTGCGCATCGGCTCGCGGCCGAGGAAGATGTTGGCGCCGATCGACAGATTGTCGGCAAGCGCGAGGTCCTGGTAGATCGTCTCGATACCCTTCTCGCGCGCCTCCTGCGGCGTGGCGAAGCTCACCGGCTGGCCCCTGAGCAGGATTTCGCCGGCCGTCGGCTGGTAGACCCCGGATATCGCCTTGATCAGTGTCGTCTTGCCGGCGCCATTGTCGCCGGCCAGCGCGACCACCTCGCCCGGGCGCACCGCCATGGAGAAGTCGCTCAGCGCGCGCACGGCGCCGAAATGCTTGGAAAGGTTCCTGACCTCGAGGAGAGGCGCGGTCTGCTCGGCGTTAGTCATCCTGGCGGGCTCCGCTGAACCGGCGCTGAGCCTGGTCGATGAGGACGGAAATGATGATGACGACGCCGACGGCGATGAACTGCCAGAACGGCTCGACATTGACGAAGACCAGCCCGTATTGGATGACCGCGATCACCAGCGCGCCGGCCACCGTGCCGAGGATGGTGCCGGAACCGCCGAACAGGCTGGCGCCGCCGATGACCACGGCCGCGACGCTGTCGAGCAGCAGCGGCTCGCCGGCCTGGGCCGCGCCGGCGGTGAAGCGCGCGGCATAGAGCGCGCCGCCGAGGCCCGCGCACATCGCCGACAGCACATAGAGGCGCAAGATGTGATCCTTGATGTCGATGCCGGCCCGGCGCGCCGCCTGGATGTTGGCGCCGATGGCGTAATTGTGCTGGCCGAACCGGGTCTGGCTCAGCACATAATGCATCACGATGACGAAGATCGCGGTGATGATGACGAGATAGGGCACGCCGTAGAGCTTGCCGTTGCCGAGCACCGCGAACCAGGAATTCTGCACCGGCACCGTGGTGCCGCCGGCCATCAGGTAGGCGGCGCCGCGCGCCACGCCGAACATGCCGAGCGTGCCGATGAAGGGCGGCACCTTGAGGCGTGAGATCAACAGGCCGTTGATGACGCCGGGCACGCCGGCGACGATCACGGCCGCAAGGATGCCGGCAAGCATGGCCAGCGGCAAGGGAATGGCGGCGCCCGCAATGTTGGTGGCGTGCGCGGCGATGACGGCGGCGAGCCCCATGATGAAGCCGAGCGACAGATCGATGCCGCCCGAAATGATGACGAAGGTCTGCCCGGTCGCCAAAAGCAGCGGCGCCACGGCGAAGATGGCGATGGACTGCACGTTGAACGGGTTGAGCACGAAGGTGGCGCCGAAGGCGAAGCGCGACCAGACCTCGAAGCAGATGACCAGGCCGGCAAGGAAAAGCCAGGCGCGCCCTTCGGCGATCCTGCGGACCAGGCTCTTGGCCGTATCGCTGTGGTCGGCCTGAGGGGCAACGTGCTTTTCGGCTTGCTGGGCTGGTGATGTCGAGGTCATGAACGCTCCGCCGTAGGCTTCCTTCGAACGGGATCCGGTTGTCGCCGGGATCCGACGCAAGCCTCCTCCCGGCGGGCCGGGAGGAGGCCAGGCGCGCTGGTTACTCGGAGTAAAGATACTTCGAGATGTTCGGGTCGGCGATGTTGGACTTGTCCATGATCGTGAAGCCGGTGCCGATCGAGACCGGGATCGAATGTCCGGTCAGGTGGGCATAGGCCGAAACGACGCCATAATAGCCGATCTCGGCCGGGTGCTGGGCGATCGCCACGTCGACCAGCCCGGTGTTGATGTTGTCGACGATGCTGGTCGGAGCGTCGAAGGCGACCACCTTGACAGTGCCCGTCTGCCCGGCCTGCTTGACGCCGTTGGCAGCGCCCAGCGCCGAGAACAGGTTGGCGCCGAAGACGCCGACGAGATCGGGATTGCGCGCGAACACCGCCTGCAGCTGCGAAGCCGCCTTGTTGGCGTCGTCGTCGTTGAACTGGGTTTCCAGCACGGTGATGCCGGTGTGCTTGGCCATCTCCTTCTTGAAGCCTTCCTCGCGCTGGTCGGTGGTCGAGATGCCGGGCTTGACGTTCGAGACATAGACCTTGCCCTTGTCGCCAATGGACTTGGCAAGCGCCCGCGCCGCGATCTCGCCGCCGAGCACGTTGTCGGAGGCGATGTAGGCGAGCGGGAAGTCGGCATCGCCGGCGCCGGTCTGGTAGGCGCCGGTGCCGATGAAGGTGTCGACGGTGATCACCGGGATGCCGGCGTCATTGGCCTTGCGCAGCGGCTCGACCAACTGGACCTTGTCGGTCGGCGCGATCAGGATCGCGTCCGGCTTCTTGGCGATGACGGCGTCGAGCACCGGAACCTGCGTCACCGGGTTGAAGTCGGGCGCGCCCTGGAAGACCAGGTTCACGCCGAGCGCGTCGGCCGCCGCCTGCGCGCCCTTGCGCATGGTAATGTAGAAGCCGTCGGTGGTCAGGCCCGGAATGAGCGCGATGGTGTATTTCTTATCCTCGGCGTGGGCGGGCGCGATCAGCGCCGATGCCGAAACGGCGAGCACCGCAAGCGCGGCAACGATCTTCCTCATGAAACTCCTCCTCGAGATGTTGGCAGATGTACGGTTGACACTGGGTAGTCTGCTTGCCGCTGCGGGCGGCTTTCCTCCTCAGCGCCCAGCCGTTGGGTCAGCCGGCGGAACCCGGCCATTTCGATGTCGGCGGTTTCGTTGCCTGCCTCCGCAGGGATCGAAAAACCGCGCTACCCGGCACGCTTCCGCACCAAGCCGGCAACGTTGTAACACTTTGCTGAAATAAATTGCAAGCGGATCCTGGACGGCCCGAACCGCCACTGCTTTCCGATCGGACAAGCATCGTGTGCTCCGCTCAGCCCCGCATCGGCGACTATCGCGCCAAGCCGTCGCCGGCACAACGGGAGATTTCCGCGGCTGCAACGCCTATCCGGCAGCGCGAGAAAAGTGCGGAGCGAGTTCCGTTTGGAACCAGGCGAGAATATGGGAGGCTCAACCGCCCTGGTTGAGCCGCTCCAGGATGGCCTGCGCCGTCTTGGTGTCCGTGACAAGCGCGCTGATCAGCCTGGCGCGGGCCGCGCCGATGATGGCCTTGGCCTTCTCCGGCCCCGAAGCGACGCCGATCACCAGCGGAACGGCACGGAGCTGGTCGGGCGACATGGCGATCATCCGGCTCTCGCCTTCCCAGGAGATGAGGGCGCCGTCGGCATCGAAATAATGCCGGAGCACGTCACCAGCGGCCTGCACCAGGGCCTGTTCGCTCAGCGTCGCGGCGCTTGCCTCCGGCGCATTGATTGCATGCGGCAGGCCGACGCCGACGATTGCGATGTCGGTCCGGCCCCAGAGGGACACGGCGTCATGTATGGCCGCGTCGGCAAGAAAGACTTCGCGCAATTCGCTGGACGGCAGGTAGGGCGCGTGGATGAAATGCGGCGTTCCGCCGAACTCCTCGGCCGCCAGCCGCACGAACTCGTTGATCTGGAAATGCGGCGCCTGCTGCTGCATGCCGCCGGTGGCGGCAACCGTCAGCACGCCTGGAAAGCGCGGCAGGCCGGCGCGGATCACTTCGCGGATGGCGCGGCCCCAGCCGATGGCCACCACAGAACCGGCCGAAAGTTCCGCCTTCTTGAGCAACCGGCCCAGCGGCGCCGCAAGCGCCGTCAGCACGCCTGCCGCCGGCGTCTCGACGATGGCTGCGTCGCGCAAACCCAGCCTCTCGACCAACTGCGAGGTGAGGGCCTCCGGCGTGACGATATCGAGCACCTCGATGCGCACGATGCCCTCGGCCCGCGCGCGCTGCAGAAGCCGCGAAATGGTGGCGGTGGAGACGCCAAGCCGGCGCGCGATATCGACCTGCGACATCTCCGCCTCGTAATGCAGCTTGGCGACCGTGTGCAGCATCGTGCGTGATGCGGTCGCGTCCTGTATGGGAGGTACAGACAGCTTGCAATTCCTTTCAGCAATGTGTTACAGGCCTGTCGACCGATGGGAGTTATCGCCCAAATTCGGCAAACCCGCAACTTGGGGGCGCTCCTTCGGCACGCTGTTCCGCCCGTCATGGCAGGCGCGTCGGAACAGTGAAGCTTGCGGCCTCAAGACAGGCAGAAGGCACCTCCAAGGATAGCGCGTCCCGATGCGTAGGATGCGCCGAGATCGGACCGATGACCATGACCAAGATGACCACCGCGGAACTGCGCGGCTACCAGCAGATTTGCGGCAAGGACGGGGCCATGATGGCCATTGCCTGCGACCAGCGCGGCGGCATGCGCACGCTGCTGGCGTCGGATCCGGCGGAGCAGGCCGCGATCACCAACGACATGCTCGGCGACACCAAATCCGACATCACCCGATATCTCGCCAGCGAGGCGTCCTGCGTGCTGCTCGATCCGCTCTGCGCGGTGCCGCGTGTCGTCGATGAAGGCGTGCTCAACCGCGACACGGCACTGCTCATCGGCCTCGACGCCTCGGGCTACGACGTCTCGCCGGAAGGCTACCGCCTGTCGCGCCTGGTGCCCGGCATCGACGCGCGCCGCGTGCGCGAGCTGGGCGGCACCGGCGGCAAGATCATGGTGTATCTGAGGGCCGATCGGCCCGAAGCGAACGAGCACAACATCGCCATCCTCAAGCAATGCATTGCCGACTTCGCCAAGGAGGATCTTCTGCTAATCGTCGAGTTCCTGACCTACCAACTCGAACGCGAAAGCCCCGAGGACTATGCCGCGAAGATCCCGTCGCTGGTCGAGGAGGGCACGCGAATTTCCCTGGACTGCGGCGCCAAGGTGCTGAAGCTGCCCTATCCCGGAACGCCCGAAGCCTGCGCCAGCATCACCAGGATTGCCGGCGACGTGCCTTGGGCGGTGCTGTCGGCCGGAGTCAACCATGCGACCTTCCTCGGCCAGGTCGAGATCGCCATGAAGAACGGCGCCTCGGGCGTGATCGCCGGCCGGTCGCTGTGGAAGGATTGCATCTCGCTCGACCGCGACGTCCAGCGCGAGAAGCTCAAGACAGTCGCGGTTTCCCGTTTGCGGGAAATCCAGGCGGTCATCGGCAACTATCGCCGCAAAGCTGCCTGAGGCATGTTGATCTTCAGCTCAGGCAAGCCTGAGCTGAAGATCAGGTCGGCGCCTAGACAGTACGGGACGTCATGCCACACAAATCGATGGCCATAGGGATCGATATCGGCGGCACCAATCTGCGGGCCGCGCTGATCTCGCACTCCGGTGAAATCCTTCGTCGCGTCTCCGAGAAGAGCGCGCCCGATCCGGAGCTGGTGCTCGGCCGCATCGCCGACATGGTGCATCGGCTCGACGGACCGCAGGTCGCGGCCATCGGCGTCGGCGTTCCCGGACGTGTCGATGCGGAAAATCGCGCGGTGCTTTCCGGCGGCTATGTCGATCTTGCCTCGGTTGCCCTGGCGCACCGGCTGGAAAGCATGGCCGGCCGGCCCGTCGTCATCGACAATGACTGCAACATGGCACTGGTCGCCGAAATGGCGCTGGGCGCCGCCTCCGGCCAAGCCAATGTGGTGATGTTCACCATCGGCACCGGCATCGGCGGCGCGGTGGCGGAAGGGCGGCGCATCGTGCGCGGCAAGGCGACGGCCGGCCAGCTCGGCCATATCGGCGTCGAGCTCGACGGCGAGGTCTGCAAATGCGGCCGGCGCGGCTGCGTCGAAACCGTGAGCTCGGGCACCGCGCTCGGCGGTCACATCGCCCGTGCCGGCCTCGGTCCGGACGTCTCGGTCGACCAGCTCTTTGCCCGCGGCGCCGCCGGCGATGCGACGGCGCGCGGCATATTGGACGCCTGGGCGCGGCCGCTGCGCGCGGCGATCGACACGGCGGTCGCCATGTTCAATCCGGAGCTGGTGCTGCTCGGCGGCGGCCTCGGCGAGGCCGCGCACAGAGCGCTTGCCGATCTGCCGGCGCTGGCGCCCTGGTATCAGGCGGCGGTGCAGCCGGCGAAGCTCGGCGACGACGCAGGCGTCATCGGCGCCGGCCTGCAGGCGCTCGCGTCGGTGGTTTCCCAGGCTTCGGCCCGGCCGGCCGGCGGCCGGCGCGCGGTGCTGGTCAACGGCATTCCGGCCTCCGGCAAGAGTACCGTCGCGCGCGGCATTTCCGAACGCATGGGCTGGCCGCTGCTGGCGCTCGACACCATCAAGAACCCGTTCCTCGAAGCGCTGGGCGGCGCGGACCGCGAATTCAACCGCACGCTCGGCCGCGCCAGCTACGCGGCCATCTGGTTGGTGGTCGGCGAAGCGCCCGCGGGCGCCACATTCGTCGTCGATGCCTGGTTCGGCTTCCAGCCACGCGCGCTGCTGGAAGATCACCTGGGCCACGCCGGCGTTGGGCAGACCGCCGAAATCTGGTGCCATGCGCCGGGCGAGGTGCTGGCCGAACGCTACCGCGCCCGCCTCGACCAGCGCCCCGCCGGCCATCCCGGCGCCACCTACATTCCAGAGCTGGTCGAACTGGCCAAGCGCGCGGAGCCGCTCCGGCGCGGCCCGCTGTTCGACGTCGACACCACCAAGCCGATCGATTTCGACGCCATCAGCCAATGGCTGCGTGAAGTGATGCACGGCTAGAGCCGTCAATCCGTGAAAACTCTCACCGCTTGGCAGCAATCCCGTCAGGGTCTAGCTTGACGGTCAGCCACCGGGAGAACGCGATGACATCGATTTTCACCGTGCACGCAGCCTCGGGCTACGAGCAGTTGATGGGACGCTGGAGCCGCAGGCTGGCACCCAAATTCATCGACTTCGCCGGCCTGGCCGGTGGCGAAAAAATCCTCGACGTCGGCTGCGGCACCGGCAGCCTGACCTTCGAACTGGCGAAGTCCGCCGATCTCGCCGAGATCCAGGCCATCGACTTCTCGCCGGTCTTCGTCGCGGCGGCGAAGGAGAAGAACAGCGATCCGCGCATCACCTTCAACCAGGCCGACGTCACCGCGCTTCCCTTTGCCGACAAAACCTTCGACCGCTCGCTGGCGCTGCTGGTCCTGCACTTCGTACCGGAGACCGGCAAGGCGGTGGCCGAGATGCGCCGCGTGGTGCGGCCGGGCGGCGTGGTCGCGGCCGTGGTCTGGGATCATTATGGCGGCATGACCGGCATGCGCATGATGATCGACACGGTGGCGGCGCTCAGCGAAAGCGGGCGCCAGATGCGCAGCCGCTATTGCTTCCAGCCGATGATGCAGCCGGGCGAAATGAAGCGGACCTTCGCCGAGCAAGGCCTGGCCGACGTCAGCGAAGCCGAATTGATGATCCGCATGGACTATGAGAATTTCGATGACTTCTGGGCGCCGATCCGCGCCGGCGAAGGCCCGCTCGGCAGATACATGACCACGCCGGACCCGGCGGAGCGGGATCGCATCGAGGCCGCCGTCCGCGATGCCTATCAGGCCGGCCGGCCCGACGGCCCGCGATCCTTCGCCAATGTCGCCTGGGCCTGTCGCGGCATCGTGCCCTGAGATCGTGTCGGCGCAGCCGGGCAGTGCCAGCACCGAACCATTGGCTTGTCAAAAGCCGGCAACGTGTCAGTTGCCGGCGGCAGCCGAGGCATTGATCTCCCAGCCGTCGACCCAGACCTGCCGCAGCCGGTCGCCCTCGCCCTTGAACCACAGGCCCGCCGGCCGGCAATCCTCGATGCGGTCGCTGCGGAAATTGCGGATGGCCAGGCGCAATTCGCACCACGCGACGATGTTGGCCGTCTCGGCATAGTAGATCAGCGCGATCGGCCGGATCGTGCGTTCGGTCGCCCGTCCCGCTTCGTCGCGATAGGACAAAGCGAGTTTCTCCTCGTCGCGGATGGCGCGGCGGACCAGCGCGAGGTCGACGGCGGAAGCGGAAGGTGCCGCAAAACCCCAGGCATGCAGCGCATTGGCGTCGAGCGTCTGCCGCAAGGGGGGCGGCACCGCGCCCGCGATCTTGGCGCCGACGCGTTTCGCCGCCTGCTTGAGCTCGTCGTCGCCGGTGCGCTCGAGCAGCGCCAGCGACAAGACGATCGCCTCCATCTCCTCGATGGAAAACATCAGCGGCGGCAGGTCGAAGCCGGGGCGCAGTATGTAACCGATGCCGCGCCCGCCCTCGATCGGCACGCGCATCGCCTGCAGGGCGGCGATGTCGCGATAGACCGAGCGCACCGTCACCTCCAGCCGCTCGGCGATCGCCGCTGCCGTCACCGGCTTTCTGGCCAGCCGCAGGATCTGGATGATCTCGAACAGGCGCGAGGCCTTGCGCATTTTTTTTCACACCCATCAGAAACGCAACTGACACATCCCCGTCAGTTGGGGTGACCTATAGGACCGCCTACCC
The DNA here is from genome assembly GCF_003289945.1 of Mesorhizobium hawassense. Lineage (GTDB taxonomy): Bacteria > Pseudomonadota > Alphaproteobacteria > Rhizobiales > Rhizobiaceae > Mesorhizobium > Mesorhizobium hawassense. The sequence goes on from NZ_QMBP01000003.1 coordinate 534,938, forward strand.
GCTTGAAAATCAACAGATTCCTTTTTCTCGCGGCGAGTGAGGCAGCAGGCAACTGACATGAGCTATGGCGAGAACCTCTGGCTGTTCTTCGTGCTTCTGTTCGGCATCATCGCCGTTCCGGGCATGGATATGCTGTTCGTGCTGGCCAATGCGCTGACCGGCGGCAGCAACAGAGGGCTGGCTGCGACCGGCGGCATCATGCTGGGCGGCGCCGTGCACACGCTGAACGGCGCGATCGGCGTTGGCCTGCTCATGCACTTCGTCCCGATGCTGTTCACGCCGCTGCTGATCGCCGGCGCCGCCTACATGGCCTATATCGGCATTTCGCTGATGCGCAGCTCCATCACCGTCGGCGACGACACGTCCACCGGGAGCCGGTCGGCCTGGAAAGCGTTTCGGCAAGGCATGCTCACCTGCCTGATCAATCCGAAGGCCTATCTCTTCATCATCGCCGTCTATCCGCAATTCCTGAAGCCGGCTTACGGTCCGATCTGGATGCAGGCGACAATCATGGGATTGCTGACCCTCGTCACGCAGGCCGCCATCTATGGCGGGCTCGCCGTCACCGCCGGGCGCAGCCGGGGGCTGCTTGTCGACAATCCGCAAGCGACCATATTGGCCGGGCGCGCGGCAGGGCTGCTGCTGTTTGCCGTTTCGATATTCACCGCCTGGGAAGGATTGAGGGCGGCGTGATCGCCGCCCTCCCCATTTTCGCTCAGGCCGCGCCCTGCCGGCTGGCGAGCATCTCGCGCTTCACCGACCGGCGCCATTCGACGGCGCCGGCGAGGCCGTGCAGCACCGTTTCGGTGGTCGCCCAGTCGATGCAGGCGTCGGTGATGCTCTGGCCGTAGGTGAGCGGCTTGCCGGGCACCACATCCTGCCGGCCGGCGACGAGATTGCTCTCGATCATGACGCCGATGATGCGCTCGTCGCCTGCGGCCACCTGCCCGGCCACGTCGGCCGCGACCTTAGGCTGGTTCTCCGGCTTCTTGGCGCTGTTGGCGTGGCTGACATCGATCATCAGCCGCGGCGCGACGCCGATGCGGCCGAGTTCGCCGGCAGCCGCGTCGACGCTTGCGGCATCATAATTCGGCGTGATGCCGCCGCGCAGGATGACGTGGCAATCCTCATTGCCGGTGGTCGCAGCGATTGCGCTGCGGCCGCCCTTGGTCACCGCCATGAAATGATGCGGCTGGGCGGCAGACTTCACTGCCTCGCCGGCGATCCTGAGATTGCCGTCGGTGCCGTTCTTGAAGCCGACCGGACAGGACAGCCCCGAGGCCAGCTCGCGATGGATCTGGCTTTCGGTGGTGCGCGCGCCGATGGCGCCCCAGGCGACGAGGTCGGCAATGTATTGCGGCGTCGTCATGTCGAGGAACTCGGTCGCCGCCGGCAGGCCGAGATTGTTGACGGCCGACAGCACGTTGCGCGCCATGCGCAAGCCCTTGTCGATGTTGAAGCTGCCGTCGAGATCGGGATCGTTGATGAGACCCTTCCAGCCGACCGTGGTGCGCGGCTTCTCAAAATAGACGCGCATGACGATCTCGAGCCGGTCGGCCAGGGCCTCGCGCAGCGCCGCCAGACGGCTGGCGTAGTCCACGGCGGCGACCGGATCGTGAATGGAACAAGGGCCGACGATGACGACCAGTCGATCGTCGGCCCCCGTCAGGATCGAATGGATGGCGTTGCGTGAGGCGGCAACGGTGCGCGTCGCCGTGAGCGAGCGCGGTATCTCGCGCATCACCTCTTCCGGCGTGGTCAGTACCTTGAGTTCCTTGACCCGAAGGTCGTCTGTGGTGGTCAACACGGCTTTCTGCTCCTGGTTAGGAGACCTGCCGGCTTGAAACAAAAAAGCCGCCAGGTCTGGCGGCTTGTCGGATTTTGATCTGGAATTTTCAGATCGAGCGCAATCCTCCCGCCGCCAGCGAGCTGCTAAAGTACCAATAGGTGGCGGACAGGTTGATCATCCGGCTCATATAGTCGATGCGAAGGCGGTTGTCACGTGCTTGATGGGCAGAAGGTTTCTCATCACGCGCAACCCGTTGCCCTAACGCTCAAGGCTGATATCGGCGCAGCGCAGTGGTGACTTCAAGAGGAATTCCGCAAGCGTACCCTTTCGCCGGGTTTTTCGAAGCCATTCTTCGGCCGACACCACTACCACGCTTGGTTTGCCGTTTTCGGTGATCGTCTGCGGCGCGTACTGCGCCTGCTCGATAACCTCGGCGAACTGGGCTTTGGCCTCGCCGACGGTCCAGCTGATATCTTTGGGCGCAGACATCATTCCACTCCCATGCTTGTTTCGACTACATGACTATGAGGGAATGGCAATGTTGCGGCGACAGGTAGGCATGTGGGCTCTAAGAGAGCATACACCGTTGCGCCGAGCCCGAACTGGCGTGCGGCGGCTCGGTCGCTACTCCCCGACCACCCCAGCGATGTTCTGGTCATAATCAACCAGCGAGCCGGTCATGACGCCGGCCTGGGGGCTCAGCATGTAGGTGATCAGCCGGGCAAGCTGCGCGGGCTTGACCAGCTGGCCCATCGGCTGCGCGGCCTCGGCCTTTTCCAGCCAGTCGTCGGGCGCGTCGTGCCACTTCTTCTGCACGATCGCCTCGCCCTCGGTATCCATCCATCCCGGCAGCACGGCGTTGCAGCGGATGCGGTTCTTGCGATACGAGCTCGCAACATTCTTGGTCAGCGTCATCAGCGCGCCCTTGCTGGAGGAATAGGGCGCCAGGAAGGACTGGCCGCAATGCGCCGCCATCGACAGGACATTGACGATCGAGCCCGGCGCTTTCTTTTCCAGGAGATGCGCCACCACGCCCTGCATCAGGAAGAACGGGCCGCGCACATTGGTCTGAAAGATCTGGTCGAAGGTCTCCTCGGATGTTTCGACCAGCGAACCGCGCGCCGACGTTGCGGCGGCGTTGACCAGCGCGTTGATGGTGCCGAAATGCGAGATTGCCGTGGCCACGGCGCGCTTGCAGTCGGCGACCTTGGCGACGTCGGCGCTGATGAAGATCGTATCGACGCCGAGCTTCTCGAAATGGGCAACCGCCTTGTCGCCCTTCTCCTGCGAGCGGCCGATCAGCGCCAGTGCCTTGCAGCCCTCTTCCGCCAAGACTTCGGCGACGGCAAAGCCGATGCCTTGCGCGCCGCCAGTGACGATGGCGCGCGTCTTCGAATTGCGATCGGCTGATATGCTCATCGCCCTGCTCGCTGGGTCGGGGTTCAGTTCTTACTTGTCGAGACGGACGGTCTTGCCTGACGTCGCATCCGCGAGCTGCCCAGCAGCCTCAAGACTGCCGCGGATGAAGTCCATGCTGCTGCCGATCGCTTCGGCCGGGTTTGCCAGCCGGTGGACCTCTGTCGAGAACGGCTCATAGGAGAACGCGCCGGCATAGCCATTGTCCAGCAAAGCACGTATCTGGTCGACATTGCCCAGCCGATCCCTATCATCGACGAGGATCCGATGCCCGTCCTGCATCTGCTCGGCGCTCAACCCCTGATCGACGACGCCGGAGATATGGACAATGCCGGTGTATGCCGGGAAGATGTCGCGCTCACCCGCGAGGTGATGGTGGAAGGTATCGTGCACGAGTTTGTAATGCGCCTCCCCTCCAACAGCCTCGATCGCGGCGATGGCGTCAGCCTTGTGGCGCAGCGACGAAGTGACGAAGCCGAGCGGTTCGATCAGCGCAACAAGACCGGCTCTCGCCAGCATCGGCAGGATTTCACCGAGCGAGCGGCGCAGCGCCTCATCGCGCTCGCCCGCCGCATATTGCGGCGCGTCGTTACGCGGGATGAGGCTGATCGACTCGGCGCCGGCTTGCGCGGCCTCGTCAATCAGCATCTGCACTTTTGCGCGCATCCCATCGGACCATGTGTTGAAGCCGTAAGCTTCCGACAAGCCGAGAAGCCGAAGCCCTTTCGATCGCGCGTAGCTGCCTATGACAGTCGGCGCTTCGCCGTCGAAAAATGCGGCGGTCGACAGTTTCTTGTCGGCCAGGTCATTGCGAAGTTCGACTCCGATACAGCCAAGAGAGGCGGCGAGATCGAGGAACGCACGGCAGTCGAGCCTGGGGGTCGCAATGTGGTTCAGCGAGAACTTCAGTTGCGCGGTCATCGTATTTCTCAGCCAAAATCCTAGATCGACACAGCCTTGCCGGTCTTGACCGACTTCAGCGCCGCATCGGCCAACTTCAACGCAACCAACCCATCGGCGCCGCTCGGCGCTGCCTTCTTGCCCGACGTCGCCGCGGCGATGAAGGACGCGATCTCATTGGCGTAGGCGTCGAGGTAGCGGGTCATGAAGAAGTCGTGCAGCGGCGGACGGGTGTAACCCTTGTCGTTGGCGAGCTCGATCGACACCGGCCGCTGGTTCTCGGCCGCGACCATGCCCTTGGAACCATGCACTTCGATGCGCTGGTCGTAACCATAGGTGGCGCGGCGCGAATTGGAGATGACGGCCTGCTTGCCGGAGGCGGTTTCGAGGATGACGCTGACAGAGTCGAAATCGCCGGCTTCGCCGATCTTCTTGTCGACCAGCACCGAGGCATGGGCGCTGACGGCAACGGGCTCCTCGCCGAGCAGGAAGCGCGCCATGTCGAAATCATGGATGGTCATATCGCGGAAAATGCCGCCGGAGCGGGCGATGTAATCGAGCGGCGGGGCGCCCGGATCGCGCGAGGTGATGGTAACCATCTCGACCGTGCCGATGGCGCCGTCGTCGATCGCCTTGCGCACGGCGGCGAAATGCGGGTCGAAGCGGCGGTTGAAGCCGACCATCAGCGTGGCGCCGGTCTTCTCGACCACCGCAAGGCATTTTTCGACGCGCTTGACGGAAAGATCGATCGGCTTCTCGCAGAAGATCGCCTTGCCGGCCTTGGCGAAGCGCTCGATCAGGTCGGCATGGGTGTCGGTGGGCGTGCAGATGATGACGGCGTCGATGTCGTTGGCTTTCTCGATGGCATCGATCGTGCGGACTTCCGCGCCATAGGCGGAGGCCAGTTCCGTCGCCGCTTTCTCGAAGGCATCGGCCACGGCCACGAGTTTGGCTTGCGGGTTGGAGGCAACGGCGCGGGCATGCACCTTGCCGATACGGCCGGCGCCGAGAAGAGCGAAGCGGAGTGTCATGGAATGTCCCTCGAGGGTGGGTTTTACAGGCAGGTCCGCGCCTGTCGGCGCGAACGATTGGTTGATCCCGTCGCGGCGCCCCGTCAGGCGGCCTGCAGCTCCGCCTGTCCGGTCTTGGCGCCGGTGATGTAGGCGACGATATCGTTGCCGTCGGTATCCTGCTTGCGCAGATTGGCGACGATCTTGCCGCGGCGGAAGACGACGATACGGTCGACCAGGTCGAACACCTGGCGCATGTTGTGGCTGACCAGGATCAGCGGCTCGCCGTTCTCCTTCAGCGTGCGGATGATGTTTTCGACCTGCGCCGTTTCCTGCACGCCGAGCGCTGCCGTCGGCTCGTCCATGATGATCAGCTTGGAGGCGAAGGTCGCCGTCCTGGCGATCGCCACGCACTGACGCTGGCCGCCCGACATGTGGCGGATGGTGCTGGAGAGGTTCGGGATCTTCACCGCCGTGCGGACAAGCGCTGCCTCGGTCGCCTTGCGCATCGCCTTGCGGTCGAGGATGGAGAACGGGCCGAGGTTGAACAGCACCTTCTCGCGACCGAGGAAGAGGTTCGACGGCACGTCGAGATCGTCGGCCAGAGCGAGGTTCTGGAACACGGTCTCGATGCCCGCCTCGCGAGCCTCGATCGGACCGGAGAAATTCACCTCCTTGCCGTCGAACCAGATCTTGCCGTCGGTGCGCTGCTCGACGCCGGTGATCTGGCGCACGAAGGTCGACTTGCCGGCGCCGTTATCGCCCATGATGGCGACATGCTCGCCCTTGCGCAGCTCGAAATTCGCCTCCTGCAGCGCGTGCACGCCGCCATAGTGCTTGGTGAGGTTTTCGGTTTTCAGAACGATGTCGGACATGCTCAAGCTCCTATCGCCCGGCGGCGCTGGCGCCATTGATCGAGAACGACCGCGCCGACGATGATCACGCCCTTGACCATCTCCTGATAATAGGCGTCGAGGCGCAGGAAGGTGAAGCCGGAAATGATGACGCCGAAGATCAGCGAGCCGATCACGGTGCCGATGATCGAACCGCGGCCGCCCGACAGCGAAACGCCGCCGATGACCGCCATGGCGATGGCGTCGAGCTCGTACATCACGCCCATGCCGGCCTGGGCGGTGAGGTTCTTGGAAGAGAGCACCACGGCCGCAAGCGAGGCGAGAATGCCGGCGATGGCATAGACCAGCACCTTGTGGTTGGCGATCTTGATGCCGGACATGCGCGCGGCGTCCTCGTTGGAGCCGATGGCATAGCAGTGCTTGCCGTATTTCGTGTAGGTCAGGATGAGCTGAAACAGGATCGCCAGCGAAATGAAGATGACGACCGGCATCAAGCCCTTGCCGATGGCCGCGAAGCTGTCGGTCGGGAAAGAGATCGGCTGGCCCTTCGACCACCATTTGGCGATGCCGCGGGCGGTGACCATCATGCCGAGCGTGGCGATGAAGGGCGGAATACGGGTGTAGGCAATGAGCAGGCCGTTGATCAGGCCGGCGATCAGGCCGCAGCCGATGGCGACCAGCAGCGGCACGATGACCGGCAGGTCGGTCAGGCCGTAGTCGATGAACATCGCCTTGGGGTTGGGATTACCGTTGACGGTCGCGACCTGCGCGAAGCTCATGGCGATCATGGCGGTGGCGCCGACGATCGAGCCCGAGGACAGGTCGATGCCGCCGCAGATGATGACCTGGGTGACGCCGATGGCGATGATGCCGACGATCGACACCTGCAGGATGATGATCTGCAGGCGCTGTTCGTTGAAGAGACCGGACACATTCTCACGGGTGTTGAACAGGAAGCTGTCGCCCAGGAAGACGCGGCCGATCAGCTCGAAGGCGGCGACCAGGATGACCAGCGCCAGGAACACGTTGAACTCGGCAGGCCATGGACGCTTCTTGGCGTCGTAACTCAAGCCGCCAATGCCATGCGATGACTGTGACACGTCTTGTTCCTCCGAATGACCGCGCCCGTTCTCCCGCCCGGTCGGGCGGGAGAGGAACAGAGCGGCGCCGCTTCATCAGCAGCCGATTTCAGCCAGTCCGATGCGCCGCGGCACCACTCGGTGAGTGGCCCAGCCTTCAGTTCTTCTTCAAGAACTTGTCGATGTTCGCCGGGGTGACGAGCTGGAACGGGATGTAGACCTTGTGTTCCACCTTTTCGCCCTTGGCGAGCTTCAGCGCCGCGTCGAGCGCGCCGGCGCCCTGGCCAGCCGCATCCTGGAAGACGGTCACGTCGAGATCACCCGCCTGCATCGCGACAAGCGCGTCCTGCGTCGCGTCGACGCCGCCGACCACGACCGCCTTCATGTCGACATTGGCGGCCTTCATCGCCTGGATGGCGCCGATGGCGCTTTCGTCGTTGTTGGCGATGACGCCGTCGAACGCCTTGCCCGACGACAGCCAGTTGGTCATCAGGTTCTGCGCCTGGTCACGGTCCCAGTTCGAGGTCTGCTTGTCGATGATCTTGATGAAGCTGCAGTCCGGCGTGGCGATGACTTCCTCGATGTCCTTGGTGCGCTGCACCGCGGCCTGGTTCGAGAGCTCGCCCATGATCACATAGACATTGGCTTCCTTCTTGCCGGCTTCCTTGAACAGGCGGCAGGCTTCCTTGGTCTCGAGCGTGCCGGATTCGGCCTCGTTCGAAGCGACGAAGGCCTGATTGTCGGGCAGTGAGTCGACATTGACCGGCTGGCGGTTGACATAGACCAGCGGGATCTTGGCCGCGGCGGCCGCATCCGACATCGCCTGGGTGGCCGAAGTGTCGACCGGATTGACGATGATGGCGTCGACGCCCGAGGCGGCGAAGTTCTTGATCTGGTCTAGCTGCTTGGCCACGTCGTTCTGCGCATCCTCGACCTGCAGCTCGACGCCGCTCATGCCCTTGGCCTGCGCGATCATGCCGTTGCGCAGCACGGTCAGGAAGTTGTCGTCGAACTTGGCCATCGAAACGCCGATCTTGGCGGCGAAGGCGGATGAACACATCAGCGCCGAAAGCGCGACGCCCAAAAGCAGTTTCTTCATTTTATCTCTCCTCCACTTGGTGTCCGGCTGCACCTATTGAACCGGAATTCCCGGTTTGCCCGGAGAATCTCTCCCTGCGGCCATCTGGCGTTGCCATCGCTTGGAACGCCTCGTCCTCCGCTCGAACAGACGTTCCGGAACGAAAGAACCAAAAAGCCTAGTTAGTGAAATATTTATTCCATTTCGTTTTGGAAACGTCAAGGGCGATTCCGACCGGGGCAGCCGGTTTTTCGATCACCATCGACGTGACGAAGATCAAAATCGTCGAAATTTACGCCCGAACCCGGATGAACCACGATGAAAGAATCCATCAGCCTGATGGATTGCATCACATCGGCTGCAGGCTCGGCGCTCAGATGTTTTCCGGCAGATAGATGTCGAAGGGCAGGAAGGTCTGTCCCGGCGCATTGGCGGCGCCGCTTTCAATGGCATGCGCCATCAGCCCGACGAGCTCCCGGCAGAGCGCGGCAAGCGGCGTCGAGATCACCATGGTGAGGATGCTGTCGGCGAGCGCCGCGCGCGAGACGGCGTTGATCTCGTTGCAGATGACGACCGGCATTTGCGCCGGATTCGCAATCCTCAGCGCCGAGACCGCGCCTTCCATGCCGCCGCCGGCGACATAGCAGCCGGCGAGATCGGGATGGCGCGCCAGGAGATCGAGCATGGCATCATGCGTCACGTCATTGGCCTCGAGGTTGACCAGCGTCTCCATCACGGTGAAGTCCGGCGCGTGCTCGCGGAAGAAAGAGCGGAAGCCGATCTCGCGCAGCTCATGGCCGTGGAAGCGGTGGCTGCCGACGAAGAGCGCCACCTTGCCGGGCTTCCTCGCGGCCTTGGCGATCATCCATGCCGCGCTGCGCCCGACCTTGCGGTTGTCGAGCCCGACATAGCCCTCACGGATGCCGGCGGCAAAGTCGGACAGCAGCGAGAAGACCGGCTGCCCCCTCGCCTTCAGCGTCTCCACGACGGCCGTCAGGTTGGGGTGATCCGGGCCGACGACGGCGATGGCCCTCGATTTCGCGGCCAGCTTGCGCATCTGGGCGGCGATCTCGTCCGGCGCCAGGGAAGCGGCGAACTCGACGGTCGCAACGCCGCGGAAGCGCTGCGACTGCGCGACCGCCAATTCGAGCTCCCTGGCGAAATCGCCATAGAAGACGTCATTGCCCCTGAGCAGCAGGAAGCCGAGCCGGTATTCCGGCAATTCCTGGCGCATGCGCTGCTTGATCAGCCCGGCGGCGTGGTAGCCGATCTCGGTGGCGGCGTCATAGACCCGGCGCGCGGTCTCTTCGCGCACCGGCAGGCGGCTGTTCAAAACCCGGTCGACGGTGGCGACGCTGACGCCCGAGACGCGCGCCAGATCGGTGATCGTCGGTCGCTTTGCCATGAACGGCGCTCCATCGCCTAACCCGACTCAGGGTAGCTCATCCTGATATGAAATGATAGAATCTATCTTTGTGACGTTGAGACTATCAGCTCTTGCGGCTATGGTGAAGTCGAAAGTCAGCGATGCGCGGGCCCAGGCGGTTGGAGCTGTCCGCAAGGCGCTGATGGAGGAACCCCAATGACGGCAATCACGTCTTCGGCAGCGTCGCCGCGCGACTACAGCCTGACCGGGCGAGACGCCAGGCTCGCGGTCGAAAACGGGCTTTCGGCGGCACAGTGGTATCACACCGACGTCCCGCGCAAGCAGATGAAGGAGCTGATGCAGCGCTCCGACCAGCCGGCGATCCGCGACACCATCATCTGGCTGGCCGCTTTCGTCGTCAGCGCCGCGGGCGCCATCTGGTTCTGGGGCAGTTGGTGGTGCGTGCCGTTCCTCTTCGTCTATGGCACGCTCTACGGCTCCTCGACCGATTCCCGCTGGCACGAATGCGGCCACGGCACCGCCTTCCGCACGGAGTGGATGAACGATGCCGTCTACCAGTTCGCCTGCTTCATGATCATGCGCAATCCGGTGACCTGGCGCTGGAGCCACACGCGCCACCACACCGACACCATCATCGTCGGCCGCGACCCGGAGATCGCCGTCATGCGGCCGCCGGATCTGCTGCGCGTGGTGCTCAACTTCTTCGGCATTCTCGATGCCTGGCACGCGATGGTCGACATGGTGCGCAACGCCGCCGGCGTCATCAGCGCGGCGGAAAAGACCTTCATTCCCGAGCAGGAGCAGCCGAAGGCGATCCGCGTGGCCCGCATCTGGCTGGCCATCTATCTCGCGACCATCGCATTGGCGCTCTATCTGCATTCGTGGCTGCCGCTGATGCTCGTCGGCCTGCCCCGCCTCTATGGCGCCTGGCATCACGTGATGACCGGCCTGCTGCAGCATGGCGGCCTCGCCGACAATGTCACCGACCATCGTCTGAACAGCCGCACCGTGCTGATGAATCCGATCAGCCGCTTCATCTACTGGAACATGAACTACCATGTGGAGCATCACATGTTCCCGATGGTGCCCTATCACGCGCTGCCGAAGCTGCATGAGCTGATCAAGCACGATCTGCCGACGCCGACGCCGTCGATCCTGGCCGGCTATCGCGAAATGATCCCGGCCTTCCTGCGCCAGTTGCGGAACGAGGACTATTTCCTCAAGCGCGCGCTGCCGCCGACGGCAAAGCCCTACCGGGAAGAGCTGCACAACGACAATCCGGTGGCGGCGGCGGCCGAGTGAGCGGCCCGACCATCTGACATGAGCTTTTGGAGGACGAGATGAGCGATTGGGTCGAGGCCTGCGCGGCCGGGGATATCGACGAAGAAGACGTGATGCGGTTCGACCATGGCGGCCGCACCTTCGCCATCTACCGCAGCCCGGAGGACGAATATTTCGCGACCGACGGCCTGTGCACGCATGAAAAGGTGCATCTGGCCGACGGGCTGGTGATGGACGACATCATCGAATGCCCCAAGCACAATGGCCGCTTCAACTACAAAACCGGCGACGCGCGCGGCGCACCAGTCTGCGTCAACCTGAAGACCTATCCGGTCAAGGTCGACGCCGGCAAAGTCCTCATTCAGGTCGGGTGACGACGATGACGGGAGGAATGGTGATCATCGGCGCCGGCGAATGCGGCGGGCGCGCCGCGCTTGCGTTGCGCGATCTGGGTTTCGAAGGGCCGGTGACACTGGTCGGCGACGAGCCGCATCTGCCCTATGAGCGGCCTCCGCTGTCGAAGGAGGCCATGACCGGCGAGGCTCCAGCCATCAAGACCATTACCACCGACGCGCTTTTGGCCGAGCGCTCAATCCGGCACATTCATTCCGTCCGGGCCGCGGCGATCGACCGCGCCGCGCATGCCGTGCGGCTGTCGGACGGCTCCTCCCTTTCCTATGACAAGCTGCTGCTGGCGACCGGATCCGTACCGCGCAAGCTGCCGATGCCGGGGCTGGGCGGACGCTGCGTTTACTTGAGGACCTTCAACGATGCGCTGGCCATCCGCGCCCATCTCAGCGCCGGAAATCGCGTCGCCATCCTCGGCGGCGGCTTCATCGGCCTGGAGCTGGCTGCTTCGGCGCGCAAGCTCGGCGCCACTGTCACGGTCATCGAGGCGCAGCCGCGCATCCTGATGCGCGGCGTGCCGGCCGAGATTGCGGAGATCATTCACAAGGCGCATGAGGCCGAGGGCGTGAAAGTCCTCACCGGACAGGGCATCACGGCGATTGCCGACGACGGCCCGCAAGTTGGCATCACGCTTGGCGATGGACAGGAAGTCGTCGCCGATCTCGCGGTCATCGGCATCGGCGCCGTGCCGGTGACGGCGCTCGCCGCCGCGGCGGGGCTCGCGATCGACAACGGCATCGCCGTCGACGCGACGCTTCGTACGGCCGACCCGGATGTCTTCGCCGCCGGCGATTGCTGTTCGTTCCCGCTCGCGGTCTATGGCGGACGGCGCGTGCGGCTGGAAGCCTGGCGCAACGCCCAGGAGCAAGGCGCTTTAGCCGCCAGGAACATGCTCGGCGCCAATGAGGCGCATGCCGCCGTGCCATGGTTCTGGTCGGATCAATACGGCCTCACGCTACAGATCGCCGGGCTTTCCGACGAAGGTCGCGCGATCGTCCGGCGCGACCTCGACGATGGCGCCTTCATCCTGTTCCACCTGGCCGAGGACGGCAGGCTGGTCGCCGCCAGCGGCATCGGCCCCGGCAATGCGGTGGCGCGCGACATCCGCCTGGCCGAAATGCTGATCGCCAGGCGGGCGATGCCGGCGCCGGAAGCGCTGGGCTCGCAAGCGGTCAAGCTGAAGTCGCTGCTGGCGGCATAGTCCGCCTGCAACCGGCATTGAGGGATCAAGACATATGGCACGCAGCAGACCGACCGTCGCCGATTTGCAGTCACTGAAGGGCAAGCGCCAGCTTTCCAAACTGCGCGTCTTTTCGCTCGAGGAGGCTGAAGCCGCCGAACGCGCCGGCATCGACCTCATCTCGGTTCCCTATGATGTGATGCTCGACCCGCGCTTTCGCGACGCCGCACCCACCTGCTTCGCCATCCCCGGCGATGAACGCATCAAGCTCGGCGCCACCGCGAACGAGATCCTGCGCATGGCGGTGAACCTGCGCGCGGCAAGCGCCGACGCCATGTATTGCTCGGCCAGCCTGCGGACGATCCGCCGGCTGCGCGACGAGCATATTCCGGTCTGCGGCCATGTCGGCCTGATCCCGGCGCATGCGACCTGGACGGGCGGCTTCAAGGCGGTCGGCAAGACGGCCGAAAGTGCCGCCTTCGTGTGGAAGCAGGTCCGGGATCTGGAGGCCGCCGGCGCCTTCGCGGCCGAAATCGAGGTGGTGCCGGCCAGTGTCGCCGCCGCGATCTCGCGGCGCACGCCCCTGATCATGATCTCGATGGGCGCGGGCACCGGCTGCGACGCGCAATATCTGTTCTCGGAAGACGTGCTCGGTTCCAATCGCGGCCGCTATCCGCGCCATGCCAAGCGCTACCGAGATTTCAGCGCGGAGTTCGATCGGCTCCAGAACGAGCGCATCGCCGCCTTCCGCGAATATGCCGACGACATCCAGTCCGGCGCCTATCCGGAGCCGCGCCACACCGTCGAGGCGGACCCGGAGGAAATGCGAAAATTCGAGGCGTATCTGGAGTCGGAAGGCTACTGAGCCAAACGATTAGAAAAGCGCCTTCAGTTCGTCGAGCTTGTCGTTGACCAGCCAGCCGTAATAGTTCTCCTCGGGCAGCTTTTCCGGCTCTCCGGCCGCGCGGCGCTTCTCGTTCTCGGCCTTCAGCGCCTCGGCGCGCTGCTCCGGATTGCCGACATTGTAGAGCGTGGCGGTCAGGCCCGGGTTATGCGAGATGTCGAAGCCGGCAATGTTGCGGTAGGCGTCGATCGACTTCCTGATGGTCGCGGCGACGTAAGGCAGCGTCAGATCCGGATCCATGATGGTCTTGTAGACCATGTTGGGATCGTTGACGTCGAGCTCGGGCAGGCCGGAAACCTTGTGCACGAGGTCGCTCATCTGAAGCGCCGTCAGCGGGTTGAGCTGGCCGAGACCAAAGGTCTGGCCGGCATAATAGGGCTGGAAGAAGGTGGCACCGAAGCGATCGTTGGGGAAATCCTCGCCGCCGACGGTCTGGCCTCGGAAGGAATGGTTCCACACCTGCTCGCGGCATTCCCAAAGGTCGTAGCTGTCGCCCATGCCGGCGCATTTCTCGAATTCCGGCCGCTTGATGAAATCGCTGACATCCTCGCCCTCATAGGCAAAGGTCAGCTTGCTCGACAGATAGGAGATCGCCTTGACGTAATAGGTCTGCAGACGGTCATAGGCGTCGACATTGTAGGTGTGCTCGCCGACGATCGCGCCGACGATATGCATCGGGTCGATGCCATAGGCCGCCGCCGCCTTCCTGATCTTGGCGCGCAAGTCGGCGTCGTTCTGCAGCAGCGCGTAGACCTTGCGGTACTTGGCCTGGAAGGTGGTGTTGGTGGCCTGGGTGCGCCGGCTGGACGCGCCCGGAATATCCGGCTGCACGCTGTTGCGGTTGCCGGGCGGCACCATGGTTGCCGCATCAGCGGTTGCCACCGCCGCCGCCAGCACGAGACCAGCCAGTAGAAACAGGTATTTCTTCATACGCCGCCGCCTTTGAATCGGCGGCAACCTAGGTAAAGCGCTCGGCGGAGTCGAGAGAAGGCTTGAACCCGCCGCCAAGAATGGTGACCAGATGCTTCCATTTGGCCACACCCAGGATTTGTCAGCCGGACAATTCGGGCCGGCGGTCAGGCCGGCCCGAATTCAAAAAATCAGAGAATGAACCGCGACAGGTCGGTGTTGCGCGACAGGTCGCCGACATGCTTCTCGACATAGGCGGCGTCGATGGTGACCGCCGTGCCGTTGCGGTCCGGCGCGTCGTAGGAGATTTCGTCCAGCACGCGCTCCATCACCGTCTGCAGGCGCCGGGCGCCGATGTTCTCGACGCTGGCGTTGAGGTCGACAGCGATGCCGGCGAGCGAATCGATGGCGTCGTCGGTGAAGGTCAGCTCGACGCCCTCGGTCTTCATCAGCGCGATATACTGCTTGATGAGGCTCGCCTCCGTCTCGGTGAGGATGCGGACGAAGTCCGACTTCTCCAGCGCGCGCAGCTCGACGCGGATCGGCAAGCGGCCCTGCAGCTCCGGCAAAAGGTCCGACGGCTTGGAGACGTGGAAGGCGCCGGAGGCGATGAACAGGATATGGTCGGTCTTGATCGGCCCATATTTGGTCGCGACCGTCGTGCCTTCGACCAGCGGCAGCAGATCGCGCTGCACGCCTTCGCGCGACGGGCCGCCCGAAATGTCGCTTCGGGCCGCGATCTTGTCGATCTCGTCGAGGAAGACGATGCCGTCGTTTTCGGCCGATTCCAGCGCCCTGCGCACCACTTCGTCCTGGTCGAGCAGCTTGTCGGACTCGTCATTGACCAGCAGCGCGTAGGAATCGCGCACCGTGGTCTTGCGGGTCTTGGTCTTGCGGCCGCCCATCGCCTTCGACAGCATGTCGTTGATGTTGAGCACGCCGACATTGGCGCCGGGCATGCCGGGAATCTCGAAGCCGGGCATGCCGCCGGTGCCGGTGTCGGCCACCTCGATCTCGATCTCCTTGTCGTCGAGCTCGCCGTCGCGCAGCTTCTTGCGGAAGCTGTCGCGCGTGGCCGGGCTCGCCGTCTTGCCTACGAGGGCTTCAAGCACGCGCTCCTCGGCATTGACCTGCGCGCGCGCGCTGACGTCGCCGCGCATCTTCTCGCGCGCCAGGCCGATGGCGACCTCGACGAGGTCGCGCACGATCTGCTCGACATCGCGGCCGACATAGCCGACCTCGGTGAACTTGGTCGCCTCGACCTTGACGAAGGGCGCGCCGGCGAGCCGGGCCAGGCGGCGCGAGATCTCGGTCTTGCCGACGCCGGTCGGGCCGATCATCAGGATGTTCTTCGGCATCACCTCTTCACGCATCTGGCCTTCCAGCTGCTGGCGGCGCCAGCGGTTGCGCAAGGCGATGGCCACGGCGCGCTTGGCGTCCTTCTGGCCGATGATGAAGCGGTCGAGTTCCGAAACGATTTCACGGGGAGAAAAGGTGCTCATAAGACTCAAATTCCACTTTGCCACTGCCTGATGGACTCGAACGGATGCAGCAGCATGATCACGTTGAGCGTCAGATTGTCCCGGATGATGTAGCCCGTGCCGAACTCGAAGATGAGCGCCAGGGCCACGATCACCCATATAGGTAGCTTTCGCGCCATCACAAATCCCAGCGCCATGAACAGCGTGTCGGACACCGAATTGATGATGCTATCGCCGTAATAGTTGAGCGAGATGGTGCCGGCGCGGTAGCGCTCGATGATGAAGGGGCTGTTTTCCAGAAGCTCCCAGCCGCCCTCGATGAGGACGGCAAAGGCCAGCCTCAGCCCGACCGGCGAGCGCGGAAACAGGAACGTCGCCAGCGCATAGAACAGGAAGCCGTGAATGATGTGGGAGAAGGTGTACCAGTCGGCGATGTGCTGGGAATTCTCCGAGCTGTTGACCACGCCGTGCCAGAGCTTGACGTAGCCGCAGGTGCAGATCGGCGGATGGCCCATGCCGTACAGGGCGCCCGCCTGGAAGATGATCAAGGCGAGCACGAGCAGCAGGCCCATGCGCCAGCTGTCTTCATAGGCCGAAAGCGTCTTGTCCTCTCCGGATGCGGTCATTGACTCAGTCCCCCAGATTTTCGTCGTCCTCGGCCACGTCGACGGCCATCAGCACGACGTCCCCATATTGCGAATGCCTGCGGCCGATCGACCTGAAGCCGGCCTTCTCATAGGCGCGGATGGCGCGGCCATTGTCGGGATGCGGATCGATGATGACGCGCGGCGCGCCTTCCTCGAACAGCTCCTCGACGAACTGGCGCACGATGGCCGAGCCATGGCCGACGCCGACCAGTTCCGGCGGGCCGATCGTGAGATCGATGCCCAGCGCGCCGAACGGCTGGTCGGCATAGGGATGGTCGTCCTCCATATGCGGATCATAGCTCTGCAGATAGGCGATCGGCCTGCCGTCGAGTTCGACGATCAGCGGCTCCACCGAGACCGAATCGATATGCTCGCGGATCTCGGCGATTTCCTTCGCCGGATCGTCCCACCACCGAGCGACATGCGGCTGCTCGAGCCAGCCGGCGATCATCGGCAGGTCTTTTTCGGTGACCGGCCGAAAATCATAGCTGTCTTCCTGTTTGGCCATGATCTCTTCCAAAAACCGGTTCCCACTTTTTGGGATCATGGCCGAACACGCTCAGGCGGCATCGAGCGTTTCGACGACGAAATTGTTGTTGGTGTAGACGCAGATGTCGGACGCGATCTGCATCGCCTTGCGGGCGATCTCCTCGGCATCCTTGTCGGTGTCGATCAGCGCACGGGCGGCGGCCAGCGCGTAATTGCCGCCGGAGCCGATGGCCATCACGCCGTGCTCGGGCTCGAGCACGTCGCCATTGCCGGTCAGCGCCAGCGAGACGGACTTGTCGGCGACCAGCATCATCGCTTCCAGGCGGCGCAGATAGCGGTCGGTGCGCCAGTCCTTGGCAAGCTCGACGCAGGCGCGGGTCAATTGATCCGGATATTGTTCGAGCTTGGCTTCGAGCCGCTCGAGCAAGGTGAAGGCGTCGGCGGTGGCGCCGGCAAAACCGGCGATGACGCTGCCGTCCTTGCCGATGCGGCGCACCTTGCGCGCGTTGCCCTTCATGATCGTCTGGCCAAGGCTGACCTGGCCGTCGCCGGCGATCACCACCTTATTGCCCTTGCGCACGCTGACGATGGTCGTGGCGTGCATGGTCAGTTCATTCGACATTCTTGGCTCCGATGCGCGCTATCCCTCTTGAAGGCGATTGGCGCGGTACGAGTGAGTTGGATCGGCCATATGTATGCATGAGGCTAACGATTGCAAACCGCCCCGGACCAGCCCGATAGCGACCGGAATGGCAACTGGCAATCGCCGGATCATGCTGATAGAAGGCTCTCGTTTTCAAGCCCGAAGCCTCCGAACCGGGCAACAAGGACAGAACGATGACGCGTTCCGCCGAAGTCAGCCGCAAGACCAAGGAAACCGAGATCAGCGTCTCGGTCCATGTCGACGGCAAAGGCAAAGCCGACATTTCGACCGGTGTCGGCTTCTTCGACCATATGCTCGACCAGCTGTCGCGGCATTCGCTGATCGACATGACCATCAAGGCCAAGGGCGACCTGCATATCGACGACCACCACACGGTCGAGGACACCGGGATCGCGATAGGCCAGGCGTTGAGCAAGGCGCTGGGCGAGCGGCGCGGCATCATGCGCTATGCCTCGATCGATCTTGCCATGGACGAGACGCTGACCAGGGCGGCGATCGACGTCTCCGGCCGACCCTTCCTGGTCTGGAACGTCGGCTTCTCGTCGCCGAAGATCGGCACGTTCGACACCGAGCTGGTGCGCGAGTTCTTCCATGCGCTGGCGCAGAATGCCGGCATCACGCTGCATGTGACCAACCATTACGGCGCCAACAACCATCACATCGCCGAAACCTGCTTCAAGGCGGTGGCGCGCGCTTTGCGCGCGGCGCTGGAGCCCGATCCGCGCCAGCCCGACGCGGTGCCCTCCACCAAGGGTTCCCTGAAAGGATAGCCCTATGGCGATCTATGTCGTGATGGAGCCGCCGGCTGGCAACAAGGCCGAGGACATCCGTTTCGTGCGCGACAGCTTCACCTGGCTCGGCTTCCTGGTCTCGCCGCTCTGGCTCGCCTGGAACCGGCTGTGGATCGAGGCGGTCTTGGCCTTCGTCGTCATGGCGGTGCTGTCGGCGGTCGGTGAGAGGCTCGGGCTCGAATGGGCCGGATCGATGCTGTCGCTGCTGGTCTCGCTCTATGTCGGATTCGAAGGCCAGGGCTTGCGCATTGCCGCGCTGCGCCGGCGCGGCTGGCGCGAATGGGGCGTGGTCGCGGCCGCCAATCTGAGCGAGGCCGAGATGCGCTACGCGCAGGAAGCCGGCGACGATGGCGACGAGCCGGCGCCGATGCCGCGCATCGTGCCGGACGCGTCGCTGGCACGGCCGCCGCAGACCGGCATGGCGCTGGGGCTGACCCACACGCCTGGAAGGCCCTGACATGCGGGTAGCGATCATCGACTACGGCTCGGGCAATCTGCGCTCGGCCACCAAGGCCTTCGAGCGCGCCGCGCATGAGGCTGGCCTTGCCGCGACAATCGAACTCACGGCCGATGCCGAGCGCGTGCGCGGCGCCGACCGAATCGTCCTGCCGGGCGTCGGCGCCTATGCCGATTGCGCCGCCGGACTGCATGCCGTCACCGGCATGTGGGAGGCGGTGGAAGAGGTGGCTCTGCGCAAGGGACGGCCGTTCCTCGGCATCTGCGTCGGCATGCAGCTGATGTCGGAACGCGGCCTCGAAAAGACCGTCACCAAGGGCCTCGGCTGGATCGCCGGCGACGTCAAGGAGATTCGGCCGTCCGACCCGGCGCTGAAGATCCCGCAGATCGGCTGGAACACGATCGAGCTGCAACGCAATCATCCGCTGTTTTCCGGCATCGAGACCGGCCCGAAGGGGCTGCATGCCTATTTTGTCCATTCCTACCATCTCGATGCGCGGAAGGCGGACGAGGTTCTGGCGACAGCGGACTATGGCGGCCCGGTAACGGCGGCCGTTGCCCGCGACAACCTTGCCGGCACGCAGTTCCATCCCGAGAAAAGCCAAGCACTCGGCCTGGCGCTGATCACCAATTTCCTGAAATGGAGGCCCTGATGACAGCCAAGAAGGGCTATTGGATCGCGCTGATCGATGTGCGCGACCAGGAAATCTACAAGAAGTACATCGAGGCCAACGCCAAGGCCTTCGCCAAATATGGGGCGAGGTTCGTCGTTCGGGCGGGCCGCTATGAAAATCCCGAAACGCCGACGGGCAATCGTCATGTGGTGGTGGAGTTCGATTCCTACGACACGGCGGTCGCCTGCTACCAATCGCCCGAGTACCAGGAGGCGTCGAAATACAGGCTTGCCGGCTCCACCGGGCATTTCGTCATCGTCGAGGGCGCCTGACCGTGATCCTGTTTCCGGCAATAGATCTCAAGGACGGCAAATGCGTGCGCCTGAAACACGGCGACATGGCCACCGCCACCATCTACAACGACGATCCGGCAGCCCAGGCCAGGGCCTTCGAGGACCAGGGCTTCGAGTGGCTGCACGTCGTCGATCTCAATGGCGCCTTCAAGGGCCAGAGCGTCAACAGCGCCGCGGTCGGCGCCATCCTCAAGGCGACGAAGAACCCGGTACAGCTCGGCGGCGGCATCCGCACCCTGCCGCAGATCGAGGACTGGCTCGATCGCGGTCTGGCCCGCGTCATTTTGGGCACGGTCGCGGTGCGCGAGCCGGAGCTGGTCAAGCAGGCTTGCAAGGCTTTCCCGGGCAAGGTCGCCGTCGGCATCGACGCCAAGGGCGGCAAGGTCGCGGTGGAAGGCTGGGCCGAGGCTTCCGAGCTCGGCGTCGTCGAGCTGGCGAAGAAATTCGAAGGCGCGGGCGTGGCGGCCATCATCTACACCGACATCGACCGCGACGGCGTGCTTTCCGGCATTAACTGGGATTCGACGATCAGCCTGGCCGAGGCGGTGTCCATCCCGGTGATCGCATCCGGCGGCCTCGCCTCGATCGCCGATATCGTGCGCATGACCATGCCGGATGCCAAGAAACTCGAAGGCGCGATCTCGGGCCGCGCCCTATATGACGGACGTATCGACCCGGCCGAGGCACTGGCGATCCTGCGCGGCGAGACGGCGGAGGCAAGACCGTGAACATTTCGATCATCCTGGCATCCTATGACAGCGGCCATTTCCACGGCGGCTGCGGCCAGGGACCGGACGCGCTGATCTCCGGTGGGCTGGCCGAGGCGCTGAAGCTCGCCGGCCACGATGTCGACGTGAACGACATCGGCAAGGTGGTCGAGGATGAGCAGGAACGTGAGATCGGCACCGGCTTTGCCGTCTGCAACGCCGTTTCGGGCGAGGTGCGCATCGCGCTGGACAAGAAGCGGTTTCCGATCGTGCTGGCCGGCAACTGCCTGACCAGCGCGGGCGCCGTGGCGGGTGCCGGCGCCGACGCCATCATCTGGGCAGACCAGCATGGCGACCTCAACACGCCGGAGACCTCGACCACCGGTTTTCTCGACGGCATGGCGCTGGCCACCGTGCTCGGCCTCTGCTGGCGGCCGATGGCCAGCCAGATCCCCGGCTTCAAGCCGGTCGATCCGTCGCGCTGCGTCCTGGTCAACGCGCGCGACCTCGACGATGCGGAAAGAGAGCTGCTGAAAGCGCTGCCTATCATCCGGACCGAATGCCCGGACTGGAAGAGCGCTGCGCAGAGACTGAAGGCCGACGGCGCCAAGCGGGTGCACATGCATGTGGACCTCGACGTGCACGACCCGGAGAAGCTGCAGGCCAACCGCTACACCACGCCTGGCGGTCCGGCGCCCGAACAGGTGCGCACCGCCATGTGCGGCCTCGCCGGCCCGCTCAGCGTCGCCGGACTGACCATTTCGGCCTACGATCCGGCCTTCGACCCCAAGGGCGATGTGCCGCCGCTGGTCGGCGAGCTGGTGGTCGACCTGCTCGCGACGCTGGAAGGCAAATGATGCTGAAGGCCCGCGTCATCCCTTGCCTCGACGTCAAGAACGGCCGCGTGGTCAAGGGCGTCAATTTCGTCGATCTCGTCGATGCCGGCGATCCGGTCGAAGCCGCCAAGGCCTATGACGCGGCCGGCGCCGACGAGCTCTGCTTCCTCGACATCACCGCGTCGTCCGACAATCGCGAGACGATCTTCGACGTGATCGCCAGGACGGCCGAGCAATGTTTCATGCCGCTCACGGTCGGCGGCGGCGTGCGCCAGGTGGCCGACATCCGCAAGCTGCTTCTGGCCGGCGCCGACAAGGTGTCGATCAACACGGCGGCGGTGAAGAACCCGGATTTCGTCGCCGAAGCCGCCGACAAGTTCGGCAACCAGTGCATCGTCGTTGCCATCGACGCCAAGAAGGTATCGGCGGCCGGCGAGAGCGACCGCTGGGAGATCTTCACCCATGGCGGGCGCGAGAAGACCGGCATCGACGCCGTCGACTTCGCCAGAAAGATGGTCGAGCGCGGCGCCGGCGAGATCCTTTTGACCTCGATGGACCGCGACGGCACCAAGGCCGGCTACGACATCGCGCTGACGCGCGCGATCGCCGACGCGGTGCGCGTGCCGGTGATCGCATCAGGCGGCGTAGGCACGCTCGATCATCTGGTCGAAGGTATCCGCGACGGCCATGCGGGTGCTGTGCTTGCCGCCTCGATCTTCCATTTCGGCACCTACACGATCGCGCAGGCCAAGGCACATATGGCAAAGGCCGGGCTGCCGATGCGGCTGGACTCACCCGTCGAACGAGCATAAACGACTGTTATGGCAGACTTTTCGCTCGCCGAGCTGGAACAGATCATTCATCAGCGCGCCCATTCCGGCGACCCGGACTCATGGACGGCGAAACTGTTCGCCAAGGGCATCGACAAGGCGGCGCAGAAGCTCGGCGAGGAAGCCGTCGAGACGGTCATTGCCGCCGTCAAGGCCGACAAGAAAGGCCTCGTTTCGGAAAGTGCCGATCTCCTATATCATTGGCTGGTCGTCCTCGGCATCGCCGGCGTGCCGCTGGACGAGGTTCTGAAGGAGCTCGAGGGCCGCACCGGCCGCTCGGGCATCGCCGAAAAGGCGTCGCGCCCCAAGGGCTGAAAGAGACTGATCGAGCATGATGTCGCCCGAAAACCGCTTCACACTTTTCGGCATCATGCTCTAGGAGGGCAGGAGACTCGATGGACCAGCTTGCTCCCACCGAGAAATATTCCCCCTATCGTTTCTTCTCCGCCGAGCAATGGTCGCAGTTCCGCGCCGACACGCCGCTGACGCTGACTGGCGACGAGATCGACAGGCTGCGCTCACTCAACGACCCGGTCGACCTCGAAGAGGTCAAGCGCATCTATTTGTCGCTGTCGCGGCTGCTGTCGGCCCATGTCGAGGCAAGCCAGTTGCTGTTCAGGCAGCGCCAGGCCTTTTTCAACGCGCAGGACATCGTCAAGACGCCCTTCATCATAGGCATTGCCGGCTCGGTCGCGGTCGGCAAGTCGACCACGGCGCGTGTGCTGAAGGAGTTGTTGGCGCGCTGGCCATCGAGCCCGAAGGTCGATCTCATCACCACCGACGGCTTCCTGTTGCCGAACGAGATCCTGCGCCGCGAGAACCTGATGGAGCGCAAGGGCTTTCCCGAGAGCTACGACGTCGGCGCGCTGCTCAGGTTCCTGTCCGGCATCAAGTCGGCGCAAAGCAGTGTCCGCGCGCCGGTCTATTCGCACCTGACCTACGACGTCATTCCCGGCGAGTTCGTCACCATCGACCGTCCCGACATATTGATCTTCGAAGGCATAAACGTCCTGCAACCCGGCAAGCTGCCGAAGGACGGCAAGATCGTGCCTTTCCTGTCCGATTTCTTCGACTTCGCCATCTATATCGACGCCGACGAAAAGCTGATCCATCAGTGGTACATCCAGCGTTTCATGCGGCTGCGCGAGACCGCCTTCCGCAATCCGGACTCCTTCTTCCATCGCTATTCGCAGCTTTCGCAGGATTCCGCGCGGGCCATCGCCGAAGGGCTCTGGGCCAACATCAACCTGAAGAACCTGCGCGAGAACATACTGCCGACCAGGGCGCGCGCCGACCTCATCCTGCGCAAGGGCGCCAACCACCTGATCGAGGAAGTGGCGTTGAGGAAATTATGATTTCTTAACGGCGGCTTAGGCAATCCCGACTAGCTTTGCGAGCCAAACTCCAGCGGGTGTCGGGAGGCAACCGGTGATCAAGGCGGGCAATGCCGCGGGCCGCCAGGCCCCGGTCTATTCACTGGTCATTCCGATCTTCAACGAAGAGGCGGTGCTGCCGTTGCTCGTGCGGCGGATCACGGCCTTGCTCGACAAGCTCGACGGCAGAGCCGAAGCCATCTTCGTCGACGACGGCAGCCGTGACACCAGCGTCATCTTCCTGCGCGGCATGGCAGCCGAGGATCCGCGCTTCCGGCTGATCGAACTGTCGCGCAATTTCGGCCACCAGATCGCGATCACCGCCGGCATGGACGCTGCGGCTGGCGACGCCGTGATCGTCATGGACGCCGACCTTCAGGATCCTCCCGAAGTGGTGCTCGACCTCGTCGCCAAATGGAAGCAAGGCTACGAGATCGTCTACGCCCGCCGCACCAAACGCGAGGGCGAGACGCTGTTCAAGCGCATCACCGCCAACCTGTTCTATCGCGTGCTCGAACAGATGACGTCGGTCGACATCCCGCGCGACGTTGGCGATTTCCGCCTTGTTGGCCGAAAGGCGCTGGACACGTTCAAGCGCATGCCGGAGCGCGACCGCTTCGTGCGCGGCATGTTCGGCTGGATGGGCTTCAAGCAGACGGCGGTATCGTTCGAGCGGCCCGAGCGGGCCGCAGGCGAAACCAAATACCCGTTCTGGAAGATGGTGCGGCTGGCCGTGCACGGCATCGTCAGTTTTTCCGACAAGCCGCTGCGGCTGGCGCTGTGGGCGGGACTGGCCATCTCGGGTTTTGCGGCCCTGCTCGGCGTCTATGCGCTGTTTTCCTGGCTTTTCGTCAGCAGTGTCGTCCATGGCTGGACTTCGACCGTGGTCATCATCTCCTTCTTGTCCGGCATCAATCTCTTCATGACCGGCATCATCGGTCTCTATGTCGGCGGCATCCATGCCGAGGTGAAGCGGCGGCCGCTCTATGTGATCGATCGACTGACCGGCTTCGAGGAAGCGGTCGCCGCGATGCGAAATGCCGAGACATCAAAGGATGTGCCCGCTGGGCGCGAACGGCGGCTCGGCTGACTTTGCGGCAGGTGATGAAATCCGAAAAGGCGTTTGCCGCCGAGGGGATGGCCTCGGTCGGGCATCCATTCTGGTCATGGGCGATGGGTCGTTCAGAGCCCGCGCGTGTCCTGCGGTTTGCCGCGATCGGTGGCCTGTCGACGCTGATCTACGCCACGGGCGCGCTGATTCTGTCGGACCAACATAGTTTTGGCATGCCGGCTGTGATCGCTTCGGTCGTCGCCTATTGCACCGCCGCAGTATTTTCCTATTGGGGGCACCGCCTCGTGACCTTCATGTCCGATGGTGCGATCGGCTTCGAGGCCGCCCGCTTTGCCTGCGCCACCGCGGTCGGATTTCTCCTTTCCGTCGGGCTGGCCACGGTCCTTACGGATATCGCCGGATTGCCACCGTCGGTGCCGGTGATCCTGGCCTGCATCATGGTTCCGATCCTGAATTTCATAATCCTGCGCAGGTTTGTCTTTGTCGGGGCAGCCCGATGAGCGCCGGCGGTCTCGTCCGCTCAAAGGGGAAAAGGCTGTGACGGTCATCCAGGAGCGGCCAAGCACCGATGCGCTGGGGCTCGATGCCCGCAGCTGGAGTGCGCTGACGGCGGTTCTCTGCCTGCTGGTGCTGGGCGCCGCCATTCTCTGGCAGACCCGATGGGGTGTCATACCGGACACCAGCTGGATAATCACCATGTGCGAGCGAATGCTCGCCGGAGACCGGCTGTATATCGACCTAGTCGAAACCAATCCGCCTTTCACACCATGGATGTTCATGCCGGCCGTCGTGCTCGCGCACAAACTCGGTGCGTCACCGGAAATCGCGATCCATGCCTACAGCTATGCGATCTGCCTGGCGGGATTGGGCTTTGCCACGCTGATCGCCAAGCAGGCCGGTTTTGCCGAGAACCCCGCGCTGTCTCCAATGCTGCCCTTGTTCCTGGCCCTGTTGGTCATCTTCCCAGGCAATGCTTTCAGCGAACGTGAGCAGCTGGGGATCGCGCTGCTTTTGCCGCTGCTGGTGCTGACGGCGTGGCGCGCGGCGCCGATCGAGGGGCGCGTGCCAAGTGTTCCGGCGGCCGTTCTTGCAGGGCTTGGCGGGAGCGTGCTGGTTCTTGTGAAGCCCTATTACGCGCTGGTCGTGCTCGTTCCGGCTCTCTACGCGGCCTGGTCCCGCCGGTCGATCCGGACGCTTTTCGCCATCGAGTACTGGGTGATCGGCCTGCTTTGCGTCGCATATGCCGTCGCCGTGCAGCATTTCTACCCGGAGTTCCTAAGCGTCATCTACCCGATGCTGGCCGACACCTATATGCGGATGCAGAAGATCCAGGCGCTGCTGACCACCTACAGTCCGGTCTATCTGCTCGCGCTGGTGACGCTGCGCCTTCTTCGACCGGGATTGCCTTTGTCGCCGCTGGTCACCGTGTTCACGCTTGCCTCGCTGGCCGCGACCGTGGCGCTGATTTACCAGGCCAAAGGCTGGCCCTATCACGCATTTCCGGCCTTCAGCCTGATCCTGGCCGCCCTCCTGTTGAGGATCTCGCAACCGGCCCCGGCAACAAACAAGCCGTCGGGCATGGCCATGGCGCTGGGGCGCAAGCTGCTGCTGGCTGCCATCATTGCCGCAGCCGCCATCCCGTTCATGCAAATACAGAAGCCCAATGCCGAGGTTGTCGCCAAGCTCGCGGCCGCGACTCCTCAGCCGGGCGTGGCACTCGTCGGTGCCGACATCTCGGGGGGCCATCCGCTTGTCCGCATGCTCGGCGGGACATGGATTTCACGCTATTGCAGCGACTGGCTGGGTGAATCGGCGCGTTATCTTTCGAGCGCCGCAACCCGGGACGGCAACAAAGAGATGGCGTCCCACTATCGGCAGATCGCCGATCGCTACATCGAGGGCAAGATCGCCGAACTCGAAACCAAACAGCCCGCCGTGATCATCGTCGAGAAAAAGGACGTCGACTGGAATGCCGAGCTTTCCCGGTGGCAGGGCTACGTCAACTTCCTGCGAGGCTACCAGCAGATTGCCGAGGATGACGAAGTGCGGGTGCTGTTGCGCAATGCTGGAACTGCCCAGCCAGAGTGATCCTTAGAGCGGTTCGGCGGGTTTCGCGAAACGCCGGGCCGCTTTAGGCCAAGGACGGCTCCGCGGAGATTTCGGCCTTCCGGCCTGTCGCCCGTATCGAAAGCATCATCCACGCGGCTAGAAACAGCGGGATCAGGACGCCGACGCAATATCCGCCGTGGATGAACAAATGCGCGACGAACGGCCAGAGCCAGCAAATCGCCAGTATCAGCCGGGGCGGCCGTGAAACCATCGTGGCGAGCATGGCGACCGCCACGGCCACACCGATCGTGTCGTAGGTGTAGCCGTAGGGCGTGGCAAGGACTGCGAGGATCGCGGTAAGCACCACGCGTTCCTGATGCGAAACCAGGCGCCCCGGCCACCAGAGCCACACCGCCGCGGCAATGCAAGCGACGGTCGCGACCGCCTGCACGCCGTAAGCGGCGGTCACCCCGATGCCGATTGCCCTGGCGGTGAAAAACACCGTTATGGCGTTGTATTGATAGGGCTGCGGATAAGGCGCCTCCATGATCGCCGTCATCAAGGGACGGGTTTCGGTCAGGAACAGCCGCCAGACATCGAAGCCGAAGAACAGGCCGGTGGCGACGGCGATCAGGACCGCGGTGCCGATGGCGGCGAAAATGGCCCGCCAGTTGCCGTTGGCGAGCAGGCAGAAAGGCACGAGGATGCCAAGATGCGGCTTGATCGTCAGCAGGCCGAACAGGATCCCGGCCAGCAGCGGACGCCTGGGCGCCACGGCGAGGCCTCCGACCAGAAGCGCGGTCGTCAGCGCGCCGTTCTGGCCGAAGACCGAGTTCCAGATCACCGCGGGACTGAGGACGATCGCCAGTTCCACCGCCGCTCCGAGCTTCAGCGGCCGGATTGCCAGCCACAGACACAGAGCGGTTCCAACCGTCCAGACCACGTAGGCAGGCAGGATCGGCAAGGCGGCAAGCGGAACGCCGAGCAGGAGGATGTTCGGCGGATAGCTCCACTCCTGATTTGGCAGGTCGGGCGAAAACATGGCGCGCAGCGCGGCGCGGTAGGCATCCACGTCGAAAAGCACGGCAACATGGCCGTCAATGGCCATGCGCGAACCTGCCCAGAGATTGGTGAAATCCCAGTAGGGAAGTCTGTGCGAAAGCTCGGAAAACCCCCTGCCGTCGAGATTCCACAGCATGCTCATGTAGAACCCGGTCATCCAGACGCCGATGATCGACACGACCGTCACGATGGCCACGTCCAAGAGGCTTCGGGTGCTGATCCAATTCGGTTCCATGGCGGCCTCGGTTTCGCAGCCCGCTTTGTAGTCCTGGTGTCCTTAAGATCGCGTTGCCCCGGTTGTCGGCACCGTCACCCGCCGCAACGTCAGATTGATGCGGCCGCCATTCTTCAACAGCGCGGACGTCGCGGCGTAGATGCGGTCGACGCCGTGGAAGGCGAGGCGCCCCTCGCCGCCAAGCACGACTACGTCGCCACTCTTCAGCCTGAACGATTTCGTGCCGCCCTCGCGCGTGTCCTGGCCGACGCGGAACAGGCAGTCGTCGCCCAGCGAGACCGACACCACGGGGGCGGCGAAATCCTTCTCGTCGCGGTCCTGATGCAGGCCCATTTTGGCATCCGCCGCATAGAAGTTGACCAGGCAGGCTTCGGGCGGATGCGGGTAGGCCGAGACCTCGCGCCACAATTGCAGCAAAGCTTCCGGGATTGGCGGCCAGGGCTTGCCCGTCACCGGATGCGTCGCCTGGTAGCGATAGCCGCGCTCCCTGTCGGTCACCCAGCCAAGCGCGCCGCAATTGGTCATGCGCACGCTCATCTCCTTGCCGGTGCGCGGCATGGCCGGGACGTAGAGAGGTGCTGCCTGCACGACGCGCCTGATCTCCTCGACCAGCGCCTCCTGGGCGGGGCGCGCGAGGTAACCCGGCATGTGGCGGACGCCTTTCGGCAGAACGAGCATGGGTCGATCCTGTTGACTGGCGCAAGCATGCCACCAGCAAAAGAAAACGGCGACCCGAAAGCCGCCGCTTGCCTTCCGGGCTACGGTTCTCAGTCGTTCTCGACCCGGCCGCGCAGCTTCTTTACCGTCGACCGGCCCGCCTTGCTCTTCAGGCGGCGCTCCACCGCGCCTTTGGACGGCCTGGTCTTCTTGCGCGGCGGCGGCGGCGGTTCGGCCGCCTTGGCGATCAGCGCGGTCAGCCGCGCCCGCGCATCGGCACGATTCTGCTCCTGGGTGCGGAAGCGGCCGGCCTCGATGACGATGACGCCGTCCTTGGTGGCGCGCTGGCCGGCAAGCTTGATGGCGCGCTCGCGCACGCGCTCGCTGAGGCCCGCAGCGTTCGCCGCGTCGAAGCGCAGTTGCACGGCGGTGGCCACCTTGTTGACGTTCTGGCCGCCCGGACCGGACGAGCGGATGAAATCCTCATGCAGGTCGCCCGGACGGATGACCGCTTCGCTGCTGATGATGATGTCGTCGTCGCTCGCCATGCACGCACTCATGACGCGACGGCGGCAAAAAGAAAAGCCCGGCGCTGGCCGGGCTCTGGAGGAAGGTGTTGGATGCCGGTTGCTACTCGGCCGCTTCCTGCAGCCGCGGCGCGGCGCCGAGGATGGTCGCGTCGACGTGGCGTTCGAACTTCTCGAAATTGACGGCGAACATGTTGACCAGCTTCGAGGCCTGGCGATCGTAACCAGCCTTGTCCGCCCAGGTCGAGCGTGGGTTGAGAATGGCGCCGTCGACGCCCGGAACCGCCACCGGCACCTCGAAGCCGAAATTGGCGTCGGTGCGGAACTCGGCCGATTTCAGCGAACCGTCGAGCGCGGCGCCCAGCAAGGCACGGGTCACCTTGATCGGCATGCGGCGGCCGGTGCCGTAGGCGCCGCCGGTCCAGCCGGTGTTGACCAGCCAGCAATCGACGCCGTGGCTGGCAATCAGCTCGCGCAGCAGATTGCCGTATTCGGAGGGGTGGCGCGGCATGAACGGGGCGCCGAAGCAGGTCGAGAACGTCGCCTCCGGTTCGGTGACGCCCTTTTCCGTGCCGGCGACCTTGGCGGTATAACCAGACAGGAAGTGGTACATCGCCTGCGCCGGGGTCAGCCTGGCGATCGGCGGCATGACGCCGAAGGCATCGGCGGTCAGCATGATGATGTTCTTCGGATGACCGGCGCGGCCGGTCTTCGAGGCATTGGGGATAAAGTCCAGCGGATAGGCGCAGCGCGTGTTCTCGGTGAGGCTGCCATCGTTGAAATCCGGCACGCGGCCGGCATCGAGCACGACGTTCTCCAGCACCGTGCCGAAGCGCTGCGTGGTGGCGAAGATTTCCGGCTCGGCCTCGGCCGAGAGCCTGATCGTCTTGGCGTAACAGCCGCCCTCGAAATTGAAGATGCCGTGCGGACCCCAGCCATGCTCGTCGTCGCCGATCAGCGTGCGCGACGGATCCGCCGACAGCGTCGTCTTGCCGGTGCCGGACAGGCCGAAGAACACCGCAGCGTCGCTGTCCGGCCCCTCATTGGCCGAGCAGTGCATCGGCATGACGCCCTTTTCCGGCAGCAGATAGTTCAGCATGGTGAACACCGACTTCTTCATCTCGCCGGCATAGGACGTGCCACCGATCAGCACGATCTTGCGGTTAAGATCGACCGCGATCACCGTCTCGGTGCGGGTGCCGTGACGCGCCGGATCGGCGCGGAAGGAGGGCAGGTCGATGATCGTCATCCGCGGCACGAAACGCTTGAGTGCCTCAGCTTCGGGGCGGATCAAAAGATTGCGGATGAACAGCGAATGCCAGGCGAATTCGGTGACGACTCGTACCGGCAGCTCGAGATCGGCGTCGGCGCCGCCGACCAGGTCTTGCACATACAGATCTTTGGTGGCCGCATGGGCGCGGAAATCGGCATGGAGCGCTTCGAACTGCGCCGGCAAGATCGCCTTGTTGTTGTCCCACCAGACTTGGCGTTCGGTGCTATCGTCGCGCACGACGAATTTGTCCTTCGGCGAACGCCCGGTGTGCTGGCCTGTCTCGGCGACCAGGGCGCCCTGCGCCGTCAACCTCGCCTCGCCGCGCCGGATCGCTTCCTCGTAGAGTTCGGCCGCGCCGAAATTGTAGCGCACCACGCCCGTGGTCTTCAGGCCGATCGCGTCAATCGCGCAGTCGGGGTTGCGTTTGCCGGCTTCCGACATCAAATTTCCTCTCTGGATTTGGCCGCATCTGACGGGTGATTTTTCCACAGCCCGCGCTGGGTTGCCAGGTTCAGAACCAGAAAAGCCGAATGATATCAAATCTTTAATCGATTTAAAAAATTTGAAAGTTGTTTAAATCGTTTATATGTGCAAAAAACCATAGAGGTTGCCCAAAGGATTGGCAGGCTTCGCTCGTCCAATCCCAATACGGGTGCGATCGTGTGTAGCGGCAGGCCGCCCGTGACTTCGGACCGGGCCCGTGCCACATTTTGTACCCAATTTGTCCTGCAAAAGCCCCTTCTCGACGACAGAAGGGACAGCTCATGAGGGAGCCGCTTGAAATGGCAACAATCGCGCTTGTCGACGACGACCGCAACATTCTGACCTCGGTGTCGATCGCGCTCGAGTCCGAGGGCTATCGGGTCGAAACCTACACGGACGGCGCGTCGGCGCTGGAAGGCCTGGCGGCGCGGCCGCCGAATCTCGCCATCCTCGACATCAAGATGCCGCGCATGGACGGCATGGAGCTTCTGCGCCGCATGCGGCAGAAGTCGGACCTGCCGGTCATCTTCCTGACGTCGAAGGACGACGAGATCGACGAATTGTTCGGCCTCAAGATGGGCGCCGACGACTTCATCCGCAAACCGTTCTCGCAGCGCCTGCTGGTCGAGCGGGTGCGCGCGGTGCTGCGCCGGACCAGCGCCCGCGAGGCGGCGGCCAAGGCCCCCGCCCAGCAGGCCCGCTCGCTCGAACGCGGCCAGCTGGTGATGGACCAGGAACGGCACACCTGCACCTGGAAGGGCGAGCCGGTGACGCTGACGGTGACCGAGTTCCTCATCCTGCATTCGCTGGCGCAGCGCCCAGGTGTGGTAAAAAGCCGTGATGCGCTGATGGATTCGGCCTATGATGAGCAGGTTTATGTCGACGACCGCACCATCGACAGCCACATCAAGCGGCTGCGCAAGAAGTTCAAGGCCGTCGACGACGACTTCGAGATGATCGAAACCCTTTACGGAGTCGGGTACCGGTTCCGGGAAGCTTGAGGTAATGCGTGTCGCCCAAACGGGTGGACATGCAGAGGAACGGACCGGGAGCTGCTAGTCGATGGCAGTGGAAGTAGAGCGAGGCAGAAGGGCGGGCGCGGCAAGGCGCCCGTCGCGGATCGTGCCCGCCTTCGTGTCGAAATTCACGGTGCCGATGCGCCGGTTTCTCGGCCATCATATCTTCTCCAGCCTGACGCGGCGTATCCTGTTCCTCAACCTGGCCGGCCTCGCCGTGCTGGTCACCGGCATCCTCTACCTCAACACCTTCCGCGACGGGCTGATCGACGCGCGCGTCGAAAGCCTGATGACGCAGGGCGAGATCATCGCCGGCGCGATCGCGGCTTCGGCGACCGTCGAGACCGATTCCATCAGCATCGACCCGGAAAAGCTCTTGGAACTGCAGGCCGGCGAGAGCCTGGGGCCGGGATCGGACCAGCTCGACAATCTCGACTTCCCGATCAATCCCGAGCGCGTCGCGCCGGTGCTGAGACGGCTGATCTCGCCGACGCGCACACGCGCCCGCATCTATGACCGCGACGCCAACCTGTTGCTCGATTCGCGCCATCTCTATTCGCGCGGCCAGATCCTGCGCTACGACCTGCCGCCCGTCGACGACGAGCAGCCCGGCATCGTGGAACGGGTCGAGAAGTTCGTCTTCGACTTCTTCCGCAACAAGGAGCTGCCGGTCTATCACGAGCAGCCCGGCGGCAATGGCGCGGCCTTCCCGGAAGTGGTCAAGGCGCTGACCGGCAGCCCGTCGACCATCGTGCGGGTGAGCGAACAGGGTGAGCAGATCGTCTCCGTCGCGGTGCCGATCCAGCGTTTCCGCGCCGTGCTGGGCGTCTTGATGCTGTCCACCGAAGGCGGCGACATCGACAAGATCGTCGCCGCCGAGCGCAAGGCGATCCTGCGCGTGTTCGGGGTGGCGGCTTTGGTCACCGCGATCCTGTCGATGCTCCTGGCGTCGACCATCGCCAACCCGCTGCGGAGGCTTTCCGCCGCCGCGGTCCGCGTGCGCCGCGGCGTCAAGAACCGCGAGGAAATCCCGGATTTCTCCGACCGGCAGGACGAGATCGGCAATTTGTCCATCGCCGTGCGCGACATGACGAATGCGCTGTACGCGAGAATCGAGGCGATCGAGAGCTTCGCCGCCGACGTCTCGCACGAGTTGAAGAACCCGCTGACGTCGCTGCGCAGCGCGGTCGAGACGCTGCCGCTGGCGAAGAACGAGAATTCGCGTGGCCGGCTGATGGAAATCATCCAGCACGATGTGCGGCGGCTCGACCGGCTGATCACCGACATCTCGGATGCCTCGCGCCTCGATGCCGAGCTGGCGCGCGAGGATGCGGCAATCGTCGACCTGAAGAAGTTCACGACCGATCTCATCGCGGTCTCGCGCGAGACGACGCGCAACAAGAAGGCCGTCGAGATCGAGCTCAAGGTCGCCAAGCTGCCGGCCGGCGCCAAAGGCTATTTCGTTTCCGGCCATGATCTGCGGATCGGTCAGGTCATCACCAACCTCATCGAGAACGCGCGCTCGTTCGTGCCCGACGAGCATGGCCACATCACCATTTCGCTGGCACGCGCGGGCAAGTTCAACATCATCACCGTCGACGACAACGGCCCGGGCATCCGGGCGGAGAAGATCGACCGCATCTTCGAGCGCTTCTACACCGACCGGCCGGCCGGCGAGGCGTTTGGCCAGAATTCAGGCCTGGGGCTGTCGATCAGCCGCCAGATCGTCGAGGCGCATGGCGGCACGCTGACGGCCGAGAACATCCCTGGCACCAAGCCCGGCGAGATCAAGGGCGCGCGCTTCGTGGTGACGCTGCCGGCGGAAGGCTGATCCGACCGGCATGTCCGACCCAGCCGAAAAGCCTGAAAACATCCATGGAACGGCGATCCTTATCGGCGATCGTGGCGTCCTCATCATGGGGCCGTCGGGCGCCGGCAAGACGACGCTGGCGCTGACGCTCATTGACCATTGCCGGGCGCGCGGACTGTTTTCGTGTCTGATCAGCGACGACAGGCTGCTTGCCGCGGCGCATGGCGGGCGGCTGGTCTGCCGCGCGCCGCCCGCCATAGCCGGCCTCGCCGAGGTGCCAGGCTTCATTCCATGCCCGCTGCCGTTCGAGCCGGGCGGCGTGATCGACCTGCATATCCGGCTCGTGCCGAAGGAAGAAATGGCCCGTTTTCAGGAAGATATCAGCGAGCCGATCGCGGGCTGTCCCGTGCCACGCATCGATCTTGCCGAGCGCAACGCAGCCTCCGCCTTGCTGGCGGTGATGGCGCGGCTGTCGATCCAGCCTTTTTCATGATCCGTCCCGGGTTTTTTGTTGCGATGCGTCAAAATGGCCCGGGCCGCCGCAATTTTGGGCTTGTCAACCGGCCGCGCGTCGACAAGATAGCGCTCCCGCCGCCTGGAATGGCTGGCGAACATAAGATACGCCTGTGAAGCGGCGATGACGGGAGCCACCAGAGAATGATCGGACTCGTGCTCGTGACGCACGGTCAACTCGCCACCGAGTTCCGGCATGCCGTCGAGCATGTCGTCGGGCCGCAAGACAATTTCGAAACCGTGGCGATCGGCGCCGACGACGACATGGAGCAGCGCCGGGCCGACATTGTCGACGCCGTTGCGCGCGTCGACACCGGCGCCGGCGTCATCGTCCTCACCGACATGTTCGGCGGCACGCCCTCGAACCTCGCCATCTCGGTGATGGAATCCGGCCGCACCGAGGTCATCGCCGGCATGAACCTGCCGATGCTGATCAAGCTCTCATCGATCCGCAAGGGCGACAACATGGCCGCCGCGCTCGACGAGGCACAGGCGGCCGGCCGTAAATACATCAACGTCGCCAGCCAGCTCCTGAGCAGCAAATGAACGCACCGGCGCCGCAGACCGATGAGGTGGTGCGGGAGTTCCCGATCATCAATCAGCGCGGCCTGCATGCGCGCGCTTCGGCCAAGTTCGTCCAAGTCGCCAGCGGCTTCGACGCCACCATCCATGTCGAGAAGGACGGCGTGAAGGTCGGCGGCACCTCGATCATGGGCCTGATGATGCTGGCGGCGAGCCCGGGCTACTCGATCCGCGTGATGGCCAGCGGCCCGCAAGCCTTGCCGGCGATGGACGCGCTGGAGCAGCTGGTCGCCTCGCGTTTCGGCGAGGAAATCTAGCCGCGCCTTTTTTGTTGGATGCATGTCGTTGTCCCAAAACCGCTGCACACTTTTGGGCGACATGCATCGCTGCCAAGACATGCGCGCATAAAGATTTCTTTATATCCCATTGTCGTGTGACGGCCGATCTGCTAGTCAGGCCGGCAATTCGCGCCCTCCATGCGCCGTCCCGGCGCCGGCGCGGTTCTTGAGATAAATCACACCGGAGCACTGCCATGACGGGTAGCAAGGACTATGTGGTCGCCGATATTTCGCTTGCCGGCTGGGGCCGCAAGGAGATCGAGATCGCCGAAACCGAAATGCCGGGCCTGATGGCCTGCCGCGAGGAGTTCGGCGAGAAGAAGCCGCTCAAGGGCGCGCGCATCACCGGTTCGCTGCACATGACCATCCAGACGGCGGTTCTGATCGAAACGCTGAAGGCGCTGGGCGCCGACATCCGCTGGGCCTCTTGCAACATCTTCTCGACGCAGGACCACGCGGCGGCCGCGATTGCCGAAGCCGGCATTCCGGTCTTCGCCATCAAGGGCGAGTCGCTGGAAGACTATTGGGACTACACCGACCGCATCTTCCAGTGGACCGACGGCGGCACCTCGAACATGATCCTCGACGACGGCGGCGACGCCACCATGTACATCCTGCTCGGCGCGCGCGCCGAGGCCGGCGAGGACGTGCTGTCCAATCCCGGCAGCGAGGAGGAAGAGATCCTGTTCGCCCAGATCAAGAAGCGCCTGAAGGCATCGCCCGGCTTCTTCACCAAGCAGAGGGAGGCGATCCGCGGCGTCACCGAGGAGACCACCACCGGCGTCAACCGGCTCTACCAGTTGCAGAAGAAGGGCCTGCTGCCCTTCCCGGCGATCAACGTCAACGATTCCGTCACCAAGTCGAAATTCGACAACAAATATGGCTGCAAGGAATCGCTGGTCGACGGCATCCGCCGCGGCACCGACACGATGATGGCCGGCAAGGTCGCCGTGGTCTGCGGCTATGGCGACGTCGGCAAGGGCTCGTCGGCCTCGCTGCGCGGCGCCGGCGCCCGCGTCAAGGTTACCGAGGTCGACCCGATCTGCGCGCTGCAGGCGGCGATGGACGGCTATGAGGTGGTCACGCTGGAAGACGCCGCCCCCATCGCCGACATCGTCATCACCACCACCGGCAACAAGGACGTCGTCACGCTCGACCATATGCGGTCGATGAAGGACATGGTGATCGTCGGCAATATCGGCCACTTCGACAACGAGATCCAGGTGGCGTCGCTGCGCAACCTGAAATGGACCAACGTCAAGCCGCAGGTCGACCTGATCACCTTCCCGGACGGCAAGCGCATGATCCTTCTGTCCGAAGGACGCCTGCTCAACCTCGGCAACGCAACCGGCCATCCGAGCTTCGTCATGTCGGCCTCGTTCACCAACCAGGTGCTGGCGCAGATCGAGCTTTTCTCCAAGCATGGCCAGTATCAGAACCAGGTCTATGTGCTGCCCAAGCACCTCGATGAGAAGGTGGCGCGGCTGCATCTCGACAAGCTCGGCGCCAGGCTCACGGAGCTGTCCGGCGAACAGGCCGCCTATATCGGCGTGACGCCGCAGGGTCCGTTCAAGCCGGAACACTACCGCTATTAACCAAAGCGAAATTATCTACCAGATATTGAAGCCGGGTGGTTGACTTTCCGCCCGGCTTTATTTTTTGCACCAATGATTCTTCACGCCGATTCCGGCAGGCGTTATTGTTGTGATTCGCGGTCCGGGGACAGGATGGGCCGGGGACGCATTCAGGGCGGTCTTGCATTCAAGCGGCGAAGAGGACCAAGACATGCCGGGGGATTACCCGCTACGCGCGGGAAAGGCCGTCTCCGGCGGCCAAACGGATTCGAACGAGGCCGGCCGGGCCATGAAAGGCGGCGGCTTTCGTGACGGCGCGCGGCAGGCCTTGCTGCTTGCCACTTCGGCGCTCGCCAGTCCGCTGCTTGCCGTCGCCGCCCACGCCGAGACACGCATCCCGGGAAGGGCCGTGGCGCCGGTCAGCGCCGTCGAGGTCATGCAGCTCGCCATGTTCGTCGGCGTCATGGGCGCGGCGCTCGTCTCGGCCATCTTCCTGATCCGCGAGCGCGCCCGCACCGCTTCGCAGAATGTCCAGCTCAGGTCCCGCATCGCGGACGTCAACGCGGCGTTGCAGCGTTCCGAGGCGCTGCTCAATCTGCGCGACCAGCGCCTGATCGTCTGGACCACGGAGAACAAGAAGGCCGAGCTGATCGGCAGCCTGCCCCTGGAAAGCGGCGCGCCGGACGACAGGTCGGCATTCCTCGCCTTCGGCCGCTGGCTGATGCCGCGTTCGGCGGCGGCGCTGGAGCATGCGGTCGCCGCGCTGCGCGAACAGGCGAAAGCCTTCGATCTCGTCATCGAAACGCAGGCCGGCGTGCCGCTGGAAGTGCATGGCCGCAAGAGCGCGGCCCATGTGCTGGTGCGCTTCGTATCGCTGTCGGAAACGCTGCGCAGCCAGGCCAGGCTGAAGATCGAGAACCAGCGGCTCAGCGCTGAGTACGACACCATGGTCGGCCTGCTCGACGCGTTGAAGATGCCGGCATGGCTGCGGGCGGCGGACGGCCGATTGCAATGGGTCAACCGCGCCTATGCCGAGGCGGTGGAGGCGGAAAGCGCGGCCACGGCGGTGCGCGATGCCAAGGAATTCCTCGGCGGCCAGGCACGCGAGCAGATCGCCGAGCAGCACAAGTCGCGCCCGGTGTTCGAGCAGACGCTCTCCACCGTGATCGAAGGCGACCGCCGCATGTTCGCGGTCACCGACTTCGCCGGCGCCGACGGTTCGGCGGGGCTCGCCTGCGACACCAGCGCCGCCGAGACGATCCGCGCCGAATATGAGCGGACCGTGCGCAGCCATGCCGACACGCTCGACCAGTTGAACACCGCTGTGGCGATCTTCGACACCGAGGAAAAGCTGCGCTTCTTCAACCAGGCGTTCCAGAAGCTGTGGGGCCTCGACTCGGGCTTCCTGCTCAGCGCTCCCTCCAACACGCTGCTGCTCGACCGGCTGCGCTCAGAAGGCAAGATCGCCGAACAGCCGGAATGGCGGCGCTGGAAGGAGAACCTGCTCAGCGCCTATCGCGCCGTCGAATCGCAGGAACACTGGTGGCATCTGCCGGACCGCAAGACGATCCGCGTGGTGGCGAACCCGCAACCGAAGGGCGGCGTCACCTGGGTGTTCGAGAACCTCACTGAAAAGATGGACCTCGAAAGCCGCTACCAGACCGCCGTGCGGGTGCAGGGCGAGACGCTGGACAACCTCGCCGAAGGCGTGGTGGTGTTCGGCCCGGACGGGCGGCTACGCCTGTCCAATCCGGCCTTCGTCGCGCTGTGGGGGCTGACGGTCGAGGCGGT
Organism: Mesorhizobium hawassense; assembly: GCF_003289945.1. Lineage (GTDB taxonomy): Bacteria > Pseudomonadota > Alphaproteobacteria > Rhizobiales > Rhizobiaceae > Mesorhizobium > Mesorhizobium hawassense. Next base: position 573,296 of record NZ_QMBP01000003.1, read on the forward strand.
CAAGCCCAATGTCCATGTTTCGGCGATCCGCGACCTGTGCGACCAGCGGGCCGCGAACAGCCCGTGGGGCGGTTTCGTCGCCGCGGTCACCGGCTTCGACGACGAGCGCCGCGACCGCCGCGGCCAGATCGAGCTGATGAACGGCAACGTGTTGAGCTACGCGGTGATCCACCTGCCCAACGGCCAGGTGATGATCACCTTCGTCGACGTCACCGACACCGTCAATGTCGAGCGGGCGCTGAAGGACAGGAACGAGGCGCTGGAGAAATCCGACCAGCTGAAGAACGAATTTGTCCAGCACGTGTCCTATGAGCTGCGCTCGCCGCTGACCAACATCATCGGCTTCACCGAGCTTCTGTCGCTGCCCTCGACAGGCCCGCTGACCGCGAAGCAGAGCGAATATGTCGAGCATGTCGGCTCGTCGTCATCGGTGCTGCTGACCATCGTCAACGATATTCTCGACCTGGCGACCGTCGATGCCGGCATCATGCAGCTCGACATCTCCGAAATGAATATCGACCGGACGATCGCGGCGGCCGCCGAACTGATCGCCGACCGGCTGGACGAGCACCGGATCAAGCTCGAAATCGATGCGGCGCAGGCGCCCGCAAGCTTCCATGGCGACGAGACCCGCATCCGCCAGATCCTCTACAACCTGCTCAGCAACGCGGCGAACTACGCGCCCGAGGCGAGCACGATCCGGCTTACCTGCCGTCGGTTGACCGACAGCGTCGAGTTCTCGGTGCATGACGACGGCCCCGGCATGCCGCCCGACGTGCTGGAATCGGTCTTCCGCCGCTTCGAGCCGCGCGCCAATGGCGGGCGGCGGCGCGGCGCCGGGCTGGGCCTGTCGATCGTCAAGAGCTTCGTCGAACTGCACGGCGGCAGCGTGCGCATCGAGACCGGCAAGGACAGAGGCACCACGGTCATCTGCACCTTCCCGGACAAACCTTCGGGTATCCCGGATACGCCGGCGGGCATCCGCGACGCGGCCGAGTAGCGCGGCCGCATGGCAGGGACGGTGCTCGAGCGTTTTCTCGTCGACGAGGCGGCAACGGCAAGGCTTGGCGAGGACCTCGCCTTGGCGTTGCGCGCCGGCGATACGATCGCGCTGCGAGGCGATCTCGGCGCCGGCAAGTCGACGCTGGCCCGCGCGCTGATTCGGGCGCTCGCCGACGACGCCAATCTCGAAGTGCCGAGCCCGACCTTCACGCTGGTGCAAAGCTACGAGACGCGCATTCCGGTCCATCATTTCGACCTCTACCGGCTGTCCACACCGGACGAGCTCGACGAGCTCGGCCTCGACGATGCGCTCACCCAAGGCGCGGCGCTCATCGAATGGCCGGAGCGGGCCGGAGACCGATTGCCGGGGAATGCGCTGTGGATCGATCTGGCCGAGCATGGCGAAGGCCGCGTGGCGCGGCTGTCGGGCCAGGGACCGGTCTTCGAGCGCGTGGCGCGATCGCTGGCCATGCGCGATTTCCTGGCTTCCGCCGGATGGGGCGAAGCCAGCCGCCGCCATTTCGTCGGCGACGCTTCCGCCCGCTCCTACGAAATCGTCGCGCTGCCCGGCCAGGCGCCGCGCGTGCTGATGAACTCGCCGCGCCTGGTGCTCGGACCACCAGTGCGCGGCGGCAAGCCCTATGCGGTGATCGCCCATACGGCGCAATCGGTCACGGCCTTCGTCGCCATCGACCGGGCGCTGCTCGCGGCCGGCGTCAGCGTGCCGGCGATCCATGCCCAGGACCTCGACCAGGGCTTTCTGCTCATCGAACATCTCGGCTCAGAAGGATTTTTGGGCGGCGACGGCCAGCCGATCGCCGAGCGCTATGAGGCGGCAGCGGAACTGCTGGCCATGATGCACGGCAAGGCCTGGCCCGCGCGCATGGAAGCAGCGCCCGGCGTGTTCCACGACATGCCGCCTTTCGACCGGGAAGCCATGCTGATCGAGGCCGATCTGCTGGTAGACTGGTATGTGCCATGGATCACCGGCCAGCCGGCAAACGACGAATTGCGGGCAGGCTATCACCGGGTCTGGAATGCCCTTCTCGATCGCCTGGCGGACAGCGAATACACGCTGATGCTGCGCGATTTCCATTCACCCAACATCATCTGGCGCGCGGAGCGATCGGGCCTCGACCGGCTCGGCATCGTCGACGTGCAGGACGCGCTGATCGGGCCGGCCGCCTATGACGTCGCCTCTTTGGCCATGGACGCGCGCGTCACCGTCTCGCCCGACATCGAGCGGCGGACGGTGGCGGCCTATGTCGCGGCGCGCCGTGCGGCCGGCGCATTCGACGAAGCCGGTTTCGCCGAGGCCTATGCGATCATGGCGGCACAGCGCAATTCGAAGATCCTCGGCATCTTCGTGCGGCTCGAAAAGCGCGACGGCAAGCCTTACTATTTGAAGCACCTGCCGCGTATCCGCGATTATCTGAGGCGGGCGCTGGCGCATCCGGCGCTGGCTGGCCTGAAGGATTTCTACATGGCCCACGGCCTGCTCGAGGAACGGGTCCCATGAAGCCGACGACCGCGATGGTGCTGGCGGCAGGGCTTGGCAAGCGGATGCGCCCGATCACCGACGCGATGCCGAAGCCGCTGGTCAAGATCGCCGGCAAGACCTTGCTCGACTGGGGGCTGGACAGCCTTGAGGCCGCCGGCATCGCCAAGGCCGTCGTCAACGTGCATTACCTGCCCGAGCAGATCGTCGCCCATGTTGCCAGCCGCAAGGCGCCGAAGATCGTCATCTCCGACGAGCGCGAGGTGCTGCTGGAATCGGCGGGCGGCATCGTCAAGGCGCTGCCCCTGCTTGGCAGCGAACCCTTCTACATCATCAATGCCGACACCTTCTGGATCGACAGCGGTAAACCCAGCCTCGAGCGCCTTGCCCTTGCATGGGACGCCGCCAGAATGGATATTCTGCTGATGCTCACCGATCTCGACTCAGCGACCGGGCACTGCGTCGGCACCGATTTCCTGGTGGCGCCGGACGGCGCGCTCGCGCGCTCCAAGGGCGACCCCACCGGCCTGATCTATGCCGGCGCCGCCATCATCCATCCGCGCATCTTCAAGGACGCTCCCTCAGGCTCGCACTCGCTGAACGTCTATTTCGACAAGGCGATCGCCGCCGGGCGCCTGTTCGGCATGAAGATGAACGGACGCTGGATCACCGTCGGCACGCCGGACGCGATCCCCGCCGCCGAAGCGGCGGTGGCCGGCGCGCTCGCGAAAGCGGTATGAGCGGCGCGCGCCGCGTCTTTTCCATCCCGCCCGGAGCGCCGTTCCTGCCGACGCTGGCCGAAGCGTTGCTCGACGGCCGCCTGATCCCCGGCTTCCGCTTCGACGGCGATCCGCTGGCGCTGGCCGACGCCACCATCTATGTGCCGACACGGCGCGCGGCGCGGGCGCTGCGCGGCGCCTTCGTCGACAGGCTCGGTCAACGCTCGGCCATCCTGCCGACGGTGCGGCCGCTCGGCGAGTTCGACGAGGACGAGGCGGCCTTCGACGCCGAAGCGGCGTCGGCCATCGAGCTCGCGCCGCCGATCGCCGCGCAGGAGCGGCTGCTGTTGCTGGCGCCCTTGGTGCGCGCCTGGAAGGAAAGCCTGCCGGCGCATGTCCGGGCTCGGTTCGACGAGGAATTCGTCGTGCCGACCTCGACCGCAGACGCCATCTGGCTGGCGCGCGACCTCGCCCGGCTGATGGACGAGATCGAGACCGAAGGCACCGATTGGGCGAAGCTCTCGACACTGGTCACCGGCAACCTCGCCGGATGGTGGCAGGTGACACTCGATTTCCTCGGCATCGTCACAGACAACTGGCCGGAACTGCTCAAGGAGCGCGACCGCTCCAACCCGGCCGCGCATCGCAGCGCGCTGATCCGGCTGGAAGCGGCGCGGCTGAAGCGCAATCCGCCGGCAGGGCCGGTGATCGCCGCCGGTTCGACCGGTTCCATTCCCGCCACCGCCGAACTGCTCGGCGTGATCGCCGGTTTGCCCAATGGCGCCGTGGTGCTGCCGGGACTCGACCGCGAGCTGGATGACGCATCCTTCGCTGCAATAACGGCGCCTGGCGCGCGTCCGGCAACGCTCGGCCATCCGCAATTCGGCCTTGCCAAGCTGATCGGCGGCATCGGTATTCTGCGCCGCGATGTCGAGGATATCGTCGCGGCGTCACCGCCGCTCGCGCTGCGCTCGGCTCTTGTCGGCGAAGCGTTGCGGCCGGCCGAAACCACGGAGTATTGGACCGAAACGCGGCCACGCTTCATGGCGGGCGATGTGGAACAGGCGCTTGCCGGCGTGACGCTGGTGGAAGCGGCGAACGAACGTGACGAGGCGGCGGCAATCGCCATCGCGCTGAAGCGCGCGGTTGAGATCCCCGGCAAGCGCGCGGCGCTCGTCACCGGCGACCGCGCGCTGGCGCGGCGGGTTTCGGCCGAGCTTCTGCGCTTCGGCGTCGTTGCCGACGATTCCGGCGGTGTGCCTTTAGCCAACACGCCGGCCGCCAGCCTGCTCAGGCTGGCGCTCAGCGCCGCGTTCCGGCCAGGCGATCCGGTGGGCCTGCTCGCCTTGCTCAAGCATCCGTTGCTCGGGCTTGGTCTGGAACGCCGGAGTGTGCGCAAGGCTGCCGAACTCGTCGAGTTGGTCGCCTTACGGGGAGGCACGGGCCGGCCCGATGTCGCATCGCTCGGCGCGCTTTTCGAGACACGGCTCGCGGAGCTGAGCGGCGACACAAGGCAGCCTTTCTGGTTTTCACGCCTGACCGTGCGCGGCATCGAGCAGGCGCAAGGCATGCTCAGCCACCTCACCAAAGCGCTTTCGCCGCTGACCGCGATGCGCCATGAGAAAGACGCCGATATTGCAACACTGACGCGCGCGAGCGTGGTCGCGCTGGAGGATCTGGGCCGCGCCGCCGATGGCAGCTTGGCCGAGCTCTATGCCGGTGACGCGGGCGAGAAACTCGCCGAACTGCTGCGTGGGCTGGTTGCCGCAGCCTCGCCCTTCACTTTCGCGGCCGGCGAATGGCCGGACGTGATGGAGGCGCTGATCGCGCCGGAGACGGTGAAGCCGGCGCAAGGCACCGACCGCAACATCGCCATCTGGGGCGCGCTGGAAGCCCGATTGCAGAACGTCGACACGCTGGTCATCGGCGGGCTGAACGAAGGAGTCTGGCCGCGCAAACCCGAGAGCGACCGCTTCATGTCGCGGCTGATGAAGACCGGCATCGACCTCGAGCCGCCGGAACGGCGCATCGGCCTTGCCGCGCATGATTTCCAGATGGCGATGGGCACGAAAGAGGTCTTGCTGACTCGTTCGGCGCGCTCCGGCGATGCACCGGCGGTGCCGTCGCGCTGGCTGCAGCGCATGCTGACCTTCATCGGCAAGGAGCCGGCGGCAACACTTAGCCGGCGCGGCGATGCGCTGCTTGCCTGGGCGCGCGCGCTCGATGCCGGCGAAAGGAAGGATTTCGCGGCGCGCCCGCAACCGAAGCCGCCGCTCAGCATGCGGCCGCGGCATTTCTCGGTCACCGAGATCGAGACGCTGCGCCGCGACCCCTACGCGGTCTATGCGCGGCGCATCCTCGGTCTGATGCCGCTCGAGCCGCTGATCCGCGATCCGGGCGCCGCCGAACGCGGCACGCTGTTCCACGAAATCCTGCATCTGTTCTCGCGGCGGGTCGGGGATCCAAGGGCGCCAAACGCGCTGGCCAGCCTCATCGAGGCCGGGCGGGTTTGCTTTGCCGACGCAAAGCTTCCGCTCGATATCGAGGCTGTCTGGTGGCCGCGTTTCGAGAAGCTGGCCGAAAACATCATCGAATGGGAGCATACGCGCGCCGACGCCGTTGCCCGGCGCTATGCCGAGGAGCGCGCCGAGAAAACGGTGGTCGGCCGCACCGGTGTGACGCTGTCCGGCTATGCCGACCGCGTCGACCTGCTTGCCGGCGGCATGGCCGACATACTCGACTACAAGACCGGCTCCTCGCCCTCGAAAGCGCAGGCGCACACGCTTTTGTCGCCGCAGCTGGCGCTTGAAGGCGCGTTGCTCAGGCGCGGCGCGTTCAAGGAGCTCGGCATTCGCGAGCCCTCGCAGCTTGCCTTCGTGCGGCTGAAGCCGAATGGCGAGGTGTTCGAGGAATCGATCCTCGAATACAACCGCAAGCCCCGCACCGCCAACGACCTGTCCGAGGAAGCCTGGGCGCGGCTGGAGCGGCTGCTTTTCCATTATGCCGACCCGACCGCCGGCTATCTGTCGCGCGCGCTGCCTTTCCGCGAGGGCGAAGCCGACGGCGACTACGACCATCTGGCGCGCGTGCTCGAATGGTCGGCGGGCGGGGCCAGCGAAGACGAGGTGGACGGATGAAATATCCGATCCCCTCCGATACCGCCGCCAGCCAGGCGCGCGCCTCCGATCCGGCCAATTCCGCCTGGGTGTCGGCCAATGCCGGCTCCGGCAAGACGCATGTCTTGGCACAGCGCGTCATCCGGCTTTTGCTCAACGGCACCGACCCGTCGAAGATCCTGTGCCTGACCTATACGCGGGCGGCCGCCGCCAACATGTCGAACCGTGTATTTTCGACCTTGTCGGAATGGACGGTGCTTCCCGATGCGGAGCTTGGCGCGCGGATCGCGGCGCTCGACGGTCGCGGCGCCGACCGCGACATGATGCGGCGCGCGCGCCGGCTGTTTGCCGAAGCGCTGGAGACGCCGGGCGGGCTGAAGATCCAGACCATCCACGCCTTCTGCGAATCCGTGCTGCACCAGTTTCCGCTCGAAGCCAACATCCCGGCGCATTTCGAGATGCTCGATCCGCAGATGGAGGCCCCGCTGTTCGGCGATGCCCGTCGCGACATGATCTCGGGTGCCGGTGCCGGCGTCGAAGGCCTGGCGGAAGCCTTTGCCACCGTTTTGGAACGCGGCGGCGAGTTCGGCCTCGATACGCTGCTTGCCGAGATCGTCGGCAAGCGCGACGATCTGCGCGACTTCATCGCCAAGCTCGGCAAGGATCGGGATTTCCGGCCGCTGTTCGCCGAATTTGGCTTCAGGCCCGGACAGACGGCAGATGACATCGCCGCTTCGCTTTGGCCGCTGCCCGGCTTCGCACCCAGCCAGTTCGCCGAATTCGCGCAGGCCGCCGAAGCCACCGACGCGCGGCAGGTGCTGAACAATGTCCTCCCCTATGCACGCGGCGCATTTGCCGAAGCGGATCCGATCCGCCGGCTGCGGCTGCTGGCAAAGGCCTTTCTCAAGGCAGGCGGCGACCCCTACGACCCGCCCAAGATCTTCAAGAAGGCGCTGGTCGACCGGCTGCCGGATCTGCCGGAACGCTACCTTGCGGCGGCCAAGGCGATCCTCGACGTGTCGGACCGGCTGGCGCTGTTCCGCATGCTGGAAGGCACGGCGGCGGCGCTCGCCATCGCCGGCTGGCTGATCGCACGCTATGAGCATTTGAAGCGCGGACGCGGCTTCCTCGATTTCAACGATCTCATCACCCGCACGGTCAGCCTCTTGTCGCGGCCCGATGCCGGGCCTTGGGTGCAGTTCAAGCTCGACCAGGGCATCGACCACATCCTGCTCGACGAGGCGCAGGACACCAGCCCCGACCAATGGGAGGTGGTGAAGAAGCTGACCGAAGAGTTCTTCGCCGGGCTCGGCCAGCGCGAGGCGGTGCGGCGGACCGTCTTTGCCGTCGGCGACGAGAAACAGTCGATCTATTCCTTCCAGGGCGCCGCGCCGGATTCCTTTGCAGAAAGCCGGCTGTTGTTTGCCAGCCGCGTGCGCGACGCGGAAGCTGCCTTCGCCAATCTCAAGCTCACCTGGTCGTTCCGCTCCAGCGACGATGTGCTTGCCGCGGTCGACCGCGTTTTTGCCGAGCCGGGCGTCAGGCGCGGCATCAGCCACGATCCCGATCCGCTCAGCCACAAGGCGATCCGCAATGACGCGCCGGGCTATGTCGAGGTGTGGCCTTCGATCGGCGCCGAAATGGTCGAGGAACCGGACGACTGGACCCTGCCGGTCAACCATGCAAGCGCGCCGGCCGTGCGCGTGGCCGAGCATGTGGCGACGACCATCCAGACCTGGCTCAAGCACGGCGAGATCATCGAGGGCAAGGGCAGGAAACTGACCGCCGGCGACATCCTCGTCCTGGTGCGCAAGCGCGACCGCTTTGTCCATGCGCTGTCGCGCAGCCTCAAAAACCGCCAGATCCCGGTTGCCGGCGCCGACAGGCTGAGCTTGCCCGGCCATATTGCCGTGCAGGACCTGATTGCGCTCGGACATTTCCTCATCCAGCCGGAGGACGACCTCTCCCTGGCCGCGGTGCTGCGCAGCCCGATCTTCGAGGTTTCCGAGGAAACATTGCTGGCATTTGCCGGCGAAAGGCCGAAGGGCCAGTCGCTGATTGCCTCGCTGCGACAGCATGCGGCCGGCGACGAGGCCCTTGCCGCTGTCGTTAGCCGGCTCGACGCTTGGGCGAGCGACGTGGCATTCAAGCCGGTGTTCGAATTTTATGCCTCGGCGCTGGCACGTGATGGGTTGCGGCGCAAGATGACGGCGCGGCTGGGGCCCGAAGCCGGCGACATCCTCGACGAGTTCCTGAGTTTCTGCCTGGCCGAGGAACGCACCGGCCTGCCGGGGCTGGAATCCTTCCTGTCGACGCTGGAAAATGCCGGCCCCGAGATCAAGCGCGAGATGGACCAGACGCGCGACGAGGTCCGCGTCATGACCGTGCATGCCGCCAAGGGCCTGGAAGCGCCGGTCGTCTTCCTCGTCGATGGCGGCTCGGCGCCGTTCAGCGACCAGCATCTGCCGCGGCTGATGCCGTTCGAGAGCTCGGGTGCTGAATGGAAAGGCAAGGGCTTTCTGTGGCGCTCGGCGAGTGACGTCGCCAATGGCGTCTCGAAGGCGGCCTCGGTGCGGGCGCGCGAGCTCGCCGACGACGAGTACCGGCGGCTGCTCTATGTCGGCATGACCCGCGCCGAGGACCGGCTGGTCGTCTGCGGCTATCACGGCAAGCGGCAGCCGAGCGCCGGCACCTGGCATTCGATCGTCAGCCGGGCATTGCTAAGTGCCCCCGAGAGTGCCGAACGCCGCCATCCCGCGACGGCCGATGTGGCCGTTCACCGCTTTCACATGACGAAACTGCCGCCGGTGGCGCCGACCGGCGCCGTGGATGCAGGGCCCTTCGAGCACACAGCGCCGCTGCCCGAAAGCCTGTTCAGGCCGCTGCCGCCCTATGAGGAACTGCCGCGGCCGCTTTCGCCTTCCGGCGCCTCGGCGCTGATCGACGAGGCGAAGGACGCCGTCCCCGATACGCGCTCGCCGGTGCTCGACACTGCCGCCGAGCCTGGCTTCGCGGTCGTGCGCGGACTTGCCCTGCACAAATTGCTGCAGATGCTGCCCGGCATCGCCGAGGCGGAGAGGCGAGATGCGGCCGAACGCTATCTGGCGCGCGCCGGCGCCGACTGGCCGGACGGCGAGCGCAACAGGGCACTGGAAGCGGTGCAATCGATCCTGTCCGACAGCCATTTCAGTGCGCTGTTCTCGCCGTCCTCGCGCGCCGAGGTTGGGGTCATGGGCAGTCTTGAGGTGAAGGGCAAGCTGCGCTCGATCTCCGGCAAGATCGACCGGCTGGCGGTCACGCCGCAAACGGTCTCGATCGTCGACTACAAGACCAACCGGCCGGCGCCCGGGACCCTAACGGATGTGCCGCCGGCTTACGTGTTGCAGCTCGCGCTCTACCGCGCGCTGCTTAAGCCGCTCTATCCCGGCCGCGCGGTGACGGCCGCGCTGCTGTTCACCGAGGCACCGCGCCTGATCGAGCTGCCGGCCAGCGTCATGGACGATGCCCTTGCCCGACTCACAGCAGCGTGACACAAGAACTGCTTGAATAGTGCAGCCACAACCACCACATTTGGTGCAACTCGAGTTTTCGAAAGGATTTCAGCATGGCCACCGTCAAGGTCGACAAGGGCAATTTCCAGGCCGATGTGCTCAACGCCAAGGAGCCGGTCGTGGTGGATTTCTGGGCGGAATGGTGCGGCCCGTGCAAGATGATCGGCCCGTCTCTCGAAGAGATCGCCACCGAGCTCGGCGGGAAGGTCAAGATCGCCAAGCTCAACATCGACGAGAACCCCGAGCTTGCCGCGCAGTTTGGCGTGCGCTCGATCCCGACGCTGATGATCTTCAAGGGTGGCGAAGTGGCCGACATGAAGGTGGGCGCCGCGCCGAAGACCGCGCTGTCGCACTGGATCAACGGCAGCCTCGCCTGAGCCAATCCGAAAGCTTCAAGGACAAGCCCGGTCATCGCGCCGGGCTTTTTCTTTGGCGCCATGGCTGACCGTCTTCTGGCCCTGACATAGGAGCGCGTCATTTTCTTCTCTAGAGCAATTCCAGGAAAAGTGTGTGCGGTTTTCCGTCCGGAATTGCATCAACATAGGGAGATAGAGCGGTTCGCCGTTTCCGTGAAACGGTGAAACGCTCTAGCGGAAAAGGGAGAGCTCCATGACCGGAACAGCCAAGGCCACAGTCCACGTCGACAATGAGCGGGTGATCGTCACCGAATACCGCTTCGCGCCGGGCGCCAACACGGGCTGGCATCGCCACGGCCACGACTATGTCGTGGTGCCGCTGATGGACGGTAAGGTGAAGCTGGTGACCAAGGACGGCGAATCCTTCGCCGAGATGAAGCAAGGCGCGCCTTATTTCCGGAGGGAAGGCGTCGAGCACGACGTCATCAACGCCAATGACGGCGAATACGCCTTCATCGAAATCGAGCTGAAGTAGGCTTGCCGTGATCGTCGATTTGCACGGGTCCATCCCGGCATCGTGCGACATGTCATGGGTATAATACCGCTCTTCGCCTTTGCCGGCTTCGCGGCGATCGCCGCCTATGTCCAGACGCTGACGGGGTTCGCCTTCGGTCTGGTGATGATGGGCGCGATCGCGCTTGTCGGCCTGCTGCCGCTGCCTGACGCGGCCGCGATGGTCGGCATGCTGACCCTGGTCAACGCCACGCAAATGCTGATCCAGGGCGGCTGGCGCGAGGTTGCGCATCGGGAACTGCGGCTGATCCTGTTCGCAAGCCTGCCGTCGCTGTTGCTGGGTTATGCCCTGTTGGAATGGCTGGCGGACACGCGGGCCGACCTGCTGAAGGTCGGACTTGGCCTGGTCATCATGATGTCCAGCCTGCAATTGGCGATCAGGCCTGCCTGCCTGGCGAAACGGTCGTCGGACGCGAGTTTCGTCGGCTTCGGCGTCATTTCAGGACTGATGAGCGGGCTGTTTGCGACCGGCGGCCCACCACTCGTCTACCATCTCTTTCGCCAGCCGATGCCGCACGAACGCGTGCGCGAAACGCTGGTCACCGCCTTCGGCGCCGCGCAGGTGGTCCGGCTTATCCTTGTGGCGGCAAGCGGCAACTTGCCCACCATGTCGCCCGTCGCGCTCGTCCTCGCCATACCGGCTGTAATGCTGATGACCTATGCGGCGCGCCGCTGGCCGCCGTCGCTGTCGCAAGGGACGATGCGAAGGATCGTCTTCGTGCTGCTTTTCCTGTCAGGCCTGTCGCTGGCGCTGCCCGCCGCGATGCATCTTGCGGTTGGAACACTGGTGGCTAGCCATCATCTGCCATCTTGATGGCTTGTTTCAATGGGTCTATATTTCGGCAAACGGAGTTTCGCAGATGGCCGAACCACAACTCTCAGTACGCAGCGCTAAGGCGCGCGACCTTGCTCATCGACTTGCGCGTCGCGAAAATCGCTCAATAGCCGATGTCGTCGAACGCGCGCTTGAGTCTTATGAGATCCGTGAAGCGGGGCGCGAACCCGCAGCCTCGTTCTATGCTCGTCTGGCGGCTAACAATGGCGCCGACATCGATCTGGAGAAAGTGATCCGCGAAGAACGCCAAGTGCATGCGGGGCCGGAGCTTTGATTTTCGTCGATACCAATGTGATCTCGGAAACCCTCAAGAAGGTTCCTAACCCAGCCGTCCTGGCCTGGCTTGTCCGGAACGACGCCGAATTGGCCCTTCCCACCGTGACGATCGGTGAAATCGCTTACGGCATCCAAAAGATACGACCCGACGAGCGCGCCGATCGCCTGGAGCAGGGGCTTTCTCAGTGGCGCCATCGCTTTGCCGACCGCATTTTTGGCCTGACGGAGGAAGCTGCCCTGGCTTACGGCGAGATCATGGAAACCGCCTCGCGCCAAGGCAGGGGCATGACGGCTCCGGATGGCATGATTGCGGCGATAGCACGCGTGAATGGCGGTCGGCTGGCTACACGCAATCCGAGCAACTTCAGCTCAACCGGCCTTAACTTGATCTCACCTTGGGATTTCTGAGCGGGCGCGGAACCGAACCGCCCCGCCCTACCAATCCGCGACGCGATCGCCGCCGGTGAACTGCGCGCTTTTGCCGGTGTACTCGAACAGCTCGATCTTCACGCCGTTGGGGTCGGCGATCCAGGCTTGGAACGTGTCGTCGCAGGCGAGTTTCTTCGGCGTGACTTCTACGCCTTTCGAGCGGATGTGGGCGATTGCCGCGTCGATGTCTTCCACCTCAAGGCAGAAGTGGTTGATCTGGTTGGTCTCGCTGAAGCTGGCCTCGGTCTTCTCGAACACCTCGACATGGCTGCGACCGCCGCAATCGAGGTAGAAGCCGAAGATCTTGCCGTCACGCAGGAAATTGAACCGCGTGTCCATGCCGAGTACATCGCTGTAGAAGCGGCGCGTCGCCTCCAGGTCATGCGCGAAAATGCAGACATGGGCGAGCTGCTTCACTTTGATCATGGCCGGTTCCTTTCGGCCCCCGCCGAAATCCGCAGCGCTATCTTTATTGCGCCTCAGGTCGGCGGCGTGCCGTTCTCGGCCAGCACGGCGCCGGCGAAGTAGAGCGAGCCGCCGATGAGGATGCGCGGCGCCGGGCCGTCCCAACTGTCGCGCAAAAGCATCAGCGCGCTGGCAACGGAGCTGACCGGCTCGGCCGACAGGCCGGCCTCTTCGGCACGCAATGCCAGTTCGTCATTCGGCACGCCGGCTTCGCTGTTGGTCACCGGCACGGTGTAGACATGGCGGGCAAGGCCCTTGAAGGCGCCGAAATAGCCGGTCTGGTCTTTCGTGTTGATCATGCCGGAGATCAGCACCAGCGGCCTTGGGTTCTTCTCCTCCTGCTCGGCCAGCGCCTCGGCGACGACGATGCCGGCGCCTGGGTTGTGGCCGCCGTCCAGCCAGATCTCGGCGCCCTTGGGCGCGAGGTCGACCAGCTTGCCCTGCGTCAGCTTCTGCATGCGTGCCGGCCAGGCGACATGGGTCATCGCCTTTTCGGTGGCGCGGTGGCTGATCTCGAAGCCGGCCGCTTTGACGGCGGCGATCGCCGCGGCGGCGTTGGCGTATTGGTGACGCCCCGGAAGGCGCGGCGAAGGCAGGTCCATCAAGCCGTCCTCGTCCTGATAGACCATGCGGCCGTTCTCCTCGAAGGCGAGAAAATCCTGGCCATAGACAACGGTCGGGCAATCCAGCCGCTCGGCCGTCTCGATCAGCACCTGAAGCGCGGTATCGCTTTCCTGGGCGCCGATCACCACCGGGCAGCCGCGTTTCATGATGCCGGCCTTTTCGGCGGCGATCAGCTCGACGCGGTCGCCGAGATAGGCTTCGTGGTCCATCGAGATCGGCATGATCACCGAAACCGCCGGCCGCCTGATGACATTGGTGGCGTCGAAGCGGCCGCCGAGGCCGACCTCGATGATCGCCGCCTCCGCCGGGTGCTCCGAAAACAGGATGAAAGTGACGGCGGTGAGTATCTCGAAAACGGTGATCTTCTGGCCGCCATTGACTTCCGCGACACGCGCGATGGCCTCGGCGAAAACATCGTCTTCGACGAGCTTGCCGCCGCCTTCGGCCGCCAGCCGGTAGCGCTCATGCCAGTTCACCAGATGCGGTGAAGTGTGGACATGGACGAGATGGCCGGCCGCTTCCAGCAGCGCGCGCGAGAAGGCGGCGCAGGAGCCCTTGCCGTTGGTGCCGGCGATGTGAATGACCGGCGGCAGCCGGTCCTGCGGATTGCCGAGGCGTTGGAGAAGTCTGGTGACGCGGTCCAGCGAAAGGTCGAAGCCTTTCGGATGCAGCGTCATCAGATGTTCGATTTCGCGGTCGGCGGAAAGCGTTGTCATGGTGGAATCCTAGCGCATGGCCCCGAAACCGGGAATCGGTTTCGGAAGAACCATGCGCAAATCAGAGGCTACAGCACGCAAAGCATGAAGCAATCAGGGCGGCGACCAAGGACGTCGCGTCAGGCTGACGGCCGCGCCTCGGTATTGACCACCGCAGGCGGCAGGATCTCCGGCTCGAGCGGCTTCTCGGCTTCCGGCACCTTCAGCAGCATCCTCAGCAGCCGCGCGATGGTCTGGCGCATCTCCAGGCGCGAGACGACCATGTCGACCATGCCGTGCTCCATCAGATATTCGGCGCGCTGGAAGCCGTCGGGCAGCTTCTCGCGGATGGTCTGCTCGATGACGCGCGGCCCGGCAAAGCCGATCAGCGCGCCGGGCTCGGCGATCTGGACGTCGCCCAGCATGGCGTAGGAAGCAGTGACGCCGCCGGTGGTCGGGTTGGTCAGCACGACGATATAGGGCAGGCCGGCTTCCTTCAGCCGGTCGACGCCCACCGTGGTGCGCGGCAGTTGCATCAACGACAGGATGCCTTCCTGCATGCGGGCGCCGCCGGAGGCGGCGAACAGGATCAGCGGCCGCTTGCGCTGCAGCGCGACCTCGAAGGCATGCACGATAGCTTCGCCGGCGGCCATGCCGAGCGAGCCGCCCATGAAGGCGAAGTCCTGCACGGTGACGATGACCGGTAGACCCTCGATGGTGCCGGCGCCGTTGAGGATCGCATCCTCGAGGCTGGTCTTGGCCTTCGCCTCCTTGAGGCGGTCGGTGTAGCGCTTCTCGTCGCGGAACTTCAGCGGGTCCTGGACGACCTTGGGATTTTCCAGCACCTCGTATTTGCCGTCGTCGAAGAAATACCGCAGCCGCTCCTTGGCCGAGATCTTCATGTGATGGCCGGAAGCCGGGATGACGAACTGGTTGGATTCAAGATCCTTGTGGAAGATCATCTCGCCGGTCTCGGGATCCTTGATCCAGAGGTTTTCCGGCATGTCGGTGCGCCGGCCGAGCATCGAATTGATCTTCGGGCGGACGTAATTGGTGATCCAGTTCATGGCTTCGGCTCCTGTCCTGGAAGAGACTTCGAGCAATTCAGGAGAAATCTGTGGCGGATTTCCGATCCGAACTGCTTGGAAAACAGATAGTCAGGCTATTCGGCGGCAGCAAGGCGCGCCGCGCGGACGCCCTGGGCAAGGCCGCTGACAAGCGTGGCGACGGCTTCGGCCGGATCGGCGGTCTTTTCGCCCTTTGGGCCGAGCACACTGGCAATCGCGTTGACGATCGCCGTGCCGACCACGACGCCGTCGGCCGAGGCGCCGATGACGCGCGCCTGCTCGGCGGTCTTGACGCCGAAGCCGACGCAGACCGGCAGCGCGGTGTGGCCCTTGATGCGGGTGACCGCCGCCGAAACCTTGGCGGTGTCGGCCAGCGCCGAGCCGGTGATGCCGGTCATCGAAACGTAATAGACGAAGCCGGAGGTGTTTTCCAAAACCTTGGGCAGGCGCTTGTCGTCGGTGGTCGGCGTCGCCAGGCGGATGAAGTTGACGCCGGCCTTCAGCGCCGGAATGCAGAGTTCCTCATCCATCTCCGGCGGCAGGTCGACGACGATCAGGCCGTCGATGCCGCTGGCCTTGGCATCAGTGAGGAAGCGGTCGACGCCGTAGATGTAGATCGGGTTGTAATAGCCCATCAGCACGATCGGCGTGTCATTATCGCCGGCGCGAAATTCCGCTGCCATCTTCAGGGTCTTGGCCAGCGTCTGGCCGCCTTTCAGCGCCCTGAGGCCTGCCGCCTGGATAGCCGGGCCATCGGCCATCGGATCGGAGAACGGCATGCCGAGCTCGATCACGTCGCTTCCGGCCGCCGGCAGCCCCTTCATGATCGCCAGGGCGGTGTCGTAGTCGGGGTCGCCGCCCATGATGTAGGTGACGAGAGCCGGGCGGCCCTCGGCCTTGAGTTTGGCCATACGGCGGTCGATGCGGGTGGTCATTGTCAGATCTCCATGCCCAGCATGTTGGCCACCGTATGCACGTCCTTGTCGCCGCGGCCGGACAGGTTGACGATGACGAGCTGGTCCTTGTCCATCTTGGGCACGATCTTCATGGCATGGGCGATGGCATGCGCCGATTCCAGCGCCGGGATGATGCCTTCGACGCGGGTGGTGAACTGGAAGGCTTCCAGCGCCTCGTCGTCGAGGATCGGCTCATACTGGACGCGACCCGAGTCGCGCAGCCAGGAGTGTTCCGGACCGACGCCGGGGTAGTCGAGGCCGGCCGAGATCGAGTGGCCGTCGAGGATTTGGCCGTCGGCATTCTGCAACAGATAGGTGCGGTTTCCGTGCAGCACGCCGGGCTTGCCGGCATTCATCGAGGCGCAGTGCTCGATGCCGTCGAGGCCACGCCCGCCGGCCTCGATGCCGATGATGCGGACATCCTTGTCGTCGAGGAAGGGATGGAACAGGCCGATGGCGTTGGAGCCGCCGCCGACGGCGGCAATGATGACGTCCGGCAGCCGGCCCTCCTGCTCCAGCATCTGGGCGCGGGCTTCCGTGCCGATCACCGACTGGAAGTCGCGCACCAGCTCCGGATAGGGATGCGGGCCGGCGGCGGTGCCGATCAGATAATAGGTGTCCTCGACATTGGTGACCCAGTCGCGCAGGGCCTCGTTCATGGCGTCCTTCAGCGTGCCGTGGCCGGCGGTGACTGGCCGCACTTCGGCGCCGAGCAGCTTCATGCGGAACACGTTCGGGCTCTGGCGGGCGACATCGGTGGCGCCCATGTAGACGACGCAAGGATAGCCGAAACGCGCCGCCACGGTCGCGGAGGCGACGCCATGCTGGCCGGCGCCGGTCTCAGCGATAATGCGCTTCTTGCCCATGCGCTTGGCGAGCAGGATCTGGCCCAGGCAGTTGTTGATCTTGTGCGAGCCGGTGTGGTTGAGGTCCTCGCGCTTGAAATAGACCTTGGCGCCGCCGAGATGCTTCGTCAGGCCCTCGGCGAAATAGAGCTTCGACGGCCGCCCGGCATAGTGGGTGGAGAGGTTCTGCAGCTCGGCCTTGAACTCCGGATCGTTCTTGGCCTTGTTCCACTGCTCCTCGAGATCGAGGATCAGCGGCATCAGCGTCTCGGCGACGAAACGGCCGCCGAAAATGCCGAACATGCCCTGCTCGTCGGGCCCGGTGCGGAAGGAATTGGGCATAGCCGGCTTGTTCATCGCCGATCTCCTGGCATCTTTAATGTTTTGAACATGTCCTTGTCGGAAAACCGGATTCCACTTTTCCGGGACATGCTCTGGTTTGAGCCTGCTCAGGCGGCGCGGTCGTCGCGCGCGGCCCTGACGGCCCGGAAAAACTGCTCGATCACCGCCGGATCCTTGACGCCCGGAGCGCTTTCTACGCCGGACGAAACGTCTATTCCGGGCGGGTTGGCCTGTCTCAGGGCGTCGCCGATATTGGCGACGTTGAGCCCTCCGGAAAGCATGTAATCGACGCCGGCGTCAAGGCCGGCAAGGATGCGCCAGTCGAAGGCGACGCCGTTGCCGCCCGGAAGCTGCGATCCCTTCGGCGGCTTGGAATCCAGCAGGAAGCGATCGGCGACGCCGACGAAGGGTTTTATCCGGTCCAGATCCGCCGCTTCGCTGACCGGCAGCGCCTTCATGGCCGGCAGGCCGTAACGGGCTTTCAGTTTCGCCACCCGCTCGGGCGTTTCGGAACCGTGCAATTGCAGCATGTCGGGCTGCATTTTTGCGACGATGTCATCCAGAAACGCATCATCGGCATCAACGGTGACGGCGACCGCCTGAGCCTTGCCGCGCGCCGCTTCGCGCAGGCGCCCTGCCTCGACCGGCTCGACATAGCGCGGGCTCTTCGGGAAGAAAATAAAGCCGACATGGCTGGCGCCGCCGGCAAGGGCGGCAACCATCGCGGCGTCGGTCTTCAATCCGCAGATCTTGATGTCGAGCGTCATGGGCCGGGCTTGGCACGAAACGGCCAAAGAGTCGAGAAAAAGCATGCTGTTGCCGGCGCGGCGGAAAACACTACCTTGATAGTGGGACCACAGGCGGGAGCACGATACCCATGGCCGACCGTACCGTCGCCGAACTGAAGCAGAAGATCGCGCAGGCGCGCGAGGTGATCGCGCATCTGATGGACAAGGCCGCCTTCAACGGCGCCGAGGCGCACCGGGCGCTGGATTATTTCGGCAGCGACGCGTTCGACCGGAATTTTCTGCCGTGGCCGCATGCCGACGAAGGGCTGCGGCCAGAGGAGTTGAACGCGGCGAATGACGATTGATGTCGGTGAGGCTAAGCCTGCGAAGCTCTAACTACTGCAACCTGCGGGGCCGATCCGTGTAAAGAAGCTGGTGTTCCTCACTGGCCTCGGCCCAACTGGAGGGCAGGACGATTGGTTCTCGTCGCGCCTGGTCGAATCCCGCCCTCATCTGTCTGGCACACCGCGCGGCGGGAACGCGGCCAACGCCGGTTCCCATCCCGGGGAAGGCAATCGTCCGGACATGCTCCCGCACCTTTGCCCCGGAAAGGGCTTCGATATGGAATGTCCCATACCGGACGAGCAGCAAGGCCGCCCGAGTGGCGAGGAACGGGTTGACGGTGTTTCGATCGAGCACCATCGGCACCCGCATGGTCGGTGCTACAATTAGATAGGGGTGATTGTGATTTCCCGTCGGGACGATTTCCGCTGCCCCAACCAGAAGTTCCCCATAGTGATGGTCGACAATGACGCGGCGCAGTCGAAGTTGGAGATCCCAGCCAAAAACGCGGGAATAGTGGGCATCAATGCCGCCATCCATAAAACCGTAGCTGTTGGCGGGACTGACAAGCGCGTCCGCCTCAACGTCGAAAATAGACCCCCTATGTATTTCCACATTGTCCACGCCGCGAAATTCCTTCGCCCAGGCATCAGCCAAGTCCGGTTGCATCGCCGTCAGGATCAATTTCAAAACCGTTCCTCCCTTCAAAAGCGCCGACGAGGGGCCAACACGGAGGTTTGAGTTCTTTCGTGGAACCGGGTGCCCTCGGCTTCCTGCACCGCTGCAGCCGTAAGCATCAGGGTTGCGGATGGGTGCCAGAGCCCGCGCCGCGTCGCTCCTTGCTCCCCCTCGGATGACGAAATTGAGATGGGTTCGCCAATTCCAAACGCTTGCGCTGGTGCCCTACTCGAACACAATCGCCTGCAGCGCCCCGCCGTTGCGCTTCAGCCAGTCCTTGCAGCGGTCGGTATCCGGGCAGAGTTTCTCGCACAATTTCCAAAACTTCGGGCCGTGGTTCATCTCCTTGAGATGCGCCACCTCATGCGCCACCAGGTAGTTTATCACCGCTGGCGGCGCCATCATGATGCGCCAGGAGAAGGAGAGATTGCCCTCCGAGGTGCATGACCCCCAGCGGCTGGAGGTATCCTTGTACCTTATCGCCTTCGCGCGCTTGCCGATCGCCTCGGTGTGCTTGACCACCAGCCTCTCGATCTCCTTCTTGGCCTCGCGCTTGAGGTAGTCGGCGATACGGCGCGGCAAATGGATGCGCTCGCCATGGATGATCAAGAGCGGGCCGCGTTCGTCACGCGAAACGGTGACGGTGCCGCGCTTGGAAGGCTCGTGCACGATGCGGTGCGGCACGCCGCGGACCGGAACCCTTATGCCCGGGCGCACCTGCGGCCTAGTCGGCACCTTGGCCAAGCGCTGTTCCAGCCAGTCCTGGTGGCGGTCGAGGAATTTCTCCACCTCTCCCCGGCGCAGGCCGGGCGGCACGGTGACGCGCAGGCCCTGGCCGCCGGAATCGATGCGCAGCGTCAGCCGCCTGGCCCTGGCGCTTTCGACGATTTTCAGCGGCAGCGTGCGGCCGGCGACGCAATGCTCGCGCTCCACGACAGGCGTGGGTTTTGGCTTGGTCAGATTGCGAAAGAAGCCGAGGGTCATGGCTGGACGATACGCGATTCGAAAAAAACGGCCAGTGGAGGGGTGCTACATAGGGAACAAAAAAGAAACGGCGCCGCAAGACGCGACGCCGCATATCCTACCGGAGCCTGTCGCGCGGCTTCAGTCGTCGAGCAGGTTCGTGCCCTTACCGCGCTTGGAAGCGGGCTTATCGCCCGACTCGGTGGTGGTCGGCGCGGTATGCTTGTTGCGCTGGGCCATGAAGCGGTCGAATTCGTCCTGGTCCTTGGCGCGGCGCAGTTCGCGGGCATAGTCGTCGAACTCGGTCAGCATCTCGTCGAGCTTGCGGCGCTCCTCGGCGAGGCGCTCGAGCTCCTTCTCGCGCCAGTCGTCGAAAGCTACATTGCCGGTGCGGGCCGAGCCGTGGCCCCAGCGGGCCGCCTTGTCGGAACCGCGGCGGCAGCCGGCGAAGATGCCGTCGGTGGCGCGGTTGACGTCGCGCTTGAAGCCATCGAGCCGGTCGCCCCAGATGATGTAGGCGAGCATGGCGAAGCCGAGCGGCCAGAACACCATGAAGCCGATGACCATCAGCGCGATGGTGGCCGGCGTCCAGGCCGGACGGATCAATGCACTCGTGTTCATTTTCTCCCAATCCTTCCGTTGGAGACAGCCAGAGCGGCTGCGTGGAATCGAAATGGGAAGGCGAAATAGGCTATTCAAGACAAATCTGGCCAAAACCGGCGAAGCATATGAAATGATTATCGCTTTTTGAGTTTGTCGAGGAAAAGCACTGCCATTCCCCCAACCAGGCCCCAGAACGCCGCGCCGACGCCGAACAAGGTCAGCCCGGAGGCCGTGACGGCAAAGGTGATGGTGGCGGGCATGCGCTCGGCCTCGTCCCTGAGCGCGATCGACAGGGCATTGGCCAAAGACGCCATCAGCGCCAGCCCGGCGACCAGCACGATCAGGCTCTGCGGCAGGATGGCGAAGATCGCCACCAGCGAAGCGCCGAAGATGGCGAAGATCAGATAGGCCAGCGCATAGAAAGGCCCCGTCTTCCAGCGCTCGGCGGGATCGGGATGCACGTCCGGGCCGGTGCAGATTGCCGCTGAAATCGCCGCCAGATTGGTGGTGGCGGCGCCGAACGCCGCCGACAGCAGCGAAAACAGGCCGGTGACGCCGATCAGCGGCCCGGGTTCGGGGTGGTAGCCGGCCGCGCGCAGCACGGCGAGGCCGGAGAGGTTCTGCGAGGCCATGGTGACGAGGTAGAGCGGCAGCGCCAGGCCGACGATAGCGTTGGCGGTGAAAACAGGAGCAATCAGCGTCAGCGTCGAGAGTTCCGGCGCCGGCAGGCCGCCGACACGGCCGGTGAGGAAGGCGGCGAGCCCGCCGCCAACCAGAACCGCCAGCACCGACAGCGACGGATTGAACAGGCGGATGACGAAAAAGGCCCCGATCAGCGGCAGGATGAGCCAAGGGTCCGCCGGAATGGCTTTCACCGCATTGATGGCGAAGGTGACGACGATGCCGGCCAGCATGCCGGAGGCGACGGACGCCGGTATGCGGGCAATCAGCCGGGTCAAGGGCTTGAACAGGCCGGTGGCGATCAACAGGACGCCGGTGACGATGAAGGCGCCGACGGCTTCAGGCATGGTGAAGCCGCTGGAGGCGGCGACCAGCGCGAGACCCGGTGTCGACCAGGCGGTGATGACGGGCATTTTCGTGCGCCAGGACAGCCACAGGCATTCGATCGCCATGGCAAGGCAGATCGCCGTCACGCCGCTCGCGGTCTCGACCTGCGTCGCGCCGACCGCCTTGGCGGCGGCGATGACGATGGCCAAAGTGCCGCCGAAGCCGACGATCGCCGCGACGAAGGCGGATATCGGGATGGAAACGCGCACTCTCACGCGGCCCGCCTGACCATGTCGCCGACGGCGCGCTTGAGCATGTCGAGATCCTCCGCGCGTGACAGGCGATGGTCGCCGTCCGGGATCAGCGACAGCGTCACGTCGTCGGCGGGCAGCATCGACGCGAGTTTCAGGGCATGGCTCGAAGGCACGTCCGGATCGGCCAGGCCTTGCAGGATGTGCACCGGACAGTGCGTGTCGATCGGCCCGGTCATCACCCGGTTGACGCGGCCGTCCTCGATCAGCGCGCGCGTATAGATGTAGGGCTGGTCCGAGTAATCGGACGGCTCGGCGAAGAAGCCTTTTTCCTCGAGGTCCCGCCGCTGCGCGTCGGTCAGCATCGGCTCGATCAGTTCGACGGTGAAATCCGGCGCCGGCGCAAGCAACACCAGGCCGGCAACCCTGGCTTCGCCCGCCTTGCGCAGTTCCTGCACCATGCGCAACGCGATCCAGGCGCCCATCGAGGAGCCTACCAGGATCTGCTTGCCCTTACTGAACCGGCGAAAGACGGTAAGGCTTTCCGCCAACCATCTGGAGATCGTGCCGTCGGCGAATTCGCCGCCCGATTCACCATGGCCGGAATAGTCGTGGCGCAGGTAGGCGAGGCCCTCACTGACTGTCCAGGCGGCAAGCGTCTCGGCCTTCGTGCCCAGCATGTCGGACTTGTAGCCGCCGAGCCAGACCACGCCGGGCGCCGCGCCCTGTATCTGCCGGACGGCGATGTTCGACCCGTCCACATCGATGAAAACCGGAGCGCTGGCGGCCATGACCTTTGTCCTCCCGGCCGGTCTTTTGACACAGGCGATGGTTCAACGAAAAGTGCGAGCGGCGTTTCTTTGCTTGGTGCAGACAATTGCCAGGCGGCAGGTGATTTTCCGGCAGGGCTATGCTATTGACTCACGCCCCGCGCTCACCACATAGGCGCGTCCACCTATTTCGAAACCACAGAAACCCTGAACGAAACGGCCGAGGAGACCACGACCATTCGCAGACCTTTCAAAGCAGCGGCACCCACCAAGGACGGGCCGCGCTCCAACCGAGACATCCGGGTTCCCCGGGTCCAGCTTATCGACGCCGAAGGCCAGAACCGCGGCGATGTTTCCATCAACGACGCATTGCTGCTGGCCGAAGAGGCCGGGCTCGATCTCGTCGAGATATCGCCCAACGCGGTGCCTCCCGTCGTCAAAATCCTCGATCTCGGCAAGCTGAAATACGCCAACCAGAAGAAGGCGGCCGAAGCGCGCAAGAACCAGAAGGTCATCGAGATCAAGGAGATCAAGATGCGCCCGAACATCGACAGCCATGACTACGACACCAAGATGAAAGCGGTGCGCCGCTTCTTCGAGGAAGGCGACAAGGTCAAGCTGACACTGCGCTTCCGCGGCCGCGAAATGGCGCATATGGAACTCGGCATGCAGCTCCTGAACAAGGTGCGCGAGGAAGTGGCCACCATCGCCAAGGTCGAGGCCGAGCCGAAGCTCGAAGGCCGCCAGATGATGATGGTCCTAGCGCCGCGCTGATCGAGAAGGCGCGTCGCGTCCATCACGCTTTCGCGAGTTGCCGGGTCGCGCAGCATCCGCTCTAAAATCCGCCCGAATTGCTGGGCACGGCGTCCCGACGATCGGCGGGGCGCCTGTTTTCAATCCGATCGCCGCTCGACGATCGGCTTTTGCCGATCGCGAGCAAAACGCGACGATCGGATGGGTCATGGTCGATGAAGTGAAAGCCCCTGCCGACAACCAGAATGAAGGGTTGGGCGGCTACCAGCATATGCGCCGGATCGTGCTGGCCGTGCTGGTCGTGGTGCTGTTCGCCGCACTGCTGTTCGGACAGTCGACTTTTCCGCCGAACACGCCGATGCATGAATCAATCGAGATGTTCGGCGTGCTCCTGATCTTCCTCGGCATCGTCGGGCGGCTGTGGTCGACGCTCTATATCGGCGGGCGCAAATCGGCCGAGGTTGTCACCGGCGGGCCTTATTCGATTACCCGCAACCCGCTCTATCTGTTCTCGACGGTGGCCGCCGCCGGCGTCGGCGCGCAGATCGGCTCCTTCAGCGGCATCATCCTGTTTACGCTGCTTTGCGCCGGCGCCTTCCACATCGTCATCCTGCGCGAGGAGCGGTACCTGAAGGAAGTGCTCGGTGCGCCTTACGCGGCCTATCTCGCCAGGGTGCCGCGCTTCTTCCCGAACCTTTCGCTCTACCAGGAAGGCGACACCGGCAGCTTCAAGCCGCGCCTGTTGTTGAACACGCTGCTCGACGGGCTGGTGTTCCTGGTGGCGCTGCCGGCCTTCGAACTGATCGACGGTCTGCAGCAGTCGGGCATGTTGCCGGTTTGGTTCACCCTGCCTTAGGGTAACTGATATTCAGGTGAGGCCGGCCTGCGAACGGTGGCTTCCTGCGCTTCCGGTGCTCACGTACTTTAAGTACGCTCCGCTCCGGTTCTCGGAATCCAACTTTCTCGACTCGGCCTGACCTCAATCTCAGCCACCCTACCTGCAGGGACACCGCGTCGCATAGGCTGAGGTGTGTCGGTAGCTAATCAAGTTGTCCGGTTTGGTAGCACGTCATTTGTCCGCTTCAGTTTTGCGTCGAAGCGGTTCACGCAGCTCTGCCGATTGAGCATCCGTCCAGGATTGGTGCGCCATCTGAGGTGTATGTGGCAATGCGGCGCGGTCCGTGGAAGATTGCGAGTGTTCCGTCAGTGTATTGCCTGACCTTGACGGTGGCTTTGACGAAGTGGTGTCGGATCGGGCTTTGCGGCAGTTGCAATCTGAGCCGCGCGAAGGCGACGGTATTGTCGCGGGCAACGACACGCTCTTCTTGG